>OZ220492.1:0-3447419 GCA_965116185.1 Caldilineaceae bacterium
CAGGGTACCTGGCCCGGCCTGGACCTAATCCCGGATCAGGCTTTCTGGGCCCTCCTTCCTGCTTTCATAGTAGCCACCATTGTCGGTGCTATTGAAACGCTAGGCGACGGGGTCGCCATTCAATCCGTCTCCTGGCGTCGGCCACGTGCGACCGATTTCCGCGTGGTACAGGGAGCTCTCAACGCAGACGGTCTGGGGAATTTGCTCTCCGGTCTGGCGGGAACCCTGCCCAACACCACTTACTCCTCCAGTATATCCCTGGCCGAGGTCACGGGTGTCGCCTCCCGTCGCGTCGGCATCGTCATCGGCGCTCTGCTCGTAGTACTGGCGTTCTTTCCCAAGGTAGCCGCCCTGCTGATCGCCATTCCGGGCCCCGTGGTCTCCGCCTATGTTCTCTTGCTGCTGAGTCTGCTTTTTATCCAGGGCATGAAAATCGTCGTGCAGGATGGACTAGATCACCGGAAGGCCACCGTGGCCGGCGTGGCCTTCTGGTTGGGCGTAGGTTTCCAGAACAAGGTTATCTTTCCTACGCTGTTAGGTGACGGCTTTCTAGCCCTGCTGCTCAGCAACGGCATGACAGCCGGTGCCCTGGCCGCGATCCTGATGATGGCATTCATGGAACTGACGGCACCGCGCCGCCAGCGTTTGATCGTGGATTTAGACGTTGCCTCCCTGCCTCGGATCAATGAATTCCTGCGTGACTACGTGGCACGGATGGGTTGGGATGAGCCGGCAATTGAACGTCTGCTCGCGGCGGGCGAGGAGACCCTCGTCATTCTGCAGCAGGAAGGAGGCGATCCGGCAACCGGCACACGGCGCCTAGCCGTAACCGTGCGTATGCAGGGCCCAACGGTGGAAGTGGAGTTCATAGCTGCCTTGGCTGACGTAAACATGGAGGACTACCTGGCTTCAATGGATGGACTGCCACCGGTGCCGGACGATCGTGAAGTGTCTTTCCGCTTGTTGCAGCATTACGCCTCATCCGTGCGCCACCAGAAGTACCACGGTATGGACATCATTACGGTCCTAGTCCAAGGTAAGAGATAAGTTGCATTACGGCAGAAAGAAGGTGTGTACCACTTAAGCGTTCCACCGCATAGGGCTGCATCCTGATGTGGTGTATTGGCGGGCTCACCCCATGTAGTACCCGCAGCCAGGTGTGCAAGCATGGACCCAGTCCCAAGCCATCGGATTACTTCCCTGAAGTCGGAACATCAGCCTACGGATTCTCTCCTTCGCAGGCTGTCCCCGTTTGACTTAGACTGTTCGCCGGTACTGTACAGGATCTTTACAGCCCCTCAGGGAGATCCAGCATGCCCCCAACCATATATCTCGCTAATCCCTACGGGTTTTCCCGCCAGCAGAAAGCCTCTCTCTTGCCGCCGATCATAGCGGCCTTGGAGGAGCTCGGCTTGAACGTGTGGGAACCCTTTACCCGCAACACCCAGCTTGATGTCCCGAAGACAACGGGTTGGGCCTATCAGATAGGTCAGCGGAATCTGCGTGGTGTGTCCGCCGCAGACGCGATCTTCGCCATTGTCAACGGCACCCCGCCCGATGAAGGTGTGATGGTGGAACTAGGCGTAGCGATCGCGTTGCAGAAGCCCACGTTCCTGTTCCGGGACGATCTGCGCCTTGTTACCGACACCGAGGAGTATCCTCTGAATCTTATGCTGTTCACCGGGCTGCCGGTGACAGACTGGCGGGATTCTTACTATACGTCCGTGGAAGAAATCATTGCGCCAACGAAGGCGCTGGCACGCTGGGCCCAACACGCATCGTAAAGGTCAGCACCGCTGCACCTGCCAGAGTTGTCTACCACTGCTGCTCACAGGGTGCACCCCCTCACGCACATACTCCACACAGCCTATAGACTGTTCAGGTAAGAAGTCTCTCCCTGTTACACCCACACGCCAGCCATTAGATCTGATCCATGGTCAGCGTCTGGCATAGGTGAAAGTAGCTCAGCCTCATGCAATAGTCACCGTGGTGACACACCTTAGATAGGGCAGAGTTAGTAGCCCCATGGAACAGAGGCATGGCTGGACCATTCACGGGGCTTGGGCCCGAAGCAACCGACATCATCCGAGGAACCGGAGAGCGATATTCTCCCGCTCAACGGCTGGCGCAAGCAATCGGACATGAGACAGTCTCCGGCTGCCACTTCATGCTCCTGTCATGAAAGCCATGAGATATTTCCCGTTCAGCTCCCCTGGCCTCCACTGCACCTATCCTGGGGCTGCTTGATTTCGGGTTTGTACTTCTTGCAAATCTGGCATATTCTTACCTCACAACGAAACGGCAGGAAAATCGCGGTGTGGGTATTGGTTCCACCGGCAGGAGCAGGGCCCTCATGTTGCGGTCCTTGCTGTGTGTATGACGGATGGTGTAACCAATCCATTGACAAGTTGCATGCTACGTGCTGTTGCCTCTTGGTATTCGCAATTTGTTTTTGTTCGTTATTATCGAGTGATTTTTCAAATTCGATTCAAGAGGAATTGAGGTATGGAGATACGAGCGAGATTGCACCGAAACATAGGTATTGGGATGGTCGTTTTGTTGCTGATAGTCATATGTGTCGCCTGCGCGGCTCCTGCCGTCGAGGAGCCTATGATGGAAGAAGCAACGACCGAAGAGGCTATGCCCAAAGGCAAGTACAATGAATCCCCGATGCTGGCCGCCATGGTCGCTGCGGGCGACCTGCCACCTGTGGACGAGCGGCTACCTATCAATCCACGGGTAGGCATTCCCCAGATTCCGCCCCACTGGGGAGCCCAGGAAGTGGGACAGTATGGTGGTACCCTGCGTCTAATCGACTACGACCAGGGTTCGATAGGCCATGATGCCGGCTGGCTGCGTAACGAATTCTGGATGGCCACCGAAGGACTAGCCCATGATCCGGATCACCTGCATGGCAATGTTATGGCGGATGTGGACGTTATGGATGATGGGGCGCGGTTCGTGTTTCATATGCGTGAGGGCATGAAATTTTCGGATGGTTCAGCCTTCACGACGGACGACATTGCCTTCTGGTACAACGACCTGCGCATGAATCCGGATGTCACCCCCGTCATCGGTGCCGCCTGGCGGTCAGGCCGCACAGTAGATGGTGAACCCATGGCCTTAGAGGTCATTGACGACTACACATTTGCGGTCAGTTTCACAGAACCCTACGGGAGTTTCCTGAGCCTTCTGACATATGGTACCTCTCCCTTCGTGACGGACAGCGGGTATCTTAAGCAGTTCCATGGTGATTACACCGACATGGATACGTTGAACCCGATGATCACGGAAGCGGGCTTTGAGGAAGGAGAGTGGTGGCGCCTGCTGGGCTCCAAGATGAACCAGAACCGGCAACATGATACTAGCCTACCCAACCTAGCACCTTATATCCTGACCGGTATGGGACCGACACGGGCCACCATGACCCGCAATCCCTACTACTGGAAGGTGGATACGGCGGGCAACCAGCTGCCCTACATTGACGAGGTGGACATTGCCATTGTGGCGGATGTGGAAGCTGCCACTCTTGAGATCATCGCAGGTAATGTGGATCTGGCGCGACGGCCCGTGAATCCCCAAAGCATTCCTCTTTACAAAGAAAACGAAGGCAACGGTTACCAAACCCGTCTGCAGGCACAGCATGCATCGTTGGGTGAAGTGTTCATCAATCTGACCAGCGAAGCCGATCCGATGTGGGCCACCACCATGCAAGATCTGCGTGTGCGTCAGGCTCTGAGTTTGGCCATTGACCGGGAACACATCATTGATGCCGTGTATCTAGGCTTGGCATCTCTGCCGCGGATCATTCCCCTGAACCAGTACGATCCGGATCAAGCCAACGCTCTGCTGGACGCAGCCGGATTGGACCGGAAGGACGATGATGGCATGCGCCTCATGGCCAATGATGAGCCCTTCTGCATTCCCTTTGTCATGGCCACGTTCACAGGCGAGGAATTGCCGGTGGGTGAGCAGGTATCCCGCATGTGGCAGGATGTCGGTGTCTGTTCATCGGTCAAGATCGTGGAGACCAACCTGTTTCTGGAGATCGCGGGCGCCAATGAACACCAGGCCATGACTTGGTGGGCCCACTATCCACGCTGGCCCTATCATGAATACAATGATTACGTAGGCCGGGCCTGGCAATACACCTATGCCCCACTCTGGTTCCAGTGGTACGACAGTGGCGGTGAACAGGGTATAGAGCCCCCGGCTGCTTATGTGGAACTGCGCCAGATGCAGGACGAAATGCTTGCGACAGCGGACAACGCCCGGGGTAAGGAACTGTGGGAAGCCATGAAACAGAACATCGCGGACAATGTATGGTGGATTCCCATTGTGGACGATGTATTAGGACCTCTGATCGTCAGTGACCGTCTCCAGAATGTTCCGATGGACGGGATCGCCATTGAAAACGCCACGGCCGCGGAAATGTTCTACATTAAGTGAGTGAATCTGCCTTGTCTCTATCCGTGACATAAACGTGCTGAGGTTCTGACCACCGTTTCCGCGGAAACGGTGGTCAGGATCTTAGCGTGCAGAACCCAACCAGTCGCCGTGTAACGTTCGTTGCTTGTTTACATCCTGCGCCGGATCCTGATCCTGATCCCGCTGCTGTTCGCCATCTCCGTCATTACTTTTACTCTTATCCAACTGCCTCCGGGCGATTACTTGACTCTGTACATCATGCAGCTGGAAGCGGCCGGTACCGTGGTGGCCGAAGAGGAAGTGGAGATGCTGAAACGTCTCTTCGGGCTAGACAAACCCATGTATGTCCAGTACCTCATCTGGTTGCGCCGTATTCTGATCTACCGTGATTTCGGCGTATCCTTCCAGTTTCAGGAACCGGTCTCCAAACTGCTAGCGGAACGCGTGCCTCTTACGGTTGCCGTATCCCTGGCAACCACGGTGTTCGTATGGGTGGTCGCCGTTCCTATCGGCATCCTGTCCGCTACCTACCAATATTCCTTTCTGGACTACTTCTGGACGTTTATCGGTTTTCTGGGGCTGTCCGTGCCCTCGTTTCTGCTGGCCTTGGTGGCGCTCTGGATCGCATTCAAGCAGTTCAACATAAGTGCTATCGGTCTCTTTTCGCCGGCTTACATGGACGCCGCCTGGTCTGTAGGCAAGGTACTGGATTTGCTCAAGCATCTGTGGATCCCGGTCATCATCATCGGCATGGCCGGTACCGCCGCCATTATCCGCACCATGCGCGGCACGTTACTGGACGAACTGAAGCGACAGTACGTGATTACGGCCCGGTCCAAGGGCCTGACGGAAATCCGACTGTTGCTCAAGTATCCGGTACGCACCGCTATCAATCCCATCATCAGCACAATTGGCTGGCTGCTGCCCGGGATCATTTCAGGTGAAGTCCTGGTATCCCTGGTCATGAACATCCCCACCACGGGTCCCCTGTTGCTCACCGCCCTGCTCAATCAGGACATGTACCTGGCCGGTAGCATCATCTTGATCCTGAGTTGCCTGACCGTGATCGGTACCCTGATTTCGGACATCCTGCTCACCTGGCTGGACCCGCGCATTCGGTTTGGGCGCATCGCGCCATGACCGCTATGCAGCCTCCATCCCCGACGCTCGCTGAGGAGCGAGCGACAGAACGTTACTATTTCGCATCCCAGGCCACACTCATATGGTGGCGCTTCCGACAGCATCGCCTAGCCATGGTCGCAGGCCCGGTCCTGTTGCTGTTGTACCTGATTGCCTTGTTCTGTGAATTCGTGGCACCCTACGGCCCCCAGGAAGAATTTCAGGATTTACTGCATGCATCTCCTTCCCGTATTCGGGTACGGGACACCACCGGGAATCTGGTACGTCCCTTCGTGTATGCCCGGGAAGGTGGCCTCAACCGCGAAACCTTCTTGCGCGAGTTTACGGAGGTTGAGGATGTTCGCTATCCCATCCGGTTGTTTGTCCAGGGCAGCGAGTACGAACTCTGGGGGCTGTTCCCCATGACGCGTCACCTTTGGGGCACGGGTGTGGACAACCCCCCCGTGTTTCTGTTCGGCAGTGATCGTTTCGGCCAGGACGTATTTTCACGGGTGGTCTACGGGGCCCGGATTTCCCTGACCATCGGCCTGCTAGGCGTGTTCCTCAGTTTCGTGTTGGGCCTTGCCATCGGTGGGGTATCAGGATATGTAGGTGGTTTCGTGGACGAAGTAATCCAGCGGGGCATTGATCTGCTGATCTCTATTCCCCACATTCCACTCTGGATGGCCCTGGCTGCCGCTTTGCCCCGGGACTGGTCCACCGTCAAGACCTATTTCGCCATCACACTCGTGCTGTCCATCGTGGGCTGGGCCGGACTGGCCCGTGTGGTGCGCAGTAAGCTGCTAGCCCTGCGGGAAGAGGATTTCACCGTAGCCGCGATCGTGGCCGGTGCCAGCCAGTGGCGTATTGTGTCACGGCACCTGCTGCCCCTGTTCCTGTCCTATATCGTGGTCTCCATCACGCTGGCTATTCCCGGCATGATTCTGGGGGAAACCGCCCTGAGTTTCATTGGGCTCGGTCTGCAACCCCCGGCCGTCAGCTGGGGCGTTCTGCTGCAGGATGCCCAGCAGATTCTGTCGGTGGCCCATCATCCCTGGCTGCTGTTTCCCTGCCTGTTTGTGATCCTAACCGTGCTGATGTTCAATTTCCTGGGAGACGGTCTGCGTGACGCAGCCGATCCATACGCACAATAGGATACACTGGCCATGGCGCCCGCAGTGGACACCCTGCTAACTATCCGCAACCTGAAGATCCGGTTCTACCTACAGGAAGGCATTGTACACGCCGTGGAAGACGTGAACCTGGACGTGCATGCCGGCCGGACCCTAGGGATAATCGGGGAATCCGGGTGCGGCAAGTCCGTCACGGCCCAAACCATCCTGCGCATCCTGCCTTCGCCGCCCGGTCGTATTGAAGGAGGGGAAATCTTGCTCTGGCAACGCAAGGGACAGCCCCACGGAGATAGTCCCCTTGATCTCGTCAGCCTGCCTCCGACCGGCACTGCCATTCGTCACATACGTGGTCACGAGATCGCGATGATTTTTCAGGAGCCTATGACCTCATTTGGTCCTATGCACACGATAGGGAACCAGATCGAGGAAACCATCCGGCTGCATCTGCCCAACACCACCCGTGTCCAGGCCCGGGCACGGACTGTGTCCCTGCTTACACAGATGGGTATCGCCCGCCCCGACATGATCGCCAATTCCTATCCACACCAGATGTCGGGCGGCATGCGCCAGCGGGCCATGATCGCTTTAGCACTTGCCTGCACCCCTCTGCTGCTGATCGCCGATGAGCCCACAACCGCGCTGGACGTCACCGTGCAGGCCCAGATTCTGGAGCTGCTGACCCAGCTCCAAGCGGAATACGGCATGGCTATTCTGTTCATCACCCACGATCTGGGGGTCATCGCCGAAATTGCGGATGAAGTGGCCGTCATGTATCTTGGCCGGGTGGTGGAACAGGCCGCGATCCACGACCTGTTTGACCATCCCGCCCATCCGTACACCCGGGCCCTCCTCCACTCCATCCCACGTATTGACACCGCTGCCTCCACGCGTCTGGAAGCTATCAAAGGAGCTGTCCCGGATCCTTTTCACATTCCGGTGGGCTGCGCCTATGCGGACCGGTGTGGGGACTTCATGCCCGGACGTTGTGATCGGGATATACCTCCCATGATAGAGCATGCCCCCAACCACCAAGTCCGCTGTTTTCTGTATGACACTCCCACAGGGTCTCCCCATGGCGTCTGACCGCAACGCCGCAGCCCCTGTTCTGCTGGATGTCCGGAACATCCGGAAACACTTCCCGATCCAGGAAGGTCTGCTGCGCCGCACCGTGCGGCACGTCAAGGCCGTAGATGGCGTTGATCTGACTATCCGACCCGGGGAAACCCTGGGATTGGTGGGTGAGTCCGGCTGTGGTAAAACCACTCTGGGCCGTATGATCGTGCGTGTGTTCCAGCCTACGTCCGGCTCCATCCTGTTCCACAACGGTAGGGAGCAGCAGGATCTCACCCATTTGCAGGGCAGTGAACTGAAAGCCTACCGGCGTCATCTGCAGATGATTTTCCAGGATCCCTTTTCCTCCCTGAATCCCCGCATGACAGCCTTGGAGACCATTGGCGAACCGCTCCTGATCCACGGCCTGGCCAAGGGTCGGGCGCTGGAGGACCGGGTGGCTGACATGATGGAGGCCGTGGGCCTTAAGGTAGAACACCTGCGCCGTTATCCCCACAGTTTCTCCGGAGGCCAGCGCCAGCGTCTGGGTATTGCACGTGCGCTCATTCTGCACCCCAGCCTGGTGGTCTGCGATGAGCCGGTGTCAGCCCTGGACGTATCCGTGCAAGCACAGGTCATCAATCTGCTGCAGGATCTGCAACAGGATATGAGTCTCACCTACCTGTTCGTCGCGCACGATCTGAGCGTGGTGCGCCACATCAGCGATCGGGTGGCCGTCATGTATGTAGGCAAGGTGGTGGAAATCGCTCCCACCGACGAGATCATGCAGCACCCGCTGCACCCGTACACGGAAGCCCTGTTGTCGGCCGTGCCGCGTCCGGACCCGCACAATACCTCCCAGCGCATCCTCATGGAGGGTGAAATTCCCGATCCCTCCCAGCCCCCCGCGGGCTGTATCTTTCACACGCGCTGCCGATACCGCGAACAGCGGTGTGAAGAGGAGGAACCGGAACTGCTAGAATACGTGCCCGGTCATCACGTGCGGTGCCACTTGGCTCAGTCTCTTTCTTTGCAGGGCGTACGTACCACCGCTAAGGAGAATGTGAATCCATGAATGCCAAGATAAAGCACTGCCTGCAGGACTGCATGGTCTATCTGGAGCAGGGAACCCTGACCTCTGCTCATCTGCAAGAGGCCCTGGATCTCCTACCGGCATCCGGTACCGGTCCCCAGGACTTGCTGTATCTGCAATGTGCCAGCACGTCGATCACATCTGCAGTATTGGGCGGACAGCTAGTGACGGACGGACAAGTTCAACCGGAACCCGACACTATCGCGGACTTTCCCTACCAGTCAGTGCTAGAGGCCATCCGCGACGGATGGCGTGTCCTGCAGTTTCCCAATCCGGCTCTACTGCTGGACGAGAAGCGTACGTATGGGTTAGGATGCGAATTCATTCTGGAACGATAAGGACAAGCTCCGCTGCGCGGAGGAGGAGACAACATGCTGACCCATGACTGTCCGGCGACACTGACCGACACGGAGGTGCTGGAGTTCTGCAAACAGGGCTACATGATGTTGCCGGGTGTGGTGAGTGAAGAGATCAATCAGCGCACCTTGGAGTACACCGATAGCCACGCCAGCCATGAACCGACGGAAATCATTGCGGAAGACTGGTTCCGAGAGAACGTACTGCTGAATCCGGTGGTGGCGGGCGCTGTCCGCTCCCTGCTGGGTGCCCACTTTGCCCTGCCCAATCTGATGAGCAGCCATCGCATGAAAACACCGGCCCCAGCCCAAAGCTGGCACCGAGATGGTGGATCCTGCTATACCCATGAACTGCACTACCTACAGGTGTTCTACCTACCCCAGGCCTGTACGGACGCCATGGGACCCACCGAAGTGCTGCCCGGTTCTCACTTTCTCTTCGCCACTTCACCCACCATGGGGCACTACGGTGCGATTCAGGGAGCTGTCAAGACAGCAGCCCCAGCAGGTTCGGTGTTCCTGACCGTGTATGCGATCTGGCACCGCCGCGGCGCGTCCCACATATCGTCCGTGCGTCAGCTACTCAAGTATAACTACTGGCGTACCACCCCACCGACCCGCGACTGGCAGGTTGAACCGGACTTTGATTTGGCCAACGCACCTTATCATCTGCAGGGCGCTCCCACCTTCCGACCCCAGTTCCGGGACAGCCAGGACGCGGCGCAGATGTTCTTCTGGCTCTGCGGCTTGGAGGACCAATTCGGGACAATGGGCGGCCAAGGTTGGCCCATGCCCGCCAAGTTCGCTGAGCGTCCCTACGGCTATCCCCTGGCTCCCGAACGCATATGAGCCAAGATCCGGTCCAGACCCTGCTGACACAGGGCTACTGCGTGCTTGAATCGATCGTGCCCGTGGCCCAGGCTGACGCCATGGCCCAGCGCTGCTACCAGCTGCACCGAGATCCGGCCCATCGCGATCTGATGCAGGATCCCAACGATGACCTGTACCAAACCCTGTTCGGGTTGGCCAATCTGGACGAGGCCTCCTGGGCATTCGCCGCCCATCCCCAGGTGCTGGATGTTGTGCGCACAGTGCTGGAAACCGAGGTGCGCATCGGCGCTATCTGCTCCAAGTGGGTCAAACCCGGCTCACGCGCGGGCGGCGTTCATGTGGATTCAACAGGCGATCTGCCAACCCGACTCCCCGAAGATCCCTGGCTGGTCAACAGCATGTGGATGCTGTCTGACTTCACCGCGCACAACGGTGCCACGCTGATCGCTCCGGGCAGTCATACCCGACGAGCACGACCACCCCGAGGATTTCCGCCCGACGATCCCATGATGCAGAAAATCGTGGGGTCCCAAGGATCTGTCGTCCTGTGGCATGCCGGTGCCTGGCACGCCAACGGTGCCAACACCAGCCCGATCGCACATCGCATGGGATTAAATATTTCCTACTATCCGGTGTGGTGGAACATGTATCGGGAAGGTGGACACCAGCCGGTCTTACCGGAGGTTTTCGCCCGAATGCCCTCTGACATGCAGGCGCTGAACCGCCATCGGGTGGGTCATACACGGGAAGACCTGTACGAAAGAGCTTGAGGCTGGTGATCCGGCCACCGCGCCGTACGGAATACAGGAGGGCAACAATCCCATGAACGACGCCCATGCCCATGTGTTTCCCACGGTGCGAGGCCGGACGCGCAATGGTTCCACCCGCAGCCTGACGTACGGACGGATCCGGCATGGTGATCAAGTAGAACAGCTGCTCAGTGCGCAGAATGTGGACACTCGTTATCCCGTCGAGATGCTGATTGCCAACATGAATGGGAACGGTATTGCGCACGCAATGCTGCTGCAAGGACCTTTCTACGGCACCACGAACGAATACCAGACCCAGGCGTTGCAGGCCTATCCCGATCGGCTGTGGGGAGCTCTGTACTTTGATCCCTGGGCGGAAGAGCCTGCGGCTCTGCAGGACCTTGTGACTTCCGGTCTGTACCGAGCCCTGAAACTGGAGTGTACGGAACCAACCGGTCTGGGGGGCCTGCATCCCGACATGGATTTGGCTGCATCGGAGCTGGACTGGATATGGGATCTGTTGGAACGAACCGGTCTGACCCTGACTCTGGATCTGGGAGTACCGGGTTCCGCCAGCTACCAAACTGCGGCCGTGGCGCACATTGCCTGGAACCATCCGGACCTGAGGATCCTGATTGCTCATTTGGGACAGCCCAACGAAGCTTGCATGGAAAGCAGTGCCATCCGGAACGCGTGGTGGGAACAGCTTGAGCTGGGTCTACTGCCCAATGTCTGGTTTGACTGCGCGGCGCTGCCCGCCTATTTCCCCTACGAGGAATATCCTTTTCCTTCTGCTGTGGAATGTATGCGCCATGCGCTGGCTCACCTGGGACCGAAGAAAATTCTCTGGGGCACGGATCAGCCCGGTATGTTACGGCACTTATCCCTGCGGCAACTAAGACAACAGGCCCATTACTACGCGATGGATCTGAACGAAAGGGAATGGCGGTATTTTACGGAAAGCAATTTTCTAGACGTATATCAACCGCTGTAAGGACCAGCCGAGCAGGTAGACAAGGGAATATCACGTGTATGTGTCCGGCAATTCCCTATTGTAGCGGCGCTCCAAGCAAGACCCATCTCACATCGTTGCGATCAGGCCAGCAGCCCATGTGTAATTTCGGACTGAATCGTGGGAATTACCGATCGTCAGGCACGAAACTCCTCTTCTATTATAACCCCAAGCGGTATCCTGTGACCACACCGGACGTACAGCACCGGCAACAGGCAGGTGACCCTGTGCACCAAGTCTCGGCCGGACGGTACAGGAAAGCGGGTGTGCTGTTCCATCTCTGCATCAATTAACTGTTTCCAGTACCTGTACGCAGCATACAATCAGACCGTGGCCCGTTGGCCTGTCAACCTACGAACTCTAGAGAGGCATTTTCTTGAAACCCCAAGTACGCGCCAAGATCGGATTGTTGCCTACGGGCCACCATTACTACTGGAAACAGTTCCCTCGTCTGAAGCAAATGGGCCTGGGCATGTATGCCAAACTCCGGACACTGCTGGAGTCTATGGCCGACATCGTGGCTCCCGCGCTGGTAGATACGCCGGAGAAATCACGGGAAGCAGGAATGCTGTTCGCCCGGGAAGACATTGACTTGGTCCTGGTCTTTCCGTTCGGCTACACCCCTAGTATGGATATGCTGCCGGCACTGCAGGCGATCGATGTCCCGCTTCGCATTCTCAACGCGCACGAGGATCGGTCCTACGACTACGCAACGGCAGATACGACCGATTACCTGCATCACGAAGGCGTATGTTGTGTCCCGGAACTAGCTGGGGCCCTGGTCAATGCCGGGCACACATTCCGGGTACGGACAGGCGTGTTTGACGACATCCGCCTCCAGCAGGAACTGCGGGCGGACTGCGCCGGGGTAGCGGCAGCCCGAGCCCTGCGCCAGATAAATGTCGGCCTGATCGGGCAGGTCTATCCTGGCATGAGCGACATGCCCATTGATGAAACCCGCCTGCTGCGCGCCACCGGCCGCATGCTGGTGCGACCCGAAATTGAGGAAATCACGAGCGCCTTCCATCAGGTAACGGAGGACCAGCTGGAAGAGATGTTCACCCAGTTCCACACGCTGTATGAAGTAGATGACAACGTGACCCGAGCGCACATGCGGTTCGCGGCCCAGGTGGCAGTAGCATACGACACGGTCATCCATCGGCATGACATCGCGGCGTTTGGTTACTATTGGTGGGGAGAAGACGAACTGACCACCCAGCTGCGCGCCCAATCCGGGTTGGCCGTGTCGCGGCTGGCGGCTCTGGGACGACCCGGCGTAACGGAAGGCGACGTCAAGACTGCTATGGCCATGAAGATTCTGGATCTGCTGGGTGGTGGCGGCATGTTTGTGGAATTCTTCGCCATGGATTTTGATGAGAACTCAATTCTCATGGGCCATGACGGTCCGAGTAACATCAGCATGGCCAAGGGGGCACCTCGACTCATGCACCTGGACGTGCATCATGGTAAGTCGGGGCATGGTTTAGGCATTGACTTCAACATGCCGGAAGGACCGGTCACCCTGCTCAATCTGACCCAGTTTAATGCTGGCGACACATTTAAGCTTATTTATACCATTGGTACGATCGTGCCAGGCACTATTCTACGGATTGGTAACCCCAATGCCCGCGTGCAGATCGCGCGTCCTCTGCACGATTTCATTGATGCCTGGTGCCAGCAGGGCCCGTCCCATCACATTGCCCTGGGACTAGGGGATCATGCCGCGGCACTGGAAACCTTCGCCGAAGCCATGCGTTTCCCGATTGTGCGGGTGTAGGAACAAGGTCATGTCAGATGGGTTTCCCAATATCCCGGTCTCCAGAGACAAGGTCAGAGTCCCTGGTCGTCATGATGGCAGGATGTACCGATGATCGCCATCACGGAACATTACGTTACCTCCGGTTCTGCCCGCCTCTGGACCTGCGCCAGTGGTAACGGTATACCGCTGCTGCTCTTCAACGGTGGCCCTGGCTGCGACGACTACTTAGGCCCGGTGGCATCTCTGATCGACGATCGGTGCCACGTGATCCGCTTTGAACCACGCGGCTGCGGCCGTTCTGACTGGGATGGTCGCTACAACCTAGACACCCTACTGGACGACGCCGAAACTGTGCACCAGGCATATGGTGCCACGCCCTGTATCGTAGCCGGTCACAGCTTTGGCGCCAACGCAGCGCTGGCGTATGCGCTGCGTCATCCTACTCAGATACTCGGCCTAATCGGCATCGCGGGCGGTAGGCTCGTGAACGATCGCACCTGGAGCGCCGCATATCATCGAGGTCTACAGGAAGTAGGGGAACAGCGCAGAGGTATCGTGTTCACGGCGGACGAGCGGGTCAACCATGAAGGCAACCGTAGCTGGCAGGTTTATATCCAACGCCCGACGTTGTTTCGTGAGGTGGCTGATCTGACCATCCCCGCCACCTTCATCAATGCAGATGCAGATATCCGTCCGAACTGGCCAACCCGGCAGCTAGCAGCCCTGCTGTCCCAGGGCCACTACGTTGAAATCCCGGGTGTGGCTCACTATGTCTGGTTGACGCATGCGGTGACACTCCAGCGTGCATTGCGGGAAGCCATCGCCCGTATCAGGCCTCATTCAGGCATCACAGCCCCACGGGCAGGACGATTGTCAAGCGGGTAGAAATCAGGGTAATCCGTGCTCGGCCAGCACCGGAAGGGCTTCCACGGAGCCCTGCGGGATCGTGTGAGTTGTACCCTTGGATATGAAAAGGTGCGATCCGTCATATCCGATTGCGATGGTTATCAACCCTAGGAGCGCGTTATTCACCGTGAGACAGGCCAAGTGAACACTACGCTCGGAAGTCTGACGGTCAATTCTGACCAACCGGCACGATGGCTGCGGGGAGAGGGTAAACCGATGTCGTGTGGGTAGGCCCGGCGCGGGCGAAACACGCCTGGATTGCTAGCAGAGCATGGTGCACCTTGGTCTGGCAGCGGCTTAGCCGTGCGCACTCGCTCCGGTTCGTCTAACGGGCACATGGACGATCTACGATGGTACGCAAGCAGATACTGGCCTGAGTCCCTCCTTGACCACAGCTCCACGGGGCTGCCGGACTAATCTGTCAATTGATCCTGTGATCGAATCCTGCACAATCGGTCATAGTAATCGCCACCGCACGGCCAAAGAGTAGCCATGCTTCCATCCAAACCACGCAGTAGGACATCATGGGAAGCGTGGCGCACACCACAGCCACGCTTTGGCCAAGGGAATGGCGGTGTTGTGCGGCAACTTGCTTGTATCCGGAGAGAAGCAACCGGTACAAAACGTCAGGGCATGCCGTAGCATACCTACCTTGGCATTGTTGATACAGAAATTCCGATGCTATGCAGACATAGTCGGACGAGTTTGAGGTGTGCAGAGGCTTGTGCTGGGTTGTGCGAACCGTGGTTACACCAGTAATACACCCATGACATCAATCAAAGGACTGTGGTCGCGTAGTCGGAGCCACTGCGCGGGCCAGCGCGGCAAAACTCATTTGGGTCAGGTGCAAACGCACAGCGGCATAGTCGGGATTGTGCCAGCAATTGTGAAATTCGTTGGGATCCCGTTCCAGATCGAACAGTTCGCCTCTGCGGTGACCGTGATAGGTCACCAGCTTGTGCTGACGCGTGCGGATCATGGTCCCGTAACTTCCCCCACGACCAGTACATCCCGGAGATTGCCACGCACGGTAATATTCGGTGCGTACAAATTCACGGTGGCAATGCAGATCCGTCGTGCCTGTCAGCAGGGGAAGCAGGCTACGCCCAGGCATGGTAGTAGGCACGGCCAAGCCCGCAATATCCCACAGGGTCGGTACCAAATCAACCAATTCTACCAGAGCATCACTGACCGCATTCTCCAGGAACTGACCGGGCCAGGACAGGATGAGGGGAACGCGTACCAAACCTTCATAGAAACGACAGCCTTTGCGCCACAGGCCGTGATCTCCGAGCATTTCGCCGTGATCCGACATGTAGATCACGAGCGTATGCTCACGTTGTCCCGTTTCCTCTAGCACCCGCAGCATACGTCCTACCTGATCGTCGATCAGAGCAATCATGGCATAGTAGGCGGCACGCAGTTCACGGGCCTGCCGTGGATCCGGACTTTGGGCCGCAGTCTGGAAATCAATGGCGGCGAGTGCGGCTTGGGCTTCGCGATCGCTGTCCTGAAAGAACGGAGTGGGTAGCACCGCCGCATCAAACCGGGCACGATAGGATGCAGGCGGATCAAAGGGCGTGTGGGGATCGAAAGGATTGACGCTCATCAACCACGGGCCGGCATGTTCTTCCTGCATGAACGCGATGGCCTTATCGGCACAGAAAGTGGTTTGGTGGTAAACGGCAGGAATGGGTTCCGTCCGAGCACGCAGAGCAGCCAGACTCGTACCCATGGCCTGTAGCCAGACCCGGTACGCGTGCTGATCCCCCCAATCATCGTAAGGGGAATGACTCCAGTGAAAAACGCGGTAGCCATCGTCCCGAGGACGCTTCTCGGGTTCAAATACGCGGTCTCCATTTGTGGCGGTACTGGATCGCACACGCTGGTATGCACCCGCCAGATGCAGTTTGCCTACCAGGCCGCAATCGTACCCGGCCTGGTCGCGCAGTGTTTTAGTGACGAGTTCCGCGCCTTCCCCCCATACCTCGTTGTCGTTCCGGCAACTATGGATCGTACTGGGGTAGAACCCGGTGAGAAAACTGGAACGGCTGGGGGTACAAACGGGACTCTGGCAGTACGCCTGTCGAAAGGCGACGCCTTCTGCACATAATCTGTCAAGGTGTGGGGTCTGCACATGAGGGTTACCTAAAGCTCCAATCGTGTCCCAGCGTTGCTGATCGGTACAAATCCAGAGGATATTGGGAGGATGCATAAGAGTGCAAACGGGCCAGGAGCAAGGTCTTCCATGGTACCACAACGGATTTGCCCGTACTGGCGAGTAGTGAAGGCCAGGACATGGTGATTTGCCGATGCGGAGTACAAGCGGAAGCCCTATATTTCTCTACATTTTATTATATTGGCAGATCGAATAGTAGAACTGTTAATCTGTTGGGCAATGCGTACGGAACCGGAGCCGGTTGTCTGCGGTTCGCTATGGCAGACGCATAAAAGGAAAAGCTTGGATCTGCTTGGTTGTAAGTGCTTTGGCGTCTTCACGGCTGGGAGTTTTCCAGAGTTGTACCTAGTAGGGACTGTCAGGATAGTAGATAACTCCCTGTTCGTATCGTCGTGCCCGCGGCTGCAGGTCCAGCGTTTCAGCGGTATGACTTGTCAAGTATCCGTTGCGCGACTGCGCGTGCCTCATCCAAGGACTCAACAAAGTGCCCTGCAGGCACCTGGCGCAGGATGTTCAGGCCATTGAGAGTAGCAGCCGGCTTGCCGGCGAGGCCCAGCACGATAAATTCTGTGTCCTCTGCTGCGCCGGTATCGATCAGCTGTTCTATAACTAGTGCGGCACTATCGTCAATGTAGACGGTTTCGGAGAAGTCTAGGACCACCGCTTCATGTTCCTGGATATCCAGGCTAATCATGTTGGTCAGTGTGAGTGAGGAGGCGACGGTGAAACTACCCTTGAGCCGTAGCAGGCCAACCCGGGCCGCGAAGGCATCGGTCCCATCCTCCGGATTAGGTAGGAAGCTCTGATCCAGCAGGGGTACGGAGATCACACTGTCCAGCTCCAGGCGTTCAAACTGCCGGGCACTGGCCATGCCGGCTACAATGAGACCGATGGCGACCGCTGTGACCAGATCGAGCACTACGGTTAGGATCAGGGTCATCATCATGACTACCAGATGTTCCCGCTGCACGCGATGCATGCGGGTGAGAAAACGCCAGTCAATGATGTCCCAGCCCACCTTCATTAGGATACCGGCTAGGGCCGCATGGGGAATGACCGCGACATACTGCCCCAAGCCCAGCACCAGTGTCAGCAAGATCCCGGCACGCAGGGCTCCCGAGACCTGTGTGCGCCCCCCAGCCCGTATGTTTACCACAGTGCCCATGGTGGCACCGGCCCCCGGCAGGCCGCCTACCAGCCCCGCGAGCATGTTACCTATGCCCTGGCCCATCAGTTCCCGGTTCGGGTTGTGCCGCGATCGTGTCATGGCATCGGCAACGAGGGATGTGAGCAAACTGTCAATGGAACCCAGCAGTGCCATGGTAAATGCCGGCTGTATAGCTCGGACCAGAGCTCGTGCCGAAAGATCCGGCCACTGCAAGTTGGGTAGACCGGTGGGCACAGTACCAATGACCGGCGCGTCCCGCAACCACAAGGTACCCAGCAGGATCCCGGCGATCAGGGCCGCGAGAGCCGGCGGCAGAAATTTTCTGGCCTGACGCGGCCAGAGGATCCCGACAGCCAGAGTAACTGTAGCAATGGCGAGAGCGTCAACATTGATATGGCTCACAGCGGCCGGCCAGGCACGGATCGTGCCTATGGGTCCTCCGGAGACTCCCGGGACCCCCAGAAACGGCAGACTCTGAATCAGCATGATGATGATGCCAACCCCGGACATGAAGCCGGATATCACCGAATAAGGGGTAAAGGCCACGAAGCGGCCAACCCGCAGGAGCCCTAGCAGCATCTGGATCAGACCCGCCATCGCAACCACTGTAAAAGCCTCCGGGAGACTTTGGGCATGGCTAGTGACGATGACCGCCATCGCGATCGCCATCGGGCCGGTGGGACCGGATATCTGGGATCGAGTCCCACCAAATACCGCGGCGAAGAAACCGACCGCGATCGCGCCGTATAGCCCAGCCAACGCACCGAGCCCCGATGCTACACCGAAAGCTAGAGCCACAGGCAGGGCCACTACCGCCGACGTGATGCCGCCAAAGATATCCCCACGGAATGTGGTCCAGTCATAGCGCATGACAAATCCCTAAAGCAATCTTTGCGGAAATCAGTGACGATAGGCACGAGCTAACAAGGCCGGCACAGACATTGTGTGCCTTCACTCCCCAGTACCCATTACATCTATTGTAAAAATAAGATGCCACGTACCCTTCAAAATATTTTTGACACAGTCCCCTACAGGGCACAGGGTACCTATGATTCTATCTCGTAGGGCCAGCCCATAGAACTCACGGTTCAGAGATTATCCGTTTTGAGCCACCGGCTCACTCCTTGGGAGCATCAGGTGGCTGCAGACCGAATGCAGGTCTTTATCCCCTTGATCCTGGATCAGACGCCGCATGTCTCAGTAGACGCAACCGCAGCATGCGATTCCCACCTTTCTGAAACTCGTAGTTGACCGGTACGGAGTCCACCTGGATTCCCTGATGCTTGAAGGCGGCGATCACCTCCTCAACATGGGGAGACGGCAAACCGCCCATCTGCAACAGGGGGAAGATGCGTACCTCAGGGGCAACGCGCAGCATCTCCTGCATAGCCCTGAGATGGAAAGTCAAGTCAAAAGCCTGGCTATATAGGAAGAGAAAATGGGATGACAGAGCCAGATCAAATACCTGATCCGGGAAAGGCAAGTGCGGCAATGCGGCATTCACATAGCGTCCGGTTGCTCTACCCTGGGCATAGTCGGTCAGAAAGCGATCCAGTGCTGCCATCCGGCGGCGGCCCAGGGCAGGTAGGGACGGGACATGCGTCCAGACGAAATCGTCTTGGTTCTGCCGTACCTGCGCCATCACTGCCCTGAACGCCTCCTCACCGCGCTGCCTAATCGCGTCAGCCGCCAGCGTGTAGAGAGGATCAGCGGAAACGACAGCATATCCCCGGGCGGTCATCTCCGCATTGAAGCTAGCCGGGCCGTCCCCACATCCCAGGATACGGCCTTGCAGATCCGACGTAGTCAGACTGAACATCGCCTCATATTCCGCCATGGTCCGTCCCCATGGCACCACACCGTCGATCGTGAAAGGCATCCGGTGTACGCTCGTCAGGAGTCGGTAAAACAGGGTGTTAGGCGTACCGTGAAGCGTACCCGGTTACGGTCTAGCTCTACGTCACCCATTCTACGAGCCGCGCCTGTCCCAGGATAGCGGTCTTGCAGGATAACCGGATGTCTCACTTCATGCCGGTCAGGGCAATTCCAGCTACGGACCACTCCTGCACTTTCCCGGCGCGCTCCGACTCCGGTTCCAGGTTGCGCTTCTCCCGGTTGTATGGGGGGGGCTTCAGACACCAAGGAACGCCCTCAACACATAGGTGCGTCCGCGCCGGGAAGATGCCACGTACCTACAGATGTACGTCATATCCATGCTACACCATGCGCATCCCGTCACGGTAGGTGCGCACGACACGAGCCAGGGCATGAATATCACGGCGGGGATCGCCATCTACCACAATCACATCCGCTTTCTTACCGGCGGCCAAAGTCCCCAAATCCCCATCCAGGCGGCTGAGTTTGGCCGCGGCGCAGGTTGCGCTACGCACTGCCGCATAGTTGTCAGGAACCACACCCAGCTGCACCATAAATTCCATTTCCGGGGCAATCACGTGGTGGCCCACTACAGGGCTGCCGGCGTCCGTGCCGAAGACGATGGTCACGCCGGCGGTAGCAGCATCCACCAGACCTTGGTAACGTGACTTGTCACTCACGGCGCGCTGTCGTTCCGCAATTTTCCATTCCGGGATGTCGTACCGACGCGCGATGTCGGGCTGACTCTGCATCAGGACCGGTGCGAACGTGGTGACGATAGGGATGTTCCGGGACAGTAGTAACTCAATGGTTTCCGGGGTCATGCTGCCACCGTGCTCCACCACGTCAATCCCAAACTGGGCGACCCGCTGGATAGCATCGTTATAGGTTGCATGTGCGGTAATAGGTAGACCATTGCGATGCGATTCGTCGATCACCGCCTCCAGTTCCTCATCGGTGAATTCCAACGTGTCGTGGCAAGCCATGATCTTGATGAGATCGGCTCCGGCCCGCACCTGGTCCCGGACGGCACGCCGCATTTCATCGGGGCCACTGGCTTCCCGGCAACACCAGTACGTATGACCGCCCGTCTGTACGATGGCCTCTCCGGTGATGAGTAGACGAGGACCGGGAAAGATGTGCTGCTCCACGGCTTGCTTGGCATGGATATTGGCTTGATTCATACCTAGATCACGGACAGTCGTAACCCCGGCCCGCAGGCTGACCAGCATATTGCCTGCTGACTTGTAGGCACTAATCTCCGGGGAATCGTCCAAGGACTGGCGTGCCAGATCATGGACCCCGTCCCAGGCCAGATGCGCGTGGCTGTTGAACAGACCCGGCAGCAACGTGCCACCGGTGTCAACGAGATCCGCGGCCCGTGTACCGAGTTCGGTCACAGCACCCACAGCCTTGATCCGACCTTCCTGGATCTCCACGAAACCATGCGGGATGGCTGCATTGTCTTGACAGGTTAATACCAGCCCACCCAGGAGAACATGTTCCTGAGGCAGGTCAATCATAGGCTTGATCAGTTTCTGAAAACGCCAAGGGGCTTGTTCCGGCATAGTGTATTCCTCTCTTTCCAGCTGCGCGACAACAAACAGCAGATACCTTGCCACCCGCCACTTCCGGGGTAAGACTCGGTGGGTGGCTATGAAAGGCGGGTACGAGCACCATCATCGTACCTGCCTCCGTTCTCGTCTCTCTACTTCAGGCCTAGTTCCGTCAGGGCTTGTGCCGCACCGTCCAGACTGGTCAGGTTCATCCCGGCGTAGTTGGGCGAGAAAATCACCCCGCGGCCGCCTGCACGATAGGTAGCTTTAACGCAACGGTATACGTGGTCCGGAGTGCAGATCGCCTGATCGGTCTGGACGCGCGGGGCATCTACTCCGATCCCCATGTACACCGGCACTTTGCCCTTGACCGCCCGGACGGTATCGCGGCACTGGCCAAATACGTAGGTATCGGGATCCATGCCGGTCTGGATGAGTTCGGCCCAGGGTGCCTCGTTCAAGTTTAGGAACTTGAACATGATGGGAGTCATCTCTGCCGGCGCCACATCGCGGAAAATGGATTTGTGGAAATCGGCCATTTCCTTGTGATAAATCTGTCCGGACTGGTGGGCGTAGGTGATGGGTTTTACCCAGTCGGCGTAGGGCGTCTGGTTCAGCCAGGGCCATTGGGCCTTGCGGAAAGGATTGAAGTGATTGCGGTTCCAGACGTTGAGCCCGAATTCCAGTTCCGGCTTACACCACTTGACTATCCCGTACAGTTCCTTGTCCAACGCCTGGTTGCGCTCCACCCAGAAACGTTCATACAGGAGGATTTCCGGATGGGCCAACAGCACGCGCAGGAATTCAATGAAGGCACCATCCTCAAATTCCTCGCCAGCCCGCGCCGCCTGGAAATAAGTGTACACGTCGTCATAGGCCCGCTGAATCACGTCCATATCCAAACCTTTCGCCGTGGCCAGTCGGATACAGTGTATACAAAAGCAGGCCGGAGCCTCACCCGCGATCATTTTGTCCAGAGGGCTCCGACGCTCATTGCACCACATGATGCCATCAATGGGATAGTTGCGCGCGTGATCCTCCATGATGGAGTGCCACCAGGTACGATAATCCGGGTGGTTCAGGCACGGTTCCGCACCGTAGCGTCCAATGTGATCCACTTCCAGGCACTGTGCCATGCCGGGTACGGACACCTCGGCTGCTGAGCCGTGGCCCGAGTACTTGAACAAGGGTTCCATCATCTCCGGCATGACTTTCATGCCCCGCCGCTGGGCTTCCGGGATCACCATTTCAAGAATGTCGTCCGTGCCGAATTCCGCGTCGTGGGCCCGGACATCGCGGATGAACGTGTTGTTGTAATACTCGGGATGCGGATGTAGATAGGAGCCGCCCCGCAGAGTCATAGGAGCCTGGACTCCATGGTCCGGAAATCCCTCAATTTCCCAAGAAATGCGGCGGCCCACCTTGAGACCGAGCCAGGAGATGGTGCCGATCATCAATATGTTGACACCCACCCGTTCCTGCAACGTTTCCAGAACACCCTCCACCCCTTCGTCCACAAAACTGATGGGACTGATCTGGATACCAACAAATTTTGCATCCACTTCGCTCATGACCTCATGTCTCCAAGGTGTCGGGGCCGCCGGGCGTACCGCACCGGCACGGGTTCTTCTCCGCAGGCAACGGGGATTGGCGGCTAATTGTCACGTTGCCATATCGCGGAATCCGTGTCGGCGATGTGGGCGATATATCCCCCCGGATTCATCGGCAACCGTACGCGGCGCGATACCACAATGCCATTGACGGGGGACGTGCACCGTTCCCGCACCTCGCTGGTGACCGGATCCAACACTTCACCGAGGAACTGGCCCTGGCTTACTCTGTCACCCAGCCTGATGTCGGAATTCGGGATATAGTAGCCCCCTTCCAAGGAACGGTACACCACGTAATTGGAAACCATTACCTGCTGCGACGCCAGGACGAGATCGCCGTCAATCATGTTCAGATGCCGAGCAATGTTCAATAAACAGACGGCACCCTCATCCACACAGAAATCCAAAGCACCGGCGCCACCTGCCTCCACCACTAGGGGAATGATGCCATGGATGGCGCAATGCCCAGAGAGCATGGAAGGGTTGATGGGATTCTCACGCCACCAGATGATGCGGGAACCAAATGCCTTGGCCATGTCCTCAATCCGGCGATTGATGTCGTCCATTCGTTCCCGGGTTAGTCCGGTATCCTCAAAAGTAATCTCGGAGCCGGTGCCATCCGCAACACCCCCGGCTAGAGGCGGTTGGCCCGCGGGGGGAAAGGCGTGCGGAAAAGCGACCGGCAATTCCTCGCAGGATCCAGTACCGTCATGCATATCTACGATGTAGTCACAGTGCCGGATCGCCTGATTCCAGAGCACGTAGGCGATCTGTTCCGTCAGCCAGGCGTTGCGTTGCTTGCCCGGCCAGACTTTGTTGATATCCAGCACATCACCCGGATTGACGCGCATGCCTGCACTTTCAACCGTACCACCAAACTCAACGGACATGGGCACTGCCAAGGGTAGACACACGATGGTGCCCCGCAGGGCCTGGGGCTCGATCTGCAGCATGGCCCGGCGAATGATTTCAGCACCCACGGGTTCCCAACCGTGCATGGTGGATTCGTAACAGAGCACAGGACCGTCCATGGCCCCGTTGATGACCTGAAAGGGTACGGTCACCGGCGTGCCCGCCGCAAGATAACCGACGTGCAGTTTGCCGAACTTGCGTTCACCGGGTTGTACCTCAATATCACCTATAACATACGGTTCGGACATGATCAGGTACCTCTCTCCTACCAAAGCCGGACTTCAAGTAACGTCATTCTGATGAAGGTAGCGTATCGTGCACACGGTATCACGTCAAAACATGGCCGGGTTGTGTGTCCACAGGTAGCATTCAAAGCCGCCATCATCAGCCACCGAGATGTACAAAAATACCATCTACAATATGCCTTGTATATTTGTTCCGGATCCAAAGGTTCTTGATGGAAACCTTTGGACAACTTGAGGAAATTTTCTGATTCGTATCCACCAATAGGCTGGACAGGTTGCCGAGTTCCATGGGGATAATCTGACTGTTATCAGAAAGGCTGGAATCCAGGGTAAGAAATAATAAACCGTTCTAACCAGGGAATCATAGAGTCAGGAAAGCCTGACTTGTCAACTGCATGTGGTATGGTGCCGGATTACACTATATAAAAACTACAGGTAGTTCTAGACAAGACCTTCCTACATCATGGCGATTACCGCTCGTCAAGTGCAATACACCATTATTTTATAATTTAATTTAATAACCCCAAGCAGCATAGCTGTATCTGACGTACAGGCCTAGGAGGATTTATGCTATAATGGATTTATGTTAGTAAATGTTGATCAACAACCTGATACAGAGGGTGCCACGCGGCAGGTACGACCGGTGTGCTAGACGCTCTTCGACTTACTATGTGAATTAGCACGGATACGCTATGGGATGCTGTTCTTACCCCCCCCCCCCCCCAATTTTAGATATGGGGCCCCCGCGCAGACCGAAGCCGCGCCCGCTCGCCCGCGGGCTGGGCATAGTACTCACCGTCCTACTCCTGACCCTCGTCCTCACCGGCACCGTCCAAGTGCAGGCCCAGACCTCCACCCCCGCTAAGCCCTCCCTCGCGGTGATCGGGCGGAGCACGGAGGTCGTTCTCTATTGGTCCGACCTGGACGACGACTCGATCACCGGGTGGCAGTACCAGTACGGGGTCGGTAACGGGCCCGACACGCCCGAACCCTACGGGCCCTGGACCGATATTCCCATTCCTTCCGGGATGAATGCCGCTGATCTCTATACCTATACCGTACCTCTGACTGGCAGTTCACTGTGGTATTTCCAGGTCCGCGCCGTGAATAGCAACGGCAACGGCACCGCATCGGATGGGAGGGGGACCACCTTGTTCAGTAAGCTCACCACGTTGACGGTGAGCCCGGGCACCGTCACGGAAGGGGACTCCGGCTTTACCAACGTAACCTTGACCGTGACCCTCAGCGAGGCGGCGCCGTCAGGAGGGGTAACGTTTGACGTAGGGATAGTTTCCGGGATTTCTAGCGTCACCGCACGCAGTCCGGCGGCGCCTTGTGACACGCTCACCTCGCGGCCGAACGATGATATCTGTCTCCCGCCGGATGGGAATTTGGTAGAGGATGATGAAGACAATATCTTCTTCGCTGCCGGTACGACGAAGAAGACAGCCACGTACCGGATTGTCGGCGACACGCAGGACGAAAACCACGAAGTGGCCTATTTCAGGCTGAACACGAACAGTGAGTTTGCCCCAAGTATCGCCCGTCTCGTCATCCGGGATAATGATGGCGCGACCGACACACCCGTGCCCCCCACCGCTACTCATACCCACACTCATACACCGGTACCCCCCACCGCTACTCATACCCACACCCATACACCGGTACCTCCCACCGCTACTCATACCCACACCCATACACCGGTACCTCCCACCGCTACTCATACCCACACTCATACACCGGTACCTCCCACCGCTACCCATACCCACACTCATACACCGGTACCTCCCACGGCTACCCATACCCACACTCATACACCGGTACCTCCCACCGCCACACCGATCCCACCCACGGCTACCCACACCGGCACACTCGCGCCCACCGCTACACCGGTTCCACCCACGGCTACCCACACCCACACGAACACACCGGCACCCGGCGATACATCGGTCCCACCCACGGCTACCCATACCCACACGAACACACCCGCACCTGGCGATGATACATCGGTCCCACCCACGGCTACCCGCACCCCGGGGTCATCCCGCACCCGCCTCACTTACCTCCGCTCCGACGCACGCTATACCCCGGAGTTTGCCCTGACCACCACCACACCCGTGGTCCAATGCCCAGCCCCACGACGCACACCCTAAGACCACGACACCCGGGCCCATGACCGGACTGCACACCCGGCGTTGAAGGGGCACAACACCCTCAAGAGGCGCACGTCACCCGAGACAGGAGGGCTGGGGCACCACCTAGGATCGACCAAGTCTGAGCCATCAGATAGACCGGGAGAGGACCTAGGGCAGCACGACATGGAGAACCGGCAGCTAGCGTTGGTTTTCCATTGCCTGACCGCCGCATCGACCCAGTCTGGAGACTTTGTATTGACTGGGGTGTTGCCTCAAAACGCCCCTACTAGCTGCTTGCCATCCGCGCCCCGTTTCAACGGCTCGCGGATGGTACAATGAGATATGCAAAGAGAAAGCGCGGAATATTTATGGATCACGCGAGACCTGCTCACAGTATGCATTCCGGCTGCCTTATACTGTGGTCAACATACTGATCGAGAGTACCGGGACTTGGCCAATAGCTAGTGTATTAATGCTTTGCCTGTAGTCCTTGCACACAGGTGGCTCGCTCTGTGGGAGGTGCTCTTCACAGTCCTAGGAGCCGAGCGCGTCCAGGTCCATTTTCCTCAAGACAAGCACTACAAAACAGCGTCATTCTTATAATGACCCACCACGCACGCACGGTACCTGCAATGATAACGTTGGCTGTCTTCTACCAATAAATTGCGCGGGACCAGTCTAGGCTTGGTGTCATCCACAGCTTTGCGAAAACAATACCGTCTGCTGGTACCACTAGCATCGGTAAGTGTGTCACAATCCCACCGCTCATACCCCTACCTTAGCAGTTACGCGATGGTCGGAGGCCGCTGTGCAGATCGCGAGACAAGTTTTTGTTCTACTGGTTATGCTTGGAGTAGCAGTACGAATCGTTGTGTGTATGAAGATGATGATGACCACTGCGCTCGGTGGTAGCCATGGCCGCTATCCCTG
This sequence comes from Caldilineaceae bacterium, assembly GCA_965116185.1. Classification (GTDB taxonomy): domain Bacteria; phylum Chloroflexota; class Anaerolineae; order Caldilineales; family Caldilineaceae; genus Bin34. The sequence goes on from OZ220492.1 coordinate 27,047, forward strand.
ATCCGAACTGGGCGCGATCATACCTGTTACGCACTACAAGGATAATGAGGAAGCCAGTGCCAACGCCGGGATAGGATGGCTTATTTGGCTCTACAGCACCCTGGCACCTTATCATGATGGCGACTGCCGAGGCGCTGCAAGCAGACGACCTACCACAACAGACCGCATCAGGGTGTGCGCCCATCCTGAATTTATTGACCGAACCTACAGTCTGCCCCAACCAGTGCTTAGTCCCAGACCAAACTGCCCTGGCGATGGGCGGTGATGATGGCGCTGACTTTGATAGCACAGATCCGGAATGGCCAGCTGTGTTGAGACATAAACCGGTTCTTGCAGAAAACGACCATTGCGCTCTGCACCCTGGCCGTTGAGATAGAGTTGAAGGCGCAAAGCACTCAGGAAATTAAACGGAGTTTCTGGCACCAATCTCAGATCCGGTACAGTCACCGCGTTTAGCTCGGGGAGTTGAGCGTCACCTGGAATCAGAAGCCTGTGGATGGAGCCTGTATTGCCCCCGACAGCTATGACGTGAAGAGCCTGCATGCCTATACGGTTGACATTCCAGTATCAGGCCCACCTGCCATACACCAAACTAAGACGCTGCATGCTAGAGGGCCAGGTTGTTCGTATTTTGTCACGGCTACCAGGATGAGGTACGTCCCCTACGCCCATCATGAGGCAGGTGTTGTCGCACAGGCACAGTGTATCGGCGGATTAACGCGCACGCTTGGTAAGGGTTTATCAACTCAATTCCTGGATGCGGGGACTGTACGATAGCCAGCTTCCCGGATCCACCCCGTGGGATGGCTACATGGCCTTGCGTGTAGCCAAAGCCTGTAGTGCATCAGTCCCGGAAGGTATCCAGATCGAGGTGCTCGTACCTACGCAACCGGTTCTGTATCACAGATCGCATGGGGTAGACATCCATATGCTTACGGTGGCCGACGCCCCCACCGTAGCGGCATAACCGGGTCGGCTGTGTGCGCTCCGTTGTGCACCGGTAGTCATGTCCTCTAGATAGCTAAAAGTGCTGGCCTTGCCAGCCTGCCATATACAGGCCGAGCGCTCCATCGGTATCGTGACGTGCACCGGTCCCAGTGGGGGACCAATTGCATACCCTGGCCTAAGGCCTCGGGGTATGGACGCCGGGAGCCCAACCCCAGCAGGATACAGTCACCTAAGCCCGTACGCCGGTCACGTGTGCTGAGCGGGTCAGGGGGACAGTCCGCGGGTGGGCGTGGCGGCCGCGGTCATCCCCTACGGCGCACGGTGCAGTGCGGGACAGCGGACGGCCGGGGTGATGTCGTGGGTACGGGGATGTAGCCGTTGTCGGAGCGGAGGTAGTGGAGACGGACGCGCGGCGGCACGGGTGTGTGGGTGGCGGTCGGTTGAAAGAGGGGTATGGCCACGGAACGCCGTGTGCCGGTCGGTGTCGCCGTATTGGTACCGGTGTTGGTCGCGGTGGGTGGGACGAGTGTGGCGGTATCGGCGGACACGGGTGTATGGATGTCGGTGGGGGGACGAGGGTATAGGGTGAAGTAGGCGTGGCGGTGGTGCCATCATTGTCGACAATGACGAGGCGGAGGATCCCATGGGAATAGCTACTGGAAGCATACGGTCGGAGATGGACCGTTTCGTCCCCCTCGTCCCGTGTGTCGCTGACCGCACCGAGCAGGAAGGTGGCGGTCGTGGCACCCTGCGCAATGGTGACAGAGGGCGGGCCGCAGACGTCACCGGTCGGGGTGCGGTCGGCACAGGTGCGTAGCGCACGGTTATTGGTGGTGCCCTGGCGGTCGAAATGGCATGCAGGAAATCCAGGTCAATGGGCTCGCCGCCCGGGGGCGCGGGCTCGGAGAGCGTCACGGTGACCGGAACGGGGTCAAAACCGCTGTTGCTTTCCATGACCGTGGGCGAGAGGGTGGAGAGGGTGACGGTCTTATCGTTTAACGTGATCCCCAACTCGCCAGATTCGACGCCCAGAGGCGTGGCGCTGGCATTGACGGCGCGGACCTTAAAGTAAATGGTCCCGTAGGTCCCCAGGCCGGGCACGGTATGGGTGTAGGTACGAGCGTAGGAATGGGGCACATCGGCCCAAGCCGTGTAGGGGCGGGCACCGGGGGCTTGCCAGGCGGTGGCATATTGCCACTTGGTGATCGAATTGTCGTCCGGTTCCGACCAATAGAAGGTGGCCTGCTGGTAGCCCGCGCCGACCCCAAGGGTTACCTTGGCCGGGCGCGGGCTCTGCGTCTGCACCACTTGCCGGGGACAGAGCGCGAGGAGGATCAGCAGCCGGGCGAGGAGTATATCCCCACGCTGGCGGGAAGGGCGGCGCCGATCCGGACCTTGGTTATGGGAGGGGGGACAGAATTTGCGGGCGGCGCGAACAGGGACTGGACATATGGCTGGGCATTATCTTTCTAGCTCAAGGCAAGGACTCTTTGCTGTTTCAGCGCACCTTTTTATAAGTATTTCGCTTGAGCTTGGCCCTCCGTGGAGGTTGTAGAGGTACATGTCCGGATCTGGAATCTCGATCCCGCGGGCCCGCCCGCCCAGGCCCGCGTGATGTACAACCGGTTGTTGCCTTTCATTAATCTGGGTTTCTGCCTGGGGTTGCGCATGATTAAGGAAGCCCTGGTGCTACGGGGCATTATCGCCACGTCTACCATGCGCCTACCCAGAGCCATCACACTGGATGCACACGATCGCAGAGAGCTGCCGTGTATTCTTACCGATTGGGAGGATCTCCTGGATGCTGACACAGCCCGCAACCACCTCCAGTGCGGCCCTATAGTCCGCTATTCCTACTCGTTTGGCTTCCCCTGGGCTACATTTTCTACCCGGCTACTCTAGGCCCTTGCTTGGGCAAACCTGTAGTCTGCTCTATAATGAAAGTTCCTTACCTGTGCCTTGATCCAAGTAGGCGAGAACCACATGGGCGTGTTGGTATGCTTGCACAGAGCCAAATGGATACCTATCACGAAAAGGGCTGGCTGGTCGTCAATGGCGTTCTTAACGATGATGAAGTACAGGCGTTACGGGACGTGACCGACCATTTCGTGGACCAGTCCCGGGCCTACACCGCGCACACCGATGTATTTGACCTGGAGCCCGGTCATACCGCGGCCGAACCCCGTCTACTTCGTCTGAAAAGTCCGGTTAAGCAGCATCCCGTGTATGACCGGACCATGCGCCACGAGCGTATTCTGGACGTTGTAGAAGATCTGATCGGCGCGGGTGTACGTACCAACGGCGACAAGCTCAACATGAAAGCGCCATTTTATGGCAGTGCTATCGAGTGGCATCAGGACTGGGCCTTTTACCCGCACACAAATGACGATCTGTTGGCGGTAGGGGTTTGTATGGACGACACACTGCTGGAAAACGGCTGTATGTTGTGTATTCCCGGTTCGCACCGGGGCCCCATTCTGGATCACCACCAGGAGGGCCATTTTGTGGGGGCCGTGACGGAAGATGTGCCCAACGTGGACCAGGCCGAACCGTTGGAAGTGTACGCCGGGGGCATTTCCCTGCATCACGTCCGCACCCTCCATGCCTCGGCTAGCAACCGGTCGGCGCACCCACGCTGTCTCCTGCTGTTTCAGATGTGTGCCCTTGATGCCTGGCCTCTCATGGGATTTGGGGACTGGGAGGCATTCAACCGGAACATTCTGCGCGGTGAACCCACCCACACGGCCCACTTGACCCACGTGCCGGTGCGCATGCCCCTGCCGCCTTCATTGCGCACGGGCTCCATCTACGAACAGCAGACCCTGCTGGCAAAGCCTCGGTTCGGCACCAAAGTCTGAACAAACCTCCGCTATCATCAAGGGTACAGGCTCTGGAGTAGGTACATGGGCACGTGTCGTCCGGCGGGCAAGGACCACAGCACTATGGACAAAGTCAGGGTAGGCATTTTGAGTCATGCCCATGGCCATCTGGATGTCTACTGCCGGGCCATGCAGGATTTCCCGGATGTGGAACTGGTAGCCGGATGGGACGACCATCCGGACCGGGGGCAGACCGCCGCGCACACGCATGGGTACGACTTGCGCACCAGCCCGGAAGCCGTAGTCGCGGATCCGGGCATTGATGCGGTCATGATTGGCATTGAGACCAATCGCCATGCCGACATGGTGGAACTGGCCGCCTCCGCCGGCAAGCATATGCTGCTGCAGAAACCCATGGCCACCACCCTCGCCGATTGCGATCGGATCATCCGGGCCGTCAACGCTAGCGGCGTGAAGTTTAGCATGGCGTTCCAGATGCGCCATGATCCGGCCAACCGCGCTCTCAAACGGCTGGTAGAGCAGGGCGTCGTCGGGAAGGTGTCGGTGATCCGCCATCGTCATTGTATCGGCGTGCTCCTGAATGAGCGTTTCGTGCAGAGTCCCGCGCGCTGGCATTTTGATCCGGAAGCCAACGTGGGGATGTTCTTTGACGATGCCAGTCACCCTGCCGACTGGTTCTACTGGCTGCTGGGGGAACCGGTCAGCGTCATAGCGGAGATTGATCGCATCGTGACCCCGGTGGATACGGACGATACCGGCATGGCCGTGTATCGTTTCGGGCGCGGTGAGATGGGTTTGCTCTTCAACGCTTCCACGACCGTAGCCGGCGTGAACACCACCGAAGTGTACGGGGATGAGGGCACTATCATCCAGGATTTTGACGATGCTCCTTCCGTGTCGGCCCCGCGGCATCCGGACGCCGTCGCCCTGCGCTATATCCGTCAGGGCGATAAGGAATGGACGCATGTCAACGTGGCCATCCCCGCTACCCATGCCGACCGCATTGCCGGTGTACCCCGTCCTTTCATCAACTACGTACGTGGATTGTCAGAGGATACCGTCACGGCCGAAGAAGGGAAGGTTTCCGTTGGTATGGTCCTGGGGGCCTATCGGTCGGCCCGGACAGGCCGCCGGGTGGCCCTGCCCCTGCCGACGGCCTGAAACGCTACACCCTGGCGGCTTGTCCGGTCTGTACGAGCGCGATCTGGGAGTACGGCTTCTACGGCCTCCTCATGGTCAGCGTCCGCGATGGGCGTCGCCCGACGAGCACGGGGCCCGCTGCCGGTGCGCAGGAAACGAGACCATGGACCATGGCACAGCGGTCGGCAACGATGGCCTGGCGTCATCGGCCGGGGGCGGCGTGGCGCTCAGGCATCCGACCGGGTCATCGTTCTTCGTTGACTCCGGAGAGCTACTCCATAGGGAAGTGCCAGCACTTCCCTATGGGATGCGAGTTACCTGTGGGTGGCTTGCCGCACCACCCGTTGGCTACTGCGTCCGGAGCGTGCGCCGGAATTTGGGCCCATGCGCACACGCCGCGGCATAGGACCACACTCGCATCGCGTATCGGGTCCCGGTCGGACGACCGGCGAGCGCAACCGTTCGTGCGCGGGTCGTGGTGTGCGCCCCGATGGCTTCCTGATCCGTCCTGTCACCCATGGCACCGGCCCCGAGTACTACCGTGTAGCGCTCCTGCGACGGGTCCGCCAAAGCGCACCGGGTAGATAACACGCCACGAGGGCCTTGGGGCCTCCGGAGCCCCGATGACGGTACACGCCGAGTGGGCACTGCACGAGGTTGGTTCTTGCTCACCGACGTGACGGTTGAGGTTGCGCGCTGCACGTTATCTTTGGGGTTCTCTACGATCGCGGGATTATAAGGTCTCAAGTTGGTTGCGTGGTGGGCGTAGGAGGCACCGGTGTATGGGTGTCCGTCGGCTCCAGCGTCGGCAATGCCACCGCGCCGGCCAATGTGGTGAACCTTACCCGCGTCAGTATGGAGTGCGAACCGCACAAATCAAGAGAACGAATATCCAAATAGTAAGTGGTATCGGGCTTCAAATTTCTGATCGTATTGTTCCACGGCTTGGGTGTTATCGTGTAGTACGCATCGTAGAACGCATCATTGTGTATTCTGATGTGCCTCGTCGATCCATACATACGAGTATCCGTATCAAAGAGCCAAAAATGGTAATGTTGAGGCACACAGTTGGAATTGCTGGGATCGGCCCATACCCACCAGGTGACCCTTGCTTCGGTACTACCTACCACCACGGTAACGTTCGGCGGCGGCGGACGCTCTCTGACCGCCGGCTCCGGCGTCGGCAACGCAACCGAGCCGGCCAATGTGGTGAAGTAGTTCCACCTTATTATGGAGTGCTCATCGCACGAGTCAACAGCATAAACATCCCAATAGTAACGGGTCTCAGGCTTCAAATTTCTGATCGTAAAGCTCAACGGGCCGGATGCTGAGACCTCTCCACCCGCTACATAATCTCTATCTCTATCTCTAATATTAGCATTAAATTTCGAACGGTCATCAAAGACCGCAATACGGTAACTGTGGAGCGCACACTTGCCGGGATCGCCCGCTACCCAGGTGATCCTCGCTTCGGTACTGCCAATCGCCACCACGGTAACGTTCTTCGGCGGATGAGGCGCTCCGACCGCCGGTATGGTCACGGGTGTGTTGGCGGGTGGCACCGGTGTATGGGTAGAAGGCATCGGCGTATGGGTGTCCATCGGTACCGGCGTGGCGGCCGGCGTGGCGTGCAACGTGGTGAAGTAGGTTGATACTGGTGCATACGCTCGTTGACCGCACGCGCTCTGGGTAATCTCTACGGCCGTGCGGTATTGGGTATTCGGTTTCAAATGGCGGAACGTAACGCGCAACGGCTCCGAGGCGGCGACAAAGACAGGGTCCCCTACATACGTATTAGCCGCATTATCCACGACGCGCACGAGATACTGGGTCGCCGCACAACCTGCGATGTCATGAGGCACCCAGGTGACTGTCGCTTCGGTGCTGCCGATGGTGCCCACGCGTACCGTCGGCACCGTGAGTGTGGGGGTGTCCTGAGCGTGCACAGCGGTTGCACTCAGCAGAACGAGAGGCAACAGGCCCACGGTGACCCGCTGCCAGCTGTGCCGAAGCACTGCAAAAATTCTGATCATAACCGATTACTCCTTATGGCACTTGAGCGATATAACAGTCAGTTCCACTACAAGGTATAATTATATATTATTTTATATACAATATTATATGAGAAAAAACGTGAACCCGTGCATGTCGGATTTGACGCCCAGAGGCGTGGCGCTGGCATTGACGGCGCGGACCTTAAAGTAAATCGTGCCGTAGGTGTTGAGGCCGGTCACGGTATGCCGGTAGATACGGGCGTAGGAATTGGGTACATCAGCCTAGGCCACGGGCCAGGCTCCACGGTCACCGGGGGCCTGGTAAGCAATGGTGTATTGCCACTTGGTGATCGAGGCGTCGTCCGGTTCCGGTCCATAGACTGTAGCCTCGTGGTCACCCATACCGACCTGTCTGGCCAAGGTGGCCAGACAGGTGTTCTGCGCCTGCACTCTGATAGAGATTCCAGATCCGGACATGTACATCTACGGATAGCATAAAGCCGTGCACACCATGCGCCATTTCCGACATCATCCAGCGGCCCCACGCACCTCCAAACACGCCCCACACTCTTCCCCTACCCCCGTTAGAAGTGCCGTAATGTTGTGTGCACTGGGTTCATTTGCTTCCTTGACATAGTGCACCTGCTCTATGCCCTGCAGCCATGCCATAAGGTGTGCCATGGGTAATCCCATCGGTGCATCCTGGATCAAATGTATATCAGGAGAATGGATTATATAAACCACAGGTAGTTCTAGACAAGACTTTCCTGCATCGTGGCGATTAACGAGCGTCAAGTGCAATACACCTTTATCTAATAACCCCAAGCAGCATAGCTGCACTGGCGTACAGGCCTAGGGGAATTTATGCTATAATTCGATGAAGAACCTGATGCAGGGGAGCCACTTGCCAGGTACCGCGGGCTTTGTGGGTTTGCTGACTGCTCGTGCTCGCTGGTCTGCGATGTGAGGAACTGAGGATATACGATGGAATACCGTTCTTACCCCCCCCCTATTTTTAGATACGGGCTCCCCGCGCAGACCGAAGCCGCGCCCGCTCGCCCGCGGGGTGGGCATAGTACTCACCGTCCTGCTCCTGACCCTCGCCTTCACCGGCACCGTCCAAGAGGACTTGCAGGCCCAGAGCTCCACCCCCGCTAAGCCCCTCCTCGTCGCGATCGGGCGGAGCACGGAGGTCGTGCTCTATTGGGCCGACCTAGACGACGACTCGATCACCGGGTGGCAGTACCAGTACGGGATTAGTAGCTTGTTCGAGCCGCCGAGCAGTTACGGGAACTGGACCGATATTCCTATTCCTTCCGGTACGGATGCCGCTGATCTCTATACCTATACCGTAACGAGTCTGACCACCACGCAATGGCTGCATTTCAAGATCCGCGCCGTGAATAGCAACGGCAACGGTACCGCATCGGATGCGAATACTGCGCGATTGTACAGTAAGATCACCACGTTGACGATGACCCCGGACACCGTCACGGAAGGGGACTCCGGCTTTACCGACGTAACCCTCACCCTGACCCTCAGCGAGGCGGCGCCGTCAGGGGGGGTATCGTTTGAGATAGCGTTGACCTCCGGGATTTCCACGGCTACCGCACGCACGCCCGTGGTGGCGCCTTGTAACGCGCTCACCTCGCGGCCGAACGATGATATCTGTCGCCCCCCGGGTGATGACGAAGATATCTTCGTCGCCGAAGGCACGATGACGAAGACGGCCACGTACCGGATTGTCGGCGACACGCGGGACGAAAACCACGAAGTGGTCTATTTACACGCGACAGCCCCCAATTTTTCCTTCGGTATTGCCCGTCTCGTCATCATGGATGATGATGGCGCGACCGACACCCCCGTGCCTCCCACTGCCACCCATACCCACACGAACACACCGGCACCCTCCGATACACCCGTACCGCCCACCGCCACCCATACCCACACGAACACACCGGCACCCTCCGATACACCCGTGCCGCCCACTGCCACCCATACCCACACGAACACACCGGCACCCTCCGATACACCCGTGCCTCCCACTGCCACCCATACCCACACGAACACACCGGCACCCTCCGATACACCCGTACCGCCCACCGCCACCCATACCCACACGAACACACCGGCACCCTCCGATACACCCGTGCCGCCCACTGCCACCCATACCCACACGAACACACCGGCACCCTCCGATACACCCGTGCCGCCCACTGCCACCCATACCCACACGAACACACCGGCACCCTCCGATACACCCGTGCCGCCCACTGCCACCCATACCCACACGAACACACCGGCACCCTCCGATACACCCGTGCCGCCCACTGCCACCCATACCCACACGAACACACCGGCACCTTCCGATACACCCGTACCGCCCACCGCTACCCATACCCACACGAACACACCGGCACCTTCCGATACACCCGTACCACCTACCGCCACCCATACCCGCACCCATACACCCGTAGCTAGCAGCACCCACACCGGCACAACCGCGCCGGCACAACCGCGCCGCTGTTCCGCCCGACCCACACACCCACTCACACCCCGGGACAACCGCGCACCCGCCTCGCGTACCGCCGCTCCGACGCGCACTATACCCCGGTGTTTGCCCTGACCGCCGCTACACCCGTGGTCCAATGCCCCGCACTACGACGCTCACCCTAAGGCCACGAGCGGCTACCGACTCGGGCATGGTGCACACCTACCACGAGCCCGCGACGCCGCTCTCGGGCTGGAGGCCTTGCACCCCGGACCCATACGCTGCGTTGAAGGGCAGCACCCCCCCAAAGACGCCCGCGCACACCCAACCAGCCACCGGCGCCCTTACCCGAGACATGAGACAGGGGCGGCTGTAACCTAGCCCCATCCACCTCCTAAGCGACAGCCAACCCCAGGGGCGGCTTGCTCTGGCCCCCATCCGGGATACACAGGCAGCATGGCATGGAGAACCGGCAGCTAGCGTTGGTTTTCCATTGCCTGACCACCGCACCAGCCCAGTCTGGAGACTTTGTATTGACTGGGACGTTCCCTCAAAACGCCCCTACCAGCTGTTTGCGGACGGCGCCCCGTTTCAACGGCTCACGGATGACACAATAAAATGCAAAGAGAAAACATCTGGATGGTCGTACATCCTGGATTATTGACTGGACTTACAGTCTGCTCCCAGCCGGTACTCTAGTCTCAGACCAAACTATCCTGGCAATGGGCGGTGATGACGACGCTGACTTTGACAGCGCAGATCCGGAATGGCCATCTGTGTTGAGACATAAACCGATCCCTACAGAAAGCAGCCATTGTGTTTCGCACCCCGGCCGTTGAGATAGAGTTGAAAGCGCAAAGCACTCAGGGAATTAGACGGAGTTTCTGGCACCAATCTCAGATCCGGCACTGTCACCGCGTCTAGCTAGGGAGGCGGGAGCAAGAGATACAGCGTATTGTGTCCCCACTACCTAGCCCCGTGGAGCAGTGCCGTGTTGGGGACGAAGGAGCGCTGTTGGTTGTTAGAGATCACCTAATCAGTTCTGACTTGCGTGATCGCCTACGCGTGGGAGCCCAACTCGGTTGGCCGGTCTATCGCGGCCGGTGATTGGTTGTCCATTAGGCCTATTTGTTGAGGTGGGCAGTCGGTCAAGGAAATCTATCGCCCGTTGCCGACGCCATTAACGCAAGTACCCGGCGGGGCTCTGCCGGCTGTCAGTCACGTGCCTCCCGTATCCAAGCCATATAGTCCGTGATGCCGGTATCCAAATCCCGGAACTGTAAGTGAGGTAGATCGGTCCGCAAGCGGGACAGATCCAACGGTGTACGTGCGTCTATGGCCACAAAGCCGAATTCTGCGGCTTCAGGATCTGCGGTAGGCTGCCACCGGAACCCGGGGATAACCGCTTGGAGGGCTTGCAATACGTCTACTAAAGGATAGGATACATCAGACGATAGGTTATACAGGCCCCAGCGTGGTTGGGGATGCAAAACGAGATCCGCCATCGCCGCACAGGCATCTTCTACATATATGTAATCACGCTTGATATGTGAGCCATACACGCGGAGGGGATGGTCCCGTGGCCCCAGCCCCCATGCTACCAGTTGCGCAATGGCAGACAGACGTGTACGGGACTGGCTAGGACGCTCCCAGGGGCCGTATGCCGTGCCTAGCCGGACACTCACAGCGGACAAACCGCAAAGTGCGTGGTATTGCCGGCATAAGCGCTCACAGGCATCTTTGCAGATACCGTAGAGATTCGTGGGCGGTAACGCATCGTCCTCCCGGGCCGGTCCACAAGCCAACGGGAAATCCCGATACAACACTGAGGAACTGACAAAGAGAAAGCGCCTGACATGACCGAGGCGCGCCGCTTCCAGCGCATTGAGCGTGCCCCCCAGATTGATGTCCACAATGCGGGCCGGATCCGTGCGCTCAACATCGGGAGTGGGTGTTACCGCCGCGGTATGGACAATCCGGGTCACCGCACGGCACCGCACGAGTTCGATCAGCTCCTGCCGCCGTGTGACATCACCCAGGATCCATTCCGCCCGCTGCACGGGACCGGAGAGTAGCTCAGGTGGCCAGCGGCTCAGAGCCAGCACCTGTAGGCCCCGCTGCGTCAACTGATGCACCAGATTGAGGCCCACGAAACCGTGGGCACCGGTGACTAATATAGTTTCCAGCAGCTGTCTCCCTGTGGTGCGTCCATACCTATGACCTATGCCAGTCCTGCGTCCCGCAGTTCTTGTTTGTGGGCTGCATAACTTGCCACGGACGGTGATTCCCGGCTAGATGCAAAATGGGTAGCCCGTACGAGCTCCAGATCCTTCGTGGCCGCCAGCAGACGGGCCAGTTCGGTAATCGCATCGGGATGATCATCAATACGCAGATCCAGATAGGGCGCTTCTTCCTGATCCACGACATAGACGGCAGCTGATTGCTGTCCTCGTTTATCCCCGCCCGCGGCTTGCCCCGCCTGTAAGGCACCCACGAGGCGTTCCGGCAGTGCCCATGCTGCGTGTTCCTCAAAAAATACCGTCATGGCCTGGGCCGTCTCCGGGCCCACCAACATGTTACCTGCCCCCACACAATGCTCCGTGACGAAATGTCCGCTCCACGCCACGGTTTCCTTCCCGGTGAACCCAACCACATTGCCCCGCGTATCGACTAACCCGACCTGGCGCCACTCCCGGCCCGGATCACGGTCAAGCACCTGTTGCAGGACAGTGGGCCCGTCTCGTGTGGGATCGGCAGCCAGCAGGTTCAGGACATCATACCCAATGTACGGCTGCGCGTAGGCCTGTACGGCTAGGGCAGCTAGCCCCCCGCGTGCGTAAGGTACCCGGGCGCCTACCGCCCAGTATTTCGTGGCTACGGCCACGCCCATCTTGCCGTCGGGCCCCAAACCTGTGATGGAAAACGTCATTGCGCCTCTCCTCGCTGTCTGCTGCAAGCAATAGTGTTACTCCCGCAAACGGGGATCCAGCACGTCCCGGAGCCAATCCCCCCAGAGAATGAACCCCAGCACGGTTACAGTGATCGCCAAGCCCGGAAACGTGGCCAGCCACCAGGAGGTGGCCAGATGATCTCGGCCATCGGCCAGCATGATGCCCCAAGTGATAGTGGGCGGCTGTACGCCGAGACCCAAAAAACTCAGGGAGGCTTCGGCGATGATCACGGTGGACATCTGCAGGGCCCCCAGGACAATGATGGAAGCGGTCACGTTGGGCAGGATGTAGCGCAGCATGATCAACCCGGCACGCTGGCCAATGGCGTGAGCCGCCTCTACGTAGTCCCGCTCTTTGACGGACAGCACTTCCCCACGCACGACACGGGTGAAAATCACCCAGTTAGCCAGTCCCAGCACGATGATCAGACGCAGGATGTTGTTGCCACCTTTGACACCCAGTACACCAATTACGGCCAAGGCCAGAATAATGAAGGGAATGGCCAGAAAAGTGTCCAGGGCACGTGACACCAGCATGTCCCACCAACCCCCTAAATACCCACTGGTCAGGCCCAGAAACACGCCGGTCAGCATCGCCAGGGCCACACCGGCCAGGCCCACCAGGAGGGAAATCCGCGTGCCCAGAATAATGCGGCTTAGCACATCACGGCCCAGCTGGTCCGTACCCAGTAGGTACTCAGAGTTACCCTCCGCAGCCCAGATAGGGGGGGCCAAGCGATTCTTGAGATCGATTTCCTCCGGATCGTGCGGCGTGATGAAGGAAGCCAGGAGGGCGACCAGGACGACAAGCAGCACCGTCACGGCCCCAAGCAGACCCGTGGGGCTTTTACGCAGACGCCAGAACCAACGATAGCGCGGTCGGCGTGGTGCACCGGGATCCCGTGGGGCCGGGGCTATCCGTTTGTCCGGCAAACCCGATACCGTCATGAGCCGTAGCGAATGCGCGGATCCAGGAGTGTATAGAAGAAATCAACCAGCAGGTTGGTCGCCATAACCACCAAGGCGAAGACACAGACACCGGCCATGACCACGGACAGATCCCGGACCTTGACGGAATTCAGGAGCAGGCGCCCCATACCGGGCCAGGCAAATACTTCCTCTACAATGACAGAACCGCCTAGCAGCCAGGCCATCTGGAGCCCGAAGACAGTGATAAAGGGAATAAGAGCGTTGCGCAGACCGTGCAACAAAAGCGCAGACCAGCGACGCAGGCCCTTGGCGCGGGCCGTGGTCATGTACTCCTGCCGGATCACTTCCAGCATGCTGGAGCGCAGGATGCGGGCCAAAGAGGTGGCCACACTCGTACCCAACGTAAGAGCGGGCAGCACGATGGAGGTGGGTTCCAGTCGTCCGGACACCGGTAGCCATTCCAAGTACACTGCAAAAAGCAGAATAAGCATGATCCCAATCCAGAAGTTGGGCATGGCACGGCCCAGAGTTGACCCCGAGGTGACCGCGAGGTCAAGGGGCGAATTCTGGTAGATGGCCGACAGCAAGCCCGCCGGGATAGCGATGACCAGCGCGACCACAATAGAGGCGAAGGCTAGCTCCATGGTAGCCGGCAGCTTCTCAATTACCAGCGGCAGGGCCGGTGAACGGAAGCGGAACGATTCGCCAAAGTCACCCCGCACCATCATGCGCAGTTGTTTCCAGTACTGTTCATACAGGGGCCGGTCAAAACCATACGCGGCCCGGATCGCCGCAATTTCTTCCGGCGAAGCCTCAGGGTGCGCCAGGTGCATCACGGGATCACCGCCGAGACGCATCAGCACAAACAACACAACGGTCAGGAGGAATAGGGACGGCACCATCTGCAGTAGGCGCGAGGTCAGATAGGTGGTCATGAGTGAAGACGGTTCCAATCCACAAGTCAGTCAATCCGATACCGTGCCACCTTATCCATATCCAGCTCCACACCCAAGCCCGGCTTTTCGGGCACACGCAGGAGTAGACCGTCCGGTACAAAGGGCTCCGTGAGCAGAGTATCATGGAGGTTCGTGAAAGGAGAAGGCCAACGGGCACAGGGTAAGGCCGCCGCCAGATGAGCCGCCGCCACCGCAATGATGTCATAATAGATGGCAATGGACAGATCCAGGCCCGCGGCCGCAAAGATAGACGCAATCTTCCACACGTTCAGAATCCCACCATGCTTCGTGATCTTCATCAGGGCAACACTGGCTGCTTTCGCCTGCACCACTACCAGTGCGTCACGCGGCGGATAGATCGCCTCATCCGCCATCAGGGGCGTGCATAGCCGTCGCGCTAGTACGGCCATTTCGGTCCAGGTCGCCACCGGCTGCTCAATGAGGCCTAAGGCACCGCAGGCTTCCATCTGCGCCAGGGCCGGCTGTGCCTGATCCAGTGTATACCCCGCATTACCATCCACCTGGATAACGGCTTGTCCCTGTACCGCCTGGGCTACCGCGGCATAGCGCCTAACATCCTCCTCCGGATTCAGTCCGATTTTCATCTTCAGCACGGGAAAAGGTGTTTCCGCCAAGGTGGCGGTGGCGGTCGTAGCCATGGCGTCCGGTGTGTCGTGGTGCACAAAGCCCATCAGGTCAACTCCGGCGCGTACTTTGCCCCCCAGCAACTGGTACACGGGCACTCCCAGCGCCTTGCCTTTCAGATCCCACAGTGCAAACTCTACGCCGGCATGCGAAGACCAATGGTCAGGCAGGGCTCGTTCCATCTTCCGCACCAACCGCTCAATGTTCAGGGGACTTTCACCCTCTACGGCGGGCGCCAGGTGCGCCAGGATGTTGGCCTGAATACCTTCGGCCGTTTCCCCATAGGAGCGGGGTGCCACCGCTGTCTGACCAATGCCGATGAGGCCTTCATCCGTGTGCAGGCGTACCACGACGGTAGTGGCGCCGGTGGCAGTCGCATAGACCGTGGTCAGGGTATCCGTGCGCGGCAGCGATACCGTCACTGCTTCAAGTTGCGTGATTTTCATGGTGGGCCTCTTGTCTACGTTCGTTTAGTTTACATGTCCTGTCGGCCTGCCGCGCGCACCAGCCGTAACCGTGGATCCAACATGCTGCGCAGGCCATCGCCCAACAGATTGAAGGCCATGACAACGGTCAGAATTGCCAGACTGGGGAACGTGGAGATCCACCAAGCCTTGCGGAAAAAATCGCGTCCCTTAGCCGCCATCAACCCCCATTCCGGTGTGGGCGCCTGGGCCCCCATACCTAAGAAGCTGAGGGCTGAGCCATAAATAATAGCCTGCCCGATCTGCAGTGTGGAAAGCACAATCAGGGGAGCCACAATGTTCGGTAGAAAATGGCGGAGGACAATACGTGTGGCACCACTACCTACCACGTGCGCCGCCTCCACATAGGTCAGCTCTCGAATCGTCAGACACAAGCTCCGCACCAGACGTGCATACTGAGGCACAATGGCAATCCCTACGGCGATCATGACATTCTGAATGCTAGTGCCCAGCGCGGCAATAACGACGAGAGCTAAGAGAATACCGGGAAAGGCCAGCAGAGCGTCCATCAGACGCATAAGAATGGCATCCATCCAACCGCCATAGAAACCGGCCAGCACGCCCAGCGTAGAACCAAGCACCAGGCCAATTGAGACGCTGATGAACCCCAGAGCCATAGAGATACGGGCCCCCGCCAGCACACGGCTCAGTACATCACGGCCCACTTCGTCCGTTCCAAACCAGTAGAGGGATGACGGTGCCTGACGGGCCGACGAATCGTCCACGCGCGCCGGCGGCAGCGCCTGGTCCAGCGGATCATAGGGTGCCAGCGGCTCGGCTAACAGGGCAATCAGGATCCATACCAGCAGCAGCAGCAGGCCCAGCATGCCATTGGGATGCGTGGTGAATACCTGTAGATTGCGTTTCAGTATGGTGGTCTGAGTCTGCATCAACGTCTCCCCGGATCTCTGCTTAGCAGCCGGTGGCAACCGGTTCTAGGGAGGTGCCGTGACCGCCCATGCCAACCTGGGTTGGTGGCTCAGCGGAAGCGAATTCTCGGATCCAGCCAAGCATAGGATATATCCACTAGAAGGTTGGCTGCGAGAAACAGAAACGCTAAGTAAAGGATGATGCCCTGTGCCAGCGGATAGTCTTTCCAGATGATAGCCTGCACCACCAAGCGCCCCAAACCGGGCCGAGAAAAGACGGTTTCCGTGACTACGGCACCGGCTAGCATACCGCCAAACTGTAGGCCCACAATGGTGATCACAGGGATGAAGGCATTCTTGAGGGCATGGTACTGGACCAGCTGGCGCTGGTTCAGACCTTTGGCCCGTGCGGTCCGGATGTAATCATCCTGCATGGTCTCCAGCAGTGAGGAACGGGTCAACCGGCTGATAGAACCGGCAGACACAAAACCGAGCGTTAGACTAGGCAGGATCAGGCGGTCAAAGCCTTCCGATCCCGAAGGCGGAAACCATTTTAGATGGAAGGCAAACACGAAGATCAGTAGGAGTCCCAGCCAGAAGAGGGGCATTGACATCCCGATGTAGGCCAGGACACTGAACAAAAAATCGGTCCAGCCGTTGGGCCGTAGGGCGGCCAGAATACCGGTGGTCAAGCCGATTAAGAGGGCGCAGACCAAGCCCCCTAGGCTCAATTGCATCGTAAAGGCGAAGCGCTCCAGGATGATTTCGGTGACGGGTGCGCGCAGCCGGATCGACTCACCCAGATCGCCGCGTAGGATCCCCCGCAAGAAACGACCGTATTGGATAGGCAGAGGATCATTGAGTCCCATGGCTTCCTGTAATTCGGCAATGCGTTCCGGGGTAACGACCCCACCTTCGGCGCCCGCCAACATGAGTTGGGCCGGGTCGCCCGGTAAAGCATGCAGGCTCAGAAAGACAATCAGGGAGATCAAAAGCAAAATGGGCACGAGCTGTACCAGCCGTCCCCCTAGATATACCAGCATGAGTCATATACCCGCCATATAACCAGAGATTCTGAGGCTGTCTGGCCGCAGGGGCGGGGCTATCCCGCGGTGCAGATACCGGGCACCGAGAACAGAGAGAGGGATTCGGCCTCCTGCCGGACCCCTCTCTCAACCTGTTCAAGGTGCTAGTCCAAGATTAGTTATTACCTGTGTAGTCAATATTGCCGAGCCAGATGAAGCCGTCCAGGGGCGGATCCCAGGCAAAGACATCACTGAGCCCGATTGTGTCCCGCATCTGATAGAGATAGATGTAGGGCATATCAGCCGCGATGAGTTCCTGGATCTCAACGTACTGCTGGCGACGTGCATCCGGATCCATGTTCACGGCCGCTTCCCGGATCAGGGTGTCGGCCGCATCCGCGTTCGGGCCCTGCCAGCCGGTTCGTTCCCGGCGGTCCGACTGTTCGGACAGAACGGTAATCCAGGGGTCAAAGAAGGAATTACCCAATGCGGTCATATAGATTTCCTCATTCCGGGACGGACGATAGACCTGTTCGTTGAAGGTCGTCACATCAAGTACCTGGAGGTCCACATTCAGGCCCACGGCTTCCATCATAGCTTCCAGAGCTTCGGAAACTTCCTTCTGTGCCAGCCAGCGCGTGCTGGAATGGAAGAGGAGTTCCTCGCCATCATAGCCGGCTTCGGCCAGCAGTTCGGCGGCCCGTTCCGGATTGTATTCACCCAGCTGGTTGATGTATTGGTCATCCCAGCCCAAAGTGGGCGGGGTGATACGGGACAGCACTGGAATACCCATACCATCGATCAGGCCTAGGAGGGCTTCACGATCAATGGATAGGCTGATGGCTTCCCGGATACGGGGATCGGAAGTGGGGCCTGTCCAGTCCGGCAGCGTGGACGAAGGACCTACCCGCAGAGCCAGCAGCATGACGCGCGTGGTCAGAAATTCCACCACGTTTGTGCCTTCGTTGGCGTTGACCCGCTCCCAGTCCTGGGGCGGTACGGCCACGATCATATCCACGTCGCCCGTCAGCAGATTGGCGACACGAGTTGAAACCTCGGGGATATTACGCCAGATGACGACATCCACGTCCGGTTTACCCTGCCAGTAGTTCTCGTTAGCCCGCAACGTGATGCTGTCATCTTTGACCCAGCTGTCAAACATCAGAGGTCCGGTGCCAACCGGCATGTAGTCCTCACCGCTGGCGGCTTGGGCCCGACCATGCTCGGGTGCTTGGATACCACAGCCCGTACCCGCCATCTTGCTCAGGAACGCCGGCTCCGGCGTGGCGGTCACGATTTCAACGTTGTACTCATCCAGCACGTTGATCTGGTCAATGAACAACCACTGGTTGTAGGTAATGAACTCGTCCCGTGATGCCTCAATGATGCGATTGTAGGTCCAGACCACCGCGTCGGCGGTGAAGGGCTCGCCATTGTGGAACGTCACATCCTCACGCAGCTTCATGCGCCAGGTGATTTCGTCAATATTCTCATATGTTTCCGCCAGCCAGGGCTCAAACTCCGCGGTTTCGCGGTTTCGCCAGATCAGGCAGTCAAACATGTTCATGTGAATCCAGGTCGCGGCAATGGCCCAATCCGTGGGCGGATCCAGTGATGTGACCAGCTCGTTCATGCCGATGGTTAGGGTCACCTCCCCGTCCATCATCTCCTCAGCATCCATGGGCTCTTCAGCCATGGGGTCCTCGGCCATGGGTGCCGGGGAAGCGCAGGCTGCCAGCACCAGCACTGGTAACAGAACCATCAACAACAGACGACATACCTTTGTCATACTATTCTTTCTCCTTTGGGCCGGGGAACGCCGGCCATTGCCAAGAATCGACAGCCAAACGGCTTGTCATGGTCACTCAATATAAGTATTGTGCAGGAAGAAGTAGGGTGATTCCGAGGACAGTTGGAAGTTCTTGACCGCAGCGTCCAGGGCGTAAAACTGCGGCTGGCTCAGAGTCGGCAGCATGACGGCATTCTCCATAATGATACGCTGAGCGGTATAGGCTAACGCACACCGTTCCATCGGATCTGCCACCTGCAGGATCTGCGTCACGGCCTCGTCAAGCTCGGCATTGACGAAACCGGTCCAGGCCCAACCACCCTCTACGTCATTGGCGGAATTCCATACCATCTCCAGGATGGCCGGATCCGGGGTCCGCTGGCGCTCATACATCAGGTCAAAGTCACGGGCGTTGCGCCGCTCCAGCTGGATGGGCCCCGCTACTTGTTCCAGTTGCAGATCAATACCCACTTCACGCCACTGGCCCTGCACCACTTCACCAATTTCCGTATGGTGCAGCACGGTCCAGCGCAGACTGAGCGGGGTGCCATCCTCCACACCGGGCACGCCATGGGCCTCCCGAATGCCGTCCCCGTCATCGTCCGTGTACCCGATGCTTTCCAGCAATTCTACGGCCTGGTCCGGATCATAGCCGTACATATCGGCCGCACCGTCCCAGTAGCAAGGATGCACGACATTCACGGGGCCGTCAGAGACGAGGTAAAGGCCACTATAGGCCAGATCATTGATGGCCGGCTGATCCGTAGCCCACTGTAGCGCCTGGCGTAGTTCCAGAATGTTCAGGGGTGCATTGCGGATGTTGATTACCATCTGCAGCCCTGTCCCGGCCTGGTAGCCCGTGATCAGTTCAAAACCCTCGCGATCTTCGTAGTCCTCCACGTTCGCGGCGGGTAACTCACGGACAATGTGGACATCACCGGTTTCCAACATGGCCGCTCGGACCGCGTCCTCGCCGATGAAGCGAATCGTGATGCTGTCCAGGTGTGCCGGACCCTCATGGTCCATGATGGCGTTCCAGCCGCCATAGTCTTCCCACTTGTGGAACACGATGCGATCATTAGGTACCCATTCCTCCAGCACGAACGGGCCGGCACCGACCAGATGACGGTCAAACTGATCCAAACCATATTCCTCGGCCGCGGTCGGCGACCAGATCGGAGTGCGACGCAGGGCGTCCAGCAGGTTGACGGCAGGCGTGTTGAAGTGAATGGTCACAGTTAGATCGTCAACCACTTCAATATCGGCAATATCACCCAGATCAGCGGCCATCTGGGCAGAGGCCGTCTCAGGGGCCAGAATGCGTTCAAGGTTGTACTTGACCGCTTCCGCATTGAAGGGTGTGCCATCCTGGAAGGAGACTCCGGACTTCAGACGAAAGGTCCAAGCCATACCACCTTCCAGGGATTCCCAGCTTTCCGCCAACGCTCCCTGGTACGTGGCGTCAGGGGCCAGAATCACCAGAGGATCGGCCGTGAAAGAATTAAACAGCCAAGCTGACTGATAGGGATCAATGTGGCCGTCCAGAGTAGCCGGTTCGCTACTAGCCGGGAAGGCGATTTCCAGATCTCCGCCTTTGGCCGCCATCATGCCATCGCCCGCTGCGGGAGCCGCCGGCGTGGCACAGGCGGTCAGTAACAGCAGCAGGACACACAAAGATACAAATGATAACCAGTGTCGCATAGGGCATTCCTCCTTGGTCTCCCAGACGCCCTGAATACAATGTCTTATATAAGTAGTAATCATACCCATTCGGTTCGTAATAGCCAATCCGGCAAGCAAGACGGACAAATTTTCGACACCGGGCCCGGACCAAGCGTAGCCGTCAGTACCCACAGCAGTCGATTCGATCCGACTCAGGGAAATCCGGCTCGTCACCACCCAGTATCGTCCAGTGTAAGAAACCGTTTCACGGTATGATAGCCTTAGGGAGTAAGACATACAAAGAAACAGGAAAACATAATCGGTGTTACAAGAGCGCCTCATTCCCCACCGCGTGCGCAGCCAAGGCAGTCTGCGATCCCGCATGCTAGCCCTGGCTGCGCAACAGGATGATGTCATCACCCTGGGCCGTGGCGATCCGGATTTTGACCCACCCGCGCATGTAGTGGAAGCTGCACAGCAGGCGCTGGCCGCCGGCGACACCCATTACACGCCACCGGCGGGCCTGCCGGTGCTGCGGGAAGCCATTGCCCATAAATTGCGCTGCGAAAACGGGTTGGCGTACACCGCAGATGAGATCATAGTGACCAATGGCTGTCAGGAAGCGCTCTATCTGCTAACCCAGGTGCTGATCGGTCCCGGCGACGCGATGCTTTTACAGGAACCCCGTTACAACGCCTATGACCACATGGTGCACCTGGCAGGCGGCACGATCGTCACAGTCCCGACCGTGCAGGAAAATGATTTCGCGCTGACGGCAGAAGCTGTTGCGACTCACCTTACACCGCAAGTCAAGGTCGTGGCCGTTGTGACGCCGAATAATCCTACCGGCGGTGCCATGGCACCTGCCCAGTTGGCCGAGCTAGCGGCTCTGGGCGTAGAACGGGACCTGATCTTCATCTCGGATGAGATCTACGAAAAGCTCATGTATGATGATCGAGTCCACGCCTCGTTAGCCACCTTCCCAGGCATGCACGAGCGTACCATCACCGTAAACGGTTTCGCCAAAGCGTACGCCATGACCGGGCTGCGCGTCGGTTATTTCGCAGCACCCCGGGAATTTGTAGAGGCGGTAGTTGAGGTCAAGCATACCCTGAGTATTTGTACAGCGACCCCGATGCAGATGGCGGCTCTCGCGGCTCTGACCGGTCCTCAGGCGCCGGTGGAGGCTATGCGGCAGGAATACGATCGGCGCCGGCGGGCCCTCATGCAGGCCCTGGACGACATGGACCTGACCTACGGCCATCCCGGTGGGGGCATGTACATCTACGTCAACGTGTCTACCACCGGTATGAAGTCTGAGGAATTCTGTCTGCGCCTCCTGCAAGAGGAAGGTGTCATGATCTTCCCGGGCACTCTGTTTGGAGATCCCAAAACGGACCATGTCCGTATTACCTTACTGCAGCCTCTAGACGACATTGCTCGCGCCACAGCGCGCATGAAACGGTTTATGGCCCGTTGCTGACCGTTGGCTGCTGGAGAAAGACCTCATGCACATCACCCGCCTGCAAGCCCGCCTACTGAATATTCCGCGCACGGACACCCTAACAACCGCCTATGGATCTTGGGATCGGGCTCCTACCATCCTGATCCAACTGCACACGGACGAAGGGCTTATGGGCGTGGGCCAGGCGTCCGTGGACGCCCCCTTTTACGGTGAGACCGCCGTGGGCATGCTCGCCAACATCCGGCATCATTTGGCTCCCGTAGTGGAAGGGGCGGATCCCATGCAGATCACGGCCCTCAACCGGGCTATGCATGCGGCTCTACCCCACCATTACTTTTCCTATTCCGGGGTCGAAATGGCTCTCTGGGATCTCAAGGGCAAGGCCCTAGGTGTACCGATCTACCAGCTCCTCGGCGGCAAGGTGCGGGACGGCATTACGCTCATGGGGTTCGTGCATCACGGGTCACCGACCGAGATGGCTGCCCATGCCCGCGCCCAGCTGGATGAGCATGGCTACAAGGTCCTGAAAATGAAGATCGGCCTCGATCCCATTGAGGATGTCAAGCGCTACGCAGCCGTGGCGGATGCCGTGCGCGACCGTGCGGTGATCCAAGTAGACGGCAACATCGGATACACCATCACCCAGGCCATACCAACTCTGAAGGCTATGGAGGATATCGGGGCGCTCGGTGCTATTGAACAGCCTGTCGCCCGGATTGAGGACATGGCCGATATCGCCCGCCGTCTGCACACACCGGTCATGGCGGATGAGGCTATTTACGGTCCGGAAGATGCCATGGAAGTCATTCGGCGTGGGGCCGCCACCCTAGCACTTATGAAAATTAGTAAGCACGGCGGCCTGCAATCGGTACAGCAAATAGGCCACCTGTTTGAGGCCGCCGGCTTGGGCCTGTCGATCGCAATTTACTATGATCTGATTGCGGTGGCAGCGTGCCATCTCGCCGCGGCCCTCCCTTGTGCCCGCTGGCCCTCACCGGCCACTGACCTGGCGGACACATTCATTGCTACCCCGCGGGATCCGGTGCAAGGTGTGCTACCGACACCGGACGGACCAGGCCTAGGTGTGGAACTGGACTGGGACAAGGTGGAGCACTTCACTACAAGTGCCTGAACCGGCCATTGTCACTTATATGACGGCCGCGGCCCTCTTTATATAAAACAATCCCTGGCCTCGTCGTGCGTATGCCTTGGAGCAGACGGCTAGTTAGCCGGCCGTGATCTCGATCTGCTTGGACATGCTCTCGGTCGGTTTGGGAATCACCAGCGTCAAGACTCCGGTTTTATATTGAGCCTTGATCTGGTCCTCATCAATACCACCGGGCAACCGCACAGAACGAGCAAATCGGGCCATGTGGCGCTCACGTAGGTGATATTTGCGGCCCTTGGCATCTTCCTCGCTTTGGCTGTCCTGGGTGAGGGAACCCTCAATATGCAGCACGTCGTCCTCCACGGCAATGTGCAGGTTATCCTGACTGAATCCCGGTACGGACAGCGTTATCACATACTGCTCATCTTTCTCTTCAATGTCCATGGGCGGCAAATAGGCACTGAAAGCGGTCTGGCTAGGAGCCGTGAGCCGAAACAAGGGTGTCATATCCCAGTTCCATCGCGGATGCCATCGTGTCAAGCGAGCCATTTTCAATTCCTCCATCATAAAAAAGAAATTTTAGCGTTTTTGTGATAAAATATATGCTGCACCTACCTTTTTTATATGCATATGTAGCAATATGCTTGCATTCTGCAGAGTGATTGTAAGAGAATTGTATGCATTATGTTAGCATTGCATTAGAGCAATACGGAGGTTATAGGGGTCTGGGTGTAGCGCAGCAGAGTAAACTTCTAGCCCTGCGCTACGTGGTGCCGCAGGCTCTGCGTAGCCCTGCGGGATTGACGTCACCCCTTAAGCGAAGAAGCTTTGAGGACTGATGCCAACTCGGGTGACTATGTCACTCCTTATTCACATCCACCCCATAATCCCGCAAGGCACCTTCGCGGGTGATGTATCCCCGTTGATAGTCGTGCATCACGGCTTCCCGCGATCGCTTGGCCACAGGACCAAAGCCGCCGCCGCCCGGCATACGTAACTCGATTTCGTCGCCTGTTTCCAGCGCGATGGGTGGGAAGCGGTCAATCGGTGTCCCATTGACGAGAACCGTGCCCACGCGTCCTACCGCGCCTCCACCCAAGCCGGGCGGTGCACAGAACATCTTGTCGGGCCGTACCCGTGCTGTCAAGGTACTGCGGGCAATACTCTGGAACGTCATGCGCTGACCAATACCGCCCCGGTATTCACCAGGACCCGCTGTATCCGGCAGGTATTCCTTCTGCCGGATCAAGATCGGTGCCCGCACTTCCATGATCTCTACCGGCGTCACTGAACTGTTGTGGGGAAAAGCAATAGGAATCATGCCGTCCATGGACCGCATGGCTCCCCGACCACCATGCGGCAGGATGTGCACCGAAAAGTTACCAAAATCTTCCTCATCGCCTCGTACCGAGAAAGGCCAGATCGATCCGCTGCCCGCCTGAGCATGTTCCCCTAGAATGGGCCATACGGCGCCAAACAGCACCTGATTGATATTGTTCGTGGTTTTCGCGCGTGCGCGCACGGGAAAGGGGTACTCGCAGTTGAGGATGCACCCCACCGGTACACTCACATGAATGGGTCGGAACAGACCCTCGTTGTTGGGAATTTGGCTCGCCAAGGCACACTTAAACGGGTACAGGGTGCTGGAGTACGTGACGTTGTACACGCAGTTGATGGACCCGTTGCGTGTCTGGGCCGAGGTGCCGGTATAGTCCACGTAAATGTCCGAACCCCGAATCTCTACCGTGGCATGCAGATGAACCGTTTCAATGTAGCCGTCGATCTCCAGGCCGAATTCATGGGTCTCATCCGGTAACGCGGCGATACGCTGACGCATTAGGCGCTCGGAACTGTCGTGTATCGTGTCGGATAGCAGGCGTAGATCCGCCAGGTCGTAATCCCGCAGAAATTCTTGGAGGCGCCGGGCCCCGAGACGGTGCGTACCGACTATGGCCCGCAAGTCACCAAGGACCAGGTCCGGCACGCGGCAGTTGTTACCGATAATGTCAAACACCAGCGCATTGGGTTCACCCGCTCTATACAGTTTACAGGGAGGCAGGCGCAGGCCTTCGCTGTATACGTCATAGCTGTCAATGTCACCGGGATGTCCACCCGTATCCGCTAGGTGGGCAATGGTGCCCATAAAGGCCACAACCTTGTCCTGCCAGAAGATAGGCGTGATCACCACGTAATCCGGCAGATGGCCTGCCCCCAGCCAAGCGTCGTTGGTCACCAGCACATCACCCTCGGCCAGTGTATCCTGCCGGAACCGTTTAAGCATATGGCGTGTTGTCCGGGGCAGGATGACACAGAAATCCGGCGGGCTGAAGCTGGACTGACAGATGGAGTAGCCATCCTGATTGACGAGAATGCAGGCGAAATCCCGGCTTTCGCCCACGATTGTCGAAAACGAGGTACGCACGGTGGCGTCGTCGATCTCGTCCATGACGCTGATCAAGCGCTGCCACTGAATTTCAAGCGTAATGGGATCGAGATGGGAGTCAGACATATGGGGACAGGAGAAACTTGTGGATGGGGCAATGGAGCGGCAGACAGTATCGGCTTCGGATACGCAAACTCTACGCGCCCGGGTGTCTTACGGCCAAAAGCGGAGTGTGTACATGACGGTCAACTGTAAAACCCCATAGGCTATCATATGAGGTGTATTGTCGTTGTACGTACCTTCTTCCACTAGATTTCCGGATATATAAGTAATTAGGGGACTATATACCTGTGTGCCAAGTTAGGTCAGAAATCGTTTAACTTGCCGCAGCGTTTGGGGTACACAGGGAGCGTAATTCAGACAAGGATGGCACGCGATGGCCTGATGGCGTACACTGCGCCTAGTGCGTAAGGGATGCCCTCAGCCAGCGCCAATCCAGTCGGCAGACCGAGCAATACCGCTGCCCAACGTGTGGCCAGGACTGCACTGTCAAGACGGGCACGCTCATGCCCGACAGCCAGCTTCCGTGGGCGCAGTGGGTGCAGGCTTGCGACTGTTCCATAGCAACCGCCAAGGCGTGTCCAGCCTGCAGCGGCGCCGGGATTTGGCGATCACGCCGAAGACCGCGTGGTACTGGGCCCATCGCATCCGGGCCACTGGGCACGAAGAGACGGAACCGCTGGGCCAGCAGTTCGGCGGCCGGGGAGAAGCCGATGCGACGTACATCGGCGGCCCGGGAAGCAACAAGCCGGCCGCCCGCAGCCCCGTGGGCAAGACGCCCGTGGTCGGTTGGAAGGACCGTGCTCCCAATCAGGTCAAGGTGCAGGAGGTAGCACGGAGTGCCCAGTCTACCCTGAAGGGTTCGGGCATACGAACACGGAGTTCGGAGCTAGGGTGTATGTATACTGACGCAGCACGGGCCTATCAAGGGCTGCACCGCCGGCAGGAAGCGGTCACGCACACGGTGGGTGCATACGTGCGGGAGCAGACCCGCCCTCACGGACCGGAGTCGTTCCGGACGGGATGGAAGCGTGGACAGGATGGCGTGTACCTCCATTTCAGTACAAAGCACCTTGACCGCTATGTTGATGCGTGTGAAGGGTGGCACAACGCCTGCCCTATGGACACTGCGACGCTGCTGGCTGGGATGGTGCGCCGGAGCGTTGGCAAGCGCTTGCCCTATGCCGTATGGCCGGACGGGTAACCATCTGCTCGCAACAGGCGTAAGGGCAACGCCAACGGCCTAGCGCGCGGTGAACCGGGCTAGGCCCGCCAAATGCGCTGGGGTTATAGCGCGGCCATCTTCCACATCAGCTTTTTGCACTCCCCTAACCGCCTCAAGCCCCTGCTTGACCGCCGCCCAAGCAGATGTTATAATGCGCACATGAATTGGAAGAAGCTCAAATGATATCCCCCGACCTGTACATACCCACCATCGCTGACCTAGAGCGCGTACTTGACGAATACCCCGATATCCGGGAACGTCTGCGGCGCAAGTTGCTGACCGATGAAGAGCGCCAGCTCCCGCAACTCGTTGCGCAGTTGACTGAGCAGGTCAACAAACTGGCCCAGACCGTAGCCGAGGGTTTCGCACAAGCCGCCGCTGACCGTACTGCCATCCGTCAGGAAATGGCCGAGGGTTTCGCACAAGCCGCCGCTGACCGTACTGCCATCCGTCAGGAAATGGACAAACGCTTCGACCAGGTGGACAAACGCTTCGACCAGGTGGACAAACGCTTCGACCAGGTGGACAAACGCTTCGACCGGGTGGACAAACGCTTCGACCGGCTTGAAGGCCAGATGGACAACTTCCGGGGTAACGGCTACGAAACTAAGATTGTCGCCAACGTCGGTAGCATTGCCAGGCCAACCCTCAACCTCCGCAACGTCCGCATCCTCAAGAGCACCAGCACACCACGAGACCACGACCTCGATCGACGAGCCGACCAAGCGGAGGAGCACAACCGGATTACAGAGGCCGAAAATACAGATATGTGGCTGCTGGACCTGATATTCACGGGCCGCAGGCCCCCCGGCCCGGAAACGGTCTATGTCGCTGCGGAAATATCGATTACTGCAGGCGACGCCGACATAAACCGCGCGGCGGAACGCGCGGCGACACTGCGCACGGTGTTGGAAAACGTCACCGTCATACCGGTAGTCGTCTCCGAACACGTTGCGCCAGACCAGCGCAACCTAGCGGAAATGCAAGGAGTGACCGTCATCCTACACCCCGCTACGTAAGTGGCTGTCCGTAAAAAACGTTGAGGCATGGTTAACAAGGACTAGGTCCACCCCATGCGCGCCTAGGCTATGAGCCAAGCACCCTGCCACAGGCAATCGTCGGCTTGACAGACCTGCCCGCGGATCAGGTCGGGCGCCTCGGTGGCAATGGATGTAACCAACGTATTGGATGAGGGTACGACAACCCACTGGTATGGCGGCGATGTCCCGGCGGAGGACGACAGCAGCCCACAAAGCCCGATTGAACCGGGGGCAACGTGGACAGCCGACTTTGACGTCATACAGCCGGACGCTACCCTCTGGTATCATCCTCATCGTCATGGGGCGACAGCCGAGCATGTTGATCCGGGGGCTACCGGGATGATAATAATGGATGATGACAATCCTACGGGGACACTCTGGCCAGCGACGTACGGGGTTGACGATAGTCCGGTCATCATCCAGGACCGGGATTGTACCGGCGACGGCCAGCTGGACTTTGCCCTAGACGGGGACGACGAAGGCAATCTGGATGGCGTTCTGACGCAATTGGGAGATACTGAGCGCTGAACTCTCGCCAGCGATGAGGGCGAGCACGTGTTCCACATTCACCAGACTATGTTTCAGATACTGGCGTCATAGCCCTCCCGTAATGAATAGGTAGAAGAGCTTCATGCCCACCGACCTGTTGCTTGAGGCTTTCGGCCAGCTGGATCCACACCAAGTGGCCATTGTCGCCGCGGAGGAAGATCTTTATAGTGTCTTCCGGGAGCGATCGGAATTGATGGGGTGGTCTTCCATGCACACGAGCATGCAAGCCAACCTACAACCCTCCCGCCGGCCGTTGTTTTGGGATATGCATGAGGCGGAATTGACCGCCGGGCACGAGCCCATGCGTATCGGCTGGGTTCAGGTTGGCCTAGCTAGTCGGGTCACCGGTATCCGCCCCGCCCAGCCGCCGGGGCCCGGCTGGGCCCCATGGCCGGACACGTGGCGCAATGACGTTGAGCCGGCCCAGGTAGTGCCGGCGCTGTGTCAGTGCCTAGCGGATGCCTTGCGCCGGTTTGGAGATCTCACATTGACCGGCATGCAACTCACTGCCTACGGGGTGGAGCCTCTCACCCACGATCCAGGATCTGACATCGCCGGACATAATTGGTTCAATCTGCTTCCACAGCTGCGCACCCCGACCGTAGCCTCTTTTGATCAGATGTTCCCGGCTGCTCATGACCTGCTCACCTACCTGCAGAGGTGGAACACGGGCTCGTGTACGTTTCGTTCAGTGGTTCTTGTGTCCGCACCGCACCGGATCGCAGTATCGTCCACGCGTGCACGCACGCTAGTGCCCGCCATGCATGGAGTGGACATCATGCTGCCGGAGTGGACAGCGAGCGCAGTGGGATGGGCTATGGCCTTCATCATTGACGCTGCACGTGTCCTCACACCGAATATCCGCCAGTACGTCGTGCGGATAACCAGAATGTAGCTAGTGCGTCTACCGGCTAAGGGCCTGCACGCTGCATAATCATAGGATGCAGCAAGCCAATGGGCCCACTGTTCACCCAGGCGGCCGGAATATCCACAGCATTGGCATACCAACGTTGTATCTTCTCTTCCGTCATGTAGGTCTTCGCCGGGTGAGGTAGCCAGTCTAAAGATATATTGATCGCCTGCAGGATGGCACTGTCCCCACTCCACTGAGACCCATGGCAGGTATGTGCCCTAGCCCTGGACTATAGCATGTGGACCAAGCTCATTGTGTCCTTCCGCGGCGATGCGTGTGTCCAGGGTGTAAGGCAACCGGAACCGCATTGACACCCCTTCCGGTTGCAGGATATTAGCACCTGCTGTGTATCCTTGGGTTGGGATTGGAGACGGTATCCGTGCGTGAGCGACAGCCAACCCCTGATTGGAGGCGGAGTAAAGATAGCAGCATGAGTGGCAAGCAATCTCTTCGTTTGGGCTTTGATATCGGCGGCACCTTCACGGACTTTGTGCTGATCGATACCGTCTCCGGCACTATTTCCACCCACAAAACCCTGACTACTCCCCACGACCCAACCCAGGCAGTCCTACAGGGATGGCAGGAACTCGTACCCACAGCCCAGGCATCCCATGTTGAGTCAGCCATTCACGGCACGACGCTCTTCACCAATGCCCTGATCGAGCGCAAGGGAGGCCATACGGCATTCCTAACTACCCGGGGCTTCCGCGACATCCTGGAAATGGGTAAGGAGATGCGCTACGACATCTACGATCTCCTGCTCGTGCTACCGGAACCGCTGGTTGTGCGTCGTCTGCGCTTTGAGGTGGAAGAGCGACTGAATGGCCGTGGCGAAGTGATTACGCCCCTCAATACGGTGGAACTTGATGCCATCGCTGAGCAATTGGCCACCGAAGGGGTGGAAGCCGTAGCCATCTGTTTTCTGCATGCTTTCACTAACCCGGATCATGAGCAGCGGGCGGGGGCCCAACTAGCGCAGCGCCTACCTCATGTTCAGATTTCGCTGTCGCATGAAGTGGCTCCGGAGATCCGAGAGTACGAGCGCATGTCCACCACCGTCTGCAATGCCTATGTGCAGCCCCTGGCCGACACATACTTACGGCAGCTCAGGGAACGCCTGCAGGAAGTCGGCTTCCGGCATGAGCTCTTTCTCATGCTTTCCTCCGGTGGCGTATCCACTTTGGACACGGCCATCAAATTCCCCATCCGCCTGGTTGAGTCAGGACCCGCCGCGGGTGCCCTAGCCGCCGTTTTCTACGGTGGGCTTCTAGCCGAACCCAATCTCGTTTCCTTTGATATGGGGGGTACCACGGCTAAGATGTGCCTCATCAAGGACGGACAGCCGGCCATGTCCGACGACTTTGAGATCGCCCGTGTACACCGTTTCAAGCGCGGGTCCGGACTACCCATCCGAGTACCCACCATTGAGCTGATCGAGATCGGGGCCGGGGGCGGCTCCATTGCCCGGATGGATGAACTAGGGTTGCTTAAAGTGGGTCCTGATTCAGCCGGCGCGGATCCCGGGCCCGCTTGTTACGGGCAAGGGGGCAACCAGCCGACGGTCACGGATGCGGATCTGATCCTCGGGTATCTCAACCCCGATTTCTTCCTCGGGGGCCGCATGCAGCTAGATCGCGCGGCCGCAACGGCCGCCCTTGAGGGCTTAGCCACGGCCATGGATCTGCCCCTGGTAGATACGGCGCATGGCATTTTCCAGGTAGTGAACGAAAATATGATTTCGGCTACCCGCGTCCATGTCGCGGAACGCGGGGCAGATCCCCGCCGCTTACTGCTGATGGCCTTTGGCGGAGCGGGGCCTGTCCATGCGTACGCGATTGCCCGAGCTCTCAAGATGCGCGGTTTCGTCTGTCCTGCTTCCGCCGGCGTGACCTCGGCCCTAGGATTCCTGACCGCGCCTTCCGCCTTTGAATTCGCCCGTACCTACATCGCGCGTCTTGATACTGACCGCCTGGCGGACCTGGACCGTATTTATGCCGAACTTGCCGCTGAGGGGCGCCAGGTACTGCGCACAGCGGGTGTTGCCGACGCCGACATGGTCTTCACCCGCAAGGCGGATCTGCGTCACGTGGGGCAGGGACATGAAATTGTCGTTTCACTACCCTGGAACCGCCTAGCGGACGTATCCTTGGCCGAGGAGTTGCGTCCCCACTTCTTCGCCCAGTACGAGGAAATCTACGGGCACGCCCATACCCACCTTGATTTGGAAATCACGACCTGTCGTCTGAACGCCGCAGGACCTACGCCGCACATCGCTCTGCCCGAAGCCACCGTGCAGCCGGATCGTGCGGCGGCGTACAAGGGCCATCGTCCCGTGTACTTTACGGAGACCCGAGCCTATGTCGATACACCCGTCTATGACCGCTACGCTCTTGGTCGTGACTGCACCCTTGAAGGACCCGCCATCGTGGAGGAACGTGAATCTACGGCCGTCATCGGGCCCGCGGGGGTGGCCACTATTGACCGCTACGCCAATCTGGTTGTCACTTTCGCGCAGTAACTAACGGCTCCCATTGCCCGTAGCTCCCCATGGCACACTTCCGACTAGGTTTTGACATCGGTGGCACATTCACCGATTTGGTCCTGATTGAAACGGCCAGCGGTCGTATCTTCAACCACAAATTGGCGACCACGGCCCACCATCCGGAAGAGGCCGTGCGGACGGGCTGGGAAGCTTTGCTGGCCCAGGCCGGGATTCCGGGTGATGCGGTAGCCAACGCCATCCACGGCACTACTCTGATCACCAACTGCCTAGTAGAACGCAAGGGTGCGGTAACCCTTCTCCTCACCACCCAGGGTTTCAGCGATGTCCTGGATACGCAGCGTGAGATGCGCTATGACATCTATGATCTGCATGCACCTCAGGTAGAGCACTTGGTCCCACGTCCTCTGCGTTTTGAGGCCCGCGAACGCCTGGACGCCTTTGGTGATGTGGTGGAACCCTTGGACTTGGACAGCCTGGAGGAAATGGTACGACGCTTGGACCGAGCCGGTGTCACAGCCGATGTGGAAGCGGCGGCCGTCTGTTTCCTACACGCTTTCACCAATTCCGCCCATGAACGGGAAGTCGGTGCCTGGCTCGCCCAGCGTCTCCCTCACCTGCGCATTTCCCTATCGCACGAGGTGGCCCCGGAGATCCGAGAGTACGAGCGGATGTCTACTACCGTCTGCAACGCTTATGTACAGCCCCTGGCCGCATCCTATCTCCGCCATCTGGAAGCGGTTCTACAGGATGTTGGCTTCCGACAGGAACTCTTTCTTATGCTCTCCTCGGGCGGTGTTTCCACCTTGGACACCGCGGTACGGTTTCCCATCCGTTTGGTCGAGTCAGGGCCTGCTGCCGGTGCCCTAGCGGCCGTTTTCTACGGCGAACTGCTAGCCCAGCCGGATCTCGTGTCTTTTGACATGGGGGGCACGACCGCCAAGATGTGCCTAATCAAGGATGGCCAACCCGCCATGTCCGACGATTTTGAGATTGCCCGGGTTCACCGCTTCAAGCGTGGTTCCGGGCTCCCGGTGCGGGTACCCACCATTGAACTGATTGAGATTGGTGCGGGCGGCGGCTCTATCGCGCATGTAGACACACTCGGTCTGCTCAAGGTGGGGCCCGCCTCTGCGGGGGCCGAGCCCGGACCGGCCTGCTACGGTCTAGGGGGCGACCGCCCCACAGTCACCGATGCGGACCTCCTGCTAGGGTACCTCAACCCTGACTTCTTCCTAGGCGGACGTATGGCCTTGGATCGGGCCGCGGCGGAAACGGCTATCGCCCGCCTGGCCGATACTCTGAATCTGTCCGTGGTGAACACCGCCCACGGCATATTCCAGGTCGTCAACGAAAATATGATCTCTGCTACTCGGGTTCATGTAGCGGAGCGGGGCGCGGATCCCCGCCGCCTCCTGCTGATGGCCTTTGGGGGCGCCGGTCCCATTCATGCCTATGAGATTGCCCGCGCGCTCAAGATGCGCGGGTTCATCTGCCCGGCAGCGGCCGGTGTGACCTCAGCCCTAGGCTTTCTGACCGCACCCCCGGCTTTTGAGTTCGCACGTACCCATATGGCCCGTCTCGATCAGGACCACCTAG
This sequence comes from Caldilineaceae bacterium, assembly GCA_965116185.1. Lineage (GTDB taxonomy): Bacteria > Chloroflexota > Anaerolineae > Caldilineales > Caldilineaceae > Bin34. Next base: position 60,613 of record OZ220492.1, read on the forward strand.
CCGCACTGGATTGTATCTACGCGGAACTGGAGACAGAAGGCCGACAGGTTCTACGGACTGCCGGCGTAGCTGAGGCCGATATGGTCTTTACCCGCAAGGCGGATCTGCGGCATGTGGGCCAGGGCCACGAAATTGTGGTGTCCCTGCCCTGGTCCCGGCTGGCTGACGCATCCTTGATGGAGGATCTACGCCCGCACTTTTTCGCCCGGTACATGGAGATTTACGGCTACGCCCACACGCATCTTGATCTGGAAATCACCACCTGCCGCTTGAATGCCGCCGGTCCCCGACCGTGCGTCACGCTACCGGAAGCAGTCCCTGGGGCCGATGCCACAGGTGCCTGCAAAGGGCACCGTCCCGTCTATTTCACCGAGACCCGCGGCTTTGTCAATACCCCCATCTACGACCGCTATACGCTCGGCCGTGACAGCCGGATTCCTGGACCGGCCATCGTGGAAGAGCGCGAATCCACGGCTGTTATCGGCCCCCAGGGCGAAGCCGTTATTGACCGGTACGCCAATTTAGTGGTCACGCTGGCGACCTGATTGCCGGGATGATAACCCACCGCCCCTAGATTCGGCACTCGTACCACCTCCGTCTCGTATTCCGTTACCTCTTCTCTCCGGTACCCCCATGCAACTGTCACACGATCGCTATCGCCCCTACACGGAGTTCACCGCGGCTCTGCAGGAACTGGTGGCAGCCTTTCCGGCCCTAGCCCACTTGGACACCGCCGGCCAAAGCTTTCACGGCCGTGAGATCTGGGTTGTGACCCTAACCAATCAGGCTACGGGGGCCCATAACACCAAACCCGGGTTCTACATTGATGGCAACAACCACGGTGAAGAAGTCATCACCTCCGCCGTCACGCTCTACACCATTGACTTTCTGCTGAGTACGTATGGCCGGGATCCGGAAGTCACGCACTTGCTGGACACGCGGGCCGTCTACGTGCTGCCCCGCGTGAACCCGGATGGTGCTGAGATCTGCCTAACCACACCCTATCGCACCGTGGGCACCGGCCGCTACCATCCCGCAGACGAGTATCCCACGGGCTTGCATTTGGAAGACGTAGACGGTGACGGGGAAATCCGCCAGATGGCCATTCCCGACATCCGGGGCGAATGGAAACGCTCATCCCGCGAGCCTCGTCTGCTCATCCCCCGTGAGCCTTGGGAATTTGACGGGCCATACTATCGTATGCTGCCGGAAGGGCTGCTGCGTGACTGGGACGGGATAACCTTGCCCATCATGCCGCCCCGCCACGGGAACTTGAATCGACAGTTCCCCGTTAACTGGGAGCCGGAGGGAGGCGAATACGGTTCCGGCGACTTTCCCCTCAACGAGCCGGAAGCTATGGCGATGGCGCGCTTCGTGCTGGCTCACCCCAACATCACGGGGGCCCAAGCCTATCACAGTCATGGCGGCCTCATCCTACGACCCTCGGGATTCCGGCGGGATGCCGATCTGCCCACTACCGATCTGGCGATCTTCGCGTCCCTGGGCGCCATGGGCACAGAACTCACCGGCTATCCCTTGATTTCCACCTACGAGGACTTTACGCCCAATCTGCGCAGCCCCCGGCATGGTGTGTTCTCCGACTGGCTCTACGACCGCTTCGGCATTCCCGCACTGTCCAACGAAGTATGGGATATTGAGACTGAAGTAGGCATTGCCAAACCCCAGTTCTTTTCTACACGCCCCCATAGTGAGGACGAGCAAATCCGTTTCCTGCGCTGGGCGGACGCGCACAGCCCCCTAGCGCACCAAGACTGGCGGGAGTTTACGCATCCCCAGCTGGGGACAGTGCTATTGGGCGGTTGGGACCCTTTCTATATTCACCGCAATCCCCCGCCGCACCTGATTGCCCAGGTAGCCCAGCCCAATGCACGGTTCACCATACGGCATGCCCTCGCTTCCCCTCTGCTTCATGTACGGGCCCTCACTGCCCAGGCGCTAGCGCCTGAACTCTTCATCGTGCGGGTCCAGGTGGAAAATCAGGGCTATCTGGCTACCCATCTCACTGCCCAGGCTCAGCAGCGCGGCCAAAATGGCGACGTGCAAGTTACCCTGGAACTAGATGATGCCTGTAAACTGCTTATGGGTGAATCGACCGTCACCCTGGGCGCTCTAGCCGGTCGGGAGGAGCGGCGGATGCCCTACGATCCCTGGCGACAGCCCTGGGGCGAATCCGCTGCGCACACCGAATGGCTTGTACGTGCACCCCAAGAAGCAGAGATTGGAATCCACATCTGCTCCCAACGGGCCGGCTCCTACTCTACACGCACTACCCTACATGACCTATCCACCCCCCACGCGTGAGGCCGATGTCTGCACCGCTGCCCACTCCGGAAATTGATCCCGTCAGTCTAGAGATCCAGTGGCAGCGTCTGATTGCCATCATGGATGAAATTGATTTCGCCACGGTGAAAACCTCCTTTTCCACCATCGTGGGCGAAAGCCGCGACTTCGCCTGTATCCTGGTGGATCAGAATGGGGATTCACTATGCCAGTCCCGTTTCTCACCACCTAATTTCTGTGTTGTACTGCCGCGTACGGCCCGACACCTGCTGCAGGCTCACCCGCCTGAGACCCTGCAAGAAGGGGATGTTCTCTGCACCAACGATCCCTGGATCGGGACCGGTCATCTACCCGACTATGTTCTGCTAACGCCCGTCTTTTACCAAGGTAGGCCTGTCGCCTTCATGGGAACCGTGGCGCATCTGTCCGACGTGGGCGGACACCGAGGCGATATTGAAGCCTATGATGTCTTCACCGAAGGTATCCGCGTGCCCCCCGCGAAGCTGTTTAGTGCAGGCCAGCCGAACGAATTTCTCTTTGATGTTATTGGCAACAACTGCCGTGTGCCCAATCTCGTGCTGGGTGACTTGCGTGCCATCGTCGGCACCCATCGGATCGGCAGCCAGCGCCTTTGTGAGTTCTTGGACGATTACGGCCTACCGGATCTCGTAGATCTGTCCCAGGTGATTCACAGCCGCTCGGAGTCACTGATGCGGCAACGTATTCGGGCCTTACCTGATGGCGCGTATGAGTTCGGGCTTGACATTGACGGCTACATTGACATCGTCCATCTCCACGCCACCGTCCACATTCGGGATACCGATATGTACGTGGACTATGCCGGCACATCCCCACAAACACGGGCAGGGGCCATCAACTGTGTTTACAACACAACCTTCGCCTCCACCATGTACCCCTTCAAGTGTGCCTTGGTACCGCAGATTCCCAACAACCAGGGGCTGTTTCGGCCCATCCACGTCACGGCCCCCAAGGGCAGTATTCTGAACTGTGAGTTCCCCTTCCCGGTCCAGGCACGGGCCAAGGTCACGAACAACATCAATCAAGTGCTCTTTGGTGCCGTATGGCCCATCTTAGGCGAGCATGCGCAGGCGGGCAGCGGCTCCATCTGGCCCTTCTCCGTACACGGCACCCTGGAAGAGTACGGTGCCTTTGCCGTAAGTTGTCTGCCACATGGTGGACGTGGTGCTATGCAGAGCATTGATGGTATGCCACCTATTGCCTTTCCCCATAACAGCTCAGTGACGCCCATTGAAATTATGGAGACCCAAGCCCCCATCCTGCTTCTGCACAAGGAATTCCGGGTGGACTCGGCGGGGGCCGGCCGTCAGCGCGGGGGTATCGGCCAACGCATGACCTTCCGCAACATCGCGGATAGTCCCATTCAGGGACGTGTACGTCCGGACAAGATGTTCTGTGCACCTCCCGGACTGGATGGGGGGGCTCCGGGTGTCGTAGGTATAGTCAAATGGAACGGCGAGCCCATCACACGGTTTCCACCCCTGGAACTACAACCTGGGGATGAAATTGAACTGCTCATGCCGGGCGGTGGCGGCTTCGGAGCGGTGGCGGAACGGGCCCCGGAACTGATCACACAGGATCTGGAAGCCGGTTTCATTTCGCCTGAGGGAGCGCGCCGGGACTACAACTGGCCGGATGTATAATTGTTATCCGCAACTGGCTAGGCGTACCAGAACCGACAAATCTCTTTATAAAAAGTAGGCAAATGCTCCAGCACTGGTCACCCGTAACCTGCCTGCAAGGGTGGTGCCCGCACGCTAGGCAGGTCCACCACCTCGTATTGTAATTCGGATCATACCGTTCTAATCGCGGACACTCAATTGAGGTATCCGAATAGCAGGCGGTCAGGTATGCAGTCCCGCGGTTGTATGTAGTCTAGTTCTTCTCTGCCCGTGCGTCAGGCCAACCTTAGAGCAGGCGAGACAAATTAGCAACGCTGTGCCCCTCAGTCATTAGGACGAAGCATTCTCAACGCTCAAGTCACCTACTCCTAATCCATAGAGGGCACCATGACTACCCAACACAAGGCTAAAGCTCCTTACGCGATGCAATTTGACGCGGGCACCGTCAAGCACCTAGGATTACAGTTGTATTCCACGCTACCGCCAGTCATCGGTGAATTGGTGGCCAACGGTTGGGATGCCAATGCATCCTTGGTGGAGATCACAATCCCAGAGACACCTTTGGACCCGATCACATCAGAGATCGTCATATACGACGATGGCATCGGCATGTCCGACCAAGACGTGCGGACCAAGTATGTTATCACCGGGCGCGACCGGCGGGAATCTGAAAGCACTGATGAAAGTCCAGTCCCTCTCAAGCGGAAACTCATGGGACGCAAAGGGATCGGCAAATTCTCCAGCTTCGGCATCGCGAAGGAAATTGAAATCGAAAGTGTAAAGGACGGTGAAACCAGTCGGTTCGTGATGAACTACGACCAAATGATGGCACAGTCTGCCGAACGCTCCATAGAGTTTGAAGCACTGCCGGCAACCGGCACGATTTCCCAAGGCACAAAGATTACCTTACGCAGATTTACTAAGTTCAATACTAGGCGAATTCAGATTGATCCGCTCCGCAGACGACTCGCTAGAAGGTTCTCTATCCTAGGCCCTCGGCATGGCTTCAAAGTAGCCATCAACGGCTCGTGCATCACTCCGGAGGAACGGGACCTTCAAGCACTACTGGACACGGATGCCGAAGGGGAACGCTACATCTGGGAATACGACAACGTTAAACTGTGCGATAGCGAGAATTGGACTGTATCAGGATGGATAGGCACCCTGGACAGGACAACCCCGAACATTGACGGGATCGACCGTGGTATCGCCCTCATGGCGAGAGGAAAACTTGTACAGGAACCATTCGTGTTTGACGCGGTCGTTGGTCAACAGTACGCACTCTCCTACATCATCGGGGAACTGCACGTAGAGTTCGTTGACGAGACCGAAGACACCATCAGTACCAACCGCAACGCGCTCGTTTGGGATACTGAAGCGAACGAAGTACTCAAGAAGTGGGGACAAGACGAAGTCAACAGCATTGCACGAAAATGGGCTGCCAAAAGAAGCACGGACAACCAGAAAAAACTGGAACAGCATCATCTTTACCAGGACTTCAAACACCGCGCATCCGAAACCGGAAACCGCCGCGCAATGAAAATCGTCGATCAAATGGTACGCCAGACCATCAGTAAAAATCCGGTTGCAGAATTCAAAGAGCTTGAGCCCATCATCCAAACATCCCTGGATTTCCTGGAATTCAATGCCTTTTGGGAAATCGCCACGGACTTGACAGAAGCCGACCTGGACAACGTGGATACCATACTCAATTTGTTCCACGAATGGCAGGTCGTGGAAGCCAAGGAAATGGCTAGAGTGCTGGAAGGACGTATAACTACCATTGAGAAGCTCCAGGATCTGATCAAGAACAACGCGCTTGAAGTCCCAACGCTCCACAACTTTCTCAAGGAGTTTCCGTGGGTCATTGACCCACGCTGGACACTCGTTGATGATGAGGTCAGATACAGCGATATACTCCGACAGAAATTTCCCGAACCGGAAAACCAACTCGCAAAGGATCGGCGGATAGATTTTCTGTGCGTCCGAGAAGGGAACCGTTTATCTGTCGTGGAAATCAAGCGTCCCGGGGCAACCGCTTCTAAGAAAGAGCTTGACCAGATCGAAGCATACACCGGTTTCTTGCGCAATCACGTCAAGCAAACAACGGATCCGGATTTCCGAGTCGAAGACGTCATCGGCTATCTGTTGTGCGGGCACGTAGCCGACAGTCCGGAAACCAGATGGAGACGAGACCACCTTGAACGGGCTGCGATCTATGTCCGGTTGTACTCAGACCTCCTGGACACGGTGCACCGCCTGCACAAGGAATTCATTGAGCGATACAACAAGCTCAAGGAAATCAAAAGTGGCAATACGCCCTGAACGGCACTGACAGGCAAAGCACACACCCAGACTCAGCCATTGCGCAACCAATCCAATAGCCGAGTTTGCGCAACGTCAAGACGAATTTGGCAGATCCCAGGAATCGGGAATTTCGCGCAAGGACAGAAACTAAGTCCCGCAACTCGTACTCCCAAACGGCCAGAAAATTGCGTTCCAATTGCACGAGAGCTACCGGAACTAGGATATTCCTATCACCTGGACAGGTAACGCACTCCTCTCTAACAACCGGCTCCCAGGCGGCATCGCATCTTTATTGGGCCGAGGGTAAAAAGGCAGTTACGGTCCTACGCAGTGTGGGGTGCCTGTACATTCCTTCAAATTACTGGTGGTGGAAGACTTGCTTGATTTTAGGATCGGGGATAAGTCTCCCATCTTTGGGCTCTAGAGGGACCGGAATCTATGTTTTGTTCCTGCGAGTGTTTTCTCCCCATACTAGTGGATTGGGCAGTCAGATACTAGAACCAGCTGTCTTGAGCCATCAAAGCCATACCGGTTAATTTTGCGCCATGACGCATCTCCAGGTCTTACACCAACAAGACACAGTCAAGGCTCTCGCCTTATTTCAGGTAACCGCCTCTAGATCAGAATAAGCGTCGTGTCTATCACTACTTACAGTATCCTCTCCCGTGCCAACTCCAGGCTGAGCTGGGCAAGTGTGCCCAAAGCGCCCGCAGCTACTGGACTACAGTATTTGAAGCTCCTCATCCAGACTCCAACATGGGTGAGGAGCCATTTTTCTTATTAATGCCAATTTAGATTGAGACCATCAAGTTCATTCAACAGAGTAATCTCAGCGACACCATGGAGGAGCCAAAGCTCAGGTTAGTTGGGGATTGTATATGAGCTAAATGGCCATGGTTAGCCCCCCCCCCATTCAAAACCGGCATCCATGAAGAGACTGCTCTGCGTGATTTCCTCGCCTAGAAACATCTGAAACCCGACCAAACTCTTGAGTTACCTCAAGGAAATCGCAAGCCCTAATGCCATCCTGAGCCCTATCCAACGGTATTCTCTGTGCATCGCCTGAAAAAAGCAACGGCCCTATCTATGGACAAAGCAGGGCTACTCGCAGGCGCCCACATTGAGTTAAGCACTCAGCCACCTGGACATGGTAGTTCCTCTCGTCCAGCTAAAGTATGGAGCTTGCCGTGGACCCAGTTCGTTATCTGGGCTGTCCGAAAAGGTGAACGCGCCCTACTCTTGGGGATTCATATCCCAGAATAGTTGGGGGGATTTCTTCCAAAGTGCAATCCCTAAGGCGGCTAGGAGGGGTTCATAGTACAGGAAAAAGAACCTGCTAGCTATAGCGCCACGGACTTTCCGGATCCGGGAGTCTCATGGGCCAGGCCTCATACCGTACCTGAGAGACACGATGGCGCGTGAAGGCACTCACGTGGTTCAGGGTAGGTATACCGCTGCGCCTATCATCTTCAAGTCACGACGACCAGGCGGCCACCAGACTTTAGACAGTTAGGTAACAAGCACGGCGGAATGGTTCCAGGGCTTTCGCGGTTTGGGTTTGGGGCTGCTGCGTCTGATGGTACTGCGAGCCGCACGTGTGTAGTGAAGTGTCCGCCGCATGCAAGGGCTGCCAGGTCATCACGCTAGTGTAGGAATAGTCTTGGAGATGGCGCGACAGCCCAGCCCGTGGTCCATTCACTGCCGGTTCCGTGCATTTGCAGTGTCAGGACTATCCAGAGCTGTATTGTCAGCGCAAGCCACCGGGTAGTTGGTATGCTCCCCATTGATAGGATTCAATATCTTCCACCGAATGCTAGATGTGTATATAAGCATATAAGTACAAGATAATATATAATCAAAAGTGTCATTCACGAAGATTGGCTTGATGGGGCACGTACGCGCAAGCAGGAATTCAACAATGGAAGCCAACGACCACTACGATGAGAACGAGCTGGAGCCACGAGCCTTACTAAGTTCCTTAGTAGAGCGCGCCCTGGAATATCTGTCAGGTCTGCGTCCTTATGCGCGCCGTGCGCAACAAACCGCATGTGACGTGCTGTACCAGGAAGGGGTGGATCTAGCTTATGACATTACCTCCGACGCTACCCAAGATCTGTCGGCACTGTGCGCACGGGCCGATACCTGGGCCCAGAAAATTGTGCACTGGGTCGCCGCGGTGTCGGATACGGTACACGGCCTATGGGGTAAGGCCCGTACGCATTTCACTCTGCGTCACCCCACTGGTTCCCCGGCCCCGGACCAACAACCTACTTTTGATCAACTAGTCGCCGAAGTACAAGACCTAAAACTGCGCATGACAACTTTAGAAGGCACTGTCCAGGACCTAGCCGCAGAGGTACGAACAGGCTTTGCCACCGCCAAAAAGGGGCGAGAAAACGGCTTTGCCGCAGTCAGGCAGGAAATAACCGATGGGTTTGCTAAAATCGAATTAGAATTCCGTAAAGCACGCGAGCACCGTGAGCACATGATGACTAACTGTCGCCAGGGTGAGGGTTTGGAAAAACAGTTAGATGGGTATATCACACACACGCTGAATCGCACCTTGCGCCGCCAGTACCGGCAAACCCTACGTGAGAATGTTGTATTAACAGACAAGTGCGATATGAGACCGTGGAAGCGCCTCCAGCAAGCCTTGAACCTGTCAGGGGATACATATGTATGGCAAATTGACTGGCTCACGGAACTTCAGTGGTTGGAAGCATCTGCTACGCCTCGGACATTCCTAGCTTGTGAAGCTACTATAACTTTGGATCAAGCGCACATTGCCAAGTTAACGAATGCCTGTCAGCAGCTAACGACAGCAGGTCACCGGGTGGTGGGCATTTTGGGCTATGTCAAGGCTCCCACGCAGATTCTAGATGTAGCCCGGGCGACCGATCTAGTTCTACTCCGCTTCCCAAACGATATGGATACGGCACACGTCACCGAAGAGACGGCAGGTTTCCCACTAGCCGCCCGGTTACGCGACTTGGTCACAGTAGTAGCAACGCCTGTTCATAACTCAGATTAGCTCCTAGAGTTCATAGTCTTCCCCCAGCCCTTACTTGTCAACGGCCACCGCAATGGGCGAAGGAATAGGTATGGCACCATTACCCTATGCATATGAACCAACCCTCCAGCAGTCACGGCCAATATGGTTTCTCTTACCTTGCTAGGAGTAGTGCTCCCTAGGAGCCAGATCTCTGTATTGGCTTGCAAACAACCCTCAAACTCTGCTACCGGTGCAGGTGTAAATGACCAATTGCAGCAATAAAATGGTGCGTGGCCAGACAGCTGGGACTCTAGCTAGAGGCTTTGCAATAAACTTCTGGTGAGGTAGGTAGAAGCAGACTACAGCGGTTGGGTAGTAAGTGGAGCTACTGGGAACAGACTGTGCTCCACTGACTTATCGACAGGATGCTGCAAGACTTGCTCAAGTCCCACCAGGAGGTCTTGATGTTTTAGGTACTTTGGATACCATCACCCGAGTACAGCTTGACTATCCGGACCTGTACAAGCATACAGATCTAGAGTTGATGATGTCGGGGATTCGATTATCTGGAAGCTTAGGCAAAGGACATTACCTCCTCTACGGTCAAGACACCTCGTAAAGAAACTGCAGACAGGTTCAGGGGTTTGGTGCCCCAGACGCTGTGTAGCACAAAGGTAAAGTGAGCGCTGGTACGTCATTCCAATAGGAGATAAGCTCGTAGCACAAATACAGGGTTGCCTGTCTTCTATGAAGGACATGTCGAGATAGCGACAGAGGGCTAGCTTAAACACAGGCCCATTGTGCCCACTCTTTGCTAGCCCCCATATCTCTGGCTAGCCTCCAGTCAAGGTGAACACAAGGCAGCCAGAAACCCTCTATCCTTTATTAAGTGGGCAACTGGCCTATGACTGTAATGAGGATTCGAGTTATGGGTGTGGTCAACCGACAATGGGACTGGACTGCAGAAGAATGGGAGCTGCCGCACTAGCAATCTCAGAGGTGCACATTGTAATCGCATCAGACATGAGGACTAAAAGCGTACCTTGACAGCCATCTTCTGCATCTGACTAGTCCGGTCAGCGGAAATCTGGCTGTGGGCTTCCTTGTCCTGTATTCAGCTTTGAATACAATCAATACTCTACCGTCCGGTGGTCCAGGAAATTTCACTTATGGCAGATCCAGCTTCGGTATACCTACCCGGATTACACACTGACCAGGCTAATTATGTGTCGATTCGGCGACATGGCGAATTATACGTGGACAAGACCGCCCATTTGGTCAAGATGCTTGCTCCTTCATCCAGCGGCCAGAGCCAAGATACCGCATTGCAGAACAAATATATTTTCCTGACGCGGCCACGCCGATTTGGGAAGAGTCTGCTAGTCCGCACCCTGGAGGCATGGTTCCAGGGTATACCGGATGCACAAGAGAGCCGTCCTGACTGGCTGTTTGCCGGTACGCAAGGTTATGGCAGCTGGCTGAGACAAATACCGCATCCTGTCCTGCGTCTGAATATGGCTCAGGTACGTGGTGACACGCCGGCGGAGGTGCGCGGTACACTAACATCCCATTTATGGCGTCTGTATGGTGAATGGTCCCAGCGGGGTGTAAATTTACCTTATGACGCACAGATCATACGACCTAGCACAGAAATCACGCCGGCGGAGTATCTTGAGAATCTGATTGTGTCTGTGAAAAGGCATTATGTACGTGCTCCGGTCATTCTAATTGATGAGTACGATGCTCCACTCACTGATTTGATCGGGGTTCCGCTGGAAGTACAGGTCCGGGACAGTATCCTGCGCGGGTTGCGTGCCTTTTATGCCACACTCAAGTCGTGTGAGGACGATCTGCATTTTGTGTTAGTCACGGGCATTACCCGTATGGCCAAAGTAGGGCTCTTTTCAACCCTCAAACAACCTGAAAGACATTTCGTGGGATCATCGCTATGCTACCTTGTGCGGTTTTACGCAACAGGAAGTGCACGACTACCTAGCTCCCTATGTACACCAAGCTGCCCGGACCTTGGGATGGCGGTCAGAAGATGTCTTTACGGCCCTGCACGATCATTATAACGGCTATCAATTCGCACGTTCCGGAGTCCGCACGGCAAACGTCTACAATCCCTACACACTGATGTCGTGCTTGCAAGAGATCCTAGACGGTCATGACGAGCCCGCTTGGGCAGAAGGTCGTTGGCCTCGTTTCTGGGCGCTCTCGGGTACCCCCGGCTATCTCATCCGACTCGTGGAGCAGGGAAAGTGCGATGTACAGGAGGAACTCCCTGCTGTTAAGGCCCCCGAGGCGATAGACGAAGTCTGCTACGAATGGGCACATCCGAATTATGCCGACCTGATGCTGCAGACCGGTTATTACACATATCGGGGAGGCTATGACGGCACTCCGCTTCACATAGATTATCCGAACCGGGAAGTGCGTGCCACCTATGTGCAGAGTTTGTGGCGGGTGTATCAAGGACGCCAACCCCTTCCGAATCGTTCAGGACTAGAATGGTTGCGGGCGCCTCTACAGGAACGGCAATACAGATTGTTTCGGCAACGGTTGGAAACTTTTTTGGCCGGTATTCCCGGTAGTCTATTGCGTGTGGAACGTCCCTATCATCTCGCTATGCATGTTCTGGGCCAGGCCATGAAACTAGAATTTGGATCCTAAATTGAAGTCCAGGCAGGACGTGCCGACATGATCATGAAGTATCCACGACATGCCTGTGTCATTGAGTTCAAGGGGAATGAACCGCCGCGTGTAGCTCTGAACCAGATCAATCGGAAAGCCTATTACCGCCATCTGCGCACGGAACCCTTTCAACACATAGACTGTCTGGGTTTGTCCTTTACGCGGACAGCCGAAGATACCCCGCGTCTGGCCATGAACATTGAAACCTGGTCCTCTCCTTGGTACGATGAGAACGATACGCAGGAAACGACCGTGGAGGTTTGACAACAACCTTGGCTGTTCTGGCTCATCCAGGAGCAAGCGCCCCCAGAGGTGTGTATGGGGAGGCGTAATAAGCTGCGATGGATAGCTGAATATCAGACCAGTAGGCGCAAACAGGATGCTACCCGTGAAGCTGAATGTAACAGCATAGGAGTACCCAGGCTATCAAGTGGCCTGTGGCCATGCCGCCCTTGGCTCCGCACGCGAACAGCTCTGCCCGGCCAACTGTGGCCGGACTCAGCAGTTAGATAGAGAGTGTCATCGGCGTCTCGGTATCCGGCCTTGGCCGGGTCGTAATCCGGGAGGAAATCTAACCTAGGATCAGCATCAGGCGATGGTAAGGCGCAGTTCACCATATGTGCCGACAGTCAGGTGACCTCGCATGCAGATCGTAGTACAGATGGGTTCCTTCACGATGGCTGGTCTGGCTAGCTGCCCCCTCGTGCAAAGACATCCCGGTCGTACACGGGCTAGAACCGGCTGTCCGGCATGTGTCCAGCCTATGTAACACATTGCCGCCATAGAAGGTATTATGTACTTGAAAGCCTAGCCGGGATCGCCCTCACTTGTCCCATGAGGCCAAACGGACCTCGTGGTTCTGCGCCCCACATGATCCGTTCCAGATCCGCATCCCGGGATTCGCGCACCCGTCGTCGTGGGTTGCCTGTTTTGGCCCCTATGCTGTTTTTACGCCCGGGGGTGTGGCAGGAGGTCGGACCCGTTTCAATTCCAGTTCCCCATCGGCAATGGCCCGCACCAGCGCCGCGGCCGAGGGCCGGGGCAACAAATCCGGGTCCAGACTGGTATAAGACAGACACCCGAACTCCTGAGCCAGCTCACGAATACGCAACAGATGTGCGCGACTGACTCGAATGTTGGAGCGTGCTTTGGAAGGCGAGGGTGAAGCTGAGGGTTGTGCCATAATCATGCTTATCTCTGGATCAAAGAACCGTGTATCCTAAGTATACATTAAGCTAATGACATACCCGAAATATTCGGCTCTGCCATCAAGACCGTTGGCGCCGCGCGGATGAGCAGGTGAGAGGAAGCCCACGGGAGCTTGCTAGAGGCTGCGCAAGGCCTCCACGGGGGTCACATGACGCGCACGCAGGGCCGGGTATACGCCGGCCAGCAAACCGACCGTCATGCTGATCCCCAATGCCAACAGGATCATGTCCGGTGCCAAGATGGGCGCGGGGTCCCAGAGTTGCCGCAGGACCACGAGGGCATAGACGCAAACGCCTACGCCCAACACACCGCCCAGACCACAGAGCAGGACGCTCTCCAGTAGAAACATGAGCACGATGTCGCGCACACGGGCCCCGACGGCATAGCGGAGCCCGATTTCCCGCGTGCGCTCGCCCAGACTGACAAGCATGATGTTGGTGACCCCTACACCGCCTACGAGCAGACTGATGGCGGCGATGGCGATAAGGAAGAGCGTCAGCGTATCCGTGATGGCCGCTAAGGCTTCCCGTTCGGTCTCGGCCGTCTCTACAACGAAGTCATCATACTCCAAGGGACCGATCTGCCGGTGTTGGCGCAGCAACTCCTTCACGCGGAGGATCACACCCTCCACCTGAGCGGCGGTGGCGACCTGCACCTGGATTTCGTCCACCAGGGACTCTCCACTGATGGTCATTGAGCCCTTCAGCCGTTTCTGCAGGGTCGGGAAGGGCATCAAGATCTGGTAGTCCTCCACGGTTCCACGCGGGGCCAGCACACCTACCACCTGCACTTTGCGTCCATACAGGGTGATCCACAGATGCAAGGGGACGGCATCCGGGCCATACAGGTGACGCACGACACCATCCCCCAGTACCGCCACCAAACGCTGGGCCTGGCTGTCCTCGTCATACAGGGCATCGCCGTGGGCCAGTACGTAGCCATAGGTCGCCAGATAGTCCGGTGTGACCCCAAGCAGATCCACCCACAGCTCCTTCCCCTGGGCCCGCACGATAGCACGGGAATGGGCCACCGGCAGCACGCCCTGCAGGCCGGGAATGGCCCCGGGGGCCGCCAACATCTGGTAGTCCGACCAGCGCAGATTATACCGACCGTGGCCAATGGCATTGACCTTGCGGGGAGCGTTGGGGGGCGGGTAGCCCTGCACCCGCAATTGTATGACACCCGTCCGGGTAAACTGCTGCTCAATTGACTGTTGCATCCCTCGTCCCAACGCCATCACCACCACCGTGGCCGTGACGCCGATCGCGATGCCCAGCACGGTCAGCAGACTGCGCAGGCGATGCTGTAGCAGGGTATCCAGGGCCGGTGACAGATAGCGCGAGAATGGCATGACAGGATTGCGTAGGGGGACTACCGGCAGGTATGTTGCCCCTTGAACACGGTCGCTCCTGCTGGGCGGGATTGCGCCTTTTGCGCCTGCAATGCTTGATCCATTTCCTCGGCACACTCCGCCAACGAGGCCAGACGGTCGGGATCCCCGATGGCCTTCTCCGTGATGGTGTCGATCACGTTACCTTCTGAGTCATAGGTTACGGTCTGTTCCAGATAGGTCGGGGACAGGAGGGTCGCCAACCCAAACGGATCCTGATCCGGCAACAGTAGGACCGGCGCCAGCAATGTGATCCATAACCAAGGGGAACGGGTAAACAGCTGCATGCGGGACATCGTTATACACTCCTTGCGCCTGGGCCCACCCTGCTTCCAGGGTGGGGCAGAATAAAGACCCGGGCCGTATCCTCAGAAAGACAAGGACACAATTGGCACACCGCCCTATGCCTAGCTACAACTAGGTATCACAGGGCCAAGTTCGACAAACCATTCGGCAAGTCACTCGGCCAGTAAAGGGATTTCTTCTGCAGCGCTTCTCACACCGTATGCAGTGTTTTCCATCGGCCCAGGCTTCACTGCCGGTCAGGCACGCGATGTCCGGGGTTAGCGTCGGCAATACCGTAAACACCGCGGCTAATACGACAACCAGCAACAGGATCCAGCCGCTCCATTTCCATTGAGCTACATCACACAGGAACATAATAATCCTCCTTTGACAATAGGGGACCTCTGGCCAAAAGGACCCTGTCAAGCTGACAGAGCCACGGCACAGACAACAGTGAGGGATGCCCTCCTCCGATCCGCCGGCAGAGAGGCTGGCGCGGGCACCTGACTCCCCAAGAAGCCCTTGTGGCCCACACCGCGCGGGATGTACCCGGGCTTGTGGCGGTAGGACGGGTATGGAGGTGAAGTGCGTACATACCGTAAAGTATCCTTGTCTTTGTGTATATTATACATACTTGTATCCCATGAGAGTGTTGAATATATAACATTTCATTTCCCGCCAAATTACCCAGTGATGGGGGAGATTGGGATCAATCCAGCGCGAGGGTAGACCCGTCCGGAGATGGATTGCCATTCCCAGTCACTGACCCAACAATGTCCGGATTTTTGGATACTTCTGTCGTCCTGCTCCGACATCGGCGTCATGATGGCAGACTCAGCCTAGCAGGATCCCGGGCAGCTGCCCCTTTCAGGATCCGCTACTGATGTCATCAGCGCGGCGGCGGGCGGGCAGGAAATCAATACGCCCAATCTCATTACACTGGACATGGGCGGCATTAGCCTGGGTATGTCCTTGAGCACTAGGGTTCAGCCCTAATTCATGTACACTCAGTAGTTTCAGTCTTTGCCTGTTTCAAAACCCGCCATTGACATCCACACCATTGGCGTGGGCGGTGGCAGCATTGCCTGGAGTGGATGACGGCGGCTATTTGCAAGTCGGTTCCCCTAGAGCACCAGCCCTCAGGAGCACTGAAACATACGCCACGTTATCGTACCCTCGGCGCTGCCTCTTTCGCGGCTTTCGGCATGCTCATGGTAGATATTGCGCACGATTAACTGCATCTAGGAAGCTGTCATAGCCTGGACAGTGGACAGCATCGCGCATTCAGCCAATAGAAGGTAATTGTGAATCGCTTCCACTCAAATAGGAGAGGTATGGCTCATGTGCATGGAAAACCTGAAACTTGGCAAGGCAGACACATGTAGCCTGGAACCCAGGCTAGAGGCTGCAACCTTGAGTTCTCAAGACTGAGAGCGTTTTCTCATTATGGTAGCAAGCAAGGGTTCTAGAGCCATTGCCTGCAGGAGAACCGGGGTAGGGTTAGACAACCTGATCTACCGGAGCGGCCCATGAGACAAACTGTATCCGCAGCCAGACGCCAGACAGCACGACTGGTAGGCATCTGTGATCCCGGGCAATCCATGTTGGCATGATGAATGTCCCGCCTTCGGTCCTCACCCTGGACCGGGTCAGGTATGGCATACTGGAAAATAAGATATGTCCAGCGACACGGGCGACTACAGGGACCGTTTCCCGGGCAGGTTGTGGCTGATGTAAGTGATGCAGAGGATGACGCATGGAATACCGAAGGCTTGGCAGCAGTGGTTTCAGGATTCCACTGCTAGGTTTGGGGGGCAACATATTTGGACGTCAGGGAGCTCGTTCCCATTTCACCGACCAGCACGAAACAGCCCGTATTGTGTATAGAGCTCGGGACCTAGGTGCCAATTTCATTGATACCTCAAACAGTTACACCGGCGGTGATTCGGAAGCCTTTCTAGGTCAGATCGTGGCAGGCCAGCGACACCAATTCATCATTGCCAGTAAGGTAGGCTGGGAACCCAATCACAAGATTGCTGCCGGGTACCAGGTGGGACCTAACGAAGCAGGCTTGTCCCGGGGCCACATTATGGACAGCATTGACGGCACGCTGCACCGCCTCCGCACTGACTACATTGATTTGTACTATGCCCACAAACCGGACCCCACTACCCCTCTAGAAGAGACCCTACGGGCCTTTGACGATCTGGTGCGTATGGGCAAGGTCCGGTATGTAGCCTGTTCCAACTTTGCGGGCTGGCAAATTGCGGCCATGAGTGAGATCGCGGCCCAACGGGACTATACCCCCCTCATGGCTACCCAGTCACTCTACAATCTGTTCGATCGCCAGCTGGAGCGGGAAATCATTCCTGCCTGCCAGCATTATCAGTTGAGCGTACTGCCCTATTCGCCGCTGGCCCAAGGGGTCCTAACGGGAAAGTACAAAGCAGGGGAACCCGCACCGCAGGGAACCCGGGCTTTTGGCAATACCAGTCCCCGCTTTCTGCGCTATATGACCTCCGAACGGTTAGACGCGATTAGAGCGCTGGACCGTTGGGCCCAGGATCATGGATACCGAGTGGGGGATCTGGCCCTGGCCTGGCTGCTGGTACAGCCTGGTGTGACTTCGGTCATTAATGCGGTGACGAGTGTGGATCAGCTAGAGACGAACATCCGGGCTACCGGTTGGCAATTGACGTCCGCGCAGCTGGCAGAAGTAGGAGAGCACCTTGACGTGCTAGCCGATCGCTAGATTTTTGAGGTTACGTGGACCGCCTTATCAATCCCGCACCGTTGCGGTGGGACTAGGCCGTATGGCAATGACATGTGGACATGCTCACCCAGCCTCTGAGCTGTTCGTGCCCCGTTACCGTGTCTATCTTCCATAATGATCGGCCGCATTCCCAAACTTAAGCTTGGTAGGACTCATGTATACGCGTAACATGGATAAGTCCACTAAGGAATGGCCGCAGCAGAAAGCATCCGTGGGAGCCTCGTAAGCTCTGCCAGCAGGGCTGTTGGCACCGCGCGGACGAGTGGGTGAGAGGGAAGCGCACGGGAGCTTGCTAGAGGCTGCGCAGGGCCTCCACGGGGGTCACGTGACGCGCACGCAGGGCCGGGTATACGCCGGCCAGCAAACCGACCGTCATGCTGATCCCCAATGCCAACAGGATCATGTCCGGTGCCAAGATGGGCGCGGGATCCCAGAGTTGCCGCAGGACCACGAGGGCGTAGACACAGACGCCTACGCCCAACACACCGCCCAGACCACAGAGCAGGACGCTCTCCAGTAGAAACATGAGCACGATGTCGCGCACACGGGCCCCGACGGCATAGCGGAGCCCGATTTCCCGTGTGCGCTCACCCAGACTGACAAGCATGATGTTGGTGACCCCTACACCGCCTACGAGCAGACTGATGGCGGCGATGGCGATAAGGAAAAGCGTCAGCGTATCCGTGATGGCCGCTAAGGCTTCCCGCTCGGCGTCGGCCGCCTCCACAACGAAGTCGTCATGCTCCAAGGGACCGATCTGCCGGTGTTGGCGCAGCAACTCCTTCACACGGAGGATCACACCCTCCACCTGAGCGGCGGTGGCGACCTGCACCCGGATTTCGTCCACCAGGGTCTCACCGCTGACGGTCATCCTACCCAGCAGCCGTCTCTGCATAGTCGGGAAGGGGATCAAGATCTGGTTGTCCTCCACGGTTCCACGCGGGGCCAGCACACCCACCACCTGCACTTTGCGTCCATACAGAGTGATCCACAGATGCAAGGGGACGGCGTCCGGACCATATAGGTGGCGCACGACGCCATCCCCCAGTACCGCCACCAAACGCTGGGCCTGGCTGTCCTCGTCATACAGGGCATCACCGTGGGCCAGTACGTAGCCATAGGCCGCCAGATAGTCCGGTGTGACCCCAAGCAGATCTATCCACTGCTCCTTCCCCTGGGCTCGCACAGCCGTGCGGCTCTGGGCCACCGGCAACAGGGCCTGCAGACCGGGAATGGCCCCGGGGGCCGCCAACATCTGGTAGTCCGACCAGCGCAGTTCATACCGATCGTGACCAGCGGCACCAACCGTGGGGGGGGTGTGGCCCTGCACCCGTAGTTGCGTGACGCCTGTCCGAGTGAACTGCTGCTCGATCGACTGTTGCATCCCTCGTCCCAACGCCATCACCACCACCGTGGCCGTGACGCCGATCGCGATGCCCAGCACGGTCAGCAGACTGCGCAGGCGATGCTGCAGCAGGGTATCCAGGGCCGGTGACAGATAGCGTGGGAACGGCATGACAGGAGCGTGTAGGCGGGGGGGGACTAGCGGCAGGTATGCTGCCCCTTGAACACGGTCTCACCTGCTTGGCGGGATTGCTCCTGTTGCTCCTTCAACGCTTGATCCATTTCCTCGACACACTCCGCCAACGAGGCCAGACGGTCGGGATGCCCGACCGCTTTCTCTACAGTGGTGTCGATCACGTTACCCTCTGGGTCATAGGTTACGTTCAGATGCAGATAGGTCGGGGACAGGAGGGTCGCCAATCCAAACGGATCCTGATCCGTCAACAGCAGGACCGGCGCCAGCAACAGACCGAGCACCAGCAATGTGATCCATAACCAAGGGGAACGGGTAAATAGCCGCATGCGGGACATCGTTATACACTCCTTGCATCTGGGCCCCACCCTGCTTCCAGGGTGGGGCGGAATAAAAGTCCTGGGCCGTATCCTCAGCAAACACAATTGAGAAGCACGCCATCCTATGCCTTACTACCAAGTGCCACAGTGCCGGGTTCGACAAACCGTGCGGCAGGTCTCATGGCCAGTAAAGGGATTTTTTCTGCAGCGCTTCTCACAATTCCTGCAGTGCTTGTACTTGTCGTACCGGTGGGCCCAGACCTCACTACCGGTCAGGCACGCGATGTCCGGGGTTAGCGTCGGCAACACCGTAAACACCGCAGCCAATACGACAACCAGCAACAGGATCCAGCCGCTCCATTGCCATTGAGCTACATCACGCATGAACATAATAGTTCTCCTTTGACAACTGGGAACCTCTCCCAAAGGGCCCTGTCAAGCGGACAGAGCCACGGCACAGACAACAGAAGTGAGGGGTTGGTCCCACCCCGAACCGGCGGTCGGGATTGGACAGCACCGGGGGCTGATAGGGCGGTACCAGCGCTGAGCCACTCCCCGCGCCGCCGGCAGAGAAGCCGGCGCGGGCACCTGACTTCCCAAGGGGGCCTTACGGCAAACCTCGCGTGGGATGTACCCGGGCTTGTGGCGGTGGGGCGGGTGTAGGAGCGGAGGGCATACATACTGCAAAGTATCCTTGTCTCTGTGTATATCCTACATACTTGTATCCTGTAGCTGTGTTGAGCATATAACATTTTTCGCCGAATTACATAGCAATTGAGGAAATTGGGGTAAATTCAGTGCGGGGATAGCCCTGTCCGGGGACGGATTGCCATTCCCGGTCACTGACCCAACGACGCCCGGAATCAGGTAGCAGATACTGGGCTAGCATGCCATCCATCACTCTTGGGAAAATACAATAAGGCTGTAACTTTTCTGATGTATGTCTTTGATATCCAATCACTCACCAAATCTTATGCCTCTACCGGTATACGTGCCAATCAAGAGATATCGTTTCGGATTCGTCCCGGTGAAGTGTTCGGGGTACTGGGAGACAATGGGGCAGGTAAGACCACGCTAGTCAAACAAATGGTTAACCTGATCCGACCTGATGCGGGCCGGATTAGGTTCCAAGGCAAACTCCTCCATACCGATCCCCTGAGTGTCACCCGGCTTGTGGCTTATATGCCTCAAAGCTGTCACATCCTGAGCCATCTGACGGTGGGCGAGGTCATATTCCATACCGCCTTTTTGCGCGGATTCAGTTATCGCGCGGCACACACGGAACGGGAGCGTCTGTTGGACCTGTTGCAGATCGAATCTCTGTGCCACCGCGTCAGTGGGCGCCTTTCCGGAGGCGAGCGACGATTGCTGCAATTAGCGGTGGCCTTGGTCGGTTCTTTGCCCGTACTGATTCTGGATGAACCCACCAATGAACTATCACCGCAACGCCGACAGCTCGTGTGGAACACTCTGAGAGAGTTGAACCAGAAACGAAATACCACTATTATTCTCGTCACGCACGATGCCATAGAGGCCGAAAAGATTGTACAACGCGTGGGTATCTTGCATGCAGGCCGACTAGTGGCCCTAGGGTCACCACAAGAGCTGAAAAAACACATCCACCAGCAATTGCGGTTAGAGTTTTTCAGCGAGCACCCCGTAGTGGCGACTATGTCGGGCTTACCCATACACAAGATTGCGCCGGGGCATTGGGTCACCCACTTGTCGCGTGCCCAGTTGGACACCGCACTCAATCTGTTGTCCCGTAGCCAGATTAGGGACTTCACACTGTCATCACCCACCTTGGAAGACCTATATATCTACTATGCCGCTACCACTCCGCAACTTGAGGGATAGGGGTAATGCACAAACAGCCCCGATGGCTGCAATTGGTAGATCTTCTCTATATGGAACTCCTGAACTGGCGCTGGGGGTGGCGGCCCTTGGTCCTGACAGGTATATTGTTGCCGGTGACACTCATCGTTTTGCTCAGGTATGTCGCAGGAGCTGACGCAGCAGCCAGCCGTTACGCTCATATACTGACAGGGAATCTGACGGTGGCCCTGATGTTTACGAATATGAGACGTATGGCTACACGCTTCGCCTGGCTGCGGGAAGCCGGGACCTTGGACTACTACGCGACCTTACCGGTACAGCGCTCTTTGGTCGTGGTGGCGGTGCTTGGTGCCTTCTTTCTGTTGTCTTTGCCCGCGCTCCTGATCACGATGGGGTTTAGCTCATTTTTCTTACCTGTTACGTTACGGGTGCATCCGTTGCTCGTCGGGGTGGGCCCTTTGACAGCCTTGTCGCTAGCAGGCCTAGGAGCTTATGTAGGTGTGGCCGCACGGACTGCCGAGGAGGCCCAGACCTACAGCCAGGCGCTCTTGTTTCTCTTCCTAGCCCTAGGTCCTGTGTTGATTCCCAGCGCGAACCTGCCCCGTTGGATGCAGATAGCCGGTTGGTTCAATCCGGCTACCTATGGTGCCTCCGCTCTACAGCAGGTTCTCCTAGGTCCCATAACGGTGCGCCTGTGGCTGGATGTAGGACTTCTTCTGAGTCTTGCCATGCTCTCTCTTTACTTTGCAGATCGGAAATTGGACTGGCGCCATGCATAGCAATTCCGTTCGCTTGGAATAATCCCATGAGCTGCGATGGGAACTACGTCAGGCACATAAGAGACCGCGTATCCGCGGTGTGTCACACATCGATTACCAATAGTGGTTGTGGAGCGTTCTTCACGATCATAATGCCGGTAGAAGCATGGACATTCTGTGCGCTTCCATATAACGTTCCCATCCAAGACAGCGTCAGGTCCTCAGAACTAATGCAATTCCAAGAGCGTCGGGACACACAATGTACCCACCGAGGCGCTTTGACAACTTTGAGCCTGGAGCACACACCTATCAGCGCCTATGGGAGCACATCACCGTTAACTGCGTGCACCGAAGCGGTCGTAGGTCGTGGAGAACTAGGCGAACAGTCATATCCATGCTGTCTGGCACCTCGCTAAGCTCGTTCACCGCGCACTCCAGGCGTCCATCTGACCGGCGTAGGTATTGGCTCGTATTGTGGAGTCTATGGCCTAAACGCCTCGGGCCATGATCGCAGCTACAACGGTGCCCTCACCGTGGGTCACCGAACCCACTGAATGCAACCGCAAGGCTACATGTTGGACGACGTGCAGAGCCTATACATCTCACCAAGAGAGCCTGCCCACTACGACTAGACTCAACTGCTACGGAGAACGCTACGCCGGGGCATCCCCTGGATGCCAGGGAACGGGATGGTCTAGCACAAGCTATGGAACGCGTTCAGGATACGGTCTTCAGATACAGTGCGTGGATACAAATATCTTCAAGCTTCAAGCCGCCAGCCATTCACCTTCACCCGCAGTCGGACCATGTCGGGCTCCGGTGTGATCATGTCCCACCCTTGCCAGTGGATGGCCTGGGACAAACCAGACTTGATCACGAGATGGCAGGCCGCGCCCGTATACGCTAGCACGAGTCGGAATGGTTGGTCCAACACTCAACCATGATCTGGCCGTGAGCGCTCGGGCTGCTAGCATTCAGATACGCGCGCCGGAGCTCCTTTCAGATCAGTGGCGGCCGAAATACTGTGAGTTTTCTGTACGGAACTCTTTTTGGAACGCGGGATCGGCTTGTCTATTTCCAGCCGATCCCGCCCCCAGCTTGCTGTCCTGAATCTATCCCAGTGATGCCAGGATCTCTACCAGCCCAATGTCTCATCTCCGCTGTTGGCGAATCCCTGTCCCTATTCCAGGAACAGAAAAACATGGTAGCCTGATGGATTAGATCTAATCCCGTGCCATCCTCCGGATGCCGCGATGCAACAAAAGTCAGGAATAGATTCCCGGCAATGGAGGGCGTTGTTGCTACCCATCAAACCTAGATCGATGACGATGAATCAGCGGTCGTGGGTGGGATGACCTGACCACGGATACCTACTATCACGTTACCTTGATGCCAGAGACCGCTCTCCAGATGCACCTGCTTTTCTCCGTGGCGGGCGGACTCAACGGAACGCGGGGGCGGACGTACCTCCGCATGAAGCCAAGGCCATTCGCCAACACCCGGTTCTCAAAATCGTAGGATACGAATACTTCCAGCTGGGCGGAGCAGCCCGAAATGGCCATCGTCGCTCTGGGTCGCCATATGGTAGCAGACGGGGAAGAAGATTAGTCCCCCATCTCACAAGACAGATAATGAGGCTTGAAACATCCTTCTTTACCCGATCGTCAGGTTTGAAGGCAACATTGAACTCCGCCCGCCATGGGCTGGATTGCGCCGGTAGGTC
Source organism: Caldilineaceae bacterium (assembly GCA_965116185.1). Lineage (GTDB taxonomy): Bacteria > Chloroflexota > Anaerolineae > Caldilineales > Caldilineaceae > Bin34. The sequence continues at coordinate 84,399 of OZ220492.1, forward strand.
TCATACACTCTCTTGAAGCGACGTTAGAGATCGACCGGCTCCCGTAGCATGGCTAAAGCTACCACACCATAGACACTTCTCCCAGGTATGCGGCCAAGGTCTCTAGCACACTAGCCCGAAACAGGTGGAGATGAAGAGCGCGATGTCCGCTGTGTAGGCGTCCCACAGAATCCGGCTCAGCATATCCCGCCCCGAATCATTTGTACCGAGCCAGTAATCAAGGCTAGGAGGTTCCACCCGATCCAGATGCCGTTTCACGTATGTACAATAAGGGACCGAAGATGGTCAGAAAAAACAACCCAAAGAAAATTGCCGGGACCAGCTAGGGACAGGCGATTGCGGTGCATGTGCCATAGCCAAACTGCCCAAGCTTGCTGTCTACTGCGCTGGTACCGTGATGTAATCTAACCATAAGCCATGCCACGGCAATCTGTACAGACACGGATACTGTCGGCCGAGGGCAAACGGAGACACGGATAGAGATCAACTGTCTTGGACCCCAAGGGCTTCCGCTGTGGCACACGCTTGCCGTATTTGGATGCTTAATGCGGTAACTAACCTCCTCTATTCAATTGCTGTACGCTTAGCGTAGCCCTCCTTATCGTTACTATGGAAGGGGCCCGTCATGATCCGCCCCCGCGTGCCAAGAGTCTCCTCAGCGCACAAGTCGTCAGCGACCGGCGGGGGGATGCTCTGCGCCCGCTCCGCAAGTGATACCCCAAGGGCACGTTTACCCTGCGGTACGGATCAATACTGTAAGAACCGCAACCTGTCTCGCCTTCCCCACAACACCAGGGCTTTCAAGGCCTGGACTTTGTTGTCGCGGGGGTAGTGCACCCGTCATACACCGCTGCGCAGGCTGCCAGCACCGCCAAGCCGGTTTGGCCGGTGATGGGTGACGGTTGGCCCTGACGGATAGCTTCCACAAAAGCCTGGGCCTGACGCCGGAAATTGTAGTGCTCTCCGTGCGCTATGGCCACATCCCGTACATCCTTCTGCTGTACCAGTCGGGAACTGGCGATTTCCACAGTCTGGCGGGCCTGAATACGGATCACGCCTGCCGTCCCGTAGATTTCACTGCGCCATCCGGTTGCACCACACGGATACGTCGGTCCATTGACGGCCAGCGTGGCCACTGCCCCGTTGGCAAATTCCAGTAGGGCTGCGATGGCTTCCTCCACCGGGGCGGAAGAGGTATACGACCGAACCGCGGCCTGGACATGGCGCAAGGGCGCATCCACCAACCAGAGTAGACGGTCCAGAGCGTGGACGCCGGTATAGAACAGCACGCCGCCACCTGCCTGATCCGGCGCGTTTACCCAGGCCCCTAGATGAGGGCCGCGTGGGGAAGCAATAGTTTCCGTGCCGTTGACGGGCACCCCAATGTATCCTGCCCGTATCCACTGCTGAGCCTGAATTGCTTCCGCCCGAAAACGGTGTACATACCCGATCATGAGCATGACGCCGGCTTGTTCACAGGCGGCCACAATCTGGTGCCCATCTTGCACGGTAGTGGCCATGGGTTTCTCTAGCAGAATATGCAGCCCGTAGGCAGCCGCCATACAGCCTGCTTCCCTGTGCAGATGGTGGGGTAGGGCCACCACCACGGCATCCAGATCGGATACTGTTTCAATGACCTGTCGCCAATCCTGGAAGGGAGTAGCGCCACAGCGAGCCGCCGCTTGGCACGCCCGTGACGGATCCGCGTCCGCCACGGCCACGATCCGCACGTTTGTCAGCTCCTGAAAACCCGTGACGTGACGCACACCCGCTTGGCCAGCCCCTAGAATACCTATCCGCAGTGCCATGAGGCCTACCCCATGAGGCGCCAATGGTGACTCCAGTCGCCACTGAACGTTTCGGCTCCTGTCGGCGTAATCCGGATATCCTCGTTGATCCCCGTGCTCCAGCGAGGGCCGTTCATCAGATTGCGCCGCGGGTGATAGGAAAGTACCATGCCGGCTGCCAGCGGCCAGTCCTGGCTGGAGCCCCAGCCGGCCGCCGCGGCAAACCAGGGATATTCGATCGTATCCATACCCTGACCATGGAAATCAAAATGCGTCGTAGGGCTGCCCAGTACCCACCCCTGCTCTTCCAAAGTCTGTTCAAAAATGCGGGCCAGCCGGCTCAACTTTACACCGGGGCGGGCCGCAGCCCGAATCCGCGCAAATGCGCACAGCTCACTACCCATCAGCTTCCGTTCCATGGTTGTGGGCTCACGGAAGGCACAATTTACAGTCAGTTCACACCAGTGACCGCTGGGTCCAAGAATTTCCATGTGATAGCGCACGATATCATCGCACCGGAGCGGAATGTCCTGAGGTGGATCATGTTCACCGGGCCGCTCGCCTATGAAGACGAGAATGTCCCGGGCACCCCCGGCCCAGGCCACGCGGCAGGCTTCGGCGGCTAGGTCGCGCTGGGTAGCCCCGGGCTGGAGCACCGTAACAAAGCGCTCCATGGCGGACTTGGCTAAGTCCCACAGTTCATTTTCTTGGCGCATTTCCAGCTCACTCTTGACCGCCCGGATCCGGTTCAGGAGATCGTCGGCCACTACGAGTTCGGCAGCGGGCATCTCTGCTGCCAGCAGATCCATGGTGCCCGCACCCAGGATGAACTGGTGTCCTGCCACACCGATTCGGGATTGGCCCAACCCACGGGCGCGGCATTCCGCTGCCATATGGGGGGCAATGTACACATCGCCGCGTGTATCGGTGATCCAGCCCCGAGCCGCAATCCGTTCGGCCACGGCATATGAACTGAAGGCCAGAAAGGGTTCCCCTTCCCGGGGAATACAGATGAGACCGTCATGCCCCCAGATATGAAAGTCCGTAAAGTAACGGAAATAGCCGCGGCCTGTCCACCAATGGCCCTTACCGGCTACCAGCAGACCATCCAGATTGGCCTGGACCATAGCCTGGCGCACACGAGCCAGACGGCGGTCCCGTTCCGCAAGATCCGGAATTGTCGTCATCGATCCCATCTCGCTTGCTTCTCCCAATTCATGCCATCTAGGCATCGTGCCACAGATCTATAGCATCATGGGCGTGGAAGAGCGCGGCGATCTCCACCCAGGCCCGTGTGCGGACGGATTGGATACAAGCCTGCACTACAGCCAATGTACGTAGGTGGTCCCGTGCCGATGTCTGCAAGAGCGTCTCGTGTGTCAGACACGCCACGAACTCATCCAGTAACCCGCGGGCGTCGTCCACGAAAGGACGCTGTGGCGTCAATGATACCGGCTGCAAGGTTTCTGCGGCCGCCGGTTCCCTAAACCGGGGCCCCGTCAGTCCCAGATTTGACTCGAACTGCGCCTCCACCACATCACCGAACTGGGCCCGCTGCCAGATCACGCCTTGGGGAAAGTCACTGCGCCAGGAAAAGGCCATGCCATGCCAGCCTGCTGTCCAAGTCCCCAGATAATTGACCCGTGCCCCCTGAGCCAACTCCAACAGCACGGACACGCAGCTGTCATGTCGGTATACGCTGCCCGGCGGATTCCAAGTATCGGCACAGAGGCGCACCACGTCCTGATCGTAACAGTAACGCAGGAGATCCAAGTGATGCACGGACTGTTCCAACAACATGGGTTGGGCCATCGTCAGCGGATAAGAATTCAGATCGGCGCGACGCCCATCCCGCTGACGCAGGTACTGGAAAGAGCCATACCCCAGGGCACCAAACCGGGCATCCTGTACGGCGCGGCGCAGGTACTGACTAGCGGACAAATAGCGAAAATTCATGCCCACCATCAGCTGTCGTTCGGTTCGGTCCGCGAGGCGCACCAGCTGTAGGGCCTGGGTGAATTCTTCTACCAACGGCTTTTCACAGATCACGTGCAGTCCCTGGCCAAGACACATCCTAACCTGAGCAAAATGAACCTTGGGCGGCGTGGCCAAGACCACAAAATCCCATGCGTCCGGGTCGGGTACCAGGGAGGTCTGACAGGCCACGGTCAACCCTAGGCTCGTGGCCAGCTGCTGAGCGCGTGCGATGTCGGGATCTATCAGGGCCACTAGCTCCACCGTCTCGTGTTCCGCCAGCAGTCGTGCCCATGTTGAGCCACGGACACCACAGCCCACCAGGGCACAGGCAAGGGTCATGCACGGCCTTCCGGTGCGGTGAACCGGGGACGTAGCCAGGCTCCACAGCCCGGCTGTCCCACTAGAGTCCCTTCCTGATACACGACACGGCCTCCCACCACAGTGGCATGCACCAGGCCCCGGACCGGTGTTCCCTGATACAAGCGACTGGCCCGGGCTCCCTTCGTCCACCAGGTGGAGCCCTCAAGGGTGGTGTGCGGTCGCGGATCGTATATACAGATGTCGGCATCGGCCCCCGGCTGCAGGACGCCTTTGCGCGGGTACAAGCCAAAACTCCGAGCGGCGTTGGCGGACATAAGCTCTACGACCCGTTCCAGGGTAAAGGTACCTGTCAGCCCCCAGGTCATGAGCAGAGGCACCAGAGCTTCCACCCCAGGGTGCCCCGGGGGCGCCTCCAGGATACACGCCCAGGTCGCTTCCTTCTCCTCCGCTGTGAAGGGCGCGTGATCCGTGGCAACAAAGTCAAAGACACCGGCGTGTAGGCCCCGCCATAGGGCATCCTGATCCGCTTGCGTGCGTAGCGGGGGATTGATTTTGCCGTAAGGCCCCACCTGCTCCAGGATCGCGTCGGTGAACAACAGGTAATGTGGACAGGTCTCAGCCGTGACGGGCACACCCTGCGTACGAGCGGCTGCCACCAGCTCTACACTAGCCTCCGCACTGACGTGCACGATGTGAATAGGGGCCTGCAGAGCTTGAGCCAGTTGTAGTACCCCCGCTATCGCGGTCGTTTCCACCACTGCGGGGCGAGACATCCGGTGACGCCGCCAGTCGGCCACCGAACTGCGACGGGCCTGCGCTGCATACCAGTCAATGAGGCTTTGGTCCTCGCAGTGGATCGCGCAGCGGAGTCCGGTTTCCCGTGTCAACATGAGCGCAGCCCCGATAGTGGCCAGATCAGGCGCAATGAGTCCCTCAAACTCGTCGGCACGCCCCGGTGGTGCTTCCGTCATGAAGAGTTTGAAGGCAATAGCCCCGGCGGCCGCCATACCCTGCACTTCACGTTCGTCCAACAGGCCGGGAGCACCGTATAGGCCTATATTCACATAGGCATCCCTGGTGACTAGTGCACCGCGTGTTTCCAGGGCATCCTGGGTGGCCACACCCGGCTTTGAGATGGGCATTTCAAAGATCGTGGTGACACCTCCGGCAGCAGCGGCTCGCGACTCGGTGACAAAATCCCCCCGTTGCGGGAACGAAGGGGCCCGGCAGTGAAAGTGAGGATCAATGCCACCCGGCAGTACGAACATACCCGTGGCATCGATCACCTGCCGAGCGGTCGGTCTTTCGCTCGGATCGAGTAGGGCGGTAATACGACCTCCCTCCACCACCAGCGTGTGGGGCCCTGTGTCCCGTGCAGCCGCGTAGGTTGGGTTGAGGATCGCCCCGCCCACAATCACTAGATCAGCGGTCATGTGCCGGTCCTGTGGGCGTTGGCTTGCAGCCGGGCCACGGCATCCCGCAGAGCGGCATCCTCCAGTTCCGTCTCCGACTGTGCAAGGGGAACGCCGTAGGTGTCCCGGGCCTGGGCCGCAGAGACCAGGCCCATAGCGACATCGTGCATCACCGCGTCGCGGGCACGCTGTGCAGGCGGCCCATAACCGCCACCCCCCGGCACCCGCAAGATCACTTCGTCTCCCCGCCGGAACCTGTGTGGGACGAAACGGTGCATAGGCTCCCCGTTCATGAGGACAGCCCCGGCCCCCCCGTGCGCACCGCCGCGGAGTCCTTCAGCCGGGAATTGCATGAGGTCGGGCCGGATCGTGAGCGTAGTACCCTGATCTGACAGAGCGCGCAAGCCAATTTCCTGGCCCGGTCCGCCCCGATACTGGCCCGGTCCCCCAGAGTCCGGGATCAGGCGCTTGTGGGTCATGAGGATCGGGCACTGGATCTCGATCAGTTCCGTCGGTGTTACGGTACTGTTATGCGGATAAGCTGTGGGCAGCAAGCCGTCAGCGTTGTGGGTGGCACCTAGTCCGCCGTGAGGCAGCATGTGCACCGCATGCTGTCCGAAGCGTTCATCCTGCCCCACGACGTGAAAGGGAAAGATGCCACCCGCCGCCGCGATAACCCGGTCAGGGATTAACTCGGCCAAGGCTCCGAAGATGAGCGGCGGGATATGCTTGATAACCTTGGCCCGGGCGGCCACGGGAGCCGGAAACGTGCAGTTCACGATGGAGCCTGCCGGAGCCGTCATGCGGATGGGACGGACTAGGCCATCGTTGTTAAAAATGTGCGATGCCAGCATAGCCTTGATGGGATACACCGCTGTCGCGTAGCTGATGTTGAAGGCGGCGTTGATGGCGGAGTGCCATTGCTGGGGTGAAGTCCCGTCAAAATCCAGATGGATCTCGTCGTCCACGATCGAAAGCCGCACTACCAGGGTGAAGGGCTCCAGATACCCATCAGCCGTCACACGATACTGGGACTGGCCATTGGGCAGGGCCCGGATGGCCTGGCGCAGAGCCTGTTCGCTCCGATCCAGAATCGCCGAGGACAGTACCTTCAGATCATCCAGCCGGTAGTCGTCCAGAAATTCGCGTATCCGCAGGATCCCGATGCGGTGGGTACCCACGATGGCATGCAGGTCGCCCAGGACCATGTCCGGCACCCGGCAGTTGGCCGCAATGAATTCCTCAACCATAGGCACTACTTCGCCCGCGGCGTAGAATTTGTTCGGCATAACTCGCGTGCCTTCCATGAACATATCCTGGGCTTCCAGATCACCCAGATGACCGCCTACATCCGAGACATGGGCTACCGTGCCCAGAAAAGCCACCAGTTGCCCCTGGTGGAACACGGGAGACACCAGGTTGTAGTCAGGCAGATGTGTACTGCCAATCCACGGATCGTTGGTCGCCAGCACATCGCCGTCCTGCAGTGTCTCAGTCGGAAAACGTTGCAACATTGCCTTGGTAGTACGGGGCAGCATCGTACAGAACTGCGGCGGACTCCATTGCGCCTGAGCCAGACCGGCCCCCGAAGCATCCATGAGGGCACAGCCGAAATCATGGCTTTCGCCCACGATGGTGGAGAACGAGGTACGAATCACGGCATTGTCGATCTCGTCAACAATGTTGACAAGGCGCTGCCACTGGATTTCCAGGGTGATGGGATCAAGTATCATGAACGGCACTCCTTCTCGGATAGTACGACGCACGAGTGCGCCCGGTATCACAGGGCTAGTGCCCCAGACCAGCATGCGCGGCCCCGGGAAGCTACTACAGCACCTGACGCAGCACATAAAGCCTTTTACATTCTGCAGATCCTATGGCTCATGCGCAAGAAAGTACACACAATAAGCTGAACCCTAGTCACCGACATGCAACAGAAATCCTACGGCAATCGTCTGGTCCCGGTGGTCACTCCGCCGTACGCTCACGGACAACAGCTTGGTCTTTTTTGCGACTTGTGCCCTGTTTGGCCCAGCAGTACAATAGGAGGCTATGTAGGAGTTATTCTGTCGTTCCATGCCCACCGCCAAACCTGACTTCCACGGGAGGTATGCCCGGTCAGAACGTATCCGGTGTCGTTGTCGTGTGTACTGAGCTTTCAAGTCAAGTAGAGTAGACAACCCAGTCAGGAGGAAGTAATGCGCAAGTCACAGATGAATCGCAGACATTTTCTGAGTGCGGGTATGGTCGCAGCAAGTGCTACCGTGACCGCAGCCTGTGTAGTCCCTGCCGTACCCGCGACCGCTCCCGCTGAGGGGGCCATGTCGTCAGAGTCTCCTAATTTCAAGTTCTATTTCAACACACACGGCTCCGTGGAAATCTCCTTCTGGTCAGCCGCCAACAACGGCTTCCAGGATTTCTGCAGCCACTATAACATTGACGGCCAGTATCTGGGCACCGTGCGGGATGGCGATTTCGCCGAAGAGCGCGAAAACATGGAACGCATCATCGCCGCCGGTGATGCCGATGCAGTAGTGGCGGTGCTTTCCGACGTGGACGCGCTAGACGAGCCGCTGCGCCAACTCGGTGAACGGGGCGTACCGGTCGTTTTGGTGAATTCTAAGGACCCGCGCCCCAAGGAAGAGCAGGTGCCCCATTTGCGCTACGCAGGGGAAGATACCTACTTGACCGGTGTCCGCAACGCGGAACTAGCCCTAGCTTCCTTCAAACAGCTCGCCGGCCGTCCTCCGAAGCGCTCCACCTACATTGAACATGTGCCAGGAGCCTGGGTCCTTGTCACACGGGGACAGGGCATGTCCGATGTCTTAACACCGGAAGGGACCCATTTTGAGAGCATTGCCGGAGAAGTGGATCCGGTTCAGATGCAGGAAATCGTGCGCGCCCATCTGATCGCCAATCCAGACGTTGAAACCATCCACACCGGCTGGAGTCGGCCTGCCGCCTGGTCGATTGAGGTCCTGCGCGAAATGGGCAAGCTCGGCAACGTAAACGAACCCTTCATGGAGGGCAAGGTTTACGTCACCAGTATCGATCTCGATCCGGAGCTACTGGGCATGATCGACGCCGGCGACTGCGTGGGCACGATTGACCAGCAGGTATACTTGCAGGGCTGGTATGGCGCGGCCCTGGCCTGGCAGTGGGTCACCAACCAGTTTCTGATCGCCAACGATATTTCCACGGGACCCTATGTCGTGACCCAAGACAACGCCGCGGCCCTGATTGGGCAAGCGGAAGCAGGTATTCGGGCTTGATAGGTTGTGCCATCCCGCATAGGCAGGGTATAGGTACTCGGAATGAGGCTACGGGACCTATACCCTGTGCGCATTGTCTCAGCCGGTTCTCCCGGCAGCGGACCGTTGACGGGGAATGCCCATGGCCGGCAGGGCTAGCCCATGACAGACATCACTTCCTCCCTTACGCCTGACCACGCCCGGCACCGGCGAGGCCAGGACGATTTCCGCCGCCGCATCAACCGCATGGTGCGCCGCATCCCGGAAATCGGCATCTTCTCAACACTCGTGCTACTGGTAGCCGTGTTTTCGATCGGGGCCGCCAACTTCCGGACAGTCGATTCCTACACCAGCATTCTCACCGTGGCCGCCAACGTGGGCATCGTAGCGTTAGGCTGTGGATTCCTGATGATCGCGGGGGAGTTTGACATCTCAGTGGGTTCGGTCTATCTGATCGCCACCCTGTTTTTTGCCCAACTGGCCAACGCCGGCCTCATTCCTTGGCTATCCTTCGTAGTCACCCTGGGGCTATGCGCCGGGATTGGCCTGATCAACGGTCTCATCACCGTCAATCTACGCATTCCCTCCTTCATTGTTACCCTGGCCGCCATGATGTTCTACCGGGGCCTGCACATCATCTTGACCCGGGGCTTTGCCGTTAGCTACAAGGCGGATAAGGCCTTCCTGGACACCCTGGCCGGTATCACATTCTCCCTAATGCGTAACACGGTCATCTGGTGGCTCCTGCTCGCCCTCGTACTGCAGCTCGTGCTCACCAAGACTCGCTACGGTAACTGGGTGCTGGCCACCGGTGGGGACGCACAGGCCGCGCGTAACTCGGGCGTCCCGGTCAGCCGGGTTAAGGTAATCAATTTTGCCCTGTGTAGCCTGCTGGCCGGCTTCGCCGGAGCCGCCAACATGGCCCGTTTTCTGACCTCTCAGTCCCAGCTAGGCATGGGCATGGAATTTGAAGCCATCACGGCGGCCGTGATCGGTGGCACTCTACTCATGGGGGGTAAGGGCAGCATGGTAGGAGCCGTGCTGGGGGCTATCTTTGTCAGCGTCATTCGCTCCGGCTTGATCTTCTTCGGCTACTCCTCCTACATCTACATGCCCGTGACGGGTATCATCTTGATGCTGGCCGTCATCATCAACCGCGGCTTTAGCAATTTCCGTCTGCTGCAGTTTCACCGTCCGGACACGTCATGACCATGGCCCCGGAACCTATCGTCCGCATGATTGGCCTCCACAAGAGCTTTGGCCACATTCAGGCCCTGCGCGGGGTCAGCGTGGAACTGCACGCGGGCCAGGTCCTAGGCCTGATCGGCGACAACGGCGCCGGCAAGACAACACTGGTCAAGATCCTGGCCGGTGTGTTCCCGCCCTCCCGAGGGGAAATCCATTACCGCGGCATTCCGGTGCGCTGGCAGAATCCCAGCCAATCCCGGGCCGCGGGCTTGGAGATCGTGTACCAAGATCTGGGCCTCGTGCCCATTATGAACATCGCCCGGAACTTTTTTCTGGGCAAGGAACTGCAAACACGTTGGAAACTGCTGGACTTTAACCGCATGGCCCGCGAATCTTTGCGGGCCATCACCGCGATGGGCATTACCCTGGATGATGCCGAGGAACTGGTAGAAAACCTATCCGGGGGAGAACGGAAAGCACTGGCTATCAGTCGCAGCCTCTATTTCGGAGTGCAGGTGCTGATGCTGGACGAACCGACAGCCGCCCTCTCCGTCAAGGAAACGCATGCTGTGCTGGATTTGATGGAGACTCTGAAGGAACGCAACATCGCCACGGTATTCATCACCCACAACATTCATCACGCCTACGCCGTGTCCGATCGCTTCGTGGCCCTCAATGCCGGTGTTAAGGTGTTGGATGCCGATAAGGACGCCGTGACGCCGGCCATGCTAACCGAAGCCGTTATCGGCGAACCGTTGGAACAGGTGACCAGTGGATCTCTCGCTTCATCCGTCTCGGCAGAAAAGGATACCACCTCATGATCGTGCAAGCGGCCGTGTGCCTCCAGGAAGACGCACCCTTGGAAATGTGCGCGGTGACACTGGATCCACCCGGACCGGGCGAAGTGCTTGTGCGCTGGCACGCCAGTGGTATCTGCGCCAGTGATCGTTTCGTGATCCGGCATGCCAACTGGCCCAAGCCCTACATTCCCGGCCACGAGGGTGCCGGCATCGTAGAAGCCCTAGGTCCCGGAGTAGACACACTGACCGTGGGCGATCATGTCGTGTCCGATCTGCTAGGAGCTTGTGGTCGGTGTCGGCAGTGCCGGACGGGCCGTCCCCGCCTGTGCGAACCGCAACGGCAGCGCACAGTGCCAGATATCGCCAGCCGCTTTCACTTGAACGGAACTCGGGTAGGCCGTTTTGGTCATCATGAGATCGCCACCTTCGTGGAAGCCTGCGTCGTGCCCGAGGCCTCGCTGACGCGCATCCCGACTGACGTACCTCTAGATGTCGCTTGCCTGTTGGGGTGCTGTGCACTCTCGGGGGCCGCAGCCGTCCTCACCCGAGCTCAGGTGGCCCCAGGCAGTCGTGTGGTCATCTTCGGCTGCGGCGGCCTGGGTCTAGCTGGCATCAACGCCGCGCAGCTGTGCGGTGCCGCCCAAATCATCGCCGTTGATGTGATCCCACGCAAACTGATGTGGGCACGTGAGTTTGGGGCCACGGACACGGTTGACGCCACGCAGCAGACACCTGCGGCGGCGGTACACACGGCCACGGACGGGGCCATGGCGGACTTCGCCTTTGACTTTTCAGGGTCCGCCGTAGCCATGAATCAAACACTGGGCGTGGTGCGTAACGGTGGTATGGTCGTGCTGGAAGGAGCCGGCCCGCCCGGCACCCAATTGGTCGTTGACCAGGTGGAACTCATTGATAACGAGAAAGTGATCACGGGCGCACACGCCGGTGGCGGCATTCCGGCCCTGGACATTCCCCTGCTGATCGATCGTTTCCGGGCCGGCACCTTCCGGCTGGACGCGCTGGTCAGCCATCGCCTGTCCTTGGCCGAAGTCAACGAAGGATTTGCCTTGATGGTCCGCGGCGAATCCCGGCGCAGCATTATCGTGTTTCCAGCGTGACTGCATGTATCCGGCAGGCAGTGCCTTGTCCCTCGCTGTCCATTGGACGTGCCCCTTGCCGGCACCGTCTAGGCTCGCATTCCGCTGAGACGTTTGTTGCAGTAAGCATACCGTCGTGACACATAGTTCTATTTACTACCATCGGATTCTACCCTACAGTATCCCGGTTAGTGGGGCAGCATGCCGCATACCTGGTAGCCATGGACGCTGTGCGCCGCGAAATCCCGAGCAGCTAGGCGGCCATTACCGACGGATTCATCGTGGGCGTGGCAGACCAAGGAACCCGCAACCGCGCGGATGATCGACGCCACGGACTGTCTGTGTGATACTAGGCCTTGTCAAATGCGCATCGCCACATGTACCAGAATCTCACCCGATTATTCGCACCAGTGCGACAGCAACGACCTGACCGATAATCAAAGTCGCCGTAACCACAACCACCCAGGATCATCACCAGGTAGCTCCCAGCAGCAGTATAGCCAGCATCGTCTGACCCCATGGGCAAGGGATACTCTCCTTGCCCATGGCAAAACCTAGCAGCCAGTTCAGCCAAATGCTAGACCCCATCAAAGAAACACATATCAAGGAGGGCAAAGGTTCCTGTATCATCCACGACAAACGGATACCCTCCCTGGCACACACGGCGTCGCCGCTGCATTTCTTCTATTGCCTCGTCAACCTCCACTGCCCATTCTTCTTCTTCCGGCACACCTTCAGAGTAATCATGCTCTGCTACGCGGCTCAGATCCTGGTTCAGGGATGTCCACGATACCCTGTCGTTCTGCCAGCATTGCCATTCAGTCCGCCAGTTCATGGGCCTTGGCGCTAGTGCCGGGAGAGTACGGCCACTTGAACATCACCTACCCTCCCGTCTACGCTGCCTGCGGACTAGTTGCTTGCGTTCCATCTCCATATAAAGGTCATCGGCGAGCTCAGCCACTTGATTGGCAATCTGCAATAGGTCCTTCGATCCATCATAGCCCGTGGTCAGCATTCCTCGCGCCCGCTGCAACTCCTGCTTGGCTTTCACCAGGGATGCCCTAAACACATCGTAGGGTTCTTGACTTGTTTCCAGTGCGTCTTCCAGATGCCCCCGAAGCCGCAACACTTCTAGTGCCTCCGGATGAGCCACCACAGTATCCAGCTGCCGCAGATGGGGGTTGGGGGATTGTACGACCGGTGGTATATCCGAGCGCTTGTCGCCATACAGCCATCGCATAAGTTCTCCCAACTCTCTCTTTCGGTTTGCCGGGACTGGTTCGGAGGTATCTTCGTCCGCTGAAGACAGATGGAGGAAACCACTGATACCCTCATAGTCAAGACCTGTATAGAGATGAGAAAAAGAAAGATGCTTTTTGTATCTATTTTTACGCTGAAAGACCTTGAGCTTCTCTGCCTGTTTCATCACCATCAGGCCGCGGAAGAGACGCTGGACAGTCCGGTGGGTATCGCCGATTTGGTAGGCAATAGCGTCCAAGCTCGTGCCGTAGTCCTGGTGTACCCTGGCAATAAAACAGGCCTTAGCGTAACTGCTCCACTTGGCGGGGCCATTGACATGTTTGAATCCTAAGTAACGCCAGACTTCGGCCCTTGTGCTGCGTATCACCGGAATCTCTGCCAAAGCCTGCTTGTCCGTCTGCGCTAATGTAGGCGTCTGTGCTTGCAGATCCGACATCAATTTCGCACCGATCTCACCGCGCAGAATACGGACGGCTGCTAAGCGGCGGTTGCCTTCAATGACCACCTGCTGTCCGTCTTCACAAGCCACAATAACCGGCTCATGCCGAAAGAAGCCACTGGCAGCGATCGACAACATCACTTCTCGAACATCCATCGCATTCCACAGAATTTCTATGATCCTATCGTCAGAAGTTTTGTCCGAGATATCCAACTCGACCAACCGAGGATTTTTGCGATCGAATTCCAAATCCAGAACCTTCATCATTGCGGGCGTCTTCACATCCATCACGCACCTCCTTCCGGTTCATCTAATGGATTCTAGTGCTCTGGAGCAGCATCGCTACGCATCCACCTGGGTCAGATAGGACCGTATTTTCAAGATGGTTCAAGTAAATCCTGATTATCCGTAATCACCAGTTCGGTCTGGGTATCATGATGAGCATTCTGCATGATCACCGGCATTGCCTGGAAGCCGTACTGGGCTATCAAGTTCTTTACTTCCGGCGTGGCACCGTACGTCATCAGGAAAAGGTTATGGCAATGGGCCAACCAATCAAACAGGCGTTCATGATCTAGATGTAACGCTGGATTCGACCTGATAGTTCACGGCGAATCCAGGCGCAGCATCATCGTATGGCTCAAGTAAGTGTGGGTAGACTGAAGACAGTGTCTGATTCTACACTGTTGGATAACCGGCACCAGGTATGGCCGGGACCACCTTGACGTACCCAAGCACTCTGTCCTGATGGACCGTTCGCCTCTCAAGCAATCGGCTACAATCAGGGTACTGCTATGACATATAGCCCTTTCACTGTAACAGATTCCTCTCCACCACCCCAGAGATAGTCAGATGGGACTGTATGCTATCAGTCTTCCCTGATTCATTCGGATTGTGGACTCTGGGACAATTATAAAATTGGGGTATACTAGTTCCTATCTCTATCCGTTCCTCACGGCCCGGTGACGTGGCACACTGTCGTGGAGACACTCGCCCCCCGGGCCACTCTCACCTGTAACGCGGGGAGGTTCATACCATGATCCTACGCTGGCCCGACCCTACACCGACGCGGACCCTGACACGGGCGGAACGCGATGCCCTCTATCCGGCGGACGATGACGAACCCATGACTTCCTCGTTACTCCACTGGGACGCCTTAACCTATGCCCTGGCCGCGGTCCAGGACCACCTGCGGTACCGGGACTGCCTGATCGCCGCCGATTTCGCGCTCTACTATCAACCCGTACTCCCGGGGGAACCCGGACCGGGGCCCTCCGTGGTTCCCGACCTGCTGGTCGCCTTTGACGTCACACTGGAGCGAGACACCTCCTACTGTCTCTGGGAGGTCGGGAAGATGCCGGAGTTGGTCATGGAGATGACCTCCCAGTCTACGAAGGACAGAGACCGGACGCACAAACCCGAACTCTATGCTGCGCTGGGGGTGGCGGAATACTGGCAGTACGATCCCCATGACGCGTACCTGCAGCCCCGGTTGCAGGGCTGGCAACTCGTGAGGGGGATCTATCAACCGATTGCGGGCCAGAGGCGGTCCGACTTAGAGGCCGAACTCTTCCCGAGTGCCGTGCTGGGCACGGCCTGGGGCTACCTGTGGGAGACGGGCGACCTGCGGCTATGGAACCCCCGGGAGGATACCTGGTATCTCCCACAAGCCGAGGCCCGACAAGAAGCCGAAGCCGAGGCCCAAGCCCAAGCCCAAGCCCGACAAGAGGAAGCCCAAGCCCGACAAGAAGCCGAAGCCGAGGCCCAAGCCCAAGCCCAAGCCCGACAAGAGGAAGCCCAAGCCCGACAAGAAGCCGAAGCCGAGGCCCAAGCCCAAGCCCAAGCCCGACAGGAGGAAGCCCAAGCCCGACGCGAAGCTGAGGCGGAAATCCAGGCGGCTGTCCAGCGCGCCCAGGCGGCCGAAGCGGAAGTAGCCCGGTTGCGGGCCCTCCTAGCAGACCAGACGTCCGGGGATCAAGGGAAGTGAACGACCTGGATGGTACGCGATCTACAGGCCTGCTTGTCCGCATCCGTTTAGTCCCCACGCATTGTGTGGTGTAGGCGGGTATGGACGGAACCCCGGTTCCTTGAGGCCATCCCCCTACCGGTCATTCCTGGGACTAGCCTCACTTATATGGGGTATAAATTAGTTCATAATTGTATTATCTGTCCTTCACGGTCTGGGGAGGCATGCATCTCGGTGACGTGGCTCACTACCATGGAGGCACTTGCCGCCCGGGCTATCTTTATCTGTACCGCGGGGAGGTTCGTATCATGGCTCTGCACTGGCTCGCTCCCACAGCGATCCTGCTCCGGGCGAAACGCGATGCCCTCTACCCGGTCGACGATAGTGAACCCATGATGGCCTCGTTCTCCCACTATAACGTCTTCGTCTATGCGCTAGCGGTTGTCCGGGAGGTCACGTTGGACGGGAACACGTCCTACGATCTCTGCAAAGTGGGCAAGAAGCCGAATCCGGCTATGGAGACGACCACTCCTTCTGTTCAGGACAGCAATCTAGGGTACCAAGCCCAGATCTACGCCTGGCTAGATATGTCGAAATACTGGCAGTACGAGCCCCTCAGTGACTGCCTGAGACTCCGGTTACCGGGTTGGAGGCCGAAGGACAGCCGCTACCAGGCGATTCCTGGCTGGCTGCGGCGTGCACAGGGAGCTGAACTCTTTGCCAGTGCCGTCCGGCCAAAACCCAGGCCCACTAGCTCCAAATCCGGCAGCTTGAAGACGTTGCCCAGTGGCCCCAAGTCACAGCCCAGTCAGTCATGTGGCAGTTATTCCGGAGTGGGGACCTCTGCTGTGTCCTTGCAGTTCACGGGCAGTCGCCCAGTGCCCGGACCTCATGCATGTTGCCGTTTGTCTCGATGTGTCATCCCCCCCTGAGCGTCTGTGGTCCCAACCGGACATGATGAAAACTGCCCACACATCCCCAAACAAATGGCTATGACTCAACTGCACTTCCCCAAACTCTCCCGTTTTGACCGTATCCAAGAACCGGTCACAGTTAGTATCCCCTGCGCCGAAGGACGCTTGCCACACCCGGATCATCTAGGCCTTGTGCACGGTTCTACCCGGTTGCCCCGGCAGGTACGCCCTTTGGGACAGTGGCCGGACGGTAGTGTCCGCTGGGCCCTGGTGCACTTCCAGCCCGATTTACCCGGTAATCAGGCACAGGATCTAACCTTGGTCTTTGATGTCGGGGCCTCCCCGCCGGATCCTGTTACTCGGGTCGCACTCACGCTGACGAAGCAGGGAGTGTATCTGGATACCGGTCCCCTGCACTTGGAAATTCATACCGATGCCACCTTGTCCCTACGCAACCTTCGGTTACAGGGAACATCCTTCGGTGCCGCACCGGAACTGGGTGGCATTGCACTGCAGACGCAGACGGGCCGGTTCCAGGCTGTTGTGGACACAGTGGAAATCGTGGAGGCAGGTCCCCTACGGGCAGTGGTTGCTCTGATTGGTCGCCACCGCAACGACCACGGCGCAGAAGCCCTGATGTTTCGGGGTTTGCTTACGGCCTACGCCGGCAAACCTTACGTGGAACTGGAACATCAATTTATACATGACGGGGAAGAAGCGGAGATCGGCCTTGTCGCCCTGACCGCCCATTTTCGGCTGCAGCACGACGAGGATCCGGCCACTACCCCGGCTCTAGCCTTGGGCGAGGGGTATTATCGCACCCGCATCCAAACCGCGTCCTCTGCCATCGCGATGGACATTGACGCTGAGACTCTGCTGTACCAGGCCAATGAACATTTCACCGAGTCCTTCTACGGAGATTTCTGGGTTGACTGGCGCCAGGGCACACGTGGCTTGGCCGTCACCCATTACCAAGCGCATCAGCATTATCCCAAAGCCCTACGGGCCGACACTACGGGCATCGTGGCCGACCTGTACCCGAGCTCGGCCCAACCCGCCCGCATTCTGCAAGGCATGGGCAAAACCCACCGGCTGCTGCTACACTTTCACGATGGTCAGGCCGACCTGGAGGATCTCAGTACACGTAGTCTGCAGTTCCAGATTCCGGACGTGCCCGTCCTGCCCCGTACCTGGTACCGGGACAACAATCCCTGGCAACTGAATTTCTTTCCTAGCCATGTGCCCGGGCGCCTCATCTCCCGTTTCAACGCCCTGCATGCCGCGCGGCCTCAGGCTTTGGGTATGATGCACTTCGGTGATGCCCCGGACGCCGGGTACACGGATCAAGGCCGCGGGAGCGGCGCAACGGTCTGGGTCAACAACGAGTATGATCGGCCACACATGAGCCTGTTGTATTACGCCCTGACCGGCCAGCGCCGTATGCTGGACTCCGCTCTTGTGTGCGCCCGCCACTGGCTGGACGTGGACTTCTGCCACTACCATCCCAATCCTTTGATCCAGGGCGGCCTGAAGATCCACACGGCCTATCACGGCACGGGTGGCGTCGTGCCCTCTCATGAATGGACCGAGGGGT
The DNA here is from genome assembly GCA_965116185.1 of Caldilineaceae bacterium. Classification (GTDB taxonomy): domain Bacteria; phylum Chloroflexota; class Anaerolineae; order Caldilineales; family Caldilineaceae; genus Bin34. Next base: position 102,405 of record OZ220492.1, read on the forward strand.
TCTTAGATTACTATTATCTTACGGGCCGGCAGGAAGCGTTGGATGCCGCCACCGCAATCGGCCACAACATTCTGCGCCATATGGCCTTGTCCCATATGCGTACGCCGGGCGAAGCGGCGGTGCGCGAAGGCGGTTGGGCCTTGCGGGCCCTGATTGGGCTCTACCTGGCTACGGGTACAGCGTACTGGCATCAGGAAGCTACGCGTCTAGCTCAGATGTTCCTGGACTGGTATGACACATACGGCGCCTTGCTCGCCCCCTACACCAGTCATACTATGCCGCGGGTGCCCTTTATGATCGCAATTACCGTCAATTCCCTGGCCCGTTACCGACTCCTGGACGATGATGCACGGATCGGAAAGCTGATTGTGGATGTGGTGGAGGATCTGCTGGCACACACCCTGGGACCGGACGGCATCACGTTCTATAAGGAACTGCCTAGCCTGGAGCGTACCGCACCCACACCACATTTCCTGGAAGCCCTCACGCACGCTTACCTGGTATCGGGGCATGCGGACTATCTCCGGATTGCAGCCCGCCAGTTCGCGGCCCTGGTGGCCCAGCCCGTGGAGCGCCAAGGCACGGGCAAGTTTGTGGACACGGATGGCGCGGTCATTGACGGCAAGGGGGGAGGACGTCAGTTCGCTGACACCTATTCGTCCCTGCTTCTGTTCGCTGCCGCTGCCACTCCCTTGGGGATTCTGGATTGGTACGAATATCCCTATGCCTACATCCACATTGAACCCGGCAAGCCAAGGAGCACAAACGCATGAAAGTTCTGGTCGCAGGAGCAGCCGGTCAGGTGGGCTGCCGCCTCGTACGTCAATTGTTGGACCGTAATCATGAAGTCCGCGGCACGGCCTTACCGGACGATCCCACGCTGGATCGTCTGACCGGCCTGGACATGGAACTAGTGCAGGGTGATCTCACGGACGAAGCTTTTGTGAAGAATGCGGTGGCGGGCGTAGATGCGGTGATCCATACGGCTAATTTCGTCGGGCCTCAGTTTGATAACAACCTGCAGATCAACCGTCTGATTGCGCGTGTGTGCGGTACCTACGCGGATCGCTTGGATCGGCTGGTCTATGTCAGTTCCTCGGGTGTCTTTCCCAACAATGGCGAGAAATTTGCCTGTGCCTACCATCCGGTAGATGAGGAACACCCGAAAAATCCCGACGGTGAGTACTCGCTTGTGAAGCTGATTGGCGAGCACTTTGTCAATATGGCCGCCAACTACACCGGACTGCGTACCGTGATTGTCCGGCCCAGCCATGTGCAGTCCGGCGACGCCATTCTCAGCCAGTTCACGGTGGACCGCGTCAGCAATATCCTGCGTATCGGACAGGCTAATCCCCAGGGTGAACTCTACATGACCGACGGCACGGAACTTTGGCCCGCCATTCGAGCGCAGGCTAAGAGCCCGGAGCAGCCCTGCAGCGTTCGTGATACGGAGGGTCGTTCCTGGCTTTATCAGCCCAACGATGCCCGGGACATTGCCCATATGCTGGTCTGCGCCTTGGAAGAACCGGCGGCCATTGGTGAATCCTTCAACTGCGGTGCCCCGGAACCTTTCTACTACACCCACGCCGCCCCTTTACTAGCCACACTGACGGCGCAGGAACCGCTGGAAGTGACAGTACCTGTCTGGTATCGCTACGATCACGCCATCGGCAAGGGCCGGCGTCTAATCAATTATCGACCGCGGGGCACTATAGAAGCCATGCTGCAGTCGGCGCTGCGCGTGCGGGAAGAAGCCGACTACGTGGACTATACTTGGGACTGACTGTCCCGGGACTCAGCTTGCAGGACAACCGTGGGGGCAGTGATTCTACCCCGCGGCAAGCCTAATCCTACTAGCCACAAGCGGATAAGTTCTACTAAGGCACGCTTGTTTGATACAGCTAGAGGTCTACACCTCAACGTTTCATCTGAAACGTGCTGGGGTCATCACAGGCAGGAGCCCACGGGGCTCTGCTGCTGCGCCAATATAGGCATTCTCACATCCAAGGCATCAGTAAGGGTCCACATATACGCACCTTACGAGCATACAGGGCACTTTTATCCCCAATCAATAGATGATACCCATCTCGCCGCCACCCTAAAGGGCTAGGTGCAGGCGGCTCCCGTCGGTTTGGGGTTCCCTATGCCCAGTCACGCCGTAGGGGACTGAGGGGGGTATGGTGGACAAGCGTACGGGCGTGGGCATCGCCCTTAAAGTCTTTTCCTGGTACTGCCATCCGCTGCCTGGTAGCCGCGGCTACTTCAGCGCCACGACCCCGCCCTGGAGATTGGTCTTGTCATCCAGACCCGGCTGCTGCATGATAGCGAGCGCCTGGTCCGCGAATGCCTCATTCAGAGCGATATCCGCCGGGGGCCATACCGGCATAATGCCAAGGTGTAGGGCATGGCCACGGCCGGTCCCCATCTCCATGACGACCGGCTACGGCAACGTGTATATGGCGTCAGACCTTCCACATGGCCCCATTCATGCGCAGAACAGCCGCAGCACCGTCACACGGGTTTGGCTGCTATGGCCTTCCGTGCCTATGCCCCGGACATGGAAGGCAGAGACAGGGCCGACAGCCGCTCACACGATCGGGCACAGGTCCGCTGAACGTTGAAATCATGGACCCAATTGTTCCATCTTGACTCAGGGTTTAGAGTACGACTGCGGACCTGGCCCGAGGCCGTGCTGGAATAGTAGTAGAGACAGTGTCATGCCTTTTCCTTGTAACCGATCCCCCACTGTGGCACACAATTTGCACCAATCCTAATCTAGTAACGGCGGCCATGAGCATGTATAATAATGGCATTCACCCTGTTTCTGGCTCATTTGTATGCAGGCCAATGCCAGTGCCGTGATGAGCGCGGTACGTTGCTTTGTGGCCTTTGGTCTTGCTATGCCGTCATGGGCCAAACCGGAAGCAGACGTACCTTGTGTTCCCAACCGTTGCATAGGAGGAAAAACGAATGACCGAATGCACGCTTAGCCGCCGCCAATTTCTGCGCTCCGTGAGCTTAGCCGCAGGGGCTGTGGCCTTGACTGCCTGTATGATGCCCACCACGCCCGCGAGTACTGATGAAACCGGGGCTATGGAACCACAAACCATTACCTGGTGGTACGCGTGGAGTAATCTAGACCCTGCGGTTGAGACGATCGCCGGCCTGGAAAGCTTTCAGGCCCACATCGGGGAAAACGTCACACTGGATTGGCGGGGTAGCACCAATACCGAAGCGGTATTGACGGCGCTGGCCGCGGGCGATCCCCCCGATGGCGGATCCAACGTAGACTATCCGGGGCTCTGGGCCCGCGGCGTAGTGATCCCGGCCAACGATATGGTGAACGCCAGCAACATCATTGATCCCACGAATGTCGTTGACGCCGTCTGGCAGGGCGGGTTCTACGATGGCCAACTGATTGGCGTACCCTCCATTGAATCGTTCCTCTGGTACGGTCTGAACTACAACGCTCAGCATGTTGAAGACGCAGGCTTGGATCCGGATGATCCGCCTCTGACCTGGGAAGGGGTGCTGGAGTGGCACAAGCAGCTGTCCCAGTTTGATGAAGGCGGCAACGTAGTCCGCGTCGGCCTTGATCCCATTGACGCCATGGCCGGTGAGCCGGACTTCATTTCGCTCTCCTACGGCTACAACTGGTGGAACGATGAAGCCCAGACCTTCAATTTAAACCACGAGTTGATGGTCCAGGGCATTGAAATGCAGGCGGAATTCTACCGCTTTATTGGACCCGATAACTTCGCCGGCTTCCGTTCCGTGGAAGGCCAGGGCGCATGGGGAGGCGCCTACAACGCCGAGGTGCAGTCCATGATCATTGAAGGCTACTGGCACGCCGGCGAAACGCAAATTCAGCAACCGGAAGTAGCTGTCCACAACCGGGCAACCTGGGCTCCGGTGCCGGGCTTCCGTGAAGGGGCCAAAATCATGGCCACCGGTCCGCACATGGTACAGATTTTCCGGGACGGTAAGAACCCGGACGGGATCTTCAAGGTGGCCGAATTCCTCCACACTCACGAGGCGATGGACATCGTCTTCCATGAAGTCGGCTGGATTATGGGGATTCACTCTTGGCTGTCCACCGTCGATCCCGACACATTCCCCGGCCTGCGCTTTTATATTGACAACATCAACGAGGTGACCGACTGGCTTGTGGGACGCCGCTCCCCGATTCACTGGTTTGTCAACACCCAGCTGTGGGAATTGCGCGAGCAGGTCTACCGCGATCTGATCACGGCCGAGGAAGCCGTGGAAGAACTGCAGCGGCGTGCCGAAGCCGAGTGGGCTGCACAAGGACTGTAAACAATACACACTATCGGATCGTCCCTGTCGTGCGGCTCGTTGTAGACCGCACGACAGGGGTAGTGTCGCCGTGATCCGTACGCCTTCCTTGCCTTTTCCCGGATTCTACCTATGACCGCGAGTACCCGTCGGGTCTCCCGCTATACCCCGCGTGAGTGGCGCAATCTGCGCTTGGGGCTGCTTTTCGTCATGCCCTGGATACTCGGCTTTCTCCTTTTCACTATCTATCCCCTTCTTGCCTCGTTCTACTACAGCCTAACGCGCTACGACCTGCTGCGTGAGCCGGTCTTTCTGGGCCTTGAGAACTACACCAACTTGTTCATGACGGACCCCCACTTCTGGAACGTCATGTACAACACTTTTTACTATGTGGGACTCAGCGTGCCCCTGGGCATTGGGGCCGCGTTTCTCATCGCCAACTTGCTGAATTCGCGGATCGTGGCGCCTTCCTTCTTCCGGACAGTGATTTACGTACCCGCGATTGTCCCCGCGGTGGCGTCGGCCATGGTCTGGCAGTTCCTGATGAACGTGCAATATGGTGCCATCAACGGCGTCCTGCGTTCCATCGGCCTGCCCGTAATTCCTTTTCTCTCCAATCCCACCTGGGCCAAACCTTCCCTGATCTTGGTGGCTATCTGGGCTCAGGGCGCCGCTGTGGTCATCTTCTTGGCCGCGCTGCAGGATGTGCCCCGTGCCTTGTATGAAGCCGCGACGGTAGATGGTGCCAACCGCTGGCACAAGTTCCGTAACGTTACCATTCCGCTGACATCCCCTATCATCCTGTTCAACTTGATCATGGGGTTCATCGGTGCGTTCCAAGAATTCACGATCCCCTGGCTCCTGACGGAAGGAGGGCCGATGAATTCCACCGAATTTTATCTGGTACACCTCTACCGCAATGCGTTCCGCTTCCTACGCATGGGTAAGGCGTCCGCTATGGCCTGGATCCTGTTTCTGATCATTGTCACCTTCACACTCATTATCTTCCGGTCCTCGGCTCGCTGGGTTTACTACGGAGGCGAAAAATGATCCGCGCGGCCTCCCCCCAGCCCCCGTCTGCCGTAGCCCGTGAACGCCTAGCCAATCTGACGGTTACTTGCGTCAAGTACGCCATTCTCATTCCATTGACGGTCAGCTTCGCCTTTCCGTTGTACTGGATGATCAGTTCCGCGCTGAAAGTGGACGCACAAGTCTATACGGTACCGCCAATCCTGCTGCCGCATCCCATCCATCCACGCAACTTTATTGAAGGTTGGCAGGTGCTGCCCTTCACGCGCTACGCCATCAATTCCATTGTGTTCTACACGGGACCGGTCGTCCTGTTCACCGTTCTCTCTTCAACGATTGTGGCCTACGGCTTCTCACGCATACGCTGGCCGGGCCGCGATACGCTCTTCTGGCTGGTCGTGATGACGATGATGCTGCCTTGGGCCGTGACGATGGTGCCTTTGTTCATCACCTTCAAGGAGCTGGAATGGCTGGACACCTACCGGCCGTTGGTGGTGCCGGCCCTGTTTGGTCATCCCTACATCATCTTTCTGTTGCGCCAGTTCTTTATGACGCTACCCGAGGAGCTAGCGGACGCAGCCCGGATTGACGGCACCAGTGAACTGGGTATTCTCTTCCGTATCATCCTGCCTCTGACCAAGCCGGCTCTGGCTGTCGTGGCCCTCTTTCGCTTCCTCTGGGCCTGGAACGACTATCTCGGTCCCCTGATCTATCTCCGGGATGAGGCACGCTATCCCTTGGCTTTAGGCATTGAACAGCTTTCCCAGCGCGCTAATGATATCGGCAATTTCAGCAATGGCATCCCCTACCTAATGGCTGTAAGCACGGTCGTCGCACTGCCGATTATCGCCACCTTCTTCCTAGCCCAGCGCACATTCATTGAAGGCATTTCCCTCACTGGCTTGAAAGGGTAAGTAATACCGGCTATGCACATGTTCATGAGCTGGACAATGAGAGTACGCCACCGCCATACCGCCCCGGCACTCTTGAGCGGCCTCCTCCTAACCTTGATACTCACCGCCTGTGTGCCGCCGGCCCCGGTGCACGTGAGCGCACAGCCCCTGGCTGCGCCAGCCCCCTGCAGCGGCCATTTTGTGGAACACACGTTGCCTCATGTCACCGGCACCGCTTTTGCGCAGGTAACCTACTTTGCGAGCAACGGCGCGGGGCTGGCGATAGGAGATCTAGACAATGACGGGGACGAGGACTTTGTGTTGGCCAATCTCCTCGGACCCAACCGGATTTTCTGGAACGAAGGTAACTGGCGGTTCCAGCCACAGGTGCTGTTTGACGGGAGTGTCCGCGCCGTGACCTTGGTAGATGTGGATGGTGATGGCTGGCTTGACATCGTCGCTACCAGCCGGAGCGGCGAGATTTGGATCTGGCCCAACGCAGGGGGACAACCGGGCAGCACGACTCCTTTCCAGGACCACCAGCGGCCCGACCGCCTACCGGGTGTGAGCGGATTTGCCTATTCCTTGCAGTGGGGTGATCTGGATCGGGACGGCGATCTGGATCTGGTGACGGGATCCTATGACGCCGCGCTGGAAAAACAAATCGGCCGGCGGGCTCTAGACGCTAGCCAATTGGCCGGAGTGTTTGTCTACACCCGGCAGGGTGACCGTTTCACGGCATCCCGGATCGCCCCACAGGCCCAGGCCCTAGCTCTGCAGTTGTTGGACGTGAATCGGGATGGCCGTCTCGACATTCTTGTCGGCAATGATTTTGCGCTACGGGACGTTGTCTTTCTTGCTACCTCCACGGGGCACTGGCAAGCCACGGAGCCATTCGCCCGGACAACTTTCAGCACCATGAGTTTTGACGCGGACGATATTGACAACGACGGCTCATGGGAACTGTTTGCTGCAGACATGCATCCCTATTCCGAAGATCCTGACATCATGCGTCAGTGGCAGCCCGTGATGGCGACGATGCCCGCGCCCAGTCCTGAGGATGGTCCCCAGGTCATGGCGAATGTCCTACAAACCCGGCTACTACATGACGAGGGATGGGAAGACCGGGCCGCCACCTGGGGCATTCCTTACAGTGGCTGGAGTTGGTCCGCCCAGTTCGGTGACTTGGATCAGGATGGCTTCCTGGATCTGTACGTCGTCAATGGCATGACCGCCCACGAGCTCTTTGCCCATCTGCCCCACGACGAACTCATTGAGGAAAATCAGGCCTACCGTAACGATGCCGGCCAGCGTTTGGTACCGGCCCCTGCCTGGCAGCTGAACAGTACGGCCGGCGGTCGGAGCATGAGCCTGGCTGATTTGGACGGGGACGGGGATCTGGACGTGTTGATCAACAACCTACGGTCCCCGGCCCAGCTGTTTGAAAACCGATTGTGCACGGGTCGTGCTCTTCTGGTGGACCTGCGTCAACCCGAAACGGGCAACACCTACGCCTTGGGCAGTGAAATCCTACTGCGCACCACCACCGGCGTCTATCGCCGCCGCGTACAGGCTGCCGGTGGCTATCTGTCAGGCCGCAGTCCACAGGTACACTTTGGCTTATCCAACGACAGCCATATCACGGCCCTGGAAATCCGCTGGCCGGATGGTGAAGTATCCCTGATCCGGGGTGAGACCATCCCACCGCATAGCCGTTTGCAGATCACCCGTTGATACGATCCGCTGCCCCACCCGATTATCCGTCGGGCAGCGAGGGAACACACGGGAAGCAGAAACCGTAACCTGCGCGGGGATGGCTATCTTTTATCAACTAGTATTGCGTGGGGCATTTTGTACATGCCCTAGGCTAACGATGCGGGCCATACCCACCCTCAATAAAATCTACTCCGGTCCCTCCTTGACTTGTCCGACACGTGCCGGACAGGTCCTGACATCTACCGGGACGTACCTAGGCTGCCCAATTAGGGCGGCGCAGGGTACAATGGATTCAAGCCACGTGGCCTGGTAAGACCAAGGAAACGTACCATATGCAATACATTATGTTCACCAAACATCTGGAAGGTCTGGATCTGGATGGCATTATGCAGGCCCTGCAACAGGCCGGCGTATCCGGTGCGGACCTTTGCGTCCGGCCCGGGTATCCGGTTACGCCTACCAATGCCGCCACGGAACTGCCCCGGACAGCCCAACGTTTCCAGGAGGCCGGGCTGGTGATTCCTCTGATCACGACTCCTACGAGCTTCACCGCACCGGATGCCGACTTTGCCGAGGATCTCTACGCGGCCTGCAAGGCAGCAGGGGTACGATACATCAAGATCGGCTACTGGCACTGGCAATCCACAGAACCGTACGGGGACATCGTCAGGCGGGTGCGGGATACGCTAGAGGGGTTTGCCGCCCTCTCCGCCCGGCATGGTGTGACCACCCTAGTTCATAACCATTCCGGCCGTTCCATGGGGCTCAACGGTAGTGCCGCCATGCAGCTGGTACAGGGTTTCGATCCCGACCAAGTAGCCCTTTTCGCGGATCCGGGCCACCTGGCCATCTGTGGTGAACCGCCCGACATGGCCCTGGCCATCATGCGGTCACACCTACGGGTCTGTGCTTTCAAGGATCTTACCCATCGGCAGATACGGCAGGATGGGCGCATGGTGCGTGGCTCACAGTGTGTGCGCATGGGAACAGGCCTTGTAGACTGGGAGAACGTGCTTACCGCTCTGCAGGCATTCGCCTTTCAAGGCCCCGTCAGCTTTCACAGTGAATACGTAGGCGAACCCGTAGATACCGTGATTGATTTGACCCGGTGCGATGTGCGTTATATCAACCATGTGCGCGCACAGCTATAACACAATCTTCTATTGAGTACAAAGGAGCAGGTCATGGCTGATCCCATGAAGGTCGCTTTTATTGGCGCCGGCCCCCGGAGCCGCGGTGCCCACTACCCCAATGTGGCACGGTTACCGGAGGTATCCATGTCCGCGGTCTGTGAACTGGATGAGGAACGTCTCGACATGGTGGTGGCCCAGTATCAATTCCCTGAGGTCTACACGCACCATCAAGAAATGCTGGCCAAAGCCAATCCGGACATCGTCTACTGCGTTATGAATGAACAGTGGGCCCTGGAACCGGTGCTGGATTGCCTCAACGCGGGCAAGCATCTGTTTATTGAAAAACCTCCGGGTGCCAATATGCAGGAGGTCATCCAAATCCGTGACGCCGCGGTCGCCAACGATGTTTGGTGCCAGGTGGGTTTTCAGCGCCGGCACGCGGCAGTCGTCTGCGAATCAATGCGCCGGGTCCGGACCCAAGGCACCGCGGTGTCTATGGCCGCCGGCATCTTCCACAAGCAGCTGTTGGGACCGGCCGCGGGCGGTTTCACTACCACGCTTTGGAATGATATCTGCCACATTGTGGATCTGGTCCGGTATATGGCAGGCAGTGAACCTGTGAACGTCGCGGCCCATCGGGCCAAGCTGGACAGCGATCATTGGAATAACTATAACGCTCTGATCACGTTTGACAACGAGGCCGCCGGTATGATCCTGGCTGTGCGGGCGTCCGGGGGCCGCGTGCTTGAGGCTCAGCTCCACGCAGCAGGTGTAGGCTGTTACATGGAGATCCCAGGTCAGGTCCTATTCCTGGAAAACGATACGCGGCGTGCGATCGTCCCGGGCTGGGACATCGCCGGTGTCGACAAAGCCGATACGGCGGCCTATGACGGTACGCTGGCTATGCATCAGCATTTCATCACGTGTATCCAGCAGAATCGACAGCCCCTGACCGATATCCGGGATGTCATTCACAGCATGCAGCTAGTGGCAGACATTGAGAATCCCTAGGGCTACTTACCCCATGCCGGCCCACGGACGCGCCGTATGACGGACTCGTGAGCCGACATGGATTAGTGCTGCCAGCCCTAGCTCCCAACGCACACACAGTGTCAGATAACCTCATGCGCAACCGCCACATCAATTGCGCCATCTCGGGCTTGTACGGTCAGGTTGGAACCGGGTTCCAGTTCGCCTTCCAGGATTCGCAGGGCCAACGGATCCGCCACCAGACGCTGTAGGGTACGCTGGAGAGGCCGTGCCCCGTACGCCGGCTCATAGCCGCGCTCGATCAAGAGCCGGACCACATCGTCGGTATAGCATAGTTCCAGATCCTGCTCCTTGATCTGCGCTTGCAATTCCGCCAATTGGCGCTCCACAATCTGCCCCAGCCGCCTCCGGTCCAACGCATGGAAGAACACAATATCATCCAGGCGATTCAGGAATTCCGGACGGAAGTGGGCCCGTACTTCCCGCATGACACCCTGGCGGCACTGGTCTATATCACCGTCAGCCGCCAGAATAAGGGGACTGCCAATATTGCTGGTCATAACGATGATGGTGTTGCGAAAATCCACCGTGCGGCCCTGACCATCCGTCAGGCGCCCTTCATCCAGCATCTGCAGGAGCACATTGAAGGTGTCCGGATGCGCCTTTTCGATCTCGTCAAGCAGGACCAGGGAATAAGGGCGGCGGCGTACCGCTTCGGTTAACTGGCCCCCCTGTTCAAATCCCACGTAACCGGGAGGAGCCCCTATCAGGCGTGCGGTCGCGTGCCGTTCCTGGTATTCACTCATATCAATCCGGACAATGGCCCGTTCACTATCAAATAGCAGCGCCGCCAGGGCCTTGGCTAGTTCCGTCTTACCCACTCCGGTCGGTCCTAGAAACATGAAACTGCCTACCGGTCGGTGCGGAGGGCCGAGTTGGGCCCGGCTCCGCCGGATGGCCGCGGACACGATATGAACGGCATCGTCCTGTCCCTTGACGCGCCGGTGCAGTTCTTCCTCCAGGCGTAGCAGCTTCGCCCGTTCGCTTTCCTGCAGCCGGGTTACGGGAATACCTGTCCAGTCGCTTACCACATGCGCGATCTCGTCGGCATCCACTTCTTCCTTGAGCAGGGCACCCTGACTCTGCCGTTGACTCAACTCCGTTTCTGCCGCTTCCAGTTCCGTAGTTAGAATCGGGATTTGGCCATAGCGCAGCTCCGCGGCTTTCTCCAAATCGTAGGCACGTTCCGCCTGTTCAATCTGCAGGCGCACCGTTTCCATCTGTTCCTTGGCCTGATGCACCCGTTTAATAGCATCCTGTTCCCCCTGCCAGCGCAGAGTCAGCTGATCCCGTTCCTCCACCAAATCCGCCAGCTGACGCTCCACCTGCCCCAACCGTTCTTGGCTTTTGTCGTCTTCTTCCCGGTGCAGGGCGGCACGCTCAATTTCCAGTTGGATCACGGCGCGATCCAGTTCGTCCAACTGCTGGGGCCGGGAGTCGATCTGCAGGCGCAGACGGCTAGCCGCCTCGTCGATTAGATCAATGGCCTTGTCCGGGAGACGACGTTCCGGGATGTACCGGTGCCCCAGGGTGACCGCAGTCACGGTGGCAGCGTCCGTCACACGCACTCCATGGTGCACTTCGTAGCGTTCCTTGAGTCCCCGCAGAATATTGACGCTCGCCTCCACCGAAGGCTCGTCAACGAACACGGGTTGAAATCGCCGTTCCAGGGCTGCGTCCTTTTCAATGCTACTTCTAAACTCATCCAGGGTAGTGGCCCCGATGGCATGCAGTTCACCCCGTGCCAGCATAGGTTTAAGGATGTTACCCGCATCCAGCGCCCCCTCGGACGCTCCGGCGCCCACCAGCGTATGAATTTCGTCAATAAAGAGAATAATTTGGCCTTCCGCCGCCTTCACCTCCTGGAGTACCGCTTTCATGCGCTCCTCAAATTCGCCCCGGTACTTGGTACCCGCTACCAGTGTCGCGAGATCCAGGGATATTACCTTCTTGTCACGCAAGGAAACGGGCACGTCACCCTTGACGATACGCAGGGCCAGGCCTTCGGCGATCGCGGTTTTCCCCACCCCGGGTTCACCAATCAGCATAGGATTATTCTTGGTACGTCGACTGAGAATTTGCATGACGCGCCGGATCTCCCGATCCCGGCCAATCACCGGATCCAATTGCCCTTGCTGAGCACGTTCCACCAGATCCGTACCGTATCGGACGAGCGCTTCGTAATTATCTTCGGGGTTATCACTAGTCACACGCTGGGTGCCGCGGATGCCCGCTAAAGCGGCCAGAATGGTGGCGTACGTAGCCCCGTACCGTTGGAGTAACGCCGCGCTATCGGCACACTCAGGTGTAGCCAGGGCGAGCAGGATATGTTCAGTTGAGACATATTCGTCCTTCATATCCGATGCTATCGCCTCAGCCGTCTCCAGGGCTTGCGCCGCGTCCGGTTCCAAGCCGGGCTGTGTTGGGGTGCCTAGGCGCGGTTTGGCCTTGAGCATGCGTTCCAGTTCCTGTGCTAGGGCTGCAGGATCGACCCCGACGCGTGTAAGTACGGTCGGGACAAGGCCGTCCGGCTGTGTGATCAGGGTATAGAGCAGATGCGCCGGCGTGAGTGCACTGTGCCCGTATTCACGCGCTAGACTCTGGGCTGCCACTAGGGCCTGCCGGTTCTTTTTCGTGTACTTCTCAATATTCATTTTGGCCTCCTGTAAACAGGCCTCCATTTACTCAACAGTCCTTATCAGCATAGACACGGGATGTTGGCAGCGTATTAGCGTAATAACTGAAATTTGTAAGAGAAAAGATGCCCTAGCCCGGCGGGTATCCTGAATTCATCTTCTGCGCAGCGATATGGGCCTAAAGAGCATTCCGCCCTGGATGGTGGAATCCCGCATCAACGCCGCCCGGGCGTGTCCGCATTGAGATATTCAGGGTATAGCGCGGTGATCACCCCGGCCACGAATGGAGTTCGTGGTCCAACGGAGTCCGCGGAGCGGGACTATGACCTAGCTAGCTATATAAATAAATACCCGTACAGGCTAGGAGCCTGTTGACGGAAGTAGGTCCTGTGCCGTGCGTGTCCACACGCACCTAGACAAGAGCGCAGGCTGTCAACTAGCGTCCTGCTCGTCCATCTGCCACACCAATTCCACAAGTGGAATGTCCCATTCTGCACACCGGCACCGTTTGCGAAAGTTTTCATTCTCGTCCTCGTAACGGCGCCGGATCAGTGCCAATACCCGCCCCTGGATGGCCTGGGCACCCCTGGGCAGCCTGGTGGCACGTCCCTTACGACTTAGTTGGGCAATGGGTTGTCCACGGCTCAGCAATTGCCCTTGCACCGGTGAGAACTCTACGGTGTCACCGGCATTGAGGCGGTCAAGTTCGGCATGAATCGGATGCTGAGCCTCAAAGGATCCGGCATAGCCCAGAACCAAATCGCGCATGCCCAGCGTCCGGTATTGCTTCAGTGGGTAGGCACCGGTAGGAGCACATGACCGTTCGTGGCAAGCCGTATCCGGTATCCGTGCAATATGGGGATTTTGTTCATCCTGCCGACTTAGAATGACCAGGCTATCAATGGCTCGGGTCATACCCACATAGAAGAGCCGACGCTCTTCCTCCATACCCTGCCGGTCCTTCACTCTCCAGCGACCGTCAAGCAGGACTACCACTCGAAATTCCATACCCTTACTGCTGTGTACGGTGCCCATATGCACACCGTTCCCAAAGCGCTGCTCCCGCTGGGCCTGGCGCAGATAATCCGTCAGGTATATACGGAAGGCGCTCGCCGGCAACTCGTTGCCAGCGGTTTCCGTTTCCCAGCTCATGATTAAATCCTGCAGGATCCTTTTCCAGGGCGTGTCCGTTTTCTGCAGGCGATCTAATTCCTGTAGTAGGCGCGGGGCCTTGACCAATGTCTCGTAGTGCCGGTTGAGCCAATCCAGTAGGCGGTGGAATTCCCGGACCCGAAACAAGGGCAGGGTCTGCCCCCCCGGTAAAGGAATACTGAGCGGGATATCCGCATGTTCGGCCGCGGCGCGAAAATACATGAGCTCCGACTTAGTGATTCCGCTCCGCGCAAGTACGGCACAGTCCGACCATTGCAAATCCGGGCACAGGCCACGTAGACGCTGTAATTCCTGTACGGTGACCGTAGTCTGGGTCGTAACGTCTGGACAAACGATAATCTGCACCTTGCCCTCGCTGACCGGATCGCTTTCCGCTAGTCGACCACCGGCGGGCGCGGCCTGGCGGACATCATTGACGCGGATCTCCTGCTTCGTTTTCATCCGATCACGGTTGTGACGAATGAGACCGTTGGCGGCCGCGATGATGTGTCCGGTGGAACGATAGTTCTGAACCAGATAGTAGTACTGGGCCTGGTAATCTTGCTTGAACTGCCGGATGTACTTGACACTGGCCTTGCGAAAAGCATAGATGCTCTGATCGTCATCACCCACAGCTAGGATACTGAGCTTATCTTCGTCGTCGCTGAGGGTACGTCCGGCAATGGCGGAAATCATGTCGTACTGGTCCGCGTCAATGTCCTGGTATTCGTCCACCAGAATATGCTGGATACCGGACAGCAGACTCGCGCGCAGCTGATCGTCCGGAATACCCGGCAATGCCGTTTCGCCTTTGAGGAGGGCGGTGGCTTGAGGGATCAGATCGTCAAAATTAAAGTCCTCGGTACGCCCGGAGGAACTGCGTCCGAGCTCAAATGTGTTGCCCAGCAGGCGCATCGCTAGGCCATGGAACGTATAGACGCCAATCTTGTAGGCTTCACGTCCTAGCAGATCCTGAAGACGCAGACGCAGGGTCACGGCGGCACTGTGATTGAAACAGAGCACAAGTAGACGGTCAGGCGGGATCCTTTGCACGCGCGTCATATAAGCACACCGGTGTACTACCACCCGGGTCTTGCCGGCACCCGGACCGGCCAGAATCAAGATATTTTGGTCAGTGGGAGCCTGTACAATCGCTTGCTGCTGCGCATTGCCCAGCACCTCCACAATGTTTTTGAGTGACTGTTGACTGGTGGCCAACTCCAGCAAGTCCCGGCGTCCGCGAAAGTATCGGTTCAGGAAATCCACATTGGGCCGGTTGAAGTAATCCTCTACCAGGAGCAGGGCCGCTGCCATGCTCTCCCGGCCCAGATGTGCGTACTCGTTCATTATATGGACCTGGGTTACGTGGGCCTCGTAGTGGCGGTTTAAGGGATCATAGTCTCCCTTGTTGTAGCGACGGCCATGCGCCTCCGGATTCAGTTTCATGGTCATAGCCTGACGGAACACGGCCAGTCCCTGTTGCAGGATGATGACATGCTGTTCATGGAGAAACAGCAATCCCCTTTCCAAGGCGGCCATCTGCTTATCCGTGCGTATATCCACGGGCCGAATAGCCTCCAATAACTCCTGCAGGGAGAATTGCACCAGCACTTGGCCCTGGGATGAGCGTTCAGCCGGCTTGAGGTCTTGATACAGCGTATCCAGGATGCGCTGGGCTAGGTGTTGCCGCTTCTTAGCCGTTTCCCGGATGCCGTTCCAGGTACGATTCAGCGTGATCTGGTAGTTATCCCTATAGACATACTTCAGAGTAATACTAGCTCTGGAGTCAGCCAACCCCTGGCCGTCAGTGGCTAGGCTTTTCAGCAGATTGCGCAGAATTTGGGGATTGCAGTGGTCACTACCGGCATCCAGTACCGCCTGATTCAACCATCGTAGATCCAAGGGATAAGTGGCCCCACGGGCGGCATCGGGATGCGCTTGAATGAGCAGATCCAGCATCTGCCCTTCCAAGTGGATAAGTTGCGCCAAGACATCCTGCGCCGAGTTGCGTCCCTTAGGGCGCAGGAAGGCCGTCATGCGCAGGCCGTGGGAGACAATTCCCGCATCCGCCATTTGGCGCAGGATATCTATGACTTCAACGGTGCGCATCTGCTGGATAGAGTCGCGGGGCGCCTGCTGCCCCATCTGCTCCGCCAGATAATCCGCATTCAAGCTCTCGTTCGGTTCGGTATTAATGAGCGCACGCAGGAGTATCTCCCACTTTTTGCGCTGGGCCGGTGCGAGCCGCAGACGATCAAGCTTTTGGAGGGCTTCGTCTAATGTCGCGAACAGGGGTTTGCCGCTGAATACCCGGGTAGAATTCTCGTTCCGTTCCAGAAATCCGCTGCGCTCCAGCCAGGCCACGGCGGTCTTGACCTTGGTATCCGCGTTCGGGTCGGTCAGATTGAATGAAGTGTTCACCTCCTCAGAGCGTAGCAACTCACCCGGCGTGATCACGATATCCTGTCCCGGCCGCCGCCGATCCTGGAACCGAATCCCGCGTAGTACTTGTTGGATATCCCGTTGATAAACCTTGGAGAACGTCCGCAGATGGAACTGGGTCTCTATATCCTGCTCGTCAAACAACAAAATACACAGGGCATCCTGCCCGTCCCGACCCGACCGACCGGCCTCCTGCAGATAATTCTCCAGCGAGCCGGGTACTTGGGCATGCACCACAAGGCGCACATCTTCTTTGTCTACCCCCATGCCGAAAGCATTGGTGGCGCACATGACGCGTACCCGGCCTTCTACGAAGTTGGCTAGCACATCCTTCTTGGTGGGTGCATCCAAGCCTCCGTGATAATACTCGGCCGCGTGGCCCTTGTGCATCAGAAAATTGGCTATTTCTTCCGTAACCTGGCGGGTAGCACAGTAGACGATGCAACTGCCCTCTTCCGGCAAGTGCTCGGTGAGCAGTTCAGCCACACGTCCGTACTTGGCGGCCTGGGTAACCACATGCACTTGGAATTCCAGATTGTCACGCCGGACACCCGCGTTCATAACCTCCAGGTCCAGGTCCAGGGTAGTCCGGAAATGCTGGCGTATATCGTCAATGACATCGTCCTTGGCTGTGGCCGTAAAGCAGGCCACGGGCGGGGTCGGATACCGCCCTTTGTCCACCTGCTTGCGAATGAAACGTCCACAGTACAAGTAGTCAGGTCGGAAATCATGCCCCCATTGGGAAAGGCAATGGGCTTCGTCAAAAACCCAGCATGCTATCTCGCGCTGTTCCAACACCCGGATCACGGATCGATTTCGGAGCTGTTCCGGTGATAAGTACAGCAGGCCAATATCACCCAGCCGCACCGATTCGAGAATGGCCCCTCTTTCCGGCGGTGTCAATAGTCCATAGATGGCAGCCATAGCTGTGGACCCGGTCCTTTTCCGGAGATTGTCCACCTGATCCTTCATGAGCGCCTGGAGCGGGGATACAATCACGGTCAGCAGGCCCCGTCGGTAGTAGCGTGTGAGGGCCGGCACCTGAAAGCAGATGGATTTGCCACCGCTGGTGGGTAATACACCCAGGACCGATTTGCCCGCCATCCCGGCCATGACCAGCTCACGCTGTAGGGGTTGGCCATCATCGGTCTCGCGGAAGTCCTTATACGGAAAGAAGCGCTGCAGGTGCTTGACAGGATCATGATTGGCGGTACAGCAAGCGCAACCGCTATCTCCACAGTGTTCCTCGCGCAGCTGCGTGAGGATGGCGGGTATGTCGGGAAACCGGTGTCGTACCCATGGAGGTAGTATGGAATTGCCTGTGGCGACTTGCAGCCAGCCCACACTGTAGGCAAGGGCAATCCAGGATTTGTCCGCGGTCAAATAGGTAGCCGTAATCCGCGCTAGTTGCTGCGGACAGGCCTTGTCCCGGCAGAGGCGTCTCAACCCCTGCAGCGCTGCCGTCCGGGACGGAAAGGGTGTCGTCACCAGGGTCCTTAATACCTCGGTGAGTCCCTGGTATACGGAGCCGTGGGGTTCATGGGCAAAACAGTAGTGGTAAAAGCCCAATAGGTCCGGTGCCTGCTGGACCCACTGTTGCAGAGCCGCGTACTGTTCCTGGAAAACGGTGAGAGAAAGTTGCGCGTCCGCCACCGGGTCATTGATGGTATCCCGCACTAGCTTGTAATCCTTAACCAAGTGGTGATACGGATTGCGCGGAAAGGCCAAAGGGGATAGATACAGGGTGTCAATAGCCGGCTTGCGCAGCAGATCCAGGTGGGGATAACGGCTACGCAGAACGGGTAAGTCATGACCGATCAGATTATGTCCCAAGATGAACCGAGAGGGCTGGCAGAAGTTGTCCAGTTCCGTTAGATCGGCCTCCGTCTCCTGACGGGCCAGGTCGCGCCGCTCAAACCGTGGCACCCCGGCGGAAGATGGACCGGTATAGGATACGGCCCCAATGTCGTGAACGGTCCCCTGTTTATCAACCTCAAGATCAAGGGCCGTCAGTGGTAGCAGCCGGGCGGGCAAAATCGGCGTCGCCTGCTGCCGTTCGCTTAGGCCGGTGCGGGTTTGACCCCCAGGCGGATGCTGAGAGTGATGTCCCATGTTCAGCTACTGGAAAGCGCACCGGCAAGTGCGATCTTACAAACCGTTTCGTCACCTAGATGGTACGTGCCGTTCAAAGCTGCAAAACCGTCAGTTACCCGTTCCAAGGGCAGTACATGGCTCACCATGTCGCCAAAGGGGATATCGCCGCGCTCCAGAATGGGCAGCGCCTGGACAAAGTGTGGGGTGTAGGATCCCCAGATAGCCTCCAGAGTCAGGTTTTTGCGCATCAGCAGTCTATTGATGTTGAAGTCAATGGAGCCCATATCCACAAAGTGGCCCACCTCCACGAAAGTGCCGTTTTGGCGGCAATAGCCCAACCCTTCCGGTGTAGCGGCCAGGAAACCGGCACATTCAAACACCACATCGGCTCCCTTGCCCTGTGGGGTCTCGGCCAATACCCGTTCCGTGCGTTCCGCCACCGTGGGTACTTCCTCAATATCAATGGTGACATCAGCCCCGAAGTGGCGTCCCAAGGCTAGACGGGCGGCGGGCCCGCCTACCATGATGATGTGGCCTGCGCCCGACAGCCGGGCCGCGATGAGTGTGACTAGACCGATGGCACCGGAGCCCTGTATCACCACCGTGTCCCCGATATGCATCCGTGCGCGATCTACGGCATGGACACCGATCGTGAAAGGTTCCGTCAGTACGCCAACCTCAGCCGGCATGTCCGTGCGCCACCACTCGGATCCGGGCAGATCGAGATAGATGTACTCGGCAAAGCCCCCATACAGCCCCGGCGGAGGCTGGAAACCATACCCAAAGCCGGTGGGAATACCAGGCTGCAGCACAACACGATCCCCTTCCTTCACGGACCGACCCAACGAGTCATGGGTAACTCCTGCTCCTAGGGCAGTCACGATACCCACATTCTCGTGGCCCAGAATTGTTTCTTCCTGGAAACCATGCTGCCAGTAATGGAGATCCGTGCCACAGATACCGGCTAACTCCTGTTTCAGCACGATCGCACCCGGAGCCGGATCCGGTACCGTATACTCCCGAACCTCAAAATCCTGCCCCTGTACTACTACCGCTTTGGCTTTCTTCGGCATGATAGGACCTTTGGTTGTCTGCCGCTGTTTTGTCAATAATTTTTGTAGCCAAAGCATTATAACAAAAGCAAGCGCAAAGGGTTGGGACGCTGTGCGTGACGGTCCCAACATTTTGCCCACGCAATGACCACCAAGACCATGTCAGCCCTGATTTCCATTCAGGGTCAGATCGGGCGCCCGACTACACTCTAAGCTGCACGTTGCTACGGCGCAACTCCACTTTGATACTGGGCTAGCCGGAAGCACCGCCTCGGCCGGGGGTAGGGCGTGTGGGATGCTGGATATGACCGATCCTGCCACTGAGGCCCTGCCGGGATCCCAGGGCCTCGCGCAGAGTATTGGCACCCCCTGTGGTCCGACTCCGGCACAGGCTTCCCGCCGAGTGCCTGCATTTCATGTCCGGCGCCCTCTCCGTCGTGCCTAGCCGCTAGCCCCACACCCGACTACAACCACTTCATGCAGTCTATTGATCCTGAGCTTCGCAGGTGTTTTGCCTCCGATCTTTCAGTTTCAGCCTAGCCGTACCGGCCACGCTATTGACTGTCAGACGGATGCCGGCATGCCCATTGTCACCTGGGACAGGATGGCGACAGGACTGACATCGCGCTGCCCATTACGCTCGTCCCCACCCAGTCTGTCCTGCAGGCACTGGGCGGCGGCCTGTGGTCCAGGATGTAAGCCCCGGATCTACACGGACCAGGCAGACTCGTGCGGAGACCAAATACCGACATGTTCCTGGCGGACAGCCTATGTAAGGCAATGCGTCCTCATGGACACCGACGAGAACCTCCTTAGGGCAACAGGGAGATCAGCGCAACTCACGCCAGGAAGGTCCGGGCGACCAGCCCACGGCTTTCTTCAATTTCGCGGCACTCATCAGGGATTGATGGCTGTCCAGACGGCGGGTGAGTGGCACCAGATCCGGGCGGAAGGTCTCCACCAGTTCCATGGAGGGCTCCAAAGCCGTTGTGTCGTCGGCATTGAGGCCATACACGTCATGGGACGGCAGCTGGTCCGCGGCGTTCATGATCATGCAGTGGGCGGTTGCTACGTCCTCGCTGGCAATCCAGCACCACAGGCCGCCGGACCAGTCGGTGGTCGGTTTGACGCTACGCGCGAGTTCGGCCCGCCGTTCCGGCGGCAGGATGCCACATATGCGAGTCACATAGGTACGGATACCGTAGGCACGGGTATAGCTGGCGAGTAGTTCCTCCCCGGCTAGTTTGGAGTAGCTGTAGGTGTCCTCCACGAAGGTGGGATGTTCTTCGTCAATTGGCAGGTAGGCAATGGGAAACGGGGTATTGCTAATCCGAAAGCCATGCCCCAAGGCACAGTTGCTGCCCGCCATGACCACAAGGTCCACTTCCGCTGCTACCACTGCTTGCATTAGGTAGTAGGTACCCAGCATGTTGGACTTGAAGGTGGCGTCAAATGCGTGTGTACGTGCTTTCACACGCGGATGATCCGTGGGATTGGGCCGGGCGCCCAGATGCTGCACGGCCTCCACACCTTCCAGGGCACACAGACAATCCTCATAACAGCACAAATCGCCCTGTATCCAGGTGAGGCCATCATAGTCATACCGGGGTTCCGTACGGGAAAATAGGACGGGCTCGTGATGCTGTTGCCGCAGTTCCTGCACCACAAAATCTCCGAGACGCCCCGCGGCGCCGGTTACCAGCACTTTCATGTACGTGATCCTTGCTCTGACTGCATATATTCCGGAAGATCATGGTTGCCTAAAAGCCACTACCCGCCCCAGCCGGAGCTCGGGGTCGGATGTCACTCTGACCGTTGAATATAGCATGTCTGCCGGGCGCAAAATATGGCAATTCATCCACTTGCATCCAAAGGGGCGTAGCCCTCCCTACGGGGTGATCGGAACCTGACTACCGGTTTTTATTAGGGGCTTGCTCCGAGGCTTGTAGCCATATGGTTCCATTATAGGCAAGAGCCCTATCCAAACCAAGAGATGATGCGACTTGACGGCCTTACTCTGTGCCCCTTATGGTGCCTGTAGCGCCTGGACCAGAGCCCCAGCCAGCTGCTTGCGGGTCACGCCCTCTTGCCGTACTTCTTCGTTCATGACTGTGGGCCCCACACATGCCGGGCATCCCGCCTCGCAGACACAGTCCCCGATCAAGCTTTCCACATGCGTTAGCAGGGTCTCATGTTTCGTATACAAGATCCGGCCAAAACCCAGGCCTTCCGGTATACGTTCGTGCAGGAAGAGCGTGGCCCGATGGGGCTGAAATTCCGGCACCGTGGATTCCGGCACACGTGTCGGCGCACTGTGGGCCAGGGAATCCCTTAGACGTAGATCGGCCGGATCACACATGAGATGCAAGGGCGCGATGTTGTGTAGAGCCTGGCCCAAACCGGACAGGCCACGTAGTCCTTGCCATTGTACGGGTTCCGCTAGGGTGTGACAGCGCCGGCACAGTAACTGCAGATTATCCAGGGCGTTGGCCTGCAGGTAATGGGTGTTCTGATGCGGCACGTACCCGTAGGTGCGAAAGGGGCGCAGATGGTGGACATCCAGCGGATTGTCCTTTGTACCCGGCCGCCCGCAGCGCGCACAGCGGTGCTGGAAACGGGCCAGGACTCGGCGGCGCTGACTCTGCCAGTTCGGGCCGTAGTCGTTGTGGCTATCACGCCACAAATTCCTTTCTTCCAGCCAACGCTGGGCCATGGACAAGACCTGAATCCAGTAGGCTTCCGTCCGCAGGGTCTGTACGGGACAGTCCACGGCAGTCACGTTGTCGGTATGCGCATCGGCCAGAGTCTGATGGCGCGATTTCTCCCGATAGCCTACGACCTGCACCTGGACCTGGACGGTGCCATAACCGATCAGAGCGCCTCCCCGTACTACCTGCTGGTGCGCTTGCAGGACCTCAGTATGGGTCTGTTCAATGGGTAGGGTCTGCCGATTGTGCAGGGTCTGGTCGGCTCTGACCCGTACCTCGGCCCTCGTGAAGTCCAGGGTTTCTACCCGGAAGGTCCGTCCTTCGTGCATATAGATAGCACCCGGATGCGTCAAGTTAGGAGCACTCTCCTCCTCAACGGTGCCCAGGGGAACGTCATCCCGCAAACGGGATGATGCTTGCACAATCTGGAAGGTGCGTCCCATATTGCGCAGATTGACCCGTCCCGCCGGATAAGTGGTAGCCCCCCGGTATTGCCAGCGATCCCGCTGCCGGTAGGCCTCACGTTGGTGTGCCAGAAAGTCTAAGGCCCGCTCCAGTTGGGGCAAGGCTAGATACGGATCATCAGGGAAATGGTGGTCTGACACCGGCCATTCATATAAGGCACAGGCCAGATGTGATAGGAGTAGAGGTGGAATGGCCGGATTGATCAGGGCATGTTCGGGCGAGTTGTCAAACAAAAATTCCGGATGCGCAATCAGGTACTGGTCCAGCGGATTGTGACTCGCTACAAACACGGCCAGGGACAGATCCTGGCGGCGGCCCGCCCGGCCCATCTGCTGCCAGGTACTGGCCACCGAACCGGCATACCGCATCATAATTGCGCACTGAAGATGGCCAATGTCAATACCCAGTTCCAGGGCGTTGGTGGTCACAACCGACAGCACGGAACCATCACGCAGTCCCGCTTCAATGGCCCGCCGTTCCTCTGGCCGGTAACCACTACGATAGCCCCGGATGCGACGGTCAACTTCCTGCTTACTCATTCTGATAGGGATTACCGGTAATGTCTCCAAACTGCGATAGTCCTGGATGCGGTGGGTAACTTCCTGGGTCAGCAGGATGCCCTGGGCATAGACCTGGCGACCTAGATCTCGGCGTAGATCTAGGAGCAGTCGTTCCACCTCGTTTCGGGTACGGCCAAAGATGATATGGCGCACCGCGGTGTCCAGGCACAGACGTACAACCCGGCGCACCATCTGGGCGGTATCCCGGAAACCCGTAACGGGATCACGCACCGGTGGGTTGAGGAAGAAAACCTGCCGTGGGCCACACGGGGCGCCATTACGATGAATGCGACTGACACGGCGTCCCAGCAACCGGGTCGTCAACTCCTCTTCATTGGCCACGGTAGCACTGGCGCACAGAAATTGGATGGTAGTACCGTGACTGGCGCACACGCGCTGCAGCCGGCGTAGGACATGACTGACATGGCTGCCAAAAACACCCCGGTATACATGGACCTCATCCACTACGACAAACGCCAGCCGGGAGCAAAAACGGGCCCAGTTCCGGTCATGATAGGGCAGAATACCGATATGCAGCATGTCCGGATTGGAGATCAGAAACCGCGCTCGGTCACGGATGCGCGGACGATCGGCCGGGGGCGTATCACCATCGTATATAGCAATGGCATCGGCGGTCAGGCCCCCCGGAAACGACAGCCAGTCATACAAGAGGTCAAGTTCACGTTTCTGATCCTGGCCTAGCGCCTTGGTCGGGGCCAAGTAAAGGGCACAGGCTTCCGGATCCCGGAGCAGTCGATCCAGTACGGGTAAGAGGTAGCAGAAAGATTTGCCGCTGGCCGTAGGCGTTGTGACCAGCACATCCTGTCCCGCTTGAGCCAGGGCACAGGCCTGCCCCTGGTGGCTGTACAACCGGTCGTGGCCTTGGGCCCGCAGGGCCGTGTCCAGCGCAGGGTGCAACCACTCGGGCCAGTCCGTCCATTCGGCCGGCGTGGCCGGGATATGTTCCACATGGACGGTATGGGGCCTCAGCAAAGAATCGGTCCGGATGCGCTCGCACAATTGTTCAACGGTAGACATAGGCTGGTCCGGTAATGCTCACAAGTGGCGTAGATAGGAAGCGGGATGGTTGAGAAACGCGCGCGTGAACCGCACATGCTCTAAATCGTCGTAGGCGATAGGCACGAACGGCGCTTGGTCAAAATTCAGAATGGTGGCATCCGGATACGCCATCAAAATAGGTGAATGGGTGGCGATGATGAACTGGGCATCCCGTTCTTCAACCATCTCCTTGAGCAAAGCGAGCAGACCCAGTTGGCGCAGTGGAGAGAGCGGTGTTTCCGGTTCATCCAGCAGGTACAAGCCCCGGGGCACGAAGCGACTCTGGAAAAAAGCCAGAAAGCCTTCCCCGTGGGACTGGGCGTCCATATTGTCGCCATAGCGCGTCGTTAGAGCGGAGAGTTCGCGTGCAAAGGGCATGCGGGCCTGCTGCTGGGCGGTCTCTGACCGCTCAGCATAGTCCGTTTCTACCCGTGCCAGTTCCTGCTTCAGTTCCGCCGCGGTGGTCTGGGTGCGTTGAACAAAGCCAAAGAAGTCCTCAGCGCGCAGAAAAAAGCCCTCGTGCGTACGGTGCGACCAGACCGCCTGGGTCCGGCGGCTTAGAGGGCGCACCTGATCGAGAGTACGATCCCGTGCGCTTTCTGCGTGGCCTGCTGTAGGCAAGCCTGTCAGGCAGGCCAAACCTTCCAAAAATGTGGACTTACCGGAGCCGTTCTCACCGGCTAGAAAGGTGACCTCACGGGTGAACGTCAGCGGTTCTTGCCATTGCGCGATCACCGGCACATTGAAGGGAAACGTCTGGCGTTCCCGATTACTGATCCATGAACGCTTGACCGCCCGGAGGTGAATCATGTCGGTGCCTGTCGTGAGATGCTGCTAGTCCATCCCCGAGGATGGATTGCGCTTGGACTCAAGCCACTTCTTGGGTATAGGGCCGGAGGGCCGGATATAAGGCCTGATACCGGGCATGCACTGCGGACATGGCGGTGACATTGGCTGCTTGCGGAGTCACGCGGCCGGTTTCCTGCACGAGTGCCACGGTAGCGGCATCCACATTGGGCCAGACCTCCGCTGACACACCTCCCAGAATCGCCGCACCCAGTGCTGCGCCCTCACCCTCCTCAACGGTCACGAGCTCCTGCCCCAGGGTATCAGCCAGAATTTGACACCACAGCGGACTTTGGGCACCACCACCTGATACCCGGACTTGCGTCAGATCCGGCAGGCCGGCGCTCCGCATGAGATCAAAGCTGTCCTTCAGACCACAAGCCACACCTTCCAAGACGGCCCGGGTCATATGAGGCAGGGTATGGCGGACAGTCAGCCCCACAAAGGCCCCCCGGGCCAGGGGATCCGGATAGGGCGTACGCTCGCCGGTCAAGTAGGGTAGAAATGTGAGGCCGGCAGCACCTGGAGGTACGGGAGCCGCCGCGGCCACCAGTTCCCCGAATTCCCGGCCGGGGGCCAAGGTATCCCGGAACCAGCGCAGACTGCCGGCGGCACTCAGCATCACGCCCATCAGGTGCCAGCGCCCGGGCACGGCATGACAGAAGGCGTGCAGACGACCATGGTCTTCAATACGGGGTTGCGACGTGGTCGCGAACACCACGCCCGAGGTACCCAGGGTCAAGGCTGCCATCCCCTCGCGCACGGCTCCTACCCCTACTGCCTGTGCCGCCTGGTCCCCGCCGCCACCCGCGATGGGAATACCGGCCGCCAGGCCTAGCTGGGCGGCTGCCTCCGGTGCGAGACGTGCGGAAACTGCCGTGCCTTCCATCACTTCAGGCATGAGCACCGTGGGTATGTCCAAGGCAGTCAGCATATCGCCGGACCAGGTGCGCCGTGCCAGATCCAGCAGCAACATGCCGGAGCCATCCGCCACGTCGGTCACGAATTCTCCGCTCAGCTGCCATCGTACGTAGTCTTTGGGCAGCAGGATATGCCGCACGCGCGCCCAGACTTCAGGTTCCTCGTCCTGTACCCAGAGGATTTTAGGGGCCGTGAACCCGGTGAGGGCATCATTGCCGGTGAGCGCGAGCAGCCGCTCAAAGCCCAGCCGCGTACGGATGGTATCGCATTGGGATCCTGTGCGTTGATCATTCCACAGAATACAGGGGCGCAGGACTTCGCCCGCCTGATCCAGGAGGACCAGGCCGTGCATCTGCCCCGTCAGGCCCAGGGCCCGTATCTGTAGAGGATCGATAGCAGACTGGTGTATAGCATCCCGCACGCTGGACACAGCTCCCGTCCACCATAGAGCCGGATCCTGCTCACACCACAAAGGGCGCGGTGTATCAAAGTCATAGGTGGCGGCCGCAGAGCTTACCACCTGACCTTGCCCATCTATGACGACCGCCTTGGTCGCTGTGGTGGATATATCCAGACCCAGTACGAAAGTGTCAGACATGACGGCACTCTGAAACAAAAATAGGGAAACTTCAGAGGCGTAAACGGGGATCGAGTGCATCCCGCAGACCATCGCCCATGAAGTTGATACTGAGGATGGTAAGGGAAATGCACAACCCCGGCCACACGATGAGCCAGGGATTGTAGGTGATGAAATCCTTGTTTTCAAAGAGCAGACGTCCCCAGGTAGGCACATCCGGCGGAAAGCCAAGACCCAGAAAGGAGAGGGCTGATTCGATCAGAATGGCACTGGCGATCCCTAGAGTCGCAGAAACAATGATGGGTGACAGGATGTTGGGCAGGATATGCCGCCACAGCACGGACTGCTGGCGCACACCGATACTGACGGCCGCCTCAATGAATTCCTTTTCCTTGATAGATAGCACGGTGCCCCGGACCACGCGCGCCGTGGGCATCCATCCTAGGGCCCCGATCACGTAGACTACAAGCATGAAAATGCCTAGCTCCGGGCCTAGCATCCGGCGCATGGTATCACGGAACAACATGATGACAACCATGAGCAAGGGTAGGCTGGGCAAGGCTAGCATCATGTCGGTAAAGCGCATGAGTGGGTTGTCAAGCCGGCGGAAGTAGCCCGAGAGCAAACCGATTAGGGTGCCTAAGAAAATAGCGACTAGCATGGCGACCACCCCTACCGCAAGTGAGATGCGGCCTCCATACAAGTTACGCGCCAGCGTGTCGCGTCCCAGATCGTCGGTCCCCATGGGGAATTCCCACGACGGCTTCTTATTCGCCACAGCGATATCAATGTAGTCGGGTTCCACCCGGTATACCAGGGGCCCTACCAGGATGCCTAGGATCAGCAGCAAAAGTAGGAGTAGGCCGGTAACCGCCAGCCGGTGCCGCATGAAGCGGTGGATAACATCCCCCCACAAGGTGCGAGGAGCCCGCAAGGTTGCAGCCTGGGCCGGGTGTGCTTCGGGGGCAGACATGGCGTGTAGTACAAGGACCGGCGTACGGACCCTATAGGTACCGAATGCGGGGATCCAGGATGCCGTACATTATGTCCGCTAGCAGGTTAAAGAACACGATCAGGACCGCGAATATGAAGGTCACCGTCTGGATCAGGGGGATATCGTTGACCTGGATCGAACTGATAAGCAGCGCCCCCAACCCATTGACACGGAAGATTTGCTCCGTGATGATCGCGCCTCCAAAGATAGTGGGAATGCCCAGGGCCACCAGTGTCACCACAGGGATCAAACTGTTGCGCATGATGTGCCGTACGACAATGTACCGCTCCCGGTAACCCTTAGCCCGTACCGTGCGCACGTAGTCCTGTGTCAGATTGTCCAGCATGGCGGAACGGGTGAAACGCACGAGGGACGCCGTCTGGAAAAAAGCGAGCACCGCCACAGGCATCGCCATCTGCCGGAGCTGGGCCATCAGGCTAGACCAGTCTACTACCTTCAGGTTGGTGTCGTAGATGGAGGGCAACCAGCTTAGATTCACACTAAAGATGATGATCAGAACCAGACCCGTAAAAAAGGTAGGTACCGAGTAACCAATCAGCGAGAACAGAGTTCCCAGCTGATCGAACACGGAATACTGGCGCACCGCTGAGATCACGCCCACCGGAATGGCAATCAAAACGGAAACCACATAGGCGAGTCCTACCACCCAAAGTGTCTGCGGCACGCGCTGCAGAATCAGATCAAAGACCGGCGTGCCACGGCTGCCCCACGAGGTAATCCGCAGGCGTGCTTCCGAATTGCCAATCTGCACCCCTAGCGCCTGCTCCAACAGAGCAAGCGGTTCATTGATGAAAAACTGGCGCAGCCACAGCAGATACTTGACATGCATGGGCCGGTCCAGGCCCATGGCTTCCCGGATCATCTGGCGTACCTCGGGCCGGATCGTCTCGGGCAGAGCCCCGGTGGGATCACCCGGTGCCAGATCCAGGATGCTGAAAATCACGAAACTAATAGCCAGCAAAGTAGGCACGGCGGTGAGGAGGCGCCGTATCAGATAATGGCTCACATGCAACCTCGGGTGGAGGCAACCGGGGGCCAGGACTGCAATCCTGCCCCCCGGTGTCAGACTTAGGAGCTGTAGTCTATTCGCTCAGAGACCACTCCTCAATGTTCCACATCTCGGTATCCCAACCATTGATGTGAATGTTTTGGAGGTTGTTAGACTTGGCCGACACGGTGCCCCGATGCACGAGCGGGATCTGGTATCCGCTCTGCACGTTGAGGTCGTTGAGGGCCTTGACGATGCGCTCCCGTTCCGGCCCAACCGGCGTCGCAACCAGTTCCGCGAACAGGGCATCGTATTCCGCGTTGCAACCACGGAAAATATTACCGCCAGCCCAGGTGTTGGCTCGTTCCGGAATATACTGGCACTGCCATTGGGATAGATGCAGCTGCGGATCAATGGCCGGTCCCGTTGTGTACATCTCGACATCGGTGAAAAATTTCTGGTAGGTATCGGGACTGTTAGGGTCCCCACCGAAGAAGACCCCGGCGTCGTGGTTCAGGAGTTCGGTCTCAATGCCGATTTCACCCCACCACTGCTTGATCAGAGCCTGCGTCTTTTGCCGCACCGCATTAGTGGACGTTTGGTAGCGCACCATCAGCGGGATACCGTTATATTCGCGGACGCCATCCCCGTCGGAATCCATGATCCCGGCTTCATCCAGTAGGGCGTTGGCTCCCTCAATGTCCTGAGTCAGACAAGCGTCATTGGCCATGGAAACATAGAAACTAGGACCGGGAATCACATTACAAGTCGGTTGGCCGGCGAAACCGTACAAATTGGTGGCGATGATCGACCGATCAATAGCCATAGACATAGCCTGGGGGATCACCGTACCTACCAGGAAGGGATGGGGGTTGGCTCCATCCATATATTCCGCCTGATCGTCGCCCAGAGCCGGATCAGGATTGGTCTGATTGACCAGAATCCGCTCCACAAAACCGCCAAAGGCGTTGATGATTTCACCGTGTCCCTTGGCTTCCATATCTATCAGGATCTGGGGTTCTACCTGTAGGTTCCAAGCATAGTGGGCCTCACCCGTCTCAAGTACGGCCCGGGCCGCCGAAGCGGCGTCACCGCCGCCCTTGAAGGTCACCTGATCAAAGTAGGCGGGTTCGCCGTGATAGTACGGATTGCGCTCATAGACGGCCACATCGTTGACTTTGAACTCGGTCAGACGATAGGGACCGGTGCCGTGCGGCATAGTGTTCTGCTCATTGCAGGTCTGGGCTGCCGCTCCCACGCAGTCGGCGAACTGGGCACGTTGAATAATGGGCCCTTGTCCCGTAACAAAAGGATTGTACGGATAGGGTGTGAAGGTCTCAAAGGAAATCTTGACGGTGCGCTCGTCTAAGGCTTCTACGTTGACAACACCGTCAAAATTATCAATGGCCACACACCCCGTTTCCGGATGGGTGCAGTATTCCCATGTAAAGACCACATCATCCGCGGAGAAATCACTCCCGTCGGACCACTTCACTCCTTCACGCAGGGTCCAGGTGATGGACATGCCATCTTCCGCGAGACCACCGTTTTCCAGGGTTGGGATCTCCATCGCTAGCTTGGGTACCAGATTACCGTCCGGATCATAATTGGCCAGGGGCTCCAACGTAATGGCCCCCGCGTCCTGATCCTTCGTCCCCCCGGACAGGTAAGGTCCCGGCAGAGACGAAGCTTGCCAGTAGAGGATGGTCAGCACCTTCTCCTCCATGGCTGCGTCCGGGGCGTCTGCCTCGCCCCCCGAGGGAGCCTGGGAGGCGTCAGGCACAGCGGTTGTACAAGCTGCCAGCAACAGACCTAGCACCAATAACCAAAGAAGGAATATACCCTTTGGCCTAATCATATTCCTTGCCATATTCCATATTCTCCAAATGAAACTGTGAGAAAAGAGAAACCCGTCACATGGACGCCAGATCTCGGAATGCCCAGACGCTATCGCATGCAATGCGACCGGCAGGATACCAATCCGTCTGAGTTCACCGAGGTCTGTCCTTTATGATTATAATAGAAGACTGGACAATCATAATCAATGACAAGTTCTGCTAATTCGGTTTGATCCCCTCTTCTAAGCGGATAAATCGGGCCCTGTCCAAGCGGCCAAGGGGTATTATGCTGCCTGACCGGACCTCCATGCCGGCAGATTCTTGTCCCGCCCAAGGAGGCCAATGCAATGCCTCAACCGAATGTCATTGTGTTTTTCACGGACCAGCAGCGCTGGGACACGTCAGGGTTGCATGGTAACCCACTGGACCTAACACCTAATTTTGACGCCATGGCTCAGGCAGGCACTCACCTGTCCCACACCTTCACCTGCCAGCCCGTGTGCGGCCCCGCCCGCTCCTGCCTGCAAACCGGTCTGTACGCCACCGCGACCGGCTGCTGGCGCAACGGCATTCCTCTGGCACCGGACGCCCATACCCTGGCCCACAGTTTTGGGAACGCCGGCTATGATACGGCCTACATTGGCAAATGGCACTTGGCGCGCACACCAACACCGGGCCCGGTACCGGTAGCTCAGCGGGGCGGCTATGACTATTGGCTAGCTGCCAACACGCTGGAGTTCACTTCAGACGCGTACCACTGCGTCATGTATGACAACGAGGGACAGGCGGTTAAGATGCCCGGATACCGGGTGGACGCCCAAACCGACGCTGCCATTCGTTATATTGATGCCCACCAGGAACAGCCCTTCTTCCTGTTTCTATCCTATATTGAGCCCCATCACCAGAACCACTTGGATGACTACCCACCTCCCAACGGGTACCGAGAACGGTACACCGGGCGCTGGACACCGCCTGATCTCGCTGCCCTGGGTGGATCCACCCAGCAGCACCTGGGCGGATATTACGGCATGGTGAAACGCCTTGATGAAGCTCTGGGACGTTTGCGCGATGCACTACGGAGTCTGGATATGCTCGACAATACCATTTTGCTCTACACCACGGATCACGGGTGCCACTTCAAGACTCGCAACGCCGAGTACAAGCGCTCCTGCCATGAGGCATCTATTCGTCTACCCACGGCCCTGTCCGGTCCAGGCTTCGATCAGGGCGGACGCATTGACGAACTGATCAGTCTAGTAGACCTACCTCCCACGCTACTGGACGCGGCCGACTTGCCCATACCGACCGCCATGCAGGGGCGCTCTCTACTGCCCCTGCTCCAAAACCGGTCCGCGGCGGCGTGGCCTGAAGAGGTGTTCGTCCAGATCAGTGAATCCCAGGTGGCCCGTGCCGTTCGTACCCGCCGCTGGAAATACTGTGTAGAGGCACCGGGCCTCGCGGGCCATCAGATGGCCCAAGCGGATCGCTATGTTGAGACCGAACTCTACGATCTGGCTGCCGATCCCTACGAACTGACTAATCTGATCGGCTTGGAATCCCATCGTCGGACCGCCGATGTGCTGCGCCAGCGCCTGCTACGTCGCATGCAAGAAGCAGGCGAACCCGCACCTGCGATCGTGGCTGCACCGTCCGTACCTGCCGGTCAGCGACAGGTCACTGAAGCGGAAGCATATAGCTAACATCTAGCCGGTCGCAACGTGCGTACCCTCGCCTTGGAAACCAGCTGCGACGAAACCGCAGCCGCGGTCGTGGTTGACGGCCATTACGTACTCGCCAACACGGTCGCGTCCCAAATCGCGCTCCACGCGCGGTTCGGCGGCGTCTACCCCGAGGTCGCCAGTCGCCAGCATGTGTTAGCGCTTGACGGTGTTATCACAACCGCCCTGCGGGAAGCTGCCGTTCCGACAGTCGCCGATCTGGATCTGATTGCTGTCACCCATGGACCGGGTTTGGTGGGCAGCCTGATGGTGGGTGTCAACACGGCCAAGGGTCTGTCGCTTGCTAGTGGCGTGCCCCTCGTCGGCGTCAACCATCTGGTGGGTCACATCTATAGCCTTTGGTTGGATGACGACCAGGCGCTGGGCCGTGCCTGGCACGAGCTCACGTTTCCGATGGTATTTCTCATCGTATCAGGCGGCCACACGGAGCTGGTGCTGATGCAGGACCACGGCCGCTTTCAGGGGCTGGGAAGTACGTTAGATGACGCGGCCGGTGAGGCGTTTGATAAGGTGGCCCGCATTCTAGGCCTGGGATTTCCGGGCGGACCGGCGGTACAAAAAGCAGCTCAGGCGGGCGATCCCCAGCGTCATGATCTGCCCTATCCTCTACAGGGCAACCGGTCGCATCGTTTTGATTTTAGCTTTTCCGGTCTCAAGACCGATATGCTGCACCGGGCACGACAAGCCGGGATTGCGGAAGCGGCAGATGCGGCCACAGTCCCATCCCGGATTGTGGCTGATTTAGCCGCTTCCTTTGAAGCCCGAGTGGTCACCAATCTGCTGGACAAGACCGTGGATGCGGTCCAGGCGTATGCCGCCCGGTCTGTGTGCATTTGCGGTGGCGTAAGCGCCAACCGGCGGCTACGTCAAGAAGCCGCGGAGCGCTTTGGTCAGTTGGGCATACCCCTGCGCATCCCGCCGCTCCGCTATTGCACGGACAACGCGGCCATGATCGCTGCAGCAGCCTCTATGTTATACCAACAGAAGACTGCAGTATCTGCCGGCTTGGATCTGTCCGGTCTGGCCCTGGACGTGTTTGCGCGCCTGCCGATTCCTGAAGACCCATTAAACAAAACGTAGAAGAGATTTAGTCAACGCCGTATAGACCCTTGGGATCAATAGGATGCCGGGTCTTGCCGAACGCGGGCAACCCGGACCGCTGAGAAGGTCTGGAGCAGATGCCATGCCCTACCTACTATCATGCCTAGGGCGCAACCGCTGGGATCCAGATCGGAAGCCGATTGCCAGCAGCAAAGGAATCCTGAGATTCATTGATCAAGGATTCCGAGGCATCAAAGCCAGGCGCTGCCTAGGTACGCCTGGAGCCACGTCCAATAAACGTTGGATTGAAGATGGCTAGAGGCCAATACCGGATAACACACAGGTATAGGTGGGGGACTCCGGAATCCGTTGTCGGTAGAGTCTAACTAGATTAAGATCTACTGTTTTAAATTGGGATGCGAGGGAAACTGTCTTTGGGGCCATGTGTAGGAGGTCCGTGGAGCACGCCTCCATTGTCAGGTTGCAGATGGTGTCGTAACAGTGTGTCCGGGGCTACCAAAGACCTTCTATGAATCCATGCATAAATTGACCAGGTTACCGATCGGCTACACCATGATGCCTTGGACCACCAGCAGAATGACCGTAAGAACGGCAATATCGGCGTAGTCAGCAAGCCGCTGATACCCGGTGTCCTGCCACGCCATGCGGTCCCGTTCTACAGCCCGTAGAGCATGCGGTGGAGCTGGTCACGGTACACGTTGGGCGGGAGAGCACGATGGCGGCCCATTCCGACATGACCATACCAATAGGGAGGGCCGCTTGCCCAAGGGGTCTCTGTGATTTGAAGCAGACTGTATGGCTACCACCGTGGTATAGTAGGTCCCATGAGGGAGCGATATGGCTTTGACAGGTTGGCTGCCCGAGTCCCGGAAATGCGCTAGCTTTAGTGGACGAGGCCAGGCTGGACGCGGGTTCGATTCCCGCCGCTTCCATTCAAGAGTAAGTAAGGAACCGCGTTCGTGGCACGTGCTCCTGGTTACTGAGACTTCCCCGCGGCCCCGCCCAAGTCGTACACCACCATGATGAAGCAGACACCTTCCACGCGCCCCACTTCTTTTCTTTTTGTGGCCCTGGATCTGGAAACGACCGGTCCGACCGAGCAGGATGAGATTGTGGAGGTGGGTGCCATACGCTTCCAGGACGACCGGATACGGGAGCTGACAAGTGCGGATTGTCAGCTGCAGGAATTGGTGCATCCCCAGCAAACCATCCCCAGCGCCGTAACTCAGTTAACGGGCATTACATCCGCAATGGTGAAAGATAGTCTTGTCTGGTCTGAACTGCGCGAACGGGTCCAGACTTTCCTGAATCCGCCTGTTACCCATCTGATCGCCCACAACGTAAGCTTTGAAAGAGCCTTTTTGGAACGTCACGGCATCGGGCTGGATCACCTAACATGCCTTGACACTTTGGACATGGCCCATATGTTCATGCCGGAGGCTCAGCAAGGCTCCCTGAGTGCCTTGTGCCACGTGGCGGGTCTGGCGGTGCACGATGCCCACCGCGCAGCACCGGACGCTCTAGCCTGTGGTCAACTGTTCCTCGTCTTGTGGGAACGTCTGCGCTCTCTAACAGATATGCTCCTCCGGCAAATCATCGCCCACACCGATCCGCAATGGCCCTATTGGCCGCTGTTTGCCCAGGAGGCACAGGCGCGAGGACTAGATTCCCTAAATCAGTGGACCCCTCTGACCCGAGATCAAGTAGGGCCGGTAACAGTACCCCCCATACCGACCCCGCAGATGTCTTCCTCTGCGCCACGTACAACAGAGCCATCTCTACCGGATCTGCAAACGGATCAGGCTACCGTTCTGACGGTAGCCCACCAAGCAGACCAAGCGGAGGTGCTGGCCCAGGCGAGTCATCACTGGGCCCACAGTCAACATAGGAGCCTGCTTCTCAGCGTGCCCGCATTCCGGGATTCCACGTACCTGACACAGGTCCTGGATGCCCTATATCGGCAGGTCCCGGCCGTGCAAGTGGACGTGGCACTACATCCATCCCGGCGGTGTGACCTGGATCGACTAAACCGGTGGAAAGCAGGCCGCACGCTGCACGATCGTGAGGCCCGCGGACTCGTCAAACTTCTGTATTGGTGTACCCAAACCTCTCTGTGGTCGGCGCCGCCGGACAATCTCTGGCTGTTTGACGAAACAGGTAAGGACAGCCATCTGCTGTGGCCTCTAGTCTGTGGTCAAGCCGACTCGGAGCCAATACAACTAGTTCCCGGGAATCCTGTAGGGCCTGTCATTGATCCGCCCAATCCCGCCGGGCACATTACGGTGACCAATCACGATTCGTTGCTGCGCTGGTTGGACACGCCTGACACACACTTCCCCCAACCGTATCAGAGTCTAGTGCTGGATGACCTGTGGGAACTGTATCGGGTACAATCCACCGCGGGGCAGTATTCACGCACTCTGGATCTGCTGATTCTTGCCGTGAAGACGCTAGGTCATCTGTACTCCCCAGCCGTGACTGAGGCTCCATCTGCGGATCGGATGGATGCAGTAGACACATGGGAAGCCGTACGCTGTGACGCAACGGAATTGACCCACCTTCTGACCCAGTGGCAGGAAGCCTTCACCGCTCTAGCCCGGCAGCATCAGGAGGCAATAGAGGACACATCATATACCTCAAGTTCCATGGTATCCCTTGCTGATCCGGCTCACCATCTGGATCCGGACGGGACCGTGCTTACCCTGTGGCAGGCTATCCGTAGCTCCGCCTGGCAACTGTTAACGCGAATTACTACTTGGTTATCCAACACGGAGACACTTTCGTATCCTCAACAGGAAGTCTTCCGCACGCAGGTCCAGAGCTGGCAGTCAGATCTGCAGTCTCTTCTGACACACATATCCACCTGCCTAGGTCAGAAACGGGAATCCGGACCTGATACGGTACACGGATTATTGTTGCATCCGGACCGGGGGCAGGTGGAATTCTACACCGGTACCCTGTGGTCCAAGACGTATGTCAAAGAGCATATTACACAGCGCTTTCCCACCGTGCTTGGTCTGTATCGGGGGCGCCGGCGACTGCACCCTCAGGGTTTCCTTTCTACCCAGCTAGGGCTGGACACCTGGCAATACGCATCACCTGAGCAGCTGCCGACACCTACCTTGAACCTACTGGTACCGCAGGATTTACCCTCGGTCAAGGACGAGGAACACACACACCTGGTACATGACCTGGTACCCCGTATTGCCCAGGCTGTACCCGGTCTGACCGTGGTATGGTTCACGGCGTATTATGGGCTGCGTCAGGCTCTAGCCGGGTTGACCCATAGTCTAGCGGAGGCTGGAATTCCGCTTTGGGTGCAGGGACGGGATGCCTGGGTTACGCTAGCTCGGGGCATACGAGAGCCAGGTCCCCGGGTCCTGTGCGGTACCCGCGATTTGGCTGGGCATGTGGCCCTGTCTGACCTTGATATCCAGTGCGTGGTCATGACACGACTGCCCTTTCCCGGCTCCAGTGCACTCCTGCAGCAAGAGCGCTCCCAGCGTGCCACGGCTCGCTCCGCCCTAGGGCAGGAATTTCAGGCCTATGCCTTGCCCAGTCTAGGCCTGGAGCTAGTACACATTGTGGACATTCTGGTTTCTCCCACCTATCCCCAGGGTCTGTTCGTGTCTCTGGATCCGCGCATGCGCCGGAAATATATAACTGACGATAGAGGCCCCTTAAAAGCCTGGCCACACCATCGGTTACATCGTCCTTCCCTATCTGCACTGCCCGCACTGGTGGCCCGTTTGCTGGGAAGTCCTACGCGTACCGAGGTGCAGGCACACAATCCCACCACGGTCCCCACAGCCATCGAGTCCGAACAGTTAACCCTGTTGTGATCCCGGGTACTTGCGTTCTATCAGGGAGCAACCCGTGTTCTATGGGACCGGGGGCACCGACAGGGTATCCGGCTCGGTACTCAGAGGCATATGAGTCGGATCGGGAGGAGTGTCGGCGTCTTCCTCGCGCTCAGTCTCAACCTCGGTTTGGGATTCCTTGTGCACCCGAATGGAAATATCATATGTGCGTAGGGGTAGGTTAGAGCGTGTCTCCGGGAAAGTTACGGGGTAATCCATGAGTTTAGCGAAGACGTATGTACCTAGCACCCGTACACTGCCCAGAAGGGGTGCCGCGAGAAAAGCGCCCATCACGCCATTGGATAGGTAGCCTACCGTCACACCGCAGATCACCAGGATGGGATGAATATTGACGAAACGTCCGATTAGCCGCGGCACGATAGTGTTGTTTTCCACCTGCTGCATCACGAAATAGGCGGCCACGATCACTACGGCAAACACCACATGGTTCATCTCGGGAAACGTCGTGCTACCGGTGGCGAGTCCCACTAGAATGGCCGGGATCATGGCAATAATGGGGCCGAGATTGGGAATGATCTCCAGAGCACCGGCAATCAAGGCCAGGATCAGTGCGCCCTGTACCCCTAGGATGGACAGCGTAATGTAAGCAAGAATGCATATGGTTAGGGACAGAATGACCTGGCCCCAGAAAAAGGCATGCCACAGATTCCCTATGCAGCGGATGAGACTGATCCATTCGGATTGGTACCGAGAGGGGAAATTACCCACCACGAAGGCGCGAATACGCGGCGCATCCTTAGTTAAGTAGAGGCTGACTACGAAGATGAACAGGACGGACAGCAGGATAGACAAACCGGTATTGATGACCCCTAGGCCGAAGTCTAGGGTGTCCCGGAACAGGCCGGAGGGGGATCCCGTGGAGGAAGCGAAGGCCGTATCCAGCGTATTGAGGATTTCCTGCAGGGTGGGTAGCACATCAACCGCGGCTCCACTGAACCAGGGTTCCACCACGGACTTGACGGCCGTCAGATCGAGTGGCACGTCAAATAGGATGATGGTGTCGGGAATCTGATTGCTCTGATTCCGCAGGGAATCCAAAAAATGGCTGCCGATCCGGAGCACCGTCTGATATTGCTGATCGATGATGGGCACCATGGCGTAGGTACCCAGGGCCAGACCGGCCAGCAACAGCAGATATACGATGAAAGTCACCACGCTGCGGGGGATACGCAAGCGGCTGGCCAGGTTGACCACGGGATTCAGAATGTACGATAACAAGCCGGCTGCGATCATCAAAGGCAACACCCGGCGGGCCAACCACAGCAGGAATATGAATAGGATCAGGATTAAGATCAGAACGCCGCGCTTGAACTGCGTGTCCCAGCGCGCTTCCGACTCGGGGTGCAGAGCGGGAATATCCACCGTCAATCCGGGAGTACTTCAGACCCGGGAGCCACCGGGTGGCACCTGCGAGGTTCTTGTGAAGGGCGGTGGCAGCATGCCAACGGTCCGCCTAGTATAGGCCATAAGACGACAATCGGACCAGAAGCGCTCACACAGGTGGACGTGTTACCCGCTTGCTGTTGGCCTTCGCGGCCCGATGAACTCGGTAGTCCAGTTCAGCGTCCATATAATGACGCAGCCAGTCGTAGAACTGGGCTCGATCCTGACGGGTCAGGACAGCATTGCGGTCCGCTAGGGCCAGGGCAGAGGGGTAGTGGAAGTCACCGTAGATACACTGAGCCCGGATTACATCCAGCACCTGCTCCAATTGACCGGTCGTATAGACCCACATAGGTATCTCAATGCGGGCAGGCGGTGTCGCCGGGTCCGTCCTCATATAGACGAAGCCAATGTCGGTGTAATAACAGGAAACCGACTCTTGGGACGGAGCATTCGCCTTCTTACCCTGACTGATAGCGTCTGCACGGGCACATTGCATGAAAGGTGTTCTATCCCCCCAGTTGGGTAGCAGACCATGCAGCAACGTAGCGTCGGTCACAGCCGTGTCCAGTTCCGGATACAGCACATGGAGCATATGACATAGATCCCGACTGTAGCTGGTATCCACATACCCTACCAACGGGATAGCACACGCCTGACTCTCCGCCAGCATGGCCTGGACCGTATCCAGATGAACTTGGGCGTTGTCCGGGTCCAGACGCTGCACGTAGGAAAGGATGAAGGTGTTATCAAAGAAACCGATCGGCTTGTGTGCCAGGCTCCGCGCCACTTCCATCAGCTTAGCGCATTCACGCACGAAACGCTGCTGAGCAACGCGCTGACTGAAGTCCAGATCCTGATCTTGGGGTTTGGCATCCAGGATTAGACCGGCGGGCAAGACCAGACTGAACTCCTGGGCTTCGGCGAACGCGCGCGCCAGGGGATCGTTGTAGTAATAACCGATCTGGATGGCACCGATCGGCAGGGACATACCGCGTTCGGGTGGCAGCTGGCTGCCGTCCACCGCCACTACGGCCTGTGCCGCAAGCTGTTCGTGGGCCCAGGTCTGTGCCTCTCGTCGTGAATTCCAGGCTTGGTGGAAGGATATGCAAAAACCTTCCTGCTGATCCACCTCCGCTGTCGTGCGGGCGCCCGTCCAGGGATTCGCCTGGGCCTGAAGCCGGTCCCGTGTTTCCGTATGCGCCAGGGCACGGAGAGCATCCCGCGCCGCCTGATCACTAGCAGCGCGCGACATGCCTACCGCGAGACGGGTTCGCAGTTCCGGTGTGGACTGCGTGAACGCTTTCCATACCTGCACCTTATTCAACACCTGGCAACTCCCTGCATTTCTTGGCCGGATCCGACCTCTTGATTCTAGACTCTGCCGGCATTTTCATATTCCGTCCACACCCATTGTCCTCTAGACTAAACAGGGGATCTTGTATTGTCCATTCCAAACAGGGACAATGCCGTACAATATCTTAAATACTGTCCACGATCCCTATGTCTTTGCCCAAACCTGCTTGACCACCGTGACTATTTTGCGGAGCCTGCTGATTTTAGGGGCTGACCGAAGAAACGCGGTGCTCGTTGGCCTGCTGCTTCTGTGCTGTCTGGCAGGACTGGCTGCCTGCACCAATCCCGAAACCGAAGCCACGGATGTCTATGCGCAGGCGCTACTGCCCGAGTTCGCATTCCTGTCCCAGGAACTCGCGCATCTGCCACGCTACCAGATGGACGTATGGTTCCAGCCTCATCGGAACCGCCTGGAAGGTAGCCTACAAGTTGCCGGCTTCAACCTATCCGAGGATACCTGGCAGCAGCTGGTATTCCGGCTCTATCCGAACCTCTTCCACTACGGAGGCCGCATGACCATCAAGAAGGGGGCTTTGGCCAATGGCTCGCTGGTGCCCTTTCGGCTGGAAGTCAATGACACGGCAGCCGTCTTTCTGCTGGCCCAAGAAGACTGGGTCGGTCCTAACGAAGCCTTCGCCTTTCAGCTGCAGTGGAGCCTGGATCTGCCCGTTCTGCCCGACGTGTCCAGTGTCTATGTCCGCTTTGGCCGGATGCTGGACTTTCATTCCATTCCCCTCTTTTACCCCGCACTCGCTCCCTACCTGCCCGGTGTTCTCCCTACACCCGGACACTGGTGGATGGAAGAGGCTCCTCCACAGGGTGACGTGTCCTTCCATCCGGCTTCCTTTTTTGACGTTGCCCTCTTCATGCCGCCAGACTATCCACCGGTCGTCAGTGGTGTCCTCCTCTCCCAGCATACCGTGCCCCACAATTGCCCCCATCTTGCTCCCTGGTTAGAGTGCACGGAAGCACGGCAGGCGCAGTGTACGGAGGTACATTCAGACCAGGCCTGCCGGCAGCGGGGGCTGGAACTATATCGGTACGTGGCCGGTCCGGTACGTGAGTTCGCGTTGATTACCCATCCCGACTATGAAAGTGTCACCTTTGACGTCAACGGCATTCTGGTGACCAGCTACTGGGTGCCGGCGTACGCCATGTCGGGTTTGGCCGCCCGGGATTACGCGGTGGCCGCGCTGCGCATTTACACTCAAACCTTCGGTCCCTATCCCTACCCTACTCTGAACATAGCCATGGCTCCTCTCGCCAATGGTTCCATGGAATATCCTCTGTTGAACCAGATTGGTCTACAGCTGTACCGGGATTTTGAGGCCAATTTGGAATCTCAGATTGCTTTCGCCGTGGCCCATCAGTGGTGGTACCAGCTTGTGCACAACGATCCGGTGAACGAGCCCTGGCTGGACGAAGCCCTGAGTACCCTGTCCACCCTGATGTACCTGGAACAGCTATATGGTCGTGAGCAAGCTGAGATCTTCCGCATCCAGGAATGGGAGGTACCCGTAACCTATCTGCAGAACCAGGATCGGGACGCCCCCATTAATATGCGCGTGAACGAATACCCTACCAGTCAGGATTTCCAGATTATGGTATACCGCAAGGGCGCCCTGTTTCTGCATCACCTGCGCGAAGTCATGTCTCCCCGCTCTTTTCAGCGCCAACTAAGCGAAATCGTAGCGGAACACCGCTTTGGTTTGATAGACTCGGATCGATTTTTAACCTATTTTTGGGATGCCAGTCCCTCAGCCATGATACGGCTCCAGGATGAATACCTGGATGAACGCCACCATCGCTGAGAGCAACAAAAGGTATCCCCCTGCTGCTTTTAGTCCTTCCTCCCATACACTCTGATTCTATGAATACACGTCACGAACTCTCCTCCAATCTGTACGGTGACCTGGTGATCTTTGGTGGCACCGCCAATCCGGCTCTCACCCTTTCGGTGTGCAATGCCCTGCATCTGGAGCCGGCCGAGGCCGATATCTTCCAGTTCGCCAACTCCAATACATTCGTGCAGCTGAAGCACAGTGTACGGGGTAAGGACGTGTTTCTGATTCAGCCAACCGCAGCCCCTACCAATGACAATCTGATGGAACTTCTGATCTTCATTGAGACGTTGCGTCGTGACAGTGCCGGACGTATCACGGCAGTCTTGCCCTATTATGGTTATGGGCGCACCGATAAGAAGGACCTGCCCCGTTCGCCCATCACCGCCCGACTCGTGGCTGATCTCATCGTGACGGCCGGTGCCGACCGTATTCTGACGGTGGATTTGCACGCCGGGCAGATCATGGGGTTTTTCTCGATTCCGGTTGATGAAATTTCGGCTATCAATCCCATTGCCCACTATTTCCAATCTCTTGATCTGGACCTGGAGCGTACCACAGTCGTTTCCCCCGACATTGGTGCCGTACGCCGTGCCCGCAATCTAGCGAAAAAATTGCATCTGCCCCTCGCCTTTATTGAAAAACGGCGCCAGGTGGATGGCCTAGATATGCTGCATATCATCGGCAACGTCAAGGACCACGATGTCATCGTGGTAGACGACGAGATCGATACCGGGGGCACTATCACGGAAGCCGCCGCCTTTCTCCGGGACAGGGGGCAAGTCCGCACTCTCTACGCGGCCGCTACCCATCCGGTCTTCAGTGATCCTGCAGTCGCCCGCCTTGAGGCTAGTCCGTACACTCAGGTAGTGGTCACGGATACGCTGGCCATCCCACCCACGAAAATGTGTTCCCAGATCAAAATCCTTAATCTGGGCCATATTCTGGCCGGGGTCATCTCACGCATTCACAAAGGCCGCAGCGTGGGAGAATTCCTCAACTACTAATGGAGCAATCCGGTCTGCGACGATTGCAAAATGACCTGGTTGTCAGAGCCCATACCGGCCCGGGCTCTTGGCTTATCTTTCCTTCACATAGGTTTTCGTTATGTTGCGCCAAGTATATAACCG
The DNA here is from genome assembly GCA_965116185.1 of Caldilineaceae bacterium. Taxonomy (GTDB): domain Bacteria; phylum Chloroflexota; class Anaerolineae; order Caldilineales; family Caldilineaceae; genus Bin34. The sequence continues at coordinate 145,267 of OZ220492.1, forward strand.
CTTGTTTGGTACCGCGGACGAACGGGCCTTGCGGCCACTGCAGCCACTGGTAGACGCTATCAATGCCCACGAGGCAGCCGTGGCACAGCTCAGCGTCGCGGACCTGCGCGCGCAAACTGATAGCTTCCGCCAGCAAGTCCAACAGAAAACCGCCCAGGAACAAGCCACCTTGGAACAGGCGACCCGTGCTCATACCCTGGCTGAACCCCATCAGGTAGCAGCCACTCAGCATGCCCGGAAACAGGCGGAAGATCAGTTACACCAGGCGGAAAACCGTGTGCTGGACACCATACGCGTAGATGCTTTTGCCGCCGTACGTGAGGCTTGTAAGCGCACACTCGGCAAGCGTCACTACGATGTTCAGATTTTAGGTGGCTTGGTTCTGCACCAGGGAGCTATCGCGGAGATGAAAACCGGCGAAGGTAAAACCTTTGTAGCCACCCTGGCATTGTATCTGAACGCGCTAGCCGGCCGCGGTGCGCACCTAGTAACGCCCAACGACTATCTATCAAAAGTAGGTCTGCAGCTGATGGGCCCCATCTACCATCTACTAGGGGTATCTGCGGCCGTGATCCAGAACCAAGGCCGCAATCAGGATCCGGGCAGTTTCATTTTTGATCCTGACTATGCCACTACCGACGACCGCTACCAGGCGCTACGCCCTATTTCACGCCAGGAAGCGTATGCCGCTGACATCACCTATGGCACTAACAATGAGTTCGGGTTTGATTACCTGCGCGACAACATGGCCCGCAGGGTACAGGATAAGGTACAACGTCCCCTGCACTACGCCATTGTTGACGAGGTAGATAACATTCTAATCGACGAGGCCCGTACACCGCTCATCATTTCCGGTGTGGCCCGGGAAAGCTCCAACTTCTACCAGAAATTCGCATCCCTGGTGCATCCCCTGCAGTCGGAGCAGGACTATACAGTGGTGGAAAAGGAACGTACCGTTACCTTGACCGAAACAGGGCTGGAACACATTGAGCAGGCTCTGGGCATTGACAATCTATATGGCAGTGCACATGCCGAAATGCTGCCCTATTTGGATAACGCCTTGCGTGCCAGTGTCCTGTACAAACGTGATATCCATTACCTGGTGCGCGACGGACAGGTGGTCATCGTCGATGAATTCACGGGCCGCATGATGGAGGGACGCCGTTTCGGGGAAGGCCTACATCAGGCTATTGAGGCCAAGGAAGGGGTCAAGGTACAGCAAGAATCCGTGACCTTGGCGAGCATCACTTTCCAGAACTATTTTCGGATGTATCCCAAGCTGTCCGGAATGACGGGTACGGCCAAGACCGAGGAAGAAGAATTGGGCAGTATTTATGATCTGGATGTGGTATCCATCCCGACTTACAAACCGGTCATCCGCCAGGACCACACGGACGTGGTCTACCACAACCATACCAACAAGTTCCAGCATGTGGTGGCAGAAATCCGGAAACAACACACGGAAGGCCGCCCGGTCCTGGTGGGTACCGTGGCTATTGAAACCAGTGAGCTATTGAGCCGCATGCTCCGGCGTGCCCGCATTCCACATGAGGTACTTAACGCCAAAAATCACGAACGGGAAGCGGTCATCATTGCCCAGGCGGGGCGGCGAGGTGCGGTAACTATCGCCACCAATATGGCTGGCCGCGGTGTGGATATCCTACTCGGCGGTAATCCGGAGGGATTAGCGCGGGAAGCTCTACGCAAACAGAAATTCGACTTGATGCAAATTTCCCTGTCAGACTGGAATCATACCCTGGAGCTATTAGACAGGGGACAGGATCCCATGCCGGAGGTACAAGGAGACTGGGTGCCCATACTCAGGGATATCTATCACCAAGTCCAGCAAGAGCGCCAAGAGGTCCGGGATCTAGGTGGCCTGCACGTCGTGGGCACGGAACGCCATGAATCACGCCGCATTGATAATCAGCTGCGTGGCCGTGCCGGTCGTTTGGGTGATCCGGGTAGTAGCCGCTTTTCTCTGAGCCTGGAAGATGATCTGATGATCCGTTTTGGGGGTGAACGGTTGAATACAGTCATGACCCGACTCAAGATGGACGATACCCCTATTGAAAGCAGCATGATCGACCGCGTGATTGCCAATGCCCAGATTAAGGTGGAAGGCTTTTACTTTGACAGCCGCAAAAGCGTCCTCCAGTACGACGAGGTAATGAACGAACAGCGTACTACCATCTACCAGCAGCGGCAGCGCATTCTGGAATCAGAAGCCATCATGTCTGTAATGTACACGCTGCTGGACGATTTCCTGGCTGACCTAGTGGATGAAGTACTTGCGGATCCGGAGGAGATAGAGGAGGAAATCACGAGTGCCAGTCTCATGACGCTGTTCCCACCCCATAGCCTACATCTGCCCGCGTCCATGCAGGACCTCATGGCGATAGACGCGGACACGGTCATGACAACGGAGCAGGCACAGGGATATTTGCGGGATACAGCCACGGCCCTTATGGAATCCAAACAGGCACAGCTAGGTGATGCGGATCCGGATCTGTTTGAAAGCGTAATGCGTGACCTCATGCTGAATGTGATCGACAGCCTGTGGACACGGCATCTCACTGATCTCGATCACCTACGCGAGGGTATCGGCCTACGCGCACTTGCCCAGATTCAGCCTATCGTGGCCTATCAACAAGAGGCCTACCAGATGTTTCAGATGTTGCAAACGGATATTCGCGATCAAGTTGTCCGCAATGCCCTGAGTCTGGAACTGCGCCGGGTTGAACCTGCTGCCCCGCTTTTTAAACAGGTGCGCCTGAATCACCAAACCACAGGTCCAACCTTGCAACCGGTCAGAAAGACGAAACGAGCCTTGGGCCGCAATGATCCGTGCCATTGCGGTAGTGGTCGCAAGTATAAACATTGCTGCATGCGCAAGGATCCGGTCCCTGTCAACTGATGGAAAAACTGGGGATAACTCAAGTACGATCTGGGGATAACTTGATAAGATCTGGGGATAACTCAATGAAAACTGGGGATAACCGATTAGAGGGTTTACGGTGGTTTTACCCGAGTTATCCCCAGTTTTCCCCTACCACAGCATGAGTTATCCCCAGTTTTTCCTGAGTTATCCCCAGGTATTATTGTAGTGTGGATGACAGTAATTAAATTTTTTGTACAGTAAAATTTTTCTCAATTCAATCGTAAAATCTACAATATAGATCGTACTTCAATTGAAAACCCGATGCTAGGCTTAGCGGAGTTATCCCCAGAAAAGTTATCCCCTACTACTACTAAAGGAGTCTATATAGAGATCATGATATCTATATACTATACGATTATAGTAGTGGGGAAACAGACTGGGGATAACTCAGACTTTTCCTAGTGTCTGCTACCCTCACAAAGACCTTCGTATCATGCCTCTTTACGAGTTCGTTTGTCACGACTGCACTGCCCGTTTTGAACGTCTCATGTCGTTTTCCCAAGAAGCAAACCATGTTTGTCCCGTGTGCCAGTCCATGCACACCGTGCGCCAGGTAAGCATGCCTTCCATCCATTTCCGGGGTAGTGGGTTTTACCAGACTGATGTCCGGGCCGAGGCCGATAAGAAGAAAAAGGCTAAAGATAAGGATGCTAACGATGGGAAGGATACCAAGGAGCCAGCAGAGCAGGAGTCTACGGCCACTCCCCATCAGACGGAAGAACCGAAAACCGCTAGGACAGATAAGGCTGCCGTAGAGGCAGCTGGATCCCAAAGCAAAAAAGTACAGAACACAGCAGACTGATCAGCGACAGGGTTCCATCTTGGGGAACGGAACCCTGCGAGACCGCTGCCGTTACATCAAGCTAGTTCATTGCTTCGCGGTCTTTTCCGGTTTATGCTTGCCTATGCCTGAAGGTAGCCCTGACGCTATAGGCCACAAGGCAACCACGGATGCAGGTCCCGTACAAAGTCTGACCCTGTCTTCCATCCTGAGTACTGCCTCGTTGGTAGCGATATTCTTCGTGGTGAGTCGGGTAACGGGCATCCTGCGCGACATTGTCATTCTGGCCGAATTCAATCTGTCAGCCGAATTGGATGCCTACCAGGCTGCATTCCGCATCCCGGACATGATTTTCGAGGTGGTGGCTGGGGGAGCCCTAGGCAGTGCGTATCTGCCGGCCTTCACCCGGGTGCTGCATCGTGCAGGTTCGCGATCGGCCTGGCATCTGTTCAGCCAGGTTCTGAATGCCGTTACTCTGATCCTACTGCTGCTGTCCGTGGTCAGCATTTTGACGGCACCCTGGTTGGTACGAACTCTGATAGCCCCCGGCTTTACTCCGGAACAGCAGCAGCTAGTGGCCCATCTTATGCGTTGGTTGCTGTTGGGCACACTGGTCTATGGCGCCAGCGGTCTCTGCATGGCATCCCTCAATACCTATCAACACTTCGCATTCCCGGCCTTGGCTCCCGGCGTCCGCAATCTAGCCATAATGGCTGGTGCCCTGATGTTGGTACCTTATTGGGGGATATATGGTTTGGTGGCCGGTGCCATCGCCGGGTCTGTACTGCATCTTGCCGTGCAGATACCTATCCTGATGCGCCGGCGGTACCAGTTTCGCTATCGTCTGGTCTTGGACTGGAGCCATAAGGATTTACGGCACGTAGTCACGTTGCTGCTACCCCGTATGCTGGGGCTAATTTTCGTACACCTGAATTTCATCGTGAATACGAACCTGGTAAGCCAGCTGGCTCCAGGCAGCGTGAGTGCCTTGGAATATGGTTTCCGCTTAATGTTGTTGCCTGTAGGGCTGTTTGCCCAAGCTCTTGCTATCGTGGTGTTTCCCTCCTTCGCGGTACAGGTGGAACAACAGGCCTATCGCGAGATGGAACAAACATTCCGCCGCATGATACGTCTGATTCTGTTTCTTGCCATGCCGTCTGCGGTTGGCCTATTTCTGCTCCGTGTGCCCCTGATCGAGGTGTTATACCATCGGGGTTCCTTCACGTCTGAGAGCACGATGAGCGTGGCCTACGCGCTGCAATTCTTTCTGTTGGGACTTACGTCCCATGCCGTGGTCGAAGTGGCAGTACGGGCCTTTTACGCGTTGCATGACACGCGGACGCCAGTCATCATCGGGATTTTGACGGTACTATTGAACATTGGCCTAAGCATCTGGTGGGTACGTTTCCTGGACTTTGGGGGGCCTGCACTGGCCAACAGTGTGGCCACCACCGTGGAAATGCTGTTACTCTTGTGGTGGCTCCGGCGGCGGTTGTTATCCCTACGCTGGTCGCACTTGTTCCGGGAAACGGAATATGCGTTTGTGTCAACGCTGGGCATGGGCAGCGCCCTATGGTTCACACTAGACTGGTTAGAAGACACCACCCGGATACCTGGCGTGGGCGTAACACCTTACCTTGAATTAGGCATCGGGATACTCGTGGCCGTAACCACCTATGGCATCCTCAATCGTCTTTTCAACAACTGGAATTGGCTTTTTCAGTCCCGTTGATCCGCACTATGCGGTAGCTGCACAGTGCATGAGAGCAGGATACCGGACGTTATTAGATCCAATCATCTTGATCTAATGAATCTTTAACAGAGATGCCATACGCCTTGATATAGAATAGCTACATTGCGCTTCGGGTGTACTCAGGCTATAACTCCGTTTCTTCTGTTCGGCCTGTCGTACTGCCTAGGACTTGTCATGCACGAGTGACCTGACATCATGTTCTTTGATCCTATGTATTTTGTCTTTGCCCTGCCTGCGCTTCTGCTAGGTTTATGGGCACAAGGAAAGGTTCGCCGTAATTTCAACCGGTACGCAAAAGTCGGGAACTTACGCCAGCTATCCGGAGCCCAGGCCGCGCGGCAGATTTTGGATAACCAAGGTCTGTACAATGTGCAGGTGGAAGAATCACGAGGGTTCCTGTCCGATCATTACGATCCCCGGGCGAAGGTGCTGCGTCTGAGCCGTGATGTATTTCACAACCAAAGCATCGCCGCTGTCGGCATTGCGGCCCACGAAGCAGGACACGCCATCCAGGATCAGACACAGTATGCAGCTCTTGCTCTGCGTAGTGCGGTGGTGCCTACCGTTCAGATAGGGAGTTGGATGGGTCCTATTCTCTTCTTTCTAGGTCTTTTTATTGCACCTGCCCTGGCCTGGCTGGGCTTGGGCCTTTTTGCTCTGACTACCGTTTTCACGCTGATTACGCTGCCGGTTGAATTCAATGCCAGCCGCCGCGCCAAGGAACTCCTGGTGTCCCAAAACATTCTGATTCCCCAGGAATTGGAGGGAGTTAACAAAGTGCTAGATGCAGCCGCACTCACCTATGTGGCCGCTGCTCTGCAGTCCATTTCCACCTTGGCCTATTATGCTTTTCTCCTGACCGGTTTCAATCGCGACTAACGGACGGTCTTCGCGGTACGCGTTGAGCCTTTGCTTCTGACATAGTCTGGTTATTTGCTCATGTCCCAGCTTCCCCCCTATTCTTCCCGCCGCAACAACTGGTGGTTGGTATTGGTTCTCCTCCTCATTGTGCTCGTGGTAGCGGTTTTGGATCGTCCTTCTCCCTATCTGGCCCGTCTCCTCGATCGAGGCCCGGAACCAACCGAGCCTATGACGCCCCTTGTCCAGCCCGCGGAGCTGATGGTGAATATTGCTCCGGACACACTGGGCAACCTGGAAGTGGATTTTGAAACTGCGGTGCTCATGGATATCTACACCCGTGGTAATCCCTCCGTGGTCAACATTTCCGTCATGGATATTGCGGGTCGTAACCCGATGTTTGCACAGCAGGGGCAGGGCTCGGGATTTGTATGGGATCTTGAAGGTCACATTGTCACCAATGCGCATGTGGTCCAAGATGCCGACGTCATTGGCGTCCGTTTTTATGATGGCACAGTGTCGATTGGTGAGGTGATAGGGCAGGATCCCGACAGTGATCTGGCGGTCATCCGTATTGAAGCCGAGGGCTACGATCTGCACCCTGTGACGCTGGGGCGTATTGAGGACCTTCAGGTGGGTATGCGTGTGGCAGCCATCGGCTCGCCTTTTAGTCAGGAACAGACCATGACTAGTGGCATCATTAGCGCCTTGGGCCGCACTATGTCCTCACTCAACCAGAATTATCGGATCCCGGATAGCATTCAATTTGATGCCGCTATCAATCCCGGCAATTCCGGTGGCCCCCTTTTCAACGACAAGGGCGAAGTGATAGGTGTGGTGTCCCAGATCATTTCGCCGGAACGATCTTTCAGTGGTATTGGGCTTGCTGTGCCCGTCTCTATTTTCAGCCGGGTAGTACCTAGCCTGATCGAGGATGGCATGTACGAACACAGCTATCTCGGTATTACCGGCGCCGACTACAGTCCCCTCTGTGCCGAAGGCCTAGATATGCCTAGGGAACAACGCGGCGTCTATGTGATCCAAGTCATGTCCAATACGCCGGCGTCCAGGGGAGGGGTACAGGGCGGAAGCAACCGTATACAGTATCAGAACCCGTATGTGGGTCAGATCTGTCCCAGTGTGAAGAACGGCGATCTGATCACAGCTATTGAGGATACACCGGTATCTACCTTTGGCAATCTGATGATGTATCTGGAACGCTATACTTCACCGGGTGATCAGATAACCCTAACGGTACTGCGCAACGACGAGTTCTACAGCCTGGACATAGTGCTGGGAGCCCGCCCGTCCTAATGTCCTTGATTTACCGGCTGGTGGAACGGTACGGCAAGGAATCAGCACGGTCTTGGTGGTAGGTGGTAGTAGGCCACTACGTTCAGACGATGTCAATCAGATGTTCTTCCGTTCCCTGCTGTTCATGGCCCTGGGTATCCCGTACAACCCAGCGGGAACGTATATGAATTCGGCGCCCTGGTTTCCCCTGTTTTGAGGGTGACAAGGCAGGGGCATTATGGATCGGGTTTCGCGCATCAGACTCTCTGAGCCAATGGCTTAGGGCCTGCCGAAACCAGGCGGTTTGTCCTAGCCGGAACGCTATACGCAGCGTTGCCACGCCCAGAGTCAGGACCAGCGGTAAAACATGGGCTGTCTTTTGTCGGAGGGAGTGAGATTCCTCCGCGATTATCGCGCTTTGGGTATCCGCCCCACAGGCTGGACAATACTGATCTGCAATAGCCACATCCTGTCGGCAGGCGGCGCAGATACGGGTAACATGGCGATGGGTCATGGTCCTCAATGGTCAGGGCAGATAGAGAAGCAACAAGCGCATCATACCATACGTTGTACTCTTCCACTTGCGGTATACACTTCGCCCCTCTGTAATTAGCAAACCATGCCGGATTTGATGTGTGCCTTCGCCCATGAATAAGGATGCCACTATACCCGGCACCAGCGCTGGCGCAAGGTAAGGCATTTCGTACTATGGTAGATGCATGATCTCTACAGTGGGGATAGAGATCATCCAGCGTGTGCCATGACGAGACCGCTATCAACACACTAGTTCCTAGCACAGGCTGGCTACAAAGGGGCCGATGAGGATGCTGAGGCACGATAGAGCAGAATTATGACATACCGGGACCCATTACCTAACGGGAGCTCAGATACCATGGCCGCTTCTCGCTCTGCTTTTTCCATCTCTTAGGGAGGCCATACCTATCACCTAACGGGGATATGGAATTATTACCCAACGAAACGCACCGCATAGAGCTGAATATACCTGGTTGGGACATGGTCATGGCCTGCGTGGACGGTCATACCAATACTTGGCGGCTAGACCCTGAATCGGAGATCGCGCAGAAGCAGCCGGAACTTCGCGCACAAAAGGAAGAAAGGATTACGGAATTGATGCAGCAGATGTGGTATGACCCCGATACTCTAATCAGACAAGATCCAGAGGGCTTTACCTGGCTTTGGGATAATGTGGTGGGACGAGTGAAAGGCCGCCGGCGTACTTTGCCGGACGACTAATAATGCCCAGCCGCTCTGATCTTTCTTATAGCGCAGTTTGGGTTGGGCATCCGCCCTGGGGGCAACGCGCTCATTCTGTGTGATGCCGGAATCCTGGCACAATACCTGAAGCTCGCTCTACCTCCGGAAACTAATAGGGGAGCCCATTGGGCTCCCCTATTACATCCTATAAGGATAGTGTGGACTTACACTTACATCATGCCGCCCATGCCGCCCGTCGGGTCACCAGCGGGAGCTGGCGGTTCGGGCTCGGGAATGTCCGTGATGAGTGCTTCAGTTGTCAGAATCATAGAGGCAATGGAGCAGGCGTTCTCCACGGCACTGCGCGTGACCTTGGCCGGATCGATGATGCCAGCTTCCAGCATGTTCACGTAGCAGTTTCCTAATACGTCGTAGCCGGTGGCGACATCGCCGTCTCCGGTGCGTACCTTCTCCACGACCACGGCTCCGTCCAGGCCGGCGTTGTGGGCGATCATACGCATCGGTTCTTCCAAGGCCCGGCGGAGAATGGACAAACCCGTGGCTGCGTCCGCTTCATCTATGGTTACCGCTTCCAGCGCACTGATTGCGTTAGTGAGAGCGACACCACCTCCGGGCACGATGCCCTCCTCAACGGCAGCACGTGTCGCGCTCAGGGCGTCTTCCACACGAGTCTTCTTGAACTTGAGCTCTGTTTCAGTGGCAGCACCCACTCGTAGGATAGCTACACCCCCAGCCAACTTGGCCAGACGTTCCTGCAGCTTTTCGCGATCGTAGTCGCTGGTGGAGGCATCAATTTCGCTGCGGATCTGATCGATCCGACCCTTGATCTGACCTGTGTCCCCGGAGCCGCTCACAATAGTGGTGTCGTCCTTGGTGGCAATCACGCGATCCGCCTGACCCAGGTCGTTCACCGCTGTGTTCTCCAGTTTCTTGCCCAACTCCTCGGTGACGACTTCGCCGCCCGTCAGAATGGCAATGTCCTGGAGCATAGCCTTGCGCCGATCCCCAAAGCCGGGCGCTTTGATGGCTAGGGCATTGAAGGTACCACGCAGTTTGTTCAGCACGAGGGTGGCCAGGGCTTCGCCTTCCACGTCTTCGGCGATGATCACGATCTCGCGCTTGCCCATCTGCATCAGCTTCTCCAAAATAGGCACTAGGTCCTGGGCACTGGAGATCTTCTTGTCATGGATCAGGATATAGGGATTTTCCAGCACTGCTTCCATGCGCTCGCTGTTGGTGACGAAATAGGGAGAGAGATAGCCGCGGTCCAGCTGCATGCCTTCCACGTACTCGGTCTCAAATTCCAGACCTTTGCTCTCTTCCACCGTAATCACGCCATCTTTGCCGACCCGATCCATCACGTCAGCGATCAGCTCCCCAATCTGGTTGTCAGCTGCGGAAATGCTGGCGACTTGGGCAATGTTCTCGCGCTCGGAAACAGGAGTGGACATATCGGAAATGGACTTGACCACGGCATCCCGGCCTGCCTCAATGCCCCCCTTGAGCAACATCGGATTGGCGCCCGCCGCAACGTTCTTCAGCCCCTGCTCGACAATAGCCTGGGCCAGCACCGTGGCCGTAGTAGTACCGTCGCCCGCTACGTCGTTGGTCTTGGTGGCGGCTTCTTTCAGCAGTTGCGCCCCCATGTTCTCAAACGGATTTTCCAGTTCAATTTCCTTGGCCACAGTCACGCCGTCATGGGTGACGGTCGGGCTGCCCCATTTCTTATCCAAGGCGACGTTGCGGCCTTTGGGCCCCAGTGTGGTCTTGACCGCATTGGCCAGAGCATCCACACCATTCTTGAGATGCTTACGCGCCTCGTCCTCAAATACCAGTTGCTTTGCCATGAAATTTGCTCCTTTCTATTTCCAATGTGGCAATCGCGGTTGCCGGCTGGGGTTGTTATTCAACAATGGCGAGAATGTCGGATTCCTTGAGAATCAGAATCTCTTCGCCTTCAATCTTGATAGTGGTACCGGAGTATTTGGCGTAGAGCACCTTATCATCCACGCTCACTTCCATGGGAATGCGCTTGCCGCTGTCATCCAGTGCGCCGGGACCACTCGCAATCACCACGCCTTCCTGCGGCTTTTCCTTGGCCGTCTCCGGCAGGAAAATCCCGGACGAGGTCTGCTCTTCGCCTTCCGAAGGCCGGACCACAAGACGGTCACCCAAAGGCTTCAGGTTCATTTGTTGTTTCTCCTCTCGTGAAAATCTTGACAACGCCGTCCTCAACAAACGGTGGGTCATGAAAGAAATCAGCACTCACAGAGCGAGAGTGCTAATGCACATAGCATAGCGAACTCACCCGTATGCTACCAAAATCCCGTGACCACCCCGTTACGCCGCAAGACCAGCAAACAACAGCAATACTACTGCAAATAGTGGAGTTTGTCTGTTTGCATTGTGTTAGAGAATACGTAAGATCTGTTCCCATTTCAGGTAGTGGTCTGGGCTTCCTGGCACTGCCGTAGCAGGGCCTCCTCTTCCAGGATATAGGTGTCAAGCTGAAAGAAGCGGTAGAGCTCTAGACTCGCCTCAAATTCCCGGGCGGCTTCGGCCCAGCGTTCCTGTCGCTGCAATACCAGCCCTAGATTGTGGTGGGTGGCGGCCATGTCCAGCCAGGTACCCCGCGCCGCGCAGCACGCTAGCGCCTGGCGATACCAGTTTTCCGCTGTAGTGGCGTTGTTCTCCAAGAAAGAGACAGAACCCAAATTGTTGAGTACAGTGCTTTCACCCTCGCCATGATGCAAGAAGCGGTACAGTTCCAGAGCCCTGATGTATACGGCATGGGCCATGTCGTGCTGACCACGTTTTTCCAGCACCAGTCCCAAATTGTTATAAGCGTTGGCCATGAGACGTCGATCATCCAGCCGACTTGCCAGACGCAAGCCGTTACGGTACTGGCGTAGTGCCTGATCGTGTTCCTGTAGACTGGCATGCACACTGCCCAGATTCAGATAGGCATTGCCCAGTTCGGCGAGATCGCTGCCCTGAGCCAGATATTCAAAGGCACTCTGACAGTGGCGCAGTGCCTGAGTGTGGTGCCCTAACGCTCGGTGCGCCATGCCGAGATCCGTATGGACATAGGCCAACTGGATCGGCATGTCCCGATGCACGAAAATGGCATGGGCCCGTTCCAACCAGAAGAGTGCTTGAGGGAAATCATGCCGAAAATACTGTTGCCGTCCCAGATGGAGTAACAGATGTCCGAAACCGGCGAAGTCGGCTAGACTCGCGCAAGCCACGGCACCGGCGGCGATCCAGTCCAAACTGCGCGGGGGATGGCGCCAGAAGGCGTAGAGAGCCAGAGCCAGGGCGTACCGGATCACCAGCATCAATTTTTCCCGGGGCGCCTCCAGAGCCAACGTGGCGTCCGCCTGGGACGATAGTTCGGCACTCAAGGCCAGAGGCTCATGTCCCGTGAGCCGGTGCATAAACTGTACACACCAGTCCGCTCCCTGGCGCACGTTACCCCATTCCCGATCCACCTCAGACCAGTGAGTCAGATCCAGTTTTCCATAGCGCGTGGCATAGCGCACATAGAAGCGCGCATGAGTCGCACGCCAGCCCATACCGTCAATTTTGACGCTGGTAGCGATGAGACTGCGTATCACCGGATGGAGCACGACCCGGAAATTCATAGGATCCTGCTCCAATAGACCGCGGCTCTGCAGGACCTGCAGCAGAGATTGTAGGTCCATCGGTAAGTGATCTAGACGCGTGACGGGTACGGCATGCGGTATTTTGGTTTCGGGAGTCACAGTGCCATGCCAAAACAGATCCCGTACGGCGGTAAATGCTGCCCCCCCTGCCGCTGTTGTGAGACGTACCAGCAAAGCGTAGGCCTCCGGTTGTACGTGCGCACAGTCGGCTAGGGCCTGACGGGCGAGGACACGGACACGCGACTCCGTTGAGACCGGATTGTCCTCTATGCCCGGATGGCCCCGGTTGGTGTCTCCTAGCAGGATGCCCTGCAAGAACATGAGGCCAAGGGGATGTCCCTCCGTCAGCGTATGGGACATCTGGCTATCCACGTGAACCGGATCGTAGCGTTTGAGGAAGACATCGGTTTCGCGGATCGTGAAACCACGTAGCGCCAGCACGCGTGGGCCCGCCAGCGTTGTCAGGACAGGAGTTGTCTTCTCCGCGACAATCATCACCCGTGAGTCCGTATCCCTAGGTTTCAAGTGGCCGAAAACCTCGCGCAGGTTTTCCCATTCCTGATCCGGTGCGGTGTCCGTTTCATCCAGAATCAAGAGACGACGGCGGCGAAATAGCAGTTCCAATATGGCTGTTGTCCACATGTCACGGCTCTGCCGGGTGATAGTGGTGCCCAACACCGTGTCAAGGGTCTGGGCGATGTCGTACAGACAAAAGCGCTCTAGGCCGGCAGGTGCTACCCAAATGACACCATCCGGGAAATGCCGGATGACCGACCAAGCGGTGGCCGTAGCCAAAGTGCTCTTGCCTACGCCGGCCGGTCCTGTCAGGGCCATGACGGGAGGCACGTCGGAATCCAGCAACCAACTCTGCAGACGCAGTAGCTCTCGCCGGCGTCCTGCAAATTCCCGGATCCGGTACAGCCCCAGATTGTGCCGGATAGTGGACTCCGTGGGTACGGTATGGTGCATGATATGGTGCATGGTCACAGGCAGGTTACAGGGGGCAAGACGCCAGGCCTTCAAGGGCGGGGCTACTGTCGGGATCGATAGCCAAAGCCTTCTGTAGCCAGGGGAGAGCCCGGTCACATTCCGACGGTTTCTTGTAGATATAGGCCAAACCCAGCTGGTACAGGTATTCAATACGCGCCTGGTCACCAAGTAGTTCTAGCGCGGTGTTCAGCACGATCACGGCCTCTTCATAGTTACGCAGACGATAATACACCGTGCCCAAATGGGCCTGGGCTACACCGTTCATCGGATCGATGTCAACGGCCACTTTAAGTGTACGCAGGGCGTCCAGATCATTGCCTACCTTGAAATGCCCGTACCCGAGGGCGTCCCAGGTTCGGGATGTGTTGGGATTCAGATCTACGGCGCGTTGATAGGCGGCCAAGGCTTCATCCCACTCAAAGAGAGCCTCGTACAGGCGTCCCTTCTGGATTTCCAGATACCAGGCGGAAGGATCCACAGACAAGCCCTGGTCTAGAGTGGCTAAGGCCTCCTGGTACAGACCTTGGTATTCATAGAGCATAGCCTGATTACGCCAAGCCATAACATTCAAGGGATTGGCTTCCAGCGCCTGTGTCAAATACTGCTCGGAGCGAATCCAGTTGCCCACGTCGGCGTATATTTCACCCAGGATGGCGAGCGTATCACTGTTGTTCGGTTCGTGGGTTAGGGCTTCAACCGCCACATCCACGGCTTTTTCGTATTCCCCAGTCCAGTCCAGGGCACGGGCCAGGGCATTCAGACTAGGTACGTGTTCAGGATCTCGATCCACGGCGGCCTGGGCGGCGGCCAGAGCCTGGGGTATGTTGTCCAGGAGGAGGTGAAAACGGGACTGGATCACAAGGGTATCGGGACTGTCCTGTTCCACGGCGGACACCTGGGCATAGAGCGCCAGAGCTTCCCGGATACGACCTTGCGATTCATACACCCGCGCCTCAGCCAGCCAGTCAATCACATTGGGGGTAGGGGTTGGATCCAGCTGCTGGATCTGGGGTACGCCTTGGAATAGGTCCCGACGGTTGTAGAGACTGATGCCCAGCAAGAGCACGGCGATCCCCAGCCAGACGGGAACACGAAAACGTCGCCGGCGTGTGAAGGATGCGGGACGCAGTTCCATGACCGCGACAGGCGTGGGGGCCTTACCTGAGTACGGGCCAAGCAGTAATCAGGGTCAGAGCCACAAAAAGCAACAGCGGCAACCCAAACGGCGGCACAGGAATGATCGCGACCCCCAAGACCGCGCCGATGACACTGCCCAGGATTACGCCAATCAGCGCGAACAGACCCAGGAACCGGCCCCGGCGGCGCTGCACCGCACGCCGAATGAGTTGGACCAGGCCCCGTCCCGCCCCAATGCCGGCCAGGAGGGCAGCCATCAGTAGGAAGTAAAAGGGGAGCATCCGGGCAAGCAAGGCAAGCAGTCCATTGAAAACAGGCGCTGCTATAAGGGCTAGCCCTAGGCTGAGCCCCAACACCAACCAGGGATCCTGGGGGGCCATGTTGTAGGCCCGATCCTGCTGGGCGCGGATACAATCCCGGCAGCGATACCCCACAGGCGTGCGCACGGCACATTTGAGGCATATGGGCTCGTCACACTGGTTACAGCGTAATAAGGTCTCAACATTCGGATGCCGCTTGCAGACCAGAGTGGTCGGCTCTATAGTCCGCACGTCTTCGGTACCGGTCATGCGACCTCTCCTTCAGTAGATTTTGCTCAGCCGATCCACGAGCGTTTGGTAATAGTCGTGCCGACTACGGGTACGTATGAAGCGGGCCGGACAGGGGTTGGCCACGATCATAATTTCGTCGCCCTGCTGCAGATCTTCGTGGAAGTGACCGTCTACAGTCAACATAGCTTCATGGTTCCAGGTAGCACGAATTCGTACTTCCGTGCCTTCAGACAAGACCACTGGGCGATTCAGGGATAGGTGGGGTGCTACAGGTACCATTACAAAGTTGCGCAGCTCAGGGGGTAGGATTGGCCCACCCGCGGCTAGGGCGTAGCCTGTGCTACCGGTGGACGTAGCCACGATCAGACCATCACAAGTAATCCGGGCCATATCAGTGCCGTTCAGTTCCACACAGGCCTCAATCACACGTGCCAAACTACCGCGGCTGACTACGGCGTCGTTCAGAGCTGCGTAGGTCCCTACAATGGTGGGAGAACCCCCGTTGTGGAGGATCCGCTCAATAGTCACGCTAAGCATCAGCCGCTCCTCGATCCAGCACGCACCGGTCAGCATGGCGGTTACCGCCTCCTGCCAGTGCGCGGGTTTGACCTCGGAAAGGAAACCCACCTTGCCCATATTGATGCCGAGCACCGGCACGGCATAGCAGGCCCCGCTGCGTGCGGCCCGCAGGACGGTCCCGTCACCACCCAGCGCGACAATAGCATCTACATGCGGGAGATGGGGAATGAGGGTGTCCATGGGTTCCCATTCGGAACAGCGCTGTACACAGCGTACACCCATTCGGGGTAGCGCACGCTCGATCGCATCGGCCAGGCGCCCCGCCTCTTCCTTATGCGGATGATGCAGGAGGCAGATTTTTTCTATGGTCCCGGTCATGGCTATTCATAGGGTTTTAATTGGTTGTGCAGAAGGTACTGTGCCACCCGTGTGAAGTTGTCCACTGTGTGTACAGTGTACTGTACCGGCGGCTCTGAGTGTGGGCACGCATGGCGTGTACGCTATCCACCCGGGCGTAGCGTGGTGAGTAGAGTCAGTGTACGGTATTATTTATAATGGACCCTTGGTAACGGCAGTGCGGGCACGCGAACATACTCCATGCAAATTTTGGTACTTTCGGACATTCACGGCAACCTAGCCGCCCTAGAGGCAGTGTTGGACCAGGCACATGGCACTTACGACGAACTCTGGTGCCTGGGTGACATTGTCGGATATGGACCGCGCCCTAATGAGTGTGTGGAGATGATCCGGGATATGGCTACCCTCTGTGTACCCGGTAATCATGATCGGGCTGTCCTGGACCAGCTGGACACGCTGCAGTTCAACGATATGGCACGCGAAGCCATTCTGTGGACCCGGTCCGAACTCACGGTAGAAAATAGTGCTTATCTGGCCAGCCTGGAACCTAGCCCGGTGTCGGTCCCGGACATGGATCTCCTGGCTACCCACGGCAGTCCACGGGATCCGGTGGCCGAATACATGCAAGATCTGATGACGGCCTACGCCAACTGGGGGCACTTTACGGAAAAATACTGTCTGGTGGGGCATACCCATTTGCCGGATATCTTCCGCCTCCAGCATCTGGAGACGGACACGCATTCCCGTGAAGTGAAGGTGGAACAGCTGAAACCCACACCGGGCACTTTGGTCGCCCTGCAACCCTACCGGGACCATCGGGTCATCTTGAATCCGGGCAGTGTGGGCCAACCGCGGGATAAGAACAACCGGGCCTCCTATGCCCTGCTACACCGGGAGGAAATGACTTGGTGCAACGCCCGCGCCGAATATCCGATTGAATTGACTCAGGCCCAGATGCGGAAAGCCAAACTGCCCCACATTCTGATCGACCGTCTCAACTACGGCTGGTAGAGGCTAACGCGGCCCTAAAGCATCCTGCAGGGTCTGGGCTACCTTACGATTCATGCCGGGAATTTGACTTAGTTCCGCCACATCTGCCTGACGCAGCCGATCCAGATCTCCCTCACACCAGACAAGCAACTGCCGGCGGCGGGCAGGACCGATGCCCGGCACGTCGTCAAGCACGGTCCGTGTCATGGCTTGGCTGCGCAGGGAACGGTGATAGGTGATACCAAAACGGTGGGCCTCGTCCCGAATCCGCTGCAATAGGAAAAGGGCCGGGCTGTGCGGGGGTAAGAGCAGAGGCTGGGGCTCCCCGGGCCGAAATATGGCTTCCTCCCGTTTGGCCAGGCTAATCACCGGGATCACATGCAGCAGATTATGAGCCCGTAGCACTTCCACCGCCTGGGTCAGCTGCCCCGGCCCACCGTCCACAATGATCAGATCTGGCAGAACATGCCAGAGGGATCGCCCCCGTTGCCCAGGGGGAACCGAATCGGATGCAGTGGCGCGGCGCACGCGGCGTTCCAGCATTTCACGCATGCTGGCATAGTCATCCGGAATGCCCTGACTGCCCCGCCCTTGGATACGAAACTTGCGGTAAGCGCTTTTGCAGGGTGCCCCCCGGTCAAAGACCACCATGGCCCCCACGGTGTGGGAACCTTGCAGGGTACTAATGTCATAACATTCCATCCGCACGGGGGAACGCGGCAGGTTGAGCATCTCTTGCAGTTCGGCAAGGGCGGTGGTCTGTTGATGGGCGTCAACTTGCCAGGTGGTCTGCTGGACCCGCAGCGTTTCCTCGGCGTTGGCCAGGGCTAGTTCCATCAGTTTACGTTTGGCGCCCCGCTGTGGGATTGCCAGGCGTACTCGCCGTTCTCGGCGGTAGGACAGATAGTCCTCCAGTAGCCCCTGCTCGTCGGGCATGGCCTGTACCAAGACTGTCGGTGGCACGAAGGTGGCCTCGGCATAGTATTGTTGTAAAAAGGCCCCGATCAGATGGCCCCGCCGGGTTTCTGCACCGGATTTGGTTTCCAGTTCCTTACCTGCCAGCCAGAAATGATCTCGGCCGATTAGGCGACCCTGGCGCACGAACAGGATTTGGACGACGGCATTGTGGGTGTCCGGATCCCGGGCGACGGCTACGCAGTCCACATCCAGCGGTGCGGATCCGATCATACGTTGCTGGTCCACAAGGTGCCGGGCAGCACGGATCCGATCACGGATGAGGGCCGCACGTTCAAACTCCAGATTATCCGCTGCCTGCTGCATCCGGGTCTCTAGTTTGTGCAGTACCGTGGTGGTATCCCCCCGTAGAAACCGCATCATCTGCCGCAGGTTTTGGCGGTAATCTGCGGCGTCCTGCGCCCCTATGCAGGGACCGCCACACATCTTGAGATCGTAGTATAGACAGGGACGCTTGTCCTGGCCCGTGATCGTACGGTCACAATCTAGGTAGGGGAAAATGCGCCGAATGCCTTCCAGAGTACGATGGATATTGCGGGTGCTGGTGTAGGGACCAAAATAGCGGGCTCCGTCTGCACGCACCGTGCGGACGACCTCAACGCGGGGAAAAGGATCCTGCCAGTTGATCTTCAGGTATGGAAATGACTTGTCATCCTTGAGTCGCACATTGTAGGGGGGCATGTGCTTCTTGATGAGGTTGTTTTCTAAGGTCAGGGCTTCAAGCTCGCTGTGGGTGATCCACCAGCTGAGGTCACAGACCTCAGCTACGAGTAGTTCCACTTTGGGATCCTTGGCTTGGGACGTAGTGAAGTAGCTACGCACCCGCTGGCGCAGCACCGAGGCTTTGCCCACATAGAGGACTTTGCCTGTGTGGTCGTGCATCAGGTAGCACCCGGTAGCCATGGGCAGCTCATCCAGTTTCTGACGCACGAGTTCAGGCAGTGAGGATTTCATGAGGGCAGGGTTCAGTGCAGGTGGAAAAAGGGATCCAATAAGCTGAATGATAGCCAAGGGATGAGCCTAGCACCATGCACAGGTCTTGGCAAGAACCATATAGTTCATACCGGTTTCACTACACGAAGGTCAGGATCCGACATCTAGGACCTGAAACTGTCCCGGCATGATGGACAGGCCATGTGGGTACGACCAATAGTCAAAGCATGAAGTCATCGGTGGATAGGATGGTAGTATTGCCTCGTCCTAATCCACTTTATATAAACAAAACACACCCTAGCGCTTCGCGTACATGAAATAGAGAGTGATAGCCGCTTGGAAGCATGCGTGGCTTACCACTTCATTGGCTTTCAGGATTGGCTTGAAGGTCCGTTAACGTGGCGGCTATCCCACTGTCCGGACCTCAGGTTAGAGACCAGGGTGTGGTCATGGTCCCATCGGCATCAAAGGCCAAGGGCACATATTCCCCTAGACTGCCTGCGGGTTGATTTTCCCATTCGGGTGCCAGATTTTCGCTCATCCAGACTTTGCTTAGAGATAAAGTATCCTCGATCATGAGAATACGGGCCTGTGTTGAGGGCCTCTGAATACAGCGTACCGCGAGCTGCAGCGCTTGCCGATCGTTGGGCATCACCACCGGTAGGGCTGCCTTACGCAGACCCATTACACCGGCCGTCAGGGCATTAGTGTAAGTGGCATGCCAGTTCACGGCGCGGGCGACGCGCACGGGAATCACGTTCGCGAGGCCCAGACCGTTGGCATTGCCCTTGGTATCGGAGGTGAGACTGAGAGCGGCGATGACCGTAATGCAGGGCCAGTCGGCATCGGGCTGGTCGGGCACGCCGTAGCGTCCAATGACGTTAGTGTCCATGCCCGTCCCCGAAATGTCCTTGCCCAATTGGCGTACTACCAGCACGTCAATGGGCGCGATCGGAATCCGGGCCATATGCTGCCGGGCTAGTTCCAGCAGAGCCTCTTCACGGGGCCCCGCGAATTCAGCGGCGGCCAGGGCTTCTACGGCGATGGTCTCTTCCCGCGCATTTTCAACTACGGCAATGCCGCCCAACAGATTAGTGCGGGTAGCCTGTAGGCGGGTGGCCGGGGCTAGTAGGGAAACAAAGCCCTGGACACCAAAACTGTGAAAAGCCTCGGCTCCACGCAGCTTACCCAGTCCAAGAATACTCATCTTGGCCAGGCCACTTTCTATGCGGCTATGGAAACTGGTGTGGGGTTTGACACGGCCTAACAGGAGCGTATGATCCGCTCGTGCCGAGTCAAGGCCCTGGTACAGAGCCGGCCCTTCCGATAAGCAGCCCGTGCACTGCACCTCCATGGTCGCGCGAATCTCGGCACCGACCGTATCTTCCGTAATCCCTAGCTGTGTCAGGACCTGCCTCTGTCCTGGTGCCGTCCCGCCACCGTGGCTGCCCATAGCCGGTACCACAAACGGATAAGCCTGCCGGGTGCGCACCGCCGCTACCATGGCTTTGACTAAGGCCGGTAGATTGGCTAGACCCCGGCTGCCTACCCCTATGGCCACACTTTGGCCGGGTTGTATACGTGACAACGGAAGGCTTGTGTCTAATGCCGCCTGGACTTCCCCGGGTATGGATGCCACGGGTACTCCCGGGAAAGCCTGATAGCCCTCAACGAGTGCTGCCGGCAGAGGGGCCGGAAAGTCCAGATTCTGAATTTGGGACAAGAACGGATCTATCATGAGACAGGAAGGTGATATGCGAACGCCGGGCGAGTTTGTCTGGTCTAGTCTGTTCTTAAGTCCTTGGCACAACTACTGAATTATCGGGTACTTGTGTAGTTATGCACATTTACATCCGCGCCGTTTGCCACTAGCAGAGGTTATATGGACCATCGTTGCATACTGTAAATGAATACTCAAGTGCCGATCCCGAATGCACCCGAGCCGCCTGTAGAGGGACAGTTCCGTTTCTGCGGTTTGTGTACAGGAAAGTGGAGGGGGTAGGCGGTATGAGGGCCATCATGGCGCATGCTTTTCCATCCCGTACGGTCCGATACCCCATCCCGCACGATCAACCACGGACCTGCCAAGCGGACGGTTGCAGGCAGAAATTCATAGATGCTATAATTGGGACTATGCCGCGGAGATATTATTAACTCTCCAACGTTCCTGTCTCAAATCAATCTAGTAGGGAGCAACCTTGCGCATGTCCAAGCATACCCTTTCCCGTCGCCGCTTTCTCCATGTGTCCGGTGCGACTGTTGCCGGTTTGACCGTAGCCGCCTGTGCAGCGCCCATGGCGGACACCGACACCGAAGATACGGCCCCCGCCATGGAGACTATTACCCTGAATCATTGGGGGTTTTCAGGCCCCGTTTGGGAAGCCATCTGGGAAGCTGTCCCGGATGCACTGCCCAATATTGAAGTGAATCCCACGGAAATCGGAGATATCGTATTCGGGGACCAGAAATTTACCACTGCAGTGGCCGCCGGCACCGGGCCTGACACTGCCATGCAGAACCGACACACCTTCCTGCAGTTCGCCGCCAAGGGCCTGTATCAGGACATTACGGAGCACTTTGATGCCTCCATGTTGAACCGTGATGACTACACACCGGTCCAGCTGGCGGAAACCGTCTGGGAAGGCAAGATGTATGGTCTGCCCTGGGGTACCGATGTCCGTTATCTGTACTGGAACAAGGAACATTTTGCCGAAGCCGGCCTGGATCCGGATCAGCCGCCTACCACCTGGGCCGAGCTGGAAGAATATACGGCCAAGCTGGATCGCCGTGAAGGAGACGAAGTGGAGCGCTATGGTTTCGTGCCTTATCTTTGGGGTAACTCGTGGATGTGGCTATATGGTGCCCTGGCCAAGGCACCGGCCATCAGTGACGATAAACGGACTATTCTCTGTGATGATCCGATATGGGTTGAGGTGCTGACCTGGCTGGTCAATTTCTATGACAATTATGTCGGCGACTTTGAGATGGCCAACGCCTTTCAACAGTCGGTCCAATCAAGCGGTCTGGGTGATCCCTTTATTGCCGGTAAAGTGTCCATGTCAGCTACGGGTAACTGGGTGGTGCGCGACATCCTACGGTCCCCGGGAATTGAGTGGGATACAGCACCAATGCCGCTGCCGCCCGGGGGTGAGAAGAGTACCTGGTCGTGCGGTTTCTCAATCGTAATGGCCCCTGGCTCCCATCATCCCGACGAGGCCTTCCGACTCATGCAGTGGTTTACCGGTATTGATGGCTGGGAAGCCCTAGCCGCCGCACAGCTGGCGGATGTGAAGCGTACCTGGGAACGGGAACAACTGGACGGCGATCCCCAGTTCTGGCCGCAATTGGCCTGCTACTTACCGGCTCAGAAAGCCATGGAAGCGAAATACATTCCCCAGTTGGGTGAAACGGAACAACGGACCTGGGAACTGTCTCTGGATGCCTTGAACAACTGGACCCATGGCTGTGGCGGCCTGATGGGGGTAGCTGCCCTACAGTACTGGGTAGAAATGGACAATGCGGCGCGTTCCGCTCTGTCCAAGGCCATGACTCCGGAAGAAGCCATGCTGAACTGTAAGAAATTGGTACAGGAAGCCACTGATAAGGCCTGGGAAGCCATCGACAACGCGTAATGGGCCGCTTCCGGGCAACACGGGATCTATTGGATTTGCATAGCCCATGACCCCGGCGTCGGCGCCCGCATCCCGTTCCTGGTGGCGGACCCTGCAAGGGCGGGAAGCCCTGTCCTTCTATCTTTTTATAGCTCCCTGGACTTTGGGCTTCCTGCTATTCATTCTGGGACCCATCCTGGCGGTCCTAGCCCTCGGGTTTACCCAGTATGATGTCATACTGCCCGTCAAGTGGATAGGTACCGCCAATTTCCAGGAACTACTCCAAGACCCGCTGTTCCGGATCAGTCTGGGCAACACGGTATACATTGTCCTGGGAGCTGTACCCACCGGCATGGTGGTCGCCTTTGTGATTGCGCTGTTACTCAACCAGAAAGTCAGGGGTATGGCGGCCTATCGCACGGGCTATTTTATTCCCTCCATTGTGCCGGCCGTGGCCTCGGCAGCCCTTTGGCTCTACCTCCTGCAGCCCCAGTGGGGATTGGTCAATGGTTTTCTGGATCTCTTTGGCATCAAAGGGCCTACATGGCTGGCCTCTACCGTATGGTCCAAACCCGCTATCATTATGCTGATGATATGGGCTTCCGGGGGCACCATGATCATCTATCTGGCCGGTCTGCAGGACATTCCCGCGACCCTGTATGAAGCCGCAAGCATTGACGGTGCCTCACGGTTGCGCCAGCTGTGGCATGTCACCCTACCGCTCATGACGCCTACCATCTTCTTTACTTTGGTGATGGGCATTATCGGCACCTTCCAGGTATTCTCCGTAGTATTTGTACTGACCGACGGTATGGGTGGTCCGCTGAATTCCACCCTCGTCTATCTGATTTATGTATACCGTAATGCCTTTGCGTTCCTCCGCATGGGGTATGCATCGGCCATGTCGCTCATTTTGTTCCTGATCATTCTGGTACTGACCCTGGTGAACGTTACGCTTTCACGCCATTGGGTCTACTCCGAAGTGGAAGAGCTCTAGCACCCGAGCCGTTATGACCACGGAATCACGCATTCAGACTGCCGGGATGACGGCTCCTACGCACCGCCTTCGGCATAGGGTTTGGGCGCAAGGCACTTCCCGGACCGTACGCCATCTGGCACTCCTGGTAGGCGCGTTCTTCTTTGTGGCACCGCTGATTTTCATGGTGTCTACATCCCTGAAGGCTTTGCGGCAGATTGTGCTCTTTCCGCCGGAGTTAATCCCTGATCCTGTGCTCTGGCGCAACTATGCGGAAGTGTTCTATTACGCGCCCATGCACCGGTACTTTGTCAACACCATGTATCTGGTATTGCCTGCGGTCATCGGGGCTGTCTTTACCTCATCCCTGGCGGCCTACGCGTTCGCCCGCATGCGTGCTCCCGGCAAGAATGTCATCTTCATGATCCTGCTTTCCACCATGATGGTGCCGGCCATCGTCACCATGATCCCCACCTATATTCTTTTCGCCAAGCTCGGATGGGTGGGCGGTTTCAAGCCTCTGACCATTCCCTACTTGGCGGGTAGTGCTTTCTTTGTTTTCCTACTGCGTCAATTCTTTCTGTCCATTCCCAGAGACCTGGAAGATGCGGCTTTCATTGACGGCTCGAGTCGGTTACACACCTACATCTACGTCGTGCTGCCCCTCGCCAAACCGGCCCTGGCCACCGTCACCATATTTGCCTTCATGGGGAGCTGGAATGAATACATGGGGCCCCTGATTTATCTCAATAACAAGAAGCAGTATGTCATGTCGCTGGGTTTGCAAGTATTCACCCAGGTCAATCAACAGGAGTGGGGATTACTCATGGCAGCATCCACCATGATGGTGGCGCCCATAATCCTGGTCTTCTTCCTGGCCCAGCAGCATTTTGTCCAGGGTATTACCATGAGTGGCCTCAAAGGCTAAACGTGATACCCTCTGCGCACGACAAGGAGCCTCTATGTGCCAACGTCATTACCGTTATCAAGAGGACGGATTTCAACTGGAAGTTACCCCGGTGCTATCGCCCGCCGCGGTGGAGGCGGCCGTTGCCGGGATGGACAACATTCGGGCAGGTCACTATGATACCGGCCTGGCCCCGGAACCTTCCCAATGGCAGCCGGGGGACGACCCCGCCCAACTCTGCAAGATCGAGATGCCCCAAAAGGCTTCTCAGGGTATACGCGATCTGATTTCTTCCCCGGAACTGGGGGCCCATGTAGCGGAAGTCACAGGAGCCGAAGCCGTTCAAGTATGGTGGACGCAGCTACTATATAAACCCAGTGCTACGGCGGCCGGGGCACCGGTCATTGGCTGGCATCAGGATCGGTTTTTCTGGCAGATTTGGGCCGAAGATAGTCACCTTTTCACCGCCTGGGTTGCGTTGTCGGACGTGGACGCCGCCTCCGGACCCATGCGATTCGTCAAGGGCTCGCATCACTGGGGTTTCACGGGCGAAGGCACGTTTCAAGCCGAAGACTTTGAGGCTACACGAGGCCTGATCACGCTACCGGAAGGGGCACACTGGACGGAAGTGGCGGCCCTGCTCCCACCGGGCGGTGTGAGCACCCACCACCATTTGGTGTTTCATGGCTCCGGGCCCAACGTCTCCGGCCGGCCCCGCCGCAGCCTTGCCATCCATATGCGGGCGGAAAACGCCCGCCCGGCCCGCCCCGAGCGTACAGGTTTGGTGCGTTTTATTGACAATCCGGATTTCTGTCCCGTCATTTACGGTGATCCTCAGGCTTTCGCAGTCTAAGAACTCTCCTAACTAGACAACGGGAAACCTGAATCAAGGTTTCTACGCCTCCTTGGGTTTTCCCACCGCATCAATACAAGGACTGTAAAATAGGCCATCATTCTACGCTGGTGATGGGCTTGATCACCAAGGAGCCTCGGTCATGCAACGTTCTCATTTTGTGCTTATAGTGGTCTTGTTGTTTACATGGATGCTAAGTGCTTGTGTAGTAACTCCGCCGCCTGGCGAAGAGATTGAAATGATAACTGCGGATTCGCCAACTCCCGCCCCGGATCTGACGACGCCTGATATTGTTGAAGGCAAGTTCAACGCCGCCTTCGTGTATGTAGGACCTATCGGCGACGGCGGCTGGTCCTACGCGCATAACACGGGTCGGCTGTACCTAGAGGAACAGATGCCTGAAGTACACACCGCCTACCTGGAAAGCATACCGGAAGGTGCCGACGCCGAAAGGGTTATCCGCAATCTGGCGCGTAAGGGATTTGACGTTATCTTTACCACCTCGTTCGGCTATATGGATCCGACCGAAACCGTAGCAGCGGAATTTCCCGATCAATATTTCGTGCATATTTCCGGATTCAAGCGGAACGACAGCAACTTTGCCAACCTTTTTGGTGCCCTGGAGATGGCCGAGTACTTAGCCGGCATGGTGGCTGGTGCTAAGGCTGCGGAAGACGGTAGTTACCGCGTAGGCTCCATCGCCCCCTTCCCCATTGCTGAGGTCATTCGACTCTCCAATGCCCGCACGTTGGGTATGCGGCGTACCTGTCCCACCTGTGTAATGGATATTCGCTGGATCTTCACTTGGTTCGATCCAGAAAAGGAAGCGGAAGCGGCCGCCTCGTTGCTGGACGCAGGTGCCACGGTGGTAGCGACGGGTGCAGACACGGCCATTCCCGTCCAGGTTGCGGCGGAGCGGGGTATGTCCGGCATGGGTAAGAACAGCGCTAACACCTGTGCGATTGCGCCTGACGCCTGCCTGGGCGGGCCCTACTGGACATGGGGGCCGGCGTATGTGTCCTTTGTAGAGGACATCATGGCAGGGGAATTTGTAGCGGATGATTATTATCTGGACTTCGCGAGTAGCATCGTGGGCTTTGCCGGGTTCATGGAAGGCGAGGTGCCGTTCCCCGCGGTGCCGGATGCCGTCATTCCGGAAGTGGACGACGTGATCGCACAGATGTTAGACGGCACTTTCACCCGGTTTGACATCTTCACCGGGCCTCTCAACGACAACAAGGGCAATGAGATCGTGCCGGCGGACGTGTCGCTGACGCAGTCGGATCTGGAAGGCATTGACCAAGGGTTGGCCGAACTATTGGGGCGCCCTGCCTGTACCTACTGCATGAACTGGCTGGTGGAAGGCTTTGTGGAGGATGCGGAAGTACCGCAGTAGCGCTGCCGCCGGAAATTCTCGGTAGATTCACAACATAAACGGTCCGTACGTCCGGGCAAGGGTGTACGGACCGCCTTGGGTCATGGATGCGTTGGCAGGACCGCCCTCTAGCCCCGCGGCTGAGGATCACTACCGGCCTATGGTGGAAGTACGGGGTATCGTCAAGCGCTTTCCCGGCATCATAGCCAATGACAATATCGATCTGGATGTGGGCCAAGGTTCCATTCACGCTATTCTGGGTGAGAATGGCGCGGGCAAATCCACCCTCATGCATATCCTGTCCGGTCTGTACCGGCCGGACGAAGGCGACATCCGTCTGGAAGGCCGCTCCGTATCCTTTGCCTCACCCCTGGAGGCTATTGCCGCGGGAGTAGGCATGGTGCATCAGCATTTCATGCTGGTGGAAACCGCTACGGTTGCGGAGAACGTGGTACTAGGTGATCATACGGTGCCCTTTCACCTCAGGCTGGCCCAGATCCGGGCTCGGGTCCAGGCGCTGGGAGCGGAAGCCGACCTGGAACTGGACCCGGACGCCTACATCTGGCAGTTGTCCGTAGGCGAACAGCAGCGCGTTGAAATTGTCAAGATGCTGTATAGAGGGGCACGCCTGCTCATTCTGGATGAACCCACCGCCGTGCTCACACCTCAGGAAAGTCAACAGCTGTTCGGACAGCTGCGGCAGATGGCACATACCGGCAAGACCGTGCTGTTCATCAGCCACAAACTGGATGAGGTCCTGGACCTCGCCCACTGGATCACGGTTATGCGGGGCGGCCGGGTTGTGGGCCATCTGCGCACTCAGGATACCACTAAGCAAGAACTGGTGCGCCTGATGGTGGGGCGCCAGGTATTATTTGATTTCCCGACCCGGACAGTGCCCCGGGATCCGGTCCGTCTAGCACTTCAGGACATCAAGGTGCAGAACGAGCGCGGTGCCTTGGTCGTGCAAGATGTATCCCTAGAGATACGGCAGGGCGAAATTCTGGGCCTCGCCGGTGTGGCGGGCAATGGGCAGCGCGAACTCGCCGAAGCCGTCACCGGTCTGCGCTCGCTGGTCGGTGGCACCATACGGGTAGATGGCGCCGATGTGACCGGCGGCAGTCCCCGGCGTTACATTGATGGGGGCGTGGCCTATGTACCCCAGGATCGCCAGCGGACCGGATCGGCCCCCAATCTGTCGCTGCTGGACAATCTGGTGCTCAAGAACTATCGTACGGCCCAACCGGGCTGGTTGCTGGATCGCAGGCGCCAGGTGCCGGCCTCACGTAAATTGCTGGAAACGTACGGCGTGATCGCGGCCTCCGAGCAGGCCCCGGCCCGACTCCTGAGTGGAGGCAACCTGCAAAAACTGATCCTGGCCCGAGAATTGTCCCAGCGCTGTCGGGTACTGATCGCCGAATCACCAACCCGCGGGTTGGACATTGGGGCCATTGAAAAAGTACATGAAATCTTGTTGCGCCAGAAGGAGACAGGATTGGCGATTCTGCTGTTGTCTGAGGATCTGGATGAGATCCTGGCGCTGAGCGATCGGGTTGCGGTGATCTACCGGGGTCGGATCATGGATGTGATGGTGGCCGCCGAGACGGATATGAACCGGATTGGTTTCATGATGGCCGGGGTGCAGCCTGAAGCCACGGTGGGATCTTAAACATGCGCATGCCGCGCCTGATCCTGGAGCAGAGGCCCCGTGTCACCTGGGACGTGAATCTGTTGGTGACGATCCTGCTCCTGTTGTTGGCGCTAGCCCTCGGTGGCCTTGTGCTTCGGATCGCAGGGGGACAGCCGGTTACCCTCTACCGCAACATGTTTCTAGCGGCGTTCGGTACCAAGTGGGGACTGAGTGACACGCTGGTAAAAGCAACCCCGCTCATTTTGACGACCCTGGGCGTCACCCTGGCGTTTCGCATGCGGCTGTGGAACATCGGGGCGGAAGGACAGCTGTATCTGGGGGCCTTGTTCGCGAGCGGCGTAGCGCTACACTGGGCGTCACCGGCGGCGAATCCGTTGCTTACGCTGCTACTCATGGCTCTCGTCGGGATGCTGGGCGGTATGCTATGGGGGCTTGTGGTCGGGGCTCTCAAGGCTTGGTTCAACGTCAATGAAATTATCACGTCCCTGATGCTGACCTATGTCGCCTATGCCCTGGTCAACTATTTTGTGTACGGTCCCTGGGGGGAACGAGGATTTGGTCTGACCCCCTTGCTACCGGAGAATGCTTGGCTGCCCCGTCTCAGTGACTACGCCGCGACGTTTCCTTGGTTGCGGGGCATGACTTTGCATGCCGGTCTGCTGATCGCTCTGCTCACGGCGGCCGGCGTGTATGTTCTCCTGCGTTTTACTAAGTTCGGTTTTGAAGTGACCCTGGCCGGTGACAACCCGGCAGCGGCGCGGTATGCCGGGATCAACCTGTCGTGGCTCACCCTGGCAGTCATGGGGCTGAGTGGCGGCCTCGCGGGTTTGGCCGGCATGAGTGAGATCGCCGGAGTGGTGCATCGGTTGCAGGAACACATCTCCCCCGACTATGGCTTCACAGCTATTATCATCGCCTGGCTGGCCCGACTGAATCCGGTGAACGTGCTATGGGTCAGTTTTCTGTTTGGAGGTTTGCTCGTGGGCGCGGATGAGATCCAGTCCGCCGGCATCTCAACGCTGTTGCAGGGCATCGTGCTCTTTGTCATGGTCAGTGGAGAGCTCCTCCTCCGATACCGTTTCCGCATCAACTGGCCGCGCTCATCTCCTCTGGAGAGTGTGTCGTGATGGGTTTCTTGGTGAATCTGCTGGCCGCGGGCGTGCGCTCAGGAACCGCGATTCTCTTCTCCACCCTGGGGGAAATCTGGGCCGAACGTTCCGGCGTGCTGAATCTAGGCATTGAAGGCATGATGCTCATGGGGGCCATGACGGGATACGGAGTTTCCCACCTGACCGGGAATCCCGGGCTCGGCGTGCTGGCCGGGATGCTAGTGGGGGGTGTACTCGCTTTGCTACACGGTTTTGTGGTGCTGGTGCTGCGGGCTGATCAAGTGGTGAGTGGCCTCGCCCTCACATTTCTGGGCAGTGGCCTGAGCGCGGTGCTGGGTGCTCCGCTTGTGGAAATCTACCAGGTGCCTTATCTATCTTTCTGGGCCGTGCCCGGTTTGGCCAGCCTCCCGGTGCTTGGTCCCATGTTATTCACGCATAACGTCCTGGTGTACCTGGGGTATCTGCTGATTCCGCTCAGTTGGTATTATCTCTACCGCACCCGCGCCGGGTTAGAGCTGCGGGCGATTGGGGAAAATCCGGCCGCCGCTGACGTGCAGGGTATTCGGGTCATGCGCCTACGTCTATTGTATGTCGGGTATGGTGGCATGCTGGCCGGCCTGGGCGGGGTCACCCTGAGTCTGGCCGTTACGCCGACCTGGATTGAAAACCTGACGGCGGGTCAGGGCTGGATTGCCGTGGGTCTGGTCATCTTCGCCGGTTGGGATCCCCTACGGGCGGCCTTGGGCGCTTATTTCTTTGGAGCCCTCCGCCGTCTGCCCCTGGACCTGCAAAATTTCACGCTGTTCCGGGCCAATCCTGCCTTTGGTTACTTCACCAACATGCTCCCCTATCTCTGCACCATCCTGATGCTGTTGGCCGTCTCGTCAGGACGTTGGAAGCGGCGCCTGGGAGCCCCCGCCGCTTTAGGTCAACCCTATGTACGGGAAGCCAAAGGCAGCGGTCATCCGGGTTGGGTGTAGGTGCCGGGGTGATCCGGTGTGTGTGGCTCTAGACCGATCCCTGCCGGCACTGAGCGGAACGAATGCATATGACGGCCCCGTCCGCGCGTCCGGTCTACCGGGTCTTGGTCATAGCCCCCACCAGCTTTTTCAGTGATACCGGCTGCCATGTGCGGATTCTGGAAGAAGCACGCCTGGTGATGCGGTTGGGGCATCAGGTGGAGATCGCTACCTATCATAACGGCGATGATGTGGAGGGCCTGACCCTCCACCGTACTCTGCCCATTCCCTGGCGCCAGCATTACGAAGTGGGATCCAGCCGGCACAAGATCGCATTTGATTTCTTACTGGGCCTGACCCTCCTCCGTCTCCTTCTGACGCGGCGTTTTGATGTCATCCACGCCCATCTGC
The DNA here is from genome assembly GCA_965116185.1 of Caldilineaceae bacterium. Lineage (GTDB taxonomy): Bacteria > Chloroflexota > Anaerolineae > Caldilineales > Caldilineaceae > Bin34. The sequence continues at coordinate 176,098 of OZ220492.1, forward strand.
ATGAGGGAAGTCTCATGGGCATCGTGTTGGGCTGGCTGTTCCGGGTTCCCGTGCTCTGTGATCTGCAGGGCAGCCTGACCGACGAAATGGCGGATCATGGCTTTCTGCGGCGTGAGCGCTGGCGGTTCCGGTTTATGCTGCGGGTAGAGCGCTGGATCGATCAGCACGCGCTGCGGGTAGTCGCAAGCACCCATCACTTTGCCCATCTGTTGGTTGAAGAATTTGGCTGTCAGGCCGCGCGTATTCAGGTCCTCTCGGATTTTGTAGACACGGACATCTTCGATCCGACCGCCGTGACGGACACTGCGGCCCTTAAGCAGCAGTTAGGGCTGCCTAAGGATGCTACGGTCATTGTGTATCTGGGTCTGCTCTCCGCCTATCAGGGTACGGATCTATTGCTGGAGGCCATGACCCATGTCCTGGCCGAAATGCCCCAGTGCCATTTGCTCCTGATGGGATACCCGTTCCAGGAGGTGTATCAGGCTCGGGCGGCGGATCTGGGCATCGCCCACGCCGTCACCCTGACCGGTCGCATACCGTACGCCGCGGCCCCGCGCTACCTGGCCCTAGGCGATGTGGCAGTGGCCCCTAAGATTTCCCGTACCGAAGGTTTGGGCAAGTTACTCAACTACATGGCGATGGGGTTGCCCACCGTGGCCTTTGACCTGCCGGTGGCACGTGCCTATCTAGATGATCTGGGTGTATATGCCGCGGACGTGGATGCCCGCAGTCTCGCCCGGGCTCTGTTAGATCTGGTTCGCCAGGGCCGGGACAGACCGGAGGTGCAGGCTGAAATCCGCCGCCGGCTCCGCCGCCGGGCCCGCACCCGCTTCGCCTGGGAACCGGTGGGCGAAACGCTACATCGTCTGTATAGAGAACTAGTGCAGGGCTGAGGCACCGCCGGGCTCGGGACCACTGATCGGAAGATTAGGATGTCCGGATCTGGGATGTCACACGGCCATGGATGGCGTGCGGGGCGAATAGGCCCAGCTGGCGGCTGTCCTGGCTGGCATCCGGGTTGTCTCCGGTCAGAAAAAGGTGACCGTCCGCGGTGACGTAGGCCACACGTTTGAGCAATGGTTCCTGAATCCGGGGATGGTGAGCCACAACAATATCGCCCGGCCGGGGACGGGTGCGGCGGTAGGCCCGGGGATTCAGAAACAGCTCGTCGCCCGGCTGAATCCCCGGTCGCATGGAGTCGTTGCGGACCACGAGCCGAGTCCGCAGATGCAGCAGGTAGCAGAGGAATTCCCGGCGACGGGCGGACGGCAGGGGAGGTGCGAAGCCGGGGCATGTGCTTGGCACACGCCCCGGCGGCAGGCAGAACTCAGCTGGCGGTGTAAAAGGTGACGTCACGACCCTTGGTTGCCCAGAAGATGTCGTGAATCGTCTCCACCGTGGTCAAGAGATTCTGAGCAGCTTCCAGATCCACGCCCACCTTGCACTGGGAACACAGCTTAGCGGCATTCCAGAACGTGGTATGCAGGTCGGGATACGCTGCCAGATGTTCGGGCTTGAAATAATCGGTCCACAGAATTAGGAGTTCATCCTTGGTTTTCTGCGCCTGTTCTTCCTTGATGGCGATATAGCGGGCCATGGTGTTGAGGTACTGCACGACGTTATCGTGATTGCCGTCTTCCTTGCTCGGCTGCGGGAGATCCATGATTTTCTTGGTCATGGACAGCACGGCTTCGGCCTTGATGCGGGCATCGGCCGGATCGTACACACCGCAGGGACCGTCACAATGGGCGGATACGGTTAGGGCTGGACGCGTGCGCTTAACGAGGGAGGTGATTAGCTTCAACATGGTACCTTTCCGTTGTTAGCGGCAGGATGAATACAGACAGCTACTAGTATAGCCTATAAACAACCAATAGCATGCGCTGCACTGCTCCTGACCCGGGACAGATGCAGCGGTAGTGTCAGCCCAGAGGCTGCCCTAGCGGATAACTGACCGAATATGTTTGATTTACGGTGCGCATCTATTACACTTGTGTGTCCACCGTTCCAACACCTGGATCCGTACAGGCTGGAAGGACGAGTCCCGCACCGCACAGGGGAAGCACGGTATGGCCCGAAGCAAAGGCACACGCGAAAAAGGCACACGCGAGGTTCTTGATGCCACGCTGAACAGCTTGGAGAAGCGGTTCGGTGAGGGCATCATCATGAAACTGGGGGAAGCCAAGGCTCTGGAAGTGGAGGCTATTCCTACCGGTAGCTTGTCCCTGGACATTGCACTCGGAATTGGCGGTATGCCGGTAGGGCGTGTCGTTGAGATCTACGGTCATGAGATGTCAGGCAAAAGCACTCTCTGTCTGCATATCATCGCCGAAGCGCAGAAACGAGGTGGAGTCTGTGGCTTTATTGATGTGGAACATGCCCTGGACCCGGCCTATGCCCGCCGCATCGGCGTTGATACCGAAAATCTGTGGGTGAGTCAGCCGGATACCGGGGAACAGGCGCTGGAAGTCGCAGAAACCCTGGTCAGTTCCGGTACCATGTCAGTGGTAGTGGTAGACAGTGTCGCCGCGCTGGTACCCCGCGCCGAGATCGAGGGTGAAATGGGGGATGCGCACGTGGGCCTGCAGGCCCGCCTCATGAGCCAGGCGCTGCGCAAGATCACAGGCCCGGTTAAGTCCAGTGGTACCGTCCTCATTTTCACCAACCAAATACGCCAGAAGGTTGGGATCATGTTCGGGAACCCGGAGACGACATCGGGGGGTATGGCACTCAAATTCTATGCCAGTGTACGTCTGGATATCCGCCGTATGCAGAGTATCAAAGAGGGCACTGCGGTGGTCGGTAACCGCGCCAAAGTGACCGTGCGCAAAAACAAGGTCGCACCTCCTTTTCGTACGGCCGAGTTTGACATCATGTACAATCAAGGGATTAATGCGGCGGGTGACATCTTGGATCTGGCTGACCAGTATGATCTCGTGGAACGGCGTGGCTCCTATTACCGCCTGGAGGGAGAATTACTCGGCCAGGGGCGCATGGCAGCTATCTCCAGTTTGGCCAACCAGCCGGAACAGCTCGCGCATCTGCGCGGCCTGATACGTATAAAAGCCGGTTTGGCCAGCGAGGATTCCGCCACGATCGAGGAAGCCGCCTAGCAGTTCCGTTTGGTCTTTTCCTCTTCGCAGGCAGCCTGCCGCGTTGGCAGAGCAGCAAAAGTCTTACCTGCCCAGGTCCATAAGCCAACCTGAACTGTGTGGCACCCTGCCGTATTCCTGGCGAGTTCTTTCGGCCCTACCGGCATTTCAACTATTCCCGGGCTTGCCTGATCGAGACCTGAGGCCCGTGCTCCTGCGCTAGTAGCCGGGAGCTGCAGAGGCAACGTCGCGGGAAGAGGACAGAGTGTATGAATGGCCGACTTATCTACCTTTTTTGTCGTTTTACTGATTGTGTCGGGCGTGGTACTGGGTGGTGTCATCAGCGGCTATGCGTTCTTCCGCCTGGGGCGCCGGGAACGGGATATTGGCGAGGAACGCGTGCAGGCCCGGCGCAAACGAGGAGAGGATGCCCTGGCCCAAAAACTCACAGGCCCAGTTAAGTCCCGTGGTACCGTCCTCATTTTCACCAACCAAATACGTCAGAAGATTGGGATCATGTTCGGGAACCCGGAGACGACATCGGGGGGTATGGCATTCAAATTCTATGCCAGTGTACGCCTGGATATCCGCCGTATGCAGAGTATCAAAGAGGGCCCTGCGGTGGTCGGCAACCGCGCCGAAGTGACCGTGCGCAAAAACAAGGTCGCACCTCCTTTTCGTACAGCCGAGTTTGACATCATGTACAATCAAGGGATTAATGCGGCTGGTGACATCTTGGATCTGGCTGACCAGTACGATCTCGTGGAACGGCGTGGCTCCTATTACCATCTGGAGGGAGAATTGCTTGGCCAGGGGCGCATGGCAGCTATCTCCAGTTTGGCCAACCAGCCGGAACAGCTCGCGCATCTGCGCGGCCTGATACGTATAAAAGCCGGTTTGGCCAGCGAGGATTCCGCCACGATCGAGGAAGCCGCCTAGCAGTTCCGTTTTGTCTTTTCCTCTTCGCAGGCAGCCTGCCGTGTCGGCAGAGCAGCCAAGTCTTGCCTGCCCAGGTCCATAAGCCAACCTGAACTGTGTGGCACCCTGCCGTATTCCTGGCGAATTCTTTCGGCCCTACCGGCACAACCATTCCCGGGTCTGCCTGATCGAGGCTTGAGGCCCGCGCCCCCGCGCTACTAGCCCGGGGCTGCAGGGGCAATGTCGCGGGAAGAGGACAGAGTGTATGAATGGCCGACTTGTCTACCTTTTTTGTCGTTTTACTGATTGTGTTGGGTGTGGTACTGGGTGGTGTCATCAGCGGCTATGCGTTCTTCCGCCTGGGCCGCCGGGAACGGGATATTGGCGAGGAACGCGTGCAGGCCCGGCTCAAACAAGAAGAGGATGCCCTAGCCCAAAAACATACTGACAACCTGGCGGCCCTGCAGCAGGAACGGCTCCAGATCCAGGAGCAAGGGATCCAGCAGCATGAAAAACTGGAGGCGGAATGGGCCCGGCTCAATCAGGAGTTCAATCGGAACGATCAAAGCCTACGCGATAGGCAACGCAATCTGGACCGGCGCCAGAACCAACTGGGGGAGCGGGATAAGGCCCTGGATGCCCGGGAAGAAGAACTGGCGCAGGCGCAGGAGGAAAGTGCCCAGTACCAGGCCCGGCAGATGCAGGAATTGGAGCGCATCAGTGCGTTGACGCATGACGAGGCGCGCGCCCAGCTGCTGGCGGCAGTGGAAAAGGAAGCCCGCCAGGATGTGGCCCGCACAATCCGCGATATTGAGGCTCAGACCCAGGAAATCGCAGATCAGCGGGCCCGGGAAATTATTGCCCTCTCCCTGGAGCGAGTCGCGAGCGATCATGTGTCCGAACAGGTCGTGACCAGTGTCTCGTTACCCACCGATGAAATGAAGGGACGCATTATTGGACGCCAAGGCCGGAACATCCGATCGCTGGAACAGGCGCTGGGTGTGGATATCATTGTGGACGACACCCCGGAGTCCATTGTCATTTCCTGTTTCGATCCGGTACGCCGTGAGATCGCACGCATGGCCCTGTCGGTGCTGGTGCAGGATGGCCGCATTCATCCGGCACGGATCGAGAAGGAAGTACACAAGGCCACCGGCGAAGTGGATCAGGTCATGCAGGACGCGGCGCAGCAGGCCCTGCTCGAAACCGGTATTCCCAGCTTACACAGCGAACTGTTGAAGCTGCTGGGGCGGCTCAAATTCCGTACCAGTTATAGCCAGAACCAGTTGTACCATGCCATTGAAACCGCCCATCTAGCGGCTATGATCGCGGAGGAACTACATGGTGACGTGCAGACGGCGCGCCTGGGTGGCCTGTTGCATGACATTGGTAAGGCTGTCACGCATGAAGTGGAAGGTCCGCATGCCATCGTAGGGGCCGCCATCGCCCGCAAGTACGGCATCAATGAGAAAATCGCCAACTGCATTGAAGCCCACCACCATGAGGTGGAAATGGCCAGTATGGAAGCGGTGATCGTGGCCACTGCGGACGCCGTAAGTGGTGCTCGACCGGGCGCCCGCCGCATTTCCGTAGAGAAGTACTACCAGCGCATTCAGGAACTGGAGGATGTAGCCCGCGAGTATGACGAGGTCAAACAGACTTTTGCCCTGCAGGCCGGGCGTGAACTCCGGGTACTGGTCAAGCCGGAGAACATTGACGACCAAGGCTGTGTAGAATTGGGTGAGGCGATCGCAGACAAAATTCATGACACCATGCAGTATCCCGGCCAGATCAAGGTGACGGTCATCCGGGAAACCCGGACGGAAGCCATTGCGACCTGACCGGACCCGCCCCTAGCGCGGATGCCCGCATGTAACAGAAGGGGCAGATGTTCGTCCTATATAAATGGAGGCTCCGGCACATTTTGTAAGCCACGCTGTCTCGGCGGCTCTTGGGAGTCCATTGTTTTGCTGCACGACGACATCATACCCATACATTGAGGTTGCAGACATGAGTGAACTGATCAAGGTCTCGGCTAAATCCCGCTCTACCGCCGTGGCGGGGGCCATCGCCGGTGTCATGCGCGAATCCGGTTTCGCGGAACTGCAGGCCATTGGGGCCAGTGCCGTGAATCAGTCCATCAAAGCCCTGGCCATCGCCCGGGGGTACCTGAAGGAAGATGGCATTGACATTGCCGCCGTGCCTAGCTTTACGGAAGTGATTCTCCAAGGTGCGGAGCGCACGGCGGTGCATATGGCGGTGTACAAGCAGTCCCAGCTACTGGCGCAGAAGGATGAGGCCGCGCGAGCGCAGGCCGCGGACAAGGGGCAGGCGGAGGACGGACCGCGATCGGATAAGCCCCTGTCAGCCAAGACCAACGGCTACTCGGATCGGGTGTACACCGGCGTTATTGTACCCTCCTGAAGCCATCGGGCCCGGTGGCTTCAGGCGTCCAAATCCGGTTTGAGACGACGGTGTATCGTTATTTCTGCTATCCTTAGTAAGGACAGGGGCTCCACTCTGTACGGACGTTGCTCCATTCCGGGGCAGGGCCACGTCTGTTCATGGTCTCCCGAATTGTTCTTGAGTGGTTGTGTCCCGGCTCTGGATCACTGAGCCCATGTATGCCGTGGAGGTATCTCCGGGGCTAGCATGTGCTTGCGCCCACCTTTTTCGGGTCCATGTGTGAGGAGCTGTGACACTGAGACGACTGATTATCCTGCTGGTTGCCGTCCCGTTATTGTGGACAGTAGGGGTGGGTGTTGATGATGCGGGTCGGGAGCCGGCCGCAGACGAACCTGCGATGCTATGGTCCGGCAAGCTGGCGATGGCGTCGCCCCAGGATAGGGTGATGAGGCCCGCCCTACCGCCTTTGCATCAAAGGTTGCCGCATGTACCCCTCGTGATGCGTTCCGATATGGTGGCATCACCGCGTAATCTAGCGGCCCTAGCCATTGGCCGGTCCGGTGGCACGCTGCGGCTGGCCCAGCCCGCAGGAACTCCCCCTGCTCTGCTGAGTCATATGCTCAGTGAAAATTTTTTGGCCGCGCCGGATCCGGTGACGGGAGAGTTCTACGGCAATATCGTGGAGAGCTTCCAGGCGAATCCCGACAACACCCACTTTCGCCTACAACTACGAGCGGGTCTGAAGTGGTCGGATGGGACGCCCGTAACCACGGCCGATGTGGACTTCGCCTATCAGCAAGTTTGGCACAACTCCCTGCTGAATTTTATGGGTATGCCCGTGCAGTTGCGGACGGGCAGCGTACCGACCGGTACGCCGATGACTTTGCAGATCGAGGACGATTACGTTTTCTACTTGTCCTTTGATGGTCCCTACGGTCATTTTCTGGCTGCGCTTGCCAATCAATCGGGGTATAGCTATGCCGATCTGCTGAAACCCGCGCATTTTCTCAAGGATTTCCATCCCGCCTATACCACGCCCGAAAAGTTGCAGCAGGCGTTGCAGGTTCACGGGCTGCAATACGAATGGCAGCTTTTTGCCGCCGTGGACTGTCAACCGGTGGAGGCGCTGGAGCCGGCCTGCCGCCACTTTCCCGTACTCTGGCCTTGGCATAACGTGACCGGAGACAATGAAGCCGTGCAGTTCGTGCGCAATCCCTACTACTTCAAGGTGGATACCAACGGGAGTCAACTGCCCTATATTGATGCGATTTCTCTCGTTCCCATGCCGGCAGCCCCCTGGCGACAGCCCGATAATGCCTGGGCGTCCGATCTCCTGATGGCGGATGACGGTCTGCTGCACTGGCCGGCCTTTCAGAATGTGCGGGACCGGGGCCTACAGGACGTGCAGATTATGGAAGCGGCCACGGATCCCGTAGCTTTCTATCTTAACTTCACGTATGCGGATGCCGGCTGGCGTCAGGTGGTGTCCCGCTTGGAATTTCGCCGTGCCCTGCAACAAGCCATTGATCGGGACGCGATTCGCCAGCAAGTTTTTCACGGTTTCGGCACACAACCCTCCCTCATGGCGGAGGAATACGATCCCCAGATGGCCGGGCACCTCCTGGATGCGGCCGGTCTGGATATCTGGGACGCCGATGGCTGGCGGCTGGCACCCGACGGGACACCCTTTGTGTTGCCCATCGCCTACTCCAATGCCGTGCCGGAATTCCAGCTGGTGGCTGAGCAGATTGCGGCTTATCTATGGACCGTGGGCGTAAGAACCTATCTGCTGCCCACCGATCCCTACCTACTGGACGTACAGTTACAAAATAACCAAATCCAGGCTACTTTGGGTCGCTTTGCACAGCCGGCCTGGCAAAACGGTCCCAGCAGCGACTCCATGCCGAATCGCTACTGGGGCCGGCTGTGGCGTCTTTGGTACGATACGGACGGTAAACAAGGGGAAGAGCCTCCCGCACCCGTACAGCGCCTGTTTGACCTGCATACGGCTCGGATCCGGACACGCCCTGCGTCGGCGGAAGAAGGACACCTACTCGCCGAGATTCGCAGCATTCACCAGGAACAGATCTACATCTTCAACCTCGCCGAACAGGTAGGCCATGTCATCGTCCGCAATCCGGCCTTGCGCAATGTACCGGCGACGGGTCCCGCCACGGCCGCCGTGCGGGGCAGTGAACTCTTTTACTTTGCGAGCCCTTGAGGTGTTAGCGCCGATCCGTGTCGGTCCGGATGTGACCTAGCGGAGGGCAATGGTCCCGTCCAGTTGTAAGGAGTTTTGTCCTATGTCCCTACCCAGCCGCCCTGAAGCCCTAGCACTGCTCCACGAATGGGTGGAGAACGAAAATCTGCGGCGCCACATGCTATCGGTAGAAGCCGCTATGCGCGCGTATGCGCGGCACTATGGTACGGATGAAGACTTGTGGGGCTTGACCGGCTTACTGCATGATCTGGACTATGAACGCTATCCCGACATGCATGATAAGGAAAACGGCCATCCCCGTACGGCTCTGCGCTTGTTCCGAGCCCGCGGCTTTGATCCGGCCCTCATCCATGCGGTGGAAGCCCACGCTTCGTTCCTAGGGGTCCCCTGTACGTCTCTGCTGGACCGGGCCTTGTTGGCTTGTGATGAGTTGACCGGCCTAATTCTGGCTTGTACCTATGTGCGCCCGGACCGGGCCCTGACGAGTGTGAAGCTCAAATCCGTCCGGAAGAAGTGGAAGGACAAAAGCTTCACCGCAGCCATTGATCGGGGCGAAACTCTGGCCCATATTGAAAACCTCGGCGTACCTTTTGAGGAACATATCCAGCGCGTTCTGTCAGCCATGCAAGATGTTGCGTCTGAGCTAGGCCTAGCGGGCGATGAGCCGGCCAATACCAACCGGCCTTCAGATACGGTCGCAGTCGGTCGGTGACGGTGCGGATGCCGGGCCAAATTCCTGACGGCGCCGCTGGTAGATCAATTCTTCCAGTAGCATCCGATTGGTGGCAGTCAGGTCCGACAGCACCCCGAATAGAAAAACGAGCAGACTTAGAGTTAGGGCCGTAGCCCCCGCGATCATAACGGCTGTGAGCTGCGCCATATCCGCCTGCCAGGGCCAGCGCAGCAGATACAGGAGTAGGAGACCCACACCTACCAGGGCTAAGGCCAGGGCCAGATAGGAGAAGGTACGCAACGGCTCGTAGCGGGTATATACCCGCAGGATGGTGGATGCGCCCGCCTTAACGAAACTCCAATTGCTCTTGACTAGCCGGGAGGGGCGCAGCGGTGGATTCACGGTAATGGGCACGGAGAGCACGGTCAGGTTCTTCTTGCCGGCCTGAATGATGGTTTCCAGCGTGTACGTATAGCGTGTCAGTACGACCAGGCGTAGAGCCGCTTCCCGGCTAAAGGCTCGGAACCCGCTGGTGGCATCCGGCACTGCCAGTCCCGATGCCCGGCGCACCACGAAACTGCCCCAGCGCTGCAGCAGTTTTTTGGTAGGTGAAAAATGTGGGATCGTGGCGGTCTGGCGATCGCCGATCACGATGTCGGCCTGCTGCTTTTGGACGGGCGTGATCAGAGACGCGACCGCGGCCCCCGGGTACTGGTTATCTCCATCCGTATTGACAATGATGTCGGCCCCGGCGCGGAGGGCCGCGGCGATGCCGGTCTGAAAGGCGGCGGCTAGACCAAGGTTACGTCGGTGCCGCACGATGCGATGGACACCCAGGTCCCGGGCCACACGTACCGTATCGTCTTGGCTGCCGTCATCAATCACCTGGTATTCAAGACAATCCACACCGGGCAGAGCCGTAGGCAGATCGCCGATCACGGCCGGTAGCGTCTTTTCTTCATTAAAGCAAGGGATCTGAATCACAACGTGCATGGGTACAGCACGGCGCAGCTACACAGAGCGGCTTTCAGGATTTGGCATCAGGGTCCGCACCGGGTGGCGGCAGACGGCGGCGGGCCATCAGGTTACCTAGGAACATCTGGCGCATGATACTCGCCGAGGTCTGGTTGGATCCTGACGGTGGGGACGTGCTCCAATCCTGTAGCGCAGCTCCTTTTTCCCATTCCTGGCGTGCGGCATGGACTTCTGATGCTAGGGTGTCAAGAGCTTCCTGATCCCCCCTATCCAGTACCTGACGCCAGTGGGCCAACTCGCGCTGCATGAGGTCCAGCCAAGTCACGATGTAGTCGCGATTGGCCATGAGCGACGAACTCAGCTGTTGTGGGCTAGGAGTCAGATCCGTCGCCTGATAGAACACACGCCCCCCTAACTTACGGGCATCATACCAGCCGGCTCCCTTAGCCGCCGCGTGCATGTAAGCCCCGGCCAGTACGTGCGCGGTGTGTTCTATCCCGGCGATGAGGCCATCGTGTTCGGCTACATCCAGATAGTGAGGTTTGGCCCCCAGATGCTCAATGAGGTTGTGGGCCACACGTAGGGCATCTTCCGCCGTGTCCGGTCCGGGCGCCAGGCAAAATAGGATGTCCGTAAATAGGTCGGCGCGTTCCGTCACGGGGGCATTAATGCCGGTCAAGATGGGATGTCCCAGCACATAGGACACATTAGCAGGCACATGCTCACGTGCCAGGTCCAGGGCTGACTGCATCGCGCTAGTGAGTAGCAGAACCAAGCTTTCGGGCCGATAAGTCTCCGTGAGCAGAGGCATGAGTTCCGTCATTTCCGACAGCGGGATGCCGAGCACGACGAGGTCGGCCGTTTCCACAGCACGGTGCACGTTCCAGTGCGTTTTGTCCACTGCTTTCAGGCTCTGGGCCAGGCTCATGCGGCTCCGTTCCTTGTCGTGGCCCACCACGCGGAAAGATACCTGGGCCCGTTTCAGGGCTAGGCCGAGGCTGATACCGGTTTCACCCAGACCGATGAGACAGGCAGTCAGTTCAGCCATGGTGTCTTGTGTCCTTCATATATGGTGCCGTAGTTGTCCGGCATGACGATCCAGGATCCTGCGTGTAACCAGCGGTGCTACCCAGAGCAGACATCAGCGTACGAGGATGGCGGCCAGATTTTCCAGCAGTAGATACAGCGTGTTTGCCAAGTTTCGGATAAGGCCGGGTACAAACCAAAGCACGGCGAGGATCACCAGAAATCCGTATTGGGTTAGGGCAACCTGCAGTTGCCGGAACTGAATGGGCAGCAAAGCGAAGAGGATGTGCGAACCGTCCAGAGGGGGTACGGGGATTAGGTTGAATACGGCCAACACCAGGTTGATGTAGATGAAGACCCGGGCCCCCAATAGCACCGCGCTAGTCCACTGTGGTGCGGTTAGCTGGTCCAGAATGCCTTCCTGCACGAGCAGGATGCCCACGAGGGCCATCAAGACGTTACTCAGAGGACCGGCGGCAGCAACCAGAATGGTGCCCAGGCGGATGTCGGTGCGGATCCGCGAAGGATCCCATTGAACGGGTTTGGCCCAGCCCATACCGACCGTTAGGAGCAGAATGGTACCAATTAGATCCAGATGTCGCACCGGATTCAGGGTTAGGCGCCCCTGTTCACGCGGGGTCTCATCACCCAGCCAAACGGCAGTTGCCGCATGGGCAAATTCATGCACGGGCATAGCTGCCAGTAACACCACGCCCGGGGCGATTAGGCTCTGGATTAGAGTCGGTAGAGCGTTGCGCAGCGTGAAAGGATCACTGCCTAGGCGTGTGTAGAGAAACCAGCCGCCGAGGGCAACCAGGAGCAGAATCAGGATCCAGGTAGAGGAACTCCAGTCACGCCAGGAACGACGTGTAGGGTCCGGATAGGGTGTATAGGGAGGTTGAAACATAACGTGACCAAATGGAAGTTCCCAGGAAGCAGTATAGCATCCAGGCGCCAGGAAGGGACGCGGTCAAGTCATCATATTGAAGTAGAAAGTCAGGTGGGTTCCCAGAATTTGCATGGCCATGGGGATAGTACTCCGGAGGCGCACGATCCTAGCACGCGTGCAGTAGCAAAGGATTGGTTCCCGTTGACAGAATGGGAACTGCAGGGTCTCGGGAACAGCCACGGATAGGTCGTGGTGCGGAGGCAACCCGCGGGTAGGCCTTCTGCTATCTCCTGTATCCTAATCAAGCCGTTGGTCGCAGGTGACTAATGTTACGGGAAAGTTCCATATGCTGTATTGGGCTAGCCGCGTGGCAGTGTCCGCGTCATGGAGCCAGACCAATATAGCCAATATAGGTTATGGAAGACCTCACGGATGGTGCGGAGCATCAGATTGACCAGTTTACTGTCCAGGATTGCCCGGCCCGGTACCTCTGGACCGGGTGCGCTGTGGAGACGTTTTATCTACTGCTCCTGGTGCGCGGAGTAGTCCATATATCTGGTAGGATGGTGCAAATTGACAAGTTATCAGTCTACAGCGAGCACTCGTTTTTCTTATGCCCCATTTAGAGGAAACTCTAACCTTGTTACGTGCGGAGGCCCCGAAACCGGCGGCCTAAGGCCGCCGGTTTGAAAAGTTGATACAGGTGGCCTTGACGCAAGCCCCGGATGTGCTGGGGGACCGGTTCGACCGCGTCTGGCTATGGTCCGAATGGCCGGAACGGTCGGGGGTAGACACAGGCATTGACCTGGTGGCGGAAGAGCGGGACGGGGGGCTGTGTGCCATTCAGTGTAAGTGCTACGCCGCGGACCGGGTCGTGCACAAGCGGGACGTTGACGGGTTTCTGGCGGCGTCGGAACCGACCCGGTTCACATCCCGACTGTTGGTCAACACGGGCCAACCCCTGGACCGGAACACGCTGCGCACCTTAGAGGCCTCCCCCAAGCCGTGTCGAGTACTGGACCGTGTGGAGCTGGATGCCTGGGTCGCGGACTGGCGGCCGTATGCCGCGACGCCGGAACACTTAGTCATTCCCCGCAAACCGCGCTTTACCCCGCATCCCTACCAGCAGGAGGCGGTGGACGCGGTCATCCAGGGGTTCCGGACCCAGGATCGTGGGCAGCTCATCCTCCCCTGTGGGACGGGGAAGACGGCGGTAACCCTCTGGCTGGCGGAGCAACAGGTGGGTATCGGGGGACGGGTGCTATACCTGGTGCCCTCCATTGCCTTGCTGGCGCAGACGATGCGGGAGTGGAGTGCGCAGCGGCAGCTGGACCTACGCTACGTGGGGATCTGCTCGGATACCCGGGCGGGCCGCACGGACGAGGACACTTCACTGCTGGAATTGGACTACCCGGTGACAACGGACCCGGAGCGCATCCGGCAGGCGCTGACTCAGGAGCGACCTGACGCCTTGACGGCGGTCTTCTGCACCTACCAGTCCCTTCCCCTGGTGATAGCAGCACAGGTCCAGGGTGCCCCTGCTTTTGACCTGGTGCTATGTGATGAGGCCCACCGCACGACGGGCGTGGAGGATACGGGGACAACCCGTGCGGATGGCCAGGCGCTCTCTCCTTTCCGGCTCGTGCATGAGGCGGACCGACTGCAGGCGCGGAAACGGCTCTACACGACCGCCACCCCACGGGTGTATACGGAAGCGGCGCGCAGCCAGGCGGCCGACCGCAACGTGGAGATCTACTCCATGGATGATGAGAGCCGCTACGGGCCGGTCTTCTACCGCATGACCTTTTCCGAGGCCATCGCAGGGGGCTGGTTGACCGATTACAAGGTCATCATTCTGGTGCTGCGGTCCGCACCCCAGGATCCGGCCCTGGCCGCCCTGCATACGGAGGCCGTGGCCACGGACCTCGCAGACCTGAATTTGGATGATACGGTACGGTTGTTAGGCTGTTGGGATGCCCTGGCGGATCCGGAGGGCCAGCAGGCGGAGCGGAATATCACGGGGGACCAATATCAACCCCTGCGCCGGGTGATTGCCTTCACCCACACCATCCGGTCCTCCCAGCGCGTGGCGGAGTACTGGGCACCGCTGGTGGACTTAGTGCGGAAACAGGCAGCCCCGGAGCAGCAAGAGGAACTCTTGTCCCTGGCCGTGGAGCATGTGGACGGGACCCAGCACACCCTAGACCGGCAACGCAAGCTAGCTTGGCTCCAAACCACGAATGGCGAGGAGGCAGCTGAGGCGGTGGGGTGTCGTGTTCTCAGCAACGCCCGTTGTCTGACCGAGGGCGTGGACGTACCGGCGCTGGACGGTGTGCTCTTCCTGGCGCCGCGTCGGTCCCAGGTGGATGTGGTGCAGGCCGTGGGCCGCGTCATGCGTCGGGCTCCGGGCAAGGACACCGGCTACATTATCCTGCCCGTGGTTATCGGGGCCGAGGTGGATCCGGTGCAAGCCTTGGACCGCAATCAGGCCTTTCAAGTGGTGTGGAGTGTCCTGCGTGCGCTGCGCAGCCATGACGATCGCTTCGATTTGGAGATCAACACCCTGGATCTCAACCGCCAGGCCAGCCCCCGGATCAAAATCCTGGACCCGCCCAAGCCCGGACCAGACCGGGATAACGGTGTTTCGGCGGCCACGCAGCTGGCGTTGTCTCTCCACTGTGAGCTCCCACCGGGGGCCATCTACGCCAAGGTGGTAGAGAAGTGCGGGGACCGCAAGTACTGGCCGCAGTGGGCTGCGGATGTGGCCCAGATCGCCGACCGCATCCGCCTGCGGGTGACGGACCTGCTCCACGATCCGGAGCGTATCACTGTACACAACCGTTTCCGGACCTTCCTAACCGACTTGCAGCAGACCTTGAATCCCTCCTTACAAGCATCCGATGTGGTCGCCATGGTGGCCCAGCATCTGGTGACGGGACCGGTCTTCCAAGCCTTGTTTGCGGACTACGACTTCGTGGGCCACAATCCGGTCTCTCGGGCCCTCAACCGACTGGTGGAATTACTGGAAGAAGAAGGGTTAGGGCAGGAGACCCGGGATCTGGAACCGTTTTACCAAAGTGTGCGCCAACGAGCCGCCGCCCTGGATAACCCGGAGGCCCGGCAGCAGGTACTGCTGGAGCTCTATGAACGCTTCTTCCGGGTCGCCTTGAAGAAGGAAGCGGAACGCCTGGGCATTGTCTATACCCCCATTGAGGTTGTGGACTTCCTGCTGCAGTCGGCGGATGTCGCGTTGCAACGTCACGGTGGGTGTCACTTGACGGATGCGAGTGTGCAGATCTTAGACCCTTTTACCGGTACGGGCACGTTTCTGGTCCGTCTACTCCAGCACCCGACCCTCATCCAGGACGCGGACCTGCGGCGGAAGTTCACCACCGAACTCCATGCTAATGAGATGGTGTTGCTCGCCTACTACATTGCTGCCGTCAACATTGAGGAGACCTACCACGGCCGCCGGGGCCGGGATGCGGCCTATCGGCCCTTTGCCGGTATGACCTTCACCGATACCTTCCAGCTCGCAGAGGAGGCCGGACAGTTCACCGAGACCCTGACCGCGAACAGTGAACGGATCCGGCAGCAGCGGGACCGGAACATCACGGTGGTGGTCGGTAACCCACCCTATTCGGTGGGTCAGAAGAGCACCACGGACGAGAATCCAAATGTCTCTTATCCCCGCCTGGAACAGCGTATCCGGGAAACCTATGCTGCGGCCAGTACCGCATCCAATAAAAATGCACTCTACGATAGCTACAAGCTAGCCATCCGCTGGGCCAGCGACCGGCTCGGTGCGGAAGGGGTCATCGCTTTTGTCACTAATGGGTCCTTCCTAGACGGTCGGGCCGATGCGGGGCTGCGCGCCTGCCTAGCCCAGGAGTTCTCCCATATCTATGTCGTGAACCTGCGGGGGAACGCCCGTACGCAGGGGGAACGGCGGCGACAAGAGGGAGGAAATGTCTTCGGGTCCGGGTCGCGCACGCCGGTGGCCCTCCTCATCCTCGTGAAAGACCCCAACCACGACGGACCCGCCCACATCGCCTACCGCGATATCGGCGACTATCTCTCTCGTGAACAGAAGTTAGCCTGGATCCAAGCCAAACAATCCATTGCCGGCATTGAGGACTGGCGCACCATTACCCCCGATAAGCACCACGACTGGCTGGACCAGCGCGACCCCACCTTCCAAACCTTCATGCCCCTGGGCTCTAAAGAGGCCAAAAGCAAAAAAATCGCTAAGCCAGGCGTCGCGATTCGTACCTATTCCTCGGGTATAAAGACGAATCGCGACGCCTGGCTTTACAACTTTGACCGGGCACAATTGCACCGGCACATACTAAACATGACCACCTTTTACCAACAGCGTCTTGAAGCTGTGGCCAATGGCACTATGACTATTCACGATGCTACGACCAATGATACCCCTGACCGCATCAAGTGGACCCGGGGCCTCAGGAATCTTTTCCGACGTGGGCAGCATATTGTGCCTGATACCAGCAACTACCGTCTGAGCCTGTATCGCCCTTTCCATAAACAGCACGTGTATTTTGCAACAAGCTGTATAGAAATGATACTTCGTATCCCTCTCATGTTCCCCACCCTGGAGGCTCCTAACTACGTGATTGGGGTTCCAGGCATCGGTGAAACGGTCTCCTTCTCCACCCTGATCACAGATGTCGTGCCTGACCTGCATCTGAATGCTGGAGGCCAATGGTTCGCCCGCTGGCGATACGAACCGTATGAAGCCCAACGTGCGGATGCCTGGACAGAGGAAAGCAACGACCACTTGGAAGACATCCCCGGCTATCGCCGTGTAGACAACATCACTGATTGGTGTCTCCAGCAGTTCCACCACCATTATCCCACTCTGCACATCACCAAAGACGATATCTGGTCCTATCTCTACGGTATCCTCCACGCGCCCGACTACCGCACCCAATACCGTGCTGATCTCGCCAAGGCCCTGCCCCGCATTCCCTTTGCCCCCGACTTTGGGGCTTTCTGTGACGCTGGTGCACAGTTAGCCCACCTTCATCTCCACTACGAAACCTGTCACCCCTATGAGCTACAGGTGCAAGTACAGGGCAGCAGCGATGATGTGTATCAACTAGCTACGCGGCCTATGCAGTGGGGCGGCACACGACAAATGCCGGATCGCTCCCTGCTGCACGTCACACCCTACGTTACCCTGCACGCATCCCGGATGAGGCCCACACCTATGTTGTCAATGGCCGCACACCCCTGGAATGGGCCATCGATCGCTTGTGCTTGCGCAAGGACAAGGAGAGCGGTATCATCAATGACCCCAATGCCTGGTTCACTCATGATCCTCCTAGCTTGGTTACCCATCTCCAACGCCTTGTCTATGTCAGTGTCGAAACCGACCACATTGTCCAGAAACTCCCGCCAGCCTTGGCAACGTAAGAGAATCGTTACCATGGTGTAGAAAAACGGCTTGGAAGGCCAAATGAGACTTCTTCATTACCTTGAGCTCCAGAACTTTAAGCGTTTCGGTGATCAGCAGCGTATAGAACTAGATCACCCAACTGTGCTCATCGGTCCCAATAACTGTGGTAAGACTACTGCTATACAAGCTATTGCCCTCTGGTCTCAGGCAGTCAAGACCTGGATTGACAAGAAGGGTAAGACCACGTCCCGACAACGAACAGCCACATCACTGAACCGATTAAATATCGTTTCAGTCCCTGTCCAGCGTACAAGGTACTTCTGGCACAATGCCGCAGCGCCCACCGTGAACGAGCCTATTCCTCTGCAGATCACACTAGGCGTCTGGCATGAAAACCGTGTGGAGCCTGTCACCATGCGTTTCCGCAATCAGGGCGATGATCTGGTCTATTGCACACCTGACGAGGACACATTGCCCAAGCGGGAGCTCCTTGAAGTCGCTGCTGCGATCAACGTCGCCCTGCTTTACCCTATGTCAGGCCTTGAAACCGAGGAACCCGTTTTGCAACCGGGCCGTATTGATGTCCTGTTAGGACAAGGTCAGACGGCACAGGTACTACGCAACCTATGCTTGAGTGTGCATAGTGAGTCTAATGAAAACTGGCAAGAAATCGTTGACCTGATGGAACGGTTATTTGCTGTCCAGTTGGGTGAACCTAGGGAGACGGTACGCGGTAGTATTGATCTTTTTTATCAGCAGGAAGGTGTTAAAGAACGTCTGGATGTAGCCTTAGCAGGACGCGGTTTTCAGCAGATGCTCCTGGTGCTTGCGTATTTGTATTTCCATCGCCGCAGTGTACTATTGATCGATGAGCCCGATGCCCATCTTGAAATCCTGCGGCAAAAGCAGGTGTACGTTCTTTTGCGAGACATCGCGGACCGCAATGAGTCACAGATAGTCCTAGCCACACACTCCGAAGCGATCCTAACAGAAGCCGAGGATCGCAATCTTACACTGCTTTTGGCAGGGAGGGCTAACAATCTGGCAGATCAATCATCCATCAGTGATACTCTTAAGTACTGTGGGACTGAACACTATGTCCGCGCCCGCCAGTGCGGTTATGTACTCTATGTTGAGGGCAGAACTGATCGTAGTATTTTGCGAGCATTAGCCAACAAACTAGAACATAAGGTATCTGATACATGGGACAAAGGCGTCAATATCTATTATGTACAAAACATCTATCCCCAAATGACACTAGACGCAGAATTGGAAAGAGTTGAAAAAAAGCCAATTAAAAAAAGGGGCGGGCAAAAGCAAGCAGAGCATTTCGTAACGGAGCATTTCAGAATGTTGCAGTCAATGGTGCCTCATCTCAAAGGGCTAGCTATTTTGGATAGTGATGACCAGGCACGAGAGGATACTCTAATAGATGATCTTCACATCACCTATTGGAATCGTTATGAGGTGGAGAACTATTTCATTACTCCTCAGAGCCTTGAGGACTACGCTTCTCAATCTGAGCGGTCCCTACCCCTGTTTCAGCCTTCTGTCCAGGAAGTTCTTAATATACTGATTCAGGAATGTGTCTCGGCTGACCCAAGCTCTGTACGTCTTGCGTGGAAAGAAAGTACGGAGCGTATTAAACTGAGTGACTTCGCAGAAGAATTTTTCCGGCGCCTTGCACACGAGACAGAGAGTCCGATGCTGCTACGTAAGGGCGACTTGTATCGACTTGTTGATTGTGTGGATTCCCAAACTATTTCCGCCGAAGTTGGTGAGAAACTTGACCTGCTCCAGGGCCTTTTTGAGAAAGCGCAACCCGAAGAAGAAGTCGCGTGAGAAAGTCAGACTGCATTGCGTGTATCTCTGTGCTCTATACTGGCCCACGTAGTTTGATACACGATGGCACGTCACAGAAGCGAGTGAAGTGGCAGATCAGGCATTTGCGAAATAACATGCCTGCGTGACCACAGGTACATGATGCTGCTTCGAATCCTCTTGGGCAGATGATAAGCAGTATGCGGACCTTCCCCTGTCTTTTGTAGATGCCTGAATTCCCGTCCTTATCTCTACTCATCGTGTGGCCGGCACCGGTGAATTTGGGGATGCCAGGGGCACGATGCTAGCCTTGTCCTGATCGGAATCCCACGTACCAACACAATTGAGGCAACAATGATGCCCGACACATCCTTTGCCGGTTACTGGGCCTTTGTGGATGGATCCCATCGGGGCGACGAAGTGACCTACGGAGTGGCCCTAGTGCAAGATGGGGTGGAAATTGCCGCCCTGCAGGGTCAGGTGGCGGAGGAAGAGGCCCTGTTCGGCTCCGACCTGCCTGCCATTCTGTCATCCGGGTCCCGGCAGATCCCCGGAGAGGTCACTGCCGTGTACAAGGCAATCGCATGGTGCCGTGAACAGGGCGTAGCACATATCACCATTGCTCATGATCTCAAGGGATTGCCCGAGTGGGCCAGCGGTCGTTGGAAAGCGAACACGCCGATCACCCGGCGGTTGCAACAGGATGCACCTCACTGGCCCGTACGTGTGACCTGGGTCAAGGTCAAGGGCCATTCCGGTCATGCCTTTAATGATCGCGCCGATGCTCTTGCCCGGGGTGCGCTCTCTACGCCATCTCCCACCGCTACCCTACAAGAGGAGATCACACGCCTGGAGGTACAGAAGGGGCACGCCTTTTGCCTGCATCTACAACAGGCCCGGATTGAAGCCACATGCCTAGGCCTCATCAACCACCAATTTGCCCGGGTCATGATTGGTGACCGGGAGGGATACGTAGACATTTACCAGTCCCGCCGGCGTGCGTGGGAGAACCCGTATATACACGGTTTCAAGTCCTCACAGACCCAACAGCAGATCACCCAAGAATGGGCGGCATTTGTGGCCGCAGCCTGAGAGTACCAGTCCCGCCTGGCCGGGTTTGGCACCCCACGCTTGATGTATTGCGGTGATGGAGGATGCAGTAGGGCCTGTGTGATTCCGGTCTCGGATCTTTTATAATCAGGGCCGTACCATCTCCTATAGCTAACTTGAGGCCCGTATGATGGCCATCCGCATCGATCAGACTATTCCCCGTCCGACCCGGCCACGGCCTATCGTTAGTCTAGGGGCAGGGGGTATCGTACACGATGCCCACTACCCGGCCTATGCACGCGCGGGATATCCAGTGGCCGGCCTCTTCGATCCGGATCGAGAACGGGCCACCTTCATGGCGGATACGTTCCGGGTACCGACTGTGTATGATTCCCTGACGGATGTCGTACGTAGAGCACCGCCCGACGCGGTTTTTGACGTGGCGGTGCCGGCGCGCCACATTCCCACGGTACTTCAAGCTCTGCCGGATGGGGCGCCGGTCCTGATCCAGAAACCTCTAGGCGATGATCTCGCCCAAGCCCGCGTGATTCGCCAGCTCTGCACGGCCAAAGCGCTCGTGGCGGCCGTCAACTTCCAGCTGCGCTGGGCTCCCTTCATTCGCGCTGCGCAGAGCCTGATAACGCAGAGTGTGATCGGCGAGGTACTGGATATGGAAGTCCGCGTCAATGTTTATACCCCCTGGCACATGTGGCCTTTCCTGGAAGAGGTGCCCTACGCCGAGTTTTTCTACCATAGTATTCACTTCTTTGATCTGGTGCGGGCCCTCCTAGGCGAACCCCACGGTGTGCGGGCCCTGACTCATGCCCATCCGGACGTGCCGCGCATGGACAGTTCCCGTTCCATGGTGAGTTTGGAATATACGCCCTGGCTGCGCGTCAACATTGAGACCAATCATTTCCACCGGTATGGCGTACGGCATCAGGAATCCTTCATCAAGTGGGAAGGCAGCCGGGGAGCCATCAAGGCGACTATGGGTATCCTCATGAATTATCCGGAAGGGGTACCGGATACCTTTGAGTACTGTGTCATTGATCCGACAGATCCTCTACCCAATCCCCCTTGGCATGAGGTGGCCCTGGAGGGACGCTGGTTCCCGGAAGCCTTCATCGGTAGCATGGGTAGCCTGATGCGTTTTGTGGATGGTGAGAGCCCCTCGTTGCCCACGGCCGTCGCGGATGCGTTTAAGACCATGGCGGTCGCGGATGCAGCTTGCCGCTCTAGCGCGGATGGTGCTAAGAATCTGTATCCTGCTTAAGGATGCCTATCCTATGACACGAAGCACTTTTCGTATTGCCGTACGCCAGTTTGAGCCCTTTGCCGAGGCCATGGCACGTGAATGGGAGCGCTTCTGTGCCCAGGAAGGCGTCCGGCTAACGCTGGAGGCCGTGTCCCTGGATTTACATCCTCTGTACGATGCCCTGCATACCCGTCAGGGCCTGCGGGATGGCTCGTGGGATGTGGCCTTCTGCCCCACGGATTGGCTAGCCCGGTTCCATGCGGACGATCTGCTGACCGATCTGGCCCCGTTCCTGGCCGTGGATCCTCCGGACGATTTTCCGGAAGGCTGGACATCCTCACTTCTGCAAATGCAGCAATTTGGTGATCAGGTGCTGGGGCTGCCCTATCACGATGGCCCGGAATGTCTCATCTACCGCCGGGATCTGCTGGAAGATCCTATGCAGCAAGCAGCTTTCCAGGCACAATATGGGCGCCCGCTGACCGTGCCTCGTACCTGGGATGATTTCGTGGATGTGGCCCGGTTTTTCCACCGGCCCCAGGAATCCTTGTATGGAACCGTACTGGCCGCCTTTCCTGATGCCCACAACACGATCTACGATTTCCATCTCCAGCTCTGGACACGTGGCGGATCGGCTCTGAATGATGAGGGCCGGATGCAGCTGGACACGCCCGCTGCCATAGCGGCTCTGTCCTTCTACCGAGATCTAATACAGGATGACACGTTGATTCATCCCCGGTCCCGCGAGCTGGATTCCGTCGGTTCCGGTCTAGCCTTTGCCCAGGGTGAAATTGCCCTGATGGTCAATTGGTTCGGATTTGCCGGCATGTGCGAAACCATTCCGGAATCCCGGGTCAAGGGTAAGGTTGCCATTACGGGTTTACCTTCACTCACCGGCCAGGAAAGCACGTCTCTTAATGTCTACTGGGTTCTGGGCATAGCTCAGGGCAGCCCACACCGGGCCATCGCCTACCGCTTTCTGCGCCACTGTGCTTCCGCGGAGGCCGATAGGGCCTTAACGCTCGGCGGCGGGATCGGTTGCCGGCGTTCTACCTGGTTAGATGCGGCTGTCAACCGGGCCATCCCTTTCTACCGGGACATGGAGTCACTGCACACCGTAGCCCGGGAATTGCCCCGCCTGCCCAATTGGCCTCAGGTCACGGCAGTCCTTGACGAGATGGTGCTGGCGGTGATCAATACGGATACCCCGGTCCCGGATCTAGTACGCCAGGCTCAGACCCGGGTACAGGCGCTATGCGGAAACGTCCGGAGTGTGTGAGACGGGACAGACTAGGGCCGATGCCGTATCATCCTCCGCTTGTGACCGGGCGGTTAGCGCAGCGCGCGAGCGGCGCTCGCCGGTGAGGGCAATGCGGAAGTTACGATCCGGTCCGTATAAGGGATCCATGCCCATGCCTAGGGTTTGATCCGGGGGCTGCAAAGTCAGTTCAAAGTGGTGGAAGAGGAAGGCGGTCAGGATCAGATAGAGGAGGTCGGCCGTAGAGGCCCCGAGACAGGTATGGGGGCCTAGGCCATAAGGGACGTACACATAGGGTTGGGCGTGTTCCTTCCGGTCGGGTGCGTACCGTGTGATGTCAAAACGCTGGGGCTCGGGAAAGAAAGCCGGCAGGTGATGGGTAAGGGTATGGACGATGAAGCATTGGGTCCCGACGGGGATATGGTGGCCCATGAAGGTGAAGGCTTGGATAACGGTCCGCATCTGTCCCGGCGCAGGGTTGTAGAGGCGCAGAGCTTCCATGGCAGTCCGGCGTGTGTGGGTCATGCGGGTCAAACTCTGACGTGTTAGCTGACCGGAGGCGAAGGCCTGATCGGCTTCCGCCACCACTGTGCGTTGCAAGTCCGGATCCGCCAAGATATGGAAGAGTATAACGGCCGTGATGTTAGCGGCCGTGTCCATGCCGGCCAGGAAGGGACCAAGGAGCGCGAGCACAGCATCCCGTTCGGACATCAGATCCGGATGCTTGCGGTGAAAGGCACGCACTACATCCACAAAATCGGGATCCTGCGCCAAATCGTCCGCGGTTGGGTGTGTATCCCAGATATGCTGGAGCAAGCCTAGCGTGACACTACGGGCCCGGATGTAGGCCGGTACGTACTGCAGGAAGCGAGGTCTGGTCTTGAGCACATGTATCTGTATCAGATCCCGGAAGAAGCGTACAAGATCATCTCCGTGTGCGCCGGGAGCCTGGTTGGTTGCCATATACCCCAGGAGCGCGGACACCAGGTGCTTGATGTGGGGCACGGCGGCAAAGGCTTGATCACGGGGCCAGGTATCAAGCAGATGGCTTAGGCTAGCGAGTAGGCGGGGCATCTGCCGGTACAGGGTAGACCCCGCATAGCCGGCTTTCAGCCCACTGCGCACGATTCGGTGCGCCTCACCATCCAATCCCACCATAGAGGGATGGTCGGCCCCCAAGGCCCGGTCCAGATCCTGCCAACCCTCACGGGCGGAGAAATGATGCTGCCCTTGGTCTTGCATGAAGGTATTGGCCTCCGGCCCGGCCAGGACAAGCAGCTGGCGATGCAGCACCCGGAAGCGAAACACGGGGCCGTGGCGCAGGTATTGTGCCAGCACGAACCCAATCAGATTGTTGCCCAATGCACGGAGTGGACCCACCAAGGGCAGGCCCCGGACCGCCGGTATGGTGTCAGTTCCGTGATGGGACATAAAATGGCTCTACCTCCCGGTACGATCACCAAGCGCAAACAGGGCCGTGAACCGGCCGTGGGTGAACCACGATCCGTACACGGTACAACGGCTCAGTATACAATGGGGTGTTGCATGCTGCTGTGAACGTAGCCCCGGAAACACCTGGTAGCCATGTCTCCCCGACCCCTCCATATCGGCGTGTTGGCCGACACTCATTTCTGGTTGGGTACGCCTGTCCCTGCAGGTAACCAGTTACAGCTTTATAGTGAACGGATAGGCGAAGCTCTGGTGGCGGATCTGGCCGACAGTGCACTCGATTTGGTGGTCCATCTAGGCGATGTCACGTGTGGCGGAAGCCATTACGGCATGAGTGCGTCTGACTTTGATTGTACTCTGGACTGGTTTCTGGAACGCATCCGTACTTTATCCTGCCCGGTACGCATTTTGCCTGGCAACCATGATCTGAAGCCTGGAGAAACCTATCGGCCCACGGAGATCCGGCTAGGGCTACGGCCCGGCCTTGGTACGAGTATGACGTTCCCTGAGCATAGGCTGCACTTTGAACTGCTCAATGCGCAGGGGCATACGGCCCAAGCTATTGCCCAGGCTGCGGCAGGTGCTCCTGTGGCCGGCTGGGTCGCGCCGGCGGAACTGGATCGTCTGGCGCAAGCGCTGGACGGTGCCCGGGATTGGCATGTGATCCTGGGTACCCACCAGCTGCTTCAACCCATGTCAGATACCCGGGCTACGGATGAAGGCAGTTATACCCGGAACCGTCAAGAAGTAAGGGCACTGCTGGCAGCGCATACCAACGTGCGGACCGTGTTGCAAGGGCACGCGCACCGGTATGATGTGCATACGGCTCCTCTCGGTCATCGGGACTGCACTTTCGTGGTGGCACCCGCTCTTTGCCTGTGGCCGCCGGCCTGGTTACATCTGACCGTGGGACTGACGGGAATGGATATACGGATAAGGCACCTACATCTGGATGACCTGCCGGCAGCCGTAGTACCTAGCAGGCAAACCCCCGAGGTGCCTGCCGTCTCTGTCTCTTTCTAATGCTAGTTGCCCCCATGAACGGCCCGGCCCCTTCCTCCATCCGGCGGGTGGCCCTGGTAGGGCCTGTGTATCCCTGGCGAGGGGGCATTGCCCAGTACACTATGCTCCTGGATCAAGCCCTGGTCGCGTTGGGGCTTGAAGTACAACTGATTTCCTTCACCCGCCTTTACCCGCGCTTTCTCTATCCCGGAGATACGCCCCTGACGGACGGACCTAGACCCTGGGAGACCTCTTCTCCTTGCTTTGGACTGGACAGCGTGCAGCCCCTATCCTGGCTTACCGTGATGCTGCGGCTGCGCCGTTGGCGCCCCGACGCCCTGATCCTACAATGGTGGACGCCGGCCTTGGCGCCCCTGCTCCGGGGACTCTGTCTACTCAATGCCTGGTTCCTGCAGTGCCCGGTTTATATCATCTGCCACAATGTGCACGCACATGAACCTGCCTGGTACGATCGGTTGGTGGCACGTCAAGTGCTACGAGCCGGGCACCGCTTTCTGGTGCAGAATTTCGAGGAAAAAGCCGCACTCCAGGATATTCTGCAGAGCCGCTGGCCGGACCAAGCTCTGGTGATCCGGGACCACCCACCCTATCGTTATCCCCATACCCCGGGCGTATCTCGCACCACGGCACGCCAGCATCTGGACCTGCCCGTCACCGGTCCCATGATCCTGTTCTGTGGCATCGTACGTCCCTATAAGGGGCTGGATAACCTGATTGCCGCACTGCCGGCGGTCCGAGCCCGTTATCCGGATGCTTTCCTGGCCGTGGTGGGTGAATTCTGGATCCCCCGGCAGGATGTGGAACGCCAGATCGCCCAGCTGGATCTGCAGGATGCCGTGCTTGTGCAGGATCGGTATGTCTCGGATCAGGAACTTGCCTACTACCTGCAGGCAGCCTCGGTACTGTGTGCGCCGTATCGCCACAATACCGGCAGCGGTGTACTGGCTGCCGCCTACGGTTTTCCGTTGGCGCTGGTGCGTACCGGCTCACCCGACCAGGCCCGGCCTGACATAGGTTTGTTTGTGGCCCGCCCCGACGACCCGTCTGATCTGGCTACCCAACTGCTGCAGGCCCTGGCGTCAGGTGCGGATCACCGGCGGGATCAGGATATGACACAGCAATGGCAGGCTTTGGCCCGGGACCTGCTCGGTCCGGGACTAGACGGTGTGGCTCAGGGCCCGAACGCTACGCCCTCGTAAATCAACAGAGAGCGGTGTGCTGCTGCGGTCTGCTCCTGCCCGTCGCGTACCTGCAGCACAAAACACTTGATGGGCTGATCGGACCGCATGATCATGGCACCATTGAAAGTGTCCGGCAACAGATCTTCATCGGCTACACGGAGCACGAAGTGCCGATAGGCGGGCACGTACTTGACCCGGGCGAACTCACCCACATACTCAAATACGATTTCAGTAGGCAGGTCACTGGTGTTCTGACACGCTACTACGGAAGAAAACCCTTCCACCTGCTTGAGCACAAGAGGGGCACTGATTTTGTGGCCTACGTGAGGCGTGCCCGCCAGGGCCGCAACACTACCCTGCGTATGGGCGGTCCGGATCAGGACGGACACGGGATGGGTACTGGACAACACGACCGGTGTCAGATAGTTAGCCTTAGGCATGAAGTCGGGCAGCGTTATGGGGGTTACAATGCCGGGTTGCACTTCCGTTGACCAGGTCTGAAATCGGGGATAGTTCAGAGTCACGGTAGTGGCTTCCGTAGTGTGGCTGAGCACCAGGATGTCGGTGGACATACCCTCAAAGTCCACAAGCTGCGCCGGAATGTAAAAGTGAGTGGCCTGGTCGGCAGAAGGTACGTACGTATAACGAGGCGGTACATCAGGGGCGCCGGCTTCATCCTGAAAGACCAACAAGGCGACGGGCTGGAGGGCCTGGACGCGGACGCGCAGTCCGGTTTCCGCGGCCAGCGCTGGGATTTGGGCTAAATTCACTTCCTGTGCCGAGAGCGGTGTGAGAGGCGGCAATTCCAGTTCATGGATCAGATGGCGCCGGTCGGTCGCCAAAAACTGCACCGTCGCCGGTACCGGGTCCGTGGTGCCGTTCTGTATCATGATGCGGGTGGCTAGGCCGGAGTCACCATGGCCGGTGAACGCCTCCAGCACGTGCCACTCTTGGGATACCCGACTGTCGTCCATTCCTATATAGCCCGTATATATCTGTTCTGCCGTGTGGCCATAGAAGAGTACGGACGTCACGTGTCGATTGCAGTCTACCGTTCCGGCCAGTTCGCCGGCGGCGACTGTCGCATCCTGTCTACTTAGGTCAATATTGAGCGTCTGGCGCGGCGCGATGGACACTTCCCGCACGGGAGACACCACCGAGCCTCGATCATCGGTGAAGAGTAGGGTACAGGTGGCGGTTCGCTGCAAATTGAGATTGTGCAGACGCAGCGTGGTTTCCAATTCGGTGCGTGCCGGCGGTGTCTGGGCCCAGACCCGGGGCGCCCGTACTTGGGCAAGTACAACCCCGGTGAGAGTGAGGATCAGAAGGAGCAACCTGCAGGCAAACATGTGGGCTATGGTACTTTTTGCGCTATGGGAACAAAACACTGCCCTATCATAATCTAGTTACGGATGGAAAGAAGGCTTTGTGCTGTGTGCAACCTGCGGATCCGGGCCTGCGTATATAACAGTACAAATCCGGGCAAGGCAGTAACTGCTGCCTTATCGCTTACAGAGGCTGGATGCCGAGGTTGTATAACCACCATGGATGATCAGAAAGATCTCAATACCAATGAAAATGCGGAAGCGCTGATAGACAATGAAAATGTTGAGGCCGCAGCGAGCACGCCTGAAGACCCGGCCTCTCCGGACGACCCCGTCGTGCAGGCCACAACATCGGAAGAAGCAGACGAGACGAACAAGGAATCCCCGCCCGTGCGGCGCCGCTGGATGCGTCATCCCACCAAGCGCGTATTCGGTGGTGTCTGTGGTGGCCTAGCCAACTGCTTAGCCCTGTCCGAGGGACTGGTTCGTTTGTTTTACCTCGCCCTGGTTGTCGTAACCGGGGGCGTGGCCCTGCTACTCTACCTGCTCTTTTGGCTGTTTTTGCCCCAAGGCTCCCAGGAGGAAGGTAAGACAGGAGACGCCACCATTGAATTGCAGGCACGGCATGGCCGCTGGTTTGCCTACGGCCTGATTGGTCTGGGCGTGCTGCTGTTTGCGGGGCAGATAGGCATGGTGGCTTTCATGATCGACCTGGCGGGAGTGATCCTGCTCCCCGGCATTCTGATTCTGACGGGATTCTTGATCCTGCGCAAATTCCATCGCAAACATATCCGGCAGGATTTCCAGCAGGCGAAGGAAGAAGCACGTCGGATAGGAGCCACGACCTCGCGCTGGACTAACAAAGCCGGTAAGACATCTCTGGGTCTGTATCGTAGCCTGGACGACAAAGTATTGGCGGGGGTCTGTGGTGGCATCGGCAAGTCCCTGGGCGTTGATCCTCTCTTGATCCGGCTGGCCTTTGTCATCCTGTCCTTTGTTACGGCCCTGGTAGGTATGATTATTGTGTATGCCCTCCTCGCCTGGCTGATGCCTCTGGAAAACAGCCAGAACGGGAGTACCTCCGGCTCTGCTGCTGTTACCGGCTAAGGGTAGGGGAGCGGAGAGCACGGCTATGAAATGGGTGGGTTTGGCGTTCAGTGTTGCCCTCGGGATTGCCTGTGGCTGGTCGCTTGGCCATGTTATGGGACCGACGGACGGGACGCGTTATGATACGTTCTACCGGTCACGGCTAGACCAGGCCCGGGCCGCCGGCCGCCAGGCCGCCCAGGAACGCCAAGTGGAATTGTGGCAGGAGTTTGAAAAGAAGCGCCAGCCGCGGTCCGTGACTTCCTGACAGTAACCGACCTGTCTGTTTGATACATACAAAACCCGGGCCGCGGCCCGGGTTTTGGGCTATCGATCTGTTGTGCTATGGATACAGCACTTTTTGACTTTCACCTACCTAACGAACACATTGCGCAATACCCGGTGGAACCCCGTGACGCCAGCCGTCTGCTGGTGCTGGAACGCCATACCGGAGCGGTTCAGCACAGGTATTTCCGGGACCTGCCGAGCTTCCTCACAGCCCGGGATTTGATCGTGCACAATGACACCCGTGTGTGGCCGGTGCAGCTTAGGGGGCACAAAGATACGGGAGGACGCGTGGAACTACTCCTTCTGCATCCCCAGGACACTGCCTATCGGGTCTGGACCTGTCTCATCCGGGGCTCCGTGGCCGTAAATCACCGCCTGATCCTCCAGGGACCTGAGGGCGACGAACATCCGGTCCGTGTCACGGCTATGCAGGATGACGGCACGCGGGTAATTACGTCAGCGCAACCCTTGGATCCGGCAATGCTGGGCCAGGTCGGGCAGATTCCCCTTCCCCCTTACATCAAGAACTACGCGGGGGACCGGGAACGCTACCAGACAGTTTATGCTCAGGTACCAGGTAGCGCGGCCGCACCTACCGCAGGACTTCATTTCACACCACGACTGCTGGACCGGCTCCGGGATGCCACGGCGGGTGTAGTATCCGTGACCCTGCATGTGGGATTGGATACGTTTGCGCCCGTGCGTTCCGCCCAACTGGAAGACCATCGCATGCAGGGTGAGCAAGCAACCGTCTCGCAGGCGGCAGCTGACGCCATCAACCGCACACGATGCCAGGGCGGACGGATCGTCAGTGTCGGCACCACTACTACCCGCACCCTAGAGTGGGCAGCCCGCCAGTCAGAGACGGGATCAGAATATACAATCCTGGCCCCATGGGCAGGCCAAACGGATCTGTATATCCGGCCCGGCTTCCGCTTCCGGACAGTGGATGCCCTCATCACCAATCTGCATCTTCCCTGTTCCACTCCGCTGTTCATGATCAGCGCCTTTATTGGTGAAGTCCATGCCGATGTGGATGAAGGGCGTCGCATCCTGCTGACTGCGTATCGGCAGGCCATAGCCGAGGGGTACCGATTTTACAGTTTCGGGGACGCTATGCTGATCGTGTAAGTCACGGCATGATGATCCCGCTCCTGTTGGTTATGACTGCTGGGCCCTATCCTTCACTCCACACCAGGCTACCTGATCCCATGTGACTCCTGTCGGTATGCCAGTGACCGACTCTTTATCCACTCGCTACTAGCCTGAGACTCACCTGGTAGACAACAAGGCTCACTGGACCGGAATAGTGACGCCACGCACATTTTTAGTATCTACTACTATGTATGGGTATAGATGTGCTATACTGTATACGTTACCGTTGCCTTGTCTACGGGTGTGGGCAGGGCAACGGGTGGGAATTTGTAAGCATACAGGGGGATGAACTGGATTCGACGGGGCAATGCCATCTGCGAACTGCAAGTCGTGGAGCGTGACCACGTACCAATACGCAAAACCATTAATTGCCACTAAAACAGGCATGCGCTTCAACTTCGGCTTCACTGCTGCTCCCGCCTTGGGCGTGGCGGCGTAAGGCCGAAAGAGGCACCTGGCTCGTTTCAATATGAGCCACGGTTCACGGAAATGCCACTCGCAGGTTTCCGTGCTACCGTCATACACTGGGGGTTGCTGCAACCGGATGTTGATAAGGTTGCCTAAGAATCATCAACTCGTCTGCCTAGTTCCGGTTGCCGGGAGAACAAGGTCAGACTAAATTCAGTACGGTGACTATGCTTGTAGACGTTTTCGGATAGTTGTTTCGGACGCGGGTTCGATTCCCGCCATCTCCACCATTTCCAAAAGACAACCCCTCCTCTCAGAGGAGGGGTTGTCTTTTGGCCCTTGTTTCTAATCGTCAAGCGCACTAATCGAGGAGGGAGGTCGCAGATGGCAAAAGTCATACCCATCGGGCAACCGGCAAACGAATCTGAGCGCCGGGCTATCGGCTTCCTGCGCGATCATCTGCCCTCTGATTGGCAGATCTTCCACAACTTTGAGATATATCGAAATAAACAGGTGTTTGAAATCGACATCGCCATCCTCGCCTATCACGCGATGTACCTGGTGGATGTCAAAGGAACGCGGGGCAACATTAGTGTGTATGGCTCCGAATGGCACCCCGAGGGACGGGACCCGTTCTATTCGCCACTGGCCAAGCTGCGCCACCATGCCAAGACTATGGCCGCCATCATTGGTGAGAGCGATACTAGACTGCCCGATTTAGAAAATGTCTATGTACAGGCCGCCGTGCTGCTCACGGCCGATGACGCCGAGGTAATCGGCTTGGAGGACAAAGATAGACCGGATGTGACCGACTTCAAGGATTGCGTGCAATACTTCCATGATGCGAGTCGCATCCCTAATTACCTGCTAAGTGACATCACTGGTTTCCACAATCAGATTGCTAAGGTGATCACCGGCAAGGCCCGGCCAAAGGCACTGGTGTTCGGGCATTGGAAGGTGGTAGATAGTCCGGGACACACCCACCACTATATTGAATACCGCGCCGAGAATAATTGGTTGGGCAAGAGTGGGGGCATGGCCCGCCTGCGAGTCTATAAGGTTGATCCTTACCAGGACGAGGCTGGCCGTACGGAAGAGTTGAAGAAAATCAGCAACGCCTACCGCGCTGTAGAGCACATGCCGGCCCACGCCAACGTGTTGGCGGTGAAGGATTTGTTTCTCGCCGCCGACGAACATGAGGTGGTACTGGTCACCGAGGACCTGCCTGGCCAGGCCCTGCGCCAGCACATCAACCAGGCGTCCCTGACCTTTGACCAGAAACGCCGGGTAATGCGCGATGTGCTGAAGGCCCTGGAACATGCGCACCTGCATGATGTAGTCCATTGCAAACTGACCCCGGACGCCATTCTGGTGACCGAAAGCGGCCACGCCCGGGTGACGGGTTTCGATTTCGCCCGGGTGGGTACGAACCCTACCTCCACCAGTACTGATCCGGTGGTGAATAATCCGGAAGCTGCCTATCAGGTTCCTGAGTATCCAACCCAGGCCTGTATTGCCTCCGACCTCAACGATGCCGGGCGGATCTTTTATGAGCTGCTGACCGACGATCTGTTCTCTTCGGAACATAAGCCGGACCTGCGCAAGGGGCTTGAGGAGTGGTTGCAGAAATTCCGTGAGTCCGATCCCAAGAGGCACACCAGCGCAGCCAGCGCCCGCAAGGTCCTGGATGACCTGACTCTGTTCACAGATAAGAACGACCTGATGAATCTACCGCAGGATTTCATCCTGGCGAATCGATTCCGCATTCAGAAGAAGCTGGGCGGTGGCAGCTTTGATGTGACCTACAAGGTGTTCGATTCCATGGGCGATGTGGTACGCATCGTCAAGCTGGTGACCACGGAGCGCCGCAGCATGTACGACCAGTTGCGCCGCGAGTGCACAGCCCTGACCGAGTTACCCAACCATCCGCATGTGATGAAGGCGATTTGGGCGGATCGAATGGTTGATGCCAAGCAGAAGCCGTACATATACATCGTCTTTGAATATGTGGAAGGTCGGGCTGTCTCCGATCGGATCGATGCCGAAGCGCTGCCGCTAGATGATGCCTTGCGCATCGTGCGTGAGACTGCAGGAGGGCTGGCCCATTTACACAAGCACGGTGTCTATCATCAGGACATTAAACCTGCCAATCTACTGTGGACCGATAAGGGTGTCCGCATCATCGGTTTTAACGTCGCGGCCTCCGAGAGCGACGAAGTTCAGGGCGATAGTGACATGCACCGTTACCTGCCGCCGGATTACGATTGCTCCTCCGCGATGGAAGCTCCGGATCGGATAGACCGCGACCTCTATGCCCTGGGCATCTCCTTTTATGAGTGTCTGACCGGCAACTATCCTTTTGATGCCCCTACACCACCGATCAAGACCCAGCCCAAGGCCCCCAGGAAATTCAAAGGCTGCGCTGATCTCAACCCGTTGCTGGTTGCGGTTCTAGTGAAGATGATCGCGCCGGAGCGCACGGAGCGCTTCACGACAGCGGAGGACTTCTTGAGCGCCATGGCCGAGATCAAGCACCTGCGCTCGGTGCTGCCGACTGGCGAGATTGGTACCCAACCCCAGGTGGCGTCCAACAATAAGGCTGTTGACGGTAAGACAACCTTCATTCAGCCTGTACCGCCGGAGACTCCGACTAGCGTCCCTATTGATGTACGTCAAACCATACCGGCAGAGAACATAGAAGCTGTCGGAGCACAGGAAACAAGCCTGGATTCCAACCTTTCTGACGTGAGCCCACCCATGCCTGAGCCGGAGACCAGTTCAGGTCTTGGTCGCATGAGTGCCATGCTGCTGCTGGTCCTGGGGGCTACCACTGTGCTGATCCTATTCATGGTGCGTCCATCTTGGTGGGCAGATACTTTGGCAGTGCTCCAGGAACTATCGGGTGAGCCTGCCCCCGTGGTGGTCACGGATATCCTTGCCCCCACGACGGAACTCCTGCCCACGGCTACTGTGGCCGTTGTCCTTACCGCCACGCCAGAATCACCCACTGTGGTCCCGGATAATATCCTTGCCCCCACGGCAGAACCCCTGCCTACGGCTACTGTGGCCGTTGTCCCTACCGCCATGCTAGAGGCTCCCACCGTGGACCCGGATGATGAAACAGAGATATCACCTCCGGTGCGCACAGTAGCAGAAATCCAGCCTGCCGTGCCGTATCTCTTGTCAACTGCACGTATGCGTGCAGGCCCCGGTGAGGAATTCGTAGACAAGGGCGAACTGGAGGCAGGTGCAGAAGTCACACTGATAGGTGTGAGTGGAGATGCAACTTGGTTCATGCTGGCCAACCGGTACTGGATCCCCGTTGAAGCAGTCAGCCAGGCCCCGGACGGACTGAGTGTACGGGTACCACCCTATGCTTTGGTTAATGCCAATGTGCGTGCGCGTTCAACCGCGGATGCGCCCCGGATTGGGGGCGTACAGGCCAACGAAACCCTGGTACTAATAGGCCGTCAGGAAGGCACCAATCCGGTCGGCATCTGGTATCAGCTGGATACAGGCGGCTGGATTTTCGGCGATTTAGTCGTGGACGCGCCGGCGGATCTACCGGAAGTTGAATAACGCTGGATCCCAAACTGTATTACTACGGTTTCGGTATGTCGAGACCGTCGGACCAGAGCTTGTTCACACGCACACTCACCAGAGTTTGAGATCCTTTGCTGAGAGCAAGAGTGCATTGATGCAGCGCGGCACGAATGGTGTTGTGTTCCAGCTCAAGGGGTATAGGCTTTAATATGAACCGAAAGAAGAACAAGCTCGTTAAGAATGCCATCCCGGTAGGATATACGCACGACTATGTTTCTGACCAACAGGTAAAGAAAACGAAGAAAAATCTGGTTCGGCAACGGGTCGTTTGCGACTTGGTCCACGAATACGGATTCGTTCAGAAGACATGGAGCTGGATTTTTCCATTGGTGGCCGCAAGAAGGCGGATGTGACCATCTTCTACCACGGCAAGAAATACACCATGGGGAATCTAGGCTGCGCAGTGCTTTGTTACCAGGAGCCGAACGTTGGTAAGAATGCCATGTGCATCCGCGACTTTGAACAGATCGCCAAGGATTTAATGCGAGACCATCATACGTAGGGTCAACACGGTTCAGTATGGTCTGTGAGCCAATGGTCTGGAGTTCCTCTTTGCCAAGAAGGAGAGAAGTACTTCGAAATCAAGTGCAACCTCATCAGCAACTGGCCGATGGCCGAAGAAGTGGTCGGCACCAAGGAGGTCATCTCCAATACCCATACCCAAGGATGCTGTGAATGAAGTTCCTTTATGTAGTCTTCTGCAAGATGAACGACGAAAACTTGCGTGCCAAGCAACATCAGGCCTGACAGCTCGCGTCTGGGCTAGTTCGAAGGAGAAGTTTGAACTCCCGAGCCGTAAGGATATACGTACATGCATCAAGAAGATCTTCACCGATATCAAGAAACAGAGTACAAGAATATTTTCCGGGGCAATGGGCGATTACCTTCTCCGACCAGGTGCTGATCTTTAATCGCTTCTGACTTGGTGAAGCATTCCGGTGAGCTGCGCAAGTAGTCTCAAGAATTCGAAAAAGTAGTGGTTGCTCTTGTTAAGCGTGCTATCAAGGAGGGAGATCGCTAATGGCGAAGGTCACACGCATCGGGCCACCCGAGAATGAATCTGAATGCCAGGCCATCCGTTTCCTTCGGGATCATCTGCCCGATGATTGGCGGATCTTCCACAACTTTGAGATGTGTCAGGATAAAGATGTGTTCGAAATTGACATCGCTATCCTCGCACGCCACGCAGTGTTCCTGGTAGACGTCAAAGGAACGGGGGGTAGTATTGATGTGTATAACAATCAGTGGTATCCCGAGGGAAGGGCCTCATTCCATTCGCCGCTGCACAAGCTGCGCAAACACGCCAGGACCATGGCCGCCATCATCCGCGCGAGCAACACCAAGTTGAAAAAGGCTCATGTGCAGGCCACCGTTCTGCTCACGGCTGATGACGCCGCCGTACACGAAGAGGAGGGCATCAATTGTCCGGAAAGACTACACGTGATCAACCTCAAGGACTGCAAGGACTACTTCCTTAATGCAAGCCGCATATCTGTCCCCAAATACCGGATGGATAATATCACTCACTTGCACGATCAGATTGCTGAGGTGATCATCGGCAATTCCAAAGAGAAGAGCCCGATGCGGGTGTTCCGAGATTGGCAGGCGAAAGAGAAACTGGATGACACCGACCGCTACACAGAATATCGCGCCGAGCGGTTGGACAAGAGCGGCGGCATAGCCTGCCTGCGAATCTATGGGTTTGACTCTTACCAGGAAGAGACTGTCCGCCAGAAAGAGTTCAAAAAGATCAGCAATGCTTATAACACCGTGGTGCACATGCCGGCTCACCCCAACGTACTAGCGGTGAGGGAACTGTTTGCATCGGAAGATGAAGACAAGATGGTGGTGGTCACCGAGGACTTGCCCGGTCCAGCTCTGCGCCTGCACATCAATAAGGCATCCCTGACCTTTGACCGGAAACTCCAGGTAATGCGCGATGTGTTGGAGGCCCTGGAACATGCGCACGAGCATGATGTGATCCATTGCAATCTCACCCCGGATACCATTCTGGTAACCAAGGATGGCCGGGCCCGGGTAACGGGTTTCGATTTCGCCCGGGTGGGTAAGAACCGCACCTCCACCAGCGCTGATCCGGTGGTGGATGATCTAGAAGCTGCCTACCTGGCTCCGGAGTGCATCAAAGACCTGGCCCATGCCAACAGAGCCTCCGATCTCTACGCCGCCGGGCTGATCTTTTATGAGCTGCTAACCGGCGAGCAATCCTTTGAAAGTGACGATCAGAAGATGGAGGCCGACAGCAGGTTCCTGATAAAGCCTTCGGAACACAAGCCGGACCTGCCCGAGGGAATCGACGAGTGGCTGCAGAAGTTCTGCGAGTCCGAACCCAAGAAACGGCACACCAGGGCAGCTATCGCCCGCAAGGACCTGGATGCTCTGATTCAGCCCAGGGCCAAGAATGAAGCCGCTCCGGATGTGAGAAGCCCGATCGTGGCCCAGCCTCAGCTTCCGGATAACCTGATGAACCTACCACAGCATTTCAGCCTGGCGAATCGCTTCCGCATTCAGAAGAAGCTGGGCGGTGGCGGCTTTGAGGCGACCTACAAGGTGTTCGATCCCATGGGCGATGTGGTGCGGGTCATCAAGCTGGTGACCACGGCTCGCCGCAGCGTGTACGAACGGCTGCGCCGCGAGTACACGGCCCTGATCGAGTTACCCGACCATCCACATGTGATGAAGGCGATTTGGGCGGATCGGATGGTTAATGCCAAGCAGGCATCGTACATGTACATCGTCTTTGAGTATGTGGAAGGTCAAGCTGTCTCCGATCGGATCGAGGCCGGGGAGCTGTCGCTGAATGATGCCGTGCGCATCGTGCGTGAGACCGCCGATGGGCTGGCTCATCTTCACAAGCACAGCGTCTATCATCAGGACGTTAAACCTTCCAATCTACTGTGGACTGATAAGGGCGTCCGCCTCATTGATTTTAACGTCGTGGTCTCTGAGAGCGACGAAGTTCAGGGCAGTGGTGACACACGCCGTTACCTGCCGCCGGATTACGATTACTCCTCCGCGATGGCAGCTTCGGATCAGATAGACCGAGACCTCTATGCCCTGGGCATCTCCTTTTATGAGTGTCTGACCGGCCACTATCCTTTTGATGCCTCCACACCGCCGATCAAGACCCAGCCCAAGGACCCCAAGCAATTCAAAGGCTGCACCGACCTCAGTCCGTCGCTGGTCAATGTTTTGATGAAGATGATCGCGCCAGAGCGCAAGGATCGCTTCGCAGTAGCAGGAGAGTTCTTGATCGCCATGGACGAGGTCAAGCACCTACGCCTGGTGTTGACGACCGGCGAGATTGGTGCCGAACCCAAGGTGACGCCCAACGGTAAGACGACCTTCATTCAGCATCTACCGCTGGAGACCACGACCAACCACACTTTTGATTTGAGTCAAACCATACTGACAGAGGACACAGCCGCGACTGAAGATACTCCGGTAGCCACCGACAATGTCATAGAGGATAGGGTAGGAGAAACAGAAGCTGTCGGAACGCAGGAAACGAGCCTAAAGCCTGGCCCTCCTGGCATGAGCCTACCCATGTCCGAACCGGATCCGCTGGTCCAGGAGGCAGGTTTCGGTCTCGGCCTCACGATCCTCGTGCTACTAGCCCTGGGGACCGTTATGCTGCTGATCTTATTCGTGGTACGGCCACCCAGGTGGGAAGATACCTTGGCAATGTTCCAGGAACTGCCGGGTGAGTCTGCCCCTGTGGTGGTCACGGATATCCTCTTCCCCACGACAGAACTTCTGCCTACGGCTACTGTGGCCGTTGTACCTACCGCCACGCCAGAGTCACCCATCGTGGGCCTGGATGATGAGACAGAGACATCACCTCCGGTGCGCACAGTGGCAGAAGTCCAGCTTGCCGTGCCGTATCTCTTGTCAACCGTACGTATGCGGGCAGGCCCCGGTGAGGAATTCGTAGATAAGGGTGAATTGGAGGCAGGTGCTGAAGTCACGCTGATAGGTGTGAATGGAGATGCAACTTGGTTCATGCTGGCCAACCGGTACTGGATTCCCGTTGAAGCAGTCAGCCAGGTCCCGGACGGGCTGAGTGTACGGGTACCGTCCTATGCCTTGGTTAATGCCAATGTGCGTGTGCGCTCAACCGCGGATGCGCCCCGGATTGGGGGCGTACAGGCCAACGAGACCCTGGTACTGATAGGCCGTCAGGAAGGCACCAACCCGGCCGGCATCTGGTATCAGCTGGATACCGGCGGCTGGATTTTTGGCGATTTAGTCGTGGACGCGCAGGCGGATCTACCGGAAGTTGAATAGCGCTGGATCCCAAACTGTATTACTACGATTTCGGTATGTAGGGACCGTCGGGCCGGGGCTTGTTCACACGTGCACTCACTTCATAGTCGGATTCAACCCGCCACGGGAAACAACGTTGCGCTGCGCTGAAAGGGGTTTGCTTTCTGCGCGCTCTTCAGACTTGAGGCATTCCTAATAGGTGCGGAGTATGGATAGCCGAGATCCCTTAACCCCCATAAAGTAGTCAAGCGGTTGACCAGTTGGTAGCGATGCGCATGCAACAAAGGTTGATCAAGGCCTTTTTCTTCCGCTTATGTGACGCGCGTTTTCGTATGCGGTAATTGCTTCGATCATATCCCTGGTGAGTACCTACAAAACGCAAGAACCCCACATGTCTGGGGTAGAGGTAGAATATCCTGATGTCCAAGAGCGTGGCTCAGGCTGTAGTGTCCCGGATTACCGCGAAGTGTCGTTCCGTACTGCCGGTTGCCAGCATGCTGCCAATAACCAGCAGCCAAAGGAAGAATACAACTCCCACAACCGCGTGTATAACCAGCACGGTGTCCAGCCATATAGATTGCATGGCTACGCTCAGTAGCGCTGAGCCTGGCGCTATCTTTCTCAGTGTACCGCCGACCCGCCACTGATAATACGCAGCCACTAGCAGCGCGACACCGGCTGCCGAGAAGCCAATCTTTCCGGTCATTTCTCTCATGTCATAAAGAGAAGTAAGCGTGGTGTAACTAGGAGCGGTTGAAGATGTGGCAGCGGTAATCTCCCCCAAAGTCGGGTTGACTCCCACGAGCACCGCGTACATTCCTGATACGGTGGTCAAAGCACCTGAAAGCATAAACAGATAGGGTACCCACGGTGTTGCCCAGCGCTCTCGGATAATCCAGGTACGCAGGAGCATCAATCCGGCCCCTACGAAAGTCAGGCCTGAGAGCAGACGGGCTATGCCTGACACTACGAACATCCCTCTGTTGGCCGTGATAGCTTGCAGACTCTGTAGCAGCGTGGCTTGATCGGCATCGGCAGACACACGGGCATAGACCATTACGACGGTAAGCCCTGCCGTGACTAGTAGCAAGATACCGGCCATCCTAGCCCTTTTATCAGTAGCATCACGTGTCTTAGAAAAAGAGTTAGATTGATTTGGAATTTTTGTTTTCTCCATTTTGCTTATCCTAATGTGCGTAGATTTATATAGATGCCTAAGGATATCTGATGGAGGGTGCCTACTTTATCGCATTGCCTACACAGATTGATCCGTTAAATCCTGCTCTGTTTGGCCTGCCGCATATGCCGTGCACAGCCCAAATCGTTTCGTTATACAGCCCAATATATCTGTTGTCACGGTAGATTGTTACACAATGTTATGAATTGTTATATAATTTTCATATAAACTGTTTGCGGGTTGATTAACGATGGATAACATCAGGAGGAAGGAAATGAAGAAAGTTAGGATTGCCATTAGATTGATAACCTTGTCCGTGGTGGCGCTGGTAGCAATCGCTTGTACAACCCTGCCCGTAACGATGGAACCGGAAGTGGACATTGAAACCCTCAAAGAGGAGGTTGTGGCCCACTATGCAACTGGTGTACATGCCCTTTATGCTCAAAGCTTAGCCTCAGCGCAAGCGATGGACCACGCTATCAATACGTTTTTGGACGACCCGACCCCGGCAACTCTAGAAGCTGCCAAACGGGCATGGCTGAAGGCCCGTGACGACTATGGTCCCACAGAAGCGTTCCGTTTTTACGGCGGTCCCATTGACAATGAAGAGGATGGTCCCGAAGGGCTGATTAACGCTTGGCCGCTGGACGAGTCTTATGTTGACTATGTAGAAGGTAATCCCACCGCCGGTATTATCAACATGCCGGATCAATACCCGGTGATTGATGCCGACTTGATTGTATCTCTCAACGAGGAGGGAGGTGAGGAGAACGTGTCCACAGGCTGGCACGCTATTGAATTCCTACTGTGGGGCCAGGATCTAAACACCGACGGCCCCGGTTCCCGCCCGGTGGAAGACTACACCACTCATGATAACGCCGACCGGCGCGCTACGTACCTGGCGGTGGCATCCACAACACTTGTAGGACATCTGCAAAATATAGTTGACGCCTGGGCACCAGGGCAAGCGGGCAATTATCGGTCAGAATTTGAAACTATGAGTACCGACACCGCCCTTACCCACATCATCACCGGCATCGGTGAACTGAGTCGGGGCGAGTTGGCCGGCGAGCGGATGA
Source organism: Caldilineaceae bacterium (assembly GCA_965116185.1). Classification (GTDB taxonomy): domain Bacteria; phylum Chloroflexota; class Anaerolineae; order Caldilineales; family Caldilineaceae; genus Bin34. The sequence goes on from OZ220492.1 coordinate 217,162, forward strand.
TCGTTGCGTACGAGGAACGTTCCCAGGAGGATGAACACTCCTGTTTCTCCGACAATACCACCGCTGACATCGTAGGCAATGCTAGGGGCATCCAGATGGTGCTAACCGGAGACTACGGCCTGCTTGCGGGGCCGGGTATCCTACATTTGGTGGAAGTACAGGATGCCGCTCTCGCTGCCCAGCTGGAGGCCGAGGTGTCCGCTAGCGTGAATCTGGCCCGGCAGATACCGGCGCCTTTTGATCAGCATCTAACTAGTGACATTCCCGACAGTGCACCCGGGCGTACCCTGGTGTTACGTACGATTGAAGCCTTGGAACAACAAACGGATACCATTGTGGCCGCCGCTACCGCGGTGGGAATTTCCATCAACGTCAGTTAGGTAGTTCCATACGTCACGCAAGGTGGTACTGGTGAATCAAGACCGTATCGCTCCCGCCCGCAAGGCCGTACTCCTACGGTATGGCCTTGCGGCGGGCCTGGGCATGCTGGTGCTACTGGTCGGGATACTGGTGCAGAGAGGGTCAATACGGCCGACACAAGCGGAGATTGAGGCTATCTTGCACGCCCGGTTGGGAGGCGATACTACCGCTTTTGTAACCAACCGCAACGCTTTCAGTCTCTCGGCCCGCAATTTGAGCAATGCCGAGCGGCGCATTTTTGAGGTGGGGGACAGTTTTTTCAACCAAAATTGGGTAACTGCGCCGGCCTCCACGGAAGCGCGAGACGGCTTAGGGCCTACGTTCAATGCCCAATCATGCTCTTCCTGCCATGTCCTGGACGGACGAGGCAAACCACCCGAAAACATGGACGATCCCGAACGTGGCCTATTGTTCCGTCTCAGCATCCCGGGTACTGATGTGACCGGTGGGCCGCTGGGCGACGCGGTCTATGGCAGCCAGTTACAGGACCGTTCCATACTGTCGGTCCCGGTGGAAGGTCGGGTGATCACCACGTACCGGGAGATTCCGGGTGCTTACGCCGACGGTGAGGCGTACACACTACTTGCGCCCACGTATTCTTTGACTGACTTGGCTTTGGGGCCGCTGGATCCGAATGTTATGGTGTCACCCCGCATCGCACCGAGTGTTTTCGGGATGGGGCTGCTGGAAGCGATACCGGAAGCTGCCATTCTGACCCAGGCTGATCCCGAAGACGCCGATGGCGACGGGATCTCCGGGCGGGCCAACATGGTGTGGGACATTCAGCGTGAGGTCACTGCGCTAGGCCGGTTCGGCTGGAAAGCGAACGTACCTACGGTGGAGCAGCAGGTGGCGGGCGCCTTTCACGGTGACATCGGTATCACCTCCAGGCTGTTTCCGGCGGAAAATTGCCCACCGGCTCAACATCATTGCCAATCGGTACCTACCGGTGGTAGTCCGGAGCTCCCTGATGAACGATTGGCGAAGATCGTGTTTTACAGTCGCACGCTGGCCGTACCGGCCATGCGGGACATGGATGACCCACAGGTTCGGCAAGGAGCCGGTCTGTTTTTGCGCGCCGGATGTGCTGCCTGCCACACCCCTAGCTACACCACCGGCGAGGATGCCATTGAGGCTCTCAGTCAGCAGGTCATCTTCCCTTATACGGACCTGCTACTCCATGATATGGGTGAAGGTTTGGCTGACGACCGGCCGGACTTTCTGGCCAATGGCCGGGAGTGGCGGACACCACCGCTTTGGGGCATTGGATTGGTAGACAACGTGAACGGGCATACCCGATTTCTCCACGATGGCCGTGCGCGTAACCTCGCCGAGGCTATTCTCTGGCACGGTGGCGAAGGGGCTGCGGCCCGTGATGCTTTTATCAATTTTACGCGCCAGCAGCGAGCCGCGCTGCTGCGCTTTCTGGAGTCATTATAGATGGCAGGATCCCTTCGTACCGGTGTGGTTTGTGCCTTGTTTGCCGTGTCGGTACTCGTAGCGGCCTGCACTGGGGGGCGCCATGCTACGCCCCAGGATGTTCTCGTGAGTCTGACAGAGGAGGTAATCGTGCCCCGCTTCCAGGCGGTGTCAGATGCCATGAACGGGCTGCGCACCGCGCTGCATACGCTATGCGCTACACCATCCCCGACAACACTAACCGCGGCGCGCACGGCGTGGCGCGATGCACGTACGCCCTGGATGCGCTCGCAAGCCATGTGGTTTGGTCCGGTAATGCAGCGAAGGACACGCTCTTGGGTGGATTGGTCTCCAGTCCACGAAGCGGGTATCCAGCAGATGCTGTCCGAACGCGATACTATCGGCCCGGAACATGTGCGTGAATTTCTGCCTGCTAACCAACGCGGACTCGGTGCCATTGAGTATGTGCTATTCGCCGATGACCAGCAGGTGTTGACGCAACTGACTCAGCCCGATTCCATCCATTGCGCTTACGTAACTAGCTTGGGCGACGTCATAGCCGCTGAAATGGCCGGCGTGCTTGCTGATTGGACCGGTACCAATGCCGACGGCAACGCCTATGCCGCATATTTCAACGGCACAGGACGGAGTGCGCTAGTAGATCAGGCGGCAGTGGATGAAGTAGTGCGTACGTCAGTTTTTCTGACGCGCAGTATTACGGATATGCAGTTAGGTAAAGCCCTGGGAGCGGATAGCGGCCAACCGGAACCGGCGGCTATTCCAGGCGGTGCAGGGCATAATGTAGTTGCGGATCTGTGGAATCAAGTGGCGGGCATGCAGGATGTGTATGTGGGCGCCGAGGCCGGATTTGGGTTGAGTGACCTGGTGCGCGGCGTATCCAAAGAGACTGACACCAGAGTGGTTGCCGGTTTTGAGGAAGCACTGGCTGCGATTGACAAGTTGGAAGAGCCTCTGCGTGATAAGGTTCTGAATGATCCGGAACTAGCCTGGCAAGCTCACGCGCGGCTTAAGGAATTGCAACGGGTGCTGAATACGGAAGTGGTCAGTCTCCTGGGTGTGTCGGTAGGATTTGCCGACACCGATGGCGATAGCGGTTAGGGTTGGTGTTGGGCAGCCTGGGCATCCGGAACGAAAGGTAAAACCCACTGCTTTGGTGCCAGGCTCGGCGCGATATTCGCCAGATTGGCACTAGGATCGATCAAGCGGGCATAGGCGCGTCCGTTGAACGCTACAAAGGCATCGGCCGTTATCGTTACGTTCGAATAGCCTTGAGTGCGGAAATCGGCGGCGATGATGTGGGCAGTTTGTAGGATCAAATCCGGCTGTATCGCCATCCTTTCAACTTGTAACGGAGTCAGATATTCGTGGGGACTGACGAGCCACGCGCGGCCGCTGTTACGGTCACGCACGTGGTACTGTACAAAACCGGTCTTTTCCGTGAGCATCACGCGCCAGGCGAAGCTATAGCCTGCCTCATTCCAGCGTACATTACCGGGATAGACGAAGTGGCGCAGAGGCATTAGCAACTGGACAAGAGCGAACAGTCCTAGTGCCACCACGGCGGCGCGTGCCTTGATGTTGTCGGCTCCGGACGGTGGGAATGAGGACGCGGCAGCATTCGCCATGGCGCCGTCATGGCGAGCATAGCGGGGATGAATTGCAGCCAGTAGGCATCGCGGCCAATCCGGGTGGAAAAAGATGAGAGAGCTGCCTATCATCAGCCATGGGAAAATGCCGAGTTGGGGAAATAGCAGGGCCGTCATCAAATGGAAACTCACGAGGACGAGATAGGCCCAGGGGCGTGCGCGAGACCACATGAGCCAGGCCACAATAGTAAGATCAAAAAAGGCACCACTCCAGCTGAGGACATAAGCTACCCAAACCTCTTGTAGTAGGGGACCGAGCACGGGTAGATCACCGCTCTGATACAACCAGATGCGCAAGGGCAAGGCGTGATATAGCCAGTCCGGGTTCAGTTTGGCGATGCCGGCGAACATATAGACGAGGCCCACTTGGGCACGCAGGGTCCACAATGTCCAACACGGAACCGTATTGTGCCGCGGTGCTCTGCGGAAACGCCCGTCAACGGACGCTGTGCGGTGCAGCGGCAGGAATATCATGAGTAGGCTGACCAAACTCATTAAGTAGTAGTGGTTGAGATAGGTGGTGCGGTCAATGAGCTCAACGTAGGTGAAGCCAAGGAAGAACAAGATGGTACAAAGCCGGTAGCGATACCCTATTGCGATCGCAACGCTGAGCATTCCCAGCATGGCTAAATGGGCGTGCATACCCCAGGCGGGCCAAGGCTGCAACCAGCCAAAGCCCAGATAGCTGAAGTGGTAAGTCGGTTCAATATAAAGTCGGACAATCCAGTCGTTGGCAAAGAAACGGATGACGACAACCAGTCCAAACAGGCCGAATATGACACGAAAAGCCGCCGCTGATGCGCCATCAACGGGACGGGAGGCTATGGCGATCAAACGATTCATGTGATTTAGGGATTGCGGCGCGGTGATCATCAGAATGGGGAATACAGTGGTATGGCAGAGTATACGCAGTGACCATCACCCCGCACAGGGATATGATCTAGGTGCGTAGTATGTCCATTCATGTGTGGGATTGTAGGATGAGGTAAGCTAGAGCGGAGAAGGCCCACGAAATGCCTTAACGACCTGCATCTCCGTTAGCACAGGATATTGTATAGATTTGTCTCCCGGGGCATGCGGGGCACTTTTGCGTATGAGATGTCCATTGCGGAAGCACTACGAGAATGGAGCTTAATCCAGCCAACACCGATCCATGTACAGTTACGCGGCGAGGATGCTGACGATGTCTTCCGCCCTTACCTGGATTGACCATGACGCCAAATCAAGGGAACGTACACTGCGCATCCTTGCCCTTTTCCAGGAAAAGGAAAGTCGTGATGAGCTCGGACTTGGTTCTGTGCGCGATAGCTTCGCCGACCGGTTGTTTCCCGGTATAAGCACGATCCAGACGCGCCTCCGCTACATGCTTTTTGTGCCATGGATATACCAAGATCTAGAAGAGCAAAAACTGCCTGCGGAGTACTTTGCACTTGAGGCCGATAAGCTGGAAAGAGATCTGGTTCAGCCTTTGCTGGCTTCCGATGATCAAGCGGGCGTATTTGGCAGCACCGCGGGTAAGAAGCTCAAACGGTTACCTAGTTCCGTCTACTGGAGCGGTCTCGGGATCTGGGGCATACGCCTCACGCCATTCTCGCAGGACGAATATCACAGGCGCATTGACGAAACGTACCGTCATAGACGTAACCTGCAGGCTCTTGAGAAAGACGCCCAAGCGCGCGGAGATGACATTGAGATTGAGAAACGCAAGTCTCTCAATTGGCATCCGCGCTTGCCCGTGCGCCCGCAAGAATTTCCTTTAGAGGCGAACTTTGCTTTATCCCGGGAAGAAGCCGAATTTATCCGGGACCGCATCCAGGATACTTGCCCCCACAGTCTTCTCGCCTTCTTGGCCCTACACTACAAGCCGGCCGATACTCAAACCCCATGGGAATATCCGGATTACGACAGCTTCGCCGGCCAGCACAAGGAACTCCTGACCCATGCTCGGCTCTTCTCCGCAGTGATGCATGGAGCGGCGCTCTTGTATAACCTCCAGCTTGCCCAACTTGGCCACTATGACGAGCTTGCCGCCAAGCATCAGGCTCGTTTCCGTGAATGGATAACAACCCTCCCCCGGGAAGAGATTCGCGCCTGGCCCGTGAGTCGACTATGGGAATTGACCAGGGGCCACAACTACACCATCACCCACCAAACAATTTTGTTCGTTGAGCAGTGGATCGACCATACCCGCTACTCCCCTAACCTCCTTACCGATACCGAGGCTCTGAACTTGATTAAACGTCGGGAAATGAAACTCAAAGGCACACGCTCCCGGTTCAACAACCGGAGGGCGCTTGATCAGTGGGGTGGGTATTCCGGTGTCGGGCGCCTTGTCTACCGGTGGCCGAATGTGCAGGTGTTTTTGAAGGACCTGCACCAAGGTCTAAACCGGGAGGCACAATGCTGAATCCAAACGCGCGGAGCCTTTATACCTCTATATTAACTCCGCCGCCAGGAATGGTTTTTGACGAGGCCGTGGCGACCACCTTTTCCCTGGATCCGGCCTTACTTCTTGAGGCTCCTGTCTACCTAGCGTTACGGGTAGCGGATGGTGAGACGGATCCTTGCCCGTTGTCTATGTTGGAAGCCATCCGCAGGTACGCAAAGCACATTACCGTCTATGTACAACGCGGCCGGATTCAGGTGCCTCAGATGGCCAAGCCTAACCCCTTATTTAGTTTTCTGGAGGAAATGGTGGTTGAAGTCACGGCCCCGCGCAGCGGTGTTTTTCATCCCAAAATCTGGGCCATCCGTTTTGTTAGTAACCTTGATCCAAGCAATGTGCTGTATCGTCTCGTGGTACTGACAAGGAATATGACTACCGATCGCTCTTGGGACCTATCACTGCAGCTTGAAGGCACAATGGCGGGCCGGAAGTCCCAATCCAATCAACCGTTGGCGCATTTTTTCCAAGTGCTTCCGGAGCTGGCTACGGGCCAGGTAGAAGCGGACCGGGTCCGACAAGCACGTACATTCGCGGATGACCTGTACCGTGTGCAGTGGGAACTCCCCGATGGCTTTGACGAGTTGGCCTTCTATCTGCCGGGAACGAAAGGGTTTGACTGGAAGCCGCCCCTCGCCAAGCGGATGGCCATCATCTCGCCGTTCTGCTCTGACGAAGCCCTGCATGCCTTGGCCAAGCAAGCCGAGACCGCTGATGCTCTGATCGCACGGCCGGAGGCCTTATCAGCTCTGAAGCAGGACACGCTGCAGCTTTTCACTCAATGTCTCCATTTGGATGAAGCAGCGGAAACTGAGGATGGCGAAAGCGATGATACCGCAGAGCAACCGCTTGTAACCGACCTTCATGCGAAGGTGTATCTGTTTGAAACTCGCTACTATACCGACTACACCCATGTGATTATGGGTTCTACGAATGCGACCAATGCGGCCCTGCACGCCTTGAAGAATGTTGAGATTCTCGTTGGCTTGGTGGGTAAGAAGCACAAAGTCGGCGGCATTGACGAGCTTCTTAGCACCGACGGATTAGGCGAATATCTTATCCATTTTGTCAAGCCGCAGGAAGTAGCGATTGATGCTGGCCGGCAGGAAGCAGAGCAAGCTCTTGAGAGCGCTCGTACTCGGATATCTGAAGTAGCTTTGTCCATCAAGTGTCACCCCGGATCACAAGACGGTTTGTGGACCTTGGTGCTGACGGGTGCAATCCCATCCCTTGAGGGGATCATTCAGGCTGCGGCCTGGCCGATAACCGTCACGCACGAGCGGGCAGTGGACATCCGCGCTAGTGTTGCTCACGGTGTGCTCAGATTCAAAGAGGTCCCCACCGCGTCCGTGACGGGCCTTATTGCGTTTGAACTTAAAACCGACCATCCGGATGTTACGGCCCGCTTTGTACTGAATATTCCCATTACGGGTGTGCCGCCGGAACGCAACGCTGCCATCTTACAAACCGTGATCAGCAATAAGGACGGCTTCATTCGTTACTTGCTACTCCTGCTGGGTGATGATGCGGTATCCGGGTTGGATCAGGGCCATGGCTCCGGGTTCACCAAATGGTTGGTCCGGCTGGCCGATGGTGAGGATATCCCGTTACTGGAAGAGCTGACCCGTACGTACAGTCGGAGTCCGCAGAGGATGTCGGAGATATCAAGGTTGGTTCGTGATCTCTCCCGGAATAGCCCCAATGGGATTATCCCTGAGGATTTTCTAAGTCTTTGGGCGATTTTTGAAGCTGCGAGCAGAGGGCACAATGCCTAGCCGGCACTTTTCCGCAACGTCTGCTTTGGCCGGTCTGAAAGATTTCCAGAGGCAAACCGTGGAGTATGTCTTCAAGCGGTTCTATGGTGATGACGCGACATCCCGTTTTCTGGTCGCTGATGAAGTAGGACTCGGGAAAACACTCGTGGCGCGCGGAATCATTGCCAAGACTCTGGAGCACCTGCAAGACCAAGTGGCTCAGGTCAATGTGATCTACATCTGCTCCAATGCGGCCATCGCGACCCAGAACGTCAATCGGCTTAATGTCAGCGACACGGAGCGTTTTTCCATCACCACGCGACTAACCTACTTACCCAAACAAGTGCAGTCGCTACGCCGGAATAAGGTCAATTTCATCAGTCTGACGCCCGGCACGGCCTTTGACCATATGCGTAGTCCGGGGGGGCATGCCGACGAACGGGCCATCCTCTATCGGATACTGTGTGATGTGCCGGGGCCCAAAGAACGATACTCATGGTTGCACAACGAAGGTTTGCTCAACGTGCTGCAGGCGACCGCGGGCAAGGATAAGTGGCGTGACAGGACCCAAAAACTCGCTGCGACGGATTTGGATGCAGACCTTGCCCAGACTTTCCTCTATGCAGTGCGTAACGATACCGAACTGTATACGGAGCTGCAGGAAGGCTGTGAGCGCTTCGCCTATTACCGCGACTACGGCTGCATCCCCGAGGCGGATTCCCTATTGCGCTATGACCTGATCCGCAAACTCCGTAGCCGGCTGGCCGAAGTATGCATGGCCGCACTTAAGCCCAACCTGATCATCCTGGATGAATTCCAACGCTTTAAGTATCTACTGGACGGTGATGACCCAGCCTCCCAGCTGGTGATGGCACTCTTTGACCAACATCCCGACGTTCGTGTTCTCCTGCTTTCGGCTACCCCCTACAAGATGTTCACTCTTGATCAAGAGCATGACGAGGAGGACCACTATCCGGATTTCATCAGGACACTGGAGTTCCTGTTCAATGATGAAAGCCAAGTCAATGAGATCCGAAGCCTCTTATCCGCACATCGCACACTGCTTCACACGGGTGCGCAGGATGCGGTCTATCCACCGGCGCACAAGGTTGCCCTGGAACAGGCACTCCTCAAGGTCATGTGCCGCACGGAGCGTATCACGACAACCCGTGATCACAATTCAATGCTGACCGAGGTGGCACGGACAGCACCCCTGATGCCCGCGGATCTTCAGCACGCCGCGACGGTGGACGCGGTGGCCACCTGCGTCAAGGCCGGAGAACCAATTGAATACTGGAAGTCCGCTCCTTACTTGATCAACTTTCTAAAGCAGTACGAGCTGAGGCGTAAGTTGGACACGCAACTACAGGCTCCCGCACAGGATCTGCAAGAGATTCTGGCCGCGGCCCAGGGCCAGTGGCTGACGCAGGATACATGGGACAACTACCAGGCTCTCGATCCGGCTAATCCGCGGATGCGCGTACTTTTTGAGGATACGCTGGCTAAAGGTATGTGGCAGCTTTTATGGATGCCGCCCTCTATGCCTTATAGCCAGCCAAGTGGTGTGTATGCGGACAAGGAGGGATTAACCAAGGCCCTTGTGTTTGCGGCCTGGAGCGTTGTGCCCGACGCGATTGCATCCATCTGCTCCTATGAAGCCGAAAGGAAGATGATTGCCGGCATAACCTCGGTTTCACACAGCAACCTCTATGACAAAGTTAAGCCATTGCTGCGGTTTGCCGTATCCCCCCACAATAATCGCCTGACGGGTATGCCGGTCATGGCATGGTTGCTGCCATCGCCCACCCTTGCCTGCAAGATAGATCCCCTAGCGATTGTGTTACGTCTTGGACGCGGACCTCTGAGCGTTCAAGAGCTGAGAAGCGAGGTCAAGGCCATTTGCCGTAGTTTGCTCGAAACCCTGCCGGATGCGGGGGAAGGGATACGGGCTGATAGGCGATGGTATTGGGCGGCTCCTATACTGCTTGATGCCCATAGGGGGCTGCTGGACTGGTGTAAAAGCCCATCGGGATGGCGGTCCGTCGCGACGCCGGAGCGGGAAGCAGGCACCCGCTTCCAAGAACACATTGACCTGCTGGTGCGCATGGCAGAGGGCCACCTACCTCTCGGTCCGCGGCCGGATGATCTGGTAGATGTGCTTTGCGATCTCGCGCTGGCCGGTCCTGGTATATGTGCCTTACGTGCGCTTCGCCGTATCGGGGCCGAGCTTGACGCGTCTGATCCGGATCTGTTGTCAGCCGCCGCGCGCGTTGCCGCCGGCTTCCGCTCGCTCTTCAATATGCCGGAAACGATTGCCCTGCTGCGCGGCGCCGGCGAGGATACCTATTGGCAGTTAACGCTCCAGTACGGTATCAACGGCAATCTCCAAGCGGTGCTGGACGAATATGTGCATGTCCTGCAAGAGTCTTTAGGGCTCCAAGAGTACGCGCCGACCAAACAAGTGGATAGCATTGCCAAATGCCTGCACTCGGTGTTGTCCCTGCGGACCGCTCAGATTCGAATTGACGAGATAAAGAGATCAGGTGACGGCTTTGCCGTTGATACTTTCAATACCCGCTGTCGTTTCGCGCTCCGGTTCGGGGATATTCGCGACGACAATAACCAGGCTCTTGTACGTGCTGATGCGGTACGGGATGCGTTCAACTCTCCGTTTCGTCCCTTTGTGCTGGCTTCAACTTCAATAGGCCAAGAAGGGTTGGACTTTCACCTGTGGTGCCATGCCGTAGTGCATTGGAACCTGCCGTCTAATCCCGTTGATCTGGAACAACGCGAGGGCCGGGTTCATCGCTATAAAGGCCATGCGGTCAGAAAGAATATTGCGGAACGATATGGTCTGACGGCTCTCGCCGGAATCCATGAGGGTGGGGATCCGTGGCAGACGCTCTTCCGGATCGCGGCCCGAAGCAAAGCCGATGGGCTGTCCGATCTCATCCCGTATTGGATCTTTGAAGAAGGTTCTGCCCGTGTAGAACGTCGTATCCCTCAGCTCCCGTACAGCAAGGAAGTCGGCAAGCTCAAATGGCTGAAGCAGGGATTAGCGTTCTATCGGATGGTCTTCGGTCAACCGCGCCAGGAAGATTTGCTGTTCAGCCTTAGCCGAAATGGCAACTATAAGGCGGCGAATTGGGCTGAGTGGATGATTTCACTGCAGCCCCCGGAAGCGGTTTTGCAAGATGAACCGGATGAACGAGCCACGGAAACGCCCTGATCCTTCCGGCCAAGTCGGGGTAGGACAATGACCACTGGTTACCTGACCAAGAGATAACCTATCATCGGGGAAATTGTGTTCCGAGTGACAGGTTGTCTGTTTTTGCTCTATTACCGGTTGAGAATATATTTAAACATCAACGATCGTTCCTAGTACCATAACCGGCAACAGGATGATTTGTTCCGTAATGGGGATAGATCAAATACCATCCACAGCACGGCGTATGGGAGGATAACAAGCATCCAGCGGTTATTAGGCCGGGAGGAGGCACAATGCACTTGCTACAAGCCATAGAAGAAGTTCTCAAAGGCGCGGACCGGCCCCTGCATGTAGACGAGATAACCGCGAAGGTACTCAGCACTGGCCTCTGGCAGTCGTCGGGCAAGACACCCGCAGCTACCGTAGGTGCCAGGCTGTATAGTGATATCAAAAGCAGAGGCGCGGCTTCTCCCTTCATTAAGGTATTACCACAGACATTTGCCCTGCGTAGCATCAAAGATGATGAACTGCCTAGAACGAATTTCACGTTCGTTGACTGTGCTCAAAAGGTGCTTGCAATATGTGACGACAAAAAACCGATGCATTACCGGGAGATTACGCAGAAGGCTCTGGCCCGGGGATGGCTGAGCACGAAAGGGCAAACCCCCGAAGTGACCATGCACGCGGCGATAATCGCTGAGAGCAAACGGGCGTCGCAACAAGGTGAACAATCCCGTTTTGTGCTGCATGGCCGGGGATATGTAGGCCTGAGCCAATGGGAGCCTGAGCAGCCGGCATTATCAAGGCTCATTGCGCAGCACAACCTCCCAGGTACGACAAGCTTTGTACGAACATCTACTCGCCATGAAGCCTGGTGAGTTTGAGGAGGTTATCGCGCAGTTGCTGGCGGAAATGGGTTTTGAGGGGGTTGAGGTAACCAAACTCAGTAACGATGGCGGTATTGATGTGCAAGGTATCCTAGTTGTCGGCGGTGTCGTCCGCATCAAGATGGCGGTCCAAGCCAAGAAGTGGAAGCGTAACAAAATCCGGGCCCCGATCGTGCGTGAGGTGCGCGGTAGCCTAGGGGTGCATGAGCAAGGCCTGATCATTACCACTAGTGACTTCACCGCTGGAGCTGTTACAGAGGCGGCACAGCCGGATAAAACTCCTATTGCTCTCATGAACGGGAAACAGCTCGTGACCCAACTAATGGAACACGGCATTGGCGTGCGCCAATCTGCACCGGCTTTGTTTGAGCTCGACAATGCATCATGGGTGCTGAGCGAAGACAAATGAGAAAGCCCCCCTTAGGCATGCCGCACCGGCAGACACCGGTGCCTGTTGGTTGCGCGGGGGCCGTATACGGTAGTGGCGTGGACGATCAAACACCTGGTGGTAGGCAATAGCGTTAGAGTGAATGGTGCAGCCACGATCACGAAGGTACCAGCGTGATTGTCCGGAGTACCGAGCCCAGAGGCGGTTGACTGCATTACCCCCGTCCGGCACGGGCAATGATCCCTGACCCTTCTGGTCCCAGCAACGATGGGCTGAAGGAGTCAGGCTACCAAATGGCCTAGGGCCGGGTGCAATGCCGGTTCCGGGCCTGAAGTCATGACTCTAACCACGTTCACCACCGGTTTCATCCCGTTCCGCCCTGTCTTCTCACCAGTACCTTACAGACTGCTGCTAGCACAACCTGATTAGGGACTACGCTTTCCTGATCTCTAATCTGCTCGGGATACCGGCGTTTGTCCCGTTGCCGATCATCGTGACGTTCCCGGCCGGATGACTAGTCCTAGCAGGATCGTAAGATGCGCAGCGTCTACGCTGAGCGGATGCTGCGTCCGGCCCGCTGTCTGCAGTGAACGATGGGTCTTATCTGTCAGACACGCAGGGTGACGTAGGCCGTCACTTGCTTCCAAGATACCGTCCGGTTGCCCACTGCCTGATCGTAGCGGTGTGCGAGCTGCAACAAATCCCCGGGTGCGATCCCGGCCTCCTGCAGGTGCTGGCCCAAGACGCTGTCCGGTGCAAACCAGGACTGCACGCGCCGCCGTTCAAGAAAGCGCCGGTCTTCCTCTACCTGCACATCAATTGTGCTTTGCCAACCCGCTCGAGTCGCGACCTGCTGAAGGGATTCGGGATGCCAACCCATACGGGCATTGGGATGCGCGGCCCAGAGAGTTTCCTCAATCTCAGGCAGCAGCTCCGCGGCGGTGCCGAGATCAGTTAGGGACACGAGCGTGTGCACGCGTTGTCCAGCCTTGGGTAGGCGTTGGCCGAAAACACACCGGGCCTCAGCCGTCACATACTCCTGCAGGGCTTGCAGCAAAGCTAGAGTGTGATCATGGTCACTGCAAGGGTCTAGCCCTACGACCTTCTCAAAGCGTATACCGGGATCGATATCCTCCAGTGATGTGCACAGACAAGGGCGGTCAAGTTCCGGCAGGTCCTGGGCGATTTTCTGTAGGGTCGGGCGCCGGGCTGCGGACACCAGGCCCCAAACGCTGCCTTCCGGACTCTGTCGGCAGGTTTCCCACAACAGTAGACCGTTGTCGGCATGTAGAACCAACACCCGTTCATGACGCCGGATCCGAGCCCGGGCACAGATCTGGTCACGGATCCGGCCCAAACTGGCGCTAGAAGTTTGACTTGCCCGGGCGAGCCAATGTTCCCGCCGCGGGTCGGTAGGGGAAAGAGTGACATGCTCGCCATCCCAAAGAGACCATTCCTCTTCCGCGGCCAACTGTTCCTCCCGGCGGCGCAGAATAGTTGCTCGGAGCTGGCCTTCATGCCCCAGATGTCCCGGTTCATAGAAAACTCGTCCTTCCAAGCCCGAGGGTAGGTAACGCTGTTTTACCCAGTGGTTGGTATAGGCATGCGGGTACAGATAGCCCTGACCGTGACCGAAGCCGCTCGCGTCGCGGCTGCTATCTTTCAGATGGGTGGGCACCTCATGATCAGTGTCTGCAGTCACCGTGTTTAGAGCCTCAAAAATCCCTAGGGCAGAATTGGACTTAGGAGCAGTCGCTAGGTAGAGAATGGCCTGCGCTAGTGGGAACATGCCCTCCGGTAAGCCGATCCGTTCGTAAGTGCTCCAACAGCTGTTGACTACCGTAATAGCCTGGGGATCGGCGAGCCCCACATCCTCACAGGCCAGAATGGACAGACGTCGGAATAGCAAGACGGGATCTTCACCGGCATGAATCATCTTAGAGCCCCAATACAAGGCGGCGTCCGGATCCGAACCGCGCACACTCTTAATGAAGGCGGATATCGCGTCATAGTGCACATCGCCTTCCTTGTCATACAGGACAGCGCGGCGTTGAATTGATTCTTCCGCGATGGCCAGATCCACCTGCACGATAGCCCGACTGTCCGGCTTCGTGGTTAGCACTGCCAGTTCTAACGCGTTCAGGGCACTGCGTGCATCACCGTTCGCCATGCTGACCAGATGGTTTAAGGCTGCCGGCGCTACTTCCACGGCCTGCCGGCCTAGACCATGCTCCCTATCCTGTAGGGCCCGCTGCAGGATAGCCGCGATATCCTGATCCTGGAGCGGCTTGAGCTGAAAGATATGGCTGCGGCTGACCAGCGGCTTGATGACCTCAAAAAAGGGATTCTCCGTAGTGGCTCCGATGAAAATGATCGCACCGATTTCGACATGGGGTAGCAGTGCGTCCTGTTGCGCCTTGTTCCAGCGGTGCACTTCATCTACGAACAGCGTGGTACGCTGGCGCTGGAATTGGAAGCGCTCCTCAGCCTGCTGGATTTCCTGGCGCAGGACGCGTACACCAACGAGCACGGCGTTGATGGAGACGAAGTGACTGGCGGACGCATGAGCAATGATGCTGGCGAGTGTGGTCTTACCCGTGCCGGGAGGGCCATACAGAATTAAGGAGGAAAGCTGATCCGCTTCAATGGACCGTCGCAGCAGGCGGCCCGGGCCTATGATATGGTCCTGGCCGACGAAATCGTCCAGAGCGCGGGGGCGCATCCGATGGGCTAGAGGGGCCTGCCGCAGGCGGTCCTGTGCCAGATCTGCCTGAAAGAGATCGGTGTAGGCGGAAGGGGATGCAGGCATGAAAGGGTACGACCGGTGACTGGAACAGGGACAACATACCTATTGTACCGGGTGGCTACCGCGTAGCGCCGTACATCCCCGTCTAGACCCGGTCCCGTATCCGGATGCTAAGGGTGTGCCCGCACCCGCTATGCCGTGTCCTTCCTGTTCATGCGGCGCACATCAAAGATGCCCTTGTTACCCGACGCGCCCAGGCAGACTCAGCGACAAATCACAGGCAGCATCAGGTGTGATGGATGGGCTACATCGTGGAATACGGTCTGGTGTGCGAGGCAGAAGCGGCGCTCCTGCCCCAAGGGGCCGCCCGTATTGGGATTGACATCAAAACGGGGAAAGTTACTGCTGCTAATATCCAGGCGGATGCTATGACCGGCCTTGAACAAATTGGCCGTAGGATACAGGGCAAACGTGAAGGCGTACACCTGGTCCGGTTCCAGCAGCTCCGGTGTAGTCCAGCCCTGATGGAAACGCGCCCGCAAGATGGAATCGGTGAGGTTCATCGCCAGACCCTCCGGGTAGTCCGGACTGGGTGGGATCACCTCAATCAGTTTGGCCGTGAAATCCGTGTCGCGGGCGGACGAGGATGCATAGAGCGTTATGGTGATCGGGCCCGTTACTTCCAGGTCCGCATTCAGGGGTGCGGTCTGAAAGGAGAGTACGTCGCTGCGGGCATTAAAGGGTAGTGAATCCCGGCTACCGAAGAAAGCTCTCTGCCCACGCTGATCGTAGGCGCCCGGTTCCATGATGGGATGCGCGGCGGAAATACCGCCCCCCGCGGTCGGTACCGGGTCCCGTGGATCAAAGGTGTAGCGACTGGGTGCCGTGCCGGCGGCCGGTGGGGTCGGCGCCAGCGTACCATCCCCCTGTAGATAGAAGGCCGTGAACGCGGTGTCAGGGAGGGGGAAATCCGCTTCGTCCCGCCAAACGCCGCCATGATAGAGGCGTCCCGTGTAATGCCGACGGTCATCCCCGTGTCCCATGACGAAGAGACGTACCGGTGGGCAGTCGGCTAGGTTGGTGTGTAGGCCCTTCAGTTCGTGATCGAACCAAGACAGGCGCAGATCGTTGTAGGGGATAAGGGCATCCGTGCCGAAATCCATTTCACCCGCATGGGTTTCTTCCCAGCCCCCGTGAGTCCAGGGGCCCATCAGGAGCATTTGGCGGGACTGCTTCCGCTTTTTCAGCTCCATGAAGTTCTCACAAGTGGCCCGGGCGTAGGAGTCGTACCATCCGCCCAGATAGAGTGTCGGTACGTCCGCATGCTGGTCATAGTAGTGTGAAATGGCATACCCCCGTTGCTGCCAGTAGTCATCAAACCGGCCGTGTGTGAGAATATCCAGCACCCACTGTTCATAGCTGGGGAGCAAACGTAGGGCAGACACCCCGCGCTTGAAGGGCACGCGGGAAAACCATTCACCCACATTAGCGTAGGCATCCTCAAGCAGGGCACGCAGACCGGGATCCGCGCGTGCTTCCCGGCTGGTAGTGGCCATGCGGAAGGCATATACGATAAAACGTTGCTCCAGGGCACCGTTGTGGCGCATGGAGGCATGGTAGTAACTGGAGGCCCCCACCGCCACAATCATGGTGGCGAGATGAGGCGGATCCAAAGTGGCTAGGGCTGACTGGTCACTGCCGCAGTAGGAGCCGCCCATGGTACCTACCTGGCCATCACACCAGGATTGCGCGGCCAACCACTCCACGGTGTCATAGCCGTCGGGGGCCTCGCGGGCAAAGGGATACCATTCCCCTTCGCTGGCGAAGCGGCCACGTACATCCTGGATAACGCAAACATAACCCCGGCGGGCAAAATACCGGCCCGTCTGGACGTTTTCGGGCGCAGCTTTATCATAAGGCGTGCGCTCCAACAGGACGGGAAAGGGGCCTGGAGCCGGCTGGGCTGCGTACGCGGGCCGGTAAATATCCGTAGCGAGCCGTATGCCATCCCGCATAACAATGGATACATTCGGTTGGTATATGACATCATATTGTTGGGGAGAGCCTTCAAACGGGGGAGACATCCTGGTCACCTCGGAGATAGAGAACAATTCACGTGCCTGGGCGCATGGACCATGATAGCGGCGTGGACTTTGCAGCCTCACGATATTGGGAGGCACACTGCATGAATTATGCCAAGCTTCTGCACACAGACAAGCCTGTGGTCACAGGTCTAATTGGCTTGGGTGATTTCGGCCAATCCTTTTTGCGCCAGAGTCGGCGCATACCGGGCGTGACGGTGGCTGCCGTCTGCGATGTGGCGGTGGATCGAGCCCGGACCCTACTAGAGGCCGTGGGGATACCGCGGGAGGCCTGCCCGATCTGCGAGGCCGTCGGTCCGGCCCAAAGCGCACTGGAAGCGGGTCAAGTGCCCGTGGTACCGGACGGGGCGCTGTTGGCTGAACTAGCCCTAGACGTGATTGTGGAAGCCAGTGGTGATCCGGAAGCCGGGGCCCGGCATGCGGTGGCCGCCTTTACCCAGGGTCGCCATCTGGTGCTGGTCAACAAGGAGACAGCCTGTACGGTAGGTCCCGCCCTGTTTGCCCAGGCGCAGGACGCCGGTCTGGTCTACACCATGGCGGATGGGGATCAGCCGAGCATGATCATGGATATGCTGTCGTGGGCCCGGACAAATGGTATGGATGTGATCTGTGCGGGCAAAGCGGGTGAGGTAGATCAACGGGTAGAGGGCAGCGACGAAGCCCTGTGGCAGATCCGTACACCCACCGATCCCACGTTTGCCGCGACGGTGGCAGCCCGCAGTGCGTGTATTCCCCAAGCCCAACGGGTCCGCGTACCGGACTACGCCGAACTGGCCATTGTGATCAACGAGTCCGGCCTCGGCTTTGATACGCCCCGCCTGCATGGCCCCGTATTGCACTATGCAGAAATGGCGGCGGCGTTGCGACAGCGCACGGACGGGGGCCTGCTGGATCATCCGCCGGTAGTGGAAGTTTGCAATCTGCTGGCTCATCCCCATGCGCCCAGCATGGCGGGTGGTGTGTTCCTGGTGATCCGTAATCCGGGGGCGGACAATTGGGATTTACTGGCCCGGAAGCGTCATCTGATCAGTCCGGATGGCGCTCACATCTTTCTGTTTCGCCCTTACCATCTGCTAGGTTTGGAAACGGGCATCAGTGTTCTGGCCGCGGCTCGGTTGGGCCTGCCCACATCCGGAGATGACATTCACCATATTGTGGATATGGTGGGCCGGGCGGAAATCGATCTGCCCGCGGGTCATGTGCTGACCATGGGCCGTGGGCAGTGTATTACCCATGTGCAACCGGAACTCACCAATGCCTTGCCGGTGGCGCCGGATCATCCCATCCCCTACTATGTAGCAGCCGGACAGCCTCTAGCCCGACCGGTGGCTCAAGGAGCCTTACTGCAGTTGCAGGATGTGCGACTGGACGAGACGACTACCTTGTGGCAACTGTACCGTGATCAGGATGCGATGGCCGCGTGATTACCGTACACAGTGTGGGAAAGAGCGACCCTGTACCGGGAAATACACGGGACCGTCGCCATCGCCCGTATAGGTGGACTGAGCCGACATGTAGGACAAAGCGATGGCGCGACGCCAGGTGTGTGAGCGGTTCGGTGCCGTGTAATGGGGGAGCAGAGAATGGAAAAAGAGACCGTCACCTGCCTGCATAGGTAGGGTGAGCATGTCATCGGCATCATACGTTTCCTCGTCCACGACGTAATCGTCTTGTACATGGACATGAGGCAGGACGCCTAGTTTGTGCCCGCCTCGGATCACGGCCATGCAGCCATTTATGCGGGTGGCATCATCCAGGGGAAACCAGCAGGAACACAGCTCCATAGGTTCTATGGGCCAATACGGTGAATCCTGATGCATACCCTTGGCCGAGCCCACTGCGGGCGGCTTAAGTAGTAGGGCATTCCGGAACATCTTGATGTCGGGGCCCAGGATGGACGTGAGCACACCCCGTATGTTGGTGTGTAAGCCAAGGGCCTGGAAGCGGTCGTCCGCTTCCACCAGCCCGTCGATCTTGCGGATGCCGTCACCGGGATGCGCAACGGTCAGCTCGCCCCGCTGAATCCGAGGTTCTATCTGCACCCGCAGACGATCGGTAGAGCGATCGCCGTGTGTGTACGCCCGGAGGCGCTGGGACAGCGCTTCCACTTCCGTGGATGGTACCAGATTGGGCACAAGCAGATAGCCCTCCTCACGGTACTGGGTCAGCTCCTGTGCAGTGAGTGTTCCGGCCATGTTCCCTCCCACGGACAATGTAGACATACACCGGGTGATGTACCGTATTATAACGCTACCTGAGTCTGGATGGCCTCTGCGTGATGGACGCGCTCGCTACATGCTGATGGGAGCACAACCCCGTCAGCACGGACTCACACTTTGTTCCCGGCTACCGTGATGCACAGAGCTACCAGCCAAGATCCGGGAACAATGTGCCGAAGGCCGGCAATGGGCTATTATACAAGTAGCGGGTGTGCAAATAGCGTGCCCAACCGTGCTCCAGCCGACCGACAGAAAAATATATACATGCATGGTGGAAGTTCCTTATGCCCAGTACGCCCTTGAAAGTACACATCACCGGTGTCTACGGTTTGATCGGTAATCTCGTCTATGCCCATCTCAGCCGTCAGCCGGAACGCTATGATGTCTATGGTAGCAGTCGTCGTGACGCTAGTTCCATCCGTGCCGATACGGCTGTGCGCGTGCCGGTGCCGGATACGCACTTCGTGCAAGCGGATCTGGGAGATGCCCCGGCGATTCGACAGGCCTTGGACGGTATGGACGCCGTTTTGCATATAGGTGCCGTACCCGATCCCGCAGCCTCTTTTGAA
Organism: Caldilineaceae bacterium; assembly: GCA_965116185.1. GTDB lineage: Bacteria > Chloroflexota > Anaerolineae > Caldilineales > Caldilineaceae > Bin34. The sequence continues at coordinate 236,984 of OZ220492.1, forward strand.
GATGTGCTGCACAGCAACATTGTCGGGACTTACAATGTCCTGGAAGCGTGTCGGGAAGCGGGGATCCGGCGTCTCGTATACGCCAGCTCCATCATGGCGACCATGGGGTATTTCTATTTCCAGGAGCCCTATCGTGCTATTCGGGAACAGCGCTTTGACGCCGTACCGGAAGATCTGACTTTAGTTACCCCCACGGATCCGACCCACCCTACCGAACCCTATTCGGCCAGCAAGGTCTGGGGGGAAGGTATGTGCCGCATCTACCATGATGCCCACGGCCTCGCAACCGTGTGCCTGCGCATTGGCGCCGTTAACAAGGAAGATCGCAGCCTGTTTGCGTGGACCGACTCGCTTTGGTGTAGCCAGCGGGACGTGGTCAACATCATTGAATTGTCTCTGCAGGCGACCGCGTCGCCCTGTTTCCATATCTGTTACGGCGTCTCGGACAACCGTCACCGCTGGGTCGATCTGGAATCGTCCCGCCAGGCCCTAGGGTTTCAGCCCCAGGATGGCGCCGGCAATGCCTCGTGAGCATGCTTCCGGCTATAGATCGGTTGACACGTTCATGCGAGACTCAGTTGGGGTAGGTTACAGATGATTCACACACTGTCGGAGGCATAATCGGTCATGCTAAGGAAAGTGGTTGATACCCATATCCATTACTGGGATCCTGCCGTTCTGACCTATGACTGGCTCAAGGATGTGCCGGCCATTGCCCAGGCGCACGGTCCGCATCAACTGCAGGCCCAGGAAAGCGGGACCCAACGGTTTGCCCTGGACCAAATTGTGTTCGTGCAGGCCGACACGGATGACACGGAAGTGGTGCCGGAAGCCCTATGGGTGAACAACCTGGCCGAAACGATTGAACCACGGATTACGGGCATCATCGCCTGTGCACCGCTGGACCGGGGCGCTGAAGCGGAACTGGAAGCTCTGCAGGCTTTGCCGCGCGTCAGGGGCATCCGGCGCCTGATCCAGGGCCAGCCGGCCGGCTATGCCATGAGACCACGCTTTGTAGCAGGTGTACGATCTCTACCGGCGTACGGCTTTTCCTTCGATCTATGTATTCATCACCAGCAGCTGCCGGAAGCCCTGGAGCTGGTACAAGCCTGTCCCGACGTGCAGTTCATTCTGGATCACATAGGCAAACCGGACATCAAGGCCCAGCAGTTTGAACCCTGGTATACCGAGATCCGAGCCCTGGCCCAACATACCAATGTTGTGTGCAAGCTGTCGGGCATGGTGACGGAAGCGGATCCACAGCACTGGACGCTAGCGGACCTGCAGCCTTACACCGACCATGTGCTGGAAGTCTTTGGCGTGGATCGGGTACTGTATGGAGGGGACTGGCCGGTAAGCCTACTGGGTGTGCGTCATTGGGGCCAGTGGATTGATACTTTAGATGACCTCACTTCCGGCCTGAGTGTAGAGGAGAAGCAGAAGCTTTTCCATGACAATGCCATACGTGTGTACCGGCTCTGAGCAAGCCTTGGTTGTTCCATGAAGCATCAAGACAGTGCGTAGTGCGCTCCCTGCCCTGGGGGCCACAACACCATTTTGCGGTTACTATGGGGGTAGCCCCGGAATGCTGCTGATGGCTATCCCCTGTGTCCGGAGATGGAATACCATGACCATCTGCCGAAGAGGTGGAGGTCGTGACAAGTGCCGGTTGGGTAGAGATGGTTGTGGGATACTATGCACACGGTACGGAGACGACAGCGTGGTGACTACCGGGCGCTCGGCCGTCCGTGGGCGCCGATTATGGCATCACCTACGGCACGTGGCAAGGCGATCGGTTTGTGGTGATCAAGTCATACTTCCCCGGCGATCCGCCGGCAAGTATGACCCCGGCTCATCAGCGGTCTGAGGCCCAGTGGTTGCATCGCAACCAACATCAAATGACAGTGGTACGTATTACCGAGACTCTTGCATTTGATGCGCGGGGATCGATGTAACAGGGGACAGAGTACGGAAATACCGGTAGGTAGCAGAATGTCCTACCTGTACCTAACGTTGCCAGCGTGCTGTCATTCCAGGACGTTTTATGCCTACCTCTCTGATTGCTACAGCTCCAAGCGTGCCTTGTCCAAACGTAGCTGTGTGATTTGGCGCTGCTGTTCAGCGGCAATGTGTATTTCCGTCCCTGGATCGTTGTCTAGGCGCTCCCGCAACAAGGACAGCATGGCCACCGCGCTTTTGCCGGTTGCGCACACAATGAAGATATAGCCGAACTTCGCTTCATAGGCTTGGTTGCCCTGGACTAACTCTTCCAGCACGTCAGAGGACGCTTCCTGAACTTGAGACTGCTCGCTCGCCGCCCAGGCCTGGGTACCGGCCAAGCGGGCTTGCAGGCTGTCTCGATCCCCGATCCGAGGATGATGGGTAAAGGCCTCCCGCCAGTCCGCCGCCGTTAGGCTCCACCAAACATCATCAGCGGCCTGCCGTACATGAGACCAGCTTCTGTAGGGATGCTGGTCCAACATGCCCTCCACCCACCGGTGGGCTCCACAGCATCGTTCCAGCAACCTGCGCCTCGCTTCGGGTGTCAGCCTGTTTAGGGCGTCGATCACCGGTTCCATAACCTATCCTCATTTACAATGGTTTATCCCTGGTACGGCTGGAATCTACGATGATCTCCGCACTCAGCGTACAGCAGTCCCAGCCTTTTATACACTAGAAAGGGAAGCGTACGCATGTTGCCCCTTCCCTTATCCCAAGGAGTCGTTGGTCATGTCTCTTGTTCATCAGAGTTACGGTAAAGCCCGTGTCCGAATACTACGTGTAACACGCCATCCTGAGCGGCACGAAGTCCATGAAGCCTGTATCCGGGTGACGCTTGAGGGGGAATTCACCCGAGCGTACACGGCAGCAGACAATGCCCTGGTAGTACCCACCGACACTATGAAGAATCTTGTGCAGGTCCTAGCCCATCACCATCCTGAGGTAGACAACGAAACCTTCGCTCTGATTCTGGCTCGTGACTTGCTGGCCCGGTACAGCCATGTCGTCCGGGTCCGGGTAGACCTGGAAGCAACCCCCTGGCAGCGCCTGTACATTGACGGCCAGCCCCACGCCCATAGTTTCGTGCAGGCGAGCCCCTACACACCTTTCATAGTAGTGAATCTGACGCGTACGGAGGAGGAAATTGTATCCGGCATACGTGATTTTGCACTCATGAAGACGACCCAATCCGGTTTCACCGATTTTTGGCAGGATGACCATACGACTCTGGCGCCCACCACTGATCGGATTCTGGCCACGCGGCTGCAGGCGCACTGGCGTGTGGCGCACATGCCCGACTCCTGGTCGGCTCTGACGCAGACCGTGTGCACCATTCTGCCACGTGTCTTTGCGACTACCTACAGTGCGTCTGTCCAGGACAGTCTGTGGCGTATGGGCGAGGCTGTCCTAGCTGCTGTGCCCGACATTACCACCATCACTCTGGCTATGCCCAATCTCCACTATCATACGCTTGATTTATCCCACTTTGGGCTGGATACGAGAGATCGACTGTTTCTGCCTACCGATGAGCCCCATGGCCATATTGAGGCCACCATAGATCGGGAATGAAAACAGGCATCCGGATTGTAGCCGTGTATCTATCTTGTACTATATAGACCAGGAATACGGTCGCAGCCCGTAACACGCGAGGATATGGCGTGAGGTGTCCTACCATACAGAGATCCGGATAGGAAATAGGTGACTGGGCTCGGGTACATCTTGTAATCCTATACAGGACAATATTCCAGCATCTAAATAAACTAAGTAAGCCTGGCAGCGTAGCGGTATGCGCCCTGCATACCCGGGTACTTTATTCACTACAGGGCATCAGGATCAATACCTTGGGCCCGTAGCGCAGCCTTAAGCTGAACTATCTGTTGGTCTTTGGTCTCTATCTGCCGGTCTATGGCGGCTAACTGCTGATCCTTGGTCTCTATCTGTTGGTCTATGGCGGCTAACTGCTGATCCTTGGTCTCTATCTGTTGGTCTATGGTCGCTAACTGCTGGTCTTTGGTCTCTATCTCCCGATCTATGGCGGCTATCTGCCGGTCTATGGCGGCTAACTGTCGGTCTTTGGCCGCTATCTGCCGGTCGTTGGTCACCAGCCATGTCTTGGCTTGTAGGTCCTGGACCTGCAGTGACCACCAGTTCCAGGCACCCGCTTGGATGAACATTACCTGCGTCCCTAGGAAGGGGCTTTCCATCCGCCACTCTTGCCCCTGAGCCTGGAGGGGCAATGGTACATAGCGGCCTGCCTCCAGTGACCAAGCCTTCACGGGCCTATCACCCATGAAGGTGAACTGGTGGCGGGCATCCAGAATCCAGTATTCCTGTACTCCGTGCGCTTCATACACCTCATATTTCAAATACCTATCCCGGAGCTGTGTGGCGGGAGCGAGTACTTCCACCAGCAGGCCCGGTGGTGGTCCGCACTTCTCCTCGTCGTAGCCTTCCTGGTCTATCGGACACAAAACATGGTCCATGTGGATCATGATGTCGGGAAAGAGCCGGGTAACACATCCCGCCTCGCGGCAGAGGTACCATTCATTGATACGTACTATCCAGGGCTCAGCCTGTATCCGAGCCCATTGAGACAGTACTTCCATGAGATCGATTTGGAGACGGGTGTGTGCCGGATCCACGGAGCGGTTCACCTTGTCACGATCATGGCCGATCCAGGCCATTCGTCTCCGGGGTGGTTCCGTAGCCTGTCGCACGGGTACCTGTACAGACGCATTCATAACCGCATTTCTCTCTGATCGCATATTTGTGCTAATGATAATACCTAGCAACCGAGTATGCAAGGCGCAGGTATCCAGGCGTAGAGATCACCGCTGGCGACTGCTCACGGACAAGTGTTGTATCCGCCGCAGTCCAGCGCAACAGAAGCATGTCATAGATGGACATCAGTAATTACCACGATACTTACGCACGCAACAGGGCACGGTAGCTGCTGGATGTAGCGGCCCTTCCTGGACGTAGACATTGACTCACATCAGTGTCAGCCGCCTATGCCTGTGTGGCGGCGTCAGCACACGGTTATGTCAGGACCTGGACCAGTTGACGAATATGCTCAGGACCTAGCCCACAGCAACTGCCTACGGCGCTGACCCCCGAAGTGATCCAACCGGCGGCCATCCGGGCATAGTCCGCTGGCGAAATGATGTCACTGAACTGCCAGTTGGGCATCTTGAACGCGCCGGAATGGGCATAGACGAAGAGAGGTCCGGCCCAGTATTCCCGAAGTATTGCCAAGGCCGGCTGTACGTCTTCAGCCAGCGAATGCATGATACCTACTGCCTGCGCCCCGGTAAGGTCCAGCCGCGCCAGGATGTCCGCAAAAGACTGGTCGTGGAGAAAGGATTGGATTTCTCCCTGGGGTGTCACCGCGATGCTGAAGCCTACCCATACAGGTAGATCGGTGGTGAGGGCGCCTGCCAAGGCAGCGGCCGTATAGTCCACATCCCGCATCATCTCCAAGGCGATCAAATCCACTCCTTCCTCGGCATACAGGGTAGCCTGGGCCTGGAGGTCTTGGCGCACCGTCTCCGGATCCGGCATTGACTGGAAGAGGGTAGTGGTGGAGAGGGCACCCGCCACCCAAGCGGGCTGTCCGCTGGCATCCCGGGCTTGCAGTGCCAAGTGCGCAGCCTGTCGGTTGAGTGTTTCAAATCGGTCCGCCTTGTCCCCGTATGCAAGCATGTACCGCGACGTTGCAAACGTGTTGGTGATAATGATCCGGGCCCCTGCATCCAAATATGACCGATGGACACGGGCCAGGATGTCCGGATGTGTCTCGGCCACTAGCGCGTTCCACAGAACATCGTCCATGGGGACACCCCGTTTCTGCAGTTCGGTACCGGTCGCCCCGTCCATGATGAGCGGGACGCTGGTGCGAGTGGCGGCCAGCAGAGCGCTTTCCAGCGATTCCATAGTCGTCTCCTGACAGGCGTAAAAAGGGTACACCCGGGTTGTGGGTGTACGGACCGATAGGAGTGGTGTCTGGCACCGGACGGTTTGCTACCCAGTCTTGTTTGTGCCTACTCACACCCACGTGCTAGCAAACAACCATGGTGCCATCAGATCCTATTCCAGGATACCGTCGGACTCCGTATAATGTGCAATGTACTGTGAACGGAAGCAGCACGGGTATCATCCAGCGACATCGGGAGGAACGAGACCACAGATGGCACGCTTCATCTACTTGGAAGACGGTGCTGTCTTCCACATGGGCCAGGGCTATTCCCGCCGCCTGATCAGTCCGGATAACGGTGAGCAAAATATCACCCTGAACTACTCCATCTTTCAGGGGGGCCAGGAATTCCCGCAACACTTTCACGATACATCGGCCGATATCTTCATCGTCTTACGGGGCAGCGTGTCGGTCCGGCAGGGCGAACACTACACGCCGATTTACGCCGGAGATTTCGCCTACATTCCTCCCGGTGAGGTACATGGTACCGTCAATCACACGGACGATGAAGCGAACCTGATTAGTTTTCAGTCACCTCCCGACCCCGCGCTATACCGGGGTGAACGGGATCCGGCTCAGACGGGTGTGCAGCCAGCACCGGACACGGCCGGGGAATCCGCCGTACGCATTGCGTCCCTGTGGCAATCAGCGCCCGACATGCAGATGGCCATACGATGCTGGCATGCGTGGGAGGCGCGGGAAATGACCCTGACCTACCTGGAGCTGGATACAGGCGCTCGTTATGCACGTGCGGAACCGGAGGGCGGTGATTCGGTGGTCTTCGTGTGGCAGGGCTCCGCCCAAGTGACCTGTGGCGAGCAAGACGCTACCCTGCAACATGGAGACTCCGTCTTGCTAGAGCCTGGAGAAGGATATGCCATCGCCAATGCCGGCAATGACACGCTGAAACTGATCCGTTGCACCAGCAGTACCTGACGGTGTGCGGTCCTTAATAAGGCTGTTTGTCCACTTTGTTCTGCCAGGATGCCCATACACCGTGCGCCTCATCCGCGAGCAGACGCTGGACGGGAATGAGCCGTTCAGTCAGGGGGCGCGGGATTTCCTGATACAGGAAGTCGTCATCAAAGCCCATGGCAGCTGCATCCTGGCGGGAATTGGCAAAATAAATGCGTTCCAGACGAGCCCAGTAGATGGCGCCTAGGCACATGGGACAGGGCTCACAACTCGTGTAAATCACGCAATCCGTCAGCCGGTAGTCGTTTAAGGTCTTACAGGCTGCCCGGATCGCAACGATCTCGGCATGGGCCGTGGGGTCAAAACTGGACGTTACTCGGTTGAAGCCTTCGGCTATGATCCGATTATCGCGGACGATGACTGCCCCAAACGGGCCACCTAGATTCTGACGTAGGGCTTCCTGGGAAAGTTCAATGGCGCGCCGCATGTGGGATGGATTCACGGTGATGTCACCTCCTATGTTGTGTACCTACAGGTCCAGGATGTTGTGCCGTTGACCCAGCCCCTTAGCTGCCCCGATAGGTGGTATAACTCCAGGGCGAAGCTAGGAGCGGCACATGATAATGGGCATCCGTTGTCATATGGAACCGCACCGGCACCTGATCTAAGAAGGGTAGTTGGGACTGCGCCATGTTCACTTGGGTGAAATAGGCACCGACATGAAAGACGATCTCCCATACACCACACTGAAATTCTGTTTCATCCAGCAATGGCTCATCGCACCGACCCTCGTGATTGGTACACACGGACTTGATCAGCCGGTGTCCTGCCGAGTCCAAGGTATAGAGATCCAGCTGCATACCCGTACCTGGCTTGCCCTGGACCGTATCCAGTACATGGGTCGTTAGTCTGCCCATCAGGCCTCCCGGACGTAACAGCTTGTCTATGCAGGACGGTAGGTATCTCCAGATGGCAGGAGTGCATTGAACCTACAACTTTGATTATAGCCGTGTTTCCCGCAAGACAATTTCACACCGCCGAGGCAGATACCGAATCCAACCACCATTATGGAAGCTGGAGAGGATATAGGCCGATTGCGCAGACGCAGGCGGCTCCCCTCACAATAGGTGCTCCCGTGTCCAGGGATAGCTTACTTGATGACGTACCTGGCTAGAAAATGAGTCAAACTCTGCGGCGGCATCTGTGCTGCATAATACCGCCATGGGCTGAAAGCATAAGTCCCCTAACGTGTGGTTGGTCCGCATAGAGCGATAAGGCGCAGTCCATAAGCGTCTTCGTGTTGACCACCCCCTCCTTCGCTTGATAGCGGCATTGAATACAGGCACGTGGCTGTGTGAAATGTACATCGGGGCTGAGGAGATATCTCACGGTGTCAGCCATGGCTTGCATCCTGGGTATCTGTGCCTTGCGTATTCGCTGGCTATATGTTATCATTAGCACAGATATGCGATCAGAAGGAGGGTTCGATCATGGATGTATCTATACAGATGCCCGTGCAACGGGCCAGGAAACTGCACCAGAGACAACCGACCTAGATCGGCCAGATTATAAGGTGAACTGCGCCGTGGATTTGGCACACACCCGTCTCCAAACTGATTTGGTGGAAGTACTGTCTCAGTGGGCTCGTATACAGGCTGAGCCTTGGATAGTACGTACAGATGAATGGTACCCCTGTCAAGAGGCAGGATATGTTCCCCGTTTCTTTCCTGACAACGTGATTCGTATGGACCATGTTTTGTGTTCGCTAAATCAGAAAGGCTATGACGAAGAGAAGTATGGACGCCCGCCTGCTCTGCTGGTGGAAGTGCTTTCATGGGCCACTCCACAACGGGATAGACCGGGAGAGTATGAGGTGTATGAAGCGCACGGGGTACAGGAATACTGGATTCTGGATGTACGCTACCAGTCTGCTTTCATGGGCGATAAGTCCGTGCAGGCTTGGTCACTGGAGGCAGGCTGCTATGTGCCACTGTCCCTCCAGACTCATGGACGAAAGTGGTGGCTGGAAAGTCCCCTCCTAGGGACGCAGGTAGCGTTCGGCCAAGTAGATGAATGGAACTGGCGGTCAAACAGGTGGTCGCTGCAGATCTGGAACTTACAAGCTAAGAGGTGGCTGATATCCAAAGAACGGAAGCTAGCTCAGGCGAAGGCTGCGCTACGGGCCGGAGGTATCGATCTTGACATGGTAAAGAATATCAATACCCTGACCTGATACTCTTTAGATAAAATAGCCGAGGATACCTCTAGGGTGCCTATCGTGTGACCAACGGGCTAGGCATACCGACCATGTACCCACCTGTTATTAGACGCTGGAACATCCATTTCGTGCTATGAGACAGCAACTAGCTGCTGCAGTTCTATGGCTTGGGATGTTCCGACAGCAACTCGGTGCCTGCGGAAACTGTATTAGACGACGCAGCCTCCTAGAGCGTCGTCAGCCACGAAGTAGGTTTGATATGGTATTCCCCCCCGTAGGAGCCGTATCTACACTGCCGAGCAGACGACGTGTAGTAACAGTAACCTCCCCGCCTGGGCTTACTCAAGCCCATCATCTCGCTGCTAGATCTCATCGCCATAAGACCTAACATGCTGCAGACATGTGCTCGTGTAAGCTATGCAGATAACTACTGCCCCATTTGTTGTATGCAACGTTGGCAGTAATATCCGCCTCCAGGAGACGGAAGGGCGGTAATCCTGTGCCGCACCCAATTTATTCAATCAATACGCTGGCGCAGTTTGGGATCCAGAAAATCGCGCAAAGCATCGCCAAACAGATTAGCCGTCATAATAGCGAAGGTAATGGCTAGTCCCGGAAATACCACTAGCCACCAGGGTGGTCGGAAGGCGGCAGCCGTCACACCGCCGAGCATGTTACCCCAGCTGGAAGCTGGCGGCGGAATGCCCAGACCTAGAAAGCTGAGGGCCGATTCGGCAAAGATAGCACCGCCTAGATGCAGGGTGGCCACAACAAGAATGGGAGCCGTAACCTGCGGCGCAATATGGCGTGCCATCAGGCGCAGGTTGGACACGCCGATCATCCGGGCGGCTTCCACGTACATGGCCTCACGTACGGAGAGCACGACGGACCGAGTAATGCGCGTGGCGGAGGGAACTTGGGTCACGGCGATGGCCACGATCACCGTCTCAATGCCGGCACCGAGCACCACCAAGAGCATAAGGGCCAGGATCAAAGACGGAAACGACATCAGAATATCCACCACCCGCTGGCTGATGAGGTCAAACCGCCGGCCCAGAAAGCCACTGCCGATGCCCCACACGAACCCGATGGCGTCACCCACGATGACGGCAATCAGGCTCACCATGAGTGTGATTTGGGAACCGAAGATGATACGGCTCAAGATGTCACGTCCCAGGTTGTCCGTGCCCAACCAATGACGAGCAGAGGGACCCTGGCGAACAGCGGCGTAGTCAGCCTCGTTAGGATCGTAAGGTGCCACGAGCGGAGCGCTCACCGCTAGCACCAGCAACAGCAGCCAACCAATGCAAGCTAGAGTACCCATGGGAGATACGGTATAGAACCGCCGCACATGCGCCATCAACCGCTGCCAGGTTGACGGCGATTCCTGCAGGTGCAAGTCCATGGAGGTGAGAGCAGACATGTGCGTGCTACCGCATCAACTGTAGCGAATGCGGGGATCGAGGATGCCGTAGCTCAGGTCTACGATCAGGTTGACAAACACGTAGATCAGGCCGTACACCAGCACCAGATTCTGGATCATCATCCAGTCCCGTTCCTGCATGCCTTGCACCATCAGGCTGCCTAGACCGGGCACGGCAAAGGCCTTTTCCACGGAGACGGTACCCCCCAGCAAACCGCCTAGGGCCAGACCGGTAGTGGTGATGACGGGTAGCATGGCATTCTTAAATACGTGCCGCCAGATCACTAGGGAGTCACCCAGCCCTTTGGCACGGGCCGTACGTACGTAATCGTCGTAGAGTGCCTCCAAAGCGGCGGAACGGGCCATACGGGCAGTCGCAGCCCCTAGGCCTAGGCCTAGGGTAATTGAGGGCAAGGCGACAATGGCGAAGTTGCCGCCCGGATCTTCCCAGAACTGGATGATGGTCAGGGGCGGTCGCCAAGTCAGAACCAGCACCGTGAACAGGATAATCATGAGGCCTAGCCAGAAGCTGGGCACGGCCAAGAAAATGGTGATGCCGGTCCGCGCCACCTGATCCAAAAAAGAATTACGCCAGTAGGCGCTGATCAAGCCCACGGGGACACCGATGAGCCAGGATATGACGACCGCAAAGATGGCGATCTGGGCTGAAATGGGGCCCCGGCGTAGGATCATCTGACTGATGGGATCCTTAGTCCAGAACGAATAGCCCATCTCGCCGCGGAACACCTGGCCCATCCAATCCAGGTACTGTCGATACAAAGGTTTGTCTAGCCCCAGACTGGCCCGCACGGCGGCCAGTTCCTCCTCCGACAGGATGTAGACACCCGTGGCTTCGGAATAAATAGTTTGCAGGGGATCACCGGGAATGACCCGCATGGCGAGAAAAATCAAGACCGTTACACCGAACAGGGTCGGGATCGCGATCAGAAGACGATTGAGGATGTATTGGCGCATGCCGGGCTCGGCGGACCGTTGTGGGACACGCTGGGGGACGGGTACCCGTCCCCCAGCGTCGGAGCCATCAGATGACTACGCGTCGATCCAAACGGTTTCCATACGACCCCACTCCGCGAAAATACGGTCGTGGAGCTCAATCCCTTTCACCTTGTTGTGCCACATGGGCAGATGGTAGGTGTAACCAATGAGATATTCGGGCGGATTTGCATCCAGCAGATCCTGTGCCATGTCAATCTGGCCCTTGCGCATATCAAAGTCCGTCTCGGCGTCGATCTGATTCAGCAGCGTGTCAAAGTCGGTATTGGTATAGCTCCCGAAATTCTGGGACCCCCCCGTGCGCCACCAGAGATTGCCACGCGGCGAAATGTCGGACACGCCATGACCACGCGTGTGCACCATAAGCTCGTAGGTGCCCTGCTGCTGTTCCGTACCTAGGCTGGCCCGCTCAATGATGCGAATACGGGTCGGAATGTTGAGATCCCGGGACAGCATGTCCTGTACGGCCGGTGCGAGCAATTCAGCCTGCGGACCACTGGCGGCCAGGATTTCCAGTTCCGCCATGCCGTCCCCGTAGCCGGCCTCCGCCAGCAGAGCTCGGGCGGTCTCAAGGTCTTCACTCTTGTCTTCCCGGTAACCCGGTAGGGTTGCCAGGGTGGCGGGCGGTGTGGCATAAGGATCGCCCTGCGGTACCCAGCGTGTGATGTTGATTACCTCCTGGGTGCCAAAAGCGGCTTTCAGGTTCTGCTTGCTCAGGCCTAGGTGAATGGCTTGGCGCACTCGGGGATCGGCTAGCGGACCCTTGGTGTTATTCATAAAGAGCCAGTAAGCCCCGAAGTTCGGTAGCAGGTTGTTCTCTATGTCATCGCGGGCCGATCCTTCCTGCCAGGTCTCAAAGGCCACATTCCAAGACATGTCGGCCTGTCCAGTCAGAACAGCGGTACCCCGGTCGGACCAAGCGGGCACGTGCAGTAGTTCCAGCTCGTCAATGTAGGGTAGTTCCGCGTCCCAGTAATCCGGATTGCGTTCCAGTAACCAGCGTTCGGCCGGCTGATGTTCCACGAAGCGGAAGGCACCCGTACCGGGGGCGATGGTCTCCCGCAGGTCAAAATCATGCTCCTGCAGGTGTTTCTCGGCATAGATGATCGCGTTCGTGGCGGCTAGCACGTTCAGGAAGTAGCTCCGCGGTGCGGACAGATGGAATACGGCTGTACCCGCGTCCGGGGCCGTGATCTCCTCCACAAAGGAATATTCGGCTTTCATGGGGGAGATGACACCCGATGGCGGATCCATGATGCGGTTAAAGGTGGCCAGGACATCAGCGGAACTGAAGGGGGTCCCGTCATGGTACTGGACCCCTTCCCGCAGATGGAAGGTATAGGTTCGACCGTCGTCGGATATGTCCACACTCTTGGCTAAGTCAGGTACTACGGTGCGCAGACCGTTCACCAGATTATTGCGTACCAAGCCATTGTACATGTGTCCTAAGACATGGACGCCCCCGCCCTGGTGCGCGTCAAAGCTGCTCATAGTTACCCCAAAGGCCGTTCGTAGGTGCCCACCACGCTTCGGTGTGCCGGCAGGGCGCATCATACCGGGATCCATCCCCATGGCCATGTCCACTTCGGGAGCTGAGGTGGGGACGGGCGTGGGTTCTTCCATGGACATCTCGGGGCCCGCTGTTGGAGCCGGCGTGCAGGCGGCTAGGGCCCCTATGCCGGCACTGACACCGGCCAACTGTAGAAAACGTCGTCTTGTCAAATGCTGCATGCGAGCTTCTCCTTGACTTGCGGAAATGGACAGATCCGGCTTGTCAGACAGCATGCCTATAACTTGGGCACCCCAAGCGCTGGATCTGTGTGCAGAGATAGGGCATTATAGCATGCTGCTCTGCCTCTGCGGTATGCAGAAGCCCATCCGGGCACCTTGATTACCGGCGCGTAGGCCCCGTGTTAGGGCGTGTCAAGACGAAACAGGTGCGTGGCATTGCCACCCCTGATGCGAGCCCACTGTGCAGCCGGGATGTCCAGCCCTGCTTGCATGTAGCTCTGTATCGTCTCAATGGATACCCAGGGATGATCGCTGCCAAACAGCAGACGGTCAGGCCCGGCAAACTGCAACGCATAGGCGATCGCAGCCGCGGAAGGGGTCACCAGATCCAGGTACACCCGTTCGTAGTAGGCACCGGGCCGCCGGGTGATGTGTTCACGACCCCGCCTCTTGCTCTCAGTCTGTTCTTCCACGCGCCCCATCAAATAGGGCAGCACGCCACCGGCGTGGGGATGCACAATCTGCAGGGTGGGATGCCGCTCCATCACGCCACCCAGAATCAGGCGCAGCATGGCAAAGGTAGTGTCCATCATGAACGCTGCCATGGGAATCATGGCGTGGTCTTGAACATGTACACCCCAGGTGGGTACCGTGGGATGGAGCACCAGCGGTACACCGAGGGCCGCCACCCGAGCATAGAAGGGTTCCAGGACCGGATCATCCAGGTAGGTACCATCCAGGTGGGAACAGCAGAAGACGCCGCGCAGGTCCAACTCCGTCACGGCCCGCTCCAGTTCCCGGATGGAGTCGTCTACGTCGGGCAGCGGCAGCGAGGCGATGGCCACGAAACGGTCACCGCTGTTGTGGCAAAGGTCCGCTAGGAAGTCGTTGCAGAGACGGGCCCCTTGGAGCCGGCTATCCGGAGGCAGACGTGAGGGCGCAGGGATATTGACGCTCAGCACGGACACGTCAATGCCGGCCTGGTCCATAGCGGCTAGCTTGCGGGCAGGAGCATAATCATCCAGATCCAGGTGGAACTGCTGTATATTGCCGTACCGCAAGCGATATTGACGGGGTCCCAACCGGTCCGCGGATACGAAGCCGGACGCGTTCACATACATCTCCGCGTAGGCCTGAGGGAAAACATGACTCTGAACATCTACATGCATGTGGCTGTCCTCACTAACCTAGCGGGCAGTGGGCCCGGTGACAATTGGGAACGGGAGTCCTGGGACGTCAGAAAAACACCACCAAGGGAAAGAAAAGGAGAGAGGAAACCATCCCACCGACACTCCCACCTAGGATACCTGCCACCCGGCTGGCCCGACCGCGGGCTCCGGTACCGGTGTAGGCAGCCAAGTAACGTATCAGGACCCAGCCTACAATGCTTCCGAAGAGGCCGGCCAGCAAATGGAACGGGTACAGCCGTGACTGGGTGGCCAGTATCAAGAAGGGCAACCCCCCCACCAGACGCACAAGCAGCCAGGCCACAGGAGTCAGTAAGGCAGCCACCAGCGCGGCTAGGCCCATCATTCCTAGGGTCCACATACTACCGTCTACACTTCGTGCATGACATCCATGACGTGAAGCCGCTCGTCACGGCAATGGTTGGTACAGGATACAATCCGAATCGGACAAGACTCGTTGGCATCCTGTCATCCCCTTCTGCAGTATGGAGTGTCGCCCGCCCCGATACGTGTACGGGTAGACATGGGACAGGCAATCTCAGCTCGGTCCTAAATAGTGCACTAGCCTACCCGTTTAGGGTCGAGGTATCATCAGATTAAGCATGGCATCGGCGTCATGCGGATCGACACCGTGCCGTTGCCGGAGAGCAGCCCGTACTTCAGCCTCGGCTTCAATATCCAGATCCGCCAGGGGCAGGCTCAACCGCTGACCATCCTGTTGGGCGGATTGCCGGCAGCCTACCTCCATTTCCATGGACATTACGGCATCCTCCAGAGTAAAGTCACAGTGATCCGAACCCCGCACCTCGGCTGCAAAGTCGGTCACGTGCGAAGCGATGGATGACAGGTAGTAGGCCCGTTCGTGCCGCGCAATCAGGTGCTGTTCATTGTGGTACGCCACCACCCCGATGGGCAGTTCAACACGGTCACAGAGCCAGTGACCATCTTCCACCACGTGTTCAATGGGGAAGGTCATGTCGTGGCGCGCACCCTGCGCTAGGGCTTCATCCGAGCAGTAGCGCACTTCACCCAGTCCATGCCACTGGTGCTGGGCTTCCCGGATAATGGCGCCCCGCGCTCCTGCCAGTTCGGTGTAGCCCGGCCGAGGATAGCGGCCTAGCATGCCCTTAAGGTTCCCGGCCAGGTCGGTCACCAAACGGTCCTCGGGGAAAAAGAAGAAATGGCAGCGGAAGGATTCATCTTCATGATACCGGTGCGCGGCTTCCCAGTGCGGCATAGTGGGCATGCGGTGGTGCACAGCCTGCACTGCCGTAGGATGAGCCTCATACAACGCGATCCAGCGTGAATTGTTATGGTAGCCCGTGTGATCGTACATGCAGGTGATGCGCTTGATGGGGCCCAGGAAACCGGTCCGGTCAATAGCTTTGGCCAAGCGATCAAAAGGAAAACGGATGAAGTTTTCGCCAATGCGCAGAATGACGCCGTTTTCCCGCGCTACCCGCGCCATATCGCGCGCCTGCCACAGGGTACTGGCCATGCTTGTTTCCACCAGGTGGTGAATGCCGGCACGGGAGAGGGCGACGGAGATGGCATGGTGGACGTCAATGGGAGCGACCACCAACGCGGCTTCTACCAGGTCGGCCCGGATCAGATCCGGTACCGCATAGAAAGCCTGGGCGTCAACGGCATCCGCGTACCGGTCCGCATTGGCCTTGACCGGATCGCACACCGCCACCAGATTCAGCCAGGGCCGCAAATTCTGGAACAGGCCTTGGTAGGTAGTGGTGGAGCGGTTGCCCGCGCCGATCATGGCAATATTAAGAGGTCGATCAAGTCCTGTCATGGAGCATCTCCCGGTTTGGGCGCAGGGTCCATTGCGCAAATGTTCATATCTATGGGTCCAGATCTACTTCATACACCTGGGCATGGCCCGACACGTCACTGGTGTAAATGACATGGCGATGGTCCGGGGCGAAGGAAGGATGTGGATGCGTGTGTTGGGGTGCGTACACGGGAATAGGGCCGTTTTCGTAAGGGAAAGGACCATTCCAGTGCGCGCCCAGACTGCTGGCTTGCGGTAGGCACAGCGTCGTTGGGTGTCCCTGGCCATCCAGCGGATCAAACACCTGGATCCCGATATCAGGGAAATTGGTATCGGCCACCATGCGGCGACCGTCAGATGAGGCGATGGCATGCCAGGCATTGAAACTCGTCACCGGGCGGACGATGCCGGTATCCACATGCACTGCGCGCATGCCCCGGGGCCAGTTCACGAATCCCACTTCCCGGGTGCCCGGGATCCAGGCTTCGTGTGTGATCCATTCGCCCGGCGCCCGGACGTAGAGGCGCCGGTTACCGGTACCGTCCCGATGCACAAGCCAGATCCGGTCCTTGAGTGGCCCGGCATAGAAGAGCAGATCCGAGTCGTCGGGACAGAATTGCATATGCGACACATCATCCCGCCGCAGGATAACCTCCCAGGTGCCGGCTTGTACATCGGCAAGTGCAATGCAGGCCTCATCACCGTCCTGGAAACGCACAGCCCAGAAGCGGTCACAGGCACTGAGGGCAGTAGTGCCCATGGCCGCGGCCACCATGCCGGTATCACGCATGACGAAACCGGAGAGATCGATGAGGAGCTCTTCCTCCCCGGTTTCGGTGTGCACGCGCCAGCCGCCGCTCCCGGCCGTAAAGTAAATCCAGTCACCGGCATGCGCCGGATGGATGGAGAAATCCGCAATGTCGTCCCGATCGGTCAGTTGTACTAACTCGCCCGAGGCCCGCTCCTCCACGAAAATTTGGGGAGCCCCACCGCGTGCAGAGGTGAATAGGGTCCAGCGCATCGCGTCGTCATAAGCCGGCACGAGAAAGAAGGGCTGGTGATGGATCGAGGGATGGGTCGTAATCTGGCGGATCCGAGCACCGGTCCGGCCATCCTGCAGCCAGCGGGACTCGGGAGGGAAACGCTCATTCTTTGCCATTGGACTTAGCTTCCGTATGACCGGCGGCCGGTTTAGGCGGCGAGGGTGGTTTGCGGGGCAGTCAGTAGCCCGCGTTCACCGTACCACTGCGTAAAGCCGGAGGCATCCAGATCCGCCTGAATCCGCTGAATTTCCTGGTCGGGCAGCGGGCGCAGGGGCGGCCGCACCGTCATGCTAGGAAAGCGTCCTTGCAAGTACATGGCCACCTTCATACGCTGGTGGGCATCCGAGGAAGGCTCTCCGAAACGATAGACGGTCTTGTTCAGCCGATAGACAACTTCCTGGGTCGCGTACGCCCGGGTGTAATCTCCCTCTAAGGCCGCGTGGACGAGATCGATGATGAGTTCCGGCACAAAACCGGCGAAACCAACCAGGGCACCGTCGGCGCCCGCGAGTAGCGAGGCTAATAGGTATTCGTCATGACAGGTGAGCAACGGAATATCAGGCGCCTGTGCTTTCAGGACGCGATGTTCATGGCCCAAACGGGCCATATCGCGCGTGCCCATCTTAATGGCCACGACCTGGTCAATGGCGGCCAAGGCCAGCATTTCCTCCAGGGTGTAAGTGGCCTTGGTCCAGTTAGGGTACTGGTGCACGATGATGGGAATGTCCGCTCCCACGGCCACATCCTCAAAATAGCCGATGGCAGTGGAAGATGTCCGCCCGAAACGTAGCCAGTGGTGTGCCGGCATCAATAAGATGGCGGCCGCCCCGGCCTCCTTAGCTGCGAGGGCATGGTCAATCGCTTCAAAACTACCCTCGCAACAGATGCCGGCAATGATGCGCGTGGTACCCGCGGCGGCTTTCATGACACGCACTACATCGGCACGCTCACGCGGCCGCAAGCCCATCACCTCACCGGTATGACCGTTGCACACCAGACCTTGCATTCCGGGCACGGCCGCTAGATAGCGGGTGTAGGCACTGAGGCCTTCCTCGTCAAGGGTATGATCCGCATGGAACGGACATAGGGTGGCGGCGAATACACCGCTCCAGGGATTGGCAAACATCTTATCTGTCTCTTGCTATGATGGGATGGAAGCGGGCAGAGCCCGATGGATACGGCTCACTTCTTGATCACCTGCCGCGGATTTAGGGCATCGTTCAGACCATCGCCCAGGAACGTGAAGGCGAAAACGATGATACCAATCGTGGCCGCGGGAATGATCATCAGGTGGGGAAAGGAAATCCAGAGACTGAGACTGTCACTGAGCATAGACCCCCAGCTAGCGTTAGGTGGCTGTACGCCGATGCCCAGAAAACTGAGCCCGGATTCCAAAGTGATGGCGCCGCCCACACCCGCGGTCACGGCCACGATGATGGGCCCGATCGCGTTGGGCAGGATGTGCTGGGTGATGATGCGCCGCTCGTCGGCACCGATGGCGCGGGCGGCCTCTACGTACAACGTCTCGCGGACGGACAGCACCTGGCCGCGCAGGAGCCGAGCAAAGCCGGGCCAGCTGATCAGAGACAGGGCTCCGAAGACTAGCACGAAGTCCAGCCAGAGGGTGTCCAGGTAGAAAGGATTCTTGGTCTGCATATACATCTGGTCGAACCAAGCGGCAATGGGCCGTTTGAGCGCTGTGTTCATGAGCATGGCCAGCAGCAGACCGGGCACCGCCATGGTCACGTCGGTGAGCCACATCAAGAATTCATCAATCCAACCCCGGGCGTAGCCCGCGACACCGCCTAGCAGCACCCCTAAGGCCAGGGAGATCGCAGTGGTAAAGAAACCGACGAAGGCAGCGGTGCGCGCACCGTGTAATAGACGGGATAGAATATCCCGTCCCAGCGCATCCGTGCCGAGCAGATGATCCCGAGACACGGTCTGCATAGCACTGTCAATGTCCTGTTCCAGAAAATCGTAAGGGGTGATATAGGGACCAATCAGGGCTGCGAGTATGAACAGGAGCACGATGACCAGGCCCAGCGTTGCCAAACGATTCAGTAGCAGCCGCTGCAGAGCTTCTTGCCAAAGGCTACGCTGTTCACTGGCTGATGTACGGTCCAGAGACGCAAAACGGTCCTGTAAGGAAGAATCGGCCATCGCTCAGCCACGGGCGATACGCGGATCCAGCAGCGGATAGCCCAAGTCAATTAGCATATTGCCCACCATCACGATCAGAGTACCGATAAAGACCGTGGTCATGATAACGGGGTAATCAACGGTACGCAGGGCCGTGATGGCGATATGCCCGAAGCCCGGAATGTTGAAAATGAGCTCCAGGAAGAGGGCACCGTTGACGATGCCGATCAGAATCAGACCGATGGAAGTTAACACGGGAATGAGTACGGGCCGTAGCATGTGGCGAAAGATCACTAGGCGGCGGATCAGGCCCTTGGCATGGGCCGTGCGGATGTAGTCCTGAGACAAGGTGTCCAGAACCGCAGCACGGGTCTGCCGGATGACAGTCGGTAGGGCACCCAGTCCCAGCAGGACAATGGGCAGCAGGACCTGACCGTGGAACAGACCTTTCCAACCGTAAGGCACATCCATAACCTGCACCACCACAACGAGCAACCACAGCAACAGCGGAGCAATCACATAGATGGGGATCGCATTGATGATCACGATCAGACCTACAATGAGTTGGTCCGTGACCGAATTGTGCTGAAGCGCGGCCAAGACTCCTAGAGGTACGCCCAGCAGTATCATGAACAGACAGGCGGCTATGCCTAGCTGCATGGAAATAGGCAGGCGTACACTCACCATGCGGGCCACGGGCCGCTTTTCGCGAATGGAGTAGCCTAGATCGCCCTGAACGAGACGACCCAGATAACGGCTAAACTGCTGCGGGAAAGATTCATCCAAGCCGTACTTCTGGCGTAGGGCGGCTAGTACGTCTTCCTCCAGGACTAAACTCCCCTGCTCCTGATCCAGAAACATGCGCTTGATGGGATCGCCGGCACCATAGAACATCATGGCGTACGAGATGAACAAGATGAGTAGCAAACCGCTACCCCAGCGCACGATGCGGGTGGCCAGATACAGAACCATCAGTCGCCGTCAGGCTAACAGAATGCCGGTTCCCCGAGCCCACGATCCGAAACCGCGGGCCGGGGAACCGTTCAGAAGCAAAACAGTATGACCTACTCGCGCAGGTAGATGCGCCAGGGGGCAATTAGGCCCACATCGGGACCTCGCTCAAAATGAGCGACTTCCTCTCCCACGGAACCATAGCCTTCGGGAATGCCGAAGAACATGCCCATGTGGTCGGCCATGAAGAGTTCCTGGGCGGCGCGGGTGTTCTCACAGCGACCGGGGTCATCCGGTGAGAGCATCTGCGCTTCCTCGATCAAGCGATCGACCTCCGGATTCTGGTAGCCCTTCAGCATGGAGCCCCGGGCGATCGGCCCCGCACTGTGCATGCCAACCCAGGCGTAGGTAGCGCCATCCGGGAAACGGATCACCACATCGTCGCGGGACAGGTTGACCAGCTCCGCATCTTCGCCGAACTCGTCGGGCCGGGTCTTGAATTCAATGTTGGTGATGCCCAAATTCTGGCGCCAGAATTCTATGACGGCTTCCAGAGCGCGGTTGAGACTTGGTGCCGAAGCGCGTGGTGTAACCCGTAGCTTGGGCAGATTGTCGGCACTGCCGTAGCTGGAGGCTGCCAGGGCCGCCCGCGCAGCTTCAGGATCATAATCGTCAGACCAATTGGCGTCCGGATCCCAGCAGCTGACGTTGGGGTCCAGGAGCTGAGTGGGCAACATGGCGTTGCCTTCCGGGAAGGCCGCTTTGAACACGGCTTCCATGTCCACGGCCAAGTACAGGGCTTCCCGTACCTTGGGATCGTTGGTGGGTTCCACCTGGTCCGTGATCCAGAAAGAGTTGAACCCGATGGATTTGATGGGACGGAAATAGTCCGGATGGGCCGCACGCAGCGCCGGGGGCAGTCCCGTCATGGCGAAACTCACCTGGTCATTCTGCACCATGGTGGCGGCCGTGTTCTGATCCGTCACGAACATGAACTCAATACGTTCTAGGTAGGGACCTTCGTCCATCCACCAGTAGGGATTGGGGACCATCGTCGCCACGCCCAGATCCGGATCGTACTCGGACAGCATGTAGGGACCGCTGACCGCCGGATTATTTTCGGGCAGCCAGAAGGTATCTAGATTCTCATCCATCACGTCATCGATCTTGATGGGGTTGGTATGCGTAGTGGCGATACGCCAGTGGAAAATCGCATCGGGGACCATCAATGTAGCTTGTACCGTTCGATCATCAAGCGCCATCAGGCCGGATATGGTATCCGCCTCGTCCGCCCGGGCTTCAGGGAAGCCTTCAATGTTGCCGATGTATTGCGGTATGCGACCGTGTTCCGTCAGGGGATCCGTCATGCGGTTCCAAGTGCCGACAACCTGCTGAGCGGTGATGGGAGTACCGTCAGACCAGACGGCTCGTTCGTCAATGGTGAAGGTCCAGACCGTATCGTCTTCATTGGACATTGCACTGTCAAAGACACCGTGCTGCAGGTTGGCATCTACGTCAAAGTACAGAGGCGGCACATAGAGCAGGGGCATCCAGCTCTGATGATCGCCACCACCGGACATGGGGTAGAACGTAAAACTGTTCGCACCGGTTGAACCGGTAGCAATACGCAGGACCTGTTCCGCGGCCGCGTCGTCAGGCAGCATGGCGTCGTCCATGGCCATATCATCCCCGTCCATCATATCGTCCTCGTCCATCATGTCCGCGGGCGTGGTGGGGGCAGTACAAGCTACCAGGGCTACGACCAGCAGGGTCAGCAGGCCCATCAGCTTCCATAGTTTCATAAACTCTATCCTCCTCTTTCCAGACGAAAAGCGCCACAGTCCGCGGCTCTCAAGCCAGAAGTCTACACGAAGCCAATCCGAACTACCAGTTTAGGTATCAAACCCCGGCTGGCTGAGTGAAAACTCTCCAGAAAGCTGCGACTGAAACGCCCGAAAAACAGCTACTTGTCATGATCAGCGTAGGCAAACCAGGATGTGGAACAAGTAACTATCGTAACTATACACCATCTGTTGCATTGTCTCCAAGGGCATTAATATGAGATGGCTGTTACGGTCATGTAGGAAGAGGTCCAATTCGGCTGGTGGATGCGTTCTCGGACAGCGGCATCCCGGCCCGTGACTCTCCCGATGTTGCAAGCCCCATCCGCCCCGGTAGGTGTTCCCTGCACGCGCCGGATTCTGTCCTAATCAACAACCTCTTGCTACAGCCCGGCGGCAGTCCCGGTTTTTTCGTGCCTGCGGACGGTACCGGAGTATCCATGAAAGATGATCCCGTCAGAAATCGAAATCGTCATATTCCTCTCCCTCCCACCAGCCACCGGGTTCCATTGTGAATAGCATGAGGCCCATGAGAATCAGGAGCGTACCCCACACCAGCAGGTTTAGCAGGTGCCGGCGGGTCCAAGCCAGCCAGTGCCGAGCTTGCAACACAGCCCGCAACCGGCGCCGTAGCCTCACGCTGCTCCACACCACCCCCACCACGATCGTTTCAGCCAGCAGACGGAGCAGGATGTGGCTTTCCCAGTCAATGATGTCGTAGGATTCCATCACGCGGTGAAACAGCTCAATGGCCGTGACATGCATGCAATAGGCGAATAGACCATCCTGCCCGAGAGGTATGAGGAGCCAGCCGCTAACATGCCTCAGAGGATGCCACAGACGAGTGACCAGCAGCCACAGCACACGCAGATACAAAGAGACCACGATCGGGTTGCCGGGTGGATGGAGGAGCCAGTCCGGGACATTGTACAGCCAGACCCGGATAGCCTCGTTGCCGCTGCGATACGCTAAGAACATCCCAAGCAGAAGCATGCCGGTAAGCATGGTTCCCCTGTCCACCCAACGCGTCCAGCGGTGCGTCTGCCACCACCTGGCCAGGGTGTAACGGTGATACCCTAGAACGATCGCACCCACGAACAGTGGGCTGTACAAGGCCAGGTGTTCCATTGAGGCAAATCCTAGGTGCGTGGCCAGCGGATCAAGGAGTGTGAGCAGAAAAATGCCGGCCGTAGTAATGAGCACCAGCCGGGTTCGGTGTGTAGCCAGCCCCCAGAGGACCAGAGGAGCCAGGGCCACGTAGACGACATAGGTGATGAGGATGTCCATGTCCCACGTCGCATCCTTGAGGACTATCAGGCGCGTTAACCAGCTCATGAATTCGCCCTGGGTTGCCGTGCGTAGCCAGGGCTGGTCCAGTAGCACGGTCAGGGACAAGGAAAAAAACAGAATGTAGCGATAGATCAGCCAGCTACGGGCCAGGCGGTTCTGCACCTGCTGTCCTAGGGGGTGACCGATCGCTATATGCCCTATCGTGAATCCGGAGATGAACAAGAAAACGTCCGCGGCGGTGATGAGAAAACGTGAGCCACCGGTGACGAAGATGAGTGGCGAAGCCATCCCCAGGTGTGTCAAGGTCATGGCCAATATGGCGTAGCCACGGAGGAAATCCAGGCGCAGGTCCCGTGTGCCATCCATGTAAAGAGGGGTGGGCATGTATAAACTATCCGGAGATGAAGAGCATGAACTAGCTGTCACCAGCTGCGATGGAATCTGGTGGACACCGCATCCTACCAAGGACTGTCCCTGGTAGGATGTACTTGACTAACTGACGTGTATTTAGCGTACCGCGCCAGGGCCCTGGTGGTTAGGGGTTATTCCGGGTATGCCACCAGGGCCAACAGGCCTACCAGCTTCCATAGTTTCATAAATTCTGTCCTCCCCTTTCCAGTCGACAAGCACCACAGTCCGCAGCTCTCAAGCCAGAGGTCTACACGAAGCCAATCTGAACTACCGGTTTAGGTATCAAGTCCCGGTCGGCCGAGTAAAAATTGTTTACGCCTACGGACGGTACCGGAGTGCCCGTGAAACAGGCAATTTCGTCAGAAATCAAAGTCCTCATCCGCCCACCACCAGCCGCCGGGTTCCATTGTGAATAGCATGAGGCCTATGAGGATCAGGAGCGTACCCCACACCAGTAGGTTTAGTAGGTGCCGCCGGGTCCAAGCCAGCCAGTGCCGAGCTTGCAATACAGCCTGCAACCGGCGCCGTAGCCCCACGCTGCTCCACACCACCCCTACCACAATCGCTTCAGCTAGTAGACGGAGCAGGACATGGCTTTCCCAGTCAACGATATCGTAGGAGGCCACCACGCGGCGAAACAGTTCAATGGCCGTGACCTGCATGCAATAGGCGAACAGGCTGTCCTGACCAAGAGGCATGAAGAGCCAGCCGCTGCCATGTATTAGGGGCCACCATAGGTGGGTGACCAGCAGCCACAGTATACGTAGATATAGAAAGATGATGGCCAGGTTGAGGAGTGGCATAAAGAATTCCCGGATCACGAAGTTGCCCAGCCAGACCTGGATATCTTCGTTGCCGCCGTAATCGGTCAGGAATCCTCCAAGCAGAACCATACCGGTGAGCACGATCCCCCTGTCTACCCAACGCGTCCAGCGGTGCGCCCGCCACCACGTGGACAGAGCATAATGGTGATAACCCAGAACGATCGCGCCCACGAACAGCGGGCTGTTCGCGGCCAGATGGCGAAACGAGGCGAATTCCAGCTGCATGCCCAGTGGGTCAAGGCGTGTGAGCAGGTAAATACCGACTGTGACCATGAGCACCAGCCGGGTCCGATGCGTGGCCAGTCCCCAGAGGACCAGAGGAGCTAGGGCCACGTAGACGACATAGGCGATGAGGATGTCCATCTCCCATGTCGCGTCCTTCAGGGCGATCAGGTGCACTAGCCAGCGCACGAATTCACCCTGGGTTGCCGTGCGCAGCCAAGCCTGGTCCAGTAGCACGGTCAGGGCCAAGGAAAAAAACAGAATGTAGCGGTAGATCAGCCAGCTGCGAGCTAGTCGGTGCTGCACCTGCTGTCCCAGGGGCCGGCCGATCGCTATATACCCTATCGTGAATCCGGAAATGAAAAAGAAGACTTCCGCGGCATTGATGAGAAAGCGTGAACCGCCGGTGACGAAGATAAGTGGTGAAGCCATTCCCAGGTGTGTCAGGGTCATGACCAAGATAGCGTAGCCACGGAGGAAATCCAGGCGCAAGTCCCTTGCACCATCCATGTAAAGAGGGGTGGGCATGTATAAACTATCCGGGGATGAAGAGCGTGAACTAGCTGTCACCAGCTGCATTGGTACTGGTGGCTGCTACGGGATCTGGTGGACACCGCATCCTACCAGGGACAGTCCCTGGTAGGATGCGCTTGACTAACTGACGCGTATTCAGCGTACCGCGTCGGGATCCTGGTGGTTAGGAGTTATTCCTGGTATGCAAAATCAAGCGGATTCTGCGCCAGCAGTTCCAGCCAACCTTCCGCTACTCGGTCCAGAGCTTCCTGCGGTGTGGTCTGATCCGACAGGGCGGAGGAGGCACCTTCGGCTAAGCCAATGAACATCTCAAGCCACTGCGGCACGCCGGGCGTGAAGGGCCGGCCCCGACTCAGTACCGCCCCATAGTCAGGCATGTAGGGTTTGGCTGCAACCACATCCGAATCATTGAATATGCTTTTACGGGCTGCGGTCATACCGAAGTCCAGCATACCTGCCTTGGCACGCTGCGGATTGCTAAGGGCCGCCATGAGTGCAAAGGCTGCTTCTTTGTGGGCCGAGGTCTTCATCATCACTATGTTGTGCTGCACGAAGTTGCCTGTGCCGCCTTCCGGATAAGGAGCGATAGCCCAGTTACCTACCACCTTGGATTTTTCCGGATCGTCTAAGGCAGGCAAGATGAAGCCGGCCCAGCCTTCGTTCACCGCTACATCCCCGGCCAAAAACGCGTTGGCGGCATCCGGATTGTCCCATGCCAGTAAGCCAGGCGGGGCGTATTTGTCCTTGTGCTCTTTCAGGAGTGTCAGCGCCGCCACTCCCTTTTCGCCGTTGATGAGTGGTTGCCAGTCAGGTGTCAGCAAGGGATCACCCAGCGCCCAGTACCGTGCCAAGAAAAGTTTGACGAGTTGTGCGGGCACACCGGCGAAAGAAAGCCCATACATGGAATCGTGGGTGTGGGTGGCCAGCAGGGTGTCATATTCAGCCCAGGTAGTGGGAAAGGTGTCGATCAAATCCGTGCGGTAGAACAGCACGGATACCCCGCTCACCACGGGTAGACCATAGCGGACGCCGGTATTGCCGGCAATACCTTCTCCATACCGATAGACGGGATCGAAGAAACCGTCCATGTCGTAGTTGCTAGCGTCCAGGAAATCGTTGATGGGGGCCAGTTCCGGCCAAATGGTGTATTGGAATTCAATATCGTTGCAGAACAGATCGAACTGGGGATCACCGGATGCCAAGTCCGCTTGTACTTTGGGCATCAGGGTTTCCCAAGGTGCAAACTCAAACTCAACCTGGGCTCCGGTCTCGGCAGTGAACTGCTCCGACCAGGCCCGGAAGGCGGGTTCGTAATCCGTGCCCGCCTGCGTTAGCATGCGCAATGTGATGCCATCGTATGGCTTATCGGTGGATGCCATGTCCGCAGCCGCGGGTACGACCGTGGGTGGCGGTGGAGCTCCGGTCGGGCCACAGGCAGCCAGTAATGAACCGGCACCCAGTATCCCTAGGGTCTTCAGAATGTCTCGACGGTGGTAACGATAAGGACGTGTCATGTGGCAAATCTCCTAGTCTACTGAAACGTGAGGTACAACGGAGCAAGGTGCAACGCACGTGCCTGCGCGTGGAGCAGGTCCTCCCGGCTGTACACCGCGGCGCCGTACCCATATGGGATCACGCCATTTCTCCCTAGTAGTCATGTCCGATGTGACAGGTCAGCCCATCGGGCTGCCAGGTTATACACCTGAGCTTCTTCCATGGGGGCCCCTGGTGGAAGAAGTCATAGGACGAGAAGTAAGGCACGTCAATGCTAAAGGCCACACAGCAATCTTCCGTATGCGGGATCAGCACCGCTGATAGCAAGGGTCGCATACGGTCCGCCGCTACTCATAAAAAAGACTGATGGCCACACATCCCGGTACTAGGTGGGCCGGGGCGAGTGTAGAGCCGGGGGTAGGCATGTCTACGAAGTTGGCTCGATCCATGGTGACTGATGCAGGGTTCCGGGTTTGCTGCGTGACGTTGATGGCCGTGCAGTACTCTCCTTAGGAACTATACAACTATCAAGCTCGATCGGAAAACAGGGTCAGGAGAGTACCCGGACCGGAACAGGGCCAATGCCTGAACGACAACTGAGCAGTAGGTGTCTTGTTATACGTGTAGGACAGTCAGCCCCCAGGGAACGGCGGTCCGGTTTATTTAGAACCAGAGTCATGCCGGCACCACGATAGGGTTTGGGACGAATACTGGTACGATGGAAATATGGCATGGTGCCACCGGACCCTGGTTTGACGCACTTTAGGTATGGACAACACCCCGGGGGGCGGAGCCGTGTATCCTCACGGCAAGGGCCGTATACAGCCGATAGGCAGGCATGGGAAAACGACAAAAGTATGTCTGATGAGACTTTGCGATCGTCCGGCAGGGTACGCCTGAAGCGGGCCCCATGGGCTAGGCGCCCTGCCCCGGCTCTGGCCGCCGTGACGGGTACGGTGGTACAGAACCACAGCCGGGAAAGGATGATGTCGTGGCTGTTCATCACCCCTGCTTTGCTGTTCCTCCTGCTGACATCCGTGTATCCTCTGCTCTACAGCCTGCGTCTCAGTTTCTTCTCGTGGAACATGAGCGTGCCCAACAGCCAGCCGGTATTCATCGGTTTGCGTAACTACACCCGGCTCTTGGCCGATCCCGTTTTCCAGTCCAGCCTGAAGACCACCCTGATCTTCGTAGTGACGGCGGTGTCGCTTGAATTCCTACTGGGCATGGTTCTGGCCCTGCTGGTGACGACCCGGATCCGCGTTGTCGGTCTGATCCGGACGCTCCTACTAATTCCCTTGATGATGACTCCGGTGGTGGCGGGAGTTCTGTGGCGGACCTTGTACCACTCTACTTATGGTGCGCTCAACTATTTCATTGGCCTGATCGGCATTCCCCCCCAGACCTGGACCGGGAATCCGGAGCAGGCCCTGGCCGCGGTGATCACGGTTGAGATCTGGCAGCAGCTACCGGTCGTGATCTTCATTTTGGCGGCGGGTATCCAGTCCCTGCCGGTGGATTTCTACAAGGCAGCCCGGGTGGACGGGGCGTCCGCCTGGCAGATTTTCCACGAGATCACCCTGCCTCTACTCAGGCCCGTCATCCTTGTGGTATTGCTTCTACGTATCATGGATGCCTTCCGCATTTTTGACATCATCTACACGCTGACGTTTGGCGGCCCGGGCCGGGTCACGGAAGTGCTGTCCATTCTGATCTACAAGAACGGTCTACAGTTCTTCCAGATTGGCAAGGCGAGCGCCATGTCCTGGCTCTTCCTATTGTTCGTCTTCGTAATCGCGATCTTCTTTATCCAGGCGCTGCAGCGGCGTACACCGGAAGGAAGTGCCTAAATGGGGCCGTATGCCGTGTCGCGCCGGCTTCTGCTGTACCTATGCACTGCCCTTGTGCTGGGGACGGTGACGTTTCCCGCCTACTGGCTGGTGTCCACTGCGTTCAAGTACGAGGTGGATACGATTGTTGCCCCGCCGATTATCTTGCCGTTGCGTGGCACCCTGCGCAACTTCACGGACGTATTGCAGGTGGAGCAGATCGGGCAATTCTTTCTCAACAGCACCTTGATCGCGCTGGTCAGTACCGGCCTAGGTATCCTCCTTGGGTCCATGGCGGCCTACGCCTTGTCCAAGCTTTACTTGGCTTACCGTATCCGACAAGCGCTCATGATCTGGATCCTGATCGTGCGCATCTTTCCTCCCATCACCACGGCCATTCCTTATTTTGTGATTATCCGCAACCTTAATCTCACCGATACACATGGGGCTCTGATCCTAACGCATACGGCGTTCACACTGCCTTTCGTAATCTGGCTGATGCTGGGCTTCTTCCAGGATTTGCCCGAGGCTATTGATAAGGCCGCGATCATGGACGGCTGTTCCCTGTGGCAGCGCTTTGCTCAGATCACGCTCCCGCTGGCCCTGCCCGGCATCGCCGTGACCGCAATCTTCACGTTCATCTATTCTTGGAACGAATTCCTATACGCTTCCATGCTGACCTCGCGCACAGCGAAGACTCTACCGGTGGTCATCGCCGGATACATGTCCGACAAGTTCCTGCGTTGGGGTGAGATGTCCGCCCTAGCGTCCCTCATGATCGTGCCTGTGATGCTGTTCGCCGGCCTCACTCAACGATATCTGGTCCGGGGACTCACGTTCGGGGCCGTTAAGGAATAACCGGAACCGGGAGAGTCGTTATGGCGCAAATTCGTTACCATGATGTGGGCAAGCGCTTCGGCTCCGTCCAGGCGCTGGAGAACCTGAATTTGGTTGTTGAGGATCGGGAGTTCGTGACCCTGGTAGGCCCCAGCGGCTGTGGCAAGTCCACCACGCTGAATCTCACGGCAGGGCTGGAAGATCCCAGTCAAGGGGTGATCTATATTGACGACCGGTGTGTGAATGCCGTGCCACCCGGACAGCGGGATCTCGCTATGGTGTTCCAGAGCTATGCGCTGTATCCGCACAAGACCGTGCGGGAGAACATCGGTTTTGGCCTCAAGGTGCGTAAGATCCCACGGGCGGAGATCGAATCCCGCGTCCAAGCTGCGGCGCAGTCCCTGGAGATTGCACATCTGCTGGACCGCAAGCCACGCCAGTTGAGCGGGGGACAGCGCCAGCGGGTCGCCTTAGGTCGGGCCATCACGCGTAATCCCAAGGCGTTCCTACTGGACGAACCGCTCAGCAATCTGGACGCCAAACTTCGTATACAGATGCGGGCGGAACTGAAGCTGCTCTTCGCTCGGGTGGAGGGAACCGTACTCTATGTCACACACGACCAAGCGGAGGCCATGACACTCAGCCACCGGGTAGTGGTGATGCATCAGGGACTAGTCCAGCAGGTAGGGGCCCCTTTGGAAGTGTATAACCGGCCCCGGAACCTGTTTGTGGCAGGCTTTCTGGGTAGTCCGGCCATGAACTTTCTTGACTGCGACTTACGGACTGAAGATGGGCTCTGGCATGTAGAGGGGGACGATCTACCACCGGGGAGACTGGTGTTGTCAACCGCGGACCTGGCCGCTATGGGCCTGGCGGAGCGCCGGGAGCGGCTCCGGGGCCCTGCCATCTTGGGTGTGCGCCCCGAGGACATTGTTTTTGATCAGGGGGACGACACGGCGCCAGCTTGTCTACCCTGTCAGGTCGTGGTGGTGGAACCTATGGGATCCATGAATATCCTGGTGGTTACCGTGGGTCGTCAACGCCTCATGGTGGCCACAGGGCCGGATCAGGACGTTCAGGCCGGAGGCCAGGGCCGGCTTACGTTCAATCGGGCCAAGCTCCACCTGTTCGATCGGGATAATCAGCAGAACCTGTCCGCTTGAAATCATCGTGATACTCCGGAACCGGGTCGGTAGCCTGCTGCAGCAGACGCCGGCGCTGACTGGTATACAGATGGTAATAATGCCCTTGCTGGGCCACTAGTTCTTCGTGGGTACCCCTCTCAACAATGCGGCCATCCAGCACAAACAACACCAGATCGGCATGACGGATGGTGTTGAGGCGGTGCGCAATCACAAAGGCCGTCCGGTGCTGCAGCAGGGCGAGCAGGGCATTCTGCAAATTGACCTCAGTGCGCGTATCCACGCTGCTGGTGGCTTCGTCCAGGATGAGCACGCGGGGCCGGGCTAGCACCGCCCGTGCGATTGCGATCAGCTGGCGCTGGCCTTCAGAAAAATTGTGGCCGCGCTCCGACACCCGGGAATCGTAACCGGCAGGCAACCGCCGAATGAACCAGTCGGCATTGGCAATCCGGGCCGCCTCAAACACCTCTGCATCGGACGCCGCCGGGTTGCCAAAACGGATATTCTCCTTCACCGTGCCCGAAAAGAGATAGGTGTCCTGCAGCACAATGCCCAGCTGTTGACGCCAATACGCCTGCTGGATGTCACGCAGATCATGGCCGTCAATTCGAATGGCACCTGCCGTGACATCCAGAAAGCGACTCAGTAAACTGACGATGGTGGTCTTGCCCGCTCCGGTGGGCCCAACCAGAGCCACTGTCTGTCCCGGTTCCACAGTTAGCTGTATGTCGTACAGAATGGGCTTGCCTGCCTCGTATTCAAAGTCCACATGATCGAGCTCGATCCGGCCCACAACCCGATCGAGCGCTACGGCGTCGGCGTGGTCCGTCACCGAGGGCACCGTGTCCAAGATCTCAAAGATTCGTTCCGCCCCGGCAATCGAGGATTGCAGCTGGTTGTACAGCATGGCCAGGGAACGCAGAGGGCGGAAGAAATTGCGGATATAGATGATGAAGGTGGCAATAATGCCCACCTGAACATAACCCTGAAGCGCCAACCAGCCACCAAACAGAGCAAGAGACCCTAGGCAGATGACGCTCATGGTGGAGAACATGGGCCCCAATATACCCATGATGACCTCCGCGTACGTCGCCACTTGGCGATACTCTTGGCTAACCCGCGCGAAGTCGACCTGGGCGGCGGCTTCCCGATTGAAGGCCTTAATCTCCCGAAAATTGGTGATGCTTTCCTCAATGGTAGCGTTCATGATACCCAGTCGGCGCTGCACGCGCCGGAAGGCCTTACGACTCCGTACGGTAATCTGGCCCGTCAGGAACAGCATGGTGGGCAGTAGTACCAGAGCCCCCAGACCCAACCGCCAGTTTAGAATCACCATGAAAACCAAGCTGCCCAGCAGCAGCAGGCTATTGGAGACGAATTCGATCAGGCCGTTGGACAAGGTCTGGTTGATGGTTTCCGTATCGTTGCCGACCCGACTCATCAGATCCCCGGTACGACGTTTGTTGTGGTCGGCCAAGGATAGACGCTGGATGTGTTCAAAGATCAGAGAACGCAAGGTACTGACAAAGCGCTGCGCGATCTCCACCATGAGTAGACTCTGGCCCATGGTCGTCACAAATGCGATCCCGTATACCCCGAGCAAAAGCACAATGAGGCGAGCCAGACCTGGCCGATCACCCGGGACGATGAAGAGGTCGATCGCCCGGCCGAGTAGAATGGGGCCGGCCAGGCCTAGGGCGGTACTCACGAGTACCAACAGGGCGACCAAGATGATCTGAGTGCGGAACGCGTGCAGGTACCCAAAGAGCCGGTGCACCGTCTGGCGTGGATTGCGGGCGGCTTCCCCCGTAGGGCGGCCGCCACCGCTACCCATACCGATGCGCATACCCCCCGTAGACTGATTGGATCGTGCGGGACGTGCAGTAGCGTGGGTCATGGTGGGTGTTGTACGTTAGGACAACCGGAACGGCAAGCGTAGGCCTCAACCTAACTGGGATTCGTATAGTTCGCGGTAGATAGTACTGGTGGCTAGCAACTCACCGTGCGTACCTTGGGCTACGATCCGGCCTCCGTCCAGGATGAAAATACAGTCGGCGTGTACGATGCTGGAAACGCGATGGGCTACAATGATGGTCGTACGCCCCTGGGCCGCTTCCTGGAAAGTTTGCTGGATCTCCGCCTCGGTCTCCAGATCGACGGACGACGTGGCATCGTCCATGAGCAGGATCTGCGGGTTGACGGCCAGGGCTCGCGCAATGGCCAGACGCTGTTTCTGACCACCGGAGAGATTGGCACCCCCTTCCTCCACCATATGCGCGTAGGCCCCTTCCTTGTCCTGCACAAAAGCGTGGGCCTGGGCCATGCGGGCCACGCGTTCTGTCTCAGCCGGGGACAAATCGGGCTGACCAAAGGCGATATTTTCGGCTATGGTCCGATTAAACAAGGCTGGATGCTGAGCTACTAGTCCGATGGCCTGGCGCAGAGTGCCTGGATCCCAGTCGCGCACATCCACACCGTCAATCAGAATCGCACCGGCACTGACGTCGTAGAAGCGTGGGATCAGATACATTAGCGTGGATTTGCCCGAGCCGGTGGCTCCAATCAAGCCAATCATTTGGCCCGGTTCGATCACGAAGTTCAGGTCCGTGAGCACGCGTTCGCCGTGGCGCTGGACGGAAGCTTGGGGCACGCCATTGGGTGTTACAGGCGGTGTGGCCTTAAGGTGACCATGCAAATCCTGGGGAAGCCGGGCCTGCCCGGCGTACGCGAAGTCCACATGTCGGAATTCAATGCGCCCCCTGACGCTGCGCGGCGTAGTTGCGGCCGGGGCCGGCACGGCGGGCTCGGTGTCCAGCACCTCCCAAACACGCTGTGCCGAGGCGGTGGCTCGGGACAGCATGGACAGCATACCGCTCAGCAGCAGGAGTGGGGTGAGGCCAATCATGAGATAGCTGTTCAACGCCACCAGTTGGCCCAGCGAAAGCCGCTCCGCAATGACGGCGGTACCACCGAACCAGGCCATGCCTACCAGGCCCAAGTGCGTGAACAGGGCAATCAAGGGTAGCGAAATGGCTACCAGGCGCCCCACCCGGATGTTCTGATCCACCAATTCTTCGTTGGCCGCACTAAAGCGCGCGATCTGAGCCTTTTCCTGCACAAAGGCCCGGACTTCGGACATGCCGGCCAGATTTTCCTGCACCACTACGTTCAGGGCGGCCAGTCGTTGTTGTACCCGGGTATACAGAGGTGTCGCCCGGACAAAGACCCAGCGCAGTACAAGGCCGGTCAGCATCACCATGAGCCATATGATCACGGATAGTGGCGGATCCACCATCATCATCAACAGCATACTGCCCGTGACCATCAGGAGGGCCCGCATCAGCAGGGACACGCCGACGCTGGTGAACATACGCACGACATCCACGTCTGCGGTGAGGCGGGTAATGAGTTGCCCGGTTTGCAGTTGATCGATATCGGGATGTGACAGGGTCATCACTTTGCGGAACAAGGCATTGCGGATGTCAAATGCCAAGGCCTGTGACAGGCGGGCCCGGAAAATACCTTGGCCAAAAGTGGTCAGGGCTCCTACGGCAGCGGCCAAGAACATAGCCAGTGAGCCCCGCCAGATAGCCTTGATGTCTCTCTGTAAGATACCGTCGTCAATGACGGTCTGCATCAGGCGCGGCACGACTAGTTCCATGGCCACGGGCAGGATGACGGTAATGAGTGTGCCTAGAATGAGCAGCTTGTAGGGAACGAGGAAACGTGCGGTACGCAACAGCGATGGCATGGGCTCTCAGAGCTCTCTAGCCGACATGGTAGGGAGAGCAAGATAAAGGCCCCACGACAGCATGGACGGTGTGGGCCAGGTAAATAGGACCATGGCAACTGGCATTGTCAGGAATACGAAAGTTTATAGCATCAGCCCGTTTTAGGGAAAACGGGCCGGGTGTACCCTGACTGATCAGCCACCGGCTTACGGGGGCAATCCCAGGCTCATGGCAGGCGGCGCCGTGTACGCTCTGACGTGTTGTCTCCGGGTAGTAGATGGGCCATAGCCATATCCCCGGGGATCGGCCATGGCCCCTGTCGGAGATGCGTGTCGTGTATACCGGCCTTTCCTACACGGCCCAAGTGGCCGTTGCCCCGAACGTACCCAAACCACGATGACCATGGCCATGGGCACTTCCTACGGTAGGTCAGGTTTTCACTCCAGCCGGGTTCCCAATATCTTCCGCCCTGCCCCATGGACAAATGCTTCAATGGTCATCGCGGCCCTACCCGCCAGCTGCACTCGTTGTGGGAACAAGACACCGGCACCCGTCTGAATTCCCAGCCGGCCATCGATCAGCATCACATGCCCGGGCGGCCGGTCTAAGGACAGATCGCTTTGCCAGTCGGCTGCTAGGATCTTGAACTGGCGACTTTGCCACTGACAGAAGGCCCCCGGCCAGGGATGGCAGGCTCGGATCTGTCTTTCAATATATACGGCTGTCTGCATCCAGTCGATCCGTCCGGCGTCTTTGGACCACAGGCCACAGACCGAGACCGGCCCCGGCAGGCAGGTCTGGGCCGTGGGTTGCATCTCACCGGCTAACCAACCGGGCAGAGTTTGTACCAGCAACTCTGCCCCCTGCCGGGCTAGCCGTTCACCCAAGCTCAGGGTGGTATCCTGGGGCCGGATGGACATCTTGGCTTGAGCTAGTACCGGTCCCGTATCCATACCCGCGTCCATGAGCATGATGCTGGTGCCCGTAACCGTCAGGCCCTGAAGTAAGGCCGTGGCAATGGGCGAGGCGCCCCGCAAGGCAGGCAACAGGCTGGTGTGCACGTTGATGCAGCCGCACGGTGGAATGCGCAGAACAGACCGCGGCAGAATCTGTCCAAATGCCATGACCACGACCAGGTCAGGATGCCAAGCAGCCAAGGCAGCCCGCGCCGCGGAATCGCCGCGGAAGGTTTCAGGCTGCAGCAGAGGCAGAGATGCCTGGTCAGCCATTGCCTTGACGGGACTGGGGATGAGCTGCCGCCGGCGACCCTGACGCCGATCCGGTTGAGTGACAACACCCACCAACTGCCACAAACCCGGCCCCTGCAGCTCCTGCAAACGGGTGAGCGTGGGCACCGCCAGGGCCGGGGTCCCCATGAAAACGATCCGCCACGGCGCCGTCCGGACATCAGGAGGAGAGGAGGGTAGCGTGGAAGATTGCATGCAACCTGCGGATGGAGTCATTCGTAATCTATATAGTGGACAAAGGAGTTTGAATTCTTTAGCTACAGTAACCGCTCCTTTGCACACAAAAGTACAAGGATCCTTCATGGAAGCCCGGATGGACAATTCTGACTCCCCCGGTGAAGACAAGGCGACGGGGACTAAACGACCTGCGGCAGGACACACGCCGGACTGGGCACATGATCAAGACGCCGCCTGGAACGAGTTCCCGGACGACTGGGATCCGGCGGTTGATAGCCGATCGCCCCAGTCAGCCGTGGCCGACAACGAACGGCTAGTAGCCATGCTTTGCTATGTCACCCTGATCGTCCTACCGTTCATTTTTCCCATCATTGTACTTCTCAGTCCCAAACGGACCCTGTTCCAGACCTTCCATGCTGTCCAGAGCCTAGGCCTGGGCCTCGGCTGCGGCATGTTCTGGCTCGGGCTCGGCCTCGGTGCCGGTGCCCTGATATTCTTGTTTCCGATCGTCGGCACCCTGCTGGCTGTCGTACTTTTGTGCCTGTTACCCCTTACATGGATCCTGGCTGCCCTGCTGGCCCTGCTCTTTGCTTATCGTGCGTTTCAGGGCCAGTATGCCATGGTGCCTCTGCTCTACGCCTTTATGCGGGCACACGGTTGGATTCCGACTCCGGCTGCCTGAGTGTTCGTCTAGCGGCACTCCAGCCCTGGATCAGACTGCCTGCGGCCACTAGGTAACAGAGACTGAACACAATCCAGCCCAGAGCCTGGAGCAGATTCTGGAGCAGATCAAGACCCAGGGTGGGTAGGGAACTCAGACGTACGAGCAGAATTACCAGGACCACTCCCAGCAGTTCAGCACCGAAGGTGGGTGTTTCGCCGGGCAAGCCGGCGCGGAGCCAAGTACCCAGACGACGTCCCGCTAGCAGGGGGCTGAAGATCCACAGGGCTGCCCAGCCGGCTCCTATTACCCCTGCCACTACGAACGCCTGGCCCACGCCCAAGAACAGACCCGTCACAGCCGGCAGCAAAATAAGGGCGATGGGCATGAGGAACAGGGACAGGATACCCCAGACTAGGACCATGCCTAGGTGGTGTCTTGGAGGTTCCGCCGACCGCGATCGTACCACACGGAACAGGACTAGGAGTAGCGTAAAGCCCACAACTATCAACACGGTGCGCAGCAGCCAATCCTGCCACGAGGGCCCGTCGTCGGTAGGGTTAGCTTGTAGCGGGGTGAACACAGCGTTCCCAGGGGGCGTAGCCGCTGCCGCTGCCGCCGTGTAGCGTGTACTGCCACCCACGGTCAGGTTGGGACTCAATGTGACCGACTGGGCCGTGATGTCCAGATCACCTTGCACACTGCCTTGCACATTGACCTGACTACCTCCTTCAACCCGCAAATTGCCACCGATGTGACTGGTATCCGCCTGCATGTACTGCTCCGTCGCCAGCATGACATCACGTTCTACGTGACCTTCCAGGGTAGTCAGGTTGGTTGCGGCCAGGATTTCACCGCCTATCCGGGCTCTGGAAGTCACAACCAGGCCCTCATGCAGACGCGGCAGAAATTCTTCCATACTGGCGCTGTTGGCGGCATCGCCCGCATAGGGGATAGGTATGTTGGGTCCCAGCATGCCTCCTACTGCAGCGCGTATGTCTTCACCAATCGTGCCGTCCAGGATGAGGCTGTAGGCGGCACCCAGCAGATCGCCCTGCACCCGTCCACGTGTCCCATCTGCGCTGCCTTGTATCACCACGGCATACGCGGCCAGGTACGCCGAGCCCTGCACATCGCCGCGGATCACGATCGTGGAGCCGGCCGCGAACAGATCGCCCTCCACCGTGCCCTCAATGATGATCTCGTTCCCCACCACGAATAGGTCTTCCGTCACCACGGCGTCCGCGGGCAATGTGTAGATATCAGCGCTCTGGAATTCAGCAGCCTGTACGGGGATGCCTGACCACAGCCACAGGCAACCTACGGTTACAACCAGCCATCCTGCCATATGGATCATGTACTTCATACGCCACCTTCTGCCATATTTATCCCATCCGGGGCTTCCTGGATTAGATTTACGTTGTGGCCCGCGGCCAAGTTGCAGCGCGGCATACACAATACATACGAAACTCTAATGCAAGATTGGTCCCGGACTTATACTATCTTGTCTATACTAAACTACACAATAAGGGTAAGGGGCCCTGATCGCTATTAAAACAATGAGGTTGGACGAAAGAGGCACATGGCTAAAGTAATCGGCATTGATTTAGGTACCACCAATAGCGTAGTAGCGGCCATTGAAGGCGGTGATCCCGCTGTCATTCCCAACGCGGAAGGGAGCCGGACCACGCCTTCCATCGTGGCTTTCTCTAAGAAGGGTGAGCGCTTAGTGGGCATCACGGCCAAGCGGCAAGCGGTGGTGAACCCGGATAGCACCATCTATTCTGTCAAGCGCCTGATGGGCCGCCGGCGTGATGACGGGGAAACGGAGAAAATTGCGGACATGGTCCCCTATTCCATCGTGGCGGGACCCAATCAGGATGCCCGGGTACATGTCCCCGTGAACGATAAGCAGTACTCACCGCAGGAAATCAGCGCCATGATCCTGAGTAAGCTCAAACGGGATGCGGAAACCTATCTGAGCGACGACGTGACCCAGGCAGTGATCACGGTACCGGCCTACTTCAATGACAGCCAGCGCCAGGCCACCAAAGACGCGGGTCAGATCGCAGGCCTGGAAGTCCTGCGGATCATCAACGAACCCACCGCCGC
Organism: Caldilineaceae bacterium; assembly: GCA_965116185.1. Taxonomy (GTDB): domain Bacteria; phylum Chloroflexota; class Anaerolineae; order Caldilineales; family Caldilineaceae; genus Bin34. The sequence goes on from OZ220492.1 coordinate 275,717, forward strand.
GGCGGTGGCCTATGGTCTGGACAAGAAGGAAGATGAGACCATCCTAGTCTTTGACCTGGGGGGTGGCACTTTTGACGTCTCCGTACTAGAGGTGGGCGATGGTGTCATTGAAGTCAAGTCGACCAACGGTGACACCCATCTGGGCGGCGACGACTGGGACGAACGCATCGTGGACTGGCTCATTGACGAGTTTGTCAAAGAATGCGGCATTGACCTACGCCGGGACCGGCAAGCTCTCCAGCGCCTGCGTGAGGCCGCCGAGAAGGCCAAGATTGAACTCTCCACAACCCCGGAGACGGAAATCAATCTGCCTTTTATCACCGCTGACAGTGAAGGTCCACGGCATCTCCAAATGAACCTGTCCCGTAGCTTGTTTGAGCAGCTGACCGCGGATCTGGTCAACCGCTGCAAAGTTCCTTTCACCAATGCGCTCCGTGACGCGGGGCTTGCCGCCTCCGAACTGGACGAGGTCGTGCTCGTAGGTGGTTCCACCCGGATGCCCATGATCCAAGAACTGGTCACGTCCATGACCCAAACCACACCGCACCGAGGGGTCAATCCCGACGAGGTCGTTGCTATGGGGGCTGCCTTGCAGGCCGGCGTCCTGGCCGGCGAAGTGTCGGAACTGCTGTTGCTGGACGTCACGCCTCTCAGTCTGGGGATCGAGACCTTGGGCGGTGTTAACACCATTCAAATTCCCCGCAACACGACCATTCCTACCAGCAAGGAGGAGACCTTTTCCACTGCCAGCGACAACCAGACGATGGTGGATGTCAACGTGCTGCAGGGTGAAAGGCCGATGGCAAGCCAGAACAAGACCTTGGGCAACTTCCGCTTGGAAGGTATTCCCTCGGCACCCCGTGGTATGCCCCAAATCGTCGTGACGTTTGACATCAACGCGGATGGCATCCTGAGCGTCAAGGCGAAGGACAAGGCCACGGGCAATGAACAGAGCATCACCATCACCGCATCCACTAATCTATCGGATGATGAGGTGGATCGTCTAGTCCGGGAAGCCCGGGAAAACGAGCAGGCGGATCAGCAGGTCCGTGAACTGGTTGAGGTCCGGAACGAGGCCGACAGCCTGATCTACAATACGGAGAAAGTATTGACGGAAATGGCGGATACGATCCCGGAAGAGGATAGGACCCGTATTGAGGGCCTGGTCAGTGATTTGAAGGAGGCCCTGGAATCCGAAGATCTCGCCCGCATCAAGGAACTGATAGAGCAGTTGCAGCAGGCTGGGACCGCCTTGGCGTCCCAGGCTCAGCAGCAGGCGTCCCAAACCCAGGCTGCCAATGGGGCTAATGCACAGCAGGCCGCCGATGAGGAAGACATCATTGAGGGTGAGTACCGCGAAACCGGATAAGCCCGTGCGCGTACAGGAGACCTTCACGCGGGCCCTGAACGTATGAACTACCAGGGCCCGTGGACGCAGGGATGACATGATGAAGTATCAGGATTATTATCAAGTGTTGGGCGTGCCGCACCATGCGGATACCCAGAGCATCAAGAGCGCCTTTCGGAAACTGGCACGCCAGCACCATCCGGATGCCAACCAGAATGATCCGGATGCGGAAACTCGTTTCAAAGCCATCAACGAAGCCTACACAGTCCTGTCAGATCCTGAGAAGCGCCGCAAATACGATAAGTTTGGTAAGGACTGGGAAAAATTTGAACGTGCAGGAGGCCAAGCCCAGGACTTCAACTGGAATCGGTGGGGTACCGGTGGTTCTCGGCGACGTATGTCCCCGGAAGAGTTTGAGCGCATGTTTGGGGGTCAGGGCAGGGGCAGCCAGGGGTTTTCCTCATTCTTTGAACAGCTCTTCGGGGCCGGTAGCATGGGAGGCTTCGCTACGGAAGCACCCCCGCGGCCCAAGCCGACCCCGCGCACGATCCAAACCGAATTGACATTAGAGGAAGCCTATGCGGGTACCACCCGGACTGTCCGTATGGCGAATGGCAAGTCGGTCCAGGCTACCATTCCGCCGGGGGTGGCAACCGGATCCCGAATTCGGCTGCGCGGCTCAGGTGGGGAAACCGAGGGTGATCTCTATCTCCGGATCGAGATTAAACCACATGCCCGGTTCACCCGCCAGGGTAACGATCTCCAGGTATCCGTGCCGATCGATCTCTTTACCGCTGTCCTGGGGGGTGAAGTACCGGTACCCACTATGGATGGCCCAGTGCAACTCAAAATACAGCCGGGTACCCAAAGTCACACCCGGATTGCCCTGACGGGTAAGGGCATGCCTGCCCTGAAACAACCTACCCCAAAAGGCAAACTAATCGTCCGCATTGACGTCAAAATTCCTGAACGGCTGACCCGGCAGCAGCAGAAAGAGTTTGAAGAATTGCGCACGCGCTGGGAGCCCACAGACACAGTATAGAGAGGCGATGCCGTGGCTGGTATCGCCCGCACCGCGAACACAGAATTGTATCAGGGTACCCGTCAGGACAGGGCAGCATGACGCTGCTCCCCCAAACGGGTGAATCCCTCTAAACACTCACAGAAGAACATCCCCGGCTTAGGAGCGCTAGGCCGCACGCGGTGGGGGCCTATACCCTTGAGTGTAGCGGGGAAGTTTTGGTGATTTTCCTTGCTATAGTCATCCGTCACGAAGATGGCATCAGGAGTAGGTGAGAGGTTGGCCCATGGCCGAAGGCATACTACACGCCACCAATCGTCGCAACTGATACTGCAGAGAGAGGCCGCCGGGATCCCAACCGCTAGCATTCTGCCGAGAACCTTCCCTGTGGTGCAAAGCGGTGGGTGGTACCGGTGAAGATCAGACCAAATTCAGGTCGGCTAGTAGGGTTACATAGCGGGCCCCTGTAGCCCGGATGTGAATCCGACGCTCCTCCGGGATGTGACCATGATGCAATGTGAGTGTTAGTCGCTCCGTGGGTAACAGGGCCGGTATGCGATCCGCCCACTCAATGACCAGGACACATTGGTCGTCCGCTAGCCATTCGTCTAAGCCCAGATTTGCGGCCTCACTCCGGGTGTTGCCTGTGGGCAGGCGATAACAGTCCACATGGCGCAGACGCAGCCCGGCAGGCGTCACATACTCGTTGGCCAAAACAAACGTGGGACTAACGATGCGACCCGTTATCCCTAAACCACGCCCTACGCCCTGGGTCAGGACCGTTTTGCCCGTGCCTAGATCGCCATGTAGGGCCACAATATCACAAGCCTGCAACCGTGTGCCTAGGCACTGGCCTAACGCCATGGTGGCAGTCGGATTAGGGCTCAGGTATTCGTAGCAGCCGTACGGAGGAGTCATGGTGCACAGATCCGGTACGGACAGCCGGGGGTAGCTCAATCACGGGTACTAAGTTTGCCGCTCGGCTTCCGGTTGTACCAACTGACTAACGACACATCGGAATTTCTCAATGAGTACGCGGGACCGAAAGGGTGTGGGGGTATCCACCGTGATCGCGATGGCCGGATCCACGGAACTGGGTTGCAGGTGTACCCATTCATGGATCCCGGTCCCGATTTTCAAGCCTTCCAGCGATTCGATACGCTCGGACTGGTGATTTAGATGCAGCTGACTCATGATCGCGGTTTTCTGGGCCCAGGGTACCTCTACCTCCGCCTGCATGTAGTTGAGGGAGGGCAGATGCGCCAGAATCCGACTTATGGGCTCTGCGCGCACGGCCAGATACTCCAGTAATTTGAACGTCGCCATCATCGGATCGGGCGCCGGATGGAAGAAGGGAAAGATGAAATGCCCCTTACCGTTGAGGGCCACCAGCACATTGCCGGAGGCCGCCGTGGTCATAAGATTGTGCATGTCACTCTTGCTGTGTATCAAGGTCGCCCCGTAACGCTGGGCAATGGTGGTGTAGGCCTGCGGCATGTGATCGGGGAATACCACCCGACTATGCGGATGATTGTACAGGGCTATTTCCAGGAACAGCGCGTCGGCCTGCCAGGTCGTTAAGATCGTGCCCTGATCGTCTACGAGGCAGATGATTTCACCACTCACGTCAAAGATTACGCCTAGATGGGCATCCACGGCGGTCACAATCTGGGCCATTTCCCTCTGTTTACGGGTCCGCAGAGCCGGGTCCATGAACAATCGGCCCTCCTGCACGAGGCTGTTGAGGGGCACGGTTTCAATCTGGAACTGGTCAAATAGGCGGGACATGACATCGGCAGCCAGGCCATTGGAATAATCCACCACTAACTTGAAAGGTTCCTGCCGCAGCTGCATTTCAAATACTTTGGACAAAAAATCGGTGGTGTAGGCCTCCAGCACATTGGGTACATAGGTGATGCCCCCCAGACTGTCCATACCGACGCGGCGGAAATTCTCCTGGAAGTAACTGGCCTCTACCTTGCGTTCCATAGCCTTGCCTAGATTGCTACCGTCCTGTTCCAGGATCTGCAGGGCCAAGGTCTGAGGGTTGGGATCGGTGTGGTTCACGCAGACGTGTACGCCGCCGACCGGGTGGCCCCGCACAAAGTGCCGAAGCACTGGCATCGCTACACTACCCAGATCGAGAATATCAATACCGGAAGCCACCAGACCGCTGATCAGAGCCCGCTTGATCATCCGGGATGCCCGGTGCATGTCCCGATTCATGGCCACCTGGGTACCCGTGTCCAGACAAGAGCCTAAGGCTACCCCGAGGCGGGTAGCACTTTCGGAGGTCAGATCCAGATTGATCTGACCACTGATGGTGTACCCGCGGAACAGATCCCGCCGGCCTTGCTTGCCCCAGATGATGTCATCGCGTACCGTTGAGCGGCGCAGGATCCGTTTGTGCGGCCACAGACGGACACTGGGCATGAGGATGGAACCTTCCTCCAGCACGCAGCCGTCTCCCACCACACATTCCTCACTCACAATGGCATGGGCGCCGATGCTGCACATGTGGCCCACGATGGCCCCGCTTACCTGGCTAGAGGGTCCTAAGTACGAGTTGCGCCAGATGATGGAATGAACTACGTGTGCGTGTGGTTCCACCCGGGTGAATTGGCGAATGACCGTGGGTCCTTCAATGACCGTATGAGGTCCAATTTGGACTTCATGACCCAAATACAAGGGGCCACGCAGGATGGCCTCGGGGTGAATGATTACGTTGTCTCCGGCCCAGATCCCGGGCGCAATTTCCTGGCCCAGCGGATCCTGAAGGCCCACCCGGCCCCGGAGGATGTCCCGGGAAGCCTGTAGGTAACTGTCCGTGTTGCCGACATCGCACCAGTACCCCTCCATAACGTGGCCGTGGATCCGCCGCCCCTGTTGGAGCATGGTGGGAAACAGATGTAGGGCGAAATCGCATTCCCGACCCTCAGGTATCAGATCCAGCACGGACGGATTAATGACGTAGATGCCCGTGTTGACGGTGTCCGCCTGTTGTTCGCTAGGTCGTGGCTTTTCCACGAAGCCGTACACTTCATGCTGCTCATCAATGAGCACTACACCAAAGTCATGCGTTTCTTCCGCCCGGTACAGGTTGATGGTGACCTCCGCACCGGATGCTTGGTGTGCCTCGTACAACTGCCGGAAGTCCAAATCCGTGAGGCCATCGCCGGACACTACTAGGAACGGTTCGGTCCAGTCCTGTACCGCCATGCGGAGATTGCCGGCGGTGCCTAACGGAAATTCCTCTACGACATAGCTCACATCAATGTCGTCATACGGATTTAGTTGGAAAAAATCCTGGATCAGGGCCGCCATATGGCGCAGGGTGAGACGTAGCTCGGTAACACCATAGGTACGCAGCTGACGCACCAGATGCGCCAGAATGGGACGGTTTACCAGAGGCACCAGAGGCTTGGGGCGCTGCAGCGTCAGGGGACGAATACGTGTGCCCTCACCTCCGGCCACCACCACCGCTTTCATGCTTTTTCCGTTCCTTCCCCGCAATGATTTGCCGGGTACAGAGGCAATGGATAATTCTCATTGTACCTGTAGCGCAGCTATTTCCATACCGGAGCGGGGCCGTTAGTAGGGAATACGGGGGCTGGTGCCTCCGGGGCAATCCGCAGCGGCCACACCCTATACACCCCTCATACCGGTACCCTAATGAATCGCGTCGCGTTCGGTCAGGATGCTCGGTAGGTACCCCTGGATGGGGTACGGGCGTATCAAATGGGCGGCCAGGGGAAATTGCGCCGATCCTGACGGGGCAGAGGATATTGTTGCGTCTGGTGCAGATGCTGCAGGCGCTGGAGGAGAGCCTCTCTTTCGGATGGCGCCAACAGTGTGGCCAGGGCTTGGGAACAGGCATGCCATGCGTTCTCAAGGATGGTAGTGCAGCGTGTTAATCCCGTCCACAGCTCCGCCTCAATGGGTTCACCGGCGAATTCCCAGATCACGGTACGCAGCTTGTAGTGATGATGAAAGCAGATGCCATGATCAATAGCCCATAGCCGGGCCCCATCGTCGATCAGACAATGGCCACTCTTACGATCCGCGTTGTTGGCAAGATAGTCAAAGAGGGCCAGCTGCCGCAGAGTGGTGGTATGCCGGGCACTGTAGCGAAAGTTGAAGTAATGAATAGCAGGATCGTGAGGGATAAACAGCTGGACGCTGCCGGGACCGTGCTCGCCATCCCGCAGCAGCGTAGGCGGCACCAGCGGCCAGCCTAGGGCTTCGGCAAGGTACCAGGCGGCGACTTCCCGCTGGCACAGCGTACCGTAAGGAAAGTCACCCAGCGGATTTTCGCCGTCACGCGGTTTGTAGACGCACGGTACGGCATGGTCCTCATCCTGCACCGTACCCAGAAAAATATAGTTAGAACTGTAGGGCAGCAGGCCCTTCAGGGAGAGCGTACCGTGCTGCAGCAACTCCAGCACCGCTGTCGGCGATTCAGGGTTAGGTACCTGTCCGGGGACAGCCATGGTGCCTGCCGGTCACAGTATAATCGGATCGGCATGCCCATTGGACCGTGGACACAGATGACCTTCCGGATTGATGGGTTCATGGCACAGGGGACAAATGGGACGGCCTGCCTCCACAACCTGCAAGGCCCGTTCACTGAAGGCCTGCATCTGGGACCCCGTGGCCCAGATGCGCACCACCGGCAATTCTTCCTCGTCCGCGTCGGCGGATGGCGGCTGGAGCGGCCCCGTGCCCTGCATGAACACGGCGAACAGTTCTTGCGTGTGGTCATATCCCAGCCCCATCGGGCCGACGTGGAACAGGGGCTCCACCGGTTGTTCCAGATCCTGATGCGGCACGGTACTACTGTCAACAGGGGGCAGATCGTCAATGTCCTCTATCAGGTTGGCTACACTGGTGGCCAACAGAGAGACCTGCTCCTTCTCCATACTCAGAGTTACTAGCACCTGCTCCTTGCGGACTTGTAGATAAAAAGTGCGCTGGCCGGGAGGACCTACAGCAGCGGCCAGAAGGAAATCGACAGGTTTCATGTCATATAACATGCGTTCCATCAGGTCACCTCCTGGGTGGATTCACGGTTGTCGGCGGCATCGGCCGCAGTGGCTGAGTCCGGTGGAGGGAAGGTCAGGTCGGGCACGGGCCCGGTGTCGTTCATGCGTACAATCGCACAGCCCGCTTCGCGCAGCGCAAGCACGCTAATGGAGGCTGTGTCGATCATGATCCGCTGGAATAGATCGAGAGGTGTGCCCAGATAGTAGGCTAAGACAGACTTGATGGGATCACTGTGGCCAAAGACCGCCACCACCTGGCAGGGATGCCGTTCCCGTATCGTTTCTATGGCATCCACCAGCCGATTTTGGGTCAGACGCAAGGATTCCCCGGCCGGAAAACGAAAGCGACTGGGATGATACTGGACCCGCTGCCACTCGGGCGTCGCACTAAGTTCCGGGAGTGAGCCTCCTTGCCAGGCACCGTAGTCTACTTCCAGCAGGCCCGTACAGGGTGTAACCGGTAGATTGTGGGCATCCGCCACGGGGCGCGCGGTCTCCATGCAACGTTCTAAAGGACTGGAGTACACTGCATCCAGCCGCACATGGCGCAGGCGTGCGACCAGACCTTGGGCCTGCTGGCGCCCCCGTGCGTTCAGGTGCACACCGGGGGTGCGTCCCGCTAGCTTCTTCTGCGCGACCCACTCATTTTCGCCATGGCGAATGAGCAGCACAAAAGTCAGGGCATCAGACATGAGAAGGGAGGGTTTCCCGGGCGAGGGCGGCGGCACCAATGGCCCCGGCGTCATCCCCCAAATGCGCGGCTTCAATGCGGAAGGTCTCGCGCGCCATTAGGTTCTCGTAGGCCGTGGCACGTACCGGTCGCAACAGAGATTTTTTTAGTTTGTCCACCACCCCGCCACCAAATACGACCATTTGGGGATCAATCACGTTCGCGAGCGACGCGGTCAACAGACCAAGGTAACGAGCCATGGAGTGTACTTGTTCCACGATCAGGGCATCCTGTCGTTTGTAGGCTTTCCGGATCATACCACTCGTGATGCGCGGCTCTCCTCGTTTCGCCATCAGCTCCGTGATCACACTGGAGTGTCCCTGCCGGAGTGCGGTATGAATACCTTTTTCCAGGGCACTACGACTGGCCAGAGCTTCCGCGCAGCCGTAATTGCCGCACGAACAGAGTGGACCGTCCACTTGCAGAATGGTGTGGCCTACCTCACCGGCGATGAAGCGGGGCCCGCGGCGTAAAGAACCTTGCAGCACAATACCGCCCCCAATGCCCGTACCCACGAAAACACCGATAACGTCCTGCATGCCCACGGCGGCACCGGCCACCAATTCGCCATACGTGCCGGCGTTCACATCGTTTTCCAACACGACCGGAATGCCGTTAAGAGCCCGGCTCAGGAGTGCAGCCAGCGGGATGGGTTCCTCCCATCCTAGGTTGACGGCGCGTCCCACGATGCCGGTGGCCGGATCCACAGGACCGGGAACACAAGCTCCCACCGCGACGATCGCGGCGAGGTCCAGATCGGATTTCCGGGCGGCTTTGCGGATGCTATCGGCCATCTGGTGCATGATGGCGTCCAGGCCACCGGCGACATCAGTAGAGACCTTGGCCCGTCCCAGCACCCTGTGGTTGCGGTCCGTAATAGCAGCCAGTATCTTGGTACCACCCAGGTCAACAGCCGCTGTGAAAGGCGGGGTAAAGGAAGAACCCAATGTCTTGCCCACGGGATTTACGTTATGCTTTGTGCCAGGATACGTTAGCAGTGCAAGTGTAGCACAAGCCCGGGTACAGAACAGGTTCCGGTAGAACACCAAACAGCCCTATGAAGGGGCTCCGGACCCGACACCGCCCGGAGTGAAGGTGCGCCCCTCATGAGCGCCGCTGGATATCCCGGCCCAAATCCGCTAGAATAATCCACGGTTCAACAGGGGTACGTGCGTACGTTCCCGTTGTTCAGCTCTGGACCATGTCTGTCCATCGCCCGTTGAGACCAGGTCACGCCGCATGCGCCGTTTTGATCCCAGTATCATCCCTGCCACCCTGAATTCCCCGCTTAGGCCGGAACTGCAACAGGAGGTCGCCTTCTTTCTTAAGTGGGGGTACCTGGTGGTAGATGATGCCTTAGACAAAGTGCAGGTCGCGACCCTACGCACGGCTTTGGACGACATGATGCAGGGCAGGGCGGCGTCAGATCAGTTCACGCACACGTTACTGGAAGAAGATGAGCGGTTCGCCTTTCTCCTGGACAACCCACCCGTGTTGTCTCGTATCCGGGCTCTGCTGGGCAACTGTGTGCAGTTGCACAGTGCTACGGCCCGCGTGACTCAAGGGGGCGCACCGGATCAGGACTGGCATCGCGACGGGCCCTGGCCCGTGGATCCGGACGGCACACCCTTCGGGAGCATTCCCGGTCAGATTAACTGTGGCTACTACCTGGATGCCCTAACCATGGAAAACGGCCCCATTGTGCTAGTGCCAGGCAGTCATCGCGTACCCTTCCGGCCTCCGGTCGGTCATCCCACCTTCCCCGACGAAGTATTCGTAATGGCACAACCGGGCCAGGCAATACTGTTCAATGGCTGGCTCTATCACCGCGGAGCTGCCAACCGCGGTGTCCGGCCTCGCCGTACTTGTCTCATGTGCTACCAGAATGCCTGGATGAAGTCCCGAGAGACATTTAACGGTCCGCGCATGACCAAACTGCGGGAAAAGGGCACGCCCGTACAGCAATTGTTGCTAGGAGCCGTGGAACGCTGGTAACGTTCCGCCGGTGAACCCTGTGTCTCACGCATTCCGGCACACGGCGTATGTGGGGGACATCGTGCTCCGATGGTGGAGGCTAGGTGGTTCTTACCCCGGGCGCTGTCTTGTGAGCGGGGTACCGGGCTTCAGCCGCAATCAGGATTATATACGATTCAATCGTCCAGATTGGATCCAGGCCGGCTTCATGGCCCTGAGCTTTGACCCTCATGTACATGAAGGCCGCATAGCCGGAACCCGAGCGCCACGGCAGAGGTGGGTCAGAGGTAATCTACACCACCGGTTTTGGCCTATCCTATACCGGACGGTCCATGACGTTATGACAATCCTAGGCCGATGTACCGTCCAGCCGGATCAGCCCGACTTACAGAGTGGGTGGTATCTCCATGGGTAGTGCCATCGCCATCGTGGCAGCCGGCCCAGCCTCGTGCATAGGGACCGTGTCTGTTGACATAGCGACGCTTGATAGGGTGTGTCCGGATTCCTTGAAACCACCCGGACAGCCGGGCAATGGGGCCTGGATCGCCTACAACACCCGTAATCGTCTGCCCCATGGGCATCGTCCGGTGCTAAATTTGGTGCCTGCCGCGGTGGATCAGCAGGTGCTCACCGACGGGTTCGTGGCTCTGCCGGCGGATATCTACGCAGTGGTACCCGAGTGGCTGTAGGTCAGGCGGTATGCAAATGGCGCGTATCGTTACACGGATGGCATGTGGCGCAATGCACGCATCTAGTTCTAGACGCTTCTGTCTGACCGATCTGTGCTTGTTGCCCTTGTGTTGCTTAGGATGCAGGGGCCTACCTATCCTGTTGATCTGTACCCTGCTCTGGACCCACAACCCGGCTTGGGCGCTAGATCCACATGGGATGCGGGATCCTTTGGCAGGTACTGTGCAGCCTAGTCTGTTCTTGTCCCACTGGTCACGCCTGCGTACGGTCCCTTCTGACCGGCCGGTCAGTGCTGGCTGTGAAGAACGGCTTCAGGATGGCGACTTTGCCACTGACCAGGGCTGGATCCTAGGAGCTTCACCGCGGCCCGCCCGTCTTGCCTATCCGCCATGGCAGGCCGTGGCACCGATCATGCATCTGGGCTTGCATCCCGCCGATGCCGCACAGGCAGTCGCCAGTTATTCTTCCATCTGGCAGGAGATCAGGCTGCCAGCGGACCGGGTGAGCACACTGCATTGGTCCTGGCAGCTGCGTACCCAGGAAGAGGCGGCGGTGAATCCGGCTCCGAACGAAGATCGCCAACAGCTCTTGCTGTTGGACGCGGAGGGTACGTTGCTTGAAGTCATCACTACCACCCTTCTACGGCAACATACCTGGACAACCCAGACCTATGATCTTTCCCCCTACGCGGGCCAGACCGTGCGCCTTTATTTCAACGCCTACAACGATGGCGACACACGCGTTACCTCCATATGGCTGAACGAAGTTTCGGTACAGGCGTGTGCGTCTCCGCCGCGGGCGGACGGAACTCAGGTGGGGGATGCCGCGGATACCCCCGGCCTAGTTTGGCGCCCGGGCCTAGCGCCGCCGCCGAGCACTGCCGGTTTTCTTACCTGGGGACTGGGTTTGGGTTTCAGTCTTCTACTGATTGTGCTGGGCCTGTGGGAACGGAGCCAAGCGGTCCGCTAATTGGCCGTATACTACCACGGCCGATGGTGCGCAATCCCGTATGCAGGACATGGCAACAGACAGCCTTGTCTTGCCCTTAATGCTATAATAACCTTCGTTATGACTGTATCGTCTCTCTCTCCAGTGTTTCAGGAACAGGCTGCGGCATGCCCCCAGGGCCCTGAAGTTCCCCTCCGCGTCACTACCTATGGCCCGGCTACCGCTGACGGTTTTGATGCCCTGGCGAGAGAGTGGAACGCCCTCGTGGATGCATCAAGTTCCCGGCCTTTCTTTATGCGCCTGGACTGGCAGACCGTCTGGTGGGAGAATTTAGGCCTGGGCGACAAGTGGATCACTGCCTATCACCGTACGGATACCGGCGAACTGGTGGGTATTCTGCCCCTTTATCGTCTGAGTGGTGCCGACTCGCATCATGCAGGCCAAATCCAACTCAGTATCGTCGGTTGTATTGAGGTCAGCGACTATCTGGACGTGATTGTCCGTCAAGGGTGGGAAGTGCCGGTCTACCACGCGTTTTTGGCGTGGTTGGACAGCGCAGATGCCCCGACGTGGGACGTAGTGGATCTCTGCAATCTACCCCACAACAGTTCCACGTACCGTGTGCTACCGCAAATCGCCCGCTGCCGCCAGATGCGGGTGCAGGTATTCCAGGAGGATGTTGCCCCTGCGGTACATCTGCCTACGACCTACGAGGGCTATCTACAGGACCAGGTCGACAAGAAACAGCGCCATGAAATTCGCCGCAAGCAGCGCCGGATTGAACGATCCACAGAGATAGGCCTTTACGTGGTGGGTCCCGAACACAATCTGGACCAGGAAATTCGGGATTTCATTCGTTTGCAGCAGGCCAGCCGTCCTGACAAGCATGAATTCATGAACGACGAGATGCAGGTGTTCTTCCAGCGCATGGGGCGCCGTATGTTTGATGCCAACCTGCTCAGTCTCCTCTTCCTTACCTTGGATGGTCAGAAAGCCGCAGCCCTCTTCTCCTTTACCCATGATCGCCGCTATTTGCTGTACAACAGTGGCTACGATCCGGCGGTCTACGCCCACCTCAGTCCGGGCTGGGCCATTCTGGCCTATGCCGTGCAGTACGCCATCGTCACAGGGCATCGGGTTTTTGATTTCATGCAGGGTGATGAGGAGTACAAAAGCCGCTTTGGGGCCGTTGACTATCCGGTCATGCGGGTGATTCTGAGCCGCTAACGCGGATTGCGACCTACTCTGCCCTTTCTTCGGCCCAGGCCGGTTGCACAGCATCGGCTATCAGGGTCTGGGTGCTGCCTTTGCGCACACGCACCTGGCCGGGTCGGCCCCGCCGGAGGTGCGTCACGTGCCGTTTCTCCGTGACCATAACCGGCACGCGGTTTTCACCCCGCCGTCCGGAATGAAACGCCGCTAGCTGCGCTGCACCCTGCAAGGTCTCCGGGGATACGGTCTGCCCGGCGGACCGTATTAGGACATGGGCCCCGGCAGCGTCCCGCACATGCAGCCAAAGATCCCGAGGTGAAGAACGGTGGAAGGTGATCTGATCATTCTGCCGTGCATTACGTCCCACCAGAATCCGGAACCCCTCGGTACTGATGTAAATGCGGGGACGGGATGCAGGTGCGGGCATCGGTGACCGGGGACGAGCGCGCGTGGACCGGCGTAGCAGGCCGGATGCGGCTAAATCCTCCTCAATCGCGACAATTTCCGGCCGGTTACGGGCTGTGGCTAAATCTAGTTCCAACTGTTCCAGATATACCTGATCCCGCTGTAGTTCCTCCAAGCGGCGGGGTAGGATTACGGCGGCTCGTTCCAGTTTGCGGGCGCGCCGAAATAGGGCTTCCGCCTGCTGGACAGGTGTTTTGTCCTGCTGGAGCGACACCGCCTCCGTCTCCCCGTCGGGAATGACTAGCTCGGTCTGGTCCGGTTGCAAGGTGTGCTGAAGTGCCAGCAGCCATTGCCCCTGGGTACGTAGCTGAGCTGCTAGGCTCGGCTCCGGCAGGTCTTGCCGTACGGCCGCCAGGCGCCGGTGGTTCTGCTTGCGTGCTTGGGTCAACAGAGTCTGCACTGTCGTCCGCACGGTACCGTAAGGATCCGGTGGTGTCGTGCGGTCCAGTACCTCGTTCAGGCGGGCGGCCGGCTGGGCCCCCGCCTGGTATTGGATCCGAAACGGCGCGTACAGGACGATCCGTTCCTCTGCAGCCACCAGACTAGGAGTCCAGCCCTGATCCCGGATCGGGGACCACAGGGCCTGCAGAGCCTGCCACAGGGCCGGGCCGGCTAGCGCGGCGGTTGCGGTGTCTTCCGCCCCGGTGGCCCGGAAGACTAGTTCCCGGGCCTGGGTGGGACCTACACCCGCTAGGATCCGGGTCAGAGTCTGCCAAGCCCGGGGGTGCGAAACGTGGGCGAGGGCTGCCTCCAGCTCCGTGGGCGTGCAGTGGAGAGGGGAAAGTCGCTCTCGCAGGGGCGGGGGGGTATAAGGGGCCCGGAGACGAAGACCTCGGGAGCCTGTGTCGGCATGCCACATGCCTTGGATACAGTGGTTGGCATCTAGCAGCAGGACGTTGCCGTGACGACCGGTTAGTTCTAGGACTAGATGGAAAGGGCCATGCCGGCCATGGACGAGATCGGCCACCACCACTCGCTCCACCGGATCCGGTTGCTGCAGATCGCTGAGAATACTACCCCGCATATATTTGCGTAGCTGTGCTAGCAGCGACGGCACGGTATCGTCGCCCCGGCGTGGCTTGGTAGTGCTTAAATGCATCTGGACCTGTGGTCCCCGTATGCGCACCAACCAATGGTGCCGCTGACCACCGGCATAGATTTCAAAGGCTAGCGCCTGGGTCTCCGGTATCAGAACGTTCTGAATCCGGCCCGGGATCGCCTGTTCACGGATTTCGTGAACTACACAGGCCAAGGCCAGGGCATCAAAGTGCATGATTCGGATTAGCCGGAGCTGCCTGGTACAGTTCCTGGTGTCGGGCCGCGATAACCTCCCAGCCGCGTCCCGCATTGGACTGGCGGATAGCCGTGCGTGCCGTAGCACGTGCATCGGTGGACTGGAGTAGGATGGCTATCTGTTCGGCTAGAGCTACAAATGACTGGCGTGCAACGATGGGTACACCGGGGGCCAGCAAATTCGGGTCCTGCGGCTGTGTAGTTACGGTCACACATTCATGGGCTAGGCAGGTGGCGAGCGTGGAATGACGGGAACTGGCCCCGTCCGTGTAAGGCTGGACCATCAGATCGCAGGCTGCAAGCGCGTGACTGATTTCCTTGGAGGTGAGCGCACCGGTCCAAACGACCTGGGCCTCCAACCTTGCTGTCCGCACAAGATTCTGGACACTGCGTGCAAAAGCATGGTTGGTACCACCGGTCGTACCACCAATGATCAGCAAGCGTACGGGCAGCTGTCGGTGATGGAGGAGACGCACCGCCTCCACCAAGGTCTGAAGTCCCTTGTTGCGTTGGGCCAGGCCAAAAAATCCGATGACCGCATCCGTCGGCTGCAGCCCCCAACGGTCCCGAAAATGGGGATCAGAAGGCACACGTGGGATAGTACTGCCCGCCGGGATCAGGGTGGCCTCCATACCGGCAGTCCGCAGGGTGTGGCAATCATCCTGATTCGTGCTAATCACCTGATCACTATCATAGCCCGGACGCAATGTCATCCGCTGGCGCAGGTGCCGACCCGCACGAGGAAACAGGTAGGGGGGAAGCAAGTCGTGGTAGGTCCAGGCTACCCGAAGACCTTGGCGTTTCCAAGCACGAGGGGCTAGATTGACACCGGGATTCATATGGAAAGCGGCTGTCTGGTACTGTACATGAATCCAGGAGTCGGGACCGGCCAGGGCAGCAATCCGGTGGCGCGTACGCCGGTTCCAGCGTCGCGGTACGGCCACCACTGCAGGCTCGCCCGCGGTACCCGGCTGTGCACCGGACTGATCTGTACAAACCACCACCGAGACCTGGTAGTGTCGAGCTAACAGCTGCCGAGCCAACAGCACCGTATAGTCCGCTATGCCCCCGATTTGGGGCGGATATTCGCCCGTGACGAGCACAATATGCATGCGTGTCTCCCCGTTTAGCCTTTCACCACGGGCTGGGACAGCTGCCGGTGAAGACATTGGTACAGCCGATCCTGATCCCTCATCCGCGGCAGGGACAGCCAGGCCTCGTTGTGACCCGCTGGCTCAATTTGCAGGTGTCGGATCACGCGCCCCACCAGCCGTACGTCCTGGATTTCCCGCCACTGCAGTATGTGGCGTGCTTGGCCTAGCCGGCACCATGTCACTCCCTCAGCGGTACAGGCGAGACGAGTACCCAGCCATTGGAGATGTATACTGGCCAGGACTAGGCACAGCGCAGTCATAACCAGCGTACCTGCATCCCGATCCTGGATGTAACGCCAACCTAGTAGGCTGCCCAGACCCAGCAGCCCGCACCCCAGCACCATGTACAAGGGGTGCACATGATAGGTATCCGCCGGCTCAGCGGGGGTGAACCCTGGCGCCGCGTGATTCACGGCACGTCAGGCACGGACACGCGGAAATCCTTCAGGCGCCGGGTGTGCAGTAACATGTGATGCGTGAAATCGGCAATCCGCTCCCGGTGGGCGCTTGTAATCAAACGGTCGCCCTCAAAGTGGTGATACACGGAAGGTAGGGAAATCTGTTGCGGAATGCAATGCCCCCCTACGCCTCGTACCACAGTCCGTAGATGACTAAGGGCATTGACTGCCCCCATGTCTCCACCGGCAATCCCGATGAGCCCGAACATTTTGTGCCGCATCTGCTCATACTGCAACAGATCGAGGGCGTTCTTAAGCACACCGCTGAAACTGTTGTGATATTCCGGGGTCGCTAGCACGATGCCGTCAGCCTTCCCGATGCGCGTGCGTAGATCCACCGTATAGGGGTTATCCTCCTGGTCCTGGGGACTTTGGCACAGGGGCAGATCCATGGTGGCCAGATCAACCAAATCCGTCTGGGCTCCGCCCGCATCCAGATCGGCCATGACACATACCAGCAGTTTGCGCGTATAACTGTCAGACCCCCGTAGGCTACCGCAAATGCCGGCAATATGAACATCCATCACTTCCTTCATTGAGCTGATGCACTCCGTAAGTTACCTGTTGCCTGCCAGGGAGGCGTGCCCTGCCAACCGGTTGGATTATAACGAAGTGACCCTGCCTGCAGACGAAATCCGGCCCACGCTGTACCGGATGGCACCGGCACGTGCCGGTAGGTCTACACCTATCTAGACCTGGAGGGCTCGTTCGGGCTATCGGGATCTCGGTCAAAGCTTGTAGGAGGCCAATTATCTAATTGGAACATAGTTTCATCATTCATCTCGTATACTTATGGGCTGGTTAAGCAAGCTGATGCCTGGAGATCGGTCTGATTGCGCTTGGAGCTGGGAAGGACTATACAGAATTCAACATGACTGTTTTACCTCCTGCGGCCGATGTCCGCGTTATTGATTACGAGCACAGCCCGTACCGCACGGAGTTCTGGGAAAATGCGGACCGGAGCTATGAAGACGCGGTGGAGCGGTTGGCTCTGCGGCGTCTTCTCCCCAAGCAAGGCCAACGGCTGGTGGATGTGGGGGCCGGGTTTGGACGCCTCGCGAATGAATACGCCGGATATCGCCAGGTCGTACTGTTTGACTATAGCCATACTATGTTGCAGCAGGCTGTGGAACGCTGGGGGCACGATCCTCGTTTCGTGTTTGTGGCGGGCAATATATATCAAATGCCCCTGCGGCCGGCGAGTGTGGATACCCTCGTCATGATTCGGGTTATGCATCATCTGGAACAAAGCCTACTGGCACTCCGCCAAATTGAGACTGTGCTGCGTTCGGACGGGGTGTCTCTGCTGGAGTACGCTAACAAGCGCAATCTCAAGGCACTGTTTCGGCATGCCGTGAAGCGTCAGGCTTGGTCCCCTTATGCACCGGAACCGGTTGAGTTTATAGACATGAACTTTAATTTCCACCCGTCCTGGATGCAGACACAGCTAGCCCGCGCACACCTGCGGTGCGAAGAGCGCTATGGGATATCACATTTCCGGGTACCCGGCCTCAAACGGCTGGTACCCGGACACAGGCTGGCACGTCTTGAAAGCCACGGGTTCCGGTGGGGTGGTCGTTATCCGTTAGCGCCCAGCGTGTTTCTGCGCGTAGTGAAACAAGAGGTCCCGCCCGTTCGCCGGATGCACGCCGTGGAGCCGGATGCCTTGTCGTCCTGGTTGCGCTGTCCGCACTGTCCGGATGGGCCGCTAGTCGCGGCAGAAGCCCACCAACTGCGGTGTCGGGATTGCGACCGGGTGTATGTCCGGCAGCAAGGTATTTGGGATTTCCGGTCTGTGGCGACCGGGTTACATTGTTAACTGTTCATGTAGAGGAGCAAGAGAACCAATGAATGAGATGGGTGTTGAGTTGACCGAAGAGAATCGGCCGGCCGGCGGCATGGATGTCGCCGGTTTCAAGGACCACGTTCTGGCGCTGGGTGAAGCACAGGGCCAGGTGGATGTCGCGGATATCCTTGACGCGATGCCAGAGCTGGATCCGGATACGGACACGAAATTTCTGCAGGATATTTTTGCCATCCTGATCGAACGGGGTGTGGAGATCGTTGATCCCGACGATACCATGGATCGCAATGAAGATCTGGGGGAGGAAGACGATCCGTTGGACTATCTGGAACAGTACCCGGATGGGATCAACGATTCCGTTGCTTTGTACCTCCAAGACATTGGCAAAGTACCGTTGCTGACGGCCGTGGAGGAAGTGGAGCTGGCCAAGCGCATTGAGAAGGGTGAGCAGGCTCAAGCCCGGCTTGACGATCCGGAACGCGTCCTGACGGAGGACGAAAAGGATGAACTGCAGTGGCTGATTCTAGACGGTGAAGATGCGGTGAATCACCTGATCTCCGCCAACTGCCGCCTAGTGGTCAGCGTGGCCAAAAAGTACACAGGCCGTGGTGTGCCGCTACTCGATCTGGTCCAGGAAGGGAACAGTGGTCTGATCCGGGCGGTATCCAAATTTGACTACCATCGCGGCTTCAAGTTCAGCACCTACGCTACCTGGTGGATCCGGCAGGCCGTGACTCGTGCCATTGCCGATCAGGGGCGAACCATTCGCGTCCCCGTGCACATGCACGAACAGATCAACCGACTCACCCGCACACGACATGCCCTGTCCCAGACCCTGGGGCGGGAGCCCACCATCCGGGAACTGGCCGCCGAAATGGAGATGTTGCCCAGTAAGGTGGAACACATCATGCGGGTCAACCAACATCCTAAGAGCTTGGAGCAGCCCGTAGGCGAGGAAGAGGACAGCACCCTGGGTGATTTCATTTCCGACGACGAGGCCGACAGCCCTCCGGATTCCACCAACCAGACCATGTTACGCGAGGCTATTGAGGAGGTCATTCAGGAATTGATGCCCAGGGAAATTCAGACCCTGCAGCTGCGCTTCGGCATGGTAGGTGATTACACGTATACGTTGGAGGAGGTAGGGCGTAAATTCGGGATCACCCGTGAGCGCGTCCGCCAGATTGAAACGCAGGCTCTCAATCGCCTGCGTCATTCCAGCCGCAAACGCAGTCTGAACTGGTTTGTCTAGACCGGGAACCCAATTTATACAGTTTGCAAATCATGTCTAAATAAGCTAGCATGCCATCCGGGTGCTGCAGACACTGGATGGCATGCTGGCATTCTGAAGCAGATCGCTACCCTCTGTTGTGGCCACATCGGACAGGGCACCGGCTGGGGCTAGGTGCTGGCATATCTAGCCCTGTGCGCTGCAGAGGGTATATCCCACAGCTGAAAGCAGGCCCGTGACGAGGTACTACTCCCACGTCCGTGAGTCACATACCTAGGCATTAGGTTGTTTGCAACCATGTGGAAGAGTCCCTATCGGTAGGATAACAGTCCGTACCACCTGAACGTCTTGAAGACGGAGTTGGCTATGACGGAGCAAGTGAGTGCAGAAGTAACAGATCAGGAACTCCTGTCCAATCTGGAGCTCAACAATATCAGGCAACATCTGCTGCATGTGGGCATGCAGCAGGGGATGGTGAAATATGACGATATCCTGGCCTTGCTGCCCAATGCGGAACTATTCCTGGAGTTTGTGGATGATCTGTTTGGTCTTCTGATCGAAAAAGGCATTGAGATCGGACAACTGGAAGAGCAGGAGGCTGCGGAAGAGGCAGCGGCGAACGATGAGTTGGTTCTCAATCAGGATGTCTTCAGCGATTCTACTACTCTCTATCTGCGTGAAATTGGCCGTGTCAATCTGCTTACGGCCAAAGAAGAAGTCATGCTCGCCAAACGCATTGAGCGCGCGGAGCAAGCCGAGCAACGTCTGCACGATGCAAGCCTCCATTTGACGGAGGATGAGAAGGACGATTTGCAATGGGCCGTGCGGGACGGTGAAGCGGCCCAGGACCATCTCATCATGGCGAACAGTCGCCTGGTAGTCAGTGTCGCCAAAAAGTACACGGGGCGCGGAGTGCCTTTCCTAGACCTGATTCAGGAAGGGAATGTAGGTCTGATGCGGGCGGTCAGCAAGTTTGACTATCATCGGGGCTTCAAGTTCAGTACCTATGCTACCTGGTGGATTCGGCAGGCCGTGACCCGGGCCATTGCTGATCAGGGCCGCACGATTCGCGTGCCGGTGCACATGTACGAACAGATCAACCGCCTGACTCGGGCCAACGGCATGCTCTCCCAACGTTTAGGCCGGGCTCCCACCATTGAGGAACTGGCGGAGGAAATGGAAGTACTGCCGAGCAAGGTGGAGTACATCATGCGGGTCAGCCAACGCCCCATGAGTCTGGAGAAACCGGTGGGCGAGGAGGAAGACAGCGTACTGAGCGATTTCATTCCGGATGAAGATGCGGACAGTCCGCAACGTTCAGCCCAACAGCAGTTGCTCGGCGAAAAGCTGGAGGATATTCTCCAGAGTCTGACCCCACGCGAGTCGCGCATTCTGCAGCTCCGCTTTGGATTGGTGGATGGGCACAACTATACCTTGGAAGAGGTCGGTAAGAAGTTTGGTGTAACTCGTGAACGCATCCGACAGATTGAATCGGGTGCACTCAACCGTCTACGGCACCCTAGCCGCAAGCGCAAACTGCGGGGATTTCTCTAGCTTGGCGGTTTTGAGACGCTACGTCTGCTCATGCCCTGAGTCTGTGATACCGACAGGATATGCCGAGTGAACGTAGCCACCATCTACTGTACGGTGGATGGGCCTATTCTGTAGCATGACATAACGAACCCTCCGGTTCTATGAGTATGTCATACATGCGCGAAGGGTAGACGCCCTATTCTCTCTTATACACCGCGATAGAACCCGGTCAGGATGCCTGCGCAAGCAGGCTAATCTAAGGCTTTGGTGCCTGGGATGGTTAGGGAAACGCAAACCCATCCCAGGCACTTGCTAGAGGCTCAGATATCGGGATTGGCCAGATTGGAATTATTCTGGATGAACTGGCGGCGGGGCTCCACATCGGGGCCCATCAACTCAGCGAAGAGCCGATCGGCAGCCTCTGCGTTGTCCACGGTGACCTGCAGCAGGGTACGGGCTTCCGGATCCATGGTGGTGGTCCAGAGCTGCTCTGCGTTCATTTCGCCCAGCCCCTTGTAGCGCTGTTCCAGCTTGACATTCTCCGTGCCCAATTCCTTGCGTAGGGTATCCATGTCCCGTTCGTTGTACACGTAGGAAGTCTCCCGGCGCACTTTCCCCTTCTCTTTGCGGGAAAGTGTGACCTTGTAGAGCGGCGGCTGCGCAATGTACAGATAGCCCTCGGTCACCAGTGGCTCCATATAGCGATAGAACAGCGTGAGCAGCAACGTGCGGATGTGCGCACCGTCCACGTCTGCATCGGTCATGACAATAATGCGGTGGTACCGTAGTCCGGACAGTTCAAATTCCTTACCGATGCCCGTACCCATGGCTTTGATCAGAGCCTGGATTTCCTTGTTCTCCAACGCCCGATTCATATTGGCCTTTTCCACATTCAGAATCTTACCCCGCAGGGGCAGAATGGCCTGAAATTGGCGATCACGTCCCTGTTTCGCGGAGCCGCCGGCGCTGTCACCCTCCACCAGATACAGTTCGGATTCAGCTGGATTGCGGCTGGAGCAGTCCGCTAGCTTGCCGGGTAGGGCCATGTTGTCTAGCAGACCCTTGCGGCGCACCAGCTCTCGTGCCTTACGGGCCGCCTGACGGGCCTCAAAAGAGGTCAGACACTTGCTAATGATCGTACGGGCTTCATTCTTGTGTTCCGCCATCCATTCGTTCAGGGCGTCGGACACGGTGTTCTCAACCTGGCCTTGTACTTCCTGGTTAAGAAGTTTTAACTTGTTCTGGCCTTCAAACTGGGGTTCCGGCACTTTGACACTGACCACGGCGGTCAGCCCCTCGCGCGTGTCATCCCCGCTGAAGTTAACATCCTTTTCCTTCAGCAGCTTGTGCTTGCGGGCAAAGTCGTTGATCTGACGCGTCAGGGCCTTGCGCAGGCCGGTTAGGTGCGTACCGCCATCCTGATTCACGATTGTGTTAGCAAAGACCAACGTGTTTTCCGTGGCTGCTTCAGTGTACTGTAATCCCACCTCAACCTCCGTGGTGTCCACAAGCCGCCGGATATGAATAGGCTCATGCAATACCCGGCGCTGGCGATTGAGATAGCGGACAAAGGTACCGACACCGCCTTCAAAATAGAAGTTGGTCTCTTCCGGTTCCTCGCCGCGCATATCCACAAAGCGCAGGGTAACACCTCGGTTCAGAAACGCCATTTCCCGAAATCGATGGATTAGTTCATCCGGGTTATATGCCACGCCCTCATCAAAAATTGTCAGATCCCGTAGAAAGTGTTGGGTGGTGCCGGTCTCTGATTCCGGACATGTGCCGATCACCTCAACATCCGTTACGGGTTTACCGCGTTCAAAACGCTGTCGGTGAATCTGACCATGGCGCCTGACTGTGGTAACCATCCACTCGCTCAGTGCGTTCACGGCACTGACACCGACTCCATGCAGACCGCCGGACACCTTGTACCCACCCTCTTCACCGAATTTGCCGCCGGCATGCAGCTTGGTCATGACCAGGGTCAAGGCTGAGATTCCTTCTTTGGCATGGGTACGCACAGGGATGCCCCGACCATTATCGGATACGGAAATACTCTCATCCGGGTGCAAAGTAACATCAATTCGATCACAGCATCCTTGCATGGCCTCATCAACGGCATTGTCTACCACTTCATAGACGAGATGATGCAGGCCCTGTACACCGGTACCGCCCACATACATGCCAGGACGTTTGCGTACGGGATCCAGGCCCTCCAGGACCTGAATGTTATCGGAGTCGTAGTCGTAGGTGCCGTTGTTGCGTGGTTGGATGTGAGACGGCATATTTATGTCTCCTGTGTTTCAAAGTATTGAGTAATGTCCATGCCTTGCTGGGCCAACAGACGGATACGGTAGAACACCAGAAAGGCTAGAGCGACGCCCGTACCCACATAGGCGAATATCAGCCCTGCGGCCAGCCCACCGAGTGTGTGGTTTCCAGTCAGGCTGATGAGATTCTCCAGCAGCAGTTCAATGCCCAGCATGATGAAGCCGGCTAGAAACAGGAAAAGCAGTGTAGGTAGAAAGTTCTGTTGCACCAGCTGCAAGCTGGTGCGGAAAGCTGTCCAGGCCGTGAGCCCGTCCATCATAACGCCGGCGGTCACATATGTCTGGTAATAGAGGAATAGGGGATAGGCGACCAAGGCGAGGGAGAAGGCAAAGTATAGAATCCCACCTGTCGCTTGGGGAGCTGCCAGGCTGAAAATCCCGAGGATGAGTGCCAGCAGGAAGGCGCTGGCGAACCAAACCGCCAGCAAAAAGATAAAGTAAAGAAACATTTGCCCGGTGCGCGGCCAGAAACCCGCAGTGTTTGGCTGCGTTGTCGTGTCCTGAACCGGCTTGGCCTCTATCTCTGAGGAAGTCTCAAACCGGGCAAAGTAGGCTGTCACCTGCTGACCCAGTTGGTATAGGTAGAGAGTGCCGAGCAAGATACCACCGGCCAGAGCCCCTACGAACAGCAACAGCAGGTCACCCAGTGAAGTAACGGCTAGAGATGACCAGGGACTGAGGGTTTCAGCCATGGGCAGAAAGTTAATGTAGCCCGGAACACGGAAAAACATGCGGTTGATTAGTATGATTTCAAGGGGGAAGGTGTCCCCCAGGTTCCAGGGTGCTTGTTCGCTGAAGACGTTCTCCATGCCGAGCGCCTCCAAAGCCGGTGCCGTGTCCGCACCATCGGGCGCCAAGTCCATTGTCGGGGATAGCGTCTGTATCTGTCCCAGACTGGTTTCCAGTTGGCTTATAAGGACGGAAATGTCAACGGGCGGCAAGAGAAAGGCGAATACGCTCAGGATTACAGGAATAAGAAGAAATTCAACCCGGCGGCCTAGAATCCCGAAGCCTACAATGAGACTGTTGATCAATGTACTGTTCCCATATGGCAGACCTGTTTTAATTGCGGGCCGTTGCTGCCACGTCCATAACCCTGGAACAGCAGCCTGTAACAGCAAGGCCATTATACCATAGATTGTAGGCGGAAAAATAAGAAATACACACAAATTTTCTTTTCTGTAACGGCTCTGGCCGGAATGGTCCGGCCCGGCAACGGAGCAGTCGGTGGACGGCAACACGCCTATGCTGCCGGCTTCTTAAAGATTGATTCTCTGTACTGACCGCAGTGCCTTCTACCTTGGTCATAGCTGTCATCTACATCCGGTAATACAACGCGGTTCCTTTGTACTAGAGTGTATGAATGTTATATTGAAGAACATATAGTCTATTAATAAAATTGTAAGGCTATCTTTGCACCACGGTACAAGGGCTACCATAGCACTTAGAAACCACCACAGCGATGGCGTAGGTTGGTCTAGCACTTGTACGCCAAATCCGATGTCGTTCACCTCCATCAAGTTGGGGATCGCAAGGTATCCATGCCCGGAGCTCGGCGCTTGGTGTTGGCTCTTAGCGAGATGTTTCACGTGAAACATCCCCTCCAGGGATAGCAGACCGGCACAGTAGCGTAGCAGGCAGTAAGCTGCTGTGATGTATCCGGCCTGTTATTTATATCTAGGAGCGCCTAGCTCAGGGTATGATGCAGAAGCCAAGGGTACGGTGCAGCCTGCTATCAATACAGGAGATAACAGAATGGAACGCTTCCTGATAGAAGGCGGACATCCGATTGAGGGTTTTGTCCGGCCCGAAGGCAACAAGAATGCGGCTATGCCCATGATGTGTGCAGCTCTGCTGACGGATCAGCCACTTACTCTGCACAATGTGCCGCGTATTGGCGATATTCTGAATCTTATCCGACTGCTGCAGGGGTTGGGGGTTGAATGTCGTTGGTTGTCAGACAGCACGCTTTGGCTGCGGGCGGCCGATGTGGTTTCGTCGGAACCGGATGCCGAGCTTTTTCGTGCCCTACGTGGTTCTCTGACTCTCATGGGCCCCTTGCTAAGCCGGACGGGCGATTTTCGTGTTACCACCACTGCCGGCGGGGATCAGATCGGGCGCCGGCGTATTGATACCCATCTGCAGGTATTTCAGTCCTTAGGCGCGGAGCTGGATATATCCGGTACGGACTTCAGTGTGCAGATCGATGGCAATCTGGTAGGCGAGGATATCCTGCTGGATGAAGCCTCGGTGACAGCTACGGAAAATGCCGTAATGATGGCTGCCTGTGCCCGCGGTACGACGATCCTGCACAATGCCGCCTGCGAACCCCATGTGGCCGATCTCTGCCATTTGCTCGTAGCTATGGGCACACCCATAGAAGGCATTGGCACTAACCGCCTGATCATTGAAGGTCAGTCAGCGCTCGGCGCAGCGGAAGTCCGGGTCAGTCCCGATTTCATGGAAGTGGGGAGTTACATTGGCTTGGGAGCCATCACGGAGGGTGTGCTGTGCATTGAGGGTGTACGACCCGATCATCTGCGCATGATCGAAATGGTATTCCGTGATCGGCTAGGGGTTGCGATGGAATACCGGGATATCCAGCCGGATGGTACTGCCACATTGGTCTTGGCTGCAGAACAGGACTTGGCTGTCCGACCGGACTATGCAGGTGACATTCCGCGCATCAGTAGTGCACCCTGGCCCGGATTTCCTACCGATCTGCTGGGTATCGCTTTGGTTACGGCTACACAGGCGCAAGGCACTATCCTGATTCA
The DNA here is from genome assembly GCA_965116185.1 of Caldilineaceae bacterium. GTDB lineage: Bacteria > Chloroflexota > Anaerolineae > Caldilineales > Caldilineaceae > Bin34. The sequence goes on from OZ220492.1 coordinate 301,727, forward strand.
TGAAAAGATGTTTGAAAGCCGTCTCTATTTTGTGGACAAGCTGATTAGTATGGGGGCCCAGATCGTATTTTGTGATCCTCATCGCGTGGTAGTGGTCGGCCCTGCGCAGCTGTATGGTCAGCCCGTCAGTAGTCCGGATATCCGGGCGGGCATGGCTTTAATCCTGGCGGCTTTGAGGGCCCAGGGCACTACAGAGCTAGGCAACGTAGTACAAATTGACCGTGGTTACCATGCTATTGAACGCAAGTTGACTCGTCTGGGCGCCGTAATTGAACGGGTACCGTTCTAGGAACAGTGCGGGTCTGGCCCTATGTTTCACGTGAAACACAGGGCCAGACCTACACACTCCACCCGGATTAGCCCTCCCCATCCACGATGGCGTGCAGGGGAATAAAACAGTCACATAACAAGCCTTGGGCCCTATGAAGCCGCTTGCTATTTGTGAGACCTATCCCCCCTGTATCCCTGTTAGATACTTACCTTTCCTGGTTTCTGCTTATCTGACGGGATGTCGGTAATCACTGAATCTTGCTGCTATAGAGATTCTGTCTCGTACCTGAAGGCGCGTTTGATTGTTCATTCGTTGGGTGCTCTGCATCCTTATCAGCGCTGATAAATTATTAAATAGAACATATATTCTTTTTATATGCAAAGAGATTTGCGCTATATGATGGAGAATAGGGAAACAGTTTCGGGATTTGGGGATATCGGAAAGCCAAGTTCCGGAACTAGCACTATAATAATGGGACAGGTTACATTGATAGAAGCAAGGCTTCGCTGTATTGTGGGGACAATGGCAAAGCGGATGGAAACGGACAAGCAGACAGTTAACGGCCGGATGCGGGTTGTGATAACCGGCCTGGGCATGATTTCAGCTCTGGGGCCGAATGTGGAGACCACTTGGAGCCGTATGCTGGAAGGTCGCTCCGGTACACGATTGCTGGAGTCCGCCGCGGTCCAGGATGTGCCGCCTGCTACCGTGGCCCAGATCGACTGGGACCCGAAGGTGCACATGGAGCGCAAGGATACCCGACGCACTTCCCGTGCGACTCAGTTTGCCTGGAAGGCCACCCAGGAAGCCATTGAGCATGCCCAGCTGGATCTGACCCAGGAGAATCTCAATCGTATCGGTATTGAGATCGGTGACGCCTTTGGCGGCTGGGATCTGATTGAGGAACAATCAGAGTTGCTGCACCGCCATGGCTACAAACGCATTAATCCCATCATGTGTCTGGCCGCGCTGATCAGTGGTACCCCCACCTATATCGGCATGCGTCTAGGCGTGACTGGTGTGACCACAAGTCCGGTCACCGCCTGTGCTACCGGCATCAGTGCTATCGGTGAGGGGGCCCGGCGGATTCAGGACCAGGAAGTGGATGTAATGCTCGCCGGGGGTAGTGATGGGTATATCACACCCATGGCTGTCGCTATGTTTGCGCGCCTGGGTGCAATGAGCCGGGAGACGGAGCATCCGGCCCAAGCCTGTGCGCCCTTTAGTGGTAACCGCAACGGTATGATCATTGGCGAAGGTGCCGCTGTGGTCGTGCTTGAATCGCTAGCCCACGCGCAAGCGCGGGGCGCACCCATCCTGGCGGAATTTGCCGGTTACGCTCTGCGCCTGGATCCGCATGACTTTACACATCCGGATCCCACTGGACGCGCCCCGGCGCTGGCCATGCAGGAAGCCATGATGGCGGGTGGCCTAGCAGCCACCGATATTCATTGGATTGCAGCCCATGGCACCGCTACCATCGTCAATGACCGGATGGAAACGCAGGCCATTCATAAAGCTCTGGGTGAGTGGGCTCCCCACTGCCCCGTCACGGGCCTGAAAGGTATGCTAGGACACGCCATGGGTGGGGCCGGGGCCCAGAACGTGGTAACGGCAGTCAAGGCCATGCAAGAAAACATCATTCCGCCCACCATCAATTATCGGACTGCTGATCCCGACTGTGACCTGGACTATGTGCCCAATGAAGCACGTCCCCATACGGTCCACGCCGCCCTAACCAACGGCATCGGCATGGGTGGGCAATCCGCTTCTCTGGCCCTGAAGCGTTACCGGCCTTGAGTGCATGCTAACCAAGGAGACTTCATCATGAGACTTGAAAATCCTTTCCGGCGTGTGGAACGCTTGAAGCGAGTTGCCAATGTGCCGGCAGACGTGGCCAATACGCGTACGCCCCCCGGGCAATTCCTTACGAGCAAATTTCCCGTACTCACCTATGGGCCTAACCAGCAGATCACTGATCTAGAGTCCTTTACCTTGAAAGTGTGGGGAGAAGTACAAGACCCCGTTCATTTTTCCTGGACTGAGCTCATGGCTATGCCGTCTGCCACACAAAAGGTGGACATTCACTGCGTTACCCGCTGGAGCAAGCTGGATACGACCTGGACAGGCATTCTCTGGCGCACATTGCTGGAACACGTGGTCCCGAACGCTGACGCTACCCACGTCATGGCCCATTGCTATGGCGGCTACACCACGAACATATGTATGGATGTCCTGGATGATGACGATACTATGTTAGCCTACGAATATGAAGGAAAGCCACTGGAGGCGGCGCACGGCTATCCGCTGCGTCTGCTGGTGCCCAAGTATTATTTCTGGAAAAGTGCCAAGTGGCTGAACGGTTTGGAATTCATGACGGCTGACAAGCCGGGCTTCTGGGAAGCCCATGGATACCATATGCGTGGTGATCCCTGGACTGAGGAACGTTTTGGCTATTAGCCGTTCCGCTCCGGGCCTCAATGCATGAAGGGCGTGCTGATGGCGGGGGGGCACGGTACCCGCTTGCATCCTATTACCTTGGGGGTAAGCAAGCAACTGCTCCCTATCTACGACAAACCCCTCATCTATTACCCCCTTGCCATTCTGATGCTGGCAGGGATTAGAGACATCGCCATTGTCTGCACGCCACGCCATCAACCTCAGTTTGAGGCCGTCTTGGGTACAGGCCAACAATGGGGCGTGCGCCTCACCTATGTGCTTCAGGCCGCTGCCCGGGGCATTGGGGAGGCCTTTCACCTCTGTGCGACCTTCATCAATCAGGAACCTGTGTGTCTGATTTTGGGTGACAACGTTTTTTATGGGCATGGCCTACCCCAGGTGCTGCGGCAGGCTGCTAGCCAGACTTCTGGGGCCCGTGTGTTTGCCTACCCGGTGGCCAATCCCGCAGCCTTCGGGGTCGTGGAATTCAACGAGTCAGGTCGGGCCTTGAGCCTGGAAGAAAAACCGGTGCAGCCCCGTTCTCACTATGCCGTACCCGGCCTCTATTTCTATGATCACCAGGTATGTGACCTGGCCCAGCGTCTCACCCCTTCTACCCGCGGCGAACTGGAAATCACGGATGTCAACCAGGCCTATCTGGACAGAGGGCAGCTGCATGTCACCGAACTAGGCCGGGGTGTGGCCTGGCTAGATGCCGGCACACACCAATCCATGCTGGAAGCCAGCCAGTTTGTCCAGACGCTGCAGGAACGACAGGGCATGATGATTGCCTGCCCGGAGGAAATCGCCTGGCGTCAGGATTTTATTTCCCGCAGCCAGCTGTGCGCTCTGGGTCAGGCATTGGCTGGCAATGCCTACGGGCAATACCTGATAGCCCTGGCGCAACGGTCGTGATGGTTCCGTGGAACCAGCCCCGGCTAGGCTCGCGCCCCCATGTCCTGTACCGGGATTTGAAAACTATCTGTCCAGGACTCTCACAAGTATCTGTCCAGGACTCTCACAAGGTTGTCGGAGGTATGCGGATACCCCTATCAACCGGGTCAACATGTCTTTAGTGCAGAATTGGCTAAATCCCGCTTGCCTATGAGTATAATGCGGGATCAGCAAGCACATTGTCGTCTCGCGCAGCCGACGTGAAATGGGAGAGAAGTCCATGCGGAGTAGTCCCGAAAGCCAATTGGTGAGCCCCTATGGCGATCAGGGATTGATTAACCTGAAGGTAGCTGAGGATGAATACCTGGATCTCAAGGATTATGCCAACCGGCTGCCCTCGATCCAACTCCATGAACGTGCGATCTGTGACTTAGAAATGTTGGCCACGGGTGGATTCTCCCCAGTGGCTTCTTTTATGGGAGAGCGAGATTACCGCAGGGTGCTGGAGGAAATGCGTCTGCACGACGGCACCTTGTTTCCCATACCCATCACGCTGCCCCTGACCCCCCAGCCGGAACTGCGCGTGGGCCAGGACATCACCCTGCGCGACGCCATGAACAATATGCTGGCTGTCCTTTCGGTCCGTGAGATCTATGCCTGGGACATGCATGAGGTGGCAGCCAAGGTCATTGGGTCCACTGATCCACGCCATCCTCTGACCTCCGAGATGAACCGTTGGGGCCAGGTCAATGTGGCGGGACGCCTACGTGTGTTGCAACTCCCCGCGCATTATGATTTTACCGAATATCGTCTTACGCCGGCCCAGGTGCGTCAGCGCCTGGACGCATCCGGGCACGCCAACGTACTCGCTTTCCAGACCCGCAACCCCATGCATCGAGTACACGAGGAAATTACCAAACGGGCCATGCGGAAAATTGATGGCTCGTTTCTCCTGCACCCTGTAGTGGGCATGACCCGCCCGGGCGACGTAGATCACTTTACCCGCGTCCGGACCTATATCGCGCTCCTGGAGCGCTACTATCCCCAATCAAGCGTACATCTGGCCCTGTTGCCGCTAGCCATGCGTATGGCCGGTCCCCGTGAGGCCCTCTGGCATATGATCATCCGGCGCAATTTTGGCGTCAGCCACTTCATCGTGGGGCGTGATCACGCAGGCCCCGGCCTGGATTCGGCAGGCCGACCTTTCTACGGCCCCCTGGACGCCCAAGAACTAGCAGTGGAGTATAGTGACGAGCTTGGAGTCAAGGTAGTGCCCTTTGATAATCTCGTTTATCTGGTGGATGAGGACCGCTACGAGGAGGAAAGCAAGGTTGACGGCACGCCCCGGACTCTGTCCATTTCCGGTACTCAGGTGCGTGAGGATTACTTAGGGCAGGGGCATCTGCTGCCCGAATGGTACACGCGGCGCGAAGTGGCAGATATCTTGAAGGATAGCTACCCGGCTCTGTATCGACAGGGCATCTGCATCTGGTTCACGGGGCTCAGCGGTGCCGGCAAGTCCACCACAGCCAACATTCTCATTCCCCTACTCATGCAGGAAGGCCGCAAGGTCACCATGTTGGACGGTGACGTGGTCCGTACCCATCTGTCCCGGGGGCTGGGTTTCGGCAAGGAGGATCGAGACCTCAACGTACGGCGCATCGGCTTCGTCAGTGCCGAAATTGTGAGTCATGGCGGTATCGTTGTGGCCTCGGCCGTCAGTCCGTTCCGTGCCACGCGCAACGATGTGCGCAACATGGTGGGGCCTGAGAACTATATTGAAGTGTTTGTGAACACGCCCCTGGATGTATGTGAAGCCCGGGACACCAAAGGCATGTATAAACGAGCCCGGCGTGGTGAGATCAAAAACTTCACGGGGATCGATGATCCCTATGAACCGCCCCAGCACGCGGAGATCGTCCTGGATACGGTCAACCATACGCCCCTTGCCAATGCCCTGGGCATCATGGCGTATCTGAAGAAACGGGGCTTCATCCGTTGAGACCGGTTGCGGCTTCTGTCCGCACCGATGCCCGACTGCACCCAATCCCCGCATTCCGCCGATGTCTGCCCTACCCCCACCCGAACCTTCCCTGAACACCGATATGCCGGATTCCGGCGAGCACACTCCGGACGTGTCCACCCCGGTGGAAGATCTGTCCCCCATGGAACTAATTTGGGCCGTAGTACAGGAACTCCTGCGCATTGTAGTGCCGGCTGCCCTCGTGGCCTTTCTGATCCACCTCTTTTTGGCGGAGACTACCATTGTGTTCGGTGCGAGTATGGAGCCGATCCTGCATCACCGTCAACGCCTGGTGGTGGAAAAAGTGAGCTACCGCTTCATGGAGCCACAGCGCGGCGACATCGTTGTAGTGAAATCACCGGACATCAGTGTTAACCTGATCAAGCGAGTGATAGGGGTGCCGGGGGACAAGATCCAAGTTGTACGGGGCCTGGTGTACCTCAATGAACAGCCCCTACAGGAACCCTATGTCCAGAACGAGCGACCACAAGCCCATAAGGACAATGAGCCCTTCCTAATCCTGAACGACAGCCAGTATTACATAATGGGCGACAACCGCGACAACAGCCGTGACAGCCGCAGTTTTGGCCCCATTCAGGCCCAGGAAATCGTGGGGCGTGCTTGGTTACGCTACTGGCCCCTGACTGATATCTACCTGTTCCCTGACTGAAACCGACATCATGGTATCCGGTTCCCATTGGCCCACCGCAGTCAAAATCACGGTGGGTGCTCTGTTGGGAGTGGCTGCTGTCAGCCTGCTCATTCTTTTCAAGGCTATGATCGGGCCCACAGTCGTAGCGGGACTGGTGGTGTTCATTCTCAATCTACCGGTCAAAAGCCTGCAGAAACGGGATTTGCCGCGGGGCTTGGCCGTAGTCATTGTCTATATCCTGCTGGTCCTGGGCATTACGCTCCTATGGTTGGTGCTGGGACCCTGGCTGCAACAGTTCCTGATCGACATCCAGAGTGATCTGGATCAGTTATTGCGTTCCCTGAGTCAGTCCGCGCTCCCGTTGCTACAGGATGTCAATCTGCCCGTACTCGGTCAGGTGGAACTGGCCGGGGAAGATTTGATTGCACAATTCAACGCCGAACTGCGCACCTTGATCGTGAACGGCCTGGGCAGTCTGACCGGATACCTGGGAGATCTAACCTCAGGCCTGCTCAATATCATCTATGTCTTTGTGCTCAGTTTCTGGATCCTGAAAGACTGGAGTCGGATCAAGGCCGTGCTGGCCCAGGCCATTCCCGATGCGTACCTAGCCGAAGCCATGGAACTGGCAGAGGAACTGAACCGCATCTGGACTGCCTTTCTGCGGGGCCAAGTGCTGTTGGGCCTGGTTGTGGGTTTCACGGTCTTCATCGTGATGGCGATTGTAGGCCTGCCCAACGTCCGGGCCTTGGCGGTGCTGGCCGGGCTCATGGAATTCCTGCCCATCGTAGGTCCTATCGTTAGCGGGATCATCGGGGTCTCGGTCGCGCTGCTCTCCGGTTCCCACTGGTTGCCCATCGCCAACTGGTGGTTCGCTGCCCTAGTGGCTCTGCTGTACATCATAATTGGACAGGTGGAAAGCGTCTATTTCATCCCGCGTTTCATTGGTCGGCGTGTGCATCTGCATCCGGCGGTTACCTTTACCGTCATCATTTTCGGCGCTCTGCAGTTTGGGGTGATTGGTGTGCTGCTCGCGGCACCGACCTTCGCTAGTTCCGTGGTGCTGGTACGCTACACTTGGAATAAGCTGTGGGACAAGCCCGGTGTCCCCCGTATCACGGAAGAACCCTTCGATCCCGGCCTGGCCTGGAGTTATTTGCACAACGTGCAGATCCAGGCGGTTATTTTCACGCTGGACGGTACTCTGACCCATCTCAATACCCGGGTGGTAGACGCCGTTGACCGCGGACTGGGTTGGATTTTCCGGGGTAGTCTATGGCCCACTGGCCCGCGCCAGCAGGCTCTGCTGCGCCTGCAGGGTAACCTGGAAGGTTTGTTTGCCCGGATCTACAATCTGCTCATGCGGCTGCGCGTCCGGGAATCCAGCCTACAACGCTACCTGCATCCATTGATGGGACTGGCCGCTCCTACGGAGCTGCAGCTGCGCACGGATGTGATCACCGTGCTGGAGTGGCTGCGTACGCGCAAGTACCAGCTAGGTCTGATCACCATCCGCTCCCGTGCTGATCTGGACACCCACCTGCGCATCGCGGGGCTACCGCCCGAGATCTTTGACATCGTGGTGACCCGCGAGGACATTGACAAACTGCCGCCCCAGCGGGATGCCGTGCGGCAAGTGCTGGCCCAGAGCCAGGCGGATCCGCGGCGTCTACTGCTCGTAGGATGGTCCGATGTGAACTTGCGGCCCGGCCGCACGGAGCACATGCATACCGCCTGTATCCCGCGGGAAATGAGCTCCGCCCACAATCTCCGTGAAGAGCATCTGGTGCTGTATAGTCTAACCGAACTGCAGGAACGTTTAGCTTGACTATGGCGAGAATGCGCCGCTTCCTTCCGTCCCGGCTCAGTGCATGGCGCCATCTACTGCAGTTTGTGTTGATTCATGTCGGCACTGCTCTGACGGTGGTGCCGATCACGAGTGCGCTCAACCGGGTCCTGATCGCCGAGATGCAGCTGTCCAGTACCCTGGTAACGCTGCTGATTACGCTACCCTATTGGTTGTCACCCATCCAGGTATGGTTCGGCAGCATGATGGATCTACGGGTGGCCCGGGGACGCAAACTGACGGGATGGATCATCCTAGGCGGTGTCCTAGCGGCCTGTGGCAGCACGGCCGCCGTGCCCGCAGCCTTTCTCATTCCGGAACGGTTCCGCCTGGGTTTGACTCTGACTACCTGCGTCTTCCTGATCTGGGGTGCGGGCATCAATCTGGCTTCCGTCAGCTATCTGTCCCTCCTGTCCGCCCAGACGAACCGGGATCAGCGGAACCGTGCCGTAGGCATTATGTGGATCTGCATGATCCTCGCCAGCATCGGTTCCGGCGTGTTTCTGTCCAGGCAACTAGACACCATCACCCTCACGACATTCGCCCGGAGCTTTGCCTTGTTGAACGGTTGTGCCCTGCTGGCGGTATTGCTCGGGACTACCGGTCTGGAAGTCCGGACTGCGGCTGAATCTTTCAGGCCCCAGAGCATTAGAACCACCCTGAACGTCTTGTTCTACAATCCGGTCGCGCTGCGGTTCTTTGTCTATCTGCTGCTCGTGCTTATAGGCGTACATACCCAGGACATTTTGCTGGAGCCGTATGGGGCTGAGGTTTTGGGTATGTCGGTGGCAGAAACCTCGCGCCTGGTTTCCTATTGGGGGGCAGGTCTGCTCATCACTTTGCTCGTTTCCATTCCGGTCGTGCGAATCTGGTCGGAACGCCGGGTGGCGCTGCTGGGTTCCGCGCTTGCCGTTGCCGCCTTTGTCCTGATCGGCTGGTCCGGTTGGCAGGAGTCGCCCCGCCTTTTTCGGGGCAGTGTGATCCTGTTGGGGCTGGGTGGCGGCTTCATGACACACAGCAATCTCGTGATCATGTTGCGCATGACCGTGCCGGGGGCCCGGAGTGTGTATATTGCGGCCTGGGGTGTGGCGAACTTCATGGGACAGGCCCTGATCGTGGTGCCCATTTCGCTCGGTGAGAGCCTGCGTTTGCTTACGAATAGTGCGTGGATAGGGTATGCTTCTGTATTCGCCCTGGAAGGCTTGGTTATTGCCCTCGCCCTCATCCTCCTCCGCGGCATTCGGGTATCCGATTTCCGTGCCCAAGCCCAGGCCTTGATCGCCCGGGACACGGCCCCGGGCGTACATCCTATATTTACGAGGTACACAGGTGAAGAGGATGCCTCTTTACAAGATCATCATCTCCTTTGACGTTGAAGCCGAAGAAGCTGCCAGTGCTAGTCAGCGGTACTTCGTCCAGAACATCGTCCCCATTGTCCAGCATCATGAGCAGCTGTATGTAGGGGAAATCTGGTGGACGATCTGGGGTGACATTCCCCAATTTCTGGGAGGTATCGTTGCGGAGTCCCTGGAGGAACTGAGAGAACTGTTGTATTCTGACAAATGGCAGGGTGTCATCACCGAATTCCGAGGCCTAGTCGAAAATCTGGAAATCCGGGTCGTGTGTGAGACTACCTGACCCGTAAGGCAGGGGCACTGCCATGTCGCCCATACCTGCAGTCACCATGGGGCGGAGCCTAGTCGTGTTCTTGGAGAACGGGGGCTCTTTCGGGCCCTGGGTGCTGCCGTCTCGTGTACGTCGGTGTCTGGATTTCAGCACCGAAGAGGTCGCCAAGCGATTGCTGCACTGGCATAATGTGTCGTCAGCCTATGATGACGTGTGGATTCTGGAAGATCACAGAGCATTACCGGAGGAGCTAATGTCTGCCCTCCTGGGGGCTAGTGTGCGGCATACGGTGGACGTGCTGATTTTGGCCCATGGGTGCCCCGCGGGCATTGTGGGCTGGCAGGGGGCTGTGGTAGGGGATTCTTTCTTTGCCGAAATGCAGAGTTGGCGGGAACGGCAGGCGGTGTCACTGCGTCTGCGCATGGTCTACACCATTGCCTGCCATTCCGTGCACCAGATGCTAGCCTGGCGGCAGTTAGGAGCCCAGGTGGTGAATGGCATAAGCGGTGAAAACTGGCTACCTGAACCTACACTGTCTCTCTTCCTGCGGCGCTGGGGCCGTGGTCAGCCCTTTGGCGTGGCCGCGACCACGGCGCATCATCAGGCCTATAGATGGGGTACCCATGTGATGGGGCGACATCCTCTGTGGCACAAACGCTTGACCACGAGCCAACAGTGTGTGGTGGGTACACGGGACATCACTATCCACAATACCTGTCCGGGCATAACAAGCTTATCCGGCTTCTAGTTACGGATAAGGCGGCATCCGGAGGTGCCCAACCGCCAGCCCATATACCACACCTGGTGCGTTTGGCCTATACCTTCTCCCTATACGAGAGACAAACGGTGTGCCGGGCGCCATCCGTTGCGTTTTAGTTGGTCAGGGATAGTGGGAGGAAGGACCCAGTAGCCCCGACCAGGGACAGCAGTAGGGCTAGTCCTAGCCAGATCAGGAGGACGATCAAAAGGATGGCGCGCAGCTTGCCGCCCGTTGACAGCTGGCGGAAACTGTGGGTCGTTGACGAGGTATTGTGTGGCACCAGGAATGGATCGTCTTCCCGTACCGGGGGCGGAATCGGGCCCGGAGGTTGGGGCTCGGGGGCTGGTGGTGGAGTGATCGCACTCTCCCCACGGCTCGGGGGAGGGGGCACCGGAGGAACGCGTGGTGGCACCTCCCGGCTGTCCGGCGGCCTTGATGAGGCGGGGCCGGAAGCGTATGGATTGGCGACGGGTTGCGCTGGATCTGCGGGCGTGGTGGCGGAATCCGCACGCGACGGAGCCGCCGCCGGGCTGGCAGCGGCCATGGCTAACTTCAAGAGGTTTTCCTGAAACTGTGGAATCTCACGTGCCAGTTGCATAGTCATGTCCCGGGGCAGTGAGATGACACGCACTTCTGACGATGCAAAAGCATGTTCTTGGCTGGGTTTGTCCGTCATCAGCGAGTCCACCCCCAGAGTGCTGCCCGGCGCGAGGTACTCGGGTTCCACTTGTCCCTGCCGTTCCAGTAGAATTGTGCCCTGCTGCAATAGGTATAGGTATTGCAGCGAATCACCGCGCGCGTAAATCTGCTCTTGCGGGTAGAACGTAGCCGGTTTAAGGACCGCGGGGAAGCGGGCTAGATCCGCTCCCGATAATCCGGCAAATACTGCGAACATACTGAGATCACCCAGATCCGCACTGGCACCGGTACTAGCCACGGCCGCCGGGGCTCCGGCGGCATGGCTGCGCAGAGCGTCCTGCAGGACAGGGTGCTGGACACACAGCTCGTTCAGGTGCAGCCGTGACAACTGGCCTAGTTCCGTATCCACCGTGGCCGTCGCTAGTTTAGTACGAGATTCATCCGCCAGCAGACTGGACAAGCCAAAGAGGCACGCCGGTCCAGGCGTGACGCGGGATAGCTCCTGGTTGACGCCCGTGGCAGAGGACATGGAGAGTTCGATTTCGCCATCCAACACCAGGTAAAAAGCGTCACTGGTGTCGCCTGGGCCATACACGGCCTCCCCTGCTTCGATCGGTCGGCGGGTGAAGCGGGCCGCGGTCTCTTCCAGTACCTGAGAGGGAACGGATCGCAGGGCGGGTATACCACGCAACGCCTCGGTCAACTGCACAATCGCGGGCGATGTGGGCACCGCGGTACGGGGCTGCAGTGGTGCACTCTGCAGGGCGCGCTGCAGGACAGGATACTGTGTGTTGAGACGCGTGAAGTCACCCCGCGACAGAAGCCAGCACAGGGTGTCTTCCGTCGCTTCCATGCCATGATCATATCGGCTGTCCCGGAACAGCGTGTCGATCCCGAGCAGCATAGGCAGTTGCAGAGGCTGCTGCCCCACACTCGCGTCCGTGCGCACCAGATTGCCCATATCCACCAGATACAGCCCCTGGGCCGCATCATTCTGGCGGTATAACACGTCCCCGGCCTGCAGTTCCAAGGGTTTGAAACTCCGGGCCAGACTCAGCAAAATATCGGGCCCAAGACTGGACAGGGCGGACACCTGGCCGAGCTTGTCTAGTAGATAGTCCGCCATCTGAGCAATGGTGGTTTCCTGCTGTTGGCCGAGGCGGAGACCAATCCGCGGATGGACAGCCAAGATCTGCAGAAAGTCGGCCGTGCTCATTTCCCAGTAGGCGACGTTACTTTCCGCCCGCGCCGTCAGTGGCCGAGGTTCCTGGCGAAAGAATTCGCCTTCGCCCAAACAGTTGGCAGACGTAGCGGTGAAGATAGAGTGGGCGTTCTCGTCCAGCAGCGATACCCGACCGGTATCAATGATGAAAAAAGCATTGCTGGGTTCTGCCCGGCGATACAGCGTTTGGTACTGGGAAAGTTCCTTGGCGACCATGCCCTGTGCCAGGACATGTACTTCGTCCTCAGAAAGGTCAAAGAAGCTGGTCTGCATATAAGCGATAAGTTTTTCCATGGACTATTTGCATCGGTGTGGAAGACACGGGATATCCGGAACAGGAATTTGTTTGCCCTACGAATTCCTGTAGGTGTTATTGTACTCTATGTCCAAATTGACTCCGGAATGGTGTTGGACAAGCACAAGGTGGCAGAAGGAATATACGGCTCATTGTCTGAACAGGCCTCTTACTTATTCCACGGACCAAGGCCCGTGGACGATGGTCAGTCGGAGCTGCCGTCTCTAACACTCTATATGCTGGTACCTGAGTGAAGTGATGGAGCCATAGCCCGTGGAACTGGTGATAGACTGCCGAGCCGCCGATCCCGTCACGCCGACCGTCTGCCCCATCAACAGTACTTATAGGGCCGTGAGGACTTGTGAAGCAACGGTATTCAAGTACACCGCCACCATGCCCCTATAGGCCCTCGCCATCTCCGCTTCCGGACCTGCCGGTTACAATAGGCCATGAAGACATCATACTTTCCACGTGTCCCAACAAGTAGGTACCATGACCAAACAACCCCCGATGTTACAGCGGATCCTTTTGAACGTGGGCATCGTCGTGGTTTTTCTGACCATGCTGGGCATGGGGGCGTTGCCTAAGCTGCTGCCGATCGGACCCATGGCCGCGGATACTCGTACCATGTTTACGGACGTGTATGGCCTGCCCCTGTGGTTCGCTACCGTGACGGGCGTACTGGAACTGCTGGCCGCTATTCTGGTGCTGCTGCCGCGGGGGCGCCCGTGGGGCGGACTGTTGACAGGCTGTATTATGGTGGGCGCTATGGTGGTCAATATCCGGGCGGGCGAACTGCAGTTCATTGCCGTCAATCTCGTGATCCTAGCTGCGGCAGTCTTGGTGGTGTGGCCTACGCGGCGGGCATTCATACCGGGCCAACACCCCGGTGCGGATACCCCCTGAGCCGGGTATACCGGCGTATGTACGTCTTAGCCTTGACGCATCCCCGATAGCACTCCACAATGACCATGAAGATCACGAGCATCACTACCGAACAGTTCCGCTGGCCGCGCCACAAGCCCATCACGAACGGTTTGCATACGTACACCCATGCCGGTTTGGGACTAGTCCGCATTGCGACGGATACAGGGATGACCGGTATAGGTATAGGCAACCTGGACGCCACCGTATGTGCGGCCGTGGATGAACTGGCCGGTGTCCTGATCGGTGCGGATCCCCTAGCGTTTGAACAACTGTGGCACCGCATGTGGGTACCCAAGCTGATGGGACGGCGTGGCAAGACCACGCGTGCCATCAGCACGCTGGACATTGGCCTGTGGGATCTGCGTGCCAAGGCGGCGAACATGCCTCTGTATCAGCTCCTGGGCGGTTTTCGCGATCGGGTCCCGACCTATATTGCGGGTGGTTATTACGAGGAAGGGAAAGGTCTGGACGATCTGGCCCAGGAAATGATCACCAACGTAGATATGGGCGCCCAGGCCGTCAAGATGAAAGTGGGTGCCTTGCCACTGCCGGCGGACGTGGAGCGTGTGCAAGTGGTACGGGACGCTGTGGGGCCCCAAGTCAAGGTGATGGTGGACGCCAACTGTGCTTACCGCGCCTACGAGGCTATCCAGCTAGCGCGGCGGATTGAACCCTATGATATTTTCTGGTTTGAGGAGCCGGTGGCTCCCGATGACATGGCTGGGCACCGGCGTCTGGCCCGTGCCACCTCCATCCCTATTGCTACCGGCGAGAACGAATATACACGCTACGGCTTCCGAGACTTGATCCAGCATGAGGCTGCCGCGATTCTGAACGCGGATGCGCTTATTCTAGGCGGTGTGACCGAATTCATGAAAGTGGCCTATCTCGCCCAGGCGCATGATGTGGACATCGCACCACATGGTCCGCAGCAGTTACACATCCATCTGGTGGCGGCCATCGCCAACGGTCTCATTCTGGAGTTCTACCGCGATTCGGTTGATCCGATGTGGGGGCAGATCTATCAGCATGCGCTACATCTCAATACGGACGGCACGGTCAGTCCCCCCACGGCAGCCGGTATCGGCCTGGAGCCCAATTACGAAGTCCTGGAGCCTTATCGTATTCGGTAAGAGGTAGTCTCGTTCAGATAAAGAGCAATGTAGGTACTAGCAACAGATACAGCTGCCAGGGACTTTCCGGTTCCGCCTAGCGATTGAGGGAGGATTCCTGCCCTGACGTGGGCAGGTGTGCATCCTGCCGGTCGGGCCAGGGTCCACAGAGCCGGAATGGGCAAAATGATAACAGACGGTACATTGTCAATGCCGGCCTATCATCAAACAAGACTGGACGCTTCCCTACAGATCTGGCCTTGGAACCGTGGTGATGGGCTGCAGACCTGCTCGGTTCCCTCCAACGTAACGTGAGCCGTTCCGGGCTCAGGTGACACTCTCCGCATGAACGTGAGCGCTGCCGGGAACAGCCTGCGGTAGGGCTCGTACGGGCGGTAAAAGCGTCGTTTCGAATAGACATCAAGCCCGATTCAGATGTGTGCAATTGCTGCCTGTGCAGCCCCAGCTATCAGGTGGTAAAATGATGGCGGTCCCGTCTTGGCGCGGCCTGTTGCCGTTACGGGCCGTCAAGCTTACTCCGGACAGTCCGTTAGCATCGTGCTCCTGCGTGTGGTGAAACCCGGAAAGGAGCCGAGATGGGATACTTGCACAATTATGAGCTACCCTTCCGAGGCCTCTGCCATGAACGTTATTCTTGTTGTGGCTGATACTCTGCGCACACGCTATCTGGCACCGTATGGCAATGATTGGATCCATACGCCTAATCTTGCCCGTTTTGCGGGCGAGAGTCTGCTGTTCCGGCACGCCCATCCCGAATGCTTACCTACGATCCCCACGCGCCGAACATTGCATACGGGCCGCCGCGCCTTTCCTTTCCGCCATTATGAACCTGTACCGTGGGATAACGTATATCTGCCAGGCTGGCAGCCCATGGACCGTGATGAAGCCACGATCGCCGAGGCCTTCGCCCACAGTGGTTACCACACCGGCTTTTTCTCGGATGTTCCGCATTATTTCGTGCCTGGCATGAACTTCACACGTGGCTTCCAACAATGGGAATATGTGCGCGGACAGGCGGAGGATCGGTACCACGCGACTGTCCAGGCGGATCCAAACTTGCTGTCCCGCTACCGGGGCCAGCCCGCGCGGATCCGAGCCCATCTGGTAAATGTTCAGCCTACAATGCCCGAGGAGCAGTGGCACACAGCACGGACATTCCGCAGTGCCATGCGCTTCCTACAACAGAACCGGGCGCACGAGCCCTTTTATCTCTATGTGGACAGTTTCGCACCCCATGAAACCTGGGAAGCGCCCCTGCACTACTACGATCTGTACGCGGACCGCGCCATCCGTGAGCCCATTTGGATTACGGTACCGTATGGTCCCTTGCTAGACCATAATCCGGAGCTGACACAGAGTCTGGAAAGTCTACGCGCCAACTACGCCGGCCTGGTGACGCTCGTGGATACGTGGTTCGGTAAGCTGATGGATACGGTGGATCAGCTAGGATTGCGGGACAACACCTTAGTGGTGTTTCTATCGGATCACGGCACTAACTTCGCGGACAACGCACAGCAGGTAGTAGGCAAGCCCGCAGGGTACATGTACCCGGGTACCATGGACATACCCCTCATGGTACGCCATCCCCAGGGGATGGGCGCCGGCCAGACTTGTGACGAGCTGGTATACACTGTTGATGTACCCGCCACTCTTATGGCCGCGACCGGTGTGGAGCCGCAGGGACCGCTGGATGGTCAGAACTTGCTGCCCCTGGCGGCAGATGGGACGGGATTTGAGCGTCGTTCTTACCTAACGTGTCGTTATGGTGATTTTGTTTGGTATAAGGACGCCCGGACCTGGTTTTTCAGTGATCTGGAATTCACGACGCCGAGCGTGTTTGATCGCGAGGCGGACCCGGACTGTGCGCACAACATCGCAGCCCGAGTACCGGATCGGATTGCGCAAGCGCGCACCCGCATTCTAGAGGACGCCGAGCACGAACTACGCCGTTTTGAACGTCCGGTGTGGACAGATGCTATCGGCCGTACCGGCTAAACCGGACCGCATTGTATGTGGGATAGCAAGAGATCAAAACCGAATGCCGGGGGTGGGACTCGAACCCACACGGGTGTAACCCCACACGAGTTTGAGTCGTGCGCGTCTACCGATTTCGCCACCCCGGCACGGACCTGTGGGCATGGAACAGTATAGAGATTCGGGACGGTTCGGTCAAGTGATAGCGGGGCGCACGACGGTCCCGGGCGTAAAGGAGAAACATGCCTGAATTGCCTGAAGTGGAAACCCATGTCCGTGAACTGGCGGGTCTGTTGCCGGGCCGTTCCGTTCAGGATGTTGAAGTTGCCTGGCCCCGTATCGTGGCGGAACCCGAGCCCGCCGCATTTTGTGCCGGATTGCAAGGACGCACGTTCCAGACCCTGTCGCGGCGGGCTAAGTACATGCTCCTGGGCTTGGATGCGGGCTGGACCCTGCTGGTCCATCTGCGCATGACCGGCACGTTGCGGGTCGTGTCCACGGGTACTTGGCCCGGGAAGCACGTGCACGTAGTTTTGCGGCTGGATCGGGATGAGGAGCTGCGCTATCTGGACCCGCGCAAGTTCGGCCGGATGTGGCTGGTCCGGGATCCGACTCCCATCCTAGCCGGGTTAGGACCGGAACCTTTGTCCCGTCAATTCACGGGCCGCTTTCTGGCCACGGCGCTGGCCCGTCGGAGGGCACCAATCAAAGCTGTGTTGTTGGATCAGGCAGTCGCGGCCGGGGTAGGTAACATTTACGCAGATGAAGCCCTGTTTGACGCGCGTCTGCATCCCCGGCGGCCTGCCCATCAGCTTGCGGCGCAGGACTGTGTACGCCTATGCCGCAGCATTCGCCGGTTACTACGCACCGGCATTGCCTATCGGGGTAGTTTTATCAGCAGCTATGCACCCCCTAGCGGTGTGCCGGGCCGGTTCCAGGCCCAGCACAAAGTATTCCGGCGCACCGGCGAACCCTGTGTACGCTGCGGTACCCCCATTGAACGCATTGTGGTGGCCCAACGCAGCACTCATTTCTGTGCCCGATGCCAGCCGGCACCACCGTAATACAGAGTGATGACTGCTAGACAGCGTACGAATCGGCAGGAGAAGGTCGGGTGGAGGTTTTGGGCTTCTACATTCCCGAGCGCACAGACGTGGCCCGTGGTCATCCAGCTCGCCTGAACAGCAATTGAGAGGCCGCCCCGTGGCGGGAATTGGCCTATTATTATTGGTGGAGCCCGGTTATCCTGTGGCGTTTGAACCCACACACATGTACCGGGTCCACCAGTGCAGACGCGGGCGGAGGTATCACGTGCCATGAAGATTACAGGTATATCAGTATATCAGGTGGATCTGCCCTTGCACGAAGGCCGCTACAGTTGGTCGGGCGGCAAATCGGTGCAGAAGTTTGATAGTACGGTGGTGGGTGTGCACACGGATACGGACATCACCGGCTGGGGTGAAGTGTGCCCTCTGGGTCCTTTCTACCTGCCTGCCTATGCCGCGGGGGCCCGTACCGGCATCCAGGAGCTTGGACCCGCCCTCCTGGGACTGGACCCTCGGGAACTGGATATCATTACTCGGCGGATGGATCAAGCGCTTAAGGGGCATCCCTACGTAAAGTCCGCTCTGGACATGGCTTGCTGGGATATCCTGGGGCAAGCGACGGGCGAACCGGTGTGCCGCCTGCTGGGCGGGTATCAAGATGAGGACTTTGTACTCTACCGGGCCATTTCCCAGGACGAACCGGAGCGCATGGCGCAGAACGTCGCAACCTATCGTGCCGAAGGGTATACGCGCTTCCAGCTTAAGGTAGGCAGCACGGTGGAACAAGACATAGACCGGATCCGGAGCGTGCGCCAGGTACTGGCCCCTGCGGATATCCTGATCGCCGATGCCAACACGGGATGGCTGCTGCATGAAGCCCAGCGCGTTGTACGCGGTGTGCACGATATTGACGTCTACATTGAACAGCCCTGCGCCAGGTATGCAGAGTGCCTAGCTGTCCGACGCAATACCACACACCCCTTTGTTCTGGACGAAAGCATAGACGGTCTGCAACCCCTACTGCGAGGTGTAGCGGATGGCGCGATGGATGTGGTGAACCTGAAAATCAGCAAGCTAGGCGGCCTTTCGCGTACCCGGCAAGTGCGTGATCTCTGTGTGGCGCTGGGTGTGGCTATGACGATTGAGGACAGCTGGGGGGGCGATATCGTCACGGCCGCCATTGCGGCTCTAGCCCACAGTACACCTCCCGAATTTCTGTTTACCACCACTGACTTTAATAGCTACGTGACCCGGAGTCTCGCCACGGGAGCACCCCAGCGGCGGCAAGGCCGCATGGCAGCTTCCCAGGCACCAGGACTGGGGATCCAGGTGCGCCCGGACGTGCTGGGTGATCCGGTCCTGATGATGGACTAAGTCACACGCGTGTTGCCGTGGGCACGACAAATTCCGCCGGCGATAGCCTATCCGATAGTGCAACAGAAAGACGGTCAAGGATATGAGCACACGAGATACAGGCTTGCAGCCCGGAGCTCAGTGGCCTCGCTATCGGACAAGATTGCCGGAACGCCATTGATGCATTGCCGCAGTAGGGGTAGGACAAAAAGTATATATCCTGCACTAATGAACCATTCTGGTGGGTGTCAAGTACAGAAACCCCACCACTAATACCACCACCATCGGGCCCACGGGCACGTACCACACGGATTTCCCCCGTGCTTGGTGCGCCGCTGCCCCGTCACAGGGCTATCTGGTGCACTGGCCCGGCGCCCGATCATGCGCTCCAACTGGTGGTCGCGGCCGGGTGGTAGGCCCGGTGGGCATCGGCTAGTCCGGTAGCAGTCATACCATCGGGGCCCGCGTCTCGTAGTAGGTCCGTGTCGGGACCCACCATCCATGCCACCAGGGTATCCTGGTAGTGCAGAGCCGTGGTACTCTCCCGTGTGATTTCCGCGGGGATTCCGACACCAGGGCGCTGGCAGGGGCCCCACCATGCCCGTAACCCCCCAGCGCAACATGCTGCCCCGGGAGTGCGGATCCTTAAGCCAGGCATCGATCTGGGACAGGGACAAGCGGCGCGCCCGTGGGATCACCTGGTCATAGCGGAGTACATGCTGCCGCCGGATCAGTGCACTCTCCATACGCTGCGGGGATAGGGCATTGGATGCCCCGATTACCAGGTCCCAGATCACGCCCACCACGAGCTCCTGATAGAGCCGGCGCCCCGACAGCTATCATCGGCGCCGGTTATATCCTTGAGCATCTGCATGTCCCAGCCGAGGTATCCGATCGAATTCCGGCGGTAGGTACGTCTCTAGCACGGGCACCAGGTCCGGGCGCATATCCGCGTCCGTCTCCAGATACGGTAGGTCTATCACATCTTGGTGATAGTGGCCGAGCTCCCGTGGGGATACGTGTCCTGTGCCCATGCCACTTGAGCATTGCAATCTCCGGTACGTGGTGTTACTGTCCCACCGCGTGCCCGTGGTGGCGTGTAGCGGCTGTAGCAGCGGCCAGTAGGGTGGGTCCAACGTCAGGGCCTGCTCTAGGTCACGGGGCCACGTAGCACTCCAATCATGAGCTACCACGTCCCACGGCACGCGGGCATGAGCCGGACATGGGCCAGTACGACCATGTCCGGGTGCGTCATGTCCGTAGCATCCCCGCTCTGCGTAGGCGTGGGCGGGGTCTCCCGCCAGGCACCAGATCGGCTAGGACCTGCTGGACTTCCGCTTGGGAACACTTCGTGTGGCAATGCCATAGCAGCTGGTCGGACGTAGCCTCCAGGGATAGGGACGCTTTCCAATCATCATGCCTCGGTACGGGATAGCGGGTAGTCAACTTATCGCCCGTCTGGGTGACGCCCTAGAGCTGTCCGACTAGGGCATCCAATATCTGTGTAGGGGTAGGACGTAGGGCCATGGACGTAACTCTATCTGGTTCCTGATCACGTACTTGATTGGTACTTACCCGATCGCCTTTTTCAGTACTCTAGCCGTAGTGGCTGCCGTAATCGTGTCCGAGTGCGTGTGGGGGTACCGCGTAAGGAGCAAGCCCGGCGGGTACGTGCATGGGATGAATATAAAGCGTCTCGTGGACCCCAATCCTCTAAGCCTGGCGTGCCGTCAGAATGCCCTGTGTGGGCAGTAATCAGATCATAAGCCCGCCGGACCTATCTTGAGCCCCTGTCCATGGTGGTTGTCTTCCATGTGTCAATACTCATACAGTCATACCCCAAAAGAAACCATGATTTTAGTGTGACTTTTGGGACATGATTGTATTCTTAAGCCCAGGGCCCAAAACTTATGCCTTTTGGGACACATGGAATTGGGTACATGCAGCTGCATGGTAGCGGCGGGGAGCTCCGGAGATCAGGCACGTTGGCCCCCGCCCGGCGGGCAGTACCGGGCGGGGACTCATAGCCAGCGGGCCTTGGATAGGGCTCCTTACGGTTGGGTCCAGATCACACGTTGGGGGTTGGACCAATTGTCACATTCCGTAGAATAGGACCGTACCCGTACCGCGTAGCGGGTTCCCGCTGTTAGACCGGTGATATCGGCTACCCGTGCCCCGGTTATATGCTCTACCGCTTCCCCGGTAGCTTTGTTAATCACTGTGTAGCGATATTGGGGCGGGTCCGCCGTCAGGCATCGGCGGGGCTTATCCGCTCTCGGCTTTCCCCAAGTCACGGTAGCATGCGTACCCGCGGGCGTGACGGCCAGTTTGCGGACGGGGGCCGGGGGGTAATCCCTGGTTACGTGGGGCGTGGCAGGCAACTCTGATTGCAGTTCCGGGGCACCCGTGGGGGTATTCCCCGTCTCAACAACCTGTCCTACGGGGCCTATAGGCTCCGGGGTAGCCGTGGGTAGGGGCTCTGGAGTGCTTGTGGGGAGCGGGGGATGGGTAGCCGTGGGCAACTCTATGTGCAGCTCCGGAGTGCTTGTGGGGGCTCCCGCAGGCTCAAATTTCATAGTGCCGGTATCCCCTCCGTATTGCACGGCCTGTCCTATGATTGTGGGTAGTGGGGTATGCGTAGCCGTGGGTAACGGGATAGCCATGGCTGGGGGTGTATGGGTGGCTGTGGGGAGGGGGGTATTCGTATCTGGGAGTAGCGGGCTAGCCGGTGCCCCCAAGTAGGCATCCGTGCTTGCATCCAGCGTAAATGATGCGTGATACCAGGAACAGTACCACTCTACACGGGCAAGCCCCCCCAGATCTATATTGCGCGTATCATAGGGGTTATTGGCTACTTTTTGATCCACGCCATATATATACAAATGGTAAGTGTCACCAGGTACCGGGTCGTAGATCGCAACATTAAAAGCACGCTCGAGTAGATCATATGGTTCTGAATCTGCGTCATAACCGCTTAGAGATAGAATCCTGGAGAGAGCATTGACATTGTCATGATCAATCCTACTATTATGAATAGTATATTGATCTGGTACATATATATCAGCCTTGCGGTCGGCCATTAGGTAATAATTCGGTACATAAGCGATTTGCCGAAATGACAAATCATTAATGGGTCTACCCCGCCTATATCCTTTTTCGTCATGTGCATATATGTAATCTTTCCTATGCACATGTAGGGGATGCTTCACTTCCGGTAGTCCGGCGTACATCCCGTGTGGTTTTGGTGAAGCCCCGTCCCAGGGCATATTATAAAAAATAAAGTAGTAATAAGCGGGCACGCATAGAGACGGGTCATTCTCACTAGGTGTCCAAGTGACTAATACAGCCCTGCTGTACCCATATAACCCATCTCTAGCCCGCACTGTGACGTCCAGTCCGAAGTTCACATCATGCGGCAAATCCCTTATTCCCGGCACCGGGGTGGCCTCTGTCTCCGTAGCCGCTACGGGCTGGGCATAGGTAGCGAATAGCAGCATGATGGCCAGTAGGCCCGTAGCCGCCGTCAGGATGGCACGGTGTCTAGACATAGGGTTCTCTCCTAATTAACTCTAAGGCTTGCATGATAGCACGGGCACAGGCGGGGTTCACTCCGTGCATAGGGCCGTAGCCATAGGCAACGGGTCCCGGCCCGCTAGTAGGAGCCGGGTCAAGACTGCATGGTAGGCATCATGGACGGCATCCGTGGCCGCGTCCAGGGCGTATAGCTCCCCGTCCGTACACTCCGGGTCATTGTCTAGGGCGTGGCCCGCCCCGTTCAGGGCTTCCAGGGTTAGGGATAGGCACAGTCTAGACATAGTTCTTTCTCCTAATTGGCTCTAAGGTCTGCATGGTAGCACCTAGAACGAGGGAATTGATTCCCTTGTCTTTTGGGGCATCATGAAGGGGGACAGATCGGGTCTCGCTTGGTGTTCATTACCGTGCGGGGGCTCATAGCCGACGGGCCTTGCGTAGCGCTCCTTACGGTTGCGTCCAGATCACACGCTGGGGTTTGGCCCAATTGTCACATTCCGCAGAATAGGCTTGCACCAGGGCCGCGTATTGGGTCCCGGATGTTAGGCCGGTGATCTCGGCTACCCGTGCTTTGGTTCGGGTGTGCTCTACCACTTCTTCCCTGTCGGTCCTATCCCCCACGGCTCCTGTCCAAAGCACTACTTTGTAGCGATATTGTGGTGGGTCCGCCGTACGGCACCGCCGGGAATGCTTCTCGCCCGTCCCCACCTTTTTCCAAGTCACGGTAGCACTGGTCCCCGCGGGGGTGACGGCCAGGTTGCGGACCTTAAAGGGCGGTAGCTTCTCTGTCGTCACGTGGGGCGTGGCAGGCAACTCTACGTGCAGCTCCGGCCCCGTGGGGTCTCCCGCAGTCTCAACAACCTGCCCTACGGGCCCTATAGGCTCTGGAGTGATTGTGGGTAGCGGAGTATGGGTAGCCGTGGGTAGTGGCGTGGCCGTGAGTTCAGCGGTGAATATTTGTAACCGATGAAAGGAACAGTACCACGGCGTAGAGTAGCCTATTATGGCCACTTTGTAATAGTGACCGGGCTGCAATCCGCCGACCGTCAACTTCCATCCGTTGATCGCTTCAATATGCGGTTCGTATACCGTTATTCGATAGCTCATACTAGCCGTATGATAATTAGGCCACGGCTTGTTGGGCCCGACGCCAACATAGTACGCGGTGGCCACGCATAGAGGCAGTTTATTTTCACTCAGTACCCAACTGAGCGTTACTCCGGTACTGCTAGGCTCCGCTGTTACTTCCAGTCCGTAGTTCTCCAGCTTATCATGCCCCGGTAGGGGACAGCATTCAGTCAACTTCTTCCCCGCCGCCACGGGCTGGGCGCTGGTAGCGAATAGCAGCATGATGGCTAATAGGCCGCCTGCTACCATCAGAATTGCACGGTGTCTAGGCATAGCTCTCTCCTAATTGGCTCTAATGTTTGCATGGTAGCACGTCCGGGACGCCCCGCGGTCAGGTCCCAATTGGGGCGGATCCCGGCCAGGTAGTAGCGGGTAGCTGTAGCGTGGTAGGCATCCGTCACGGCACGGGTGGCCGTGGTTAGGGCGTGGGGCTCCCGTAGGGTGGCGTCTGGGTCCGTTACCACGGCTATCTCCGCATACTCCGGGGCCGGAGCCGCAATGCCTAGCCATTGCGGTCACGCGGTCGGGGGCGTCACTCCACCATAGTATGGTCCGTGTCTCCCGTATCACTCCGTGGGGTAGGGGGGCCCTATCCGGTGGGCCACCAGGTGTTCATGTATCTGCCGGAGTAGGGGCCAGTATTGCGGGTCGCCCCCCGATTAGGTCCGCGACTACCCGCCGCGGAAACACGTAGCACCAATCGTAATGCATCGCGGCCATGACCTGGACAGTCGGCACGGGCCGCCGGGCCAATCGCCACTTACCCGTGTGCTCCATGTACGCGGTGAATTCCGTTAGGGCCCCGCCCCCGAATGGGGGGAGGCAGAGGGGGCTGTCCGTCGCTTTAGCCGCTTGCGCATGGGATTACTCCGCGGGGCCCGTGGAGCTAATCACGGGCCCATAGCCACACGGCTAGGGTGTCCCCCCCACCACACACACATTGCCTACCGCATACACACGGGCTCCCAGATCGCGCATGGCCCGGTGCGTCTCCGCTTGGGCCGGGGATAAATACCGCTAGGTCGGGTTACCCGGCCCCGGTCCCCACCGGTACATGCGTGACTAGGCACCCGCATAGCCGTAGGGCGTCCATAATCGCCCGTTGGATTGCACTCTCACTCGTAGTGTCACTCTCCCGCGGGTCCGCCCGCGGGCATTTCCCAAATTCCTTACTTCCCACAGCGAATTCGCACTCGCCACGGGCCTCACGGGCCTATAGGAACGTGGGCAGCATTACACACACGCGGGGTGTCCATGCCCGTATGGGGCGTCCTAGCATGGCTGGTGGCGTCACGGCTCCCCCGTCAGAATGCGCATAGGCGAGGTACCCATGGTGGCGTTTCCCGTGGGTGTACCCCACCACCATGGGGGACCGTGTCCAGATCGGACGCGCCCGGGGAGGGATAGCTGGGCCTCTGGTAACGTTATGAGCGGACAGTGTTGCGTGACGGCTTTAGACCAAGGATGGAACACTTCATAGTGTGCCCTGTCTAATTAGTTGTCCTGTGCCGGGATGCCTTGGCCGCTGTGAAGCCAAGATATCCCACCCCATGGGTAAACGAACCGCCTCTAACGTCTGCATAGCCTATAATTGAATTTGGATTTCGTAAGCAGCCAAGCAGACACGGGTATTCTCCGGAACATTATTGTGTACAGTCCTGTCGGGGCTGACACCAGAGATCAGAGATAAACTATAGCTATAGGAGGGAAGGCCATTATGCAATTGGGATTTGTCACCGCTATCCTGCCGGATCTCACTTTGGAGGAAGTGCTGTCGTTTGCGGCTGCTGAAGGCTTTGACTGTATTGAAGTGATGTGCTGGCCTACCGGCAGGGCCCAGCGCCGCTATGCCGGTGTAACCCATATTGACGTGGAGAACTTCACAGCGGCCGATGCGGACCGGATCCGAGACCTGGTTGCCCAATACGGAGTGAAAATCTCGGGGCTGGGCTATTATCCCAACCCGCTCACGTCGGATCTGACGGCCCGGGAAACCTATATCGGACACTTGCGGAAAGTCATCACAGCCTCAGCTCAGTTAGGCATTAACATTACCAACACGTTTATCGGCCGGGACCATACGCGTTCCCTAACGGATAATCTGCAGGAGTTTGCGAAGGTATGGCCGGACATTATCGCCTTTGCCGAGGATCACGATGTCAAGGTAGGGATTGAGAACTGCCCTATGCTGTTCACGGGGGACGAATGGCCCGGAGGTCAGAATCTAGCCATTGCCCCGGCTGTTTGGCGGCACATGTTTGAGGTGATTCCCAGTACCCATTTCGGCCTGAATTTCGATCCCTCCCACATGATCTGGCAGCATATGGACTACCTGGGGGCCATCCGTGAATTTGCGGACCGCTTCGTGCACGTACATGCTAAGGACGCCCGAGTGGACCGTGAACGGCTGGATCAGGTTGGTATCCTGGCCCATCCCCTGGACTATCACACGCCGAAACTACCGGGATTGGGAGATGTTAACTGGGGCCTGTTTTATTCCGTGCTCAGTGACACCGGATACGCAGGAGCTGTCTGCATTGAGGCCGAAGACCGGGCCTACGAGGATACCTTAGAACGGCGCAGACACGGTCTAGTCCAGGCGGGACGCTACCTACGCCAGTTCATGTGATGCCGACCGCAAGCGTTCAGCCTACCTAGAGGACACATGCGCTTGACGTACGGGGATCTAGTAGCACGCCTCTCGGATCTAGAACGCCTAGCCGTGCCACCCACCACCCAGGAGCGTGGCGGCTGCTATTCCAGTTATGATCGCCGTTCGCGGTACAACGTGGCGACCGACACCTATGAGGATTGGAACGCCAATCGGGATGGCGACGGATTCATCCGACGTGAAGGAGATGCTATCGTCGTCTTTGAGGAACAGGGCCCCGGTGTCATCTGGCGGATTTGGTCGGCTGCCCCCGGACCGGGCCATATCCAGATTTTCTTGGACAACGAACCGGAACCGGTGGTGGACATGCCGTTCCGGCAGTTTTTGGGTGGTGGGAGCGGCTTGCAGGACTACAATCTGCCGGAGCTTGCTATGGTCCTGTCCCGGGGGCACAACCGGTACATCCCTATCCCCTATAACCACTCCTGCCGGATTCGTCTTTGCGCTGACTGGGGACGGTTCTATCACTTCACATACAGCAGTTTGCCTGCGGGTACCGAACTTCCGCGGTGCACCGGAGACGACGACAACGCGCACCGTATTCTGCTAGCGGCGAAAGATCGCGAACTCGCTTTTCGTGGTTGGTCCCTACCCGCACAGGCTACCGGTGAAACGCGGCAGACGACGGTGAGCATTCCGGCCGGCACGACTTGTCGGGTGGCTGCGCTGTCGGGCAACCGGGCTATCACCGGTTTCCGTGTGTACCCGGATACCCAACTCATCCGCGAGGCCACGGTCGCGCTGCGGGAACTGGCCCTGGCAATCCACTGGGATGGCGAAGATGTCCCCAGTGTCTGGTCACCCTTAGGTGATTTTTTCGGAGCGGCTCCCGGCATCCAACCTTACCGTGCTCTGCCTGTGGGCATGACTACAGGCTATTTCTACAGCCATTGGTTCATGCCCTTCGCCCAGCAGGCGGATCTGTATGTGCACAACGAAGGATCTCGGTCCCGGTCGCTGCGGTTTGAAATCGTCACGCGCGCACTGGAACGGGATGCCCGTGACCTACTCCGTTTCCACGCGAAATGGCACCGGGACGCATGGCTGGCTAAATCCATGCACAGCGGCCGAACCATTGACTGGCCCTTGCTGCATGCTGAAGGACGGGGACGATTTTGTGGTGTACAGCTACATGTCTGGAACCGCTGGCAAATACCGACGGAAGCGCCTTCCACCTGGTGGTATGGCCAGGGTCAGGACAAAACCCTTGATTGGTGGTGGGGTGAAGGGGACGAAAAATTCTTTGTGGACGGTGAGAAATTCCCCTCCACCTTCGGCACCGGATCGGAAGACTATATCGGTCACGCTTGGGCCGCGGAACCACCTTTCCCGATCTTTGATAGTGCCTTTGCTTGCCAGCCGTACATTGAGCTGGACGGTAACGGGCACACTTCGGTCAATCGTTTTCACATCTGTGACGATATCCCCTTCCAGCATCGGTTTGAGGGCTGCATTGAAAAATATAAGGGCAACCGGTGGGGGGACGGCAATATCTGTCTCTATGATGCTGTGGCCTACTGGTACCAGGAAGCGGGCCGACCGGACCTATACGCCCCTGTGCCCCTGGCCCAACGTGTCGGATACTATGCGGAACCGGCGTAACTGTCCAGGCCGACCATGAGGCTGTGCATGCACTGGGTTCTCTACGTGGTATTGGGCGCCGGAGCCGTGCTGTGTCTGCTGGCCCTGCTCAGCGCCCTATCATCTTTTATCCACTGACGGCCAAGAACCGCCTGCTGTCCGCCCACTCTGCCGTCAAGCAAGGAGCAGTACCGTTTGGGGCGCATTTCCTGAACAATATGGTCAGCTTGCGGTGGGCAATTCGGTGATGTCCTGCAATTTCCATAGTGCTCAGGTTCCACTGCCTGTGCGGTGTGGCAAGTCAGTCATCTGGGCAACCACAGCCTCGATCCTATTCTCATGGCCATGCTGTCCGATCCGCCTGCGGTACAGTAAGAACAATATGCGTCGGTGCCCGACATACGCGCGAACACGCACTCTGTCAGTATACTGAGGCCGTTACGGCTTTATTCATCGTCCCTTCAAGAAATTTTTATGTCAAAATTGAGACTTCGCTGGGCTATCATTGCTTGCTTTAGCTGGGCTATCATTGCTTGCTTTATTATAGGGGGAGGTGTGCTCCTCAGCCTGGTAGGCGTACGCTCTACTTTGGCGTTAGAAGCCATACGTGACGATATTGTCATCACGACCCTGGACAATGACCTGACCGTGATTTTGGCCCCGAAGGCCAACGCGCCCGTGGCGACGGTTGATGTGTGGATCGGGGTTGGTTCCGTCCATGAACCCCCGGAACTGAATGGCATTGCCCATTTCTTTGAACACATGATTTTCAAGGGTTCGACCCGGTTTCCCGACGTAGACGCGCTTGTAGAGGGGTGGGGCGGCGCTACCAACGCCGCTACTTCCTTTGACTTCACTCACTATTATGTGTCGGTACCCAAGGAGCACGTGACCCCGGCGATCGATCTGATGGCTGACATCCTTCTCAACGGCCAGTTTCTAGAGACGGATTTGGATCGGGAACGCGATGTCGTGCTGCGTGAAGGAGATCAGCGGTATGACAATCCCGATACCTGGCTTTTTTATCAGGTGTGGAACGCATATTACGGTGATCATCCCTATGCCCAACCCATTCTGGGTACTGAGGAAACGGTGAGCCGTATCACCCGTGACGATTTTCTGGCCTGGCTGGACACCTATTACGTTCCCAATAACATGACGATAATCGTGTCCGGAGGTATTGATCCGGATCGGATCCTGAGCCAGATCCGGAAGGTTTTCGGTGCTATGGAAGCCCGGGAATTGCCCCTGCTCGATCCGGCTCCCATTCCGTCCCGTATGGAAGTAGAGGAAGTTTTCCTGCCCCGGGCGGTGGAACAGGAACGCCTCTATATGGCGTGGCCCGCACCATCCGTGGCGGAATTTGACGACGTAGTGGCCATGGATGTGCTGCTGTCCGTCCTGTCCGGCAATCGTAGCTCGCGCATCTACCGCAATGTCATTCGGGACCTAGGCGTGGTCACGGACGCTGATGCGTTCTACTTCACCACGCGTCTACCGGCCATTTATGTAATGAGCGCCCAGTATCCGCTCGGACGCACCGGGGTCGCCCGCAGGGCCCTATTGCACGAGATGCAGCGTATTCTGGACGGACATCTGACGCAGGCAGAAGTGGAGACCGCTAAAACAGTCCTGATAGCAGACCTTGAACAGGCCGTTGAAAGCAGTGTCGGTCTGGCAGACCATCTGGGGTTTTACGCTACGGTCGTGGGTGATCCCCTAGCCATTTTTGACTACGTGGCGGGTATTCACACCGTGACGGCGGAAGATGTCATTAACGTGTCCCGTCGGTATATTGAACCGGGCACGCAGATGGAATTCCGCCTAGCCCCCGCCACGGCGCGTGCGATAAGGCCGGCCCTATCGGAGGGGGTGTTGACTTTGGACAACGGTCTGCGGCTGATCCTGCGTGAGGATCCAACCACTAACGTCGTGGCGTTCCAAACCTTTGTGGGTACCGGCACGGCAGTGGAAACTGCTGTCCAGGCCGGCATTTCGTCCTTTACCAACACCCTGCTGCTCCGTGGTACCGACAGTCGCTCCGAGGAAGAAATTTTCAGTGTGATTGAGAATCTAGGGGCTTCCCTGTCGCAATCACAACTGCCGGACATGGCGAATATAGCCCTCGTGGCGACAGCCGATACCTGGCCGGAGGCCTTGCCCGTTTATCTGGAGGTTCTGACACGTCCTGCCTTCGCGCCCGCGGAATTTGAACGTCTGCAGCGCGAAACCCTACGGCAAATTGAGGCCCAAGTAGACGATGACTGGGCTACCGTCTACGCCCAGCTCCTGCGCAATCTCTATGGGGACGACGGGTACGGTCATCCGAACCTGGGCACAATGGAGGCCATGTCTGCCCTGACACAGGCGGACGTGGAAGCGTTTTATGCCCGCTACTATGTCCCTGCCAATATGCTCATCACTGTGGTAGGGAATATGGACGCGGAACTAATGGCGGCGCGTCTGGGTACGAGCCTGGGGCAATTGGACACGGATGAGACGCCGGCTGTGGCCACCGTGTCACGCCTGCTTGAGCGGGCTGAACCGTTGACCGTCACCACGGAACGCGCCGGCACCGGCATCACCTGGCTGGCCATCGGCTTCCCGGGCCCCTCGATCGCAGACCCGGATTATGCGGCCATGAAAGTGTTGAACAGCATTATCGGCAGTGGTTCCTCCAGTCGCATGTACACGATCATCCGTGATCAGCAGGGTCTGGCCTATTCGACCGGGTCTTTCTTCCCATCACGGGCAGGCCAGAGCCACCTGGCTGTGTATGCCATTGTTGTGCCTGCCGCCCGGGAGGCGGTCGTGGATGACATTCGGGCTCTTCTACAGGACATTCGGGACAACGGTATCACGGCTGAGGAACTGGCCCTCGCCATCCGGCGCGAGGTGGGCAACTTTATCTTGGGCCATGAAACGGCGGCAGACCGCGCTTTTGATCTAGGCTGGTACGCGATGCTCGGTGCAGGGCCTGACGTGGCCACCGATTATCCGGCCCGCGTACGAGCCGTGACTGTGGAGGATGTACAGCGCGTGGCGGTGGCGTATCTGGACAGCTATGTGGTATCTGTGCTGCAACCTCCACAGTAAGCCTCTGTATGTTCCTGGGGGACCAGGGTAGACCTAAACGCGTATGGGAATGGTGACATAGACCCTTTGCCCGATGGTGATCACGGTCGTGAGCAGAAGAAAGGCAGCTCCAATGGGCACGTTCGGGTGTGGACACGATGCATACAGGCCCGTGTTCGGAACGGTTACCCTGACCTGTAACATCCTGGTTATCCATAGAGAGCAATAGTGTCCATCGGGCCTGGATGTATCAGCCTCGGGATGAGCCCGTTACAATGAATAGACAGAACCAGCGGTACTGTGGTCCGGTTGCCTGGAGGCACGATCGGTTTGGATCCTTGTGGATTATGTACACCTAATGTTCTTTATCCTGAAACCCCATGACTCTTGACACCATGCCTGAAGGTGGTGGGACCCTGGCCGCGGCGTATCAGCTCATGCGTGAGGTAATCCGTGGCCGCCGCCGGCTCTATATTGCCCTCTGTGTATGCGCCGGGGGCCTATTCACTCTGTCTACCATCATGGGGCCCCTACTTGTCCGTCAGCTGATTGCGCTGATTGAAGCGGGCAGCGGCACGCGCAACCACATCGTCAACATTGTGCTGATTCTCGTGATCATCTACCTGTTACGCGGGCTAGGGCGTTATGCCTATGGTTGGCTCTCCCATGTCGTGTCTTACGAAGTGATGCACGACATCATCACGCGGATTTACCGCCACGTACAGATGTTGGGACACCGGTACCTAAACCAGCAACGGACAGGGGCGCTGGTGACACGTGCCGTCAGTGACGTGGAAACCGTGGAAGACTTTGTGGCGCATGGCATCCCCGAGATCAGTCTGGCTATTCTGGGTCCTCTGTGCATGATCCTCATCCTGCTCACCGTGGATCCCCTGCTCACTCTGCTCGCCCTGTCACCGCTGCCGGTGGCTTCCTGGATTCTGTACCGCAATGCGCACCGGATCCGCCGTTTCTGGTGGGAGGTGCGCGCCGGCCTCGCCGAGCTGGTCGCGCAGATTCATGACAATCTGAGCGGTCTGACCGAGATCAAGCTCTTTAATCAGGAACCCAAACAGCTGCGGCGTGTAGACACGCGCAGCCAGCATTTTCGGGATGCTTCCATCAAGGCTATGGGGATTTCCATGATTCCCGGTAGCGTGGTGGAAATCGCGGGCGGTCTGGGCCTGATTCTGGTGGTGGGTACCGGAGGGACATGGGCCCTGAATGGCCGTCTCGCACTGGCAGATTTCTTCTTGTTTGTATCCTATATTTCGTTCATTTATCTGCCCTTCATGCATCTGGCGGAAATGGGCGATAAGCTGTCCAAAGCAGTCGTCAGCCTGGAACGCATTTACCAACTCCTGCAGGTGGAATCCGATATTCGCAGTGATCCCCACGCCGTAGATCCCTTGGCGACGCAGCAGGCCCCGACCTGGAGCGTGGAGTTTGCGCATGTCCATTTCGCTTATCAATCAGATTCATCCGCCCTCTGCAATGTCTCTTTCACCATCAAACCGGGCCAGACGGTGGCTCTAGTGGGACCCACGGGGGCAGGCAAGACCACTGTCAGTCGCCTGATTCCGCGTCTGTACGACGTGGCCCAGGGTACTGTACGTGTGGCCCAGGTGGATGTGCGGGACTGGCCCTTGGACGTGCTCCGGGACCAAATAGCCTGTGTTCTACAGGAGGTGTTTCTTTTCCATGGCACCATCCGGCAAAATCTGCTTCTGGGGAATCCTGTGGCCAGCGAATCGGATCTGATAGAGGCTTTGGAGGCAGCCCGGGCCATGGACTTTATCACGGCAATGCCCCATGGTCTGGACACGATCATTGGCGAACGAGGGATCCGCCTGTCGGGTGGCCAGCGTCAGCGGGTGAGCATTGCCCGGGCCCTGCTTAAGGATGCTCCCATTCTGGTGCTGGATGAAGCCACATCTAATGTGGATGCCGTCACGGAATTGGCTATCCATGATGCCCTGCAGCATCTGATGGTGGGCCGGACCACACTGGTTATCGCCCACCGCTTGTCCACCATCCGGCATGCGGACCAGGTGCTGTACCTGGATGAGGGCCAGATCCGGGAAACGGGTACGTTTGATGAGTTGGTGCGGGCAGGCGGGCACTTTGCCCACATGGTAGAAGCGCAAACCCTGCTGCAGGTAGGCTGATACATCAAAGCCTGGATCCCAACCTGTTGCTTAACCTTCGGCAGAACTAGATCATGTCCGCAACGGTAGCCGGCAAGGATCCGGTGATAGTCAAGGCCCAATAGTGTGGGTACACCATTTCCCACCACCTAGATGCTATTCACCCCCCGGCGGTGAGGCCAAGTACACCGGGTGTCCTCTGTGGGAAATGCTATAGCACTATCGATCTTGCACGGTTTCGCCAGCGCTGGCTGGAAGACATCCTGCCCCGGTGGCAGATGGCTATGACTGCGAAAGGTCTGTTGCCCTACGGTTTGGAACTATCTGCCGGTTTCAAGGACTTGTCGTGGGGGGTACCCGGGATAAAGAGCCAGGAGCATACAACAGTCAAAGCCGCGATCGAGAGTCTGCGGTGGCGCCGGCGCAACGACGCCTTGAGGCGGATCCGGCAGTCGGTACCTAGCACACCGATGTGGGAGTCTAGACTGAAACGACCTGACCACAAGCCTACCTGGGCGTGCCTTCAAGGACGTTGGGCCTGGAACTCTCGCGTGCCACAGCCAAGCGGGATCGGTATTCTGGGCGTGTGCCCTGCCTTCGTCGTTACATGTCAAGGAATGGGGTGGTAATCCCTGCCGGGCCCGGTAGCGTGTGCATGGGGATCACACCGGGTTCACAACCGACAGGGATGAGGATCTGGCCTGACAGATAGCAGTCAAGTTGTGGGCCAGGCGCTTTGATAGGCCGTCAGGATACGCTCAATGGTCCGGTCCAGGGCGTGATCCACAACCTGTCGCCGGGGATCCTCTTGATACCAGCGAGCGATCTCTTGTGCGCCCTGATGAAACGGAATGGCTGCCTGATAGGTTGGTACGAGACGCTTGATCTTGCTGTTGTCAAACACCTTGCAGCCGGCTTTGTCGCCTAGGAGCCCGGCTCCTAGAGTTGGATCGTACGCGTGGATCAGATCGGAAGGCACATGTACGAAACGTGCTTCTACGTTGAAGGCATGTGCCAGCATGGTATGGATCTGATTCCACGTGAGCACTTCGTCCGCGGTAATGTGCACGGCTTCGCCTAGCGCCAGGGGATGGCCTAGGAGCCCTACAAAGCCCTGGGCAAAGTCCCGATGATGCGTGAGTGTCCACAGGGACGTACCGTCACCATGGATCAGTGTGGGCTGGCCTCGCCGCAGGCGATCGATGGCCGTGTAGCGACCGATCGTAGTGGGCACCGATGTCCGGTCATAGGTATGGGAAGGACGTACGATGGTGACGGGAAAGCCTTCTTCCCGATGGGCCTGCATCAGCACATTTTCACAGGCGATTTTCTGCTGGGCATAGCGTAAGCAGGGATTGACCAGAGGAGTACTTTCCGTGATGGGCCGCGTGCCGCCGGTGCTTTGGTAGGCTGAGGCGGAACTGATGAAAATATACTGACCGGTACGATCTTGGAAACGCGCAATGTCACGCGTGACATCATCCGGTACATAGGCTATCCAGTTCACCACGACATCAAATTCGTGAGCTCCCAGCACGGTCTGCACCGCCGCCGTGTCAGAGATATCGGCCTGGAGATGGGTGGCTCCCATAGGTAAGGCCCGGGGACTTTGCCCCCGATTGAGCAGATACAAATCTATGCCCTGTTCAATGGCCAGTGGCGTCACACCTGAACTGATGGTACCGGTACCACCAATAAACAGAACCTTCATGGTGCAATCTCTCCTTGTGTGTTAGTAGCCACTCCCGCAAACGGCCAGATAGGTACCTTTCTTGTTTGAGTAGGCTGCTGGGCGACTATACTAGGGGTTACATCTCTTACCAGTATAAGTTAGGTACTCAGTACCACCAGCTATCGCCAATCAAGGAGAGGACTATCGTGTGCCAGTCTCAACTACCGGAATCTCAGGCTCGCTATGCTACCCCCTTATCCCCGCGCCTGGGGGTAAAGAAACGCCAGCAGTTGCTAGCTACCATTGACCAATTTGAATATGGACACATCACCCGCCGTCGCTTCATACGCACCGCTAGTTCTCTCGTGGGTGCCAGCGCCGCCGCGGCTCTGCTGGCTGCTTGTTCCCTTACCATACCCGAACCACCGGCCGCGCCGGAAGGTGTGGGGACGGAAGGAAGTGAAGAGCTCTCCGCGACGGGCCTGACTACCTCCATGGTGACATATGGCGAACATGACGGGCAGACTCTCCAGGGACATCTGGCGCTGCCCGAATCCGGACCAGCCCCGGCGATCTTAGTGATCCAGGAATGGTGGGGTCTCAATCCCCACATCAAGGACGTGACCAATCGCGTAGCGCAGGCAGGATATGTGGCCCTGGCTCCTGACTTATACCATGGTGAGGTAGCTACTGAACCTACCGAGGCACGCAAGCTGGCCATGGCCATGGACCAAGCCACGGCCCTGGCGGAATTGGATGCGGCCGCACGATATCTGCTGGATCTGGAAACTACAACAGGCGATGGCGTTGGCATCATCGGGTTTTGTCTGGGTGGCCGCATGGCCCAGGCCTTTGCAGCTCACAATCCCTTAAATGCTGCGGCCGTTTCCTTCTATGGTACCCCGTTGTCGGACGAGGCCGCGGCGCAGGTGCATGGAGCCCTGTTAGCGATCTGGGGGGCTGATGATCCTGCTTATCCTCTGCCTCGTACCGCACAGCTGGAACAGGCCCTGACTCAGGCCGATGTACCCAACCGGCGCTTAGTGTACGAAGGTGCTGGGCACTCATTCTTCAATGACACTCGGTCCTCGTACCGTGCCGAAGCGGCTCAAGATGCCTGGACGCAGGCACTGGCGTGGTTCGCTACCTATCTGGATGCTTAAACGGATTCT
Source organism: Caldilineaceae bacterium (assembly GCA_965116185.1). Classification (GTDB taxonomy): domain Bacteria; phylum Chloroflexota; class Anaerolineae; order Caldilineales; family Caldilineaceae; genus Bin34. The sequence goes on from OZ220492.1 coordinate 337,804, forward strand.
TATGGCGGTGTTGTACTTTGTCTTCCACAGTACGAATTGCGGCGGCGTGACAGGTGCAATGCTGCCTGCCCGAGATCTACCTTGAATCCCGTCAAGGCAGCCGGCCCCCTACCAGGACATCGGCACCTCTGGATGGGGTATAATAAGATTTATAATGTACAGCTAGCCCTTACGCACCCGGGCCGGATAGCCCGGCGTGTAGGGGGCTTTGGGGTAGCGCCCCTGACTGGGTGTCTACCCCCTGCCACCTAGAGAGGTTCGCCCCATGGTCCTGCGTTGGCCCGACCCCACCCTGACACTAACGCGCGCGGAACGCGATGCCCTTTATCCACTGGATGATGATGAACCCATGACCGTCTCCCGCTCCCACTATGAGGCGCTCACCTATGCGGTGGATGCTACCCGTCTCCACTTGCGGGACAAGGACTGTTTGGTGGCCGGTGACTTCGCTGTCTACTACGAACCCTTGCTACCGGGAGAAGCCGGACCGGGGGCCTCCGTGGCTCCCGATCTACTGGTTGCCTTTGGGGTTACACTGGACCGGGACACATCCTACTGTCTCTGGGAGGTGGGCAAGATGCCGGAGTTGGTCATGGAGATGACCTCCAAGTCCACAAAGGCCATTGACCGGACCCATAAACACCGACTCTATGCCCGGCTCGGGGTGTCGGAGTACTGGATGTACGATCCCCATGGGAGTTATCTGGACAGTCGGCTACAGGGTTGGCAGCTGGTTGATGACATCTATCAACCTATTCCGGGACAATCGCGGGTTGACCTTGATGCCGAAATCTTCCCTAGCACGGTGCTGGGCACGTTCTGGGGCTACCTGTGGGATTCGGGTGACCTGCGTCTGTGGGACCCCTCGGAAGAGACCTGGTATCTTCCGCAGATGGACACCGCGATTGACCGTATACACCAGCGCCGGCGTGCCGATACCGAAGCCCAGGCTCGCCAGGCAGCCGACCAACGTGCCGAAGCTGCAGCCCAACGTGCCGAAGCTGCAGCCCGGCGTGCCGATACCGAAGCCCAGGCTCGCCAGGCAGCCGACCAACGTGCCGAAGCTGCAGCCCAACGTGCCGATACCGAAGCCCAGGCTCGCCAGGCAGCCGATCAACGTGCCGATACCGAAGCCCAAGCTCGCCAGGCAGCCGAGGCTGAAGTGGCTTGGCTGCAAGCCCGCCTAGCAGCCCTGACCCAAGAGCGTTGAACTAATCGCTATCCGGTGGATACAAACATACCGAACTAGACGGGCTAGCTCACATACGTCCGCAGCTTATCTAGTCCGATGGATGTGTCCGGGGACATATAAACCTAAATGGACGTGAGAAATGATCTCTCATGTACAGTGGCTGTCTTTCACTGCGCTACTGCGAAGTGCGAGGCCGTTGCTGCGGACAGTATCTGGCGGTGGATATACCAGGACTCGGTGTGTCCGGGAGTATGTATTTTTCTGGGAACGCAACGCTCTCAATGACAACGCTCTCAATGACTAGTAGAGAAGCAAATCATCTTCCTGCGCCAGCCTCATCTTGTTTTCGGTACTCATTCTGCTCTACTCCGCTCATTTTTACACTCCCCCCCTCTTGTAAAGAGCGTCAACCACATCCATACGGTCTCCGCTTTTCTGTCTTCACAAATGCCTCATAGCCCGTGGCTGCATGTGAGGCCATCAAAGAGTCGATTGCCCCCAATTTATGCAATCTGTGTATCCAGCCTGGTATACGCGGAACGGTGGAGCCAGGCGTTATGCCTCAATATCCATGCCTTTGTACACAGCCATCAACCCCATAGGGGCGTTAGCACGTTATGTTCATAGGAGGTCATAACCTGCAGCCTCCTACACCCTACTCTATAATGTGCCAAGGAGCTGTAGTCCTCTAGCACACTCTCTATCTTCTTGATAGTCTGACTCGCATTCACCCATGCCATGACTGCTACACCCAACATCCTGTTTCTAATGAGTGACGAACATCGGTTTGACGTGCTAGGGTACGCTGGCGACCGTGTAGTGCGCACCCCGCGGCTAGATGCCCTGGCGGCATCGGGGATTGTCTTCACCAACGCCTACACGCCATCACCCATCTGCATTCCGGGCCGTCAGGCCCTAATGGCGGGACAGCTGCCTCGTACTTGTGGCGTTGAGCGTTTTGACCAGGACCTGGCACCCGGTGCCATGACCTTCGCGCGGCGATTCGCCCAATACGCCTACCATACGGTAGTGGCGGGCAAGCTACATCATACGGGACCTGATCAGATGCAGGGCTGGAACCAGCGTCTGGGATCCGAAATGCACGTGGCTGATTATTGGATTCAGGATCGGCTTGAAGCTTGCTTCAAGCCCTTCACTAACACACTACAGCGCGTCAAATGGTCGGACACGAAAGAGGTGCTGCGCGCCGGTGTGGGCTGGCCACCCAGTCATGCCGCCGATGCCTATGCCCTACAGGGTACTCTGAACTTCATCCGAGATCATTTCACGGATCCCTACTTTGATCGGGCGCGGCCCGAACGGCCCGTCCTCCTCAAGGTCAGTTTTAACCAGCCACATTATCCGTACCAAACGGACCAAACCCGTTTTGAGTACTATCTGAATCGTGTCAGCCCCTACATTGAGGAACCCGTCTTTGATCATCCTTTTCTAGCGCAAAGACAGGTACCCCCGGGCGTAGACGTGACGGAGCGGGATCTGCAGCGGGCTACGGCCGCCTACTACGGCATGGTGGAAACCATTGACGATTATTATGGGCAAGTGCTGGACGCTCTGACGGCCGTAGGACAGGATTTGGACGACTGGATCATCGTGTACACATCGGACCATGGTGAGATGCTAGGCGAACATGGCATCTGGGAGAAACAGAAGTTCTTTGAAGGCAGCGTCCGTGTGCCCCTTTTCATCCGCTGGCCTCGTGGCTTGCCTAGCGGCCGGACCGTGACCGCCAACGTAAATCTCTGCGATCTGTTTGCTACTCTCTGTGAGCTGGCGGCCATTCCCGCACCGACCGACTTAGACAGCCGTAGTTTGGTTCCTTTGTGCCAGGACGCGATGTCCGAATGGACCGACGAGACCGTATCTCAGTTCGGTGGACGTAACCTCCTGATCAAGCAGGGCACCCTGAAATACCAGTACTACGGTGAGGACATGCCGGAGGTACTCTTTGATCTAGACCGGGATCCATCGGAACGCACCAACTTCATTAACGATTCCCGGTACCGGGAGTCTTTGCGCCACTTCCGGACCCGGCGCGCCGAACTGGGTTTCGGCCCTGATGCGGATTCCCAATACCGGAATGCCGGATATACCCCCTAAAGTCTTGGAACTCTTTCCGTACTTGTCTGCCCGGTACCTAACGCATTAGGAGCTACCGGAGCGCAGGGACAGGCTTAGCCGCAATAACAACATGGTGGTGTTATGTTGAAGCTGCCGGCAGCTTGTGCCGGTAATACCCACCATGCTCTGGTCCCGCATGGCTTCCTTCGCACACATCGCCACCTGGTCTCTGAGGCTATGATACCGGCCACAATGATCATATGGTGCCTTGCCGTGCTTGAGGCCTTTATCCACTAGAGGCGAGTGCGATGCCCGGCGCCGCCAAAAGATAAGGGGCACGGCAACGATCAGCGCACCGGGCTAGCGCTGCCTCATGAGATAGGAGCCGCAGCACCGCCATGTGCCCCAGTCTTCCACTGCAGTAGATAACTTTGCCGTTGGGCTCGATCTGCCTTGGTGGCAAACAGAGTCCAGTCTGGGGAATATGGCCTCAGCGTGCTCTTCACGCATGCTCCATTAGCACAAATTCTCTAAAGCCTGCTTTATATAGCTAGTTGAACGCGGTTCGCTACGTAGGATAATGCCCGCGCGTTGAAGTTGGTATTAGGCTAGACGGATCGATTGATGAATCTACTCGTTGGCTACGCTCGACTACGCATCTTGACTAGTAGGCGGGGGGGGGGCCCTAAATTTAATCTGCGCAAGTCCGACGGTGGGACTTGGCATGAGTGGAGCCCACCTTCCGCTTCTAGCAAACCCACTTTGCCGTACAGATCCGGGGGCCGAGGCATATCCGTGCACTAGGTACACGAGCGTGTTCGCTCTTAGAAGGTCTGGGCACATTATGGCAAATTCTTGTGCATAGGCCCCGAGGCCTGTGTGTATAATGAGGGTACACATAACAAGCTGGAGGCAGGCATGGGCGTGGCAGCGGTGACAGGGGCTTGGTCTTACCTAGGCCGCCACATCACGCAGGCTTTGCAGGCCCGGGGACAGACAGTGCGATCCCTAACGTCCCGTGCGATTCCGGCCGATGATCCCTTTCAGGGCGCAGTCCAGGCTTATCCTTTGCACGGGGAGCAGGAGTCCCTAGTTCACGCCTTGGATGGTGTGGACACCCTGTACAATACTTACTGGGTCCGTCACACACGGCCTCCCATCGGGCATCGCGGCCCGTGGACTACACATGAGGCCGCTGTAGCACGTTCACGCCACCTAATTGATGCGGCACAGGCCGCTGGCGTGAAGCGGTTGGTCCACGTCAGCATCACACAGCCCGATGCCGCTAGTCCCTTTCCCTACTTTCGGGGCAAGGCCGCCGTGGAAGCGTACATCCGGCATAGTGGTCTGTCCTATGCCATCCTGCGTCCCGCCTGTTTCTTTGGGGCCCACGATATCCTTATCAACAACATCGCGTATGCCGTGCGGCGTTTTCCCCTCTTCTGTCTGCCGCGTCCCCTTGGCTACCGGGTCCGGCCCATTCATGTCCAGGACATGGCTACCCTCATGTGTACCTACGGGGCGGATACCACCAACGGAGTGTGGGACGCGTGCGGTCCGGAGCAGTATCCCTTTGATCAACTGGTGCAGCAGATGGGGCAATGGCTCACCGGGCGGCGTCCCCGCTTAGTGCCTCTCCCGTCGGCCTTGTGCCATATCCTCTACCGGATCGCCGGTCAGGTGTTGCGGGACACCATCCTCTCCCGTGAGGAACTCCAGGCCCTCGCGGCAGATCACTTGAGCTCAACGGCCCCGCCGCTGGGCACCACACGGTTGTCCACTTGGGTCCAGGCCCACCGTGAAGACTTGGGACTCACTTTCCGGCCCGAACCCCCGCGTTAGCGGAGTCGATGCAGTTTCGGTGATCGGTACGCTTACTAGGGGTGTCCAGACTACTCTACCTCGCACAGATGCAACCCAAGGTTTCCTGACTCTCTCATTAAGGTGCAAGTCGGACTAGCTAGGTTGCGGACATACGTGAGCTAATCCGGTATGCTTGTATCTACCGGCTAGGGGTCAGTTCCACGCTCTTGGGTTAGGGCTGCTATGCGGGCTTGCAGCCGAGCCACTTCAGCCTCGGCAGCCTGGCGAGCCTGGGCGGCGGCATCGGCACGTCGGGTTGCGGCATCGGCATGCTGGCGCTGGTGCAGACGGTCAGACCAGATTTCCTTGTGCGTCGGATACCAGGTCTCTTCCCAGGGGTTCCACAGACGCAGGTCACCCGAGTCCCGCAGGTAGCCCCAGAACGTGTCCAGCACCGGGCTAGGGAAGAGTTCAGCCGCGAGGTCAACCCGCAGCTGCCCCGGAATAGGCTGATAAATGCCATCAACCAGCTGCCAGCCCTGTAGCCGGATGTCCAGATAACTCCCATGGGGATCATACATCCAGTATTCCGCTACCCCGAGCCGGGCGCAGAGCCAGCGTTGGTACGTCCAGTCAATGGCTTGTGTGGGCTTGGTAGTCATTTCCATGACTAACTCCGGCACCTTGCCCACCTCCCAGAGACAGTAGGACGTGTGTTGGTCCAGAGTGACCCCAAAGGCAACCAGCAGGTCGGGGACCACGGCGGGCCCCGGTCCGGATGCGCCCGGCGGCAAGGGTTCGTAGTAGACAGCGAAGTCACCGGCCACCAAACAATCCTTGCCCCACAGGTGGATACGGGTGGCATCCACTGCGTTGGTGAGCGCCTCATAGTGGGCAAGGGAGTCAGTCATGGGTTCGCCATCATCCACCGGATAAAGGGCGTCGCGTTCCGCGCAGGTCATCGTCAGGGTGGGGGCGGGCCGGTGCAGGGCCATGGGGCGAATCTCTCCAAGCGGTAGGGGGCAGACACCCGGCCGGGGGCACTACCCTAAAACCCTTTACGTACCGGGCTATCCGGCCCCGGCGCGTAAGGACTAGCTGTAGACTAGACTATGCATTCTATTATACCGCTTCCGACCCTAATCAAAATACTCGATTCCGCTCGCAAGGCTGCCCCCCAGCGCATGCCCAGTGTTTGTACACCTACGGCTGCTGCCCCATACGCAAGAAGAATGTGCATGAGTAATGTGGCTTTTCTGAGCACTGCAAGACCAAGCTCGGTGAAGCGTAGCGTGAGCTTTTGCGTGGGCAGACAGATGTTTACCGGCATGGAGTGGTAACGTCTGCCCCAACGTAAGAGAGATACATCAGGTGCTCGTTGTCGGTTGTCGCTTCCGCTTAGTCCGTGAGGATCCCATGCACAAGGCCGGGACACACGGATCCTGACACCTCAGTTTTACGGATTTGCCCCTCAAAGCCATACAGAGGGCACCGTGCCGAATCTGACAGCTACCATATCCGTATCGGCGTAAATCTTATATGGACACCCCAGGCTTCAGTGGCGGGACCAGAGCCCCTAGCGACATGTCCGCACCGGATCTAATTATCTCTTTTCTTGCGTTCTGCTTTGGGCATGGAAGAGCTGATTACCGTTGAGAGCAGCGTTGTAGGGAGCAGAGTAAGCCTTTTCTTCGCTCCGGAGGCTAGTTGGCGGGCTATGGTCACATCCTCTGTCAGTTGAATACTCGTCCTATCGGTGTATCACTTTGTGGCAGGTTACGGTTCCTTGCACAAGTCATGTCCCGTAGCACAAGTATCATGCGTGCGCACAGGTGCTGCAGTCTATGTAGCGGACTGCAATCCGTAGCCCACGCAACCTAGCTCACGACAACCAGCGTTTCTTGCAGAGCACGATCTCCGAGATGTTACACACAACACCGGAACTAGCCACATGGGGAGACGGACGCCAAATCAGGTTCAGCACACCATTGCAGATGGCGTGTGCAGGGATATCAAAATGCTCCCAATCCGGAGTCTGCCGTGTAGTCCGGTAATCATGAATGAGCACCCCTTCCGCCGTCTCCAACCGGATCGCGTTGCGGGACTGGCCTGCATAGGCAATGCGCAGCTCATAATCCGCGCCCTCTTCCAGATTCACGTACTGCATCCGCAGAGGTGTCTGACCCAGCGTGACGAGGGCTCCCCGCCAGGTCAAGGGCAGCTGCCGGCTGACCTTGCGGTACAGGAAGCGTCGACTGGGCGCACTGAGCCCGCCGGGATCAGTAGCGTAGGGTACCCGGTCCTGTACCCGGGACAAGTCGTAGGAACGTACCAAATCATCATGGAAGCCACCGGGTGTGGGATCCCGCAACGTGAGCAGCTCGCGAATGCGGGCCAGACGCAGCTCTTCCGTCTCCAGGGTCAGTACCCGGCTCAGCTCCTGGTGCCACCAGCCCCGATCATTCAGCGGAAAGTCAACGGCATCCAAATTGGCTCCCCGTGTTTCGTACTGGGCCTGGTACAGCGGTACACTCAGCTGCATGCGAATACTCTGGAACAGAGCCTCGGCCAGTTGGAAGATGCGGGTGCGTAGGTGCGTCGCAATCGGTCTGGATACGGCCTGATCCCAAAGTCGCAAGGCTTCACGGATTGCGGAACAGGCCCCGAGGCTAGACGCCTGTTCCAGGCAATCCAATGCCTGTACCTGCAGTCCACTTTCATAGAGGAGCCGCTGGTGGATATAGGCATCGTAGTAGGCACGATACAGGGGTTGCTGGAACCGCCAGTTGCGCCGCACGAAGGGTGAGGCCGCCTTTTCCAGCGCTTGGAACTGGCGCAGGGTCGCCTGTACACCGGTATTGAGGGCTAAGGGGCCACGCCAATTCCGCTCCAAGGCCAGTAGGCCGTGGGCGAAATCATGCGCGAGTTCCGGATCAATGAAGAACCGGCCGTATTCCACCAGCAGAGAGAACACATCTTGCTGATCGTGCCAGGAGAGTCCACTCCAGATGATCTTGTTGACATCGTCGTTGCAACCTTCCGAATAGGACAGCATTCCAATCGTGCCCGGTTGGCTGAAGCGAAAACAGTGCTCCGCATCCACCGGCCGCGGATTCACGGGCTCCCGGCCCACGGTCATGGCGAAGGCGACATCCCAGTCCGGTACCGGAAACTGGCTGCTGAGTGTATGGGTAATGTCCGGATAGTTGCGGATGGGATAGGCCGCGGGTACCATAGCCCGGAACTGAGACATGGGAATGTTAACCCACGGTCCATGGACCACACCACCCACCCAGTCCGGACTCTGATTCCGGAGGTACGCCAGAAAATAGTCTAGGTCTGAAGCGGTGAAGCCTTGCGGTGAAATCCAGATTTTGACGCCCGGGTGATACGTCGTCACCACGGTTGACAGGTTGGCGAGCAGATCCAGTAGGACCGGGACCGGTGTGTGGCCGGGATCACCGCCCGGCACGAAAATATTATCTAGGCGTGGCAGCCGGGACAGTACCTGGGCCCAGAAGTCTCGTTCCTCCGCCACCTGGGCCGGCTCCGTGTAGTCCGCCAGCATGACCGGTAGCCAAATCCAGACATCTAGGCCATAAGTGTCGCAGATCTGCGCCTGTTGGGCCATCATGTCCAGATGGGGCAGGGGGAAATGGACACTTGTATCCCGATCATCCGTGCGTGGCGGCAGGACCTCAATCGTATTGGTGCCGAATAGCGCCAACTCACGAATATAGCGGTCAAACTGAACCTCGTCCCAGCCACAGTAGGAATTGGTCTTGTCTCGGTATCCTAGCTGGTGACCGATCAGAGGGTAAACGGGAGCAGCGTCTAGCTGCAGAGTAACAGGACCCTGCCAGGCGGTGGTTGTCATGTGCATCTGGCGGAGTATACGACCTACGCCAAACAGTAGTCCCCGCGGACTGTTCCCGAGAATGCCGATGCAGTCCGCATCGCCGGTGACCGTTCCCCGCACACGGTAAGCATCCGGAGAGGTGGATGCCAATGTCAGGTCTGCGTCAGGCCACAGGTCGGCTAAGGTACCCGGGCAGGTGGTGGTACCTAGCACGAAGCAGGGAGCACCGGCTACCGGTGTATCAACTATAGACAGGGTGTGTTGGGTCCGCAGAGCGATTTCCTCAACCAGCACCCGGGCTGCCGTGCCTACCCGTGTTGGTGCGTCATGGGGCAGCACAACATGTGTGAAATGCGTATAGGATTTCATGGTTCCTCCTGGCAGGCAGGATTCAGCGGTGGGGGAGATGCGTATCGGCGTACCCGGACTGGAATCAGCCTTTTAGACCGGTCAGGACAATGCCTTCAATGAAGGCCCGTTGGGCAAGGAAGTAGAGAATGATGACAGGCACCACCATGATGGTGGAGACTACCATCATGTAATGGGTCCAGTCCAGCCCGGATTCAAATTCTTTCAGCGAATTGACCATCAGAGCTAAGGTGTAGAGTTCCCGTTTACGTAGGTAAATAAGCGGTTCTAGAAAACCGTTCCAGTTAAACACCAAGGCTAGGATAGAGGTAACAACCAGCGCGGGGCGGGCCAACGGGAGGATGACCTGCAGGAAAATGCGGGGACGGCTGGCACCGTCAATGCGGGCCGCTGCTTCCAGCTCTAGCGGAATGGTGCGAAAAAACTGGCGCAGCATAAAAATGGTGATGGGACCGCCGAACCAGTGGGGAATGATCAGAGGCTTGAAGGAATCGACCCAGCCCAGCCGAGAGAACATAATGAACACCGGGATCATAGTCACGACATAGGGCAGCATGACCGTAGACAGAAGCAGGGAAAAAACAAAATCCCGGCCCTGGAAACGCAGGCGGGCAAACCCGTAAGCGGCCATGGAGGAACTCAGGATTACACCGAGGCTGGCGAAGACCGTGATGTAGACGGTGTTGAAGGTGTTGCGTAGGACGGGAATGGCGTCAAACACCTCCACGTAGTTACGCCAATGAAAAGGGTCCGGAATCCACTGGGGTGGGAATATGTAAATGGTAGCCGGTGTCTTGAAGGAACTAGACAGCAGCCAGAAAAAAGGGGTCAGCATCAGAATACCACCACCCACCAGCACCATGTAGCGCATTTGGTTCATGTGGTGTTATCTCCGGCTTCGTAATACACCCAGCGGTTCTGTGTCCGGAACAGCACGAAGGTGAGCAGGGCCACCGTTAGGAACAGCAGCCAGGCCATAGCCGAAGCATAACCGTTGCGGAAATAGCCGAAGGCATTGCGGTACATATAGAGCATGTAGAAGAGGGCCGCGTTCCCGGGACCGGCGGGGGAGGAGGCAGCGTTGGACCCGAACAGAATGAAGGCCGAGGTGAAGACCTGGAAACTGTTGATGATGGCGATGATGAGCTGGAAGAAGATGATGGAGGACGTGAGGGGTACGGTAATGGCGCGGAACTTGCGCCAGGGTCCTGCCCCGTCTACTTCCGCCGCTTCATAGAAGGTCTGGGGTACGCCCGTGATGGCAGCCAGGAAAATAAGGACCGAATTGCCCAGGCCCCATAGGCCGATAAAAACAATGGAGGGCACGATCCAGTCCGGATCCGCCAGCCAGCGTGGTGCAGGCAGTCCCAGGATTTTCAGAGGATAATTGATGGGCCCGAATTCGGGGTGAAGGCCCCAACGCCAAATCGCTGCGGCTGCCACCGAGGGCACGATGGAGGGCAGATACCACATGGTACGCCAGATGGCGATGCCCCGGACACGCCCGCTCATGAGCAGGGCCACGAAATAGGCGAACAGCAGGGATGCCGGTACGTAAAGCACTACGTATTTCAGCGTGACCTGAATGGATTTGATCCACAAATCGTCACTGAATAGGCGTACGTAGTTGTCAACGCCGTGCCACTGCGGTCTACTGATGATGTCATATTTGGTGAAGGATAGGCCCAAGCTGACAAGTACGGGCCCAAGCTGAAACAGCATCAAGCCCAGTACGGCCGGCAGGATGAAAATCCAGCCGAAAAAAGATTCCTCAAAACTGAGGCGTTTGTAGAACGGAAGGGACGCCGCAGCGTCCCGAGCCGTATTGTGCGCAGCCACGGGCGTACCCCGGTTAGCGGTGCCTACCGGATACGGCCCCGAACCAGAGACCGGTTCGGGGCCGCGGGATAGCAGAGCAGTGGACGGGAATTAGGCTAGTTCACCGGTCGCGAGGATCTGTTCAGATCCGGCGCGCACCTCGCTGGCAATGTCTTCCCAACGAACTTCACCCAGCCATAGCTGATCGTTGTAGGGAGCCCAGTAATCGAGCAGCGGCTGGTACCAGCCCCCGAAGTAGGAGCCGATGGTGTCACCCGGCCACCGGAAGGTATTCGAGTTCTCAAAGGCATCATAAAATACTTGACGGTGCTCCCGGGCCGGCGGTTCCTCGTTGGCCAGGAACTGCTCGCGTAGATCCTTGCGGATGGGCTGCTGCATGCCCAGGTCCACCAGAATTTTCTGGCCTTCCAAACTACAGCAGGCCCAGACAACAAAATCGTAGGCTTCCTGCTGGTATTCGCTACGCGAGAACACACACAGGGGTGAATAGTGCCCGTAGGACACCTGGGTCTGGCTATAGGGCACCTGGGTAGTACCCCAATTCACGCCCGCGGCGTTGATGCGACCAATGGTCCAGGCCCCGATATGCTGCATGGCCAAATTCTTGGAGCGCATGTCCACGGGTGTGGCAACCTCGTAGGCCGGCGAGGGGCTGACGAAATGCTTCAAGCCTAGATCAGCCAGCCAATTCATGGCTTCGCTGAACTCAGGGGTATCCATAGGCATAGTGCCGTCCCCGGCCACGATTTCCGCGTTGTGGGACCAGAGATAGGTGTAACGGCCGTGACCAAGGTCCGGTTTAAACCCATATTGGGCTACACGGGCCGGATCGAAACCGGCGTCCCCGGGTGAGTTGCCGTCCAAGTCCATAGTTAGGGGTAGGGCCAATTCCAGCAAGTCATCCCACGTCATCCATGCGGTGGCCGAAGGGTATTCCATGCCATGGGCATCAAAGATGTCCTTGTCAAAGGCCAGACACATGGCCCCACTATCCCAGGGCAGGCCCCAGCGCTTGCCATCATACGTCTGGGCGATCCAAACGTTGTCCACATAATCGTCTTCGTTGAAGCTAGGATCCGCCGCCAGATAGGGTTCCAGATCGGTGGTTACGCCTTTACGGGTAAGCATGCCGGTGGTGCGGTTGGCATCAAACCAGCAGTCGGGCCCGGTGCCGGCCGAAATCATGAGCAGTAAGGCTTCCTGGTGTGAATAACCGGCCACGGCATTGATCTCAAATTCAATGTGTGGGTTGGTTTCCCGGTACAACGCCATTTGTTGGTCCATGACGCCGGCGATGAATTCACCCCCGCGATTGAAGAAATTGAGCGTGATGCTCTCCGAGACGGCACCGGGGGTACTTGAAGTCGGGGCCACCGTACAAGCCGCTAGGGCTAGCGTACCGGCGGTGAAACCGGACACACGCAGGAAATCACGGCGGCTGAGTCTTTCACGGGTCATAACACGTTTCTCCTGATGCGGGGATAAGGGTACAGAGAGGCCTCGCGCCTAGGGGTGCCGCCTCTTACTGTGCATAAGAGCTCTTACTATGCATTAAAGGAACTCATATCTCATATAGTGTAGCGAACTTTGACCCGGAGGCGAAATTCCATTCCGTAAACACTGCGGTGAGCAGATAGGGCCGGGTTCAGGCTCCACGTATACGAGTTCTATACTTGTTATCGTACTGAACTGCCCCCCCTCTATCTCTTTATCTTGACAATCAGGAAGTGTTTAGAAACATAGATCGACCTTGACTTAATACAAGAACTGATATACAATTTTATCTATCTGGATTCCAACATGAATGGTGAATGAGATGCGTGATTTTCTGTTTGGTACCGAGGCCGATATGGTGGAACGCGGTCTAATTCTGGCCGCTATCGTGGCCACGGCCATGACCGCCTGGACCACACTGGGGAACAATATCAAAACCAAGCTGACCGCTATTGCCAAACAAATCGGCCAATGAGGATGCAGCACGAGGGGCCGGGTATGGTCCAGTTTCTGCGGCAGCAGCAAGGAGATATGGTAGAGGCAGCCCTCACCATGCCCCTCATGGTGCTACTCGCCCTGGTGCTGGTCAATTTCGCGCTGGTTGGGCAGGCACGCAATGTCGCCCAGCATGCGGCCGACGTGGGAGCCCGTATGGGCTCCGTGGCCTTTACCGGGGCGCGTCAGCAAGCCCAACACAGCGCGGAGAGGGCCCTGCAGTATTGTTTGTGTGACGCCCGCGTTCTATCCGTGACGGCGGCGGATGTCCCCGGCGGTGAAGTGCGGGTGGTGGTAGAGTGGACCGTAGTCAATCATGTGCAGCCACTGATGCGGCTGTTCGGTAGTTCCATGCCCAATCCCTTTCGCGGCACGGCGACCGCGACCTATCGCAAGGAAGGTTGGTGATCCTCATGTGTTTGGCCTGGTTATGGGACACCCGGGGCAGCTTGGTTTGGAACGCGAGCGTAATCCTATTCATGTTCCTGCCACTGGCCAGCCTTACTGTGGACATACCCGAGTATTTGCGGGTGGCCAGTCACCTGGAACAGGCCTTGGCCACCGCGGCCCAGGATGCGGCTAACACCTGTCTTGACCTAGAGGTGTTTAGTCAGTCCGGCACGGTCACACTCAACGCACCGTGTCTACGTCGGGTAGCCGACCAACGCTTCCGTCAGGCGACCGCACCCTTGGCCGCTAGCCAGCATGCACCGATCTTGGTACAGGTCCGCTGCCAGGATGCCTGTCAGACCGTGACCCTAGAAGGTACAGCTACTCTGCACGTATTCTTCGATCTGTCGCCCGCCGTCACGTTGAGTCGGACTGCCACCTCCCGCGCTCGTATGACGGCGGGCTAAACCGGATTGTGCTTGACCTCCCATGCGTATCATACTTACCCTACCACGGTGGGAAACCCGCATCTGGTTGGTCGGTGGCGTGGTGCTGCTATGGCTGCTCATCAGCTTGCTGGGGTACATGATGACTCGACAGATGCCGGAAACCACCTGGCTGACGCACAGCCGTTGGCAAGAATTGCAGGTGCGCCGGCAGACCCAACGTGATCTGCTGCGCCTGGAGCCGGATCTGCACCAGCTGCGGATCCTCAGTCAGCAGCCCTATCCGGATCCTGTGCAGACACTCGCCTTAGCCCAACGTGTATACCATCGTTACCGCACCGGTGTTGTTACCACCACAGCAGTCCGGCACGCTTTGATCCAGGCTGCAGAAACGGCTGTCCAGGCAGCCTATAGTGATAGTGCACAGGTAGCAGCGGAGCTCACCGCAGCTCTCCAGGCTGTTGATGCTCAGCTGCAGCATCTGCGATCACCATGAGCTGGCAGACCACCGGTTCGCGCAGCGATGGGGCTATCCCGATAGCGGAAGATCAGGTGGCGGTCCAGGCTCAAGCTCTACTGATGAGTTTGGGGCGGGAAGGTTGGTCCTGCCCTGCATCCCACCTCTCTCTATGCCTTACGTCGTCGCTTCCTGACACGCCTGAAGCAGCACCTCTCGCCTGGCTGACCGCTGCCGGGCTCATCGCGTGGGAACCCCTAACCTGGTATGCAGCACGGACGATCCGTATCGTGCGCCTGACGACAGCGGGCAAAGCCTACTTACACGCCCACCGCCAGCCCGTTGTGCGCAGTGAAATTGAAATCTTGCAGGATCGCTGCGGCCACACCCTGCACGCCCACTACGGTCAATGTCTGCTATTCGCGGCCTTGGCGCGGCAAGCCGGCTATCACACCCGGCTATGTGTGACACTACCGACACGCACCGCCATCGCTGACGTAGGACTGGAGCGTCAGGGCACCCGGATCTGGGTGAGCGTTGAATCCGGACTAGAGCGTTCCATGCACCCCCTGGATCGCTGGCACCGCCTGGCCCAAGTCCAGGCGTGGTTGCCGTTGGTAGCACCCACGCCGGAGGGACAAAGGACCGTGGAAAAGCAGGCCCGGACCCGTATCTATGTCCTGCGCTCCACCAGTCTCATCTCTCTCTTGGCTCGTCCCCGTCCCCGGTATGTATGCCTGTGGAACCGACGTTACAATCGGTTTGAGGAACAGGCCGCTCAACTAGCGCGGCCACCGAGCCAACCGGATTGGGATACCTGGACGACAGGCCATGCCGCCATGCACCGAATCGGACGCCGGACAGATACCTAGGACTTTCTTCTTCCCAGTCGTCAACGGGTAAACGGGAGGCAAACTTGGGGCACGGGGAACCTGCGGGGAGTACGACAGCGGTTCAGCTCCTCCTCCCGCTATATAAGTGGTGAGTCCGCCATTGGGCCACCACCGGATGAGAACGGGCAAGCATCAGAACTACTCTACCCTTACAACCGGACGCCGGCGAAACGGGTCCCTGTTGTAGCAGGGATATAAGCGAGCCTTTTTATGGTTCAGTGCCGGGTTCCACGCCACATGGGCCAAAGCCAAAGCGTCCATATGCACTATGAGCCTATGCATACCGCGTGTCTACAACGGTACCGGCTCTTGCAGTATCGGTACCCTTTATCGTATTACGACAATGTAAGTTACGGTTATCATAAAGTTGAGATGGCTACAGGCCGCCTAGAAAAGAGAACAACACGATGTTGGTTGAGTTTCGTGTGTCCAACTACAGATCGATTAAGGAGGAAGTTTGCCTCAGTCTGGTAGCGGGACGCGACCGGGAACACCGGGACACGCATCTGGTGACGCCGGAATTGCAGGAGGAGAGACAATACGATCCACTGGTACGGTCTGCCGTGCTCTATGGTGCCAATGCAGCCGGCAAGTCAAACCTCCTGAGCGGCTTGTCCACTATGCGATCTATCGTAACTAGGTCACATCAGACTAACAATGCCTTAGATCGCATTGTGCCGTTCAAGCTTGATCCGGACTCTGTACGCCAGGAATCGACCTTTGAGGTCATATGCATTGTGCAAGGTGTACCATATCAGTATGGTTTTGCCGCCAGCTCCGAGAAAATATATCGGGAATGGCTCTATGCTTGGCCACACGGCCGGACTCAGTGCTGGCTGGAACGCAACGAGCAGGACTGGGTTCTAGGGGACAAGTTACAGGGAGACAAGGGAGTCTGGAAACGGGCAACCCGTGACGAAACATTGTTCCTGACCACCGCGGTAGCCCTCAACAGTGAACAGTTACGTTCACTGTTTGACTGGTTTGACACCACCTTGGATGTATTCAGACCTGATTCTTTGATGATACCTAACACGTATATCCGTCAAGCGGACAATAAAGAGACAATCCTTGATTTCCTACGTGCAGCCGATTTAGCTATCACTGATATACGAAACAAAGAGGACTTCACCTCGGCCCCGGGATGGGTATCGGTAACCGACGTACTCTTGCGCCATGACGCAGTACTCTTGCGCCATGACACACCTGGCACCGGCTATTCGGCTGAACTCCGGTTGTCAGAAGAGTCATCAGGTACCCAGAAAATTTTTTATATGGCCGGAGTTTGGATACCAGCCTTGACCACAGGCCAGGTGATAGTAATTGACGAAATGGATACCAGCTTGCATCCGGTGTTGGTTCAACATCTGGTAGCTCTGTTCCACGACCCGGACCGGAATTCAAGCGGGGCTCAATTGGTGTTTTCTACCCACAACTCAAGTCTGCTGGACCAAGACACTTTCCGGAGAGACCAGATCTGGTTCTGTGAGCGTAATCAACGACAGGAGACACAATTGTACGCCTTGGCTGAATTTCGTTCCCGCAAGGGTCTGGAAGACCTGGAGCGTTCCTACTTAGCAGGGCGGTATGGTGCTGTGCCGTACATTCCCGCAAACGCGTATACTTCATCCGGTTGAAGCATGGCTAAACCTAGGCCCCGGAAGGCTGTCAAAAGGAAAGAACGGAACCGTACTATAAAAGAGCGAGTCCTAATTGTCTGTGAGGGGAAAACCGAACAGAACTACTTTCAGGATCTCAATCGTTGCTATCAGCACGTGCGCATCAAGGTAGAGGTCGCCGGCCCGGATCCCAGTGCGTTGGTACAGAAGGCAAAGAAACTAAAGTGCAAGGTGGAGCATCAAAGAGAGAAGAAGTACGATAAAGTTTTTTGTGTCTTTGATCGGGATGACCACGCGCATTTTGATGAAGCAAGTGAGAATGCATGCAGGTGGGGGATGCAGCCAGTGCGAACCTGGCCCTGCTTTGAGTATTGGTTTCTTTTACACTTCGACTGCATCCGTCCATTATTTGCGTCCTGCAAAGAATGTATCGCCCGGCTAAAGAAGGATTATTGGTCTGAATACGACAAAGGACAGACAGGACATTGCACGGAGCTTTGGGACAAACTAGAGAAAGCCGTATGCAATGCGCGCCAGGTGGCCGAGGCAGTTAAACCAGGTGAAGAAAACCCTTCCACTGAGGTACATAATCTAGTCAAAATTCTGCAGTCATTGAACTCGGACACTTAGTGTGAGTCCAGTCCCCCTAAGTTAGTGTGCTACCGGCTACAGGGCATTTATGAACGGCTCCGTGGCCTAGATCCTATCCGCAAGGACAACCGTTGCAGTTGTGGTCTGAGGTAAGGTTCCCATGCGCAAAAATCGATTTGTCCAGACTCCGGCAATGCGCTATAGTGGAACTAATCCTATTTAGTAATCTATAAAATATTCCCCTGCCCTCGGGCGTGCAAAGCGGTGAGAGCATGGATAGGTGTCTGGTCTATCCCTGAACGTGGGACAGGGTATGTCCAGCTCCCGGTGCCGCCTAGCTTTGATTGTACTGGACAGCGCACCTGACGTTAGCACGATTGAAATATGTGATTCATATCCGCAAGGAGGATGCTCATGAAAATGGTACGGTTGAGACGGTTGACACTGATGGTTCTGACTCTGCTCATAAGCCTGCTAGCCGCGTGCGGCGCTGCGGCCCCGGCGGAGGAAGAACCGACCATGATGGTAGAGGCCGAAGTCATGGAAATGGGCCTGGAAGCCCCGATGCTAGCAGCTATGGTTGCTGCGGGTGAGTTGCCACCCCTGGAAGAGCGATTACCCAAGAATCCGATGGTAGTGCCCGTCACGGAAGCCATAGGTCAGTATGGGGGTACCTGGCGCTCCGGTTTGCTGGGACAGGCAGACGCGCCTTGGGTGCGCCGCACCATGGCCTACGAGCCCATGATGCGCTGGACTCCCGATCTAACCACGACCATTCCCAATGTAGCGCATGCGGTTGACGTCAACGAGGCAGGCACGGAGTTCACGTTCTCCCTGCGTGAAGGCATGCGTTGGTCGGACGGGGAACCTCTGACTGCGGACGATGTCATGTTCTGGTATGAGCATTACATCATGAACGACGAACTTGTGCCCGTTAAACCCCTGTGGATGCGACCCGGCGGCGAAGTAGGTACGGTGACGAAGATTGATGACTACACCGTGAAATTCTCGTTCGTAGCGCCCCATGGCTTGTTCTTACGCCAGCTGGGCAGCCAGTATCCCTATGAACCGGCCCACTATCTGCAACAGTTCCACCAGGACTTCGATCCTGACAACGTGGCGGCCGCCGTGGACGAAATGGGTTTGACGGACTGGGTCGCCCTGTTCGGCAACCAGCGCAGCTTCATGAACAATGTGGATCTGCCTACGGTATTTGGTTGGGTGGCGACCGTTCCCGCATCATCCGCCACCCAGCTGGTCGCCGAGCGTAACCCCTACTACTGGAAAGTGGATCCGGAAGGGCATCAGCTGCCTTATATTGACCGGTTGGTCTATCCCATCGTGGAAAACGTGGAAGTCCAGGTCCTCAAGGCCCTAGCGGGTGAAGTGGACATGCAAGATCGTCATATCGCGACCCCTGCCAACAAGGCCGCGTTCTTTGACGGCAAGGCTGCCGGCGACTATGACTTCTTTACAGTGGATTATGCTTGGGAGACCCCGGTATCCATCGGCCTAAATCTAGCCCATCCCGACGAAGCCCTGCGGGCGGTGTTCCTGCAAAAAGACTTCCGGATTGCCCTGTCCGTGGGCATGAATCGCCAGGAAATCATAGACATTCTATATGTGGGTGACGGTGAGCCACGCCAGCCCGCGCCCCTCGCCGAATCACCCTGGTACCACGAACAGTTGGCCTATCAGTACACCGAGTACGATCCGGACCGCGCTAACCAACTGCTGGATGATCTGGGCTACGTCCGTGGGGATGACGGCATCCGCTTACGCCCGGATGGCGAGAAAATCAGCTTTGATGTCAACGTGATCGCCGCGTTTGAACCCTGGGCCGAAATCATGGAGCTAGTCAGCACGTACTGGGCGGACTTAGGTGTAGAAGCTAACGTCCAGGTCCTGGAACGATCCTTGTTCTACGAACGCAAGGCCGCGTACGAATATGACGTGGCCGTGTGGACCGGTGCCGACGGTATCGCCCTCGTGATGGATCCGCGCTCGTATTTCCCTTTCAGCACCGAATCACTCTTCGGCGTCGCTTGGGCCGACTACTGGCGTAGCGAGGGCAGCCAGGGTGTTGAACCGCCCGCGGCCGCCCAGGAACAGCAGCGCTTGTACGAAGCACTGCAAGTCACCGTGGATCCGGACGAACAGGATCGGATCATGAACGCTATTCTGGACATCGCAGCCGAGGAATTCTGGGTCATGGGGGTTACCAAGTACTACAAGGGCTACGGCATTGTCAAGAACAATTTCAAGAATGTGCCGGACACCGTCTGGCAGTGGCACGTGTCAGCCGCACCCGCCCAGACTAACCCGGAGCAATACTATATAGAACAGTAAGCACGGGAAGTTCGTATCCGGTCTCTGGGCCCGGGACGCTCTCCTCCCTGGGCCCAGACCGTTCACCGCGGAAGGACCGTGATGCTCCGTCCCTTGGTGCTTATGTCTGTCCTCCTGCCCGTCTATGCTCCGTTACCTGGTACGCCGCCTGTTCCTGATGATCCCGACTCTGATCGGGATCTCCATTATTTCCTTCGTTATCATTCAGCTACCGCCCGGTGACTACCTGACTACCGTGATCGCGCAGCTGAATGCGGCCGGTGATCTGGTGGAAGAAGATGTGATTGCTTCGCTGAAAGTGCGCTATGGCTTGGACCAGCCCGTCTATATCCAGTACTTTAAGTGGATCTGGAACATCGTACGGCATGGCGAGTTCGGCATGTCCTTTGAGTGGGAACGCCCTGTCCGGGAGCTGATCTGGTCGCGGCTGGGCCTGACGGTTATTCTCTCCCTGGCGACGCTGATCTTTACTTGGGCTGTCGCCTTTCCCGTAGGGATCTATTCCGCAGCGCGCCAGTACTCGATCGGAGACTATTTCTTCACCGGCATCGGGTTCGTCGGCCTGGCCATTCCCAACTTTCTGCTGGCTCTCATCCTGATGTACGTAGCCTTCAAAGTGTTCAATCAGAGCGTGGGCGGTCTCTTTTCCCAGGAATTCGTGGAGGCACCCTGGAGCTGGGCCCGCATCCGGGACATGCTGGGCCACCTGTGGATCCCCATGATCATCTTGGGCACGGCCGGCACCGCCAGCCTGATCCGCATCATGCGGGCCAATCTGCTGGATGAGTTGCGCAAGCCATACGTCAAGACCGCCCGGGCCAAGGGCCTGTCCGAGGTGCGTCTACTGCTCAAGTATCCGGTGCGTGTGGCCCTCAATCCTTTCGTGAGCACTATCGGTCTGATCCTGCCTATTCTGGTGTCCGGGTCCGCCATCGTGTCCGTGGTGCTCAGCCTGCCCACTGCCGGGCCTCTACTCCTGCGGGCTTTGATTGCCCAAGACATGTTCCTGGCGGGTAGCTTCATCCTTATGCTCGGGGTCCTCACTGTACTAGGCACGCTGGTATCCGACCTGCTGCTGGCGTGGATGGATCCCCGCATCCGCTTTGAGGACTGATCGACTTCCTCCTATGCGCGCCGGGTCACCCCTTGACGTTCGTCAGGAAAGTATCAGCGTTGCCACCCAGTGGCAGCTGATGTGGTGGCGATTCCGCCGCCACCGCCTGGCTATGACCTCGGCTGTCGTCGTGCTGTTGATTTATCTGGTCGCTGTCCTGGCTGAATTCCTGGCCCCGTTCCCGCCGGATCGCTTCGCCGCCGACTACACGTATGCGCCCCCCCAACGCCTGCGTCTGTGGCGGGATACGGCGAACGGGCGCCGTCTGCAGCCCCATGTGTTGGGCTACCGGGTTGAGATCGAGCAAGAAGCCCTGCGTCGGATCTTCGTGCCGGATCCGGAGGTCATCTACGAAGTAGGATGGTTGGTACACGGGGCCCCTTACCGCCTCCTGGGCTTCATTGACACGGATCGGCATCTGCTAGGCCCACGGGATCCGGAGGCACCCATGTACCTGCTGGGTGCCGACAAGCTAGGCCGTGACATGTTCAGCCGTCTCATCTACGGGACCCGCATCTCCATGTCCATCGGCCTAGTAGGGGTAGCCCTCAGTCTGTTGCTGGGTATTCTTCTCGGCGGTGTATCCGGTTACTACGGCGGCACCCCGGACAATATCATCCAGCGTACCATTGAGTTCATTCGCTCGGTGCCTACCATCCCGCTGTGGATGGGCCTGGCGGCCGCCCTCCCCACCGACTGGCCGCCCCTGCGCCTCTATTTCGGTATCACAGTGATCCTGTCCTTCATCGGCTGGACCGAACTGGCGCGCGTGGTGCGCGGGCGTTTCTTATCTCTGCGCACCGAGGATTTCGTGATCGCGGCCCGTCTGGACGGAGTGGGGGAACTGCGTATCATCATGCACCACATGGTACCCTCCTTCCTCAGCCATATTATTGCCTCCTTGACTCTGGCTATTCCCAACATGATCCTGGCGGAAACCTCGCTGAGTTTTTTGGGCCTGGGCCTGCGACCGCCTACGGTCAGCTGGGGCGTGCTGCTACAGGAAGCCCAGAACATCCGCACCGTAGCGACGGCCCCCTGGCTGTTTGCGACCGGGGGTGCGGTATTCCTGGCTATCCTGGCTCTAAACTTCGTGGGCGACGGTCTGCGCGACGCCGCCGATCCCTATACGCGCTGAACCATGTGCCCGCCTACACCCACCCCTGATCTGCTCCTGCAGGTGCGCGATCTGCGTGTCCACTTCCCGCTGAACGAAGGAGTCGTCAAGGCCGTGGCCGGCGTTGACTTTGACGTGTACCGGAACCGCACCCTGTGCATTGTGGGTGAGTCGGGTTGTGGCAAGAGTGTCTCGGCTCAGTCCATCCTGCAGCTGGTGGATGCGCCCGGCCGCATCGTGGCCGGTGAGATCCTCTTCCATCGTCGTCACTTGGACGGGGACACCGAAGTTACGGATCTGGCGGCCCTGCGTCCTTCCAGTGCCGAAATGCGGGACATCCGCGGACAGGACATCACCATGGTGTTCCAGGAACCAATGACCTCCCTGAGCCCTATTCACACCGTAGGTAATCAGATTTCCGAGGTAATACGTCTGCACATGGGGCTAGACGCTCCGGCAGCCCGGGCGCACGGCATTCGTATGCTGCAGCGAGTCGGTATCCCGCGCCCGACGCAAAATTACGATGCCTACACCTTTGAACTGAGCGGAGGCATGCGCCAGCGCGTGATGATCGCCATGGCCCTGGCTTGCAGCCCTAGCTTGCTTATCGCGGATGAACCCACCACCGCTCTGGACGTCACGACACAGGCCCAAATCATGTCCCTGCTCAAGGAACTGCAGGCCGAATATGGTATGGGTATCATCCTTATTACCCACGATCTGGGAGTCGTGGCAGAAATGGCCGACGACGTAGTGGTCATGTACCTAGGCCAGGTGGCGGAGTACGGGCCGGTGGATGCGATATTCCACGACCCCAAGCACCCCTACACGCGGGCTCTGCTACGTTCCCTGCCCACGCTTGACTTCAATACGGATATCCGCCTGGATTCCATCCGGGGTATGGTTCCGGATCCCTTCTACCGTCCTGTGGGCTGTCCCTTCTGCCCGCGGTGTGACGAGGTCATCGCCGACCGCTGTGAGCAGGAGAATCCGCGCGCCTACGTTCTGGCGCACGGCCGTTCCGTACGCTGCCTACACCATGAGGACGTAAGCCCACCATGAAACCGAAAACCGCCGCGCCCTTGCTGGACGTTCAGAACCTGCACATGCATTTCCCGATCCGAACGGGATTTCTCAAGCGGGAAACGGGGCGTGTACGGGCTGTGGACAACGTCAGTTTTGACATCCGGGTGGGCGAAACTCTGGGCTTAGTGGGTGAGTCAGGCTGCGGCAAGACCACGACGGGCCGCTGTATCCTGCGCATCCTTAACCCCACGTCCGGCCGGATCCGGTACCATCCCCGCCAGGGGGAGCCTGTGGATCTAGTGTCTCTGCAAGGGAAGGAACTCACCCCTTTCCGGCAAGAGATTCGGATGATCTTCCAGGATCCGTTCGCCTCACTCAATCCCAGGTTGACCGTGTTGGACATCGTGGGCGAATGCCTGCGGGTTAATCGTAATCTGACCGGGTCCATACTGGAGGAGCAGGTGGCTGAATTACTGGCTCTAGTAGGCCTGCGCCCTGAGTACATGCGTCGTTATCCCCACGCCTTTAGTGGTGGCGAACGTCAGCGCATTGGCATTGCCCGGGCCCTAGCTCTGAATCCCCGGCTCGTCGTGGCTGACGAAGCCGTGTCCGCCCTGGACGTGTCCGTACGGTCCCAAACCTTGAATCTGCTACAGGACTTACAAGATCGGCTTCATCTCACATACCTCTTCATCTCACATGATCTGAGCGTGATCCGGTATGTGTGTGATCGAGTGGCGGTCATGTACGTAGGCAAGCTGGTGGAACTGGCCGCTACCCGCGCGGTATTTCAGTCACCTCGCCACCCGTACACGGAAGCCCTGTTGTCGGCCGTGCCTAAACCGGATCCTCGGCTCCGCTCACAGCGCATCGTGCTGGAAGGGGATGTTCCGGATCCTGCCCATCCGCCTACGGGGTGCCATTTCCATCCTCGGTGTCGCTACGCGGAGGAGCGCTGCCGCCTTGAACCTCCTGCCCTGCGCCATCTTGGTGGGGGGCACCACGCTGCGTGCCATTTGGCAGAGGACATCGCTCTGACGGGCATCCGGCGTTGACGTTTCCTTACCGGATCTCGTACCATGGCACTGTGGGACCCAAAACAGCATTGCACCCTACCTCCTGCAGGGTTGTGATATTCGACGCCTGGACTAGTGGGCACATACCGTCCCCTTCTCGTATGGTTGCTATGGATTTCTCTTGCCCCCGGTGCCCGCGGAAGGACTACCGCCGGCAGTTTGTCTATTCCACCTAGTTGTTTCTTGGGCGGGCATGTCCCCATGTGTACCCCGCAGCTGGTCATCGTGGGGGTACGTCTGGCAGAGTGCTTTGTGTCGGGCTCTACATGACTCTGAACGAAGTGTGCCATTGAGGCCCGGGCCGAGGGATATCCTGTACACCCCGGCATTCTCACCGTGTTGAGGTCCTCCACACCCCGGTGAAATCGCTGTACTTACGTGATGATATCGCATCACCCAGACGGCTCACCCGCCAACACGTTGACTATCGTTACCCGTAGGCTATGACCACCGTGCACCCTGCAGCGCGTGTTCCGGATGCCCCACTCCCTATACGCCATGGTCTGCTGCTGACCGGCTAAGTAGAGACCTACTTGGTCACCTACCGCCCGGGCCCACTTGTAGTACCTGAAATTAAGATCAGCATGCAAGGGCTCCCCACCCTTCCTAGCAGATCCCCTGCCCCTCACGGAAAGATCCGTGCCTCCTCGTCGGGATAGTTGGGAGTGGCACGGGTATGATCCGTTTGTACGAGGTGAACGGTGGGCGTGGTCCCCGGCACTGTATGGATGTCTAAGTACCCAAACGCCCAGAAGTTCGGCATGGCTCTTGCTGCGCAATCCTGTCAGCGCGGCTTGTGGTTGGGTCAAGATGCAACGGTTATCTAAACGCTAATTAGCGTACTCAGGAGGGGGACAAACTGTCTTCAGCACGGCTCTAGGCACCCTCTGTGTGCGCAGTGGCTTGAGCCATCTGGTATAATTGTTCAAGAATATAGTGATGTGTGTTTCTGTGGCATTGTGTGCGTGCAGTTGTAGGTACACAACCATATCTACAAAAGTAAAGGAGGAAAGAAAAAAATGGGGGGGGGCAAACCACTAAATAGAAGGGGTGTACGCCTGGGCCTGCGTGTCGGCTGGATAGTTTTGCTGACGCTGCTGGTGCTCGGGACTTTGGGGAGCGGTGCGCTCGCAGGGCGCAACCTGTTTGAGGAGGATTACACGGATTGTCCGTCCGGTACGCGCCTGCAGGCGCTGTCCAACGTGCGTGTGATGCGGACGGATGAAGAGGACGAGTTAAAGGTGTCGTGGGATATGACGCAGCCGGCGAGCTGGCAGCTGGGCCCGAACGTGTACAGTGCGTCGATCACGCTGATCTTGGAGAGCGACGATAAGACGATTACGTCGGACAAGGCGTTGGGGAGTACGAGTCACACCTTTGAGGACTTGGCGCAATCGACGGAGTGGAAGGTGCAGGTAGCGGTGACGGACCGGGGGTATGTAATCAGCGACATAGTGGAAGCGGAAATCACGTCCAGTGCGCCGGCGCCTTGGTTTGACATGCCCATTTGGTACGGACGGCCTGCAGACGGTTCGCGCACGGTCGCGGGCTACAAGGAGTATTTACCTAAGAACCGGGTGGGCCGCTTCTATTATCTGGGGTTCAATAAAGAGTTCAAGAATTGGTATATTACGCATGTTATCAGGAATATGGTTGCTGGTTTCGCGGACCCGACGCCCAAGTTCCGCGTGGGGTTGCGGCATAACATGGATGAACCGGACCTGAAGGAAGTGGACTTTGACCATTTCCGTGTGCGCGTCGTGGACAGCGCGGGCGACGATATGCTGGGCTTTGATGCAGCGACGGTCGGGAATAGTGATGGTAAGTATCTCTTTAAGGCGAGTGCGCTGTATCAAGAGACTATCGGGGGGACCTCTAACGTCAACCAAGGCTGGACATGGGATGTCCATGGGAACTTCCCCCAGGAGTCTTTTGCGTCCGGTGCGCAGTATGCGCCGGGTAGCGGGGACACGATCCATTTTGCCAATCATGTGCGTTCGCGCAAGCTGGAGAATGGGGGTGCGCCCTCGATCCGCAGCCTTTTCATACCGGAGACCACCTATGCGCTGGGGACGGGGAGTGCGACATCCACCATTTTGGAACAGACGAAGAGCACGTTGTCCGGCGCAGATCTCAGCTCTGGGTATCCAAACAGCAGAGACTTTGAAAGGGGCTTTCACACCTTTGGGCCCGAGGGTGTGTACGATCTGCCGGCGGACATCTTCCTGGAAGATGACAATTACACGATCACGGGCTGGCTGGAAAATGAAGATGATGAGCAGATCAGTCCACGAACGAGCATTACGTTCAGTGCCCGTACGGTGGCGTATATTCCGAAGACAGCTCATCTGTTCCGGAGTACGGACAAGGGCGTTACGTGGGAGTCACGGGGCTACACGGGTGATGACGACGTGCGCGCGCATGTGCTGGCGCTCACCATTCTGGATTACACCAATGACGACTATGTCAATAATCTCTTTAAGTAGTGCGTAGGGCTCGGCAAGGCAAATCTCTACTCTGTCAGGCGTACCTCTAGTGATTTGAGCGGCCCCTTCCTCGGAGGGGCCGCTTTGAGGCCAGTGGCACCGCCCGCGGGTTGACTAGAGACTACCGGACCTACTACCATGTATTGACAGTGGCCACGCTGGACGCTGCCTTGAGATACGCTGTGCACATCCGACTGACACCAAGGCAAGCGTGTTGAGTGAGGTAAGCACACCCATGCACCTTCTACTTGTACCGGACGCATACGCCACGGCGTACACCCTTGGCCCAGCGTGCCTCGCGCAATCGCACGGTGTCGATCGTGGACGAGTCCACCGTAACTGCACACGGTTGAGGCGGATAATCAACGGTTCTGCAGGCACCAGCCGGTCCTACCCCGCAGCTGCCTAAAGAGCTCTAGGACCATACCGACTGCCAGGCTGCCGGTCTACAACATGCACTTCAGCCAAACACGGTGGGCGAAGCCACGTGTTTGGGATTGCGTTGGGAGAGGCTTGATGGCGGACCGCCTCATGTCCATCAACCCTGCATGACATCAGCCAAGCGGTCATGGCAGGCCTTCGGTGTATGGGCTGATATCCCGTGCCAGACGCGTGCGACGCCCAGTACCGTGTCAGTGCGATGGGACCTATCGGGATGAGGGGTGTGTCAAGGCGGTACGACACGTTACCGGTTAGCAACCCCACAGGGTTAACATCCAGCGCAGCGGGTGTCCCGGATACCTCGTGCTCCATGCGCCACGGTCTGTTGCCGGCCGGCGAAGTGGGGCTAGCAATGGCAATCACTTTAAGCCAACCTAGGTGACTATACCGTGGACGTGCGCCCGACAAAGTTGAGACTAGAGGTACGGGGGATGTGAGTACACGAGGGACGATTTACTGCTCCTCACACTTTTACTGGTCTCGGCCTTAAGGATAGCTAGGAGAC
Organism: Caldilineaceae bacterium; assembly: GCA_965116185.1. Lineage (GTDB taxonomy): Bacteria > Chloroflexota > Anaerolineae > Caldilineales > Caldilineaceae > Bin34. The sequence continues at coordinate 365,444 of OZ220492.1, forward strand.
TATGGGCAGGATAGCTATCTCGTGCAGGCGTACCTGGAGCATAAGCTCAACACTCTATTAGACGAAGGTGCGCATTGGGCTGCAGACACAGATGCCCGGCATGCTGTAACGATCAGGGTCGTGAGGTCGCATTGGGTGGATGGATGCGCCGCAACAGGTTCTGATTACCAAGAGATGGCACCCCGTGATGCAGTGGTGCCCAATGGGTGTTGCCGAGCGGTCCGGCCAGCGCACGATGGGTCTAGACTCTAGGCATTGGGGCGCAGCTTGTTCCGGGGGCAATAAGCGGGTGACCGGGTTCAAGCTTACCTCCATCAGTTGTCATGGGTGTTGTTCAGAGGGTGAGAGCCAAGCCCTGTATTGCCGTGGTCTAGGTAGTCAAAATGAATCATGGATCATGTTGTCTGCCGGGTTTCCTGCATTGCCACCCTCAAAAGGCACCGTGGAAAAAAGAGTCTTCACGATCCACGGGGCCTCGTATGCTCCGACATCGCCATAATACAGAGGGCGGGAGCGCACAATGCCCGTGTGAGTACCCACTGCTACCGCATCAAAGTCCAAGATATGACTGCCATAGTTGTCACACACGCGAAGACTGATATGAGGAAGGCGGTTTCATGAGCTCAATCGGCGCTCAGGGATAACCGAGCGCCGCGCAGAATTTGGGGAAGCCGCAATCCTCGCTTCCCTTCCGTTATCAGCAGTACTATATCCCTGTTGGATCCGGTTAGTGAAATCGCTATATCAAACTAGGGTAGCACTGTACTTGACGTGATTTTGGCTCCCGGAATGCATGGCGTCAAAAAGAGTACTCGTGGCCCCTAGCGGCTTGTTGACCGTGAGGATCCGGTCGTTACGCTCCATGCCGAGTGTGATCACAGTGTTGCACACGTGGGACAGTGCGGAATGAACAATCGTTGCACTCTGTGACCAATTGAGTAGGCGTACCAGAACGCCACGGCCTAGAGTGCCAAGTACCCACATCATTCCGTGTGATCAGGGCCTCTTCGCTGTTCACCACAATGCCCTAGTAGATCGCTTGTAGGGGATACCCCCCTACTAACCCAAGCCTCATGATGCAGGCTTGATACCACACCATTTTAGAAAAATATATGCTATTTTCTTGACATTGACAGTTTTCTGCTTTAATATAGAACTATTATTCTATTACAGTGGAAGTTGGTATGAGTACACCCAAGATAAGACGCTGGGTGCTCACCCCCGGAGCATCCTGGTTTATGTATGGGGGCGGACTGGTCCTCCTCCTGTGCATAGCCCTCCTGGTTGCTTTCAGCCCATGGCGTAACACACCACGGGACAGCACCGTTGTTCTGGATCTACCGTTGCCCCTAATGACATTAGAGCTCTCATCGGTGACTGGGACAGCAACTACGGAGCCGGATCCTGCTGTGGATGCATCCTACCGTCGCGCAGTGCAGGTACAGATGGCAGACTTCATAGCCCACCGTCAGGATGCGCATCCGGCGGCGCTGGAACCGGCTCATACCCCGGCGGTAGCACACAACCTACAGGAGATTGTGGCGCTGGAAGTCATTACCCAGGGCGCCAGCCTGAATGTACGTTCAGCACCGGGTACGCAAGCTCCTGTTGTGGCTTCTGTCGCGCCGGGTACGCGGCTACGGGCGCTAGCTATCAATCCTGAAGGCACTTGGATCCAGGCACATGTACCCCAGCTCGGTGAACCGGGCTGGGTCTTTGCGGGTTTAGTGCAGGTAGTGGCAGGTAGTCTTGCCGCCCTACCCACCGTGGGAGAAGCAGTCCCGGCGGCGGTGTTCCCATGAAGCGACTCGGCATGTTTGCACGTTGGCCCTGGCCGCTGCTTTGGCTAGTCCTCGCGGCTCTCTGCGGTGTCGGTACCGGTGTCTGGTTGCATACCGCGCCAGAATTGATGGACTCGTTCCCTTGGGCATCGCCTCCGGCAGCAAGTGCACGGTTCCTAGTGCACACTGCGACAGGGCCTGTAGATATACGGCTCGCTGATGCTAACAGCCGGTGGGACTGGAACTGGACTACGCCGGAGTGCCTACAGGCCCTGGCGACTTGGGCCAGGGCAGACCAGGTACGTTCTCTGACCCTGGAACTGGCCGATCCTACAGTGCATCCCCTGGGTCTTCCCATTCGTTCCCTCTACCCGGAAGAGCATCTCATGCCGGGTATAGCGGGGGCCTGGTGCGAAACGAGGGGTCTGGAAGATCAACCAGACCTTTTGTGTTCCATTGCCCCTCTGACCGGCACCCATCCGGTATACCTCACGGTAGCCGTGATGGGTGCCCTCGCCCAGGCCGGGGCCTACGCCCAAGCCGGCGCAGCATCCTTGATTCAGCCTGGACAGACCTGGTCCTGGTCCCGGTGGTATCCTCTGGTACACTCCGGCCCCGATGGTGTGACCTGGCAAAGTGCCTGCCCGACTCTGAGCCCCCAGATGCGGCGATTCTCATGACAGGATTTGCTATGGTCGCCATGCTGGTGCGTACCGCTCTTGTGCTGGGCTTGGCGGGCCTGTTTCTTATTCTGCCTCCCGCCCTCATAATGACCGATACGGTCCCTTTTCTGCCCGCGGCTATACGGCAGCCGTGGCAGGACCGTGCAGGGGCACTGTGTGCGGGCCAATGTACCTGCACTTACTGTGATCAGCTGATCAACGGCCGCTGCTATACCCAAGGCCATCTGGGACCGGAACGTTGTACAACATCCTGCGGTACGAAGCGCTGTCAATTCCGACCTGACCGGGATGGCTGTGGTCCTATTCTGTATCTGGGGTGTGATGATGGTCCCTGCCGCGGGGATCCCCCCCCACCGCCCCGTATCCCGTTACCCATTGCAGCGATACCCGCGGGGATGGGGCCTACACCCACACCCGTGCGGACCAAGACGCCGCCGGTAGTCATCCCGGTAGTTCCGTCGTCAGCCTGTACACGGACATGGGTGGAGCTCCAGCCACCGGTGATAGGTGCCCTATTCCATGACCCGCCCTTCCCCGTGTTGCAGTCCCAAGAATTTGATGTGGGACCGGATCACGGCGTGAACTTCCATGTGGCGGTACAGGGAGGCAGGGCGTACCTGTACGCCCAACGTACGGTCAGAGCCTGTCAAACTGCCGGCAGGTATCCCCATGATTGCCCGGATGCCTGGACCACCGTGTGCGAAACCTATATCGCCGCCGACTATGTCGATCCTGTCACGCAGGTCAATATGACCCTGACACTCCGGCCCGAATCCCAGCACTGGATTCACTCTGCTCTACAGGCGCGGTACCCACGGGCTCATGTCCGGCAGGCGTATCACGAGACCGGTACCTGGACCGGTAGCACGATGGTCTCTACGTTGACCTTGCCGGCTTGGTATCCACAAGATCCGGGGGACTATACCGGTAGGGCCACGGCTCGTACCGGGGGCACGCCTATCAGTGCACCGCAGACCACGACCCGGACTCATACGGTCATCGTGAATCTACGCGACACTACGCTGGCCCCCTGATACCCATGTCCAGCCTGCAACAGCTTCTGGCTTATATACAAAACCTGGTCTTGTATGCCGGCAACGGCATTTTAACCCTGCTCTGGACAGCTGTGGATCATGTATCGCTCCTGGTTACCTTCGTTATGTGTGTCATGCTTGTTCACCGGCAGGAAACCAAGGACCAGGCCCACCCCTGGCTCATGGGTATGGGCCTGCTGGCTTCGGTAGCCGCAGGTGTGGCAGAACCCCCGGTACCGGTCCTTATGGCCGTCATGAGTGTAAGCGGTGTCATCGCCGTGACTCTGGAACGCTTCAATCCGGAAGCCCTCCGCTGGCGCGTGGCAGGTGGCCTCGCTCTGTACGGCCTAGCCGGTCTGGGCTATGTGGCATACCGCCAGTATCTAGGGTCTGTTGATGCTGCCCTATGGGCAGCCCAGATCGGTGGGTACGCCGAGGCCGGGCACACATTGGCGCAGGGCCGAGCCTTCCTGGATACCCTAGCCACCTGGGGACTCTGGCTCATCCTGCCCCTGGGGTATATGTCCCTACTGGCGCAGGGACTCTTGGTACATCCCCCCCAGCCATCCCCGGCCGCGTCCATTGCTGCGGTCCGTACACGCAACCATAGGTAGAGGAGACAGAGAGTGCCACCGTTGCCGGATTTTCGTATTCAAGCCCTGCCTACGCCAAACGCCGCACCCACGGATCATGCTCTGACCTTTCAACTGCCCGGAGCACACGGGGATGTCCGTCACCGACTGGTGATGCTGCGGGAACTCGCGTATCTGCCCCTGGAGGCACGGGAGGATCCTGACATTCTGGGTAAGCAGTGGGCGGCCGTGCGGGGATTGTACAACGGGGACGTGGACTTTATCTACATCGCGGCCGGTATGTACCAGCCGACGCACATTGGCCTGGTCCAGTTTTACGGTACAGTCGCAGAGGGATCGGACGTAGATACGGCCCTGACTCGGTGTCGGCGTCGTCTACGGGCGGTGGAGGCAGTGCTCGCCAACTATGTATTTTCGCGCCTGCGGATTCCCAATCCTGAACGCCTGACGAACCTGATGCAACGTCTGCAGCACTTGCCCACTGTGCTCGCCCTGTTAGGTCATCCGGATCCGCGGCAGGCCCGCCGCGGGCTAAGCCGCGATCACTTCATGGGCACCGTGGACGAAGATCTGGCATCACAGCAGGGCGAGATCCTAATGCGCGGACTCGCCAAGTTGCGTGAGGACTTCGTATTCCTCGTCACTGCCCAACAGGTGGAGCGGGATGTCCTTAATCAGGCGCTGGTCCGCATGAGTCGGGTGGCCAGTCAATATGCTTCGCGTCAGCGTGGCGCCATTTCCACGGGATTTTCCATCGCTATACCTCTGGCGGCAGCCCTCACCAGCAGTATACAAGGATCCCGGAATCTGTCCGGTGGTGAGACGGTCGCCCAGGGCGCAAGCTGGGGTGAAGCACAGGCCGAGACGGCCACTGTGAGCCATAGTTCATCCACTGGTGAGGCCCGGAGCACCGGCCAGAGTATGGCTCAGGGCACAACCGAGAGCCTCACCCACTCTACCGGTCAGACCGTGAGTACGGGACAGGCTACCACGACGAGCACGATGAACGGCACTGCGGAGACCCTTACTATAGGGGAGACACAGACGACATCAACATCGGCAGGCTACACGCGCAGTCAGGGTACCGGGGAGCAGATCGGTTCCGCTCATACCCAGACCCGCAATGAGAGCACGGCCCAGGGTCAGACCACATCCCAGGGGACCAGCTGGATGGTTACGACAGGGCAAGGCACCAGTCAGGGTACGAGTGTGACCCAGAGTGAAAGTCACACCCAGACCGCGGGCACCGGCACCGGCAAGACGGTGGGTGTATCCCAGTCCGCCGGGTCGCAGCAGACGGCTACCTCTGGTACCCAGACCGGTCTCAGCGGCAATCTGAGCGCGGGACTAGTGGGTGTACGGGCGGGCGCCGGCGCCACCGGCGGCGTGAGCTCTTCCATGGCCACGGGTGAAACGGCAACATCGGGATCCAGCCAGAGCCAGGCCGAAACCCAGACCCGGAGCGATGCGCGGGCTACGGGGAGCGCCACCGGTCACACTACAGGGCAGACGACTTCCCATTCCCACACGACCGGGGAGACGGCCAACCGGTCCTATGCTCTTGTTCACCAGCAGGGTACCGGTCAGGCGCTCGCGACATCCCGATCCGAGTCCCGGCAGAACAGTGAAGCCTGGACTGAGGGCACGGGGGTAGCCGCGGCAGCCACGGAGATGCGTAGCCAGGGGCAATCTTGGCAGACAGGTCGTGCCGAAACCCAGTCCCAGGCTAGCGCAACGTCTACGACCGAGGCCCGTGCCACGTCCCGTACACAGACGGAGACCGCATCTACGGGACGCTCGGTCTCGTGGCAGCGCAGTGAAAGTCAGGCGCAGGCACGGCAGCAGCAGTGGTCAACCCAGCAGTCCCACCAGACTGGCCAGAGCACGGGTTGGATGCGGGGACTGGGCCATGGATTCGCCGGTGGCTTTTCCAGCGGTATTGTGCCTGGGCTACATCTGGGCCGTTCCTGGCAGACGGAGGATGACATGGCCATGCGCTTGACTGCCATCACCCGCGGCTTGGTGAGTCTGCTGGATCGGGCCAGTCTCGAAGGTGGCTTCATGACTTCAGCTTTGCTTTTCGTAGGATCGGAAGGGCAACAGGCGGCCGCGTCTCTCATCCCCCAGGCCTTCCATGGTCCGGATGTGCCCACCCCGGTGCTCGCTGTCCCCGGGGATGAGAGCTTGCGGCGGCAGGCCCTGATCTTCCAACCCTGCTTAGTGCCGGAGCCCAATCCCTTTGCCATTGATATCCTTTGGACCCGCTGGAGTACTCTGCTGACACCGAGCATGCTAGCCGCCTATACGGCCCCCAATCTGTTTGAAGAGGGCGTGGCGTTGACCTTCCAGGAAAAAATGCCTCCCCTGGCCTTCTATCCGGAACTGGAAGGCGAAGTGAGCTGCGGACACCAAGTCAGTCCGGAAACGGGCGATATGACTGCTGTCCCGTTGCGTCTCTCCCGATCCCGTCATTTCCACACGGTCTTTTGTGGGGACACGGGCTTCGGTAAATCCGTGGCGGCGGAACGCCTAGTGTATGACACGACCTGCCACTGGCGTCTCCGCTCCATCGTGCTGGATTTCGGTACCGGCTGGCGCAAAATGCTCAATGCCCCGGGCTTAGACGGTCATGTGGAGATCCGGCAGCTGTCCCCCGGTGGGGTCCGACCTCTATGCTGGAATCCGTTGCAAATTGGCCGCAACCTCCTGCCGGAAGTGCAGTGGCGCACGTTTTGTGACGTGTTCGGACAGATCGCCCAGCTGGGGCAGCGCCGCCAGATCCATGAACTGCGGGATGCCCTGCGGCGTGTATACCTGGGCGCCGGCGTACTGGTGGATGATCCGGAAGTACAGCAGAGCGATACCTGGGGAGTGGTGCGCTTTGCGGAGGAGGATCTCGTGGAACCCATGCCGGGTACACCGCTAGCCCGTCTAACGCCAGCCCAGAAACAGCGTCTGGCTGTACATCGTTCCCGGCGTGTCGGCTTGCCGGAACTGTATCGTCAGCTTGAGGAGACGCTGCAGCTCGTGTCGCGCAAGGACCTGATGCTACGTACGGTGCTAGAGGGTATTCTGTTCCGCCTCCATCCGTTGGTTCAGGGTGCCTCAGCGCTGCAGTACCGCGCGGCGCCGGACAGCATAGACATCAACGAGATTGTACCCGGTGACTGGGGGGTGGCAGTGCTGGAGGGCGGCGCTTTCCTGGATGATTTCTCTAAGGCATTCCTGTTGGGCTGGGCTGCCTGGCATCTGTACCACGATGCCGTAGCGCTGCGCCTGCAGCGCGCGGCCAGCGAACCGGCCCATGTCCAGATCGTGTTTGAGGAAGCTAACAAAATCCTGGCTGGCCTGCAGGCCACGGGGGAGGAAGGCGGCCGGTCCATAGCGGAACAATTCGAGGCCATGTGGCGAGACAGCCGCAAATATGGGATCTGGCTGCATTTGGTGACCCAAACCCCGTCGGCCATTCCCACGGGTATTCTCTCTTCTTGTAACAACATCTTCACGACCCAACTCACCAATCCACGGGATCGGGATCTCATCATTGCGGCCTTGCACCGTAGCGAAAAGGGTTTTGTGGATGAAACCTGGCGCCGCTTTCTGGCCAGCCTGCCTATCGCCCGCAGTGTGGTGAAACTAGGCTATGCCTTTGAGCGGGCGGATATGGAACCTACCTGCGTGCAGCCCCAAATGCTGGATGTCCCGGAACCCACCGATGCCGAGATTCAAGCACGGTTGGGTACCGTGAATCTGAACCTTGACCCAACGGAACAAGAGGAGAACATGATATGAAATCACAGGTACTGCCCGTAGTGGCAGGTGTATTGGCGGCGCTGTGTCTAGCGCTGGCGTTGTGGCCCCGACCCGAAGCCGTGTCGCCCATGGTAGTTGCGGCCCGGGATCTCGGGGCCGGGACCGTGCTACAACCTGCGGATCTGGAAATTGTCTCCGTGCCGGCGCATCAACTGGCGGACCAGGCGCTCGCGACCCCGGACAGCCTCGTGGGCCATACCCTGGCGGTCGTGCGGTTTCAGGGCGAGATGGTGACGACCTCACATCTGGGCCAAGCCGTGAAGTTGGACGCCCATGAACGAGGTATTGCCGTTCGAGTCCAGCTGGACACCGGCCTGGCCGGCCTACTCCAGCCGGGTCAGCGTGTAGGCCTGGTGGCAGTGGTGTCAGATCGGCAAGGCCAGAACGAGCGAGGGTTTGCCAAGGCCTTGATTGAAAACGTGCGCGTACTTTGGATCTCGCCTGCCTTTCGTCTACGCCCCGAGACGTTTCTGCCGGCGGGAGATGGCGAGGACCAGTCCACACCGGCGCGGGAGGGCATTGTGGTGCTCGCCGCCAGCACGCAGCCGGCCCCTGTGCTATATGAAACCCAGACCACTATGCATGTCCGTGCCATACGCCGAGCCTTGATCGCACAAGCCGAGGCGTGGACGGAAGATGACCCGGCTATGGACGAGGCACTACTGCAAGAAGAAGATCCCCATGTGGTTTGGGGGGTGCCTTTGGAGATGCTGGCTGCACTCAATCACGTGGGAGCCAGTTTCACCTTGGTGATGCAGCCCCCGGTCCCCGCATCGTACACCACACCGGGCTTCAGTATTGAACGTATGCTCGCGCCTCTGCTGCATGATTTGAACCAAGTTCAGGAGAACGCCTCATGAGTGAAGACCTGCCCGTGAACGCGGCCTGGAGCACCGACACCCACCGCCCGGTAGCTCAGCCTCGGATAGGGGTTGTGTCCCCGCGTCTGGAGTTTGCCGTGACACTTGCACCCAGCTTGGTCCAGGGCCTCCACATAGCCCTGTCTGCCACCCGCGTTGAGCAGGCACCGGCTGTCCTGGCGTCTTGCACCCATGTCGTGGTGGATCTCTATATTGTGGACGATGTCCAGTCGCTGACCGACTTGCTGCGAGATAGTGTAGCCCAGGTCATCCTGGTTGTGCCCGATGATCTAGTGGAGGCGCAACGCACAGCCGTGCAGCAGGTGCCCGGTGTGCACCGGTGTGTCCAAGAGGCAGACCTAACGACCGCACTTGCATCCCTACAGGTTGCCGGGAACGCGGGTGGAGAACCGAACCGAACAGTGGTTGCCGTGCCCCCTACTCCGGTGTCGCCCATCGCCGGTCGGACTGTAGGAGGCTGGCGTGGTGTGGCAGTCTGGAGTCTGGAAGGCGGCGTGGGCAAAACCCGCATCACACGGGCCCTAGGTCTGGACTGTGTACGGCATGGTGGTCGGGCTTTGGTTATCGGCCTCGGCGCTCCTGATGCCCTACCACTACAAGCAGGTCTGCATCCGGAACCCAATCTCATACAGTGGCAGCAGGATCCGCGGGCCGAAGTGCTGGCAGAGCTGGTGCAGGCGGATGGCAATTTGGATCTGGTGGCCGGTTTCCTGTCGCCTTTGGCCCTGGGCCGCTTCGCCGCGGATGCGCTGGAGGGAGATACGTCCCTGGGCAGGCTGGCTATGCAGACGGCGCACCTAGGCTATGCCGCCGTTCTACTGGACGTATCGGCCCAGGAACTGGCGGCCCCAGCCCTGCAAGCGGCCAATACCTTAATTCTTGTCTGTTCCGCTACACCCCAGGGCACCGTGGCCGCAGTGGAAGCCTATCGGCTGGCCCGGCACGAGATTGGTTTGGCCCCGGCCAACTGTCATCTCGTGATTAGCCGCCACCAGGCCGACCAGCTGACCCTGCCCCAGTTTCTCGGTACCGTTCGTTCCGTCATCCGGGACATACCGGAACCGATCGGCGTGCTGCCGGAAGACAATGGAGGTGGTGCCCGCCGGCCCGCTACCCCCGGTACCGTCTGGGGCAGCGAGGCGTGGCGATCAGCTCTGCGTGAGGTAGGAACCTGCATCTGGGGATCTGATGGTACCACGCCGGATTCCGCACACCGGGAGGAACAGGAGACCCGATTGGGTCCTTTGGTTATTAAGCGAGGATAGAACAACATGCATTGGGAAAAACTAGCTCATGACATTACACCCCAAGTACGCGCCCAGCTCCTGGCGGAAGGTCACCAACGGCTGGAAGAAATGGCGGCTACCTTCCGCCAGGATCGCACCCAGGTTATGCAAGCGGCCACGGCCGTGCTGCATGAGGCCGTAGCGCGTAACCAGCATGTTCATGCGCATCCGGATCAGTTAGCCGACATGGCCCGGGAACTCGCAGCCTCATATGGGAGTCTAGGTTTTCTGGAATGCCTGATGCCCCCGGTGAATGAACGGTATACGGATGTGGTCCTCAACCCGGACGGTACGATATGGGGCCGTGAGCGGGGAGCCCTACATTTCATCCCCATCCCGGACTTCCGGCCTACGATACAGGAGGCCTGGCAGGCAATTGAAGCTTTGTTGAGTCCGCTGGGCCGGGCCTGTACCGAGGCATCCCCCAGTGTGGACGCAAAGATCGCCCGGGATGTGGACCTGGGGTTTGCCGGCGCCCGGCTCAAAATTCTGCATCCGGTCATTGCCGCCGGTGACGGTTATCCCTCCATGTCCCTGCGCTTCTTTGAGCGCCGCCCCATAACTCCGGATCAGATCGTGGCCTGGGGCATGGTACCGGACATGGCCATGACGGAACTGCTGGACTTGGTGGCCCAGCGCCGGAACATAATGATCGTCGGCGGCACGGGAACGGGTAAAACCACTCTGCTAAGTGCCCTCTGTCATGGGATTCCGGACACGGCCCGGGTGGTTAAAATTGAGGATCCGGAAGAAATCTGGTTGCCCCATCCCAACGTCACAACCCTGGAGGCGCGCCCGGCGCCACCCGGCAGCAATATTCCGGGATACGGGGTCACGGACGGCGTAAACGATGCCATGCGTATGGCACCAAGTCACATCATTGTGGGGGAGGTGCGCACAGGGCTGGCGGCTCTGTCCCTGTTCCGTGCTTGTATGAGCGATCATTCCGGCCTGACCACATTCCATGCCAATGGCCCGCAGGAAGCCTTGTCCCGGCTCGGCGTGATCCTGTACGCGGATGCCGGTGTGGAGTTCAAGGCAGGTCGCAGCTTTTTCCAGCAAGCGATCGACTACGTGGTGCACATCGGCTTTCATGCGGATACGCGCCAGGTTCTGGGCATTCATACCGTACAGCAGACGGCCGTGGGACGGACCGTGTCCTTTGCCCCGTTATGGGAACGATCTGCAGCAGAGCCGTTGCCGGATACCGCAGCGACGGAGGCTACGACATGAACAATCTGCAACCTTTCCTGGTTTTGTCCTGGTTGGATGCCCCTGCCGTGACCCGTGGGGTCCTGTTGCTAGGCTGTGTGGGTGTGGGACTGTGCGTGACTCTCCTCGCACACCGGATCCGACTACCACTATGGACCCGTCGTGATACGGCGCACCTGACTTCATATCTGACCCCGTACCGGCGTCTGGACGAGGAAAGAATGTCCAGGGTACGGCAGCAAATCAGTGTAGACCCGGAAATCATTGTGCTTTCTGCGCTGCGGATCACGTCTCCCCGCGTGCGTCTTGTCCACTTCCGATTGCTGGGCAGTCTGGTACCAGTCCTCGGATTTTTGTTAGGTCGCTTTCCGGTCCTGCCGGCCCTCATGGCCGGCTTGCTGGGTTATGTGGTGACCGATGCCTGGCTCAGAGGTCACTGGCAACGATTCCGGTCCGGCTTGGAAGAGGAACTGCCGGTGTTTGTCAGTCGTCTAGGCGCTATGCTACTGCTGAACGAATCCCTTACCGCCTGCCTGGAGGAAGTCATTGATACGCTGGATCCCCGGGAATCTCGGCTACGCCTCTGGATGCAGGTATATCTGCAGGGTCTGCGGCAGGAAGGCACGGATTTTCTAGAGCATGCTCGGGATCAGGCTAACCGGATTTCCCCTTCACTAGCACTGGTAGTGTTTCAGATGGGACGAGTCGTGGAAACGGGAGGCTCCGGTTTCGCCCGTGCCTTTGCGGGGGCAGCACAGGAGCTGCAGGCCATTCTGGAAGTCCGGGCCGTGGCCTCGGCCAAGGCTGAAGCATCCCGCAGTGCGATTACCCTACTGCTGATCGTTATGGGGGTGATCATAGGCATCATGGTGGCCTCGCCGGCCATGCGTCAGGGGTACGCCGATCCCACGGCCCAGTTGATTTTGATGGTATCCCTGGCAACCATGGCCCTGGGTCACTACATACTGAATGGAATGATCACCGATGCTCTGGCCTGAACTGATGGGTCCTACCCTAGCTGAACTACAGCAAGATCCTAATGCGCGTACTCTGCTGCTCCTGGCCGGTTCTGCGCTGGCCGGGCTCGCCGTGTACGCCTTGTTGGCACGTCTGAGTTTGTGGTTGGCGCGGCGTTCTCTGCGGGGACGCATCATAGCGTTTCTAGCCGGAAGTGAGGATACATTTGAGGCCCTAGGCAATTCCCTGCTGCGGCGGATGCCGCGGGACCGATCCCGACAGTGGACCGGGATGCTGCAGCGCTATCAGCAATGGATTGAATTGGATGGCGGTACGATGTCCCCGGGCCGACTATTGGGCATCACGGTGGCTAGCTTAGGTCTTGGTATCCTGGGTGGTCTCAACCAGATCCCTCTGCTAGCAGTCGTGGCTATTCTGGGCGCTGTGTATCCCTTTGTACGGTTGCGGGCGCGGGTCAGGCAGATCCGGCGCCGGATAGAGCGTGCGTTGCCGGAACTGCTCTCCTTGATGGCGGCAGAAATGGCGGCGGGGACCCCGGCTGCCGGCGCCCTGGAACGGGCGGGTACCTTTGGCGGCCCATTGTCTGTCCTGATCCGCCAGGCACTGCAGGAATCACAGGCCTCGCGGCGGCCCATGTTTGGTCGCCGCAACGCGCCCGGTGTCTGGCGTGAAGTAGTGGAACGCTACGATCTGTCCGCTCTGCGCGCCTTCGCACTACAGATTGAAATTGCGGCTCGTAAGGGTGCTGCCGGCCCCGAGCTCATGGAAAGCCTTTCCCGCTCCCTGATCCTATCCTACCGTGAACAGGCCCTACGGGAAGCCGAGAAAATTGAGAACCGTTTGGCGGTTCCTTCCGTGCTGTTCTTCTTTCTCCCGCTCATGGCCCTGGTTCTGACACCTCTGTTACTGCCTCTACTAGCATCCTTGACCGGATAAGAAATGTCGGTGCCGATTTTGATCCTGCAAGTGGGCCTTGTCTGGTGGCTATTGGTGTGTGCCCTGCAGGATCTACGTACCCGCACCGTAGCGAACTGGCTGACCGTGCCTCCGTTTCTGGCAGCGGTACCGCTGGCCTGGTGGCTGGGCGGCATGGAACGGGTCGGTTTTACCCTGCTGGTGTGGGCCTGTTTGTACGTATTCTGGCGTGATGGGGCCATGGGAGCGGCAGATGGTAAGATCGCCACTTTGCTCGCCGCCGTCCAGCCGGCCAGTCTGCTGTGGGGATTGGCTTTGCTCTGGGTCCTGTATGGTCTGCTATGGCTAGGGATGAAGCCCCTCGGGATGAACGCTCGCCAGTGCAGCCTGCCCGGTGTGGTGGGGCTTTTCCTGGGCTATGTGGCGATGCAGGTGGGCACCGGATGGGAATCGGGACCGGTGCTGGGTACGCTCTCCTGGTTCTGAACAGTGGACCAGGGACTACTCCCCCTGCTAGTCCGGACATGCGCCCAAATCGAATCCTGTGTGGATGCTGCTAGCGGGCAGTGAGATCGGCTCGCTAGTAGTACACATGATATCTGTAAGGTGAATGGCGGATGGGAGGCTTTGTCCGACTCTGACCGTTGCCTAAACTGAGGAATTAGAAAGGTTACACGACGGAGCCCCAGGGATATAGTTTCGTGTTGGGGCATGTGGAGCGTAGGATGAATACATAGCGGTTGCAATATGCCGGAGTCATGAAGCAAGCGATACCACACCGTGCTGCTACCTGAGGGCTACAAGTCTAGGGTGCTACACGGACGCAGGGCTCCCAGCCCCTTTTTCTTCCTTCCGGTCCGACCGGTATATGATCCAACACATGGCTCTGACCTTCTTTGCGCTGTTCCGAGGCACCCGCTGGATCATAACCCTACTGATCTTGTGTCTGCTGATTGGGCAGTGGTACCTCGCGTTCTGGCAGTGGCAACGGTATCAGCTACGCCGGGAACAGGGAGCCCTACTTGTCCAGCAGCGTCAGCGGGAGATTGTGACCTTGCCGCTCCCCGTTGCCTCTACCGCGCCCCAGACGCCCGCGGATTGGCATTTTCGTCGAGCTAGAGTGGAGGGTACCTATGATTTCGCTCATCAATTCCTGTGGGTGGGCCCCCGCGACCGCATGGAAATAGGGCCCCATCTCGTGACTCCTATGTTGCTGCCGGATGGTCAAGCGATTCTGGTGGATCGGGGCTGGATTGACGCGGCCTATAACACGCCCGCCCGCTGGCGAGAGTTTGACGGGCAGGGAGCATCCGTGGCGTCCGGTGTGCTGTTGCCGGCCACAGCCGTGCCGGACCCGGAGTTCCTAGCCCAACAGGACCGGCCGGTCCTGTTCTGGGCCCAGATGGATTTGGCGGCCATCCAGGACCAACTTCCCTATGACCTGCTGCCGGTCTACCTGCATCAGGAACCGGAGAGCAACAGCCAGGTCCGTGTGGCCCCCATACGGACCTGGTATACTCTCCGCACGCCGCCATCTATGCATCAGTCGTATGCTGTACAGTGGCTCATGTCATCCCTTATACTAGGTTTTCTGTATGTCATGATCATTCGTTTCATTGACCGGCGCACCCTGTACCGGGCCCCGGCGTCTTTGCCGGATGCCTAGCGGGTCCGACGGGAAGTTCACCGAAGGGCGTCAGGCCACAGGAATTACATGGATAGCCATAATGCCTCCATTCTAGGTATTCTGGTACTGATGGCGGCTTGTATGGGGTTTGTCCTCTTCCTCATCAAGGTGACCGTGCCCCGCATTTTCCGGCGCGTCCTGGATCATTACGGAAGCCGTCTGGCAATCGCCGAGCAAATTATGAACACTCGTCGTGCACCGCCGGTATGGCTGTCCCGGCAGCTGTCCCGGTTGGAGCGGACATCCGATGACCGGCAGCGGCAGCGCATCCAGGCACAGGCCTGTCGGCTCAGTCTGAAACGGCTGGATACCATCATCCGCTTTTTGAAGAACGCCAATACTTTTGATACGCCTCAAACCAAACATATGGTGATCACGGAACTGACTAAGGTCCGCGCGGAGTGGCAGGCCAACGGCTGGGTTTGTGTGGAACCGGATAGCAACTACGTGCTACTGCGCGATCGAGACGAAGAGGAATCGGGGTGAAGACACAGGTTAGCGGCAGTACTGAGGCGTAAACCGTCACCGGCGGCTTCCAGGTGGGGAAGATGTCGCTCCGTATATGTAGTTTTAGTTCAGGATAACGATGCCTAATCCCCGGCATCCGGCTGACATGCTGTGACGGGGTAGACTGAGACTGTGTACGGGTACGCACAGCCGTCATAAATGTATGCCTTACTGTGACTCTAAGTCTATAGACAACCTATAGAGCTTCTTTCACGCGGGCATAGAGAAAAGCGTCTTGGGGTACGGTGCCATGTCCAGGTGGTGCCAAATATTTGCGGAGAATACCTTCCTGCTGCATACCAGCCTTGACCATCACCCGAATCGACGCTTTGTTATTAACGTCGCAATAGGCTTCAACCCGCCAGATTTCAGGTTGATGTAGGCACCACTCACTCAAGGTGACCAAGGCTTCCGTCATGAAGCCCTGGCCCCAATAATCACGGGCCAGCACATAACCCACCTTAACACTGTGATCAGAGGGGCGGAGGGAGATCATGCCGATGACCTGCTGGGTGTCTCTGTACACAATACTGTAGGCGTAATCTGTGCCGTCCAGCCATTTTTCGTTACATGTTTGCAGAAAACGGCGCGTGACATATATATCCGTATGCGGCTGCCAGGGTAAATACTGGGTGACCACTTCGTCCGTAGCGTAATTGTGATAGATGTCATGGGCATCCACAATGCTGGACTTGCGCATTAGCAGGCGTCGGCTCTCAATCTGTTCCAGGATACGCATGGCGGATCAGATCACATGACAGGCAAATGGATCAGGCGGATAGGACGGGCCCCAATCCCCCAATCCCCAACGGAGCACCATCTCTACCGCTGGATTGTATCATCGGAATTAACACTAGCGGGCTATAGGCTTTTATGGAATACGATAGCGGATAGCGGGCAAGGGGAAGCCTCTTAGACTGGAACAATCTGGCAGAACCCTGTAGCCCGTCACGCCAACTAGGATACTCTGGATCTGTTGGACAGCTGAACTGCCTTTAAACCCTCACACCTTCAGCAAGTAGCAGGCACCTGTGGCTAAGGGGATAACCTGGAGATAAGGGCGACAAGAATATATCTTATCCTTCTTATCCTTGCCGGCAGTGAGCCCCCTGGGACTCGAACCCAGAACCCACGGCTTAAAAGGCCGTTGCTCTGCCAAATTGAGCTAGAGGCCCGCTCTCAATCCTGTAAAATATAGCATAGGCCCAGCCCAGACTCCTTCTTTCCGGTGACAAATGACATTATTTCCCGTCATGACTGATCCGAACGGAACGCAGAATGATTCGTTCAGGTCGGCTGGCCCGTTGCAGTCAGGGTCCCCTTGGGCCCCGTACGGACGCCACTGGGTTGTCCCGGTTGTAGGCGTTGACTAGTTTCGTTTCCAAGCAACGGATTATGGTGTTGGCTGCGTGCCACCCGGAACTGTTTTCGGTATAGACCGTAGCTCCCTCGTGGAACTGATGCCGCGCGGGGCCTATCTTGACCTCCTCGCTGTCCCGGCTCATGAGAATGTGGTCAGCATCGTGGATAGTGGACAGGCGGTGGATGATCACCCAACAGATCGTGGTGACCGGTAGCATGCGCATTCTTGTTATTGTATGTTCTGTCGTGGATCTGGGCGTGTCCATTACAGCCTCGTCAACGCGGGTTGGTGCAGTGGCTTGCATAACCTGGTACAATTTACCTTGTATAGATGCAGCTTCTATGGTTGTTATGCGAGCATGGCCAGTCAAACGGCCGTAGGTACACAACCATATCTACAAAAGTAAAGGAGCAAGGAAAAAATGGGGGGGGGGGGCAAACCACTAAATAGAAGGGGTGTACGCCTGGGCCTGCGTGTCGGCTGGATAGTTTTGCTGACGCTGCTGGTGCTCGGGACTTTGGGGAGCGGTGCCCTAGCGGGCCGCAACCTGTTTGACGAGGATTACACGGACTGTCCGTCCGGTACGCGCCTGCAGGCGCTGTCCAACGTGCGTGTGATGCGGACGGATGAAGAGGACGAGTTGAAGGTGAGTTGGGCCATGACGCAGCCGGCGAGTTGGCGTCTGGGGCCCAACGTGTTCAGCGCGTCGATCACGCTGATCTTGGAGAGCGACGATAAGACGATTACGTCGGACAAGGCGTTGGGGAGTACGAGCCACACCTTTGAGGACTTGGCGCAATCGACGGAGTGGAAGGTGCAGGTAGCGGTGACGGACCGGGGGTATGTAATCAGCGACATAGTGGAAGCGGAAATCACGTCCAGTGCGCCGGCGCCTTGGTTTGACATGCCCATTTGGTACGGACGGCCTGCAGACGGTTCGCGCACGGTCGCGGGCTACAAGGAGTATTTACCTAAGAACCGGGTGGGCCGCTTCTATTATCTGGGGTTCAATAAAGAGTTCAAGAATTGGTATATTACGCATGTTATCAGGAATATGGTTGCTGGTTTCGCGGACCCGACGCCCAAGTTCCGCGTGGGGTTGCGGCATAACATGGATGAACCGGACCTGAAGGAAGTGGACTTTGACCATTTCCGTGTGCGCGTCGTGGACAGCGCGGGCGACGATATGCTGGGCTTTGATGCAGCGACGGTCGGGAATAGTGATGGTAAGTATCTCTTTAAGGCGAGTGCGCTGTATCAAGAGACTATCGGGGGGACCTCTAACGTCAACCAAGGCTGGACATGGGATGTCCATGGGAACTTCCCCCAGGAGTCTTTTGCGTCCGGTGCGCAGTATGCGCCGGGTAGCGGGGACACGATCCATTTTGCCAATCATGTGCGTTCACGCAAGCTGGAGAATGGGGGTGCGCCCTCGATCCGCAGCCTTTTCATACCGGAGACCACCTATGCGCTGGGGACGGGGAGTGCGACATCCACCATTTTGGAACAGACGAAGAGCACGTTGTCCGGCGCAGATCTCAGCTCTGGGTATCCAAACAGCAGAGACTTTGAAAGGGGCTTTCACACCTTTGGGCCCGAGGGTGTGTACGATCTGCCGGCGGACATCTTCCTGGAAGATGACAATTACACGATCACGGGCTGGCTGGAAAATGAAGATGATGAGCAGATCAGTCCGCGAACGAGCATTACGTTCAGTGCCCGTACGGTGGCGTATATTCCGAAGACAGCTCATCTGTTCCGGAGTACGGACAAGGGTGTTACGTGGGAGTCACGGGGCTACACGGGTGATGACGACGTGCGCGCGCATGTGCTGGCGCTCACGATTCTGGATTACACCAATGACGACTATGTGGCTTCCATCATGCATGAGTAGTGCCTAGGGTTCCCCGCTAGAGCCCACTTAGAGTTTACGTGGATCCCCTCCTAGGAGGGGGTTCCGCTTGAAGAGAGTCTTGTATTGTGGGCGTCACGGCCGACAGGAGACCTCGGAGTCACCGTTTTGTCTCGCGTAGCAGCCCTACGCGGGACGCTGTACTTACGTGATGATATCGTATCACCAGACGGCTCACCCGTCAACACGTTGACTATCGTTACCCGTAGGCTATGACCACCGTGCACCCTGCAGCGCGTGTTCCGGATGCCCCACTCCCTAGGTTCATCAAGTACGATCGTTCCCGCACATCTTCGAGTATAAGGACTTCGTGGACCGCATAACTGTGGTCGATCGCAACACTTCTTAGTTTATAGATCTTGACTGCCTGTCTTGCCCGATCCTACCATCGGGCACCACGTTCCGAGCATCCCTGTTTATTAGCAGCTAGGGGAGGACTAGTAGGAGGTCGTACAAGCGACTAGCTGTGGGGACAAGGTCAAGGCCAGATCCATTGCGACTACTGAAAACTGCAGCGGGATCCAACGGAAATTTTCCTGTTGAACCAACTCTGCTTGCCTTTACATGGGTGGAGCAGGGCTGGTTCGGAAAGTTGCTCTAGGCGCGGAATAGGAGGGTCAGGGCCTAGGAACGGGTGTAGAGTGAATCGTCCGGCATCGGAAACATAAGCACCGATCGATGGAACCTGAACAACACTACTCCCCGGGGCATATGTCTCCATGCCTGTTTCTGCAGAGGGTGACTCGCTGTCTCCCAGGTCCTGGCCCTTCTGATGAGAGACGCAACATGCTGACACTGTGGAGGAACCATCGTTACTTTCGCCCTATCACCGCCATCAGCATTCGGTAACCATAGGCACACCAGTCATATGCATATGATCAGGCGGCAAACGCATTATTCCCGCCATAGCTGATTTGAGCAGGATGAAGAATGGTTTGTGTCCCCTCTATCAACGTGGGTTCGTGCACCTGTTTGTATAATCTGGTATAATAGACTAGTAAGAATGTTAGGCTATAGTAGTTGTGTGTGCGATCCGGCGAGCGGTTCGCAGGTGCACGTAGATGCCTATCAATGACTTTATACTATAAGGAGAGAAAAATGGGGGGGGGGCAAAATGAGTAGGAGAAGGCACATACGCCTGGGTCTACGTGTTGGCTGGATCGCCTTGCTGGCACTGTTGGTACTCGGAGCCTTGGGGAGCGGCGCGCTCGCGGGCCGCAACCTGTTTGACGACGAAGATTTCACGGATTGTCCAGCCGGTACACGCCTGCAGGCGCTGTCCAACGTGCGTGTGATGCGGACGGATGAAGATGATGAGTTAAAGGTGTCGTGGGACATGACGCAGCCGGCGAGCTGGCAGCTGGGTCCGAACGTATACAGTGCGTCGATCACGCTGATCTTGGAGAGTGACGACAAGACGGTTATGGCGGACAAGGCGTTAGGAAGTACGAGTCACACCTTTGAGGATCTGGCGCAATCCACGGACTGGAAGGTTCAGGTGGCGGTGACGGACCGGAAGTATGTGATCAGTGACATAGTGGAAGCGGAAATCACGTCCAGTGCACCGGCGCCCTGGTTTGACGTCCCCATTTGGTACGGCCATCCCAGTACGCGCACGGTGGCGAACTACAAAACCCATATGACGGAGAATCGGGTGGGCCGGTTCTATTATCTGGGGTTCAATAAAGACTTCATTAATTGGTATATTACGCGTGCGGGAGCTGGTGGTACAAGCGGTCGATTCCCCGCCGGCTATACATACAACCTGAACTCCAAATTCCGCGTAGGTCTGCGTCATAACATGAATAACGAGGCCGTAGATGAAGTGGACTTCGATCACTTCCGGGTGCGGGTCTTGGACAGCGGGGGCGATGATGTACTGGGCTTTGATGCGAAGACGGTCGGAAATGGCAATGGTAAGTGGTCCTGGCCGACAAGCCCGTTGTATCGATCGACTGTCAGTGATGTGCCCGACATCGCCCAAGGATGGCGTTGGGCTTTGGGGGGTACCTTCCCCAAGTCGGATTTTGAGTCCGGTGGGAAGTATGCCCCGGGGAAAGGGGACACGATCCATTTTGCCAATCATGTACGGTCCAGTAAGCTGGAGAACGGGGGAGCGCCTGCGATTCGCAGTCTTTTCCCTCCGGCCGCTGTCTACGGTCTCGCGACGACCAATGCGGAATCTAGCATTCTGGAACAGACGAAGACCTCGTTGAACGGTACCGGGATTCGCGATAATTTTCCGGCCAGTACGGAAAAATTCCCTGCGGAGGGTTTTTACACCATTGGTCCCGAGGGCGTGTACGATCTGCCGGCGGACATCTTCCTGGAAGATGACAATTACACGATTACGGGCTGGCTGGAAAACGAAGATGATGAGCAGATCAGTCCCCGGACGAGCATAACGTTCAGTGCGCGGACGGTGGCGTATCTGGAGACGAAAGCCTTTCTGTGGCGGAAGGCGCACGGTGCGAGCTGGGAGGCCAAGGCGTACACGGGCACTAACGATGTGCGGGCGCATGCCTTGGCACTCACCATTCTGGACTACACCAATGACGACTATATCGCTACCGTCACCAGGGATAACTAGCGCGTAGGGTCAAGGGCTGGCCGGCTCCTAGCGCGGGCCAACCTAGAGTTTGAGCGGAACCCCCTCACAAGAGGGGGTTCCGCTTTGGGAGGCAGACCTTGTGCCGGTGGCGTCCTCCGTCAGGCCGGCCGACTAGAGGACATCGGCCCCATGTTCCGAGCATCCTTGTTCATTAACAACTAGGGAGTGGTCGTACCGATGGCTGGCTGCGGGACAGGCCCGTTATGACCACTGAGACTTGTGATGTCAAAGTGCCGCGGTTCCAGCGCTTGTGTTTTCTATGAAGGCCTGTGGGAGGGTCTAGGCGACGATGGGTTGCCTCATGGAGACTGCAGCTCCAGGTCCGTACCGCAACTATCTGGCAAGCACTGGTAGCATCTTACCTTGGATTGCGTAGCGTGCCCAGTCTACGTGGATGCGCTTCTGGCCTGATCCTCGGCATGTTGATGTCGACACTTGGCTCACCTTGGATCAGCGTCCCGGAGCGGGTACGGTTACGGAAAGGGTATGTCATTGATGTGCTGACGACCGGGAGCTTACGCTGACACTGCGACGGCATCCAGCGGGCGCTTCTCCTGTGGAGCAGAACTAACTTTCCCTTACGCCAGCGGGGACGGAGCTAGTCCTCAGGTTGCCCTCGGCACGGAACAGAAGAGCCAGGGCCTGGAGACGGGTTAAGGTGGATTGTCCGGGACAGAGAGCATAAGCACCCAGAGGACATCATGAGGACCTGGTCGGAGCCTCCATGGCGGGCCAGGGTGTGCCACAGGGTGTCGACATCCGGGATAGCATCCAACGGTAGGGTGTGGGCATGGGGACGCAGGCGTTCCATATAAGCGGTCACGCCAGCATGCAAGGGCGGGAGTAGTCCGGTGTCCGGCAGCATGCGCAGGAAGCTGTCAAGCCGTTCTTGCACAAGTCCTTGGGTGTGGCCCTGAGCGAATCCTTCGGCCCGAGTCACGGCATTCTGGTCAAATCAGGTGCCCTGTGCCCATCCCAGAGCTGCAGGACATGGTCTGCCGTTACCCGCATGGAAATCTCCAAGATGTGTGGCTGGGGCTAGCCCCGGTCGGAGACATCTCCGCCGGGATCACCTAATAGGCGCCCGACTGCACCAGCTGATACCTCTGCCAACGCACCGGATCATTGCCGCCGTAGACGATCTCAGAGTGCGCGGGTGCTGCCGCCAGCGCACAAAATCCACGAACTGCTGTTTGTTATCAATGAACTTCGTCTGAGGCATCTTCACGTTCACCACAAGATAGTCGGGATCGGTAATGAAATCGGACTCGTAGACATAGTGCGCTCACTGATAGTCATAGTCCGAGGCGTAGTGGAGCAAGGCCTGAGCCAGACGGGATGCGGACGACGATCCGCGGGCGGGGTGGGCCATGGGCGGACACAGGGACTACGGTCATGGGACGCTCTCCAGACCAGGCCTACAGGAAACCTCATATATAATTCTAGGCCATATACTTTAGTATACCGCTGTGATGGGTATCAGCAGCAGACAACACACCGGGGGCTGTACACAGACAGGGCTTCTTGAGGGCTAGGAGGAATGGCTGTACTGGATGGTGCGGTAGACGTGGCAGCTCGATCCGAAGCGGTGCGTGGAAGACAATTTGCTCTGTCCCGGTGACCACGTAGAGGCGGACGTTAATTCCTGGTATTTCTACATCAATGAATTATGCCCAGGCACCGCACCACATCCAGCGCACGGTGGATATGACCTATCCTGAGTTCTCCTTCAACTAGGTTGGTGCGGGCAATGTCCAGAGCCGGAACCCCTAATGAACAGCGAGTATGGTGGCATCAGCACCACCCTGGGCAACATAGACATTTCTTGATACTTCAAGTTCTTCACTGCTGAACTGTACTCGTGTAACGCCATTTGCGGATACGCGGTTATAGTTTACAGTGGTGCCGGGTTTGGATCTTGTGGTTCCCATAGAGACTACTGTGGGTCTGGCGGCGATTGCTCTGCGCCTCATGGATACCACAGACTAGGTTCTGCCCTACAACGACGTGGATCTGGAAATTACTGGTGGAATCTCACCCTGGATTGAGCAGCGCATCATGCCGCCGTGGGGGCGCTTTCGACCTGATACCAGGCGTGCCTGCGCTTGACCTACCTGGATCAGAGTCTGGATGGCACCGAACCGAGTGCACTGGCGTATGTCTGTCCGCCGCACTGTGTGAAAGGTGCTTGATAGCGTACTGTCCGGGAAAATTCTTGCTGTCCTCCTGCGGTGTTGCTCGTCTAGAGGGCCGTGCGTGATTTAGGATATATGGCGTATGCATACACTAGGATAGAAATAGAGTTGAGACTATCCTAGATCCTTGGGTGAATGGTAGAGAGATATGGGCGCTGTTTGGGCAGAACGCACGCGCCATGCCCCAAAACACATCTTGATCATGGATGGCGCGATGGGAACCATGTTACAAGGGTACCGCCTGTCAGCGGGCAAACTACGCCGGCACCCAGTTTACCGATCGCCGCCCAGACAGGCCATGATTATCCTACGGTGATCAACACTCCATAAGGAGATGATCTATGGGGGGAACATAGGAAGCCCTGATCGAGTTGATTGTCCCCCGGATATACCCGCGCATGATCCGGAATTCGCGGGATCACACCGATGATTTTGTAAGGACTGGCACGCTGTCAGGGTCTTACGCTGAGGATAATCTTCCCAATGTTCCGGTTGTCCTTCATGTACGCTTGTGCTTCGTTGGTGCGTGTGATCGGATAGACGGAATCAATGATGGGCTGAATGGTGCCATCCAGGAGATGGGGGTGGAACTGTGCATCAAAACGTTCCATGATCCCGACTTTTTCGGCCACGGATCGAGGACGGAGCACGGAACCAATCAACCGCAGGCAGGGCCGCATGATCTGACCTAAATTGATAGAGGCGGTAGTCCCACCCAGCAGGGAAATGAGCACTAGGCGACCATATACCCTGAGCAGCTGCAGGTTTTTCTCTAGGTAAGGGGCACCGACCATGTCCATGATGACGTCAACGCCCTGGCCGTCGGTGAAGTCCTGCACGCACGAGACAAAATCCTCTTGCCGGTAATTGATAGCCAAAGCGGCCCCTAGTTCCCGGCAGCGGGCCGTCTTGGCATCAGTCCCGGCCGTCACGATGACCTGGCAACCGGCGGTGTGGGCCAGCTGAATGCCTGCTGTACCTACGCCGCTGGCTCCTCCGTGTATGAGTACGGTTTCACCAGCTTGCAGGCTGGCCTCCATGAACAGATTGAGATAGGCTGTCAGGAAGACTTCCGGGATGGCAGCCGCATACGTGAAACTCCAATCCTCCGGCATGGGCCACAGCATAGCGTGAGGCACGTTGACGCGTTCAGCGTAGCCGCCACCGGTCAATAGGGCATACACGCGATCGCCTATGGTCCAGTGCGGCACATCCTGCCCCACGGCGACAATGATGCCCGCCATTTCCAGGCCCAGAATCGAGGAGGCGCCGGGTGGGACCGGATAGTCGCCGGCCCGCTGCATCAGATCCGCACGATTCAGGGCAGTGGCATGGATATCAACGAGCACCTCGGTGGATGTAAAATCCGGATCGGGCACCTCAGTCCACACGAGTGGCCGATCCGGATGGTCAGTACGTATGACAATAGCTTTCATGTACGGTTTCCGTTATCAGTGAAGGGATGAACGATCCTGAGAGAGTAGTGGCCATACTAGGAAGTACCTTACTACTTCCTAGGCTCTACCACAGACCAGCCGCGGTGCGGCTGGGAATGGATTTGGCGGGAATATGCGTGCGGGAATCCATCATCCGTCAAATTCTGTCCGGTTATAGCCCAAGTAGTGCAGTTTGTCAAAGTGATTCACAAAGGCCTATCCGATCCTTCTGTTCTGTGAGGAGAACGTTTGTCATACCATAACGGTTAAAGCGGCTGAAATGTAGCGGCTTGCCACGCCTGGAATCCTGTTTCCACGCATGATACAATCAGGTTTGACACATGTGATGATGCAGTTTGACGCGTGGTTGTCTCCTGTCCAGACTGCCGAGCGGGCTGGTATTCTCCCTGTATCACTAAAAGGAGTTGATCCATGAGCGAGTTGAAGCTGATCCCGTTCCGTGAGTCCAATGATTTGTTGGGGAATGGCCCCGGTTTGCGAGCCCGCATGAAAGAGGAAGGTTATCTCTTCTTCCGCGGTTTGCAGGATCCTAGGGCCTTGCTGGATTTGCGTCTTGTCGCTCTGGGTATTCTGCGTGACCACGGCTGGATCCTGCCGGATGCGCTACTGATCGACGGTATAGCGGACATAACCAAACGGTGCACGGAAGGCGATCGAGAGTATGCCGAAGTGTATCATCAGCTCTATTGCCTGGAAGCCTTCCACCGCATTGCGCACGTATCCGCCGTGATCGATGTCATGCGCGACATCATGGATGCGGAGGTGTTTCCCCATCCTCAGAAGATCTGTCGCCTGTGGTTCCCTCAGTTTACGGAACACACCACACCGGTACATCAGGACTTTGTCCATTTTCAGGGCAATTACGAAACTTATACTTGCTGGACACCGCTGGGGGATTGCCCCATTGAACTGGGCGGTCTGGCGGTGGTACCGGGCTCCCATCAAGTGGATCGGGTGCTAGAACATCACTTTTCGCTGGGTGCAGGACAGCTGAATGTGGAGATGGATGCCTATGAGGGTGAATGGCATAGTAGTGACTACGCAGTTGGAGACTGCCTGATGTTTCACAGCCTCACCCTGCATCGGGCCCTGCCGAATATCACGGCGGATCGCATGCGCCTGTCCCTGGACAACCGGTATACGGCACGCTGTGCACCCGTGTCTGCCCATATGCTAACTCCTCATCTGAATGCACATAGTCCCCTGACTTGGGAGCAGGTCTACGCGAACTGGACCTGCGATGATCTCAAGTTTTATTGGGAGCATGATGATCTGAATGTTGTGCCCCAGGACATGCAGTACTCGGAGAAGGGATTGGCTGAAGCCATGGCACGGGCAGTCCGGGGAGACGATAGTGCCAAGCTACATCTAATCCGCGTCATCAAGCGTGATCCGGACTCAGAGATTGCTCAGCAGGCTCGGGCCGTGCTGCGGGATGAGCTATTAGCCTAAGGAGCCACTGGAAAAGACATTGGGACTGCCGGGAGCCTAACGGAGTTTACCGGCTACGTAGCTACAACGGATCACATCCATACAATTGGACATGACCTATCCCGGGTTCTACTTCAACTACGTTGGTATGTTGGTGTGGGCAATGTCCAGGGTCAAGAAGCCCTAATGAACAGCGAGTATGGCGGCAGCAGCACCGTCTAGGACAACATGAGCATTAGAGATACTAAGAACGAGAGAAGATCCGTGGCCTAGTAGGAATCGTG
This sequence comes from Caldilineaceae bacterium, assembly GCA_965116185.1. Taxonomy (GTDB): domain Bacteria; phylum Chloroflexota; class Anaerolineae; order Caldilineales; family Caldilineaceae; genus Bin34. Next base: position 392,067 of record OZ220492.1, read on the forward strand.
CGGGTGTGTGGCTGTGAGGACGGTTCCGTTGTGGTCACAGAGGCTTGTAATAGTGAGCCACAGCGGTTCCAGGTTGTGACGGGTTCGGATCTTATGTTTCCCGTGGGGACCACGGTGAGGATAGCGCTGGTTGCTCTGCATCTCATGGATACCGCAGACCAGGTCTTGCACTGCAACGATATTTGGTGTGTCGGCACTTGGCTCAACGGAATCAGAGGATGGCACCAAGGTAGTGGGCACCGGACCGGATGTACTGGCTTATGTCTGTCCTCTGCACAGTGCGGAGGGATATCTGGTAGCGTACTGCCCGGGAAAGTTCTTACTGTCATCCCGCGGTGTTGTCCGACCAGGGGGCTGTGCGTGCCGTAGGGAAGGGACGGTGGGGTTGCTCTGTCAGTATTCTCAGGCTCACACCTGTCGGGCATGATTTGGAACATATGACGTATGCATACACTAGGATAGGGATAGAATTGAGACTATCCTAGTCCATAGGTGAATAGTAGAGATATGAACACTGTTTGGACAGAACTTACACACCATGCCCAGGAACGCATCCTGATCATGGATGGCGCGATGGGAACCATGCTACAAGGGTACCGCCTGTCAGCGACAGACTACGCCGGCACCCAGTTCACCGAGCACCCGATCTCTTTACAGGGCTGCCACGACATTCTCTGCCTGACCCAACCCCACATCATTCGTGAGATTCATGACATATATCTGGCCGCCGGCTCCGATCTGATCTCCACTAACACCTTCATCTCCACCTCCATTGCCCTCGCCGATTTCGGGGTATCCCACCGGGCGTACGATGTCAACCGGGCGGCGGCCGAAATTGCCCGGGCCGCAACGGATGCCCAGACCATGCGGACACCGGACCGGCCGCGCTGGGTCATGGGCGCTATGGGGCCGACCAACGTGACGGCTTCTATCTCACCGGATGTTGATGATCCCGGATACCGCAACACGTCCTTTACGGCGCTAGCGGAGGCATACCAAGAGCAGGCCCGTGGTCTGCTGGATGGCGGGGCCCATGTCCTGCTGATTGAAACCGTGTTCGACTCCCTTAACGCCAAGGCCGCCGCCTATGCGGTACAGCAGCTCTTCGTGGAGAGGGGAACCACTGTCCCGGTCCTGATGTCAATCAGTGTGGTAGATGCCAGTGGACGTAATCTGTCTGGTCAGACACCGGAGGCCTTCTGGTATTCCGTCCAGCATGTCAAGCCTTTTGCCATGGGCGTGAATTGCTCACTGGGTACGCAGGACATGCTGCCCTATCTGGCACAGTTGGCACGCATCGTGGATACACGGACCCTTTGCTATCCCAATGCCGGTTTGCCTACGGCTTTAGGTGACTACAGTGAAACGCCGGATGACATGGCGCGCCCCTTGGGCGAGGCGGCACAGCAGGGGCATCTTAACCTGGTGGGGACTTGCTGCGGGTCGAATCCGGAACATATCCAGGCCGTAGCCGAGGCCGTAGCCGCGTTTCCGCCACGTCAGATCCCGACCGTACCGTCTGTAATGGTTCTGGCTGGTATGGAACCCTATGCAGTTACCGCAGACACAAATTTTGTCAACATCGGGGAACGTACCAACGTTACCGGATCAGCCCGGTTTCGCCGGCTAATCTTGCAAGAAGAGTACGAAAAGGCTGTGGCCATTGCCTTACAGCAGATACAGAACGGGGCCCAGCTAATCGACATCAACTTTGATGACGGTATGCTGGACGGGGTTGCTTGCATGACGCGTTTTCTCCGTCTCATCGCAGGCGAGCCCGAAATCGCCCGTGTGCCCGTAGTACTGGACTCTTCACGCTGGGAGATCCTTGAAGCCGGGCTGCAGAACGTGCAGGGAAAGGCGCTCGTCAATTCGATCAGCCTCAAGAATGGGGAAGAGGAATTTCTAGCCCAAGCCCAACTGTGTCGACATTACGGGGCCGCGGTCGTGGTGATGGCCTTTGATGAAGAAGGCCAGGCCGACACGATAGAACGCAAGGTAGCCATTTGTACCCGGGCCTACCATCTGCTGACCGATAACGGTTTCCAACCCGAAGACATCGTCTTCGATCCCAACATTCTCACCGTGGCCACGGGTATGGAAGAGCACAACGATTACGCTCTGGCATTTATTGAGGCTACCCGTCAAATCAAAGCTACTCTGCCCGGCTGCAAGGTCAGTGGTGGTGTTAGCAACATCTCATTTTCTTTCCGGGGCAACAACATTGTGCGGGAAGCTATGCATTCCGCATTTCTCTATCATGCCATGCAGGCGGGCCTGGATATGGGCATTGTCAACGCTGGTCAACTGACGGTCTATGCCGATATTCCGTCTGATCTGCTGACCCGGATCGAGGATGTACTGCTCAACCGCCGACCGGACGCGACGGAACGTCTCATTGCGATCGCGGAAACTCTCCGGGGACGCAAGGGTCAGCGGCGCTCTGTGACGGATCAGGCCTGGCGCACTGCGCCCGTGTCTGCGCGCATGCAGCATGCCCTGGTGCACGGCATTGACCGGTACATTGAGGAAGATGCTGCCGCTGCCCTTGAAGAACTCACCGATCCGGTACATGTGATCGAAGGTCCTCTCATGGATGGAATGAACGAGGTGGGGGATCTCTTTGGCTCAGGTCAGATGTTTTTGCCCCAGGTCGTGAAAAGCGCCCGCGTCATGAAAAAGGCAGTCGCCTGGCTGACCCCCTACATTGAGGCGCAGCGGGAAGCAGCCGGGGATCAAGATGCGGCCCCCCGGATCGTAATGGCTACCGTCAAAGGAGATGTGCATGATATCGGTAAAAACATTGTAGGAGTCGTGCTGGGCTGCAACGGTTACCAGGTCATAGATCTGGGAGTCATGACACCTAGCGACCGGATCCTGAGTGCAGCCTGTGAGTATCAGGCAGCGGTGATTGGCCTGAGCGGTCTCATTACGCCATCGCTGGATGAAATGGTGCATGTGGCTTCCGAGCTAGAGCGCCAGGACTTTACGCTACCTCTGCTTATTGGTGGAGCCACCACCTCACGTTTGCATACGGCCATCCGGATTGATCCGGCTTATTCCGGGCCCGTGATTTATGTGCCGGATGCTAGTCGCAGTGTTGGTGTAATGGAAAAACTGCTTAACCCGCGGACCCGGGACACCTACGTCAGGGAAATCAAGCAGGAGTACGCGCAGTTACGGGAATCCTATACGGACCGTACGCGCAAACGGGCCATGCTAGACCTGACCGATGCCCAGGAGCGCCGGTTCCCCTTTGTTCCGGACAAGGCGGATATTCATATGCCCTGCTGCCTCGGGCGCCATGTGATCCAGGATGTGTCCCTCACTGTACTACGGGACTTTATTGACTGGAGTCCGTTTTTCCATGCCTGGGAAATGAAAGGTCTGTACCCGCGCATTCTCAACGATCCGCATAAAGGAACAGAGGCACGTCGCCTCTGGACAGACGGCAATACTTTGCTGGACCGTATCATTGCTGAGGGAAGCCTACAAGCCCGGGCCGTGCTCGGTCTGTTTCCCGCCCAGAGTGAGAATGAATCGATTTATCTGCACCCCGATACCGATCATCCGGAAGTGGAGGTAGCCTTCCACATGCTGCGCCAGCAGGAAGACAAGGGTTCAGGGCGCTACCAACTTTGTTTATCTGACTTTATTGCGCCCCGCGGATCCGGGGTTCAGGATTATCTAGGTTGCTTCGTGGTCACGGCGGGTCTGGGTGTGCCGGAACTGGTGCACCAGCTGGAGGCACAGCAGGACGATTACAATGCCATCATGGTCAAAGTCCTGGCTGATCGTTTGGCTGAGGCCTGTGCCGAATGGCTACATCACCAGGTGCGGACCCGGTACTGGGGCTACGCGGAGGGAGAGGATCTAGACAACGATGCCCTGATCACGGAAGCATATCGCGGCATCCGCCCTGCTCCTGGCTATCCTGCCTGTCCTGAACATAGTGAAAAGCAGACCCTCTTCGCTCTGCTGGATGCCGAAGAGTGTATTGACGTCCATCTCACTGAATCCTTTGCCATGTGGCCGGCGGCCTCGGTGAGTGGATTCTATTTCGCGCATCCCGAAGCACGGTATTTCACAGTGGGGCGTATGGCCCGGGATCAGATTCGGGCTTATGCTGCTTGTAAAGATGTTGCCGTATCCCAGGCCGAACAGTGGCTGGGAGTGCAACTCGCCTATCAGCCCTGAGAGTGCGCAGACAGAGTAGACATACGCACTGGACGGACAATCTGCGGCCTACAGACTGCATTGATCCCGCAGATGGCAAGGGGGACGCACGATAGCTAGGCCTAGCGCTGAAGTTGGGAGCATCACAGACAGTCCGCTCCTCTGGATCCAGGCGTCAGCTGTCCTGCAGACCCCGCCAAGAGGGTGAGCCGATCCGGTATCATGTCTCGTATAGGCCTTTAGGTGCAGCATTGTATCGGTGTGATGACACATCGGACCTGTTGCAAACGCGGCCTCCGGCGCCTCCGGGTTTGTCATCATGGGGCCAGGCCAAGGTTGTGATCTTTGTGCGTGTCCGATATGTTGGATATGACTATCTGGAATACGCGTACAGAAGCCGAGCTCCGGGAGACCATCACATGTCTGCTAGCGACTGCCCATCATCTTGCGCTGTTATGGAGAGCTATCCTCAGGCACACCGCTGTCGCCTGCCGTATAGGACATCAAGCTCGGGGAAGTAGACGGATCAGGCCTCGATCATGATCGGGATCCCTGTTTAGGGTATACTGGACACGGGCTGGTACAGGAGTGCAGGCGGTGGTTATTGCGTACGGCACGGGCTGTGCCGTAGGATTAGTCTGTCTCCAAGGTAGGTTATGTCCGGGCAGCACAGACAATGACGAAGCAGACTATGAGCCCCCAAAAGGTACTACTTACCGGCCCTGCGGGCCGCATCGGTACGCATTTCGCTGAATTTGTCCGTTCCCGGTATGCCCTGCGCCTAGGCGTGCGATCCACACCTATGCCTATACACCTAGCCGATTTGGAAACTGTATCCTTGGATATCAGCGATCCGGAATCCTGCCGGGCCGCTTGCCAAGATATGGATGTCGTCGTCCATCTAGCGGCGGAGGCTAGTCCCGCGGCCGACTTCTACCCATCCTTGCTGGAACGGAACATCAAAGGCCTGTACAACATACTGGAGGCGGCGGTAGCCAGCGGGTGCCGGCGGGTGATTCTCTCCTCCTCGGTCCAGGCTATTGATGGCTATCCCCTGGATCATCAGGTACAGGAAGACACTCCGCCCCGTCCTCTGAATCTGTATGGTGCTACTAAGGCTTTCGCCGAAGCCATAGGGCACGTGTATGCCCAGACCCGTGGCCTTTCCTGCCTGGTAGTGCGCATCGGATCCTTTGAGCACAATCAGCCCGAGTTTGATGTCAACGGACGCAACCTTAGTACCTTTATCAGTGCTCGTGACATGTCACAGCTGCTGGTGCGGTGTGTGGAGGCGGATCCGGACTTGAAATACGGTATCGTGCACGGTGTTTCCAATAACCGCTATAAGCGCATGGGCCTGACTCAAACCCGCCAGCTGGTGGGGTATGCCCCCGAGGACGATTCTTTTGCCCTTTTCGGGATCAATATTCCCTATCGTCAGCGCTGGTATGACGAAACGTATGGCGGCCAACCGCCAGTGCCTGACACACCGTCCTAACTCGCCTGCTTACAAGGAGAAGCCTCTATGTCTACCCCTATTCGCGTTTCTGTTATCGGTGCTGGTAGCGCCACGTTCTCCCTAGGGCTGGTAAAGGACATCTGTCTGACTGCGAGTCTGCAAGGTAGCGAAATCAGTTTCATGGATGTTGACACCGACCGCTTGGAGATGATTCATCTCCTGGGTACCCGCTACGCGCGGGAACTGGGCTCGGATCTGCGTTTTTCCCGGACGGATCGCCTGGAAGAAACCTTGCAGGATGCCGATTTTGTCATCAACACCGCCTCTGCGCATTCGCATGCAAAGCAGCGGCACATCCGCGAGATTGCCGACAAATACGGCTACTATTACGGTGGCGGTGTCGGTGGTGGCAACTACTACAACCTACAGCTGATGCTGAACGTTGTGCGTGCTATGGAAGAAATCTGTCCGGAGGCCTGGCTGATTCAAAGCGGCAACCCCGTATACACGGGATGCACGCTCATGACCCGGGAAAGCGACATCCGGATCTGCGGTCTTTGCCACGGCCACTACGGCGTACATCAGATCTGCCGTACCTTGGGACTAACGGATTTCACCAAACTGACGTGGCAGGCACCGGGGCTGAACCACAACATCTGGCTAACCCATTTCTACTATGACGGGGCTGATGCCTATCCGCTGTTGGAGGACTGGATTGCGCATGAGGCGGAGACATATTGGGCCACCCATCAAGCGCAACGGACGCACGATATCCAGATGTCTCGGGGCACTATTCATCAATATCGTATGTTCGGGCTGATGCCCATTGGTGACACACCGCGGCGCGGAGGCTGGTGGTATCACACTAGCCTGCCGGTTAAAAAGCATTGGTTCGGCGAACCCTTTGGGGGACCGGATACCCACATCGCCCGTCCCGTACACGTCCAGATCCTAGACGATCGAATCACCCAGATGAAGCAAGTGGCGGAGGATCCCCAGGCCAGTCTGATCGAGGCCTTCGGCCAAACGAAAACCCATGAACAGCAGGTGCCCATCATTGATGGTCTAGTCAACGACAATGAGGGTCATTTCCAGGTCAATATCCCCAACCGGGGCGCTTTGCCTGGGGTACCGGACGATGTTGTGGTGGAAGTACCGGCTATCGTGAACCGGATGGGTATTCAGCCGCTACGCGTGCATCCGTTGCCGGCTAAAATCATGTATGAACAGATCCTGCCGGAATGGCTGGACATGGAGCGTGACCTACTCGCTTTCAAATCGGGTGACCGCCGGACACTGCTGTACAACGCCCTCAATAGTAACCAGACACGGGACTACGACCAAGCACTCCATGCTCTGGAAGATGTGCTGTCCATGGCCGGCAACGAGGAAATGAACCGTCATTACCGCTATGGCGCGGGTACGGACCTGATTGCCGCGCCCGTTGGTCAAGCAGCCGCCAATGGGCAATATGCGGAATGACAACGTCACGGTCCCGGATTTGCCGGTGGCCCATATTGACGATCCCGCATCCCTGGCATGGTTGCCGAACCTCTACGCGCGTCTCCATGGGGATGACTGCCAGGTAGCCGTGCGCACGTTCCGAGGTAGTTTGCAGATTTACCCCATGCCGGGGCGTCTGGTGGCTCTCTTCATGCTACGGACCACCGAAGCGGGCGTGAGTCTCTATCCGGGAGACCTGGTGCGCGGCCCCAATGTCCAGACCCGGTGCCAGCCGGCAGACGGGGATCTATACGCGATTACGGAACGGACCTGGGAATCGTTACAGGCAGGCGATACGGTTTGCGTGGACGGACATGCCCGTTCCGCCGCTACGCTGACGGGTCGGGGTGTGTACTTTGAGATGTCAGTACCTCTCACACCCTACCAGGCCCCCCGTCTCACCCTCCTACGCAATGTAAAGGATCGGCCGGGGGGGTGTGCGGCCTACCCGGGTGCGTTCCGACGTGAGGCGCTACCACCCGTGCGTCCCGCGCCGGCCGATCCGGATCAGCGCGGTGTCAACCGTGTCAACATGCATGCGCTGGATATGCGTACAGATCGAGAGCCACCACCGTCACGGCATTATCACGGTCCGGTGCCTGTCGGTACAGCGGACCCAGTCAGTCACTCGGAAACCGCCCTCATACTGCCTCGATCCGTGTATGGGTTACCCGACCATGACCGAGGGGCCGAGGAACATGTCATGCTGTATGGCCGCCCTCAGGCGGATCCCCAGGCACGCGTGACCGTACCTGTTCGACCTGGTTCCATCGTGGTCACACCCGGGGCCGCGGACTGGACTATGGGCCATTCTTTTGCGAACGCCTTCGCGCTGTTGGTGGCCGTGCCGGGTTTCGTGTCACCCTACCGGCATCTGACTTGAGGTTGGAGTGCTGTAAGCGAATACGATGGGAGCCATCCTGCGCACGACGGGCGGCCTGTTGCTGTTGACTCTGAAGCGACTGCGGAGCCGACCCGGCCTTTCACTTTTGACGCTGATCGGAATTGTACTGGCCGTAGGTTTACTCAGCAGTGCCGGCTTCTTCGCACAGGCCGTGGATCGCATCATCCTGAATCAGGAACTGGCGGCGCTGAGTGCCGCCACGAATCGCCCGGCCTTTTCCACGCGTATCTACTTTTTCCCTTCTTCACGCAAGCGCATGGGCATCCATGCTGCGGAAAATGCCGGCCGCAGCATCAGCGAGACCCTGTCAGCAGAAATCGGCCTGCCTGTGGACCGCCGGGATCTGCAGATGGAAAGTGGCAGTATGGTCCTCCTACCTCGGGAGGATGACGGCGTTTACTCCGATGTCCGCGAATACCTGACCTCCGTCAATGTGGTGTACATTGAGGGTGTCCAACCCCATCTTGATGTGCCGGAGGGCGATCCCTACCATACCGAACTAGCCTCCGCCGAGGTGCTAGATGCGTGGATGCATGTTTCCTTAGCTGACCAGATGGGTATTTCGCCCGGGGAAGTCTACGATCTGGCTCTGAACGCCGTGGGCGAAGGCATACCCGTGCGGATCGCAGGCATCTGGCGTGCTCGTGATGGCCAGGATACGTTCTGGTTCAATCCGCCCGACACCAAGTTGCGTGACGCCCTACTGATAAACCGGGCCTCCTACCTGCACTTTATTGAAACCCTCCTGCCTAGCCGTGCGCGCTTTGTGAGCTGGCACATCAGCCTGGACGATGCCGCCCTCAATCCCGCGTATGCCCGCGCATATGCCGAAGGCTATGAAATGGGCATGGCCGTGATCGACAAGTACCTGCCCGGGGCTAATCTGGACATTTCGGCGCTGGATCCCTTGAAGGAGTTTGTCCAGCGCAACACCATTCTCACGATTCAGCTCCTGGGCTTCAATGTACCCGCTCTGGGCTTCCTGATCTATTTCCTGATCATGATCGCCGCTATCATTGCGCGCTGGCAGCAGCGGGAAACCGCCGTGCTGGTGTCCCGCGGTCTGAATGTGGAGGGCGTGTTGACCCTTGTCCTGATGGAGGAATTCATCCTGTTTCTTCTGGGCATTCCCCTAGGTATCGGGTTTGGTATGTTAGTGGCGCAGTTCATGGGCTATACGGTTAGTTTCCTGAGCTTCACGGTGCGGGATCCCATTCCGGTCTCCCTACAGGGTCTCAACTGGTGGCTCATCGGGGCCGGCTTGTTGGTGGCTCTGCTGGCGCGTCTGATCCCGGCCCGGCGCAGCGCCCGGAACAGCATTGTGGAAGAGGAACGGACCCGACATCAGCAGGCACCCTTCTGGCAGCGGGCCTATCTGGATGTATTGTTGATCCTGCCCACTTGGTACGCCTATGAGCAACTGGCCAACCAGGGGACACTGGCCGCCATGGTCCAGGAACGCACGGCGGAACTGTTCAGCGATCCGCTGCTGATCCTGGTACCGGCCCTCTTTGTCCTGACGGCCAGCTTGCTGATCATGCGTCTGTTCCCGCTCTTCATGCGGGTACTGGACAAACTGGCGGGCATGTCACGCCTGCTCACACTGCATCTGGCCCTGCGGCAGCTAGGACGGCACAGCCAGCGGTACATCAATCCCCTGCTGCTTGTCATTGTGTCGCTGTCCCTGGGCATCTACACATACTCCATGGCCCTAAGCTTAGACCAGTGGCTAGTGGATCGGGTGCGCTATGGTGTGGGAGCCCACGTCACCTTTGAGCCCTACATCCCGCCCGATAGCGCGGGGCCAACCGGAGGCGCCACCTTGGTTGACGGCTCCGGCATCTGGATCCCTACCACGGATGAATTTGAGGCCCTGCCGGGTATTGAAGCCGCGTCACGGGTGGGTGATTACCGGGCCGAAGTGGCGGTGGCCGACGGGGAAGAACGGCGCCTGCGTTTTCTGGCAGTGGACCGCCTAGATTTCAGTCAGGTGACTTGGTTCCGGCCCGACTTCGCCCCCGAATCGCTGGGCGGTCTGATGAATCAACTGGCCTTGGAGCCCAGACATATTTTGGTGCCACGCCCCCTGCTGACGCAACTGAGCCGAAATGTAGGGGAGGAAATCACGCTCACGGTCAGCATGGCCACCGGCCAGTCGGTACAGGACCAGTTTATTGTAGCAGGGGTGTATGACCACTTCGCCACCGTGTATCACGAACCCTATCCTACCATCATCGGTAACCTGGAGCATCTGTTTGTACTGGCCGGCACCGCTTTTACCCACGATATTTGGTTGCAGGTGGACGAGACAGTGGAAGCCCAGGTGCTCAAGCAGGCTATCCGTACCCTGGGTATTGAGCCATCCAAGTGGCGGCACGTACCGACTCTGATCGCGGAAGAGCAGGCCCGCATGGAACGGGTAGGCATTTTCGGCACCCTATCCGTGGGCTTTCTAGCGGCTGCTGCCATGGCCTTTCTCGCCTTGCTGGTGTACAGCTACGCCTCTCTGCAGGATCGCATGTTTCAGTTCGGGGTATTGCGGGCCATAGGCGTGCTGCGGGGACAGATCATTGGCCAGATCAGCATAGAGTACATTCTGCTGACCGCGTACGGTACCGTGTCCGGGGCCCTAGTCGGGGCTATTGCCTCCACGTTGTTTTCGCCCTTCTTCCGAGTCACGGCGGAAGTACGCAATCCGCTGCCCCCTTTGGTGCCGCTAGTAGCCCAGGACGAGATCACGGTGCTGGCATTCCTTTTTGCCCTTACCATCATTGTGATCGAGGTATCAGTTACATTTCAGGCCCTGACACGTCGCCTGTTTGATGCCCTGCGCATGGGCTACCAAGAGTAATCCTGAGCGGCGTGCATGCCGTAAATTTGCCATCCATAAAGAATAGGAGGCCGTACACCGATGCCGTTTCAGCCACTTGCCATTAAGGGTATTGACCGTTACCTGATTGACGCGGATCTAGAGGGTGAACCCCTGCACGTGCATATTTCGGAGGTGCCCCCCGGAGGCCGTGCTCATCCACCGCACCGCCATGGCGGATACGAAGCTTTCTACCTACTGTCGGGTACCGCGACCCTTGAATTTGCAGATGAACGGATACCCTTACACGCAGGCGAAGCGGCGGTTTTCGATCCCCACAAACTGCACGGTTTGGTCAATACAGGAACGGTCCCTATCCGTTACATGGTAATCCTGGTGGATGCAGGGATCGTCAATCCCTGAATGAACAGAACACAAGCCACCGGGCGCACGAAGCAATAGGCATAACACGGGGGCACGCGGTGGCTACCTATGCTAGCTCTCACTGAGCATAGCTTGCAGGCTGGCGATGTTATTGAGTGTTATTTGCATGCGGCCCTTGGTGATCAGGCCTTCTTGGGCCAGCTGGTGCAGGATATTGGTGACCGTTTCCCGGTTGGTACCCACAAGATCGGCGATTTCCTGGTGCCCTAGATCCGCTAGCACCGGACTCTTGGTGGTTGTGTAGGCAGCTAGGAGCGCGCGCACCACACGGAGCAAAATGGACTCAAGTCGGATGCTGCGCACGGTTTTTAGGGCCTGTCCCAGCTTACTTTGCTCGCCTGCGTACATGTTGAGCATAAGAGACGGAAATCGGTGGCGCAGATACGCCAGGTTCTTACGCGTAATTTCCACGCAGGTCGTGTCGGTCAGGGCTTCGGCCCAGGAAGCGTGCATTCGTTTGCCCGCGAGCAGAGTTTGCTCACCGAAAAATTCACCTTCGGTGACGCGTGCCAATACTACTTTTTTGTAGGAGGAACTGAAACGATACAACAGTACTTCACCCTGCACAACGAAGAAAACCGCTTCACAGTCATCCCCGGATTGATAAAAACAGCCACCGCTTGGTTGCTTGCTCAGCCGGATCATAGGTAGCACATCCCGCACCAGTTCTTTGTGCGATATGCCGGCGAAGGGTTCAAGGTTTGACAACAAATCAGCCAAGGCAGACAGGTTTTGCATAAAGCACCCCCTCTCCGGAAAGACTATCTGTGCCCTGGAATTACGGACCTAGACATGCCAATTCCGGGTGAAAAGTTATTGCCTAAAGGATAAGCGAAAGGATAGGGGCCATCTGTTAACGGCGTATTAAAACACGTAAGAATAGATAATACATGTTCCCAGGAGCCCGGTCTCTCGACCGGAAACCAAGTTACTAGGTATCCTGCTCTTACCTGACCAACGGGCGGGTAAGCAGCCAAAGGCAAGAGGGTTGGGAACGCCCATGAGGGCGCGCGGTACAGCCTCCGGAGCCGTTTACTCGGAGACAGCCGTGGTCAGGTACGCAAAGAGGGACTCAATCCCGGGATTGCTGATCTTCGTGGGGCCGAACAGGTGATCATTACCCAATTCTCCACCGGTGCGCAGCAAGCGCAGGAATTCGTCCGCGGTCATATCCAACGTAGTGAGCGCACGACCCTCCGCAGTGCCCTGTCGGTTCGCGCCATGACATTCTGCACAGCGGTTAGCATAGACACGTTGCCCTGCCTCAAGGTCACCGGTGGTCACGGCAGCTGCAGCCTGACTCTGTTCCTGTGTTGCCACGACTGCCGCTTCGTTCAACTCTCCGGCCACCGCCGTGAAACGGGCTACGGGCATAGTGGGTGTAGGCAGGACCTGGACGGGTTCGCTGGAGGTACTGCCCGTGCACCCCGCTAGCAGCAGGCTCAGTAGGCAGAGAGGCAATGAAATCAACCGTGCCAAGGACTCACGGATCATGATGTGCTTTCCTATCACTCAATTAGGCGGGGATCCAGGGCATCACGCAGGCCATCTCCCATAAAGGAAAAGCCTAGCATAGCGAGGGCGATAGCGATAGTGGGGAAAAGAGCCAGATGCCAATATACTCGCACATAGGCGTTGCTGACACCCACCATTTTACCCCAACTAGGCAGCGGATCGTTGATGCCAATACCCAGGAAGCTGAGACCGGCTTCGCCGAACATGGCGGCCGGAATGCCAAAGCTTACGGCCACTAAGAGAGGCGTCAGCGCATTGGGAATAATGTGACGCGCGATGATGCGTACCTGAGACGTGCCGGTGCAAATAGCAGCCTCCACATAACCACGTTCACGCAGTTGTAGGAATTGGGCTCGAGTCAGGCGCGCCAGGCCGATCCAGCTTAGAACACTCAGGGCCAAGATGACCTTGAACAAACCGCCGCCCCAGAGGGAAATGATGAGGATGGTGAACAAAAGACCGGGGAATGCGGACATGATGTCGACGACCCGAGTAAATACATAGTCCACCTTGCCACCTAGATAGCCGGCGAGACTGCCTAGAGGCACACCGATGGTCACCCCCACGATCTGGACCGCGATACCCACGAATAGCGACGTGCGGGCACCGTGTAGGAGACGGCTGAGATAGTCACGGCCCACCTCATCAGTGCCTAGTGGGTGGGCCGCATGTTCCAAAGGAAACAGAAGCACCCGGTCAAAGTATACTTTGTCATAGGGATGGGGTGTCAGCAGATCCGCAAACAAGGCTAGGCAGATGAAGAAGCATACTAGACCTAGACCCAGGATCGAAAGGCGGTTGCGCATGAACTGGTGTATGGCGTTGTGCCAGAGGGTACGGTGCTGGCCTACCTCGGAGTCGGTGAGATCTGAAGGGGGAGGCACGGACTGGTGCACAGGAGACGACCGGGAAGTAGCCATGGATAAGAAGCGAGACAGTGGGAAACGCTGGGGAGGGGCGGTGAGATAAATTAGGCAGCCTGGAGACCGCCTAGCCGCACACGGGGATCGATCCAGGTGTAGGCCAAGTCGCTGAGCAGATAGGTCAGACTCCAAAGCAGGGCGATCAGGAGAAACAGCGCCATGATCATCGGGTAGTCGCGGTTAAATACACTGGTCACGAAATACTTGCCCAAACCGTTGATGCCAAAGGTTGCTTCAATAAAGATGCTGCCGGTCATCAAATTCGGGATCTCGGTAGCCAGCGCCGTAATCATAGGGATCTGGGCATTGCGCAGGACATGCCGGAGCATGAGTGTTCTTTCCGACACACCTTTGGCCCGGGCTGTCCGCGTATAGTCCTGGCGCATGACATCCACGATACTGGCACGGGTATAGCGGCCGATCACGCCTAAGGGGCCTATGGCATAGGCGATCACAGGCATGATCCAGTCCGTACAAAACGCGCGGTCGCCGATCAAACACGCGCCGGAACTGCTCCAGCCCCGCAGAGGTAGGAGGTCAAGGCGCACCGAGAAAATCAGGATCAGCCATAGGGCTACCACAAAACTGGGTATCACCACGCCTAGCATCGCTAGGAATGTCACTACGTTGTCAATAAGTGAGTTCTGATGGTAGGCGGCCAGAATACCCATGGCGATACCCCCGCCAAAGGCCAGAATCACGGTCAGGATGCCCACCTGGGCGGTGATCTGCCAGCGCTGTCGGATGACCTCGGCCACGGTAGAGGTAGGTGCCGAATAGGGAATGCCGAAGTCAAAACGCAAGGCATTCTTCATATAGTTGAGGTACTGCACATAATACGGCTTGTCCAGCCCGTATTTGCGCAAGATGTTTTCACGGGCGGCCGGGGGCAACCGCCCTTTCGTTTCGTCAAAGGGACCGCCCGGTACGGCGTGCATCAGGGCGAAAGTCACCATGGACACCACCCATACCACGAACAGGAGTGACAGGATCCGACCTAACAGATACCTGGTCATGCGCCCCGTGTCCTGTTATGCCGCATTCCGCACGGTCCCCCGGTTTGAGGAGTTTTAGAACTGCCTATTCACTCTTGGCGGTGGAAACGTAGAGAGCGGAAATGGCTGTGTCGTCACCCCAATGGAAGCCGGCAATGCCCTGGGAGTCAGGTTCACGGAAGGCTTCACCTTGGATCCAGGACTGTACCAAGTTACCTTGCCAGCGGTGCGCGATGAAGGCGCCACCGGCATCATCCACCAAGATTTCCTGGGCATCACGGAACATCTGATCGCGACGCATCGGATCGCCCACGAGACTGCTGGCTTCACCCACGAGGCGGTCGAATTCCGGATTAAGCCAGGAATGACGCCCTGTGGAGACCCAGATGCCCAGCAGGTTAGAGGGATCCAGGAAGTCCATGCCGTAGGACACGGCTCCCAATGTCAGAGCGGTGGGCTTGGCGTTCAGGGCATCCATGTAGACCTTGCCATCCTTATTGGATACCTCAATCTCCACGTTCAGGCATTCGGCGATGGAAGCTGCAACGGCCTGGAATACGGCGGCCATGGCGGGCCCTTCATTACGGAGCCACATTTCCTGCTTGGGGAATCCTTCGCCGCCTGGATAACCGGCATCGGCCAGATGCTGCTGGGCCGCCGGACAGTCATAAGCCTGATAATGGTCTAATTCACCCTCGGTGTCAGAGGAGGGATAACCGGGCATAAGCATGCTCCGGGCCGGCATTGCTTTGATCGTACCAAACACGTTCTCCACAATGGGTTCACGGTTAATGGCTTTTGCGAAGGCCTTGCGCACGTCCAGGCTGTCAAAGGGCGGATTGAAGGTGTCGTAGAGGAGGTAGTCGGTGCGGAAGTCGCCGAAGTGACGCAGGTAGTTTGCGCTCATTTCGGGATCGTTCAGCACGATCTCAAAGTCGGCGGGTGAAAGGACTTCATATCCGATATTGTCAATTTCACCAGCCTGATAGGACAGAAACTCAGTTCCCGGCGCAATATAAACATGCTCTATCCGTTGGAGCCGTGGCGGCCGGGCGCCCTTGTACATGGGATTGGCCACCAGTACGAGCTCATTGCCCGGATCGTAGGACTCGAGCATAAAGGGCCCTGAGGATACGGAGGTCTCCGGATCGTTGTTATAGTACGGTCCGTGTTCCTCTACCGCGTGCGCGGCAATAGGCCAGGAGAACTTGAGCACACCGGGTAGGGGTGGAAAGAGATCTTCGGTGGTGATGGCCAACGTGTAGTCATCTATCGCTTCAACCCCGAGTTCTTCTACGGGTAGTTCACCCGCGATCACCTGATTCCAATTCTTGATACCACCGGGACCCAGGAAACCGTAGAACCAGGAGAAGTCCCAGCCCGCCTCCGGATTGGCCGAGAGGCGATAGGTGGCGACGTAGTCATGTGCCGTAAGAGGTACACCGTCGTTCCACATTTGACCTTCCCGGATCTTAATGTGCCAGGTCAGGCCGTCTGCCGAAGGTTCCCAGCTCTCGGCGGCGAGTGGCTGCACATTGAAGTCCTTATCCAGTGTGATCAAAGCATCGTTGAACAGATCGGACGAGCAGATACGCTGATAAACTGAAACTGCAAAGTCAAAGGTGACCTGGGTGGATGTGTTGCTACAAGGTAGACGATACACCTGCTGGCTGTAGGGCAAGGCATCATCCGGTAGGGTTTCCCCGAATACAGTCATGTTGTCAGGCATCATTTCCTCTTCCGGCATGGAGGCCGGCATTTCCGCCGGTGAAGCCACCACACAAGCTGTGAGCAGGAAACTCAAGAGCGTCGCAGTCAGCAGCCCTATAGCTGTCTGGAAATGACGGCCGCGACCGCTGCGGATAAGCGAAAATCGTTGCATTACGATGTCCTCCTTTGAGATTGCAATTGAGCACCATCATCTGCAGATACTGCAATTGATGACACGCGAGCACTATTGTAACATGTATAGTCACGTATAAAGTAGCTTCATCTTAATATATAGCCGATAGTCTAGGTTTAGAGATGGCAGGTGGGTGGACGACGTGTCCTGGACGGTCATATGCTCCTGTCATTATGGGTACCGATGAACACCGGTGAAGTAGGGATACCCAGACCGCCGATCTCCCGTGGCACTGGGCAGCCCATGACGGTGGATCCCGTCCGACACTAGAGTTTTCTCTTCGTTGCTCCAGCCCCGACATACACGTAATGGGGGTAAATTGGGGTTCTTCAAGCGATTCTCAAGAACCCAGGACCCTGTATTTTGTGGGCATAGGGCGCTCGGAGTCAGGAGTCGAAAGATAGTGAACAGAAAACCTGGTTCATCGGCCAA
The DNA here is from genome assembly GCA_965116185.1 of Caldilineaceae bacterium. Lineage (GTDB taxonomy): Bacteria > Chloroflexota > Anaerolineae > Caldilineales > Caldilineaceae > Bin34. Next base: position 409,130 of record OZ220492.1, read on the forward strand.
GTGGGAAGACCATGTTAGCTAGTCAAGCAATGGAATCAGAATCTGGTTGCAGGTTGGACCCCGGGACAGTTTGTAACACGGTGCTCGTTTTCGTGTGGAGTGTCTGATCTCTCTGGAATGCGCTGCTGCCAGAACATTGTTTATGCAGCCCAATACCAGCTTGAAGTATCAAAATGCACGATCCGTCAGGTGTATATCAGCTTGTAGTGCATATGCCTACTATCCCCTTTTACCCTCCCGATCTATTTGGTACCAGAACCTTCAATGTCCACACGTCTGGCTGCAAGCCTCGGTTTTCCCTCATAGCCAACATTTGGTATACTGGGATAGCAGTTTCTGGACAACACCGTACACAACCCTATGCGATACATCGCATAGGGTTGTCTGAGCCCAAAGGGTACTTGAGGAGAGCCGCATGAAGCCGGTGTCCGTTTGCTTACCTGATGTGTACATAAAATGTCAGCTGTAATCGCATCGCAATCCGGGCGTGTCGCCAAACAGTCCAAGACGAGCTGGGCCCGGATGTCGGGCCTCGCACGTCGCGAAGCACTGGAAGGATACCTCTTTCTGGTACCCAATTTTCTGGCCTTTCTGGTGTTTCTGTTGTTTCCTATGATGGCCGCTGTCTATTTTGCCTTCACCGGCTACGACCTGCAGTGGCCACCCCGCTTTGTCTTCCTCCAGAATTTCCGAGTCATGTTCACGGACAATCTGTTCTGGCAGGTGTTCGGGCAGACGTTTTATTGGGCCTTTGGCCTGGTGCCCGCCACCGTTGTCTTCGCGCTGCTGCTGGCGCTGCTGATCAACCGGGAAATGCGTGGTGTGCTGGCGTACCGCCTCATTTACTTTGTACCCCACGTCACGCTCAGTGTGGCGGCCGCCATTGTATGGCTTTGGGTCTATCATCCCGAAGTGGGTTTTCTCAATCTGCTGCTCAGCCAATTCGGTATTGAGGGGCCGCGTTGGCTCCTGAACCGGCACACCGCGATGCCCTCCCTGATCTTCATGGGCTGGTGGAAGGGCATCGGTTTCGCCATGCTCATTTTCCTCGCCGGCTTGCAGGGTATTCCGGCAGAACTGTACGAAGCGGCCACTATGGATGGCGCTAATGGTCGCCAGCGTTTCTTCAGCATCACCGTGCCCATGCTGTCCCCCGCTATCTTCTTTGTGATAGTCACCTCCATCATCGGGGCATTTCAGGGCTTTGACGTGTTCTATCTGATGACCCGGGGGGGGCCAGCTAACGTGACTACCACGATGGTTTTGCACATTTACAACAACGGCTTCATGTATCTCAAGATGGGCTTTGCTTCGGCTATGGCTATGGTCCTGTTTGGCACCATTATGCTGTTCACGGTCCTGCAGTGGGGCTTTGCCAAGAATTGGGTGCACGGTTTCGCCGACTGATTGTCTGCAGAGATAGCCACGCATGACTACTTCCGAAGAAACCCTACTCTCGGCCCAGGCCAATACCACGGTGCAATACAAGGGGCTGAGTCAGTCTGGTAGCCGCAACCTGGGCAATATCCTCACCCACATCCTGCTGGTCACCGGATCAGTACTGTTTGCTGGTCCTTTTCTCTGGATGCTGTCAAGTTCACTCAAGACACAGTATGAAATCTACGCGTTTCCGCCCACTCTGTTCCCTCAGTCCATTCAGTGGATCAACTATGTGGTGGTATTCCAAGATCAGCCCTTTGCGCGCTATATTGGGAACAGTCTGTTCGTCTCCGGCTCCGTAACCTTGGGCGTGATCTTTACATCCTCTCTGGCGGGCTATTCCTTCGCACGCCTACGGTTTCCCGGTCGTGATCGGATTTTCCTGATGTACCTGGGCACCATGATGATTCCTGGGGCCGTGCTCCTGATTCCCAGTTTTGTATTGATGCGAGCCCTGAACTGGCTGGACACCTATTACGCCCTGATCATTCCCGGTCTGGTCAGTGCCTGGGGCACCTTCCTGATGCGGCAGTTCATGATGAACATCCCCTCGGAACTGGAGGACGCTGCGTACATGGACGGGGCCACACGGCTGAGGATCTACTGGACGGTGATCATGCCCGTGTCCAAGCCTGTCATTGCCACGCTCGCCATCTTCACCTTCATGGGTGTCTGGAATGAACTGCTGTGGCCAGTCATCATCCTGCGGACACCGGAGATGTATACGCTGCCTATGGGGCTAGCAAAATTCCAGTCTCGATTCCCTAATCAAACACCCTGGCACCTAGTTATGGCAGCTTCCGCCATCAGCGTCGTACCTATCCTCCTTCTCTTCATGGCCGGCCAGAAATATTATGTCCAGGGCATTGTCACCACAGGCCTAAAAGGCTAGATGATCTTCAAGAACCATATGCCCATATGCGACTGATCGTGTTTGGTGAAGTCTCTCTGCTTGCATATCCTTACACTTATATGGAATAGTTTCGTACAGAAAATAAAATTTGCAAGGGATGGCGCCGGCACTACGGTGCTGTCCCAGGCCCAGTATTTGGAGGAAACGAACATGGTAAGAAATACATTAAGCCGCAGAATGTTCCTGCGCCTTTCATCGTATGGTGCTGTCGGGGCAGCTCTCGCTGCCTGTACCACCGTAACGCCCGCAACGGGCACCCCGGCCGCGCCGGTGGAAGTGGCCGACAGTTCGCGCCGTGCCCAGTACACCTTGGGTACGGTGCCGCCTGAAACCACGGGTCAGTTCATCCAGGGTGGCTGGGGGCCTGGCAGCCAGGCGGAACAAGACCGCAACCATGAATGGTTCGCGGAATTCTATCCGAACATGGAATTCGTACCGGCTCCAGGCAGTGGCTGGAGCGCCTATTGGGAGACTATTGTGGTGCTGCTAGCCAGCGGTGAGCATCCTGATTCGGCCATGATTCATTTCACCCGCACGGCACCGTTCGCCGACAAGGGATTCATGTTACCCATTGATGATTACATTGATGCCTTGCCCCCGATCGACTGGCCGGACGACTTCCACTTCACGGCCGTGGATAACATTGCCTACAAGGGCAAACAGTATGGTTTCCCTATTGACTGGGCCCCGCGCGCAATCCTCATCAATCGCGATATCATGGATCCCATCATGGGTGAATGGCCACCCAACGACAACTGGACCTACGAGGACATCATGAACCTTGCCATCGCAGCTACGGACCGGGAAGCTGAGAATCCCGTTTACGGGCTGGCCACCGGGCACCACGCCATTCGCCAGTGGAATGTGGCCCGTGGTTTTGGCGGTCATTTCTTCAACGAGGACATCACCGAGGCCAATTTCCTGGAACCTGAAACGATCGATTCATTCCAGTTCACCTACGACCTGTTCCACAAGCATCAGGTGTCACCTTCCGCGGGCGACATTGAGATCTTCGGAGGCCAGTTCGCTGCCTTCGCAGCGGGCAATATTGGCATGTGGTGGACGCTCTCGGATGAGACCCGATCCATGGTTGAGGCGGTGGGGGACAGCTTCCGCCTAGGCATCGGACCGGAGCCGCTAGGCGCCAATGGCCGATTTGGCTTTGAGGGCAACGTTGGCTGGTTCATTCCCAGAGAGTCCAACCATCCGGAAATTGCCTACGAATTCATGCGTTGGAGCCTTACTGATCCCGACCAAGCCGAGTTCATGGCCACGGCGGGTTTCGGCGGTTTCCCGGGACGCAAGTCTGCGGGCAAGTGGAATGTACTCCAGATTGAGGAATTCCTGCCCAATTACGGTAATGCCGCCTGGATTCGGGGCGCAGAATCTGAGGAACACTTCCCTCTCTTCCCCGAAGGACAGGAGTGGATGCCGGTGTACAACCAGCACATCGATCCCCTGATGTTGGAAGGTGTGGGTACGGTGGAGGAAGCCCTGACGAACCTGACTGCTGATACCAACCAGCTGTTCGCCAATGCGGTCCGTAACATCTAGCCTCTGGCTTCGTGGGCGTGGGGGATCGGTAGCTAACTGCCCCACGCCCACGAATGCGTTTTGCAAAAAACGGCATGAAACGACAACTGAACCTGCGACACAGACAGGGGCGCGTACGGCGTCTGACTATCCTACTAGCAGTACTTCTGACCTTGCTGTCCGCTTGCGGGAGCCAGGACGGCCGGGACGTTGAACCCGTATTCTTGACCGAAGGCACTGAAGTGGATGCGTCACTGCGCTCCACGGAGTGGGAAGTGACGGTGGTAGATTTTGCCGGCAAGGACACCATTGTAGGAGACGAGGGTGCAGATGCTGGACTGGCACAAGTGTCCCAGTACGAATCGTCCGCCCAGCGCGCCAAGCGGGGAGTCTGGATCATCATCCCCATTCGCATCCGCAACGTGGGTGAGGACAATCTGCTCTACAGTCGGACCCTAAAACTGGTAGACGATCAGGGCAATGAATATCCGCTGGATCATCGCCATGTCCACCATTCCTTCATTTTCTTTACCCGCCCGGACGAATACGGCTCCGATGATCACATGATCGTACAGAACGTTTTCCATGCCGGTGAAGAGCGGCAGGGTCCAGCCATTTTTGATGTATCCCTGGAAGCCAAGGGGCTAAAGCTTGTACTAGAGAACGCCGAAGGTTCCATTGCTACGGGCTACTGAGCCGGAACACCGTACCCGGCTTAGAGCCCTGCCTCCAGCGGGTGCACCTTGAGTCGTGCCTCGTCCCGGGTGCTTGCCCGGATGAGCATCAAGCTTGATGGTAGTCTGTCCTTTGTTCGTTCCCGTGAAGCCAAGGAGATGAGTTCATGCGTTATCGGATTGCGCACAGCGGTATCACTTGGGGGTATGATGCATTGACCGCCGAAGAGGCCATCAGAGATGTGGCCCGGGCTGGCTACAATGCCTACGAAACGATTGGCGGTATCATTCAGGCCTACGAGACCGCGGGGCAGGACTACGCGGCCCTGCTGGCCCGGTATGATATAGATCTGATCGGGACCTATATCGGGACCGGATTTCGGCATGGGGAAGATCCTAGCGCGGACATTGAGAATGCACGATCCTGGATCCAGCGGGGCCGGGAACTAGGCGCTAGCACGGTACTGCTGGCAGCTGGTAGCCGGCGGGACGGACCTTGTGAGGATGCGGCGGGTTGGATGCACATTGCTAGTGCCTTTGCCGAGATCGCCCGTATTGCCCAGGCGTACGGCATGTATACGGCAGTTCATCCCCATACGGGAACCCTGCTGGAAACTCGTCAGGACATTGATGCCTTCTTTGCCGCAGCGGACACGGACCTGTTGCCTTTCGCCCCGGACACCGGGCAGATCGCCAAAGCTGGCGACGATCCCGTGGCCACGCTGCGCGACTATCAGGACATTATCCGTCACGTGCATCTCAAGGATTATGGAGGTGGTTCGGAGACTGGGTATTTGGGATACACTCCCATTGGCTCTGGCGTGATCGACATGCCGGCCATTTTTGCCATTCTGTCCGATATTGACTTTGCGGGCTGGGTGACCGTGGAGCTGGACGGTACGCCGGAGGCCCCGCGTACGCCGTATGCCGCAGCCTGTATGTCCCGGGATTACCTGACCGCCATCCTGGGTGAACAGGTGGTCTGGACTCGGCGCTAGTCCCTTGTGTACTCTGAGGAGGTTTTCGTGGGCCTGCAAATACTCGTGTTGGTGGGCGGCTCCCACCACGACAGTCTGGAGATCCGAGCGGCTTTGCAGGCCATCTTTGCCCAGGACGGCATGCACCAGATAGAACAGCACGAGGACATGGACGTGTTGTGTGCGGAAGCACTTGCACCTTATGATGTGATCGTCAACGCAACCACGGACCAGGAACCGAAACCAGCCCAGCACTACGCACTCATTGAAGCCGTAGCCCAGGGCCGCGGCTTGATAGTAGTACATGGCGGGCTGGCTAGTTTCTGGAACTCCCAGGCCTATTTCGGCATGATCGGAGGTAAGTTCGTGGGCAAGTCCTTGGATGTGTGTGGGCTGGGCGATTTCCGTGTAAATCTGGGACCCGGCCGCCACATCCGCAGCCATCCCATCACCCTGGGTCTGGAAGACTACGATGTTAATGACGAGCTGTTCTTTTTAATGGGTGATCAGACCCAGTGGCAGGTACTGGCCCGAGCGCAAGGTCATCCGATCATGTATGGCAAAAGCTTTGGCCTGGGACGCGTCTTCGTGTGTGCCCTGGGCCACGACGAAACCCGCCTATTGGTGCCGACGACAACCGAAATCCTGCGTCGTGCTTCCTATTGGGTAGCCGGTGAGATGTAAGGAGCAAGTGCATGAAAGTCCTGCTTCTCGTGGGTGGTGCCTGGTACCATGATCAGCCCGCCCACCGCGTGGCTCTGCAGGCGTGCCTAGCACCACATTTTGACGTGGATATGTCCCACTATGCCGACCGGGTCCTGACGGCCGCAAATCTAGTCCGCTACGACGTGGTGGCGGATTATACCAGCTGGTGGGAACCTGCCCAGGAACAGTGTCTGGCCCTGACCACGGCGGTGGCGCGGGGAATGGGCTTCGCCTGCCTGCATCCTGCGACCGCCTCCTACATGAACTCGCCCGAATTCCATGACATGGTTGGAGGTGTCTTCATTTTCCACGATCCCAACAAGCTGCTCACAGTCACCATGGAACCGGCCATCCATTACAAAACCGGGGAAAAGAGTGTTACGCCTCACCCCATTACCGAGGGGCTAACGGATTTTGAGGTCCAGGACGAACTCTACGTAGTAGAGGGTGACATGACGCGTTGGCAGGTATTGGCCCGATCCCTCGGCCATCCGGTTGTCTGGACCAAACCCTACGGCCGGGGCCGGGTGTTTAGCATCAGTCTGGGCCACGATGAGCAGGCTCTGACCCACGAAGCTGTGAAACGCTTGTACGTGCGCGGTATTCTTTGGGCAGGTCGACAGCTCTAGGCTACCCATCTCTCCTTGCCGCAGTCCCTACGAGGTTTTCCATGAAAGTACTGATCACCGGCGCCCAGGGCTATTTCTGTGCAGAACTCATTGCCCAGCTCAGCCGCCGGGGCCATAACTTGCGCCTGTCCGACATCCTGGATATGGATACGGAGCATGAGTTCGTCCGAGCATCCGTCACGGATCTTGACCAGATGGCTGTCGCCATGGACGGTGTGGACGCTGTGTTCCACACCGTAGTGGGTGGCCGTAAATATCCGACGGACACGCCCCTCGATCGGGCCCGGACTAGTGTGGCACATTTTGAGACCACGGTAATGGGTACTTTCGGTATCCTGCAACTGGCTAAGGAAATGGGGATTGGCCGTGTAGTCATGATTGGTAGTGAAGCTGCCCGGGGCCAGCGCATTCCGCCCACAGACTGGGAAGTCTGCGACGAGTGGACCCCGGCCCGGCCTGATTATGTGTACGCCCTGGCCAAGTACATCATGGAACCCATCGCCGCGTACGCCACGCGGATTGACGGGGTGGCAACGGCGGTCCTCCGCAACGCCTGGTTCGGTGCAGCTGAAGGCAAGAGTGTGGCCCATTTCGGTTCCTCGCTTCTGTTTCAGCGCTCTGCCCTGCGCCGGGACCTGGTCAAAGCCGGAGTGCTGGCCCTAGAAAAATCAGATCTGGGCCATGAGGTGTTTCTGCTGAGTAATAAGACCGAGTTTACCCCGGATGACGTGCCAATCCTACGGCGTGATCCCAAGGCGGTGGTAGAACAGTACTATCCGGGAGCCTATGATAGGCTCGCAGCCTATGGGGCCGGCAACGAACTGGATCAACTGTTCGCTAGCCGCAACCTCTGGAAAATCGACGACATTACCCACAGCCGGCAGACCTTGGGTTGGGAACCGACCTACGGTTTCCGTGAATTCTACGTAGGCTTGATGCGGGACGAATATCCTCGGGATCACATGTTTGTGGAAAGGGTGACGACCGGCACGGCAGAAGACGCGAGGATATTTAAATGAGTTTGAAAGGTCGGGTGGCGTTGGTCACCGGATCCACATCGGGGCTAGGTCAGGCCACGGCCCTGCGACTAGCACAGGAGGGGGCTCGGGTTGTAATCAACTCCCACGAAGAGACTGATGGCCAGGCCGCTGTGGCAACCATCCAGGACCGGGGGGGCGAAGCTCTTTTCATCCAGGCGGACGTGTCATCCCGGGACGACTGCCAGCGTATGGTCGCGCAGACTACGGCTGCATTTGGGGATCTATCCATCTTGATCAACAACGCAGGTATTGAGCGGCGTGGGGGAGTTCTGACCTGTACCGAGGAAGACTGGGACGCCATGCTGAGCGTGGATCTGAAAGGCATTTACCTGACGTCCCAGGCGGCTCTACCCCATATGTTGCGGCAGGGCCAGGGCGTGATTGTCAATGTCGCGTCAGTCCTCAGCTACGATGTCATCCCGGAACGAGCCGCTTATGTGGCGGCTAAGGGTGGGGTCATCCAGCTGACCAAGAGTATGGCTCTGGATTATGGACCGCAGGGTGTCCGATGCAATGCCATTGTGCCCGGCTTTTTCCACACGCCGATGCTGGAACAATCCATGCTGGATTCCGGCGACTACGAGGGTACGCGGGAAATCCTACGCACCAAGAGTGTTTTCGGACGAGCCGGCCGGCCGGAAGAACTGGCTGCGGCCGTGTATTTTTTGGTCTCGGACGAGGCTAGCTTTGTAACGGGCGCGGTTCTGCGCGTGGATGGCGGGTGGGACTGCACATGACGGGCGGGGCTGGTACCCCGCGTCTGCCTGAATTAGGAGAGGGACATGGGACGGCGACTGATTGAACTAAGTATGGAAGTCCACAAGGGGATGGTGATCTATCCCGGCAACGTGCCACCGGCTATCAACGTGTATTATTCCCATAAGGAATATGCCCGGGAGACCGGGGCCGATAAATACGGTGTGGAGCACTGCAACAACGGGGTGATCCTGATGGGCGACCATATAGGCACCCATATCGACTCTTGGTTTCACTGCAATCCACAGGCACCCGGGGCGGCGGAAGCCATTCCCATTGAGTATTGCTATGGCGATGGCGTAGTGCTGGACCTGACCCACAAAGGACCGGGCGACGAAATCCTGGTGGAGGATATCCAAGGTGCTCTGGTCCAAATCCAGTACGAGATCAAGCCACTGGACATCATTCTGCTGCGTACTGATGCCTCCAAGAACTGTCACAGCCCGGACTACCTGAAGGACCATCCGGGTATGACCAAGGAAAGCGTACACTGGTTGCTGGACCGTGGGGTAATGCTAATGGGCATTGACGCCATCGGTTTTGACCCGCCCATCAACTACATGTTTGAACGCGGTAAGCTGTGGGAGGCCCATCGGGTAATGCGAGAGCGCGAGTACTACCATATTGAGAACCTGATCAATCTGGACCAAATCCCCACCCCGACTGGCTTCACGTTTAGCGCCCTGCCCATCAAGCTGCGGGGCGCCACCGCTTCACCCGTACGGGCCGTGGCGATTGTGGAGGACTAGGGAGCTCGTAACGGATTACCGGACGGATGAATGTAGGGCCCTCCGGGGGTGACATATTTCCTGCACCGGCAGCCAGCCCCATGGAAAAGGAGTCAGTATACCTTGGGTAAGCACACAAACCTATTCAACCTGAAAGACCAGCATGTCATGGTGGTAGGAGGTACCGGGGGAATCGGAGGAGAAATCGCCCTGGCCTGTGGTCAGTTTGGTGCCCGAGTGTCCGTGGCCGGACGCAGTCAGGACCGCTGTGAGGATGCCGCGGCCGTCTTACGGGATACCGAGGTGGCGGCCGCCATAGGGGTACAAATGAACGCCACCCGTGCCGATTCCATTGCCGCGGGCTTCGCTGCGGCCGAGCAAGCCATGGGGCCCGTAACAGTGCTGGTCAACAGTGCGGGTACCCAGATTGAAGAACCGGCCACCGATGTTCTGGAAAAATCTTGGGACACCGTCATGGACATCAATTTTAAGGGGGCATTCCTGCTTTCGCAGGCGGCGGCCCGTAGCATGATCCACCGGGCCGCGGGGGGCAGCATCATCCATATTACGTCCGTCCGGAGCCAGTTGGGCATTCGTCGCGGTTATGCAGCCTATGTCGGCAGCAAGGGAGGCTTGGGTGTCTTGATCCGACAGCTGGCCAGTGAGTGGGCTGCACACGACATCCGTGTGAACGGCATCGCCCCCACCTTCATCCGGACACCCTTGGTCGATCAGTATCTCAACGATCCGGATTTCTATCAAGCCTTGATTTCCCGCATCCCTATGGGACGGGTGGGCGAAACCGCAGATCTGGCTGGTCTAGCTGTGTTTCTAGCATCGCCATCCTCCTCTTTCATTACGGGGCAGAGCATCTTTGTTGATGGCGGAGTGACCGCCTGTCAGTGAGCTAACGTATACTGCTCGGTATCCCGCGGTCATAGCTGCTGGAGTCTCCATACCGGAACCCTATCTCACGTCCTGGATCGCCCATCCGTACCTCATGACCTCGTTCCCCAACATTGCTAGGGTGCAACCCGCTGCTCCGGTGTCGTCCTTTGTCAGCGGGTACGTGGGTTTGGTGGGGCGGCCCAACAGCGGCAAGTCCACCCTGCTCAACCGGATTGTGGGGCAGATGGTGGCCGTAACGCACGCCAAACCGCAGACGACTCGGCACCTTATTCGGGGAATTCTCACTCAACCCGGGGCCCAGATGATTTTTCAGGATACGCCCGGTTTGCATCAACCTCGCACTAAACTCGGTCGATACATGATCGATCAGGTGGATGGTGTCATGGCGGACTGTGACGTAATTCTGTGGCTGATCGATACGGCACGCGAATTCGGGGACGAGGAGCACCTGATGTTGGCCCATCTGTCTGATCTGTACAGCCGTGATAAACAAAGCCCTGTGGTAATGGGCTTCAACAAGATTGATGCCCTAGGAGGACAAGAAGAGCAGTTAGCGCGGCGAGTGGAACAGCACTGGCAGAGAGCAACGGAACAGATGGGTGATCTGCACACGTTGGGCTGGTGCGCCCACGCCTTGAGTGCCCGGACAGGCTTCGGCATTCCGGAATTACTGAATCAACTCCGGGCCCGGCTGCCGCGCGGACCACAGTACTATGATGAGGACGAGATCACGGATCAGACCTATCGGACCATCGTGGCTGATCTGATCCGAAAGCAAGCCCTGGAGCAACTGGGGGACGAAGTACCGCATGGCATTGCCGTGAACATTGTGGACTACATTGAGCGTTCCCCGGCAAAGACGTATATCGCCGCGGACATTTACGTGGAACGCACTAGCCACAAACCGATCGTCTTGGGGCACAAGGGACATCGCATCCGTCGCCTTGGTGTGCAGGCACGCCCGGAAATTGAGGAACTGGTGGGAACGGACGTGTTTCTGGAATTGTGGGTAAAAGTCCGGAAGAACTGGCGCAAGCGGCCTGAAATTCTGCGCGACCTAGGCTATATCTAAAACCAGATTCACTATGTGTAGACTTGAGGTATGAGAGTGCGACGGTTGCGTTCGCTAGGCGTGGGGCTGGGGCTAGCATTGCTGTCAGCCACTGCTTGGCTGGTAATACAGGAGCAACGTACGTTGTCCGCGTCTCCGTTCGTCGCTGATTTAGCAGCTCTGCAACAGGATGCGGCAGAGCCGTGGCCGGCTATGGGCCGCAATGCTGTCCAGGCGGAGCCGGAACAGTACCGGATCTTGCTGGGACGGGTGGCGATTCCGGTACCGACAGCTACGCCGGTACCCCTGCCTACTCCGGATGGCATACAGCGTACAGTCCAGGTACCCATTCTAATGTATCACTACATCGATCCGCCCGGTCCCCAAGCCGATGCCATTCGACATGACCTGTCCGTACCGCCCGAGATGTTTGATACCCATCTGGATCGCATTCAGGCCCTAGGGTACCAGACTATTACTTTGAAAGACATGGTACGTCATTTGACCGTGGCAGCCCCCTTACCTGCCAACCCTATTATCCTGACCTTTGACGACGGTTACGTGGATCATTACACCGACGCGTTTCCGCGTCTCCGTGAACGCGGGATGCACGGCACGTTTTTTGTGGTGGCTGAATTTCCCCATAGCGGCAACAAGGCCTACATGACCTGGGACATGATCCGGGACATGCAGGCCTGGGACATGGAAATTGAAGCGCATGGCCGCGACCACAAAACCCTAGCCGGGCGCAACGATGCGTATCTGCAGGAAGAGGTGCAGATCACCATTCGCCGATTTGAACAGGAACTAGGCCGCAGGCCCCGTATCATTTCATATCCTGCAGGCCAGTATGACGACAATACGATCCGCCAGTTTTACGAGGCTGGTTACTGGGCGGGCATTACGACCCAGGCAGGTGTACTACACGGCAGTGAGGATATGTTTCGCGTGCGTCGGATCCGTATTCATGGGTATATGAATGCGGATCAGGTGGAGTGGCTACTGTCAGACGAGGGGCTGGATCAGCTGCGGAGTTATCAGTAGTGCTGTCCCTGCACCTGATACCCTTCCTTCTAGTGGCACACAGGGCAGATACAACTGAATTTGTGCTATTCCCTACGACCGTGTATAGCCTCTCTCGTTTATGCCATTCCAGTATCTACGGAGCTCTGCATATAGTGAGGGTGACAATAAAGCCCCATGCATACAGTTGCCGGACACATCCTGTACCCCGACCATAAAACCCTTGTGGGATACGGTGTGGCCGAGGCTGAGGATAGAATGGTAATGTACTCGGTGTGCACTCGCTAGTGGTAGTAGGACGCGCACAATACCGTCAGTTCAATGCCCTTGCGCCTGGTCTTTAAGGAGAGCTCGCAGCCGGGCTCCTTCCGCCTCAGTTTCTCGACAGGCTTGGATCGTAGTTTCTCGGCGGGCTTGGGCTTGGGCCTCCGCCGCAGCTTCCCAGCAGACTTGGGCTGCGGCCCGGCGAGCCTGGGTCATCCGTCTAGCCTGGGCTGCGGCGTGCGGGAGATACCAGGTCTTCTCCCGAGGGTTCCACAGCCGCAGGTCACCTGACTCCCGAAGGTAGCCCCAGGACGTGTCCAGCACCGCACTAGGGAAAAGTACCGCCTCTAGAGCGGGCTGCCACTGCCCCGGGATCGGCCGGTAGTGGCCATCAACCAGCTGCCAGCCCTGTAGCCGGGAGGCCAGGTAATCCCCGTGGGGATCATACAACCAGTATTCCGGCACACCGAGCCAGGCGTAGAGAGCGTGTTGGTGCACCGGATCCATAGCTTGAGGATATTTAGGAGTCATCTCTAGGGCTAACGCTGGCACCTTGCCCACTTCCCAGAGACAGTAGGACGTGTTCCCGTCCAACGGGGTCCCTACGATCACTTGCAGGTCGGGGACTACGGCCGGCCCCGGCCCAGGAGCCCCCGGGGGCAGGGGTTCATAGTAGACTGCGAAATCGCCGGGCATCAGCCAGTCCACGTCCCACAGGTGGGTCCGGACAGCGGCCAGCGCATAGACGAAGGCGTCACAGTGGGGTAACGAGGACGTCATGGGCTCGTCATCGTCTACCGGGTAGAGGAGGTCGCGTTCCGCCTGGGTCAGAGTCGCTGTGGAGTCGGGCCAGTGTAGGTCCATGGTACGAATCTCCCTGTATTACGAGGTAGAGGTGGCCGGGACAGCAGGCATCTCCACGACAGTGGACCACGTCACCGGGACGCACAGCTTGGGGCCATGAGGAATAGATAGAGATAAGAACTATTATACACCGTTTTATATTGACACAGAGGCTACAATCCGGACGAATCAGGGATTGCTGATAGTAGGGATAGCATATCAACGGACCTGTCAAGTAGAGCAGCCACGCCAAGACCTGTTTTTATGGCTAAAGTACACTAGGATTACAGCACGAGCCTGGACGATATCGCCTACCAAATCGGTGTGCTACGCATCAGACTGTCCAGCATCTCTTCCGGGGACTGATGGTGATGGAACAGGCAGAGAAACTCAAGGTCTTGCGTCGTGAAAATTAGATACAGAAGGTAATGCAAGCCTAGTACTGCAAGGGAAACGAGCCGGGTGTTTTGCCAAGGTCAATAGGCATCAATAGGCAGTAGTGGTAGAAATGTCCTGCTTGTCCTGCGCACTGGTGCTGCTTTCCTTTACCACATTATGGGAATGGCTTGGCCCTATGGTTGCGGGATAGACGATTACTTCGCCATGGACCGTTGTCGTTCCTGGAGACGACGAGGACGGACAGATACCCATTATGGACGATAAAATCAAGCAGCGGTTGGATGAGTTACTGCAGGTGGAACTTGGTACAACAGATAAAAGGATAAAGAGTTAGGAGAATTCCCAACTGGAAATACGAGGAAATATTCCGCTGCCAAAGTTTGAGCAGGTATGTGTAGAGGGTGACAGTACTGGATATCAACGTATCCCTGAAGCCGCACGGATTCTGCTTTCTTGCACTTGATGACGGGTGACGCTCCGGGGCTAGGTCTTTTCCACCAGCTCAATACAGGCCGTGATGTTCACTAAATATCTATAGGGGTTTAGCCAGCGTATAAGCAGTTGGAGGGTTCGCTCAGATCGGTTTTGCCATGTGCACTCAAGGGTTGTCTATAAGGCAGCTAGCTCTCCCGTCCGATTGTGGTTCCCTGCAGCCAGTACTTTCTTGGCTGACCTGGTTGGTCTCGCACAGAAATAGTTAGAGGTTTGCCTATTGAAGACAGCGCTCTGTCCTATACTTGAACTGTGGCCCTGATACGACAAAACCGGTTGTTCAGTTCTTGGTCGGTGCCAAGTGCCCATGCGGGACAGAACCCAGACGATCAGGCACAAATCGGTAAGCACTCTACAGTCAATCATGGCTAAAACATTTGGTTACTATGTACGCACTGTATTCAGACTACTTTAGTGATAGGACTTCACTAACGCATGGCAAACCAAGTCCTCTATCTTATGTATGGATCCGTGAGTGAGCAGGGTAGAAATTCATTATGCTGAAACGAATTCGGGTACAGGGCTTCAAGTCTCTGCTTGATGTTAACGTTGATCTTGGCGACCTGGTTGTACTGTTCGGACCCAATGCCGCAGGCAAAAGCAATTTTCTTGATGTTCTGCAGCTTCTTTCCCGGATCGCGTGCAGCCGGAATCTTAAAGAAGCCTTTGAGCCTCCCTATCGTGGCAAACCTCTGGAATCTTTCCACATCGGGAAATCAGGGTTGAAGGGGTTGCTCCAGCAGGAATACCTGCACTTTTCAATTGAGGCCGATCTGAAGATTTCCGATACGGTAGTCAAAAAGGTCAATCGGCAAATCCAGGATATGCGGCATCCGGGAAGTCAAGCGCAGACAGGCGATGTGCACAGAAGCGCTCAGGTCCGTGAACGCAATTTGCGCTATCGCATTGAGGTTGAGATGCTGCCTAGAAAGGGTATTGTCCGGGTGGCTGATGAATCCTTGGTGGCGCTGAAGTCAAATGGCAAACCCAACACGCATAGAAAGCCCTTCTTTGAGAGCTACAGGAACCAAATCCGTTTACGTCGTGAAGGGCAGGGCCATCCCACTTATTATGACAGGAACCTAGACCACAGCATACTCTCCATGCCTCATTATCCACCCCATCATCCTCATGTTATAGCTGCTCGTAGCGAACTGGAAAGTTGGTTATTTTTCTATTTTGAACCCCGTCAACACATGCGCGCTGCGAGCCCTATCAAGGAAGTACGGCATATTGGTTTGATGGGAGAGGATCTGGCCGCATTTCTCAACACACTCAAAACGTCGCATCGTGCGCAATTCAAAGCAGTTGAAAAAGCGTTGCATATGCTCATTCCTGACATTGATGGTATTAAGGTAGATGTCAGTGATTTGGGCGAAGTGGAATTTCACCTGTACGAGCAGGGCGTTGCCATACCGGCCCGCGTCCTCTCGGATGGAACCTTACGGTTACTAGGTTTGCTGGCTTTGGTAGGCGTCCGGGAGTCGCCCGCGATGGTGGGATTTGAGGAACCGGAGAATGGTGTTCACCCACGCCGTATTGCCATGATCGCAGACTTATTACAGACACGTGAAAGTCTCGGCTTGAGTCAATATATCGTTACGACTCACTCTCCACTGCTGGTTGATTTACTGGCGGAGCACCATCTGTATACTGTATCCCGACACCGGAATCAAACCTACATAGAACCATATACAACCCGGGGAGCCTTGGGACGAAGGAACACTATAGATATGGGATCCTCTGCATCCTCCGCTGCGCTTCCTGTTTCGGATCGTATTCTGCGCGGTGATTTTGATGCGTGAAATTGCATTTTTTGGCGAAGATCATGCCCATGAACGCATCGTTGGAGCTTTGATCTGTCGTCTTGCTCAAGATCGCTGCATGCACATAAAAATGGACAAGCGCTCCATGCGCGGTGGATATGGCCGGGTGGTACGGGAATTCACGATATATCTTCATGATCTCCAGCGGCAGCAGTACCCTATGCCGGATCTGGTAGTAATTGCTACTGATACCAATTGTGCAGGATGGCAGAAACGACGGCAAGACATTGATAACGCGTCCAATGTGGCCGAGATTAATATTCCCTTGGTTCAGGCATTGCCTGATCCCCATATTGAACGCTGGCTTCTGCTTGACGGTGCCGCTTTCAAGAAAGTATGCGGCAAGGGATGCCAAGCTCCCGATCAGAAATGTGATCGTCATCGGTATAAGAACCTACTTATTGACGCTGTTATGGCAGCTGAGCTGCAACCTTTGCTTGGTGGGATTGAGTTCGCCGATGACATTATGAAAGAGATGAATATACAGAATGCTCAAAAGGCTGATCCAGCGTTCAGGCGCTTTACCAAAGACCTGGATAGGGAGTTCCAGAAATGGCAGAATCCAACTCCCATTTCATGGTGTGGCTGTTAACGGGATGCTTTGTGCCCGGTCTGTCTAGACCAGGGGACTGCCTACAGGATTGTCCAGTGAGCCTCCTTATACGTACCTTG
Organism: Caldilineaceae bacterium; assembly: GCA_965116185.1. Lineage (GTDB taxonomy): Bacteria > Chloroflexota > Anaerolineae > Caldilineales > Caldilineaceae > Bin34. The sequence goes on from OZ220492.1 coordinate 426,004, forward strand.
GGGGCAGAAATCAAACCATTCCTACGTGTCTGGGTATATGCCGATGAGTAGCCTGTTCCTTTGGATTGCGAGGCGTGTCGTTATGCTGGCTGGGCATAGTAAGCAATCCTGGAAAGCGTGCCTAACCACCAACATAGCCTGAGACGTTTTCGCTTCGGGTATCATTTGACCACGTATAAGGACATAGCAGCCTCCGTGGAAGTTGGGGAGCTGCTTGGGGATCAGGGAGCTGCTTGGGGATCAGTCTTAGGAATCAGTAATCCTGGATACCGTATAAATACGCGGCAGACGGGAATCCAGGTGTGCCCAAGTCGCTGCGTCGGGCTCGGGTGTAAGTTGCTCAAATAGGGTCAGGGCTTCCGTGACTAATCGCTGGACTTGGATGCCCTGTACCACATCAGGTAGAGACCGTAGCCGGGGGATACCACGACCGAACATCTTGATGGCGCCTGCCCGGTTCCGGGCCTGGATCTGATGAAAAGCCAATCCTGTCTGCAGTACACCCTGATACATGTCACGTACTGGTTGCGATTCCTGAATCCAGGCTTCCTCAAACGCCTCGTGCTGGGCATGGAACTGGCGTTCGTTAAACAACCTGATGCCTTCCCGTACCAAGTCAGGCATGTCGTCCTCGCTGCCCGCAAGTATACAGGGTTCGGGCCGGATGTGTTTGTCTAGTAGACGTGGTAGCCCTGCTATTATCCGACTGCGGGCCCAGGCTTGGTCGGCTCCTACTTCCCGGGCTCGCGTCAGGGTCGACACATCCGTGTGTTGGCCAAAGCCATAGATCGGGATGGAGCGCGTGTGCGGACGAAGTTTGCAGCTCTGAATAGCGCTAGCCCAATTTGCCTCAACATGTAGATCCACCAACGCTAACACTGGCAACAGGGTATCCATGGCCTGTAGGAAAGCTTCCTGGGTATCGGTATTCACGGCCGTGCCCTTCTGATTGGTGACTGCATCGGCCAGGTAGACGGAGAAAAAGAGATCGTCTACAAGCAGAACGACAGCTGGTGCATGGAGTGAGGTAGGTACATAGGTCATAGGTCATCGTGATCTATTGGCGCGCAGGGGACCTAACACGTAAAGTGACCGAATTGCAACCTGCTTTGCCTACTCCCAGCAGGAGTGGTCACCTGTCCAGTATCCACAGAAACAACGGGAGCAGGCTGCTCTCCCGAGACACCGGTTTGGACATTCCAGAGCCAGGAGCCTTGCCCACTGCCCAGAGAGTACGAGGTACCTTATGCTCAAGATGACTAGCAAATTGGGGATGGCGGCCAGACCAGGCATCAGTCAGACCATATGGCTCCCGGGGCCAACATCAGATCAATGCCCTTGTGCTTGGTCGGTCAGAAGGGCCCGCAACCGGGCTACTTCCGCTTCGGCCGCCTGGGCGCGCTGGACAGCCGCCTGGGTTTCCGCCTCGGCTTCCTGTCGGGCTTGGGCTTCCTCCTGTCGGGCTTGGGCTTCCTCTTGTCGGGCCTCGGCTTGGGCTTGGGCCTCGGCTTCGGCTTCGCGTCGGGCTTGGGCTTGAGCTTGGGCCTCGGCTTCGGCTTCCTGTCGGGCCTCGGCTTCCTCCTGTCGGGCTTGGGCTTGGGCTTGGGCCTCGGCTTGGGCTTCGCGTCGGGCCTCAGCTTCGGCTTGTGGGAGATACCAGGTTTGTTCTCGGGGGTTCCACAACCGCAGGTCGCCCGTCTCCCACAGGTAGCCCCAGGACGTGCCCAGCACGGCACTCGGGAAGAGTTCAGCCTCTAAGTCGAACCGCCTCTGTCCCGCAATCGGTTGGTAGATCCCCTTCACGAGTTGCCAGCCCTGCAACCGGGGCTGCAGGTACGCGTCATGGGGATCGTACTGCCAGTATTCCGCCACCCCCAGCGCGGCATAGAGCTCGGGTTTGTGGGTCCGGTCTCTGTCCTTCGTGGACTGGGAGGTCATCTCCATGACCAACTCCGGCATCTTCCCGACCTCCCAGAGACAGTAGGAGGTGTCCCGCGCCAGCGTGACGTCAAAGGCGACCAGCAGGTCGGGGACCACGGAGGGCCCCGGTCCGGGTTCCCCCGGGAGTACGGGTTGGTAGTAGAGCGCGAAATCGGCGGCGATCAGGCAGTCCCTATACCGCAGGTGGTCCTGGACCGCGGCCAGGGCATAGGTTAAGGCGTCCCAGTGGAGTAACGAGGAAGTCATGGGTTCGTCATCGTCCGCCGGATAGAGGGCATCGCGTTCCGCCCGTGTCAGGGTCCGCGTCGGTGTAGGGTCGGGCCAGCGTAGGACCATGGTATGAACCTCCTCGCGTTACAGGTGAGAGTGGCCCGGGGCGAGTGTCTCCACGACGGTATGCCACGTCACCGGGCCGTGAGGAACGGATAGAGATAGGAGTTAGTATACCCCATATTGATGGGGTAAGGTCCAAGTTCGGATGTGATACACGGGTCAAATCTGCTATATCCAGGAGACAGGATCTGATCCGAAGTAGTGCCTCCGATATAAGCAAACCGTCCAAGGCTCAATTGCGGGGGGGGGCATGCACCTGGAACCGGCTCGGTGAGGCACTAGTCTGGCTGGAAACCTACTCGCCCGACAGCATCAGCCATCACGATCAGGTACGGGCATCGTGGTGGTTAGCAGGTATTTATTATTAAGGCAAGGATGTTTGCGGCAGGATGGCACCACAACAGGTACAATACGCCACGCGCAGGCAACACGGTAGGAGTGGTTCATGCCCCCAGAGGAACAGACGGCAGCACCGGTTTCGTTTGAAGAAGCTCTGACCACCCTGAATAAAGTGGTAGCAGCTTTGGAAAAGGGCGATTTGTCCCTAGACCAGGCGATCGCGTACTACGAGCAGGGCACGGCCATGGCCGCTCTTTGTGAACGGAAACTCAAAGCCGCTGAACTGCAAGTGCAGCAGTGGCATGATGACGAGGAGATCTGATCCGCAGCCGGTTTCATCCCGGTGTCGACACCAAAGTTGAATGGACCACTGCCCAGCGGACAGCCGTGAAATCCGGTACAACCTGACAGGGCACATGACCCAGTTCTGCGACCAGCGTGGTGTCAAGGCCCTGCGCATGGGGACCTACTGCCAAGCTGGCGATGCCAGCCCGGCGTGCAGCTTCAATCCCAAAAACACTGTCTTCCAGTACTACACAAGCAGCCGGCGCAACACCGACTGCCGCCGCGGCTTGAAGAAACAGGGCAGGATCCGGTTTACTGCGCGGCAAATGTACACCGGATAGTATGGCCGTGAAAAAATCGCCGATCTGGAGTTCTTGAACTACGGCAGCGATGCTCGGCATGGGAGCGGAAGACGCGATGACCTGATACATCCCTGCATGCGCGAAATCCGTTAGCCACTGGACTGCGCCTGGGCGCAGCTGCAGGATACCGGGCATGGCGGCTCGAAACATATTGGCCTTGTGCTGTACTAGCTGATGCAGGCGGTTTCGATCAATATCCGTTCCTAAGTATTCCCGGAAAACCGTTGCCGAGGTTTTACCAAAATCGGCCAGGAATTCTTCCCGTGCGTAGTCAATGCCGCATGTGGCCATGACAGCCTGCCAAGCCTGAAAGTGCAGTTCTTCGGAATCGACTAGGGTGCCATCCATGTCCCAGATGGCTGCCTGGAAGTCGGGGGCCCTCATGATATCAGTAGCTCCTGCAGGCGGATGCGGGTGGTATGGGGATCAGCTTGACCTCGGGTTTCTTGCATAACCTGTCCCATGAAGAATCCTAGTAGTTTGGTTTCGCCTGTCTGGTAACGGGCACGTTCCGCTGGGTTGGCATCCAGAATGGCCCGGATGGTATCGTCCAGCACGGTCGTGTCCGCGATCATGGCTAAGCCTTCTCGTTCAATGATGGTCTGCGCGTCTTCTCCGGTACGCAACATGGTGGCCAGCACCTGCTTAGCCGTGTTATTGTTGATCACCTGTTGGTCCAACGCTTGCAGCAGACCCGCCAGATGCGGGGGACGCACGCGGCTTTGCTCGATTCGGCGGGGATCCTGACCTTCTCCCTGACGGTAGAGCAGACTGAACAGCTCGGTGACGATCCAGATAGCCATGGTCTGAGGTTGTCCCGGCTCTGTGCCATAGCAAACTACGGCTTCCTCAAAAAATTCGGCAACCGGGCGTTCACTAGCGAGTAGGGCCGCCTCCTGGGCGCGCACGCCCCAGGTCTGCATATAGCGCTCCTGTTTGGTCCAAGCCATTTCGGGCAACAACGCTTGGATCCGGGCAACCCAGTCCCGGTCGATCTGCAGCGGAGGCAGATCCGGTTCCGGAAAGTACCGGTAATCCTCGGAGCTTTCCTTGGTCCGCTGCTGCACGGTGCACTGCCGCCCCTCGTCCCAGCCCATGTTCACCTGTTCCAGAGTCTGACCGCGGGCTAGTTGCCGCGCCTGCCGCCGGTGTTCGTACTCAATGGCGGCCCGGACAGCGCGCAGGCTATTAAGATTTTTCACCTCCACCTTGGTACCCATCTCACCGCGGGCTGCCTGTTCGGGGGTGCGGACCGAAATATTGGGCTCACACCGCAGAGCCCCCTTTTCCATATCACCACTGTTGACGCCCAAGTAGCGAAGCATAGTACGCAGACGACCCAAAAACAGGTAGGCTTCCTGGGCACTGTGGATATCGGCTTCCGTCACGATTTCCAGCAACGGAACGCCAGCCCGGTTCAGATCCACCAGCGAATACGCACCGGCATGGGTGGATTTGCCGGTGTCCTCTTCCAGGTGAGCCCGCCGAATACCAATGGTCTTCCGACCCTGCGCTGGTACCTCAATATCCACCCAACCACTGTGACAAAGCGGAAACTCAAACTGGGTGATCTGGTAGCCCTTGGGTAGATCCGGGTAGGCATAGTTCTTCCGGGCGAAGACTGCTCGTTCCGCCACCTTGCAGTTTAGAGCTAGACCCGTGGCGATAGTGGCTTCAACCGCGGCGCGGTTGATAACCGGCATGGCACCGGGGAGTCCCAAACAGACCGGGCAGACATGGGAGTTGGGAGCGAATCCTTGGTACGCGGCATGGCAGCCACAAAACATTTTGGAGCGTGTTGCGAGCTGGGCATGGACTTCCATGCCTACGACGACCTCGTAGGTTTGATGAGCGGGGACGGTGGAAGATGGGGCCGGACGAGACATCATGAGCCAAAGAAAAATCACGTGGGTACACGCCGATCATAGCGGAAAAACGGCTGCCTAGCCAAGCCCCAGTATGGTTCATTGTATACCCTGGGATGTGGAGGAAATTGTATACTGGGCTATGCACACGCTGTTCTCAGCACGGATTTTGGGTTCGGTACAATCCTTCTGGATATGGGGCTTGCTCTTCGTGCTCTTGGGGAGCGGTATGGTGTTGGGAGGATGCCGTAACCGCCGCGCTGCTCCGTCCGATCTGGCCGTGAGGGTAACTACGGTGACTCCCGCGGCCACCCTAGTACCTGTGCTATCGGTCACAGCCACGTCTACGCCCGCACCGCCGGCGCTAACAGACCGATGGGCGACAGCCGCCCATCTAGAACGCAACGGCTATCTGGACGAGGCCGACAGTCTCTATGGCCAGTTGGCTGCGTTGTCGGATAGTGATGTCGCCTGGCGCGCGGCCTTGGCCCAGGGACGTCTGCGGCATGGGCGGGGGCAGCTGATGCAGTCCGCACAGAGTCTGAATCGTTTCTTTGACTTGGCACGCGATCCGCAGTTCACCATTGATGATGTCACAATAGCGAGCGCACATTGGTTTTGGGCGGAAACGCGCAGGGCCCAGGGGGTATGGGCAGAGGCAGCACAGGCCTATGACCGCGCCCTTAATGGATTCCCGGCTCTGACGGACTATATCCTCCGGCAAGTGGGACAGATGTGGCTGGAGGCCGGTGAATCGCAAAGGGGTCTGGGCTATCTAGAAAGGGCAGCTAATGCCACTTCGAATCGCCAGATACAGGTACAGATCCAGCAACAGATGGCATCCGTCCTGGAAGCCCAGAACGACTATCAGGGCGCCGTGGACATGTATGATGCCATTCTGGCGGTGAGTCAAAACGGATACTATCGCGCTCAAATCCAATACTTGGCCGGTATGGCTCTAGTGCAGGCCTCAGCCGACGAACAAGCCGTAGCCCGCTTCCGAGAAGCGGCGGCCGCGGAACGGACCAGTGTGTATGCCTATCTGGCACTGGTGGAGTTGGTGAACCGAGAAGAAGACTTTGATCTGTACAACCGGGGCTATATTGACTACTATGCCGGTGCCTACAGCCCCGCCCTGGAGGCGTTTGCAGCCTACTGGGAGCGCGCTGATGCGGAAGACTACCGGCTACCCTGGTCGCTGCTGTACGCTGGGCACACTCATTTCAAACTAGAGAATTACGTCCAAGCCCTGGCGTATTATCGCCGTGTCACCACAGACTATCCGGATTGTGATTGTCGGGGTGCTGCCTGGCATGGATTGCTCCGTACCTATCACGCGGTGGACAACGACCAGGGATACGACCAGACTTGGACCGCTTTCCGCCAGGCCATACCCACGGATCCCCATGTGGCTTTAGTGTTGGCTGAAACGGGCTATACACTACTGGAACTAGGGGACTGGGAGGAGGCAGCTATCCATCTACTGGATCTGGTGGAAGGGTTTCCTGACGATAGCCGCGCCCCACAGGCCCTCTTTGACTTAGCCCTGGCGGCTCTACTGCAAGAACAGGGAGACAGTGCCAACGTCTATTGGGAACGCTTGCGCACCCAATATCCCTGGTACCAACCTGCGGCGGTCGGCTACTGGTCCGGACGCACGCTGTGGACTATGGGCGACTCAGCGGCCGCCCGGTTCGCTTGGGAGCACACGCAGCGCCATTATCCAGAGATATTTCACGGTCTGGCCGCGGCCCAGGCCATACGGCGGATGGACGGCACAAGTCAGGAGATGATTGCTGACATGGCGGCCCTAGCCGGTCCTACTACCCTGCTGTCCGGCGATGATGGCAGCCGTACGTTTATGGTGGATTGGCTGCATTCCTGGGTAGTCGATACAACGAGCATGGCTACCGCGTCCACGCGTCTAGAGGCCGACGCGAATCTGGCACGGACAATCGCCTTCGTACATCTGGGCTTACGTACCCAAGCACAGGCCCAAGCAGCGCCATTGCCGGCCCGCTATGCTCAGGACGCCGGTGCTCTGCTGTACCTGATGGAACGTTTCGCAGACCTGGAACTGCATTCCTTCAGCATCCAAGCAGCTCGTCAACTCTATTACCAGGCACCCACCACCCAGGTGGCCGAATTGCCGCTCTACCTGCAGCAGTATCTGTTTCCGCGGCATTACGCGGAGCTGGTCGGTACTGAAGCGACCACGCATGCCATTCCCGACCTCCTGCTTTATGCCCTGATCCGGCAAGAAAGCCTGTTTGAACCTATTGCGGTGTCTTCCCAGGCAGCTCAGGGTCTGAGCCAGATCATTCCGGACACCGGAGACTGGATTGCCATGCGCAACGGTTTGACCGACTACCGTACCGAAATGCTGACTCTCCCCTGGCTTAATCTGCAGTTTGGCGCCTATTACCTGCGTTTCGTGTACCAGGATTTGGATCGCAACTGGCTCACGGCCCTGGTCAGTTACAATGCCGGTCCGGGCACGAGCCGTATCTTCCGGCAACAGACGGGCCCCGATGATCTGCTGTTTCTGGCCGCCCTGCCCCTAGCGGAACCCATTGCCTACGTAGAGGCGATCGTCGCCAATCTATACCATTACACCCGGCTCTACGGATGATGTCAGTGTGTCAGGAAGAGGCGTCGGAGTCCAGAAAGCAGCGGATGCTGTCCACGATGCCATCTCGGACTCGATCCTGCTGTTCCGTCAGCAACCGACGATCACCCCCCATGAACCCCATTTCCAGGATTACAGCAGGTGTGTTACGGGCTACCTTGGCATGCATGTGATAGTGGAGCATATCGTCCGTAATGCTGTAGGCATGCCAGGTTAGACCGGTATGGGCGGCATATTCGGTACGCAAGCATTCCACAAAAACGTTGCTAGCGACCTGGGCGGCCGCACCGGGCGCGTAGGCCGCCTTGAAACCGGTGGCGTCAATGCAGGAATCAGCGTGGAGACTCAAGGCCAGATCGGAGTATAGACCGGACAGACGGTCATCCTTTTCCTCTAGCAGCCAGACACGTGCACCCAGTTTCTCCAGCTCGGTGGTTACGCGCTGAGCAATATCCTGATTGATTTGCAGTTCACTGAGTTCAACCACGCCGGCTTCGTTCAGGCACAGGGCCCCGGGATCCACTAGGCCATCCTTGCTCCAATGCCCGATCACCAGCCCTATGCTCTTGCCACTCAGGGGGCCTTGGGGCATGGGAGTCCGTGCACTGCCCGGTACTATACGGGGCGTATAGGGAGAGGTTTCGGCGGCGGCATCGCGCATGTCAATAATGCGCCACTGCAAAAGAACGGCGACTAATACCACCACTACAATCACAAGGTTGCGTACAAGAGATATGGAAAACGGCATAAACAAGCGTCAAATAATGAAAAATGGAGAATTCTGGATTATCCGTCTACCCTTGGTATGACCGTTCAGGCTATGCCGGGACAGGATCCTTGGGCTTTCTGCTACAATGAAAACGTGTCAATCAATTCCTGCTTTAAGCCTGTTCCCATTGTAGCGCATGAGTGATGTACCATCGCAAGGTGTACGGATTGGGCCGATACTGCGCGAAAGACGCGAAACACTGGGCCTGAGTCTGGGTGATGCGGAAAACACCATCCATATCCGGGCCAAATATCTGGCAGCCTTGGAAACGGATGCCTGGCACGAACTGCCCGGTGAAATCGTGGGCCGAGGGTTTCTGCAGAACTATGCTGAATTCCTCCAGCTGGATGTTCAGGATCTGAAGTTGCGACGGCAACAGGACGTTGCCTCGGCACTGGGAGATGCCTGGAATGCTATCAGTGCGGGAACCCAGATGCCACCCCCTCGTGGCCTGGACTATCGGCCCATGACGGTACGGATGTCGGGTGAAGCCTTTGAGGCTAGAACGGATAGACCGAGTCGGGGTATCCGTTGGCTAATAACGCTAGCTCTCGTAGCTCTTGCGGTTCTGGTAGTGGCCGGTATATGGCAGGGAATGTCCCTGCGCAGCAACTCGGCACCGGCGGCACAACCTGCCCGACTCGCAACTGTCTATCGTTCAGTCACGGATACCGTGGTCAGCTTCGTACAGGCCACAACGGTGCGCATGACGGATCTGTTGGCCCGACCGGCGGGGCCGGATCAGGTAGCTATACCCCTGTCAACAGCCACACCGATATTGGCTGTTGAAGTGCCTCAGGTGACGTTCACACCCACACCCACCGTAGTGGGAACGTCAACTCCGGTGCCTGAGCTCACGCCCACCGTTCTCCCTGTACAAACGGACAATACCCTCGCTGCTGCCAACTGTCCCAACGAGTGGGCGCGGATCGTTGCGCCCCTTGAGAGCCAGGTGATCAGTGGGGAAGTGCGCATTATGGGTACGGCCTTTCACGCCGATCCCGATTTCTGGTACTACAAGCTGGAACGGGCGGAAGGTGATCGCGTGTTTCTCTACTTCGCCGGCCAGCAACAGACAGTGGAAAATGGGGAGCTGGGCATCCTGGACACGCGCTTCATGGTGAATGGTAACCATACCCTACGGTTGACGGTGGTCAACGTGTCGGCGGGTGATCCACTCGTCTGTGACGTAGGCGTGATCGTACAGAACTAGAATGGACGGCAATGATAGCTGTCCGGTTGGCTCCAAAATATGTTCTGTCGTGGAGCCGGGTGTGTCCATTACGCCCTCGTCAACGCGGGTTGGGGCGGCGGCTTGCATAATCTGGTACAATTACCTTGTATAAATGCAGTTTCTATGGTGTTGTGCGTGCGCGGTCGGCCAAGCGGACATAGGCGCACGGCCATGTCTACAAAAGATAAAGGAGAAAGGAAAAAATGGGGGGGGGGGCAAACCACTAAATAGAAGGCATCTACGCCTGGGCCTACGTGTCGGCTGGATCGTCTTGCTGGCACTGCTGGTGCTCGGGGCCTTGGGGAGCGGAGCGCTCGCGGGGCGTAACCTGTTTGACGAAGATTACACGGATTGTCCGTCCGGTACGCGCCTGCAGGCGCTGTCCAACGTGCGTGTGATGCGGACGGATGAAGAGGACGAGTTGAAGGTGTCGTGGGACATGACGCAGCCGGCGAGCTGGCAGCTGGGACCCAACGTATTCAGTGCGTCGATCACGCTGATATTGGAAAGTGATGACAAGACGATTACGTCGGACAAGGCGTTGGGAAGTACGAGTCACACCTTTGAGGACTTGGCGCAATCGACGGACTGGAAGGTCCAGGTAGCGGTGACAGACCGGGGGTATGTGATTAGCGACATTGTGGAGGCGGAAATCACGTCAAGTGCGCCGGCGCCTTGGTTTGACATGCCCATTTGGTATGGCAAACCCGCGAGCGGTTCGCGCACGGTCGCGGGCTACAAGGAGTATTTACCTAAGAACCGCGTGGGTCGGTTCTATTATCTGGGGTTCAATAAAGAGTTCAAGAATTGGTATATTACGCGTGCTCTCAGGAATGCTGGCGCTGGTCTCGCGGACCCGACGCCCAAGTTCCGCGTAGGGTTACGGCATAACATGGATGAACCGGACCTGAAAGAAGTGGACTTTGACCATTTCCGCGTGCGTGTCTTGGACAGCGCGGGCGACGATATGCTGGGCTTTGATGCGAAGACGGTCGGGAATGGTGATGGTAAGTACCCCTTTAAGGGGAGTGCGCTGTACCAAGATGGTACTAATAACGTCAACCAAGGCTGGACGTGGGATGTCCATGGTAACTTCCCCCAGGAGTCTTTTGCGTCCGGTGCGCAGTATGCGCCGGGTAGCGGGGACACGATCCATTTTGCCAATCATGTGCGTTCGCGCAAGCTGGAGAATGGAGGTGCGCCCTCGATCCGCAGTCTTTTCATGCCGGAGACCGCCTACGCGCTAGGGACGGGGAGTGCGACATCCACCATTCTGGAACAGACGAAGAGCACGTTGTCCGGTGCGGATTTCAGCTCTGGGTGGCCATCCAACAGCAACTTTAATAGCGGCTTTCACACCTTTGGGCCCGAGGGCGTGTACGATATGCCGGCGGACATCTTCATGGAGGATGATAATTACACGATCACGGGCTGGCTGGAAAATGAAGATGATGAGCAGATCAGTCCGCGAACGAGCATTACGTTCAGTGCGCGTACAGTAGCGTATATTCCGAAGACAGCCCATCTGTTCCGGAGTACGGACAAGGGCGCTACGTGGGAGTCACGGGGCCACACGGGTGATGACGACGTGCGCGCGCATGTGCTGGCGCTCACCATTCTGGACTACACCAATGACGACTATGTGGATTCCATCATGCATGAGTAGTGCGTGGGTCTCGGCATAGTAGGAGCTGCCTGCTATATCCCACACCCTGTAAGGGCCCGTCCGGACGTACCCTAGTGATTTGAGCATCCCCTCCGCGGAGGGGATGCTTTGGGTGAGATAGGGGCGACAGACCTGTTGCACAAGCAGGTCTGCGGGGCTATTAGTTCCCTTACCTGCTGCGCCTCTCTCTCGCCCGCTGGTCGTGCAGGCGGACCTTACGCTGATGGCCGGGACTCTGGCTGTACAGTCCTGACACACGTACCGCACCGGATCCATGACGCCGGTGCGCACTATATCCAAGCAAGAGAACGCCACCCGTTCTCCTCTCTCCATCTAACCGTCTAGCTTGACTGACGGCTCACTGTGGGTTGCCCTCATGATCCCCCTCGTGGCCTTTAAGCTGCCAGTCAAGATGTGGTTGCTGCCAGCTTTCCTGGTACCGAGAACGCTCTGATGGCTGCCCTGGCGCTCTCCAACACCAATTGATACGGAGATGGTGGCCCTGAACTTCCAACTTCTGCTGGAGTAGGGGATGGCCTGAGGTCTACTGATAGCGGCAGACACTTTGGAGAGCGGAGCCCCTAGCAGGCCGTAACCTGTTTGATGAAGATTATACGGACTGTCCATTCGGTACGCGCTTGCAAGCGCTGTCCAACGTGCGTGTGATGGTGCGTGTGATGCGGACGGATGCCAATGATGAGTTAAAGGTGACGTGGGACATGACGCAGCCGGCGAGCTGGCACCTGGGTCCCAACGTGTACAGTGCATCGAGCACACTGATTTTGGAGAGTGATGACGAGGCGATTACGTCGGACAAGGCACTGGGGAGTACAAGTCATACCTTTGAAGACCTGGTGCAATCCACGGAGTGGAAGGTCCAGGTGGCAGTAACGGACCGGGGGATATGCGATCAGCGACATTGTGGAGGCGGCCATTACGTTAAGGGCGCCGGCACCCTGGTTTGACATGCCCATTTGGTACGGCTGGCCCCGCGATGCGCCAACGGTCGCGGGCTACACAGAGTATCTGCCTAAGAACCGGGTCGGTCGTTTCTATTTGCTGGGGTTCAATAAAGAGTTCCGCAATTGGTTATATTACGCGTGATAATGGCGAAGGGGCGGCCGACCTGACGCCCAAGTGCCGCATGGGGCTGCGGCATAACCTGAGTGCTCCGGATCTGGATGAAGTGGACTTCGCTCATTTCCGCGTGCGTGTCGTGGACAGCGGAGGCGACGATGTCCTGGGCTTTGATGCGGCGACGGTTGGGAATAGCCAGAAGTACGCTGGTGGTTGGACCTTTAAGGCCAGCCCGCTGTATAGACTGTATCCCATGTCTGCCTTCCGCCCCATCAGAACTATGTTCTTGTGCACCTAGACATACGACAGTACTAGGTCACGATGGTGCCGTTGAGATAATGAGGATGACCCTTGCCCATAAATCCTTGTCTGATACTGATTCGGCATTGCCTCTGGAATAAAAGGCAAAAATCTGAGCCCTTAGGGCTAGGGGCGTACGGTTACTGGATGGGACTGGAGCTTATCATGCCTCGGCTAGTGGGATGAGCTCGATCGTGCCGTCCTCCTGCTTGTCCGCTTTGTAGACCTGCGTGGCCCGATCCAGCATCAGAATCCCGTGCAAGTGATCGATTTCATGCTGTAGGATACGGGCCAGCCAGTCGTGCGCCTTGATACGGATGGCCCTGCCGTTGCGATCTAGGCCTTTGATAGTGACGGTTTGGGCCCGCTCTACGTCAGCTAGTAATCCCGGTAGGCTGAGACAACCTTCTTGGTCCATCACCTGGCCCTGCTGCCGGACAATTTCGGGATTGAGAATCTCATGCAATATTGGGGTGCTATCAGGATCGGCATCATCTGCAGGATATTCAATCACTACCGCCTGCAGCGATTGTCCGATCTGGGGAGCGGCTAACCCTACACCCTGGGCCTCGCGCATCGTTTCCACCATATCATCCAGCAGTTGACGGATAGCAGTGTCAACCGTATGGATTTTACGGGCACGCCGACGCAGTATCATGGCATCTTCGTCCCAGTCGTGCAGAATGCGTAACACCGCCATGATAGAATGTTCTTATTCCCATTGTCTGCTTGATAACCTGCAGGCATTTCATTATAACCATCGCGCCGGGTTCCTGGGGTTCAGTAGGTGTAAACAGGCAGAGATTTAGGCAGATGAAGCAGTCCCGTTTTATACTGCATCCGCTTTATTCTGCTGCTGGGCTCTGGATGGCTGCATGACTTTCTGGGACAAGTTGGCTGCCTCCGTGCACAGTCGTGACTCACTGCTGTGCGTGGGGCTGGATCCGGATCCTCAGCATCTGCCCTCTGAGTTTGCCATCAGGGAACAGGATGTGGTATCGGGGTTGCGCTCCTGGAACCGGTCCCTCATTGAGGCGACTGCGGGTTGGGCCTGTGCTTACAAACCTAACCTATCCTTCTATCTGCGCCATGGCCGGGCGGGGCTGGAATTACTGCAGGATACCCTGGCAGCCATCCCGATTGATACACCCGTAATTTTGGACGCCAAGTTTGCTGATCTGGCATCTTCCTCTCGGGGGTACGCGGTCTTTACCTTCACTGAACTAGCTGTTGATGCAGTAACGCTTAATCCTTATATGGGGCAGGATGCCCTGGAGCCCTTCCTGACCTGGAAGGGCAAGGGGTGCTTTCTGCTGTGTCATACTTCCAATCCTAGTGCCCGGTACCTGCAACAGCAGCATCTAGAAGGTAAACCTCTGTATCTGCTGATGGCAGCTGCCATCAGCAGCTGGCATGACCAGGCGGGTCTGGTTGTAGGAGCTACCTACCCGGACGTATTGCGGGAAGTACGCGTAGCGGTGGGGGACCGCTGGATTCTGGTACCGGGTGTGGGCCGGCAAGGCGGAGATCTAGACCGTACACTACAGGCCGGTTGGATCCGGTCTGATCATCCGGGCCTCATCATTAATGTGAGTTCCAGCCTAGCGACAGCGGCTGATCCGGAGGCCACCGCCGCCGATCTGGTGCAGAGGATACGGGACGGTACCCGCCAGAAGCTGCAGGGGCAGCCATGACCCTATCACCCGCGATGCGCCAACTTTTTGAACTTCTGATGGCGGTAGACGCTTTCCGTTTCGGCGAGTTCCGGCTGGCAAGTGGCATGGTATCCCCCTTTTACCTGGATCTGCGCCGGACTGTGAGTCATCCCGAACTGCTGCGGCTGATAGGGGACCTGATCGGGCGTCTGCTCACATTCCTGCCTTGTGATCGCCTGGCGGGCGTGCCCTATGGCGCCCTACCTCTGGCGACATCTGCGGCACTGCAGGCGAATAAACCTATGATCTATGCGCGTAAGGAAGTCAAGCCCCACGGTGGGCAGAAACAGATTGAAGGCATTTTCCAGACGGGTGAGCGGGTAGTAGTCATTGAAGATGTAGTTACTACGGGAGAAAGTCTGCTGGATACCGTGAACCTATTGCGCCGCACCGGTCTAGAGGTGACCGATGCGATTGTCATGACGGAACGCAGCCTGGCTCCACGTCAGGCCTTGGATCAGGAAGGAGTTACCCTGCACGCAGTGTTCTCGCTGACGTACGCTCTAGACTATTTCCGGGAACAGGACCGGATTGCCGAAGATCAGTATACGCAGGCCATGCAGCTCCTCCGCCGGTCTGCTATCGCACCATGATGACCCTGCCCACATTTACGACTGATCCAGAGGCTGATCATCTATGGAATGGCATCTGGAACAGCTACAGACCACAGCCCCTTGCCGGTGATTTCGCAGGCAAGCACATCGTGACCGTGGATCAGTTTGGGCGCGATGATTTGATGCACCTGTTCGCCTGCACCCAGCGGCTGGAGCGACGCATGGCGAACCGCGATCGGGGCGTGGCCGAGATCGCCAATGGTCGGGTCATGGCGCAGCTGTTTTTTGAGGCCAGCACGCGCACGGATCTTTCATTCCAAGCGGCTATGAGCCGTCTGGGTGGGAAGACCATAGGAGCCAGTAACGGCATTGAATTTTCCTCGGTGCACAAAGGGGAGGATTTGCCGGACACGGTACGCGCGGCCGGCTGTTATGCGGATATGGTGATCCTGCGACACCCCCGGGAAGGGGCGTCCTTCATCGCCGCCCATTTCCTGGATCTACTGGCCGAACAAATCCAGCGCCAGGTCCTGGTGGTGAGTGCGGGAGATGGCATTGGCGAGCATCCAACCCAAGCCCTGCTGGATGCCTACACCATCTATAAACAGAAGCAAGGTTTCAGCTGTCTCCACATCACCCTGGTGGGTGACCTGAAATTTGGCCGTACCGTCCATTCGCTAACCAAACTACTGACTCTGTTCGGCCAGGAAGGCCTGCACCTGAATCTGGTAGCCCCGGATTCACTGCGTATGCCCCAGGCGATTGTGGAGCAGGCCGTACAGGCGGGATTGACCCTAACGGAGACATCTTCTCTGACCGATGTGTTGTATGACAGTGATGTGATTTATTGGACCCGGATCCAGGAGGAACGCTTTGCCGATCCCGCTGCCTACATAGCCGTCCATGACGCCTTTGTGATGGTACCGGAGTTGCTGGCCCAAACCCCGATTGATACCATTCTGATGCATCCATTGCCACGTAAGCACGAAATGGGCACGGCCGCGGACCGCTACACCCTGGATCAGGATCCGCGGACGCAGTACTTTCAGCAGATGGAGAATGGCATGTTCATCCGCATGGCCCTGATTTCCTTGATGTTGGGTCAGTGGGTGTAGGTCACGGAGAACAGATATGGCGACTCTACGTATTCCTGGTCCCCTTGATCCCCATGTACACTTACGGGGCATGGCCTGGGATCACAAAGGCAATCTGGTAAGCGAGACATCGGCGGCTCTGGCCGGTGGCTACTCCACTGTGCTGGATATGCCCAACACACCGCCCACGACTACCACGCTCGTAAATCTAGTTACCAAGATCGATCAGATGCGCTGGCATGCCCTCTGTGACTGGGGCCTGTACTATGGCGCACATGCCGACGGCAACGCTGATACATTCCCCGAAGTCATGGCCGACACGGTGGGGCTCAAGATCTACGGGAATCCCACCACGGGCGATCTGTATATCACCGGTCCGGAGCGTGATGCCCATTTCGCCGCCTGGAACCGCAACGGTCTGATCGCCGTACATGCTGAAGGGGAAATTGTCGGTGAAGTGCTGGAGTTAGTAGCCCGGTACCGGATTCCGGTTCACTTCTGCCACATCAGTACGCGGTACGAGCTCGCACAGTTGCGCCAGGGTAAAGACATAGGGCTGCCCGTGTCCGTGGGTGTCTGTCCGCATCACCTGTTCTTTACGGATCAGGACGAAGCACAGCTAGGGCCCAAGGCGCTGATGAAACCACCGCTCAAGTCGCAACGCGATCAGAACGCACTATGGTCAGCGGTGCAAGACGGGCTGGTGGATCTTATTGAATCGGATCACGCCCCTCATTCCTGGGCGGAAAAAGAAGGCTATCCTCCGGCTTTCGGCGTGCCCGGCTTGGAAACGACCTTGCCCTTGATGGGTACGGCTGTGGTAGAAGGGCGGCTGAATGCGGACCGGCTCATTGAGCTGGTGTCAACGGCTCCGCGCCGTATTTTCGGGTTGCCCTGTCCGGACGATACCTGGACCGAGTTGGATATGGACTGGTCGGGCCAAATCCAGGGCTCCAATCTGCATACTCTGTGTGGCTGGACACCTTTTGAGGGCTGGCCCATCCGCTGCCGGGTGGCGCGGACCCAGGTGCGGGGCGTGGAAGCCTACGATGGGGAGCGTATTCGGGTAGAGCCGGGGTTTGGCAAACAGGTTCAGCCCAGGCGGGATCTGACGTGAGTATGCCTCAAGCCCTCCAAGCGAGACTGATCGCAATCTTGCTGGGTGTTTACCAGGGTCTCTATCTGGTGCTACGCAGCACCCTGTTCACACTGGAACCGGGAACCAGTCACAGAGTAGTGCAAGATCTGCTAGCACGCTGGGATCAGCAGGATCACCTGCAGCGGATCCTGCACACCCTGACCCGCTGGCTGCATCCGGATGCCCCGGTGGAAGTCGGGGGTGTGCGGTTACCCCAACCTTTCATCCTAGCGGCCGGCTGGATCAAGGGGGAAGGCCATGATAACGAAGTCCGGGCTCTGGCGGCAGTAGTCCGGGACACGACGCTGTTACCGGGCTGGCGTACCTTGCCCCATCTGGTAGGACCCGTGGAATTCGGCTCCTATACCCGTTGGCCACGACATGGTAATACCGGGGTAACCATGTGGCGCCTCCGTGGCACCGCATCGCTGGGCAATCGCGTGGGCCTCAAAAATGCGGGTATCCGGGCCGTAGCTTCGTTCCTATCCCTGCACAAGACCCGTCTGCCCTCCTGTTATGGCATCAACATCGCGGTCACGCCGGGGGTAGAGGAGCCACAACAAATACATCGGGAAATGACGGAATCATTGGCCTACCTCTTTGACGCGGGCGTTGCGCCTACCTGGCTTACCTTGAATGTTAGCTGCCCTTCCTTGAACGAAGATCCGGCCTTGCACCAGACGGAGAAGGTAGTGCGCGCCGTATTGCGGGCCGCCCGACTGGAAACACCCGTGTACGTGCCTATCTGGATCAAGGTGAGTCCCGGCCTGCCGGCATCCCAGTACCATTTGCTCTTGAAGCTGTGCGACGAGTTTGGAGTCAAGGCCATTGTGGCTGTCAATTCGCTACCGCAGGTGGATCGGGATGGCACACGCTGGGGACTAGGCGGTGGGGCCCTTGTTGCGGAAGCTCGTCAGGCTCTCATCAAGCTCGTTACCTTGAAACGCCTTCATGGCTACGCCGTGGACATCATTGCCTGTGGCGGCATTCTAAACGGCCAGGATCTGAAATGGCTGACCCAACTGGATATTCGGGCTTGGCAATATCAGTCAGCTTTGGTATACCGTGGGCCCCTGGCAGCCACGCTGATCTACCGGGAAGCTTATCATCCTGAAACGCTCTGAAAGTGTATGTTGTGGCTTTCCTACAACGCTGCTACCGCCATCTACTGTCGCTCTGGCTGATTCTGGCCCTGACCTGGCTAGCGCTTTGGAAAACCCTGGGTGACCGCAACGGTTGGCTGTATCTGCTGAACAGCTTGGCTTTCTGGATTTTGGGTAGTGCCTGGCTAAGTGTTTGGCTGCGCTTTGGTTTCCGGGCGCCCTGGTGGGTGCTTCTGCTCAATAAAGGTTTGGGTTTGATTTGGTTCCGGCATTATGCTTGGATGTTTATGCGCCGCTTGCCTAGTCCGCGCGGAGATGCCGGACCGGCACCGGAACTGCAGGTACTAAGTGCGAATCTGCTCAAAAAGATCCGAACCGTCAAGCCTCTGATCCGGTACGTGCAAACCCATGAACCTGATGTCGTGCTATGTCAGGAGGTCACGCGTCACGCCGTGGACGAACTTGAGGAACACTTGCCGGATCAGTACCCGTATCGGTACTGGATGGCGGATCCTCTTTCCCAATTGGGTCTGGGAGTCTTTTCTCGTCTACCCTTGGTGTTGGAAGACCGTTGGAGTACAGGTCTCACAGGACCTTTTGCCTTGCGCCTGCGGGTACGCGTAGCAGGCCAGGTGCTTGTGCTCTACAACGTACATCTGCTGTCGCCTCTTTTTGACGGTAACGGTGCAGACGGGAATCTGTTGCTGGTCATGCGCAACCGGCAGGTACAGGACATTCTGGCGGATGCCAATGCTCGGTCGGAGCCCGTGCTGATGATGGGGGACTGGAACACAACGGAAGCATCCGATATCTATCAAACTATCCGTCGCCAGTTCCGGGATTGTTGGGCCGAAGCCGGACTGGGACCGGGCTGGACCTGGCCGCACAACCTGGAACCGCACAGTCGCCTGGGCGCACGGCCCTTCCTACGGTTGGATCATGCCTTCTGTTCGTCAGAACTGGAAATCACAGAGGCTCAGGTGGTTACGCAGCCTATGGGCTCTGATCACTCGCCTGTGGTGTACACGGTCAGGTTGCCGGACTAGATGATTCTGGCCTGACTGCCGCGCATTGTGCTACCACAGAATAAGCTCCATGCGGTCCCGGCCCCGCCCGCTGAGCTGGGAATGCGCGTGATGCCCGGCCACAGCTCCCCTAGGTGAACTGTCCTGCTCTGCTCTCTGACAGGTATAGAATCTAAGACATAGTTGATGCGACGCTATCTTCTGCTTCTGGTGGGGGGGGCCGGTACGGGAGCCCTAGGCATTGAACTGACCGCGGCCCGCCTGCTGGAACCCTGGTTCGGCAATAGCCAGCTGGTATGGGCAGCCCTGATCGCACTGGTACTGGCCTGTCTGGCGATAGGAGCCTGGGGGGGAGGCAAACTGGGCGATCGGTATGCCCGCTTGGATATCTTGCTCCTGACGGTTATAGGGGCTGGTCAGACCACCGTTCTGATCCCGCTCTGGGTCCCCTGGATTCTGCACCGCTCCGCCCAGGATATGCTGGCGTTGGATATGGGACGGATGGGTGTGGCTGTCGTTCTGGTGGCCTTGTTGCTCTCTTTGCCCGTGACCTTGCTCGGTGCCGTCTCGCCCTGGGCTGTCCGTCTGGCCCTGACCTCACTAGCGGCTGGTGGCCGCACCGCCGGCCGCCTGTACGCGGCTGCGACCCTAGGTAGCATCGTGGGAACGCTGGCGCCGGTACTCTGGTTGATTCCGGCATTCGGTACTCGTTGGACTTTTCACCTACTGGCCACCTTTCTGACCATACTAGCGGCCATCGGGGCCGTATGGGTACCCCGTGGTCTACGGCGGCGCGTGTTGGGCTTGGGGCTGCTGGTCTGTGGGATGGCGCTAGGCTTGGGTTTCCTGACAAACTCAGCCGCCGTGTACCAGGTCGGCACGCGGAATCAGGCGGGAGAACTAGTGTACGAGGACGAAAGTCGCTTCCATTACATCGCGGTCCGTCAGCAGGGCACCGAAACCTATCTGAAGCTGAACGAGGGGGTAGGGATCCACAGTGTTCATCACCCGGCAACGGTTTTGAGCCTGGGTGTGTGGGATTATTTTCTGCTGGCACCCTGGTTCAGCACTCAGCCGCCCGATCCCGCCCAGGCCCAGGTTCTGATCATCGGGTTAGCGGCTGGCACCGTGAGTTCTCTCTGGACCGATATCTACGGCCCTGCGCCCATCACGGGCATTGAACTGGATCCACAGATCCTGGCGGTTGGCCGGCGGTATTTCGGCATGAATCAGCCTAACCTGACCGCGATCGCGGCGGATGGCCGGCGCTGGTTGCAGTCCCAGCCGCCCACCCGCACCTGGGACGTGATCGCCATTGATGCCTACCGGGTACCCTACATTCCCTTCCATCTGACAACCGTGGAGTTTTTCCGGTTGGCGGCCGCCCATCTGACGGAGACGGGTGTGGTGGCTATCAATGTGGGCCGCACGCAGATGGATCAGTCCTTGGTGGATGCGCTGGTGACCACCATGCACACCGTGTTTGCCACCGTAGTGGTCGTGAACGAACCCGTACCCGCTGGAACCTTAGGCAATACTCTCGTAGTGGGGCTGACACAGCCGACGGATCTGGCCTGGTACCAGACCCATATTCTGGGTTTATCCACCATCTATCCTGCTCCGTTCCGGGCCTTCGCCCGTGAGTCCCTAAATCAGGTGGCGTACGCCACGCCGGTGCCGGATGTAGCACCGCTGACGGACGACCGGGCCCCCGTGGAACGCATCGTGCACGGCATAATCTGGAATTTTCTACGTAGGACTGCCCTGGACTCCTAACATCCCGGGTCCGGCGTCACCGGGAAGGAACGGGAGGGAGTAGTGGCCTAGTGGCTCGTTGACGGTCAGCCTTTAAGCCCAGTCAGGGCCACGCCGGCAATGATACGGCGCTGGAAGACCACGAATAGGCAAAGGAGCGGCACACTGGCTAGGCTGGCAGCAGTCATGATCTTCTCCCACTCGGTGGTGGATTCGCCCCGAAAGAAGGACAGCCCTACCGGCAGCGTGTAGTATTCCCGGGCGCTGGCCACGATGAGGGGCCAGAGATATGCGTTCCAGTTGCCGATGAAATTAAAGATGGCTAGGGCAGCCATGGCGGCTTGGGTGAGTGGCACACCAATCCGGATCCAGATGCCAATTTCACTCATGCCGTCCATACGGGCCGCGTCAAGCAAGTCGTTGGGTACGCCATGGAAGAATTGGCGCATGAGAAATATCCCGGCTGCCGTGATGACACCGGGGAAGGCAATGCCCCAGTATTGAGCCAGACCCTCATTCCAGCCCCAGCGCACGCTCATATCAAACCAGGGAATAATTAACATTTCGGTCGGCACCATCAGCGTGGCCAGGATGCCGATAAAGATCAGGGACTTACCCGGAAACTCAAACTTGCATAGGGTGTAGCCCACCAGCGAATCGAACAGCACGACACAGGTCGTGGAGACAAGGGCTACCACGATGCTATTGAAATACCAGCGCTCAAAATTAGAGGTCGTGAGCACGCGCTGGTAGTTATCCCAGGTGGGGGCCTTGGGCCACCAGGTGAACTCCACCAATTCCGGGGCCGGTTTCAAACTAGTGATCAACATCCACAGAAAGGGCGTGACCATGATCAGGGCGCCCACGGCCAGGGGCACGTAAGCAAGGCTCTGCAGCCCGAAGGCCGGTCGGTTACGGGATCGAGCCAGCGTAGCCATGCGGCCGGTTCAAACCAGCTGAATAGAAAGGGCGACGAACTTCATCGTAGACATAGAAGTTAATACTCAAAACGGCGTGTCAAAAAGCGCAACTGAATGACCGTGATCAGTAGGATAACAAAGAAGAGCACTACGGTCAGGGCAGCTGCATACCCCATGTCATAACTGGAGAAGCCTTTCCGGTATACTTCCAACACCACGGTAGTTGTACTTTTCAGGGGACCGCCCGTGCCCTGGGGACTCATATTCTGCACCAGAGCAAAAAGGCGCAGGAAGGAGATCGTAGAGAGGACCGTCAGATAGACGATAACGGGATTCAGCAGCGGCAACGTGATAGTACGCAGCAACCGCCAACCGCTGGCGCCGTCAATCCGCGCGGCTTCGTAATACATGAGGGGAATTTGCTTGACACCGGCCAGGTAGATGATGACGGAATAACCCAGGGTCTGCCACACCGCAACCGCCGTGATGGAGGGCAAGGCCTGCTTGGGACTCTTGGTGAAAGGCTGTTCCGGGATGTGTAGGATATCAAACACCTGGGCTAGCAGTCCAGTCTGGGGTAGATAAAGCCAGTTCCAGACAAAAGCCACGGCCACCGCTGAGGTGACATAGGGCGCAAAATAGGCGACTCGGAACAGGGTGGAAAGGGCGCGAATGCGATCCAGCAACAGGGCGATGGCCAGGGCTAGGACCATCTGGATAGGTACACCGTACAGTACATATCCCAGGGTATTGGCGAAAGCCGCACGCACGTCGCTGCGCGGTTTCCACAGGTCCTGCCAGATTGCCGTGTAATTCTCCAGGCCGACCCAAGGACCGGAGCCCTGGAAGGTGTTCCAATCACGGAAGGCAATATTGAAGGACAACAGCGCCGGATACCAGCGAATGAGGATGAAGAACACCAGAGCTACACTAAGAAAGGTGTAGGCCCACAGGATCCGGCGCTGCTGCAGGGAGAGTTTCATCACACGCGCAAGGTAGAGAATACAGTCACGGTGAGACGGACTCCTGCGTTAGATCCGATCCGTCTCACCGTGATGATAGCCGGCAGTCTACTGTTCGTAATGGGCGTCCAGGATTTCCTGGACGGTTGCGGCCGCCATGTCCAGAGCAACATTGGGATCCTCGCCGCTCAGGACTACCATGTCATAGGCATCAATGAGAGCCTGCCGCTGGTCCGCTTCGTTGACGAAGAAGGTAGCCTGTGCATAGGACAGGCCGGCTGCAAACGCCCCCAGGTGGGGATCGGCCAACAGCTCCGGATTGGAGCCGGCTTGCAAACGGGCGGGTAGTTCGCCCACCATGTCCACCCAAATCGTACCCGCCTCGTCCGAGGTGATGAACTGCAAGAACTTAACCGCAGCATCCATGCGCGCCGGATCACTGGCACCCTTCTGGGTGATGCCATGGGTCCAGTAACTGCCAAAGGTACTTCTGATGCCGTTGTGTTCCGGCAATTCAACCACGCCGAAGTTCAGGTCCGGAGCGTTGTTAGCAATTGTGCCCAGCCGGAAGGAGCCATCAATGTGGAAACAGGCGCGTCCCGCCAGAAAAGCCTGGGTACTACCATCAAACAAATCCCGGTCGCCGGTTTCCAGACCCGTCTTGAAGTTGAGGAGATAATTCCAGGCTTGCTGACCTGCTTCCGAGTTCCAAGCCACGTCTTGGCCGGTGGCGGCAAAGGGTGTGCCACCAAACTGGCGAACCAGGACCTCACGGAACCAGTGATGGTCCTGTGCTGCTAGATCCACCACAAAACCCTGTACTTCGTAGTCCCCGTTTTCCGCTCGCACCGTGCAGGCAGCCGCCTGGGCCGCCAGATCATCCAGGGTCTGAGGTGGTGCCTCAGGATCCAGGCCCGCGTTGGCCATCAAGTCCTTGTTATAAAACAAGGCCAAGGTCCGTACGGCGGTCGGCAGCGTGTACAAGGTGCCGTCCACGAAACTAGCCTGCACCAGCGGGCTAAATTCGGCATCGATCATGGCGGCGGGAAAAGCTTCTTCCGGCAGCGGAACGAGATAGTCGGCATCCAACCATACGGTTTGCCAGCCATAAAACAAGGTGGCGACGTCAGGTCCCACGCCCGCAGGTACACTGGCGGCGATCTTATCCCGGTATTCGGCGTAGGGCACATCGGAATTGTGGATGACCTTAATGTTGGGATTTTCGGACTCAAACATCTCAATCAGCCGATCCATAGCCAGGACACGAGCCTCAAAGTTATATTGCCAATACTCGATTTCGATCATCTCAGGTTCTGCGGCAGCCATAGGGGCCGTATCGGTGGGGGCGGCCGGCGGTGTGCAGGCCGCCAGAACCAGCATAAGGAACACGAGGGCTCCAATATATAGTGCAGTAAATCTTGGCTTCATAGCGGTTTGCTCCTTGTCAGTTGGATAGTAGAGACGGATACAGTACGGTTATGTGTTCCGGAATTTCAGGCTGCCGGTTCCCAGGGCGGTAGCGGAATGCGCAGTAAGCGCGCTGCGTTCCTGCCGAAAATCAGTTGTAGGTGCGCGTCCGGCATGCCAAGATCAACACAGTCGCGGAACTGGTCCTGCAGGTAGCGACGCGCGAAGCCACGCGGGAACCAGCTGGAGTCGGAGCCGAAAATGATGCGTCTGGGCCCCACCGTCTCATAGAACTTGCGGAACAGGTACTTGACGGTGACCTCACCTGGCACCCACCGGATCCACTGTAGGCTGCCGCTGGTATCAACACTTACGTTGGGACAGGCCCAGCACAGCTGCAGGGTTTCGCGTTCCCAGGCACAGCCGAAATGGGGTATGACGAAAGGGACCTGGGGAAAATCCCGGGCAATATCGTGTAGCTTGAAGGGATTGATGTTCTCATGATAGGCGATACCACCGGACCCGCCCTGAATACCAAAGTGGATCAGAACCGGAATCTCCAATTCCTGGCAAGCTTCCCACACCGGATAAATGGATCGACTTTCAATGGGCTGGTCAATACTGGGGGCCAGCAGTTTGTACCCCCGCAGCCCCAAATCCCGCACGGCCCGCCGTAGTTCGTCAGCCGCGTCGGGACGGAAGGGATTGTGGTGGGCAAAGCCGATGAATTGTTCCGGATACCTGCCGCAGATAGTCGCTAGATTATCGTTGCCGCCCCCGGTGACA
Source organism: Caldilineaceae bacterium (assembly GCA_965116185.1). GTDB lineage: Bacteria > Chloroflexota > Anaerolineae > Caldilineales > Caldilineaceae > Bin34. The sequence goes on from OZ220492.1 coordinate 451,263, forward strand.
AAACCCACCGCGTGAATGCCATGCGTGTCTAGCTCCTGTTTCCAGCGTTGGGCCTGGACCTCGTCGCCCGGATGGTTGGCCGCCGCTTCGGGCGAGGGAAAGTCCCACATCCGACGCCATTGCTCGCTGTAGGGCCGGGACATGTCCCGTACGACTCGTTTCCGGCCCTCCGCAGCGGCGTCGGATGTCGCTGTGGTACCTGTCATAGGGCCAAACCAGGGCAGTCGGGAAGGAAAATGTACATGGAAATCCACAATGTCAATGCCGTGATACATCGTTTTCCCTCAAAGACATGATGGCTCTAGGTAGACACGGGGGCAAGCGCACGACTTCGTGGCGGCTAGGTTTTGTCAGGTTCGTCAAGCAACCTCACAAGACCGATTGGCACAGGTACATTGCCTAACCTTATCCATAATGCAGTATATACGCTCAGGGTACCGTGATTTCTCATACTACTACAAGCGTCATGAATCATGGAAATGGCACCGTTTTTTGTGCACGCGCTCGACAGATAGGCAAAGCTAGGCTGAGTGAAGCGCGTGGGGTACCGTCCCACTTGACTGCCGTAGGCTGTCCACGCGGGGTAATCCGCAAACAACATTCACTGTGTCCAGCCGACGCCTCCGCCGGACAAGAAGGCGCCTACAGACATCCGGGCCAGGGCGCTATAATGGCCATACCGGTTAGATAGTAAGAGTTAGGTCGTGTTAGGTCGTGGACCGGTAGATGCCTCAGATAGCCGGAAGACCTTCCAGAGTGATCTCCGCGGCGAAGTGACAAGCTACCGCATGATCCGGCTGGTCGGGTATGGTTTCCAACGGTGGAAATTCTTCTGCACAAACAGGTTGTCGGTAGGGGCACCGCGGATGGAAATGACAACCGGTAGGTGCCGCCATAGGATCGGGTATTTCCCCGGTTAGGACCGGAGTCTTACGCCGGAAACGGGGGTGAGGCTTAGGAGAAGCCGATAACAGGGCGGCCGTATAGGGATGCCGGGGCGAGGCGAAGAGAGTTTGCGTGGGGCCTATCTCAACCAGCCGCCCGACATACATGACGGCTACTCGGTCACTGATGTGCTGCACAACACCCAGGTCATGGGACACAAAGAGATAGGTAAGACCAAATTGGCCTTGTAGATCCTTAAGCAAATTCAAAATTTGGGCCTGAATGGATACATCCAGGGCCGACACAGGTTCATCACAAATGATCAGTTTGGGATTCAGGGCTAAGGCCCGGGCAATGCCAATACGCTGCCTCTGTCCGCCACTGAAGGCATGGGGATAACGGACCATGTATTCGGGCCGTAGCCCGACCGCTGCCATTAATTCGCCCACCCGGTTTGCCAAAGCCGCACCACGGGCCACACCATTAACCCGCAGCGGTTCCCCAATAATGTCCCGCACCCGCTGCCGCGGATTCAATGAAGCGAAGGGATCCTGAAAAACCAACTGGATGTTGCGCCGGGCAACTTTCAGTGCGTCCTTTTCCAGGATCGCTAGATCCTGCGCACGTTCCAGATGAAAAAGGACTTGTCCGGCGGTGGGTGCCACTGCGCGGATAATGGATTTAGCCACCGTGGTCTTACCACATCCGGATTCGCCTACCAGCCCGAAAGTCTCGCCGGGCCGAATCGCGAACGTCACATCGTCAACAGCACGAATCATCCCCACCTGCCGTTTCAGGAGGCCCTTGCGCATGGGATAGTACTTCTTGAGGTTACGTACATCCAACAAGAGAGACGCCAATTCAGCCATGAGCAATATTCTCGTCAAAAAGAACACAGGCTACGGTGTGATTACTCTCTACTTGGATTGTCTGCGGCTTGACTGTGTCACAGATGCCCGGGCGTACAAATTCGCAGCGCGTATGGAAGCGGCAGCCCGTGGGCAGCTGGTAGGGATCAGGCACACGGCCCACAATGGACCTGAGGCGCTCCTTTGGCATCGTTCCCAGATGGGGAATGGATTCGAGCAGGGCCTGTGTATACGGGTGTTTGGGATCGTCAAAAAGCGACCATACGGGGGCCTTCTCCACTATCTCGCCCAGGTACATGACGACCACTTCGTCGGCCATTTCCGCAATGACACCCATGTCATGGGTGATGAACAGGATGGCGGTTCCGGTTTCTGCCTGTAGGGTCCGTAGCAAGTCCAAGATCTGGGCCTGAATGGTGACATCCAGAGCCGTAGTCGGTTCGTCCGCAATCAATACGCGGGGACCACAGGCGAGAGCCATCGCAATCATAGCCCGTTGCAGCATACCGCCTGATAATTCAAAGGGGTAGGCATGGGCCCGTTGCTTCGGATCGGGGATACCTACTTTACCGAGCAGATCCACCACACGTCTCTGCGCCTCGTCTCGGGTAACATCCTCGTGAAACTCAATGGCTTCACGCAGCTGCCACCCAATGGTGTGCACGGGCGAAAAGGCATTCTTGGGTTCCTGAAAAATCACCGCCACCTCGCGACCGCGCACATGTTGGAGTTCGGCGCTACGCGGATCAAGTTCGGCCAGATTGACTACTTCGTTTTCACGCTGCAACAGGATTCGACCCTGCTTGATGTGCCCGCCTGCTCCCACGATTTGCAGGATAGACTGGGCCATTACGCTTTTGCCACAACCGCTCTCCCCCACGATACCCAGGGTCTTGCCTCTCTCTACGGTAAGCGACACGCCATCCACCGCACGCACGGTGCCTTCATCGAATTCAAAGTGGGTAACCAGATCATGAATGGCCAGTACCCAGTCAGTGGACGTTGCGTCCATGGCATATCTTCCCTAGGTTGCGTACGGATCGGCAGCGTCGCGCAGACCGTCTCCCAGAAAATTGAACATCAGAACTGTGATAATCACAAAGAGACTGGGGATCAACTTCCAGGGATGCAAAGCCAAAGTAACTAGATCCTGGGCATCCTGCAGCAGTACACCCCAACTCACAGCCGGAGGCTGCATGCCCAGGCCCAGAAAACTCAGCGCTGTTTCACCAATGATCATGCCCGGTACCATGAGCGTTAGAGTCACGATCAGATGACTGGTAAAGGACGGGAACAGATGAATGATCATGATCCGCAGTTCATTGGAGCCGACCAGGCGCGCCGACATCACGAAGTCCTCTTCCCGCAGGGACAGAAATTTGCCCCGTACCTGCCGAGCCAGTGCAGGCCATGAAATGAGAGAAAGGATAAGCGTAATAAAGAAATAAGTGCTCTCAACGGACCATTCCCGTGGCAGGGCGACCGAAAGGGCCATCCACAGTGGAATAGGCGGAATGGACAGAATGAAGTCAATGGAGCGCATGGCAATCTGATCCACAATGCCCCCAAAGTATCCGGCGGCACTGCCAATGAAGAGGCCCAGGATAAAGCTCATCACCACTCCGACCAGACCGATAGAGAGGGAAATCCGGGCTCCGTACATGGTGCGGGTGAACAGATCACGCCCTAGACGGTCGGTGCCAAAAAGAAAGAGAGGCACTTCATCAGTACCGAACAGATGGCGTCGGGCCTTGATCAGCCCGAAGAGCTTGTACTCCGCTCCTTTGACCCAGAAACGGATAGGATAGAGCGGGCTTTCTGCCTTGGGCTGGTACTCCGTGCGAAAAGTCTCCATATCCAGTTGCGGTTCCACGTCCAGGATATAGGGCCGCTGCATGCGGCCCTCATGGAAGAAACGAATTCGGTGGGGTGGGGCGTCAAGATAGCCACCAAACCGGTCCAGCGGTTGATACGGACTGACAAACTGACAGAGGATACCCAAGGTATAGAGTAGGCCCAGCACATTCAGACCAATCCGCGCGATGATATGCCGGCGGAAAGCCCACCAGATCAACTGCCATTGCGTGGCCCGGTAAAATTCTTCGCCCGTTTTCTCGGCCACCTCAGCCGTGGCAGGCATTTCCAGCTCAGCCAGGGTCACGCTGCCATGCCCTCATAGCGAATGCGCGGATCAAGCCAGACCAGCAAGAGATCAGCCACCAGGTTTCCCACAATGACCAACAGGCTCAAGATGAGCGTTATGCTGCCCGCTAAGTACATGTCCTGGGCCATCAGGGCATCCAGCAGTACAGGCCCTGTGGTCTGCAGATTGAAAACGATGGAAATCAACACTTCACCTGCAACAATACCCGGCAAAATCCAGCCAATCGTGCTAATGACCGGATTAAAGGCAATCTTGACCGGGTAATAGTACAGTACGCGTAATTCCGGAATACCCTTGGCGCGGGCCGTGACCACATATTGTCGGCGCAGTTCGTCCAACAAATTGCCGCGCATGACACGCATCAGACCGGCAGTGCCGTTCAAGCCGATGAGAAGCACCGGGAACCACATTCTTGTCAATAGGTTCCAGATCTTGGCCACACTCCAGGGCTGATCCATGAATTCCGGGGACAGGAGTCCACCCACCCGCCAGTCAAAAAGGACAAAGACGCCCCACATCAGGATAAGGGCAAGCAGGAAGCCGGGAATGGATATGCCAATGAAGCCGACGAAAGTGAAAAAGAAATCAAAGAAGGAATACTGGTTGGTGGCGGAAAAGATACCGATGGGCACGGCAATGACAAAGACAAGGATCGTAGAGGCTAAGGACACGGCCACGGTCAAGGGCACCCGATCCGCCAAAACGTCAGCTACAGGCCGGTTCCAACTGAAGGACCGTCCCCAGTCACCCTTGGTTACGATGTTCTTGATCCAAATGAAGTATTGGACGTGTAGAGGGCGATCCAGGCCATACTGCCGCCGCAGACTCAAGGCCAATTCATCAGTGATTTTGACTCCCCCTTCCTCTAGATTAGCGATATAGGTGCTCATGAAGTCACCGGGAGGCAATTGAATGATGAAAAACACCACGGCCGAAATCACGAACAGCATCGGCACCAGGGTTAGGAAGCGGTGTAGAATATAGTGCAACAAGGGGCAAGTCCGTGTCAGTGCTAAGGCGGGGTAGACAACACCTGTCTATCCCCGCCACACTTCTTACGCTATGGTTGAAAGCATTTCTGAGCTTATTACTCGTCTATGTACCACTCTTCCATGCCATACATGATCACGATGCCCATTTCTTCCACTACCCCCTTGGGCACATTTTTGATGCGCACAGAGGTACTGGTGGGGTAATAGGACTCTTCCACCGGATTGAAGGTCCAGTAGTTGTCCCTGATATTGGCATAGAGATTCTGCAGCGCATCCGTACTAGCTTGAGTACCGATGGGAGTCTGCAGATAGGTGGTATGCAAATCGTAGAGTTCCCGTACCCCGGCAGGCGGTTCCTCACCCTGTTCCCCCTGGGTATTCATGTATTGGGCCCATTCGCGTCCCCAGAAATTGTGGGGTAGATAATCGTCCCAGCCCGCACTAGGCCAGATGTCCTCATGATTCCAAAGAGTCATGCCCTGAGTTTCATTGGACAACCACTTCTGGTAGATGAGGCTCCACTCGCCCGACTTCACGGACGTGTTAATGCCCACCGCCTTCCAGTACTCGGCAATCAGTTCCGTCATGGGCACATGGTCCTGGGACATGGGCGCAGGCTCAAAGATGATCTCAAAGGGTTGTCCATCCGGACCCAAGCGGAAGCCGTCTTCGCCCCGAGCTACTAACCCCATCTCGTCCAGGATCTGATTGGCTTGGTCAATATCAAACTCGGCATGGTTGGAGTCGGTAGGCAGTTTAGCAAACTCACCCAGATAGAAAGTCTGGATAATCTCTTCTTTGTTGATGGCCAAGGTCATAGCTTTACGGAAGCGTGCATCATGGGTAACCTGCCGATAGACGGGATCGTTGTAGGTCAGGTTGAGTGTGAAATTGATGGGTAGGCGATGCATACGAGGAATGAAGACATTCAGGACACCATCCGCTTCTGCTTGTTTGAGCAGGGGCAGATTCTTAAGCGAACTGCGTTCACCCAAATAATCTACCTCGCCCTGTAGTACCTTGAGTACCGTCGTCTCCCGATCCTGCATCAGCAGCATCTGCACTTTGTCAATGTAAGGCAACTGGTTGCCGGCTTCGTCCACCTTGAAGTAATAGGGGTTACGCTCAAAGTTCCAGGCACCCCCGCCGAAATCCACCATCTGCCAAGCAGTGAGTACGGGATGGCCGAAACCTTCTTCATTGATGGCACGCCACAGGTTACCCGGCATTTGTTTGGCATTGAACAGGTTGTACCACTGCCCCTCTTCCACGGATTCCGCGGCCATCTTGGTGGCTAATTCGTCGGCGTCCGCGTAATCCGCATGGAACTGTTTCAGGTAATGGCCGGGTTTGAGGAAATCCTGATATCCTCGCCACTGCGCGATAGCTAGCTGCGCCGGAAAACTCCCATACTGCCCGTCAAACGTAACCGTGAAGGTGTAATCGTCCAGAATCTCCACTGCGGCTAGTTCAGCCGCAGGATTGGAGCCTGTGCGCAGGTAATTCGGTGGCGCAAGCGTAATTTCCTCATGCAGGATCACATCGTTCCAGGTAAAATCCACGTCAGCCGTGGTAACCGGGGTACCATCCGACCATTTGAGACCTTCCCGCATATACAGAGTGAATACGGTGGAATCGTCATTGGCTTCCCAGTCCAGTAAGACATTCCCATAAATACCTTTGTCATAGTGGAAAGCCCCCGGAGCCCATACCAGGGGTTCCACTGATCCAATGTAAATGTGAGGATCACCGCCTGGACCTTCCTGGGGCAGGCGCATGGTGCCACCATACTTACCAATTTCAGTGTCATAGCTCGCAACCAGCATGCGGTTAGTGACGACGAACGGTTGAATGGGCAAACGCTCTCCCACGGGCGGTAATTCACCGGCGGTCACTTTTGCCGCCAGCATCGGGGACTCACCATAAGCTCCATCCGCCGTCATGGGGTCTTCCATCATAGGCTCTGCCATGGCATCTTCCGGTTCAGTGGGTGCACCCCCGGCACAGCCAGCTAAGATCATGATCAATAACAATAGGGCAGTGACCCACCATCCACGCCAAGGCCTGGTAGTACGGAATGCAGACATTAATGTAACCTCCTCGGGTAACAGTCTGGACTTGGTTGTAGTAGAACTGTGCAGGGAATACCGCATTATACAGGGATGCTATCCGGCAGCCAAACCGGTTCGACATACCCCCCTGATCAAGTGTCCGGACTGTGTATGGACGCCGTGATCCGCATCCCAGGATTTGCTCAGGGCTATGCTGAAGGACTTGTGCAGGAACGCTTTGACGGCTTCCTGCGCGCACGCGCTGCCGGACACTGGACTACCTCGGCTCTGCAGGCTGACTTGACCGCCTATATGGGGCGCCTGCGCCCTCATACCCACGCCCTGCCGTTGGATGTTATCCCGGATGCTGGTACCCTGTGGCAAACCTTGGCTCAACATGGAGGTCCCGACTAGGTCACCCTGCTACCCTTTGGGCACTTTGCCCTCCTGTCCCGGACAATCCACCTTAACTTGACCCGGCATGAGTGGCGATCGATGGAACCTGGAAAACACTACTCTCCCTCCCCGAGGCATACGTCTCCGTGACTGCCTCCTCAGAGAGGTGGCTCGCTACATCATTGGACCTGACGCAGGGGGTGTATGGGTTTTTACGGATAGTGAGAGCGGACAGCGGGAATGGGTAGTCTCTTACAGCTCCTTTACACCGGAACGTCCTGGTAGATCCCAGTAGTCCATCACACTCACCCGGGGTCTCCGGTTCTGTTGGGGGCCGAACAGTCCTTAGGATCTCACACCCCGCTAGGTTTCTCTTTGCCTATTGGCACGCGCCCCTTCCGCCCTTCGCAGCGGGTAGCCAACACCTGTGGCCGGGGGATGGAGATAAGGGGGTGTCAGGCTATACCAACAGCGCGTGGTGGTTGGTAGCCTGGGCATGCCTGTGAGTGGATGGTCTGTTGCGAGCCGAGGGGCCCGTCATGTAGTCACCGCGGGTTCGTGCAGTGGCTTGAGCCATCTGGTATAATTGTTCAGGAATATAGTGATGTGTGTTTCTGTGCCATTGTAGGCGCACGGCCATATCTACAAAAAATAAAGGAGTAATGAAAAAATGGGGGGGGGGGGGCAAATGACTAGTAGAAGACATATACGCCTGGGCCTGCGTGTCGGCTGGATCGTCTTGCTGGCACTGCTGGTGCTCGGGACCTTGGGGAGCGGGGCCCTAGCAGGCCGCAACCTGTTTGACGAAGATTACACGGACTGTCCGTCCGGTACGCGTCTGCAGGCGCTGTCCAACGTGCGTGTGATGCGGACGGATGAAGAGGACGAGTTAAAGGTGTCGTGGGACATGACGCAGCCGGCGAGCTGGCGTCTGGGCCCGAACGTGTACAGCGCGTCGATCACGCTGATATTGGAAAGTGACGATAAGACGATTACGGCGGACAAGGCGTTGGGAAGTACGAGTCACACCTTTGAGGACTTGGCGCAATCGACGGATTGGAAGGTGCAGGTAGCGGTGACAGACCGGAAGTATGTGATTAGCGACATTGTGGAGTCGGAAATCACGTCTAGTGCGCCGGCGCCCTGGTTTGACATTCCCATTTGGTACGGCCAGCCCAGCAGTAAAACGGCCGCGGGCTATAGGGAGTATTTCCCTAAGAATCGGGTGGGTCGTTTCTATTTTCTGGGGTTCAATAAACAGTTTGCCAATTGGTATATTACGCGTGCGGGCACGAATGCTGCCGCGGGTGTCGCGGACCTGACGCCTAAGTTCCGTGTGGGATTGCGGCATAACATGTTGAAACCGGAACTGGAGGAAGTGGACTTTGACCATTTCCGCGTGCGTGTCGTAGACAGCGGGGGCGACGATATGCTGGGCTTTGATGCGGCGACGATCGGGCATGGCGAGGGTATCGTTAGCTATCTCATTAGGAACAGTCCACTGTATTATGATACGAATACGGTCGGTGACGGGTTTAGGTGGAGCATCGGCAACTTCCCCACGTCCTCTTTTGATGCCCAGGGGCAGTATATGCCGGGTAGCGGGGACACGATCCATTTTGCCAATCATGTGCGTTCGCGCAAGCTGGAGAACGGGGGCGCCCCCTCGGTCCGTAGCCTTTTCGTGACGAACCCCATCTACGCGCTGGGAACGACGAGTGCAACGTCCTCCATTCTGGAACAGACGAAGACCACGTTGTCTGGTGCTGTGCTCGTAAGTAGCAAGTACCCGAACGGGGCTGAATTTAATATGGGTTTTCACACCTTCGGGCCCGAGGGTGTGTACGATATGCCGGCGGACATCTTCCTGGAAGATGACAATTACACGATTACGGGCTGGCTGGAAAATGAAGATGATGAGCAGATCAGTCCACGGACAAGCATTACGTTCAGTGCGCGTACGGTAGCGTATATTGCGAAGACCGCCAATTTGTTCCGGAGTCAAGATAAGGGGAGTACCTGGAATGCCATCAATTACGACACCTCTCAAAACGAGGTGCGTGCGCATGCGCTGGCGCTCACTATTCTGGACTACACCAATGACGACTATGTGGATAACGTTTTGCGCACCGAGTAGTGCGTAGGGCCGGGCCGGGGGAGGAAGCGGCCTGCCAAGCGTACCCTAGTGAAATGAGCGGCCCCCCTCTGCAGAGGGGGGCCGCTTTGTGTGGAGAAATTTTGGCACCGGTGGCGCCTAGTAACGCACCGGTCTTACCGCCCTGGAGTACAGGGCAATGCGGACGCTGCGATTCAAGTGCTTCAATCTGTATACTGGCTAGCTGTGCACGCAGCTTCCACGGCTTAATTACACTTAAGCTCCCGCTCTGACACTGTGGAGGCGGTGAGTACCCCCGGTGACTGCATCATGTTGCCCATGCGTACGCGGGCAATGACGGCCAATTGCGGTTGGTGTTGTTCGGCCAAAGCGTAGGTTTTATTGAAATACGCAACCGCTTTATCATAGTCACCCAAGATTTCCGCAATGCTGGCAATCAGAAAATGGGCTTGGGCATTGGTTTCTTCCATTTCCAGGGCGGTCAAGGCAGCACATTCTGCACTATCTAGAGCCCCGGCCCGGAGCCGGTTGGTCCCCAGAGTGATCCAGAGCCGGACGGGTGGGACATCCGTCTTGAAAGCTTGGATCTGATAGTCTTGCGCTTTCTCTAAGTCTCCTTCCTGCTCGGCAATTGCACTGCCCCACAATAGCAGTTCCGCGGCATCGCCCGTGCGTTCCAAACCTTCTTCCACAATCGCTCGGCTCGCAACGAAGTCTCTAGTATCAATGGCTCTTTCTACATCATAAACAATGCTCGTCAACTGGACCGTGGACTCGTCAACAGGTATAACGTACCTCAACATAATCCAACCTGTCAGTACCAACCCCCCGATTATGCCTAGCCAGCGCATGGCCTTGAACAGGCTGTGTCGGATCTGGGCTCGGTATACGTTGTCTATATGCCACCAGAGCCCATCGGTTTGCGCAAGATCCCGGCGTAGGTGATCAAGGCCTCCCCGGGATCGGGCAATCCGCACAAATTCCCCTGCTGATTCTTGTAACCGTATCTCAAAGCCAAGCCACAAACCTTCTTCGGCCTTAAGATCAACACCCTGAGCCCGCAAAGTTCTCATCTGTAAATACGCCTTATCCAGGAGCATCAGGGTACGCTCAATGGTCATATCGTTGACTTTGACCAATAACTTTTCCAATTCCTCCAGATCGGCACGCAATTCGGCACCAGGGCTGGAAGGTGGTGTTCTTTCAATAGAATGAGCCATAGTCTGTACGTACCCGTTAGAATCTTCAGGCGACTTAGACTAAATGTGGTTTTCTAGACCCAGAACATCTATCCATTTCCAGGTAATAATGCAATTGTATCTTAATGGGTTAAGGTGTAGCAGGCGTTTCTCTACGCGTGGTAAGGTCTGTTGCTACTCTTGCCGTTAGCATCAGAGATGCACCATACACTTTACTCTCAGCCCTGGGCTCTGCTGCTAAGTCTTAGAGCAGGTTCAGGGTGGGCCGTGACCCACCTCAAGCTTTTGCCAGCGAAACCGCTCCAAATCTATACTGCCATCCGGATGGAACAATACGCCTTCGGCCTCCAAACGCTGACGCTGAAGTTGGCTGCCGATACCGGCTCTTGGGCTGATGCGGCCTTTGTAATTGATGACACGATGCCAGGGAACATCCGAGTCGAAAGGCAGCCCTGCCATGGCATAACCAACCAGACGGGCACTGCATCGTCCGACTAGACGGGCAATCTGGCCGTAGGTGGCTACCTGACCGTAGGGAATCTGTCGTACGATAGTATAGATACGCCCGTACGGCGTATCCTGGGCTGTGCACACTGGGGTAGGCATAGACTACGTTCTGCGAGCGGGAACAAACACAACAAAATAAGGAAGACGGATACCACTAAGGCTAGAGACTTGTTGGCTGTAACCCCAGGGTATGAGCAAGCACTCCCCTCCTGGCCCGTGAGCGATAACGGTTGCGGCCTCAATAAGGCAGGGTCCGCTTGATGTAGTCAGTGCTACAGCCAATTCACAGTCACCTTTCGCAATCCAATGTCTGAACTTAGACGCTGTTCTTCCGTGAGGATATATACGCCGCATGGCCTGGGTCTCGCAAGCATAGACTTCCACAAGGGAGTTGTCAACAGCATATGCAGGTGATAACCATTCACCACGGTACGCTCGGTCTCGGATGACAGAGGAGCCTCCTTTATGGTTTTACGGCCCGTCACCAGACTGATGCGGTGGTGATGTATGAGGAGCACGTGGGCTTGCAGGTCAATACCAATCACCGTTTCTTCCTAACTGTCACATCTTGACTCCATAGCAATAGCCTGCCCTTGGGTATGAACTACACACAAACATCCGGGGGGCACGCCTTCCACAGTGGCTTCGTCACCTGTCCCCATGCGATGTAGCAGTTGTTGCCGCCATACGTGATGGTCTGCAGTTCCGCCCTGGATTTTCAGCGCGCTGCGGCTGTTTGCCATCATCCTTGCATAGGAAATTTCCCTAACCCATTGGCTCGTGGTACTCTGGATAGAACTGTTTGTTTTCCCACTCGCCCACATAGTAACGACAACCTAGCGCGTAGCTGATGCTCTGCATCAGCCACTTGTCGTTCATGGCAAAGAAGTCCGAACACAAGATGTCTTCATGTAAGTTAACGCCTTTCTGGGAATAACCTAGGAAGGCGCTGCCATACTGCCAGTAAGCATGCAAAGATGAGGTCTTGCATACAACAGGTGGTAGGCCGCCGTAGGTACCGTAATAGGTGCCGTCTTCTGCCTGCCATCCATAGAGATTCCACGAGGCCCAGCCCTATGTGCCTAGTCATTTGCCCCCATCATCTTGCACCGGCACGATAGGGTTGGCGGGAGTTTTCCGGACTGCGTGCCATGGTACGGGAACAAAGCCTCACCAGTCCCAGGCAAACGGTTGCCGCTGAAACTGCTTTCCTCCGCACTGTCTGCCGTAGGGAATAGCCAGGGAGATGAAGTTTCCAGCGAGCTAGTCATGGGACACGTATCTCCAGCAGTACTGGCTGTAACGCATATAGATCCAGATGGATGCTGCTCTTCCAGAATCTTGCACCGCCGTTCGATCCCCCCTCCCCGCAAGATCGGCTAAAGGATCTAGCCCACAAAGTGATAGCCGGGACAGTGAAGATCACGCAGGAAATGTTCCCGTATATCGTGTATGATTTCAAGGTTGATCTAGGCAAGGGGCATGGGCAGTGGTTCTGTGAACTTGTGCCGGGGCGTAAGCCGTCAGGGACAGAGCCCGTGCGGAGCGCTGTGACACCTGGGCGATCGACCCCTATAATGGACCAGTTGGCCGTTTGCTCTAGTCCCCATAGAGTGCAGTAGCCGTAGGGCACTAGCCCATACGTCCACATCGCTATGGGTACAGGGTCCACGAATACACCATCAGCCATGGGAACCGGATCATGATAGAAACTCGGGCTCACTGCCTCGCGGCCATGCAGTTCCAGTCATGGTGCCGGCCTATGTCCGCGGTTACGGACTCGCTGGATTGGGGGCTTGCTCTATGCAATAGAGTACAGGTCAAGACAAGGTAAATTCTGACATGTCCTATCGTGACCCGGCGTTTCTACGCCATCATATAAGCAGCATCATGGCTTTCTATCATCCGATCTGTATAGACACGGAACTAGGGGGATTCATCAACCAGCTCCGTGACGACGGTTCGATTTTCGATCGCATGACCAAGCACTTGGTGGGTACATGTCGTTTCATCTACAACTACGCCCTGGCTACCTTGATTCTGGGGCAACCTGCCTACCGTGAGGCAGCGGCTCATGGTCTGCGTTTCTTACAAGAGAAGCACCGCCAGGCAGATGGCGGATTGGCCTGGGTACTGCAAGGACAGGATGTGGTGGACGAGACACGCCACTGCTATGGGCACGCCTTTGCTCTCTTGGCCGCAGCCGGGGCTGCCAAGGTGGATATTGCCGGGGCATCCGAGTTCGTAGCGGATATCTATGAGTTGCTGGAAGAACGTTTCTGGGAGACGGACGCCCAACTGTACGTTGATGAAATTCAAGCAGGTGACTGGAACACGGTCGGACCCTATCGCGGTCAGAACGCTAATATGCACATGTGCGAAGCCATGTTGGTAGCCTACGAGGCCACGGCCGAAACCCGGTACCTAGACCGCGCATATGGGCTGGCACGGCGTATCTGTATGGACCTAGCCGCTCGTGCCGATGGCCTCATCTGGGAACATTACCACACCGACTGGACCCATGATTGGGCATACAACCGGGATGATCCCCAGAATCTGTTCAAGCCCTATGGCTACTTACCCGGCCATTTCACGGAATGGGCTAAGCTACTGCTAATCCTGGAACGCTATCGGCCCGAAACCTGGATGTTGGAGCGTGCGCGCAGTCTCTTTGACGTTGCTCTGGCAAAGTGCTGGGACCACCCGCACGGAGGTATGCATTACACGTTTGCCCCGGATGGACGTATCCTAGATACGGACCGCTACTACTGGGTCTTGGCCGAAACGTTCGCCGCCGCGGCTCTCCTTGCCCTCAGAACAGGCGAGGATCAGTACTGGACTTGGTATGACCGGGTGTGGGACTTCGCCGACCGTCATCTGATCGACCACGTGTACGGCGGCTGGTACCGTGTTCTAAGCAGAGATAATCAGAAATATGACGATCACAAGAGCCCTGCTGCCAAGACGGATTACCATCCACTGGCAGCCTGCTTTGAGACCCTGGAAGCTCTGCACCGGACACAGTGATACTTGCTCCTGGCAGTCGATTCGCGTTTTGTGCCCATGGCGATGCGCTTCGAGTCTACTGCTCCCGGCAGGTTTGGGACCCGGCTATATATCCGTCCCGATCATAGATACGGGTACGGTCCCCTTGACCCACATGAGCTATGCGGGTAGCAGATCCGCGCAAAGCAGCTTAAGGTCGTCCACCATCTGGTGGATAACGATCGACTGTGCCTCTGCTCCCGCCTGGTGAGGATTTACCACAGTCATGAAACCGGTACCGTCTGCTTGACTAGTGAAGGCCAGGTGAATTTCATTGGGAGGCATATCGCTCCCCTGGGAGTCAAACCGGAAGTGATCGCCCCCCAGCATGCGACAGGTGTTAACGTGGACATGGGCCATGTAGGATTGTCCAGGTGGTAATTGTGCGAGCCGGAGGGTCACGGTGGTGCCCTGGTCATGAACTGCTAATTGGGCGGTTCCGGTCACGTCTGCGTACGCTACGGGGGCCGTGACGAGCCGGATCCACGTTCCTTGGCGCAAGGTGGCACCAGTGATAGCATCCGCCGGTGTCGCATCGGGATTGCCCATATTCATCTCGGCCATGTCCATGCCATCATCGTTCATGATGGCAGCGGGGGGTGGCGTAACACAACCGCCTGCTAGTAGTCCGACTAAGCCAGCAACCATCAGCAAAAGTACTCTCCCCATAGTCCGACATGGCCTGCTCACAGTATATCCTCCGGTTCTATCCTTTCTTCGGCTAGCAGCCGGCAGACATTAGAAACGCGACAGAGCAGCGGGTTCGTGCCCGTCCTAGGGAATGTTTGAACCAGTTCCCAGGGCGCTGTCTCCCCAGCATCCTGGCAAGGTGGACCCAGACCCGCGCAGCAGGATGACTCTGCAAAGTCCGTTCCCTGACACTGCTATATTAGACCGATAGCGGACAACAACGTCCGCCGCAGAAGACAGGCGTTGGGCTCTGTTGTCAGCATTGGATTTAATCGTATAGAACCAGGTCATAATATCTGGACCGGACAGCAAGGGTTGTAGCGTTATATCGTTTTGACTTCTTCTTCCGGTCGTGCGACTGACAGCGCTTATCGTCTTTGATCGCCATACGCAGGAACAGGATCTGGTCATCATGCCAGAGACATTAACACACTACCTACGCCTACATTTTGTGTAGTCTGCCCGTTTTGGCGCCCCCGATAGGTTACGTCTCTATGAAAGATATGGACCATCTGTCTTACTGGATACACTTTGGGCTATTCACTCGTAGTATAACCTTCCTGTAATCCTCTACCTGTGAGCGTATGTTGATTACGGGTAGCCCCTTCAATAACCATCAGACCTGGATCTAGGCATTCCGATTATCCCCGCTTCTTCGATCTTGCCAGCAGCTCTGTCCAAGACAAGAATGAGCTGCGCTTGCCCTTCTCTGTCTTTATCCGCGGGCAGATTCATAACGAGGGTTCCTCAGTGTATAGGGCAACTCGCGGTGCTTGTCCCACCTCTCAATGGAGATGGAACTGCGGAGTACCGTTAAGGGAGCATGGCCTCTGTCCGCAGTACGATAAGACTGCTGCCTGGATTTCAGTTCAGTTTGGTGTGCGGTTAGCATTCGTTATGGGCGGACTATTAGCCTCTAGGTGTTGGCTTTTTTTACTAATCTATGTAGTCGGGTAGCTGCATATTATTTGCCTGTAACGGTTTGCACCGTTTCTCCATACTCGCCTGTGCGGCTAGGACTTCCCATGTGAGCTACAGATGGTCGTCCGGCAGCCCTGGGAAGCGCTCAATACTTACGCGGACCACCGTTGCGGTTAGGACAGCGTTGGGCTAGGTCGTACGATCTGCACTGCTCCCACTTCTATCTCTGCTGTCGTCCTTATTTTCCCGACATGCGGCAAAAGATTGGTGCTATAATCACCCTACCGAGCGCTGCACCCGGTGCTAGGCTCGCCCACGGGGTTATCTGTGTCGGAGCCGATGAAGATCGGAACGGCTCAGACTGTTTCCGATCCTCCCAGCCAAGGGGAAAGGAGTATGGAGATGATTAATAGGCAGATACTAACAGGTTTGCGCACAGCAGGCATGGATCGGGATCAGGCGGAAGTGATCGCGACCTATATTCCCGACTGGTCGCAGTTCGCCACCAAGGCGGATCTGGAGGACCTACGGATCGCCACCAAGGCCGATATCCGGAACCTGCAGGCTGAAACCAAGGCCGATATCCGGAACCTGCAGACTGAAACCAAGGCCGATATCCAGAACCTGCAGACTGAAACCAAGGCCGATATCCAGAACCTGCAGGCTGAAACCAAGGCCGATATCCGGAACCTGCAGGCTGAAACCAAGGCCGATATCCGGAACCTGCAGGCTGAAACCAAGGCCGATATCCAGAACCTGCAGGCTGAAACCAAGGCCGATATCCATGAGCTGCGAGTTGAGCTAGCCCGCGTTGGGGGACGTCTGACAGGACTCTACTGGCTCGTCGGGACTTTCGGCGTGATCCTGAGCATCCTGCAAGGGATGCCTTTCCTGGTGCAATTGTTTTAGTCTGCCCGTGGGACCTTCCAGGGGCAGACTCCGCCTCTCTTCATGCCCTGGTACCACGCCAAGTGTGGTACCCTCTGCATGCCCCAATGGCTCCTATACACTTAGAGCCGGAAGTGGTTATGGGTTCGTGCACCTGTTTGTATAATCTGGTATAATAGCTAGTAAGAATGTTAGGCTATAGTAGTTGTGTGTGCGATCCGGCGAGCGGTTCGCAGGTGCACGTAGATGCCTATCAATGACTTTATACTATAAGGAGAGAAAAATGGGGGGGGGGCAAATGAGTAGGAGAAGGCACATACGCCTGGGTCTACGTGTTGGCTGGATCGCCTTGCTGGCACTGTTGGTGCTCGGAGCCTTGGGGAGCGGCGCTTTAGCGGGCCGTAACCTGTTTGACGACGAAGAATTCACGGATTGTCCAGCCGGTACACGCCTGCAGGCGCTGTCCAACGTGCGCGTAATGCGGACGGATGAAGATGATGAGTTAAAGGTGTCGTGGGACATGACGCAGCCGGCGAGCTGGCAGCTGGGTCCGAACGTATACAGTGCGTCGATCACGCTGATCTTGGAGAGTGACGACAAGACGGTTATGGCGGACAAGGCGTTAGGAAGTACGAGTCACACCTTTGAGGATCTGGCGCAATCCACGGACTGGAAGGTTCAGGTGGCGGTGACGGACCGGAAGTATGTGATCAGTGACATAGTGGAAGCGGAAATCACGTCCAGTGCACCGGCGCCCTGGTTTGACGTCCCCATTTGGTACGGCCATCCCAGTACGCGCACGGTGGCGAACTACAAAACCCATATGACGGAGAATCGGGTGGGCCGGTTCTATTATCTGGGGTTCAATAAAGACTTCATTAATTGGTATATTACGCGTGCGGGAGCTGGTGGTACAAGCGGTCGATTCCCCGCCGGCTATACATACAACCTGAACTCCAAATTCCGCGTAGGTCTGCGTCATAACATGAATAACGAGGCCGTAGATGAAGTGGACTTCGATCACTTCCGGGTGCGGGTCTTGGACAGCGGGGGCGATGATGTACTGGGCTTTGATGCGAAGACGGTCGGAAATGGCAATGGTAAGTGGTCCTGGCCGACAAGCCCGTTGTATCGATCGACTGTCAGTGATGTGCCCGACATCGCCCAAGGATGGCGTTGGGCTTTGGGGGGTACCTTCCCCAAGTCGGATTTTGAGTCCGGTGGGAAGTATGCCCCGGGGAAAGGGGACACGATCCATTTTGCCAATCATGTACGGTCCAGTAAGCTGGAGAACGGGGGAGCGCCTGCGATTCGCAGTCTTTTCCCTCCGGCCGCTGTCTACGGTCTCGCGACGACCAATGCGGAATCTAGCATTCTGGAACAGACGAAGACCTCGTTGAACGGTACCGGGATTCGCGATAATTTTCCGGCCAGTACGGAAAAATTCCCTGCGGAGGGTTTTTACACCATTGGTCCCGAGGGCGTGTACGATCTGCCGGCGGACATCTTCCTGGAAGATGACAATTACACGATTACGGGCTGGCTGGAAAACGAAGATGATGAGCAGATCAGTCCCCGGACGAGCATAACGTTCAGTGCGCGGACGGTGGCGTATCTGGAGACGAAAGCCTTTCTGTGGCGGAAGGCGCACGGTGCGAGCTGGGAGGCCAAGGCGTACACGGGCACTAACGATGTGCGGGCGCATGCCTTGGCACTCACCATTCTGGACTACACCAATGACGACTATATCGCTACCGTCACCAGGGATAACTAGCGCGTAGGGTCAAGGGCTGGCCGGCTCCTAGCGCGGGCCAACCTAGAGTTTGAGCGGAACCCCCTCACAAGAGGGGGTTCCGCTACTTTAGGAGGACTTTATCGTTTGGCATCACAAGCCTGTCGGCAGGGGGGCCCGTAATCGCTGCGATATCCCGCGGCGCTTACGTTTTATCCCGTGAACTCTACCTTGGCGGTTAGGGCGCGGAACGCAATGGACTTCGTCTGTGGCAACGGGGGCCACAGTACAGCAGCTGAGTCGGACTGTAGACCCCGTGGATAATCAGGGACCGTGCGACCGCCCAGGTGTCACTGGCTTGCAACGTCGCGACTGCCACTGTCGTGATTAGGCATCAGGGTGCTGCGTAGGTGTTGAAGTTTCAACACCGGCTACCGGCAACGCCTGTCGGGGCGCAGTTTGCGCCCTAAGAGGCCTTGAAGCGGCTGGAAAACCGGATGAGCCGCTAGGTGGTGAATATCTTCTTGTCTCTTTTGCGCTTTGCGAAGGGCCCGTTGAGGTGATATTGCATGGCACCGCTGTCCCTTAATGCTCCAAAAGGCCTCTCATCTACCCTGTGGGCGCGACCGCGCAGATACAGCAGGACCCCTTGCGGCAAGAGCGTGTGGCCCTGGACGTGAGATACAGGCGTCACGCACTACGCTGCCGGGAAGGTAGTCAACAAGTACGGAGTCATGCCTAAGGATCTCCAGTGCTGTGGACTCGTGAACCATAGACTAGGACATGTCCCTGAGCAGTTCCCGGTCTGCATTTGTGCATGGCCACGGGGTACGGGGCTCGTGACAAGATCATGCCTTCTTCTACCGCGGAACACGTGGGGTCACACCTTGTGGTGGCGGATACCCTCTGCACCGGCATGTGTTGCTGGAGATAAGTATCCGGCAAGCGCTAGGCTGGACGCATGGCTGCCTGGTCCCTATGGGCTGCACGTGCCATCGCTCACGTGCACCGTTCTCATCTGTATGCAAAAGTCTGGTATTGGCTCTGCTATCAGGCTTTGAGCCCCCCCGCAGTCAGGCCGCGCACGTAGTGACGCATGCCGAAAGAGAAGAGCAGGATGAGAGGTAAGGAAGCAACAATGTAGGCTGCCATCTGGGGGCCGATGTCCGTGACACCAATTTCGGATGTGAATTCCGTTAGGGCCACCGCCACAACCTGCCGATCCGGACTGGAAATGGCCACTAGAGGCCACATGAACTGGTTGTAGGTAGTCACTAACCGCACTACCGCCACGGTCACGAGGATGGGCGTGGAGAGAGGTACAGCGATCCGCCAGAAGGCCTGGATTTCCGTAGCGCCGTCAATGCGGGCAGCATCAAAGAATTCTTCCGGCAGCGTGGCGAAAAAACTGCGGCAGAGTAGCAGAGCGAACACCTGCCCCCCCGATGTCCAAGGCAAGATCAGGGCCCAGTAGGTATTTTCCAGACCGAAATTGAGGATGAGCACGTAAGCGGGGATCAGGGTCAGGATGGGCGGGATCATCAGGAGGGCAAGGATACCCGTATAAATGACTTCTTTCCCGGGAAAGCGGTGCCGGGCGAATACATAGCCGGATAGACTTGCCAGAATGATAGTGACACAGCATGCCGAACCGGACGTGATGATGGAATTCAGGATGGGACGCCCTATTACCTGCCAAGCCAGGATAAAATTCTCCCACCGATACGGATCGGGCATAGACCAGAAACGGCCGTAAATCTGGCCATTGTCTTTCAGGGCCAGAATCACCAGATAAACAATAGGTAGGAAGGTCACGCAGAGCAGCAGGGTTAGCAGTAGGCCAATAAGTGTCTGACCTAGGGCCAAGCGGAAGCGCCGTACGGCCACGAGGGGGGACGGAACTATATGTGCCATAGCTTCAGGCCTCAAATTCGGTCGCCGATTTTACGAACCGCATGTTGATGACGGTACCGGCTAGGATGATCAGAAACAGAATCATACCGATGGCTGAGGCGACACCCATACGGTCCATGCGCATGGCCATGTAGTACAGCTCCAGGGCCGGGACATAGGTTGAGTCGCCGGGACCTCCCCCTGTGGTCAGAAACACCAGCTCAAAGGTTTGCACCGCATTGATGAAATTCAGGATTAGAAGCAGCTTGACCTGGCCCATCAGCAATGGTAAATCAATGCGCCAGAAACGCCGGAAGGCATTGGCCCCGTCCACCTTAGCTGAATCGAAGATCTCATCCGAAATGGAGATCAGACCGCCATAAAAAATGAGTAGTGCAAAGGCGTTCACCCACGGTACACCAATGAAGATGATGGCACTCAGCGCCACTTTGGGATCCCCGTACCAAACCCGCGTCCACTCGGTCCTGCCGGTGACCTTTAGCACTTCATTCAGGAGACCGATCGAGGGATCGTAAATGTTGTTCCAAACCAGGATTTCAACTACAGCCGGTAATACGATAGGCACTACGAAGAGCGTGCGCATCCAGTACTGCGTGTAGCGATTCTTCAAGTTGAAGATGAGCTCCGCCACCAACAGCGGCATCGTCATTGTCTTGACGATGGACACCACGACCAGGATGAGGGCGTTGCGGAAGCTAGACAGAAAAAAGCGGTCGCCTAGCAAGAACCGAAAATTCTCTAAGCCCACCCAAGGCGAATGACCCACAGGGTTCCAGTCCGTGAAGGCGTGGTACAAACCGGAGAAGGCGGGATAGTAATTAAAGGTGAGCAGGAAGATCAGGGTGGGCAGGATGAGCAGATAGGAATTGCGGGACTTCCATACACTCACCACGATGCGCCGAGGCCGTGCCGCATGGCGGTCCCATCGAGACCGTCCCGTAGCCGTGAATAGAATCAGCAGCACCCCTGCCACCAGCAGGAGCGTCAGGAGTCCCGCCCCACTGACGACAAGCAGGTTCCGAGTCCGTGTCTGCTGTGCCATGCCCTGGACTTGTTGGGCCCGGTCCAGCAGCCGAGCACGGCCCGCAGTGTCACCCAAAGCCAGCAGGGAAGCGTCACCCGCTAGGGCTAGGCTACGTACGGGCACATCCGGTTGCAGGCGCTGAATGACGGTCCCGGTGCTATCTAGAAAGTAGACGGTGCCCAATTCACTGGCGGCAATGAGCACGGAACCATCGTCGGCCATGGCCACGTCCGTGATCTTGCTATCGCCCTCTATGGCCCAGATCCGCGTACCGTTGGCACCGTTAATGAGTGTCAGAGCCCCGTCGCTAGTGCCAACGAGAATCCGGGCCCCGGTGCGGGTAATGGCCAGCGAGGTCACGTTGTAGTCAAGATAGGTTGTCAGCAATTTGGTCCCGGTACGCGAAAAGACGGTGACGCTCCCGTCGTCGGCGCCGATCACTACGCGGGCCTGTTCGCCTTCGCCGTAGACCCCGGTGGCGGATACACCCAGACTTTGATCCGCGCTCCAGATAGGATGACCCTCACCATCCAATACGTAAATATGCTGGTCATCGCTGGTAGCCGCTACCAGCGATCCGTCCCGGGCGATGGCGGTATCGTTGACCGTACGGCTAGCCTTGTGCTGACCCAGCAGCCTACCATTGGCCCCGTCCAGCAGATAGATGAAACGATCTTCCGACGCCACGGCGAGGCGAGAGCCGTCCGCGTTCCAGGCCAGGCTAGTAATGCTGTTCTCTGCGTCAAAGGACCAAAGTAAGATGCCCTGTCGGTCGTAGACCGTGACGCGGTTGTCACGAGTACCAAAGGCGACGCGATGCCCGGAAGCGCTTAGGGCGGAGCTCTGCACCTGGCTAACTAGGTCCTGGCCCCAGAGTTCTCCGTCCTGGGACCCCTGGGCCATTACACTCTGGGGTAAGACTACCCACAGCAAAACCAGAATACAGAGTAAAACTGCGCGGCGCAGGCGCGGGGTAGTCACGGCATGAAATGACAGAGCATAGAGAGCAGAAGGGGCCTGGATAGGTTCCGGTCTCTCACGGGCCATCGGGAAGGCAGGCTTATCGCCCGCCTTCCCACCCTACGCAGGTTAATAGGGACCGGCCGCTACCCAGCCGGGCGGGCGCTTTTCCGGACTTTCTAGATCTTCCTCAGTGAGGTTCAGGTAATCCAGGAGGCCTGCGAAATTCTCCTCTAGCAAGGTTTGGTAATCGGCGGCGAATTCCTCAGCCGTGCGTGTGCCCGCGAAGAACTCCTGGACCATGATGGACCAGAGCCGCTTGGTGTCCTCATATTTGAAAAAGCCGCGCGCTACGGCGTCCCCGGGGGCTCCCGGTTTCTCGTAGTTGCCGATGAAGACACTGTCGTCAAAGATGCTCTTCCACGGATCAGGCATTTCCACCCCCTTGATGAGTGGAGGGCCGGCAATACCGCCCGTCAGGTTGTCCGGATCCAGCTTGTTTTCCAGATAGAGACGCATGCCTTCAGGGCTGGTCCAGAACATTACGAAGTCAACCTCCAGATCATTCTGAGCCCGGTTTTTCTTGGGTAGGGCGAGGTATCCCTGGGTTAGTTCATTCGCCCGCGCAGGGCCCTGGACACAAGACCCGGTCATGGAAGGAAAGGCGAAGCGTCCATATTCAAACTCAACTGCGGCGGCCGCCTTTTCCTCATCTACTTCTCCGGTACCACCGTATTCGCCTTCCGCCAGGGAACGAATGTCTTTGGGGAAGCTGGTAAAGAAGCCCCCGTGCACCATGCGCATGGCCGCCTGCTGGGTGAGGAACAGCGGATAGGCATCCGTCATACCGGCCCAGCCTTCCGGCACGAAACCGTGCTCCGTCTTGAAGACACGGCCAATGTTTTCCATCATGTCCACAGTGCATTCGTTGTCAAATGTGATGTCGCCGTTCCGCAGGGCCAAGATGTGCCGGATGATATTGACGGACACTTTGTCCGGATCATCATTGCGTACGTCCGTCGGATCGTAGTCCCAGACATCGTCAATGCCCTCACGGAAACACCAGTCCCCTTCCTGGCATTGGATGAGCGGCAGTTCGTCTCGATGGTACTGATCCATGGCGGACCGCATCAGCCAGGGCATGCGCCCGCCCCCCCAGATCTGTTCCGTAGTCCCTTCCATGGCAATGGGAATGTACCCGGCATCACGGATTTGTGTGCTGTATTCTACTAGCTGATCCCAGGTAGGTTGGGCCGGTACGTCCGTGATCCCGGCCTCTGCAAAAATACGCTTGTTGTACACCCAGAAAGTCTGCACGGACATGTACGGCATCATGTACATCTCCCTGGTGCTGGGATCCCGCACCAGGTTCAAGCCCCATTCCTGAAAGCTGTCTTCCCAAGGTGCACCTGTATAAGGGTTGATCTGGTTGAGATAGGGGGCCCAGTTGACCAAGCGACCTTCTTGGGCAAATTCCCGCAGATGAGGTGTCTCCACCAGGGAAACACGGGGTTCCGCCGATGTAAACTGGGTACGGATCCATTGCAGGTAGGCATCGGTGCTAGGAGCCTTGAGTTCCACATGTACGGTCACATCCGGATGCATTGCCATATAGGCATCCGCGAGCGCCTGATAGGTCTGGACATCATTGGAGGCTAGACTAATTACGATCTCTCCCGACAAGGGGGTTTCGTCCGCAGCCACTTCTTCAATGGTGATCACCTCGTCACCGGTATCCGCAGTCGGGAGACTTTCAGAGGCCGGTGCCGGTGCCGGGCCACCACAGGCCACGCCTATGAGACCGATACATAGCACCACAACCCAATATACGAAGAATGAATGACGTTTGGGCAACATAATTACTCTTTTCTCCTCCTTCGCCGGGAATAGGATCCATAGAAACAAGTAGCCCCGGCTATCGCCAACGGGACTCCACAGAGATACAAAGCCCAGCCGCGGGAGATCGGGATTGGAGATGGACCCAAATAAACCAAATAAAGTATAAGGCTCTGTTCAGTATCGTTAAAACGGACCGGAATCGCAAACCTGTGTCTCTGACCAACGGGGTATTGACGCAGCTAGGAGCACTACGCGCCCCATCACTACCGGTGATGTTCCCTGTCACCTGATACACCGTACCGGATTGCAAACTAGATAAAGATGGTGGTGCCCGTCTGCGCCCTGCGAACTAGCGCACGGTGCTGTATGCCGGACAATGCTATCTTGGATCATCCCCGGTATGTCCAGGGGTAACGGCGCGGCCGTATGACAGCCGATCTATACGGATAGCGCTGTCCTGTACCGTACCGATCGCAGAGACGCACTAGGGATCTCTATGCCCGTTGCCCTACCATCAAACACTCTAGGCACTGTGCTAGGAATCATCCGCGGGGGCTGTTAGTGTGGCGTCCTGCGGTACCACCAACAGGGTACGGTACAGCGCAAGGGGGTTAGAGTTTTATATACAACTTCCGGCAACACTGGATCGTGCTCGCCATGTCCCTATCCTTGCTACCCAGTCACCACACACCTATTGCCATAGAAGATGCTCATTTCCCTGTGCTTTCTAATGGGTAGGTCGGGACCACGCAGGCTTCCCTGCGCTATGTGGGTTCCCTCATGCCCCCTATGCCTGTCCAGCCTAGGAAGTGCATGGGTGACAAGCGGCATGTCTGAGTGCACAGGACATGGCCATTGGCATTTTCGGTTTGATCGGGTGTATATTGCAGACAACCCATCCCCCATGGCGAGTATCTGCGGACATGCGCAAAGTTCTGTTTATTTCCTCTCTGGCTCCTCGGTTATCGGCTGAAGTGACCCAGCATGCCCGGGCTGCAGATACGGTACAAGTGATAAGGCCCCAGGCCCCGGAGACGGAAATTTTGGCGCCTATGGCCGATGCCGAATATCTTGTGCTGTTTCCTAGCGTGCTGGATGATGCCTACATCCGTGCCGGTAGGAACCTGAAGCTGATCCAGCTGGTGAGTGCCGGTTTTGATCGCATCAATGTAGCCCTGTGCCGGGAACTAGGGATACCGGTCGCCAACAATGGGGGCACCAATGCCCCGGATGTAGCCGAGCATACGCTGATGCTGATGCTGGCCTTCCAGCGCCGGTTTACCGAATTGGATCGCTTCGTCAAGGCCGGACAGTGGCGGGGCATCGATTCCGCCCAGACCACGTTTACCCTGGCCGGTAAGACGATTGGCATCATCGGTCTGGGTCAGATCGGACAAAGGGTAGCCGCGTTACTGGCACCGTTCGGCGTCCGGATTCTCTTCTATGATGCGTACCCGCCTTCCGTGGACGTGTCGGATGCTCTCGCCGCCCGCCCGGTGACACTGAACACGCTGCTGTCCGAGGCGGATATTATCACGGTACATGTCCCGCTGAATGCCGAGACCCGGAATCTGATCAATACGCATACCTTGGCGCGCATGAAGGATACGGCCTTGCTTGTGAATACCTGTCGGGGTGAAGTCGTGGATGAGGAAGCTTTGGCGGCGGCCTTACGCTCCGGAACTATCAGGGGGGCTGCGCTGGATGTACTCGTCAAGGAACCGCCGCCATCCGACCATCCTCTGCTGGACCTTGACAACGTAATCTTCACACCCCATACGGCCGGGGTGACTTTCGATTCTTTCGCGCGGCGCGGCGCGTTCATCTTCGCTAACATTGAGCGCGTAGCCCAGGGACAGGCGGCGCAGGCCCTGGTGAACTGAAAGGGGATACAGCCTGTCCGGTAGCACATCCGGATCCGGTCTGAGAACGATACAAAGGAGAAACAGGGCATCATGAGACTTGGATACAGTTCCTGGGGCATGCCCAACGTGCCCGTGGATACAATCATCGCGAGTCTGGCTGAAATAGGCTACGACGGGGTGGAATTGACGGTAATCCCCGGTTATTCCATTGAATTGGACAGTCTGGACGATGGATATCGCCAATATATCGCGCGTCTGTTGCAGATGCATGCACTGGAATTGCCGGCATTGGCAGGGCATTGCAGCCTGGTGGAACTGGATCCCGTAGCCGCCGCCGAAAGCATGCGCCGCCTCAAGGGCACCGTGGATCTGGCGGTGGAATGGGCGGGAGGCGGGGACCCGCCCTGTATTGACACCACGGCCGGCGGCCGACCGGAGGATGCGGAAACCCTGGGTACTCTGCTGCAGGATCGCTTGGGCGAACTTGTACAATATGCCCGGGCACGTGGCGTGGTGATTGCCATTGAACCCCACGTGGGCAGCCTCTTGGATACACCGTCCAAGGTTCTACATCTGCTGGAAGCCATTGACGATCCCTATCTCAAGGTTAATTTCGATATCTCCCATTTCAACGTGATGGGCATGGACATTGAAACATCCGTCACGGCCCTGGCACCGGTCACGGTACATACCCATGTCAAGGATGAACGCGGTACCGTACCGGATTTTGAGTTTCTGATTCCCGGTGAAGGCGACTTTGACTACGTTACTTATCTCAAGGCCATGCAGAAGCATGGTTATACGGGCTTCATTTCCGCGGAAATCAGTGTTATGGTGCAACGGCGGCCCCACTACGATCCCATTGCGGCGGCCCAGCAAACGTACGATGTGCTCCATAGCGCTTTCCAGACAGCCGGTATTGCCCGGTCCTGATCCGGATGCCGGCAACGCATAGGAACCCCATATGAACGGTGCCCAAAGCATGGTACAGACCCTTGTCAATAATGACGTGACGGTCTGCTTTGCCAACCCTGGTACATCCGAAATCTTTGCGGTTGATGCCCTAGCAAAAATATCGGATATGCGGGGGGTACTTTGTCTCTTTGAAGGTGTAGCCACGGGAGCCGCGGATGGCTATGCGCGCATGACGGATTGGCCCGCCTGTACGCTACTGCATCTGGGCCCGGGCCTGGGCAATGGTCTGGCCAATCTACACAATGCCCGCCGGGCCTTCTCGCCTGTCGTGAATGTAGTCGGGGACCACGCCACTGGGCATCTGCAGTATGATGCGCCCCTGACGTCCGATATTGAAGCCATTGCGGGGGCTGTTTCGGGGTGGTACCGGACAACTGCCACAGCCCAAAATGTGCCCACTGATACGGCCGCGGCCATCCTGGCGGCCCTGCAGCCGCCAGGGCAGGTGGCTACCCTGGTACTACCTGCGGACTGTGCCTGGAATCCAAGTGATCCCCCGGCCGCGAAGATCACACGCCCCAAGCCTCAAGGCGTGTCGGCAGAACGCGTGAGGGACATTATGCGTGTGCTGGATCAGGGTCCCGAAACTGTCATCCTAATTGGTGACCGCGCCTTACGAGAGGAAGGTATCCGGCACGCTAAGGGCATTGCCCGGATCACAGGGGTGCGGGTACTGGGGGATCGGGTCAACAGCCGTATGGAACGAGGTGGAAACCGCCCTGATGTGCAGCGTCTGCCCTACCCTGTACCGCAGGCGGTAGCTATGCTCAAGGGGACCAAGCATATGATCCTAGCGGGGGCCACCCCGCCGGTAGGATTTTTTGCCTATCCTGATCAACCTAGTCTCACAGCCCCCCCTGACTGTGAATTTCACGTGCTCGCCGATACGACCGAGGACGTGATCATGGCCCTGGAAATGCTCGCCGATTTTGCCAACGCCCAGTACGACCGGGATCCTACACCCGTGCGTCAACCTGCATTGCCCACGGGGGCCATCACCATTGAAAAGGTTTGGGCAGCTCTGGCTGCGCTCATGCCGGAGGATGCCATCATTTCGGATGAGGCCGTGACCTCGGGACGCTCAGCTGCTGCCCAGACAGCCGGGGCGCCCCGACACGATTGGCTCAACGTTACCGGTGGTTCCATAGGCCAAGGACTGCCGGTGGCTCTCGGTGCGGCGATTGCGTGTCCGGAACGGCAGGTTTTTGCCATGGAATCCGACGGTTCCGCCCTGTATACCCTGCAGGCCTTATGGTCTATGGCCCGGGAGGCGTGTAACGTTATTACCATCATGTTCAATAATGGGGCCTACCGCATCTTGCAGGGTGAACTTGAACGCCTTTGTCCGGAGACGGAAGACGCGCATAGTACAACCCTGCTGGATCTGACCCACCCTCGGATTGACTGGGTGCATCTGGCGCGGGGCATGGGTGTGGAAGCCAGTTGGGCTGAGGATTGTGAACAGCTTTGTGATCAGTTGGCCGCTGCGATCCGGGCTGCGGGCCCCCATTTTATTGAGGTGCGGGTATAACCCGGTCAGTGAAATGATCCTCAGGCATGTACGAGGTGCAGGATGAGTGAGGTGCCCGCGCGGCTGGACGAGGAATACTGGCTAGGCCTGTATGAACTGATGTTTCGGATCCGTTGTTTTGAGGAGGCGGCCGACGACTTGTACACGCGCGGACAAATGCCCGGTATCGCGCATTTATACATCGGTGAGGAAGCGGTGGCGGTAGGCGTATGCAGTGTCCTGCGGGACGACGATTACATCACGAGCACCCACCGGGGGCATGGTCATTGTCTGGCCAAAGGGGCGGATGTCAGGCGCATGTTTGCGGAACTACTGGGCAAGGCCTCAGGCTATTGCCGAGGCAAAGGTGGTTCTATGCATATTGCGGACCAGGACACCGGAAACCTGGGAGCCAACGGTATTGTCGGGGGAAGTACCTCCATTGTGGCCGGTGCCGGCTTGTCCGCCCGCCTGCGCGGTACGGATCAAGTAGCGGTTGCCTTTTTTGGAGATGGGGCCTTAGGCCAGGGCCAATTGTACGAGTCCATGAATATGGCCCAGCTCTGGCACCTGCCCGTCGTCTATGTGTGTGAGAACAATCACTACGGGGAATATACGCCTAATGATCTGACTATAGCGGGTACGATCCTGGATCGGGCTAAGGCTTTCGGCCTGGACGCGCATCAGATCAACGGGCAGGATGTGCGCGCCGTGCGCACCGCTACCTGGAACGCAGTACAAAGAGCTCGGGCCGGCACCGGCCCGAGCTTCCTCCTGTGCACGACCTACCGGTACCGGGGCCATCATGTCGGCGATGTTGATCGGCCGTATCGCACCCGCACGGAAGAAGCAGAGTGGCAAACGCAGCGGGATCCCCTTCTAACCCTGAGCCGGTGGCTAGCCGCGGAATTCCAGGTGGAGCAGTCCGTGGTGGAACAACTGGAGAGGCAGGTGCGGGCCGATGTAGAAGAGGCGGTGCAATTCGCCCTGGACGAACCTTTTCCGGAGAGTGTGGAGGTGGATCAGCATGTCTTCGCCTGAGAGCGGTGCCGATGAGCGTGAGATTTCCTTTGGCGAAGCCATCCGTGAAGCGCTCCGTGAAGAGATGGCACGGGATCCGCATGTCTTCCTAATTGGTGAAGACATAGGAGCTGCCGGTAGTGTCTTCAAGATTCTCACCGGCCTGCAGGAGGAATTTGGGGCGGAACGGGTCATAGATTCGCCCATCTCGGAAGCCGGCATCGCTGGGATTGGTGTTGGGGCGGCTCTAACCGGTATGCGCCCGGTTGTGGATATTATGTTTGGTGATTTCACCACCATGGTGATGGACCAGATGGTGAACCAGGCTGCCAAGACCCACTATATGTCGGGAGGTAAGCTGAAGGTACCCATGGTCCTGCGTACCACCATGGGCGCAGGCCGCTCCTCGGCGGCCCAGCACTCGCAGTCTCTCCACGCCTGGCTCAGTCATGTGCCGGGTATGAAGGTAGTGGTACCCGCAACCCCCGCCGATGCCAAGGGTCTACTCAAGAGCGCGATCCGCGACGACAACCCGGTGGCCTTTTTTGAGGACAAGATGATGTACGGCCTATCCGGTCCCGTGCCGACCGGGGAACATCTCGTGCCTCTAGGTCAGGCTACCATCCGGCGTACGGGGCGTGATATCACCCTGGTGGCCACCAGCAGCATGGTCCATGAAGCCCTGGCGGCGGCGGATCAGCTAGCCGGTTTGGGGATCGAGGCGGAAGTGATTGATCCGCGCACTATGGTACCCCTGGATCACGAAACCCTTGTAGCCAGTGTGCGCAGGACAAGCCGGGCCCTGGTGGTGGATGAAGGCTGCGCTCAATATGGCGTGACAGGTGAACTAGCGTCAGTCATTGCAGAAGGGGCTTTCTATTACCTGGACGCACCTGTGAAACGCCTGGGAGCTATGGATGTACCGGTACCCTTCTCCCCGGTGCTGGAGCCGCTCACCATTCCCAACGCGGATCATATCTGTGCGCTGGCCCAATCGCTCTGCAACCGTGCCTGAGGCGGACACGTTGCCATGGCCCATGACATCATCATGCCGGTGCTAGGTATGAATCAGGACACTGGCACTCTGGTGCGCTGGCTGCACCAGGCCGGCGATCATGTGCAGCAGGGCGATCCTGTGATGGAGATTGCTACGGACAAGATTACAGTGGAGATTGAAGCCCCAGCCACCGGGGTATTGGATGGACTGGCTGCCCAGGCCGGCGAGGAAGTGCCCGTGGGCCAGACCGTGGCCCTAATTCTGGCGGAGGGTGAAACGGTTCCGCCTTCCCACCCAGCACCCCCGACTGCCCCCCTGTCCAAGGCAATTACGTCCTCTGTGATAGAAGCAAGTCCCGTGGCTCGCCGCCTGGCAGCGCACTACGGTATTGAGCTGCAGGACATACCCTATACCGGTCCCCGGCTTCAGCGGCAGGACGTGGAAGCCTACCTGGCACAGTCAGCACTGCCGACGGTAGAGACTCCACAACAGACTCCACAACGCATTCCGGCATCCCCCAAAGCCCGCCGGCGAGCTCGGGAGCAGGGCCTGGCCCTGCAGGCAATCCGTGGTACCGGACCGGAGGGTGCGGTCCTGGCAGCTGATGTAGAGGCCCATGTATCGGTGGTGGAGACAACCGTTCCCGAGACGGCCGCCCCTGCGTTACGGGAGGCCACGCATAGCCCTGGACGCCTCTGGCAGGTCATGGCGCAGCGTCTGACCGAAAGCTGGCAAACCGTGCCACACTTCTACGTGTCGCGCACCGTGGACGCGGGCCCCCTGCAGGAGTGGCAGGCCGCCTGCCAGCAGAAATATACCGAGCGGGTTACCCTGACGGATCTCTTGCTTAAAGTGCTGGGGGTTTCCCTACAAGAACATCCACACCTCAACGCGAGCTGGCAGGCTACAGACGGTACCCTGCAGCTGCATCCGGAGGTCAACATCGGGCTGGCCGTGGCGGTGGCCGAGGGCCTGCTGGTGCCCGTGATCCACAACACCGCGGGCCAAAGTATCCGGGACATTGCCGTGCAGCGTGACCGTTTGGTAACAGCTGCCCAATCCGGTACCCTAACTCTGGCAGATATGACCGGAGGCACTTTTAGTCTGACGAATCTAGGCATGCTGGGCGTTGAACGTTTTGCTGCCATTGTCAATCCACCGGAAGCGGCTATCCTCGCCGTAGGGGCCGTGCGCGACCGGGTCGTGCCGGTGGCCGGAGGGCCTGTGATACGACCGATGATGGAAATTACGCTTTCCTGCGATCATCGCGCAGTGGACGGTGCCACCGCCGCCCGTTTCCTCCAGACGCTGGTGCAGTATCTGGAAGCACCCTTGCTGTTGCTGGATTGAGGGGGACCGGTACTTTATATGCAACTGAGCTGTCTGCCGGTCTCGCTGTATGGCGATTTCGCGGCTCACCGTATGAAGTTGGTGGATTGGTTCCGACTGGCCGGTGCCTTACGGCTGGACGGTGCAGATATTAGTGTGGCCCATTTGGAATCTCTGGAGCCGACCTATCTGCAGGAACTGCGCACTGCCGCGACAGCGCACGGTATCGTGATTGCCATGCTGGTGACCTACGCGGATTTTGTGTTCCCGAACCCGGCAGACCGGGCGGCTAGCCTAGAGCAGGTGAAGCGGCAAATTGAAGCGGCCGCACATCTGGGTGCCCCTCTGATCCGCCTGACCGCGGGCCAGGCCCGACCTGGTGTCACTGACCGGGAAGGTCTGGCCTGGGTGGTGGAAGGATTGAGTCAGGCCGCCGCCTATGCTCGCTCCCATGATGTGCAGGCCGTATATGAGAACCACACACGAGGCGCGGTTTGGCCGTGGAACGACTTCACCCAGCCGGCTGCACGTTTTCTGGCGGTGGTGGAGGCAACACGGGGCTCCGAGCTAGGCTTACTGTTTGATACGGCCAACAATCTGGTTCTGTATGATGATCCGGTGCCGATCCTAGCGGTTATCCGGGAACGGGTGACGGCCGTACATCTGGCCGATATACGGGGCGCGGGCGCGTTTCAGCCCACTGTCGTGGGTACAGGGGTTAGTCCTCACGTAACCCTGATGGCCATGTTGGTCAAGGCCGGGTTTGATGGTTGGATCAGTGTAGAGGAAGCGAGTCTAACCGGTAGGTCCGGGCTAGAGCGGGGGCTGCGCCATGCGGATCAGGTATGGGCTGCGGCCGGTGGCCCGGGCCGTGTGCGGGCCACACCGGACGGCAAAGGAACAGAATAAAATTAATGCAATCAAGGGAAATAGGAAGAAGCATGACTACACAAATCAGTTTTGATCTCACGGACAAAGTCGTTATCGTAACCGGGGCCGGTAAGGGTATTGGCAAGTCTATTGCGGAGGTAGCGGCCCAGTTCGGTGCCCATGTAGCCCTGGGCAGTCGTACCGTGGCCGAATGCGAAACCACAGCCGATGCTTGCCGCGCCCTGGGACGCGAAGCCTTGGCCGCTTATCTGGATGTGGCCGACGTATCCAGCGTGCGTTCCTTTGTCGACCGGACGCTGACACATTTTGGGCGCATTGATAGCCTGGTGAACAACGCCGGCTACAACGTGCCTAAGCCGGCGGTGGAATATACCGAGGCCGAGTTTGATCAGATCGCGGACATCAACTTCAAGGGAGCCTATTTCATGTCAGTGGCTTGTGCCGAGGCCATGATGGCCCGGAATATCGCAGGCAGTGTCATTACCATCAGCTCCCAGGTCGGCGTGGTGGGAGGGCCTTTGCGTTCCGTCTACGCTGCGGCCAAGGGGGCCGTAGGCCAGTTCACACGGTCACTGGCTCTGGAGTGGGCTCAGCATGATATTACGGTCAACGCCGTGGCTCCGACGTTTACGCGCACACCTTTGTTGGAAGCCAGCATTCAGAAAAGTCCCGAGTTCGCCAAGAATCTGGAACGTGTACCCATGGGACGCATTGCGGAACCGGAGGAAATCGCCGGCGCCGTTGTCTTTCTGGCCTCATCCGCGGCGCGCATGGTCACAGGACAAGTTCTGTGCGTTGATGGGGGCTACACCGCCATTTAGCTCGGACATACCGTTGCCACACCTCCCTTTTGATCCACAACCTAAAAGCATGAGGATGCCATGACTGACAAGATCCGCGCTGCCGTGATCGGGGCCGGAGGCATTTCCCAGATGCACCTCCAAGGCTATCTGGATACCGGTCGCTACGACATTGTGGCCCTGGCTGATCTGGAGCCGGCCGCCATGCAAGAAAAGAATGACTTGTTTGGGATAGAGCCCCAGCATTTCACGGATGCCCGGCAGATGATGGCTGAGGTGCGGCCGGACGTAGTGTCCATCTGTACCTGGCACGCCGGTCACTCCGCGTGGACGGTAGCCGCAGCGGCCTTCCAACCTAAAGCCATTCTGTGTGAAAAGCCCATGGCAGACACGGTGGGCCATGCCCAAGAGATGCTGATCGCCTGTCAGCGCAATCAGGTGAAACTGGCCATTGGACATCAGCGGCGCTTTCTGCCGTCCTACATCCTGGCACGCCGCATGCTTCGCGAAGGACGTATTGGGCAGGTGCATCTGGTGCAGAGTTATGGCGGGGCGGGACTGCCCAACTTTGCCTCACATCAGATGGACATGTACCGCTTCCTGCTGAACGACGACGAATGTGACTGGGTCATGGGCAACATTGAGCGCAAGACGGATCAGTACGAACGCAATACCCGTATTGAGGACTGTGCCATCGCCACGTTTCATTTCCGCAGTGGTGCCCAGGCCCTGATCCTGAGTGATGTGCTGCCCCATTACTATCAGGGGGCCCGGATTTACGGCACGGAAGGCATGATCGATCTGACCACTGAGGATCTGAAATTGCTAAACCACGAGACACAGGGAACGTGGGAAAGACACATCCCGGACGGGCAGTTCTATACCGTAGCCGAACAGGGCCACCGTTTTGAATGGCTGGAGGGGGCGGCCGCCCAAGCTGCGAGTTTAGCCGACTGGATTGCCGGCGCCGAATCCTACCGTAGTACAGGTGAGGATGGCTGCAAAGCCCTGCAAATGGTCCATGCCGTCTACGAATCCGCCCGCATGCACGAGAAGGTATCCCTGCCTTTGCAGACCCGGGTGAACCCTCTGGATCTGATGGTAGAATCGGGGCATCTGACTCCGGAACGTCCGGGCCGCTACGACATCCGCTCGGGGCGACTGCGCGGCGAGCGCATGATATCGGACATAGAGCAGGACAGCAACTGACCCGCGGCCCGCAGGCGGGATGTTGTCGCACGGAGGCAGATGTGGCCCGGAAGCTTGTCAAGGGCAGCCACAACCGCACGCGGCGGCACAGACCCTGCTGCGTGCTGTCTCCTCCTCGTATAGCTGACCAAGCACGGGGTGCTGCAAGTCAAGTATCCCTACCCAGGACACACTTGACTGACGTGGGACATGACTACAGCTGCACTATTCCGGGATGAGTACCATGCCGCGTAAGGGTTTGACCCGCAGGCCGGATACTGGGCCGCGTTGCCCCTAATGATGGCAGGGTCGGGGTGGAGGCCCTAAGCTACCAGGATAGAATAGCGGGGAACTTTGTATGACAACAGGGGTGTACCGACAACACACGGGAGTGTAGACGCTATGGCACGGATACGGATGGCACAGATAGGCACGAAACATGGGCATGCCGCAGGCAAATTGCGTGCCATGCAAGACAATCCCCACGTGGAGGTGGTGGGTATCTATGAACCGGACACCGCCCAGCGGGCGCGTATACAGGACCAGGAGCCCTATCGCGGCGTGCACTGGTTCACATCCCCGGGCGAGATTCTGACCGATGCATCCATCGTCGCGGTTGCCTCCGAAGGAGCCAACACCGAAAGCCTGGATCAGACCGAGGCTCTGGTACAGGCCGGCAAACATGTCTGGTATGACAAACCCGCCGGCCAGAAGTGGGACCAGTGGCAACGCGTGGTGACACAAGCCCAAGCCCGGAACACGGAAGTGCAGATGGGGTACATGCTCCGCTACCACACCGGCTTTGCCCGGATTGCCGACTGGGTACATGCGGGCATGCTCGGGGACATCTTTGCGGTACGTGCTCATATGTCCACCCATATCAGCCTAGAACAGCGGCAGCGAGTGAGTGTACACCCCGGTGGTATTTTTTACGACCTGGCCAGCCACATGCTGGATCAAATCGTCTGGTTGCTGGGGCGCCCCACAAAGGTAACAACCTTCTTTCGCAACGACACGGGCCTAGTTCCGGCCTTCAGCGACAATACTCTGGGCGTGTTTGAGTATGAACGAGCGATGGCCACGATTGATATCGCGGCTATGGAACCGCGGCCCCAGGCCAGGCGGTATGAGGTGTATGGTACGGAGGGCAGTGCGATTATTCTGGAACCCTTTGAACCGGCCACGGCCATCCGTCTATGCCTGACCCAAGGTCGCGATCCGATACCTGAAGGTGCCATCACGGTGCCTGTCCCACCCCAGACGCGCCAGTCGCTGTATGTGCTGGAACTCGCGTCGCTGCTGGCGGTGATCCGGGGAGAAAAGGAACGGGATCGCCCCTATGACCATGAACTGGCCGTGCAGGAGACCCTGATTCGCGCCTGTGGCGAAATGCCCTAGCCCCGTGGAGAACGGGAGGACTTAGAATGCCGGAACCCATTCGTCTCGCTATCGTGGGCTGTGGAGGCATGGGGCACCGCCACATGTTGGGATTAGCGGAACTGCATCGCCAGGGGCTTGCCGACTTGCAGCTGGTGGCCG
This sequence comes from Caldilineaceae bacterium, assembly GCA_965116185.1. Classification (GTDB taxonomy): domain Bacteria; phylum Chloroflexota; class Anaerolineae; order Caldilineales; family Caldilineaceae; genus Bin34. The sequence continues at coordinate 487,569 of OZ220492.1, forward strand.
CCTGTGATCCGGTGACCGATAGTGCCCAGTCACTGGCGGCCCAGGCCGACCGGCACTTTACGGCGGCACCCGCTACCGTGACCCGGCTGGATGCGCTCCCTGCCCTGGGTGTACAGGCGATTGACCTGACTTCACCCCCTCGCCTGCATCACGAGCTAATCGCGGCAGCGCTGGACTTAGGCTTGCACGTAATGACGGAGAAACCGGTGGGCCTAACGGTGGCGGCCGGTCAACGAATTTGTCAGGCCGCCATTGACCATCCCACGCAGATCGTTAGCGTAGCCGAGAATTACCGACGTGATCCCATCAATCGGTTGGCACGTGCCGTTCTGGACGCGGGTGTTGTGGGCGAGCGGCGCCTGATGCTCATGAATTCCGTGAGCGGTGGGAATGCGATGCAGATCACCTTGTGGCGGCATATGAAACAGGAGGGTGGCATCCTGGTAGATATGGGCGTACACTACGGGGACATCATGGAGTATTTCATGGGCCCCGTCATGTCCGTGTTTGGGCAGAAACGTCTGCACGAGAGCGTGCGTCACAATGCACGCACGGCCGCGGATACGGGTGTGCTACGTAATCCTGGGGGCTTCTATGCGCAGTGGCAGGCCCAGATGCCCCGCACTTTCACGCCGGATGCCGAGGATGCCTTGTACGGCACGCTGGTGTTCGCCAACGGAGCGGTAGCCCAGTTCACGGAGGATCATGCGGGCTGGGGCCGCAGCCACTGGGCGCGCATGATCTACGGTGCCCGTGGCTCCATGGAGTTACCGCATGATCGGTCGGGTCAGCCCCTGGTGGTACATGCAACAGGCGACACAACGGTCCAAGGCGAGGCCGTGTTGGACCTGGTACCCGACTTTCATCTGGACCGGACGACAGCCTGCCTCTTCGGGGGCGAACGGCTTGGACATTACGATTTAACATTTGCGGAAGTGGACCGTAAATTACTGGCATTGGAATATGCTGAGTTCGCCGGGGCTATCCGCGGTACGCATGCCATTGAGGTGGACGCCGTGCAGGGTACACGGGCCCTGGCCGTGATCTACGCTCTGCTGGAATCAGCGATGGCTGGGCGAGCCGTGACCCTAGAAGAGGTGCTGACCGGCACCGTGGATACCTACCAGGCTGAGATCAATGCTGCTCTGAACCTGTAACACTATGTTCGTTGCCTATCGCCTGGATCACAGGCCGCGCGTAGGGAGAGAGGGTATCCGGAACATAGGAAACGGACGGATGCCCCCAGATCCCAGTACAATAGGGCTGTAGCGGAGGCTGCCATCAGGAGTCCCCCGTGCTATCCGGAACCGCAGATGTACCCGCCCTTACCGATCGTCAATGCACATACCCTTGCCCGTGAACCATACAATTCCCCTGCCGTCACATTCTGAAGATACTCGTCTCCGTCCTCGTTGGTATGGATGGGGAGCCCTGTGGTGCTGGTTAGGCCTATGGCTCATCGGATGCCAAGCCGCAGACTTCATCATGCCGCCCGCACCCGTATCCACAAGTACCGACTCTGTGGCAGCGGACGTGTCTGCGGCCCTTCCTGCTACTGTAGGTTGTCAAGGTCAGGAAAATGCCGTGGTACAGGTCAACCGTCTCAACGTACGGCAAGGACCTTCCCAGAATACGGAAGTGCTAGACATAATTCTGAGAGAGGAACAGTACAGTATCATCGGCTATTCCGCGGATGGTCTATGGGTACAGCTACGCTTGTTGCCATCGCACCAGACCGGATGGGTGTATAAGCCCTTGGTGGCTGTACATTGCACAGCCCTGCCTGGACAACGCGTAGCCCGTCACAATCTCGCCCATCTCTGGTCACGTGGTGAACCGGGCACGGGGGTGGGTTATGTGTGGCAAGACACATCCCTGTATGCCAAGCCGGACCAGACCGCCGATGTGGTTGGGGTAGCGAGTCCTGATCGCCTGCTGGTGGTGCAGCGTGTGATACAAAACGCAGCCGGGGAGCGCTGGGCCCGCTTGTGGTCGCCGGAGGCGTCCGGTGAACGCTGGATCCAGGCGGAACAGGTCATTGCATTGCCTACTACCCTAGCAGGCTTGAGTGAGTCAGACACGGTGATCCTCGGCACACGGACACGACTCCAGCAGTATGAGCAGGCGCTCCAGCGCATCCCACTCCTTCCACCCAGTGACGGAGGGCATGTCTATGATCGTCGTACCTATCTGCCTGTGACGGTAGGGACAACTGCCATAGAATGTGATGCGACCTGTGCTTTCCTACAGAACTGGCCGCAGCGTGATGGTGCCTGGTTTCTGCCTTATGAGGACCGGTGGATCCAGGATGCAGCTGCCGTGGCAGTGGTGCCGCTTGTGCCCTTGTATGAAGTACATGTGTCCGAAGGATGGCTGTGGGATCCCCGGCAGCGTGAGGGATACACTCTAGAGAATGCGGGTCCGGGTACTTGGGTAGCTATGAGTCAGAAGATGCGTTATGAACGGGGGATATGGGACCCGGGAACCTGGTTGCCTGCGAACCATGCGGGCCGCTGTCGTTATGCTTTGGACTGGATCTCAGTCAAAGAACGCTGGAACTTAGCTATGGATGAACAGGAACGCCAGGTCTTGGCGGATGTTCTGTCCCTGTGTGATGACCAGCACCTGATAACAACCGCGTTCGCGCTAGCCCGGATCCCAGGCTCTGGCCAGGATGAGAGCGTGAGCCAAGCCGAAACAACCATACGTGTGCAATGTGACGCACGGAACGAAATTGTCACCATTACCAATCCCGGAACCCGGGCCGTGAATCTCGCCGGATGGCATCTGCATGACGCCAACAACGAACACCGTTTCACCCTGCCCCGCTGGACACTCCGCGCCGGAAGCAGCGTGACAGTGGTCTCGGGCGGAGCTGTAGGCGATATTCATCTGACGGTTGTGCCGATCTGGCACAACCAGGGCGATACCGTCTATCTGTATGATGCAACCTACCACCCGGTGGCCGTGCAGACCTGTGTGTAGCGCCTGATCCATGAACAGCCCACACCGGAGCAATAGCCCTGACAGGATGGACGGTATCCCAAGGTGTTAGAGCCCCGTTCCCAAGGTATGAGCGCCCAAGTATCCGGCACATAGGAAATCATTTTATTATGGCAAGTAATCAGGCATGGCTGGACCAGGTAACGGAAGACATTCTCGAGCCTGAACTGCCCATCTGTGATCCGCACCATCACCTGTGGGACGGGCGCACGGAACATGTGGAGACACGTTATTTCCTGGATGAGGTGCTAGCGGATACAGGCAGCGGCCACAATATCGTGTCTACTGTGTTTATTGAGTGTGGCGCGATGTACCGCGCCGCCGGGCCGGATGCTCTGCGTCCCGTAGGCGAGACCGAATTCGTTAACGGCGTGGCCGCTATGAGTGCTTCAGGTGGGTATGGCCCTACCCAGATCGCCAAAGGTATTGTAGGGCATGCCAATCTGCTGCTGGGGGCTGCGGTAGCAGAAGTGCTGGCTGCGCATGTGGAGGCGGGTGGGGGGCGCTTTCGTGGCATCCGGCATGCTGTGGCCTGGGATCCCCACCCTGCTCTCCGTCGGCCCCGGACAAACCCGCCGGCCCAGCTATTACAGGATGCCCAGTTCCGGGCCGGGTTTCAGTGCCTGGATCGGTTCGGACTGAGTTTTGAAGCCTGGATGTACCATCACCAACTGCCGGATCTGCTGGATCTGGCCCGTTGCTTTCCGGACACCCCCATCATTCTAAACCACCTGGGCGGGCCATTGGGTATTGGCCCCTATGCCCAACGGCAGGAGGCCGTTTTTGCCCAGTGGCAACGTGATATGACGGCTTTGGCCCAATGTCCGAATATCGTGGTCAAACTGGGCGGCATCAATATGGTGCCCAACGGCTATGGTTGGCATGAGCGTCCCCAGCCACCGACTTCAGCAGAATTGGCACAGGTGACAGCGCCCTGGTATCACCATGCCCTGGAGCATTTCGGTGCTAACCGCTGCATGTTTGAGTCCAATTTCCCGGTGGACAAGGTATCGGTCAGCTATCCGGTACTGTGGAATGCGTTCAAACGGATCGCGGCTAACTGTTCCGCCACTGACAAGGCCCAACTGTTCCACAACACCGCGGTGGCGGTATACCGACTGCAGGACTGACACCTCTGCGCCCTCAGGGCATGAGCGCCCACAACTGTGGCCATATAGCCGGGAGGCCCCGTTGCTCAGCTATCTTCCAACCTTGTAGGGCCCTGTTCCGGGTGGTGCTCACAGGTAAAAGTAAATTGCAAAATAGGGTTATCGCTCAATACATATGGGCCTGGACGGAGGTGAACACGGACACCTCAATGTCGTAGATGGCCTGGGACATGGCCTGCCCGATCAGATCCAGCTTGCGCACTAGTTCAATGCGGGCGGCAGCGCGCTCCAGCTCACGGGGTGCTAGTAGTTCCTTGAAGATGCCGCAGGCATCCGCGAGGCAGATGAGCATCACGTCCCGCGGATCCGGAATCTCATCACTGAATAGTACGCCCATGATGCGTTGTTTGACCTCACGCTCCGCCTTACCGTCAATGACGGGATAGCGCCGGGCACGAAACACCCAGAGCAGACGTTCGTCTTGATATTCCAGAATGCCGTGCGACACCAGGCGCGTAAGGGCTTCCTCACGCAGCGTAGTAGCCTGCTGCGCTATGTGCTCCACCCAGTAACGGGCATCATGCTTTTCCCCGGCGGCAATCGTGGCGAGCGCGGGATCAAGCAGGCTATCACCGAGGGGCGTAGCATCAACTAGGATCAGTTTCTCCAAGTCCGTATCAATGCGGTTTTCCAGAGCTAGATCCATGAGTACGCCGCCGGCGATGGCATAGTCCGCGGTCCAGCCGGGTACATGCACGAATCTCCCCTCGTCGTCAAGCAGCAACAAGACGATTTCTTCAACGAAGCGCAGCATGATGTTTATCTCTCTTTCCCCTGCATTCGTACATGCGCACCACGCCCGGTCGGCTCTCAATGTCTCCGCTGGGCAAACAGGAAACGGCGGCAACTCGTTTCAGTATAGTCATTGAAGCCACTATCTGCAGTGCCATAGCGCATTCCCACTCGGGGCACGGTCCCTACGCATGAACTTGCCTAGAGTATAGCACTTATAGCGGAGAGCCTCCGTACCGATAGGGCAGAATCACACATAACGATGTACGGACTTGGTGTGGCGCCTGTCCCACCGTGGCGGGGCCCGAAGTGGTGTTATCCTTTAAGGCCGGTCAGAGAAATGCCTTCAATAAAGCTGCGTTGGGCCAAGAAGAAGGCCAGAAAAACAGGCAACGTAATCAAGGACGAAACGGCCATTAACCAGGGATAAGCCAGTTTGGTGTTGCCAATCTCGTCTACTGCCGACCGCAAGCGGCCAACACCCAGGGTAAGGACCCATTTTTCCTCTCTCGTCATGTAGATCAGGGGGCCTAGGTAATCGTTCCAAGCATTCATGAATGTGAAGAGAGCCACAACGGCCAAGGCAGCCTTGGATAAGGGCAGAATGATGCCTATAAAGATACGTAATTCACTGGCGCCATCAATCCGAGCTGCATCCGACAGTTCCCGCGGCAAAGCCATGAAAAACTGACGTAGCAGGAAAATAAAGAAGGCACTCCCAAAGAAGTGGGGCACAACCAATGGATTGAAAGTGTTGATCCAATCCAGCCTCTTGAAGATTACGAATAGAGGCACGAGGCGCACCCAATCCGGTACCATCATTGTGGCGAGTACAATGGCAAAGAGCGTATCCCGACCTTTCCATTCCAGGCGTGCGAAGGAATAAGCGACCAGTGATGAAGAAAGGAGGGTCCCAAGGGTCGCGGGGATGGCATAGCGGACAACAGTGTTGAAAGTCCAGAGATTGAAAGTTTCACTGTTCCATGCATGCCAGAAGTTTTCCCAGAATTGAGGCCTTGGTAACCACACGGGCGGTACAACATAGACTTGCGCATCGTTCTTAACGGCGGAAGATACCATCCAGTAGAAAGGGAGCAGAAAGGAGATAGCCAGGACAATCAAGACGCAATATTTGAGACAGAGTCCTATCAGTTCCAGCACGCGCCGGGACCAGGATTGCGGGTAGTGAGTGATGGGTACCTGGGTTGTCATAGCGCAGAACCGGTTAGCGTGCCGCTCCCGCGTAATAGACGAAGCGGCCGGACGTGCGGAAGATCAGAAAGGTGAATAAGAGAATCAGCAGGAAGAGCACCCAGGCCAAGGCGGATGCTTTGCCCATCCGGAACCACAGGAAGGCGTTCCGGTAAAGGTATATGGCATAGAACTCCGCGGATCGGCTTGGGCCGCCCTGAGTCATGATCCAGGGCAGGGTGAAATACTGGAACCCACCGATAAAGCTCATGACTAAGTTGAAGAGTATGACTGGACTGACCATAGGTACGGTGATGTTCCACAGGCGATGGAAAGCATTGGCACCATCCACGGTGGCCGCTTCATAGAGGGAGCGGGGTACATCCTGCAGGGTAGCCAGAAAAATCACCATGGCTGCGCCCTGACTCCACATATGGATGACCACAAGCGACCATTTCATAAGTTGGGGGCTGGAAATGAAAGGGATTGCTTTGAAGCCCCAGGCCTGCAAAGTAGAGTTAATGGCACCGTATTGGATGTTGAGTAGGAAGATCCAGACAAACGCGGTCACGACTACGGGGACGATAGCAGGGAAAAAGAAGACAGCCCGAAAGAAAGACCGGAATATGATCCGTGAATTCAGCAGTAAGGCCATCAGGAAGGCGGAAAGTACACCCAAGGGGGAGCTAATTAAGATCCACCATAACGTGTTCCCAGCGACCAGCCTGAAATCGGCATCGTCTGTAAATGCGACATAGTTCTGAAGCCCTATCCACACGGGATCACGGATCAGATCGTAACGGGTAAAGGAATAGTAGAGTGACGAGCCAATCGGAAAAATGGTAAAGGCCAAGAAGCCGACAATCCAGGGCGAAGCAAAAGCAATACCCACCAGGAAGCTACGCCATTCGCGGGATGTGGTGGGGAACGAGCGTCGGAGTGCTATCACAGGCGTTTATACTCCCAAGAGGTGCATGCGGGCGGTCCCCAATCTCAAGGAGCTTAGGGACCGCCCTACGTAGCTACTGTTTGTCTTGGCGCGTAGCGCGCGCGGTTTAGAGGGTTTAGGCGAAACCGGCCGCTTTGTACTCTTTGGTGCAGATTTCCTGCATCTGTGCGGCTGCCTCGGCACCGCTCATTTGGTCTCTGTACACCGCTTCGCGAAATTCCTCATATTTTGTGCGCACAAAGGGCTCAATCTCACACCCAATCAGAGGCCCCCAATAATTAGCTTCCTGTACGGAAGCAAAGATGAAGTCCAAACCGGGAAATAGATCCTGGGGTGCGTTCTCAAAATAGGGTTTGTAAGACGGTAACCAGCCAATGTTGTGCAAAATTAGATCGCACCAACCGTCAGACTGCAGCCACTCCGCTACAGGCCATGCCTCATCCTTGTACTTGCCATCCCTGAACATCTGGACCATATGGCCACCGCCTGCCTGCAGCTTGATACCGCGGCGTGCTTCCGGGACAGGCGTCCAAGATACGCGTAAGTGTTCGGCCACTTCCGGTTTCTCGTTGTATGTTTCGCCACACATCCAATACCCTTCAATGATGCAGGCTTGTACTTCGGCATTGAAGGATCCACCCCAGGTGCCTTGACCTTCTACGGCACGCATCCCCACGAGATTGTCAGGCCCGACAATCCGAATGAATTCACCCATCACTTCCAGGCCTTCGGCGAAGAGCTCATTATCCAGGTTGAATTCCTTCGTGTCATCGTCAAAATAGTGGAATCCCCATGAATCCGAAATCGTGAAACCGTCGTTGCCCGGACCGGTTCCGCCTTCCGCATCATACGGATCAAGCCCGATCTGCAACAGGTTGTCGTTCTCGTCAAACTTCGTCAATGCTTTATGCCAGACCAACGCTTCATCCCATGTTACGGGAGGTACATCAGGATCTAAACCTGCTTCTTCCACCATGCGCGCATTGTAGAAGAAACCGCGTCGTACAAACCCTTCAATAGCAGGCACGCCATATTGCACGCCTTCATACTGGGTCATCTCCCAGTTGGTTTCCAAGAAGTCGGCTTCATTGATTATGGAACTGGCCGCCACGTAATCGGTCAGCTCTTCAACCACACCGCGGGCCATGAAATCCAGGTAATTGCCCAGAGCGCCAATATCCGGAGGTGTTCCGGCCGCCACGGCGGCTAGGCGCGCTTCCTGGGCTACCGCGGTGCGGAAGTCAAGTTGGTTGTTGCCCATGTATTCGGCCAGACCCGGATCCGCCAGAATCTGATCAGCAATACGGCCGGGTTGGCCCCAGAAAATCCAGAACTGGACTGTCACGCCCTCTTCCGTGGGTGCTGTCATCTGTTCCGTGGGCGCAGCCGTACAGGCAGCGAGTGCACCTAGGCCTGCGGTCGTAGCCGCCACCTGTAGGAAACCTCTGCGGGTAAGTTGGATCGCCATCAGTTTTACCTCCTGGTAACAGTATGCGTGAGACCGTTAACTGTCGTAGCTAGGCTATCGGGCACCATATTACGACAATACAGCCCGCGCTTTTGGTTGTATCAAAGGATGCGTAATTATAACATACCTACACCACACCTGAGGGGCACGACTTCTGGGCCGACATCGGCGGTGCTCCTGCCCGGCTGCTTATTGATGGCACCTGGTGGGCAGATGGCAAGCATGTGCCATAGTGGTTGGCTAGTAACCGGTAGGAGCGTCTATATGAAAATGTGAGTGAGATGCTCTGCCTACCGGACCGCCGGTGCGGTCCTGATGGCCGTAGCCCGGAGTCTGTGATTATAGACCGCTATGTAGCAGATGATTGATGGCGGTTGCTATACCCTACCGCAGGGCAGTGTAAGTGTGCCTAGAGTCGCCAACGGCATTCTCAAGCTACCGATCCGTGATGCGTAACCACTGTCTCAATTTGCTCTGCTTCGTCTAGACTCTTGCACAGCAGCGCTTCTATATGCGTGCCTGATTGCTAAGAACCTAGTCCTGGACAAGGTATGCACTGTAATGGCACTGCTCTCATGAGAGAAAAGACCCAACGACCTGTTGGCTACCCCGATGCCTAGGAGTGCAACTAGTGAGGGACTGTCCTCAGTATCTATAGAGAGCCGCGGACAACTTCACGATGACCGTCTCCGGATGGACACTCTCCGGGCTTTCGTTGATCCGCTGGCAACGCAGGATCTCCCTCACTAAATCATGTCGCTGGTAGGGCTTTCAACCATCATGTCGCTGATAGGCGGCACCGCAAACCGGTTGTCGGTGCTGTATGCGATCTATTCTATTATTAACGACCAGAGGAGGTGGGTAATCATTCATAACCGCTGTCTCGTATCAAGTTTGACCTTATGGCAGACTTGAATCTGGTGGCGCAGCATCTCAGCAGTGATGATCGCAAAAGAACTCCTACCGCTGGTCGCAGGGAGGGTTGGACCGACGTGTCTCGTGCTTCCTAGACCACTGGAGGCCTGTCTGTGTACGGCTCCGGACATATTCCCTTTCCCTGCCGGTACCTGTCACCGTGGTATAATGTAATATATGGTCTGGAATTATTGAGGTATCTTAGAGGTCTGGCCCGGAGAGTGTCCCATGACCGTAGCCCCCGTTGCCGTGCGTGTTCACCCCCGTTCAGCCCCGCCCGCGGACCGGCGTTCCCATCCCGCCTGGATTCAAGCCTTGCCCCACTACGACCCGGAGTATGACTACCGCTGGGATGAGTATATCTACGAGTCCGATTTCACTACCGATCCCGGCTATCTGGTGGAGAACGTGAAGATGCCTCAGGGAGAGGTGCAGGAGAAGTTCATTGATAATAAGCCGTGTCTCGTGGATTTTGTGCGTTATCGGCAGCTCTTCCCCGGCCAGCACAGCTGCGTGCACTCGGATCGTCTGCTGCGGCGTCTGGACCGGTGGCTAGCTACGACGTACGGTTCCCACCCGCGGTGGGAGCGTCTCCCGGACCGCGTGTCGCCGGATCTGGCCCTCTGGGTCACTGCCGTTCCCCTGCCTCCTAACGACTCCTATTCCGCCTTGACCGAGGGGGTCCCGCGGTTGGTGATGGAATGTGTTTCGCGCCATTCGCGGCGGGATTCCGCCGGGCGTTATGAGGAATGGAGTACCAAGCGTACGCTCTATGCGTGGCTCGGGATCGCTGAGTACTGGATCTATGATCCCACGCAGGAGCCGGTACGCTGGCAGGGGTATCAACTGGTGCAGCCGGGTACCCTGAAGGCCCGATCGGGCAACACGCATTTCGGTAGACGGTCCTAGAGCTGCTGGTCGGGGAAGAGCTGTCGGTAGCACACAAAAAGCCACGAGCCGCGGCTTTTTTCAATGAACCGCCCCCTGGGGCATCTTCACGTTCACTACCGGAATAGCCGGGATCGGTAGTGAAATCGGACTCGTAGAGATACTGCACCCACCGGTAGTCATAATTCGGGGTGTAATGGGGCAAAGCTTGGAGCTAGGCGGGATTGGCGCCGCCGCGGGTGTTGGACGTGGGCGGACACGCGCAGTAATAGGGACTATCATGGGATGCTCTCCAGGGCACCTAGGATAATCTAGACCACAGATTATATAATGTCACGGTGACGGATATACTGGGAGCCGATGCCAGGATAAAGTGCCGGGCGCATACCACGCTGTCCTGTGCGATATGGAGGTGGCGGACCGCACGCTGGAAGACTGGCAGCGTAGCCATTGATCATTAATCAATCCGCATGGTTTTCTGGTATGCCGCACGCCATCTTACTTGTGCATCCCTGACCATGATGGAACCAACGGAACGAGGCCACGAAGAGTCTTTGTTTCACCCCCCCATACGCGCTGTAAACTCAAGCAAGGCACAAGTGGTAACGTGCTAGGCCCTAGCAGCCACGCAGGTCGGATACATTATCTAGCAGGCCCGCACAAATAATGGACGATAGGTTGCACACAGATAATCTGCATGGGCACTGTGAAGACGTGCGTTGAAGGAGATAACGATGAAGATTCTGGTGACGGGTGGGACAGGTCGGGTTGGGGCAAATCTGGCCAAAATTCTGCTGATGCAAGGTCATGATATCCGGGCCTTCGTGTATCCGGGTGATGCTAGTCGGGCCCACAAATTAGAAGGCTGGGATCATGTTGAAATCATAGAAGGCGATCTCCGCAATCAGGATGACGTACGCCAAGCGGTGACGGGCGTTGATGCCATTTACCACCTGGCGGCCGCCTTCGGCGGACCGTTTGATAACCGGCAGTATCTGGCCATCAATGGAATGGGTACCCTGAACCTACTGGAAAGTGTCCTGGAATTGTGTCCTCACCTAGCACACTTCGTCTATGCCTGCACCGAAGCCGTCTATTGGCGCCTGGAAGAGTGCAGTCCGCACCTGACGGGACGGGAGACGCGCTATTTTGCAGACCCTATTACCGAAGACATGGTGGCCCGGTATCACCAGATGCCTTACTTCCTGACCAAGTGGGTTGGGGAACAACTGGTGATGACGTACCACCATCAGTACCAGGTGCCGTCCACGTCGTTCCGATTCACGACCATCATTGAACCTAGCGAGTTTCTAAACGACCAAGGCTTGCCCGACCTGTTTCTGCTGAGCCGAGCCTATCAGGCTTATGGAGCCCAGCACAGTCCGGACCCGGTGGAACAGGCGATGCTGGATGAAATCCGGAGACTTTGGACGGGCGAGGAGAAATTGCTGCTGAGCCGCAATCCCAATGGTGTACCGTTTCGTCAGCATTACAGCGATGTCCGCGACATTGTGCAGGGTCTGGCCCTGGTTCTGACGACTGACCGATCGATCGGTGAGGAGTTCAATCTGGGCGGTGCCCTCTTTGACTGGGCTGAAATTGTGCCCTTGCTAGCTGAGCGTTATGCCATGGAGTATGTGGAAGCTCGCATTCCGTCCGCCAACTATTTTGAACTGGACACCTCCAAAGTGCAATCTTTGCTGGGGTACTGCCCTCAGTACGACTTCCGACAAATTCTGGAGACGGCAGAGGCCATGCACCGGGGAGTCCGGACCGATGTGATTCCCACGGGTGTGCGGTGGGGTACTGAGCCTGAATCTTCTGTCCGGCAGTGACTCAGGCACTGGGTTAGGGATATGGATAGCGGAGAACCGTGTCTGGAATGTCCTGTGTCAAGGCCGTGAATACGGGCGACTAAACTCGGAAATTCAAACCGGATAATACATCCCCACTGGCAGGAGTGTCCTATGAAGATTACGGATGTCAAGGTCGATCTGTTGAATTGGCAGTCCGAACCCTGGCAAACGGGGATAGGTACGCGGTTTGGCCAGACCAAACAGTTAGGTATTGTAACCATTGCCACCGATGAAGGTGTCCAGGGGCACGCGTTTCTGGGATCGTCTCAAGTGGGCGCGGATCACTATGTCCCAGGACTGATCGAGTTTCTCAAACCTAGGCTCTTGGGACGCAATCCCCAGGATATCGGTAGCATCTGGAAGGACATGTGGAAAGAAAACCGGACGGTGTCTACTCAGGCTATTGGTGCGATCGATATATGTCTGTGGGATATCAACGGCCAGATCGCTGGTCAGCCTATCCATCGTCTGTTGGGTACCTGCCGGGACCGGGTTCCGGCGTATTCCAGTACGGCGTACCATGAAACGATCGCGGCGTACGCGGAGGAAGCACTGCATTTCCAGGCACAGGGATGGACCGCACACAAGCTCCATCCGCACGGGGAGCCCCAAGCGGACATCGCCATCTGTCAGGCCGTACGGGATGCGGTGGGCCCGGACATGATTCTGATGCTTGATGCGATGTGGGCCTACCTGTATGTCGATGCTGTCCGTGTAGGACGAGCCATTGAGGAACTGGATTACTATTGGTATGAGGATCCACTGACGGAGGAGGATATCTACAATTACGTTAAGCTTCGTCAGAAACTGGATATCCCTATCATGTCCACCGAATTTGCGCCGGGACGGTACTATGGGATGGCTACCTGGATCACGCAGTATGCCACGGATATGCTGCGCGGTGATGTGGCTGTGACTGGCGGCATCACACCGCTAGTGCGGCTCTGTCACCTAGCGGAAGGGTTTAACATGCGCTGTGAAATTCACCATGGGGGCAACAGCCTCAACAATGTGGCAAACCTACACGTTACTATGGCCGTACCTAACTGTGAGTTTTACGAAGTGTTTCCCTGTACCGGAGCCAATCAGTACGGGCTGGTACGGGACATAGAAGTGGACTCTCAGGGCCTTGTCCACGCCCCTAGCCAACCGGGGCTGGGCTTTGACATTGATTGGGATCTGGTGCGGCGCGAGCATACGGCGACAGTCACATAGGTAGAGTAACGGTCTCAGAGTCCGATGACGTTATGGTGTCTAGTCAAAGAGGAACAGAGGCATGAGTGAATTTCAAGGCGTTCTGCCCGCGATCATCACACCGATGACTGCGGATGGAAATATTGATGAGGCGGCTTTCCGGGCCGTGATGGAATTCAATATCCAGGCCGGCGTACACGGCTTCTGGGTGGCGGGCGGTACGGGCGAAAGTGTATTGTTGGACGATGCTGAGAACCGGCGTCTAGCGGATATCGCTAGTGATCAGGCTCGGGGTCGGATCCGCAACATCATGCATGTAGGCGCACCCACTACCTTGCGGGCAGCTCGGCTGGCGGAACACGCAGCTCGGGCGGGCGTGGAAGCCATTTGCTGCGTGCCGCCTTTTTTCTATCAACAGAGCGACGAGGCCATCGTGGAGCACTACCGGGTCGTCGCGGCGGCGGCTGATCTGCCGTTCTTTGCCTACAACGTGCCCGGCTTTACGGGCCTGGAGATTTCGCTGGCTCTGATGCGGAAGATTCAGGATGGTGTACCGCAGCTGACAGGTCTCAAACACTCTGCTGTCAACCAGTCCCTGGTGCGTGATTTCGCAGACATGGGCCTCGCCTGTCTAATCGGTAACAGCACTCTCATGCTGCCGGGTCTGACCCTGGGGGCTACGGGGTGTGTGGACGGGCCGCCTAATGTAGCCCCTGAGCTTTGGGTCGCGTTATGGCAGGCTTTTCAAATGGGGGACCGGGACCGGGCTATTGCCGCCCAGCGGCAGGCTACGGCCGTAACCCAGCTTGTCCGCAGTTGCGGTAGCAAGTTCCATGCGGTGGCCAAGGTCCTGCTCGGAGCCCGGCTGGGCATTGACTGTGGTGTACCCCGGCCACCCGGTGCACCGCTCACAGCGACGGAACAAGTGGCCGTTATAGCGACCGCGCAAGATCTGGGTTTGCTCTGACCTACAGTCTGGGCGTGTGCAACATACATCCGGATTCGCTGACATCAGGAATCACTCAGTTTTTTGATACCGCTAATGACCCAATATAGAGTCAACATGCTGACCAACGCCAGCAGGAGAGTGGGCAGAAATGGTAGAGTGAAGTTGACCTGCAGCGCGAGTATACCCAGCACTAAGCCGATGCCTAGTACACGACCTAGACGGCTCAGATGACGGATGATGTAGGTGTCAACGTCGGTTCCGGACGCGAGCTGCACGACCTGTCCTGCTAGGTAGCTCAGATCCCATGCACCCAGGAGTAAGAGCAGGCTAATCAGGCCCAGAACCGGTGTTACCGCCTGTAAGATGACACCCGCTACGTTGACGAGAGCCAGGGCGAGGAAACAGGGGGTGGCCAGCTGCAGGCGCTGTTGCCACAGCCCGGCTAACCACAACAGGCCACAAGCCGCCGCGGCTAGGACCAGACTCCACACCGCCTGCTGATTTGCGGACCCGGCAATCAAGACTGAGCCTAGGAATACCAGGAAACCACTGAGAAATCGGGGTGTATCGGTGTGTGCGATCATGGCGGGAAATCGAACCTGCATAGCGTCAAAGTAAGTCCTAACTTTATACCGGAAACGCGTATCAGGTCGTATGGTGTCGTGTATCAACGCAAATAAATACGGACAATATGGGAGCGGAGCCGATGAGCAAGTGTGTGGTGATAGCCTATGGCAGTGTACAGGAGTCGGATCCGGAATACCGCATGCTGCGGGAGGCCGGACATGAAATGGTCTGCCACAGCCGTTTGGACAGTGTTGAGGCGGCAGTGGACCTAGCCCGCTGTCATGGTCTTATCGTAGCTCTACAGCCCATTGATGCTGCAAGCCTTGAGCGGATGCCCAACTGCCGGGTAGTCACCCGCCTCGGTGTGGGATACGATAATATTGACGTGCCGGCGGCCACAGCCCGGGGCGTGCGTGTCACCTACTGTCCCGACTACGGTGTTCATGAAGTATCAACGCACGCCATCACGTTGATGCTGGTGATGGCCCGCAACATGGATGCACTGCTGGCAGCTAGTCGGGCAGGAAAGTGGGACTACACTGCCATGGGGACGATGCCACGCCTGCAGGAGCAGGTGTTGGGTGTGCTCGGGTTTGGTCGCATTGGACGGGCCACCGCCGACAAGGGTAAGGGGTTGGGCATGAAGGTCCTGGCCCATGATCCCATGATCCCGGCTGACGCGATTGCGGCACAGGGGATTGAACCGACGGACTTCGTCACCTTACTCCAGCGGTCCGACTACATTTCCCTGCATATTCCGTCGCTGCCCGCAACCCGCCATCTCATTGATGCCGCGGCTCTCGCACAGATGAAATCCACAGTTCGTCTCATCAATACGGCACGTGGGGCCCTCATTGATGAGGATGCTCTACGGGTGGCACTACGCCAGGGCCGAATCGCAGGGGCTGCCTTGGACGTGTTTCATACTGAACCGCCACCCCCCGATCATCCCCTGTTGCATGAACCCAACGTGATCGTCACCCCACATGCGGCATGGTACTCGGAAGCCGCTAAGCGTGACATGCGTGTGCGCTGTGCCCAAGACGTGATTCATGTCCTGGCAGGGGAAGAGCCGGTCTACCCTCTGAACTCATTGTGACGGACGTGCCTATGCGAGCCTAGTAACTGTGCTTGTCTGACGGTCTATAGGGGGATAATTACATGAAGACCTGTGCTGTGTACCTAATCGCCGACACAGGTCCCTAGACCACTCGCTTCCAGGTAGAGGCTCGGGTCTATTTTCGGCACAACATCGATGATGATACGGCAGAAAGAACAACAGGCTCTGCCGTGCTGAAGCACCTGGTGGAGTTCTTGCCGGTGGGCGTGGACGAGGCCGCCGGCTCTATGTTCGTGATACCTGCTGTCGGCTTGAACGTAGTTGGCCTGGCCGGCGTACGGATGGGCAACTATGTGGTTGTCTAGGGTGTGGGCCTCATCTTTCTAAGAGTAGTGATAGCCTGTTTTCTGCGGTGGACCAGCCCCATCACGATTGACGTTATAGACAGTAGTCTGGAGCTAGCCCAAGAATTTGGTGCCCAGGCGGTGATCAATCCAGATCGGGAAGATGTGATGGCCCGGGTGCAGGGCTATCACGGGTACGGACAGTGCCGGCGTATCCTTTGAAGGCACGGATGTGCATTTCCCTGCTTGATCAGGCCATCTCCCTGTGCCGTCCGCATGGCAAGTTCGTGTACTTGGCCGCGATAGGGAGACACTCCTGGTATTCCGGTATATACCTGTCTAACGCCATCGTCTCACCACATATTGGGCGACGACGAGCAGGAGCCTTGCCGGGAAGCTGTCCCGTGCCAGATGCGTTGGATGCTCTATCCTGGCACAAGCCTTGATCCCCTCGAAGCAGTGTTGATGAAATGCCGGGGTTCTACGCCTGGGTACTTCATAACCAGGTACCTGATCTACTAGGCGCAGTCATTGACTAGCGGATGGCTGATGCTTCCTGATTGGTGCGGACCATGCAGAACGATCACCGTATACCCCAGGAGACAACAATGAAAGCAAAGGAAATTTATGGAATTTGTATATTACAACGGTACCCATACCGAGTATTGAGGTTTGTTTCCGCACGCAGGCGAGAAAATAACGGCCTTACTGCCACACCAGATCCCATAAGTAAACCGGGAAAATTGCACTTGTATTCCGTAGGCAGTGACTGTTAGTCGTGTAAGGCTATTTCCTAGGGAGTTGTCCCCTTTAGTTTTTCAAAGCGCACTAGGTTGTTGCATTGTCTCCATTTTTTATAGAGGGAGTACGCTATGAAGATATGGCCTGTACTTACTATCACCTTGGTATTGCTGGTGCTTGGTGCTTCCCCTGTCCTAGCTACCACTGATACTCCCAATGCCCCCACATGCAGAAGAGGTATTGACCGTTACCGAAGCAGAAACCCTGGCAGGTCAATATGGTTTTACCTTTACCCTTCGTGATGGCAAATCCATGCCTACCAAAGCCAAACTATAAGTGGTGTTGGAGGCCTTGCAGTTGGACTCTGTTTTTAGCGCAGAAGGTGAACAGAGTAGTCAAGGCAAGGTTCAGGGAGCGGCGGCCGACCACGAAATCTGCGCGCACCGTATTAATACATTCGCCCGGTTTTACCAGTATCTGACGCTGACCACAGGGAATTACCGCGGGCAGAAATCCTATATGGGCTTGACTCGGCATGATGTAGAATTGCGAACCTGGTTTGTGCCTCCTCCCCAAATCGGAGATAATGTTGTGCATGACATGTAGCTCACCCATATCAAGAAAAGTGACGGTCCCTTAGGTTTCTTCAGCTGGTATGCCCGTACCAAGGGAGTGATGCACTATCGTTTTTGGGGTTGGGAAATAGAAACACAAGTAAAAGTAACGTTTACGTGCGCGAAGTATCCATGACCATGAACAAACCTGCACCAGACAAGAAATCCCAAATTGGGGCTGAAGAAATTCTGTTGTTCCTGTTGAAATGTGCTGCGATTCTGCCAGCCCTTATCCTACTATCTATGTTGGTCCAATGGATATTGCGTTTGTTAGGGATAGTAGAATTCCATGGAGTCTCTTGGGGCTGACCAGCCAAGGTCCAATGGCTATTGGTTTGTTAGGAGAGGTACTAGATACATCCCGCGTCGGAGGTACAATGACCGTCACCGTCAGGGAAGACTGACACAACATCCCCGGTACAACGTGACGATCACAATGAGTTAGATCATAGATTCGTTCTACGTGCCATTGACCAAAGTAGCCCCAGCGGTATCCTGAATTCGACTAGAGAGAGAAGACCGTCATACAACCCGGTCTAGCCATGCCGTGTGCATAGCTTAGAGGTTATGGTTATGTGGTAAGAGGCTTGTCATCAGACTACCCCGAGCTGGTCAATTGCTGTCAGAACATTGATAGTCTAGGTAGGTTCATTTACAGAAAAATGGGCACCAGGGCCAGCAGTGCTAGCAGCAGTAGCAGCACAAAGAGGACTACGCTGACACGGACAATGGCGTGTCCCAGGTGCTGACGAGCTACGCTGGCACGCAGATAGTGTTCGGCGTACAGTACGCCGATGAGCCAACCCAGGCCCAGGAAAACATAACTGAAACGCTGGATGGCGCTGATGACCCATCTGTTGATACCTATCAGCTCCATCAGAGATGCTAGAGGCTCAGGGCCGTAAAGCAGAGGCAATATCCCTACACTCGCAGCCAGTAGCCAGATCCCATAGGCAGCAAAGTAGGCGCGGTTCTGGGCCCACCACTTAGACACTGTAGTCAATCCATCTCCCTTCAGGGTTGTTTAACACGGGTTTCTACAGACCTGACCGGAGACACACCATGCATATGACTGCAACATACTATCATAGCGTCCTGTATTGTGGCACATATGACATCAAATCAAAATCGCCCTATGGCAGACTGATCTTAGCTCAGGGTATACTAGAAAATCATACGGAATGATTAATGACGATAACGACGCTGCCAATCTTCCCGCGTGAGGTCCGCCATCTCCGTGTCGTATAGGGCAGTGTAGTACGCGGTCGGTACTTCATCCTAGTATCGGATCCCGGTATATCCGTCACCGTGGTATAATGTAATATATGGTCTAGAATTATCTCGGTAATCTTAGAGGTCTGGCCCGGAGAGTGTCCCATGACCGTAGCCCCCGTTGTCGTGCGTGTTCACCCACGTTCAGCCCCGCCCGTGGATCGGCGTTCCCATCCCGCCTGGATTCAAGCCTTGCCCCACTACGACCCGGAGTATGACTACCGCTGGGATGAGTATATCTATGAGTCCGATTTCACGACTGATCCCGGCTATCTGGTGGAGAATGTGAAGATGCCTCAGGGAGAGGTGCAGGAGAAGTTCATTGATAATAAGCCGCGTCTCGTGGATTTTGTGCGTTACCGGCAGCTCTTCTCGGGCCAGCACAGCTGCGTGCACTCGGATCGTCTGCTGCGGCGTCTGGACCGGTGGCTAGCTACGACGTACGGTTCCCACCCGCGGTGGGAGCGTCTCCCGGACCGCGTGTCGCCGGATCTGGCCCTCTGGGTCACTGCCACCCCCCTGCCCCCTGACGACTCCTATTCCGCCTTGACCGAGGGGGTCCCGCAGTTGGTGATGGAATGTGTTTCGCGCCATTCGCGGCGGGATTCCGACGGGCGTTATGAGGAATGGAGTACCAAGCGTACGCTCTATGCGTGGCTCGGGATCGCTGAGTACTGGATCTATGATCCCACGCAGGAGCCGGTACGCTGGCAGGGGTATCAACTGGTGCAGCCGGGTACCTATCAAGCGATCCCGGCGGCGGCGGATCCGTGGGGGTCTAGCCCCAGCCGCGTCTTGGCGACCACCATGCGGGTGACGGCGGACCATGTTCTGCAGCTTTGGGACGCGACGCGGGACACCTGGTTTGACCAGAGCGCCGTGACCCGAGCCGAAGACCTCGCCGAAGGCCTTGCTCAGGGGCACACCGAAGGACTTGCCGAAGGCCTGGTGCAGGAACGACTTGACGGCTTTCTGCGCACGCTGCCGGACACTGGACTATCCCCGACTCTGCAGGCTGACTTGACTGCCTATATGGAACGCCTGCGCCCCCATGCCCACGCCCTGCCGTTGGATGCTATCCCAGGTGCCGACACCCTGTGGCACATCCTGGTCCGCCATGGAGGTCCCGAGCAGGTCCCCCATGACGCCCTCTGGGCTCTGATGCCTTCTGTCCCGGACGACCCACCTTAACCCGCCTCCAGCCCCTTCTGTTCCGGTCTAGGACCATCGCTCAACAAGACCTGTTCTCACTAGTGTAAGGACAAGCAAGGTTGGCTCCACAGAACGGATGGCTACGCTGCCAATCTTCCAGCATGAGGTCTGCCACCTCCGTGTCGTACAGGACAGCGTGGTACGCGGCCGGTACTTCATCCTGGGCATCGGATCCCGGCATATTCGTCATCGGTGATATAATATAGTATATGGTCTAGAATTATCTAGATGCCTTAGAGGTCTGGTCCAGAGAGTGTCTCATGACCGTAGCCCCCGTTGTCGTGCGTGTTCACCCACGTTCAACCCCGCCCGCGGACCGGCGTCCCCATCCCGCCTGGCTCCAAGCCTTACCCCACTATGACCCGGAGTATGACTACCGGTGGGAGGAGTATGTCTACGAGTCTGATTTCACTACCGATCCCGGCTATCTGGTAGCGAACGTGAAGACGCCTCAGAGTGCAGCACAGGCGAAGTTCGTTGAAAACAAGCCACGGCTCGTGGATTTTGTGCGCTACCGGCAACTCTTCCCCGGTCAGCACAGCTGCGTGCGCTGGGATCGCCTGCTACAGCATCTGGACCGGTGGCTAGTCACGATGTACGGTCCCCACCCACGGTGGGAGCGTCTCCCGGACCGAGTCTCGCCCGATCTGGCCCTCTGGGTCACCGCCACCCCCCTGCCCCCTGACGATGCCTATTCTGCCCTAACCGTGGGGGTACCGCGGTTGGTGATGGAATGTGTTTCGCGCTATTCGCGGCGGGATTCCGACGGGTGTTATGAGGAATGGAGTACCAAGCGTACGCTCTATGCATGGCTCGGGATCGCTGAGTACTGGATCTATGATCCCACGCAGGAGCCGGTACGCTGGCAGGGGCATCGGCTGGTGCAGCCGGGTACCTATCAGACGATCCCGGCGGCGGCAGATCCGCGGGGGGCTAGCCCCAGCCGCGTCTTGGCGACCACCATGCGGGTGACGGCGGACCATGTTCTGCAGCTTTGGGACGCGACGCGGGATACTTGGTTTGACCAGAGTGCTGTGGCCTTTGCCCAAGGCTTTGCTGAAGGCCTTGCCCAGGGACGACTTGACAGCTTTCTGCGCACGCTGCCGGGCACCGGACTACCCCCGGATCTGCAGGCTAGCTTGACCGCCTATATGGAACGCCTACGCCCCCATGTCCACGCCCTGCCGTTGGCTGCTATCCCGACTGCCGGTACCCTGTGGCAAACCTTGGCTCAACATGGAGGTCCCGAGCAGGTCCCCCATGATGCCCTTTGGGCGCTTATGCCCCCTGTCCCGGACAATTCACCTTAACCTGTCTCCAGACCCTTCTGTTCCAGGTCTAGGACAACCTACCGACGAGCCCTGCCTCCACCGGTATGAGGGCAAGCAGGGGCGGTTCCTCAGGAGAAGCGGACTCTGAGTGCATACATACATGAAGCGAGCCTTGCCGGGACCCTTGGTTCCTTTTTCACCCTACCGCACCCTACGAAGAACTTGCCCTTGATCCTTGCGGTGGCGATTGTGTCTCATTCTGCGCGGGGAATATGGCACCATGATGTCCCGAACGACTACATCTATGCGCATAGGAGGATCCGGGGATATTGGGTGTTGGATGAAGCGGTAGGAGGTGCCATGGAGGGGCTTTGACCTGGATGGCTTGACTGGTACGGTCGTATACTGGCTATACCGTAGACGGGTGGCGGACGTAGTGGGGGAAGTTACTAGGATGTCACGGTACCGGGATGAGGGGCACGCTAGCGCCGGTCTTAGACCCTAGCACCCTTGTGTGTCATGGAGATATATTGGTTAAAGTGTGAAGAGGCATTGAGTATTCTTAGGGGCGAGGGCTACGGACATCGTATTGCATGCTTAGACCACGCATCCGCGTGCAGCCTGACCACCGGGAAGTGGAGCTACGTGCCGGGCTGTGCGGTCAGGTTCATGGAACGTCCTCACATGATTGATATTGTCAGAGTGGTAGCCTGCCGCCACCGTCGTTCTACCGTGTTTTGGTGGTTCGGACAAGTGCCCCGTGTGCTAACCGCCTGGTGGAGACAGCGAATACAATCAAGGCTATGGAGAGGGACATACCACCGTGCAGACGCATCCGCTCGCGTGTGCACCTAACGAATTCAGTCGGTACGGATGATTTTGCAGGAGCCCAGAAGGCAAAGACCTTGGATTTTGAGAGCCTGGGAAGAAGTGTCTGCCGTGGTACTTATGCCTTGGGCCTCCCCCAAAAGGGTCAGCAGGGACGAGTCGACATTCCAGGCCATCGGAATCCGTATGGTGGTTTCCCCAAACAAGGTGAAGACGTTCAGAATGACTTTGTCCTGGGTCAGCTGGGCTTGGGCCAGATCAACATCGGTGGAACCGAAAACGGTGAAGGCGGATCCGCGGGTCAGCTGGGTCTCAATTGCCCGGTGGACCGTAGAGCCGAAGACAGTATAGACGTTCATGTCCAGAGTTCCCCGGTGGCATGTGCTTGCAGGGCCGTACGGCATCCTGTTCATCCTTAATATACGAGGATGCGTATATACAGGTTGCATGTGTACAACAGGGATGATGGCGTGGAGATTACGACCCTGTAAGGATGAGATGATACTTCTCTGTACCGACCATCGGTCTTGGTGAGAGATGATTGGGCCGGAATGGTTTGTTGTCCATGCTAGATCTGTTACGATATGTGCTTGCGGTGTCCTAAAGGCAGTGCAACTTGAAGATTGACATACTAGGCAGTACTCGCTCATGTTTCGATCAGACAATGTAAATACCGGCGGTTCGCAGCGCATAGTCTTTATCCTCCTGATTGTCGTGCTGCTGGGTCTGTTTCTCTGGCTGGGCGGCTCCCGCTTCGTGTACGTATTGAACCGGGTACAGGAAGAAGAGGTTGGGATCAAGTTTCGCAGTGGTCGCATTGTGGGCGTTGTGGGCCCGGGTGTCTATTCCGATGTCGGTCTCTTTGTGGAGCTAAAACTGGTATCTTCCTCCGCTGTGCCCTTCAGTGTCACGGATCCGGAAATCATCACCGGCGACAAACAGCGGATTGGGGTTGCGGTAACCGGTGATATTTTCCGGCCTCGCCTAGCCCAGGCGGATATGCTGCGCACGCTGTGGGCACAGTACAACACGCTGTATCAGAATGATCAGGCATTGCAGGCCCATGTGGTCCAGCGCGCCCAACAGGCGATGAAAGTATGCGTGGGGGACCGGACTTTCAACGAAGCCGTGATTGGTACGGCCCGCGATGCTCTGCGCAGCTGCATTGACCAGGAACTGAACAAACTCGCTGAGAATGTGGGCTTGGTGATCGAGAATGTAGCCGTGCCGGAAGTGATAATTGCCGCGGAGGCCCAGGCTCGTCTGGATGAAATCGTGCAGAGTCGTCTGCAGACGGAAAAGGCGGCACAGGATGAACTCAGGGCCAAAGCGCAAGCCGCGGCCGAACAGGCCACCCAGGAAGGTCAGATTCGGGTTGAGCAGAGTCGGATTCAGGAAGAGGCCCGCCAGAAGGTCTTGCTGGCTCAGCTGGAGGAAGAGCGCTTGGCCGCCGAACAGAAGGTGATTCAGGCGGAACGCGCCAACGAACTGGCACGTGTGGAAGCCAATCGCGCCGTGATTGAGGCCCAGAAGGCCAACGAACTGCTGGAGGCGGAACTGGATCTGCAGGTACAGCGTCTGCGTGCCGAGGCGGCTCAAGAAGCAGCCAAAGCGCAGACAGCCGTGGACCAAGTATTGGGCGACCTGTATACGGTGAATCCAGGTTTACTGAACGCGCATATTGCCCGGGAGAACGCCAAAGCGTTGGCCAATACGCAGAAACTCCTGATCACGCCTGAGGGTACGACACCCACCCTGGTGATCCCGGGCGAGGAAATCCTGCCGGTCGTGGATGTCAATAGTCCTCAATAGACACGGGGCCTGAACTTGCCGGCACGCGTTAGGTACTGCATATCAATCTCTCGGGGCTGTGGGCGTGATGACGGTGTAGACCTTGCAGACGTGAAAAAGGTCCGTTGAGGCGCAGAACGGGGCCTATCATATTCCCTGCCCGGCTGGCTAGAATTCCTGGTCTGCTGGCAGGGACTGGTTAGGCTTCACTTTCACGCACAGCAAAAGGATGGATGCCATGAGCCAACTCAGGGCGGGGGTCATAGGGCTAGGACGGATAGGCAGTACCTTTGACGACGAAATTGAATTGGGGGGCGTTTTCTTCCTGCCTTATTGTCACACGCCTAGCTACATAGCTTCCGTGCATACCCAATTGGTTGCAGGAGCCGATAGGCATCCAGGTCAGCGACAAGCCTATGTTGAGCGCTGGGCACTTGATTCCACGCATGTGTACGCAGATTATCAGGAGATGCTGGCCCAGGAAAACCTGGATATCGTCAGTGTCTGTACTACGGCACGATACCGATCGCAAATCGTGCAGGACTGTGCTCGAGCGGGAGTTAAAGCCATCTGGGCGGAGAAACCCCTTGCCCTGAGTCTGGCGGAAGCTGATGCCATCGTACGGATATGCCGTGATCACGGTGTAGTGCTAGCGGTCAACTGTTCCCGCCGCTGGCATCCACTCTTTGATCAGGGGCGTCAGCTCATAGATCACGGTGAACTCGGCGCTATCCTGCAGGTGACCGGATATGGAGCGTGCACCCTGTCCGCCAACGGCAGCCACCTGATCGACACGGTGCGTTACCTCGCGGGAGGTGACGTGGCATGGGTGTTTGGTGAGATGGTGGACCATGGTGATACCGACGAGGATCCCCAGGGCAATGGGTATCTGGCCTTTGACAATGGTGTCCGGGCGTATGTCCGTAGCATGCCCTGTGGTGCAGCGAACTGGGATTTTGAGGTCATTGGCTCCCAAGGCCGCATTCGTTCCTGTACGCATGGCCTGGATTTCCGGTATTACAAAATGATCGCCGGCGGGCCACGCGGGGCAGGGGCTCCTGTCCAGGTGCAGTACCCCTGGCCGACAACCATGCGCGGCATGGGTGAAATCATCATAGATGATTTAGTACACTGTATTGACACGGGACAAAGTCCCCGGTGTGACGGTGACGATGGGCGGAAGGCACTTGAGGTGGCCCTGGCGCTCCGCGAATCTCACCGCCGGGGCGGGATAAAAGTGGTGCTGCCACTGGCGGATCGGTCCCTGCGCATTTTGTCCGGGGACACGCGCGGCGATCATGAACCGGCTCGCATACGACACCAACGTCAAACCCAGGCCTGAACCTGACGGAACAGGCGGTGCCTACCCAGTGCAGGCCGTACGTTATAGCCCTGTCGGGCTGCACGGATTAGTTGTGTGTCATGTCAGCGGATGCGGGGATGCCACCTGACAGTGCGCCCGAATGAAATCACGGAACCGGATGGTCTCGGCGACGTTGTCGCATTCATTGCAGTGTTCCCAGTCAATCCATACGTATTCCACGGCGTGCCAGCCTGTATAGCCATGGGCCGCCATGACATCCAGCACCCGACCATAGTCGATCGTGTTGTGAGCAAATGATGTCTGCAGTCGGTTGGTGCAGGCACCCCGAAAGTGGAAGTGGCTGGCGTGGGGTACCAGAGGTTCAATTATCGCATCCGGCACGCCCTGGCGCGTGAAGTGAGTGTAATCCAGCGTTAGGGTCAGCCCCGGTGTCAGTGACACCAGGTGATTGGCCGCTTGCGGGCTGTCCACAAGGGAACCGACATGGGCTTCTACACTACAGACCAGATGGCGTGATGCTGCCTGTTCCAGACGCCAAGTTAGTTCCGCCACTGTGCGTTGCAGAGAAACGCCCGGTAGTTCCCCGTCAAAATGGACACCGGGCAGGATCGTGACATGAGGGCAGCCACAGGCCTCGGCATAGTCCAACACACGGCAGTACCAGTCACGTGCCTTTTGCCGCCGGGACGCTTCCGGGTGGTTGATGGCATAGGGTACGAAATCCGGATCCATCTGCAGGAACACATCCGCCACCACGAGGCCGCGATCGGACATTTTCTGGCGCAGCGCCATGCCTGCTTGCTCGGGCTGACACAGCTCCTGTGAAGGTTGTAGGTGGGACCGGCCTTCAAATAGCCCGATATCCACTCCGGTGAAATCCATTAGCTGAATGAGGTGCAGGACTCCGTCATGGTCCAGTAAGGGAAAGGTGAAATCAGCGCAGGCAAGTCGGGGTTCCATGCTTGTGTCTCGCTATGCCATGAAGCGGGTTTGGTCCGTTTCCCATTCCGCAGGAGCCAAGTAGCCACCGTCTACCACTAGTGAGGTACCTGTGACACCGGACGAATCTTCACAGGACAGGTACAGCACGGCCTTGGCGATGTCTTCGGGTGTGATGACGACACCCATGGGCACACGCGTGAGCCGTTGGGCGAGTGTCTGTGCGGGATCCGGGGTCGTGCTGAGGTGATAGCGTAGCATGGGCGTGTCCGTAATGCCCGGGCACACACAGTTGCAGCGCAGACCGTCCTGGGCATAGTCCAAGGCGATGTTGCGACTCAATCCCAATACGGCATATTTGGAAGCGATGTAGGCGGGGGTCTGGCCTTGACCAATGAAACTACCAACGGAACCGATGTTTACCATGTAGCTGCGTGGCTGCTGGCGGAGGTACTGGATACCGTGCTTGACGGCAAAATAGATAGACTTGAGATTGACGGCCATCAGATGGTCCCAGTCCGTAGTAGGATAGTCCTCTAGGAGGGCCACATGGACAACGCCGGCGCAGTTCACGATGATGGATAGCGCACCCAGGTCTTGCTGAGTACGTTCCAGACTCTCCTGCACAGCGGCTTCCGAGGTAACGTCACAATGATGGTAGAGAGCCTGCCCGCCGGTTGTCCGGATGGCCGTCACGATTTGGGTGCCCAAATCGTCCTGTATGTCCACTAACGCCACCTGTGCGCCTTCTTGCGCGAACCGGCGGGCCACAGCAGCTCCCATACCGGACGCGGCACCGGTGATCCAGGCGGTCTGTCCTGCAAGCTTGCGCGAATGGTTCATGGTTGTGGGGCAATGGTGGTGAAAAGCATGGGCTTTATCGTAGCATCATGCGGTGGATGGACAAGGTTCCGGTGACTTCCTACGGCCTCTTTCGGCGCTAGTGCGCAGTATGCGTCGGGTACGGGCGACAGGATCCATTTTGCCAATCATGTGCGTTCAAACCAGCTGGAGAACGGGGGACGCCCTCGATCCGCAGTTTTTTCGTTCCGGAGACTGTGTACGCGCTAGGGACAGGGAGTGCGATATCCACCGTTCTGGAACCGACGAAGAGCACGTTGTCCGGGGCCAAACTCTCGAATAACTATTCGCGCGCCGGGAATCCGTTTAATACGGGTTTTCACACCTTCGGCCCCGAGGTTGTGTACGATATGCTGGCGGCCATCTTCCAGGAAGATGACAATTACACGATCACGGGCTGGCTGGAAAATGAAGATGATGAGCAGATCAGTCCGTGGACGAGCATTACGTTCAGTGTCGCCAACAAGCCAAACACTGATGAGGCCGGGCTGTGGAGTTTAGGGCGTTGTCTTCAGCCCGGGTCTAGATGTCCTCTGCACGCGCGGGGGTATCATCTGGTATAATTAGAGATAGTGTTTCTATGGTGTTGTGCGTGCGCGGTCGTTCCAGCGGACGTAGGCGCACGCTCATGTCTACAAAAGTAAAGGAGCAAAGAAAAAATGGGGGGGGGGGCAAATGACAAGTAGAAGGCAAATACGCCTGGGCCTGCGTGTCGGCTGGATCGTCTTGCTGGCGCTGTTGGTGCTCGGGACTTTAGGCAGCGGCGCGCTCGCGGGCCGCAACCTGTTTGACGAGGATTACACGGACTGTCCGTCCGGTACGCGCCTGCAGGCGCTGTCCAACGTGCGTGTGATGCGGACGGATGAAGAGGACGAGTTGAAGGTGTCGTGGGACATGACGCAGCCGGCGAGCTGGCGTCTGGGCCCGAACGTGTACAGTGCGTCGATCACGCTGATCTTGGAGAGTGACGACAAGACGATTACGTCGGACAAGGCGTTGGGAAGTACGAGTCACACCTTTGAGGACCTGGCGCAATCGACGGAGTGGAAGGTGCAGGTAGCGGTGACGGACCGGGGGTATGTGATCAGTGACATAGTGGAGGCGGACATCACGTCCAGCGCGCCGGCGCCCTGGTTTGACATTCCCATTTGGTACGGCCAGCCCAGTGCGAAAACGGTCGCGGGTTACAAGGAGTATTTGCCTAAGAACCGGGTGGGCCGCTTCTATTATCTGGGATTCAATAAAGAGTTCCGCAGTTGGTATATTACGCGTGATAACGGCAATGCGGGTGCGCCGGATGAAATCGATAGCCCAGCAGACCTGACGCCCAAGTTCCGCGTGGGGTTACGGCATAACATGGAAAAACCGGATCTGGATGAAGTGGACTTCGATCATTTCCGCGTGCGTGTCTTGGACAGCGGGGGCGACGATATGCTGGGCTTTGATGCGAAGACCGTCGGGAATAATCGTGAGAGCCCCGTTACCGATCTCTTCAAAGGGAGTCCACTATACCAAGAGACTCAGGGGAATACCCCTAGGGTCAACCAAGGCTGGATGTGGAACGTCGGCAACTTTCCCTTGTCCTCTTTTGACAGCAGTGGGCAGTATACGCCGGGTAGCGGTGACACGATCCATTTTGCCAATTATGCGCGTTCGCGCAAGCTGGAGAACGGGGGCGCCCCTTCGATCCGTAGCCTTTTCGTGACGAACCCCGCCTATGCACTGGGGACGACGAGTGCGACCTCCTCCATTCTGGAAGAGACGAAGACCATGTTGTCCGGTGCTCATATCCGGTCTGGGTACCCGAGCGCTGACGCCTTTGCTTCGGCTAGTGTGACCTACACGGGTTTTCACACCTTTGGACCCGAGGGTGTGTACGATCTACCGGCGGACATCTTCAGGGAAGATGACAATTACACGATTATGGGCTGGATGGAAAATGAAGATGATGAGCAGATCAGTCCGCGGACAAGCATCACGTTCAGTGCGCGTACGGTGGCGTATATTGCGAAAACGGCTAATCTGTTCGTGAGTAGGGATAAGGGGTCCACATGGGAAGCCGCCAACTACGACACCTCTCAAAACGATGTGCGTGCGCATGCGCTGGCGCTCACGATTTTGGACTACACCAATGACGACTATATTGCCTCCATCACTGATTATAGTAAGAAGTAGTGCGTAGGATCGGGCGGGGGCAGTGCGCGGCCCACCGGGCGTACCCTAGTGCACCAAGCGGCCCCCTCCATGGAGGGGGCCGCTTGGTGCAGTGAGACCTAGGTGCTAGTCTCACCGCCCTGGAGTACAGGGCAATACTGGACGCTGCGCTTACGGTACGCTGTGTGTACCGTGGCCGCTATCGTTGCCGGCCATTCATTTGGCCACCCGTGGGGACCGGTACTCGTGGGATGCGGTGGATCAGTGCTGGTGTGAGGTGCGGGAATCCATCATGCATCTTCAAAGAAGTTCTATATAGTCTAAACCTACGATGGGCGGGCACTCATGGCCTAGTGGCTAGAAAAGAAGAAGCCGATGTCCAGCTTGATAATCTTGGGACAGCATCCTCAAGCTTAATGCAGGGGTACGATATCGGCGATCGCAGTAGCCACTTCCGCTTGCAGAGTGGCAGAGGCTGCCGGATTGAAGGGACCGCCCTCACCGCCACAGACATTGTGCCCGATTTGGTTCAGGGCTTCCACCACGGCCGTGTAATTGAAGGCACGTCCGTTCCGAAAGCGGATCGCTTCCAGGGCCTCCAGGATTGCTTCCCAACGATAAGCCTCGTCCCAGTCCCTCCGGCGTTGGGCGTTGTTAATGCTGTCGGCCGGTTTAGTCGCTACAATAGCCGTACCTGAGGTGTGACCTCGGGTACCCAGACGGGCAGCATCCGTGCTGCGGTCACCAATGCCCCAGATCACAATTTTGTCAGCGCTCACTCGATCTCCCATGAAGGCTGCGTCTTCCAGATCGGTACCGATCTTCACCCCAATGAAGTGGGCTGAATCAGTGAGAAGGTGCAGCACCGCCTCCCGATCCCGGCTGGACCGCAGATAGTAAAGGAAACGTGCGCCATGGGGACCGTACTCGGTGCCTAAGGCCATGAGGCCCTCGTATAGACCGGTGGGACTAAAAGTGCCTGTCAACGGCATGATCAGGATGACATCGGGCATCCGAGACAAGGACAGATGCCGGTCAATTACGGCCCGAGTTTCGTCAATGGGATTGGGTACCACGGCCGTC
Organism: Caldilineaceae bacterium; assembly: GCA_965116185.1. Classification (GTDB taxonomy): domain Bacteria; phylum Chloroflexota; class Anaerolineae; order Caldilineales; family Caldilineaceae; genus Bin34. The sequence continues at coordinate 517,944 of OZ220492.1, forward strand.
ATCAGAATGCCTTCTTTCCCCATCACTTTGCCGGTGTCGTTGAACAGCCATACCTGCTCGTCACTAGTCATGTGATGCAGGAGACTGGTGCCGGCCACTGAAATTACTCGGCGCCGTACGCCTTCCAGATGGTTGTTGGCCATGAGGTAGTGAATGTTCTGGCGATGACCGGCGTAATCCACGGCACCATCCCGGTAGGGGACCGTAGGAATGGCAATAACGCTGTTTAGTCCGTCTAGTAGTTCGGCTGTGGTCAACATCAAATTTCGTCCTTGCCTATTACTTCCAGGTCTGAGCCAAGACCCTGAGCCAGTTGCCATGGGCCAGCAGGACCAGTTCGTCGCGGGTAAAGCCTGCCGCCGCCAGTTTGTTTAACAACAGGGGCAGGTGCGAGCAGTCCGGTAAATCCTGGGGCATGACAGCCCCATCAAAGTCGGATCCCAGGGCTACGTGCTCCACGCCGATGCGTTCTGCTATGTACCGGGCGTGCCGCACAATCTCGGCACAGGATGTCGGGGCTTGGGCATCACCGTCCGCACGTAGGAAACCAACATGGTAATTGATACCCACGAGACCCCCACTCTCGGCAATGGCGTCTAGTTGCCGGTCCGTCAAGTTGCGGGAACTTGCCGACAGAGCATGGGCACAGGAATGGGTAGCCACTAGTGGGGCATCGGTCAGGGCCGCCACGTCCCAGAATCCCTTTTCGTTCAGATGAGAAAGATCCACCAGAATGCCCATTTCATTGCAGGCTTTGACCAGTGCACGGCCTGCCGGAGTCAGACCCGGCCCCGTGTCGGGGGAACTGGGAAACGCAAAGGGTACACCGGTGCCGAAGGCATTAGGTCGGCTCCAGACCAGCCCCACGGATCGCAGACCCAGCTCATACAGCAGGGGTAGCAGGTCCAGATCTTCGTCAATAGGTGCCGCATCCTCAATATGGGCTATAGCTAGGCACGCATCGCGCTCCAGCATACCACGCAGGGCGGACACGGTCCGCACGAGGACAAAATCCTCGTGCAGTTCCCGCTGTAACGTATGCAGCAGGGCAAAGAGATGCAGTACGACGTCCAGGGCATAGTGCGGATTCAGCGCTTCGCCCATGCCCTGGACAATACGGCGCTGGTCCATGGCATCGGCTGCGGCCGGCGCATACATGGCAAAAAAGCCGCCGGCCATACCGCCTTCCCGCATGCGCGGCAAATCCACATGCCCTTCTTCTGTAGGTTGGGTAAAGGAGAGCGCTGCGCTACCCTCGGCACGGTGCAGGCGGAGCAGGGTATCGTTGTGGCCGTCCAAGATGCGGGGATAGGTGGCAGTAGAGGGCATGTTCACGACAGATACAATATGCGTATAGAGACCCGCAGGCAACCGCGAGGAATCTGCTGGATGTCAGGTCCGGGGTACGAGTTCGGTAATGCCCCGTAAGGTCAGATTTTCCGCCAGATGACAGGCCACTTTGTGTCCTTCACCGATAGACCGCAGCGCAGGTGTTTCATGCGCACAGCGCTCTTCCGCGTATCGACATCGGGGATGGAAGTAACAACCGGCCGGCGGATTGGCCGGATCCGGTACGTCGCCTTCCAGTACGATCCGCTGCGAGCGTTCCCGAGGATCCGGACGAGGCACGGCGGACAGGAGGGCTTCCGTGTACGGGTGTTTAGGATTGTGATACAGCTCATCCGTCGTGGCTTGTTCCACCATCTTACCCACATACATGACGGACACCCGATCCGCGATGTACTCCACGACACTCAGGTCGTGGGCGATGAAAACGTAGGTCAGGTCAAATTCGCCCTGCAGGTCCTGCAGCAAGTTCAGGATTTGGGCCTGAACCGAAACGTCTAGCGCCGAGACGGCCTCATCGGCTACTACTACCTGGGGATTTAGAATCAAGGCTTTCGCAATACCGATCCGCTGGCGCTGCCCGCCGGAAAAGGCGTGGGGATACCGACGCATGTATTCGGGACGCAGGCCCACACTGCGCAACATGGAGGCCACGCGATCCTCAAGTTCCGAACCGGAGGCTAACCGATGGACGCGTAGGGGATCCCCAATGATGTCCAATACAGTCATGCGGGGATTTAGAGAAGAGAAAGGATCCTGGAAAATCATGCGCAGTTTGCGGCGGTAGGGCTTGAGTTCCCCTGCGGTCAGAGAACTCAGATCCACGATCGGGCCTTCCGGATGCCGATATTGAATGGTGCCCGCCGTGGGTTCCAGGGCGCGCACCACGCAGCGACCGGACGTGGTCTTGCCGCAACCTGACTCACCGACTAGGGCCATAGTCTCACCCGGCAGCACGTCAAAGGTTACATCGTCCACGGCTTTGACCTGGCCCACTATGCGCTGAAGAAAGCCCTGCCGGATAGGAAAGTGTTTCTTCAGACCCGTGACCTGCAGAATAGGTTGCGATCGGGATGTGTCGCCCGCGGAAGCCATAGCTGAGTCGGTCATGCGCTTGCCGTTTCGTCTTCTTCGTACAAGAGACACCGCACCGTATGACGCCTATCCAGCATCGTAAGTTCGGGATGCACCGTATCGCACCGGCCCGGCATGAAGTGTGTGCAGCGGGGATGAAAGGGACAGCCGGTGGGGCGGTGGTACGGATCGGGTACTGTACCCACGATGGGGTTGAGTCGCCCCTCATGACTGTGGCCTAGACGGGGAATGGATTGGAGGAGGGCCTGTGTGTAGGGATGCTTAGGGTTATGGAAGATGGTATCCACGTCCGCCTGTTCCACGACTTCGCCCAGGTACATAACCACCACTTCGTTGCACATTTCCGCTACGACACCTAAATCGTGGGTGATCAGCATAATGGCCATACCTAGTTCAGCCTGCAACCGCTGCATCAGTTCTAGGATTTGGGCCTGGGTGGTGACATCCAGAGCTGTGGTGGGTTCGTCAGCGATGAGCAGCATGGGATCACAGCTAAGCGCCATGGCGATCATAACGCGCTGCCGCATACCGCCTGACAATTCAAAGGGGTAGGAATCAAAGCGCTGATCCGCCTGCGGGATGCCCACCAGCCGCAGCATCTCAATGGCGCGGGCCCGCGCTTCGTCCTTGTCCACCGCCATGTGTAAGCGGATGGCTTCCGCCATCTGGAACCCCACGGTGTACATCATGCTTAGGGAGGTCATGGGCTCCTGGAAGATCATCGCGATATCACCCCCCCGGATCTGGCGCAGCTCTTCACTGTCGGGCGCCAGCGCAGCGATGTCAATGGCCCCGCTATGCGCGTCGGTACCGTTTTCCAGAGGGTGCAGTAGAATTTGCCCTTCCAGGATGCGACCCGGCTGGGCGACTAACTGCAAGATGGAGAAAGCCGTAACACTCTTGCCACAGCCCGATTCTCCCACGATCCCAATGGTCTGGCGCCGGGGAACCGTGAAATCCACACCGTCTACGGCCCGGACAGTACCTTCATCCAGCTCAAACCAGGTTTTAAGACCCTTAATGTCCAGTAATATGTCGTCGTGGGGCATGGTGGTTCCCAGCGTAGGGTTAAGAGACGGCAGGTCAGCGGGCGTAAGGATCCGCCGCATCTCGGAGCCCGTCCCCTACGTAGTTAAGGGCCAGGACCGAGACGATGACGGGTACGGCGGCGATGAGCAGCCAGGGGGCGGTGGCAATGGCCCGTACGTTCTGCGCTTCCCGCAGCAGTACGCCCCAGCTGACCACGGGGGGACGCAAGCCCAAACCCAGAAAGCTCAGGGATGTCTCGGCCAAGATCATACCGGGTATGCTGAGAGTGACGCTGGCGATGATGTGGCTCAGGAAAGACGGCAGCATGTAGCGGACAATGATGCCCAGCTGCGACACGCCATCCAGCTGGGCTGACGTAACGAAATCTTCCTCGCGCAGGGACAAGAAACGTCCCCGCACGACCCGCGCTAGACCTGTCCAGCCGATGATGCTGAGAATGACGGTGATGGCGAAATAGCGCCTGACCGGATCCCAATCGTCCGGTAGGGCCGCCGTTAGGCCCATCCACAGGGGAATGCTGGGAATAGAACGAATGAATTCAATAGCCCGCTGGATGATGTTGTCCGGGGCGCCTCCCAGCAGACCGGACATCCCCCCTAATAGAATGCCCAGCACTAGGCTGAGCGTAACTCCTACCAGGCCAATGGTCATGGAGATGCGGGTGCCGAAGATGAGGCGGCTGAAGAGATCCTGACCTAGGCGATCCGCCCCCAGGAGATAGAAGGGCTTGGTTGGATCTTGGGCACCTACTAGACGGACATTGGTTTCAAACAGTCCCAGGAATTTGTAGGATTCCAGACCCTGGACAAAAAATCCTATATCAATAATCTGGTCCGGGGCCGGTTCAAAGATGCGTTTCAGGGCAACCGGATCAATTTCCACATTGTAGTCCAGGACATGAGGCCGGAAACGGTTTTGGCCGTTGGCATCTTGCCAAAGCCAGTGGATACGTTGGGGGGGGGCGTAGGTGTAGTCCGCGGCGTAGTAATCGCGGTGCACGGGCGCTAGAAACTCTGCAAAAACCGCTACCAAGTAAATGAGTAGGGTAACGAGCGTCGCGCCCATCGCCACCTTGTGCTTGCGGAACCGCCACCACATGAGTTGCCATTGACTGGCCACCTGGATGCGGGATTCAACTGCCGTCGTACCGCCCGAGGGGGACGTGGGTTGAAATTCAGCACTTTGGGTAGAGGCGGTCATAGCGAGGGAAATCAGGTGTATCGAATGCGTGGATCCAGCCAAGCTAGGAGGATATCAGAGATCAGGGTACCGATCACCGTCAGTATACTAACGAGCAGGATAAAGGTGCCGGCCAGATACATGTCTTGCTGCAAAAGTGCCTGCCAAAGTAAAGGGCCTGTTGTGGGCAAATTGAGGACAACCGATACGATAATGGAACCGGAAACCAACTCAGGTAAAGTCCAACCCACAGTACTGATAAAGGGATTGAGAGCGACCCGGACCGGATAACGCCAGATTAAGGTTTTTTCAGCCACCCCCTTGGCCCGGGCCGTGGTCACGTAGGGTTTGTGCAACTCGTCCAGCAAGTTGGCGCGCATGATACGGATGCTACCGGCTGTGCCGGCCGTACCCAGGATAATGATGGGAATCCATAGATGGGCCAGGAAATCCAACCACTTGCCCCACGTCCAGGGCGCGTCCTGATATTCGGGCGAAAAGAGGCCAGCCGGCGATAACCCAAAAAATTTTAGGGCATAGTACAGCAACAGCAGTGCTAGTAAGAAGTTGGGGGTCGCCAAACCAATAAACCCAAAAAACGTTGCGGCATAATCACCCACTGAGTACTGGTGCGTGGCCACGTAAACCCCGATTAGCAAGGACACCACCCAGACAAACACCACGGTTAGCAACGTGATAATCATCGTGAAGCCCAACCGATCCCAGATGAGTTCGTTGACGGGTTTGTTCCATGTGAAGGAACGGCCAAAATCACCTTTGGTGATGATATTCTTGACCCAAAGACTATATTGGACGTACCAAGGTCGGCCTAGACCGTACTGCCGTTCCAGTTGTGCCAGAATCGCCTCACTTACGTCTTCCCCCTGTGCACTCAGTTCAGCCACATAGGAAGTTAGGTAATCCCCCGGAGGCAGCTGGATAATGCCAAAAGCGATCAACGAAATGCCGATCAGAGTGGGGATCATCAACAGCAAGCGACGACCGATATACTGCAGCATGTGGATAATCCGTGGCGGAGATGGGGAACGCCGGAGCCAGACCGGAGAAGACAGTTCCCGGCCATATGACCGAGAACTGTCCGTAAAGAAAGGCTAACGAGCGAAATAGAACTGGAAGGTGTCGGCCGGGCCAGGCGTGGGATACTGCCAGGCTGCCGGCATCTGGTCCATGATGTTGTGCATGTCCTTGCTGGCTACGCCATACCCCGGGGCGGGGGTGGAGATGCCAATGGTGTAGAAAAGATCAGCGGCGATATCCAGAATCTCACCCATAAGCTCGATCTGACGCTCAGGATCCGGAGTCGCTTGAATTTCGGTATAAAGCTCCAGCTGGCGCTTGACGATGTCCGGGGGCTCCTCGCCGATTTCGTCTTCATTGTCGATATACCATCGGTACCACGCATAGCCGTAGCGGGAGTGTCCATGCATGGGTACCCAGTTGCGGGGATCCAGCAGAGTGCCGTAGCCGATACCGCCCGGTGCGCCCCAGGTATTAGCATCGTGTTCCAGGACTTCCAGCCGCTGCTGACCTAGGGATCGATCCAATACGTTGGGGGTCATCTTGATGCCCACAGCTTCCCAGTACTGGGAAATCAGATTCATCATGTCAATTTGATCCGGGGCCACTGTGATAATATCCACTGTGAAGCTAATGGGTTCGCCATCGGGGCCCTCCCGGATGCCGTCCCCGTCACTGTCCATGTAGCCTGCGGCATCCAGATGCTGGTTGGCCAGTTCAGGGCTGTATTCAACGTACTGCGTGGCTAGTCGCTCATGGTAGTAGGGTGACGAGGCCATTGGGGCGGCCTGCCAGGGTTGTCCCTGACCCACCAGAACCAGATCAATCAATTCCTGGCGGTTGATGGCGTAGGAGAGCGCAATCCGGAAGTCCAGATTGCCGAAAATCTCGCGTTTCACCGGATCCGGATGGTTCTGGTTCAGTGAAATTTCCATGACATTGCTGCCGGAAGCCAGCCGGTTGGTTAACTTGATGCCGGCGGAGTCCTGAGCGTCAAAGAAGGCTGCCTTGTTGCCCAGCGTGGCGATGTGTCGATCCTGGTAGTCAATTTCACCCGCCAGGGCCTGCAGGACTAGGGTTTCCGGATCGGTGCCAACGTTGAATACGACCGCGTCAATGTAAGGCAGCTGGTTGCCCTCGGTGTCCACTTTCCAATAGTAGGGATTGCGTTCCGCCCGAATGGTGGTGGTATTTTCCCCATATGGTGTAGTCAAGGACCAAGCCCACAGGACCGGTAGATCAGCATCACGATAGTAGCCGCAGCAGCCCCCACCATTCCGATCCTGGAAATAGAGAACCCAATCTTCAAAGCCGGCGGCCTCGGCATTGGCCCCCGCGTCGTCATTGAAGTCCGCGTGATATTGCTGCATGTAGTGCTGTGGGTAACTGACCACCGCCGGACCCCCAGGGGCTGCCAACCGTAGCGGGAGAACGCCATTGGCCTCCGGATAGGTGAAGACAACCGTGTAGTCGTCCGTCATGGTCACAGTGGCGGGTTCGTCGCCCGACCGCAGCCAGCTAGGCACGGTGGGTGTCAGTTCCTCGTTCATGATGACGTGATTGAACCACCAATCCACGTCGGCTGCAGTAAAGGGTTCACCATCCGACCACTTCATGCCTGGGCGCAGGTGGAAAGTGTAGGTGGTTGCATCATCCGACACTTCATAACTAGAAGCGACATTGGGGCGTACGCCTGACCAGTCCCGCTTCCAACTGAGCATCTGGTCATAGGCCACGGTGCGGTAGATCCAGGCGTTGTCACTGCCGCCGCGCAGGCCAGCCCGCCAGATGCCGCCATACTGCCCAATTTCATCCACCGGTTCCACAACTAATGGGTCGGAGGGTAACCGTTCAGCTAGGGGGGGCAGGGTACCGTTCCGTACCATCTCCTGGAGTGCCGGAGCTTGGTGAGAGCTGACTTCCATGTCAACCATACTTTCATCCGTCATCATCTCTTCGGCCATGTCGTCGCCTGCGGGGGCAGCACCACAACCGGCGAGCGCCAGCATGAGAACACAGCCGGCCGCAGTCAACTTCCATAATGATTGCCAAGATATCTTGCGCATGTTTTACTATCCCTCCTTTAGGGTATTACTTGCAATAAAATACATTTGTACGCACTGGCACAACGGGACTACAGCGCAACCACTGTCCGCATCGGGACATATACAAAGGTGTAGACAGGCGTACCTGGTGGAGAAAAAGCCTGCTCGGCTTTTTATGATCTTTGCAGTCTAGCATAGGTTGTCAGGGCAGCAGCAATTCTGTGCCGTTAAAAGAGCGGTTTGCGGATTGGGCCATACGGGCTTTGTATCCGGTACAGACACGGAAGATAAGTGCGCAAGGATGGGGCACACAGGCCCGCATTACCTGGCCTAAGGACATCCCCGGCGTACTGAAAAGTATCCGCACGCGTGCCCACCATGGTCCCCGCCATCCTGTGGTCCACACATGCCGGGACTGCCCATGTGAATCTTGGCTATGCCGAGCCGCAATTTGTAATCACACAGGCAATCAGATAGAATTGTAGAAGATGAGAAAGTCTAAGATGCCTGAATTATGTGCGCCCTGCGCGATGTGTAGAGGGCGGGAGTAAACTGCAAAACGATGTCGATGTCAAAAGCTGAGAAATTGCGAATCACTCACGAGTTCCGCATCAATGAGGCGGATACCGGGTCACCTGAAGTACAGATTGCTCTGCTCACGCGCCGCATTGAGGATCTGTTGGAGCACTTGAATGCGCATAAACATGATCAGGGCTCGCGGCGGGGACTACTCAAACTAGTGGGGCAGCGACGGCGTCATCTAGCTTATCTGCGTAAGAAGGATGTCGGCCGTTATACAACTCTGATTGGGAAGTTGGGCTTGCGCAAGTAGCGCCCGGCCTTATTATTCCCTTCCATTTCACATTCTCTCTAGGTGAGGCATGACAGGGGCGAGTCCCCCGTGCCTCTCTTATTGACCTGTTCTAGTTTTTCTTTTCGGCGCTTCGGGCCTCTGGTCCTTCGGGTTCCCCCTGCTTGGCCACATGGCATGATGGCGCCTTTATTTTTTGAGGTACACTATGCAAATCTTTGATGGTTCGAAAGTTTACACTGCCGAAGTCGGCGGCCGCACACTAGCGTTGGAAACCGGCTATCTAGCCCAACAGGCTGGAGGCGCTGTCACCGTACGGGTGGATGATACGGTTATTTTCGCCGCGGCTACCATGAGTCGTGAGACCCGTGAAGACGCGGATTTCTTTCCTCTCACCGTGGACTTTGAGGAGCGTATGTACGCTGCCGGTCGCATCCCGGGCAGCTTTTTCCGGCGCGAGGGCCGTCCCAGCGAACAAGCGATCCTGGTGTGCCGGCTGACGGATCGTCCCTTGCGGCCCCTGTTCCCTAAGGGGTTTCGCAATCCGGTCCAGATTATTCTGAATTCCCTAGCCCATGATGGTGAAACACTGATGCCGGCGCTAGCCATTGTGGCAGCTTCGGCAGCCCTGTCCATCAGCGACATTGATTTTCAAGAGCCGGTGGGCGCCGTGACCGTTGGTCTGATCGACGACGAACTAGTGGTGAACCCCACCCATTCCGAGATGGACCGGAGCCAGCTGCATCTACAAGTCGCCGGCACAGCCGACAATATTCTGATGGTGGAGGCCGGTGCGGAACAGGTGTCCGAAGAGATCATGTTGGACGCGCTACGGCTGGCCCACGAAGCTATGCAGCCTATCATCCAGTGTATTGCCACCATGCAGCGTACGATAGGCAAACCCAAGTTCAAGGACTACCGCCTCTTCACCGTGCCGACCGAAGTCACAACCCAGGTGGAAGCCCAGGCTATTCCCGCTCTCCGTCATCTAGTAACCACGAATCCGGACCGTGAAACCTACGATACAGGTATCAGCACGATCAAAAATGACGTCATGACTACTCTGACCCCGGTCGTGGAAGACGGTACTATGGCACCGCAGGACATCCAGGAAGCCTTCGGCGCTGCGGTCAAACAAGTGGTCCGCCAGCGTATCCTGGATGAAGGTATCCGCAGTGATGGCCGGGACACAACGACCGTGCGCCCCATTAACGTGCAGGTAGGTTGCTTGCCCCGGGTGCATGGTAGTGGGGTGTTCCAGCGTGGTGAAACCCAGGCCCTGACCATCGCGACGCTCGGTACACCGTCCGATGCCCAACGGATGGATTCCTTCTATGAAGGGGAAGCGGAAAAGACCTACATGCATCACTACAATTTCCCCCCCTATTCCACGGGTGAGGCCTACATGCTGCGCGGTCCGCGCCGCCGCGAAATCGGCCACGGGGCCTTAGCGGAAAGAGCGCTCGTGTCCATGCTGCCCGCAGATTTTCCCTACACGCTCCGACTGGTCAGTGAAATTATGAGCAGCAACGGTTCTACCAGCATGGCGGCGGTATGTGCCAGTACCCTGGCGCTGATGGATGCCGGTGTGCCCATCATCAAGCCGGTGGCGGGGGTGGCCATGGGACTGATCCAGGATCCGGACTCGGGTGCCTACCGGGTTTTGACCGACATCCAGGGACTCGAAGATCACCTAGGAGATATGGATTTCAAAGTGGCCGGTACGGCCAATGGCATCACGGCCCTGCAAATGGACATCAAGATCAAGGGCCTGGATTTCGGAATTTTACATGAAGCGCTGCAGCAAGCCCGACGAGCTCGTTTGCATATCCTGGATGCGATGTTAGACGTACTACCGGAACCGCGGCCGACGCTCAGTGAGTTTGCACCTCGCATCCGCCATTTGCAGATCAACAAGGAAAAAATCGGCTCCCTGATTGGACCGGGTGGCAAGATTATCCGCGGCCTGCAAGACGAGTACGAGGTGCGGATTGAAGTGGGTGATGAAGGCGAAGTCTTGATTGCCGGGACCGGCGAAGCCGTGGACCGGGCGCTGGCGCAGGTGGAGGAACTCACCGCCGACGTGGAACTCGGCCAGATTTACACGGGACGGGTGTCCCGGGTGGAGCCTTTCGGGGCCTTTCTGGACATCGTGGGCCAGAATACCGGCCTGATCCACATCAGTCAACTGGCGGATTATCGGGTAAACCGGGTGGAGGACATCGCTCAAGTGGGCGATGAACTGACAGCCATGGTCACTAATATCGATCCGGCGGGCAAGATCCGCATGAGCCGCAAAGCGGTGGAGCTAGACATGACTCTGGCTGAAGCCCAAGCGGATGATGGTGACGGCCGGGGCCGCGGGGGCTCCCGCGATCGCGATGGCTTCGGTGATCGACGGCGGGGCGGTGCGCGGCCCCGGGACGATCGGCAGCGGCGGCGCGGAGGATTTCGCGATCGGGACCGCGACGGTGGTCATCGTGAGAGCCGCCGCGGCGGTAGTTACGGTCGGCGGCGGCGCGACTAGACTAGGGGACATGCGGTGTCCCTACGCTCGCCGGGGCAACCCGGAATGTCCCTGCCGCCACGGCGTGCGGTGGACATTCTGGGTGTCCGTGTGGATGCCGATACCTTAGAGGGCCTGCACACCCATATCCGGGACGCCATCACGGCGGACCGGTGCGTAACCCTGCTGAATGTTAATGTCCATGCCCTGAATCTCGCGTGTGACCAGCCGGCATTCCGCCGGATTCTGAACGAGGCCGACAGGGTCTTTTGTGACGGTAAGGGCGTACAGTATGCTGCCCGCTGGCTGGGCCACGAGTTGCCGGTCCGCATTACTTACGCCGACTGGATATGGCAGTTGGCTCCGTTCGCCATGGCCCATGATTTCAGTTTTTTCTTTCTAGGTGGTCGTGAGGGCGTAGCGGTCCAGGCCGCCCGTCGTCTCCGCACTCGTTGGCCCACGCTCCGCATTCTGGATTGCCACCACGGCTATTTTGACCACCGTGTGCATAGCCGGGAAAACCAGGCAGTGGTGACGGCCATTAACCAGGCCAATCCTGACATCCTGCTTGTGGCCTTTGGCATGCCGCTGCAGGAAACCTGGCTGCATGCCAATCGGGCGGCGCTGACGGCCCGGGTTGCGCTGACGGGCGGCGCAGTGTTTGATTACGTTTCAGGCAATCTGCGCCGAGGACCTGATTGGATGACCCAGCATGGTTGGGAATGGCTGGCGCGCCTCCTGATTGAGCCGAGACGCCTGTGGCGACGCTATCTGCTGGGCAATCCCCTGTTTGTGGCGCGCATCTTGCGCCAGCGCTGGACCCGACACCCGTAAGGCATAGGGCATCCCGGTACGCCACAAAACCTAGTACCATATACAAGAGAGCAGGATAGACGGTGTGGACGTGACGGCCGTGCCCTACCGTGAGTCCCGGAGACTGACCTGCCTTTCTGACACTGTAGCAAAGGAAGTTGTCCCGCCGTGTTGAAGCGTTTTTCGGCTAACTACATGGCTGTTCTGTTCCTGGTGGATGGCCTCCTATTCCAGCTTTCCTTCGGGCTGGCCCTGGTCATTGCGGGCGATCCATGGGATCTTTTTCCCGGTGTACGGGGCTGGATCGCCCTTTTCTGGTGTATTGCCTTCCTAGTACTTGACGTGTACAACCCCCGCAAGGGCATTCGCTGGACCCAGGAATACCAGCGCGTGCTGCTAGCACACCTGGCGGGTAACCTGATGCTGGCCGGTACTCTCTTTCTCCTGGATATTCCCCTCGCACGTCAGGTGTTTTTGATCCACTGTTTGATCACGGTGGGCTTGGTCTTTGGCTATCGCTCACTCCTGCGGGCCTGGTACCGGTACCAGCGGTGGCGCAATGAACAGCTGGCCGATATCCACCGCGTGCTGGTGCTGAACGGGGGGAACATCGGGCGGAACTTTGCCCGCGAATTCCACAACTTCAGCTGGAGCGGCATCCAGCTCGTAGGTTTTCTGGACGATGATCCCGCCGCTACGCAGACCAAAGACCCGGATCTACCCGTGCTGGGACGTCTGGACCAGGTCCGTCACATGGTGGAACAGCACCAGATCCGGTCGGTCGTCATCGCCCTACCGCGCTGGGAATACCGCCGCATCGCCATGCTGGTGGCGGAGCTGTCGGCTTTACCGGTCTGGGTTTATGTGGTACCCGACTATTTTGAGCTGGCGTTTTTCAACTTCACAGTAGAGAGTTTGGGAGGCATTCCGGTCATCGGCCTCCGTGATCCCGCGATCGACGGGTTCCAGCGTATGGTGAAACGCATTGCGGATCTGGTGCTGGGCTCGCTGCTCCTGCTCCTATGCTTGCCCATCCTGCTTGTGGTGTCCATAGCCATCAAACTGGAGGACGGTGGGGCTGTCTTCTACTTCACGGAGCGCGTGGGTGAAAATCAGCGTGTCTTCCGTATGCTCAAGTTTCGTTCCATGGTTATGGACGCTAGTGCGCGGCAGGGCGAAGTGAATCAGTATGACGACGCCGGCAATCTTATTCACAAGCACCAGGATGATCCTCGGGTAACGCAGGTCGGCAAGTGGATCCGGCGCCACAGCGTGGACGAACTGCCTAATCTCTGGAATGTCTTGAAAGGAGAGATGAGCCTGGTGGGCCCCCGCCCCGAATTACCTTGGTTGGTGGAACGCTACGAACCCTGGCAGCTGAAGCGCTTCGTGGTGCCGCAGGGGATGACGGGTTGGTGGCAGGTGACGGGACGCAGCGACAAGCCGATGCACCTACACACGGACGACGATATCTATTACATCCAGAACTATTCCCTATGGCTGGACATTCAGATTCTGTGGCGCACGATCGCGGTGGTCGTCCGCGGGAATGGCGCTTATTGAGCAGGCGGGCTCCGGTGGTGGACAGTCCGTCCAAAGGGCGAGCCATCACGCGTGTGCGGGGACTTCGTTATAGAATGGAACACGGTGCGCCGGGCGGCAGAGATCCTGTCAGGGACAGAGCCCAGGGGCCGATACGTAGCAATACAGGGAGACGAGATACGCGGTCATGCAGGCCTACGAAGCGCTTTTCATTGCCCTACGGGCGTTGACCATTAACAAGCTACGCAGCCTCTTGACTATGCTGGGTATCATCATCGGCATTACGACAGCCGTGGTTCTGATCTCAGCCGGGCAGGGCGTTGAAAAGTATATCCATGATCTGTTCGCCGGCGTGGGGACTAATGTCCTATTTGTTGTGCCCGGCCAGCTGGACCAGAATAACGATCCCACCAGGGAACCGGAGTTCGGAGAACTGACACTTTCAGATGCCCGGGTTCTGGCCAATCCGCTCAATCTGCCTAACGTGGCGGGCGTGGCCGTAGAGGCTAACGCCCGTGGTACGGTGGTCCGCGGGGACGAAGCGCGGCAGATCGATTTGTTGGCCATTGCCCCGGAGCATACAGCCATCCGCGGCTGGGATGCCCAGATAGGTGAGTTCTTCACCCAGGAAGATATGGATGGGCGCCGGCGCGTGGCTTTACTGGGCCATCAGATCTACCGCGATCTGTACGAGCCCAACGAGAATCCGATTGGCTCCCAGATCCGGCTGGAGGGCATTATCTTTACTGTGAAGGGTGTCATGCAGGAGATTGGCTTCAGCCAGTTCGGCAACCGGGATAACAGCGTGTTCGTGCCTTATACCACGGCCCAGGAGCGGATTCTGAAATGGAAGACCGTGAAAGGCGACTACAAGGTGTCGCAAATCCTGGTTTCGGTGGCCGACGAGGAACTCATGTCCCAGGTCCAGCTTGAGGTTGAGGAACTACTGCGTAGAGAGCACGGTATCGGGTACTTTGAAGAAGACGATTTTTCCGTCATCAGCCAGACCGATTTCATTGCGGTTTTTGGGGACCTCACCCAGGTGGTGACCTTCTTTCTAGGTTCCATTTCAGCCATCAGCTTGTTGGTGGGGGGTATTGGTATCATGAATATCATGTTGGTAAGTGTGGCGGAACGCACCCGTGAGATTGGTCTGCGCAAGGCGATTGGGGCCCGCCGCCGTGACATTCTCCAGCAGTTTCTGGTGGAAGCGGTGTTTCTCTCCGTGCTCGGTGGCGCATTCGGGATCGCTCTGGGCTATGCCCTGACCACCGTGGCCGGCAATCAGTTTGATGCTATTGATCTCAGTCTGCGCCTTGGGACTGTGCTGGGCGTGGTCATATTCTGTGGTTCCACAGGCGTAATCTTCGGCTTCTGGCCCGCCTTGCGCGCCAGCCGCTTGAAACCGATCGAGGCGCTGCGTTCGGAATAAGGCAACGTCCTGGCCGGCCCGTCGCCGCCAAATCTATCCGGACTTTCTCTGCTATACTGCACGGCATGGGACATGAAACACGCGAAGACAGAGGATACCGGTGAAGGAACTGCTCCAACAGCTGGAAGATCTCAGCGATGAGGCGCACCGCAGCTTAGCGTCTGTGACAGATGCGGAGACGCTGGCTCAGTGGCACAGCCGGTATCTAGGACGCCGGGGCCAGTTGACGGGCGTGCTGCGTGGAGTAGGCACATTGGCCCGCGAAGCACGGCCCCTTGTGGGACGCACCGGCAATGCGGTCAAGCAGCGGCTGGAAGCACTGTATGCAGAGACCACGGAACGTTTGGCGCGCCAGAGTCTGAGCGCGGAACTGTCAACGGAGGGCATTGACGTAACGCTGCCGGGCCGCCCCCAGACTCTAGGCAAACTACATCCCGTCACGGTGGCGCTGCGCGAAATCTACCGGATCTTCGGGCAGATGGGCTATACCGTGTACGATGGCCGGGAAGTGGAAAGTGACGAATTCAATTTTGAACTGCTGAATATGCCACCCGGCCATCCGGCCCGGGATATGTGGGACACCTTCTATACTACGACACCGGGCATTATCCTGCGCACACATACTAGCCCCGGCCAAATTCATGCCATGCGGGAATATGCACCCAATCCCATCCGCATCATTCTGCCCGGCAAGGTATACCGCCACGAAGATGTGACGGCACGTGCTGAATCCCAATTCTACCAGGTGGAAGCGCTGGTTGTAGGGCACAACGTGACCCTCAGTGATCTGAGAGGCACCGTACAGAATTTCGCGGATCGGATGTATGGTACGGGGCGCAAGGTCCGTTTCCGCAAGAGCTATTTCCCGTTCACCGAGCCTAGCGTGGAAGTGGACATTGACTGTATGTTGTGTGGAGCCCAGGGGTGCAATATCTGTAAATACACGGGCTGGTTGGAAATCATGGGTGCGGGGATGGTGCATCCCACTGTTCTGGCAAACGGCGGGTACGATCCGCGTGTCTGGTCGGGCTTCGCCTTTGGTATGGGACCGGAACGGGTGGCCATGCTCAAATATGGCATCAACGACATCCGCCTGTTCTACGCCAATGACGTGCGCCTCCTGCAACAAATGCACTGAACACCGTGTCCGGCAGGAGAGCCCAAACGCCGGACAGGTAAGGATCCGTATACCCTATTGGGCACCTTGTACACAATCCTAGGAGAGACAGCAGCATGAAAATGTATGTAGGTGGTGATTGGATTGCCGGCTCAGGCACTATGGAGGTGCTGAATCCTTTTGACAATTCCGTAGTGGATACCGTGCCACGCGGTACTGCGGCCGATGTGGAGGTTGCGCTGGCTAGCGCGGTGCGTGGGGCGCAGGCTATGCGGGCCCTGTCCGGGTTTGAACGCTATCAAATCCTGCACCGTACGGCTGATCTAATCATGGCCAATCATCAGGATCTGGCGGAGACCATAACACGGGAAGAAGGCAAAATTATCGGTGAAGCGCGCATTGAGGTTGAGCGTGCAGCCGAAATCATCTACCTATCCGCCGAGGAGGCCAAACGTCTTTACGGTGAAGTGATTCCCGTGGATGGCGGTCCGGGAGTAACGGGCAAGTTCGGCTTCACGGTGCGTATTCCCTGTGGCGTCGTGGCCTGTATCTCGCCGTTTAACTTTCCCCTGCACCTAGTGTGTCACAAAGTGGGCCCGGCGCTGGCGGCCGGCAATGCAGCCGTGATCAAGCCCGCTTCGGACACACCGCTGATTGCCCTGAAGCTAGTGGCTCTGCTGTTGGAAGCCGGTACGCCACCGGAAGCCGTACAGTGCGTGACCGGAAGTGGCGCCACGATCGGCGATGTGCTGGTCCGTGATCCGCGCGTGCGCAAGATTTCCTTTACGGGCAGCCGGGATATTGGGGAACGTATCTGCCAGCAGGCAGGTATCAAGAAAGTTACGATGGAACTGGGCTCCAACGCACCGGTCGTCATCATGCCGGATGCCGATCTGGATAAGGTGGCGGCAGCGTTACCCACCACCGCCTACAGTAATGCGGGCCAGGTCTGCATTTCCGCGCAGCGCGTGCTAGTGGATCGGTCGATCTACGGGGATGTGATGGATGTGCTCACCCCTGTGGTGGCGGGCTTCACCACAGGAAATCCTCTGGATGCGGATACTCAGCTAGGGCCTATGATCCGGCAAAGTGACGCTGAGCGAGTGGCAGCCTGGGTACGGGAGGCCCAGGCGCATGGGGCTACCCTGGTGACGGGCGGTGAACTGGATGGTCAAATCTATCAAGCCACACTGCTGGCGGACGTGAAGCCGGACATGCGCATTTCCTGCGAAGAGCTCTTTGGGCCGGCTATGGGCTTGACCCAGGTGGACAATATAGATGAGGCTATCCGCATCGCTAACGACACGCACTATGGTTTGAGTGCCTCCATCTTCACGCAGGACCTAGACGCGGCGATGCAGTACGTACAGCAAGTCGAGTCAGGCAACATCCACATCAACTGGGGTACACAATGGCGCGTGGACCTGATGCCTTATGGCGGATTGAAGGACAGCGGCTTTGGTAAGGAAGGCCCTCGCTATGCAGTGGAAGAAATGACCGAAACCAAAATGGTGGTCATGCATCTCTGAGTCTACGGACCGTCCGCAGTGGGAGACGGAGATCCTACTAGTGGCACTATCCCCCACCAGGCCCATCCGGTGAAGACATATAGTGTAGCCCTGGGGCCAGCAGTTTTTACGGGTAGGTGGGTTGGTGTCTGCGGTTGGTGTCTGCCGTTCGGGATCTATGGGGCACAGTCCACTTGGTTTGTGCCCCGGAGGCCGAAGGCATAACGCCCGACCTACCGCCAGGTACCCAAGTCAGGCATAGCAGACGGAAGCGCGCCTAAGATCCTCGGTTTCCCTGGTCGGCCCAAAGTATGGAACGGTCAGGGGCCAGATCTGGCGATAATCCAGGGCCATCGAGGCTAGGCGGGTGCTACCTTTGTTGCCCACAGGAACAACACTATGAACGAACCTCAAGAAGATGCTGCCGTTCCACCGACCACTCTGGTTCGGATTGTGGCGCTTCCCCTGATTTCCCGCATCCTGACGGACACCGGATTTCAGATTCTCTTCCCCTTCATGAACATTTGGGCGCGGGAATTGGGCGTTTCTACGCTACAGATGGGACGTCTGATAGGGTTCCGCAATCTTACGGGGCTGTTAGCCCCCTTCTGGGGGACTCTGGCTGATCGGTATGGCTACCGGCGTTTCTTGCAGCTGGAGGCGGTTCTCATTGCCCTGGGGCAGCTCCTGTTTGCCTACGGGGTCTACTTCCCCCTCCAGTTGACGGGCTTGATGCTCTCCGGTATGGCAACGTTTGGTTTTCTGCCCACTCTGCAGGCCTATATCAGTACGCGCCTGCCTTACACAGTCCGGGCACGTGGCATGGGCATTATGGAATACGCCTGGGCCTTGGCGGGCATTATCGGGGTTTTGGCAACGGGCTGGATCATTGAGCGGATCAATTGGCAAGCACCCTTTCTGATCCTGTCCCTAGGCTTGTTGGCAATAAGTGTGTTGTACCGTTCCCTACCTGGACGGATACCAAGCAGCAATCGCATCCGGGTAGGAGTGGCCGTATCTTGGGTCCGATCCCTCCGCCAATGGTTGATAGAAGCAGGGATTGGGTCCGGTTCCGTCCGGACGACCATGCTAGTGGGCGCCCTCATCTCCTATGGCTTGATGAGCATCGTGTTCGTGTTCGGTAACTGGCTTACCACGGAATACGACACCAGTGCCCGTGATCTGGGCATTGTGGCCATGTTCATGGGCATAGCAGACCTGGGAGGCACCATCTTGGTGACCCTCTTCACTGATCGCCTAGGCAAGAAGCGGGCGGTCCTGGGGGGGAGCATTGCATGTTGTGGCACCCTACTGCTGTTGCCCCTGCTAAACGTATCCCTGACGTCCAGCGTGGTCGGTCTTATGCTCGTGCGTTGGGTACATGAATTCACACTGGTATCGTTTTTTACCTTTGCCAGCGAGCAGGTGCCTCAACGCCGTGGGGCCCTGCTGTCCCTGACTAGTGCCTTCATCTTTACGGGGGGATCCCTAGCAGGCTTTACCGGACCCTGGCTCTACCAGCAAGTAGGCATTGTGGGTCCCTGCGTAGCGGCAGCCGTGGGCATGGCCCTGGTGGCCTTGCTCAATGTTCTTTTTTTGCGGGAGCCGCAGGGTGACGAGCCCCTATAACCCCTCCCTAGCGAGCGCTCCAATGGCTGTTGTGAGTCATGTGATCTGCTAAGTGCCACAGCCTGTATTACGAACGGTGGATGCCACAATAAGGCATAGCGTAGCAAATCTATATCTTGCCACAGCGGCATTCTCACTTCCCCCACGAGACGCCTAGCGAATGATATGCTGACGCCGTGGCATACTTGTGTCGGGCTACGCCTGGGCCTTATGAATGTGTGGCCAGGCACCGTAATTGGGTCCGGTGCCCCAGGGGTGGAGTAAGACAGGGCCTGTGGCTAGACGTATGCGCGTGAGCAAGCCTAATGTGGCTGCACTGCACCCACCAGCGGAGTGTCTGGTACGATGGCAGTGAAATTGGGAGCGCGGGCTTGGGGGCCCTGTGTGATATGTCCCAGTACCGGTTGATGATCCCCGATTTGGCCTGTTATCTACGGCGGATAGTCTGTGTATATATTTTCGTGATGGCCTGACTATTGGGTTTGTGTATCGTACGGATCGGTTCATCCTGGACAACACACTCAATCCGGCCCCAGTGTATCTCGTGCCGCTAACGTCTACGCCAGTACCTCGTTGAGCAAAGGCTGTCCCTGCAAACCCGCCATCAGATTATCCACAGAGCGCATGAACATACCTTCCCGGGTCTGACGTGAGGCCGAGCCCAGGTGTGGCGTGATAATGACATCGGGATGATGTACCAACGGATGATCCCGCGGCAAAGGTTCCGGTTCGGTGACGTCCAGGGCACATCCTGCCAACAAGCCTTCAGCGAGGGCCTGTACCAGATCCGCGTGATGAACGAGGCCGCCACGCGCAATATTGATGAGGAAAGCTGTCGGCTTCATACGCTGAAACTGGGCATATCCCATCATGCCGGTGGTAGCTGGAGTCAGGGGCGTGCACAGGAGCACAAAGTCGGATTGGGCCAGCAGTTCATCGCGCGTGACATAGGTAGCGTTCAGAGCTTTTTCGCGCACCACGTCCACACGGTGCCGATTGTGGTACAGGATCTGCATGTCAAAACCGGATGCCCGCCGCGCGACCTCGCTGCCGATAGCGCCCATACCCCAAATACCTAGGGTGGATCCATGCACCTCAAAGCCATGCCAGAGCGAGGGGTCAAAAAAACGGAATTCGGCACTCCGTGCGTACTCAATGCCTTTCTGCAGGTTGCGGGCTATGGCCATCATGAGCAGAAAGGCCATATCCGCCGTGGCACCATCCACAAAGCCGGGTGTATGGCCTACAGCGATGCCGCGCTGACGGGCATCCGCGACATTGATGTGATCAACTCCTACCCCCATGTTACTAATTACGCGGCATAGAGGCATCCGGTCCATGAGAGCCCCGTCGATCGGAGCATGGCCGTAGACATAGAAACCCTCAGTTTTGTCCATGTCCGGTGTCTCTCCGTCGGGCTGCCAATACGTCGTATGACACCCCCGGTCATGCAGGATCTGCAACATATCATTAGTGATGGGTTGGTCCACCAGCACGGCAAAACTCATGTCCGAACTCCTTCCGGTGTAGCACCTCCGCTACCGTGGCGCGGTTAAGATGGGAAGAACCCACCGCCAGCAGTCACGTTTCTGTACTCAGAGAGTGTACGCCTGCTCTGATTCGGAGTCAAGAGCTATCCGTGGACCTCCTGTTGTTGTAGTTGCCTATGTGGTGGAGACATCTGCGAAGCGTCTGGTAGAGGATGACACAGAGCTTCCCACATCATGAGTATACTTGCCCTTCAATATCCCCTCAGGTATCACGCATCCGATGCTTAGCTCTTGTCCTTATATTGGTGTCGGACACTAAACGGTATGGCATGCTGACCATGGTAAGGTTCCGGTCCACAGCGAAAATATTGTAGCCCCCCGGAAAACTATACATAATCGACTAGCAACGTGTGCACGGTCATCGTAGAATGGTTTGCTCTACTCTACACGCACATGTGTAGGGGAAAATGATAAGGATGGCTTTACGCGGACGGGTGTTGGGTGGGCACTGATGGTGGACCGAACCCGCATGGTATGGACAGGGCGTGAAAATGCTTACCCTATCTTTGATGGCATGAAGCTGTAGCCCAGTTCAATGCACCGGAAAGGGATTCGGGACGGGCTTGTAAGGATACTAGTTGACTAGGTCGGACCGGTGCCAATTACAGCAGACGGTGTACAGGCTGGGGAGCCAGGGGTGTGAAAGCTTCCAGCTGGGTCAGGTAATAACGAGCATTCGGGTGTGAACGGGCCTGTTCCAGGCTGTCTATTAACCAGCGTTCCAGATCGGCCGGTGGTGCACAGGCACGCAGGTTTAACCGGAACGACCAATGGGCCACCGGCGGCCTGGAGGAAGTGTCTGCGTCCCAGCACCAGGGTTGGGACAGGGACACCTGACTCCCGCGTAGGGAGTAGGTACTGGTAGCGAGCCACAACTTGAGATGTGCGAGTTCCGCGGCATACGCATGCATCCGGGTACCGTAGTGTGTAGCTAGGTTCTGTCCCCAGGCCCATGCATCTACAGGGTGCGAATTCCGGATTTGGCCCTGCGCGTTTAGCCACCCTAGCTGTGCTTCCGCCGCCGCGTACCGCTCGTAGTCAATATCCAAGGATCGTGTGTCAGAACCGGTCTGCCCTAAAATCAGGGCCAGCCATTCATCCATACCCTGCCCTGACAGACCTGACACCGTTAGAAGCCGTTGGCTAGGATGATGCGGAGGCAACGTGGCTGTCCACGCATGACGATGGGTCTTTGTAGCAATATCCGTCTTGCCGAATAGTAAGCAATCCGCTTCTTCCAGTTGTTTGGCCTGCAGATAGCGGATAGTGGAATCAAAGCGAGCGGGCGACACACTCGTGTCCACCATGACGGAAAGCGGAGCCAGATCGAATTCACCCGGGGCCTGGGCCGCTAGCGGCTTGAGCACTGTCGCCACTAAGTCGGTGCAGCTACCCACCGGTTCAGCCAGAATGAGATCCGGCTGGACGACAGTCTGTAGCCGCCGCAGAGCCGTGACCAGTTCCGGGTACCGGCAACAGAAGCAACCGCCCGCAATTTCCTCCACGGGAATGGCCTCCTTGTCCGCTAGGGCGGTGTCAACCAGCGCGGAGCCTTGATCGTTTGTGACGTACCCGACCCGAAAGCCCCGCTGGGACAATTCCCGAGCAGCCCGCAGCAGCCAGGTAGTTTTGCCTGCGCCCAGAAAGCCCCCCATCAGGACCAAACGTGTCATGGTGTGTCCGCGTAGGGTGTATGCGGGGCCTGCAGCCGTGCTTTGTGCCAAATTAGTCGGAACGTGAAGGGCACAAAGGTCCGCCCTTCCATCTGTACGGTATATCCTGCAGCCGTAGAGGAAATAACAATGACGGTGTCGATCATG
Organism: Caldilineaceae bacterium; assembly: GCA_965116185.1. GTDB lineage: Bacteria > Chloroflexota > Anaerolineae > Caldilineales > Caldilineaceae > Bin34. The sequence continues at coordinate 540,426 of OZ220492.1, forward strand.
TGGCCAGGTAATAGACAGTCACGGCTTCCACCTGCAGCAGGGACTCACCGCTTAATAAAATAACGTCCTGACGCCAGCCGGGAATTCTTTATCCGTACGGTAAATAGAGCTAGATAGCTTGCTGGTAGGCACTGGAATAGCTACCTGACCGGGAAGCACGATAGCGGATTGTTCCTTGTACGCTCACACACCGTAAGCAGCACAATTAACCGCTCGGTGGATCAACGTCTCCGGAACGTGTGAAGCTCTAAGGTCTCTACTGGTGTTTATGCCAATTGGGCTTTGGCCAAATCCACCAGCTGAGCAAAACCGGAGCGGTCGTGTACGGCGATATCGGCCAGAGCCTTGCGGTCAATGGCGACTTCAGCGGCCTGGAGACCATATATGAAACGGCTGTATGACAGACCATGCGCCCGGGCCGCGGCATTAATCCGCGTGATCCAGAGCCGACGCAGATCCCGCTTGCGGGTGCGCCGGTCCCGGTAGGCATAGTGCAAAGCATGCAGCTGAGCTTCATTGGCAGTCCGGTACAGACGTGAACGTCCCCCGAACTGACCTTTGGTGGCTTTCAGAACTTTCTTATGCCGTCGGTGGGCATACACCTTGGGGCGTGATCGAGGCATGGAGCAACCTGCGGACTAGTAAGGGAAAGAAGGAGAATCGTTGTGCAATCAGCTCTGATTGACAACGGGCGCGACGCGCTTGACCATACGCCGCATGCTCTTAACGTTGCCCACCTGGTTCTTACGATAAATGCGGCGCATGCGTGAGTGCTTGTTGCGGCGCAGGTGGCCACCGCCCTGAGTGCGGCGAATCACTTTGCCCGTCTTTGTAATGCGGAAGCGAGCAGCTGCTCCCTTGTGGGTTTTGAGCTTGGGCATGGAACGATTACCTTTTGGCCGTGAGTGCGGGTTCGGGTTTCTGTTTCCTTTTGGGGGTAAGGGGGCCTAGAGTCATGAGCAAAGTGTTGCCTTCCGGTGCGGGTTGGGCTTCAATCTGGGCCACGTCGGACAACGCTTTGGAAATCTTGTGCAACTGTGTTAGTCCCACCTGAGGATTGAAACGTTCACGTCCCCGGAAGCGTATGCGTACCTTGACCTTGGCACCGTCGTCAATAAAACGCCGGATGCGGGCGAGTACAATTTGCAGATCATGCTCTCCGGTGCGCGGGCTCAGGCGCACCTCCTTGACCTCAATGCGACTCTGTACTTTCCGCTTATCCCGCTCTCGTTTCTGCCGATCGAACATGAACTTGCCATGATCCATGACCCGACAAACCGGCGGTTTGGCCACACTGGCCACTTCCACTAGATCCAGGTTACGGCGCTGGGCTAGAGCCCGGGCTTCTTCCAAGGGCAGGATGCCTATCTGTGTCCCGTCCTGGTCAATAACCCTGACCTCGCGAGCCACAATATGTTCGTTGACACGTACGTTTGGCAATACGATCGCGGGACGCGATTGATTGTTGCGGCGACCTCTTCTTATGACTCAGACTCCTGTGGGCAACAGAGGACATGTCCCAAACATGTCCATGGATACATGCGCATGGATAGTGTATCACTCCTTGCGTGCAAATTCAACATGGTTTGTCGCCCACCTACTGTCCCCGGTCCCTTAGAGTATTAAGGCTCGGGTTTGAACCTGGGTATGCACATGCGCTAGAAACGCGGCACGAGTCAGTCCGTGACGTCGTTCGCCATCGCGCAGGCGGAGCGCTACCGTATCCTCCGCCTGCTCCCGATCCCCAATTACGGCCATATAGGGAATTTTGTGCAGCTGGGCCTGGCGAATCTTGGCGTTCATGCGGTTGGCCGTAGCGTCCACGGTTGCCCGGAGATCCAACTCCGTGCACGCCTGCTGCAGGCGGTAGGCATGATCAACGTGTGCATCGGTGATGGGAATGATCCGGATCTGTTCCGGCGCCAGCCAGACGGGAAAGGCACCGCCGAAATGTTCAATTAGGAAGCCGATCATGCGTTCATGAGTACTCAGAGGGGCCCGGTGAATACAGAGCGGGGTTTCATCCTGGCCGGCAGCATTTGTGAAGGATAGGCGGAAACGCTGGGGCTGGGCGAAATCCACTTGGTTGGTGGCCAGCGTGAATTCACGGCCGATGGCACTCCAGATCTGTACATCGATCTTGGGCCCGTAGAAGGCTGCCTCGTCGGATTCTTCCTCATAGGGCACATTCCCGTTGCGCATGGCCGTACGCACCATATCCTCCGTCTTAGTCCAAAGACGTGGATTGTCGACATACTTCTGGCCTAGACCACGGGGATGGTGCGTAGATAGGCGCATCTGATATTGCTCGATCCCGAACAGTTCAAAATAGCGCAAGTACAGGCCAATGACCCCCATGAATTCGCTTTCAAACTGATCTTCTCCACAGTAGATGTGGGCGTCGTTCATCTGCATGGAGCGTACGCGCAGGAGACCAAACAGCTCCCCGCTCTTTTCATAACGGTAACAGGTACCGTATTCCGCCAACCGCAGCGGTAGTTCTCGGTAACTGCGCAGCTGGCTGAGGAAAATCTTGTGGTGCATGGGACAGTTCATGGGTTTGACGTAGTACCGGGTACCGTCTAGCTCCATGGGAGGGAACATGCTTTCGGCGTAATAGGGCAGGTGTCCACTATGCAGCAACAGGTCTTCCTTGGTGATATGGGGTGTACGGACATGCTGGTAGCCTGCCGCCTTTTCCATCTCCAGGGCTAGCGCTTCCAGTGCCTGGATGATGACGGTACCGTGGGGTAGCCATAGCGGTAAACCCGGTCCCACCTCGTCATCAAAGGTGAAGATTTGCAGCTCGCGTCCCAACCGCCGATGATCCCGCTTGCGGGCTTCCTCCAGCCGTTGCAGGTGCTGCGTCAGCTGCTTGCGGTTCAGCCAGGCCGTACCGTAGATGCGCTGCAGCATGGGACGCTTTTCATCACCACGCCAGTACGCACCGGCCACACTCATCAGTTGCAGCCCCTCCACCGGAATTTGCCCGGTATGTTCCACGTGCGGTCCCCGACACAGATCCTCAAAGCTGTCTTGCGTGTAGGTGCTGATGACGGTTGGGGTATCGGTTTCGGCCCCGTACTCGTCTTCCTGGCCGGTGGCTAGTCCCTCAATGAGTTCCAATTTGTAGGGTTGGTCCGCAAAGAGTTCCTGTGCTGCCTGCGGTGATACTTCCCGGTAGTGAAAGGGATGCTGCCCCCCGATGATACGGCGCATGCGTTTTTCAATGGCACCTAGATCGTCGGGCAGAAATGTGCGGGGGCGCCCATCGTCGTCACACCCTAGATCGAAATCGTAATAAAAACCGTCCTGAATAGGCGGACCAATCGCAATTTTCGCATCCGGATACAGTTCCAGAACGGCCTGGGCCATGACATGGGCCGCACTGTGCCGTACCCGATACAGCTGATCTTCTTGTCGTGTCTCCCTGGTACGCGCCATTTTCATACCTCCCTAGTGTGCGCCGGGATCAAAAAAAGCCATGCTTCATCCCTGCAGGGACGAAGCATGGCTCCGCGGTTCCACCCAACTTGCATCCATCACGGACGCCTCTTTGGACCCTTATAACGGTGGGCAGCCGGGACGCACTACTGGATGTCAGTCGTTGGCACGTCCACTCCCGGGAGGTGTTCGCCCGCATCCCCTGACCTGTCTTCCAGCCTCTGAACAGGACTCTCTGGCAGTGGGACTGCACGGACTACTCGGCCCGATCACAGCTTTATGGCCACTCAGCACCCGTGGTGCCGTAGCAGCGGATGGGAGATACTGGACTTGAACCAGTGACCTCTACCATGTCAAGGTAGCGCTCTAGCCAACTGAGCTAATCCCCCGTAGTTGGGAGGAACAGTATACCAGACGGGATAGGGGCTGCCTAAACGACACAGCTCCGCCCCCTCCCCGTCAATTGAGAAACATCTGCCCCGTGGGCCCGAAGCGGAAGTGTTCTTGGTGCTCTAGAGTGTCAATGCCGTACTGCAGAATCATCTTTTCCCGGGACAGCAAGTTGAATTCAGTAATCAGCATGTGTTCCACGGTTTCTTTTTCAATGACCGTCTGCTTGTCCCGCAGTTCAATTTGCATGGCAATGGCGACTAGGGCCGCCAGGGTGCCGGGATCCTCCGGTACCTCGTTGATTTTGAGCTTGAGGTTGGCCCCTTTTTCCAACAGGTCAACGTATTCAAGAAAGGCGGGCCGTACCCGTTCCGCGAGCTGCACGGAGTGTTCCGGATCTTCCGTCGTGATGGGGTAATCGGACACACGGGCCGCGGGATAGGCGTGAGTGGTGACGATCTCGTGAATGCGGAAGCGGTGCAGGCCGACGGTCACGATGTTGATGCGATTGTCGGCTAGATGGTCGGCACTGCGGATGGCAGCCATGGTGCCCACTTGATGGGGTATAACCATTTCGCCCACTTCGTTGTTTTCCTGGATCAGGACCACGCCAAAAGGCTGCCGTTGCTCCAGACACATGTTGATCATGGTCTTGTAACGTTCCTCAAAAATGTGCAGGGGCAGGATCATACCGGGAAACAGGACCGTGTTGAGAGGGAAAACGGGAACTTCCATGAGCATGTCCTATGTGTGGGGGACCCGGTAGGATGTCTTCATCATCTCACGGAGCAGAGTCGTGGCAAAACTCCCTTTAGGTAGGGAAAAAGTCAGGCAGATACCCTCATCCGTGCGCGCGACGCTCAGATCGGGCACACGCAACAGGCCGGTGCGCCGGGTACCGGTGATGCGATCCCGTTTCCAGTCATGCTGCTCCAGTCCTGCCTGAGCCAGGATACACGTTTCCCAGTAATGGGCATCCTCTTCGGCTACCCACATCTTATGCCCAAACATAGGGGCTGTAAAGCTGATTTCACCGGCTTGCAAGCGTTGGGTATCCTGCTGCGGGTCGGCTACGACAAACATACCGCCCGTCGTATGCTTGCGCGCAATGTCACCTCTGACCATGTTATCCAAGCCGTTTTCGGCTTGACGCAGGGCTAGATACTGGTTGCAGAGATAGCTCTGAAAAGCCGCGACATACAGTTTGTGCAACCAGCGCCGCTGTTCCCGCCAGCCTTCATGCACAATGCGCCAGCCCTGGTGCACATTGCGCCCTGCGTGGCCGAAGCGCTGGGGGCCAAAGAAATTGGCCAAGCCTTTCTGTACCAGAAAGTCCGCGATGAGCTGAACCCGTCCCTCGGCTTCCGCTAAGGAGCAAGCTGGATCTCGGATCAAGACTTGGAAGGTGTTGCCGGTCAGATGACCTGTCCGCAGCTTGTTGCCATGCCAGGCCATAGCCTGGATCGTGAAAGGTGTGCACTCTTCAAGGCAAGCCGCTAGATCAACACCCACCGTGGGATCACGTTCTGCACATAGGATACTGAACGTCTGGGTGGTGCGTGCATGCTTGTCCTTGAGGCCGGCATAGCCAACATCCGCCAAGGACACACCAAGGCGGTGGCTCAGGATTTGGGCGACATCGGGCGTGGTGAGTCCGGCACGGGTCAGCGTGATGTACAGATGATGGCCTGTCCCGGCGGGGGCATAGGCCGGGATTTCAACGACGCGAAAATCGTCGGGATACACCCGAATCCGGCCACCTATGCCCGGCAGATCCGGTGTGCGATAGGGCAAATCCTGCCCGGTCAGGTGGATGGGGTCAGAAGCATAGGCGGCGTGCCGCATGGCAGACTTCATAGCATACCCGGGGACTGTGTGGCATCAAAGGTCACTTCATCCTTGTAATACATAGCCACATAATGCGTCAGTTTGCGGATCTGACCGCCGAAACGAAAACCGGCCGCGTGTAGATGCATACGGACTAAGGCCGGTGGCATGCCACCGGGATTCAGCACCTCATCGTAGACTACAAGGCGGCTGCCCGGCCGGGCAATTTCAAACAGACGGATCAAGCAGGCGTGCAGATCCGGGATTTCCCCTAGTACGGAACCCAATACAATCAAGTCCGTCGTGTGAGGAGATATGGGCGCGGTCTGCAGATCCGACAGGTAAAAATGCACCCGTTCCTCCAGGTCGGCGGCGGCGATGCGCTGACGAGCCCGTTCCATGAGGGGCGCCTGTATATCAAGCGCTAGCACCTGACCTGAGCTTTGGAGGCTTTGGGCGAGAGGCTGGGTGATGACGCCAGTGCCACATCCCAAGTCCAGTATGGTCATACCTGGCGTGATACCAAAGAGATCCACCAGGCCAGCGGGATCCAAGTATCGTAGGCGCATTGAGCCCTGCAGGCATGCGGCCCACTGATGCGGAAAAGGACGTGGCTGCTGGCTCCAGTGAAGCCGCATGCCCAGATAGACACCGCAGACTAGTCCGACCAGGCGTATCAGTGGTTTGAGCATAAGCGTGTCCGATGGGTGCGGTGAGCTGCGCGGCCGATGGTGCTGGTGGGCAACATGCCAGATCTGTTACTACCTGCTACTACCTGTTTCGTGTTGCATTATCTATAATATAACTTACGATGACCCTCATGTCTGATCCCCTAAGACAGGACTTGGTTCTGCTAGTTTCCGTATGCTCATTTCCATAGTTATACCCTTGTTCAATGAAGAGGAAATGGTACATGCCCTGTATGACCGCCTGTCCAGCTTCTGGCGCCAGGCCCGAGTGGAGCCGGGTACCGAATGGGAGCTAATTTGCATCAACGATGGCAGCCATGATCGCACCCTGGAGCTGCTGCTGGAACTGCATCGTGCCGACAGGCGCGTCAAGGTCATTGACCTGAGCCGCAACTTCAATCAGCAGATCGCGACTAGCGCGGGGCTGGTCTATGCGCAGGGAGACGCCGTCATTGTCATGGATGCCGATCTGCAGGATCCGCCGGAAGTCATGAACGACCTGATCGCCAAGTGGCGTGAGGGCTACGAGGTCGTGTACGCGATACGGCGCTCTCGCGAAGGCGAAACTTGGTTCAAACGACTGACATCGCGTATTTTCTACCGTCTCATGCGCTACTTAATGAGTGTGGAATTGCCTCTGGACACAGGTGATTTTCGCCTGCTGGATCGTAAAGTAGTGCGCGAATTGGCCAAGATGGAGGAACGACATCGCTTCATTCGCGGTCTGAGCAGCTGGGTGGGCTTTCGGCAAACCGGCGTCTATTTTGATCGATCGGAACGTTTTGCCGGGGCCACTAAATACCCTCTGCGTTCTATGCTGCGCATCTCGCTGGATGCCGTGACGGGGTTCAGTTACCAACCGCTTTACCTGGCCTCGTATCTGGGATTCCTGCTGGCCGTGCTGGCCCTGGTCGGGATTGCTCTGGTCATTATACTACGTCTGTCCGGCTTCCATGCCCTGACCGGTCAGGCTACTACCCTGGTCACGGTACTTCTGTTGTGTGGAGTCCAGCTGATCTTCCTGGGGATTATCGGTGCCTATCTAGGGCGCATCTACGATGAGGTCAAAGGGCGTCCTCTTTTCATTGTCAATAGGGCCTGGGGCTGGAAGACGGAGACACCTCCGGCAACGGATCGCGTAGCTTCTCCGCCTACCGATTCAGCTCCCGCACCAGATGCTGTATCTCCGGCAGAATAAGCTGAGTCATGGCCAGGCGCACGGCATTGCTGGAACCGGGCATACAGAATATAAACCGCTCCCGGTAGATACCGGCCAAGGCCCGAGACAAAAGAGCGGCCGCCCCGACCTCGGCATGGCTCAGCATACGGAACAGTTCGCCAAAACCGGGTAGTTCCTTCTCCAGCAAAGCCGCCACGACATCACATGTCTGATCCCGCGTGCTGATGCCGGTACCACCATGAGTCAGGATGGCCTGCACCGGAGAGGTGCAGAAATCCTTGATAGCAGCCTGAATCTGGCTGGGTTCATCCTTCACGATCCGGTAGTCTACGATATGGTGCTCCGAAGCGGCCACCAGGGTATGGATGAGCTGGCCGCTTGTATCGGTATCCCGCGTGCGCGTGTCGCTCACGGTTAATACAGCTAGCGCGATGGAGCCGTAGGCCCGTGCCTCCGCCCGGTGCTGCTCGGTACTTGTCGTGTTCATGTGACTTCTTCCCACTCCTGGATCACATTGGATAGAGACCATGCCTAGTATATCGGTGCGCACAGGTCAATTAATCACATCATAGTGATGTATCTGAGCTTGATGGCATCCGGCAGGACTATACATGGAGGCGGCCGGATGAGTGTAGCTTGCTCTGTCATTCCCGGGCCGATATGTTGGACCAAGACCTTGCTGTGGTTACCATAACGGCTGGGTCGTAGACTGCGCTAATGGCACATGCCTGATTGTGTTGACCGGTAAAACCGCAGATCCGATTCACGCCCAGTGCCCCCGGCCAGTCGTTTCCCGATACCGGGCCCGAACGGATCAAGACGGTGGGATCGCAGAGGCATGGGTTCAGCCCGCGAACTGCAGGACGATGCCCACGTAGAGGGCGAGCAACAGGAAAAGAATGAAGACGGCGTTAGCCACAATACGACGGAACATAGAATAGGCTAAGGAATATGTCAATCTTGAGTAAATAGGGCAACCGTCACGCCATCGCCCCCTTCTTCCGCATTGCCGGGTCGACTGTGGGCCACATGGGGATGACGCCGCATAAGGGTGCGGATCGCGTTCCGGAGCTGACCGGTGCCCTTGCCATGGATGACGCGTACCCAGGGCATGTTACTGAGATACGCGTCATGGAGATACTGATCCACCTGCGCCACCCCCGGATCAACGCGTGCACCCCGAATGTCCAGTTCCATGCTGACCGTAGCTCGTGGTGGGCGTGCCACACGGACTTGGGGCTGTTGCGATGCCAAGGCGGATGCGGGTTTGTGCTGCAGTGTCAGATCCGCGACCCGAGTCTTGAACCGCATAGCACCGGCCTGGATTTCCGCCCGTTCCCCGGACAGTGACAGGACCTGACCGGTGGTCCCCAGGCGCGATACCCAGACCGTATCACCCGACTCAATCGGGCCTGTGACCGGTATATCGGGAGTGGAAGACGGTTCAGACGTGGTCACGGGCGTAGCCGCCACCATATGCTCAAGTTGGTTCTGGGTGGTGGCTAGAGTCTGTAGACGCTGTGTTCGTTCCTGATCCCAGATATCAGCCGCCACCTGCTTACGCATTTGGGCCAGCTCGTCCTTGGCAACCGCCACTAGACGCTCAACTTCCGTACGCGCTTCGGCCAGTACGGCCTGCCGATCAGTCTCAACTTGGCGTAGTCGATATAACAGTATGTTCTTAGTCAGCCGTACGCGATCCCGTTCCTGCCGTGCCGCCTGGGCTTGGGCCTCCGTTTGGGCCTTGGCCTGCCGAATATCTTCAAGCATAGCGTTGGCATCCATCACATCGGCCTGTACGTGGGATTCTGCGTGGTGCACGATGGAATCAGCGAGGCCTAGGCGACGGGCAATGGCCAGGGCGTTAGATTTACCGGGCAGCCCCATGATCAGGCGAAAGGTGGGACGCAGCGACTCCACATCAAACTCCATGGCAGCATTGCAGACGCTGGGCGTGCCGTGGGCATACAGCTTAATGTCGCTGTAGTGGGTGGATGCTAGCGTAGTTATACCGTGACTGCGTAAATGTTCCAGCAGGGCGATAGCCAGGGCCGAGCCTTCTTCCGGATCAGTGCCGGCGCCAATTTCGTCCAGGATGACCAAGCTGCTATCCGTGGCCGCTTCCAGAATGTCCACAATACGGGTCAGATGGCTGCTGAACGTGCTTAGATTCTGCTCAATGCTTTGCTCGTCTCCAATGTCGGCATGTACGTCGGCAAACACCGATAGGCGACTACCGGTGCCGGCGGGAATCATGAGACCGGACTGGGCCATAAGGACTAAAAGACCTACGGTCTTCATGGCCACTGTCTTGCCGCCGGTGTTGGGTCCCGTGATGATCATCATATGGCTCGGCGGTGCACCCATGGGGCCTAGTTCAGGACCCAGTTCAAAATTCAGAGGTACGACCTCGTCAGGGTCCAACAGGGGATGGCGGGCCTGACGTAGCCAGACGCGGGATCCGGGATGCGTATTGTGGGCGGTCCAGGGCATGGCATCCGCAGTCTGTGCTCCGTCCGACCGCTGACGATCCTCGATCACGGGCATGATGCCTTGGATCGTGTAGGCGAAGCGGCCCTTGGCTAGGGTGAAATCTAAGTCTGAGAGCACCGATACGTTCAAAGCCAGGGTATCGGCCTCCGCTGCGACCTCCAGCGTCAGTGCGGTTAGGATGCGACGTACTTCCTTTTCTTCTTCCAGTTCCAGCATCCGTACGGTGTTGTTGTGTTCCACCACTTCCAGGGGTTCCACGAACAAGGTCGCACCACTGGTGGACTGGTCATGTACGATACCGGGGACCTTACTCTTATGTTCGGCCCGCACCGGCAGCACATAACGGCCCTGGCGCTGGGTGACAAGCGCGTCCTGCAGATAAGGGGTGAGATGAGCACTGGAAGTAAGGCGTTCCAGGGTGCGCGTCAGACGTCCCTGCTCAACACGCAGTTTGCTGCGGATGGTGGACAGATCTGTACTGGCTGTATTGACCACTTCCGCCCTTTCACTGATGCAGCGGGCGATTGCGGCGGCCAGATCTGAGCAGGCATGCAGAAGACCGGCCATCTCGGCTAGGCCGGGGTACGTGGCCTGGTGCTTGGTGAACGTCCGCTGCAGCGTGTGGGTACGTTCCAGCAGCAGCTGCAGGTCACGCAGTTCACTGGGCAGGAGCATGGCGCGGCGCTGGGCCCGGACCAGGAGAGCCGAAACATCGGTGACGCCGCCAAAACTGGGTTCCGGCTGATGGGCCAAGTAGTCGTAGGCTTCCTGGGTCAGGGTGAGCCAGTCCTGAATTGTGGCCCGATCTTGGCTCGGTTTGAGAGCATGGGCGCGGTCTTGCCCCCCGCTAAAGGCACAATGATGGGCCAGGCGGTCCAGAATCTTCGGATATTCTAGCAGTTCAAGAGTATGGTCACGCATGAAAAGCCGCTTGTCAGATCAGGAGTACCCCAGTTGACTATTATAGGCGATGACCCGGGCGGCAAGGAGATTCCGGAATTTGATATCTGCTTTCCACTATGCACTATAATGTATAAGATAGGAATACGCCGGGGAGTAGCGCAGTCCGGTTAGCGCACAGCGTTTGGGACGCTGAGGTCGAAGGTTCAAATCCTTTCTCCCCGACTGTATAGGATGTTGGTATACACTGTAGCAACTGGCTTTGATCATGCGGGTATAGCTCAATGGTAGAGCCTCTGCCTTCCAAGCAGATTATGCGGGTTCGATCCCCGCTACCCGCTTTTCGGATCGGTAGCTCAATGGCAGAGCAGGGAGCTCATAACTCCTTGGTTACAGGTTCGAGTCCTGTCCGATCCATGCGTAGTGGTGGCCTATTACGCCGGACCGAATCGGGCTTGCCACAACACCGCCAATAGGTCAAATTTCCTATGCTTTAATACTTGTTTGCTATTATTTGTCTTACATAGACCTCCCTATGCAATAGGGAGGAGATGGTATCTTGCAATGTAGGTAAGGTGAAGGAAACGCAATGTCAAGAAATACTATGACCGGCATATACGCGGGGCTGTTCGGTGGCTCGGTGTTTGGCATCATGATGGCTGTCGGTGGGATGTTTCCCATGATCGGTTCGATGCTCAATATGGAGAATGCCCTGGTGGGCTTTATATTGCATTTGATCATTTCCGCTATCATCGGTGCTATTTTCGGGATGGCTCTGGACGCGATGGTGTTGCAGGGCCCGGGCATGAGTCTGGTAGTTGGGAGTGTCTACGGGATCGTATGGTGGGTACTGGGGCCGCTGCTAATCATGCCACTGGCGATGGGTATGCCTGTGTTTCAGGTCCAGGCCATGATGGGCAGTCTCTTTGGACATGTTATGTTTGGCGTGACCATGGGGATCATCTACTACATTCTGCGGAAACTGCCTGGGGACAGCTAAGCTAAGCCTTACTAGGAACATGCCCGCTTGCGGCACGCATTAGCGGGCATGTTCTTGGGGTAGCCTGTCCTGGCTGTTTGTACATACCTCTCCCTAGCTCCGGTGCTGAGCACCGGGAGTTTATCCTGTACCGGAGAAGTAGGGTTTAGTTGCCTACCTAAGAGAGGTTTCCGCCCAGGATTGTATTCTGCTGCTGGTTTCATCCCCGCACTACTCCGCCCGGTATGGTGTCTCGTCAGGTTGTGAAACCGGACACGTGTTTGCCTGATGCACAACCCTTCATCAAATGGGCGGGTGGCAAGCGCAGCCTATTGAAAGAGTTGATGGCTCGTCTGCCTAGTGCAGCCATCAACACCTACTATGAACCTTTCGTAGGCGGTGGCGCGCTCTTTTTCGCTCTGCGGGCCCGTATTGAACAGGCTGTCCTGTCTGATATGAACCTGGAGCTGATGATCACCTACCGGATGGTCCAGCTACATCCCCAGGAAGTGTTGGCGGAACTACACGAGCATCAGCGACAGCACAACAAAGAATACTATCAGGACGTGCGTCGGGCGTATCCCCCGTCTGATTCTGCCATTGCTCTGGCTGCCCAGTTTATTTATCTTAATCGTACTTGTTACAACGGCCTGTACCGTGTGAACCGCCAGGGGCGTTTCAATGTGCCGATGGGCCGCTACCGCAATCCCGTCATTGCGGACAGGGCCAACCTACAGGCAGTGTCCCATGCCCTGCAGGGCATAGCACTACGGTGGCAGTCTTTTGCCCGTGCGGCCCCCGGAACCGACGATTTTATCTATTGTGATCCTCCTTATGACGGTACATACGATCAATACACGCCCGTACGGTTTGGCAGCACCGAGCAAGAAAATTTGGAACAAGTCGCGCAGGCCTGGTGTAAACAGGGGGCCAGGGTTATGCTCTCTAATGCTGATACACCCTTCATCCGGCAACTGTATCGGGCTAAACTCTGGCGGCTCCACGAGGTGAGAGCCCCCCGAATGATCAACAGCCGGGCGGCGGGTCGTAAGGCGGTAACCGAGCTGATCATTACCAGCTACGATGTCTGACTTGATTTTTCTGGTCCAGACGATCTACAATAAATTAGATTTATTAGATATCATCAGCTATGGCTGAAGGTGCGAACTATGACTAACATGTTAGAACAAGCGAAGGAATTCAGGCAAAAAATCTATGACCTGATTGAGAACTCGGGATATGACCCGGTCGATCCGCGTCATTTCCAGGTAGCTCAATGCATGGACCAGCCTATTTTCGCCAAGAATTGTCCTTGCGGGGAGGACTATTATCACAGACCGCGCACATGTAATTTTGTCCTCTATGATGCTGACCTCCACCCTGATCTTCTGATCATTGAAAGCAGATGGCAGTCTAAATCCGGAACCGTAGATGAGAAGTTTCCGTTCTTGGTAGAAACCATCGCCGCATCTGCGATCGACACTCTGATCGTGCTGGATGGTGACGGCTATTCCGATGAAGCGGAGCAGTGGTTACGGCACCAAGCTGGGAAAAGACATCTGTTACATGTCCTTAACATGAACGAGTTCCAGAGCTACGTCAACGACCAGAAGCTATAAGCCTGCTGTCTAGGCAATGCGCTAATTTGTTCCGACCCGGCTATCATCCGGCAAATTCATGTCCACGGTATTGTCCTCTCCAAGATGTAGTAGTCGTATTGAAATTCAGTGCCTCAGTTGCGGTCCTGAGAGGCTGTTCTAACCTCCCACTTGGTTCCCGTGTCTCGCCCAACCAATGGAAGGGAACTCAGTTCCCCTCCATTGGTTGTATTGTTGTGTATGTGTTATATAGGGAAACCCCAAGGTTGGGGCCTGGGATTTACGAACCGACGGATTCCGGGAACGTCATGACAATGTCAAAATTGGATCCTAGTAAGAAGGGCAATACCGTACCGCGGAGGATCCCCAGGATATCCGGCGAGAGGCCGGGCGCGTACTGGCTCCAGAGGTCCGCCTGATCGGCGAAGTTCAGGAGATTGTCCAGCTCGTTGTTATTCATAGTCATTAGGGGTAGCGCATTGCCGTTCAGACCTATGACCAGGCCGTAGGGACGTGTCTGCACACTGATCTCCGTGATCCCCTTTTCCCCGAGGTCGGTGATGGTATCCATGGGCAGCGGCGGGATTAGACCCCCGATCATAGCAAACATGAAATTGGTGGAGGACAGGGTCCCGTCGGCTGCCACGTTGAGAGGTAGGGCCGTGACACGCTGAACAGCTTTCTGAGCATCCGCAAATTCCTGATCGTCCAATACGTCATAAGAACGTTGGGTGGCAGCGGCAACGGGCGTTTTCCCGTCTTGCATGGGGAAGCGGGCGATGATTCCCATTCCCATATTGTCCAGCAGGGGTATCGCCGCGGCGAGCAAGGACAGCGTAGATGCATTCTTTTCGGGATCTATCAGCACGTTCAAGGCATTCAGCGCACTCTGTAGTTCTTCGTCATTATAACGAAGGCCCAGTATGGGCTTGCCGTTGGCCAGGACAGCCAAACCATGGGGATGGACATCCACTTGAACATACTGCACGTCCCCCTGGGTGAAGCGGGCTACCATTTCCGGTTCCAGGGAGACAGTGTCAAGCCCCGGTAGTAGACTCAGGGGCATGTCGAATATCTGGGGTTCACCGTTCGCGTCAAATTCCATTACCAGCGCCGGCAGATCGACGAAGGTAGAACCTTCAGGGGCGCGGGCGGCCGTCTCGCCGCCCGTAGGCCGGCTAGCACAACCCATCAGCAGGGCTGATAGCAGAACAAACAGTGTCAACCAGACGGCAATTCGTTTCATTGGGTTTCCTCCTGCGTAACGCAACACAACGGCAGGGATCCCCACGGGCAGGCCTGTCGTATTGTACGGCCTTGCCTGAACACGGCGCGGGTGGGGACTTTCACTGACGCAAGTATACGCGATCCACGCCGTTGCTATCAAACGCACCCGGTGTGGAACAGCGGACAGGTCTGTCCCTACGTAGTGTAAGGCCGAACGATCGAGGGACAGGTTGCTGTGTATTCTGTGATACCTACCTATTCCCACTACATGTTGGGGTAGTCCTGTTAGTTGACAGTGGTTTGGTGTACATGGGACGAAAGATTGGGATCCTCTTCCTACCGGAGTAGTGATGTCATCCGCTTAGCCTGTGATCATGATCGGAATAACCGATTATTGGCATGGGTAGATTCAGGTCACAGGTCAGGATATCATGTGGAATACGCTGGAAGTAGTCACGGGTTTCTTGCTGTGAGAGGGACAGTTACTACAAAACAGTGCCGGTGTGCCAATCATGACAAGGCTGCCTAGAATGACTACTGTGCAGGTAGGCACTTGCAGCACCTGTAAGAGGCTTGCATTTCTATATTCACGACCCGGCTAGCCCGCACCCGTTGGCTACGTCCGCCACAGGCAGTGGGTGCCCCGACCACTGCGGATACCATACCCCAGGGGCCGGCTCGGAGACCGGAACAACGAGCAGTGGCCGCGGAAGTGATCCAGCCGTATTCATCTTGTTTATGACCGGGTTCCATGCCGTGTACTGCAGGGGGCTGGACACCGTGTTGCTTATCCATAATCTGATCCCTCTTTATCCAGGCTCCGCGACCTGTAAATCAACGCCGTGGCCTGCCGGAGATGGGAGGTAAGACAGCATCCCACCTCCGCCCTCTCATACAGAACCCTGGCTGCCGAATGTAGAATTGTGCTCTGATGCCTGTGGTACGATAGAGCGGAATTTACAGGGTTGTTCTGCTTGCGTGCAATGCCCAAACGCACTGATATTAAAACGGTTCTCATCATAGGATCGGGTCCCATTGTCATTGGGCAGGCCTGTGAGTTTGATTATTCCGGTGTACAGGCGTGCAAGGCCCTACGTCAAGCCGGTTTTCGGATCGTCCTGGTGAATTCCAACCCGGCCACCATCATGACCGATCCGGAAATGGCGGACGTGACCTACGTTGAGCCTATGACCTGTGAATACCTGGCCCGGATTATCGCCCGGGAAAACCCGGATGCCCTGCTGCCCACTGTGGGAGGCCAGACGGGCCTAAATCTGGCGGTAGAGTTGGCCGAAGCGGGGATTCTGGAAGCGCATGGGGTGGAACTCATCGGCGCGCGTCTGGAGTCCATGCAAATCGCCGAGGATCGGGAACTGTTCAAACAGGCCATCACCCAGTATGGCCTTGAATCCCCTCGTTCCTTCCTAGCCCATTCACTGGAGGAAGCCCACGACCATGCGGAGACCCTGAACCAGTATCCCCTGTTCATACGCCCTAGTTTCACGTTGGGTGGTAGTGGTGCGGGTACTGTGTTCTCGCAGGATGAGTTTGAAGCTAAGGTGACCTGGGGTCTGCGGGCAAGTCCCGTGGGTAGCGTGCTGGTAGAAGAATCACTCATTGGCTGGAAAGAATACGAATTGGAAGTCATGCGCGATGGCGCTGACAACTACGTGGTGGTCTGTACCATTGAAAACCTAGATGCCATGGGTGTGCATACGGGTGACAGCATTACGGTAGCACCGGCTCAGACCCTCACCGACAGAGAACTGCAACGTCTGCGCAATCAGGCCCGGCTCGTTATGCGGGCCGTGGGTGTGGAGACGGGGGGCGCCAACGTGCAATTTGCCGTGCATCCGGAGACGGGGCGTGTCGTAGTCATTGAAATGAATCCCCGTGTATCCCGTTCCAGTGCCCTGGCATCCAAGGCGACCGGGTTCCCCATTGCCAAATGGGCCGCTTTAGTAGCGGTGGGGTACAACTTAGATGAACTAACCAATGATATTACGCAGCGCACAGTGGCGGCCTTTGAACCTTCCATTGACTATGTGGTGGTCAAGATTCCCCGCTGGGCCTTTGAAAAATTCCGTGGCGTGGATCGGAAACTGGGCCCCCAAATGAAATCGGTGGGGGAAGTCATGGCCATTGGTCGTACCTTTAAGGCTGCGCTACAGAAAGGAGTGCGCAGCCTGGAGATTGGCCGTAACGGCTGGGGAGCTCTTGAAGCAGAGGAGACGGCTACGCCCGTAACGGATGAGGAACTCACTTCTCTGCTGCGGATACCCAACCGAGACCGTCTCTTTGCCGTGTACACGGCCCTGAATCGGCAGTGGGATCTGGAGACTATCTGCCGGCTCACGGGGTTTGATCTCTGGTTCGTAGATCAGCTGGCGCAGTTGCACACCTTCGCTCAATCCCTGCAGACGCTGGATGCCGCCACTCTGATACAAGCCAAGCGGATGGGCTTCAGCGATGCCCAAATTGCCGATCTGCTGAACCGCAACACGCCTAGGCTGCCAGACTCCCCTTGGCAGGAAACAGATGTCCGGCAGTACCGTTTGGAAGCATCCATACAGCCTACCTATCATCAGGTGGATACCTGCGCCGCCGAGTTCCAGGCTTATACGCCTTATCTCTACAGCAGTTACGATCAGGGCGATGAAGCCTTGCCTAACGATACACGTAAGGTCATCATTCTAGGGGGTGGCCCCAACCGCATCGGCCAGGGCATTGAGTTTGACTACTGCTGCGTTCACGCTAGCATGGCTCTGCAGGACCTGGGGTATGAGACTATCATGGTCAACTGCAACCCTGAGACGGTCAGCACCGACTACGACACCAGTACGCGATTATATTTTGAACCTCTGACCCATGAGGATGTGCTCCACATTGTGGAAAGAGAAGCGCGTACGGGTACGCTGGCAGGACTTGTCATGCAGTACGGGGGACAGACGCCCCTCAACCTGGCAGCCGGTCTAGCGGCAGCCGGTGCGCCCATTCTGGGTACGACACCGGCTAACATTGATCTAGCCGAGGATCGGGAACGATTTAGCCAATTACTGACCCAACTGGGGATTCCGGCACCTGCCCACGGCGTGGCCCACAACATGGCTGAGGCCCTCCAGGTTGTGCGACGTATTGGTTATCCCGTGGTAGTGCGTCCCTCCTATGTGCTGGGCGGTCGCGCGATGGCTATTGTGTATAGCGCGGAGGATCTGCAGCGTTATATGCAGGAAGCTACTCAGGTGTCACCGCATCATCCCATTTTTGTGGATCAGTTCCTGGAAGAGGCCGTGGAAGTTGATGTGGACGCGGTGTGTGATGGGACCCGGATCGTGATTGGTGGCATCATGCAACACATTGAGGCAGCGGGGATCCACAGCGGTGACAGTGCCTGTGTGCTGCCTCCCTTCCGCATCAGTGAATACCACCTGTCTCGCCTGCGGCGTTATACGCAGCAGTTGGGCACGGCGCTAGAGGTATGCGGCCTCATGAATATACAGTACGCCATCAAAGACGACGAAGTGTACGTTCTGGAAGTCAATCCCCGAGCCAGTCGCACTATACCTTATGTCAGCAAGGCCACGGGGGTACCCCTGGCCAAGATTGGGGCTAAGGCCATGCTCGGCGTCTCTCTGGAAGCGCAGGGCCTGACCGCAGAACCCGCCCTGGATGGCTTCTTCGTTAAGGAAGCCGTGTTGCCCTGGACCAAATTTGAGGGTGTGGATACACTGCTGGGCCCCGAGATGCGGTCCACAGGCGAGGTGATGGGACATGCCCCGCGTTTTGGTCAGGCTTTTGCCAAAAGCCAGGCCCAGGCCGGTACGACACTGCCGACATCAGGGGGCGTGCTGATTACAGTCAACGATTTTGACAAGAGTCACGCGCTACGCATCGCCCGGGATTTAGAGCGCCTGGGCTTTGCCTTGTACGCCACGGAAGGTACGGGAAAATTCATCGCCCGCGCCGGCATTCCCGTGACGATACTGGCGAAGGCAGGCCAGACGGATCCTACGGTGCTGGATGCCATGCAGACCGGCACAATTCAGCTTATCATCAACACACCCCTGGGATCCCCCAGCCATGAGCATGGCGTGCGCATTCGCACGTTGGCCACACGTCTGGGCATTCCCCTGGTCACCACCATCCCCGCCGCCGTGGCAGCCCTAAACGGTATTCAGGACCTATGCCGGTTTGAGGCGGATATTCGCAGCCTGCAGGAGTACACTCTGGTATGACCCAACCGGCATTGCTGGCCCTGCATGACGGCACGCTCCTAACGGGACGCGCGTTTGGGGCGCGGACCACGGTTGTGGGCGAAGTTGTATTCAACACGTGCTTGACTGGCTACCAGGAAGTTATTACCGATCCTTCCTACCATGGTCAGATGGTTTGCATGACCACGCCTCACGTGGGTAACACCGGCATCAATCCTGAAGATCTAGAAAGCGACCAACCCCGCATCTCGGCGTTCATCGTACGTGAAGTGAGTCAGGTCGTGTCCAATTGGCGGGCCCATACCTCCCTGCCTACATGGTTGGCAACGCATGGGATACCGGGTATCAGCGAAGTTGATACCCGATGGCTCACTCGCATGATCCGGGAACAGGGCGTCATGCATGGTGCCCTTAGCACCGATGGCACACATACGGCGGATGAGCTCTTACAGCGGGCCGCAACCTGGCCCGGGTTGGATGGCCGGGATCTGGTCCGGGAAGTAACGTGTGGGGAAGCCTATCCCTGGCAGGAAAACACCGACGAGGCTTGGAGACCGGTCACGCCCGGGGCTTGGTCACCTGCTCACCCCGCGCGGCCGCACGATCCGGAGGCGGCTCCCCGCGTGGTGGCGTATGATTTTGGCATCAAGCACAATATCCTACGCCGCCTTGTGAGCCACGGTCTGCAGGTGCTAGTAGTGCCGGCCCACACAACTGCCGCGGAACTGTTGGCTCTAGATCCTGACGGCATTTTCCTGAGCAATGGTCCGGGTGATCCCCGGGCACTGCCCTACGCCATCAAGGCTGTGCGGGAGCTTATGACACACGACATTCCCCTGTTCGGCATCTGTCTGGGACACCAGATCATTGCGCAGGCTCTCGGGGCAGAGGTTTTCAAGCTCAAGTTTGGTCATCATGGGGGTAATCAACCCGTGAGCAATCGCGCTATGGGCAATGTACAGATTACCTCCCAGAACCACAACTACAGCGTGACCCAGGAAGATCTGCCTGCGAATGTGGAAATCACCCACTGGAATCTCAATGATCAAACGGTGGAGGGACTACGCTTGAAGGACCGCCCGGTCTTTTGTGTCCAGTACCATCCCGAAGCCAGTCCTGGGCCGCATGACGCCGATGGCCTTTTTGCCCAGTTTGCTGAACAGGTCAAGGCATATGCCTCCGCGAGACGCCCGGTCTGAAAATGGGTAGTGGTCGTACCTACACACGGTCATAAACAAGGGGTGTAGACCGGATCCGGCGCCACGTCGCCCCTATACCGACACGCGTGCCTCTACCTAGATGACATCTGTCCGGACGTACAAGCAGTCTTGAGGACACCATGTCGGATTGCCAGGTTTACCCGATACAGCATACGCTGACCGCGTTAGAGGGGATACGAGATACCCTCGCCACGGTCCAGCGTACGAATCCCCTCGCATCCACCTGGCTCCTCATGCCCCGTGTGCTCGTACCGGAATGGCAGCGCTATCAGGCAAACTGTCTGAATGTGCGCACCGGCGACTTCCTCCAACTTAGCCGGTGGATCCTGGATCAGGCAGGACAACCAGCACTTATGCTGGTAGGGCTCCCGCGGCAGCGCTTCCTCCAGCGTGTTATCCAGGCTGTCCATGCCCAGACACCCCTGCAGGTACTAGGCGAGAGTATGCAGTGGCCCGGTTTCAGCCATCATCTGGGGATGTGGCTGGATGAGATGAAGCAGCAGGAGATTTCCGTGGCCACTTTTCAGGCTTATGCGGAAGAAATAAGGGATCCCCGAGAGCAGGATCTGGCTCAACTGTACAGCGGTTATGAGGAAAGGCTCCAGGCATCACTATGGCTGGATGCAGTGAATGTCATGCTCCGGGCTTGCCAAGTACGGGAAGCGGAAGAGTCCCCGTTGTCTCCCCTGGCTTTGCTGGGTGTTGCGGGCTATGTGCAGTTCTCACCCTTGCAGACCCGCCTGCTACGCTGCCTGGTTGCCGACACACGGACTCGGATCTTTTTGCCTGCCCATCCTGCGTACAGGAACCTGACGGCTGCCACCATCAAGAGCCTAGACTTGTCGTGTCAAGAGAAGGAGGACATGTCCGACCGCACCGTACACTGTCCGCCGGTACGCGGGCAGATGGAAGCTCCTTCTCAGGAACAGGAAGTGCGTGGCGTGCTGCGGGCCATCAAGCGCTTGTGGGTAATGGACAAGGTACCGCTGAGCGACATCATCCTGTGTGTTACGCACATGGATTCCTATGCCCCGTTGCTGGACGCTGTCGCTGCCGAATATGGGGTGCCTCTGGACTTGCCCATACCCCTGTCGCGGCATCCCCTGTACGTGCTCCTGCGCCAAATTCTGACCCTCTTGCCGGATTTACAATGGCGCCAGTGTTGGCAAGTTCTCCGCTCGCCGTTTCTGTACCAGGCGTGGCTGAGCGCGGAGGAGCTGGATACCGTGTATCACCTAACGGCTGCCTGCCGGGTGATTCAGGGCCAAGCACAATGGGATACTCCTTTTACCCAGGACTATACATGGGATGAGGCGGGGTATGGTTTGCCGGAGCTGACGGATGACGAGCGTGCGGATTTGCAGGTTCGCCTGCAGGCGCTTTGGTCTGCTCTGCAGCCCCGGACCGATCAGTCATACCTGGACTGGATCCAAGATCTCGTGGCGGCATCTTCAGACCATACCGTACGTCTGACGGTGCCGGACATGCCTGAGGATCCGGAGCGGCAGCAGGGTACATACGTACTGGAGATCGTGCGGCAGGTTGTGGCTGACCTACAGATGGAGGCGGTGCATTGGCCCTTCGCCACCGCAGCGGCAGCACGTGATGGTTTGTTGCAGCGGCTGGCGAGTGTCACGTACCGTCTGCGTGGGACCGGAGACGCGATCCGAGTCCTGACTTCCCGGAGAGCTGGATGCTGCCGACAGCGCATCTGTTCGTGCTGGGCATGAATGAACGTGTGTTACCTCACAGTCCTACCCCCGGCCCTTTTTATGCCTGGCGGGAACGGTCGGAGCATCGTTTGCCCCTGCGGCAACATAAACCGGATCTGGACAAACTGCGTTGGGCGTACCTGCAAGCTAACTGTGGCACCGCACTGTATCTCAGCCGCCCTACAGAGGTAACGGATCTGCCCTCCACGGCCCCTTCCCCTTTCTGGGCTGCGGATGGACACTGCCAGCAAATGGAGCACATGTCAGTGCCCCGGCCCGACCAGGCGGCGTCACGGACGGAACTACTGCAAGCCTTACTGCGGATGGACACCAAAGAGTATCCTATGTCTCTCCGGGCAGCTGCCGTCCGGGCCCGGAAGCTGGCCCACATTACCCATCTCCGTCATGCTCACGGTTCCGCGAGCATCTATACCGGCCATTTGGCGAGTGCGGAGATTCAGGCGGAGCTGCAGGCTCAGTTTGGACATAATCACACCTGGAGCCCCACGGCTTTGAGTACTTATGCCCAGTGCCCTATGGGTTTCCTGGTCAAGTACGTATTGCGCTTGGCACCCCCGCCCGTAGCCACTCCAGGCCTAGATGTGCGCACGCGGGGACTCCTACTACACGCGATCCTGCGTGAGCTATATCAGTGGCTTCGGGATGAGCAGGTGGCCCTGGTAGAAAGTCATTGGGACCGGATCTGTGCCCGTCTTGACCATATCAGTAGGGAACAGTGGGCTAGCGCCGGCCAACAGTATCGGTTCCAGCCTTATCCTCTGGCTCGGTTTGAATTGCGCGAGCTCAAACGGTATGCCCAGTGGTGTATCCGCAATGAACTGGCAACAACTACGAGCCAGGTAGAGTGGGAACCTTGGGAGCTGGAATGGAATACGGCCGGCGCGGGCGTAGTCATTGCACAGAGCGGGGACCGACCTTTCCGCTTACGGGGCATTGTGGACCGTCTGGATCGGAATCAGGAAGGCCAGATACGGGTGATCGACTACAAGCTTCGCAAGTCACCCTATAACCGGACCGAGCTGGATTTGGCCATCGTGAATCAGGCCGTGCTCTATCGCTTGGCGGCCCAGGAAGCGGGTCATGCTGTTAAGGAAAGCGGCTACCGACTACTGGGTGAGACTGCCAAGAGCAAGCTGTCAAATGTGCCCACGGATGCCGAAGCGATCGCCATGTTGAAGCAGATTCAGGGGTATCAGCACAACATTCGGCGGGGCATTTTCCCTAACATCCCGGGTATTCTGACCGCGAATGGCCGTCAGTGTACAGGCTATTGTGAGCTAGCCGATTTCTGTCAGCCCACCTATGGCCGCCGACTGGGGACGGATACGGAGCATGCATCATGAGTGAGGTGACACACACAGCGGCGCAGCAGGAAGCGATTCAAACCCTGGACCGTAATGTCGTAGTGCTCGCCAGTGCCGGCACGGGTAAGACGCACGTGCTGGTCCAGCGGTTCCTGTACCTGCTGGAACAGAGACCGCAGTGGCCCTTGGCGTCCATTGTGGCCATAACGTTCACGAAGAAAGCCGCCCAGCAGATGCGCACCCGGATCCGGGATGGCGTTCAAGCCCAGATCCGAGATCAGAATCCCAATCCGGTCTGGCAGCAGCGGCTGGACGAGCTCGATCACCTACAGGTGTCCACCGTGCATAGCCTGTGTGAGTCCATCTTGCGCACACATGCCCTAGAGGCCGGTCTTGACCCGGATTTTCAGGTGTTGGACGAACTGGAGGCAGAGCGATTACAGAGGCAGGCCCTAGACGCGACATTTCAGGATCTGGAGGAAAGAGACGACGCGTGCCTCGCGCTGCTCGATCAGTATACGCTGCAAGACCTGCGAACCACGTTGGCGTCCATGCTGCAGAACCGGAGCACTCTGCACACCGTACTGGCGGGCGAAGATACTCTGGATTGGGACCAGTGGCATGCGCGCTGTCTGGATCGGATCCGGAAGGTACGCACAGTCCAATGGCATAGGTACCGGCAGCAGCATCCGGAACTAGCGGCTGCCATGACCTGGCTTACCTCGGCGCCCTGGCGACCCGTAAACGACAAAATGGGGGCAAAAGTAGAACCGGCTGTGAACGCTGTCCGGGCCCTGCAGAACGGGAACTGGGGGGCTGCCATATCATTTCTCGGTGCGAGCGGTTTGGGCCGCATGGTTGGCGGAACTAAGGCGAACTGGGGATCTGCGGACGCCTTGAATCAGGCCCGGGCGCATATTTCAGCCGTTAACAAAGCACTCAAATACCTCCAAGCACACTCTTTTGACGTGCAGGAACCCATTGATCCGCGTGAAGGCCCTACGCTGGCGCTCTGGCTGCAAGCCCGTGCTCTGGCCGAAAAGTGGTATCAGACCCTGAAACAAGCGCGGACCAGCCTAGATTTTGACGATCTGGAACTTTTGACCCAGCGCCTGTTGGGGCAGACTGATATGGACGCGGCGAGCCGAGTGACTCGCTGGCGTGCCCACATCCACCACGTGCTGGTGGATGAACACCAAGACATCAATCCCGTGCAGCAGCAGATCATCGATTTTCTGGCCCCTGTCCAAACCCCGGGTCAACTTTTTGTGGTTGGGGATACCAAACAGAGCATCTACCGTTTCCGCCAAGCGCAGGTAACAGCCTTTGCCAGCTTGGCGGAGCAGCTGCGCCGGACAACGGGTAAACGCGAGGTACATCTAAACCGGTCCTTTCGGTCCCACACCGCTCTGGTAGCCGCGACCAATCACCTCTTTGCACATGTTCTGCAACCCTTGGACGGGAAGACATACGCTCTCTACGAAGCGAAACCCATGGCCCTGTCGTCGCAGCAGGCTGCTCCCAGTGCTGAGCCTTGTATGGAACTCCATGTCATCCACCAGATGGCAACGGGCAAACCGGCCCACGCAAATCCGAAACTGTACGAGGCCCAGGTCCTGGTGCAGCGGATTGCACAGCTGCAAGCGGCCGCTCGGCCTGTCAGGAACGTAACGGGTGAGACCAGGCCCCTGCGGCTGGATGATGTCGCGATCCTCATGCGGTCTATGGGTGATCTTCCCCTGTACGAGTTTGTCCTGCGTCAGGCACGGATGCCTTATCAGGTTATCGCGGGCACTGCCCTGAAGCATCAGCCTCACATCCGCAGCCTACTGGCTTTGTTGCGCTATCTGGACCATCCCGGCGACGATTTTCATCTGGCCGTGGCCCTACGCTCCTCTCTGTTTGGCCTGAGTGACGCAACCCTTTACCGACTGGTACAAGCAACACGCGAGCAAGCGGCGTCTCTCGCTTTTTTCCCGTGCCTGCTACCTACACTGAAAGCGCAGCTGGATCATGTGCAACTGGATCGTGTGCAGCTAGCAGGCGCTATCCTGCATGAACTGCAAGGCCAGGCTCGTCTTCTCCCATTGGATCGATTGCTGCAGCAGGTGCTGGATACGACTGACTGTGAAGCAATCTGTCTGGCCGATCCGGTCCGGTACCGCGGTGCCAGGCATCTGGAAGACATCCAGGCGCTGCGACGCTACGCCCGTCAGCGGGCGGATCTAAGCCTGGGTGAATTTCTCGATCATTTTGAAGAGGTCAATGTACGGCGTGTACGGACTGCAGATGAGGCTGCGGAAACGTGGACCCGGGATACCGAGGAGCCGGGCGTACGGATCATGACGATTCACGGTGCCAAAGGTCTTGAATTTCCCGTGGTCTGTATACCGCAGCTGGATCGTACCCTGCTGGCCGGTTCTCGCACGCACGGTTCCCCACCTATGGTGACATTGGATGCCGAGGAGGGTATCGCCTGCCAGTTGCGAAATGAAAGAGGGATACCGGAAAAACCCCTAAGTCTTCAGGCCATGGAGTTTCGGTCTCAGCAGATGGAATACGCGGAGACCAAGCGCTTATTCTATGTAGCCTGCACCCGTGCCGCCGACCTGCTAGTGATGACAGGCCGGCGGCATTCCAAAGCTCTGGGCCACCGCGCGGGGACGAATTTTGCCCGGAACTGGCTCACGGACGTATTTGCGGCATTCCAGTTGGATCCGGACGATTTGGCAGCATCCAGAGTCACGCACAAGGACTTTACCGGTTTTCGTCTGCGCTGTTACAGCTACGCCCCGGACCAGGCAGCCGTGCAACCGCCCCCACGTGACCGCGATAGGGTTGCCCCGTGTCCACTTCCTGACACACCGCTGAAAAATATGTCCGGGCTCAGTCAAATGCCGGAGCGCGCCGTTGTATCCCCTTATCCCCAGATACCTACCTTGGCCATGCGGCGCGGTACCCTAGCCCATAATCTATTGGATCCCTGGGATGTCTGGACGGCTCTGTCTCCCGCTGCGTTGCACACCTTGGCCGTACAGAAAGCACGCCAGCTAAATATCTGGACCGAATCCATTCCCCGACAACTAGTTGCTTATCTGTTGGCGTTGCGCGCTACGCCGGAAGCGCAGGCTATTACCCGATCCCAGGTGCGCGTCAGCGAGATGCCCGTGCTGGGGACATGGGAAGGACGCACCCGACTGCTACGCCTGGACCTGGTGTACCGGGATGAGCAGGGAGGTTGGAATCTAGTGGACTGGAAAACGGAAACCCTGACCACAGAGACCCGGGAGCAGGTTAAGCAACGCCATCTGCCGGCCTTGGCTGCCTATGCCCGGGCGTTTCATGCCTGTACCGGTGAATACCCTCAAACGCGGTTGTGTTTTCTCTCGTCTGTGATCCGTTGGATATCCGTGAGCGAGGCTGAACTGTTGCATGTAGGGCCAGCCACAGACATTGAACCGGACATCTGAGCCCAGGCTCAGAGTATGCTGTCGGATGGCCAACGAACCGCTGTGTGGGTTGGGATGTCGTGCATGATCTACTATGAACCGCCTCCATGCTGAAGTGTCGAAACTGAATCGTATACGGCACTATCCGGTCTGGATTTTGCTAGTTCTCTGTATTGGCTTGCAGTGGGGCTTGGGGTTGGCACATGCCTCCTATTGGCCTCTGTCCGGGGATGAAGCCCTCTACGCGTTCTGGGCACGGCATTGGCTGGAACATCGTGATCCATTATTTCTAGCCCACTGGATTGATAAGCCGCCCCTGTTCTTGTGGGGGCAGACGTTGTTCTTTGCCCTTTGGGGATCAACGCAAGCGGCTGCACGCTACGGCAATCTGTTGGCCACGTCCCTGCTGACTATACTGCTCTGTGGCTATGCCTGGTACAAGTGGGGTCCGGGGAGCGGTCTAATAGCTCTGATCCTGGCTACCCTGAACCCGTTACTCCTAGCCTATGCCCCTACGGGACTTACCGATCCCCCGCTGATCCTGTGGAGTACCCTGTCTCTTCTGCTGGCCTGGACGTGCCGACCCCGGAGTGCGGGGATAGCCCTAGCCCTAGCCTTGTTCACCAAGCAGACAGCTGTACTCCATATACCGCTGATCCTGGGTGCCTTGTTCTTAGCGCAGCCACAGGCCTGGAGGTCCACATGGTTGCAATGGGGTATAGGGTTTCTTCTCATCGCCCTCCCTCTGCAGGCATGGGACATGCTACGCTGGTTCCAGGCCCCTTCATTCTGGTGGCTGGGCTTTGAGCACTATGCGCCTCTACGCTGGGTGCCCACCTCTGTGTGGATGCCGCGGAGCCAAACCTGGTTGCAGCTGCTGCCATTCCTGTGGGGGACCTGGTGGGGCTGGGTGGGCTGGGCGGTCCTGCTAACCCTAGCGTGCATACGGATCCGGCAACGACCCGCGTCCGGGAACTGCGATGCCCACCAGATCCTGTGGTTGCTGATCTGGTCAGGAAGCTATCTCCTGGTCCATCTGGTTATGACCTTCAATGCTTGGATGCGGTATCTGCTCCCTTTAGTCCCGCATGGGATTCTGATGGCTGCCTGGGCTGGGCAAACGCTGGGCTATCCTAAGACCCAACTCTGGATCAGAGGCTGCGGCCTGTTGGCCCTCCTCGTGTTGGTATTGGGTTCCGGCTGGACAGGTCCTCGTGCATGGAAGCAACAGTTACCGGCCGGGCCCCGTAACAGGGAATTGATAGGTCTGCCGGAAGCCCTGGCGTATGTGACGGCGCATGTACCGCAGGGTACAGTCCTTTTCCACCATGAGCTGAGTTGGCACTATCTCTTTTACCTGTTTGACGATGATATACTTACCCGGGTTTGGTACGCCGATCCCGCGGATTTAGCCACACAGGCCCAAAGTCTGCCTCCCCAAGTACCCAAGATCCAGTTGCGGCTGGCCCGGGACGCATACACCACAGAGCAGCTTGCCCACCAGCTCGCCACGCTATCTCTGTATCATGTGCGCTGCTTGCAGATGGGTGCGATTACCGTGTATGAAATTCAAGATGTCGCTACGCCGATCTGCCGCCATATAGCGGCTCCCGACTTCTGAGCCGCTGCACACGGGAACGCAGAGAATGTTTGCCGGTCGTACCACGGTCCCCATGGACGCTGACTTGGTGCACAACCCGCGACGCAGCAGTTGCTGAGGCAATTTGGGAGTATAATCGTACCTTTGTGTATTGCGTTTGTCCCTGATGGTACGACAAGAAGATAAAATCCGACAGGCGCTCCCCGCTTTGTGCTCTCTGGTGGAGAGTCTGCTATTCATCGCACCGAAACCCGTGACACCCGGTGAATTAGGTAAGGCTCTGGAGCGTCCGGCAGGAGAAATTCGTGAGGCGCTGACCGAACTAGAGCAAGCCTTGCAGCGTGAGCGGAGGGGACTCAGACTACAACGGGTGGGTCAAACCGTGGCCCTGGTGACCATGCCTGAAGCGGCCCAGGCCGTAGCGCGATTCACAGCGCTCGCTACACACGTGCGCCTAAGCAAACCGGCCTTGGAAACCCTGGCCATCATCGCGTATCAGCAACCGGTAACGCGGGGCCAGATCGAGGCTGTCCGGGGCGTAGATTGTGCCCATATTCTCCGTACACTACTGGCCCGGGAACTGATTCAGATTCGTGGCCGCCGCCCGACCATTGGTAATCCCCTACTGTATGGCGTGACCGAAGAGTTCCTACAGTATTTCGGTCTCACTTCGCTGCATGAATTGCCGGCTTTATCCGCAACCGATGTGGACAAACTGGCCGACGCCGTAGCGCAGGAAGAGCTCAAGGAAACGGACTGAGCGGGACTTAGGCCGGTTCCAGTTCCTGATAGAGGCTCCACTGGCCGAGTGGATTGCCACCCTGCGGTGATCGATCATAGTACAGGTCAAAGAAACGGCAGTCCTGTGTCCGTACCCGGAAGAGGATGCGGCCCACACCCCAGGAGCCGCGTTGCGCTGCACGTGCTTGATGCGCCGGGCGCATGTTGCGCGTCATCCGCCCACGCCGGGCATGGTCACGCCGTTCCTCCAGTAGTTCGTCAATCACGTACACTTGGGTATGCCAAATGATGCGGTCGGGACAGTGGGGATTCTTGCGCGTAGCGGGTGCCTGATCAAACTCAACTGTGATACCCTCTCCAATGAAACGTTTGGGAATCAGATGCATGTTGATGCCTGCTTGTTATATCACCGGGATCTACGTAGAAGTGCGGCTGTCTGCATTGTAGCGGATGCGTCCCTTTGACTCACTATGCCCCGACCGATTTTGCTTGTATCCTGTTACGAATCAGGATTCCAGCCCCTTAACCTAGCCCAGCCCCTGGCCTGTATGCGGCAGCGTGGCTTGCCGGTACGAGCCCTGGATCTGTCCGTACAGTCTTGGCAGGACTGTACGGACCCGGATGTAGCGGGTATCGCCATTTCGGTCCCTATGCAGACGGCCTTGCGCCTCGGCGTGGCGGCGGCTGATACCCTACGCCTCCGCTATCCGGAGGCACCGATTTGTTTCTTCGGCCTGTACGCCGGTCTGAACGCAGACTATCTGCTACAGACGGGGAGGGCGGACACGGTACTGTCAGGGGAAGTGGAACAGGCACTCACAGATTGGGCGGAAAGCGTTATCGCCACAGGGGGTAAGGCAGAGGCTAGAGGGCCATTGCTGCCTATACGGGAACGCTTACAACTGCCCGTACCGCAACGGCAGGATCTGCCTCCTTTGTCAGAGTACGCGCACCTGCTCACACCTGATGGTGAGGCCCGCCCTGCGGGTCAGGTGGTAACAAGCCGGGGGTGCCTGCACACGTGTGGCCACTGTCCGGTTGTGCCAATCTATGCAGGCCGTTTCTTTGTAGTCGACTTCAACACCGTGATTGAGGACATACAGCAGCAGATAGAGGTCGGTGCCCGTCACATTTCTTTTGGCGATCCCGATTTTCTGAATGGCCCCGGGCATTCATTACGGATTACCGAGTGGGTGCATCGCCACCACCCTACGGTCACCTTTGATTTCACGGCCAAGGTGGAACATCTGCTGCGCTATCCACAGCATGTGCAGACTTTCCGGGAGCACGGTGCGGCGTTCGTTGTGTCGGCTTTTGAGTCCATTCAGGATGAGGTACTCCAGCATTTGGACAAGGGACACAACACGGCCGACCTGGAACGTCTGCTACGGTTACTGCAGGATCTGGAACTACCCATACAGCCGACCTGGATTCCCTTTACACCATGGACTACGTTGCCGGCTTATCGGGCATTCCTGGACTGGATTGCGGATCATGGGCTCGTGCATTGCGTGCCGCCCATACAACTGTCTCTGCGCCTCCTGATACCGCCTCAGAGCTGGTTGTTGCGGCGGTTTCAACATGCTGCCTGGCTGGGCCCCCTGCAGCCTGCACAGTTCACGTACGCTTGGACACATCCCGATCCTACTATGGATGAACTGCAGCGGGAGGTGGAAACGCTGATTGCCTCATCCGGAGCTCAGGAGACACATGCCACGTTATTCCGGCAGGTGCAAGCTATCGTGTATCACAGGGTGGGCTGCCCGATACCCACGACGTTGGAACCGCAGCTACCCGCCGCGCCCCGCTTGACGGAAGACTGGTTCTGCTGAGCAGAACCCGCCGCCGATCAGTTGGATCGGATACGAACTCCCTAAAAATACCCGGGCCTCCGATAGATAGGGCCCTGATTGTGTTCTTACGTATCGTCTGCCGCCTCTATGGCTGCTAGCATGCTCTCCACCGAGGTAAACTTAACCCGGGGGCGGCCTTCGGCCTCGCCCCGGGCGGTTTCCAATGCGTCCAGCCGTAGCCAGTCCTCATACGTCACCATACGGGGTTGCCGTTCTTTGACGAAAGTCATGACCGCATCGGGATCAGGACGCACGGGATAAAGATGGCGGCCGGCCATCACATCCGTGAGGAGATGATCCACGGTCTCCTTGGCATCGGGACGATTGGTACCGATCACACCGGAGGGTCCACGCTTGATCCAGCCGGTGACGTAGTGGCCGGCAATGGGCTGGCCGGTATCCGGATCGGTTACCTGACCCTCGTGGTTGGGGATGATACCCCAGTCGGTGCGGAAGGGGACATCCGGCAAGGGGACGCCGTAGTAGCCAATGGAGCGGAAGACCAAGCCCACATCCAGCACCTCAAACTGATCGGTAGCACGTGATCGGAGCGTGCCGTTGTCATCCGCATACAGTTCATTGTGCACAAGACGCATCTGCTTCACCCGGCCTGCATCATCGCCGATCAGCTCCACGGGTGAGGTCAGAAAGCGGATCGTGAGACGCCGGGGTTTACTCGTAGGCCGGGGTTGGGCAAATTCCCGCAGGATTTTGAGTTTGGTGTTCAGGGCGCGGTCGTTTGCCTGTTCCACATACGCCGCACTGGCAGGATCCAGGGCGACTTCCGTGGGCAGGGTAAAGGTATCGCATCCGGGTAGTTCACCCAGTTCCCGCACTTCCGGCACCGTAAAAGCGGCCTGCGCGGGGCCTCGGCGGCCCAGGATGTAAATATTGCGGATCCGACTCGTGCGCAAGTGCGCTAGGGCCTGGTCAGCAATATCGGTTTGGGCCAGCGATGCATGGGTATGGGCCAGAATACGGGCGACATCTACGGCGACATTCCCTACACCGATGACGGCCACGCCTTCCTGCGCCAGATCAAACTGCCGATCCTGAAAATCGGGATGCCCGTTGTACCAGGCCACAAATTCGGTGGCGGCATGGCTGTTTTGCAGATCATGGCCGGGAATATGCAGGTCCCGATCCGTTTGGGCTCCTGTGGCATAGATAAGGGCGTGATAGAAATCCGCTAGTTCGGGAGCCCGCACATGGGTACCCAGATGGGTATTGCCAAAGAAACGGAAGGTCGGCCGGCGAGCCACGCGGTCAAAAACCCGTGTGACTGCCTTGATTTTCTGGTGATCAGGGGCTACGCCGGAACGCACTAAGCCAAAGGGCGTGGGTAGACTGTCATACATGTCCACCTGTACTTTGGGCTCTTGCGAACGGAGTAGAAAGTCGGCAGTATAGAAGCCGGCAGGTCCGGCTCCCACAATGCCTACGCGGATGGGATTGGTTTCGGTACCCAAATGGTTCACGGTAGCGTATCTCTGGTTGCAGGCTTATCGGGGCTCACTAGCTCCGGCACGATCATGCCTCCTGCATTGTAGTGTATTGCATGGCAGAAGCAGAGTCCTGTGGGACTGATACGTCAGACGCACGGATGTAGGACCCTGACTATTGAGGCCAAAATGCGGATGTCTGAGCCTACGGCTGTGTAGGCTCAGTGTAGGGCATGAGCCTGTCTGTGTCGGGCCACTAACCCGCACGGTCCCCACGCCCCGTACGCGGTTCAGACCCCTTTCAAATCAGTGTGCCTGACGGAGACGTGCGGCCAGGGATTGGGGTAGGCGTACGGCACGTCCCTCAAGGTCCACACAGATATGCTCAGTCATACCGGTAGCTACCAGGCTTTGAGAGCGGGCGTTGTGTATCCGGTACGTAAACCGGAGCTTACGTGTACTGATCCGGGCTAGAGTCGTGGTCACGGCGACCGTATCGCCAAAGGTGAGAGAACGGCGGATTTGTAGGTCAACCCGGACGACGGAGAAGTGATGGGTGCGGGCAATCTCCGTGTAGGGCAGGTCCTGTGCTTGCAAGTAAGCGAGGCGCCCTATTTCCATCCAGGGGAGATACGCTGCGTGATGTACCACCTGCATCAAATCGGTTTCGCCGAAACGTACTTCCGCTTGGACTGTGACCGACTGCCTAGAGTTTGTCCTATCTGTGTTCACAGTACAGGGCCCGTTCTCAAGTGCAAGGACCGTCTTCCCGTCAGCGTGCTTGGGACTGCAGGAAATCGGCGCGTTGCCGCCAGGCAGCACTGACATTCTCAATCCCTCTATTCTCGGCTTCCCGGATCAGAGTTTCCATATCGCTACTCCTAAACTCGCCTGCCCGCAGCGCGTCCTGCCAGCGTATATCCGGTGTCAGGGCGTGGAGCATGGCCGTTTCCGGTTCTCCCAGCGTCAGCTGCCCCCAGCCGACATGCTGGTCGGGCGCATCAACGGCCAACTGTACTTCAACCGTGGTACCCGCCCAGGGCGTCAGTTCAACGGCACCGGGAATCCAGCCCCCGTTACTGTGGTCGGCAGCGAAGGTGAACTCGTGGACAGTTTGCAACACGGGCTCATCGGGGCTACGCACGCTGATGGTCAATGTGGCGGTGCCTGCGACTCGATCCGGGTTGTCAGGATGTAACCCCAGCAGAAAGGACAGGGCACTGGGCGCGGTCGGTACCGCTAGGTTGAAGGTTAGTGTCCGGTCACCCCGGAGGCCTAAGTAAGGAGCCTCCCAGACGAGGTCGGGAGGCAGACCGTGCAGTGGTAGCGCAACGGGTGCATACAGGAAGTCACAGGTGGCCAAGTTGACGGGCACCGTACATATCGCGTCCAACGCGGGCGCCGTGAGAGCGCCGGGTGTTGTAATCAAGGAGGGCCAGAGTGCAGTGTGGGAGCCGGTTGTTAGCTGGGTCATGATCTGTTCATAGATGACGACGGCATCCAGATGTACCAGCGGATTGCCCATAGCATACAGACGGGCGTGGGCAATGTTTGTTTCAGCTTCCCGCCATTGACCCAACGCGGTGTGTACTTGGGCCTGTAGGCGATAGCTGTGAAAGTGTTCAGGTCGCCAGCGGGCGGCTTGCCGTAAGTGGGCCAGGGCTTGACTCAGGGCCTGGGCATTCACGGCGGACGGGAGGGCATCACTGTACCGTGGCTCAGGCCATACGAGACCTTGTTCCATATGAGCGCCGGCCTGGTGAATGTGGTAGGCCCAGAACAGAAAGGGGGTGCCCATGGCAATGCCCCCTAGCAGAGACAATACGGTCAGGGTCAGGGCGGTGCCCGCCAGCAGTTTTTTGGACAAGGAAGGCGTATCCGTGACAGACAACGGTTTACATCTCCGAGCTACATGTGTAGGGGTAGACCCTCAACGGCCGCGGCGGCTTCCATAACCACTTCGCTGAGCGTGGGGTGAGCATGCACCGTACGGGCGATTTCCGTGGGTGTGAGTTCCATCATCTGGGCTAGCGAAAGTGCCGGCAACAGTTCCGTCACCTCGTCGCCAATTAGATGGGCCCCTAGGATCTCGCCATAATCAGCCCCGGCCAAAATCTTCACGAAGCCTTTGTGTGCACTCCGGGCCTTGGCCTTACCGTTGGGAAACAGGGGTGCGGTACCTACATTGTAGGCCAGCCCGGCGGCCTGGGCTTCAGCCTCGGTATATCCCATGCTGGCCACCTGAGGTGTGGCATAGGTGCAGCGGGGCATGAAACGGTATTGTTCATCCCCTAGGGGTGTCGGCGCAGCGTCCGCCAGGGTTTCCGCAGCGGTGACTGCTTGTGCGATCGCCACATGGGCGAGAGGCAGACGCCCTGTGCAGTCGCCCGTGGCGAAAATATGGGGTTGGCTTGTGCGCAGATAGTCGTCCACTTGGACGAAACCGTGGGCATCACGGTGAACGCCAATACGATCCAGTCCTAGGCCTTCCGTATGTGGGGTAATGCCTACGGCCACTAGCACCTGATCAGCGGGCAGCAGCTGCGTGCCCGCGGTGTCCCGGGTAGCGCGTGTCGTTACCCGGAGCTGTCGGGCCTGGGTATCATAGGCTTGAGCGGTATGCTCCGTAAGGATCTTGATACCCTGACCGCGAAACTGTTTCTCTAGTTCCTGAGACACGGCAGCATCTTCCTGGGGTAATAGCCGTTCCTCATATTCCACTAAGGTCACAGCCACACCAAAGGTGTGCCACAGATAAGCGAATTCTACGCCAATGGCTCCCCCACCGACAATCACGGCATGTTCGGGTAAATCAGCCTGCACGACTGCCTCGCGTGCCGATAGGATCCGGGTGCCGTCAAACGGCAGATCGGGCAGGGCACGCGCGCGTCCGCCCGTGGCGATGACGAATGCTGCCGCCTGCAGCTGTGAGGATGTGCCTTCCTTATCCGTGATCTGCAGCGTATGGGGATCACAAAAAGTAGCTGTGCCCGTATGCACTGTGATCCGGTTTTTGCGCATCAGGAACTGCAGGCCCCGGGTCTGCTTATCCACAATGGTACGACTATGGGCCATGGTGCGGGTGAAGTCAATAGTGATCGCGCCCACATTGATGCCAAGAGAGCCGGCTGTCTGTACCGTATCCAGAACGTTGGCGGCGTGTAGCAGGGCCTTGGAGGGGATACAACCCCAGTTTAGGCATACGCCGCCGAGAGCCTCCTTTTCAATGAGGACTGTCCGGCGCCCCAGTTGGGCACAGCGGATGGCTGCGGCATAGCCGCCGGGCCCGCCGCCGATGACTGCTACGTCTGCCTGCATGACTGGAAATCCTTTGGTGAGGTGGCGGATACGCTACCAGGCTTGGAGCGCATCACGCACATGGATCATGAACCGATCGGCCGTTGCCCCGTCCAACACCCGATGATCGAAAGACAGGCTGAATACGCACATGGGCCGGATCACAATTGCGTCGTCGGCACTAGGCAGTAGGCGGTGGTTGTCCCGAACCATAGGGCGCTTGGCAATAGTACCGACGCCCAGAATAGCAGCCTGGGGTTGGTGAATGATAGGAGTTCCGGCCAAACTACCGTTCACGCCGTGATTGGTGATCGAAAAGGTACCGCCCGTCAAATCGACATGGTCCAACTCGCGGGCCAGGGCCCGCTGGGTCAGCTTGAGCAGGGATTGGTGCAGCCCCATCAGACTGAGACTTTCCGCGTGCCGGATTACAGGTACGACCAGACCGTCGGGTACTGCTACGGCAACACCCAGGTGAATGTGACGGAACAGGGTAATACCCTCGGAGCCGAAGGAGGCGTTCACTTCCGGTACCTGCTGGAGGCCACTGATCGCAGCCTGCATGATGTAGGGCATGAAGGTCAGGTGCTGGCCTTTCCGGGTACCGTCTCCCTTCTGTGTTTCCCGATGCAGCACCACGCGGGTCATGTCAATCTCAAAGAAGACGGTGACATGCGGACTCGTCCGGACACTGCGGGTCATGTGTTCGGCGATAGCTTGCCGCATGGGTGATAAGGGCTGCAGAATCTGTTCCTCGTTTTCGGGAACGACCGGTACCGAGCTGTCCGCTCGCTGCCGGATGAAGGTGAGCAGATCCTTCTTCGTGATACGACCGTTGCGGCCGGTACCGGTGATCCGGCTGAGATCGATGCCGTGCTCTTGGGCCATACGGGCCACAACGGGCGATAGGAAGCCGGGCCCCACCTGTTCCGCACGACGTGTCGGTTCCCGGTCGGCAGGGGGCGCAGAGCTAGGCGCATGCGTTACCGGTGACGCAGTGGATAGCAGGGGTGTGGAGTCTGCCGGCAGCTCCTCATCCGGGGTCCCAACATAGGCGAGCACGGTGCCCGTGGCGACGGTCTGGCCGGCCGGTACACAGATACGCAGCAGAGTGCCGGAAGTAGGAGCAGGTAGATCCGTATCGATCTTGTCCGTGGACACGGTCAGGAGAGGTTCATCGCGAGTAACCGTATCACCTTCCGTGTACAGCCAGGCAGATACCGTGCCTTCTACTACACTCTGTCCAAACTGGGGCATGGAAAGGGCAACAGCCATGAGCAGAAAATCCGTTTGTTTCACGCCAGGGTGTCTAGCGTCAGGCGGGACATCAAGCAGGCTTCCTGCATGGTGCCGGTCATGTACGCGTACGGCTGGTCTGGCCTTTCGCTGAAGCCCATATGCTGTCCATGAGGTGTCAAGGCCACGAAGCCTACAAAGGGACCTATAGGCCGAGTCAGTTCTTGCAGATCCAAGAGTGCGGCCCGGCCCGCATCCGGCAGGGACTGTCCGCGTCTGAGACCTTCCACGACGGAACGGGCGGTGAGGGCACGCAGGCACAGTTCCCCCATGCCGGTACAGGCGGCTGCCCCGTATTGGCCGTGACAGTAGTTGCCCGCACCAATAATAGGTGAATCACCCACGCGGCCCGGATATTTCCAGCCCAGCCCTGACGTGCTGACGGTTGATGCCATGCGTCCTTGCGCATCCAGGACCAGAAAGTTCACGGTACCTGTCTCAGGCAGAGAAGAAACCGGTTCATGTGCCGTTGCGGACGGCAGGCTCAGCTGGCTGGTTAGTTGGTGCACGACCGCCAGCAGGTGGTCCGGATCCAGTTGCTGCGGGTCCAGAGCGGCCTGGGCAAAGCGGCGACGCCAGGTATCCAGGCTAACTTCGTGCTCTAGGGTCGTGAATTCCAGATTTGCCGTGCGCGCTAGGCGCTGGGCCCCCGCGCCTACAACCAGTACGTGGGGCGTGTGTTCCATAACGAAGCGGGCCAGCCGCGTAGCGTCCACACAGCCCTGTAGGGCGGCGACTGCGCCCGCCTGTAAAGAACTACCGTCCATTACGCTAGCATCTAGCTCCACGGTGCCAAGCACATTGGGTATGCCGGCCTGTCCCACGGAGTGGTCAGCCAGATCACGTTCCACAAGACTGGCGGCGGCTACGGCGGCATCAAGGGCGCTGGCACCCTGGCGCAGCAGATCCATGGCGGGGACCGCAGCCTGGGCCCCGTTTTCGCTACTAACAATGACAGGTTCCGGCATGACTGGATTCCTTTACACGTACGGGGTCGGATCCCACTGATCCAGGGGCGTGAAACCGTTTAGGTTTACGGCACCTGCGTAGCCAAAGGGAGCGCGGATTACACTGCCCAGCTGGATACGGCCCTGATCTATGGCCACGGCGGCGCACTGTTGGTCCTGCCAGCGATGTAGGTGGTAGAGGTCCGGGTGTGCCTGGAGCATTGTCTGCTGTACCTCTTCCTCGTGCATACGCAGGCCTGTAAAATAGTAATGTCCGTTTCTTTCGGCATGCGGGATACCTAGACTGGCCAGGACTGCCAGATCCTGTAGCAGCGCGACCGGTCCGACATTGGTCAAGTCCTCGCCTGAGAGGACGTAACGGGTGTCCGGATGCGTCTGTCGCAATCGGTGTAGATAGCCCAGATTGGCAATGCTTTTAAAAACTCCCTTGCAATTCTTGTGGCTGGTGCCTTGATAGCCACCGGCCAGAGCCTGGGTGAGACCGTGAATGTCCCCGTCAGACTCGTCAATAATGACGGGCGGATGATCGGCCCAGGCGGCCAGGCTGTGAATGGCTTCGGCCTGCAGAGCATGGTCGCGGTGCAATGGCTGTTCAATAAATAACAATCCCCGTAGAAAGTCCTGTAGGCCCGCGGTGCGGGTGAGAGTATCCCAGAACTGACGGAACGCCGCGAAATCCTGATACTGCTCATTGCCGTCCAAGGTGAAATGACAGGGCCTGGACAGGTCCGCGAGCACAGCGGCGATCGCGTGCATGCGGGCGATATCGGTATCCACATCGCCCCCGATCTTGATCTTGAAATGATCGATGCCATAGGTGCGGAGTACGGCTTCCAAGGACTGGGGCAGGCCATCCGCTACCCGTTCGTCCGGTGGAATCTGGTCGTCCCGCAGCGGATCCCCCAGACCGATCGTATGGCGCACGATCAGAGTCGGCAGGGGAGTAGCGGGCAAGAAAGCACGAGGGGGGCACTGGCCCCCGTCAGCATGGAAGAAACTACCGTCAAAGCCCAAAGCATCATCCCGCAGGATGTGGGCTAGGTTCTGGCCACGGGCACGGCAGGCGGCGTCAATAAGAGCCCTTTCCACCACGCTGACACCCAGATTGCGCAGCAGGGCCGGATCCCGGGGTGATGCCTCCCCGTTCTGCGCTGCATAGACAGTTGCCCAGAGTTGAAAGGGACTCGCCTGGGTACCGGCGGCTACGGCATGGTTGGCCGCGGTCTGAATGACACGCAGCATGTCCTGGATATCTTCCGCATAGGGAGAAGCGGGGTCCTTGGTGAACCATTTCGGGACCAGATTTTCGGCCGCTAGGCCGCGGGCGCGCACCCCGTCCATTTCCAAATCCAGGACCAGCAACAGATGCGGGACTTGGGTCATGGCAGCGATGCCGTAGCGAAAGGGCATACGGGTCCGGATATCCCGGAGCAGGATCTGGAATCGGTGAACCTGAACGGTCATACCCAGGATCCTGCACAGTGTAGTGGCGACATGGTTCAGTCCAAGGTAGCCTCAATTTGACGTAGGCGACCTCTTTCATCCGGCAGGTGTTCCCGCCAAGGCGTGTAACCGATCCACTCACCGCTCATGTAGCCGTTGTAGGCAATGGCCCGTAGGCCCTGGATGACATCCTGGTGTGCGATGGCACCGGTACCGATGGGTACATACCGTATCCGACCCGATTCCAGGGTGGCGTCGTGCATGTGCACGTGGCGGATCCAAGGCGCCAGGATTGCCAGGGATTCCGCCAGCGTTATGCCCGCCGTGCGCACGGGGTGTAGTATGTCCCAGTTGGCGGCAACTCGCGCATGATTGACCTGACTCAGAACCTGAGCCACATGGTGGGGATTGCACCAGGCGTCGTGGGTTTCCAGGCACAGGGTAGTATTACAGGTCGCCGCCTGGCTGCTGAGAGCGAGGAGTGCCTCTGCTAAATCGTCAATAGCGGCTGCCCGCTCCATGTCGGCGGGGAAATGGCCTCCGAAAATCCGCACTATGGGGACCTCCAAATCGGCCGCCAGGTCCAGCTCGCGACGGATAGTGTCTCGATAATGGTCCCGGGTGGCCGGTTCGGCGAAGCGCGTGGAGGAAGCTAGGCAGCAAAGTTCCACGGTACTAGCGGCTACCTGCCGACGCACAATTTGCCGGGCTGCGGATGTGAGTGAAGTTTCAACACCGTGCGCATGTCCTGCCTCAAGGCGCGGCTCAAGGCCCTCATATCCGCATTGTACGGCGGCGTCCAACATCTCAGTCAGTGTGAGCTCCGGACAGGAAAAGCTCATAAAAGAGTATTTCAAGGACATCGTCCCCTGGTGTCGCTGGGCATCGTAACTATCTGCAGTGCTATCTTTCAAAGTGTAGACGATTTTCCGGCATAAGCATCCCCTGTGTCCCACGTAACGCAACGTTTTATGAGGACATCAACGGGAGCCGGACTCCAGCACTCGTTCGGTCTGGCCGGAACGGGCAGCACCGTAGATAGCATCAGTGAGCCCCTGCACACGCAGGCCGTGCTGCAGATCCGTAGCGGGGGGCCTACGCTGCCGGACAGCTTGCGCGAAATCGTCTAGGATACCTGTTTGCAAGTCGGGTGTGGGGGTAGATTGTACGTAAAGGGTTTGCGGTCGGGTACCGGCGGCGGTATCGGCCTGCGTGTGGACAATGCGTGAACCGGGCGGCGAGGTCATATCCACTTCTAAGGTGCCTTCTTCACCGACTATCACCATGACGGATGTGGAAGGTCCCGGCATGTACTCGCCACGTTCATAGCAGAGTAGTATATCCCGGTCGCATGCAATGTGGGCCACCACATGAGTTTCGGCGTCTGAACCGGGAACCACATGGCGCCGGTACCGCGTACCGAGGTTCCAGGTTCGGGCCTGAACATGCTGAGGCTGGAGAGGTGGATCCCAGATGCCGAGCAGGTAGTCAAGATCGTAACAACCCCAGTTCATCAGAATGCCGCCACCATTGAGATACGCCTGCAGACGCCAGGCCGGAGGTAGGACCTGAGGCTGTGCGCCCGCCGCCCGCAACACGCGCCAGTGAATGGTGCGGATGCAGCCCAGGGTCTGGGCCTGTAGCGCCGTGCAGACAACACGGGCCGCCGGCAGACAGCGGAAGCGTGCGGAACAACAGCCGACGATCTGATCTGTCTGCCAACTCTGTAGGCGTCGAACTTCCTCTGCATTCATGGCTACCGGTTTTTCCAAAAGCAGATGGCGGCCGGCAGCTAGTACCTGACGGGCCAGAGGGAGACGCGCATGAGTGGGTACGGCCAGTAAGACAGCCTCCACGAGCGGATCCGACAACATATGTTCGAGATCGGTGTATACGGTGGGGACAGCGTACTGATCACACAGGTAACGGGCTCTGTCTACTTCGCGATCAAGCAGGCCCGTGATTTGCACGGACGGTAGCTGGGTAGCTGCCTGCACGTGGCGGGTACCGATGACCCCACAGCCCACTAAGGCGAGCCCCAACGGCTGAGACATACCGGTATACCACGGCCGGATTCAGGCCGGTGTCCGGGTGAGCCAACGCTCATACCAGGTGCTAATCTCACCATGGGTGCGTGCACCATCACAGATGAGAATGCGCTGGCGACGCGCCAGTAGGGCTCCGGGCGCCAAGGACAAGTACTCGTCAAAGCTGAAGGCAAAGCTGGCGACCGGAAAGGGGGTGGTGCGCACGAACCACTTGAGAGGAAACCGGACATTAGCGGGATGATCCAGCAGTACCACGGTGGAACATTGTCCCGTGTGATGCCTACCCACATATGCGATCCAGGCGCTGCGTTGCCCCATGAAGGTATCACTCGTCACGCCTCCTTCCGCGAGCACGGTGCCATGCAGAAGGTCCATAGGGCCTCGCCAGAAAACGCCACCATAACCGGCCATGGGCCGCCCTTCAGTAGTGGGAGAGCCAAAGATCACGTCATTGGGACCAGGGTTGGTCAGCGCGAAATCAAAATCCAGACACCAATAGCCTTCGGTGGGAACGATGCCGCCCACGGCCTGTGTGCGGCGTTCCTGGAGCAGGGGAGCTGCCCGCTGATCCGGCGTCCGCCAGTCCAGTGTTTGCTCCCAGCGTTGCCACTGTGCCCTGTCGGCCGCATGGGGCATAACGCGGGTAAAAGTGCGGTGGACCTGGTATCCCATATTATCTAATTGCTGATAGCCCTGATCCCGTACAAAGGTGGGACCGCCCCAGAAATTGAAACCGGACACCCACGGACAAGCGAGACTAATGCCGCTGTGCCACTCATGATCGTAGGGTTTTTCCATGGTGACCACCTGTCCTTCCAGTGTCTGCACGGGATGAAAATAAGGACGGGGTCCCTGGATGGGCGTCATGGAGGGTCGGAGATTGTAGCGGCACAGGCGTTGGTGTCCGTACCGGATCTCAATATGGCGTTGCCCGCGGGCATGGAGTGCAAGCATGTGCAAAGGCAGTGCGATGAATTAGACGGCGTCCTGCTTGAACTGACCATTCAGCAGATGGTAGAAGGGATCGGTGGGCTGAATACTGCCCCGGATCACAGGTATGCCTTCCAGCGCGGATTTGTAGAAGGCGGTGAGGAATTCGATGGTGCCCCGTACACCGGCACCACTGACTGCAGGCCGTTCCTGACGGTCCATACTGTCCAAAAATGCACCTACCTGAGTGCCGTGGGTGGCTGAGATCTGCTGGGGGATCCGGGCCCACTCGTCAAGCCGGTCCGTATGGGGCGATCCCTCA
Organism: Caldilineaceae bacterium; assembly: GCA_965116185.1. Lineage (GTDB taxonomy): Bacteria > Chloroflexota > Anaerolineae > Caldilineales > Caldilineaceae > Bin34. The sequence continues at coordinate 583,013 of OZ220492.1, forward strand.
TAGGTGCTGAAACGCCAGTTCTGGTTCTGGTAGGAATAGAGACTGTTCATTTCCACGGTGGCCTCAGTGAAATCCAACCGTAGATAGCTTTCCTGACGAGGTGAAAGAATACTGTTGGTGATATTGGCCATGGCCCCGTCCGCAAACCGGACACTAGCCATGGACACATTGTCTACCTCAATGTCGTATGCCAGCGTTCCCAACATTGCCCGAATCTCCTGCCACTCACCCATGAGCCAGAGCAGAAAATCCATGATGTGAATGCCATGTACTACGGTACAGCCGCCGATGGCGGCTTGCCAGGTACCGCGCCAGCGGACCGCGAAGTAGGGATCACTGCGGTACCAGGTAGTCAGGACATTGGCAACCAATAACTTGCCCATAGCCTGATCCTGAATCAGCCGTTTCAGATACTGACCCGCGGAGCCGAAACGCCACTGGAAAACGCTGGCGCAAAACCGGCCCGTATCCTTTTCCGCCTGCTCAATGCGATCCATTTCGGCCAGCGAGGCGCAGAGCGGCTTTTCGCACAATACCCAGGCACCTGCTTCCATGGCCATAATACTCAGGTCCGCATGTACACCCGGCGGCGTACAGACATGTACAATGTCCGGCTTGACCTGGTCCAGCATCGCGGCGGCCGTGGTGAAGGCTTGCGGGATGTCATGCGTGCCGCAAAAGGCCTGTACGCGGTCCGGATCAATGTCCACGGCCGCTACTAGTTCCACCCGGTGCGCATGGGCGCGTAGGGCACGGACATGACCGTTGGCAATGCCGCCTGTACCTATGAGAGCGGCCCGGTAGGTTGTACTCATAAAACAATTGCCTCAATTGCCTGTACGGAAACTTGCTACCAGGAGTCCAAGCCCACTAGTTTGCGGCCTAGGTTGGTGAGATGGGCGGGTGGGCCGGCGGTCTCATCCCGTTGGCGGGGATCACTAGGAAAGGCTCGGGGCTGTAAATGCCCCATGGGCCACCTATGGCGCCACCGCTGGATCTGCGCCTGACGCAGTTCTTCCTGTGCCGGATCGGCCGGCATCATGGCAATGTACTGAGCTAGACGCGGCTGGTCCGTGCGGTTAGGGCCATTGCCGTGCAGTAATGCGGTATGCCAGATTACGAGATCTCCGGCCTCTCCTTCAATAGGCACGATTTCCAGATCCCGGATGTCCGGATTGCGGAGATCGGCCCCCGGCTCCTGCCAGGACAAGATTTTATCTACGATTTTGTGGGAACCGGGCACACATTGAAAACCGCCCTGCGCCGCGGTAGTGCGGGTGAGGCACAGCACGCCCTGTACCCGCAGGTCAATAGGCCAGGTGGTAGGGTCAAAATCCCAATGGATAAAGCCTTTGTAATCGTGGTCCGTTTTGACGGGCGGGTTCATGTTGACACGGTCCAACCTAACCCATAGATCGTCACGCGCAAATAGCTCGCTGTATATCTGATGGATACGGGGATCCTGACGGGTATCCCACAGAGCTTGGTGGTGATAGAGCTCCACCATGCCGGCCCGGCTATGCCAGGGAGGTAACGAGTACCAGGTTGACGGATCGTGCGGATCCATGTCCAGGAAGGACCAGGTCGCATCCACCACTGCGTTCCGCAAGGCCGGGGACACGGCATTGGGCACGACGATATAGCCATTCTCTTCCCAGAAATCCCGATCTGCCTTACTCAAAATCGTCATGTGCTTGCCTTCAAGTCAGAAAGAAAAATGAGTACATCATGGAGACCAACGCGCAGGCCTAAAGCCCACTTTATTACATAGTAAGTGTAGTTGCTCATGCCGATTCACGAGGATTCGTCATGGCGGAATGCAGAGGTCATCAAGGACTCCGAGCCGACTGGACAAAGTGTTGTAGCTTGCGTTGGAAAAGGGAGTTGGCAAGTACTTCAGGATTTACCACCGGTTCCGGAATGGTCCCGGACAAGACTGCCAGTACATGCTCGGTGGCCTGCTGTCCGTTCCGCTGATACAGTTGATCCGTCCAGGCTAGGGTATGCGGTGCCAGTATGACATTATCCATAGCGACTAAGGGGCTGTTGGCCGGTAGTGGTTCCGGATCCAGCACATCCAGGCCGGCGCCGGCGATGGTATGGGCTTGTAGGGCTTCAATGAGGGCATCATGATCCACGATGGGGCCCCGGGCCGTGTTAATAAGATAAGCAGATTTTTTCATTAGAGCTAGGCGCTCACGGTTTATGAGATGATACGTTGTGGCATTGAGAGGACAGTTGAGGGCAACAAAATCGGATTCGGCCAGCAATGTGTCCAAAGATACAAGCTTCACATCCAGGGCTTGTGCCGTCTGTTCATGTCCGTAGGGATCGTGGGCCAGCTTGCGGGCTACATTGAAAGGATCAAGTAGTCGGAATAGATCGGCACCAATGTTGCCCAGGCCTACGGAGCCCACGGTTTTGCCTTCCAGGCTCAGGGCCTGGTAGGCATTCCTTTGGCTCCAGTCACCGGATCGCACCACCCGATCTTTGGCGAAAAGCCCCTTAGCCAGCGCCAGGAGCAGGGTCAGAATGGCCTCCGCTACCGGACGGCGCACTCCATCGGGGGTAATGGCCAGGAGACATCCGTTCCGGGACAGGGAAGGTAGGTGCAAGGTGTCGTACCCTACGCCCCAGCGCCCTATGACAGCCAAAGACGAATCGGGACCTACAGTAGCCGCGTTGAAGCGGTAACCCAGGAGCACGACACCATCCAGCCCTTGAATGTCAGCAGCCGTTACATGAACGCCCTGACTGTCACGGCCGGTAGCTTCAAAATAGCGGTACGTTACTTGGGCAGATGCTTTGGCCAGCCGTTCCTCGATCGGAGCCAGCACGGCAGTGCCGAGCGCATGGAAATCGGCAGAAATTCCAACGCACCATTTCATCCTGCCATCTCCCGTGTTTTGTGCTTAACCGCTAATGATGAGCACGGAGTTGCCCGATCTTGCACTCCCGGCTCTATAGACCCTGAGGACTCTAGGTATCAACTCAACTTGTGGATATACTCTATCGCACCGTCATATGAGGGGGGTTACAATTCTCGTTGGTAAAAAGTCCTACGCCCAAATCCTGCGGTGTGCTAGGGATGACCTAAGAGAGGAACAAGCTGTGCAGCCACAGCTCCCTCCCCATCTGGTGCTCATCCACTAGGCAGGAAGGGTGCTGCCAAGGCGTGCCGATCCGTCACGGTCTCAGGGCGATGGGAGCAGCCACAAATCCCTATCAACCACTACATCCTCCCGGGGGTACTGGTAGCTGTAGCCACGCAAGGTAACCCTCCCCGTATTACACCGGCATAGCGTTTTGTTGTGCCTAATACTCAGGAGTACAATCCATAATATATCTATTGTTTGTCTAGCGTTTTCTGTTGCCCTTGTACCTTGTAGTAAACGAGTATGGGAGTATGGCGAAACACCCCTTGCTCGGAAGCTCAAACCGTGGATAGGCTATGTAAAGAGCATTGCTTGATGCAAAGGATACATACTTAGATGGCAAATATACACGACGAATCCCTTCAGATTGAAATGCCTAAAATTGCTCTTCTATCTCCTTCCCTACCACCACACACATGGGGTACCGGGCGTGGAACTGAATCGAGAGACATTGTTCGGTGGACAAGCCTACACAGAATCGGGCTGATCCTCGTCGCTGCAGTTCTGCTGATGCTAGTCGCTCCCTTCATGCTGCCGGCAGTAGAGGCACAGGGTGTAGTCCCTGCTAAGCCACAGGTATTCATTGCGGCGGCGGGACCGGACTTTGGACAGGCCACACTCTACTGGGCTAACCCGGACGATCCTTCAATTACCAAGTATCAGTACCAGTACAAGGAGTCGCCTTTCGGCAGCTACGATTCCTGGCTTGATATACCCGGTTCTAAGGCGAACACTACTACGCACACCATAACGGGCCTAGCGAGCAGAGCGTATAGTTTCAGAGTTCGTGCCGTGAATGATGTGGGTCCTAGTCGGCCATCCGCTGAAGGAATGCGCCATCTTCGGGACAAGTTAATTACGGTGTCAACGGACACTACGCGCGTAGCGGAAGGAGATGCAGGCCGGACGGACATTGCCGTGACCGTTACCTTGTCGCAGGCGGCACCGTCGGGAGGGTTACCGTTTGAATTCTATGTCTCACATATTTCAACGGTAACTAACAACGCGGAGATACTCGCGCCTGCTTCCTGTGATACTCCCTCTGCGCACGCAGATCTTTGTTATCCCGACGGTCCCGTCGTATGGGTGCCTGAGGGCACGACATCCGCGTCATACACGCTGAGCATTCTGGGTGATACGACTGCAGAGGACGAAGAGATTCTCTATTTGGACGGATTCAGCGTACATGCGCGGGATACCGCTTGGGCTGTTAACCTAGCGCGCATCTTCATTGAAGACAACGACCAAGGCGCTTCTGCCAAGTCCGGCGTGTCGCCGTCAACGGAGGACATCTCCCCCACCCCCACGGCGAAGCCGCCTACTGAGCCGCGGGTATTCATTGCGGCGGCGGGACCGGACTTTGGACAGGCCACACTCTACTGGGCTAACCCGGACGATCCTTCAATTACCAAGTATCAGTACCAGTACAAGGAGTCGCCTTTCGGCAGCTACGATTCCTGGCTTGATATACCCGGTTCTAAGGCGAACACTACTACGCACACCATAACGGGCCTAGCGAGCAGAGCGTATAGTTTCAGAGTTCGTGCCGTGAATGATGTGGGTCCTAGTCGGCCATCCGCTGAAGGAATGCGCCATCTTCGGGACAAGTTAATTACGGTGTCAACGGACACTACGCGCGTAGTGGAAGGAAATGCAGGCCGGACGGACATTGCCGTGACCGTTACCCTGTCGCAGGCGGCACCGCCGGGAGGGTTACCGTTTGAATTCTATGTCTCACATATTTCAACGGTAACTAACAACGCGGAGATACTCGCGCCTGCTTCCTGTGATACTCCCTCTGCGCACGCAGATCTTTGTTATCCCGACGGTCCCGTCGTATGGGTGCCTGAGGGCACGACATCCGCGTCATACACGCTGAGCATTCTGGGTGATACGACTGCAGAGGACGAAGAGATTCTCTATTTGGACGGATTCAGCGTACATGCGCGGGATACCGCTTGGGCTGTTAACCTAGCGCGCATCTTCATTGAAGATGGCAAGACATCAGCTAACGAGCACGACACCACCGCCAAGAAAACTCCTTTCCCCGTACGCAACCTGCGCGTTGATACAAGTATACAAGGGCAGGTGACGATCATCTGGCGCTCAGGCAAAGTAGGTGGCGGCAATACACAAAGATGCCGGCGCGCCGAGCCCCAGTTGTTTTACTACCGCCTTGACAACTTGACCCAGGGTACCCTCATTGCTGACGGCTGGATCGAGGACCAAAGTGGCAGAAAAATCACAAAAACGATCACCGAGGGTTTGCCCGAAGGTAAGGGCTATCAACTCCGGGCTGTCGTTTCAACATTTTCAAAAGAGTGTGAGGCTTGGTCTGCGTATAAGGCTGTAAGCTGGTGGCAGTAAGATTGATCAGCAGCGCATGGCACCGGCAGGGGATTAGACCCTACTAGCTAGCTGAGATAGCTCGTCACTTTCCGGTCTACGTCAAGCCCCCGATACGCATATAGCATCGGGGGCTTGGTTATGGCGCTCGGCCAGACCCGGTCTGGATGTCTGGATTCACGCAAACCCCATAAACCGTTGCTAGTAGCCTTCCAGTCCCCCTGGTTACGCAAACTAGGAGGTATCCGCTCTCTTGCTGAATCCTTTACAATCAAGGTTAGTGTAATGGGCCTTGGGCCCTTTCCCGGTAGTAAGGTAAAAGATATGGCATGAGTATTAATAAAGCGATCGAACTGTTGCAACTGAAACAGCCTGTGTTTTGTACGGGCGTATCCCGACTTTCCTACGACAGCGGTAAGAGCATGGCTCAAACTTGGGCTGACATGGTCCGCATTAATATGGAACACGGTCTCTTTGATCTATCAGCTCTGGATGCATTTATGGCTGGTCTTCTTGACGGTGGGCCGACAGCATCCGGACATCTCACCCCGACAATCATGGTGGAACTGCCCGTGCTAGGGCATAGTGCCGATGCGATCAGGGCCAACGTATGGCAATTCCAACAAATCCTGGCCCGTGGTGTCCATGCCCTGTTGCTCTGTCATGCGGAAGATCCCCGAGCGGTGACCGCCTACGTTGAATCCTGCCGGTATGCGTGCCACCGGCAGGGCGTGGGACAGGGTCTGGCGCAGGGTACACGGGGGGCCGGAGCGCAGGCGAGTGCGGGAGCCCGGTGGGGCATCTCTGGCCCCGCCTACATCATGGCTGCCGATCCGTGGCCTCTCAATCCGGATGGGGAACTACTTCTAGGTGTGAAGATCGAAAACCAGACGGCTTTGGCGCACAGTGATGCCATAGCCGCCGTGCCGGGCCTGGGTTTTGCCGAATGGGGCCCCGGCGACATGGGATTGTCATTTGGGTATATTGATAACCATGATCCGCCTTATCCCGTTGAAATGTGGGCGGCGCGGAATCGTGTCAAAGCGTCTCTTGATCAGGTCAACGTGCCTTTCTTTGAAGGACAGTTCAACGAGAGCAACGTGTGTGACCGGTTTGACGAGGGCGTGCAAATTTTTGCCTGCTCAGACGCCCATAAGGACATTGCTGCCCTGGTCCGTGCGCACGCTGGGCGTACTATGCCGGTATAGCTTGATTAACTCCGGCCGTAGCCCTTGAGGTAGGGGGCTACGGCTGTGTTTTAGGTATGAGTAGCTGTTGGCCGACACTGAGAATGTCGGCGTTATCCAACTGGTTCAGACTGCGCAGCACATCAATCGACACATCGTACTGCTGCGCAATGGCGGTCAGGGTTTCGCCAGCTCGTACCGTATGATTCAGATAGCCATCCTGGACCTGGGGGGCCACACCCGGAATGAGTAGACTCTGCCCTATGGCAATCTGATCCTGGTCTTGCAGACCATTGGCTTCAATGATAGACCTTGTCGTCACCTCATAGTACAGAGCGATCTCCGACAAAGTCTCACCGGCCCGTACCGTGTGCGTAACCACCTCCGTGATCTGCGGTTCCGGCTGCGCCATCCCTGAGATCAGGGCATCTTCCGGTAGTCGGAGACGCTGGCCGATGGCTATGGTGTCCTGCGACTCTAAGTTGTTGATCTTTTGGATGGCATCCGCTTCCACACCATAGCGCAGCGCTATGTCATTCACGGTATCGCCAGCCTGTACCGTGTGATACAGACCATCTTCCTCCCAGTCTAGTGATGAGGCCGGTACGGGAATAACCAGACGTACGCCCTCCGGTACCTGATCCAGATCAACGAGTGGATTGGCAGCCTGGATTTCATCCAACGTCACCCCGAATTCCAGGGCGATGGCCGAAACCATATCGCCCGCCTGAACAGTGTAATAGACCGGTGCCTCGTCTAGATCCTCCGTGGTAGTGCCCGCGGCCATATTGGGGGGAGCCGGCACTCTCAGTTCGTCGCCCGGAAAGAGCCGATCACTCGTAAGCTGGGGATTCAGGCTCTTGATGTCGGCTATGGTCGTCTCAAAGCGCTCGGCGACCGCACTCAATATATCGCCCTCACGGACGATGTAAACAATGGGTTCCCGCACTTCCGACTCTGTGTCCTCTCCGGATTCCCTGGGGGATGCCAGAGTCTCAAGAGCTACCGGGTCTGCCGTCAGAATAAACTCACCTGTGACGCGGTCACGGGTGCAGCTGGTCAGGAAAACACAGAGCAAAACCACCCAGAGCAACTTGGCTACATAGGACATGGAGATGTGTACTCCTCAACGTAGTGGTCTGTCCCTAGCTTCTACTATATCACAGCCTTGCCTGTAGATTGGACAGGATACTGACCGCGGCGTGGTACCGTCTCTGTTTCTCCGTTATTCAAGGGCAATTTCGGTGGAGGGTCGAGCCAGGGCCGCCATGCTCAGTAGGCCCGCCGTAACCCGGGCGATCTGCCGTAGGGATTGGGCCGCTGCGCATTCCGGATGTGTGATCACCACCGGTTCTCCCGCATCGCTACCGGTCCGGATCCGAGGATCCAGATCCACGCGGCCGATAAAGTCCAAGCCCATGTCACGGGCGGCTTGCTGGCCGCCCCCCTGCCCAAAGACATCACCCGCCATATTCTCAATCACACCCAGCACGGGTACGTCTAGCTTAGTGAAAGCACCGGCTCCCCGCTTGGCATCGCTGACCGACACCGCCTGCGGCGTAGTGACAATGACACCGCCCGTGATGGGCACGCTCTGCGCTAACGTCAGCTGGGCATCTCCCGTACCCGGGGGCAGATCCACGATCAGATAATCCAGTTCACCCCAATGCACGTCGATCAGAAACTGCCGAATTGCACTGTGCAGCATGGGCCCGCGCCACACTACGGCTTCTCCCTCCGGCATCAGGAACCCCATGGACATTACCTGCACGCCATACGCTTCATGGGGCACCATTTTGCCGTCGCGTACCGACAGGGGACCGGATAGACCCATCATCAGGGGCACGTTGGGGCCATACACATCCGTGTCCAGCAGGCCGACGCGAGCCCCTTCCAGGACCAGACTCACGGCTAGGTTGACACTGCATGTTGTCTTGCCCACACCCCCCTTACCGCTGCTGATCGCCAGTACCGTCTTAATGTCCACATTCAACTTCTGAGCAATGCGTTCGTCCTGGGCGACACGATGCGTGAAGTCAATGACGACTTCCTCTACTCCCGGCACGGCTTGTACGGCTTCCAGCGCTGTACACTCGATCTGTCCCTGCAGGGGACAGGCAGGCGTGGTCAGTTCAATCGTGAAGGAGACCCGGGCCCCCTCGATCTGAATATCCCTGATCATGTTCAGAGTCACCAGATCCTGGCGCAGTTCCGGTTCTATGACCGTGCCGAGCGCCTGGGTAATAAGTTCGGGCGTGAAAGGGGGTGAGGTTGTGGAGACCATAAACGTTGTCCGACTGCAGGAGCACCTTTTATAACATAAACAGGGATACGATAGCGTAACGCTCACCCCCTAGGAGGGCAAGTGCGCGGCAACGACTTTCAGGTTGTACGATCTTGAACCATGAGGTTTGCTGCACGCTGCCCCATCTGTACGGCGTAATTCGTACCTCTGTCCCAGGGCCAGACCTGGCTCATAGTGGCCAAATACAGGCCAGGCCAAGGCGTCTGGAGCGGCAAGCGTTGGGAACCGGAGCCGGGATAGGGAACAGGCTGTGCATAGGCGGTACGATGCAGCCAAGTGCCCTGAATCCAGGCAGGTTTAAAGTCCGGATTGAAGGCAGTGAAACCGGTGAGCATTTCCTGTATTACGGTCTCTTCCGGGAGGGTGAGTAGCCTGTGATCCTTTTCCACATATGAGCCGGCGTATACCAGGTGATGCCCGCCGTAGTGATGGGGTGGGATCATGGCCGTATGCTCCACTAGGGCTAGAAAGGGCAGGCCGGCGTTAGCCGGTATGCTGATCCAATAGGTACCCTGGGTCAAGGAACGATCCAGAGCTACGGTGAGGACCACGGCCCCCATGTAGACACCCTCGTGTAGCTTGCGGATGTAGGTGGCAGGCAGATCAGGACAACATTGGGCCAGACCGGCGGGAGAGCCCGTATAGAGCAGGGCATCGGCTGTCCAGGTCTGGTGGGGAGTCGTCACCGTAAAGCCCTCAGACGCCGGTGTAATGGCATGGACAGGTGTATTGAATGCCAGTTGGATGCCCAGATCTTGGAGTTTCTGCGTAACGGCGTCAGCCCAAGCCTGGAAGCCCCCCCGGAAATAACCGAGATCCGCCGTGCGCTTGTAGATACGGGCCGCAAACCAGGCCAGAGATACATCATGTGTGTAGGGGCCAAACTTGCCCTCCAGTAAGGATTGCCACAGCGCGGTATAGGCGTCTGTGCCCATGCGTGATCCCAGCCACTGATGGGCTGTTGCCTTATCAAAGGTGTGCCAGGGAGGACGGGGATGCCAGCGTAGGTAGGCAAGTATCAGGCCCATACGCAGTTTCTGGATCAGTGTGAGGTGGGGAAACGACAACAGGGAACCCGGGCTGTCCAGGCGATAGGATTGTCCCTCGTAGAAATAGGCTGTGGTGGGTGAATGAAATTCCAGCAAATCCGCCAGCCCCAACGTACGCGTGAAGTCAATAATGTCTTCATCGTTGGTGAACAGGTGGTGATAAAACTTTTCCAGTGGCCATTCCCAGTTCGGATGCCCACGGAAACCTGTGGCTAGGCCACCCGCCTGAGAACCGCCTTCCAGTACAACAATCTCCCTGGAGGAGCATTCCTGTGTGGCCAGACAATGGGCCGCGGCCAGGCCACTGGGACCTGCGCCAACAATGACAATGCGCATGGAGGCAGGAAGCTATATAGGTATGGACAGAGGACAAAGAGTGTCTACAAACCCGGCATGCGGACGGGCACGCTGGCCCTGGGGGTGGTGGGCTATACGCCTGAGACCACAGGTGGGCTTCATGCCGGCACGTGTGCGGGAGGTAGGTGTGGGTAGGATCTCTGGTGCGGCATAGGGAAAAGATGGGTGATGGTGGGTAAGTCCCGTTCAATGCGGCACAGGGCTTGCTCAAACAGATCCAGCAATTCTTCGTCGGAGCCCTTGTAACAGCGGATGGTCCGGGCACTGCATATTTTGCACCCCTGCAGAAATTTGTAGCTTTCACTATGACACGGCATACAGTCGCCTAGTTCCACTAACATGAGCATGAAGGCTAAGCTGAGAGGATGGTCTTCGTCCACAGCCAATACCCGATCCACCAGCTGAGTCCAGGTAGGACCGCGCAGAGTACGCAGAGTGGGAATTAGGTAGGTAGGAAACAACAGTTCCGCTTGGGGGTGATGCATAGTACACGCTCCCTTGGCTCCGTAGCCAACAATTATCATAGCCCACATGACCAGACGATCCACATACCAAGGACTGCTTGGTGCGGTTCATGTCCAAAGCCACTGGGGCTCTGAGATATGGCTATTATTGCCCGTGGGGGTGATCGTGTACCTACATGACCACCCCGCGGCGGTCATAACGCGATCTGATCGCCTGGCTGCATGATTTGGCAGTCAATCCCCTCGGCCTTCAGGTTGGTGGCAAAGGCTTCGGGATCCTGCTGGATGAGTGGGAATGTATTGTAGTGGATGGGGACCACGCATTTGGCGTTGACGAACTGGGCCGCCGCTACGGCATCCTCCGGTCCCATGGTGAAATTGTCTCCAATCGGCAGCAGGGCGAGGTCTACCGGGCTTTTTTCCCCGATCAAACGCATGTCATAGGTCAGCCCCGTGTCACCCGCATGATAGAGCACCTTGCCGTCGCGGAAGTAGATTAGGAGACCGGCCGCCGCGCCGCCGGGGCTGCCGTCCGGCAGCATACTACCATGAACGGCGATAGTGAGCTTGATCCGACCAAAATCAAACAGCTGGCTGCCACCTATATGCATGGGCAGGGCCTTCGTGATACCGTCGTTCGTCAGCCAGGCGGCAATCTCATAATTGGCTACGATCTGAGCCTTGCCCCGGTGTGCCAATTCCTTCAGCTGGCCCGTGTGATCGTGGTGCCCATGGGTGACCAGGATGTAATCGGGATCCACCGTGTCTACCGTGTAGATTTCCGGGCACGCGGGATTGTCCGGGTATAGCCAGGGATCAATGAGAATGACCTGCTCATCAGCCTGAATCTGAAAAGTGGCATGTCCGAGAAAGGTGATATCAATATTCATGTTGTCACTGGTACTGGTTGATTGCGCCTGGCATATTCAGAAAACCGCACCGGAACGTGGATGAACCGACACTTATAGCGGTTTAGGTCCTGGCACAGATGTTTATAGTATACCCCATAGGATTACTCCGCTTGACGGGCCGCCCGTTGCTGTGCTCTGGCCTGAGCTTTTTGTTTCAGCTCCTCGGCTTTTGACATGGTGGTAGCGGCTGCGGCCGGCCGGGCCTTGGCCTGCGCTCGGCGCGCCTTCGCTTCCTCCTTAGCCCGGGCTTCCTCGGCTTCCTTGGCCCGCCTCTCCTGTTCCTCTGCGAACTGCACGGGCCACAGCGCGGCATAGTAGTCCAACGGCACCGTCAGTTCAGTCTTGTCGTAGACGAGATGCGGGTAGCGCTCGTAGGTCGCTAGTTCATAGTCGTGGTTCATCTTGATGGCGTCAAACGGGCAGAACTCAACGCAATAATTGCAGCTCATGCAGATGGTGGCGTCAATGAAGAAATCCTGCGGACGTGTGACCGGTTTGCCCTTCTCGTCCGTGGCCCGGGCGATCCAGATGCACTGAGGGGGACACACCTTGGCACAGATACCACAGGCGGTGCAGCGTTCCTCATCGGTGTCCGTATCCCAGATCAGCATGGGAATGTAGCGAAAGCGTTCAGGCAGGAGACGTCGCTCCTCCGGATACTGGATGGTGAGTAAACCTTCCTGATCCACGGGCTGGTCAATGATACGTAGATTGTTGGCCCGTGCCTGGCTGTCGGCGTAGCGGCTGGGTGTTTTCCGCATGTCGTCCACGTAGGTTTCCACTGCGTGCTTAAGCGTCACGCCCAAACCCTTGAGTAATCCGGCTCCAAACATGTCCCACCCCTCTCTTTGATTTCCTACGGATGGCCTGCGTCAGCGGTCAACTTCGCCTAGGACAATGTCAATGGCGCCCAAAATCACGATGGCATCGGCCACCTTGTAGCCTACGGTCATGGGAGCCAGTGCATTCAGGTTGATATAGCTAGGGGCCCGGATGCGATAGCGGTAGGGATTGGGCTTGCCGTCGCTGACTAAGTAAAAACCCAGTTCACCCTTGGGGGACTCGATACGACTGTACACTTCCCCTTCCGGTGGTCGTAGCACATAACCGCCCTTGCCCCCTAGGATATCGCCTGGTGGCAGGTCGCGTAGGGCCTGCTTCAGAATCTTGACACTTTCCCGGGCTTCCAGCAGTCGTATGTAGTAGCGATCATACACGTCGCTATGGGACAGTGTAGGAATGTCAAAGTCAAACCGATCGTAGATCCCGTAGGGTTCTGCCCGGCGGATGTCATAAGGCAAGCCCGCCGCGCGAATCATGGGACCGGTAACGCTCAGTGCGATGAGATCCTCAACGCTCAGATGGCCCACACCGCGCCCCCGCGCCATAAGGATTTCATTGTCTGTCAGTAAGCGGTCTAGCTGGTTGAGCGCGCGCGGCAGTCGTTCATCCACAATGTGCTGTGCACGTTCCCGCCAACCGTCCGGCAGATCCCGGTGGACACCGCCAAAACGCATGTAGTTGCACATCATGCGGGCCCCACTGACGGCCTCAAACAGATCGAGGATCATCTCACGTTCCTCAATGGCATACAGGGCCGGCGTCTGGAGTGCCCCCAGATCGTTAAGAATGAAGCCAATAGACCAGAGATGGTTGACGATGCGGGTCAGTTCCGCCATGATCACGCGCAGGTACTCGGCCCGTTCCGGCACCTCAATACCGGCTAGTTTTTCCACGGCCAGAGCATAGGACCAGTTATTGCTCATGGAATTGAGATAGTCCAGCCGATCCGTGAAGGGCATGTTCATCAGCCAGGTATTCCGCTCCCCGATTTTCTCGTGGTTGCGGTGGAGATAGCCCATATCGGGTTCAAGAGCGGTGATCAACTCACCCTCAACCCGGACGATCATACGAAACACCCCATGCGTGCTGGGATGATGAGGGCCCAAGTTGACAACCACGCTCTCAGTCAGCATGTGATTGGACTGGCGCCCGTTTAGGTCTTGAGGATGCTGGCTGACCGGTACATAGGTTACGGGGGCCTGCCAATTGTCCGGATCCCAATTCTCAGGATAGCGGGTGTTCTTGCCCCAGGGAATGTTGTCCTCACCACGGCCAAAGGTTGGTCGTGGATGGCGGCTCTTGAAGGGCTTTTGGTCTTCCTCGTAGTACGCTTCGTGCCAATCCTTGCGCATGGGATGACCGTCAAAGCCTTCCCAGAGTAGGATGCGACGCAGGTTGGGGTGCCCGCTAAACTCAATACCGTAGAGATCCCAGACCTCTCTTTCCTGTAGATTAGCGCCGGGATACACATCGGTGGCCGTATCTATGGCATTGCTATCGGGCACGGGCACATGCAAGACTAAGGCCCGTTCGTCACGTCCGGTAGCGTAGAGATGGTACACAACGTCAAAACGCGGAGTATCACCGCGCTTTTTACCGCTATAAGAGAGGTAATCGGTACAGGTCAGGTTGGAAAGAAGGTCAAAGCCTCCCTGATCGCGAAGGTGAAGCAGCACATCCCGGATGTGGATGGGATTTATGGAGAGTATGTCCCCATGCTCCGTGTTTTCCACACCTAGGAGGGCATCGGGCAAAGCCGAGTCCAGAGCCTCCGCAATCGGCTGGATAGCCACAGTGGCAGCCATAGGCATGAGCAAGGTCTGTTGCAAGAAAAATTTAGCCGGCCGCCCGGCGCGCAGCGACCCGCCGCTTGGCTTCGGCAATGCGGGCTTTGGCCGCTTCACCTAGATTCTGGAGACCACCGGGCCCCTGGGAAGCTGTCCGGTCCGCGGTAGCGGCTGCTCCGCTGTCCCGGGTGCGCAGGGTCTGCGCACGAATCAGGTCCGCTTGCCGGGGATCAAAAATGTCGGGGCCCAACTGGGGCACAGGTACAAAGTGCGATGTGTCCCGTTGGTACCAGGCCGCCGTTGCCACGCTCTGGGCATCCACCTTTTCATGGAGCTTCATCAGCCCGTAGATGAGAGCCTCAGGCGTAGGGGGGCACCCCGGCACGTACACGTCAACCGGAATGTACTTGTCAATGCCGCTCACGACGTTGTAGCCCTCCTTGAAAGGGCCACCGCCCGTTGCACAGGCACCCATGCTGAGCACATAGCGGGGTTCGGCCATCTGATTGTAGATACGGACGATGGCCGGCACCATTTTCTTGGTCACAGTACCGGAGACGATCATAAGGTCACTCTGCCGCGGGCTGGGACGCATGACCTCCATCCCAAATCGGGATAGATCATAGCGGCTGGCGGCGGTGGCGATCATTTCAATGGCGCAGCAAGCGAGGCCGAACAAGAGGGGCCACATACTGGATTTGCGGCTCCAGTTATAAATTTTGTCTAGGGTAGTAACCAGCACATTGTCTTGCAGGTCGGCCGGCACCTGGACCGATTCATGCAGATAGGCCTGCACCTGCTCTGTTTTGAGCTGGGAAATCTCAATAGCGGACTGCGTCATAGGTTGTTTGTTGTTTGGCCAAATGCCCCATGCAGTGAACGCAGGATGATACCATAGAAATTGTAACGCATTCAGGCCTCATCTGCCACATAACCGACTACCTGGGTACAGCGGTAGATAACGAAGGCAGGCCTGAATCACTCTGTCGGACGCGGCATTTGAGACGGGATACGCTAGTGCTACAAGACCGTAGGGAGAACTCGGCGCAGGACAGGAGCCTTTCTTGCTGGTCGATCACTCTATGTACCATAATGAGCGGTGCGTTCCGCAGCGAGTTACTGCACACCTGGTTCGGCTGAGCCCTGGGACCGCAAACCGGCACAGAGTGAATGCCAAGACCTGACTAGCAGAGAAGTCTTGGCCAGCGGCGGTTCTGCGCCCGGGTGGTCTGCGATCCTGTGCTTCAGGGACACTTTTGCTCATGGCTTATTCCCTCAATGATCCGTACCGGCTCTACCGGCTAGGTCTGCGTTGCAATGCCTGCGTAATCGGGATTGGTTTGGGCCTTGTCCTGTTACTGCGCCCCCGACAACTGGGGTGGCTAGAGGCTGCGGACGCTGCCATCTGGGCTGTGCGGCTAGGGGGAGCCGGGCTCATGGGCATGGGGCTGGCCTTTCTGGAAGTGTCTACGCGTCCCGTTATTGCGCGCTTGGCATCCGGTGCGGTCATCCTGAGCCACGCGCTGTTGGGCACTGTCCTATTGGTGGGCTATATCTGGGGCGAGTTGCCGGCGTTGGACGGGGTAGGTCGCCTTGTCCTGGTCGGGCTTTTCCTGTGTTGTTTAGTGGGCGTGGTGCTGCCGTGTGCCTATCTGGACGAGGATCTTACGCCCTAAGTTTGCTTGTATATCCCCGGTTCAGTCCGGAATAGATAGGTATTGGACACGGCGAGTCGGCTTGTTCCTGGCCGCTACACTGCCTGTACCACGGCGGGCAAGCGCAGAGGATACCGAATCACGCTTACACGCCGCGGTTGGCAAGAGTCAATAGGCAGGGACTGGCAGTGACAAGAGGGCAGCGATAATAGCTAGCGTTTATCCACAAAAGTGGCTACCGGGTTCTCCGTGCGTCCATAGGAATGCCAGATTTTGAAACCGAGCAATGCGCGTAGATGATCATCGGCGTGCGCTAGTACTGCCGGATCCGTGCCCACAAAATAGTTTTCCTGAGGTCTAAACTGAGGTCCGCAGAAAGTCGTGATTACCGTAAGGCGATCCCGGGGCGTGACATTGGCGCCCGTACCATGCCAGATGCGGCCGTCAATGACCAGCACGGTACCGGCCTGGCCCGCCACCGATACCACGTCCGCTTCCTGATCGTCTTCCGGTCGGGGTTGGCGACCTGATAAATGGCTGCCTGGCACGACGCGGGTACTGCCGATACGGGCGTCAAAATCGCACAGATACCACAATACGTTCATACAAGCGCAAGGGGCAATCAGATACGGCTGCGCCGGTGGGACTAGCGTGTTCTGGCGGGTGATGTTACCAACGGGTAGGGGATTGACTGACGCTTCAATCGGGGGAGGCATCCACCACTGGTCTGTGTGTAGGGGCATCTTGACCCCTCCCTGCTTGGCGATGTTGGCCCCGTGGCTGGACAATAGAAAATTGTCGCCTAGCAGCTGCCGCACCATAGCGAGGATGCGTTCGTTGTAGAGCAGATCCACAAAAGGTTTACCCTTGTTGTGGATCATCCAAATCCGCTGGTTGACGCCACCGGCGGCGGCCCGAAACCGAGCCCGCGGGCTCAATCCGTCTGCCTCCTTGAAATCGCCCCACTGTTGTTGGGTACCGCCATCTTCAAAGGCTTCCCCCGCTTCCAGTTCCCGGTGCGCCAGGGCGGTCAGCGCAGTGGCCAGAGTATCCACATCCGCGGGAGCAATGGCATCCGCCAGCAGGGTGTAGCCCCAAGTCTCAAGGTCTGCGATGGCCTGGACCTGGTCGCGCGTAGGCTGGGGCAAACTATTTCTCTTGTCCATGAGTGTCACCTATTCAATCATGTTTGGGTCTGTTGGCCGGAAGGTCAGCGCTTGCTGAAAGGTCTATCCCGACCGCTGACGGATTCCACCCGGGCAACGATATGGTTGATCCGCTCCCGGACTGCCGTGGGAAGTGGGGGTTGGTGCAACGACGCGATATTCATGTCCAGATGGGCCGGTTTGCCTGTGTCCGATAAGACGACATCAATGCCAGGTTCATAGCGGCAGTATCAATAGGCGGCCTCAGTCAAGGATGCCGCGTGGCCCTCGTCCACTACGAAGCGTAGGGGATCTGCGGTGTCAAGGGCATCCTCGTCTACCAGACCTTGGGCGATCAGATTTTCCACGATGCGGGCCAGCACAGGCGGCTGACTGAAAGCCTGGCGCACGGCGAACATGCAGATCACACCAATCTATTACGCTTTCTTATATTAGTCGTATGTACTACAGAGTATAAAATTCTACTTCGCATGCCACGGGGGCATACCACGACCACGAACCAACATCAGTATGAGATCACGGGGCGGCTACCGTCTGGGACCGCTACGTATCCGCACATACCTATGACATGCAGCCCCAATGGCGGGATGCCGGCGGCACTAGCCCTACAGTACTTGTAACCGTGACCCGCACGGACGGGGATCCGACCGTCACCCTGGCCACGTGCGCGTCCTTTTGACCTACGGGAGATACCACCCACCATGCAACCCCTAAAACCCCCCACGCAACGGCCCCTAGGCGCGCCGATTAGCGGCCCCAAGTACCGGGACAGCCTCCGGGACTTAGCGTTCCCCCTATACCAAGCGATCCATGATCCATGCCAAGTATCACGGGGCCCCACCGCCGGATGACGACCTGGACATGCTAGCGACCATAGACGGCCACAGTCCGAGCCTAGCCCTGATACTGGCCACGGTACCCGGCGCCGATGCGCCCCAGGAGATACGGGAGACCCACGCGGCTCTGACGGCACCCAGGACTATGAGCGCCTACCATGCGGCCGTGATAAAGTTGGCCTACGCTAAATGGATGCCGCAACCGACGGGGGAGCCCGATTAGGATACCCTGATTTAATTTGTGAATAGGCTGAATATAAACGTTACGACGAGTAATGTAGCAAGTAAGATCAAAGACGCTATACTGAGGCGGCGTACGAACTTAAAGCGAAACCAGAGCCAGAGTGTGAGCATTACCCAAGGAGCTGTAAGCCACAGGGCTAGGGTTAGTACATTGTGTCGCACATTAGACAGCTGCTTGGCTTGCGTACGGCCCCATTCTTCAGACTCGGCGTTTTGGTAGGCTTGATCGGCCTAGGTATAGGGGTGTTTTAGTCATCGGATATCTCCTTGGGACATAGACAGGGCCTGGCGGCAGCAGACAAGGCAAGGCCGATGCCGTTTCTTGATCCGACTCAAAAACCGGTATGAAAATCGATCCCGTGGGCTCAATCCGTCCACCTCCTTGAAGTCGCCCCACTGTTGTTGGGTATCACCATCTTCAAAAGGCTTCCCCCGCTTCCAGTTCCCGACGTGCCAGCGCAGCCAGCACATCCACGGGGGCAATGGCATCCGTCAGCAGAGTGTAGCCCCAAGTCTCAAGGTCTGCAATAGCCCAGACATGGCCGCGCATAGGCTATGGCAAACTATTTCTCTTGTCCATGGGTGTCACCTATTTAATCATGCTTGGGGTTGTTGGTCGGAAGGTCAGCGTTTGCTGAAAGGTCTATCCTGACCGCTGACGGAGTCCACCCGGGCAAAGATATGGTTGATCCGCTCCCGGACTGCCATGGGAAGTGGGGGCTGGTGCAATGACGCGATATTCAAGTCCAGATGGGCCGGTTTGCCCGTACCCGATAAGACGACATCAATGCCAGGTTCATAGCGGCAGT
Source organism: Caldilineaceae bacterium (assembly GCA_965116185.1). GTDB lineage: Bacteria > Chloroflexota > Anaerolineae > Caldilineales > Caldilineaceae > Bin34. Next base: position 602,126 of record OZ220492.1, read on the forward strand.
ATCGATAGGCAGCCTCAGTCAAGGACGCCGCGTGGCCCTCGTCCACTACGAAGCGTAGGGGATCTGTGGTGTCAAGGGCATCCTCGTCCACCAGGCCCTGGGCGATCAGATTTTCCACGATGTGGGCCAGCACAGGCGGCTGACTGAAAGCCTGGCGCACGGCGAACATGCAGGTCACACCAATCTGATGCTCCCGACACAAAGGCAGCACCCGATGACGGGCACTCTGGTTCAGCATGTTGAAGCCGATCATCAGAACATCTAGTAGCTCAGGGACCTGGGTCAGCAAGCGCTGCAGGATGTGGTGCGCCGGATCGGAGTTAAAATGCTCTGAGACCCCTACAGCGCGGATGAGGCCCAGGGCCTTGAGTTCCTGAAGACCGGGGAGTATGACCCGGATAGCATGCTCAACATGTTCCTCGTATAGGCCGTGGATGTAGTACAGATCGAGGTAGTCCAGGCCCATGCGTTCCAAGGAGTCCGTGACAGCGGCGGTAAATTCATCCATGGACCGGGGGATCATGTCGGTGTGACAGGGCGCCTTGGAACAAATCAATAGTTTGTCCCGCGGGATCGTGTCGCTACTCTCCCGGAGAGCTTGGCCAACAATCGGCTCTGTACCATAGCCCTGCGCCGTGTCAATAAGATTCACGCCTCGGGCCAAAGCTGTCTTGACCAGAGCCACCGAATCCGCGACCGGTATGTCATACCCCTGTCCCAAACGGCTAAAGCCACCGCAGCCCAAACCCAGCACACTGGCCTGGGGTGATAGCCTGCCCAACGAAGTGAAATCCATCCTACATTGCTCCCGATATCTCATACGCTGTGGTTATCTCCATAGTACCTTGATCCAAATATGGTTGAGAACAGCTTACTAACTGGGATTACCTGCGGTCAGGAGCTTACTGTCCCATGATAGCCCACCCGAACGGAGGGGTTGTGGTAGGACAGGCATACTGCCGCTATAGTCAAGGCGGCGGCATGCTCATCGTTGGCCTACGTGGTCAGACGTTAGAAGACACGACGCTTGGTCTATAGCGGCATGTAGAGGAAGCTCTGAGATCTGATCAGGACAGATTGTAATCCAGATTACCCTGCCTCAAGCTGCCTGGGCTTATGCTCTCTATGCAAGTCTCCTCCCTCCTAGATGCGCATGCAACGAGACGGATTCGTAGGTTTAAATCCGTCTCGTTGCATGTATTTTTATTTTTAGGCCCCCTGCGGGGTTTCCGGATTTGATTGATGGGCTTCCCGTCCCAGCCAGGTGTAGATCAAGGCCACGAGCACACACCCCGCACACAACAGAAACAGATCCTGTAGCGCCTGCACAAATGCCGCGGGCGGGGCTAGGCTGAGATCAATGCGCGTCCCATGGTAGTGCAGAAGGCGCAGGGCCATGATGATTCCTAGTATGGGAATGCCAATCACAGAGCTCATGGTACGCATCATATTAAAAATGCCACTGGCGATACCCAGCTGGGTCCGGGGTGCCGCGCTCATGATATTGCGGGTATTGGCAGCCGTGAACAGGGACACGCCGATCCCCACGGGCAGCAGTCGGATCATATAGCCCCAGGGTGGTGTATGCAGATCCAAAGTGCTGGCGGTGACATAACCGAGGGCAATACCGGCCAGGCCCAGCAGAATCAGATGCAGGGTGCCAATCCGGTCCGATAGGATGCCCGCCACGGGGGCCACCACGGTCATAGTCAGGGGAACGGCAGCTGAGATTAATCCGACCCAAGCCATGGGAAATTCCCGTACCTGCACTAGATAGAAGGGCAGCATTAGAATGACCCCCATCAGGGTCAGGAACACAGCTACTTGAATGGTCAGGCCCCGCCGAAACGGGCGAATCCGGAAAATGGCCAGATCCACCATGGGGGCTACACAGGTCCTCTCCCGCTGCAAGAACAGGCCCAGGCTGACCAAGGCCCCGAGACTCAGTAGGAACAGGCCCAGGGGCGGCAGACTTTGGTCCTGGCCGAGTGTCAACAACAGGCACAGCGAGGTCAGGCCCACACCTGTCCACAGGGCTCCGGGCATGTCAAAGCGATAGGGCGTTTGCTCCTGCACCAAGGACGGCATAAAGCGTAGACAGATCAGGAAGCCACCTATGGCAATGGGAATGTTGACATAGAAAATCCACTGCCAGCTCAGATATTCCAGTAGCAAGCCACCTAGTACGGGGCCGGCCACTACACCGAAGGTGAGAAAGGCGTTACTGATGCCGAGGACCTTGCCCCGCTCGCGAGCCGGCCAGGTTTCGGTAAGAATGGCAATACCCAAGGCTGTGATCATGGCAGCACCCAGTCCCTGCAGTACGCGGAAACCCACCAGCCAACCGATGGAAGGCGCGAGGCCGCACAGCATAGAGCCGAGGGTGAAGATGGCCTGGCCGGTCAGAAACACAACCTTTTTACCCCGCAGATCACCCAGCCGGCCCATGGTCATGAGCAGAGCTGTGAGGGTTAGTAGATAGGCAAGTACTACCCACTGTCCTGCCACAAAAGTGGTGTTGAACTCCTGCACTAGGACAGGCAGAGATATGTTGACGATACTGCTGTCTAGGGTACTCAGAAACATAGAGGTGCCTACAGCACCCAAAATCCACCATTGCTGACCCCGAGACATGGGTGTGGAGGCGGCTATGACGCTGGGGGCGGATGTCGTCATATGGGCATGGGGAGATCCCTTGGGAACCTATCTAGGAATAAGGCTTTACAGTGTATCGTATGAGGTGAACAATATGGGAACCGGAACGGGCGGCGACCGGTGAGGGGCAAGGTCATCCGGATAGGTTGCCTCTAGGTGCTGCGGAACGCACTGGGCATGGGGGCTAGCAGTGTCTGGTCTTAGCGCCTTGATCTCCGGGTAAAATAAGATAGCAGGCGCTGCACAAGGTGTCTTCCCGTCATCCCACAAGGACAGATATGCCATGACGGCGCAATTCAAAGCTGCGGTGTTGGGCCATACAGGCCGGGGCGATTATGGTCATGGTCATGATCTCTCGCTGGGACTTCACCCCGATGTCCGGATCACGGCTGTCGCGGACCCCGATCCGGAGGGACGTCAGCAGGCACTTGCACGTACAGGGGCCCAGCACGGCTACGCTGACTACCGCGAACTACTGGCCCGGGAGATACCGGATCTAGTCAGTGTGGCATCCCGCCACGTGGCGGAGCACGCCGATCAGCTCGTGGCCTGCGCCCAGCATGGTGTGCAAGGTATTCTATGTGAAAAACCGATGGTAGCGTCGCTAGCGGAGGCGGATAGGGTGCTGGCAGCCTGTGAGGCGGCAGGCACGCAGATCGTGGTGGCCCAGCGACGTGCCAGCCTCTATGAAATCCATGCCTATGAGCTGATGTGCCAGGGCCGCATCGGTACCATTGTGGAGATGCGGGGGCGGGGCAAAGGGGATCACCGAGCCGGCGGTGAGGACCTGGCAGTCCTAGGGACCCATATACTGGACAGCATGCGCTGGTTTGCGGGTTCGGATCCCCTTTGGTGCGTGGGACACGTGGTACAGGATGGACGCCCCGTGAACCGGGACGACCGGCAGGAAGGCAATGAAGGTATCGGGCCCACCGCCGGCAACGCGCTGGTAGGAATGTTTATGTTCGCCGGCGGTGTGCCGGCTTCCTTCACCTCGTACCGCGTACAGACTACGGGCCAGGCGGCGCATCACGCTGACTGGTTCGGCTATGAGGTGTATGGAACCCAAGGTGCGTTCAGCATACGCAACGCTCCGAGTGGCGCACTTTATCACTATCCCCAGGGTATATGCGTGCCCAATGAAGAGACATGCTGGAAACGGATTTGGTTGCCGGACTGGGAGCTCCATCCCACCGGGCGTCCCCACACCGCAACCGAGAAAATGCTCCTCAGCAATCGGATCATGGTGGATGAGCTGGTGGCTGCGGTGCGTGCGGAGCGCACCGTCACCCGTGCCTGCACGGGACACGATGCCCGGTGGTCACTGGAAATGATCATGGCCATTCACACCTCGCATTTGCAGGATCGGAAAGTCTCCCTACCCCTGCCTGATCGACATAATCCGTATGTACAGCCTCCGGGCTGACCGGAGTCGGGGGATTGGCATAGTGTGCTACACTTGGGCGATTACCTCTGGGTAGGCCAGAGGTGTCATCCAGTTCAAAAGCCATCAGAATATGTCGTTACTGGATCAGCTGCGCAAGATAGAAGAACGCTATCACGAGCTGTCAGCCCGTATGGCCGCCCCTGAGGTGGCAGCGGATTACGGCCAGTTATCCCAGCTGGCGCGGGAACAGAGTCAACTGGAGGAACTGGTCACAACGTTTCGCCGCTTTCAGGATATCACCGGGCAGATCGCCGACAACCGGGAACTCATCACTATAGAGGAAGATCCGGAACTGATCGAACTGGCTGAACAGGAGAATGAGGAGCTCAGCGCTGACGTGGAAGCCCTGGAACAGCAGCTCCGCCTGCTGCTGTTGCCGAAAGATCCGAAGGACGACAAGGATGTCATTGTGGAAATTCGGGCGGGTGCCGGAGGAGATGAAGCCGGGATCTTCTGCGCGGATCTGTATCGCATGTATACGCGCTGGGCGGAGGAGAATCGGCTGCGCACAGAGGTGCTTAACCTGAGTCCAAACACGGCGGGCGGCCTGAAAGAAGCTATCTTCGCCGTCAAGGGCCAGGGTGTGTATTCACGCCTGAAATACGAATCGGGTGTGCATCGGGTACAGCGCGTACCGGTGACGGAAAGTCAGGGACGCATCCATACCAGTACCGCTACGGTGGCCATTTTGCCCGAGGCCGACGAGGTGGAAATTGAGGTTAACCCGCAGGACATTCGTATTGACATCATGCGCAGCAGCGGGCCGGGAGGGCAAAGTGTGAACACCACAGACTCGGCGGTGCGCATTACCCATGTACCGACTGGTCTGGTGGTCAGCTGTCAGGACGAGAAAAGCCAGCTGCAGAATCGACTCAAAGCTATGCGTATTCTGCGCAGTCGCCTGTATGATCAGGAAGTGCGGCGTCAGCAGGCCGCACTGGGTGCGGCACGGCGCAGCCAGGTGGGCAGCGGGGACCGCAGTGAGAAGATCCGCACATATAATTTCCCGCAGGGCCGCGTGACCGACCATCGCATAGCGCTGACTCTGTATCGGCTGGAAGACATCATTGATGGCAAGATCGACGAGTTTCTGGTGCAGCTAGCCGCGCAGGAGCAAGCCGAATTGTTGGCTGCGCTCGGCGACCAGGCTGTTCATGCCTGACCCGGATACCGTGCGCACCTGCCTGCAGGCGGGCACCACGCGTCTGCAGCAGGCCGGTGTGGCGAATCCCAGCCTGGACGCTGCGCTGCTGCTGGCACATGCTCTCCATCAGCCACGTAGCTGGCTCTACGCCTATCCGGAATACAGGCTGTCCGCCACCGAAAGAGCGCACTGGCAGGACTACCTAGGCCAGCGCCTGACCTTTCGCCCCCTAGCCTATATCGTAGGATACAAGGAGTTCAGGGGACTGTCCTTTTACGTGGACGAGCGCGTTCTCATTCCCCGTCCGGAGACCGAGCTTTTGGTGGAACTGGCCTTGGCCTGGTTGGACCAGCGGACAGAGCCGACGCCACGTGTAGTTGATGTAGGTACAGGCAGCGGCTGCATTGCGTTGGCGCTGGCCCACGCCCGGGCGCATCTTGAACTGATCGCCATTGACCTGTCCCGGGAAGCCCTGCAAGTAGCCCGGAGCAACAGGCTACGGCTGCGGTTATCGGACCGGATCATGTGGCGCCAGGGCGATCTGCTTGCTCCCGTGACTGCGCCCGTCTCCCTGATTCTCGCTAATCTCCCCTATGTCTGCCCTCAAACATGGGATACGCTGGCCCCCGATATCACGGTCCATGAACCCACCCTGGCTCTCTGGAGTGCTGAGGGAGGACTAGCCCATATCCGGCGCTTGATCTCCATGGTACCAGGGCGCTTACAGCCCGGTGGCGGCATTCTATTGGAATGTGGTGCCGGACAGGCGCCGCAGGTCGTGGCCGCCTTGGAGGCCACAAAGTTGTTCGCCGCCGTGTGCGTGTATCCTGACGGGGCAGGGCATGAGCGCTGTGTGGCAGGTTGGACAACTCATCCCGAGGTGAATGTTTGAAACGAGCCTAGCCCTAGGGGACGATTGATCCCATGGAAGCCAACAGTCATATACTGGTGTGGCCTTGTCTAAGTCATAGCTGGAGATAAGACTATGAAGATTGCCTATATTTTCGCAACTGCCCAGGCTAGTACCTACAAGCTAGCCACCATGATCCTGCCACAGTTGGAACAGGACCGACACGGTGTGGATGTAGTCGGGATGATGTTCTTTGACGACAATCTATTCTGCCTGCGGGCTGGAGATCCGATCGGTGAGCGGCTGGCCCGCGTGGCTCAGGACAAGGGCATTCTGCTCATGGTTTGTGACCAGTGTGCGCTGCGCCGCGGTCTGGCGGAAGGTGCGTTTGAACAGTGCGGTCTGGGACAGGTGCAGGCCAAGGGCCTGGTGCCCGGGGTAGCTGCCGGTTGTTTCCCGCAGCTGTACGCCGCCCTAGCCGGCAACCCGCCGGATCAGGTCATCACCTTATAGGCTAGGGGTGACAGGTACCGGGGCACCACGCCATGCGCTACTTGACGGTCCCATTTCTTGCGATTCCACGGCGCATCGCTTATCATGATCCGTCTGTTACGCATGGGTGGAGGTGTTACGTACAGTGCATGCAGGGATAGGCTGGAACGGATCCGTCCATAGATGGACCACTTGCCGGTATCCCGCAGGACTGAATAGCCATGATCACATCAGTGACGTGTCCGGCGGGGATACGTCGTGCAGGATATAGGCCGACGTAGCTCAATCGGCAGAGCTCTTGTCTTGTAAACAAGTGGTTATCGGTTCGAGTCCGATCGTCGGCTCTGGGCACAGGTAGCAGGCACTTACACAACCAGGTGGTGACAGCGACAGCTTGCAGGGGCGAGTGCCCGAGTGGTCAAAGGGATCTGACTGTAAATCAGACGGCTAGCGCCTACGGTGGTTCGAATCCGCCCTCGCCCACACAACAGGCCCACATAGCTCAGTCGGTAGAGCACCTTCTTGGTAAGAAGGAGGTCACCGGTTCAAGTCCGGTTGTGGGCTCAGAGGCACAGGAAGGACTATGGAATGTGGGACAGCAGACAGGGAGCCGTACCAGCACAGTATGTATCGGGGTATGCGCACGGGCTATTGCGGGGCAGGGTGTGAGCGCTAGGTGCTTCGTTCTGCAGTACCTGGCGCCGGCCCGTGGTAGCATGCAGCAGATACAGAGGCGCGTAGCTCAATTTGGCAGAGCATTGGTCTCCAAAACCAAAGGTTGCGGGTTCGAGTCCTGCCGCGCCTGTTTGCCTTTTCTCCCGTTCGCATTTCGTTTGCTGCACCTCATCCCGCCAACACCACGCTTACTGCTATGAGCCGTAGTACCCTATCCACTAAGCCCAGACCGGGCGGGCGTATTCTGAAGTTTTTCCGGGAAACGCAGGCCGAACTAGGCAAAGTGACGTTTCCCACGCGCGAAGAGGGTATACGTCTGACGACTGTCGTCATGACGGTAACCCTGCTAGCAGCCGGCTGTCTGTATGCCCTGGACCTGCTATTCAGCTACGTCATCACCTGGCTCATTACGCTCTAGGACAGCTATTTCCTACAAGCGAGGGGGAACAGTTTCATGGAATCAAACGACCGCCGGGCCGAAACCGCTTTCCCTGCAGACGATCTGCTGGACGTGGAGGAGATGGCCGACTTAGCAGAGCCTGCTGAGGACGCCTCCGATGTGAACTGGTATGTGGTGCACTGTTATTCCAGTATGGAAAATCAGGTGAAATCCAACCTGGAGCACCGCATTGAGTCCATGGATATGTCCGCGCTGGTATTTGACGTCATTGTACCCACCGAGACGGAAATTGAAATCCGTGAGAAGAAGCGGCGAGAAGTTGAACGCCGCTTGTATCCCGGCTACATTTTGGTCCAGATGCAGCTGACCGAGGACAGCTGGCTCTGTGTGCGCGAGACACCCGGTGTGACCGGTTTTGTCGGTATTGGGCACCAACCCACACCGCTCTCCAGCGAAGAGGTGGAGCAGATCATGTCACGCATCGAATCGCGGGAGCCCAAAGTCAAGGTTAACTTCCAGTTGGGTGAGCGGGTCCGGATCACCAGTGGCCCGTTTGTTGAGTTTGCGGGATCGGTGAACGAGCTGCAGCCGGACAAGGGTAAGGCGCGTGTGCTGGTCAGTATTTTTGGCCGGGACACTCCGGTTGAGGTGGATATCGTGCACTTGGAACCCCTCGGCTAACGGGCCAGGACGGATTATGTCGCCCATTTTCCAATTACGGACAGACAGATGGCCAAGAAACTGAAAGTACTCGTCAAACTGCAGCTAGCTGCCGGCAAAGCCAATCCGGCTCCGCCTGTTGGCACCGCTCTAGGACCCCATGGCATCAATATCATGGGCTTCTGCAAGGAATATAACGCCCGTACGCAACAGCAGATGGGACAGGTCATACCGGCGGAAATTTCGATCTTCACGGATGGTTCTTTCACCTTCATCACGAAGACGCCCCCGGCCGTTGATCTAATCCGCCGTGCCGTAGGCTTGGAGAAGGGTAGTGGTGAACCCAACCTCACGAAGGTAGGGACCATTCGGTCGGACCAGGTGCGGGAGATTGCCGAGATCAAGATGAAGGATCTCAACGCTAACGATGTGGAAGCGGCCATGCGGATGATTGAAGGCACGGCCCGCAGTATGGGGGTTAGAGTCGCAGACTGAGAACCCCCGCCGTTTGATTCGCACTCACTTGCCAAAGGATACGAAACTTATGCCCAAGCGCAGCCGTCGGTACAAGCAGGCCTATGCGGGCATTGACCGCGGACAGGTCTATGCGCCGGCAGAAGCTCTGACACTCGTCAAGGACAGGGCCTCTGCTCGCTTTAACGAAACCATTGAAATGCACCTCAGCACCACCCTGGATCCACGGAAGGCGGATCAGCAGCTGCGTGGCGTCGTTACGTTGCCTCATGGCACGGGCCGCACCGTGCGTATTTTGGTCTTTGCCGGCCCTGATGGGATCGCGCTCGCGGAACAGGCCGGAGCCGATTTCGTGGGTGGGGAAGAACTAGCTGCCCAAATTCAAGGGGGTTGGATGGACTTTGATGTAGTCCTGGCTACGCCCGACATGATGCGTGTGGTAGGTCGCCTGGGACGTATTCTGGGGCCTCGTGGCCTGATGCCTAGCCCCAAGGCGGGAACCATCGTGAACGCGGATGACCTGTCGCGCATCATTGAGGAGACGCGCAAGGGGCGGGTGGAGTATAGGATCGATCGCACGGCCAATATCCACACCCCGATCGGTAAAGCTAGCTTCAGCACGGACCAGCTGAAGGAAAACATGGCCGCGCTCATGTCCGCTACAATGTCCGCCAAGCCTAGCTCAGTTAAAGGTATCTTTATCCAAAAGGTCGCGTTGGCTTCTACCATGGGACCCGGTGTGCTGGTAGATGTGGCACAAGCCACTAGCATGCAGACCGATACCTAGCGCACGCCACTCCCGTTTTTTGGTATAGGCCCTATCCATGGATTAGGATGCTTTAACGACAACGTGACCGTTGTCTGGCCGAAGACCACAGGTGGCCTTGTGCCTTAATGTCCTGACTGGGCTCCTGTTGAGGCGTTGCACGGACAGATGCCCGTGTATCCCTATTACGGGGAGACATGAGGTGCTATCCTATTGCCCTGTTGTGTTTCCGGCGAGCGCAGCGGGGCTTTTTTTGTGGGCCAAAGTAGGAGAAGCCGGATGCCCATTAGCCGCACTAAAAAGGAGGAACTGGTTGCCCTCTACAGCGATCTGATCGCCGAGGCTTCCGCCCTCGTTTTCACTGACAGCACGGGAACCTCTGTCGGCCAGATGCAAACGCTGCGTCGGCGCCTCCGGACTGTTGATGCCCGGTTTATGATTGTGAAAAATCGGCTACTGCGTATTGCCCTGGAAGCTGCGGGCGTGGATGCAACATCGGAGACTTTCACGGGACCTATGTCGGTTCTGTTCACATCCGATGACATCGGCAGTTCCGTCACGGAACTGAAGAGTTTCGTACGGGAAGACTTACCCAATAACCATCCCTTTCGCATCACCGGGGGGGTGCTGGGGCGCCAGGTCCTGGATGCGGACGCAGCGGCGGATCTCTCATCGCTGCCTACCATGGCTGAAATTCAGGCCAAACTGCTGGGTACTCTTGGAGCCCCGAGTCGCGATCTGGTGCGGATGGTGGATGCGGTACCCCATGCGGTCTACCGCACACTCGGAGCTCCGGCCCGTGATCTGGGAGCTGTGCTGTTAGCGCACTCACAGTCGTGATATCTTGGGAGATTGCCCCGGGCAGTCTCGTTTGACTTGATAATTGTTCATAATGCTAGTTGCAATGAGGAAAGGACACCATGGCGGACCTGGAAAAGATCAAGAGTGAATTGGATAACCTGACCCTCCTGGAAGCGTCAGAATTGGTCAAGATGCTAGAGGAAGCTTGGGGTGTCAGTGCCGCGGCCCCGATGGCGATGGCGGCGGCCCTGCCGGCCGGGGGAGCCGCTGCGCCGGTGGAAGAGGAGGAGCAGACGGAATTTGACGTCATGCTCACGGACATTGGCGCCAAGAAGATCAACGTCATTAAGGCTGTGCGTGCTATCACGGAATTGGGGCTAAAAGAAGCCAAGGCTACAGTGGAAAGTGCGCCTGTGGCCATTCTGGAAGGCGTTACCAAGGAAGAAGCCGAGGAAGGCAAGGCTAAGTTGGAGGCGGAAGGCGCCAAAGTTGAACTCAAATAGGAATCATCCGGATTGCTCTTCTTGGAGGCAGCAATCCACGGTAGCAGGTCCGGCTATCTTGAGCAGCCGGACCTGTTGGTCATGGGATGTAACGGGCGAGGCTTCTAGAACAGGCTTATGGCCAGGGGATGTCGGTCTAATGGAGACTCCTGTCATCTAGGTAGTGCATTTTGCTGGCATCCACGTCGCATTTGGCGGCTTCTGATGACGAGTCCAGGGGCGAAAGCGCTCATGGTTGGCCCATATTAGGCCACGATTGGGCTGTAGGTTTTCTGCGTAGTATCAGCACACCGGATGCTGCGGGACAGCGAGAGCGTCTGCGCCATGCCTACCTGTGGCTGGGTGATTCTGCTCTGGGCAAGAGCACGTTGGCCCGTTACTTTGCCAATGTCCTGCTGTGTCCCACGGTACCTGACCGGGCATGCGGTACCTGTTCCTACTGTCAGGCTTTTCAACATCAGAATCATCCTGACTTTCTGCTAGTGGAACCGGTGGATGGCCAGGGTCAACCCGATCGCCACACCGGCCTACTGCGGGTGGAGCAGGCTGAGAGCATACTGCATCACGTCCACCTGCGGCCCTTTCAGAGCACATACCGGATCATTCTCATTCGGGATATGCACCTGGCGCATCCGGCTTTCATGAACAAACTCCTGAAGACGTTCGAGGAACCACCTGCGACTGTAATTCTGCTCGCCACTGCCACGGAAGCCAGCCGTTTGTTGCCCACAATAGTGTCTCGTTGCCAGGTGCTACGGCTGCACCGAGGTCGGCGTACACAGATTCAGGAAGCCCTAACACGGGACTTTGGCGTTGAAGCGAGCCGCGCCGATCTGCTCGCCCGCCTGGCGGCAGGCCGCATGGGTTGGGCCATTACCAACTGCCAGCAAAACACACTGTGGGCCGAGCGCCGTACCACCTGTCAGCTACTCACCTCGCTCGTGCAAGGATCCGTGCTGGTGCGGCTGGCGCATGCGGATGAGCTCGCCCGCTCGCAAACAACTAGCCGGCACGTGATACAAAGCAATATTGAATTCTGGCTTTCGTGGTGGCACGATGTATGGCTTCTGCAGTACAATCAACAGGATGCCTGCATTAATATAGACTGTAAGGAAGATCTGGAAGCGGCAGCGCGGGCCACCGAGCCGGAGGCTGTAGCCCGATTCCTATATCGTTTGGAACGGGCCTACCACTATGTGCACAGCAACGTCAACATGCGTCTAGTACTGACCAATCTGATGTTGCATATGCCGTCGCTGTCGGTTCAGGTCTGATGGATTCAGTAGAGTTACGTCTCCTCAGGTTGCCGTAGGCAAATGCCTGGAAGACGAAAGAGTAAGATGAGCCCTTATGACAGCAATCGTGAGTGTACAGTTCAATACCGTCGGCAAGACGTACGATTTTGCCGCCGATGATTTTCTGGACGTAGTCCGTGATGATTACCTCGTTGTGGAGTCCGAGCGAGGACTTTCCCTGGTGCAGGTGGTGGAACCGCCCCGGCAAACACGCAAGAAGGCCGGACAGTTCTCGCCTATTCTGCGTCGGGCCACGATATGGGACATGCTGACCCGGGAGCGCCTGACTACACTGGAAGAGGAAGCCGTTGCCTTGTGCCGTACCCAGGCCAAAGAGCGTGGGTTGGACATCAAGATCCGCAGTTGTCAGTATGACCTAACAGGCGGTTTTCTAACCGTATCGTACACGCAGACCGCGTCGCGCCGACACCATGTATCTATACGAAATCTGAGTCGGGATCTGGCCCGTTCCCTTGGCGTGCGGATTGAAATGATACAGATTAGCGATCGGCAGACAGCCAAGATCCTGGATGGCGTAGGCAAGTGTGGCCGTCAACTATGCTGTACCTCCTGGCTGCGTGAATTCCGCCAACTGGGGATCCGCATGGCCAAGAACCAGCAGCTGTCCATGAATCCGGACGAGATCTCCGGTGTATGTGGACGTCTCCTGTGCTGTCTCTCCTACGAAGACGAGATGTACCGCAGTCTCACCCGTGCTCTGCCCAAGGTTGGGGCCAAAGTGGTAACGCCCCAGGGAGCTGGCCGTGTGCGTTACATCTATCCTCTGAAGAAATCCGTTGCAGTCCAGCTTGAGGGTGATATCCTGGCAGATTTTGGGGTGGATGAATTGCTGCCCCCGAAACGGGAGAGTAGCTGTGGGCCCTGTGGTGGATGTACCCATACCCGACGAGCGCAGGCACCTTCCCGGCACGACAAGGACGCGTCCTGAACAACCCCTACGTGGCTGTCCGACTAACCCAACCCAAGGCGTCCTTCTCTTTCCTACCGATGTCTACGTGCTGAGCCCATCCCGTACGTGGGACGAGCCTTTGGCCAGGGATTGGTAGTATCCAGCTGGCGGCCACCTAAAGCCCGCGTATCCAGTCAATGCTGCAGCGCGCACATGTGAGAGTTTCGTAGGGTCCTTGCTGGCCCTGTTCATACAAACACAGCACATGACCGTCAGGGGTCAAGGCCAAATCGGAATAGGCGGCCGGTCCACTGTGCAGGACCTGATGGTGTGGCCAGGTAATGCCATTATCCATACTCAGCCGCAGGGTTAGATGCCGGCGTGTGGTACTGGCCGGGTTAGCGAACACTAGCGCGGGCTCCGGGGCGGACAAAGCCAGAATGCTGGCCTGACAGACAGGTTCAATCAGCGTTTCATCCCAGAAGAATTCACCGAAGGTGAGACCACCATCGCGGCTGAGGGCTACGGCACGTCGCCTGTCACCCACGTAATTACGGCAATTGATCATGACGTCCCCGTTGGGCAGTTCCGCCACGGCACATTCGTTGGTACCGTCCCGGACAATACCTCCCACGTGCCAGCTCCGTCCATGATCGTCGCTGTACACCACATGGGAGTGATAGGGATCCCGGTGCCGGTCAAAATGTATGCCCACCATGTGGTCACAGGGCACGAGCAGACGTCCCGAACGCAGTTGGATACCATGACCGGGGCCCGTAGCGTACCAGGTCCAGTTGTCCCGTTTGACCTGGGTGGTCATATCCACAGGTTCGCTCCATGTGGCACCGTCGTCATTGCTTTGGCACAGCCACACGGTACGGGGAGCCTGGCCCTGAATAATAAGATTTTCCCCGCCATCGGCGCGATTCTGACATAGCCACAACCAGATGGTGCCGGTGTCCTGATCCACCACGGGGCAAGGATTACCACAGGTCATGTTATCTTCCTGGACGATCACGCGCAGGTCGGACCAGGATTGACCGCTGTCGTCACTGGTACGCAGGACTAGTTCGATCGCACCGGCATCGCTAGGAGAGTGAATACGCCCTTCGGCGAAAGCCAGAATGCGGCCCGTCCGGGTGACGGCTAGGGCCGGAATACGAAATGTATGGTACCCATGGGTACCGCTGGTGAACAGAGGCTCCTGCTGTGATGGCATGCGAATCCATTCCTCTCCTAGATATAGGGCGGCGGCGGTGAGATAGCTATCCCATCAGGTGTCAGCATAACACAAAGGGGGCCGCCTGTGGACGTGTATTACAACAGACGGCGCAGCGCCTGGCGCCAGGCTACGGGCATGCGTCGGCCCAACCGGATCCGGCCAGCACCCAGAAACTGGGCGAGATCTTGCAAGGCGGCAGCTAGGGCCGAGGCCAGATGCAGATCATGAGTCCGCGCCGGTTCCAGATATAAAGCTTGTACGTGAAACGAAGCCGTTGTACGGTCCATCCGCGCGTCCATGCGTCCTAGAAAGCCGGTGCCCACCAGTATCGGTAGCACGTAATAGCCGTATGTGCGCTTTGCGGCAGGGACATAGATTTCCATAGTGTAATCAAAGTCAAAAAGCTGGCGGGTGCGGCTCCGGTCGCAAATCAGGTTATCAAAGGGTGAGAGGAACACAATCCGTTCGGCTTCTTCATTCCGGGCTAAGGATGTCAGTGTTGATATATCGTCCTGATGTACGTACCAGGTGCCGGGTAGGGCGCGTGTCGCAGCATCCCGACCTATCTGCACCCGTTGCAGTATGCCGGCTGTCTCCAGTTCCTGTAGGACTGGTGCAGCATGAGGATAGGCGCGTCGCATGAAGTGATTACGGATCTGGGTGGGCGTGGCTACACCCAATGCTCGGATCGCATGCTGCAGACCTATGCGACTCATCTCCCAGGCATCCATCTCCCGGGTATCGGTCGTGTGGGGCAAGCAGCGAGATGTCAGATCCCAAACTTTGCGGTTGCCCTGGCGATCCACAACCATAACTTCACCACAGGCGAAGAGATGTTGCAGAAGTTGTGAAACGCTGCGCCCACTGGACCAACCACTGGTACGCCAAGGCACGTGCGGTATGTCAAGCACAAAATCGGCAGTGGCCGTAGGGCCGCATTCCTGCAGTTGTGTACGCACGGCCGCCAGCAGCTCCGGATGGTCGGTGAGCCAAGTGGACAGCCGCACACGTTTTTGACGCACCTGTTCCTTAAAGAGCCGCTTACGATAGAGAAACAAGGGATAATCGTCCATGCACACGATGGAGGCGCAGTGAGCCCAATCCTCAAAGAGGATGCGGTCTCGGAAGAGAAGCTCATGCAGCCTTACCGGTGCGAACATACCGATGCGACTCCACAGGACCAGGAGTTCTGTACGGGCCACGACCTGAATGGGGTCGATCTGAATGCAGCGCAGCTGGGCCATGACTTGCAGAATGGCTTCCCTGTCCGTGGTTGTGCTCCGTATCCGGATTGAACCATCTAGCAATTGCTTGCGCAGTGCCAGGCGTCGTGCGGTCTGTAGGGAGATGACGTGAGGCGTAGGCATGGCGTGGAACCAACGGCGAGGCGGGCTCTAGTTAGTGCACAGGAGCAACGTGCGTCCAGCCCCCGCGCCCGTGAGGGCAATCTAACATGGAACGAGAACCGCAAGAGGGATCAGGGGACAGGAGCATCCAGCCCCCTCAGGGCAGAAGGTATAGTCATTGTGTGCCTTAGTCTTAGCGCCCGTAGCCGATGTACTCAGGCTGTGTCCAACACATTGAGCACGGTATTGACTTCGTCCTGCGTGTTATAGTGCAAAAAGCCCACCCGCAATACCCCGCCGCTGTCCTCCACACCCAAAGCCCGGGCGATCTCAAGGGCATAGAAATTGCCGTCCCAGGCAAAAATGTTGTGGTTTGCCAGATGGGTTGTGAGTTCACGAGGTGTTGTACCCGCTTTACGCAGAGCAAAGGTAGGTACGCGATCATGCAGATTGGCCGGGCCGTAGAGACGCATGCCGGGTATGGCCTTCAGGCCTGACAGAAACAAGTGCATCAATTGGGCTTCGTAGTCCTGGACGACAGTCCAGGCGGTTGTGATCTGCTCACGGCGTGACGCGGACAGGGCAATGTCGGGATCGGCGGCACTCAGGGAGATGATGTATTCCACACAGGCACACACGCCGGCCAGACCTTCAAAATTAGGAGTGCCGATTTCAAACTTGCCCGGAAGTTCCTGTTTCGCGGTCCGTACCTGGTAAACGGGCAGACGATTGAGATGGCGTTCCTTGCCAAACAGAACACCGACGTGGGGGCCAAAGTGTTTATAAGCACTGGTGACTAGGAAATCACAATTCAGGGCCTGCACGTCAATGAGACGGTGGGGCGCGAAATGCACGGCATCAACATACACCAAGGCTCCCACGGTATGGGCCCACTGTGTGATCTGGGCGATAGGATTAACGGTACCACTAAAGTTGCTAGCGTAGCCCACTGCCACCAGCTTGGTACGTCGACTCAGCAGGGACTGGAGCTGATCAAGCTGCAGGGAGCAGTCCACTAGATCCGGCTCGATCCAGTGCACCACCAGCTCACGTTCCTGGGCCATCTGCAGCCAAGGCGCGATATTGGCTTCGTGATCCAGACGGGACAGCACGATCTCGTCCCCGGGGGCCAGGTTTTGGCCTAGGGACCGGCTGATCTGATAGGTCAGCGAGGTCATATTGGCCCCGAAGACAATTTCGTGCGGTGCGGCGTTGAACAAATCCGCCATCAAATTATGGGCTTCCTGCTGAATCTGACCGGTCGCTTGGCTCGTGTCAAACACACCGCCCGTATTGGCGTTGTACCGACTCAAGTATTCCCGCATGGCCATGATGACCGGTGTGGGGGTCTGCGAACCGCCAGGTCCGTCACAGAAGATAGCCGTATTCTGATGGTAAATCTCTTGGAGAGCGGGGAATTGACCGCGCACCTCGTGTAAGGATAGGGGCAAGGGAAGTTCTTCCTCAGCGTGTGGAAATGGATACGGTTGCAGGGTACATCAAAGGGGCCAATCAAGCAGATCATCGGCTAGCATCCACAGGGCATCTTGCGGCCTGCGGATGGCGGTCTCCAGGAAGTATTGGCTACGTCTCAGCCAGTGCCAGGATTCCAGCCGGGAGCTGGGCATGGCGCGATACAGGGCAGACAGCCGGCTCGGTACCGTCAGATTCCGGATCCGTATCTTGCAGTCTGCGGGAATGCCGGCCTGGGTGCGAATGTAGGCCACCGCCTGACCAAAGGATCCGAGCGCGTCCACAAGATTCCGTTCCAGTGCCTGTTGACCTGTCCAGACCCGGCCTTCGGCCAGTTCCTCCAGGTGACTACCATCCAAGCCCCGGCCGGCCTGGACTACCTGCTTGAAGTTATCATAGCTATCATCCACATGGCGCTGCAGGAGTGCGCGCTGCGCTGTGGACAGTGGTGTTGCCGGGTCAAAGATACCGGCATTGGCGCCCAGCCGTAGCTGGGCAGTCTGAATTCCCAACTTACTCTGTAGCCGATGGGTCAGAGGTTGGGCCAGAAAGACCCCGATACTGCCGGTGAGGGTGGCCGCTTGGGCCATGATATGTTGGCCTGCCGTGGCTAGATAATAGCCACCACTGGCGGCGACACGCCCCATATAGATGACCAGTGGGAGATCGGCCCGGAGCTGGAGCAGAGCGTCATGCACGATATGGCTGGCCAGGGCAGAACCGCCGGGCGAATCGACGTGCAGTATGACGCCGGCCAGACGCTTCTTGCTGTCGCGGGCGGCCTGGATCGCGGCTAGTAGGTCACGATGCCCCACCGTGCTATCACCGGGGCGGGTGCCGGAAGAGCCCAGATTGATGATACCTTGGACGGTAATGACGGCGATTGCTTTGGAGTATCGCCGCCTGTATTCGGGCCACAGGAGGCCCCGGATCGCAGCATAGGGTTTGAGTACCATCGCCTGCGGTGTGGATGTTCCGGCTAGCCGGGCGGGTACTTGGGACCAGGCACAGACCTCGTCCACTAACTGGTACTGCAAAGCCTCCTGGGCCAAAAGGGGCCCGCGGTCCAATGCCGTCTGTACCCTGGCACGGGATAGGTCCCGACCTTGGGCGATTTGGGTTACGATCTGATCGTGAAGTGACTGCAGCACCGTCAACAGGTGACTGCGCTCGTGTGCAGCCATGTATTCCGCGGTTAGCATATTGGCCGCGTTCTTCCAGCGCCCCGCACGTATCACTTCAAAATCCAGACCTATACGGTCCAGCAGGCGGTGTAAGTACAGGCTGCGCTGGCTGAGTCCCATTAGATTCCAGGCACTGACGGGAGCCAGAATAATCTGATCCGCCGCTGTGGCCACCAGATAGCTCGCTGTCGTACAGACATGGAGGAAACACACGATACGTTTGGGGGTAGCACCCACCGGGCCGTGCCAGCTCCTGTCCAGCTGACGGAATTCAGTCAGTAGTTCAATAATGCTCTGGGCCTTGGACAAGGATAAGTCCGTACTGTCAATCCGCAGGACAAGGCCTTCCGGCAGCGGATCACGGGCCACGGCCCGCAACGCCGTGCGTAGGTCTTCCAGGGATTGCGGAGCCGGCCCCAGCAGCGGAGTCAGCCAACCGGGCCGATCCTGGCGTTCCGTAACTTTCTCGCCCAGATCGATCTGAACATAACGCGGAATTTTGCGCTGTTGCAACCGTCGATTGAGTCGAGACAGCCCAATACACCACCTGCGGGGTGATAGCAAAGACCAACTAGCGTGGGCATACATGGCAAGGACGGAGGCCGAACGGGTGTAATAGTCGGAACAGCTAATGGACGTGGGCGGAGCCTGCTACCTGATTATGTCCGTACCAAGGATATCACTTCTGTCCAGCGTAACAACCCGGTCTGATACACCTGACGAGTAGAACTGCAGGGCTATGGGACAGTAGAATCAAGGAGATGATGTCCCACCTGTCTGCCAGCATCATGCCGGCTGACACGGGCGTGTGCTATCTCGGATGCGGGGCGGACTCCCTAGCCTGCAAGTATGAGCCGGCAGGGTCTATATGGGGGTGTATGAGGCACACACCCAGCGCGCGTTATCCGACTCGAGCCCAGCAGTGATGGCCCAATCCGTGCATGCCCGGTGGCTTGGCCGATGCCAAACAACCGATTCCGCCGGAACCGATGTCATGTCCCGTTTTGCATAAGATCCAACATTGCCTGAACCGTGTTAACTGGCCGGTGACAGACATAATTGTGGCAGACATAGGCCGTGGGTGCCGCGTCCAGTTGTACCTTGCCGGCAAACACCGGTAGCTCCGATCCATGATCCGGAGGGAGCACCGCCACTAGACGGTGAGGATGATAACGCTGCCGCGCGGCGTGCGCCATTGCCTGTATGGTGGCATCGTCCGGAGCGCCGACAATTACCACTTCTTGGGAAGGTATTTCGCGGATCGCGACCGCGCCCAACATACGGCCGAATGCCGTGGGCTGGGCCGCTAGCAGCTCCCTGACCTGCCCCGGAATGCGTTCCGCCGTGTCGTGGTAGTCAGCACGCTGCGTGATATGGGCTAGCTGCAGATATAGGTGAGCCGCCAGACTGTTGCCACTGGGTACGGCATTGTCCATGTATTCTTTGCGGCGCATGACCAGTTTTTCGTGCCGATGCCCGGTTTGGTAGAAGCCTCCGGTTGCGGTGTCCTCAAATTCCTCTTGCATCAAGGCTGCAAGCTCCTGGCAGCGCGCCAGCCATTTGGGATCCGTGTCGCTCGCGAACAGGGCTAGCAGGCCATTCCCATAGGCGGCGTAGTCTTCCAGGTAGGCGTTGATACGGGCTTGACCATCCTTGAAACTCCGCCACAGACGACCGTCCGGCTGGCGCATATGGGTCCAGATGAAGTCGGCCGCATCGCGTGCGGCCTGTAGGGCGTCCGGCTGGGGCAGCACGGACCCGCACAGAGCCAGAGCCTCGATCATGAGACCATTCCACTCCGTGAGAATCTTGTCGTCCCGTTCCGGCCGCACGCGGGTTTCCCGTGCTTGCCAGAGTGTCTCCATGGCATCCTGCAGGGTGGTTTGTAGGTCTTCCGGTGGCAGGCGTAAGTAACGACCGTTTTCTGCCAGGGAACGCGCCCGGTGGAGAATAGTGCGTCCTTCAAAGTTGCCTTCGGCCGATACACCCAGCACCGTAGTGACAACGCGTGCCTCGTCCGGGGATAGTAACGCCTGGATTTCGTCCAGAGACCACAGGAAGAAGCGCCCTTCCTCGCCTTCGCTGTCGGCATCCTGGGCACTGTAGAATCCACCCTCAGGTTGGGTCATTTCCCGCAACACGTAGCCAATCGTCTGGTCCATCACGCGGCGGTAATCCGCCTGCCCCGTCACTTGCCATGCTTGCAGGTAGGTCCTGAGCAGCTGGGCGTTATCATATAGCATCTTTTCAAAGTGCGGCACCAGCCAGTACGTATCCACGCTGTAGCGATGGAAACCGCCCCCCAACTGATCATAAATGCCGCCGTTGAGCATGTGGGTAAGGGTTGTTTCAACCATGTTACGGTCGGCTAGATGACCTGTGGTCCAGGATTGTGCCAGCAAGAAATCCAGCGTCATGGGTTGAGGAAACTTGGGGGCGTTGCCAAAGCCACCGTAATTAGCGTCAAAATGCTGGCGCAACTGAGTGGTAGCCTGCGTTAAGATGGCTTGGCCATCCAGTGTACTCGTGTCCTGGCGCTGGGCCAGGTTGCGCATAAAAGAGACCATTTTCAGACCATGCGCCTGCAGTTCGTCCCGGCGCTGGGCGTAGGCATCGGTAACGGCTTCCAAAACCTGGCGGAAACTGGGCATACCCTGGCGGGGTGTGGGAGGGAAATAGGTACCACCGTGGAAAGGCGTACCGTCCGGCATCAGAAACACGCTCATGGGCCAGCCACCATGGCGGGTCATGACCTGTACGGCCTCCATATAGATAGCGTCCAGATCAGGGCGTTCTTCCCGATCCACCTTGATGTTGACGAAGTGGTCATTCATATAGGTGGCAGTAGCCACGTCCTCAAAGCTTTCCCGTTCCATGACATGGCACCAATGGCAGGCACTGTAACCGATGCTGAGAAAAATCGGTTTGTCCTGCTGGACGGCACGGGCTAGGGCCTCCTCACCCCAAGGATACCAGTCCACAGGATTGTGGGCGTGCTGGCGTAGGTAGGGCGAGGTTTCCTGATGGAGACGATTGGTGTACTGCATGGTGTTTTATATTCCGGGTCCGGGCCGTTGGTAGGCTGTATGGGACTCAGTGTAACACTATCCGGCCTATGGATTGGCCGCTACGCGGACAAAGCGTTGCGACGCAGGGTGATGGCCCTCGATTCTTTGCATCTTACCCCGCGAAAGGCTATACTATTCCCTATGAACTGCAAGTTTGTTCTCCCGTGTCTTCCCATAGCATCTGCAGCAGCAGCTAGTACATTGTCCAGGGACGGGTAACAGATATTGCAAACCCGGCACCGTGGACAGGACAACCCCACGGTAGTTGGCACGTTAGTGAAGCACTGTGGGAGCCCCTCACAGTGCTTTTTCTTTTGCGGAGGATGCATGACCGTAGTGACCGCCCCCCAATTGGACCGCGACACCGTGCGTGCAGTTGCGGCTCTTGCCCGTCTGGACCTGACCTCAGACGAGGAGGAACTGTTTGCCGTGCAACTAGGTCAGGTGTTGGCGTATGCGGATCGGTTGCAGAACGTGGACACCACAGACGTACCACCGACGCCCTACGTGATACCGCTGACGAACGTGATTCGGGATGATGTATCGCAACCGGGCCTCGATCAGACCACTGCTCTGGCCAATGCCCCGTACCGTCAGGATGGCTTCTTTCGGGTAAAGGCCTTCTTTGACCGCTAGGGTGTATACCGCCATGTCTGATCTTGACCTGCATACGCTCACGATTGATACGGCCTGCCAGGCCCTGGATGCCGGGACTCTAACGTCCGTGGCGCTGACTCAGAGTCTGCTCGCACATATTGAACAACGTGATCCCCAAATTCGGGCTTATCTCCGTGTGACCGCGGAACAGGCTCTGGAGACCGCCGCGGCGGCGGATCAGGCGCGTGCACAGGGGGTGCGTGCCACGGATCAACCCTTGTTGGGTATCCCACTCGCCCTGAAAGATGTGCTATCCACCGCAGGCGTGGAAACTACCTGTGGCAGCCGTATACTCCAAGGCTACAAGCCGCCTTTTACCGCGACCGCCGTAGAGAACCTCATGGCCGCCGGGGCTGTGATCCTGGGCAAGACGAATACGGACGAATTTGCCATGGGGTCTAGTACGGAGAATAGTGGCTTTCATCCCACCTGCAATCCTTGGGCTCTGGATCGGGTACCCGGGGGGAGCAGTGGTGGCTCGGCGGCGGCGGTGGCGAGCGGCCTGGCCCTGGGAGCCCTGGGCACGGATACGGGCGGCAGCATCCGGCAGCCGGCCGCGTTCTGTGGTGTAGTAGGTCTGAAACCATCGTACGGCCGAGTGAGCCGCTATGGCTTGATTGCCTTTGGCAGCAGCCTGGACCAAATGGGGCCCCTGACGCGTAGCGTAAAGGATGCCGCTTTGTTGTTGACCGTCATGGCGGGTGCCGATCCGAAGGATAGTACCTGTCTGAACGTACCGGTGCCCCCTTACCATGAACGGTTGGGCGATGACCTGACCGGCCTGCGCATTGGCGTCCCCAAAGAGTATTTCGTGGACGGCATGCAGGCGGACGTAGCAGCCCGCGTAGAGGACGCCATTGCGCATCTGGTCCACCTCGGTGGAGATGTCGTGTCCATCTCACTACCCCATACGGAGATGGCTCTCCCCGTCTACTATATGGTGGTCACGGCCGAGGCTTCCGCTAATCTAGCCCGCTATGACGGCATCCGCTTCGGGCACAGTACCGAGGACGGCTCACTATGGGACAATTTCAATGCCACGCGGTCGGAAGGTTTCGGCCCGGAAGTCAAGCGCCGCATCATGCTGGGTACCTATGCCCTGAGCGTCGGGTACTACGACGCGTACTATCTGAAAGCCCAGCAAGTACGCACTCTGATCAAACAGGATTTTGAACAAGCGTTTGCGCAGGTGGACGTTATTGCCTGTCCTACCACCCCGACCACGGCTTTTGTCATGGGAGAACGTGTGGAGGATCCGCTTGCCATGTACCTGGCGGATATCTTCACCATCAGCGCCAATCTGGCGGGTATCTGTGGTATCTCTCTGCCCTGCGGCTTTGATGCCAACGGTCTCCCGATTGGCCTCCAGCTGCTGGGACCCCATCTGGGGGAAGAAGTGGTACTGCAGGCAGCCCATGCCTATGAAAGTACCACCACCTGGCACACCCACACACCGGCCAGGTTTACCTGATTCCACCACCCATTCGTACCTACCATTCCTAAAGCACACTCATGGATACCCAGCTGAACGATAGGCAACAGACACAATCGTATGCTCCGAACGGAAGGGCACCCAGGACGCGTGTCAGTACCCGGGCGGCGACTCTGCCGGCGTCACCCATCCGGCACTTCTTTGAGATTGCCGCTACTATGGACGATGTCATCAGTCTTAGTATAGGCGAGCCCGATTTCGTGACCCCCCGCCCCGTGCTGGAGGCAGGTATCCAGTCCCTACGGGCAGGCAGCACGTCCTACACGGACAATTCCGGGATCCTGGCCTTGCGGGAAGCGATCCTCGCCCATTGGGAGCGCTTGTATGACTGCCCGCCCTACGATCCCCAGACCGAAGTCCTGATCACTGTGGGAGTGAGCGAAGCCACCCAGTTGGCATTTGACGCCCTACTCGATCCCGGCGACGAAGTCATCGTGCCGCAACCCTGTTTCGTGAGCTTCACGGCGGCCACGCAGCTAGCAGGAGGCGTGCCGGTACCTCTCCCCACCCGGATGGAGAATAATTTTCAGGTTACCGTGGAGGATATTGAAAGCCGCATTACGTCCCGTACTAAGGTCCTAATGCTGAGTTTTCCCAACAATCCCACCGGTGCCGTTCTGGATCGGGCCCTGCTGATGCGTATCGCGGCCCTGGCGGAGCGCCACGATCTAATGGTGATCTCCGACGAAATCTACGATCGACTCGTATACGGCGATCACGTCCATGTCATGTTTGCCGGGCTGCCCGGCATGCGCGAGCGCACCATCCATCTCGGCGGCTTCAGCAAGGACTATGCCATGACGGGATGGCGCATCGGTTTCGCCCTGGGGCCCCGCGACGTGCTCAGTGCTATGCGCCGCATTCATCAATATCTGATCATGTCAGCACCCACCATGGGACAGGAAGCGGCCCTGGCGGCGCTGACGTTGCCATCCGTTGAAGATCACGTCCGCACTATGGTAGAGGCCTATGACGCACGTCGCCGCCTCATAGTCGCAGGCTTCAATGACCTGGGCATGCCCTGTTTTGAACCCAAAGGTGCCTTTTACGCCTTTCCTTCCATTGCCCAGACCGGTATGCAGGACATGGAATTTGCCGAGAAGCTGCTCAGAGAAGAACAGGTCGCCGTGATTCCTGGCAGTGCCTTTGGTGAGGGTGGGGCGGGTTATGTACGTTGCTGCTACGCAGCCAGTATGGAGGACATTGAAGAAGCCCTGCGCCGCATGCGTAACTTCATGCACCGCCATGGCTAGCGGATGCTTCAGGATCCAGGCGATGATGGGGAGGAATCGAATAGTAGGCTTGACCCGACGTCAATGGCCTCCACGGGAGTGGCTGGTGTCGGGCGTCTAGCTCTTGTGCCCGTCACCGCGCAGTCGGTCCCCCGGGGCCGACGCACTGCCTAGGCCGGCCCGCGCCAGTTCCTGCCGGAAATCAAGAGTAAGTACTGCCATACGCCAGATGGGGATGCCAATGTTCACTTGCACAATGGCTTTGTTTAGATCTTCCAATTCCTGATGCCATAGGCTCTTCTGCTGTGACCATTGCTGTGGATCTTCCAGGCCGTCCCCGGCGCAGGTTTGACGCCAGGTGACAAGCTTGTCCCGCCAGGCGTCAATGCGGGCCAAAATACGCCGGCGATCCTCGATCCAGATCGGTGTGACGTTGTTGTCCGCCATGATTTTGTGTGCCATAACCCGGTCGGCAGGGGTACCGGCAGGCGGATCCAGATCCAGTTTTTGACCTTGGCCCCGGAGTTTGTGCCATCTCTCCTGTTGGACAGCTTCGCCCAGCATGCGCTCTAGGGCACTCTCCCACTGCGGCTGCATAGGGTATGCCTGGTGTCGGGGCGGGGACGCGTTCCGGGCACTGTCCTGATCCCTTGAAGGATCCTGCGGGTAACGACGACGTTTGGGCTGTAGAGCCATGCTAGCGTCCCATAATCAGGTGCAGACTGCGATTGGTTACGCCAAATCCTACCATGCCGCGGTGTGTCGCAGTCCAAATCCAGTCCGAGCCTATGGGCGGATTACGCGCGCGATGGAGTAGGATAGAGACAGTGGCAACGTGAAGCTTGGCGCTCAGGGTATCTGGATGGGTAAGGCACGTAGGGGCCTGATGGTCCTGCCGTTGGTCTATCCTGACACATGGATAAGGGACACGGATAGGAACAAGTTCACGATGACGACATCGAAACTGTGGGGCGGCCGTTTTGACCGGGAGACCGCACCCCGGATGGCGGCGTTCAGTGATTCGCTCCATTTTGACCGGCGTCTGTGGGCGGCGGATATCCGGGGCAGCCAGGCGTATGCCGAAATCCTTGTGGCGGCATCCGTGTTGACGCAGGAGGAGTGCCAAACCCTTCAGGACGGTCTGGAAACTGTGGGCCAGGAGTGGGAGCAGGGTACATTCCAGATCCAGCCCGGGGACGAAGATATCCACACCGCCAATGAACGCCGACTAGGTGAGCTTGTTGGCCCGGTCGCGGGCAAGCTTCATACGGGCCGCAGCCGCAATGATCAGGTAGTTACCGACTTACGTCTCTGGCTGCGTACTGAAATTGATACACTTCATACCCATCTGACCCAAGCGATTCGAGTCATGATTGCCAAGGCGGAGACCTACGGCCAGCTCCTGATGCCCGGTTTCACGCACCTGCAGGTGGCGCAGCCCATCCGCTTCAGCCACTGGCTTCTCAGCCATGCCTGGACACTGCAGCGGGATCTAACGCGGCTGGTACAGATCCGGTCCCGGGTCAATGTGTTGCCCCTGGGCAGCGGTGCCCTGGCCGGCAATCCTTTTCCGATCGATCGCCGCCGCCTGGCCGATCTCCTGGGTTGCGACGACATCACGCACAACAGCATGGATGCCGTGGCGGACCGAGACTTTGTAGCGGAATTCCTGTTCTGCGCATCCTTGTCCATGGTACACCTCAGTCAGCTGGCCGAAGACGTCATCGTCTATTGCTCACAGCCCTACGGGTTCATGCATGTGGATGATGCCTACAGTACGGGCAGTAGTCTGATGCCGCAGAAGAAGAACCCGGACAGCTTTGAACTGATTCGAGGGAAGTCCGGCCGTGTTATGGGTGCTCTGACGGGGCTCATGATGACCCTCAAGGGACTGCCCCGAGCGTACAACCGCGATCTGCAAGAAGACAAAGAAGCCCTGTTTGACGCTGTGGACACCTGGTCGGCGGCCTTGCAGATCGCAGCCGGTGCCCTGCTTTCTCTGCAGTGCCATCCGGATGCCATGGCCGAGGCCATGCACGACCACATGCTGGCCACTGACGTAGCCGAATATCTAGTGCGGCGGAGTGTGCCGTTTCGTGAAGCGCATCACGTGGCCGGACGGGCTGTGAAGCAGGCGGAACAGAGGGGGTGCCGTCTCGCGGATCTGGAGGTGGCGGAATGGCAGACACTGCATGAACGAATAGATGCCGACATCACGGATATCTTTGATATGCAGGCCAGTGTTGATTCACGAGATGTATCCGGCGCCACAAGCCAGCGGGCTATACAAGAGCAGATACGGATGCTCAAACTGCGCTTGGGCAATCCCACGGCCTTCTGTATGGAATGAGGTGGATGATAAGCGGCACGGCGGTGCTACGCAGTACGGAGTTTGTGTCCGCCCGACAGGTAGCAAGCCACACCGTTGACCATGCCTACCTGAGCCAGAGCATCGGCATACACCCGATAGTGCCCAGTGCCGGAGCTTGTCCCTATTGCCTATGTGGAGCGGACAGAGCCTCGGATAGGCTGGGCGCAACACCGTAACGTGATAACGAATTGGAGAATGAATCAGGGATTGTTGTATTCTAATAGAGGCAACATTATATTGTTTGACGCCACAGGCGTCGGGACTGTCTTGCGGTCAGGTGTCTGTGTCTCTGGATTTCCTCGTTTGAGAATGTACATATGACCAAAGCGCTCCTCACCGTTAAGGATCTGGAAACCAAATTCTTTACCCAAGACGGTGTTGTCAATGCCGTCAACGGTATTTCCTATACCGTAGCGGAAGGGGAGACGGTCGCGATTGTCGGCGAATCAGGGTCCGGCAAAAGCGTGGGTGTCATGTCACTTATCCGTCTCATTCCGCAGCCTCCGGGGAAAATCGTACAGGGCACGGTTAACTTTGACGGCCAAAACTTAATGGATCTAGCCGAAGAGGATTTGCGGCACATTCGGGGTAATCGGATCGCGATGATCTTTCAGGATCCCATGACCTCGCTCAATCCGGTGTTGACCATCGGGCGCCAGATCACGGAAGCCCTGGAACTGCATTTGTCCATGAACCGTACCCAGAGTCGGGCACGGGCCGTGGAGCTATTGGAACTGGTAGGTATTTCGGCCGCGGCCGATCGTCTGGATGACTATCCCCACCAATTTTCAGGGGGTATGCGTCAGCGCGTCATGATTGCCATGGGGCTTAGCTGCAACCCCCAGCTCCTTATTGCGGACGAGCCCACTACGGCCCTGGACGTGACGATTCAGGCCCAGATCATCGATCTGGTTGATCGTCTCAAAAACGAATTGGGTATGGCCATTATCTGGATCACGCATGATCTGGGAGTGGTGGCAGGCATGGCGGAACGTGTGATCGTCATGTACGCCGGTTTCATTGTGGAGGAAGCTACGGTAGAGGAACTGTATGCCGATCCGCATCATCCCTACACCGTGGGCCTGTTGCGTTCCATCCCGCGTCTGGACGAAGCCCAGCGCGAGCGTTTGATTCCCATTGAGGGATTACCGCCTGATTTGCTTGAACCCCCATCGCACTGCCCTTTCGCTCCGCGCTGCGAGTTCGTGATGGAAAAATGCTGGGACGAGAATCCGCCTTTGGAAACGGTGAAGGAAGGACACAAGGCGGCCTGCTGGCGCGATG
This sequence comes from Caldilineaceae bacterium, assembly GCA_965116185.1. Lineage (GTDB taxonomy): Bacteria > Chloroflexota > Anaerolineae > Caldilineales > Caldilineaceae > Bin34. The sequence continues at coordinate 630,527 of OZ220492.1, forward strand.
TTGCTGACATCAGGTTGGAAATAGGACTGACAACATGACGCAAGTACAGGCAAACGGCACCGCACCGGTTCTCCTGCAGGTGCAGGATCTCACAATGCATTTCCCCATCACCCGGGGCATCATATTCCAGCGCCAGGTAGGTGCCGTGCGGGCTGTGGACGGTGTTTCCTTTGACCTCTTCAAGGGTGAAACTATGGGCCTGGTTGGCGAATCGGGTTGTGGCAAATCCACCACGGGCCGTGCGATTCTGCAGTTGCATCGGCCGACCGCGGGCAGCGTGCAGTTTGAGGGCGTGGAACTGACCCAGTCGACAGGTCAAGACCTCCGCCGTATGCGACGGCGCATGCAGATGATTTTCCAGGATCCCTACGCCTCACTCAATCCGCGCATGACGGTGGGCAGTATCATCAGTGAACCCCTGGAAGTGCACAATCTGGGCCGCACGCGGGCCGAACGGCAGGAGCGGGTGCAGGAACTACTGGAAATCGTAGGCCTAAATCCCTATTTCGTAAACCGCTATCCCCATGAATTCTCGGGAGGTCAGCGGCAGCGTATCGGGGTGGCGCGCGCCCTGGCTGTCAATCCGTCCTTCATCGTCTGTGATGAACCCATTTCGGCCCTGGACGTTTCGATCCAGGCCCAGGTCATCAACCTCCTGGAGGATCTGCAGCGCGAACTACAGTTAACGTATCTTTTCATTGCCCACGATCTGAGTGTGGTGCGCCATATTTCCAACCGCATCGCCGTTATGTATTTGGGCAAGATCGTAGAACTGGCTGAGCGCACCGAACTCTACGCCAATCCCAAACATCCCTATACGGAAGCTCTGCTATCCGCGGTCCCCATTCCTGATCCGGCAGTCGAGTCCCAGCGACAGCGCATCATCCTTGAAGGGGACGTGCCCAATCCGGCCGCGCCGCCAACGGGATGCAATTTCAGTACCCGATGTCCCAAAGTGATGGATATTTGTCGGGAGCAAGAACCTGAATTCAAGGATCTGGGGAACGGACACTATGCCGCCTGCTTCCTGAACGAGTAGGGCTGCCGTCTACCCTAACCCCACAACACGTTACCCGTAATCCCACAAGTACGGTAACTGTAATGACAGCTCTTACAGTTTTCCCATAAAGTACATACACAAGGAAGGAAATCTCATGCGACGTTCACGGTGGTGCCGAGTTTGGCTAACAACTGCATTGATAGCGCTGCTTGTGCCGCTGATCGCGGCCTGTACAATGGTGGTAGACCCGAGTGCTGAAGGCACCGGGCCCCGGCAGGGGGGCGTCTGGACTGAAGCCAGCAGCGCGGACGGTACGATCCTGAATCCTATTCTGTCCTCTGATAGTGCGAGTTCCGATATGATGCGTTATTTCCCGTCCTTGCTCGGGATCAATCCCTTTACCGGCGCCGTAGAGGCTACGGAAATGGCGGTTGACTGGGACATATCGGAGGATTCACTCGTCTGGACTTTCCAGCTGCGTGAGGATGTGGTCTGGAGTGATGGCGAAATGGTGGATGCCCATGACTTCCAGTTTACGTACAACGCTATCGCCAGCGAGCTGGTGGATACACCGCGCAAGGCCCAGGTGGAATATATTGAAAGCATTGAGGCCCTGGATGACCATACCCTGCAAATCACGTTCACGCAGCTGAAATGTGACGGTCTGCTGGATCTGGGACTGGGTTGGCTCCCCAGCCATCTGTATGCGGAGGATTTCAGCGACATCATGACATCCCCGCTGAATACCGAACCCCAGGTCTCGGCGGGTGAATTCGTCTTTAACGAATGGGTACGGGATGATCACATTTCCATGATCAGCAATAGCACCTTCTGGAAAGGTACGCCCCACATGGAGGGCCGCATCATCCGTGTCATACCCTCGTCGGGTGCACGCTTGGCGGCCCTGGAGACCGGGGAAGTGGATGTCATTGGCCTGGAACCCACCCAGCTGACCCGGGTAGGTCTAAACCCGGATCTCAATATCTTCAAGGCGAAGGACGATGGTTACTCCTACATTGGTCTGAATTTGGCCAATCCGGAGAACCCGCTGCCGGGACGGGATGAGGAAGGCAATCTGGTGGCTCAGGATCCACATCCCATCCTGAGTGATCATGCCGTGCGCCTGGCCATGGCGCACAGCTTGGATTATGAGGCTATCATCAACAAGGTATACCTCGGTCAGGGGTATCAGATTGCGAGTAATGTGCTGCCCGCCGTGGGCTGGGCGCACGATCCCGGCATTGAGCCCTACGCGTACGACAGGGAACAGGCGGCGTCCATTTTGGAAGAAGCCGGTTGGACCGACAGTGATGGCGACGGTGTGCGTGAATGCGACGGCTGTGCCACGGCGGCAGCCGGGACGACGTTGAGCCTTAATCTCAAAACCAATGCAGGCAACTCAACCCGGGAAGAACTGGGTGTGTTGGTGCAGGATCAACTGAACGGTCTCGGTTTTGACATCACCTTTGAGGCGATTGAATTCGGTACCCTGGTTGGCGAACTACTGGGCCAAACCTATGAAATGGTCATCATCGGCTGGACCGGGCTGGGTACCGATCCCAATGACGACGTGTTCTGGCATAGCCGCTACGACACGCCCGACAGTGGCTTTAATTTCGTTAGCTATCAGAATCCGCGGATTGACGAGTTGCTGGAGCAGGGCCTTGCGGTGCCTGGCTGTGCTGCCGAGGATCGGGCGCCCATCTACTATGAGATCCAGCAGATTATCCATGATGACATTCCGTATCTGTTTGTCACAGGCACCATTGGTAACACCGGGTATTCGGATCGCTGGGACGGTATTGACCCAGGCACATGGAGTTTTGACTGGAATATTGAGCGCTGGAGCCTAAAAGAATAATTGGCCCTTGGCCAGCATAGGCACTGGCACCTCCCACATCAGGGAGGTGCCAGTGCCACCACGTACCGTGCTGCTGTGGTGCACACGGTGGGTGAGTGCTGTCCCTGGTCGGCAGAACCGTGACTCAGTACATTATCCGTCGCCTGCTGCAAATCATTCCGATCCTGTTTGGCATCAGTGTATTTGGTTTCGGCATTATCAAGGTGGCACCGGGTGACTTTGTCACCATGGTTACTTTCAATCCCAACATTACGGATGAAGCCCGGGAAGTGTATCGGCAGCAGCTAGGGCTGGATCAACCCCTATGGATCCAGTATCTCCGTTGGCTGACGGGGATGACCATTCGGGCCGGTGATGTGAGAGCGCAGTTTGCCGATGTCACGCGCACGTGTACCTATGTGCCGTACGTACGCCATACATTTTGCGATTCGGGGGGCGGTATTATACGCCTGGATTTGGGCCGCAGTTTGGCTACCCAGGAACCCGTGTGGCAGCAAATGCGGGAACGCATGCCGGCCACGTTTGAATTGGGTGTGGTGGCGCTGTTCTTGACGTTTGCGGTTGGTGTGCCCTTGGGTATGTTGAGTGCTCTGCTGCGCGGTTCAATTTGGGACCAAGCCATTCGCTTGTTGTCGGTAGCAGGGCAGGCTATTCCTAGTTTCTGGCTGGGCATAATTTGTATTTTCGTGTTCAGTGTTGTCCTGGGATGGTTACCTGTAGGGGGGCGCATGACCATCTCTTTGACCATGGAATTTGATCTGATGGATCGGCTACGTCATATCCTCATGCCGGCGTTCGTTCTGTCCCTCGGTGGCATTGCTTTTCTGACTAAGTTGGTACGTACGCAGGTACTGGAAGTGGATGGGCAGGATTATTTGCGCACCGCGCGTGCCAAAGGCGTGCCTCCCCTGGTGCTTTGGACCCGCCATATCCTGCGCAATGCGCTCTTACCTTTGGCCACGGTTCTCGGGCCTACGTTCCTGGGTGTACTCGGCGGTTCGCTCGTGATTGAAACCATCTTTGCCTGGCCGGGGATGGGGCGTCTTACCTGGTTTTCCGCGCTGCAGCGGGATTATCCCATGATCATGGGGGCCACTATGTTCTTTGCCCTGTTGACATCGCTGGGCCTATTACTATCCGATATTCTATATGGCATTTTCGATCCGCGTATTCGCCTGCAGTAATAAGGCGGTCGCGCCCCGTTGATGTCATCGTCAACTATTGTTCCCGCGTCATCGGCACGTCTGCATGCGGTCGTGCACAGGTCCCGGTCGTTCTGGCGTCTCACCCTGCTACGTTTGCGACGGGATCGTCTCACATTGGCGGCCTGCACCTTTCTAGGCCTTATTGTGCTGTTGGCGCTCTTGGTGGTGCCGTTGACCGATAGGTTGGTGGGCGTGGGCCCTAATGACACCAACCTAGACAGCACATTGCAACCACCCTACCTCGTGCATGGCCTCAAAGCAGTCTTGGGACTAGATGAGACAACAGCAGCCAAACTCCTTGAAATTTCAGGGGGCTTGCCGCATTGGCTGGGCACCGATAGTTTAGGACGCGACCAGATGGTCCGCCTGTTGTACGGGGCTAGGGTGAGTATGCTGGTGGCCTTCTGTGCGGCCGTCATCGGCTTTGTATTAGGTATTGCCTTAGGTATGGCGGCCGGCTTCTTCGGTGGCCTTGTGGATTCTCTGGCTTGGTGGCTGATTTCCACTTTCAGTTCAGTGCCCACGCTTTTTGTGTTGATATTAATAACGGCTGTCTTCAAACCTAATGCCATTACCCTGACGTTGTTTCTAGGGTTTTTCGGCTGGATTGGTCCTGCTCGTTTCATGCGTGGCCAAATTTTGCAACTTAGAGAGTTGGACTATACCGTAGCAGCCCGAGCCCTGGGGGCGACACAACTTCGGATCATGTGGAATCATCTCCTGCCTAACACCCTGCCTTTGATGATCGTATTGATAACATTGGAAATCGGCACGTTGATTCTGGTCGAATCGGTGCTGAGTTTTCTCGGTTTCGGTATTCAACCGCCCCAGGCCACATGGGGCAACATGTTGGCGAATTCCCAGAACTTCCTATTTCTGCAAGACGAAGCAACCGGTGCGTTTGTAGCTTGGCATCTGATTTTTCCGCCCGGCATCCTGATCTTTCTAACCGTGCTCTCTCTTTTCCTACTCGGCGACGGTCTGCGTGATGCCATGGACCCTCAGCTGCGGATCGTACGCTGACAACCTCTCATGCAATCGGCGGCTCTCAATCCCTGCCAGGCGTTATTTAGTCCACTTCGGGAACGCTGGCCTGCAGCCACATTACAGCATGTCGTGTTGGACGTGGATGATCCTTTTCTGACCGGTGAGCATCAGACGCTGCTGCGTGATGGCCGCATAGGCGAGATCTGCTACGTCCTGTTTCGTGGTTCGCCAGACCGGGGACTGCTACTACATACCAAACGGTATTACCCGCCGGGCGGTTTTCGTCTACCGACCGGAGGCATCCGGCCCGCTGAAGATCCTGTGCTGACACTCTGCCGTGAAGTACAGGAAGAAACCGGCATCACGGTAGCATTACACGCCACGAATGCGTCCCCGGCGGCCGCGTGTCTAGAGACGTTTTTGGGCCTGATCACCTACCAATTCCAGCATCCGCGCCATAGCCTACCCGTGCTCTTTGGCTCGTTCGTTTTTGTGGTGCAAGCACCGTCCACGGCACGGCCGGAACCGCAGGATGCCACTGAAGAGATCGCGGGTTGGCGCTGGCAGGCTCCCGGACAACTCGCTGACGTAGCGCACGATTTACGCGGATTGACGGATCCCTACTGGCACTACTGGGGTCGATTTCGGGCTGTGGTCCATGACTTTGTGGCCCAGCAGTGGACAATCTGCCACTGAAAGGACCCTGCGATCAGGTCCAGGTATCATCATCCCAGGAGTCTTCGTCCTGGAACAGGGAATCATTCCAGGCGTTCGGGATCGCGGCGGTGTCTTCATCCTGACAGAACATCTCACACAGCGTGATGATCGCAGCGGGCTCCGCCATCCAAATCCATTCCACAATGTCGTCGGCGGTGGTGTCAATGACACCTTCAATGCATCGGATGTGATCACAGATGTATGTGGATATAGCCTTGCTGCTGGGTCCTAGCAGCAGCAAAGCTATGTCGCCGCCGAAACTGGAATAGGTGGTGAGAACCCATACGGCCCGGACGATGCCATCCTGAGGCAGCTGGGCCACAGCCTCCAAAACCGGGCGGTCCACGCCCGGGGCTACGCGTATGTTCAGGTAGGAGGAAGCGGTGTCGGTATGTGGCAGGATCTCCATTTCCAGATCCAGCAATAGATCGAGGTTGGCGATACCGTTAAAACTGAAAGTGGTGCGGGTTTCGCGCACGCCCTGTACACACCGAATTTCGTCCATAACCAGGTTGTTGAACTTGCAGAAATCCTGGACGAGACATACGAGACGCGCACCGGCATGATGACGGAACGAATTCAGCCATAGTGGTGTAACCCCGCTGCGATGCCACATCTGGAGGTTGCTTTGTAGCATGCGCAGAGTTTCACTGGCCTTGTGGCTGTCTATAACCGTGTCCACATAGACCACACAGGGGCCTGTAATGTGTGTTTGTGCTTCGTGCATGGCCAATACCCCGTTTGCTTGGCGGCTCAGTTCTATGGGGGCACCTGCCTCCCCAGGCATGCCAATCGTTTGCGCCACCAGAATAGGCAGAGACAATGTGCCGCTAGGTCATGGATCCAAGGTCTGGGTACGGACGACCAGCAGGTATTCGGTGGTCTGAGGTCCGAAACTCTGCACATTGACCATGATGTATCCTGGTCCTGGATCATACCATGCTACGGTTTCCACGGTGCGGTCAATGGAACTGGTTCGGTAGATAAGCCGGTGTTCGTTCGGATCGTACTGATTCGTCTCCAGGTCTAGATCAGCCGTACCCAATGACACCAACACAAAAGAGATGAGGCTAGCTTCATCCGGAATCGCGTAGCGATAGGTTTGTTGCTGCTCCGGCTCTATGGTCCCTGCCACAACACCGGTGACGGGTAGGGTAGGTAGGATGGTATCAGTTGTAATGTCCAGGGCATAACGACCATAGCCGTAGAGCGTCTTGATACCGACGAAATAACGGCCGGCCGTGGGGACGACAAAGTCAATACGATTCGGGAGTAGCAAATCCCAGGTTGCCTGCTGGCGGCCGAAGACAAAGACCTGTTCCACTCCCCCCGGTGGTTCCCGGAGCGACAGTGACACTTGTTGGCCGGCGGCTTCCACCGTGAAGCCGTGTAGATCCAGCAGATTATCCTCGCCTTGTACGGCTACGGTGGGTTGGCTCGGGATATAAGGATATGTATTGACGGGTACCACCTGCAGATCCAGGGTAAACAGTACGTTACCGCTCCCGGTGGTACGAGTCACGGTGATGAGATACGTGTCGGGTACCAGCAGCAGATCGGGGATGGACTCGGACGACAACGGTGACGCGCTGCGGGTGACCGTCCGGTGCGGCTGGTGCAGGGGATGGATGGACAAGTCCAGGTCACCGCTATAGTCAGATGTCAGATTCCATGTGGTCACGAAACCGTCGTCAATGGTCAGCCGGTAGTGTACGGAATTGCGGTTGAGGGACATGGCCCCCTCTACCGTAGAGTTAAGATAGAGGGAGATCAGTTCCTGTGCGCCCGGGTGGATGAAGGTGAGGATAGGCGACATGGCCTCTGTCTCTGCCAGATCACCCAGATCCAGATGGAGTAGGTACTCGCCGCCGGCGGACCAGAAATTAAGCGTATGCGTCCCCTGCACCTGTTCTTGCCGTGTGAGGTCCGGGCCGGTCAGAGTAAGGGTCAGAGGTGTGTCACTGTTATGTTCCAGCACGAGGAACCACTCCCGCGCTTCCACCTGGCGGGGTACCTGAATCCGGGCATACAGCTGGGATTGTGTAGTGGTGCGGGCGGGTAGATGGTGTCCCGGATCGATCGTCCTCACAGCCTCGGGATTGACCGAATAGCTGCCGAAGTGACGCACCATGGCAAAGTCAAACGTGGCGTCGTCCCGGGCCTGAAATACGAGCTGGTAGACACCAGGTAGCAGGGTCAGATCCACGGTTGTCAAAGGATTGGCGAAAAGACGGGTGCCATTGGCTGCCGTGACGGTGACATGTATATCCGCAGAGGGCGGCAGGAGCCCCGGCATCAGACGGTAGCGACCGACTTCGGCCACAACAAAGGTAAAAGCGGCTTCTTCCGTGGCCAGCAGATCCAAGGCCCGAATTTCACCTAGTACGACTTCCGATAAGGGTGAGGGATGCTCCGGTACGGCCTGGGCGTGCACGCCCGTGGACCACAGACAGAACAAGACGAGGGTAAGCCCGCACAGGAACCCGTAAGCGGGACGGAACCACCGCTTGGACCGCTGGCGGCCGGCGGCGAATACAGCCTGGTGGGAATGGGGGATGGTGGAAGGGAAAGACAATGGCATCATAGCGTGTGGAGTGGCCATCTGTTCACGGGCATCAACCCGGAACAGGATTAGGCAGATTGTAAAAAGAGATGATGGAACACAGAACACAGACGAGAAGGAAGGAGTAAGGGGCATCGGCCCCGTCGGTTCTGTCTCCCCGGAGGGGTACCGGGGCGTCTCATATGGACACCAGGGACCAGTTGTAGCGGCTTTTCTCTGCCTTGATGATACTGTGTACCTGATCTACCGTCTTTTCCAGCTCGTTGTCGCGATTGATGACGACGTATTGGAATTCGTCAATGCGTTTCATTTCCTGGCGGGCCATGGCGATGCGCAACTTAAGCTGGCCGGGTGGATCAGCCTTGCGTTCTCGCAGGCGCCGGACTAATTCCCTCTCGGTGGGCGCGGTTAGGAAAATAGTGACTGCCTCCGGAATCAGCTTGCGGATGGTTTCCGCGCCCTGGACATCAATACGCAGAACGACATCCTTGCCACTAGCCAGGGCTTTTTGTACCTGAGCCTTGGGGATACCCTTGTAGTCACCATACACGATCGCATATTCCAGGAGTTCATCCTGCTCGATCATGTCGGCAAAGCGCGACTTGCTCACAAAATGGTAATCCACACCGTCCACCTCCCCGTCCCGAATAGGGCGGGTCGTGGCCGTCACCACAAAATGAATATGGGGAATCCGGGCTTTCATAGCGGACAGGGTCGTGTCTTTCCCCACACCGCTCGGGCCGGAGAGTACCAAGAGCACCGGTCGCGGATTGGCTACACATTGGTAGATCTGGGCAGTGTCTAATTCCTGCAGCGACGAAGAGTTCTCGTGTGACATCGGCCCAATTTACAGCTTCAGATCTGTGGGACTACGCATGGGTGCAAGAATGCGTACGTCTCTGCACCCGGCATGAGGGGTTTGAGAGCCGTGTGGCAGACAGGGTAGTTCATGTCCTGCTCCGGCCTCAGATTTGGACAAAACTATCAACGGGCAAGACAAAGATAGTGGCGCCTCCCAGGTGTTTCTCCACGGGATCAGGTAGGTGCAGCTCGCCCAGCTCCATGACAGGTGGCAGGGGGGTAACGTACTGTGTACGGGTACGGCAGGTTTCCCTGATCAGGCCCAGTACCTCTTCCACCCATTCGTCCTCAATGCCACAGAAGATAGTGGCATTTCCTTCATGGGTATACCCGCCACGGGAATTCGTGAGCGTGGCCGCGAATCCTTTCTGGGTCAGGCGATCGAGCAAGGCACTGCTGTCCTGATACCGGACTATGGCCATTACCATCTTCATGTCAGCATACCGGCTGGGTGCGCGATATGCTGATGTACAGCTGCCAGAATTTCGGCATGAATATCCTCAGGCGTTTGCAGGGCATCCACTGTGTGCCATCCTGCGGGATCCTGGGCCATCAGTTCCCGGTAGCCCGCATACACGGCTTCATGGTACGCCAGATCCTTGGCATCCAGGCGATTCCATTCCCGGGTATAAGCGGTTGTTTGGTTCTGCCGTACCCTCCGTAGACCTGCCGCTGGTGGCAGGTTTAGGTAGATGCGTAGTGAAGGCACTAGGCCATCGGTGGCATAGGTGATGAGGGGTTCCAGCGCCGCCAAGGACTGCCCATAACCAAAGCCCTGATAGGCCAGCGTACTGTCGCTGAATCGATCGCACAGCACCGTCCGACCCTGCTCCAAAGCGGGGCGGATCACCTCGGCCACGAGCTGAGCACGGGCGGCACTAAACAGAAGGGTTTCCGTGCGTGGGTGCAGATCCGTATCGGTACGGTTTAGCAGCAACTGGCGTATGGCTTCCCCCGCCACTGTACCTCCAGGCTCGCGTAGCGCCATGACCTCCAGACCATCCTGGACTAAAGCTTGCTGCAGCAGGGTTGTCTGTGTGGTCTTCCCGCTGCCTTCCGGTCCTTCAAAGGTAATAAAATGGGCCATGACTACACCTGCCGGGAAATTTTTACGCGGCGGTGGGGCTCGCGCCCATGACTGTGGCTAACCAACTGTGCGGCCCGGGCCAGCTGATGCTGCTGGCTACGTACGACGGCAGGCTGGGGCGTCAATTCCACGGATGGGATGCCGCGGTCAATTTTCTGAATGGCAGCCTGGGCTTCCCGGATGGCGACTTCGTAGGGATCGCGCAGCTGGGTGTCTCCAGGCACCAAGTCCACCAGCATGCGCTCCATTTGGGTCGTGGTGTTGTTACGCAGCACGTATACCGGAATGTCCTGTCTCTCAGCCCAATGCAGGGCCGAGGACTGTTTGCGATAATAGTTCCTGAGAGTGACGACTACATCGGCCTCGTCAAGGTTGGAGACAAAAGTAATGGGCACGTTCAGGTTCTTAGCCGATGCCTTCAGCTTGCTCTGGCCAATACCGAACGTATAGACGCAGAGCGGCGTGCGGCTGTTATCCGGCCGGCGTGCGCCTTGGCGCGCCTGGAGACGGGTGCGCTCGTGAAAGGCATCCTCATCAATCGCGATTTCGGTGCCTGCGGGCACCTTGAGGCCGGCGGTGCGGTAGAATTGTTCTGAAGGTGTACGTTCCACCTCATTTTCCACCTGAATATAGCCGTCTTCGGCCATTGTACGCAGTTCGGGTTTCAGGGTCCATCCCCGCAACAGGTGATCCACAGCTGTGGTCACGTCATGGTGGATCACCATGGTCTGCCGCGTCTGGATTTCGATCAAGACATCAAAGGTGGGTGGGGCACGCCGTTCCAATACCGTTTTGCGGGTGCCCCGCCGGCGTGCCTCCTCGTCCGAAAGGGTCACTGATTCTAGACCCCCTACCAAGTCCGCGAGGGTGGGGTTCATGACCAAGTTTTCCAGCGTATGGCCGTGGGCCGTGCCAATGAGCTGTACGCCTCGTTCGGCAATGGTGCGGGCAGCCAGGGCTTCAAGTTCCCGGCCGATTTCGTCAATGATGATGACTTCCGGCATGTGGTTTTCCACGGCCTCAATCATCACGGCATGCTGCAGATCCGGGGTCGGGACCTGCATACGGCGGGCGCGTCCGATCGCGGGATGGGGGATATCGCCATCCCCGGCGATTTCGTTACTGGTATCTACAATTACGACACGCCGGTCCTGGGCGAGCACCCGCGCTGCCTCCCGGAGCAGCGTAGTCTTACCCACACCGGGACGACCGAGCAGCAAGATGTTACGGCCACTCATGATCATGTCCTTGATGATCTCCATGGCCCCGGATATGGCGCGACCCACGCGACAGGTCAGGCCAATGATGGTCCCATTGCGGTTACGAATGGCGGAAATGCGGTGCAGGGTGCGCTCAATGCCCGCGCGGTTATCCCGACCGAAAGCGCCGATCTGTGACACCGTGTAGTTCAGATCGGCGAGCGTCACTTCTTCCTGGTCCAGCAGATCATCTCCCTGCATATAGCGCGCTTCCGGAATGCGTCCTAGATCCATAACCACTTCCAACAGTTCCGCCGCACAGGTCTGATGAGACAGATGATCCTGTAGGCGAGTGGGCAAAACGGCGAGGAGCTGCTCCAGATTGTCAGTGACAGTCAGGTGGGCGCGCGTAGGAAACGATTCCGAGGCGGAGGGAGATGGAGAACGCAGAGACGGCATGAAGCATCAATTGCGGGAGATGAGTAACGGGACAGCGTAGGTACACAGCGCTCCCTTCAGCCGTTGAACACAGATAGAGGCACCGCAGGCCGGCAACCACATCCCAGGTACCCAGTCGGGACCATACCGAGAACGGCAGCAACAAATGGGGTGAGTGGCCAGGCGCATCAGTAAGACAAGCAGATGTGAAATCCCTTACGTCGGAAGCGGATGCATGAATAGTGTAGCGAATACCAACCGCGCAGTTGCTATCTTGCGTTATGGAAATTATACAGGAACCTGACCGTTAGTACCTGGAAATATAACGTATTGGGTACGCGGATCGGGTCTGTCCGCAGCATCCTCCATTACAATGAAGCAGCTTGATGCGGGAGCTGAACCAGTGCTCGCTCGTCTTGCATTATCCTGTCAACAGGTATATAGATGTATGAAACGCCCTGGGAGGCCCTGGCGTACGCGGGCCGGTATTCGGTTGCTGATCCTGCTGGGTGTACTGTGGGCGCTTAGCGGTTGTACTGTGCCGACGCCTACTAATCCCTATCTGCAGGTCAACTGGCCAGGGGAGGGGGCTACTGCCGGGCGTACCCGCGTTGCTGACTTTCCCCTCGTGCCCCCGCTGCGTCTTGACCGCGAATTCCCGGTCCCGGACAGCGGTGAATTCGTCAGTCCCATCGCCTATGCCGATGGCTTTCTCTACGCGGACACGGAAGCCAGTCTACACGTGCTGGATATGACGACGGGCGACGTGGTCTGGGATATCCAATTGCCCGGCTTTTTCCTTTCTCCTTGGGTATGGCAGGACCGAGTATTCGTGCGGGCCGAGTCCGGGGACACGGGCTATCTCTTCGCCCTGGACGCCCGGAATGGAGCCAAACTATGGCAGTTCCGATTTCCGGACGTAGGGAGCGAGTATCAAAACATCGGTGGGCATGTGACTTCACCTGTACAGGTGCGTGATACACTACTGGTAGCGAGTGCCCGCACCCTGTACGCCTTGAATGCGGAAACCGGCGCAGTTCGTTGGGAAACCGGTCTGAGTGAGCCGGTCGCATCTTCCGTGGCCGCCAATGACCGGATAGCCTATGTGGCGGACTTCTTCCACACCTATGCAATTGATGTGACGACGGGAGCCGAAATTTGGCGTTTCCAAGGCACGGAGCCCTCTCTGTTTTTTGCGCCTGTCTTGCGGGACGATCGCGTGTTCGTGACGAATGACCGCTGGCTTTATGCGCTAGATGCCGAGTCTGGACATCTGCTGTGGCAGGCGGAGCATGATTCGTCGCCTCTGATCCCAGCTGGGGCCGCCGGGGATCTGGTAATGAGCAAGACCAATCGCACCCTAACTGCCTTTGATATCCAGACAGGTGAGCAGCGCTGGCGTTATGAGACGCTGAATTTCGTGTCGTTGCCCAGTCGTGTCAACACCCACCTTTATGCGCTCATCCGCTTGGGTGAAGGCAGCCATATCGTGGCCCTGGACGCCGCCACAGGCCAGGAGGTCTGGCGTTCGGCCAAAATGGACCTGGCCCGGAGTGCGCCGGTCAGTGCGGGAGGGCGATTATTTGCGCGTTCAATACAAGGTGCTATAATCTCTCTTCTACCCGTAGCACACTCCAGTGTTGAATAAGATTGGTCTCGCAAGGCCCGGCAATGTTCTCAATTTTGCCCAAACAAAAACTCGCACGCAGTGAAGCGCGCTGGTTTTGGCTTTTCATTTCGCCCTGGATTGTGGGACTGATCCTCTTTCGTGGAGGTCCTATCCTCGGTTCACTGTATTTGAGTTTCACCGAATACAACGTGGCAGATCCACCGATGTGGGTGAATCTGGAAAACTATCGGCGTCTGCTGACAGATGATATTTTCTACAAGTCGCTCCAGGTATCCGGCCTCTACACTCTGCTGGCGGTGCCTGCCGGTATTGTCGTCTCGCTGGTGATGGCCCTGCTCCTGAACCAGAAAGGCGTACCTTTTCTGGGTGTCTTTCGTACCCTCTACTACATTCCGGCCCTGGTGGCAGGCAGTGTAGCGGTGGCCTTTCTGTTTCAGTGGCTGCTCAACCCCAGTTTCGGTATCGTCAACTACCTTATCGCGATGCTGGCTGGTGAGGAAGGTTTAATTCCGCTTGGTCTGAAGGGTCCCCGCTGGTTCTTTGATCCGAACTGGGTTGTCCCGTCCTTTGTGCTAATGAGCCTGTGGGGATTTGGGGCTTCCATGTTGATCTACCTTGCGGGCCTCCAGGGCGTGCCGACAGCCCTGTATGAGGCGGCCCGGATCGATGGGGCCGGAGCCTGGCGCCGTTTTCAGAACGTAACCTTGCCCATGATTTCGCCTGTCGTACTTTTCACGTTCATCACGGGTATGATTGGCTCTTTTCAGGTGTTCACACCCGCCTATATCGTCAGTGGCGGAGTAGGTGGCCCAGCCTACGCGTCCATGTTCTATGTCTTGTACCTGTATGTGAATGCTTTCCGGCGCTATCGTTTTGGCTACGCCTCAACCCAAGCTTGGTTCTTGTTCCTTATCATTCTGGTCCTGACCGTGATTGCCCTGCGCGTGTCACGTCGGGCTGTGTATTATGAGGCTCCGGGCGACGACAAGATGATTTAATGAGCGGCTTCCAGAGATCCCACCAGGGGAACTAGTGACCGAACAGACACTGTCTACCTCCATACCATCCCGTGCTGCCAGCGCGAACCCTTCCCGCACCCTGAGCATTCAGGGCCAGGAACGGTTAATGGCCGGCATGGCAACGATCCTACTCATCCTTGGCTTGGGGATCGTCTTGTTTCCCTTATTCTGGATGCTATCCACTAGCCTCAAGGGCGAGATAGAAGCTCTGAAGATTCCCCCGAACTGGCTTCCGGTCAGGTTCCAGTGGAAAAATTATTATGAGGCCCTGACTTTCAACCCGTTCGCCCTGTATTTTCGTAATACTCTGTATTTTGCCGGTATGGTGGTGATCGGGGAGGTGATCTCCAATTCGTTCATCGCCTACGGGTTTGCTCGTTTGCGCGCTCCGGGCCGCAACGGGTTGTTCGTGCTGGTGTTGGCCACACTGATGGTACCGCAGGAAGTGACCATCATTCCCACCTACATTCTCTTCGCCAAGCTGCCTGGACAGTGGCTCAATACCTACAACCCTCTCATTATTCCCGCCTGGCTTGGTAGCGCCTACCTGATTTTCTTGCTGCGGCAATTCTATCTAGGCATTCCCCTGGAATACGACGAAGCCGCCCACATTGAAGGGGCTAGTCGCTTGGGCATCTGGAGCCGGATCATTCTGCCTCTGTCTAAACCGGCCCTAGGGGCTGTGGCCATCATGTCCTTTATTTTCCATTGGAACACCTTCCAGGGCCCCCTGATCTACATCAACGATAATGCTAAGTTCCCCGTATCCCTGGGGTTGTCCATGTTTCGGACACCGTTCGGGGGCACCCCACAGCACTGGTATATGGCGGCGTCTCTCTCGGTTATTGCCCCGTGTATTGTAGTATTTTTTATTGCTCAGCGCTATTTCATTCAGGGCATCGTAGTAAGCGGTGTCAAGGGATAGGGACGCTTACTTGTGAATAACCGAGTGGATAGCATTCGGTTTGACTGTGGTTTATCCAAGATTGTGATTTGATAGGAGATTGCACTAATGCACAAAGTAGCCAAAGTAACTTTGTTTGGAGCCGTGTTCCTGAGCTTGCTACTGGCAGCTTGTACGACCCCGATGGATAGTGGGGCTGACATGGCCGCCGATGGCGATATGAAACGGGAAATTGTCTGGATGGCGCGTACTAATGTGGTAGAAAATCCCTGGGAACAAGATGTAGCTATTCCCGAATTTGAAGCGGCCCACCCGGACATCACCGTGAACCTACTGATCGTGGATCAGGCGGACATCGCAGTGAAGCGTGAGGCCATGATTGCCGCCGGGGAACCTTTGCACGTATGGTCCCCCAACTGGGGAGGTAACGGTTTTGCGAGCGATCGGGTCCGGGGGCTCCTGATGGACCTCACACCCCTGATCGAACGGGACGGTTTGGATACCAGCGTCTTCATTCCCGAAGTCCTGGCCATCTATGAAAACCAAGGCCGTCAGTATGGCTTTCCGTTTCTGACCACCGGCAGCTACATGTTCTACAACATGGATCTGTTTGATGCGGCCGGTTTGGAGTACCCCCCCGTTTCCTGGGACGATACGAGTTGGACCTGGGACCGGGCCCTGGATCTGGCGCAGCAGATGACCACCGACGTGGATGATCCCATGAACGCCACCTATGGCTGGGTTGAGGGTATTTGGCCGGTCGAAGCTATCACCTGGTTGTTTGACGCCTTCCCTTGGCCGGACGATGCGTTTGATACAGGGTTTGCCCAGTCCATTGATTTCACCTCCGAAGGGGCTGTCAAGGCTTTCCAGAGCCGCCATGACCTGACCTACTTACACAAGGTGGCCCCGGATGCGGCGGCAGTTGAGGGCCTGAACGCTCTCGGTGGCGATTTCCAGAGTGGTAAGGTCGCCATGAAAACCACAGGTGGCTGGGGCTGGTGGGTATACAGCCCGGTGACCCCTGATGTGGAAGGTGGTTTTTGTTGGGGTGTCGCGCCATTGCCGTTTGGAGCGCCCGATGCTCCCACACGTGCCGTCATCTTTACGGATCCCTGGTCCATTACCCGAGGGCTGGAAGGCCAGGAATTGGAAGCTGCCTGGACCTTCATGCAGTACCTAATTTCGGAAGAAGCTGCCCGCGCCTACATGCAGGCGACCAACACGCCGCCCACACAGACCAAGCTGCTTGAAGAATGGTACCAGCAGTTCGGCTGCATGGATCCGGAAGACGTGAAAACGGTGTATCAGGGTGCCTTCACCAATGGGTTGGAGTCCAGTAATCACCTGATGGTAGGTTTTGATGAGATCAACAGCACATGGGACAACCTCTTAGGTGAATTCTGGAACGATCCGGAAGGCCAAGCGGCCGACATTCTGCCTATGGTTGAGGAAGCCGTGACGGAAGTGTTACTGCGAATTGCCGAAGAAGAGGATTACATGTTTGAGTAAACCTCTGCGGCTCCCCTACGCTGTCAGGGCGGTCTGGACAACCAGACCGCCCTTTTTCTTTGGATGCTCTCCGCATGTCGCGGCTTTCGCTCCTGCTGCTGGCTTTCGCCTTTGCCCTGACGGGTGTATCTACACTGATCTATGAACTGATCTGGATGCGGCAGGCGTCCCTGGTGTTCGGGGTCAGCGTATACGCGTACGTGGCCGTGGTGATTGCCTTTCTAGGTGGCGGTGCCCTGGGGAACTGGCTGTTCAGTCTGGTGGTGCCTTGGATGCGCCAGCCTCTGTGGCTGTTTGCTCTATTACAGGTCGCGATTGCCGGCCTGGCTCTGCAGACACCGGGTTGGTTGCAGGCCATCCGCCCTTTCTATGCCAACCTGGCTCTGCATATGGTAGAGGCACCGGCGCTCCTGCTCGGTTTGCGCCTGGCTTTAGCTGTCCTGATCCTTACACCAACGGCCCTACTCATGGGGGGTACCCTGCCTATCATCATGCATTGGCTAGGACGTGTTCGTGCGGTGGGTTCCCTGGCCATTGTGGGGCGGTTTTACGCCCTGGAAACCCTGGGCGCAGCAGTGGGTGCGACAGTGACGGCCCTATGGCTGCTACGCTACCTGGCCCTGCCGCAGGCTGTCACGGTTGCTGCTGCCATCAACTTGGTTTCCTGCGTGTTAGCAGGACTTGGACAGGTATGGGGGAGGACTTCGACGATAACGCGGTCGGTGGACTCCGCATCAACGGACCGGATTTACCTAGCGGGTGATAATAGCGGTGATAGGGTGCCCTGGGGACCACGGCGTCTCCTCGGTGCCTATACCCTATCCGGCTTTATTGCCCTCGGCTATCAGACCGTCTGGTCCCGTATTCTGGCCATTTTCACCCTGGATGCTGTGTTCTCGTTTGCCATTGTCCTGTCTACGTTCCTGGCAGGGTTGGCGATCGGGAGTGCTCTGGCTGCTCGGCATATGCAGCGCCGGGCACCCACCCTACGCACTTTCGCGCGGTTGCAGTTGTTCTTAGCCCTGAGTGGCGTGGGCACCGTGTATCTTTTCTATTGGCTGCCCTTGCTATCACTGGAAGATGTGTTCGGTGCCTATACGATGACCCGCGCGATTCTCTTTGAGTTTTTGCTGGGCAGTCTGATTCTGTTACTACCTACTTGCTTGATGGGTTATCTGTATCCCGTGACCGTGCATTTGGTGACACGGAATCGGCTCCGTTTAGGCACCACCGCGGGCCAGACGAGTGCCGTCAATACGGTAGGCGCGATAAGCGGAATTCTGGTGACTACCTTCCTGCTTGTGCCCGGGCTAGGACTGCAGGGGACCCTCCTGCTGCTAGCGGGTGGTAGTTTACTACTGGGTTTGCTGGCCTGGCCTCTGCGTGGGTTGACCTTGACTTGGTCCGACAACCGATTACCGGCAGGTGGGATGCTGTGCCTGTGTCTAGCGGTCCTGTTCCGCCCCCCGGCCGTGTATCTTGGCTTTCGTCAGGATGCAGGGGAACATCTCGTCTATTATGCGGAAGGTGTGGAGACCACAGTATCCGTCTTTCACGTACCCCTGCAGAATTATCGGGTCTCCTTCGTAGATGGTCGTATTGAGGTACCCACCGACGCGGTTAGCATGCGTGCGTTCAGGGCTCTGGGCCATTTGCCCCCCTTAGTACGGCCCCAGGCCGAGCGTGCCCTGATGCTGAGTTTTGGCAACGGCATTGCCACGGGGGCCCTGGATACCCATGACATACCGCATATTGAGGCCGTGGATTTATCCCGCGAAATGCTGGAGGCGGCCGCGCACTACTGGGAAGAGAATTACAATGTGTTGCACAGTCCGCGCTTGACGCTGCATGTGGAAGACGGACGGAATTTCCTACTCCGGACTCCGTATCGCTACGATATCATCACAACGGATGCGACCCATCCCGCCAACACCAGTAGCTGGGCTCTATTCACGGACGAATTCTACACACAGGTAGCTGCGCACCTGACGCCTACCGGCGTCTTTTTCCAGTGGTTGCCGTTCCACAGCATGACACCCGGTGACTACCGCCGGATCCTGCGTACCTTTCAGCACACCTTTCCCTACGCCTCCCTCTGGTATACGGGTGGGAGTCACTCGCTCCTGATGGCTACCGCAACCCCATTTGAACAGCCGGAGCTGGACCGACTCCTTGAGCGCCTAGTTCAGCATCCTATTGCGCACGCCGATCTGGAAAGCCTGTCACGGGTGCGGGACTACTTTGTGCTGGATGCCGCCGGCGTGCAGGCTTTTGCCGGACCCGGGCCGATTGTCACGGATCAGCGGGTGTTCTTTGCGCCATCTACAGATCATGTGCAGGCCATTGCCCTAGCTCTGCTAGCGGCTCGCCTGGAATAGAGCGGTTCACACCGCCACGCCCGGTGTGTGGCTAGTGCTCATGGTAGCTAGGTGGATTCTTCAGGTTTGCATGTACGTGCGCGTGGAACTGCATGACGGCTGTCCGCTTGCCCAATATCATGAGGATGTCATGGGGCCGGATGTCCGTCTCCGCCGTGATGTCGACTTCCAGGGTCTGATCGGCGCGTAGGATTTGCAGTACACTCACGCCAAACCGGCGACGAAACCCGATCTCTCCGATATTTTGGCCCACCAGTTCTGAGTCAGGCAACACCTGTACGGTTTCCAGGAGATTGCCGTGCAGGCCGGTGGTAGTAAGCATATCAATGACCCGCACCACGTCCGGTTCAATCAGGCGCATGGCCATCGTCCGCCCGGCAATACTGCCGGGATTCACGACATCATTGGCGCCCGCGAAGCGCATCTTGGCTTCCGTACTCTCCTCGTCCACCCGGGCAATGATGTGAATGTCGGCGTTCATCGTGCGCGCAGTCAGCACGGCAAACAAATTGTCCGCGTCGTGGGGCAGACAGCAGACAAGACCGCAGGCCTGATCAATGCCCACAGCTCGGAAAGTATCTTCTTGGGTCGCGTCCCCGTGTATGAAGTGCACCGGACTGTTCACGAGCAGAGCCCCAATGTCCGGGTTCAGGTCAACAACCACAATGTCGTACGACTGGGTACGAAGCCGCTCTACTACCTTGGACCCTACCCGGCCGTACCCACACACAATGTAATGTTCTTCCATGCTGCGTATTCTCCGCCTGATTTTGGAGGATTGCCAGACTCCGGAGAGATGCCCTGCCAGCATACCCTGCATGATAGTGGAAAAAATAAGCGCAAAGCCGCTCACGCCTGCCAGAATCAAGAGAAGTGTGAACAGGCGGCCGCTCCAGTGGAGATCACTTACCTCCTGGAAACCCACGGTGGATAGGGTGATGATTGTCATGTACAAGGCGTCCCACCATGTCCATTGCTCCAACACGACATAGCCGATCGTACCGATCAGGACAATGGCCACCAGCAGCAACGCCAAGCGTTTATAGGGAATGTACGTCCCTTTGTCGTTCATCGCATCGCTGGTGTACACCCGATCCGGCCTGTGAGCACCGCCTGCGGACGGCCCTGAGGGCGAAAACCATGACGGGTATAGAAGTGCCGGCCCGGCGTATTCGAATCCAGCACATTGAGTCCCACGCGGTCTGTCTGCTCACGCCGTAGCCGGGCGGCGGCGCACATCAGGAGATAAGAACCAATCTGATGGCCCTGCCACTCCGGCCAGACGGCCAAGCGTGTAACGAAGGCCGGTCCACCACACGCCTGAGGCCATGCAAACAGAATAAAACCGGCCAATGCGGTGTCCATCTGTTGTACGAACAGGCACCCGGACCGCGCCTGTGCACGCAGCGCAGATGCTTCCATATGCCACAGGGGACCGAAGAGTTCCGCATCCCGGCGCGCGAGTGCATTGTAGTCCGCATCCTCGGCGGGACGTACCAGGCCCCCAGGGCTGCTGCCATTGGGGAGATCTAGATTACGCTGCAGATAGCGCAGGGTATCCACCTGGCTTAGGCCGGACCGGTTGGCCGCCCGATGCAACCAGGGGCGGTCGGTCAGAAGAATTAGCTGTGCCGATGTGTGCTGGGCGTGGAGGTAATGCTGTGTGTGCACTAGGAGGTTTGTGACATCCTCGCGGGAGTTGCGTCCCCGGGCTACGGCCAGCCCACGTACATACACGCGGCCCGGCTCATCCGCGGTATGCGATTCTACCTGCAGTACGATCGTCCCCCAGTTCCGGCTACGGGTGTCACTAGCTAAGAGTGTGAGGAAAGGTGTGGACAGCCGGTTCCATGTCGTCTCGGCGAAGCTGGTCACACTCAGATAGGCCTCGGCCAAAAGGTGGGTTACCGTCTGTCTGTCTGCCCCACGGGCGGGGCGCAGGGACAACGCGGACTGGTGGGCCATCACCGTTTCAAGAAGCTAGGACAGTACGGTGTCCGTAGTTACGTTCGTAGTATGTCTGGAATTCGCCCGCCCGGATGGGACCCCACCACCAGTGGTTGTCGGCATACCAACGTCCGGCACGGCGGATACTTTCTTCACAGCTAAAAGCCGAGGACCAGCCCAGCTGCAGCATTTTGCCAATGTCCAGACCATACCGACGATCATGCCCCGGCCGATCGGTCACGTGTTGGATGAGAGATAGGGGCTTACCCAGCTCATCCAGCAGAATCCGGATCATATCCAGATTCGTCATCTCGGCTCCGGTGCCAATGTTGTAGATCTGACCGACGCGCCCGTGATCGAGGACGATTTGGATCCCGGCACAGTGATCCGTGACGTACTGGTAATCCCGTTTCTGTTGACCGTCTCCATAGACGGGTAGAGGCAAATCCTGTAGGGCGTTAGTGGCAAAAATAGGCAACGCCTTTTCGGGGTACTGGAACGGGCCCACACAGTTGGCCCCACGGGAAAGGGAGACGGGCAGCTGATAGGTGTGATGATAGGCTAGGGCCAGCAAGTCACCGCTCGCCTTGCTGGCGGCATAGGGACTGGTTGGACCTAAGGGATCGGTTTCCCGGCTGCGTACCGGGTCCGGGACCGGACCGTACACCTCATCCGTGCTGACCTGATGATACCGTTCCACGCCCTGAGCCAGCGCTGCCTGCAGTAGGTTATGGGTGCCCAGTACGTCGGTCTGTACAAACGTATCCGGCTGCATGATACTGCGGTCCACGTGAGTCTCGGCGGCAAAGTTCACGATCCGGTCAGGTTGGACCTGCTGCAAGACGGCCGTCACGTGGTCGGCGTCACAGATGTCGCCCACCACCAGTTCGAAGCGATCCCCGAAGCGCTCCGCCACATCCTGCAGATTCTCACGCCGGCCGGCGTAGGTCAGTTTATCTAACACTACGACCCGGACCGTAGGAAAGCCTGTCAGCAGAAAGCGGATATAGTTGCAGCCAATGAAACCGGCACCGCCGGACACGAGATACCGCGTCATGGTGTCACCTTACGACATACATCAGGATGGGTTTTGTGCAGGGACGAGACAGGAGGTGCACTGCACTGCTAACGTGAAGGTCGTGAGGGATTCCCAGGCCGGACACAGAGCCGGATGCAGTCCCCGGGCTGCCGGATGTTGCCATACGGAACGCCAGGTGAAAAGCTCCTCTTCTCCATAGGTGATGACAAGAAAATCCAGTTCCTCCTGCAGGTGCCAGTTGAGGCGCTGGGCGACGGTCACCAGATGTTGCCAGCGCAGGATCATTTCCGGTTCTACCTCAGTCCGGAAATTATGCAGGGCAGGACTATCCGGCTCGGATGTCGTGCTCCTGGGGAACGCCGCTTGATAGGCCGGTGTGAAGACATTCACGAAATAGGCTTCGGCCCGCTGAAAACGAGGGATCAGTAAATCACCACAGAACACGATGCGCGTAGTATGGGGCTGAATCTTGAGGTCCACCAGTAGGTTGGCCTGATGGGGATAGAGATCAAAGAAGGCTCCTGGATCGAATTCCGGCCATTCGGCGAACGCGTGCACTAGACGGTGTAGATGGTCAATCAGGCGCCGGAATACCTGAACCATAGTATCGGCTTCCTGATTCAGGGATGACAGCGTTGTGACCGTCCGGGACTGGGAAGCCAGCGCCCGGGGATAGTAGGTGGGTACCAGTTCGGTCATCGGACACACCAAGGACGAACTGCTCACGACCCGGGTACAGGGTACATTCCGCAGGTGCGCGGCCAGGGCGGGAATGGAGCGGATATAGTGGTTGAAATTCATGCGTGTACGCTCCGGCTACATGACACGCTTGTCGGGTGACCGGAGCAGAACGGTACCGAGGATACGGGCTCCGGCCTGCTCCAGCTGCTGTTGCACATGCTGGCACTGACTGCGTCGGACACGACCGGGCCGTAGTACCAACAGGGTCGCGTCGGCTTGGCTGGCGATAAGGAAGCCGGCCGGGGAAGAAGTCAGAGGTGGTACATGCCACAGGATCAGCCGTGCTCGCGATGCCAGCTCCTGTTGGCGGTTACGAATCCGATCCCGGCTCAGGACCTGCAGAATGTCCCGATTCTGCGCACCGGCAGCCAGCAGCCGGATACCGGGGAGCGGGGTATCTTGTAAGGGCAGAGCCTGGTCCCGGTCTGCTAGGCACTGGTACAGCCCGGGGGTGTCCGTGCCGTGCAGGAGCCGGTGTAGGGTAGGAGCGTGGCTGTCGGCATCCACGAGCAAGACATCCATGTCCACATCCGCAAAAGCTTGACCCAGCCCGAGGAGCAAGGTGCCCGTCGCGGTCGTGGGGACGACACTAGCGATCACAAGGGAACGTAAGGTATGCGCTATCCCGGCTAGCTCAATGTTAGCCCGCAGGCTAAGCAGTTCAGGGGTAACCGGTGGAAAGACCATAGACATGGTGACGCCAATCAATCCTGAGTGATGACACCGAGAGTAGGTAGATGCAGGGCTTTTTCCACGATCTCAGGCTGAGTGAGCCAGGTCTCGTCCCGCCAGAGCAGTAAGAGTATCAGCGCAGTGCCGGTGCAAAGCCCTAGCACCAGTCCGGCCAAGGTATTGCTCAGGACATTGGGTGCGATCCGGATCCGTTCCGGTGTCTTCGTCTGCATGTCAAATTCTACGAAGTCCTGGAAATTCCGATCCGCGAACCAGATACTGCGCTCGGTGTGGAAAAGCTCGGTAGCCGCTTGCGCCAGCGCGCTGGCCGTGTGTGGCTCTGTATGGAAGGCTTCAATGGTGATGATGAGGGTTACGTTGTCAAACGAAGCCTGTAGACTATGCGCTAGTTCTTCAGGTGTCATAGTGGCGGCTACATCATCACGTTCTTGCAGAGCCGTGATCAGAGCAGGTCCTGGAAATAGGGTAGTGGCATTGTGCGCGAGTTCCTTGGTCAGGTCCCGCATGCGCCAGTCCATGTCCGCTGGTACCATACTAATAAAAGTTCGGGCGCGGTACCGGGGTGATAGTGTTTGCGTGAAAGACCACGCCGCCAGTGCTCCTAGTAGGGTACAGCAGACCACAAGCCATCCCCAGCGGAGTAGCAGTTGGCGGTATTCTGTCCAGGTCATGTTCGGTGGTGTACCACGGGTGTCATAATCGTTCGGATCATAGCATAGAGAAACGCGACGGGCTTGTAGTAAGCCGGGCAGAGCAATGGTATTGTCATGTTCTTACCGTACACAATACGTACGCCCTTTATATAAATGTTGGCGTTCTGCCTTTGACCTAAGGCACACAGGCTCGAAATCCTGCCCCACGCCTACGGTCCGTATAGTAAGATTCCAGGGAACTAAATCGGGGACTAAGCGCTGGGCATAGTCTTCCCATGTAGGGTGCCAGTCCTATCCCATTCACCATGACCAGATCCTCCCCGCCGCGTACCGCTTAGCCCCTACATAGCTGGGTTGTCAAGCGGTCTTCACCCGCAACTGCCCCAAGGCCTTGCCCGATGGCTCCTAGTTAAGCCAATATGTACCCGGGAGACTGAGCCGATCAAGCGTGGGGATGGCAGTTTATGTTCCATGATGTAAAGGGCTTTCCGACAGCATCTGACCCGGTGCACCATGAATTCAACCATGTCAATGTTTGCCCGGTCTACGCGGCTGCCTGCCGTGTATCCAGAGGCGAGTGTGACATATCTATTGCGCCTGGTGTGCTTGCCTTAGGCGCTCACCCATCTTCTGGCGAAACACCTCTATACTGAACCGCTGGGCCTGGTGTTGACAGACGGTGGGATCCCAGACCCGTTGCTCAGAGTCTTCGATCGCCTGTGCCAGAGCGTCAGGATCTTGTTCCGGGAAAAAGAGCCCGGTTGTGCCATGCTCGACATAATCTAGTGCACCGCCAGCGGCATAAGCAATGACAGGTTTGCCCGCACTCAGAGCTTCCACCGGGGTGATACCGAAGTCCTCTTCGCCCGGAAAGAGAAAGGCTCGACAAGTTGTCATGAGTTCCACTACACGGTGGCGCGGCAGGTAGCCGGTGAAGGTAATGTTACCGCGGGCTGCGGCCTGCAAGGCGGCCGCGTCCCGTCCTTCACCCACAATAATCAGCTTCCGGTCCGGCATACGGTTGAAGGCCTCCACGGCTAGATCGATGCGTTTATAGGGGATGAGGCGCGAGACGATCAGGTAGTGGTCCTGGGGGGACACTGAGGTGGAAGCTTGAAACTCCTGGGTGTTGACAGGTGGATGAATGACGGTACTTTCACGGCCGTAACAGGCCCGGATACGTTCCTGCACGGTTCGGCTGATGGCAATGAACTCATCCACGCGTTGGGCTGCCTCTACTTCCCATTGACGCAGACGCTGCAGGAAAAGGCGCACACCACCCCGCATCAATCCGGCAACTTGTTCCCGTTGTATGTACGTATCAAAGTTCCATAGGAAGCGGGTGGGTGTCAGGCAGTAGCAAATGTGGTATGCCTGATGAACCGTACTTTGCGTAGTCACACCTAGGCAGAAGGCACTTTTGATACTGACGACTAGATCGTGATGACTCAAATCCATACGGGCGAAAGCCATAGGATACAGTGGCAACAGAAACCTGATATAGCTGTGTGCGCCGGGCAGACGATTGAGAAAGCTCGGCCGGATGTCCCACTGCTGCATGTGGGGCGGCATCCGCGTGATGTCGTACAAACTTGTATAGACGGGGGCTTGCGGCAACATATCGTGCAGGATTTCCAGGACATATTCAGCCCCACCCATCTGGTTGAGCCAGTCATGGACTAGGGCTGTGGTAGTGCCTGCCATGGGGGCAGCAGAAGACATGCTATTGCATCCAGAGATAAGGGGAGTTGCAATGGTACGGTAACCGGGATGACGCAACACGCATTGCTGTTAAAGACGCAGAGGTAAGTGGTACCAAGACGTACACGTTTTCTTTTCCGGGACCGCTGCTAAGCAGCAGCGTAATTATAAGGAATAATCCCTTGACACAGCATGTAAGCATACCGCCTGATGTCCAACTAAATTCGGCTCATTTTCAGACTCACGAGCCCCCGTTCCAAAACAAATCATATCTTCAGGAATTTCCCTCTCCACGAGCTTCTAAGTATTTATTACAGAATGGTGGCAAAGCATTGACAAAGACATTACAGAACTATGTCCGTGTCTTCTGGATCGAACTCTAGGGCGGTAGGTCCTATAGTAGTCATTTCTTCTTTGCGATCAATACAGCGATACCGACGATCAATGTACCGAAACCGAAAGATATGAGCCCAAACAGAGCCATTGTGATTCCGAACTGCGCCTGCCATACCGTAGAGGCTGCTTCAAATGCAAGTAAGTAGCCTCTACCTAGGATAACTATGCCAAGAATGACCAACACTACGCCAACAATATAAAATATCCACTTCATTTTTTGGCTCTACTGCAGACTAGTGACTGTCGAAAGGTTCCTACTCGGGACTATGCTTATAGCTTTATATCTATGAGCTGCTTTGATCACCTACATAAAGAGCCCAGCAATGCGACAACAAAGTGGCGAATGCGGAGGGGCTACCGCAAGCACTCGTCTGGCTAGATAGAACGAAATGCGTGTGCCGGGTGAATAGTCTCGCGTTCGCCAAGGCGACCGTACGGTATCTCTGGGGGGGCCGGCTACTACGTCCGCTACTTCGTGTGTCGGACCTAGTGGTCTATGGTTATACTAGGAACTCGTAGTTATTACCGTGACCATTACGGGACCTGACTGCACACCGGGGCCTACTACCTTTTACAGTGGGCTCGGCGTGTATAGAAGGAGTGAGCATGAAATTCTTGCCTAACGAGACGCATCGGCTCTTCTTCGTTTGGGATGCCCCCCAAATGAAGTTCACGGCGTGCGTGGACGGGCACACGAATACCTGACGTATCGATCCGGAATCGGAAGTGGTGCGCACGGCGAGAGAGCGTGCATACATTGAGCAAGAAATCGCGGAGATGGTCGCATACGTCATCAGCCGCAAAGGGTACTTGCCCGGGTGGGTACCCTTTCCCCGCATGCAGACGCCGGCGGTCTACGCGGCCCAAATATGGCCGGGTACCCGCGTGGATGGCGAATACAACTTCGACTTTGGCCCGCCACCGAGGCCCGGCGTCAAGTTTCGTTAGTCGTCCGGCCCAATGCGGAGACGGCCATCGACGGGTTCCAGGACGTTATCCCACAGATAGCGGATCTAGCGGGATCTTGGCGCGCAATTATGAGCCCAGACCCGGATTTGCCGGGTATGCGGATATGTCTTATTAATCGGACGGCAACTTGAGCGGCCGGCCGTGTACGCGGCGCACTAACTCGTTCCGCGCGAAGTCAAAGGTGCCGGGATCCTGTGTCATGAGACAGCCTAGGTCTCACCAAAATTCTTGCAGGATCATGACTAGGTTCCAATTATTAGGAGATCGCCAGTACTGTCTCGTCGAAGAAGGGTACTGGTTGTACCGGTCTCGGCATGTCCAGATTATTGCCCATATCTTCGTCACATGCCACCGATAACAATCAGCACCAGAAACATGGCAATCAAGACAAAAGCCGTTCTCTTCGTTTTGCCCTCTTCTTGTCAAGAGCTATTTACTCAAACTTGATTCTATAGACTGGGCAGCTTCCCAGGTGGATTATCGTTTCGGTCTGCTAGTACCTGATGAGGCAGCTTACGTGTGGCTTTGCCACTCTATCTAATGATGGCCTTGGGCATCCGATGGTGCAGTACTACCGGTCGGTTTCAGGTAAAAGTAGAGAATGATGCCGTTGCCTATCCTGGCTAGGAGATGCTGGAAACACTACTACACCAAAGCTCCGTATATCTGATGTGCCTGTGGCTAGAAGGTTAGCAGCTAGCGTACGGTCAAGGCACGCGCAGAGCGAAAATTGCCCACCATGCGCCTATCAGGGATAGGAATACCCGTAGTGTATCTGTCAGGTACATGCCCTACTGCTGGGGCACACGAAAATTGGGCCCATAGGAGGCAGATGTAACCCTATGGCCCTAGTACGTAGCCTGCGCTATATAAGGGTAGTAATGTGGAACCTACCCAACACAAAGCGGCTACAGTATACTGAACATGTGTATGCCTTCTAGCCTTTGCCGATAATCGTATCGTGAAATCCTCGCCTACATCCAAGCCGCGGGTAGTTTTCATCTTTCTGGACGGTGTAGGTGTGAGTTCAAGCGGGCACAACCCTTTTCTCGCGGCGGACATGCCCTTTCTGGACGGAATGCTGGACCGCCGGCGGCCCAATGCCGAAAACCCCTATGTGACCACGGACAGAGCGGCGACGTTTCCCGTAGATGCTTCACTGGGAGTAGCGGGTCGACCCCAAAGTGCGACGGGACAGGCCGCAATTGTGACGGGACGGAATGTGCCGCATACACTGGGGGAACACTTCGGCCCCAAGCCGGATAAAAGGATTCGGGCCATTCTGGATCAGGGCACACTCTTTTCCTGTCTCATGGAGCAGGGGGTTACTGTGCGCAGCGCCAATGCCTATCCCCCTACCTACTTTGCGGGCATTCGTAGTGGACGACGGTTACTGAGTACCATCCCCTATGCTTTGTCCCGGGCGGGCGTAGCCCTGCACGATCGGGCCGTATACCAGCGGCACGAAGCGATCAGCGGCACCATCACGGGACAGGACTGGAGGGACAGCTTGGGGCTCCGGGATGTTCCCGTGCACCTGCCCGAAGCCGCGGGGCACATTGTAGGGCGACAGACCCGGGCCGCCTCACTAGTCTTTTTTGAACACTGGGTTACCGATGTCCACGGCCATAAGCAGATGTTTCAAGAAGCTGTGGCCAATTTCGAGCGCATCGATCGTTTTCTGGCAGGCCTGACCGCGGCCGTGGACCTGGAGCATACACTTGTTATCGTAGGAAGCGATCATGGCAATGTGGAAGACTGTAGCCATGGCCAGCACACGGAAAATCCCGCGCTGGGCCTTGCGTGGGGAATGGACTATCAGGTCGCATCCCAGCGCGTGCGTACGCTGGTTGATTTCCGGGCGGTTATTGAAGACTGCCTGCTGTGAATATGAGCCCCCCAGAATATCCCGGCGGGAGCACTGACCTGCACAGAGCCGGCAAGCCGAGCATAGTGTCTGCACCGCTTGTTGACTGGTTTGAAATTCCCGTGTGCGATCTGGAGCGGGCCGTGGCCTTCTATGGAGCTGTATTGGAAATGGACCTACAGGTGCAGGAAATCCAACTAGGCTACCGGATGGCCTTCCTACTCCCACCCGGCGCAACCGCGGGGCCGAGTGGTGCGCTGATCGAGACGGATGGGTATACGCCTGCAGGGTACAAAGGATGCCGCCTGTACTTCGCGCGGCGTGATCTGGATGCCTTTCTAGCCCGTGTAGAAGAGGCCGGGGGCACGATTGCCATGCCTGCCCGTTCCCTTGATGTGGGCCCTACGCCTACCTGGCTGGCATATTTTCGAGATACGGAAGGTAATCTCCTGGGCCTACATGCCTCCAGCGGTTTTTACGCACCTCCGGACGGTGCGTAGGGCAAGGCAGAGGATCTCTTGCACAATGACCGGAATGCCGTGGGCCAGACCCCACCCTGCGGCATACGCTCTGGGGGTGCCGCGTTACTCAACTGTATTACTGAGTTCTAGCTTGTCTACCCTGATTGTGATCCGGTCGCCTGCAGCCAGTGTGAATTCATCAGGTGGCACAATGCCTGTCCCGGTCATCAGTAAGACGCCCTGAGGGAAATCCAGTTCTCGTACTAGGTAATGCGCTAGTTCGGGAAATGAACGCTTCATGTTGGCCGTAGATGTCTCGCCTGCAAAAACCTCCCGGCCATCTCGCTTGATGCGGAGGGTGATATCTAGACGACTCAAATCGTCCAGGGTACAAAGCTGAAGAGCCGGCCCCACTGCGCAGGATCCATTGTAGGTTTTAGCCTGGGGCAGGTACAGAGGATTGGCTCCTTCAATGTCGCGGGAAGACATATCATTACCCACGGTGTAGCCCACGATTTGGGCATGTGCATTGATCACCAGGGTCAATTCCGGTTCCGGTACATTCCACACGGTGTCCTGGCGGATCCGGACTGTCTGGCCATGGCCCCGCGTGCGCCAACCCAGGGACTTAAAGAAGATCTCGGGACGTTCCGCGTCATACACGGCCGCGTAGACGTCTGCCGAAGCGGACTCCGCTTCGCGTGCTTCACGGCTGCGCAGGTAGGTGACCCCGCTGCCCCAGACTTCTTGCTGGTTGTCCACGGGAGCGCTCAGGTAGCCGGTCACTGCGGCTTGGCCTTTCGTATCCGCGAGCAAGGACAGCATAGTGTCCTGATCAAGAGTCAGCAGCAAGGACAGATCGATGCCGGCGGGCAACATTTTGTGATCGACGCACCAGCGGATGCCTGCATCCGTCATATAGCGGGAAAGTTGCATGTAAGCCTCCTTGCCAGGTATGGGCTACTGGAACGATACTCTGTGCTAGGAAGAAAACCGTCCAAAGATGCCTCCTGAGGATGTCCGACTACCGGGAATCTCTAAGCAAGAAAATTCCGGTAATCGTTTCATCTGTATGGTATCATTGTCTCTACATCTTCCTATAGCTAAATGTACGGGCTGTATTTCCCGAAAAGTGTGTGAGCTGGTGCACAGCTCCCTATCATGGATATGGTTGGTTGGCTATCCTTCCTACAGATGGTTGGCCGTATTACAACATAGTTTCTAGTCTTTTTTTGAGGAGAGAACGAATGAAAAGAAAATCTGTATTGATTGGCATGCTTCTGGTGCTCATGTTGGCGGCGGCATGTGGTGCCGCGGAGCCGGCGGAAGAACCGGCACCTATGGAGATGGAAGAAGAACCCATGGAACCTGCCATGGCCGAATCGGATTCGCCGTATGGCGAAGCACCGATGCTAGCCGAAATGGTGGCAGCCGGCACACTACCTCCCGTTGAGGAACGGCTGCCGGTGGAACCTGTGGTGGTGCCCGTGGTCAATGAAATTGGCCAGTACGGTGGTACCTGGCACACAGCGACTTGGGCGGCCGACTATGGCAACATCAAGATGATTGCCTATGATCCGCCCGTGCGCTGGAAAGCAGACTACTCCGGCTACCAGCCCGGTTCCTTCAAGGACTATGTCTTCAACGAGGATGGAACGGAAGTTACCTTCTATCTGCGCGAAGGGCTGAAGTGGTCCGATGGCGAACCTTTCACCACCGATGATTTGAAATTCTGGTGGGAAGACCTAGCTACCAATGAGGACTATGGCGTCATCACAATTCCTTGGTATGGCTTCAAGTCCGATGGCGAACCCATGGACGTGGAGTTTGTGGACGACTACACCATGGTCTGGACGTGGGATGAACCGCACTGGATTACCCCCACGATTCTGGCGCAGGGTTTCTGGGAATCCGAAGATGTGGTGGTCGCACGCCATTACCTGGAACAGTTCCATCCCGACTATGCCGACGTGAGTGACTGGGAAACCTTTGAACTCCAGAATGAGTGGATTAGGAATCCGGAGCAACCCGTCCTATACGCCTGGCATACGGAACGTGTGGTACCCGGTGAACGTGTCGTCTTGGCACGCAATCCTTTCTATTGGAAAGTAGATCCCGAAGGTCACCAGCTGCCCTACATTGACCGGATGGATATTGAACTGGTTGAAGACGAGGAAATCCGTCTGCTGAACCTGTCCGAGGGTAAGTATGATGCGTCCTTCCGTGATGGCTCCTACAACCCGCTGCATATTCCGTTCCTGGCCGAAAAGGCCGAGGATAGCGGCTACACCATGTATCTTGACTGGGTGAACGGGGCGGGGGGCTGGCCCTGCTGGCTCATCAACCAGGACTATATTGGCCCTGGTGACGATCCGGAAATGGATGCCGAAGTTCGTGAACTACTGCGCAGTGTTGACTGGCGTAAGGGCGTTTCGGTCGCCATTGATCGTGATCGGCTCATTGACGTGGTTTGGGATGGCATAGGCATTCCGCAACAGTCCACCATCAGCCCGCAGGCTTGGCACTTCCAGAGTGATGAAGGTCGGGCCGTATTTGAAGCTTGGGCGGCCGCGGATTCCGCCCATGATGCGGACATGGCG
This sequence comes from Caldilineaceae bacterium, assembly GCA_965116185.1. GTDB lineage: Bacteria > Chloroflexota > Anaerolineae > Caldilineales > Caldilineaceae > Bin34. The sequence continues at coordinate 662,955 of OZ220492.1, forward strand.
GCTTCACGGTTTGAAGCCATTGGTTTTGTGGATGCCGATGGGGACGGTTGGCGGGACCTGCCGAGCGGTAAGCCCTTCCAGTTGATCCTGGACTCAGGGGACTGGGGCGGTAAGACGGTCTCGGAAAACTCCAATATTGAGTTGGCCGAGCAGCTCCGTGCCGTGGGTATTGACACGATCGTGAACGACCTCTTCGGCCAGCCGGAATGGACTCTGCGCCAGACCGAAGCCAAGTACATGTTCCGTAATTGCCATGCATCCGAACTGGATATCTGGACGTATCCGGACTGGATCTTCCCCCTGCGCGACAATCGCGCCTGGCCCATGCAGGGCAAGTGGCGCCAGACAGGTGGGTCCGACGGTGAAGAACCCCTGCCCGGCAGTGCGGCTCAGCGCTTGCAGACCCTTTACGATCAGGGCATCGCGGAAGGAGATGAACAGCGTCGCCACGAAATCGTGTGGGAAGCCGTTCAGATTCACATTGAGGAAGGTCCCTTCACGCTGGGAGGGGCTGGTGATCAGCCCATGCCTGTTGTGGTTAAGCACCACTTCCACAATGTACCCGAGTTTGGCATTTTGGGACCGTGGGCCCCAGGCAGTCCGGGTAATATTCACCCCGAACAGTTTTACATGACAGACGAATAAACCCGTGTCCTGGATCCGGGAGCGTGAGCCTTACGCTGCGCTCCCGGCCAGGTCTCTCTCATACCACGGGTGGAGGAGTACGGGAGATTGTTGACTCTTGACTGCCTCCGGGTAATACAGCCAAACACTTACTAAGGTACCGAACGTGTTAGCCTATATTATGCGCCGTTTGGGTTACTCGTTCGTGATGCTGATCCTGGTATCTTTCGTGGGATTCATCATCATTGAGTTGCCGCCCGGTGATTTCCTGACCCAGAAATTGGCTGAGCTGGAAGCGCGTGGCGACCGCAGCGCGGAGCAACGTATTGAGGAGTACCGGATTCGGTATGGCCTGGATGTTCCCCTGATCCCGCGTTATCTCAAGTGGGCCACCAATTTCGTGCGCGGTGACTTCGGTGAGTCTTTTGAATTTGAACTGCCCGTACGCCATCTCGTAGAGCAACGCCTGTTACTGACCGTCACCCTCGCCATTGCCACAATTCTCTTGGTGTGGATCTTAGCGATTCCCATCGGCGTTTATTCAGCGTCCCATCAATATTCAACGCCTGATCAGATCTTTACCACGATCAGTTTTATTGGTCTTGGGGTGCCCGGCTTCCTGTTGGCCCTCCTCATTCTCTATGCCACTGTCCAGTTCACGGATCAGGATGTAGGCGGTCTCTTTTCACAGGAGTATCGGGACGCACCCTGGAATATGGCCAAGATCGTTGATCTGCTCAAGCATCTGTGGGTCCCGGCCATCATCGGCAGCGTAACCGGCACGGCCGGTCTTGTGCGTATCATGCGGGGGAATCTGCTGGAAACGCTGGGCCAACCCTATATCGAATCAGCACGCTCCCGTGGCTTAGCCAGCCGCACAGTAACGTGGAAACATGGGGTACGCATGGCTATTACCCCCCTCATTGTCATTATGGGATCCGAAGCGCTGCCTAGCATCATCGTGGGCAACGCCTTGGTGGCTATTGTGCTGAATCTACCCACTATGGGCCCGATTTTCGTGCGTGCACTCCAGAAGCAAGATATGTACCTGGCGGGTACAACCCTGGTGTTCCTGACTCTGATGCTACTAGTCGGCAACCTGATCGCAGATTTGGTGCTGGCCTGGCTGGATCCACGGATCCGGCTGGACTAACTCTTGATATTCTTGCTTCCTACCGTGTCATGACCGACTCGTTGACCCGTACATTGGCGGCTAAGCCGCAAGCGCAACAGGTAAGCCAGAATTACTGGTCCCTGGTGTGGTGGCGTTTCCGGCGCAACCGCCTGGCCATGATTGGCGGTATCATCGTTCTCTTTTATTACTTTGTCTGCACGCTGACAGCCGAATTTTGGGCTCCGTATCTGGTAACCACTACCTCCGACTACCTAGAGGCTCCGCCCCAATGGCCCCGCTTCTTTGATGCCGAAGGTAATTTCCATGCCCGCCCCTTCGTATACGGTATGACGGAAGAAGTGGATCTGGTGCTGCGCAAACGGTTCTATGTGCAAGATCAAGAGACCATGTTTCCCATCTATTTCTTTGTTAGGGGGGAACCGTACAAATTGGTGGGCCTCATTCCCAGTGATATTCATATGATGGGAGTAGCTGCGGACGATGAAGAAGCCTACTGGTATTTGTTTGGTACCGATCGTCTGGGGCGCGATATCTTCACCCGTATCATCTATGGCGGACGGTTGTCGCTGCTTATCGGTCTCATTGGCCAGTTTTTGACCATTGCTTTCGGGGCGACGCTCGGGGTCATCTCGGGCTATTACGGTCGCATCGTGGATCTGGCGGTACAGCGCATCACGGAATTTCTATCTGCATTTCCCGACATTCCGCTCTTTATGGCCTTAGCGGCGGCGATTCCGCCGGAATGGTCACCCATCGTAGTCTATTTCATGCTGACTATTATTCTGGCCTTTGTGCGTTGGGGCGGGTTGGCACGGCAGGTGCGGGGCATGGTATTGTCCCTACGCGAGCGGGAATATGTCCTGGCAGCCCAGAGTTTCGGAGCCGGAGACGGGCGCCTGATGTTCCGGCATCTGATTCCGGGTACTACGAGTCATATCATTGTGATCTCCACCCTGGCTATTCCCGGCATGATTCTGGCGGAAACCGCCTTGAGCTGGTTGGGACTGGGCCTACGTCCGCCACTCACGAGCTGGGGGGTGTTGCTCTATGAGGTGTCAGGCCTGCGTACTATCCGCTTTGCACCCTGGATGCTGATCCCGATTCCCTTTATCATTTTCGTGATTTGGGGTTTCAATATGCTGGGCGACGGGCTGCGGGACGCACTTGACCCGTACGGTGGACAATAACCGCATGGTCGCACAACAAGATCGTAGCTCCTTGCTGGAAGTCAAGGATCTACAGGTTCATTTTGATGTACGGCGCGGCGTGGTGCGTGCCCTGGAAGGCGTGAACTTCACGATTTACCGTTCCCGTACGCTGGGTATCATCGGTGAAAGTGGCTCGGGTAAGTCCGTTACGGCCCGAGCCATTATGCAGCTGCTGGCCCGCAATGGCCGGATTGTCAAGGGAGAAATTCTGTATCACCGGCAGCCCGATGCCGATAATCCGGCGTCCAGCGAGCTCATTGATATTACACAGCAGGATGCCGACGGCCCTGTGATGCGGAGTTTGCGGGGCGGCGACATCGCTATGATTTTCCAGGAGCCGATGAGCTCCCTGACACCCGTCTACACGGCCGGCTTGCATATTGGCGAATCCATCCGCCTGCATCTCAAGCCACGCCAGCGGGTGGGTGATCAGATGACTCAAGCCATCGCACGGCAGAACCGCATTACCAAGGAGGAGGCGCGGGATATCGCTGTGGATATGCTGCGGAAGGTGGGTATTCCACAGGCCAGCACACGTGTGAATAGCTATCCTCACGAACTGTCCGGAGGACAGCGGCAGCGGGTCATGATCGCCATTGCGTTGTCCTGTGGGCCCAAACTGCTGATTGCCGATGAACCCACGACAGCCTTGGACGTAACCACGCAGGCTCAGATCAACGATCTCATGCTGGAACTACAACAGGAATTCGGCATGGCCATCATGTACATCACGCATGATCTGGGTGTGATTGCGGAGATGGCCGAGGACATCGCCGTCATGTATCTCGGACGCATTGTGGAACAGGGCAGTGCGGATGCTATCTTCTACAATCCGCAGCATCCCTATACACGCGCCTTGCTTCAGTCCACGCCCCGCATTGGCCAGACGCATGGACGACGTCTGGAAGTCATCAAGGGCATGGTGCCGGATCCCTTTTCCATTCCCGTGGGATGTCCTTTCCACGATCGCTGTCCGGACGTGATACCCGGTCTATGTGATCAGCATGAACCGGTGCTCCTGCACGCCGGTGACAACCAACGAGCCGCGTGTCTGCTCCATGATGCCGCCAAGATGGCAGAGGTGAATCGTGCCATCCTACATTGAAGATCCGACGGTTTTGTTGGAAGTGCGGAATCTTAAGAAGTACTTCCCTATTCGTAAAGGCTTGCTGCGCCGGGTGGCGGGACACGTCAAGGCGGTTGATAACGTCAGCTTTTATATTCGCCAGGGTGAGACGCTAGGCCTCGTAGGTGAAAGTGGCTGTGGCAAGACCACGGCAGCCCGTACCGCCATTCGTCTGTATGATCCCACATCCGGTGAAGTACTGTTTCGCCTGCAGGGCGCCCATGGTGACCGCCCGGCGGATCAGGACACGGAAATCCTGGATATGGCATCACTGCCCCGGGATGCCCTCAAGCCGCTACGGCGACAGATCGCCATGGTGTTCCAAGACCCCATCAACAGTCTGAATCCACGCATGAGCGTCTCCGACATCGTGCGGGAACCCCTGCAGGTACATGGCCTGGATCGGGGCAGGCAGACCGATGATGACGTGGTGGAACTGTTGCGTGCGGTAGGGCTGCGTCCCGAACACATGGAACGCTATCCTCACGAGTTTTCAGGCGGCCAACGGCAGCGCATCGGGATTGCCCGGGCCCTGTCCCTACGTCCTTCCCTCATCATGCTGGATGAACCGGTCTCCGCGCTGGACGTGTCCATTCAAGCGCAAACCCTGAATCTCCTGCAAGATCTGCAGGAAGAGTTCAACCTCACCTACCTCTTTGTGGCCCATGATCTGAGTGTAGTGGAACACATATCCGATCGTGTGGCGGTGATGTATGTGGGACGATTGGTAGAGATGGCGACTGCCGTGGACTTGTACCAGAGCCCTAAGCATCCGTATACGGAAGCCCTGTTGTCGGCGTCACCGAATCCGGACCCGCGCAACCCGACCGTACGCATTCCCCTTGAAGGTGATGTGGCCGATCCCGCCAATCCGCCATCCGGCTGCTACTTTCATCCGCGCTGTCGCTATGCGGAGGCCATCTGCCAGCAGGAAACACCCCCGCTGGTAGAAGTAGGGAACGCGCACGTGGCAGCCTGTCATTTTGCCGACAAACTAGAACTACAGGGTATGTAACACGGGTTCATCTGAACCTGTACCCGATCCGAGACGCGTTGTTCGGATATACCGCAGCGTACGCCGCCACGGGCGCGGGCCGTGCGTACTGCCATGGATAGACGGCAGGCAACGGTACGACTATAATGACAGTTTGTTCTTTACTCTGCCCGATCGCGTATTCATGATTCGCCTCCTTGCCGGGTGCCTTACCTTTCTCCTCTGGTTGTTGACCGTAGCCCTGGGCATCCTGGAAGTGGTGATCGGGACCCGTGTCATCTTAGCTTTCTATACGGATATCCTGCAGTTCTTTGGCGTAGTGTCGGAGGACTATGGCCGGGAATATTGGGTGGGCTACAACGTCCAGACAATCAGTGCCTTGATTCTGGGCGTGATAGTGGCCGTCATGGCTATCATCAGTGGCGAAATCTACTTTCGCCATTGGGGTACACGGCGTGCCTGGAAGCTGGCCGCCTGGATTTTGGGTGTAGAAATTGGACTGTTGGTGATAGGATATTTCGTGTCCGCGGACGCCTATTATCTCTTTGATCTACTGCTTTGATACGGGCACTGATCCGGGAAGGTGTCCTATGTCTGCCCGGTTCGCCTGCCGGCCCTTGCAGCCTACCAGGCGAACCGGACATTTTATGCTCAGATAAAGGAGCCATCTGCCATGCCCAGCGTAATGCCCGCTACCCTGACCGGATTTGTCCAGGACATCTTTGTTGCCGCCGGAGTGCGGCCTGATATTGCCACCCGGGTAGCGGAGTCCCTGGTTGTGAGCAATCTGCAGGGCCATGACTCACACGGCATCGTGCGCACCAACCTATATCTGGACCAGATCCGACAAGGCCACCTGGATCCCATGGCTGATCCGACCCCGAGCGTAGATGAGCCGGCCATCGTGATCATGGATGCCCAGCGCAGTTTTGGCCAGTGGTCAGCTTTCGTCCTGATGCAGAAGGTCATCGCGAAGGCCGAGGCCCAGGGTGTGGCGACGGGCGGCCTAGTGAACAGTGGTCATGTAGGTCGGCTAGGTGAATGGGTCACCATGGCGGCCGATGCAGGATTTATTGGCTTGGCTTTCTGCAACGGGGGTGGCCGCCCCGGCATCGTGGCGCCGTTTGGGGGCCGTGAGCGCGTACTGGGTACCAATCCCCTGGCGGCCGGCATCCCGCTGGCGGGCCAGGCACCGATCGTAATTGATTTCGCCACCAGCACGGTGGCAGAAGGCAAGATTAAGATTGCCTTCAACAAGAACACGGATCTGCCGCCTGACAGTATCCTGGACAAAGAGGGCAATCCGTCGGTGAAGCCCGCTGATCTCTATGATGGAGGTGTTATGCTTCCCGCCGCGGGGCACAAGGGCTTTGGCTTAGGCCTACTGAACGATTTCTTGGCCGGGATTCTGACGGGTAGTGGGGCACCCGTACGGGAACCGGGACCTTCCTGGGCCAATGGTGTACTGTTCATCCTGCTGCGGATCGAGGCCTTTCGGGCCCTGTCTGCTTTTGCCCAGGATGCGGATGCATACGTGGACTTTATCAAGTCCGTCTGTCCGGCGCCCGGCTTCAATGAGGTGATGGTGCCGGGTGAGCCCGAAAGGCGCGTGGCGGCCGAACGGCAGGCGCAGGGTATTCCGGTAGACGAAGTGACTTGGAACACGCTGGTCGCGGCCGCTGCGGCCCAAGGCGTGGCGGCACCTGCGCTTTAGCTTTTGCGGGCTAGTAGGCAGGCAAAATCCCCTTCCCGGGCTAGGCAGTCGGTCCAGGTATAGCCTGCTTCCTGCATCAAGGTGAGATGCCGAGCCACGGACAGGCGTCCCGGATCGCGGTCGCGCGGCGCGCTGGGGGCCACGACGAAATCAGCGTTGATGAAACAGCCCTGTGGAACGAGCAGATCAAAAGCCTTGTGATACATGCGGGCGACATGGGCTTCATCCCCTAGGTCATGCAAGGCCTGGAGCGCGAGAAAGGCGTCTACCGGCGCGGTGAGCTCTTGAAGCCATGCGTCTTGGTTGAGATCCGCCTGTCGTACACGGGCTCGGGAACCAAAGCCCTGTAGGCGGCGGGATGCGAACTCCACGAAGGGCACCGAGAAATCCAGACCGGTATAGTCCAGATGGGGAAGATGCGCTAGTAGATGGCGGGCCATCATGCCGGGACCGATGGCCAATTCCACTACGTGAAGCATGCCGTCACGGGCCTCCAGATCACTCAGTACGGTCTGGATGAGCTGCACTAAGATCTGACGGTAGGGCCAGCGGCGGTTCAGGTGACTTTCCCAGGCCGCCACCTGGCCTCGGTTCTGAAAACGGTGGAAACGACTCTTGTCTTGTGGCGGATTCATATAAATGTGCTATCCTTCATACTACGTGTTGCGATCTTCAATGACACCTTACCGGAAGGAGGGACACATGAAGAATGTTGTTGCTGCAGTTGCTGTGTATCGGCTAGGAATGCCGCGTGTCCACACAGGTTTCTGCCGGGCTTAAGACGCCCTGACAGTGACGAGTGGTGGTATGCCTGCCCCGCGGTCATAATACTTCATCCATCCTAAGATACACAGTGCTCGGGGATCCGGGTGATCCCATAGCCAATTGGTGCTTGGCAGGCATAGCACGTGCCCTCCTACAGGAGCGCACGTGTCTCGAATCCTTACGGGACCGTCAAGTAAAGGAAAACTATTCTGTATGTATCCATCTGACGAATATGCGGATTTTGACACGGAAGACGCCTACACGGCGTACGCGGAAGCCTATGATCCAGAGTACCGAGCCCATATGAAACTGGTGCGTAAGCCACCGGATCCCAAGTTCAAGCCCAAAGTCCCGCATTGGGAGCGCCCCTGGCGCAAAATTGAAGCGGAAAAGCAGCGCAGCATCGTAGGCGACTTTGAAACTACCTACCGGCCGGGCCATGTGGAACAGCAGATGCTGATGGGGACACTGCAGCCTTTCTTTGAGGCCGAGTACATTGATGATGTTCTGAGCAAGGTCAAGGGAGGCAAAGAAGCTGAAGTCTACCGCTGCAGTATTACACATGAGGGACAGCGGACCCTGTACGCCGCTAAGTTGTATCGTCCGCGCAGTCATCGGACCATGCAAAACGACCGGATCTATCGTGAAGGCCGCACGATGCTGGGCCAACACGGTGAAGCATTTCGGGTCAATGATCGCCGCGTCCTCCGGGCCACTCTCAACCGTTCCGACTACGGTAAGCAAGTAGAGCAGACCTCCTGGCTTATGCATGAGTTCAACACGCTGCAGGAACTGCACACGCTCGGCGGGGATGTGCCGGAACCCATTGAATGTGCGCCCAACGCCATTCTGATGGAATTTATTGGTGATGAGCAGATGGCTGCGCCCGTGCTACATAGTATCCGGCTGGAGGCAAACGAAGTCAGGATTCTGTTTGAGCAGGTCATCCACAACTTGGAAATCCTGCTGCAGACCGGGCTGATCCATGGGGATCTCTCTGCGCACAACATTCTGTACTGGCAGGGTCGTATTGTCCTGATCGACTTTCCCCAAGTCGTACCGGTCACCGCAAACAAACAGGCTTATAGTCTACTGGAACGTGACGTGACCCGCGTCTGCCAGTATTGGCATCGCCAGGGATGGTCGGCTGATCCCGAGGCCTTGACACGTAAGCTTTGGGGGACCTATTCCCCCGTGCGGCATGAGGATATCCTGGCTGATCTTTCGGCGGTGCTAGCGGATGAGACTACCCAGGAGGATGACGAGGAAGAGCCGCCGGTCTGGACACACTGAACAGGTATTATCTAGACGAGCTCTGGCCTGTTGTCAGAGCTGATGTCCGCCCGGCGGGACTACGTAGTCCCGCCGGGCGGACACATGGGAACAGTGTAGACAGGCGCTCAGAAGCATGAGAGGCTCTAGCTGATGGGACCAGGTCCCTTAAAGCCCTGGCTCCGGGGAATTTCGTACGCGCCGGCCGTAGAGTAGAATAAGGGAACCCCTGCAATCTGTTTTCCCGGGTACTCTGGCATGCCTCTTACCTTTGACTTCAGTCTTGAGGAACTATATACCTACCAGGGCCGTAATCCGCGGCCTGCGGACTTTGACGCCTACTGGGATGATAGCCTAGCTGAAATGCATGGACTGGACCCGGCACTGGAGCTGGTACCTGCGGATTTCCAGACCTCATTTGCTGATTGCTATCACCTCTATTTCACGGGGGTGGGTGGGGCCCGCGTGCATGCCAAGCTGCTACAGCCTAAGCAACTGCAGCCCGGCAGTCCCGGCCTCGTCATGTTCCATGGCTATTCCATTAATGCCGGCAACTGGCAGGACAAACTGGGGTATGTAGCCGCCGGTTGCACTGTTGCGGCTCTGGATTGCCGCGGTCAGGGCGGGCTGTCCGAAGATGTAGGCGGCGTGCAAGGGACCACGCTGCGCGGCCATATTGTCCGGGGCTTGCAGGACGAGTCACCGCGCAAGCTCCTATTTCGCTCTATCTTCCTGGATGCGGCCCAGCTGACACGCATTGTCATGAACATGGATCATGTGGACCCGGATCGGGTCGGTGCGACAGGTGCCAGCCAGGGCGGTGCCCTGACACTGGCGGCCGCGGCGCTGGAACCCCGCATCCGCCGTGCGGCGCCCGTCTATCCCTTTCTGTCGGACTACCAACGGGTGTGGGAGATGGATTTGGACGTTCAGGCCTATGCCGAACTGCGGGAATGGTTTCGGCGGTTTGATCCCCGGCACGAACGAGAAAAGGAAATCTTCACTCGTTTGGGCTATATTGACGTCCAACATTTGGCGCCCCGCATTCAGGCTGAAGTTCGCCTGAGTATGGGCCTGATTGACCAAATCTGCCCTCCTTCCTCTCAGTTCGCGGCCTACAACAAGATTGGCTCCCCGAAATCCTTGGCGCTTTATCCTGATTACGGCCATGAAAGCCTGCAGGGTAACGATGACCTAATTTTCACTTTCATGCAGGAACTCTAACCCCACCATGGCTGTACGGCGCCCTGAACCGCCCGCACCTACCGGCCGCGTGCGCATGGTGCTGGACACGGACACCTACAACGAAATTGACGATCAATTTGCGCTGGTCCACACGTTGCTCTCACCCGCGCAGATGGATGTGCAGGGCATATATGCGGCTCCTTTTGCGCATGCGGACGGGCATCCGGCCCAAGGTATGGAAGCAAGCCATGCCGAAATTCTGCGCCTCTTTGATCACCTGAATCTAGACCCGGCGGGACGGGTTTGCCGAGGGTCGTCTGAGTTCATGGGAACGGCACCGCGGGTGATCGAAAGTGCTGCGGTGGACCATCTGCTGGAATGCGCCCTGGCAGCAGAGACACCCCTGTATGTAGTGGCTATTGGGGCCCCCACCAACGTCGCATCCGCACTACTCAAAGCCCACCGGGAAGGTCTGGACCTAACGGAGCGCGTGCGTGTGGTCTGGCTGGGAGGCCAGCCTTTCCATGCTCCCTCAGCCCGTGAGTATAACCTCCGGCAAGATCCCGTGGCATCGCATGTGCTCTGGACGTACAGCCCCTCACTGACCCATATTGCCTGTCAGGGTGTGGCATCACACTTGCTGACTTCCCTAGGGGAACTGGAAGCGCATCTGGGTCAGCTGGGAGACATTGGGCCTTATTTGCTATCCATCTTCCGTGATTACCAGCGTGATCATTTTGGCTATGCCAAAGAGATCTGGGATCTTGCTGCCACCGCTTATCTAGTAAACCCCGCCTGGGTGCCTACACAGGTTGTGCCGGCACCTCGCTTGGATGTGGACACCCTGACCTGGATATCCGATCCGGACCCGCAGCCCGTACGCACGGCCACGATGGTGTGGCGCAATCCCATTTTCCAGGATCTCTTCCGCAAAATCGCAACGCACGTCAATGCCTGACGCGTCTCTCCCGGCAGTGAGGACATCATGGGCAAACATATCTGCATCACCGGTGCCCTGGGCAATCTAGGCCAAAAATTGATCCGGCACCTGCTGCCCCATCCCGCGATCACGCGGCTCACGGGTGTGGACACCCATCCCGCATCAGCGCGTGTGGCATCGGAGCTGCTAGCTGCAGTGCCCGCGGGACGTGTACCGGCCCAATTGTCTTTTATCCAGGGTGATCTGCGGGCATGGTCCGATGCCGGCTGGCGGGAACCGCTAAACGCATGTGACGCTGTGGTCCATCTGGCGGCTCAGGTACCGTCACCCGAGGCCACTTGGAATGATGCTGCATGTTCACTGGACATGGCTGTGAATATGGGTTTGGCGGCTGTGGCTTCTAGGCGCTGTACGCGTCTGGTTTTCGCAACTACCAACCATGTCATGGGGCGTTACAAAGATGAACCCCTGGCGGACACCATCGGGGCGGGTGAACTCACGCCCACCATGCCCTACGGCGTGGGTACCGTCGTGAACATGGGAGCGCAGAATTCGGCTGACTCAACCCCTTACGCCGCCGCTAAATTTGCGGGCGAACGGGTATACCGGGCACTGGCCCAGGCGGACATGGGGCGGGGCGATACGGAATTCGTGTGTATCCGTATTGGCTGGTGTAGTGAGGGGGACAACCATCCGCTGGCCCTCAATCCCACAGGTGTACCCAGTGCGGAGGACGTCTCCGGGCAGACTACCGGGACATCAGCGGAATGGCAGGCGGAGTACCGACGTGCGGACCGCTGGTTCAAGGAGATGTGGCTGGCCAACGATGACTTCACGCATCTGCTTGAATGTGCGCTGCTAGCGGATTCCGCGCATTGGCCCAGTCCCTACATCTGTGTCAATGGTATGTCGGGCAACACCGGTATGAAATGGTCCTTAGCCGAAACCCACACCCTGCTAGGCTACGAACCCCGGGAAGACCTCTATCGCCACGTGTCCCCACCACCTGCCTGAAGCGCGGACACGGTGCGCAGTACCGGTGCTAGGGGCCGCCGCGGTTTACGGCCTCAGGTCTGGCTCGTAGCGTGCAACAAGGTCGGGCCGTATGCGTTCCGCCACCAGATATACCCGGTCATCCCGGTGCCCGATGTGTGTGATCAGGTACGGCCCCCCGGCTGTACCCAGGTAATGCGCCAGGACTTCGTCGGTCATATCCCGCCACTGCTGGGCCAAGGACAGGTGCGTGCGTTGTAAGCTGTCCCAATCGTTAGGTATTTCCACAGCTAACCAATCGTGGGTTAAATTCAGACGTACACGGTCTAGACCCTCGTTCACTACCCCTACCGTGGCTAGCTCATTGAGATTAAGGGGTGCCCGATGCGTTGTCTGCAGAACCTGCTGTACAAACGTGGATTGCAGAGGCCACATCAGGCGTAGACGTGAGGCATGCACCTGATTCAGGGCATTCCGGAAAGGTAGATAGTCGCGCAAAAACTGACCACTGACGGCGCCCAGACGTCCCAGATTGAGACGGGCATTGCGGTACTGCAGGGGATCGACTACCCACTGGATATGGTGTATGCCCCGCTGTTGGGCCTGGACTGCCTGAATGCGTTTGAGATGAAAGGCGATGTTCCGGGCCCGGTAGTCCGGATGTATGCCCAGGAGCAGGGACTCCAAGATGACGGTTCCGGGCTTGGCGGACAAGGCTGGTGGCAGCGGGCCCACCGCACCATCGTGCAGGAAACCCACCAGGAAACCCAGCAGCTGTCCCTCGTAGTGCGCCACGAGGGACCAGGCTGCACTGAAGTCCGGATCATGGATATAGGTGGGATACAGATAAGTATCCGCGGCCTGCCAGATAGTGGACTGCAACTGGCGGATCGCGGCGGTATCTGCCACACTCGGGGGGCCATACGTGATGCCGTCAACGGTTTCCAGTACGGCGGGCGTGGGCCAGGCGTGTGTGCCCGCACCATCGTACATTTGTATGGGGGTATCCGCGAAAAGATGAGTGGCGGTGCGCTGCAGATCGGACGGGGACAGGGCCGCTGCGCGACCGGCAGGTGCCAGATGATAACAGATCAGGTGCCGTTTGGTCCGGGCGGTGTCCAACGTAGTGAGCCGGATCCCTGCTGCCAGTAGATGTGGGCCGCTGTGCCACTGCAAGATATCCCCGCCGATTTCCCGCATAGTAGCGAAGACAAACTGCGGCGGGAGTAGATTGGGGTTGTGGTCCGCGCCCAGGGTGGAGCGCAGAGCCTGGACTTGCTCCGGCCAGTCCGGTGCTTGGGAATCCAGCCGAGATACGGTCAGTGGGAGCATGATGCGGTCCTGCGGCGCAAGGGTACGTAGGATCCGCTCAGGAGTGTCGGGACGATCTCCGGTCGCCCAAGAGCACCCGCCAGGCGCGGCGGAAACCGGCTAGTTGCCCTTGGACCGCTGCGGTGGGTTTCACCACATGCTCACCCACGAATTCGGCTGTGGCTTTAGTCGTACGGGCGGCATCCTGGGCGTCGTTGAGGATAGGGATGACGCCCTCCCGCACAATCCGAATCAGCTTGAGTACCTGCCGGCTGAGCACGATCAGCAGGACCAGGACCGCACAGGTTTCCAGCGCAATGATAATAAAGGTGATATCGCGGATGACATCCAACGTCCGTTCCATGACGTTCTGCTCCGGTCAGGCGGGCGGATTGGGCTTGGCGTGCGTGATCAGGAGGGCAAACCAGGCCGTCAGAGTGGCTTCAATGATACGTACCTGACCGATACGGAACCAGTCCGAATTCAACAGCATGCCAATGCCTTGTCCTAGGGCGAACCCTACGCCTGCGGCCAGCACGTACACGATTAGATCGCGATATGTACGACCCTGCCACAGATGAAACAGAGTGCCATACCCTACCGCTAGGATCACACTGAGAATTAGGGGCGGCTTAAGCCACCAGTCCGCGAACATTAGGCTGCGATGAGGCCTCCGCCCAGGCAATGATCACCGGTATAGAAAACGGCCGCCTGGCCCGCCGCAACACCCCTTTGGGCTTCCGCTAGCCGGACTTGTGTACCGCCATCGGTGGTTGGCTCCAGCTGGCAGGGTACGGCAGGTCCCCGGTAGCGAATTTGGCATTCTAGATCCGTGCCGAAGGCCGGCGCCTGATCCGCGAGCCAGTTCGCCTCTTGTAGTGCAAAATGATGGGTAGCGAGCTGTGTGCGGGGGCCAACCACCAGCACGTTGCGTTGCACATCCTTCGCGATAACGTAGTGGGGCCCGCCGTCCAGATTGGAGAGGTTGAGGCCACGCCGCTGTCCAATGGTGTAATGAAACAGTCCCTGGTGGGTACCAACCTTCTGGCCTGTGGTCGTGAAAATCGGCCCTGGGCTAGGCGGGGTGGGACTCCACGTGCGCAAAAAGCGGCGGTAATCGTTATCAGCCACAAAACACAGATCCATCGACTCTTGTTTGTCGGCCACGGGCAGAGAGCGTCTCCGTGCCATGGCACGGAGATCGGACTTCAGGTAATGGCCGACGGGAAAAAGCACATGCTGCAAACGGGCCTGGTTCAGCACGCTCAGCACGTAGCTCTGATCCTTGGCCGGATCAACGGCGCGGTACAACGCAACCTGACCGTCCGCTTGTCTTTGTACACGGGCATGGTGCCCCGTGGCCAGGTAATCGGCCCTAGACGCTGAACATAGTCCAGCAAATAGGTGAAGCGGATGTGCCGGTTACAGTTGAGGCACGGATTGGGGGTCAAGCCGTGACTGTAATCCTGAATGAAGGGATCCACCACACGTTGCCGGAAAGGTTCCTCCACGTTGATCAGGTAAAAGGGGATATCCAGCTGATGAGCCACCTGACGGGCCACCTCAACACTTTCCCGGGAACAACACTTGTTGCTGGACGCCTGGCCCGGTCCCATTTCTGACCACAGGCGCATCATGATCCCAAAACAAGCGTACCCTTCTTCTACCAGCAGAGAGGCCGCCATGGAGCTGTCCAGGCCACCACTCATGGCGATCGCCACCGAAGTCGTTTCAATATTCATAGTGGATGCATTCTAGCACAAGGCGAAAGCCGGAATCACAGTTGAGCCTGAGACCTGGGTAAACTGCCGTTGCCCAGGGCCGACACGGCAACCGGTGGCTGGGCATCGGGCCCGGATCCCATCACCGGAATGCCGGTTAGAGGATCCCGATGTTCCGTATACCTGCCGGTATATACGTCATGGCGCTGGTTGTGGACACAGAGGGCCTGTTGTGCCAGACCTGTTCCATTCTAGTGGTAGGTCATAGGCTTTCATGCAGACGCGGGAACCGCCGCCCGTAGCTGCTGTACAATCCGTGTTAGCTGTTCCAGCACAAACGTGATGTCTTCCGCCCGCGTATGGTGACCCAGACTAAACCGTAGGGCACCATAGCTGTCCGGGGGGGTGATACCCATGGCAGCGAGCACATGGCTAGGTTGATGTGCGCCACTGGTGCAGGCACTGCCACTGCTGGCCATGATACCGGCCATGTCAAGGCCAATCAGCATGGATTCGGCTTCCAGTCCCGGAATGATGAAACTGGCGTGATGGGGCAACCGTTCAGTGGCTGAACCAGTCAGGTACGCCCCTTCAATAGTCGTGATGAGACCTGTGATCAGTTGATCGCGCAAGGCTGCCAAGCGAGCCCAGGCGGAGGCACCGGCTGCCATGTTCAGGGTCAGGGCCTTCGCGAGACCGCAGATGAGCGGGACGTTTTCGGTGCCGGCCCGCCGACCGCCTTCATGACTACCGCCCATCAGGTAGGGATGGAATGGGGTACCCTGACGCAGATACAGAAAACCCACGCCCTTGGGACCGTGGAATTTGTGGGCACTGGCACTGAGGGCCGACACGCCCAACGTGTCTACGTGCACGGGAAGCTTGGCCAGCCCCTGCACGGCATCGGTGTGTAAGGGGATGCCCTGATCCTGACAGAGGGCGCCTATGGCCGCTAGGGGCTGGACGGTGCCCACCTCGTTATTGGCCAACATAAGAGAAACCAGGGCGGTATCGGCCCCGAGCTTTTGCGCTAGGCTGTCGGGATCAACGCGTCCGGTGGTGTCCACCGGCAGCAAAACGATTTCAAAGCCGTGCAGGTGGGTAAGGTCTTCCAACGTGGCTAGAATGGCCTTGTGCTCAATAGCGGAACTGATAATCCGGTTGGCACCGCACTGTGCCCGGCGTGCTAAGGCAATGCCGCGGAGAGCAGTATTGTCGCTTTCGGATCCGCCACTGGTGAAGATGATCTCCTGCGTTTGGGCCCCGATGTGACGGGCGACATCATGACGGGCCGCCTGTAGATGAGCGTGGGCTTTACGCCCGGCGGTGTGGAGACTGGAAGGATTACCATACGTTTCCTTGAACAATGCTTGCATGTCCTCTACGACCTCAGGCCATACCGGGGTCGTGGCGGCATGATCAAGGTAAATAGCACGGCGGGTACCATGTCTGTGCTCTGTATCCACTGCCATCCCTCTTTGTAATGGGGCAACTAGTCCGAACCCGGATATCCGCCGCTCTCCTTCCCCCATGTTACCGGCAATCGTCTATGGTTTGCCACGACCACAGGAGCAGCCTGTGTACCGGCGTAGTGTCCAGCGCGGTATCGGCCATGCAGACACCGGGGCCGACTCTATGTGGATAAGTGTATCACTGCTGCAAACTTGCAGTGAGGTCGGAGACAGGCCCTGTTCATATAGAAATAGGGAAAGCCATAGGACAGACCATACTCCGGTGTCGCCCACGGTTTGGATCCGTCTCCCGTATATCCATGGTCTATAATTGAACCGTCTTGATCGGTGGACGAGGGAATGTGGATGTCAAAGATTGCCAAAGTACACGCCCGTGAAATTTTGGACAGCCGAGGCAATCCCACCCTGGAAGTGGACGTCACGCTAGAGGATGGTCACATAGGCCGGGCGGCAGTCCCTAGTGGTGCTAGTACCGGTATACACGAGGCAGTGGAACTACGGGATGGCGATACGGATCGCTATCAAGGTAAGGGGGTACTGCAGGCTGTCACCAATGTGAACGCCGTTTTGGGCCCGGCGCTGTCTGGGCGCGATGCCCTACAACAGGTGGCGATCGATACCCTCCTATGCAACATTGACGGGACCGCGAACAAAAGCAACTACGGTGCTAATGCCATTCTGGGGATTAGTCTGGCGGTAGCACGGGCGGCGGCTAGCAGCTGCCATATGCCCCTATACCAGTACCTAGGGGGAGCCAGTGCCCATGTGCTGCCGGTACCCATGATGAACATCCTAAACGGGGGGGCCCATGCGGCCAACAGCACCGATTTTCAGGAGTTTATGGTGATGCCCGTAGGTGCAGAAACCTTCCGGCAGGCACTCCAGTGGGGGACTGACATCTATCATGCGCTCCAGGATGTGTTATCTACCATGGGACAGGCTACCCATGTTGGCGACGAAGGCGGTTTTGCGCCTCGGCTGGACCGTAATGAGCAGGCCATTGAGGTCATTCTGCAAGCGATTGAAGCGGTAGGGCTGCGTCCCGGAGACGATATCTGGATTGCCCTTGATCCGGCGGCCACGGAACTCTACGATCCGGAGACGGCAACCTATAATCTGACCCTGGAAGGGAAAACCCTTACCAGCCAGGAGATGGTGGCACTCTGGGCCGACTGGGTGGATCGGTTCCCGATTGTCAGTATTGAGGACGGGCTGGCCGAGGACGATTTCGCAGGATGGCAGGCTCTGCAAGCCCAGGTGGGCCATCGCGTTCAGATTGTCGGAGATGATCTGCTCGTCACCAACGTGGATCGGATCGCGGAGGCCATCCGTCTACAGCTGTGCAATGCCCTGCTGTGCAAGGTGAACCAGATTGGTACTCTTTCAGAAGCCATAGATGCAGTGACCCGGAGCCACCGTGCGGGTTGGACCGCGGTGGTGAGCCATCGGTCGGGCGAAACGGAAGATGTCACCATTGCGGATCTGGTCGTAGGCCTAAACACAGGGCAGATCAAGACGGGAGCCCCCGCGCGCAGTGATCGGGTGGCCAAGTACAATCAGTTGCTACGGATCGAGGAAGAATTGGGAGAGGCTGCAGTGTATGCGGGGGCTGGTGCTTTTCACCACACCCTGACTCTGACCTGAACGGTCTGCGTATACCTGTCTTGGCCTAGTACACAGCTTGTGTTAACCAGAAGGATTACCGATGAAAACGTCCACACCGGCCCCGATTCCGGAAAGCCGGTTTGCCACCGAGTACAGTGAAGTCTGGGATCAGGAAGTCTTTTGCGTCACGAATAGCCAGGGCCAGAAATTTTACCTGCATACAGCCAACGTCACGATTGAGGGCGATGAATTCTCATCCCTGGCCTTCCGGCGCCAGATCCGGCGAGGTGCCCAGCCGGTCCTGCCCGACGGTTATATTGTAGTGGAGGCTACCAATGGTATCCCGATGGTGCAGCGGGCTCGGCACACGGATCTCGGGATCGAAGATTTTGATATTGATTTCTGAATTGAACTTGATGTTACCGGCACGGTTTGCCAATAATGAAATAGGCTCGCACTACCCTAGGAACGGAGCAGGCCCGGGCTAGAACAGCAAGGAGTTGACTATGATACGCGCTGCGGTGCTGCACACCCCTAATACGCCTCTGGAGATTAGGGAATTTGAGTTGCCATCCCTCAAGGCCGGTGAGCTGGAAGTACGCCTCGTAGCCAGCGGTGTCTGTCATTCCGACTGGCATATCGTCAAGGGCGAATGGTCCCACATGGAACTGCCCTGTATCCTAGGGCACGAGGGGGCAGGTATTGTGGAAGCGACGGCTCCTGACATCCAGGATATCCGGGTGGGCGATCATGTTATTCTTTCCTGGAAGCCCAGTTGCGGCTATTGCGAGGCCTGCCAGAAGGGCCATCCGGTTGTCTGCGGCATGGAACATGACCAATCCTCGGCGCCCCTGTTGCCGGACACGAAGCAACCGATGCTGAAAATGAATGGTTTGGGCACATTCAGCACCCGCACCATCGTGCAACGGACCAATGTCGTGCCCATACCCCGTGACATGCCTTTGGACCGCGCAGCCCTAATCGGCTGTGGAGTCATGACCGGGGTAGGAGCCGTTATTAACACGGCGGGTGTGGAGCCTGGCAGTGCCGTGGCCGTTTTCGGCTGTGGCGGCGTGGGCCTGAACTGCATTCAGGGTGCCCGGTTGGCGAATGCCTGGCCCATCATCGCCGTAGATCTGCTGGATAACAAGCTGGACATGGCCCGGGCTTTCGGGGCCACACACGTCATCAACGCGGGCCGGGAAGAGCCGGTTGCGCGCATTCAAGCTCTCACGGACGGCCTTGGAGTACACTACGCGTTTGAGGCGATCGGTCTGACCGCCGAGCCTTTCATCCAGTGCCTGGAATGTGTGCGGCCGCGCGGAGTTGCCGTATATGTCGGCCATGCGCCCGTAGACACGGAGCTCAAGCTAGACGCGCGTATGTGGATCGCGGAAAAGACAGTAATAGGTTCTCTGTATGGGTCCGCCCGCACCCAGATTGACTTTCCGCGTATCGTCCGGCTTTACCAGGAAGGCAAACTCATGATCGACGAGTTGGTGAGCCGCGAATTTCCACTTGAAGGAGTCAATGAGGCCTTTGCCGTGCTCGCCCGGGGCGAGGTGGCTCGCAGTATTCTACGCATGTAAGGTGGGTCAACGATGTATGCCGTGGCCTGTAGTTGCGCTCAGCCGGTTGTAGCGGCACAGGTCGGGACACCTATAGTGTACAGACAGGTGAACGGGTAGGTCACGCGAATACAGGCAGTGAGGAATAAGTACATGTATGACTCGCGTATTGTACGTATTGAATGGGCTCCCCTGCCCGGCCAGCGACCACGGATGGCTCACATGAATGCACGTCTGGATGCTCATGGCCAGGATGTAGCTGCACTGCTCATGCGCCTTGAAACCGAGGACGGCCATGTGGGCGTGGGTTGGTCTAACTGCCCGCGGACCAACGCCGGTGCTTTGCTAGGGCAATCACTCCGGAATGTGTTTCCTACCGACACGGGGCCCGCGACTCTCTGGAAGAATTTTGAATTTCCGCTTTGGGATCTGGTAACCCGTATGGCAGGTCAGTCCGTCCGGACTTTCCTGGCTACCGCACATGGCACCGCCCGGATTGTCCCGGAGGTACGGTGCTATGACACTTCACTCTATATTGACGATTTGCATCTGCAGGATGACGTGGCGGCCGTTGCCCTGATGCAGGAAGAAGCGCGGTTCGGGTACGACAACGGACATCGGGCTTTCAAGATCAAAGTGGGCCGTGGGGGGCGCCATATGCCCCTGGAAGCCGGTACGGTGCGGGACATTGCAGTCATCAAGGGTGTCCGGGAAGCGGTGGGACCTGACTGTCTCATCATGATTGACGCCAACAACGGCTACAACCTGAACTTGGCCAAACGGGTGCTGGCGGAAACCGCCGCCGCTGATCTGTTTTGGTTAGAAGAAGCATTTCATGAAGATCCCGTGCTCTACGAAGATCTCCAGCAGTGGATGCAACGGGAAGGCCTGTCTGTGTATATAGCCGACGGAGAAGGTCTAGCAGCACCATCTCTACTGGATTGGGCCCGAACGGGTTTAGTGAATGTCATCCAATACGACATCTTTGCGTACGGTTTTACTCCCTGGCTCAGACTAGGGCGGCAACTGGACGCATGGGGTGTGCTCACGGCACCGCATCACTATGGCCGCATTATCGGCAACTACGTGAGTGGACATCTCGCGGCGGTGGTGGAAGGGTTCACCTTTGTGGAATGGGATGAAGCCACTACCGCGGGTTTGGAACCTGGCTATACGGTGCATGAGGGTCTGATCCAGTTTCCCGGGACGCCCGGTTTTGGTATGGAGCTGGATCTGGAGCTTTTCCGCACTCATGTGGCCCAGAACGGATATCAATGCAGTATGATCTAAATCTGCAGTCCATGATCTAGTCGGACATGACCGCCGCGGATCGCGGTTGGTGTTAAACCTGACCCGGATACTTCCGCTAGCCGCTGTATGGGACAGGGCCAATATAGCTTTTGGGGTACGGCCCCTTGGTTTCTATAGGTAATGGAGGCCGGGTGTCCCAGCGTGTTGCATGCTGACGTAGTAACTTTGGGTCCGGCTCCGGATGACTGAGGCTCTGTGCTATACCGATGCCTACGAGCACATATGAAACAGATAATTTATCTGTTTCGCATATAGTGACATACAAATTCTCTTTTCTTCTATCTTTAAGATATAATAGTTCTTATATAGTAATGCTGCTCTTCGACTCAGCCGGGCGGCATTGTTTTGACCTATAAGGAGGCATCATGCCGGACAAAACTACCTTTGACTTCGGTACATTCTGCTGGTTCAATCTCACAACCACCGATCGTGAGGGAGCCCAAAAGTTCTATGGCGAAGTGTTGGGTTGGACATTTGAAGACCTGTCCAACGAAGGCCCACTGTACTACACTATGTGCCATGTAGATGGCAAAGCCGTGGCGGGTATGTTGCCGACCCATGGTAGTCCTCCCAGCTGGTCTAGCTATGTCTGCGTGGAAGATGTCCATGCTATGACCGAGAAGATCCGGATGGCGGGTGGCTCAATATTAACCGAACCCACGACCGTCATGGAGTCGGGCTCCATAGCTCATGTCAAGGATCCCACAGGGGCAGTTCTAGGGCTGTGGCAACCTAATCAGCACAAGGGCATGGCCGTAGTGGAAGAGCCCGGCGCGTTGCTGTGGATGGAACTGAACACACGGGATGTCGGAGCTGCCCAACAGTTCTATACCCAAATCTTTGGCTGGCAGACCGAAATAGACACGCATAATCAAGACTATACGCTTTTCACACGGACAGGCGTACCGGAACAGGAAAAATTTATTGGGGGTATGATGCAAATCCTAACGGATTGGGGCGATGTGCCTTCGCATTGGATTCCCTATCTGGGTGTGGTGGACATTGAAGTAGCCGTGACGAAAGCACAGGCTTTAGGTGGCCAGAAGCATGTGGGGATCGTGGACATTCCCCAGGGCCGCTTTGCCATCATGTGTGATCCCCAAGGAGCTGCGCTCACTTTGATGCAAGCCACGGTTGACGTATAGACGCGGATATTACACTTCGTTAGTTTCATAACCTGCCCCGGAGATGGGTCCGTTAGGCTATTCGCCGGGACGCTGGTTGCTCAGGTCAGGAGTTCTGCAATGACGCCTGGCCTGCCCTTGTCGTGGTATGTCTATGGCACCCAGATCGGGGAGCCCCGAGGCCGCAGCAGGCTACCCACAGTGCTTTGAGGCTTCCTAGGTGGATGCTGTATGGTAGAGAAGGAGGTGGCCAGCCTATACCACGCGATTGCCGCGGCACAGTGGGCTGTTGGCCAATATTCAGGATAGCGAAGACCTGGCACCTGGTATTCGGGATAATACAGATACATACAATCAATATACGAATCCTGAGATCCGGTCAGGATTAAGGCATAATTGAGGGGATGGCATGGTGTTGATGGCCACTGTTTTGCCCGTATCTCCAGATAAGGCTTTTTATCCGACATGTCCTGTTCTTCCGGTTTTGGTCGCCACCTCGTCCGCGTGTTCCTGATCCTGGTGCTAGGATTGGTGTGCAGTAACTGTGTCGTGGTAGCACCTATGGAAACACAGGCTGCTATTGAACCTATGCTGGTGCCGACCTATACGGCAACGCCGTTAGGTACCACTCCCACGTCAGAACTTACGGTGGAACCCACGGCCCTGTCTCCGATGCCCACCCCCACGTCTACGTCCAACCCTATGCGAACGGCGGGACTGGGTACCGCATCCGTCATAGTACCCAATCTGAATGTGCGTAGCGGCCCCGGTCTAGGCTATGCCGTTCTGGGACAGCTGCATCAGGGTAATGAAGTGGACCTTCTGGAGCGCAGCCAGGATCAGAGCTGGTGGCGTGTGTGCTGTCTGGCGGATCAGGTAACCGCTGGCTGGACTTCCGGCGACTATCTCGATCTGCGGCTGACCGCGGAACCGATAGAGGCGACACCTGCGGCTACACCCCGCACCTGGCCTTCCCTGGACCAGAATCCCAGTCGGGCGGATCTGAAGGAGGCTACGGTTCAGATTACCATGGACAACCTGCCGGATTTCCGGTACAGCCATCCGGCAACCGCCTCGGTCAATCCGCTGACGGGCTTGCCTATCGATCCGCAGCGCCTGACCCAGCGTCCCCTGGCGGTGTGCATACCGGCAGATGTGTCAGCCCGACCCCAATCCGGCCTATCCCGCGCGGACGTAGTATACGAATACTTGGTGGACGGCGATCAAATCACACGTATGACGGGAATTTTCTTTGGGGATGACGTGCCCCTCATTGGCCCCATTCGCTCCGCCCGCATCATCAACTTCTACCTGGGCTACCAGTTCAACGCAGCAACTATGTGCTCGGGGGCCAGTGATTTTATCCGTGTGTTGCTACGTGAAGTATCGGAGTTTCCCTTTTTTGACATTGACTTGGACAATCCGAACGGTATTCTACCCTATTCTCTGGTGCTCGATTCAGGTCTGACCCGGTTCCACACCAACACCCAAGGCATGCGGCGCTGGCTGCAGGATTCGTTCCGGGAACAGCCGATCGACCTGGTCGGTTTCCAGTTCGGCGAAGCTCCTGCAAGTCCGACCGCTGCCACTTACCTCTACATCCCTTATCCGCGGGTCTCCAGTGCTTGGGTGGAATTCAGCTACGATCCGGCGTCGGGACGCTACCTGCGTGCCGTGGGCGGTAATCCGCATCTGGACCGCAATGGCAATGTGCAGATCGCGCCGCACAACGTCATCATTCAGTATGTACCCCACACCAGAACCTCGCTGGTGGAGGATGCTCTGGGCAGCCGCAGCCTCGATCAAAACATTTTTGGGTCAGGGCGGGCGATCGTGTTTCGGGACGGTCTCATGTATGAGGGTACGTGGACATTGGATGTCCTGGGACGCATGCCGCGTTTCAAAACGGCAGATGGCCTGGATGTACCCCTACGCCCGGGCCGTACCTGGATTGCCCTGTTGCCGGAAGGTTATCAGGTGACTACCCGCTAGCCTACGGGCCGGGCATCTCAGGATTGAAACAGGGACGCTTGTTTAGTGCCATCGGCTCCCGGCACGTCCAGCCCCAGATGATGGTAGGCACCTGGCGTAGCTATCCGGCCACTGGGTGTGCGTTGCAGAAAACCCAGCTGCAGTAAGTAGGGTTCCACCACGTCCATCACGGTGTCCGTTTCTTCGCTGATACTAGCCGACAGGGTTTCCAGCCCTACCGGGCCCCCTTCAAACTTGTGGATCAGGCTTTCCAACAGCCGCCGATCCAGATCATCAAGGCCCAGGGCATCAATGTCCAGCAGATGTAGGCCCTGCTGGGCCACTTGGCGATCAATCCGGTTGTCTGCCTTGACCTGAGCGAAATCTCGGACACGACGCAGCATGCGCAGGGCAACGCGGGGCGTACCCCGTGCGCGCCGCGCAATTTCATGGGCTCCTTCCGCATCAATGCTCACGCCCAGTTCCTGACTAGCCCGCATGACAATGGCCTCCAGGGCCGCAACCTCATAGAAGTCAAAGCGATCGATTACACCGAAACGAGCCCGCAGAGGAGCTGTCAGTAGGGCCAGCCGCGTGGTGGCCCCGATCACCGTGAAACGAGGCAAGGGCAGACGCACATTGCGGGCTCCCGGACCTGTGCCGATCACAATGTCCAGTGTGGCGTCTTCCATAGCCGGGTAAAGGACTTCCTCAATGGCGGGCCGTAGACGATGGATCTCGTCAATGAACAAAATGTCGGCGCGCTGTAGATTGGTCAGAATGGCGGCGAGATCCCCTTGCCGCTCAATGGCAGGGCCCGAAGTGATTTTGAGCACGGCACCCATCTCGTGCGCCAGAATGTGACTTAGGGTCGTCTTACCGAGTCCCGGTGGGCCATATAGGAGAACATGATCTAAAGGCTCATTGCGCTGTTGAGCGGCTTGCACCAGAATGGCCATCTTATCCCGTAAGCCATCCTGTCCAATCATCTCGGACAGCCACTTGGGACGCAAGGCATAATCGGGAACTCGATCTTGATGCTGTTGGGCACCCCCAATCACGCGTTCCGGCTTAGGGGGAGTCTGGGTGGTTGTGACGTTGCTACTTTGTTTTGCCATGGGCCGTGTGTGCTGACTTGAGTCAAGACCAGGCTGCCATGAAACGAGCGGCCGCACCCCGTGTCAGATCTTCCCAGGGCAACGCTAGATCCGGACGACCGAAATGACCGTAGGTAGCGGTGGGGCGATATATGGGACGATGTAGCTCCAGTTCCTGTACGATACCCTGCGGGCTGAGATCGAAGTGCTGTTGGACACTCGCGGCAATATCCACGTCCGACACCTTACCCGTGCTGGACGTTTCCAGCAGGACACTGACGGGTTCCGGATAGCCGATGGCATAGGCGAGCTGCACTTCACAGCGCCGGGCTAGACCGACAGCCACCACACATTTCGCGACTAGGCGTGCCATGTAGGCGGCACTGCGATCTACCTTAGTACAGTCCTTGCCACTGAATGCGCCCCCACCGTGGCGTCCCATGCCGCCATAGGTATCAACGATGATCTTGCGACCGGTCAGGCCGGCATCCGCCGCGGGACCGCCCACCACGAATCGTCCGGTAGGGTTGATGTGAACGATTAGGCCCTCATCGCGCAGGTCGGTGGGAGTCAGAACGGGATCGAGGACATGTGCATGGAGCTGGGCGTTGATCTCATCGTTCTCAATGTCGGGTGCATGCTGTGCACTAATGACCACGGTGTGCAGCCGGTGCGGTATCCCGTTCCGGTACTCGACCGTCACCTGCACCTTGCCGTCCGGGCGCAGCCAGGGCAGGGTACCGGACTTGCGTTGCTCGCTCAGGGTACGTGCCAGGCTGTGTGCTAGATGGATGGGCAAGGGCATATACGTCGGCGTTTCGTCACAAGCAAACCCGAACATCATGCCTTGATCCCCGGCTCCCTGTTGGGATTGGGAAACCCCTGCATCAATGTCCACACTTTGGGCACTGATATGGCTGTGCAAGGTATGTTGATCCGGACCGAAATCCTCTTCCGGACCGTAGCCGATATGCTGCAGTACCGCTTTCACCACATCCGCGTAGTTCACTTGGGTCTCAGCCCGCGATGTAATTTCACCCAGGAGAAAGATCTGGGAGGATTTCACGGCTGTCTCGCAGGCCACACGGGCCATGGGATCCACAGCAAGATGTGCATCAAGCACGGCATCGCTGATTTGGTCACATACTTTATCGGGATGGCCTTCACTCACGGATTCACTCGTGAAGAGATGACGGATGGGAGGGTGGCACAGGTGACTCATAGAGGGCTTGCTAGCAGAAAAAGCAAAGAAAAAAGAAGATCCTCGTCGCGTTAGGTAGTGCCCAAGGACCAGCTGTGGAGATATGCGGATTGGTCATCTGTCAAGCTGTCGATTTGGATGCCCATGGCCTCCAGCTTGAGGTGGGCAATTTCCTGGTCAATGTCCGCGGTGACATCGTAGACATCGGGGGCAAGCTCAGCGCCGTGCTGGATCATGTGCAGGGCGGCCAGGGCCTGATTCGCGAAACTCATATCCATCACGGTAGACGGATGGCCTTCCGCCGCCGCCAGGTTCACTAGGCGACCCTCCCCAATGACATAGAAATGACGTCCGTCGCGCAGGTGGTATTCGTCTAAGCAGGGACGGATGCGGATCACTTCTTGACTAAGATCCCGCAGAGCATCCAGATTAATTTCCACGTCAAAGTGACCACTGTTGGCGAGGATAGCCCCATCCGGCATGACCTCAAAGTGTTGTCGATCCAGAATGTGGCGATTCCCCGTGGCACTGCAGAAAATTTCGCCCACCCGGGCTGCTTCCAACATAGGCATGACCCGATAGCCGTCCATGACGGCTTCCAGGGCCCGGATCGGATCCACCTCGGTAACAATGACATTGGCCCCCAGGCCACGGGCACGGGCAGCGATACCGCGGCTACACCAACCGTAGCCGGCTACAACAAAACTGCGTCCGGCTAACAGAATATTAGTGGCCCGGATGATACCGTCCAGGGTGCTCTGTCCTGTCCCGTACCGGTTATCAAACAGATGCTTGGTCTGGGCGTCATTGACAGCCATGACCGGATACCGCAGGGCCCCCTGCTGGGCCATGGCCTTGAGTCGGATGACACCGGTCGTGGTTTCTTCGGTACCACCCACCACTTGATCCAGCAAATCCTGGCGTTCGGTATGCAATAGGGCCAGCAAATCCATACCGTCATCCATCGTCAAATGCGGCTGGATATCCAGTACGGCGGCCAAATGGCCCGTATACGTTGCCGTGGACGCACCTTTCCGTGCAAAGACCGGAACCTCGTACCGGGTGACTAGAGCTGCGGCCACGTCATCCTGGGTACTGAGGGGGTTGCTGGCGCACAGTGCTAGATCAGCTCCGCCGGCCAGCAGGGCACGTACCAGATTGCCGGTTTCTGTGGTCACGTGCATGCAAGCGGCCATGCGCACGCCACGAAACGGCTGGGTTGCGGCAAATCGTTTTTCCAGAGCGGCCAGTACGGGCATTTCCTTGCGTGCCCAGGCCATACGGCTAAGACCCTCTGCGGCCAAGGAGATATCGGTTATGTCACAATTCAGATGCATGGGCCATCAGGGTATAGGCGCCACCGGCACCCATCCGGGCGCAGGTGGTAAGGATAGAATATATCTATAGATTATAGAACAGTATAGTCGAATAAGCGGGTGTCATGGGGTTTTCTACAAGACACGGCGAGGTATCAGAGTAGGGACGGCGGCGGTTCTACCTGCTCCATGCGTTGCAGCAATGTAGCACCATCCGTATCCACTAGAATATAGTCACGCATGTGTGCTCGGATAAATCCTTCGCTGACAGCATGGTCCAGCCAGGTGTGCAGCCCGGCGTAAAAGTGGCAGATATCCAGGATGCCCACAGCCTGGTGTGTAAGACCTAGCTGTGTCCAGGTAAGGGCTTCCCAGAATTCGTCTAGCGTGCCCAAGCCGCCGGGGAGAGCTACTACGGCGTCCGATTGCTCCAACATGATCCGCTTACGTTCATGCATGTCGGATACGATGATCCGGGGACCGAGGGGTTCGCCCGCCGTTTCCTTGTCCACCAGAAAATCCGGGATGACACCCAAAAGGGTTCCGCCACCATCCTGCACACCGCGGGCGACCGCACCCATCATACCTTGGGTACCGGCCCCAAACACCAGACGGATCGACCGTTGGGCCATAAGGCGACCAAAATCGTAGGCCCGTTTAGTATACCGCGCCGGTACTGCCGGCTGGGCCCCACAGTACACCGCCACAGATTGAATAGAGGTGGGAGCCATGTCAGATCGCCGTCGGTCTCTGGTGGGCGGTCTGGACTGCATGCGCCAGTGACTGGGTAAAGGGGGGATAGCAGATTCCTATCTCAGTCACAATACCTGTCACATAGTGATGGGGCGTAATATCAAACGCCGGATTGTACACGGGCACATCAGCAGGGGCTACCGGAGTACCACCGAAACGGGTCACTTCCTCGGCGCCTCGCTCCTCAATAGGGATTTGGTCACCCGTAGACGTGGCGAGATCCAGCGTGGAGGTGGGCGCAACACAGTAGACGGGAATACCGTGTGCGTGCGCCAACACGGCCACGTTGTAGGTGCCGATCTTGTTGGCCACGTCTCCGTTGGCGGCCACGCGATCCGCCCCGAAGATCACGACATCCACCTGGCCGGATCGCATCAGTGAGCCCGAGACATTGTCAGCGATCAGGTGCATGGGTACCTCGGCCCGTAGCAGTTCCCAGGCCGTCAGCCGCGCACCCTGTAGCCGGGGCCGGGTTTCGTTCACCCATACATGCACGTTTTTGCCTTGTGCCTGACAGGCGTACACTACGCCCAAAGCCGTGCCAAAGTCAACGGTCGCCAACGAGCCCGTATTGCAGTGGTGAAGTAGATTGGCGCCATCCGGGATGACTGTCGCACCCCAATGACCCATCCGGTGATTGATGTCTACATCCGCATCCGCCAGGGCTTGGGCTTCATCTAGGGCCCGCTGCCGTAGGTGCTCCACATCCGTGGCCGGATCCGTGGACACGGCTTCTAAAATGCGCGTGGTAGCCCAACTCAGGTTCACGGCCGTTGGCCGCGCTGCATCCAGTTCCTGTTTGGCTGCCCGTAGCGTGCCAAGCAACGTATCCCTTTCCTGCGCCGTACTGTGGCACGCGGCCAGAGCCATACCGTACGCGGCGGTAGCGCCAATAGCGGGGGCTCCCCGTACATACATCTGAGCAATACTGGCGGCGACTTCGGTGACTGTACGCAGGGTCGCAATCTCCAGCTTGTGGGGTAATTGCCGTTGGTCAATGAGCTTGACTGTACGGTCTTCCCAATATACCGTGGCCACAATACTCACCTCACGCGGTGTGTTTAGCGGACAAGAGCCGGTTCTATCCCTTCTAGGATGGCATCCAGTTCAACCCGATCCTGTTCATCCAGAAAATACCGGGGCATGCGGCAGTGCGCGGTGCGGAACACATCCCGGCGCTGCAGCACTTCCTTGTACACGGCCACGCCGTGCAGACGTTCAAAGGCAATCAGGGGCAGGATTTGGTTGAATAGGGCTCGGGCTTCCTGCTCACGGCCGGCTTCCAGTAGATTCCAGAGCCGCACGTGCTGATGAGCTATCTGGCAGGCCGGCATATTGCCACATGCCCCACGCCGATATTCATCCAGCAGGAAGATACCGCCCTGACCGCCAAACACTCCGCGACAGCTGTCGCCAGCGGCTTCCAGGGTAGCGGAAAGTTGCCGGGGTTCCGGCCAAGTTTCTTCCTTAACATACTGCACCATAGCCAATTCCCGGCATATATGTCCCACCTGAACTGCGGACATAGGTGTACCTACGGGACCCAGACAATTCTGGAGCACGATTGGGATAGTTACGGCTGTGGATAACTGCTGATAATAGGCATAGCACCCGGCAGCGTCGGGATGGAGCAGATAAGGGGGCACGGCCATAATGCCGTCTGCACCCTGGCCCTCCGCCCAACGGGAGAAAGCCGCGGCCACATTGGCATGCAACCCTGATGTTGTAGCGATGAAGGGTACCCGGTCTCCACAGGCATCTAGTACGATCTGCATCCAGGTTTCTTTCTCGGCATCGGACAGGGTACCGAATTCACTGGCGTTAGCAGGACCCACCAAGCCCTGGACGCCGGCGTCTAAGCAATATTCCACTTCACGGCGCAGGCTGGCTTCATCCAGATTTAGATCGTTGTCAAAGGGTGTGACGACAATGACAAATATGCCACGCCACGGAGCCTGTGTGTTCATATCAATGTCCATTCCCTATGATATTGGATGCGGGGCAAAACAGGGCAACAAAGGGCACAGAGCCAGAACAGGAAAATCCGTATAGTTGGTAGAGGGTGGAGACTTGCCCTCATTAAGGTGGGGCTAATCTTTGCGCTCTAGTACATAACTCCGGGCGGCGCGGGTACTGAGATAGGCGACAGTCAAGATGAGTGTGACTAGAAAGATGTCTTGGTGTTAGGTGACTGTGGGCAATAGGCCAAATACAAGGTTGTCTGGATCCGATACGCGGGCCGGGTATGGTGGGCCTCTAGGCATGATCTAGGATCTGGCATGTGCGGCAGGACAGGTCGCCTATTTATCGCCCCTAATAGGCCCTCGTCGCTAGCATCTTTTGCAATGTCTATAATTGACGTAATGGGCGCAGTACCCCCTGCGTGGTCCCGATGATAGACGTGCCCTGCGGACGTCAACGTTGTGCCGATGCGGAGCGGTGCGGGCTGCCTTGAGCCGACACGAAGAAGGAAGTACCTATGGAGATGATCAACAAGCGGGTCTTGCGGGATTTGCGAGAGGCCGGTATGGAACGGGATCAGGCGGAAGCCGTCGCGTCCCACATTCCTGATTGGAACCAGTTTGCGACCAAGGATGACATCCGGGCGCTTCAATTGGAGTTGGGCCGGATGGAAAAGCGGCTCATACGGTGGATAGTCCTACTTTTGGTCGTCTCCGTGCTCCTGACCTTGATCGGGGTGATCAGCCCGCTTTTTTATTTTCTCTAGTCTGTCTGTGGGGCCTGTCATCAGCGGCTCCCGCAAGCCTTCTCTCTTAGCACGTACGCGTTTGTTCGTAGTAGATATGGGGCCATGGTCACGTCAGCAACCTGACCGGTAGAAGCTCGGCACCGGGCATGCTACAATAAATATGCGTCCGGGGATGAACTCATCAGGGCTTCCTGGATCGGCAGACCGTCCTTGTGGGTATCCGGAGAGTTTTGACTTTGAGGATCGGAACGATACGGATGTCCCGATCCTCCACTCCTTGGAGGTCAATAGTATGGAGATGAGCAACCAGTGAGCCTTGCAGGGTTTATGGGCAGCAGGCATGGATCGTGATCAGGTTGAGGCTGCCACGACCCATATCCCGGATTGGTCACAGTTTGCCACCAAGGCTGATTTGGAAGGGGCCTTAAAGGACCTAAAAGGGGAACTGATCCGTTGGATGGCCCTATTACTGGCGGCCCCGCTGCTTCTTGCCCTGATAGGGGGTCTGGTGACCCTGTCCCTTCGCTAGTTTGTCTATGAGCACTGCCGGCCTATGTGAACCACTGCCGGAGTCCAGGGTAGCAAGTGACTGACGCCCACCGTACGCTGTCCTATGACCGTCGGGGAAAGCCCACAATTGATATGCAGATCGTTGTCCAGGGTCATGCTGATATCAGTTAATGAATCTACCGGATCCCGCTCTTGCTAGAGCTTGCATGCCACGGTATTCTCACGTGATTGAGCAAGTCTTGAACATGGTAAAGCTTGTCACGCAGGACGTTTATGGGCAGTTGGCTATGGGGAACCAGGCGGTCCTGGATCTCGTGCAAGGAAATGGTCATGATATTGAGACCTTCCGTCTAGTCCTACCTTTTCAGATGCCAAGAGAAAAGCAACACCAATTGCAGAGTAAGAGTCCCTATTCTGCTATGGTTTCAGTGTGCCTCCCACAAGCCGAGATCATAGCTAACTTCGTAGCAAGTATGTTGTAGTGGAAGCACGTGCCAGTAGTCATGACAACCCCATGAGGTAAATCCACCACGTATGTGACTTGTGTGCCCGCGCCTTCGGCATAGAAGGCTTTTTTCACGCGCGTATTTAAAAACAGTGGAATCGGTGAATCTAGTGGATCCTATGGATCTACTGACAACAACTCCCGAGCATACGGAGCGCGTGCGCGACCAAATTTGCTGTGGGGAGTTAGGAATTCAAATGCACGCGGATACGCCTGGGGGAGAGTGACACCATGATCGTATATAGCAGCCCCGACCGCGTGGTCCCGTGCCTAGCGATTGCGGCCCTGGCCCTGGAGCTGGCGGAGATAGCCCTAGCCGGGAACCCGGCACACACGGACGGGGAGATCCAAGCCCTAACGGATGCGGCCCGTGCCTCTGACTCATCTGGACCTTGTGTGCCAATGCCGGGCCCTAGGCGTGTCGGTCCGCAACCTGGCCGCCATCCCCGCGGGGACTCATGCCACGGTGACTTGGAAAAAGGCGGGGACAGGCAAGCAGCATCCCCAGCGATGCCGTACGGCGGACCCGCAGCAATATTGCTACAAAGTAGTGCTCTGGACCGATGCCGTGGGTGACAAAGGCGACAGGGAAGAAGTCGTAGATTACACCGAAACCAGTGCACGGGTAGTAGAGATCATCGGTCTAACATCCGGGGCCCAATACGCGGTACTGGTGCGGTTCTATTCTGCGGAGTGTGACAATTGGGCCAAAGCCCAGCGTGTAATCTGGCCCCAACCGTAAGCGGCCCGGCCCAAGGCCCGCCGGCCTGCCAGGCTAGGATTGGGGCCCGTGCGACTCCCTTTCCGTTTTCTATTTTTCCATTAGCCGAGCGATGATTTCCTCCCGCTCACGTACCCGCCGGGCCTGCTCCTTACGGTATCCCCACACGCACCCGGACACGATTACGGCAGCCACTACAGCTAGAGTACTGAAAAAGGCGATCGGGTAAGTATCAATCATGTACGTGATAAAGAGCCAGATAAAGATCACGGCCACGATTACGAACGCGAACCAAATGAACGTGACTATGAGCTCGCCTAATGTTGGGCTGTTCATGGTGTGTCAATACCCCTTGTGTTTATCATAGACATACCCGGCCCCGCAGGCGTGCCGTCCCGCCTGGAGACAGTGCCCGACCGGGACAAAGTGGTGCGGTTTTGTACTAATTGATTGAGTCTGTAGCTTGACAGTTGATCCAGGCGGCTTTAGGCTCTGAGTTTGACTTGGCTGTCGCGTAGGTCATGCCGGACGGGAACTGGTGTGGAATCCACGTCCCCGTCCGATCATATTACGCTTCAAACTGACTGAAAGCGTGAGCCATCTGCTGTCTATCGCCTGGTAAGTGCAGGGGCGGTGGTACTGTCTCGTTCTTGAACTTCTGCGGCCGTTGCAGGCAGAGCTTGGCGAAATCGCATTGCCCACACTTGGTGGCATGGGGACGCATGGGGAAATCAGCGTTTAGTATGCCTTGGACAGCCCATTCCACATTGCCGCGAGCAGTTTTCAGAGCATCCGGGGTAATAGGTACCACAATCCGACGTCCGTCTTTCAGGAAATGTACGTTACCGGTTTTGGCGTTCTGATCCAGCACCTGTTCCGCCGCTGTGGCGTACAGCTGGACCTGCAATGCTAGAGAGGTCCAATTCAGATCCGTGTTGTCATCGACTGACGGTCCCCCTTCCATTGTCTTGAAATCAATGACTTCCGCATCAAGGATGGTACCCTGCTCGTTCTCCCGCAACAGCAGATCAATAGAGCCCGTAATCGTACAGTCTTGAGCCGGAATTTGAAAGGTGGCTTCTACTTGGCGTTCACGTATGAAGTCCGCACCAAACTCCTGGGCATAGTCCTGGATGATTGCCACCGCCTGTGTGCGGGCCCTTTCAAAGGGTCCTGGATGCTGGTCTGGATCCTGACTGGCCGAGACATGTTTCAGGTAAAATGTGTCTGCTATCACCTGTGCTACCTGTTCCGGGTTGGGTGTGCTGTCCAGATAGCGTTGGTGGAGTTGCTGGATGAGACTGGCCGTACCCGGACATTTTCTTGCGGACAGGCCCGAAACCATACTGTTCGCGGAACTGGTAGTTCCGTGGACACTGCAGATAATGCTGGATTTCGGAGAAACTGGTCGGGTAGTCGGTTTCCTCGATTCGCCGGCGGGCTTCGGCTGTAGGCAAATCGGACAGCTGTTCATTCTCGCCACCGCCGGATGCTCCGCTAGCCAGTTAGCATAGTCAGAGAGTTTGCGCTTTCTTTTCCCGCCCGGTAGTTTGATACTCCCGCTGACGTAGAGATAGCGTTCCGCCCGAGTCACGGCAGTATAGAACAGGCGTGCTTCCCCATTAGCCTCCGTTTGATATGCGCCGCGCTCAAGTGCGGATGCCATGATCGTTTGAGGTACCCAACCCTTGTAATCAGACTTCCTACGCGGAAAACTTTGGCCTTCCACGTCTACTACAAACACACAGGGGAACTCAAGGCCTTTCAGCCATGGACCGTGGACACTGTGCTGTGACCACATCTGGCCTTGGCCCAGGATCGTCGGTAGCTGTATCGTACCTCTTGGTCCCGTGTTGCAGGAAGTTGAGCACGGAAGCAAAGCCTTGCTGTGAATCAATACGCGTGTACACGGTGGCCACATCCTGCAACATACGACTGAAAAGACCAATATCTCGCATCATGTCGTCCGCCCGCTTTCCCCAATCCGTAGTGGCCAGGTTGTAGGCATCCAGCAAGTCATACAGTAGCTCTTGGAGATAGAGAGGTTTGGGGGAACTGCTCTGCGGACGGTGAATACGGTGCCCCCATTGAGATAGAATCCAGACCGAGGCATCAAAGTCAGCGCAGGAGTAAGCAGGTAGTACCATCTCCTTAAAAAATAGCTCCACTTGATTGTGGTGCGGGTTGTCTTTGCATATCTATTCGTCAGGTTCATGCCCGCGTCCATTCCGCATGCACGGTACAGGCTGTGAGCTGGATGCTGCGGACCGTGATCTTGGCATCGGACCATCCAGGGCCACGCGTGCTACGGTCCAGCCTTCCACCTGACAGTCAATCAGTGGGGCATCGCTACGAAAGGTGTCTAGGGCTGCGGTCTGGACAGAGACGAACAGTGCCGAGGGAATTTCCAGTAGCTGGTAGCGCTGCGGACATCTCTGGGCATCCCGGAAGGCGCACAACATCACGATCGCGTCCACCGCTTGCTGATACTCCTGAAAGAGCTGACAGGTCTGCTGGCGGCGGTCCGCGGCCGTGCGCGTATCCTGGATCCACGCGGCTTCCGTCAGTTTGGAAATATGGACGTGGGTAGGTGACAATTTCTGCGCGGCCGTTGATTTCAGGGACAGCCGGCGGTAGTTGCCGGGGTGTGTCTGCACGGTGAGATCCACAAAGCGCTGGGTGGCACTTCCCGGTGGCTCCAGGGCCCAGCCGACCGACACACAGGCATCCCGGAAGGCAGTCTCAAAGAGTTTCAGTCTTAAAGGTTCCTCGGTCAAGGCATGATGGGCCGAGAGTGCCGGACCAAAATACTCGATCCAGTCGGGTTCGCGGGTCAACCAGGTGTCAGCTTGACAGATAGCAGTTGATGGTGGCTGCGCCAAGGCTTCCACCACGCGGGCAACAAAGCGGACCTGGACGGGCGACATGCGCTCCAGCTGGGCCTTGAGCTGTGCAAGTGTCACAGGTCACGCATCCTATGCGCAATCAGATCTACAAAAGCCGGCTTAAGTTCAATGCCTACCCAAGGACATCCCCGTTCCGCGGCCGCCAGCAGTGTGGTACCGGATCCGGCATAGGGATCGAGTACCACGCCACCGGGACGACCGGTAATCGCTACACAGCGACGTGCCAGGGCCAACGGCATCGCGGCAGGATGCCGCGTCGGGACCCCGTTGCGGTTCCGTGGGAATGTCCCAAACCGTGCGCAGGCGGCGGCCATTCGGTCCCTGGACCGCCTGTATGTTATAGAAGTAGTCCTGTTGCCGAGAGAGCAGAAAAAGCGTTTCGTGGGCTTTGGTCGGGCGATCCCGGACGGACTCCGGATGAGCATTGGGTTTGTGCCAGATTACTTCGGAGCGCAGCCACCAGCCCGCTGTCTGCAGGGCAAAGGCGAGGCGCCAGGGTACTCCAATCAGATCCTTTGGTTTCAGACCGTCTGGGGTAGGCGGACGTACGGGCATGGCGCGTGCGCCATTCTTGCGGTCGGGCGCACGGTAACGCCGGTTGCCCGATGTGTAGGAGTCCCCCACGTTCAGCCAGACCGTGCCATCCGGACGCAGGACACGCTGTAGTTTCGTGAACACCGCGATGATGGCGGCCACATAGTCAGGTAGGCCATCGTTGCGTCCAATCTGATCGGTCACTCCATAATCGCGCAGTGACCAGTAGGGCGGTGACGTAATCACGGTCTGCACGGATGCATCCGGCAGCAGGTCCAGGGCCTGACCGGCATCGCCACCGATGAGTAGAGAAGAGGACAGGGTACGGAACGGGGCTTGGTGTGGTGGAACCTGGAACCGCTGAAAGGAAATTGTACGGTCAACGGCGGCAGCCACACTCATATATCAATCTCTCTTGTCGCTGGTGGTCTGTGCGTGTCCTGACGGGGTGCAGGCCTGCGAGGATCCAGTATGGCTTCAATGCGCGCCTGCAGGCGGTCCCGCAGATCCGCGGGGTCTTTCCAGATCGGGTGGTTGAAATGGCTGGTATCAAAATGGACATCCTTAATACAATTCTCACGGCAGGTGAAAATCACATCTAAATTCAGATCCTGGGCGAATCCCGCCTCGTAGTAGACACCACCCCGTGCACCATCGGCGCCACAGGTGAAGTCGGCCACCACAAAACGTGACTGGCGGATCGCCGCGATGATCTAATCATCTATCTTGCCCAGGAAATGGTACTGGTCCACCCGGTAGGGATCGTAGCCCGCGGCTTCAATCGCCGGTTTGAAGCCCTCGGTGTAAACCTTATCCATACAGGGATCAAACCACATGGCCACAAAGCCTCGGCGGCCTTGGCCCACAATACGGTCCCGTGCTTCTACGTACATACGAGCGGACGGGCTTACGGATTGGAGGTGCCACCCGGAGTGAAATACACTAACTTTGGCCCACCCTTGGTCTTGCACATACGCCCAGAATTCGCCAAACTCTCCATCTCGGTAACAACCACTGGCGGCCCAGAGCCAGCCTCGACTCTCACCGATCCCAGCAGACTCTTGGTCATCCACCAGAATCAGTTTACGTAGGAACGACAGGCTCCGATCCTCAGTAGGGGGTATCCGGTCCCTGTGATTTTCCACCCAAGACTGGTCTAGTACGAGTTCTCCCCCAGGCACGGTTTTGATTGCACCGCTGACGACGGGAGTACAAAGCTGTCTGTGTATATACGGCAAAACGGCACAGCCGCCTGCACCTTGCAGGTATTCTTTCAGGTTCGGTCAAGCTCCTGGTCGGACCAGAGTAGTGTGACTGCATCCACTGAGCTGTCGGGGGGTAGGTCGGCTAAGACACGGCCCTGGGCACTGCGGCTCAATTCCGGAATGTGAGACCAATCCAGCACTAGGGTGCTACGTCCCGCACTCACAGCGATCTTGGCGGTGTCCTGCTGGGCGTCCGCCGTCAGCACACCGGCAACCTGGCCCGTTCGACTGTTCAGTTTGTGACTGTTTAGACCACTGCCTACGCGCCCCTGCAGAGTAAACTCATCGATCGGCGTACGCTTGGCGAATCCATTGCAGGTAACGGAGAGTACGGAATAGGTCGGCTGTGTCAGGGAAGCGGCAACCAGACTGTCCTGGGTTCCGATCTTCATGCTCAGCACCCCTTGTGCACCCAGACTCAAAGGCCGTACCTCCGTTTCCCGGAAACGAATGGCCTTGCCCTGGGTGGTGAAGAGCATTACTTCATGTGTACCCTGGGAGAGTAGTACCCAGTTGAGGCGATCCCCTTTCTGCAAACCGATTACTTTCAATTCCTCACCGGGTGCTTCTAGCAAGTGTTGCACCGCGATGCGCTTGATACGGCCCAAAGTTGTGACCAGACAAAGGTATTCCTGGTGGGTGGGATGTGCGTCACGGGGCAAGGAAATGGCAGCCACGATGGTGTCACGGCGCGTGAAGCCGGTCAGGTCCGCGACATGCTGGGGAGAACCCGACTGGGGAATCCGGTGGATTGGTACGCGCCGACATTTACCCTCGGCACTGAAAAGATAGAGCATGTCACGGGTGTTGGCCACCATGGCGGACAGGCTACTGTGACGCCCAATGTCCCGGAAGCGTCCGCCACGCATACCCCGGTAGGCGTAGCGTTTGGCAGTACCACGGCGCCCCATGGCCACCCAGACAGTCTGATCCGGTTCCAGATCCTCTAGTGCCAGCGATTGGACGGACTGCTCCACAATACGGGTCCGGCGTGGATCAGCGAATTCCTGCCGGAGCTGGCTCAAATCCGAACGGATCTGGGCTCGGATCAAATCGTCGGATGCCAGCAACTGTTCCAGATGGCGGATCCGGCGCACCAGATCGCGGAATTCCTCTCTTAATTGTCGGATTTCAAGCGCTACCAGCTGACGTAGAGGCATGGCGAGAATGGCCTGGGCCTGGACATCGGTGAATTGGAACTGGCGTTGCAGATTAGCCCGGGCCGTGTCAGGGCGACGGCTTTGCCGAATGGTGCTAATGACCTCGTCTAACACGTCCAGGGCCTTGAGAAGACCTTCCACAACATGCAGTCGCGCTTGAGCTTGCAGAAGATTGTAGGCTGTGCACCGGCGCACAATATCGTGGCGGTGATCAATGAAGTGCAGCAATAGGTCCTTCAGATTGAGACGCTGCGGAGTGCCGTTGACCAGGGCGAGCATGGACAGGCTGAACGTTTGCTGCATGGGGGTATAAGCAAATAGCTGGGCAATGACCTTGGGGAGCACTGCCGTACGGGAACACTCAATGCAGATCCGCATACCGGCTCGGTCACTCTCATCCCGGATATCGGCAATACCTTCCAGGGTGCCCTGCCGGACTAGGTGGACAATCCGTTCAATTAGGTGCGTCTTGTTCGTGAGATAGGGAATTTGGGATACTACGATACGCTGGCGGCCCATACTCATGTCTTCGGTATGGATCTTGGCCTGTACTGTAAGGCGGCCCCGCCCACGGGCATAGGCATGGAGCAGGCTGTCCTCCGGTTCACTGCCCTTGGCCCTCTGCGTATGGCGATACAACAACCCGCCCGTGGGAAAATCAGGACCCTGGATAAAGCGCAATAGGTCCTGGACTGTGATTTGATCCCGCTCTGCATACCGGTCCAGCAGGTAATCCAGAGCGTCACAGATTTCGCCCAGGTTATGGGGGGGGATTTGGGTTGCCATGCCGACCGCAATGCCATTGGCACCGTTGACCAGCAGATTGGGCAGTGCGGCGGGCAACCGAGCAGGTTCCTGCAAGGAAGCGTCAAAATTGACGACCCAGTCTACCGTTTCCCGGTCCAGATCCTGCAGCATAAGGCGAGACAGGGCGGATAACCGCGCCTCGGTATAACGCATGGCGGCCGGATTGTCGCCATCAATGCTGCCGAGGTTGCCTTGACCGTCAATGAGTGGATAACGCAGGCTGAAGTCCTGGGCAAGCCGCACCATGGCGTCATAGACGGATTGATCGCTGTGGGGATGATATTTCCCCAGTACTTCACCCACAATACGGGCACTTTTCCGGTAGGACGCAGTATGGTGTACCCGTAGATCGTGGTGCATGGCATACAGGATGCGGCGCTGCACCGGCTTGAGCCCGTCACGTACGTCCGGCAACGCACGGCTGACAATTACACTCATGGCGTAATCGAGATACGCCACCTGCATTTCTTGGGCTAGTTCAACAGTGTGCCGGGGCTGACTGTGACCGTTAGACGTGCTCATGGGAGCACCGGGGGCGCTTGGCGCCGAAGGGTCACAATCTGATCCCTCAGGGCGGCGGCTTTCTCAAATTCCAATTGCTGGGCGGCCGCCTTCATCTCTTTTTCCAGTTCCCTGATCATGTCTGCCATCTGGTCTTCGTCCAGGTCCGCTAGGGAAACTGTGCTCGGTGCCTCCGTCTCATTGCGGTCAGGGGTTTGGGTCATGGTGGCCACCCGATCCGTGAGATCTCGGATCTCCTTGACAATGGTCGTGGGCTCAATACCGTGTTCCGTGTTGTATTGTTCCTGCAGGTCTCGACGCCGGTTCGTTTCCTCTAGCGCCTGACGCATGGCATCCGTGACCCGGTCAGCATAGAGGATAGCCTTGCCCTCCACGTGCCGGGCAGCCCGTCCTATAGTCTGGATCAGGGCACTGGCACTACGCAGAAAGCCTTCCTTATCGGCATCCAGCACGGCGACCAACGTTACTTCCGGCAGATCGAGACCTTCACGCAGCAGATTGATGCCCACTACCACGTCATAAACACCCATACGCAGATCGCGCAGGATGTCCAGACGCTCTAGGGTGTCAATTTCACTGTGCAGGTAGTGTACCCGAATATTCATTTCCGCCAGGTATTCCGCTAAATCTTCGGACATACGCTTAGTGAGTGTGGTGATGAGGGAACGCTGTCCCTGCCGGATGCGCGTCTGGACTTCATGGATCAGGTCCTCAATCTGACCACGGGTAGGTCTGACTTCAACCACTGGATCAAGCAGTCCCGTCGGTCGGATGAGCTGTTCCACAGTCTGCTGGGCATTGGCCAGTTCATAGGGACCGGGCGTGGCGCTGACATATATGACCTGATGAATGCGTTCAGTCGTTTCCTCAAACATCAAGGGTCGATTGTCCCGGGCACTAGGTAGACGAAACCCGAAATCGATCAAGGTTTGCTTGCGGGCAAGATCCCCCCGGTACATACCGCGTAGCTGGGGGATGGTCATGTGGCTTTCATCCACGATCAGCAGCCAGGAGGCCGGGAAGTAGTCAAGCAGCGTCCAGGGAGGTGTGCCCTCATCGCGCTGGTCCAGGTGGCGGCTGTAGTTTTCAATACCATTGCAGTACCCCACCTCCCGCAGCATTTCCAAATCATACTGCGTACGCTGGCGTAGGCGCTGGGCTTCCAGCAGCTTGCCCGTGTCCTGCAATGTGGTTGCCTGCTGGTCTAGCTCGGTTTCAATACTGGTGAGGGACGCCGCTAGTTTTTCATCGGAGGTTACAAAGTGTTTGGCCGGATAGATGGAAACTTCGTCTAGATCGGTGTACTGTTCACCAGTCAGTAGATCAAAACGGCTGATCCGTTCAATTTCATCACCGAAGAAACTGATGCGGTATCCGACATCCTCGTAGGCGGGATGAATTTCCAACACGTCGCCCCGTACGCGGAACCGGCCTCGATTCAGATCACTGTCGTTGCGTTCGTAATAGATGCTAACTAGGTGCCGGAGTACCCGCTGGCGCCGTATATGATCGCCGCACTTCAGAGTACAGACGGCATACCCATAGTCAGCCGGGTTGCCCAAGCCGTAGATGCAGGATACGGATGCTACGATCACCACGTCCCGACGAGCGAAAAGTGCACTGGTGGCGGCTAACCGAAGCCGTTCAATTTCATCGTTGACCTGGGCCTCCTTTTCGATGTAGATATCCGAGCGGGGAATGTAGGCTTCCGGTTGATAGTAGTCGTAATAGCTGACAAAGTATTCAACGGCGTTATGGGGCAGAAATTCTTTGAGTTCACTGTATAGCTGGGCGGCGAGCGTCTTGTTATGGGCCACGACTAGTGTGGGCAACTGGACGCGCGCAATCACGTTGGCCATAGTGAACGTCTTACCGGAGCCGGTGACGCCTAGTAGTACCTGATGGGTAAGGTCTTGCTGTAGCCCTGTAGCCAGGGCCTCAATGGCTTCCGGCTGATCCCCGGTGGGCTTGAAGTCACTGACAATCTGGAATGCCTGGCTCATAGCCTTTCCTTGACAAAAAAGTATTCATGTTCTCAATTATAACGTATAGACGCTCTATGTGTTAGATCTGTGCCTGCCCGCGGTCCGGATTGCTATAGGCTGAAGATACGGGTGTCGTCTCCACCAAGATGGAGGTAAAGGCCGGACCGAACATGCCCCGGGCATGCGGGAGAGTCTATAATGGAGCTGTCATGCAAGCCTTCTTCCTATTGTGGTGCAGACCGGTACCTGCCCAACACGGGACTAGACAGGCTGACCTAGCCTGAAGATGGTGCTGAGCCATGCAACGGAAACTATCGGAATCAATGCGCGAGCTGCAGGCATCGCCTCAGGTGATCCTGATCACAGGTATTGTGGTGCTGGGATGTTTCGTACTCTTGAGCGGTTCCCTGTCCAATTTGCAGCTGTCGTCAGGGACCGACACGGGCCTGATGTCACTACTGGAGGGTACCTT
Organism: Caldilineaceae bacterium; assembly: GCA_965116185.1. Classification (GTDB taxonomy): domain Bacteria; phylum Chloroflexota; class Anaerolineae; order Caldilineales; family Caldilineaceae; genus Bin34. Next base: position 705,458 of record OZ220492.1, read on the forward strand.
CAATCGGCCGGGCTATACTCCATGGAATAGCCTGAACGAGAGCACGGAGCGTCTACCCGGCTGGCTCCTGGTCCTGTTCTGGGCCTGTGTCGCGGTCTGTGTCCTGTACGCCGTGATTTCGCCTGCCTACCGCAAGGCCCTGCTAGTCACGGCAGTGACGGCGGTACTGCTGGTGTATATAGCAAGATCGTGCGTACCCAAAGAAGGACAGGACATGGAGACGATTACGAGTCCTTCTCCCATTGGTGACATGGGTACAGCCCAGCCACCTCCTGAGCCCCCAGAGCGGTCGATTCCACGGTGGCTCACCATTGTGATAGGCACAGGTGCTGCATCCGGATTGGGAGTAGGCGGCTATAAGCTTTGGCAACTGTGGCTGGCAGGGGCGCTCATTTCCCGCCGGCAGCTCCTAAAGCCAGCTGCTGAGGCCGTGCAGCAACTGGATGCAGGACAGGACATCGCGGACACCGTGGCCCGCTGTTATCTATCCATGATCCAAGTCCTGGAACAGCATCAGCGGGTTCGGCGTGCTGATGCTATGACGCCACGGGAATTTGAGTCCCACCTGCGTAAGGCCGGGCTACATTCTCGGCACGTGCATCAGCTGTCCCAGATGTTTGAACGCGTGCGTTTTGGCAGCAAACCCACCGGTGAGAGGGAACGCCTGTTGGCGCGGGACTGTCTAGCACAGATTGTAGCAACCTGGGGCGAACCGGCATGAAAGAACGTTTGCTGCCGCTGGCGATATTATTGGTTGTGGTGGTAGGGCTAGCCGTTTTTATTGAACGTTTCATACGGCAGGTCCTGCTACAGCCTCTACTATACACCGCTTGGGTAGCAGATCTGTTTGTACGTAGTTTGCCCCAAGGCGTGTTCTGGGGCTTGTTCATCCTGTTTGCTCTTTATTTAGCTTTCAAGGCCCTATCGTTTCGTCGTACCCGTCCGGTGTTCCGTACCGTACGGCGGCTGGAGCAGGTAGGGCCGGTGGCGCAGTGGCAGCATCGCCTGCAGCGGGCGCGCCAGCAGGACTATGCCAGCTGGACCCTGATGCGGGAACTGCGCCGCCTCACCTTGGAGATCGTGACAGGGGAGCAAAGCACACATGATCCTGACTCCACGGACACGGTGTCTCTGCAGGCGATCGATTTGCCCGCCCCACTCATGCGCTATTTCAATGCCCGGATGGAAGGTATTGACAGCCCGTGGCGGGCGTTGGTATACCGTCTGCTCCCAAGCGGCCAGGGACGCCATGGAGGGGATGAGTCTCTGCTGCATCCGGAGGCAGTCGTAACCTATCTGGAGGAACGCACAATGGTACGGGATCAATCGGTATGACTATGCAAATGCACCTGGCTGACGTGGCATCTACCGCCAAGTCAGTGATGCAAGAAGTGTCACGTGCCGTTATAGGTAAATCTGAGCTGTTGCATCACATCATGGTAGCGCTGCTGGCCGATGGTCATATCTTGCTGGAGGACTATCCCGGGCTGGCGAAAACCCTGACTGCACACAGTTTCGCTCAGGTCCTGGGACTTAGTTTCCGCCGGATTCAGTTCACACCGGATCTGCTGCCGGGTGACATATTGGGAGGTTACATCTTCAATCGCAACACCAATACCTTTGAATTGCGCAAGGGGCCGATCTTCAGCCAGGTAGTGCTAGCTGATGAGATCAACCGCGCATCGCCTAAAACCCAATCCGCGTTGCTGGAAGCTATGCAAGAGCGCCAGGTATCCCTGGAAGGAGAAACTAGGCAGCTGCCTGAGCCCTTCATTGTCATTGCCACCCAAAATCCCATTGAATACGAAGGTACCTTCCCCTTACCGGAGGCGCAACTAGACCGTTTTCTGGTCAAGCTCGCCGTGGGCTATCCTTCGGCCCAGGACGAAGTTCAGATTCTCCGCAACCGTAAGGACCGCAAACAAGATGAGGTACTCATGCAGATCCAGACTGATGCAGGGTCCCTACGGGCGATGCGCCGGACTATTGAGGATGTGCACATCCACGATGATCTGACCCAGTACATCGTCCAGCTGGTCAATGCCACGCGCCAGGACAGTCGGGTAGCAGTGGGGGCCAGTCCGCGGGGTTCTCTTGCTCTGCTCAAGCTGGCTCGTGCCCACGCGGTGCTTGACGACCGAGACTTCGTACTGCCGGATGATATCAAGACCTACGTACATCCCGCTCTGGCCCATCGCCTGATTCTGAATCCTGATCTTTGGCTGCGCCAGGGAGCCACACGACAAATCCTGAACGGTATTCTGGATACGGTACCCGTGCCACTCATCACTCCCAGAGATTAAGGAGTCGTCCGTTGCCCCGCCTCTGGGTGATCGTACTGCTGCTGCTGGCAACCCTGGTGGCCGGTTTGGCTACCCTCAACGGTCCCGTGCTCGCTTTGGTCCTGCCCTTGTGGGTGTTCATAGGAGCGGCTCTATACTGGCGGCCGCCCCCACTACAGTTGCGTGTTGACCGTACGCTGGATCATGAACGGGTTGACCAAGGGACCATTGTCCAGGCGACCCTAACCTTACAGGACCCCGCAGGAACCGTGGAAACGATCCGGATCCGGCAACCCCTGCCGGATAACCTGGAGCTGGAAAACGGTGACAAGGATTACCTGGCCGTTTTGCCGGGGACCGCCCCTTTTATTCTGGACTACCGCCTGCGCGGACCGCGTGGCTACTATGTCCTGCCGCCCGTAGAGCTGGAAGCACATGATCCTTTGGGGCTTTTGCGCACGACCACATCCGTTGATGTCCCGAACCGCCTCTTGGTGCTACCCCAGGCGCTCCGGATCCCGTCAGTAGCCATCAAGGTGCGTCGTACGCGGGTATATCCCGGTATGATTCCTGCCCGTAAAGGCGGACCGGGTGTGGAGTTTTACGGTCTCCGCGAGTATCAGACCGGTGATAGCTGGCGCTGGCTTAACCATCGGGTCAATGCACGCCTAGAATCAGAGCTGTTCGTCAACGAATTTGAATTGGAACGGGCCATTGATATCGGCTTAATCTTGGATGTACGGGCAGCCACGAACCTGTTTACCCAGGGTCACAGCATCTTGGAACACAGTGTGCTGGCTGTCGCTACGCTAGCGGAAAGCCTATTGACCTACGGGAATCGGGTGGGGTTGTTCCTGTATGGGGGCTCCATTGACTGGACCTTTCCCGGAGCCGGCAAACAGCAGTATGAAAAGATCCTACGGACCTTGGCCCGGGCCCGCATTGAGAGCAGCCAGATTTTCAATCGCCTGGATCGTATTCCGGTGCGTCTGTTTCCGCACCGTTCCCTGCTGATCTTGGTCAGTACCCTGCATCCCCAGGATTACCGGGATCTGCATACACTGCGGGCCAAACAATATCAAGTTATGGTAGTCAGTCCCGATCCTATCGCTTTTGAAACCGCCCTGCTGGAGGATGAGACGGATCGCGCGCTGGCTCAGCGACTAGCGTGGTTAGAAAGGAATAACCTGATGGCCCATCTGGCCCGCCGGGGCATTCAAGTGTGCAATTGGGATACCCGTCAGTCGTTTGCCGATGCGGCTCCTAAAGTTTTCAGTTATCCGGGCCTGCAGCAGGCACTGAACCTGAGGTGATGCGTGATGTCCAAGTCACAGCCCCAACATCATTCACCCCGCCGGATCCGGGTCATACGGGACGAGGGGCACATCCAAATCGAATGGCAGAACGGTCAGGTTAGCCGTCTGCCCCTGGATTGGTTGCGTGCGCATTGCCCCTGTGCCACCTGTCGGGCGGAACGGGGTGAGAGTGGGGTGACGGTTGATCCTCTGGCGCTCACCTCCGGTCCACTACCCAGCTGCGAAGTGGCCGATGTGGAGCTAGTAGGTGGGTATGCCATCCGGTTTACCTGGCAGGACGGTCACGATACGGGTATATACGCATTTTCCTGGTTGTATGAAGCACAGCCGGAGACGGGGGAGGAGCCCCGGGCCGACAGTTAATCCGCAGACAGAAGGCTAAGGTCGCTGTCGTGGTCCCGAATGCTATAATCATGTAGCGTCGTGGCCCTATGCAACCGCGGCATGCAGTTTTCTGACTCTGATGTCTATCCCTATGCCCTCGTCTGTGCGGCTCGCACCCTCCATTCTGACCGCTGATTTCGGCCATCTCCGCGCCGCCTTGGATCAGGCGGATGCGGCAGGGGTGGATGCCTTTCATCTGGATGTTATGGACGGTCACTTCGTGCCCAATATCACATTCGGGCCGGATCTGATTGCCTGCATCAGAGCCCTGACGACCACCTGGCTGGACGTGCACCTGATGGTGGACGAACCACTGCGCCTGATTGATCGGTTCATCCAGACCGGTGCCAATGCCTTTACCATTCACGTGGAGGCGTGTCGCGATACCTACCGAGTTCTGGACACCATTCGGCAACAGGGATGCCAGGCGGGCATCGCACTCAATCCGGGCACCGCCTGCTCTGCAGTAGTTGATTTGCTGTCCATTGTGGACCGCGTGCTGATCATGAGCGTACCCCCCGGCTTTGGCGGCGCACCCTTCATTCGTTCTACACCCGATAAAATTCGGCAGATGTATACCCTGCTACAGGATTTGCCCCGCGTACCGGAATTGCAGGTAGATGGCGGCATTGATAGCACGAACATACGCGCGGTGGTGCAAGCGGGAGCCAACAGTATAGTAGCGGGAAGCAGCATCTACAATGCGCATGATTCCGTGCAGGCCAATGTCGCACGCTTACGTGCCCAGTTGGCAGGAATGTAAATTGTGGGACCGGGACAGGCTAGGGCTCAGAGACGAGGTGCACGCTGGGGGTGGCTCCTTCTGCTCTTACTGGTGCTGGTCGGTTTGTGGTATTTCTTGGTGTATCGGGAGCCGGCACCGGCACCGGTTCCCGACCTGCCTACGCCTACTCCACCGCCGGTCACGGCTACCCCCTCTGCCATACGTACCCCAACGCCGGAGCCTGTAGCGGAAATCTCTCAGGTTTGTCTGCAAAATGAATGCCGGCATGTACTGGAACGCCCGGACATCCCCGACCTCCGGCTGGAGATGATCGATGACAGCACCGGCTGGAACTGGTCACAACCTACCGAAGCCTGCCTAGCCGACATTGCAGCCTTCATGGCCGTTGAAGGTATTGACATGGAGTTAGTTTCCTTCACGCTCCAGGATGCAGTGCCAAACAGGGGCACGCCCGTTTACTTTCAGTTCCCTCCGCCGGATGATCCCATCAATGCCCCGGCACCGGATGAGGGCATTGCCGTATGTAACCTGGCACCGGATTCGCATCGCCATGCGTACTGTACCACTGCGGTTTCCCGCATTGATGAGGGCGAAATCAACCCTAATGTGCGGCTCGCGCTAATTTTGGCTGCCATGGATGCCTTGCGCCGTGTGCATTATGAGCAGGTGCAGGAAGATCTTGAGACCTATTACCTGACTCTAGCCGAGGCCTTGGATCGCTTCGTGCCCGTTGTCCGTGAGGAGAACGGTACCTGGAACACTAACTGCTGGGAATTGTTGCCATAAGACTGCCCGGATGCGACTAGGCGTGCCCCCAGAGATAGAGTGCGCGGATCTGCCATTTCGCTGTTGAACTCGCCGGAGTACAGGTAGGCAACGCTCGTTCCACTACCTTCAAGTACAGCCTGCTTTGCCTATTACCTGCCGCCGGACTGGATTATATGTGCTGCGGGTATGTCGGCCCACGCGTGCACCCTGCTATGAGGCATTACCGGCCCACTAATGTTGGATGCCATGCCGGAGAGATGTGTAGCTATCTCCTGTGTAGAGACAATCTAGCCTGTATCGGGTATTGCGGAGCACTGGAAATCGTTCCTGTGTCGTGGCTAAGGGCACAGGTATGCCACACATCACAACGGAACATACGCCCGGTGGATACTCCGGAGACGGCAGCGCAACCCTACCAATTGTGCCCGTACAATTAGATCAGCAGGATGAAGGAGTAGACCAAGGGAGCCGTGAACAGCAAGGAATCCAGGCGATCAAGCATTCCGCCATGGCCCCGAAAGAACGTCCCCGAGTCTTTGGCGCCCACATGTCGTTTCCACATGCTGATAGTTAAATCACCCAATTGGCCCAGCAGACTGATGGCTAGTGCCAGCGCGAGGCCTGTCCCAAGACTGATGGGTAAGGGCTGAAAGAAAGCCGGATCCAGGGACGTGAAAGTTTGGATTCCGGACCAACCCAGTACCGGAGTTTGCCACAGGGCGATAAGCGCCTTGGACCAGCCCGGCTGGTAGGAGGCCAGGATCAGAAGCAGGCCGCACAGCGGGCCCAGAGTGACGGCCCCCACCAGGCCTTCCCAACTTTTCTGGGGACTGATATCGGGCCACATTTTGTGTTTGCCCCACAGAGAACCCACTAGATAGGCACCCGTATCCGCCATATAGGTACTGAGCATGAGAAAAAAGAGCCACCAGAAGCCGGATTCATGCTGCCGAATAGGAATCAGCAGAGCCATGGAGGATCCGATGTACATGGCACCGCCTGCCGTAGACAACCAGGTGAGGAAAGGTGTACGCCGGGAAAAGAGGGCGGAAGCCAGCAAGGCTATCATACCCCAGGTAATGACAACGGCCAGGGGAATATGGTCAAAGGCACCGCTGTAGCGTGTGATCAGGATTGCGATCCACACCATCCCCAGTTTGCTGTTGGTGGGATACCCCCCCTTCTCCATCAAGTTGAAATATTCATAGCCCGCGATGATCGCGGACCAGACTACGGCGGCGACCCAGAAGATTTCGCCGACGCCCATCAGGAAAACGTAAGAAGGCACGGCCACGGCCACCGTCAACAGACGTATGCCCAAGGCGGGAATCCGAATCGGAGTAGAGCTCACCGCACGCCTCAGGAATCCGCAATGCGCCCAAAGCGTCGCTCGCGGTGGCTGAATTCAGCCAGGGCTTCATGGAGCTGGTCAGGGCCGAAAGCCGGCCAGTAGGTTGCGGTAGCATAGTACTCGGCGTAGGCCGCTTGCCACAGCATGAAATTGCTGAGCCGGAATTCCCCCCCGGTCCGGATCACGAGATCGAGGTCGGGGAGGTCGGGTTGATGCAAGTACTGCCGAAACGTTGCTTCCGTGATCTGGGCTGCCGGCAGCCCGGCTGCCACTATTTGGCAGACCGCGCGCACAATTTCATCGCGTCCCCCGTAGTTAAAGGCTACGTTGAGAATGATGCGATCGTTCGTACGGGTTACGTCAATGGCCCGGCGTACTTCTGCCTGCAAACGCGGATGGATGCGCTCCAGGGTACCACTGTGACGAATCTGTACACCATTGCGGTCTAGATCGCGCAACTGACGTTGGATGGTGCTGCCCAGCAGGGTCAGCAAGCCTGCCACCTCCTGGTCAGGCCGCTCCCAGTTTTCGGTCGAAAAAGCGTACAGGGTCAGGCAGCCTATACCGGCCTCAACACAGCATTCCAGGATGGGCTGGATGTTGTCCACGCCCGCCTGGTGGCCTACGGCTCGGGGCCAGCCGCGCTGTCGCGCCCAGCGGCCATTCCCGTCCATGATGATACCCAAATGCCGGGGTACGGACTGATATCTGGCCAAAATCGGAGTCCCCAAGGCACCTATACCGTATCCGAGTCCGTTGCACAGCGAGCCCGCACGGTGGTTTCCATAGCCTGATAAGGCGTTCTGGTAGTTGGACGGTACCTGTGCACAGACTCAGAGCGTCATGATTTCCTCTTCTTTGGCTTTGGCCCTGGCCGTGATCTGGTCAATGTACTGCTGGGTTTGGGTCTGCACATCTTCCTGGGTATCGTGTAGGTCGTCTTCCGTGATCATGCTTTCCTTTTCCATGGTGCGGAGATCGGAGATGACATCGCGTCGGATGTTCCGGATCGCAACCCGACCCTCCTCAGCCCGCGTACCGACCTGCTTGCTAAGCTCACGGCGGCGTGCCTCCGTGAGTGGTGGAATAGGCAGACGTAGGACTTTCCCGTCATTCTGCGGCGTGATGCCCAGGGTAGAGAGGGCAAAAGCCTTTTCAATAGCCGGGATATCGTCAGGATTGTAGGGCCGGATCATGATGGTCTGGGCATCGGGTACACTGAGCGCGGCTACCTGCACCAGTGGTGTGTGGACACCGTAATAGTCGACAGGCAATCTTTCCACGAGCGAGGTGGACGCTCGTCCTGTGCGAATAGCGGCCAGATCGTTTTCAAGGGCGGCAATGGAGCTGTCCATGCGCACCTGCATGTCGGCCAACAGTTCATCAATCATGCTCGGATCTCCTTGCGGGTTGTTCCCGTGCCACGCCGGACAACACCGGCTAGGAAGGGACACATGGGCCTTCTAGTGGCACTCTATGTATTGTAGTCGTTGGCTATAACTGCGGCGTAGCCGCGAGGCAGCAACATACAGGTTGAAAGGGGCTGTCCGCCACTTCAGGAAATGAGGGTGCCCACGGCCTGGCCCGTCACAGCTTGGATCAGACTGTCCTGTCGCCATAGGTTCACGACGGCAATCCGCAGGTTGGCTTCACGGCACATGGTCAAGGCCGTGCTGTCAATGACACCTATCCGCTGGTTGATAGCGTCACTGAAGGACAGCCGGGCATAGGGTATGGCCTGGCTATCCTGCTTGGGATCCTGATCATAGACTGCGTCCACCTTGGTAGCCTTGATCATGACCTCCGCTTCAATTTCACGACTGCGCAAGGCGGCCGCCGTATCCGTAGAGAAGAAAGGATTCCCGGTGCCCCCGCCAAAGATCACCAGACGGCCCTTTTCCAAGTGACGCACGGCGCGGCGCTGGATGTAAGGTTCAGCTACGGCACGGACCTCAAAACTGGTCATAACCCGAACCGGTACATCTAGGTGTTCCAGGGCATCCTGGAGGGCCAGGGCATTGATGATGGTCGCTAGCATACCCATGTGGTGTGCCGTGACTTGTTTCATGCCAAATTGGATGCCGGATTCGCCGCGGAAAAAATTGCCGGCTCCCACGACTAGGCCCATCTGAATGCCCAATTCATGCACAGCCTTGATTTTGTGGGCAATGGTGCTTACTTCCGTCAGATCAATACCGCTGAGGCCTTCGCCACTGAGGCCTTCGCCCCCAATTTTCAGAAGGACCCGTTGGTACATAACAAGGTATTACGCGTGCAACCGCATGACAGATACGTACTGATTGACACTGGAATCGCAGCTGGATTCGGTGTACTCAGTCTCCTACGGCGTAGCGGCTGAAGCGGTTGACCTGAATATTTTCACCCAACGTGGCGATATTGTGCTTGATCAGGTCTTCAATGGATATATCGGGGTCCTTAATAAAGGATTGTTCCAGCAAGCAGATCTCTTCGTAGTACTTATCCAGCTTGCCTTCCACAATCCGATCCAGGATATGCTCCGGCTTGCCTTCCCCGCGCATCTGTTCGCGGTAGATTTCCTGCTCACGGGCAATGATGTCGGGGGGCACGTCCTGCCGCGACACGTACGCGGGATTTTCGGCCACTACGTGCATGGCCAGATCACGTACCAGGGTCTTGAACTGATCCGTGTTGGCCACGAAGTCGGTTTCACAGTTCACTTCCACCATGCCGGCAATCTTAGCGCCGGCATGCACATAGGTGCCGATCAGGCCTTCCGACGTTTCGCGCCCCGCTTTCTTGGCCGCGGAGGCCAGACCTTTCTTGCGTAAGAGGTCGGTGGCCGCGGCCATGTCTCCGGCCGTATCGGCCAGGGCATTGCGGCAATCCAGCACACCGGCTCCGGTGGCCGCGCGCAGTTCTTTGATCATTCCGGGAGTAATGGTAGCCATGAATCGCTTACTCGTAAATAGGGTGGGGAGTCCGCACCACGGTTAATGGGCCTCGGTTTCTTCGTCTGCTGTGGGAACAGGCTCTTCGCTCTCTTCCTCGGCCAGGCGTTTCTGCACACCAGGCCCCAGCAGATCGTCCGTATCCAGTTCGGTCAGACTTTCGGCGAAATAATCTTCCTCCAGTTCCGGACCTGTCGGTTCCTGTACATCATCCTGTGCCGGGATCAAATCCTTCAGATGCTGCTCAGTGCCTTCCTTGATGGCTCGGGCAATCAAGCCCGTGATGTAGCGAATGGGACGCTGGGTGTCGTCATTGCTGGGGATGACATAGTCAATAGGATCCGGATTGCAATTGGTGTCCACCATAGCCATGATCGGAATATCCGTCCGGTTGGCTTCCTTGACGGCCAGGTTCTCCGCGTTGGTGTCAACGACAAACAGCAGATCAGGTGGTGACTCTAGATCCTTGATGCCGCCCAGGCGACGGTTGAGCTTGTCAATTTCCTTCTTAATAAAAAGCCGTTCCTTCTTGCCCAGGGCATTGAATTCGCCTGCTTCATACTGGGCTTCCCGTTCGTTGAGGTAGCGGATACGCTCGGAAATGGTCTGCCAGTTGGTCAAGGTACCACCTAACCAGCGGATGTTGATGTAGTGCATATTACACTCACGTGCTGCATCCTCCACGGGTTTCTGGGCCTGCCGCTTGGTGCCTACGAACACAACCTTACCCCCATGCGCGGCTACTTCCCGCGCCTTAGACCGGGCTGCCAGCAGGGCATCTGCCGTGATGGCCAGATCTATGACATGCTGGTTCCCTCGTTCCGTAAAGATATACGGGGCCATTTTGGGATTCCAGAGATGTACGGGATGGCCGAAATGGGCCCCTGTCTTGAGTAGATCCAGCACAATGGACTTCAGTTGTTGACGGTTTCGCCGGGGAGTGTCCGACATGCGCATCTCCTAATTAACATAGAATGTATGTGTTTTCCAGAGTATCCAACTTCCACGCGTCGTCCAGTCCGGCACACAACAAATGCGTCTTGATTTGAGTCAAACCAAAACGAATCCAGAGTCTAGCATAGTCAGAGGGTCTGGGCCAACAACTGCGGTGTGCATGACCCCATAGAGCCCCCTACCCACCGGCAATTTGACTCGCCGTTTGTCTGTCGCTACCATGAGAGAGTGATACTATTGGCCTGGACCGATCCTACCGATGTGGTAGGAGACTGAAGAGTGGTCATTCGTTTACATATCGGGGCGTAGCGCAGCCAGGAAGCGCACTTCAATGGGGTTGAAGAGGTCGGAGGTTCAAATCCTCTCGCCCCGACCTATCCCCTCTACACCCACCACGGATCCGACTCCAGGTATTGGACAGGTCCGTGGTGGCCGGGATTGCAGTGTACAAGGCATGGATACGGTGCGGACGAGTTCTCTTTGCGGTTTTGTGATCTTGGCCGCAGGTCAGGGGACCCGTTTTGGCAGTGCTAAGCAGGTGGCGCCGTTCCGGGGAGACCCCCTAGTCATACGGGCTACTACCACAGCCCTGGCGGTAGTACAGGGTAACGCACCGGTCCGGGTTGTGATCGGTGCCCATAGGGCGCAGGTTGAAGCCGTACTGTCCCCCCTGGTACGCCGGCACACCAATTTGGAGCTTTGCTACAATGCCGCCTGGGCTTCCGGTCTGGCGTCCAGCCTGCAAGTGGGCCTGCAGAGCCTTGAGGCGGCTAAGCCCAAGGTAGGAGCCGTACTGTATATGCTGGGTGATCAGCCCCTGGTACCCACGCAACTGCTCCTAGCCTTGCAAGAACGCTGGCATGAGGGTTGGGAGATGGTGGCCCCGGCCTGTGATGGGCGCCTGCTAGGGGTGCCGGCGCTTTTTGCCCGTACCTGGTGGCCCGCTCTTGGGCGTCTGGCAGGCGATAGAGGCGCCCGCCCGCTGCTGGAACAACACAGCAGCCAGGTAGGCCTCGTAGAAGTGGATACAGGTTGCCTAATCGACATTGACATGCCGGAGGATTTGGCCAGCCACAGCCATCACCCAACGGTGTAATCGGTAGTCCAGGTGTTCACACCTGTCTGCCTGTCGCGTGCGCCGGCTGTGAGGTTGAAGATATCATGCCCCTCTTGTTGTTTCAGCTTGGCCGTCTGTTGGTAGGTATAGGTCTGACGATTGCGCTGGTCGGGGCCTTGATGATGGTGGCACGTTATGTACCCTTGGGACAATTGCCCGGCGATTGGCATCTGGAGCGGTCCAACTTTCGGGTGTATGCGCCCGTCGCGACGATGGTAGTAGTCAGTGTGGTGCTGACGATTGTGGTGAATGGTGTCCTGTTTCTCCTGCGACGTCTGGGGTAAGGATGTACATAGCAACCCATGGTCTGAGGTGCAGCCGTGCTACGCCGGATGGGGTGCCCACATGTAGGGGAGTGCACAGAATGGTGTTCTGTCCCTATCTGTAGCCCTGTATACCGGTTCTACTCCAGACACTTGGTACGGGTAGGCCATGTATGATCACGCCTGGCTCGCCCGGATTTTAGTCATGCGGATGAATCGGCTCGCTAAGGTAGATGCCCGGCGGCGCTAAGCCGCGTGGGTGTACGCAGACGTGGAAAGGGTCAAGGTTACGATTGGTAGAGTCACCATCCGGTGCCGGATGGTGACTCACGGGAGTAGGCAGTTTCAGGTTCGTTGTAGCTCCGGTGTGAAAACTCGCTTAGCCGTTGACCCGGAAGTTGACGCAAGCACAAACAAAAGACAAACATTCCCGCTGGCCGGATCATCTGATTCGTATGCTACGATCCGAGCTGCTGTCTTCTTTTAGTTTAGCACCAAGATCTTGTCGTTGGGAGTGTGACATGACGGAAACTGCTACCCCTGTACCCGAAACCCTGCAGTATCAGACGGAAGTCAGCCAACTGCTGGACATTCTCGCCCATTCCCTCTATACGGACAGGGAGATTTTTCTCCGTGAACTGATTTCCAACGCGTCTGACGCTCTCAACCGGGTCCAGTTTGAGATGCTAACGAACGATGACGTAGTGGATGCGGATAGGGAGCTGGCCATCCATCTCGTGCCCGACGCCACAAATCGTTCCCTGATCATCCGTGATTCCGGTATTGGCATGAATCGTGAGGAACTCATTACCAATCTCGGCACCATAGCACACTCGGGCGCCAAGGCATTTCTGCGCGAAGTGGCTTCGGCTGACAACCGGGAAGAGATCATTGGCCAGTTCGGGGTGGGTTTCTATTCGGTATTTATGGTGGCCGAGGAAGTCCGGGTTACCTCCCGTTCCTTCCGACCTACTGATCAGGCCTGGACCTGGATTTCCACGGGGCAGAGTGAATTTGAGCTGGTCCCTGCCACCCAAACAGCTCGGGGCACGGAAATCGCCATCAAACTGAAAGAGGACTGTGACTTCACGGATGCCTGGCGGCTGCAAGAGATTGTCAGGACCCATTCGGACTACGTATCGTTCCCTATTTATCTCGTAGAACCCGCTACGCCATCTGCCGATGAGGACGTGAATGAGGAGGGGACAGACGTAGATGGGGAAGCAGCAGATGTGGATGGGGAGACGGAAACACCTGCCTGGACCGAGACTAAAATCAATCGGCAAACGGCCATCTGGCGCCAATCACCCAGTGAGGTGAAGGAGGAGGAATACGATCAGTTCTTGAGCCAGCTGGTCCTGGGTGGGGGCGAGTCTCTGCTGCATGTGCATCTCGTGACTGACTCGCCGGTAGACATTCGCGCTGTGCTGTTCATTCCTGCGCAGCGCCCGCCCGATATGTTTGACGTGCATCGAGATCACGGTCTTCGCCTCTATTCCCGCAAGATCTTGATCCAGAAATACAACCAGGACATGTTGCCGGAGTACATGCGGTTTGTAGAGGGTGTGGTGGATTCCGAGGATCTACCGCTCAACATTTCCCGCGAGACGATCCAGAATAATCCTATGACACGCCAGATCAGTAAAACGCTGGCTAATCGCATCCTGCGGGAACTGGCGCGCCTGGCCACCCAGGATCCGGAGCGATACCAGACCTTCTGGAGTCAGTACGGCATGTTTATCAAAGGCGGGCTGGCCACGGACTTTGAACGCCAGGACACGTTGGTACCTTTACTGCGTTTCCAGTCCACCCGGAGTGGGGAGGAATGGATTTCGCTGGACGACTATCTAGAGCGCATGCCCGCATCCCAGAAAGCCTTTTATTACGTTGAAGGTCATGATCTAGCGGCTGCGCAACGTAGCCCCCATCTGGACTATTTTCGGGCGCACGACATTGAAGTACTGTATTTCACGGATCCCATTGCCGATACCTATGTCACGGTGGCTCTGCCCACATATAAGGAACACAAGCTGATCAACGTGGACGGGGCCGAAGTTGAGGTACCCGCAACCTCGGCGGACACAGAGGTACAGGATGAGGCCGCCGAGTCCGGTATTGAGCTTCTCATTGAACGAGTCAAAAAGGTATTGGGCGAGCGGGTAGAGGATGTGCAGGTTTCCGCTCTGCTGGTGGAGCATCCCAGTCGTCTCGTGTATGCAGGGGAAAGTATGTCACGAGCCTTTGAAAAGATGAGTGGCCTTATGGGGCAAGAGGTGCCCCAGCAGAAACGTATCCTGGAACTGAACCCGCGCCATGAATTGATCCGGAATATGGTGCATCTGCATGCTACCCGACCGACTGCTCCCCTGCTGGATCTGCTGATTGAGCAAGTTATGGACAACGCCCTCCTGCTGGAGGATCTGCATCCGGATCCAGCCGGCATGACCGATCGCATCCTGTCCATCATGCAGGTAGCCGCGGCCGCCGATCAAGCATAAGGAGGCCGTATGCCGATGCCTATCCAGGACCCGATCTATATCGGGGACGTAGTGCGCATGCGTAAGCCCCATCCCTGTGGGAGCTATGTGTGGGAAGTATATCGTGTAGGAGCGGACATTGGTCTGACCTGTCGCCAGTGCGGCCGCCGCACCCTAATGTCGCGGCGTCACTTCACGCATCGCATGCAGACCATGCTCCAGCGCGGCCCTATGGCTACTTCATCCACTTCCCCTCAGACCTCAATGCCGTCCTGAGACAGTCTGCCTACATCTGCGTCCGTGCACGAAGACCATGCTGATTGTACACCAAGGTCTGAGCCGTTCTACCTTGATTCTGACGGCTATTGTGGGCTTGTGGGCCTTATTTGCCGGTATTCGGAATCAGCCCCTGGATGGGCGGTGGCTGGGTACGGCCATCATCTGTGAAATTCTCATTATCGTTCAAGGCCTGGTCGGCATCTATCTGTGGTTTGGGACCACCGGTGTCCTGCCCCGACCATTTCTGCACGTACTTTATGGGGTTGTGGGAATTATAGCTCTGCCTGCTGCCTACGGTTATTTGAGTCGAATGCCGGATGCTCGGGCCATGACCTGGGGCATGGCCGCCACCTGTACCTTTCTCTTTTTTGCACTATTGCGGGCCATACAGGTAGCATAGGCCTCGTAGCAGCCCATGTGCAGTGAGCGGGGGATCGAAAAAGCGGCATCCAAAATGTACTTCGGTCGCTTCCTACCCGGACGCGGGAGAACTATCTTGGCACCGCACGGCGTGTGCTGGTTCTGAATGCCAGTTATGAGCCACTGAGCCTGGTTCCTGTACGGCGTGCCCTGGTCATGCTGATGCAGAACAAAGCCGAACAGGTTGCGATAGGCCAACACCAGGTACGGACGGTAAATCGTCAGTGGCCTGTGCCTTTGATCATTCGGCTCTGTTACTACGTACATGTACCCCAGCGTGTATCCCCGCCCACCCGCAGCGGAGTGATGCTGCGGGATGCCCATACCTGCGGCTACTGCGGGGCCACCCACGCCCGGAACCATATGACTATTGACCATATCCTGCCCCGTAGCAAGGGGGGTGCGCATTCCTGGTCCAATCTCATTACGGCGTGCCAGGCATGCAACCAGCGCAAAGGGCAGCGCTCCCCGGAGGAAGCCAACATGAAGTTGCGCTGGCAACCGGCCCAGCCCAGCTATGTAACGCTGGTGCTGTTGCGCAACCCCGTGGCAGCCGCGCGTTATTCCGCCTACATGAATAGCGTGCAACCATCATCCTGAGCGACATCCTTAGCTAGACAATCACCCCACAAACGAATAGCGGTTCCTGGCAGCGCACGTGTGATGACCAACAACGCCTTCCCCTTCAATCTGGACGTAGTGTGGGAACCTACGGAGATGGAGATCCGCAACAGCAATCTTGTCCGGTTCATGCACGGCCAAGGCTTTGATGACTATGCGGAGTTTGAGACCTGGGCTGCCCAGGACCCCGCCCGTTTCTGGCAGGCGGTGCTGAGCGATCTCGGCATTCACTTTGACGTTCCCTGCACCCGGATCATGGATCTGACGGATGGCCTGGCCCGCCCCCGTTGGTGTGTAGGAGGCCACATGAACATCGTGAGCAGTTGTCTGGACAAATGGCAGACGACAGCGCACTTTGAGCCCACAAGCCAAACCGCGCTGATCTGGGAAGGCGAAGGGGGCACAGTGCGCCGGTTCAGCTATGTGGACTTGCATCGCCATACGGGACAGTGGGCCAATGCTCTGCGGAGTCTGGGTCTCGGTGCCGGTGACGTTATTGGCATCCATATGCCCATGATCCCGGAGACCGTCATGGCGTTCCTGGCCATTATGCGTATCGGCGCTGTGGCCCTGCCTCTATTCAGCGGTTTTGGCGTAGAGGCTCTGAGCGCACGGCTGCGGGCCGGTGCGGCCCAGGCCCTGGTTACGGTATCGGGATTCCAACGGAACGGGCAGTATGTATCCCTGGATGGCGTGTTGGAAGAGGTTAGGGCCGCAACGCCGACCCTGAAGCATGTGATAATGGTAGACGCCCCTGAAGGTTATCCCGGTGTATATGATGCCCGTCCTTGGGTGTCCACCTTCTCGCACCTAGCGGAAGCGGTTTCCTGTCCGGCCGATGCTCCGTGCCTGCTCCTCTACACCAGTGGTACTACGGGTGCTCCCAAGGGGATAGTCCATACCCATTGTGGCTTTCCCGTCAAGGCGGCCCAGGATATGGCGCACTGCTTTGACGTCAAGCCCGCTGACGTTGTGTTCTGGTATACCGATATGGGATGGATGATGGGGCCCTGGCTGATGCTGGGCACCCTGATCCTGGGGGCCACCATACTAATCTACGACGGGGCGCCGGTTTACCCGCAGGCGGATCGTATTTGGGCTCTTTGTGCCCGGCATGCGGTCACGCTCCTGGGACTGTCACCCACCTTGGCCCGCATGTTGCAACCCTATGGTGTTGCCATGGTGCAACCGCACGATCTCACACGCCTGCGTGGGGTCGGCTCTACAGGCAGCCCCTGGGATCCGACATCCTGGCACTGGGTTTTCCAGCATGTACTGGGAGGCCGCCGGCCTGTGTTCAACTATACGGGCGGCACCGAAATTAGTGGCGGCATTCTGGGATGCAGCCTGCTGCGCCCGCTGAAGGCTTGTTCCTTCAACATGGCAATCCCCGGGATGGTCGCGGATGTCGTGAATGACCAAGGAGTGAGCGTAGTAGGTGAAATCGGGGAACTGGTGGTACGACAGCCCTGGATTGGCATGACGCGCGGCTTTTGGCAGGATCCCACGGATCGGTATCGGGACACCTATTGGCAGCCATGGCCCAACCTCTGGCGTCATGGTGATCTCGCTGTCCGGGACGCAGAGGGTTTCTGGTATGTGCTGGGACGCAGTGATGACACCATGAACGTAGCCGGCAAGCGCCTGGGCCCCACGGAATACGAGCAGGTGCTCAATAGCCTGCCCCAGGTGGCCGAATCCGCCACGGTAGGGATACCTGATCCGGTCAAGGAACAGGTGGTGGTCTGTTTCTGTGTCCTGCAGTCAAACGTTGAAGCCGATGATCATCTACAGACCCGACTGATGGATGTAATCGCAGAACGGCTAGGGCGGCCTTTGCGTCCGGCGGCGCTTATTTTTGTGCCGGATCTGCCCAAGACGCGAAACGCCAAAATTATGCGGCGACTTCTGGTCAACATTTACCTGCGTCAGCCCCTGGGTGATACGAGCAATCTGGAGAATCCGGCGGTACTCCGGACCATTGCGGATGCTGTCCGGGGCGTGGGCGCTGCAGATCAAGGAGCTGCGTGTAGATAAGCACCGGTTTCCTGATCCGCTCCTGGCCCATGTCCCGTATCTGCTTCCATGGCCTACAGATACGGTAGAGGTAGTAGGACCATGGGGATCTGTGTTATGATGCAAATTACACAGTTTGCTGTTACATTGCAGTTTCATCATAGTTGGACAGCATGCAGATTACTTGTATTTACTGCGGCTTGGAAGTCGTAATAACCCCTGAGCGTCATCGTTGTCGACATTGTGGCGGTGATCTGTCATCCCAAGTGACACCGGATTTTAAGGCCAGCTATTATTATCAGAAAGCCAGCGAGGCGGCGGAGCAGGGTGCTGTCTATATTGCCCTGCAGCATCTCCAGAAGGGCCTGCAGGCCCAGAGCCGCCCCGATCTCCATCTGCTGGCTGCCATCCTCTACGCTGATTTGGGGCGCGAGGAACAGTTGCGCATGCATATTGGTGCCATTCCTACGAATGACATCCTGCGGGGCGAAGCCGAAGCTCTGCTGAAGCAACTGCACGCACGCCAACAGACTGAAGTCTCCACCGTTGCGCCAAAGCGTAAAGAACCTTCCTCAACCGGCTCGTCAGGCCGCCGTCTGTGGGGCCCCCGGTTGATTGCCACCACTGTCACCATGGGTGTCCTACTTACTGCCTTGATGTCCACTCAGTTCCAACAAGTGCCATGGCAGTCCTTGCCGGGTTTGACCCAGGTCACCGCACGCATTGGTAGCCAAGTAGCCCAATGGTTCACGGTGCAGAACACCGAACCGGAACTAACCGTCAACGCGGTCACACCGAAAGCTGCCATAGCAGCCACGGCGGTCGACATGACGGGTGACCGCGCAGAAGAAAAAATGACCGTTTCGACGCCGAACACCGAGCCGGTCCCTGCTGCACCGCTCACACCGGGACAGTGGCAGGTACAGGTCACGCAAAACGTCATGACTATGATTTCGCAGGAGCGCATTGATTTTACCCGGATCCTTGTGGAGCGTGGCTATCCTGAACTGCAGGACACCGAGCTGGTGGCCGTGGTGCAGGGAACTCAACTCGTCCTGATGGGTACGGTACCCTCACCGGAAGTGCGGCAGGCAGTTCTGGATGCCGCACGTCAGTTGCGGGGCGTGGGCGATATTGACGCGTACGCCGTGCAAGTGGTGGTACCGGAACGGATTTATGTGGTGCAGACTGGCGACAATTTGTGGAGCATTGCCCAACAGGCCCTAGGTGATGGGGCACGCTGGCCTGAAATCCTTGAGTACAATCCTGAAGTATCCAATAATCTGCTACGGCCGGGCCAGGAACTACGCATTCCCTCTTTTACATTGCCTAACGGCGGCACGCTTGGGTAACACGCAAACGTGCGGATATGAGTGGGGTACAGAGCCCTCAGCCATGGCCGGGACTGCAAGATTGCATGCTTAAGCCAATCCAGACGTAATGGTCTCCCGTCATCCGGATATCCATACCTAGGCCGGATGTGAGTACCCTGTGCCGTCCCAAGCCCAACGGGAGGGCCTTGTTGGTCCCTGCTCGCGCCAGGCCGGGGTAGAGAGTATCGATCTAATCTATTATTGTGTCTGCGCCGCTAGAGTAAACAGATGAACGCATCGTGCGCGTAGTCCGTTGATGTATCGGGCCTGAGCCTGTAGACAGGCATAGGCTACAACGGCAAGCACGGGTATCAGGTCCTTGCCGGCTTACCTACCCAATCTCTAGGTGATAGCAAAAGACAGCCCGGTAGGCGGCGGGCGTGGCGTCCGCTCACGGCGGATTGGTGAAAAATCAGTTGTTGTAGAGAGTAAAGAGAAGTAACTCGGATCGTTTTCGTCCGCACAACCGTGGGACTAGCTTCCCAGGTTCATGTGTCTCGCGTTAGACGGCAAACCGCAAGGTGAACCGGTGGTAGTCTTTGGCACTCACGGGGTCCTTCGTTTAGCCTGCTGTGCTCCCGTACCGGATAACACACGTTTTGGAGCAAGCTAGAGCCACTAAGGCCTACCGTGGGTGGGACATGGGCATGATGATATGGAGGAACTGATCATCTCCCTGCCCCACCGGTTTAACCTTACAGGGGCGGGTGGGCTGGGTCATTTCCAGGACCACATCCTCGCTATGCATGTGATTCAGGGCGTCGATCAGGTACTGGCCGTTGAAAGAAATCGTGATCGAATCGCCTTCCACCGTGGCATCAATCTTGTTGTTGCTGTCGCCTTTTTCATTGCTCTCGGACGAAATGGAAATGCAGTTGCTTTCACAGTCCACAGCCGTCGTGATGATGTTGTTGTGTTCCTTGGTGAACAGGAACGACACCTTGGCTGCCTGCAGCAGGTTCTCGGTGGAGGTGACGATCCGTGATTCGTGTTCGGTAGGTATGATGCGTTTGTAATCCGGGAACTGGGCGTCGATCAACTGGCATAGGAGGAGAACCTTGGCGAATGCCCCACGATCTTGGGGCAATCCCGGGATCGCGAACAAGACCTGATTGCTGTTGTGGGTTACGGCCATCTGTACCGCTTTATCCTGATCGGCTTCAGCCAGGATGCGGCTCATTTCGGACAAGGCACGGGCCGGAACCAGCACCTTAAGTTCATCGTCTACCAGCAGGTTTAGGGGGGCTGTGCGCACACTGAGGCGGAACCCGTCAGTGGCGGCCATGATCAGCTGGCCTTGCGTGAAATGCATCTCTACGCCCGTCAGATTGGGGCGTTCTATCCCCGTGGACGCCGCGAACACGGTTTGATCAATCATGCTGCGCAAGCTCGGGATGCCGAGCTGGAGGGGGGTGGTGTCCCCATCCAAGGAATCCGGGATCGCAGGAAACTCGGTCGCTTCGATCGTGTTAAAACTGGCGTGATTGTGGCCGCTGCTTACCTTGACCTGGCGGGCTTTGACGTCATAGACCAGTGTCACTTCCTCGTGCGGTGGCAGATAGGTGACGAACTCCGTCAGCAGCCGTACAGGAATGGTAATGGCGCCCTCTTCCTCAATGGCGGCGTTGATCCAGACGTTGATGCTGATATCCAGGTTGGAGCAGACCAGACGTACTTGGCCCTCACGTGCTTCCACCAGAATGTTGGCCAAGACAGGCAACGAGGAACGGGTGGAAGTAACACGGCCCGCAAGCGACAGGCCTTTGCTGAGATTCTCCTGCAAACATCTGATACGCATGGCGTTGTACTCTATTTACGCATGGCGACATCCAGCCTCTTGTCAACAACTATGAAACTCCGCTTGGACAAGAAGCAATAGAGTAGTATACCGCAGAGCAAGCAAACAGACAAACTCTGACGTAGAGTGTTTAGAGATTATAACGGCTATCCATGTCAGCCTGGATAGATTGCCGGGTGGTTGGGGCCGGCTCATCCGTGGTGGAGTTGGCTGCCGTGGGGGGAGCGGTACGTACGGTGGGCTGATGCGGCACCAGGGATTGGGGACCCGGCGTCTGCGCTTCCTGTAGACGCTGGATAGTTTCCGCGGCGAAGACGCCCGCCCGTTCCCGCTGAGCCTGCGAAAAGGAGCCCAACAGCGTTTTTAGGCGACTGACCATGCCCAACACATCATGGATGGGTTTGGTACCGGAACCGATCAGCACACCGGACAGAAGGATATCCCACGATACCGGTATCTGGTCAAAGAGACCATTCACCTCCGGCTGCAGATAACTCAGCAGCCGCACGTCCGTGTAGCTGGTGATGAATACGCCTAGCAAATTGGCCAATAGTAAACTGAAACCGCTCTTGAACTGCTGATAGTCCGCCCGTTTCAGATCTTCGGCTTGCCAGCCGCCGACGCGCAATAGAAACCACTCAAGCAAGTTCCAGCCCATTTCTAGAACGCGTTCCACGCTAGCGGACGCCGCCAGCATAGGCACCACCAGCGGCCAAGCCTCCAAGTTCAGATCCGAGGTGAAGGCGAAGTCCTGGGCGAGGGAGCGGGCCTCGCTCCGGGATGCGGACAGGATGAGCCATAAGCCGCCGGCCACCCCACCCCAGCGCAGAAGATCTAATAGGTGCCGGCGGCGGATATTAGGGAGAAACTGAGTGGAAGGCATGCAGCATACGGGACGACAGTGCAGGGATCGGCAGTCAGATGATCTGCGTTAGGGCTGTAAGTAATTGTACGCCATAGCCCGACGCACCCTGTGATCCGTCTGCGCCGCCTCCCTTGCCATGTAGAGCCATGTACGCGATATCCAGATGCGCCCAAGGATATCCTTCGGTGAAATGTTCAAGGAATTTGGCACTGGCCGAAACGCCACTGGTGCGACTGCTTGCATTCTTGACCTGGGCCATGTCACTCTTGATAGTGTCCCTATATTCGTCATACATGGGCATGGGCCAGACTCGATCCCCGGATTGGTCAGCTGCTGTGATCAGCGCATCCTGCAGGGCCGGGTCGTTGCTAAACAGGCCGGCTGCCTGGGTCCCTAGGGCAATGCCGATGGCTCCGGTTAGGGTTGCTAGATCCACTACGGCGGACGGTGCGTATTGCTTAACATAACCAAGGCAGTCTGCTAATACCAGACGGCCTTCCGCATCCGTGTTGATGATTTCCGCAGTCTTGCCCGTAATGCCTGTCAGGATGTCCCCGGGACGATAGGCGTTGCCATCCGGCATGTTTTCCACGCACACGGCCAGGCCATACACGCGCCGTGGGATCCGGAGACTGGCAATCGCCTGCAGGGCACCGAGTACGGCGGCCGCCCCCGCCATGTCCGTTTTCATTTCGCCCATGCCACTTGAGGGCTTGATGCTGATGCCACCGGTGTCAAAGGTGATACCCTTGCCGAGGAAGACGAGGGGAGCCTGATCTGCCGTACCGGGTGGTTCATGTTTGAGTATAATCAACTGGGCTTCACGGCGGCTGCCTCGGGATACTCCCAAGATCATGCCCATGCCCAGTTCCTGCATCTGCTCCTCGCCCAGGATCTCACAGGTCAATCCCGTACGCGCAGCCATGGCGGCCGCGCGCTGGGCCATGACGGTGGGATAGAGGATATTGGGTGGATCGTTCACGAGGTCACGGGTGAAGCATACGGCCTGGGTCAGGTGTGTGCCGGCATCCAGGCCGGCTTGCAGAAGCGGCAACTTGGCTTCGTCAAACTCCACTAGTGTGCATGTCTGTAGACCGGTGGCTTCATCCGTGGCGGCCGGATATTGGGGCAGTCGGTAGGCAGCCAGCCTACTGCCCAAGGCGAAGGCCCGTGCCATCTCGGTCACATCCTGACCGCCAATACCGGTACCGTTAACGAGAGCACCAATATGTCTGACCTCCGGTAGAGAGGCCAGTTGCCGCACCATGGTGGCCGCTGCCCGCCGCGCGGCCAGAAAGTCAAAGTCTGCCGCAGGGCCCAAGCCCACGACTAGTACCCGGGGTGTAGCTAGGGTTTGCTGGGGATACAAGAGCAGGGTGGTGCCGCTTTGGCCCGTGAAGTCACCGGTAGCGATGGCTTGCGTAATGGCACCGGCAAGCGCCTGATCCACGGCGCCGGTGCCGCCTCCGGGATGGCTGACCCCCTCAAAGAGGTTGACGACAATACAATCGCCCTGAAATGCGGTGATGTTGCCGGATGTAAGGGTAAGGTCCAAATCGAGTCTCCTGTGGTACGGGTAAGCAATGGGATCAGATACGGAGGGCCTGGAAACGTGTGCCCGCCTCGTCCAACATTTCGTCCGTCTTACAGAAAGTGAACCGGGCTAGATCCGCCACGAGATGGCGGTGGTCGGTACTGTAGAAGGCACTAGGTGGGATGGCCACAACACCGATTTCCGATGTCAGCCACCGGCACACCGTCACGTCGCGCGGTTCGTCGGCGCGGGTCGGCACATCCAAATGATGCGTGTCGGACAGGATGAAATAGGAACCGTGCGGCACGTAAGAACGCAGGCCCGCTGCTTGTAAGTAGGCGAGTAGTTTGTCTCTTTTGGCCTGGTACATGGTGCTTAGCTGATTGAAGTAATTCTGTTCTTGCGCCACTTGCAATGCCTCGGCCACAGCTTCCTGAAAGGGCGTGGCGATCGTGAAGGGAATCCATTGGTGTGCCATCAGAATGGCATGGACAATTTCGGGTGGGGCAAACGCCCAGCCGATCTTCCAGCCGGTGACGGAAAAGGTCTTGCCGGAACTGCCCAGCGTAATCGTGTGCTCCCACATGCCGGGCAGAGTAGCCATGCGGTTGTGGGCGCAGCCGTCATAGGTCATCCACTCATAGGCTTCATCACTCAGGACGTATACGGGCTGGTGCGTGCTGCTATGGTCCTGCACAAGATCCGCTATGGCTTGGAGTTCGGCACGACTGAACACCTTGCCGACAGGATTATGCGGGGTGTTAATGATGATCATACGGGTCCGGGGCGTGAAAGCGTCAGCCAACCGTTCCATGTCCACTGTCCAGTCCGCGGCCGATAGCGCTACGTCGTCTTGGGATGCCGGAATGGTAAAGGGTACATAGACGGGTGTGCCCCCGGCCATGATGGTGCAGGCCGGATAGCTATCGTAGAAGGGTTCAAACATGATGACTTCGTCACCTGGATTCACGACCGCCTGGATGGTGGCAAATATGCCTTCGGTTGCGCCTACCGTGGTTACTACCTCCGTCATGGGATCCAGGTCCCGTCCTAGCAGGGGGCCGTAGAAGGCACTCAGAGCCTCAACCAGACGCCCATGCCCTCCACTCCGCGTGTACTGGTTCAGATCATTGGCAATAGCTTTCCGGGCCGCTTCCTTGATGAAATCGGGAGCAGGGAAGTTGGGAAATCCCTGTCCCAAATTGATGGCCCCCGTCTCTAGGGCTAAGGCCGTGAATTCCGCAAACACAGTGGCGCCAAAACTAGTGACGCGTGCAGCCGGTTGGAAGATAGGCGGCGTAAGAGCAGGAGCCAATTGAGACATAAGCGCAACGGGAACATCATAGGCAGACAAATGGGACCACAAATCTATTATAAACCTAGAGCCGGTATGCAGGGATGTATGCCGCGTGTCCGTGCACATCGCTAGCAGGTGCTTTCCCGGAATGCGATGGTGCCGCTAGAATGGATTCGCGAGCGGTGTTGTCTTCTGGGATAACAGGTTCCGGGACTGGGAGTACACTCAGAGATTGGCTATGGAGAGTTCGTCATGACATTGCGTATTACTTCGGTTCAGCCATGGCACGCGGACGCAGCGTGGGCCGCGTATACGTTTGTCCGAATTGAAACGGATGGCGGTATTACAGGGTGTGCCGAAATTACGGATTGGCGCATGCCTCACGCCGTGGCCGGTGGGGTACGGGATCTGGCGACGATTCTTGTAGGGCAAGATGCTCTCGCGATCGGAGCCCGCATGCAGGACATGTATCGCTTGACCGTACAGGGCCCGGGAGGCGTGATCCAGCGGGCTATTGCAGGAGTTGAGTGTGCCCTGCTGGATATCAAGGGCAAAGCTCTGGGCGTACCGGTCCATACCCTCCTAGGGGGCCAGGTGCGGGACAGGATTCGGGTGTACTGGTCTCACTGCGGGACCTACCGTGCCCGTCATCCCGAGCTCTACGGCACCTGTATGCAAACCTATGACGATATTGAGGCCCTAGGCCGGGAAGTGCGTACCCGGGGCTACACTGCCCTCAAAACCAATCTCGTCGTGCCGGGTACGCCGGCGCGGGTGCTGAGTGCGCCGGATGCCCAGGATATGGACTTCGTAGTGGATAGCGCTGTGCGTCTCATGGAAGCCTTCAAACGAGGGACGGGCGACGAATTTGATATCGCTCTTGATCTGAATTTCCATTTCCGGACTCTGGACGTGATTCGCATTGCGCGGGCCCTGGAACACTTTCATATGCTGTGGTTGGAGGTTGATTCCTGGGATCCCGCAGCGATCCGGGAGATCAAGGATGCCACGACGCTCACCATTTGCTCGGCTGAAAGCGTGAATACCGTACGGGATTATCTGCCCTTTCTGACGCGACGGGCTATGGACGTGGCTATGTTTGATCTGCCCTGGGCCGGCATGGCCGTGTGCCTGCATATCGCGCAGCAGGCTCACCTGCAGAACATGCCGGTGGCACCTCACAACTACTACAGTCATCTCGCCACTTTTCAGAATGCGCACCTATGCGCGGTCTTACCCAATCTTATGATCATGGAAACGGATGTGGATTCGTGTCCCTGGCGGGATGAATATGTGACGCAACTGCCGGATGTCCGAGAGGGATATCTGCAAGTGCCGTCTGCGCCGGGCTGGGGCACGGAACTGAATATGGAGGCAGTTCAAGCAAGGCCCTGGATGGGCCAAATCCCGCTCCCGTAGCTCCGGTATCCGCTGTAGAGCGGGATAGCGAGTCTATAATGTCTCCGGGACGAGTGGCAGGGAGCGCACGATCCAGCCATGATGACTCTTGACACTGCCGACTGGATTTTGTATGATCGTTTACCTTGCACGGGGCTTTAGCTCAGATTGGGAGAGCGCCACAATGGCATTGTGGAGGTCATGGGTTCAAGTCCCATAAGCTCCATGGACAGCACGCCGGAGGCAGGTGACTTGCCTATCTCCGGCGTTATTGCGTAACGGGATCTCTATAGAAGAATCTGTATCCGTAGATATATGGGGCTGTAGCTCAGACTGGGAGAGCGCCACAATCGCACTGTGGAGGTCGGGGGTTCGAGTCCCCCCAGCTCCATCCCCAACCATTCGGGCAGGTCAATGGTCGCGGAATTCCTTCTTTATGCCCACCGATCGGTAGATTCAGCCCTATCTATTCACTTGTTGGTGATCCATGCTGCCCGAAGCTTCAACTGCCTGTGCAAAGATCAGGAAACAGCTCACTGGCACGACTACAGTGAAGCTGGCTTGGGTATGTCTGGCACTCTGGTGTTGAATACCAGGTCAACATGGACGCCTACGGAAGTGAGTGCGGCCAATACTCATTAGGGGTGGTAAGACAACCTTCACAACGATGAACACTACGGCCACGCCAGAGCCGGAACCTACGCTCACATCCACGACGGAGCCTGAGCTGATGCGGACCTGCGCAGGTATCGAGTCCAGCGGATTCAGATGTTGGCGAAAAGAAACCACCTTTAAAGGTAATATAGACTGTATCGGAGAGTAGTGCTTCTATGACCTAAGAGCTGGTCCAGATGGAGGAGGGTAGCGACAAGCGGTGCAATTCGGCGGATCCGCAGCGGTATCGCTATATTCTGACAAACTTGACCACCAAGAGGCGAGGTGCAGCGAGTGAGACAGCCTAGCGGACAGTGACGTTCCCCGACCTAGTGGAGGGAGACCGCTACCGGGTAAAGGTGGCGTCATATTCGACAGCGTGCGACAACTGGTCAGAAAACCGGAAAGAGACCTGGACGCAGTAGCTGTGTGGGTGGCAGGCGTCTCTGCCAACAGTATGAAGACCCCTGGTACCGTGCTAGGAGACCTTCAAATCCCTCCCACAATGAGTACTGCACTAACCAGGGCTGAGCGTTCTTTCGTAAATAGGAGTGTGTGGGTTACTCCCTAGGTATTCTATTGGCCCGACCCTGTTCGGATGAATGCGTATTTCCTGTTAACTTCCCTGCCTTATTGCGGTATAGACAGATCTGCCTTAGTAGTGACTAAGGTACATCTGTGGTGACCTCCACCACTTTGGTTTCGTCTTCACCCATGCCTACTTCTCGTGAGGCGATGGATTCGTCCATGGCCCTTATATACCATCTTCCTTATAACAAGACTTTTTCTCATAACAAGGAAGGCCCAGGATCGAAAACCTCTAGATTAGGATTCTCTACCCGCTCAGAGGATCGCTGCGCACTGCCTCAAATGCTTGGATTCTACTATTCCGAGTTCCGAATTAGGGCTATACTCTCTATACTATAGAGTATAATAATCCCATGAGACTGCAACATGAAGTCCTCCAGGGATTAGCTCGGGTAGGCTTTGCCCTCTTGATATTCCTAGGAACTCTCATTGTATGTACCGCTTTTTGGGGATCCAGCGCTTTGCTGGATTGGATTCTAGGTTTCGTCGTGGACAAGGAAAGTGTCCTTTACTCTTGGAGCAATTTGGTGCTGGATATAGTGCTGATAGGTACTGGCTTGGTAGTAACCATAGGCGGTGCTGTAGTGGTATGTG
This sequence comes from Caldilineaceae bacterium, assembly GCA_965116185.1. Classification (GTDB taxonomy): domain Bacteria; phylum Chloroflexota; class Anaerolineae; order Caldilineales; family Caldilineaceae; genus Bin34. The sequence goes on from OZ220492.1 coordinate 733,482, forward strand.
CAGAGACTTGGTTTTCGCTTAAATCGTTTCTTCAGTCCCACACAAAGAGGAACGAATAGCATGATGAGCACATTTGGGAGACAGGTACAGGCCAAATATCCGTTCAAAGGGCGGCATCTGTTGTTTGGAGCCGTGGGGGGTGTAGTCATGGGGTTGGCCCAGCTTGCAGCAGGCCAGAGCGCCGATCTTGCAACGACAGCTGGGATTGCGAAATTTGTGGCTCTGAGTGTAGGTAGCTGGATCGGCACCGAACTAGTCAAGTGGAACTTACGTCACATACTCCACCAGATATCGGACATATTACCAACCTTGATGGAGATAAGAGAGAGCCTGACGGAGATAAGGGAGAACCTGTTGGTAGAATCAGAAGCACCTACCCGTGAGGAAGGTCCGACAGCTAGGAAACCGTCTTGGCTCCGGCGGATCAGGGTCTGGTGTATGGTCAAGCTTCCTGTGTTGTCGCTTGTGCTGGCACCGATCCTGTTGCTATCGGTATTCTTGGACCTGGGACATGACTTATTTTATCTCAACTTCTTGCGTCCGGTAGCACTAGGAGTTACAATCTTGGCTCTGAGTAGTTTGGTAGCCCAACAAGGCGTACTGGAAGCTACGAAGCGCGATTTTGACCGCTTGGCATTGGATCTAGCCCAACTCCGGGAAGAATCTCCGTCACAGCCTATTGAGTTATCTCCAGAGAATAGGCAGGAGGCCCAGCACTGGCACCAGGTCCAGCACACAGCTTCTCGCTGGAGCAGGTGGCTCACAGGTGTATCAATGGATGAGGGTTTCCCAGATCCTGTGGCTTGAAGCCATTTCACCTGTTCCAACGATCTGTCTAAACACCTTCTACTGGGCTGTTTCATGACTCTATAGGAATAGTACTTCTACTTCTCAGGGTACCGTAGATCCTAGCCTGGACGATGCTTCAGGATCATGGCCGCTGATAGGAAGCTGTGTGTCTAATGATCACTTCAAATTAACTTCAGGGGGTGGCGCCAACCTGAATCAAAGTCGCGGATATACCGGCACAGAATGACGATGGACCTGCTGTGACTTCGGCATACACAGCGATCGGTACCGTCTCGCCGCATCCGAGCCTATCTGGACTGCGACTGTTGCTGCGCCAGGGAGCTGATCCTTAGCTAAATCGCCATTATCCGCTGTGGCCCTAGAGAATGGACCTATTCAACTACCCCTTCCCCGCACTTGTCTACCTGGGGGACATCAACACGTTCCATGCTGGAGGACAGATACGAGTATATGTCTGCTTTCACTATGTGGGGACCACGCGCTGTACGTCATGGACTTGGACACTGTAGATATTGCGAGCCGGTCCTCCCTAGCCGCGGCATCGGGCATTATAAACCACTCTGAAAGATGACGATGGGCTGAGATCAGTATCTTCAAGGTGCTCCTGTTGATCTGGTCTGCTTGATACTGGGACCTCCCAAGCAGTATCACGATCCAGTATTAGCACCAACCCCATCCAAAGGGCTAGCCCCCTGGATGGGAACAAGAGACTGGCTGATTACCCCATTGGTATGGATAGATCCTATGATTGCCATTCACTGTTTATGTCATGTGGACAGCCAATACAGATGTCCTCCGTCCCGCATATCTGATATAGATGTTGGATATGCTGCTATCCTGTGATTACCCTGCCTCTGTCCCTCCCGGTCTTTACTGATGTTGAACTATGCTAAAATGAGACTCCACCATTGTTTCCTAACGATGTCGCGGTGACACATTGGGGAAATAAGAGGACGAGATATGAGACTATGCACAAAACTCGACAGCGCATTCTGGAACTCTTGCAACAACACGAACACGGTACGGTGCGGGAGATTGCAGATTGGCTTGCTATCAAGCTGCCCTCCCTGCGGTATCATCTCCTAGCCTTAGAGGAAGAGGGCCTGATTGAACGGGTGCCCCTTGCCCTTTCGGGGGATGCGGGCCGCCCACCGGTCGTATACGCCCTGACCACCGCCGGCATTAAGGCGTTGCCCCAGTGTACGCCCTGGCTGGTGAAGGGACTTCTGGATCAGCTACAGATACACACGTCATCCGCACAACTGGATGCAGCTTTCCGGGATATGGGACATAGCCTAGCGCGCGAGTTTGTGACCGAACCCCTTGAGGATTTGCCTTTGGCCAAGCGCCTGGATGCAGTGAGCAAGGTGCTCTCCAACCGGGGCTACGGTGCCTCTATTCAAACGCTGGAGAAAGGCGAGCACAGCCAAGTGTTGCTGCAGACGCGCGTTTGTCCCTACGGTGAACTACCGCTGGAACATAAGGGGCTGTGCCGGCTGGATCGAGAGCTTGTAAGTGAACTAGTGGGCCAGCCCTGTACGCAAGATCAGGTTTTGGCACTGGGTGATGACCGCTGTACGTTCATAATCTCATCACCGGACGAGATCTCGTTGGATATCGCATGAGTAAGAAAGAACCGTACGTTGCGGCGTTACCGGCGCAGGCTGATATCCCCCCGGCTACGGTCCCCGTTAGCCTGAACGGCAATGGGTTCGGGACCGTCACCATGCAACCGCTCCCGGATTTCCGTCCCGGCATGATGCTGCGGGATCAGTTTGGGCGTTCGCTGCAGTATATGCGCATCAGCCTTACGGATGCCTGCAACCTGCGGTGCGTCTACTGTATGCCGGAAAACATGCAGTTTATGCCCCGCTCACAGCTGCTGACCGACGATGAAATCCTGTATCTGGCCCAGGTCGCCGCTAGTTTGGGGGTAACCAAAATTCGGCTGACCGGCGGCGAGCCGACGATTCGGCCCGGAATCGTGGAACTGGTGTCACGGCTATCGCAACTGGAAGGGTTGCAGGATCTGGCTATGACCACCAATGCTCTCAGCCTGGATACTTTGGCGCCGGCCCTGAAGCGAGCGGGTCTCAAGCGTGTCAACATCAGCCTGGACACCCTGGACCCGGCGAAATTTCATGCCCTAACGCGCTGGGGACACATTGAAGATGTCTGGCGCGGCATTGATGCCGCCGAGGAGGCGGGGCTGACACCGCTGAAACTGAATTCCGTGATCGTGCGCCACTTCAACGATCAACAGGATATGCTTGATCTGGCGGCCTTGACCCTGGAACATGCCTGGGAAGTGCGTTTCATAGAAATGATGCCGTTTGACGCGGTCACGGATTTTCAGCAGACGAACGTAGTACCTTTCCATGAAATGCGGAACACGATCGAAAGCCACTTCGGCACCCTGGAAGAAGTCGGCTACGATTATGTGGATCCAAGCCGCCCCTTTCGCATTGCGGGAGCCCAGGGTACCCTCGGCTTCATTAATAGTGTGACTGAACCTTTCTGCCAGGGCTGTGGTCGGGTACGCCTGACCGCGGACGGCAAGCTACGCCTTTGCCTACTCAAGGAAGACGAAGTGGATCTGATCACACCGTTGCGAGAGGGCCGTTCCTTTGCGGAGATGCAGCGCATTTTCTGGGAAGGTGCGTTTCATAAACCCTGGGGCCATGACCTGGAGCAAGGAAAGTTTGCCGAGAACCGGGCCATGAATCAGCTGGGTGGCTAAACAGGGTCCCGGCATGGGGATCTTGATGTATAATAAAGGTTAATGATAGTGATACGTGACGATACAACAGAAAACAGGAGTGCTATCTTGATTACATTGACTGAATCGGCAGCCACACGCCTCCAGGCCGTCATGACGGAAAAAGGCATGAATGGTGACCACGGTTTGCGTGTATTCGTCAAGGGCGGCGGCTGCGGTGGCATGCAGTACGGCATGACCTTTGATGACAAAGAGCGCGACGGTGACGACATCAGCCAGCAGCATGGCATGAAGGTGTTTGTGGATCCCACCAGCCTCTTCTACATTGAAGGAGCATCCATTGACTATGTGGATTCCCTCATGGGAGGCGGCTTCCATATTGAGAACCCCAATGCGGTGAGTTCCTGCGGCTGTGGCAGTAGCTTCCGCACGGCTGATAGCCAAGCGGCTGCGGGGGCGGGGTGCGGTCACGGCTAGGGTGAGGGTCTGATACCTTCTCCCGGGCATGGCAGAGCGCTATGGCTACTCCCGTACGTGCCCGTCTTTACACTATCCAGGAGGCCCGCGCTACCTTGCCGCGGGTTGCTGCCCTAATGGAACTGGTGCAGCGGGCCCGTGCCGATATTATTGAGCTCAAACCTAAAGTGTGGCCTTTTCTGCGTGGTAAGGTTGCTAACGGCGGCAATGCCCACATCACGGATCTGACCGAGCAATTCGCGCGGCTGGATGCAGCAGTGCGTCAGATCATAGGCTTGGGTATTCTTATCAAGGATATTGACAAGGGTATCGTAGATTTTCTCGCCCGGCGTCAGGGACAAGAGGTATTTCTGTGTTGGCAGTACGGCGAGGATGACATTGAATATTGGCACGGTGTTGAGGAAGGTTTCGCCGGGCGGCGCCTGATTGTGGAAGCGGACTTTGACGAACCCTGACCCGAGCTCCCCCTTTTGTAGTGATAAGATGTGCCATGCCCAATCCTTTTGATGCCCCTGAGATTTCCGTACAGGATGTGGAACGCAGACGCCGCGCGGGCGAAGAGTTCGTGTTGGTGGATGTACGCGAGCAGGAAGAACTGGATGTAGCACGCTTGGACGGTGTACTCCATTTGCCTCTGAGCGAATTGCGCATACAGCAGGAAGCCGGCATTCCGGCGGCCCTGCAAGAGCGGGATGTGGACTGCGTGCTTTTCTGCCACAAGGGTGTGCGCAGTGCCCGTGTAACGGCCTGGCTCATGGAACGGGGCTGGACTAATGTCCGTTCCATGGAGGGTGGGATTGATGCCTGGTCGGTGGAAGTGGATGAGGCGATCAGTCGCTATTAGAGGTGGATGTGTCCGGGAGCTCGTCCATCAGGCCTGGCGGTACGCGCTGAATTGCCTGAATGAGAGTACCCAGCGTTTGCATGTTGCGGAGATCGGATTCCCGCGCGATTGTCTTGGGCGTCTCCAGCAGTAAAGGATGATGGAACCAACGGGGATCGTTCAGGATGAAACTAAAGGGTGCGCGTCCCAGTTCTCCCTCCCCCACATGTTGATGCCGGTCAATGCGGCTGCCCAGGCCACCCTTGCTGTCGTTCAGATGCCAGCAGTAGATGGCGTCTAGGCCAACTTCACGTGAACATTCCTGCATCATGGCCTCGTAGCCCTGTTCGCTGCGCAGGTCGTATCCGGCTGCAAAGGCGTGACAGGTATCCAGACAGATGCCCACAGTGGCCTGTGCGGCTGTCTGCTGCAGTAGCTGGCCCAGCTCTGACAGTGAGCTGCCCAGTACCGTGCCCTGTCCAGCCATGAGTTCAAACAGGAGCCGGGTATTGTGGAGATGGGGATGTGCGGCGTAGATGGCGTTGACCGCAGTGGCGACGCGCTTGATACCGGCGGCGGGGCCCTGGCCGCGGTGTGCTCCGGGATGCAGGACTACAAGTGGAATGCCCAGCAGACAAGCGCGTTCCAGTTCGTCTTGCAGGGCGACGCGGCTCTGCTCCCACTTGTCGTGTTCCGGTGCTGCCAGGTTGATCAGATAGCTGGCGTGACTGACAACAGCTTGCAAGGGCGAAGCTGCGAAACATTCACGCCATTGTTGGACAGCATCGGGACTCAGGGGCGGTGCCTGCCAACGCCGATTGTTTTTAGTGAAAATCTGAACTGCCGTCATGTGCAGGTCCACGGCGCGGGCCACCGCCTTATGGAGGCCACCTGCCACCGAAAGATGGGCGCCAATCTGGGCGTGTGCACTGTTTGAGTTCATGGATCGATTCCGTATTATAGGGATGTTCCGGCAGGGACCCGGCGTCACGATGCCATGATTATCTTGGCCCTTGACACCTCTACCGCACAGGCGCAGCTTGCTCTGTACGATGCCGCATCTGACCGGACGCTTTATGCGCTGTCCTGGTTGTCCCGACAGCAACAGACCCGGGAACTGGCGGTGCACATTGACACTGCTCTAGGTGCCTGCGATCTGACACCCGCACAGGTAGGCATGGTCGCGACCGCCACCGGGCCGGGCAGTTTCACCGGAGTCCGCATTAGTCTAAGTGTAGCAAAAGGTATGGCTCTCGGCGCGCAGGGGGTAGTTGTGTTGGTCGGTGTGCCCACTATGGCCATCATGCTGGCATCTCTATATTACCAGAAACGAGCGCTCGCTCGAACCGATACGCTCATGGCGCTATTGCCTGCCGGTCGAGGCTCTTTTATATGGACTGCTATGACCGCCTGGACCCCGCACTGTGATCCGCGACCGGACGATTACCACCTGGGGAAGGTCACAGCGTTGGTGGGATTTCTGGAACGTAGCATAGCAGAGGGCAAAAGTATATGGATCGGAGGCGAATTGACGCCTGAAGTGCAGGCGGCTATTCAGCATCTGCCGGGTGTAGTCGTACAGCCCCGTGCCTACGCGTGCTCTGCACGTGCCCCTACGGTTCTGGCCCGCCTGGCCTGGGAGCGTTGGCAGACCGATCCGGGCTGTGCCGATCCCGAACATCTGGTTCCGCTGTATGTGTCGTCTTCGTAAAACCCGAGACGGGTCCGGTATGTGGCTGGAGGACTGTCTGCCCATAGCCTATCAGGCCCTGACAGCGAACGATTGGGACCAGGTCGTGCAGCTGGAGCACGAGACTATGGCACAGCCTTTCCCGGCAAGTCGCATGCAGCGCATGTGGACATCAACATCGCTGTATGGCTGGCGGGTACTCAGAATCCGGGATGGGGATGCACGGGGACAACTGCTGGCCTACTGCTGTTATCTGAGACAACGGGACGAGGCTGAGGTACTGCGGTTGGGATGTTGGCCTTACATGGGCGGTCGGCGTCTCGGCAGCTGGCTTATGCTCAATCTACTGCACGAATTGCGAGCGGCCCATCACCGGCGGGTTCATCTTGAAGTGCGCCGCTCCAACCAAGTAGCCCGGCGGTTGTATCGCCGGTTGGGCTTTGAGGAAGTGGGCTGCCGCCGTCATTACTACCCTGATCGGGAAGATGCGCTCCTGCTGGCCCTAGCTATTCCGCCTGAGGGGGGAGACGCTCGGCAGTTCACCCGTTTGCGCGGCCAGATTCGGGAGACCCTGACGCAACACTGGGGTGATCCGCCCGGCCATGACCGTTTCCCACCGGTACCATGAATGAACCCACAGAGGCAGTTGGAGGCCGCATGACCGAGATCCAGGAGACCATGGCCCAACTGGAGGCCGAAGTGCGTCAGTGCCGTCAATGCGACTTGTGCCAACAACGTCAGAACGCCGTGCCGGGTGAAGGCAATCTCGAGTCCGTTATCATGTTTGTGGGCGAGGGTCCGGGCGCGGACGAAGATGAGCAGGGGCGTCCCTTTGTAGGCCGCAGTGGCCAGCTGTTTACCCAAATCTTAGAAGCCCAAGGGTTGCGGCGTGAGGATGTGTACATTACGAATGTAGTCAAGTGCCGTCCGCCTGGCAACCGCGATCCCCTGCCCCAGGAAATAGCCGCCTGTCGCCATTTCCTGGATCGACAGATTGCGATCATCAATCCTCGCATCATTGTCACCTTAGGTCGCATTAGCATGCAGCGCTGGTTTCCGGGCGACCGGATTACTCAGATCCAGGGTAAGGTCAAGAATATCGGCTTGGGCCGCTGTGCGATTCCGCTACTGCACCCTGCGGCCGTGCTACGGGATCCCCGGCGCCGGGCGGGCTTTGAACGGATAGTGGCACGCCTGCCGGAGCTCGTCCACCGGGCGCACAATGCGAATGCGGAAGCGGCTCGTGGGACACGCCTGCCCGCCGGTGTGCCGCATCCGGGGGATGAGCCGCCTGAGCCGTCACCTCCGGCCAAGTCGGCAAGCGATCAGGCCTCTCTTTTTGACAATCTGTAGCCTATATATGCCTGAATCCATACGATGTTCCAGGGCCTGTCTACAGCAGGATCTCGGCACCGTCCACCCATTTTCATAACCTTTCATAGAACAAGTGAGAAGTCACCGGATAATGAAGCTAGCAGAACACAGAATGCATGCAGACGCCCCCACAAGAGTGGACAACCCCGACGAGGGCGTTCTGCGCGTGATACCGCTGGGAGGCCTCGGCAATATCGGGAAAAACATGATGGCCCTTGAATATGGGGACGATCTGATCCTGATTGATGCCGGCAGCCTATTTCCCCATGAAGAGACCCCGGGGGTAGATCTCATCATCCCCGACGTGGAATATGTACTGGAACGACGGGAGCGCTTGCGGGCCATCCTGCTCACCCATGGCCATGAAGATCACATTGGGACGCTGCCCTTTCTACTGGAATTTGGTATCGCGGTGCCCATTTATGGGGCTGATCTGACGATTGGTATCGTGGAGAGCAAGTTTGCGGACGAGAACGTATCAGAGGAGGCCCTGAAACTTTTGCATAAAGTGGATGTGGAAAGCCGCCTGGACCTGGGCGCTTTTCAGGCTGAGTTCTTCCAAGTCAACCACAGTTTTCCCAGCAGCATGGGCCTGGCGATCCAGACACCGTTGGGCCGGATCATCCATACGGGCGACTTCAAGTTTGACGATAATCCTGTTCTGGACAAGCCCATAGATGAAGTACGCCTGCGCCAATGGGGTGATGAAGGTGTATTACTGCTCATGGCCGATAGCACCAATGCCGAAGAGACCGTGGCTACCAGCAGTGAAACCACCCTGGAGGATACCTTGCAATCCTTGTTGGCCCAGGCGCCAGGCCGCATTTTCCTGACCACCTTTGCCAGCAATATCAGCCGGGTACAACAGGTCATCCAGTTGGCCCACCGCAATGGCCGCCGTGTAGGCCTGGTGGGGCGTTCCATGTTTCGCTATGTGGGGAATGCGATCGATTTGGGGTATCTGGATATCCGCTGGTCGGATCTGCTGAACACCTCCCAAATTGAGAATGAGGCTGACACAGAGGTGCTGGTGCTGGTGACCGGGAGCCAGGGGGAGCAACTGAGCGCCCTGAATCGCATGAGTTTGCACAGCCACCGGGATCACGGTATTCGCTCTACGGACACCATAATTATCAGTGCTGAACCCATTCCCGGCAATGAAGTCCGATTCTATTCCATGGTGAATCGGCTGTTTCAGCAGGGAGCCGATGTCATCTACTCCAATCTGGCGGATATCCATGTGTCCGGGCATGGCAGCCTGCGAGAGAACGAACGGATGCTGACACTGGTACGCCCGCGCTTTTTCGTGCCCGTCCATGGCGAATATCGCCATCTGGTGCTCAACAAGCGGAACGCCATAACCTTTGGCATGCCGGAAGAGGATATCTTCATATTGGCCGATGGCCAGATCCTGGAACTAAAAAACGAAACCGCGACACCCGGTGCGCAGGGGACTCTGGCTTACTGTGACGCCTGGCTAGGCGCTAAGATCCCGGTGGGACAAGTTCTGGTTGACGGTTCCGTCATCAGTGACGATGCGCAAATTCTGCAGGAGCGCAAATGGCTACGGGACGGTGGTGTGCTGGGATGCGTTGTAGTATATGACGCAGGTGCAGAGAGTTTGCGGGGCGCCCCGGATATCTTCACCCGCGGTCTTCTATATCCGGAAGAACGGGATGAGTTTCATGAGCGGGCCCGGCATTTGGTCAGCCGCCAATTCCGACGCTCCATGCGCCAGAATGAGGGTAAGCGACAGATGGAACAGGCAGTCCAGCGGGTTCTGAATCGGTATTGTCGGCAGGAACTGGGGCGCCGGCCCGTCATTGTCGTTCGCTTGATTACCGCGTGACGCCCATGCAGCCTGGGAATCCGCTATAGTTATAAGAGAGACGGAAACTGCGTTACGTTGTGACAGTCAGCCTACTTGACGTTTGACTGTCAAGACATAGGGACAGGGATTGCCGATCAATGGCCAAACGGAGGCGTGCAAGTAAAACACCAAACATCCTGCATGGGGTAGGCGTCGTTTTCTCCCCCAAAGTAACGGGGATCCTCCTGATTCTGGTGTCCGCGCTCACCTTGCTGAGTCTGATGTCTGTGTCGCGCGGACGGCTTACCGATGCCTGGATTGTCTTTTTGCAGCGTGGGTTCGGTGCGGGTACGTGGGCCTTTCCCTTAACTCTAGGTTCCCTTGGCCTCTGGATCGTGATTCGTTCCATGGAGCAGATGCCGCGCCTGTCCTGGCACAGACCCGTGGGCATTCTACTGCTGTATCTCTGTTTTGTGGTGGTTCTGGCCCTGGCACCCGGTACTGCCATGATGGAAGTGGCACTGCTGCTATCGCCCTCGGCACGGTCCGCCGGGGGCTGGATTGGTTATCTGTTGGGCACGCAGCTACAACTGCAGTTGGGACCATTGGGTGCCTGGCTTGTACTGACGACACTGACCATGACGGGTATGTATATGGTAGTACCCGCTCTCTGCCGCAGCGGCCTGACATGTCTGGGACGCTGGCTACAGTATCTCTGGGCCCGTATGGGAGAAGTCCCTTCCCGCACGCGGCCACCGCGGCCGTGGACCGAATCTTGGGCTCATCAAGTATGGCTGCGGATCCAGAGCATCCAAATTAACCTTTCTCCGCTCAGACAGTGCTATCAGGGCTGGGAGGCCTGGTATTTCGCTAGGCTGCAGCGCCTGCGTGGGCGTGGGCGCACGCAGGCGGCACCGGCTATGGTACATCCAATGCCTGTAGAGCCGGAGCAGAGTGCACGCACAAGTACGATACACACCGATACACCGGAAACTGTCCATAAGTCCGTGCCCCAGGCACTGGTGGCAGAGCCCCATACCTCAACCGACTGGACATTACCGGATGTAGATCAGATCCTGGATAACAAAGAACGGGTACAGGAGGCAGATGAGCACATCCGGCGCTGCGGGGCGCTGCTGCAGGAGACCCTGGAACTCTTCGGGGCCCCGACGAGTTTTGAAGGAGCCTACAAGGGGCCGGCGGTGACCCAGTATCTGATCAAGCCGGGTTTTGTGGAACGCCAGGATGGCCGAGGCCGTATCCACCGCACCAAGGTCAAGGTCAGTAAGATCACAAGTCTTAGCAACGATTTAGCCTTGGCGGTGGCGGCCCCGTCCGTCCGGATTGAGGCGCCCATACCCGGTACCAGTTACGTCGGCATTGAAATTCCTAATACGCAGAGCAATGCGGTAGGACTCAAGGAACTAGTCCTGAGCGACCAGTTTCGTGCTATGGACGCCAAACTGCCTCTTGCCCTAGGTGAGGATGTCAAGGGCCAGCCCATCGTGGCGGATCTGGCCCGGATGCCCCATTTGCTGATTGCGGGAGCGACCGGCACCGGTAAATCGGTATGCATCAACGCCATTGTCACTACCCTTCTGCTGTCACATACACCGGACACGCTGCAGTTTTTGATGATCGATCCCAAGATGGTGGAGTTGAGTACATACGACCATATCCCCCATTTGCACAACCCTGTGGTGACGGATGTGGAAGAAGCGGAACGTGTACTGGACTGGTGCGTGCGCGAGATGGAGACACGCTATCATCAGCTGAACCGCAAGAAGGTACGCGACATCTACCGCTACAACGCGCTGCTCGCCCACCAGGGCGAGGCCCCCATGCCTTACATTGTAGTTATTATTGATGAGATGGCCGATCTGATGATGGCAGCACCTCAGGAAGTGGAACGCTCGGTCTGTCGTCTCGCCCAGATGGCCCGAGCCGTGGGCATTCATCTCATCATTGCCACCCAGCGACCTTCGGTGGATGTGATTACAGGTCTGATCAAGGCTAATTTCCCCGCCCGTATCGCCTTTGCCGTGTCTAGCCAGACGGACAGCCGGGTCATTATTGACACACCGGGGGCCGAGCGACTGTTAGGCCGTGGCGATATGCTTTTCGCGGCGCCTGACGCCAAGCGTTCGGGGCGCCTGCAAGGTACCTGGGTCAGTGACGAGGAAATGCACCGCATCGTGGATTACTGGCACACGGCCCAACGTAACCGCGATCAGATGCAGGAAGACGTCAGTATTCTTGTCCCGCAGAATGGATACCCGGAGCTAGAACGAGAGGCTGACGAGCCCGAGGCGGAGGTTAGGGACTTGGATCCGGACACAGCAGACCATCCGGTTGAGGTGGAGGAAACGGCAGTCCATGCCTGGGTACCCCCACGCAGGCAGGCCGAGAGCACGACAGTCCCAACCACGGTGGAGGGCGTGACAGACACGGCTCCCCTAACGGTTCCAGAGACCGCTGGGCATGAACAAGCAGCGCTCCCACCCACACGAGGCCAGGAAGCAGAGCTAGCTAGGTCGTCACAAGCGAAGACTGCCGCGTCTGAGACCACATCTGCGATCCAGCATATTCAGTCTGATGACACGGAGAGTCTCTACACTGCCAGTTGCCAGTTGGTGCAGACCGTTGACCGGTGTTCCCTTTCCCTATTGCAGCGTACACTGCAGGTGGATCAGTCCAAGGCGCTGGAACTCATGAGCCGTATGCTGGATGAAGGGATGCTGCAGGAAGATGAGCTTGATAGCCAAACCTATATGCAACTAGTCCTTTTCCAGAATGGTCGGGCCACACCTTCAACAGATGAGTAACCGTGGTTAATACAATGACTGCGCACATTATGGCAACGTTATCGGCTTGGCCATCAAGAACCGCAGACTAGGGACGGTTGTTTTTTTCTATACGATTACGGGCTGTCACGTAAGCGCAGCGGACACGTCGGCAAGCGCAACGCGATCCATGCCTAGCCACCCGGTTCTACGGGCAGGTGGTGGCGCAGGATCGTTGCTCAGGCTTCAGGTGGGGTAACCATGTCCATCGGTTCTTGAAAGAAGCGACGTAGAATGCTTGCGGCAGGTCCCCGGTACTTGCGCGTCATAATGACATTGGCCGATGACTTGCGCATCACCCGTTCCGGGATGGTGCCCCGGAAATGTTGGGCGAAGAAGCCTTCGTCCGAGGCTCCGAGCATGAGCAGGTCGGCGTTGCGGCTCGAAGTGAGAATACCCGTTTCCACGTCGGCAGCCTCAACCACCTGAAAATGAGTGTCCACGCCTACCGCGGCTGCGAGGTCCCGCGAGTTCTGTTCCACGATCGGAATATTCTCCCGGTCCTCGGCGGATATAACGACGTAGATGGTGGTGACGCGGATAGCGGCCGCGGTGTCTTTATCGGTGTGGGTGTAATAGTGGACGATATCCCGCGTTAGTTCCAGGCTCATGCGCAGATTAGCCCCTTCTCCCCGGCTGGGAATCACAATGCGGCGGGGCTGTCGCCACAGAGTGTTGAAATGTGCCACGACGATGTCACAGGGTGGATTACTGCTGATCAGGTCAATCACGGAGCCGAAAGCGTGTTTACTGCCCACGTTGACGCCGGGCCAGCCAAAGAGGATCAGTTCCGAGTGATAACGCCGGGCGACCGCGTTAATGGACTGCCCGATATGGCGTCCAATGACTGTTAGTTCTCGATGCGGCAGCTGCAGTTCATGGGCCCAGCGCAGGGCGGGCTGGGTCATGGAAAGATCAAGCATATCCACGAATTCGTTGGCATGTGCCGTTTCGCGATCAGGAGCCTTAACCACGTGTAGAGCGAAAAGTTCGCTGCCCCGTTGCTGGGCGATGATGGCCCCCAAAGCACCTAGGGAACTCGCCATATATTTGTCCTTGACCGGTACTAGCACTGTGTTGAGGCCTGCCGTCGCGGCAGCGAACCGCAGTGCGGAACGGCGTTCGGCCAGCACACGGTTGGGATCCGTTTCCCATTTGGTTTGATTGGGAAGCAGATAGGCTAGGAAGATGAAGAGGCCAATCGCGATCCACAAGAGAGTGACCCCCCAGGCGAGTAGGCTCAGGCGCAGCAGAGACAGGGCTAATAGTGAGCAGATGATGATACCGAGCCACGGTAGGAACGGCGTGAAAGGTAACTTGAATTTGCGCTCCAGGTCAGGCCGCCGCGTGCGCAGTGAGATCACCGAATAACACACCATCATGAAGAGTAGCAGGAACATGATGTCGGCACTGGCGGCCACATCCTCAATCGGTAGAGCAATCGCCATGATCACTACGAGTAGACCGCTGAACGCTACAGCTATCAGGGGCGACATGGTCTTGGGATTGATGCGGCTGAAGATGGGGGGTAAATTCCCGTCCCGGCCCATGGCGAAACTGACTCGACTGGAGCCGTACAGGGTAGCGTTAAGGGCACTGGTTGTACTGGCCAAGCCTGCTAGCAGCAGGATAAACTTGCCCCCCACCGGGAAAATTTGGGCTGCGACTTCCACCATCCCCAGTTCGCCCAACTGGGCGAGAAAAGCGTACACCGGCAGAGTCGGATCAGGAGAGCTGATGGCGCCCATGACGACCAAAGCCGTCAGGAGGTAAATGAATACCGCCACGACAATACTGAGAGCGATAGCCAGGGGAATGGTACGGGTAGGATTCCGGACCTCCTCGCCACTCTGGGCGATGATCTCAAAGCCCTCAAAGGCGATGAAGGTTAGCCCCATGGCCACAAAAACACCCAGAAAGCCGAAGGGCAGGAAAGGCTGAAACGAGGTTTCCACGATGGTGGTTACCGAGCCTCCGGCATCCCCCAGCATTTTGGCGACCCCAAATCCCCCTAGCAGCAGCAAAATAAGAATCTTAATACTGGTGACAACATTACCGATCAGACCGGTTTCCGAGGAACCCTTGAGGTTGATGTAGGTGAAAAGCACCGCCATGGCGACACCGAGAGCGACCTGGGACCAGTGTAGTAGGGGACAGCCATGGCCTGTGTGGCCCGCGTCCGTGTGGCAGAACTGGGCTAGGTCCAGGCCCCACAGTCCTAGCAGCTGCACGAAGAAAGCCCCGAAGGCCAATGCATACAGTGCACAGGCCAGAGATTGAGCCGACCAGCTCATCCAGCCGGATAAGAACCCGAACAGGTCGTTCATGCCCTGCTTGACCCACAGGTACCCACCGCCGGCCGCGGGAAAACAGCTGCTCAGCTCTGCATAGCTACCGCCAATGATGAGAGCGATACAGCCATTAAGCAGAAAAGCCAGCAACAGGCCGGGCCCGGCCTGTCCGGCGGCGATGCCGGTCAGAACAAAGACACCGGCTCCGATCATAGCCCCTACACCGATCATGGTGACGGCAATCAGGCCGAGATCGCGGCTGAGGGCGACTTTGACATGGTTTGGTGAATGATCACTCATGGATTGCATTTACCTGTACGCATAGGGTCAGGGAACGAAGCTGACAAGAGATTAAAGAACATTATAGGCATCTAGGAGCTCTGCAGATGCTATTATCCGACCCTGCCAAAGGGCAGCCACAGCGTGGTGGTAGCTATACGGAAAGGGGATGGTGCAGCCAGGCCGTAACGCACCCGGTATTGCGATGTGAAGGTCTGAACGGCTACCGTGGCCCACCGCTACACAGGTGGGATGTGCCGACGCTTAGTTCGGTACCGCGGTGCTTGCCCGGCTACCGTTCAATGGGCAAGCCGACCGCATTGCCCCATTCGGTCCACGAGCCATCGTAGTTGCGCACCTGATCGTAACCCAGCAGATAGGTGAGGACGAACCATGTGTGGCTGCTGCGTTCGCCAATACGACAGTAGGTCACGATGTCATCACTGGCGTTTAGCCCCTGTTCGGTTTCGTAAATGGTGCGCAACTCCTTGGCGTTCTTGAATGTACCGTCGGAGTTGGCGGCCCGGGCCCAGGGGACATTCTTGGCACCCGGAATGTGGCCCCCGCGCATACAGCCTTCCTGGGGGTAATCGGCCATTGCTAGTAGCTCCCCCCAATACTCGGCGGGACTGCGCACGTCCACCAGCGAATGCCCCGCCTGCACGTGCTGTAGAACTTCGTCGCGCAAAGCCCGAATCGATGAGGACGAAGTACTGGCAGGGAGCTGGAAATCGGAACGCTCCCGCACGGGTACATCCTGGCTGAGTTCTCGCCCTTCATCGATCCATTTGAGACGACCGCCATCCATGATGTGCAGATTAGGTATGGTGAACAGCTTCAGGACCCAAAAGGCAAAACAGGCCCACCAGTTGTTCTTGTCGCCATACAGCACAACCTGGGAATCGTTGTGAATGCCCAGCTCTTGCCATAGCGTAACGATGGTGTCACGGCTCACGTAATCCCGTGTTAATTCGTCGTTCAGATCTTCCATCCAGTCTAGGTTGAGGGCGCCTGGAATGTGCCCCGCTTCATACAGCAGGGGATCCTCGTTACTCTCCAGCAATACGACCTGGGGATCATGCAAATGGGTGGCTACCCATTCTGTATCTACCAGGATCTCAGGATGAGCATATCCTTTGTCAATCATGGTGTAGCTCTTGGGGCCTCGTTCTGAGAAAAAGACATGCCGAACGGCACCTGCAGCTTTTCAATATAGCATGTACTAGCGATATAGTTCAACAATGCTCATTACGGAGATTCTACGGCAGTCCACAGCGTCATCCGGTGTCACATGCCCACCGATACGGTGGCTAGATCGGCCAGAGACATAGCACACAAGGATTGATTTCCGTCTGCACCAGGAGAATTTTGCAATGCCCATCACGGCTCTCACTTTCGATCTGTTTGGTACGCTTCTGGATTTGGGTTCCAGTCTGAAACCCCATATTAGACGCATGCTGGCGGCACAGGAATGTGCGCTGTCCGCTGAGGCTTTCTGGGATCTCCAACGCACGCGGCAGCGGCTGGAACAGTTTCAGGATTCTCTCATGCTGCAGGGACACGGAGGTTATCTGGAAACCGTCCGCCGTGCGTATCTCTATACCTTGCGACGCTGCAACCTAGAGCACGTAGCGCAGGATACGGATCAAGTGGATGCGTTCATGGCCCAATGGCAGAATTTACAGCCCTTTCCTGATGTCCTGCCCGCGTTGGCGGAGCTGCATCAGGGCTACCGACTTGTGATCCTGTCCAATGGTGATCCGGAATTCCTGGCGCATCTGGTGACGTACCAAGTGCCCTGGCCCTTTGACGACGTGATTTCCGTCTCGGCTGTGGGCATGTTCAAACCTCATCCCGCAGTGTACCAATATACCGCCCACCGCCTGGGCGTGGCGCGTCAGGAGTTGTGTATGGTGTCGGCCAATTCCTTTGATGTTGTGGGTGCTGTGGCCTGTGGATACACGGGAGCCTACGTGAATCGGTATGATCTGCCCTATGAAGAAATGCCTTTTCGGCCCGCTATACGGATTCCGGACTTGACGATCCTGGACCGGGTATTGCATGCCTTGTCTGCGTCATGAAAAACGTGTAACTACGGCTTAGGCGCATATCCCTACTCTCTGCGGTCTACGCCCGTAGGACTGTAGAAGAACAATAGGCTGTGCCTTAGATTATGCATCTTGCTCTAGATGGCCCATTGTGACCGGCTGGACTACTGCAAGTTGAAGTTTGCTTGCTGTCCTGTGAGCGCAGCTCTCAAGACAGCATCCGGATCATATGCGGAGGGCCGGTGGATGCGGTATGACCATCGCGTCAAGCCTCCAGGTTGAATTGGGCCGTGTCCAATACCATGATGTGACCGTCATAGGTTCGGGCCAACTGCCCCAGAAGGTGATACTGATACATGGAGGCTCCCCAAAGTGCGCAGGGAATAGTGACTAACAAGCCAATGACCAAAGCGAGGGTACCCGCTAGAGCGGCCACTAGTAAGAGAAGGAAGGAGACCAGAGCCGAGATCAGACTAACCCCCAGACACGGGAGCCAGTTCTGAGCAACCCATGCCAATATCACCCGGAAGTGGAAAGCGTCGGCTAGCTCTCGGCGCTGGGCGAAGGCAATCGTGATGCCGGGTGTCAATATCCAGCTCACCACGTTGACCAGAAGTGCACCCACGCCGGAAAGAAGCACACCCACGCCGGCAGCGGATAGCTCACCCCCCCAAGTCAATGCAAAGGATAGGATCCCGAAAGGTAGCAACCAGATGAATAGAGCTACAACCAGGAAAAACCCGCTCCGTAGATCGCTGCGCCATTGATCCCATTCCGGGAGCAATGGCTCCTGTTGAAATTGGACATTCTGCAGTACGCGCAGGCCATAGCCTACCAGAATGAAGAAACCCAGTATGCCCACCAACACCGGCGCCAGAATCAGGCTGCCTAGAACATATAGGGTGCCCGTCACGATTTTGTTCTTAATACGAGGATCGGTGGAATGGAATACTGTCCGGAAGGGAAGTCCATACTGCATAACAAATACCTCTTGTTTGTATGAGTGCTAGGGTACGGCTACTAGTGCAGACCTATGGTGAGGCCGTGCTCAGGTTGGCGTGGGGGTTTCGGGATCGATCAGTTCCCGGTCTTTAAGTTCATCCCAGAATGCGGCTGGAATGTCCATAGTGATGTGTGCTAGATTGGCTTCAAGTTCCGCAACTGATCGCATGCCGGGAATGACGGAAGCCACGCCGGAGTGTCCTAGCGGAAACTGCAAGGCTGCCGCCTGCAGAGTGATGCCGTGGCGGGCACACATGGCTTCCATGCCTTTTACCTTTTGCTTGATGGCCGGCGGGGCCGGCCTATAGTTGTAGTAGGCGTCGTCCGTGGCTCCGGTGGCCAGGATGCCGGAATTAAAGGGTCCCCCAATGATGAGACTGATATTTTTCTCTACGCACAGGGGCAGAAATTCATGCAGGGCATCTTGATCGAGCAGAGTGTATCGGCCCGCGAGTAGGAAGCAGTCAAACTGGCCTGCTTCGGCGAACTGGGCCAGCATTTGCCACTGATTCATGCCCAGCCCGATAGCGTGAACCGTACCCCGGGACCGCAGATCGTCCAGAATGGGGTACGCGTTCGCCATCGCTTCCTTAAAATGGCTGACTTCGCGGTCCTGCCAGTTTTCCTCATTGCTAATACCTTCGTCGGGATCATGCATGAGCAGAATGTCAATATGATCCAGCTGTAACCGCTCCAGGCTCCCTTCAATACAATCGCGAATGCCCTGGGCGGAGTAGTCCATGCACGGCGTGGCAGGCCGGGCGTCAGCGAATAGCGTAGCGGGCTGCGCACCGGCCGGCAAGTCCCGCAGGGTCCAGCCCACTTTCGTGGAGACGAGAAAATCACCTCGATCCACAGCTTTGAAGGCTTCGCCCAGACGCTGCTCACTCAGTCCTTGTCCGTACAGGGGAGCCGTATCAAAATAATTGAGACCGGACTGTACAGCGTGCTGGATAAGCGCACGATCTTCGGTCTCCGGCATGGGCTGGTACATATTGCCGAAGCCCGTGCCACCTACGCCTAGTGTGGAGACCGCAAGCTGCGTAGTGCCCAGACATCGTTTCGCTTGGTATTGTGCCATGATAGTTCCTGTTCTCCCTGATGCGGAGAGGTAGTGCTGTGTGTATTTAACGGGCTGCGGCCTGTAGCGCCTGATCCAAGTCCGCCTGTAGATCCGCTATGTCTTCAATGCCTACGGAGAGTCGCACTAGACCGTCACCAATCCCGATCTGGTGCCTCTGAGCCGGGGTTAAGGCCCGATGAGAAGCATGGGCGGGATACAAGACGAGAGAATAAATATCGCCCAGACTCGTGCCGGGCTGAATTAGGTGGAGGGCTTCCAGAAAGCGGAAAACCGCGGCGGCATCGGCTCCCTTAATGTCAAATGCGATCATCGCACCATAGCAGCTACCGCACTGGGCGGTGGCCAGGGCATGGTCGGGATGGGAGGACAATCCCGGATAGGTCACATGTCGAATACGGGGATGCGTGGTCAGCCAGCGAGCCAGCTGGTGGGCGGTATCCGCCTGGCGCCGGTAGCGGAGAGGTAGCGTTTTGAGCCCCCGATGTAAGAGCCAGGCTTCAAAGCTCCCCAGCGCAGCCCCGGTGGTTTTGAGCAGTTCACGCAAAGTTGCCTCGTAACAAGCCTGGGCAAACACGGCGCCACCCATGGCATCGCCATGGCCGCCAATGTATTTAGTGGTGCTGTGAATTTCCATGGCGGCCCCCAGATCAAGAGGTTTGCAGGTCAGGGGTGTGGGAAAAGTGTTATCCACAATCAGGGCTACATCCAGTTCAGCGCATAAGGTTTGTAAACCCTCCAAGTTAGACACGCGCAGGAGCGGATTGGAAATAGTCTCAACCAGGAGGGCCGCCGGCCGGTGGCGAGACATCACCTCATGCGTCGCGGCCAAATCCGTGGTGTCCACAATGTGGCCTGGCACACCCAGTTGGGGGAAGAGGCCATCAACCATGGCATAGGAGGCACCGTAGCAGTCGCGGGAAGCAGCGAGACAGGAAGACACGGACGTGCGGAGGGCTGTGAGTAGAGCCAGGTGTACGGCGGCCATACCGGTGCTGGTGGCGATGCCGGTCAAACGCGTGGGATCCTGGTGCGTGCAGAGCGTGAGCAGGGCCTGGATCAGAGCCTGCAGAGTGGGGTTGCCATAGCGGTGGTACACGAAAGTGTCAGGATCACCGCCCAACGCCGCGTCCAGCGATGCTACCTCAGGATATAGATAGGTGACACTAGACTCAATGGGATTAACGGTAGCCGTATAGTCCGCGCGGCTCGCTTCCTGGGTGCGGGTCAGGTGACGTTCTCCGGCATGTGCCGCCAGACTGTGTATACCCAAAGCCGTATGGGCTGTCGATGCCATGTGCCTAGACCCCAATCTCCGCCAGATTACGGCGCATGATTTGGTAATTTTCCATCGCTAGACCGGCTCCCAGTGCTACACAGGCGAGTGGATTCTCGGCCCTATAGCAGGGAACGCCTAGTTGTTGTGTCAGACGTTCGGATAGGAAACGGAGCTGGGCACCGCCTCCGGTTAGGACGATGCCACGGTCAATGATGTCGGATGCCAATTCAGGCGGTGTGCGCTCTAAGGTGGAACGGATGGTGGCTATGATAGCCTGTAGGGGATCTTCAATAGCTTCTGTCGTTTCGCTACTGGACAGGGTAATAGTACGAGGTAGGCCATTGACCTGATCACGTCCCTTGACCTCAATACTGGAGTCATATTCCATGGGCAGGGCGCTACCGATATTGAGCTTGATGTCTTCGGCCGTTTGCTCTCCAATCAGTAGGTTGTACTTCTTGCGCACGTAGTTGGCAATGGCCTCGTCGATCCGATGACCACCGGTCCGGATACTGCCCCATACCACGATGTCGTACATTGATACCACCGCAGCCTCCGTGGTGCCACCGCCAAAATCCACCACCATATTACCTGTAGGAGTTCCCACGGGCAGACCCGCCCCGTAAGCAGCAGCGAGCGGTTCCGGAATAAGATAGGCGGAGCCTGCTCCCGCTTGCATGGCGGCATCGTGCACCGCCCGTTCTTCCACACTGGTGACACCCTTGGGCGTGCTGATCATGACCCTAGGCTTGAACAACGGCCGTCTGCCCGTCACACGCTGAATGAAATAACGGAGCATGGTTTCCGTAACGTCAAACTTGGCAATTACACCGTTTTGCAGGGGACGCTCTACCTGGATGCTGTCCGGATTGCGCCCTAGCATGTCGTACGCTTCATACCCGACCGCGACCATGTGATTATCCCGGATGGCCACTACGGACGGTTCCTGCATCACAATACCGCGGCCCCGAACATACACTAGGATATTGACGGTGCCTAAATCAATACCAATCTGTTTCTGAAGCATAGGAAAAGGGGATGGGAGACGGGAGATAATGGCAAGGACAATGGAACCCTGAGACCCCAAGGTTGTCTATTATAGCTTATATTTGGTTGAGAACCGATCGCGTGGAACAAGCGGTAAGATCATTGTGTGCTTGCGGTAGCAAGATGCAGGCCAATGCCTGGACAACCTACCTGGAAAGAATAGAGAGCAGGAATTCTGCCTACCACAGCCTCCATGCTGTGAGCAAGCCAACCCAAGCTTGAGCTGGACATGGCGCGCCTCTATAGGCAGCCATGCAGGATTACCATCGTAAAAGGGAGCGCGTACAAGGATGCTTGCGGCGCAATGAATACGTTATTGCCAAGCACGCGTGCACCGATGGCACACAATGCCTAGTCTGGTACGGGCCGCACACATCGGGTGAATTGGCCATAGGTGTTGACGGAGTCTGTTGGCTAAGCCTCGGTGTGTGCTCGGGAAGAGTTAAAAGACACTGGAGCTACCCCCGATAACTTGATGCCTTGGACAATGGGCTTGCAAATGGTAACCTTGTCTGGGCGCCCGCCTAAGCAGTCACAGGCCGTTTAGGCAGCGGGGCAGGATTGGCTGCTAGTGACCAAACCGGAGCTACATATGAGCGCACCCAGCGGACTAGGACAGGCGCTAGGCATCGGGATTATGTGGTGCAGCCCTGTACGAACGACTGTCAAGTAGATTGCACATCTGATCGGACACGCCGCCGCCGGGCGGCAACCCGTAGGCGTACCTGGCTGCGTTTCAGCGCTGCCAGATGCACAGGAGTTGACTCTCCTTGTTCCTGTCTTTCCGCTAGACTGCGTTCAGCGCGTTCGCGGGCGGCCTGGGCACGTGCCACGTCAATCTCGTCACCCCGTTCCGCGGTATCAGCGAGTATAGTGACTTGATCCGGACGCACTTCCGCCAAGCCGCCACTCACGGCGAGGACTTCGTCCTCTTCATTGTTCCGAAAGAGGACAATTTCCCCGGCGACCAAGGTAGTTAAAAGGGGTACATGGAGTTGCATGATGCCCATCTGTCCCGCTTCGCCGGGCAGCTGTACCATGTCTGCTTCCTGTGACAGCAGGAGGCGTTCGGGGGTGACAATTTCCACCTGAATGGGCATGGCAGGTACGTACTCCTGTTTAGCCGGCGCGCAGTTGGGCGCCTTTCTCTATGGCTTCGTCAATCGTGCCTACCATGTAGAAAGCCTGTTCCGGCAGATCGTCGTGCTGACCCTGCAGGATCTGGTCGAAACCTTCAATCGTGTCGCTAACCTTGACGAAACGCCCGGCTACGCCCGTAAACACCTCGGCAACGAACATGGGCTGGGTCAAGAAACGCTGAATTTTACGAGCTCGGGACACGGCTAGCTTGTCGTCCTCACTCAGTTCCTCAACGCCCAGAATGGCGATGATGTCCTGTAGATCACGGTAGCGCTGCAGAATTTGCTGGATCCCGCGGGCAACACGGTAATGCTGTTCACCCAGAATAACCGGATCCAGGATCCGACTGGTGGAACTGAGAGGATCCACTGCGGGAAACAGGGCCTGGTCAGCGAGCGAACGTTCCAGGGTGATCGTTGCGTCTAGATGGGCAAAAGTGGTGGCCGGCGCCGGATCCGTGTAGTCGTCCGCGGGCACATAGACCGCCTGCATGGACGTGATGGAACCCTTGTGGGTAGAGGTGATGCGTTCTTGCAGATCACCCATATCCGTGCCCAGCGTAGGTGCGTAGCCAACGGCACTAGGCAGGCGACCCAGCAGCGCCGATACTTCCGCTCCGGCCTGCACGAAACGAAAAATGTTATCAATGAATAGGAGTACATCACGCCCTTCATCCCGGAAATACTCAGCCAAGGTCACGCCTGTGAGACCCACCCGCAGACGAGCTCCAGGCGGCTCGTTCATCTGACCGAAGACTAAGGCTGTGGAGTCGATCACGCCCGAGTCCCGCATTTCGTGCCATAGGTCATTCCCTTCACGGCTGCGTTCGCCTACACCGGCGAAGACGGAATAGCCACTATGGAATTCCGCCACGTTGTGGATCAATTCCTGGATCACTACGGTCTTGCCCACGCCGGCACCACCGAAGATACCCGTCTTGCCTCCCTTGGTGAAGGGCGCGATCAAATCAATGACTTTCACGCCGGTCTCAAACAGTTCCGCCTTCGTAGCCCGTTCGGCGAAGGATGGCGGCTCGCGATGAATGGGATAGTAGGCGGTAGCCTCCACTGGATCATCCGAATCGATAGGCTTGCCCGTGACGTCAAAAATACGTCCCAGCGTGCCGGGACCCACCGGTACGGAAATAGGCAGACCCTGAGATGTGGCCTCAACCCCGCGCCGCAGGCCGTCCGTGGAGCCCATGGAAACGGTCCGGACGGAACGGCCACCTAGGTGCTGCTGAACTTCACATATTAGTTCCGTGCCATCGTCTAGAGGAATGTACACCGCATCGTAAATCTCGGGCAGTTTGCCATCCGGAAACGAACAGTCCACTACCGGACCGATGATACGGGTAACCAAACCCTTCATCTCTGCAGCCATGAATTATGTTTCTCCTAGTTACTGGCAAGACCCCGGAACCCTGTCGGTTAGATTTGTTCCAGGGCTGTTTTGCCTCCGACAATGTCCATCAGTTCGCTGGTAATGCCTTCCTGGCGGGCCTTGTTGAAGCGCAAGGTCAGGTCTTCCAGCAGGTCGTTGGCCGCGTCTGTGGCGTTGCGCATGGCTACCATGCGGGCCGAGTACTCACTGGCCAGGGATTCATATACGGCCTGTACGATTTGGATCTCGGTGAAATCAAAAATGGCACGCTGTAGCACCGTCTGGGGATCAGGCTCAAATACGTAGTCAGGCGCCATGGCCACGGACGGTTCCGCCGGCGTAATGGGTAGGAGATCCGTGCTGACAGGGTTCTGGACGAGCGTGTTGACGAAATCGGTGTACACCAACTGCACCCGATCGAATTTGTCCGCCAGGAAATCGTCAATTAGCAACCGTGTGACCGGAGCTAGATCGGTACGGCTAGGTGCGTCGGGTAGCCCTTCAAACTCAGCGTGCAGAATGGGATCGTAACGATTGAACCAATCGCGTCCCTTGCGTCCAATAGTGACGACTGCGACCGTGGCATCCATGGCCCGAAACCGGGCCACTTCCTGGGCGCCACGCCGAATAACGTTGGCGTTGAAACCCCCGGCTAAACCCCGATCACCTGTGACCAATACGACACAGGCACGCTTGACCGCGCGGGGATAAAGCAGAGCCCCCAGTTCATCTTCCACGACGGGTAGACGGGCGATATAGTGCAGAACGTCAAAGGCTTTCGTAGCGAACGGGCGGCTAGCCAAGACCATTTGCTGGGCCCGGCGCATGCGCGAAGCCGCGACCGCTTCCATGGCGCGGGTCACCTGTTCAATATTGGAAACCGACTTGATGCGCCGCCGGATCTCACGTGTACTGGCCATAGGAGGTCCTAATTGAGCCTGGGATCAGGCAGCGGGCGGCGTCCAGGCACGGTTGAAATCTTCCACGGCAGTCCGCAGGGCGGCCTCGGTTGCATCGTCAAGGTCCTGGGTCTCCACCAGCGTGCGCTGAATGTCAGGATGACTGGACTCGATATAGGTGTGCAAGTCGGTTTCCCAGGTTTTGACCTGTGCGGGGTCCACGTCGTCCAGTAAGCCGTTATTGACTGCCCACAGGGATACCACCTGTTGCGGTAGGGACAAGGGCTGGTACTGATTCTGTTTTAGGACTTCTTGGATGCGCTGGCCCCGGTTGAGCTGGGCCTGGGTTGCCGCATCTAGTTCGCTGCCGAACTGGGCAAAGGCCGCTAGTTCACGGTACTGGCTAAATTCCAGCTTCAGGCGTCCTGCTACCGCTTTCATGGCCTTAGTCTGCGCTGAGGAGCCGACCCGACTTACGGAAAGACCCACATTCATAGCCGGACGGACACCGGCGTAGAAGAGATCGCTCTCAAGGAAAATCTGTCCGTCCGTAATGGAAATCACATTGGTGGGAATGTAGGCCGATACATCGTTGGCCTGGGTTTCAATGACCGGCAAGGCCGTGAGGGAGCCCCCACCTTCGCTGTCCGCCATGCATGCCGCACGTTCCAGCAGGCGGCTGTGCAGATAGAAAACGTCACCCGGATACGCTTCACGTCCGGGCGGACGACGCAGTAACAGAGATACCTGCCGGTAGGCCTGGGCGTGCTTGGATAGATCATCATAAATGATGAGAGCATGCCGTCCCTGTTCCATGAACTCCTCGCCCATGGCACAGCCCGCATAGGGGGCTATGAACTGCAGGGCGGCGGGATCAGCGGCCGCAGCAGATACTACAATAGTGTGCTCCATGGCACCGTTCGCTTCCAGAATACCTACAACCTGCGCGACCGTAGACTGCTTCTGACCAATGGCCACATAGATGCAGATCAGGTCCTTGCCTTTCTGGTTGATGATGGTATCAATGGCAATAGCGGTCTTGCCGGTTTGACGGTCACCGATGATTAACTCCCGCTGGCCACGGCCAATCGGAATCAGGGCATCAACGCACGTGAGACCTGTTTCCACCGGTGTGTCCACGGAGCGGCGCGTGACTACGCCCGGGGCAATGCGCTCCACCGGACGGATTTGGCTAGTTTCAATGGGGCCCTTACCGTCAAGGGGCTGGCCCACGGCATTCACCACACGGCCTAGCAGGGCATCGCCTACCGGCACGGAAGCAATACGGCCCGTGCTCTGTACCAGATCGCCTTCTTCAATGTCGGTGTATTCCCCCATGATGATGAGTCCGACATTATCCTCTTCCAAATTCAACACCATGCCCAGCGTGTTATTGCGGGTGAATTCTACTAGTTCACCTGCCATGGCCTGTTCCAGACCGTTGACGAGGGCAATGCCGTCACCGACAGAAGCCACCTCGCCTACATCCACGCGGGTCGGTTTGGGCTCAAAGGCAAGGATCCGCTCTTTCAGTCTTTGGGTCAGGCTCTCGTTTATTACTGCCATGTTGTTTTGTCTTGCTTCCTCTCTTGCATGGAAACCGCCCACTCTCGGTTCCGGGGATCAGACCGAGGTCAATACGTCGTCCTGCAGGGACTGGAGCTGGTTGGAAACCGAGAGATCGGTCAAATTATCGCCTACACGAATGAGGAGACCGCCAATCAGGCTCGCATCCACCAAAAACTGCAAATCCAGTTCACTGCCGTGTTCTGTCTCCAGCCAGGATCGCAGTTCGTCCTGCCGGGCGGTTGAAAGAGCCACGGCACTCGTGACCTGGGCCTTCAGCGGTCCGGCCGTGCCTACCATGTGCACCTGCAGTTCACGGGCGATATCCGAAATAAGGTCCACCTGATTCGCTGTGACCAGCAGGGTGGCTAGATTAATCAGGGCGGTAGGCATATCAGGCAGAGCATCAGTGAGCCGGGCGTGCACCTGTTCCTGATCCGCCCGTGCGGCCCGGACCGCGGTACGCAGCGCGGTGCCATCGGCCAGCTTCTGTTCTAGCTGCTGCAGGTTGGCCTGCCAACTTTCCTGTAGAGCGGTGAGCAGGGCTTCGGCGTAGCGGCGGGCGTCAGCCGTCTCTGTCATGTTTATCCACTCCGCTTCTGGTCGGCTAGGAGGCTTGCGATCAGCTGTTCTTGTTCGTCCTGATTCTGCAGTTCACGGCCCAGAATACGTTCCGCTCCCAGCATCGCCAGCGTGGCGATGTCCTTCTGGGCTTCAATCAGAATTGCAGCTTTCTGTTCTTCTGCTTCCTGCTGCGCACGCTGACGGATGGTGCTCGCTTCGGCTTCGGCCCGGGCCCGGATTTCCTGACCTGCCGTTTCCGCTTCCCGCACTGCCTGAGCCCGTAGCTGCTGTGATTCATCCCGGGCCGCGAACAGGATGTTCTCTTTCTCCTGCTCAGCTTCGTCCGCCATTTCACGGGCTCGTTCTGCATCACGCAGGCCTTGGGCAATGCGCTCCTGACGTTCAATTAGTGCCTTCTGCACCGGTTTGTATAACAAACTGGTCAGCAGCAGCATGATGAGCAGGAAGTTCACGACTTGGGAGATGAACGCCATTCCGTTCAGCCCCAACGTACCCAATGCTTCCATATGTGTTCAATAACCCTCCATCAGCTTGATGAGACGCGCGTCGGCATGGCGATTTAGCCGAACTTGATCAGTAGGGAGATGACAAGCGCGTAAATCGCGATGGCCTCGGCAAACGCGATGGTGATGAACATATTTGTCTGTACGATACCGGCAGCCTCCGGATTGCGGCCCATGGCCTCCACCGACTTGGCGCCGATGAGTCCTACCCCAATCCCCGGTCCCAAAGCGCCCAGGCCTATGGCCAGAGCCGAGCCGATTTCCTTGGCAGCCTCAAGTTCCATCTCACTACTCCTTGTGTTGGATAACGATTACGAACCAATGCGCATGTTGCCCGTGCCCGAAGAATACCTAGTGGTGATCATCGTGGCTAACGGTGGCGGTCGTGAAGAGAATGACTGCCAACATCATAAAGACCGCAGCCTGAATGAACCCTACGAACACCTCAAACCCATAGAACAAGGAAGGTACCACGAAGGGAATCAGGAAGGCCATAACGGCTAGCAGCACTTCGCCGGCGAAAATATTGCCGAATAAACGAAAGGAAAAACTGATGATTTTGGCAAACTCGCCTACCAGTTCCAGCAAACCCACAACGCCCATCAGCATGCCCATGCCACCTTTGCGGAAGGCAAAGAACTTGCGTAGGTAACGTGGTCCCAGATCCCGGAGACCGAAATACTGCACCATGATCATGGTGATTAGCGCCAGAGCAAAGGTCATATTGAGATCCGTACTGGGGGCGCGGAGCAGCGGTTTAGTCGAGGTATGATCTTCGTCTGCCGTGGCGGCAAACAGAGCGAAGGTGCGGGAATCCTGGGGGTTGGCTACCAGATCCTGGCTGCTCACCTGAGCGTGATCAGCAGGCGGTACGGACCAAGGCGACTGGATAGTGTTGACGCCGGGAAGCAGCCCTACGTAGTTGCTGACGATAACCAGAAAGAAAATAGTGGTGACCCAGGGGAAGAAACGGTTGGTGTGCTTGCCGGCTACGCCTTTTAACAGGTTGTACAACCCTTCCACCATGAATTCCATGACATTGGTGAACCCGGTTGGCGCTGTCTGCTGCCGCTCGGCTCGGCGTAGTCCGGCCCGTACAACCAGGGCACCGAGAATTAGAATCAGATCCACAACGATGGTAGTGATCCAAGTATTAGTGAGCCAGTCCGGACCCCCATACCAGATTTTTTCCGGAGCCAGGGAGACGTGCAGTTCCGGACGGGGTAGGAACACGCTAAACACCAGCAGCGCGATCACTACCAGCAGGGGAATCACCCGCCGCGGGTTGCGGAAGAATGGGATTCGGGTTGGCTGTCCTGCATCCACACTGGTTGTCATAAGACTAACCTTTGTTGTGACTATTCGGGAAGAGAAGTCATGGTATCGGTTTCAGCGGGAGCGACGGTGTCAATGACCTGCCGCATTTCCCACAATCCTTGGCGCACGACGAAGAAGGCTGAAATAGGCAGCGAGATGCAGGCCATGACTACGGTAACCCAGGGCGTCGTGCTCAGTAGTAGATCAAGCAGAACGCCGATGATCAGAGGCATCAGCAGGGTGACCAACAGCACCAGAGCCATCCGCCCCAGGTGAATTCGTGTCTTCTGCATGGCGTTTTTCTGCCGCCTCGTGGTTCCTTGTCTCTGACCGGGCCAAATTGCCTCGGCTGAATCCAGCGTATACACCAACGTGATTTTACCGTAGAAGAGTGTAACACCGGGGATCACCGAGACCCAAAGATCCGATCCCACAGCGGCATACGTGAGTCAAAAGGTCAGGAACCCGCGCGTGGCCACACGCTCAGGGCTAGGGCTAGTAGGTGCAGCAAGAGGGCGAGACCTAGTAGCCAGCGATGAGTGCGCAAGGCCCTACGCCACGGAGCTGTACTTAGAGATGTACCACGGACCGGAATGGCATGGGATGGTGACGTCCCCAGCAGTTCGTGCCGGAAGGCAGCGACGGTTGGAGGACGTTGCTGTGGATGCATGGACAAAGCATGAAAAATGGCCGCTTCCGTGCGCCGGGATACGCGTCGTCCGGGCTTGCGTAGTTCGTCCAGATGGCCGGACTGCAGGAAGCGCGTGCGGGCATCTGCCGGCGCTTGTCCTGCCAACAGGTGGTACAGGGTGGCACCGAGACTATAGATATCCGAGGCCTCGCTGGTGAAATCATCTTCGCCACCATATTGCTCAATGGGTGTGTACGCCAGCGTGCCCCGTCCCTGCACCACCGTAATGGTTTGGGGATCGTCGGGTTGCATGACCTTGACCAAACCGAAATCAACCAGCTTGATCATCCCTTGTGCGGTAAGAATAAGATTGGCGGGTTTGATATCTCGATGCAAGATGGGCGGGGACTGGCCATGCAGATAGGTCAGAGCATCCAGGATCTGCTCACTCCAGGCCAGTACCTGTTCTTCCGGGAATCCCTGGCGGCTTGATGTTGAGGCTTGAGCCAACAGCTCGTTCAAGTTGGCCCCGGCCACGAAATCCATGACCAGATATTCTCGACACGGCAGTGAAAACACGTCACTGACTTTGGGTAGATTGGGATGATCCAGGCGTGCTAGAATCGAGGCTTCCTGATGAAACTGGTCGCAAGTCTGTTGCTGCTGTGCCGGATCCATGCCCGCGGGCGGTGCGAGTAGGATTTCCTTGATGGCGCATACACGCCCCGGCAATCTCAGGTCTTGGGCCCGGTATACGGCCCCCATGCCGCCCTGGCCTACGAGTGCCTCGATCCGGTAGCGTGCGCGCAGTTCGGTGTCCGGGGGCAAGGAGGTGTGCATGACCATGGCCTGAGACACAGCGGGATGGGAAGAGAGCACCGGAACGCATTTCGCTATAATGTGTGCTGTTGCATTGTACTTGTTAGATTATGAGCCTCTGACATGAGGGAAGTTGCTGTGGACAGGCAAGAACCGCACCAGGCGATGCTGCTGCAGTGGCGGGGAGCAGCAGAAGGTAGCCGTAAGTGGCTACTTGATCCCCGGCAGGAACTGGTGATCGGGCGGGATCCGGCTTGCGACATTGTGCTGGACAATCGCCTGGTCAGTCGACACCATGCCCGGATTTATTGGCAGAACGGCGATTTCTTCATTCGCGATTTGGACAGCAAGAACGGTACCCACGTAAACGGTCATGCGATTCGACATGACAAGCGTCTGCAGAATGGTGATGAGGTGCAGGTAGCCCTCTGCTTCAAACTGGCCTTCGCCAGTGAAGACGCCACCACCGATTTGGCGTGGGAGAGCCACTCTCGAGGATTGGAGCTGGATCCGGTCACGCGGACCGTCACGCTCAACGGGATGCCCCTCGATCCGCCCTTGAGTTTGATGCAGTTCCGGTTCCTACACGTGCTGTGGCAGGCGGGCGGTGGTGTGGTGTCCCGGGAACAGATCAAACAGGCTGTCTGGCCTAGTGACGATCCGGCCGGGATTAGTCGTCAGTCCATTGATGCTTTGGTGCGACGTCTACGCAGCACGCTGGCGAAATTTGATACACAGACGAAATATGTGCGTACCGTGCGGGGCCACGGGTATCGTCTGCATCGGGTGACGGATGTCCCATGATAGAACAGGCATGGGCGGAGGCTTGTTTCCAAGCCGACGAACCGCTGGGGCTCTATATTCACATCCCCTTCTGCTTACGCAAATGCGTGTATTGCGATTTCAACACCTATGCCGGTCTGGAAAAACTCTTCGTGCCCACTGTAGATGCTCTCTGCACTGAGATTCGGTATTGGGGTACCCGCACAGAAGGCGCTGCGGTTGACACGGTGTTCTATGGTGGGGGAACCCCCACCATTCTCCCGCCAGCGCAATTCCAGCGACTGCAGGATGCCGTACGCAGTGCCTTTACCCTGCAACCGGATTATGAATGCACAAGTGAGGCTAATCCCAACACGGCCGACGCGGCCCACTTCGCAGATCTGATCCAAAGTGGTGTTAATCGTATTAGTATTGGAGCACAGAGTTTTCACAACCGCGAACTGGCCTTGCTGGGTCGGTGGCACCAAGCGGATACTATTGCCCAGGCCGTGCAAGCCGCACGGACCGCAGGTGTGAATCGCATTAATCTGGATTTGATGCACGGGTTGCCGGGACAGACCCTCACGACCTGGCAGACTAGTCTGGAGCAGGCACTGGAGCTGGAGGTAGAACATCTGAGTCTGTATGCTTTGACCGTGGAACCCTGTACACCGCTGTACCGCATGGTCCAGCACGGACAGGTACCGCGACCGGATGACGATCTATGTACGGAACAGTATCAGGCTGCCCAGCAGCAGCTGGCGGCGGCCGGCTATGTGCAGTACGAAATCGCCAACTGGAGTCGGAGTCCCGAACCCGCGCAGTGGCCGCGGCATGCGTGTCGGCACAACCTCAAGTATTGGCGCAATCGCAACTATCTGGGCATCGGTCCCGGGGCCCACAGTCACTGGCGCACGGCCCCAACAGGTGATTCGGGCTGCGAATGGCGCTGGTGGAACTGTGACCCGGTCCCACACTATAACCGTTGTCTGCGCCAGGGTGCATCCCCTGTGGC
The DNA here is from genome assembly GCA_965116185.1 of Caldilineaceae bacterium. GTDB lineage: Bacteria > Chloroflexota > Anaerolineae > Caldilineales > Caldilineaceae > Bin34. The sequence continues at coordinate 765,675 of OZ220492.1, forward strand.
TGAGCGTGAAGTCATTACGGAAAGCCTAGCTCGGGCCGAAACTATGATGATGGGTCTGCGTTTGGTCCAGGAAGGTGTGACCTATGCCGGCTTCCGGCAGACTCACGGTGCAGATTTGTGCGCAACGTTTCCGGAAGCGCTGCAGCACCTGGTCCTGCAAGGCCTGCTGACGAGAGGCCCGGATCGTGTGCGCCTTTCATCCCGGGGTATCATGTTCCACAATTACGTGAGCCAACTGTTCTTGCCTCCAGGCACATAGTTATTCTGGAGTGCCCTTGCCATGACCCGTGCTCTTTACCCGGGAAAATTCGATCCCTTCCACAACGGTCATCTGGACATTGCGACCCGCGCAGCGTCTCTCTTCGCGCACTTAATCGTGGCCGTGTACGAGACGCCGTCGGCCAAACTGCTGTTTGACACGACCACGCGCTTGGATTTGGCGTGTCAGGCTACGGCCCATCTAGCCAATGTGGAGGTCGTGACGTACAGCGGCCTGACCGTGACCTGCGCACATCACTGGCAGGCCCAGGTAATTGTGCGTGGTCTGCGCAACATTGCCGACTATGAATACGAGTACCAAGTAGGCATGGCCAACCGTAAAATGGCCCCGGGCATTGAACTCTGCTGCCTGATCACCGATGCTAACCACGCCTTCCTGAGTGCCACCATTCTGAAGGAAGTTGCGAGTTTGCATGGAGACTTCACGTCCTGGGCACCCTCCGCGTCGGTGGCAGCCCTACAAGCCCGCTTTACCCCGGATGCTGAATCCGATCGTGCACGGGATGGCGTATCGCCCGTGCGGAGCAAACTGTCACACCAGGGCTGATAGCCCGCAGGAGATTAGTGCCGTTGTCGGGCCTCCCGGTGTACAATGTAGAACTCTGTGTTGTGCTGGGGTACAACCGGGTATCTAGCTATTCGGACTGAGGATCAGGGCTGAGGGCAACAACGGGAGGTGTAACATCGAAATTCTGTCCCTCATCGATCAATTGCACAAGATGGTTGCGGAAGGCCGCAGCATGCCGATGAGTTCCTCCGTGCTGGTGGATAAGGATCGGGCGCTGAACATTCTGCGCACTATGCGCATCAACGTACCCAGCGCGATCCAGGAAGGCGAGCGCATGATCCAGGAACGGGATCGCATCATCGCGGAAGCCCGCAGTCATGCGGAGACCATCAAGGAGGAAGCTCAGGCCAAAGCCAAGGAAATTTTGGCGGAGGAGGAGCTTGTACTCAAGGCGGAACAGGAAGCCACTTCCATTCTGGAACAGCTAGAGCAGGAAACGGCCCGCATGCGTTTTGATGCTGAAACGTACCAACTGAATGTCCTGCGCAGCCTGCATGACATTCTTTTAGCCATGATCAACGAAGTGGAACGGGGCGTAACCGAACTGGAAACGCGTACCCACGAGCCTCCCGAGTGATCCCGCGGCCTATCCGGTGCTAACCAGTGCTCGGAACAGACGTCACGTTCTAGCGACGTGTAGACGTGGCGGTTGACCGGGCTTTGCCATGAAAGTCATGCAATTCAACGTTGCGCAATTGCTCAAGCAGCCGGTAGGGGATCGGCGCGACTTTGAGCTCAATGAAGATATTCAGCATCTGGATGCCACGCTGGAGCCGTTGGAGCCGCTGACAGGTCGTATTCGGCTCACGCGCATTCCCAGCGGAATTCTGGTTGTGGGTACCTGTCATGCCACCCTGTCCGTACCCTGTAGCCGGTGCTTGGAACCTATACCCTATGCGGTAGGCTTTCAGCTAGAGGAGACGTTTCGTCCCCTGATCGACGTTGCGACAGGACGTTACCTGACTCCCCAGGACTATAAGGGGGCGGAGGAAACCCTGTTTGACGAAGCCCTTCTGATCAATGAGCGTCATGAACTGGATCTGAGTGAGGTGGTCCGCCAGCAATTGTGCATTGCGGCTCTGCAGTATCCGATGTGCGCCTACCCGGATCCGGAAGTGTGTGAACATTACCAGGAGAGCCAGCGTCTGCTGGCGCAAGCCAACGCGGGCACGCGAGCCCGTCCACCTGTCGATCCGCGTTGGGCCTCTTTGCTTTCCCTGATGCCGGAGGATGATCCGGCATCCAGGTCGGAAGAACTCTGATATACGAACCTAGTTGTATTCCAAAGGAGACGGAGAATGGCTCCCCTACCCAAAAGGAAAATCAGTCGTACCCGCGCCCGTAAGAAGCGGGCCCACCATGCCCTAGGCCGTCCCCAACTGCAGAAATGTCCCACGCCCGGGTGTGATGCCTATATCCTGCCGCACCGGGGATGTATGCAGTGCGGAGAATACCGGGGCCATCGTTTCCTTGAGGCCGGCGAGGAAGACGAGTAGGCGCAACGCCCGCCTCCGGGTGGCTGTGGTGCCCCCTCACAGTGTCGGCTAATCCGGGACGGTAGAGGGACATGAGACTGTGGTATGGGAGCATGCCGGGAAGTCTGAACCTGTGAATATAGAATTTGTATCGGCCCCGGATATGCCGGCCCTGGCCTACCTTTTCCCGGGCCAGGGTAGTCAGCACGTGGGTATGGGACATAATTTGTACCAGGCATCCGCGGTAGCTCGTGACACCCTGGATGCTGCGGATGATATTCTGGGCTTTGCCTTGTCCCAATTGTGTTTCCAGGGTCCCCAAACGGCGTTGACGGATACCATGAGTGCCCAGCCGGCCCTGCTGACGGTCAGCGTGGCCGCCCTGCGGACAGCGGCGCAGTTGCTGGGCCAGCTACCCTTACCGGTGGCATTGGCGGGACACAGTCTGGGTGAATATACGGCCTTGGTAGCGGCGGGGACGCTTTCGTTTGCTGATGGCCTACACCTCGTCCGGGAACGCGGCAGACTCATGCGTGCCATGGGTGCAAAGTGCCCGGGCCGGATGGCGGCCGTACTCGGCATGACCTATGAAGATTTAGAGGTCTTGTGTCATGACGTGGTGCAGGACACAGGAGAGGTAGTGCAAATTGCCAACGCCAACAGTCCCACACAACAGGTTATTAGCGGTACGGTAGCCGGCGTGACGGCCGTCACCCAACTAGCCCCAGCCCAGGGCGCACGCCGCGTTCTCCCGCTTGAGGTCAGTATTCCGGCCCACAGTCCGCTCATGGCAGGGGCTAAACCGGCACTGGGCCAGGCCATCCAGGCTGCTTCTTTCCATGCGCCGCAAGCCCCTGTGGTATGTAATACGACTGCCCAGGCAACCACAGATCCTGCTGTGCTGCGGCAGGAACTACAGGATCAGCTGGATGGCAGCGTGCTCTGGCATGCATCCATGAAAACCCTAAAGTCCATGGGGAGCACGGCTTTCGTGGAATTTGGTAGTGGCAAAGTGCTGGGCAACCTAGCCCGGCACTTTGATCGCCGGCTACCCAGTTTCTCCCTACAGGATATGGAGAGCATTACCCGGTGGACGGACTGGCTGGCACAGCAAAGTACCTAAGACAGACTTGAGTCCCACCCAGGGCGCGAGTGTATCGTTGGGGTGTGCTATAATCACGGCCTATCCTCCGCTTAGAGATGCTTCGGATGCCTATGGCCCTGCACGACAAGATTGCTCTCGTAACCGGTAGCAGCCGGGGGATTGGTGCGGCCGTGGCCCAGGAGCTGGCTCGCCGCGGCAGTTCGGTAGTGGTGAATTACCGCAGTGATCAGGAAGGAGCCGAGGCCGTGTGCGCGGCGATTCGGCAGGAGGGAGGTACCTGTCATCTGCGGCAAGCCGACGTGTCTTCCCCCGTAGATGCCGCGGCGCTGGTGCAGGCAGTCCTCCAGGAGCATGGGCGGATCGACATTCTGGTCAACAACGCAGGCCTGACGCGTGACGGTTTGCTGATCAGCATGAAGGACGAGGACTGGAACACCGTAATCCAGACCAACTTGACCAGTGTCTATCAGGTGACCCGGCCCGTGGTTCGCCGCATGCTGCGCCAACGTGCGGGGCGCATCGTCAACATTACGTCCGTGATAGGCTTGATGGGGCAGGCTGGCCAGACCAATTACGCGGCTAGCAAGGCGGGACTGCTGGGATTTACTAAGAGCCTGGCCCGGGAACTGGGCAGCCGTGGTATTACGGTCAATGCGGTGGCACCGGGATTCATTCCCACGGCCCTGACAGCTGTTCTACCGCCGGAGCATACGGAGCATATAATTGCCAATACACCGTTGGGGCGCATGGGGACTCCGGAAGAAGTTGCGAAGACTGTCGCGTTTCTCGTGTCAGATGATGCCGCTTTCATAACGGGCCAGACCCTGGCGGTTGATGGCGGACTTTCAATGCAATGAAGAAACCACAGACAGCCGGGCGCTCCGCGTCCGGGCGTAACCAGCCAACCCCTTCCCAGTTCACGGCGGCGGCTTTGCCCATTACTTCGCAGTGGCAGGGGGGCACGGGGACCTATGCGAGCCTGCATAGTCAGTACCGGGCGATTGCCCTGCAGATACTGTATGAGCATGACACTACGGATCATGTGCCCAGCCGTATTTTCCACCAGCGCATGTATAGCTTGCGACGGGAAGGCATCATCATTACGAATACGGGACAAGATTTTGTCCGCCGTCTCGTGTTCGGCATCTTGGCCCACAAGGATGAACTGGACGACCGTATTGGACACGTGGCCCAGCGGTATCCCATTGATACCTTGCTGCCCATAGACCGCAATATCCTGCGCATGGCTCTGTACGAGAGTGAGGCGCGGGAATTTCATAACCCGGTAGCCGTTACGATTACCGAAGCTATTCACCTGGCCGAAGCCTACGGCTCTGAAACAAGTCCGAATTTCATCCATGGTGTACTTGGGGCCATGCTGGCACATCAGGATCCGGCCCCGGGGCTGATCTAGGCGACAGTAAACTCTGGAGGCGCCATGGGTTTTCCCAGCAGTTTTTCCTTTCTGGGTATCGGCATCCCGGAAGTCATGCTCATCCTCATCCTGGCCTTGGTTGTGTTGGGGCCTGAGCGCTTACCGGGTGTGGCCAAGGAAATAGTCAAGGGATTTTTCCGCCTGCGCAACCTGTCCAAAGAACTGACGGGACAGCTGGAGCAGGAACTGGGTATGGAAGAACTGAAGGAATTAAACAATCTCAAGGACATCAAGACCGGTGGCCTCATTGAAAAGTGGGCTAATGACGAGCTTGATCTCAATCTAGACGAGGAACAGGAAGCAGAGAGTAATCCTCAGCCATCGCAGACTCATACGGATACTACGGCGTCAACCGCCAAATCCAGTGGTGCCCGGGCACCCGTGCAGGACCAGAATGTGATGGCCACAGGGCTTGCGGTCCAGCCGTCACCCAATGGGCGCAACAAGGTAGCAGTGGGCTCCCTGATTGATTCCGGCGTGGCGTCGCCCACCCGGAATGATCCGGCATCCGTGGTCAGTGATACGCCCACGAAACCGTCCGTAGGGATAGAAAACAGCATTGCCCGTGCGGTAACTAAGGAGTCGGCCACAGAGACATTGAGTCCAGGGATCAACGGCGCGTATCCGCCTTCGCCCTCCAGGGTACCGTACCGGCAGGGTAAATCACGGGCATCCCTGACTCGCGCGTGGCCCAGCCCCAATCGTACGGCCTTGCGGCACCCACTGGCCCCCGTGCGCATGCGTACGGGCCGCGGATTGCACGGCCGACTGCTGTTGACACGCTGGCGGTGAACGGGGCCGGACTTACCCTGACGGGCAACTAGCTAGCAACCGGAAAGCGTTGTACGTCCGTCCAGTTTTGGATAGATATCATAACCAATGGTGCGGGCGATCTGCATGATCTGCCGGGACGCCAGCCGTGCCACATGGGAGTTGTTGCTGCACGGGGCTGCTAATGAGTTCAGGGCACCCTTTGTTCACAGTCCCGCTCTATAAACCGGCAGGAAGATACCTGCGGCCGCAGCAGGATAAAATTCATCTAGGCTGGGCTAGTCCGGTGGATACTGTCTCCAACTATCAGGTTGTGGTAGCCTGACCGTATACAATGAGTTATGCCTATCCTTTCCCTGTACATGGGTAATGTCGCATGACGGCCACGGATATCCCCAACCCTGAAGCGCAGGTCGATCAAGACGCAGGCCATATGAGCCTGATGGCCCATCTCAGGGAGTTGCGCACGCGCCTGATTTGGATTCTGGGAGGTCTAATCGCCGGTACGCTGCTCGGTATGTTGATGGCGGAAACGGTGCTCAACATCATCGTGACGGACTGGGAGGTGACGCTACAGGCCATTACGCCCTTTGAGAATATCGCGACCTTTTTCCGTATGAGCTTCACCTTAGGCACGGCGCTGGCAACACCTGTGCTCATCTATCAGGGGCTGGCTTTTATCTTGCCGGGCCTATATCCCCACGAAAAACGTGGCCTGCTCTTCATTCTGCCCGGTGTTGTGCTGCTGTTTCTCAGTGGCGCAGCCTTTGCCTACTACGTAATGCTGCCGGTGGCTGTCACATTTCTGCAGAACTTCTGGGATGATGTGATCGCAGCCAACTGGAGTGCGCGCGAGTTTGTCAACTTCGTTATTCGGATCGTGTTCTGGATTGGCTTCTTCTTTGAACTACCCTTGGTCATGGCATTCCTGTCCCGCATCGGTATTGTCAGCGGTCCCCGGCTACTAAGTTGGTGGCGTTATGCGATCGTGGTCAGTGCGATCGTGGCGGCCATCATCACGCCGACAATCGATCCGGTCAACATGTCCATTGCCCTGGCGCCGCTCATCCTACTCTATTTTATTGGTGTCGGCCTCGCCTATATCCTATACCGCCCCCGGGAACCCCGTGACTTCACACAAGACGATCAGGAGTAGTGAACGGATGGATCGCAACCGGAAAATTGCACGCAAGGAAAAGGTGCGGCGCGAAATCGTGCAGGTGCGCAATGAAATCAATGCTCTCAACATGGGCGGTAGCCGTCAATCCGTGAAACGCACCAAGAAGCAGGTACGTCATTTGGAAACCCGACTGGACGCCCTGATGGCCGAGGAAAGTGCTCTGCGCCTTGAGATTGACAAGACGGCCCCCGATGAAACCGCACCGGTGTAGGTCTACATGAAGCGCGGACTCGCCGGACCGCAGTGCACAGAACCGCTGCCGTTCTCGGCGTCGTTCGGGACGCTATCAAGTTTGAGCGGTCAGGGGATTGGGTCACTGTAGATTGTGCTAGAGGTGCTAGGTTCGGTCGTAACTTCACTTCCGGTGACCGTGGTCGGGGATCCACACCGGACTGATGCACAAAAGTCAGACCCGAGGTATCCCCAAACACAGCCTCAAGGAGATCCATCGCGCTAGTTCGCGCACCCGAGCATGTCCTTGTCCCGGGAGCGGATGCCCATCATCAATCAGTTCAATGAGTTCCCGGCCGCTGTGATTGGTGTCGTTGCCGGTACGGTACGGTCCCGGTTATCGGAGCGGCCACCGACAATCTACGATTGGATGGCCGCACGATTCCACCGTGCACCATGCTCTCCACTAACGTCAGAAACTTGGCATAGCCCGGGACTTCTGAAATCCCTCAGGGCGACCGGATGAATGCGTTTTGGACCGTGACAAGTGGAGCTTTGCCCCGGCAGGCCACATGTCCAGCTCATTCAGGCGCCGCAGTACCGGTAATTATCCATGCGGTCCGTCAGGGCGAGGCGATCGCTCAACTTGGCCAGCATGTCGGCCTTGACAGCGATATGAGCGCTGTCATCCCAGAGGTTATGCAGCTCCAGCGGGTCGTTTTCCAAATCGAAAAGGATGCCATCGCCCGAACCACCGTAAACGCAAATTTTCCACCGTTCTGTAATTAACATCCGGTACCGGCACATTGCGGTGGATGTCCTATCTTCATCAAATTCGATCAGTTTGCCATCCTGCTGGGTGGGAGCTCCGGTTTCAATCGCCGCCTGCAAGGATTCACCGGGCAGAATCACGGGCGCTGCCGGCTGTCCGCCGCGCAGGTCAAAAGCCGTCTGATCAAGGCCCGCGTACGCCAGGACCGTGGGTACGAAGTCCAGATGGCTGACCGGTTGGGTATGCAGGGCTCCCCGCTGCCCCTGAGGTGTACGCCAGATTAGAGGCACCCGTACCACCGGTTCATAGGGCCAGGGTCCTTTGAAAAGCAGATGATGGGAACCCAGATAGTCGCCGTGATCCGACAGAAAGACAACGATGGTGTTATCAGCCAGGTTCAGTTCCGCCAAGGCTGCACACAAACGTCCTACGCAATCATCAATGTGCGTGATCATGCCGTAGGTCTGGGCGATGGATTCCCGCAGAATGGCTTCGTCCCAGTCCCGCAGACGGCCTGCAGCAAAGCGCTCCAGAAAGCCGCAGGGCTCCACGGTATGCTCCCAGTTGGCGGGCAGAGAGATCTGGGCGGGATCATACATCTCACTATAGGGTTGGGTGGCACAGAAAGGATGGTGCGGATCAGGAAAGGAAGTAACCAGGAAGAAGTTGTCATCTGCCACCTGTCGGAGGAAGTCAATGCTTTTCCCCGTGATCCAGTCGTTGTAGTGCCACACAGGCGGAATCGCCATGCGCCAGGACTGGGCCCCCGGCAGGGCATAATAAGCCTGCTCCTGACTCAATTCAGCCTTAGTGCCGGGCCGTTGGGCTTCCACGTCATTGACATAATCTCCATTAACATAATCAACATGTCCACCCACATAATCCACACTTTGGTACCCATAAAACGGGAGGGGTAGCGCCATGATCGAGCCGGCGTTCCAGAGATCACGACTTTCCCAGCTGACCGGCTGTCCTGAGGTATCCTTGGCGTCGGTGCTGAAGGGCTGCAGGTGAATCTTACCCACACAGTGGGTGCGATAACCGTGAGCAGACAAGGTACCGGTCACGGTGGGGATGCGTTCATCCAGGCGGCAGCCGTTGGTAGTCAGGCCATGCTGCCGGGGGGTCAAGCCCGTATGGAGTGAGGCACGGGAAGGCTGGCACACAGGGTTGGTAGGATAGGCCCGCGTGAAACAGACTCCCTCACGGCCAAGTTGGTCCAGGTGGGGAGTCTGCACCTCCTCATTACCATTCCAGCCCAGGCTGAAACTGTTCATCTGATCTACGATGATAACCAGGAAATTCGGTCGCATGGAGTCTCTATCCTTTCATACCGGTTAGGGCGATGCCCCGGATAATTTGCCGCTGGAACAGCAGAAATGCGATCACTACCGGAAAGACCGCAATGAACGCACCTGCGTTCTGCACCGCGAAGTTGCGCTCGTATTCCGCCGCAAAGGTGGCCAAGCCCACGGCTAGGGTATATTTGGCCGTGTTGGTAAGTACCACCAGTGGCCAGAGCAGATTATCCCAATTGGCCAGGAACTGGATGATCCCCAGGGCTGCGAGCGACGCGGGCACCAGCGGTAGTGCCACCTGTACAAACAGGCGGGGTTCGCTGGCCCCGTCGATCCGACCGGCATCTAACAATTCGTTCGGTACGCTGTGCATGAACTGCCGCATCAGGAAGATCCCGTAGGGCGTTACGGCCGCGGGCACGATGATCGAGGCGTAGGTGTTCAGGAGATTGGACCAGAGCACCACTTGGTAGTGGGGAATCAGCAACATGGGCCCCGGAATCATCATCGTGGCGATGATGACGTAGAACAGCGGTTCCTTGTATCGGAACTCATACTTATTCCAGACAAAGCCGAGATAAGCCGAAGTGAATACACTCAGTGGTGTGGCGATGCCCGTGACCAGCAGACTGTTCATGAAATAGCGGCCGAAATTGATCTTGGTCCAGGCGTTGATCAACGGCTCTAATGTGAACGCCTTAGGCAGAAAGGAGGGAGGATAGGCGCTAATTTCGGCTTCGGCTTTGAAGGTGGACATGCCCATCCAGAGTACTGGAAACAGCATGATGAAAGCACCGATGAACAGTAGCAGGTACAGCAGCAGAGAACCCGGAGCGAGACGCCGGCGGCGTTGCACAGGGGAAGTGGACATGGTTGCTGTCAGCCGCCTATGTCCCATGAACTGCGCAGAAAGCGTATCTGCAGGAAGGTCAGGAACATGATGATAGCGAACAAGATGAACGAAATGGCGGCGCCGTAGCCGAAACGGAACAACTGGAAGGTCTTTTCGTACAGTAATAGTACCACCGTGGTAGTAGAGAAGAGAGGGCCTCCGCCGGTCATGACGAACATGGGTACGAAGATCTGGAGACTGTTGATGACACCGACCACAATGACGAAGGACAGGGCGGGCATCAGCAGAGGCAGGGTGATCCGTAAGAAGGTAGACCAAGGACCTGCGCCATCAATCTGAGCTGCTTCGTAGTAGGTTTGCGGTATATTCTGAAGGCCGGCGAGGAGAATGATCATGCGCACGCCCAGAAATTTCCAGAAGCCAAATATAATCAGGCTCGGCATGGCATACTGGGGACGGGTCAGCCACCCGATCTCAGGGGGTGTGGGTAGATTGAGTGCATCAACGGTCGCAAAAATGGCGGTGTTCAGAATGCCGAAGCGTGGCTGGTAAATGAATTCCCACACCAAGGCCACAGCCACCATACCCGTTACGGTGGGCATGAAATAGCTGGCCCGGAAAAAGGCCTGGAAGCGCTTGACTGACTGAATCATGGCCGCTACCAGCAGGCAGATGAGCGTGCCTAGGATGACGTTGCCAAAGGCGAATTCAAACGAATTACTCATCGCCTGCCAGAATCGCTGATCCCGGAACAAGGCTTCCGTATAGTTGTCGAATCCCAAGAATTGCTGGGTCGGTCGTAGAGGCTGCCAGTCGAAAAAGCTATAGACGAAGGTATAGATAAACGGAAAGACGGTCCACACGAGGAAATAAGCTATGGCAATGACCAGCGCGCCCGCGATCATGGCGTTCTGACCAGCCAGCTTGATACGATGTGGATCCTGTGGCCCGCCTTTCCCCAAAAGGATGCGTGATCTGAATCGCACTGGTTCGTTGCCGCCCAAAGGAATCGGGGATGCAGCTGCCGCGGCTGCCTGTTAGCAGCGCCGTGGATTAGGGCTGGTCCGGGATCATCAGGTTGTGATGCTTGTAGTTACGTTCAATGATGTTCCAGTCTTCCCGCTGTGCCAGTTCCTGATCAATGAACTGCTCGGCCTGCATCATGGCGTCATCAATGTCCATCCCACCCACTAGAATGGGATCGATAAGGGCATCACTAATGCCCGTGTTGTACACGGCCGGTGTGTCGTTCACGATGCCCCACTCAACGGCATCTCCAATGACTCGGGCCACCGGGTCTTCTTGCACTTCCGGTAGGTCGATCAGTTTTTGGTACGGGGGAATAAAACCGTTGCGCAGCGCCACCGTGCGGGCTACCCGGACATCATCACTATAGAGAAAGTGCCAGAAATCCCAGGCCACGGCCTTTTCAGCGTCGGAGGCGAAGGCGTTCACTACGGCTTCTACCGCAAAACGGATGTTGCCATACGCCGGCTGATAGGAGCCGTCAAAGGTAGGTATTGGCGCGGCAAACCATTCCAGATCCGGGTTGTTGCGCCGCAGGACCGAAGTAACCCAGGAAAAGTCGGCGATGATAGCCGCCGTTTCCGATGTGAAGGAATCCAGTAGGTTAGGCATTTCAGGATCTACGACACGGTCCACCTCGTGCAGATCCTTGATGAACTGTAGCACGTTCCGGCTTTCCTGGTTGTTGATTTGGGAGCGCTTGCCGTCTTGGGTGAATAGGTACCGACCCTGCTGGTAGCACCCATTTTTGTGGAACGTGGGCCAATCCGCCTGAAAACCTGACAGGATGATACGATCCTGATTGTCGTACTGGGTCAGGGCCTTGGCCACGGTGCGCAAATCCTCCCAGGAGCGTGGGGGTTCGTCAACGGCGAACCCGGCTTCCTCCCACAGGCGCGTGTTAATGTACATAACCGGCATCATAGTGCCCATGGGCAGGAAATGGCGGCTACCCGGTGTGCCGGTTGGGCAGTCCATGGCGCCTTCCGCGAACGCTACCCAGTTGTCGTCCAAGAACTGGCGATTGGCCACGTGATCGGGCATAGGATCCATGAGACTGCCGTCACAGAATTCCGTCAGCTGGGAGGCGTGCATATGCCAGATAGCCGGTCCCTGTCCCGCAGGCACGTTGACGGTAAGCTTGGTCCAGTACTCGCTCCAGGACTGGTTGGAGACATTGATCGTGACGTTGGGATAGAGCTTCATGTACTCTTCGGCCCATTCCAGTTCGTATTCGTAGCGATCCAGGGCCCATTCCCAATATTCCAGCGTAATCGGTTCCCCGTTGTTGATGCTGTCCTTGACCACGTAGGGAATGCCCGTGGCTGCGTTAGACAGTTCGTGTACGTTCTCCGGTACTATAATGGTGCCGATTTCCACCACGGGGCCCCGGTCTGTGGGCGCACCGCTGTCACGGGACGCCTGGAGAGTACAACTGGCTAGGGCGGCCGTGACAGCCATGCCCGTACTCAGGCGTATAAAAGAACGTCGACTCAAGCGTGTATGATCCATGGCACACTCCTGCAAGCATAGAGATGGGACAAAGTAGGTATACGAAATCTGCAGCTGTCCTCCTAACACTACCAGAGATGAACATGGTGCAAAAATGCTTGCGCTGATGTCTGATAGGGAACCCTAGGCAAGATACACCGGTTGCCTGGCCCGGAGCCGGCGTGACAGTCGTAAAACACCATGGCGCCACGCCGGCTGTCGTCCCCGAAAATGAATATCAGGTATGGTGGGTCATAGACGCCACGCTGTATGTTGCCTGCAGCAGGCCCTCACTTTCTACATGTAGGTTGTCAGGTAATCTCTCGGTAGCAGCGCGATCGAGGCGAATACGAGAAGCGCACCGACCACATTGGCATCAAGATGAGGACGCGGTGCCCTAGCATGGGGATCATAGCCTGGGGCATTCCGGCTATGCCAAACCTGTACAACCTGTGAAGTACCGCCATGATCTGATGATCACATATTCTTCAGATCCTCTTCCACTAGAATCCGGCGCAGGATCTTGCCTACTAGGGTCTTGGGAAGTTCGTCCCGGAATGCGAACACCCGGGGAATCTTGTAGGGAGCCAGGGATTGGGCACAATGCTCCTTGAGTTCCTCTTCCGTTACACTTTGGCCAGGTTTCGTCACGATATAGGCTTTGACAAGCTCACCCTGCTGCGGATCGGGCAGACCTGCAACTGCCGCTTCCAAGATAGCGTCATGCTGGTAGAGGACTTCTTCCACTTCGCGGGGTACCACGTTGAAACCACTAACGATGATGATGTCCTTCTTGCGGTCCACGATGGTTAGGTAGCCATCTTCATCCATGGTCACGATATCCCCGGTATGCAGCCAGCCATCCACGTTTAATGTGTCAGCCGTCTCCTCGGGCCGGTTCCAGTACTCCCGCATGGTATGGGGGCCACGGACGCAGAGTTCACCTTCTGCCCCGGGTACGACATCCGCGTACTGACCGTTCTCGTCCGCCTCTAGGGCAACGATGCGGATCTCGGTGCTGGGGAACGGAACCCCAATCGTGCCATTTTTGACGTGCCCCTTGATGGGATTGGCGGCTACCACGGGGGAGCACTCGGTCAGACCATACCCTTCTACCAGGTTACCGCCGGTGATGTGGTTGAAGGCCTCTTGTACCGATAGGGGGAGCGGAGCCCCGCCGGAAATGCAAATCTGTATTGACCGCATGTTGTACTGCTGTACCCTTTCGTGGTTGATGATGGCGTTGTAGATGGCGGGTACGCCCGGAAAGATGGTGATTTTTTCGTTCTGTACCAATTTCAGATTGTGTTCCGTGTCACGGGGATTGGGCGTGATGACCAAGCGTGCACCGATGCGTGTGCTGAGGAGTACGCCAATGGACATACCAAAAATATGAAAGAAAGGCAAGGCTCCCAGCATGACTTCCTGGCCGTCCACAATGGAGGGAATCCACCCGCGGGTCATGGAGACATTGGTCAGCAAAGACTGATGTGTCAGGACCGCAGCCTTGGGTAGGCCCGTGGTGCCACCCGTATACTGCAGCACAGCTAGATCCTCGGGGGCAGCTACCGGTGCTAGGGCAGCGGCTGACTGGCGACTCATCAGGGCGTCCCAACTATATACTCCGTCGCCATAGACCACATCGGCAATATGGCCCAATTTGCGCAGGGAAGAGGCCGCTAGCCTCTTGCCTAGGCCCGGCAACGAATCGTTGATATCGGTTACGATGATGTGCTCGATCTCGGTTGCGTCCTGAATACTGCGAATGGTGCTCACGCCTCCGCTCATGCAGATGACAGCTTTCGTATTGCTGTCCCGGAACTGGTGCTTAAGTTCCGGAGCGGTATAGATCGGGTTGGTATTGACTATCACGCACCCGGCGCGGCTGATGCCAAACAGGGCAATGACCTGCTGAGGTATATTGGGTAACATGATGGCGACCCGGTCTTGGGGCTGTAGGCCCAAGTCCTGTAGTACATGCGCGAGGCGATTGCACGCCAAATCCAGTTCCCGAAAGGTCAGTTTGGACTGAATCGCCATGCCCAGGGGCAGATACCTGAGAATCAGGTGCAACGCGGTGTGGCCCGGAAAGCGATCAGCGGTGGCGGTTAGCTCATCACCTAGCAGGTGTTGGACGGTTTCCACGGATACCGGCACACCTTCTTCATAAGACTTAATCCAGATAGGCTCAATGGACATAGCAATTCCTTTGTGGCATGAGGAAGGATACGTTTGGAGAAGCGGGAATAGCGCAATACATCTCTATGGTGCGTATGAACATATTATACTGATAAGCACAGTTTGCCGTTAACCCGTTTTTGCGGAGCGGTACAACGGTGGTCATGCAGAATCATGGGCTGCACGGCGCCGGCGTTCAATAAAGTGGCAGCCATGTCACACGTGCCAGTGGAGGAAGTTGCATCATGCGCATGTCCAGCCTGTTTTTTCACACCCTACGGGAAACCCCGGCAGAGGCCGAATTGCGCAGCCACCAGCTCATGCTGCGGGCGGGACTGGTCCAGCAGGTGACCTCCGGTGTCTTTCAGTACCTGCCGCTGGGTATGCGGGTCAAGCAAAAGATCGAGCAGATTCTGCGTGAAGAAATGAACGCGATTGGCGGCCAGGAAATCTTGATGCCCGTGGTACTGCCCGCCGAGCTGTGGCGTCAGTCCGGTCGTTGGTACACGATTGGCGATGATCTGATGCGTATGCAGGATCGCGCGGGGCGCGACATGGTACTGGCCATGACACATGAGGAATCGATTACGAATCTGGTGGCCCGGACCGTGTCTAGCTACAAGCAGCTGCCCCTCATGATGTACCACATCCAGACTAAGTTCCGTGACGAACCCAGACCTCGCGGCGGCATGCTCCGGGTGCGTGAGTTTACCATGAAGGATGCCTATTCTTTCCACATGGATTTTGCGGATCTGGATGCCTACTATCCACGTATGTATCAGGCCTATTTCCGCATTTTTCAGCGAGCCGGCCTGGAGGTAGTGGCCATCGCCTCGGACATGGGCATGATGGGGGGCACCATGGCGCATGAATTTATGGCCGTATCCGACATTGGTGAGGATACCTTGATTCTCTGCCGTGATTGTGACTATCGGGCCAATCGTCAAGTGGCAGTCTTTCGTAAGGAGGTGGCGGTGGCCGGCCCTCCCTTACCCCTGGAGGAAGTCCATACGCCTGACACGAATACCATAGCGGCTCTGGCTGCTTTCCTAGGCATAGACGAGGTCCGGACAGCCAAGGCCATATTTCTGGTCGCGGTGCTGCCTGAGGACGATACGGCCCGGGATCAGTTCGTCTTCTGTGTTCTGCGTGGGGATATGGAGCTCAATGAGACGAAATTGGTGAATGCTCTCAATGCCTTACAACTACGCCCGGCTACGGAGGCGGAGATTCGACATGTGGGCGCGGAACCGGGGTATGGCTCACCTGTGGACATCAAGCGTGAGGAAGTCCTGCTAGTGGTGGATGATCTTGTGGCAGCATCGCCCAATCTGGTGGCCGGAGCCAATCGGCCTGACTGGCATTTCCGGAACGTTAACTGTGGCCGGGACTATGAACCTGATGTCGTGGCCGACATCGCCAGCGCAACCGACGGGCATCAATGCGTGGAATGTGGTGGCAAGCTGTATAGCCTGCGGGGAGTGGAGGTGGGTAACACCTTCAAGTTGGGGACCCAGTACAGTGAATCCATGGATGCCCTGTATCGGGATCAGGATGGCACGGCTCAGCCCATTGTGATGGGCTGCTACGGTATTGGCGTAGGCCGGCTCATCGCCTGTGTAGTGGAACGGTACAATGACGCGCATGGTATCCAGTGGCCCTTGAGTGTAGCCCCCTACACCGTGCATCTCATCAGCCTCGCGACATCCAAGCAAGAGCATGTCCAGGCCAAGGCGGAAGAGCTGTACGATGAGCTACAAGAAGCGGGCATTGACACCCTGTACGATGACCGCGATGCGCGGGCAGGCGTCAAATTTAATGACGCGGATCTCATTGGTATTCCATTGCAACTGACCGTAGGACAGCGTAGTCTGGTTCAGGGCCAGGTGGAATGCAAGATCCGACGAACCGGGGAACGGCATCGACTAGATGCTGCGGCTGTCGTGACTGAACTACAACCGCTTTTGGCCCAGGAACAGGCCGTGCTGGATGCGCTGCTCGTAGCGGATACTTGAGCCTTACCCCGGTCCGCTGGCAGGAGGGGTGTTGATCCGGGTCAGGATTGCCGGCAACAGGGCCTGATAGGCCTGCGTGGCCATGCTAGCGGCCACTATAACCTCGGTACTGTCGGGACGTGTAACGGCGGCTGTGTCGTCCACACACAGATTGGTGATGGTACTCAGGGCCAGTACTTCCATGCCGGCATGACGAGCTACAATAACTTCCGGTACCGTGCTCATGCCTACTGCATCCGCCCCGAAGTGACGCAACATGCGAATCTCGGCGGGTGTCTCAAAATTGGGCCCTGCCACATGGATGTAAACGCCCTGTTGCAGGGAAAGCCCTTGCTGTAAAGCTTGTTCCCGGGCTAGAGTAAGTAGGCGTGGGCTGTACGCCTGATTGAGAGCCGGAAAGCGCTCGCCCTGCGCGTCAACGTTGGCGCCGTGCAGAGGATTCAAACCGGCCAGACCGGGCAAAGAAATATGATCCTCGATCAGCATAATGTCGCCGACATGGAAACCGGGATTCACGCCACCGGCGGCATTGGTCAGGATGAGTGTTCCGATCTCCAGACAACGCAGGGCCCGGATGGGAACGGTGATCTCCTGCGGAGTGTATCCCTCATACATATGAAGCCGGCCCCGCAAGCATACTACGTCCACCCCGTTCACCTGCCCTACCATCAGCTCACCCCTGTGACCAGGTGCCGTACTGGGCGCGAAATGGGGGATTGCGGCATAGGGGATGACATGCACGTTCTGCATCAGGTGGGCCAGTCGATCCAGTCCGCTACCTAGCACGAGTGCAGCCACGGGCGGACGCGGTATGTGAGCCCGCAGAAAGTCCGCAGCTTCCTGGTAGGCACGACAAGGGAAAGTGGTAACACTGGTCATAGCACTCGTCACGCGCGGCATGGAAGACAACAGGACGGGGTAGGCCTGAGCCTCTGCTAGGAGGCTCAGGTTTCAGGATGGCCGTTTGTTGACTTTATGGCTGTG
The DNA here is from genome assembly GCA_965116185.1 of Caldilineaceae bacterium. Lineage (GTDB taxonomy): Bacteria > Chloroflexota > Anaerolineae > Caldilineales > Caldilineaceae > Bin34. The sequence continues at coordinate 783,276 of OZ220492.1, forward strand.
CCGTAGCATTTCCAGAGTCACCGGCCGCTGGATCCGCGTATACGGCAGATAAAATTTCAGAATGGTCCACAAGCCCTGACGGGTCAAGCGTTGCCGGCGGTGATTCTGGAACAGGGGGGTTTTGTCTCGTGGACGCTCGTCGGCGTGGGCTTCCATGTCGTCCAGATGCGCGTTCAGGGCACTGAGGGCGGTCTGGCGCTTCAGAGTGACACGATTATCTTTCCCTGGTAGTTGCAGGACGGAACGATCCGCAATCACATCCGACACGTTGAGCTGCAATAGGGTGGATGCACGCAACCCGGCATCATAGATAAGTTCCAACATTGCCTGGTCTCGATAGGAACGGCGGGACGGATGACGGTAGGGAGCGGCAAGCAAATCCTCCACCTCGTCAGGTGTCAGGAAGTCGGGCTTGGTCTTTTCCACCGGCTGGGAGCCCAAAACAGCCACAGCTGTCTGGAGAGCCTCACCCTGATGTTCCAGGAAGCGGTAGAAGGTCCGGACCGAGGCGATCTTGCGTGCCAACGTGGATTGGGTGTAGCCGAGCTCACGCAAGAAGAAAAGATATTCCTGAAAGTGGATCTCCCGGGCATCGGACAGCCGTTGTACCTGGGGGACCGAGGCGTGTCGGAATTTCTGCAGGAAGTTTACGAACTGGGTCAGATCATTGGTATAGGCCAATGCTGTGTTGCGGTTTTCCCGTGTTTGTACAAAGCGTTGTATCCAGTCATACATGATGACTTGCTCTCCCTAATCGACAACAGCTTAGCCACGTCTCTAAGTTAATACAAAAAGCAGCGGCATATGGAGCCTCGCTGCTCGGGCCTACTAGGATCCCCGCGCATGTAGACGAGGACGGTAACCCATATCTATTCTACCAGCAGTTCAACCATTACTCCCTTGTGCTGATCGACCACTTCCAAGAGCTTCCCTTTCTGTCCGTTGGCCAAGGAATCCCAAATCTGTTTTAGCCGTACGCCTTTCAGCTCGGGTACATAGTGGCAGCCGATCAGAAAACCCACTTCCAGCAGATGTAAGGGTAGGGCGGCCCGGGCCTGGACAGTACCCGTGCTGATATTAGTGACCCGCAGATGCAGCCGCTGGCTGCTCCAGGCTGCGGTATTAAGACGCATCCGTTCGGTATCATGGGGTCCATGCGTGGAATCTAAGACGGACAGCAGCTGAAACGCTTCGTCAACCGAAATTTTGCCGTTGTCGATCATTTTCAGGACCTGGATGCGTTCTTCAGGATGTAGGGTCATGACCCACCAAGTCTGTACAACACAACCACAACAATATGTCCATTGTGCCAGAATATGCTGGCTACAAGGTAGAGACAACCTGGCCGGAAAATCAGAATTGCCCCATGAGACCGCGGCGGCGCGCTTCGCGATCGGCCCACAGGAATAGGCCTAGGCCAACCGCTAACCAGAGGACGGAGTGTAGGAGCAGAAGTGGCAGGGGACCATTGCGCCATACTTCCCCTAATGTCCTGTGTTCCAGAGTGACTAGACGCATGGTTTCAATGCCCAGGGTGGTCGGCAGTACCCGGGTCACATTGGCTAGCCAGGTGGGATAGAAGGTGACGGGAACGATGGCACCGTTGAGGAACAACAGAATGTTCTGAATCAGATTGGTGAACGAGAGAATGTTCTTGAATAATAGAGTGGCACCCGCAACGAGATAGCCCAGTCCATACAGCCCCAGGATGGAAAGTAGGAATATGGGCACAACACGAGAATTAAGACCCAGATCCAGGCCAAAGCCCAGGGTGATGGCCCCACCTCCGATCAGAACCACTAAGGTAGTCCAAATCAGGGATGCCAGGGTGCGTCCGAACAAGAGAATCCCAAAAGGTGTCACCCCCATGGACATTTGTTCAATGGTCCCCTGTTGCTGCTCCTCACGGAGGGCAAAGCTCATGTTGCCAATGGCGAAGATCGCGTAGGTCCAGAATATGAAACCCATCAGCGAAGAGGCCATGGTATTCGTATTAAACTCACCGTAGCCCATGAAAAAGCTGATGCCTAGAAAAATCATAAACAGGCCTAGGACTTCGGTCACGACGTTGAACTTGAAGGTCCACATAATCAGCAGCCCTTTCCAGGTTTCGGCGGCTACGGTGCTGATCGGGCGCCAAGCTGCAGCTAACGGACCGGAGGTCTCCGGCAGGGACCAGGCGGATGGGTCCAGTGGCGGGGAAACGGTGTCAGACATGGGAGTGGGTATTGTTGGTCAGGTGAATGAAAATATCCTCCAGAGACGGCACAGCCTGTTCAATGGCGAGGACATCAAGGGACCAGGTTGTGACGGTGGCGGCCACTTCCGCGAACTGATCCCGGCCCCCCGCCGGGATACTGATGGTTGTAGCTTGCGGTTCGGTTTGCAGAGTGGCGTTGGGCCACGCCCGGAGGGCAAGCGGTCGGACCGTAGTTTCGGGTGCAGCCACCTTGACATGTAGAAATTCACGCCTGTGTAAAGCCTGCAGGGTCTTCACATCCTGGTCCGCGATTTTGTGCCCCTGGTGCATGATGACGACGCGCTGACAAAGTTCCTCGGCCAGATGCAGATGATGGGTGGTCAGGACCAGAGTCTTACGGAAACGAGTGGCGAGAGTTTGGATCCACTGCTTAACAGTGGCGGCAGCCTGTACGTCTAGGCCTAGAGTAGGCTCATCCAGCAGCACGATGGGCGGATTGTGAATCAAAGCACAGGCAATGGCGGTCTTCTGCTGCATGCCCCGGGAAAACAGGCGTACCGGATCGTGGCGGCGGTCCCAGAGCTCCAGATCACGTAGCAATGTCTCAGCCCAGGTCTGCATATGTCGGGATGATACCCCTTTCAGCCGCGCGGCGTACGCGAGATTCTGCAAGGGAGACAGACGCCAATAGATATTACGCGTGCCTTCCAGCACGGCTCCGATGGAGCGCATAGCCGCAAAGCGATGCCGCTGCAGATTGTGCCCCTGAATGCGAATGGTGCCGGTATCGGGCAGGATTAGGCCGCAGATCATTTTGATGGACGTGGTCTTGCCTGCGCCATTGGGGCCGAGGAAGCCTAGAACTTCCCCGTGGCCAATGGCGAGATCCAGTCCCGCCACCGCCTGAATGTCATCGCGGCGGCGGGAGCGATAGATTTTGGATAGGCCCACTAGTTCAATGGCGGGCAGGGCCTCCATGGTTCCCATTACTGCGACAGGGTCTTAAGCAGTTCGTTGGCTTCATCCACCGTGATCTTGCCTTCGGACAGCATGCGGAGGATCATCTTCCGTTCCTCAGCCAAGGCGTGCGCGGTGGGCGTGGCACTGGCGTCGGGATCCGATGAGGTAAACAGATGCGGCTTTACTTCTTGCTCCCAGATATGCCGGGTTTGGGTCTGCACTGTCTCCGCGGCCTCCCGTGCACTTTCCAGCGCATCACGCCTGATGTCCTGGAACTGCGCTTGGAGATCTTCGCGCTGCTGAGTGTCAAGCCCATGTTCCTTGAGCGCTTGATTGACTTTCTCGCTGACCTGTCCCATCACCTGGTGCACACTGGTGCGAATCTGCTGAGCGATGCCGTCCACCGTCCACTGGGCTTCTTTGACATCCTCAGCTGCCTTCCGTACCGGATCGGGGCTCGGCTGAGCCGGATCCACTTCCACCAAGGCGATGTGAGCCCCGGCGCTCAGGTGTACCTGGGCTGTGCCGTCACCTACGATTCGCTCCTCATGGGACGGGAGGGTAGGACTGTCCATAGCAATGGTTGCGTGCGCGTTGTGGGGAATGTAGCAGGCTAGACGTCCTCCTGATCGAATGTCGTACGTCTGCTCCCCCTGGGGGTTGATGGACACTCGTACATGCCCCCCCGCATCCAATTGCAGCTCTTTACCGATGTGCTCCAAATGGGCATGACCATTGATAGTCGGCAGGTGGCACTGTCCATCAATATGAAATCCTTTGACATGGCCGCCTATATGGTCAATGCGTACGTCACCGTGGCATTGCTCCAGATGGACATGACCACCCACCTGGTGTCCTTGTACATGGCCGCGGCATCCGTTCACATGCAAATGGCCACCGATGTGGTGTATCGCGATGTCGCCCATACGTTCAAAGCGAACATGACCGCCAATCGCATCACCTGTGAGGCCGTGACTCAGATCCCGTGCTTGACACTGACCACCGACATGCGTCAGATATATGCGTGCGTTCTGAGGCACGGTCAGCACAATATTGTGCGTGACTTCCAGGATGTACTGCGTATCCGTTGCGGTCCATGAGGCCTGGGTTGCCCCGGCACCTGACAGGTGGACATGACTGACCGCGTCGCCTTGCAGCGTCAGATCTTTGTGGGCAGTCACCCGGATGGTTGCTTCGGTATCTACTTCATAGGTATGCTCGTCCATAGTTTTTCTCCATAACTGGAACCGTTGAGGGTCCCCTCTTAGCCTGTCGGCGATTGGAGGGGCTCAGGTGGGGTACGCATAGCGTCAAGGGCTTCGGATACAGTCAGTTGGCCCGCATCAATCTGGGCTAGGATCGCCCTGCGATCCGGCACCGCTTCATATTCCACGCTGGATGGTTCTTTGAGACCTAGGGCCAGGATAATATCTTTCAGGCGAGAGCGTAGGGTGGGGTAGGAAAGGTTGAGTTCCTCCTGCATGCGATTGAATTTGCCTTCACACTGGATGAAGGTAAGCACGAACGCGATCTGCTCAGAGGTCAGAGCTAGGAAGGAATCCTGCACCTGAAATCGTCCCTTGATGGTAATGTCACCCTCCGGACTGTAGAATTGGGTAACTATAATGGGTCCCCCTGTGAATGGACAATGGGTAGGTAGCGTTCCCATACCGGTGTCTCCTCTGAATCTATTATCCCCACGGCTCAGGTCGGCTTTGTCCCGCCATATAGCATCCGGATCTCAGTGCCGGTGGTGTGAAGTGACATAATCTGTAAATCTCATCTGATACTTCATAATATTGAATTCCATATCAATAATCTTAATACATAGCCTGTATAAATGTCAAATTCATTTGACTAAATCGAATATTTTGTGATCAGGTGAAGTACGCGTATCACCGGGCTACAAGGGAATCGTAGGGGAGATGGATTCCGCACGACACCGAAGGATCGGGTGCCCACAGAATCTCCTAGCGCGATCGCGTTCCCGTGCCTAGTGCACGAGATGGCGTAATATCCCGTTACCGCGTGACCTGTTGGGCAAGCGGGGCCGGACTAGGCCTCAAAGGAGTGCTTGAGCAAGCTCTTGGTTTCAGCTTGACACGGGCGGTTCTGGAAGATATATGCCCGTGTCAAGCCACTGCGTCCTAGTTACGTTCACACACGACATCGATCGCCGGTGTCCGTGTGGTCTCTGGTCGGCGCCTAACAACGAGAACAGCACCTGACTAGGGAACCTGCGTGTACCCAGACCGTCTCTACTCTGTTTGTCAGCGGCGGGTGTATCTAGGCAACCCTGGATAGTGCTGAGTGTGGCGCGTACGCACACACTGTGTGGAACAGGTTGTAGTACGCGCGTATCAAGGCCTCGATCAGGTGTCGCGGGGTGCCGGGGACGTATTGTCCGGTGCCTGCGTCGTGAACAGATCACGGATGCCACCCAGGGCCCCAAGTACGCCCGACGCCTCGTAGGGAATGAATACCTTATTGGCTTCGCCGTTGGCAATGTGTTCCAGGGTGTCCAGATAGCGGATGGCGATCAACGCGTCGTCGGGCTGGGCTTCCTTAATGGAATTGAAGACTACCTGAATGGCGTTGGATTCACCCGCTGCCTCCGTTTCCAGACGATAGCGCTTGGCGTCCGCGGCGAGACGGATAGCTTCCGCCTGGCCTTCGGCTTCCAGGATGGCTGCCTGTCGGGAGCCTTCAGCTTCCAGAATCTGAGCTCGCCGCTCACGTTCCGCCTTCATCTGCTGGTGCATGGACTGGGTCACATCACTCGGCGGTTCAATCCGCTGGATTTCAACCCGTACTACGCGCACGCCCCATTTGTCCGTGGCTTCGTCCAGCACCTCGCGCAGCGTGGAGTTGATCGTGTCCCGTGAAGTCAGGGCCTGATCCAGCTCCATCTCACCCACGACGTTGCGCAGATTGGTCTGGGCCAGCTTGACGATGGCCACGATGAAATTTTGCACGTTGTAGATGAGTCGGACCGGATCGGTAGCTTCATGATAGATAACGGCATCTACCTGTACTACCACGTTATCCTTGGTGATGACATCCTGGGGGGGGACATCTACCACCTGCTCACGCATATCCACCTTGATAATAGAATCAATGAAGGGAATGAGCAAGGTGAGACCCGGATTGGCCGTGCGTATGTATTTACCGAGCCGCTGTACTACGCCGCGCTGGTAAGGTGCAATGATCTTCAGACCCGTGGTCATGTAGACCAGGAGCAAGAAAACCAGAATGCCAAGAGTGAGAAATTCCATGGAAGCTCCTAGAAGATGTGGGAAAGAAACGGTGCTCTCAATCCGAACTGTCGGGATAGGATACTGGCCTGACAACCAGTGAGGTGCCGTTGACACGCTGAATTTCAACGGTGGCCCCGGCAGGAATAGTAGAACGATCCAGCGATTCCGCGTTCCATACCTCCCCTTTCACCTGCACACGGCCCGTAGCCTGAAGCATGTCAATATCTTCGGTGACTAAGCCCGGCATACCGATCAGGCGATCCACGTTGAACCGGTAGTCCGCATCCTGGGTCAGACGCTCCGACAGGGGACGCATGGCGAAAAACGTGACCAGGGATACGAGACAGAAGAGGCCAATTTGGATAATTGGTGGCTGACTAGAGGCAAAACTCAGGATCGCGGCGCCGCCGGAGCCTACGCTGAAGGGAATTAGGTAGAGCCCACCCGTGAGTAGCTCGGCAATCAGGAAGAGTAAGGCCAACCCTACCCAGAACCAGGGCTCATACTGTACAGCCAATTCAAACATAGAAATTTTGCGCACCCCGAAAATGGCATCCAGTTGCTGCCCGCATCAGGAGTCCAGCTAGTAGATCCCATCCCATTATACATTTTATTTGTAGGTAACGAAGGGTAGATTCCCGCTGGATGAACATCAATGGGTCGGATTGTAATATAAAGCTAAGCGCACCTTGATCCGGTTGCCCCTAGCCTAAGGGTATCGGAAAGGGTCATCACCCTTGGATAGGTCAAATGCGTTAGGCCTGCCGAGAGAGTATTGAGTACACTGAAACATCCATTGTGCTGCCCTTGTAGAGTGATTTGCCATGACCAAGCCTTTTACCGCACCCCACACTGTCAAGCAGGCTCTGGGGGAACAGGGATACATTGCTACCGACGCGATCGCGACCGTGGTTTATTTAAGCCATGTACTGGAAAAGCCCCTGCTCATTGAAGGGCCGGCCGGTGTGGGCAAGACCGAACTGGCTAAGGGAGTCGCGGGGGCCACGGGGTACGAGCTGCTCCGCCTGCAGTGCTACGAGGGGTTGGATGAAACCAAAGCTCTCTATGAATGGGAATACGCGAAGCAACTACTCTACACACAGTTACTGCGCGACAAGTTGCAAGATGTACTGCAGGATACCCATACCCTGACCGCGGCCGCCGATCGGCTGGCAGCAGAAGAAGACGTCTTTTTTTCGCTGCGCTTTCTGCTCCAGCGCCCACTGCTGAAAGCCATCATGCATCCGGAACCCGTGGTGCTACTAATCGACGAAATCGATCGCGCCGATACCGAGTTTGAGGCCTTTCTACTGGAGATTCTCAGTGATTTCCAGGTCAGTGTGCCGGAGATTGGGACACTGGAGGCACGGGTACGGCCCATGGTATTCCTGACCAGCAACAACAGCCGTGAATTGAGTGAGGCCCTCAAGCGGCGCTGCCTCTATCTGTTTTTAGACTACCCCACGCTGGAACAGGAAATGGCAGTTGTAGCCCTGAAGGTCCCGGAACTGGATCCGACCCTGACCCGCCAGGCGGTGGAGCTGGTGCAAGGTCTGCGTCAGCAGGACTTGCGGAAGCGGCCCAGTATCAGCGAGACCCTGGACTGGGCTCGTGCTCTGCTGGCGCTGAACGCTAAGCGTCTGGACCCCCGGATCCTCAATGACACCCTGAGTGTTCTTTTGAAACACGAACGCGATCAGAACCGCATCCAGGCACACCTCCAGGCCGAGGAAGATGACACGGAGGAATCGGATCTCTGAGCCCAGGAGCGGTTGAGACATAAGGCCAATGGCCGGGAGGGTGAAAGTATGGAAGAGCGCATCATGCAGTTTGTCAAAGCCCTACGCGTGAGTGGAGTGCCGGTCAGTATGGCCGAAACCATGGATGCAGCCCGGGCGGTCACCTACATAGGCATCCGGGACCGCAACGTTTTCCGACTAACCCTGCGGACCGCCATGATCAAGCGGGCGCAGGACGTTCCGGTCTTTGAGGAGTTATTTCCGCTCTTCTTTGACGGGATGGAAGGGAGACCGCTTGACATGCATAATCTGATGGAGGACATGACGGTAGCCGAAGCCCGGATGCTGACCCAGGCCTTGCGTCAGCTGCGTGCTGACCTGGCGGCCGGCCTGAAGCGGCTACTGCGCGGTGAAATCCTGACGCCCACGCAACTGCAGCAGCTGGCGGCTCTGACGGGGCTTCAACAGGTACGCAATTTGCCCGATCGAGACTGGATGGTACACCGCATGCAGCGTGCTCTGCAGCACGATAATGTCCGCCAGGCCATGCAGGAGCTGTCCGCACTGCTTGCCCAAATGGGCTTTTCTAAGGAACGTCTGGCCCAGATGCGGGAGATGCTGCAGGCCAACATGGAAGCCGAAACGGCGCAGCTGGACCAGTTCGCGGGACAGCGCATCAGGGACAATATGCTGGAGCAGTCACCGGCGGTGAATGTAGACACTCTAATGAATGTACCCTTCGGCTATCTTGACGAGGCAGATATGAATGTGCTACGCCGGGAAGTGCGGCGGCTCGCCACCATCTTGCGGAGCCGCATTGCGCTACGCCAGAAGCGGGAAAAGAGCGGTACGCTAGATCTGAAAGCCACTCTGCGTACGAACCTCAAATACGGCTCGGTACCGTTCCGGCTTACCTATCGCCAGCGTCGGAAGCAACCCAAGCTGGTGGTGATCTGTGACATTTCCACCTCCATGCGCTATTGCTCGGAACTCATGCTGGGCCTGATCCATGCAATACAAGACCAGATTGCCAAAACGCATGCCTTTGCCTTCAATGATCACCTGGAATTCATCACGCCTGATTTGGGCACCGGTACGGCCCAAGAAGCGATTCAAACAGTCTTAATCCGGATGCCGCCTGGGCATTACAGTACGGATCTGGGGGGTAGCCTGCAGGAATTTGCACAGCACTACTTTGACATGGTGGACGCTCGTACCACCCTGCTCATGGTGGGCGACAGCCGCAACAATTACCGCGATCCGGCGGCCCCGATCTTCGCGGACATGGCACGACGCAGCCATCGCACCATCTGGCTCAATCCGGAGCCCCCCATGCTGTGGGGCACGGGGGACAGCGACATGCAGGTGTACGCACCGCACTGCGATCATGTGCTACAGGTGCAGACAATGACGGAACTAACGGCTGCGGTGGACGAATTGTGGAGTCAGCCGGCGCGTTAACGTGCCGTGTAGCGTGTCCGGATGTGCCTAATTCATTATTGCTACAGAAGAATTGCTCTACAATATAGCTTTGGTCTTTTGTGTTGTATAGAGGGCCAATATTCACTAATCGCATAGGTGTTATTAAGGACGAGGGCGAAACGAACTCATGGCCATGCGGGCAGACTACATCTGGATGAATGGGAAACTTCTGCCGTGGGAAGAGGCGACGGTACATGTTTTTGCGCATGCACTGCATTACGGCACAAGTGCCTTTGAGGGTATCCGGGCCTATGACTTGAATGGGGTGCCCCATTTGTTCCGGGTGCGCGAGCATTTTGAAAGGCTTCTCTACAGCTGCAAGGTGCTCCATATGGAGTCGCCCCTGGACGTAGATGCCTGGATTGATGTAGCCCAACAGGTGCTCCGGGCCAACCGGTTGGCCAGTGCCTACATCCGCCCCTTGGTGTTTCGTGGCTATGAAACGCTGGGTATAGATGGACGTAGCTGTCCCGTGGACGCGATCTTGGGCGCCGTGCCCTGGGGACGGTACTTGGGCGCTGAAGCCGTTGAAAAAGGGATTGATGTGCAGATCAGTAGCTGGACCCGCACCGCATCCAACATGTTCAGCCCGCTGGCTAAGCTCGGGGGACAGTACCTCAACAGCCAGAATGTCGTGATGGAAGCCAAAAACAACGGCTTTATGGAAGGTATTGCCCTGGACACACGGGGTTTCGTCTCAGAAGGCAGCGGGGAAAATATCTTCGTGGTATACAAAGACAGGATCTATACGCCGCCCTTGGCCTATTCCGTTCTGAACGGCATCACCCGCGACTGTGCGATTACCCTGGCCCACGACAAGGGGTATGAAGTCAGGGAAGAGCCCATCCCACGTGAGATGCTGTATCTGGCGGACGAAATCTTCTTTTCCGGTACGGCCGCCGAGATCACCCCGGTACGTTCCGTGGATCGCTTACCCGTAGGTAATGGAAAACGGGGACCCGTGACCACGGATATCCAGGCGGCCTTTTTTGGCATCGTGGAAGAAGGTATGGCGGACACACACGGCTGGATGCTACCGGTACCGTTGACATAGAGCCAGCGTGCGTTAGGGTACATGGCTACGCTGCCCTTGGCTGTGGCTGATCAGGTGTATGTCCACCGCTCAGGTCTCCGCCCCCTGCGCCTGGATCTATATCGTCCTACCCACGGACGGCCTGTGCCCTTGCTCATCTGGATCCATGGTGGTGCCTGGCTCCATGGTGACAAGGAGGCACCACCGGTGCTAGACGCGCTGCATGATGAGTGGGCCTTAGCTAGCATTCAGTATCACTTCAGCTCTGAAGCTCGGTTTCCAGCCCAGATCCATGCTTGCAAAGCGGCGGTACGCTGGCTGCGTGCACATGCGTCCGTTTATACCCTGGATACCCGCCGGATAGGAGTTTTAGGGGCCTCGGCCGGTGGTCATCTAGCGGCATTGCTGGGTGCGAGCAATGGCAATGCCGATCTGGAAGGTACTTGGGGTGCGCATCCTGATCAGCCTAGTAGCGTGCAGGCTGTGGTGGATTGGTTTGGCCCCACCGACTTCAGGCGGTTGCTCGATCATGAATCAGTGCTGGATCACGGGGCTGCCGACTCACCGGAAGGCCAGCTGTTAGGCCGGGCCATCCGCGAAGCGCCCGCTCAAGTGCAGCGTGCCAATCCTATCACCTATCTCTCAGCACAGACCTGCCCCTTCCTGATTGTGCACGGCAGGCAGGATGACGTCATTCCCTGGCAGCAGAGCCAGCTACTGGATACGGCCCTGCAGAGGATGGGCATTGAAAGCGAACTGCTCCTGCTGGAAACGGCTGGACATGGCGGCCCCGCCTTTCACGACGCCCGTCTGGAGCAAAGAATGCTGGCGTTTCTCGTACGCCGTCTGCGGAGTTGATACAGACGACACAAAACCGGCGGACAACTCCACGCATACCCCCTGTACGTATGAGAAGTTTGCCCCTATGTCTGTGGCAGAGTGAGTTTGGCGGTGTGTAGCAGCCTGTCCGGGACAGCTGCCGCGTCTGCACAACCACGGGTATGCGGCGACGGGGCTGAACGACACGTGGCTAGTGCTCATGGCGGCGCTCAGGTTCGCATGAGTAGAGTGGGTTTTGATCATGCCGGAGCCCGTGCCGTTTGGACAGAACCTATGGCTTACGGTCACACAGTTTAGGGATGCTTGATCCTCATTTGACCGATGATCAGGCCATACACTAGAATGCAAGCATATCAAGGATGTGAAGTTAGGCGTACGCAAATCTGCTGGCCATTCTGCCTTCACGAAGACAGGTGTTTATAGTTTTGACCGGCCTGCTTCCGACATCCGTAACCATGTTGTCACAGAGGAGACGGCCCTCATGATATCCCAACACAATCGTCTGAATCGACGCCAGTTTCTGGCCTTGACCGGAACCACGGTGGTGGCTGCGAGCCTGGCAGCGTGTGCACCACCGATGGCGGAGCCCGCCATGTCCGACACAGATGCCATGGCGGAGCCCGTTACCATTCAGTTCGTCACCAACCATAGCTCAGTGGAGATTCCTTTCTTTCAACAGGTTGTGGACAATTTCACGGAAGAGCACACTAATGTCACCATTGAAATGCTCAACGTGACCCAAGAGTATTACACCACCATCAACACCCAAGGGGTGGGCGGTGACTTACCGGACATCTTCTATACCCGGACCTTTGATGTTGTGCCCTATGCCGACAAGGAATGGACGATCAATCTACAACCCCTGATTGAGCGGGACAATATTGACACCAGCGACTTCTGGGAAGCCGAAGTGACCCAGATGGTGTACAAGGGTGATCTGTACGCTCTGCCTTATGACTTCTCCAATCTGGCCGTGACCTACAACGAGAACCTATTCCAGGAATTGGGCCTAGACAAGCCCGACGGTAGCTGGGATTGGGAGGGCCTTAAGGAAGTCGCGAGCCAGTTAGTCTTGGAGGAAGATGGTCGCCAGACGCGCTGGGGCTTTGTGCTGCATCCCTGGTCCTGGGTTTGGATAGGCATTATCGGTGCCAACGGCGGACGTATCCTGAATGAAGATCAGACGGAATGTGTCTTGCTGTCTGATGCCAACATCCAGACCTTTGAATTTGTCAAGAGCCTGCGCACGGAAGGCATTTCTCCGGAAACCGGCGTTATGCCACAGGGAGTGGAAGGCTTTTCTGCCGGCCTGCTAGGGATGACCACCATGGGGTCCTGGGCGACCCAATGGCGGCGTGAGATCATAGGGGACAAATTCGTCTTTGACGTTGTGCCCTATCCTTTTGGTTCGGAAGGACGCCGTGCCGTTTCGGCTGCGGGAGGAGCCTGGGGAATCGCCCGGAATTCCGAGCATCAAGAAGTCACCTGGCAGTTCAACGTACATCTGACCAGCACCGAATCGACGAATATCCTGATTTCGGAACCGGTGCGCAGCATTCCGGGCCGTAAGTCCTCGGTACCGGCCTGGAACGAAGCGGCCTCGCGGGGTGACTTACCGCCTCGTAACGTGCAGGTTTTTGCGGACCAGATGGCCGATGCATACGCAGAGCCTTTCCCTGTGTACTGGAAAGATCTAGAGAATATCTGGAACAACCGTATTACCCCTCTAATTTCCGGGGGTGGTGACGATGTGGCTGTAGAGGAAGTTTTAAGCACCGTACAGGACGAAATCAACGAAGTCATCGCCCTTTTTGATCTTTAGTCTAGTCCTATCTTGATCCGTCCGGCAGGCACACAGCAGCTGCGTGCCTGCCGTTGTACTTACTTATTTTGAACGTGGCCCTTCTGCCTGCAACCAAGAAATCCCGGCGCGAAGCCCTGGAAGGCTATCTCTTCCTGTTGCCCTGGCTACTGGGCTTTCTATTGTTCACGGCCGGGCCTCTGCTCGCCTCGCTGTACCTGGGTTTCACGACATTTCGGGGCAGCGGATTGCCCAAGTGGGTCGGCCTAGCCAATTTCGCCCGCCTCTTTACCGAGGATGAGATTTTCTGGCAATCGGCCAAGGTAACGATCCTATATGCCATCGGCTTTCTGCCCCCCGGCATGGTGCTGGGTTTTAGTATTGCCCTGCTCATGAATCAGCGGGTCAAGGGTGTCAGCATCTTCCGGACCATCTATTATCTCCCCTCTGTGATTACGGGCGTAGCGGTGGCTGTCCTGTGGGGCTTTGTCTTCCACCGGGAATTCGGTGTTCTCAACAACTTGCTGGGACTGGTAGGGATTGAACCCGTTTCCTGGCTCTTTGACACGCAGTGGGTGCTGGTAGCTTTCATCATCATGGGACTGTGGGGAGTAGGTGATGGCATGATTATCTACTTGGCAGGCCTCCAGGGTATTCCCACGGAGCTCTATGAAGCGGCGTCTATTGACGGGGCACCCCGCTGGCGTCGTTTCTGGAACATCACTATTCCCATGATGTCACCCACGCTGTTCTTCGTCCTGGTTACGGCCCTCATCAAGACCTTCCAGATTTTCACGACGGCTTTTGTCATGACGCGCGGCGGACCCAATTATGGGACCTATTTCTTTAGCGTCAATATTTACTTCACCACCTTCCAATCCTTGCGGTTTGGCTACGCCTCCGCCATGGCCTGGCTGCTGTTCTGTCTGATTCTGGCCCTTACCCTGCTGCTGTTCCGTTCCGCCAAATGGTGGGTTTTCTATTCGGGAGGCACTGAAGACACCGTATGACCGCCACGACTCAATTCGGGCCCGGACGCCCGGATGGCGATCACGAATCCGGTCCGCCGATGGGATGGTTTGAAAAGGTGATCACCTACCTAGTGATTTTGCTAGGTACGCTGGTGCTGATGATTCCTTTCGCCTGGATGGTGTCCACGAGTCTGAAACCGCTAGACGAGGTATATGAGTACCCCATTATCTGGATCCCGTCCCGGCTGGTCCTAGAGAACTATGTGGACGTGTTCAGGAACATGCCCTTCGCCCGTTATCTCTGGAATTCAGCCTATCTGTCGATCATGGGCATTATAGGCAATATTCTCGGCAGTTCCCTGGCTGCGTTCAGTTTTGCTCGTCTGCGTTTTCCGGGCCGCACCTTCTTTTTCATTATTATGCTCAGTACCATGATGGTACCGGTGTGGGTCACTATGGTCCCCACGTTTATTCTGTTCTCCTGGTTGGACTGGCTGGATACCTATCGACCTATTCTGGTACCTGCGTATTTCGCGGTGCCCTTCTTCACGTTTCTGCTGCGCCAGTTTTTCATGGGCATACCGCTGGAAATGGAGGAAGCCGCCCGGATTGACGGATGTTCCACTCTGGGTGTCTTCATCCGTATCTTCCTGCCCCTGTCCGTGCCGGCGCTGGCCACCGTGGCCATTTTTTCCTTCTTCTTCTACTGGAATGATCTGCTAGGGCCCCTGATTTATCTACGGACCCAGCTCAAGTTTCCCGTGGCGATGGGAATTTCCTCCTTCCAGAGTGAACAGTACGCCAATTTCGCGCTGATGATGGCGGCCGCTACCATGGCGTTGCTACCCATGCTCGTGATTTTCTTCTTTGCCCAGCGCCTGTTTATCCAAGGTGTAGTAATTACGGGTGTCAAGGGATAAGAGTACCAACGGTAAACTTGACACCAGGTCGGCTGTCCCGCCGCGGCTAGCCGCGCCCCGCTGGGCTTCAGCGGGGCCGTACTCGTTCCTGATACCCTCCCGCGTTGCTGTCGCTGTGGGTCTTGCCCTACCTGAGAGGGTAAAAGGAGTCATACAAATCGCCCTGTTTGTCTTGTGCCCCCTGCTGTAGGGTCGGTGACAAGGCTTGTGACGGTGTATATTCGCGTGGGAATACCGGGACTTGTATAC
Organism: Caldilineaceae bacterium; assembly: GCA_965116185.1. Classification (GTDB taxonomy): domain Bacteria; phylum Chloroflexota; class Anaerolineae; order Caldilineales; family Caldilineaceae; genus Bin34. Next base: position 798,728 of record OZ220492.1, read on the forward strand.
TTGGCATAGATAGTGCAATGGCAAGGATGCAGTACCGTGTGACTGCCAAGATGGAATGACTGCCGAAAGATATAACCCCACCGAAATTGAAGCCAAGTGGCAGGCGGTCTGGGAAGAGCAGGGGCTATACGCTACCCGTGAGGATCCTAGTCGCCCTAAGTGGTATGCCCTGACCATGTTGCCCTATCCTTCGGGCGATCTGCATGTAGGCCACTGGTTTGCCATGACACCTAGTGATACGGCGGCGCGTTTCCGGCGTATGCAGGGCTACAATGTGTTCTTTCCCATCGGCTTTGATGCCTTTGGGCTTCCGGCCGAGAATGCTGCTATTCAAAGGGGCGCTCATCCCCGACGCTGGACCTACAACAATATTGATAACATGCGCCGGCAACTGCGTCAGATGGGGGCTATGTGGGCCTGGGACCGCGAGGCAGTGACCTGTGAGCCCGGTTACTACAAGTGGTCCCAATGGTTCTTTCTGCGCATGCTGGAAGAGGATCTAGCGTACCGTGAATACGCGGCGGTGGACTGGTGTCCTAGCTGTAACACGACGCTGGCCCGTGAGCAAGTGTGGGGGGACGATCGGCACTGCGAGCGCTGTGAGACCCCCGTGATCCGGAAAGAACTGGAACAATGGAAGTTCCGGATTACCCGCTACAGCGAGGAACTACTACAGGATCTAGAGACCCTTGACTGGCCCGATCCTGTGCGTCTCATGCAAACCAACTGGATTGGCCGGAGCGAGGGCGTCCAGGTTACATTTCGGACGGAAGATGACGAGCCGATTGAAATCTTCACTACCCGGCCGGATACGCTTTGGGGCGCCACATTCATGGTGCTGGCTCCTGAACATCCACTGGTTGGCCAGATCACTACGGACGCGTACCGACATGCTGTGGAAGCGTACCAAGGCCGGGTAACACAGCTGGATGCAACCGTGCGGGGCGATATAACCCGTGCGAAGACCGGGCAATTTACGGGTGGCTATGCCATCAATCCGGTTAACGGAGCGCGCATTCCCATCTGGATTGCCGACTATGTCATGATGGACTATGGGACTGGTGCCATCATGGCGGTACCGGGCCATGACGAGCGGGATTTCGCCTTCGCTCGGCAGTTTGGCCTGGACGTTGTACGTGTGATTTCCGGGCCCGCGGGGGCCACGGGCGAACTAGAGGAAGCGTGGGTGTCCCAAACCGAAGGCCGTATGGTGAACAGCGGCCATTTTGACGGCACCCCCACGCGTGAAGCGGTCAACCTGGTGATCGCTTGGCTGGAAGAGACAGGTAAAGGTCAACGCCAGATCAATTACCGCTTGCACGACTGGCTCATTTCGCGCCAGCGCATGTGGGGTACCCCCATTCCCGTCATCTATTGCCCTGACTGTGGCACGGTGCCCGTACCCTATGCGGACCTGCCGGTCCGGTTGCCCGAAGACACGGAATTCCGAGCCACGGGTGAAAATGCACTCCTGTTCAACGAGGAATTCCTGCATGTTCCCTGCCCCCAATGCGGGACTCCAGCCCAGCGGGAAACGGACACGATGGACACTTTTATGTGTTCTAGTTGGTACCAGTATGCCTATGTAGCACCCTACTGGCTGCAGGGTAGGGCCCTGACACGGGACGACAGCCCCTGGGACCCTGCTGCCGGCCAGTACTGGCTGCCGGTGGATCAATATACGGGAGGGATTGAACACGCTACCATGCACCTGCTGTATACACGGTTCTTCACCAAGGTGCTGCGGGACATGGGCGTGGTGGATTTTGATGAGCCTATGCTCCGCCTCTTCAATCAGGGTATGATCCTGGGTGCTGACAATGAAAAGATGTCAAAGAGTCGGGGTAATGTAGTAGAACCGGGCAAAGTGGTGGCGACCTACGGGGCGGATGTCGTACGCGGTTATCTGATGTTCATCGGCCCCTGGGATCAAGGTGGGGCCTGGGATCCACAACGGATCGAGGGGATCAATCGTTTCCTGCACCGAGTCTGGTCAGTTGTACTGGCACCCGTGGGGGACAGCCGGGGCCGACCGGGAGATCCCCGGGGCCTGGAGCAAAAGCTGCACGCGACCATTCAGAAGGTCACGGAAAACCTGCACCATTTCCGCTTTAACACCGCCATCTCGGCCCTCATGGAACTTAACAATCACCTCATGAAGGAGCGGGATACGGATCTGCGGCACAATGCTTTGTGGCAGAGTGCTATCACTCAGATGTGCCTGCTGATGGCACCTTTCTTCCCGCACATCAGCGAAGAACTGTGGCACCGCATCGGGTACACGGACAGTGTGCATCTACAGGCCTGGCCCGATTACGAGCCGGCCAAGGTGGCCATGGAGGAAGTGCAGCTGGTGGTACAGGTCAATGGCCGGGTACGGGCGACATTGTCCCTAGCCCGGGGACTGTCGCAGGACGAGGTGCAAGCCCAAGCCTTGGCGCATCCGAATGTACAAGCCCATGTTACGGACACCGTGATCCGGCGGGTCATTGTCGTACCTGATAAACTAATCAATCTGGTCATCTGAGTGCTACTGCGGGAGGATGAAAAACACTTGTGGACAATGCCTGTCTCTTCTGTCGGATCGTACAGGGCGAAATCCCTGCCGAAATTCTGTTTCAGGACGATCGGGTAACGGCGTTCCGTGATATCAATCCGCAGGCACCGGTCCATATTCTGGTGATTCCCAACCGCCACTCGGCCAGTCTGGCTGATATGAGCGGTGCGGATGGTCCCACACTGGGCCGGATGGTAGAGGTTCTGAATCGCCTGGCACAACAAGAGGGGATAGCCAAGTCGGGATTCCGCGTGCTGATTAACACAGGACCGGACGCCCATCAGGAAGTGCATCATACCCATTGGCATCTCCTCGGTGGCCGCCAGCTAGGACCTATGCTGGCTTCTTGACGTGGGAGACGACAGTATGACCATCTTGAATGCATTGTATTGGCAACCCGGAAAGGAATAACCGCCATGACAAGTGGCAGGGGAAACGTAAAAAAAGCGGTGCTGGCGTATTCGGGCGGTCTTGACACGAGTGTGATTGTGCCCTGGCTGCGCAACCATTACGGTTGTGAAGTTGTCTGTTTCTGTGCCAATCTGGGACAGGAAGATGAGCTGGAGGGGTTGGAAGAGAAAGCGTTGGCTTCGGGAGCGTCCAAGTGTCATGTACGTGACGTACGGGAGGAGTTCCTGACCGATTTTGTGTTTCCTACGATGCAGGCCGGTGCCGTGTACGAGCAGGACTATCTACTTGGCACTGCGATGGCTCGCCCCCTGATCGCCAAGCATCTGGTAGAGGTGGCGCATCTGGAAGGGTGTGATGCCATCGCACATGGTGCTACCGGCAAGGGCAACGATCAGGTACGATTTGAATTAACGGTTATGGCGCTGGCTCCTGAACTCCGGATCGTGGCCCCTTGGCGGGAATGGACCATCCGGGGCCGCCAGGATGCCTTAGACTATGCCGCCGAGTACAACGTGCCGGTCAAGGCCAAGACGGATCGCATCTACAGTCAGGACACGAACCTCTGGCATTTGAGCAATGAAGGCGGCCCCTTGGAAGATCCCTGGAACGAACCGCCCCGGGACATGTACGAGTGGACTACGGATCCGGAGGATGCACCGGACACGCCGGCATACCTTGATCTGGATTTTCACCAAGGAGTTCCTTGTGCCTTGAATGGCGAGACTCTCGATCCGGTGACCTTGGTCCAACAACTGAATGCAGTGGGCAGCCGCCATGGCGTGGGGCGTGTCGATCTAGTAGAAAACCGCCTGGTGGGCATGAAGAGCCGTGGGGTATATGAAACGCCTGGCGGCACTATCTTGTACCGAGCCCATAGTGCCCTGGAACAGCTGTGCCTCGATCGGGAAACCTTGCACTACAAGCAACAGGTTGCACTGAAGTTTGCCGATCTCGTGTACAACGGTCAGTGGTATACGCCGCTGCGGCAAGCTCTGACCGCTTTTGTGGACACGACACAGAATACCGTGAGCGGTACCGTCCGCCTCAAGCTATATAAGGGGAATGTACTGCTGGCCGGACGCCGGAGTGCGCACAGCCTCTACCGGGAAGATTACGTCACGTTTGAGGAAGACGATGTCTACAATCAGCAGGATGCGGAAGGCTTCATCCGGCTGTTTGGCCTGCCGCTGAAAGTGCAGGCCCTAGTGCAGACCGCAAGGGAATAGAGAGCCAATATACCCCGGCGCCGCCGCGTCGGGGCGATCCACAGCAGTTTCCAGACAAGCGTAAACGAGGTGCTACATGGCTGTCGGGGGTGAATTGGGATTCAGCGGCCCGGATGCGGCCGTACCGGGTTTTGAGGCCGTGGGCATAGCCGCGGGGATCAAAGCAGACAACCAGCTGGATCTAGCGCTTGTTGCGAGTGCCGTGCCTTGTACGGCGGCGGCGGTCTTTACCCAGTGCAAGTTCCCAGCGGCCCCTGTGCTCTACGATAAGCAGGTACTGGCCATGAACGCAACGGGCATTCACGGGGTAGTGGTGAACAGTGGCTGTGCCAATGCCTGTACCGGACCACAGGGTATGGCCAATGCCCGCCTGATGGCCGAGTCGTTGGAGCGCGAGCTGGGCAGTTCGGATCACTCGGTGTTGGTCATGAGCACCGGCGTGATTGGAGTCCAGCTCCCCATGGATAAACTGCAGGCCGGTATTCCCGTCGCCGTGCAGAGTCTGCAGCCCGGTGGCTGGCATGACGTGGCCCGGGGTATCATGACCACCGACACTTTTCCTAAGTTGTACACCCAGACCTTTGCTCTGGAGGACGAGGAAGTCCGCATCTCGGGTGTATCCAAGGGGGCGGGTATGATTCACCCTGATATGGCGACCATGCTGAGTATGATGGTCACCAACGCATCGGTGAGCGCCCCCGTGCTACAGGAAGCCCTGTCCACTGCCATCCGGAGTAGTTTCAATTGCATCAGTGTGGATGGTGACACGAGCACCAATGATACAGTTCTGCTGTTGGCTAATGGGGCTTCCCAGGCTCCATTGATTGATAAGGCTAGTGGTTCTCGGTACGAGCGCTTCCTGGCTGAACTCACAGCAGCAAGTCAGGCGCTGGCCCAGGCCATTGTGCGAGATGGCGAAGGCGCCACGCGGCTCGTTTCCATTACCGTGGAAGGTGCCGTGTCGGATGAGGATGCACATGCCGCGGCGCGTTCGGTGTCCGTAAGCCCTTTGGTCAAGACTGCGTTTTACGGCGGCGACGCCAATTGGGGCCGCATTCTGTGTGCAGTCGGTAATTCCGCAGCGGAAATTCAACCGGCTCAAACCCATCTGTTCATACAGGCCGCGGATAGGCCGGAACTGCAACTCGTGGCTAGCGGCACGCCGACGAACTATCGGGAAGAGGATGCCGCAGCCATCTTCGCCGCTACGGAAATTGATGTCCGGGTAGATCTGGGCCTGGGTACAGGGCGGTCAACCGTGTGGACCTGTGACTTCAGTCACGAATACGTTACTATCAACGGCGATTACCGTACCTGACGTACCGTGCGCCTTCGTCCCCTTAGGCTCGGTATACCATGGGGGATACGGCCAGCTATCACGGATGAAGGTACCAAAGAAAAGGACTATGGCCCGCGTATAGGGTCTGAGCTCTGTCTACAGGGTCAGTCGCTTAGGACGGACTGTTGTGCTACAGGATCTGCTCCAAGAACATCCGGGTGCGCTCCGCTTGGGGGTTGTGGAAGAATTGTTCCGGGGTTCCGATCTCCACAATCTCTCCATCATCCATGAACACGAGCCGATCCGCTACCTCGCGGGCGAAACCCATCTCATGTGTTACGACGAGCAGGGTCATGTCAGAGCGGGCTAGATCAAGCATGACATCCAACACTTCCTTGATCATTTCCGGGTCTAGGGCGGAAGTGGGTTCGTCAAAAAGCATGATCTTGGGATTCATGGCGAGGGCCCGGGCAATGGCAACCCGCTGTTGTTGCCCACCGGACAGCTGTCCGGGGTATTTCTGGGCCTGTTCCGGAATGCCGACACGTTCCAACAGGCGTACCGCCGTTGCTTCCGCCTCATCCTTTTTGAGCTTGCGCACCTGAATGGGGGCCAGCGTGATGTTTTGCATCACGGTCAGATGCGGGAACAGATTAAAGCTCTGAAACACCATGCCGATCTCCCGCCGTACTTCATGTACATTCTTGAGATCGTTGGTCAGTTCAATGCCATCCACAATAATCTCGCCCTGCTGGTGCTCTTCCAGGCGGTTGAGCGTGCGGATCAAAGTCGACTTGCCCGATCCGGAGGGACCCAGAATTACAATGACTTCGCCAACCTTAACCTCAAGATTGATATTGTTCAGGACCTGAAAATCGTCAAACCATTTGTTGACGTTGCGACAAGTCACAATGATGTCGGCGGTAGTGTTCGTCACGGCTGGATATTCCTCATGCTAGGCAGGGTGGCAGGTCAGGATGCATGTGGCGGCTAGCGTTCGGTACGTAGCCGCGCTTCCAACTGGCGTGCGCCGTACGATAGGCCATAGTTCAGGATCCAGTACAGAAAGCCGATGAAAAAGTACACCTCGCGATGGGTGCCCAGGAATTTAGGGTTGGCCAAGACCGTCTTGCCGATGCCCAGCAGGTCAAACATGCCCACTAGTGACACCAGAGTGGTGTCCTTGAACAGGGAGATGAACTGACTGACCGTGACCGGAATGATGGCTTTCAGGGCCTGGGGCAGGATGATGAACACCATGCGCTGGATCTGATTCAGGCCCAGGGCCCGCGCTGCCTCGTCCTGGCCCTGGGGTAGGGACGCCAGCCCCCCACGTACGTTCTCGGCGACATAGGCGGCCGAGAAAAAGGTGATCGCCACGAACACGCGCACGATCGACTCAACACTGGGGAAGTCTGCCGGTAGAAACAGTTGCAACATGGTAATCGACATGTACAGCAAACTGATCAGCGGCACACCCCGGATGGCCTCAATATAGATGACACACAGAATGCGCAGTACGGGTAGGGTGGAACGCCGGCCCAGAGCCAGCAGGATCCCGAAGGGATAGGAAACGGCGATCCCGGACACGGCTAGCAGCACAGAAAGGGTTAGGCCGCCCCACAAGCGGGTGGGTACGAGTTGAAACCGGCCGGTTTCCCCCCCACCCCGTAACAAGATATAGCAGATGGGGATGGCCACAATGAGCAGGTTCAAGGTAATCTGGGGCATGAAAGTCTGTGGCCCATACCGCGCCAGCAGAAAACCCAAGACAATCACGATACTTGTCAGCAGCAACCCGCCGCGTATGGCCATGGAAAAGAAGGGTATGAACATCAGGGCCAAGGGCAGAATGGCGAATACCACTAGGGCCCGGGGTAGCCCTTGGCTCCAGGTACCGAAGGACATACCGGCCAATAGTCCTAGAAGTTGTAAGACAGCCCAAACGCGCCAGGCCGCTTCCACAGGAATGCGTCCTCGCAGGAAAAGATTTAGATTGGCTGGAATGACAGCCCAGCTCGTGTCCGCCGCGAACATCCAGTTCATGACCGGTTGCAGAATCGCAACGGCCAGACCCAGGAACAGCAAGGTGATGACGGTATCACCCCAGGTCCGGAACAAGTTGTGCCGCATCCACTGCGTCATACTGTGGATAGTGCGCGGCGGAACCCTTGTCTGAGATGAGACAGACATAAATACTAAGGCACTTACCGTTCTACAAGCTGGACCCGCCGGTTATACCAGTTCAGAATGGCGGAGGTGGTCAGACTGAAAAGGAGATAGACCCCCATCACGATCAGGTAAATTTCTACGGCCCGACCGTTCTGATTGAGGGAAGTGACGGCAGTTGTGTTGAAGAAATCCGGATACCCGACGGCTATGGCCAGCGAGGAATTCTTGATCAGACCTAGATAGATGCTGACCTGGGGGGGGAGTAGGATGCGCATCGCCTGCGGCATGATGACTAAGCGCATCGCCTGCATACGAGTCAGACCCAGGGCTGAGGATGCTTCATATTGGCCTTTGCTGACGGCTTGGATAGCCCCCCGCACGTTTTCGGCAATGTAGGTAGAAGTATAAAGACTAAGGCCCGAAAGCAGGGCCAAGTATTCCGGACTAAAAGTTTGTCCGCCGCTGATGCGTAGGCCATCCCGGTACGGCATACTCAGGGTGAGGGGTTGGGGCAGAAGGAACCAGCCGAGTAGGGCAATGCCGAAGCAAGTAACCAAGCTCCAGAACGTCACGAAAGGAGCCCGGCCAGTCCGCTGGCGGTATTGATATAGGGCTAGCCCCACACCCAGGGCCGCCACAGTGCCGAGGGCCAGCACGAACAAGTAGTTATTCCAGGAAGGTGTAGGGATACCCCAGGGCACGACTGTACCGCGGATGCTGATGTAGACGGCATCCCGGATGACAATTGCATCCCGCAGCTGGGGCAGTTTGAGGAAGATGGCTTGATACCAGAAAATCAGCAGAATCAGCAGAGGGATGTTGCGGAATATCTCCACGTAGATGGCGGTCAGCCGCCGGGCCAGGAAATTGGTGGAAAGGCGTGTGATACCAACGAAAACACCGATGGCCGTGCTCAGGAGAATACCCACTATGGCCACTTTCAGCGTATTCAGCAGCCCGACCAGAATCACCCGCCCATAGGTGTCGGAGCGATCATAGGGGATGAGGCTCTCACTGACGTCAAAACCGGCTGTCTGACCTAACCAACTGTAGGTGAAGACGATGCCACGCTGATTCTGCAACTCCGTCACCATGTTGTGACCCAGAAAGTACAAAACACCCACCGTTACCAGCACCACGAGCACTTGGGTGAGCGCCCCCAGTATTCTGGCATCCCGCCAGAACAAGCGGCGGGTGGAAATGGTAGCCGAGACGTTCACGCTATGGACCTTCCCCTATCTTTATGTGGAGGTCAGGCGTGACGGAGAGAAAGCAAAATAATGGGACAGAGCACTCCTCAAGCCATCTCCGGCTGAGGAGTGCTCTGTCCAACCGAAAAAAAGGGATGGCTTTTGTGGCCATCCCCTTCGGCATGCAATTGTACGGTTACCGTATGGGCGGCGCATAAAGCAAACCGCCATTGATCCAGGACTGATTCAGACCGCGCGGCACATTGAAAGCCGTGTCGGGGCCCAGATGCCGATCATAGATCTCGTCGTAACTACCTACCATCTTAATGATGTTGTAGGACCAGTCTGCACCCAAACCTAGCTTAGCGCCCATCTCACCTTCAACACCCAGCAGACGCCGTATATTGGGGTCAGTGGCGCTCGCACGCATTTCATCTACATTGCCGGAATTGATGCCCGCTTCTTCCGCCAGGAACGTAGCATTCACAACCCAGGAGACAATATCAAACCACTGGTCATCGCCATGACGTACCATGGGAGCCAACGGTTCTTTGGAGAGGGTCTCGTCCAAAATGATGTGGGCGGCAGGATCAGCCAGAACCGTGCGCCGGCCCACCAAGCCCGACTTGTCGGTGGTCATGGCGTCACAGCGTCCTTCATCGTAAGCCGCATTGATTTCGTCGTTGGTCTCAAAGACGACCGGTGTGTAGTCAATACCGCGGGCCGCCATCTGATCCGCTAGATTCAGTTCAGTGGTTGTACCCGCCGCTACGCAAACGGCCCCGCCGGCCAGATCTTCCAGGGAACTAATGCCGTCTGCCATGCGTACCATAACCCCTTGGCCGTCATAGAATGTGGTGGGTGCGAAGTTACCCGCCAATTCCGAATCCCGGGATAGGGTATGAGTTGTATTACGGATCAGAACATCCGCTTCGCCGGCACTGAGAATGGAAAAGCGTGTTGACGCGGTGGCGGCGACGATTTCATAGGCTTCGGGATCGCCAAAAATAGCCGCGGCCAGGGCCCGGCAGAAATCAACGTCAAAGCCGGAGAAGGAACCGTCCTCATTCAGGAACCCAAATCCGGGCGCTCCACTGTTCCCGGCACAGATCACGTGACCGCGCTCCATCACCGTGGCGAGGGTGGACATTGCCATTTCCTGTGCGACCGGTTCCGCTACGGTGGGTGCAGGCGCTACTCCGGCACAGGCAGCGACAATGATGCCTAGTACGAGGGCGGTCAGCATACCTATCAGGTTCAGTCGCAGTCTCTTGTTCGTCATCATAGTTACATAACCCCCTGACAACAGATACAAAGAAAAGTTACTCACTGTCAATAGTAATTCCATTAACCTCGCAAAGCAAAGATTTATTACAGCCAATGTTGTGGTGCAAGGGTATTCTTGCCCAGGGCTGGGATCGGGTTTCATACTATAATCACAGCTAGGTTGCATGGGACTGTCCCGGCTAACCATTACATGTATTTCATGGGGTCTGTGTTCTTGCTATGTCTCCCGAACTAATCAACACCCTGGGGGTGTGGCTGGAAATCGTGGTGACCGTAATAGGTGCCATGGTGTTCGCCCTCTGGGCCGGCACGATCGTTTGGACCTTCAACGATATGCGTGCCCGTTCCTGGGACTGGGCCGCGATCCTGCTGGCGGTCCTGCTGGTGGCCGTAGTGCCTTTCGTGGGCCTAGTGGTCTATCTGCTTGTGCGGCCCAAGGAATCACTGGCTGACACTTACGATCGGACGCTGGAAGAGGAAGCTCTGTTGCGGGACATGGATGCGGCCTCAACTTGTGGCCAATGCAGCATGCCTGTGAAAGCCGAGTGGATTTACTGTCCGCAGTGCCGGACCCAGTTGCAATACAGTTGCCCCGCGTGCGGCCAATCCGTGCGCACGGATTGGCCGCACTGCGCCTTCTGTGGATGTGTTCTCAATAACGTAGCCTCCCCGACTAATGCCGTATCTCCGGACCTGCCGGAGCCATCCACTGCACAAACCGGCCCATGGAACCATGACGAAACGGTAGCCGGGACGGTATCGGGTAGGAGTCGATCCGTACCTACATCTTCCTGACCTGTCAAGGCGTGAACCTAACCTTGCTCTCGTGCCACTTGCCCTATTCGGCGGGCATTTGGAGGCGAGTGTACATGTCACGGTGCTGCACTGCTCTGGTTATCATCAGGTGTTTGTGCAACACGCACAATGCACCCGCTAGGTGTTTGTGCGTGTTGCCGAAATAGGTGCGGTGTATGCGTTGTTATCATTGAAACCGTTGCCATCAGGAAGTTAGATTTTTGGTGGCCGCGTATGATGCATAGCCACTTGGCGACGCAACACAAGCCAGAACGAGGAGTGTACCCAATGGCGTTGAATTGCAGTTCTGCCCAGGATGTAGCCGCTGCCCTGAGCGCTAACCAGGTCAAGATGGTGGATGTGAAGTTCACGGATTTATTTGGACAGTGGCATCACTTTTCCCTACCGGTTGAAGCGTTTGACATTGAAGAGGCCTTTGAGGAAGGCCTGGGCTTTGATGGCTCTTCCATTCGGGGTTTTCAGAGTATCGAATCCAGTGACATGATCCTAATCGGTGATCCCACCACGGCCTTTATGGATCCTGCTGTGGACCCGGACTGCCCTACGCTGTCATTTGTGGCCAATGTGCACGATCCCCTGACCCGGGAAGCCTATTCCCGGGGATCGCGCAACGTAGCGCAGAAGGTGGAGGCTTATGTGCAGGAAAGTGGCATTGCCGATACGATCTACGTGGGACCGGAACCGGAATTTTTCATCTTTGATCAAGTGTCCTATGAGACAGGCCGCAATTTCCAGAGCTATTACGTTGACAGCCAGGAAGGGCCTTGGACAGGGAATACGCTGGCGGGCGGCCACAAGGTGCCGTTCAAGAGTGGCTATTTCCCCGTGTCCCCCATGGATACGGGACAGGATATCCGTTCCGCCATGGTGCGCGCCATGGTAGACACCGGTATTGACGTGGAGGTTCATCACCATGAGGTAGGCACTGCGGGCCAGGCCGAGATTGATATGCGGTACCAGACTCTGACCAAGATGGCGGATCAGGTGCAGCTGTACAAGTACATCGTTAAGAACGTGGCCAAGCAGCATGGCAAAACCGTCACCTTCATGCCCAAGCCCTTGTTTGAGGACAATGGGTCCGGTATGCATGTACACCTTAGCTTATGGAAGGGCGGCGAGAATCTGTTTGCCGGTAGTGGTTATGCCGGCCTAAGCCAGACAGCCCTGTACTACATCGGGGGTATTCTCAAGCACATCAATTCGCTCTTGGCCTTCGTGTCCCCCCTGACCAACTCCTACCGCCGTCTCGTCCCCGGTTACGAAGCGCCGGTTGTGGTCGCGTACTCGGCCCGCAATCGTTCGGCGGCCTGCCGGATCCCTATGTACTCCGGTTCGCCCAAGGCCAAGCGCGTGGAATTCCGCTGCCCTGATCCGGGGGCCAATCCTTACTTGGCATTTGCTGCCATGACGATGGCCGGCCTTGATGGCATTCTCAATCAGATCGATCCCGGTGATCCCGGTGATATGGATCTGTATGAGGAAGACGCTATGTCCAAAGTGCCGCTGGTCAAGGGTTCACTGGAGGCCGTGTTGGATGAGCTGGAAGCCAACCATGATTTCCTACTGCAGGGGGGCGTCTTCACGCCCGATCTCATTGAGGCCTACATAGAGTACAAACGCCTGGAGGAAGTGGACAGCATACGTCTGCGGCCACACCCGCAGGAATTCGTACTGTACTACGGCATCTAATACCAAAGGGCTGCAACGCCCTTTCGCCACGCAAGAAAGCCTGGTCCAGCGATCAGGCTTTCTTGCCTTGTCCGCCTGAGCCAAGATAATAGGGGGTGCTCGTGTAGCATCCGATAATTGCTATGAATCCCGGATATGCCCTATGACAGGCCCAGGTACCCTACATACCAATCAGGAAGTAGGTGAACGGTTGCAGGCCGACAACATCCAGTTTGTCTGGCTGCAGTTCACCGATATTGAGGGCCAAATCAAGCAGGTGACCATTCCTGTATCGCAGTGGCAGGAAGTAGCGGATCATGGACACTGGTTTGACGGCAGTTCTATTGAGGGTTTTGCGCGCACCGTTGAAAACGACATGTACCTGATGCCGGATCCGACCACCTATTCTTTTGTCCCTTGGGAAGCTAATACCCGCACTAGCCGCGTGATCTGTGACGTATATCTGCCCGACGGAGAGGTTTTTCCCGGTGACCCACGCAGTGTGCTTAAGCGACAGCTGGGTCGTGCCCGGGCTATGGGATTGGAATACAATGTAGCCCCGGAGCTGGAATTCTTCCTTTTCCAGCGGCATGAGGATGGCTCCATTCTGCCGTTACAGCCGCTGGACCAGGCCGGATATTTTGACATCAGCATTGACATCACACGTAATGTACGGCGCAAACTGGTAGAAGCCTTGGAGCAGATGGGGGTAATTATCAACTCCTTTCACCATGAAGTAGCGTTTGGCCAGAATGAACTGGACATGCAGCATGGTCCTGCTCTGTACATGGCGGATCAGACCGCAACCCTGCGGGTGGTCGCCAAGGCCATTGCGCATGAGTACGGTCTGTTCTGTTCCTTCCTGCCCAAGCCGATCACGGGTGTGTCCGGTTCCGGTATGCATGTGCATCAGAGTCTCTTGGATACGAAAACCCATGCGAATTTGATGTACGATGCGGACCATCCTTACAATCTGAGTTCTACCGCGCTCAGTTTCATTGCCGGTCAGCTTGAGCATGCCAAGGCTATGTCCTCGATCGTGGCCCCACTAGTCAACAGTTACAAACGTCTGGTGCCCGGTTTTGAGGCACCGGTTAAGATCTGTTGGGGACGTACCAACCGCAGTGCCCTCATTCGTATACCGCGCATCACTGCCCTCCGTACCCACAGTACACGGTGCGAACTGCGTTTCCCGGATCCGAGTGCCAACCCCTATCTCGCGTTTGCCGCCATGCTAGCCGCCGGTCTGGATGGCATTGAAAGAGGCCTGATACCCCCGAATCCACTGGAAGAGGATCTCTTCAGCTTGCCGGAACGGCGTCAGGGCTATGATTATCTGCCGGACAGCCTGGGCGCCGCGATCGAGGATTTGCGGTCTAGCCAGGTCATGCGCGACGCGTTAGGTCAGCTGCTGCATGACACCTATCTTGAAGCCAAAATGCAGGAATGGATTGGTTTTCGCTCTCATGTGAGTTCATGGGAGATGGATCACTACCTAGCGGTTTATTGAAGGTATGGGATATCCCACGACGATTATCGTCGTTGATTTTGGCAGTCAATATAGTCAGCTGATCTGTCGCCGTATTCGTGAACTGCAGGTGCCGGCCGAACTGGTTGCTTGGCCCCAGGCTGATACACGTCTCCAGGCTCGTGATGTCGCGGGTATTGTACTGTCCGGCGGGCCGGACAGTGTGTATGAAGACGATGCGCCCACCCTATCCCCCCTAATCCTGGCGCGGCAGGTGCCCGTGCTGGGCATTTGTTACGGGATGCAACTGCTGGTCCATGCCCTGGGTGGCCGGGTTACTCCAGGGACAGTCCGTGAATACGGCCATGCCGAACTACGGCATACGGAGTCCACGGTTCTGTTCCAGGATGTAGTGCTTCCCACGCCGGTTTGGATGAGCCATGGGGACCGGGTGGAGGAGCTACCGCCAGATGTCAAGGCCATTGGCGCTAGTCCCGGTAGTCCCTGTGCAGCCGTGATGGCCCTGGAGCGCCCCTTGTTTGGTCTGCAGTTTCATCCGGAGGTGCAGCATACGGCAGCCGGCATGCAGATACTGCGGAATTTCGTTTTTGGACTGTGTCGTTGTGCCGCGACCTGGACACCCTCACATTTGATTGAGAACAGTGTCGCCCGGATCCGGGCCCAGGTGCCGGCTAAAGCCCAGGTAATCTGCGCCCTCAGCGGCGGAGTGGACAGCGCGGTGGCCGCCGCGCTGGTACATAAGGCAATAGGCGCCCAGCTGACATGTGTGTTCGTCAATAACGGCTTGTTGCGTAAGCACGAAGCAATCCAAGTGCCGCGCAGTCTACGGGAGTGGCATCCAGAACTCAGGCTACGGGTTGTGGACGCTACGGAGGAGTTCCTAGCCGATCTGGAAAACGTGTCCGATCCGGAAGTCAAGCGTCAGCGTATTGGTCACCGGTTCATTCATGTATTTGAGCGCGAAATCGCCCAGCTGGCTCCGGTTAGCCACGATGCGCCATCTCGCTTTTTGGTACAGGGCACCATTTATCCGGATGTTATCGAATCAGCGGTGGGACAGACGGAGCAACATGCGCATACCATCAAAACGCATCACAACGTGGGAGGCCTCCCCGCTGATCTGGCGCTGGAGTTAATTGAACCGCTGCGGTGGCTGTTCAAAGATGAGGTGCGCGCCGTGGGCCGGGAGCTTGGCTTGCCACCCACCATCCTGATGCGCCACCCTTTCCCCGGTCCCGGCCTCGCGGTGCGCATCTTGGGCGAGGTGACTTGGGAGCGGTTAGAACGCCTGCGGGACGCAGACGCTATTTTCATGGAGGAATTGCACCGGGCCGACCAATATACCCGGACGGATCAAGCTTTTGCCGTGTTGCTGCCGGTACAAACAGTGGGTGTTATGGGCGATGTACGTACCTATCAGGAGGTTATTGCCCTGCGGGCCGTCAGTACTGCCGATTTCATGACAGCCGACTGGACACGTTTGCCCATGGATTTGGTGGCAACGGTGAGCCAGCGCATCGTTAATGAGGTGCCGGGTGTTAATCGCGTAGTGTACGATGTGAGTAGTAAACCGCCCGCGACCATTGAATGGGAATGAGTAACGACGGAGAGGCCTAGCTTTCTTTGCTACAATAGGGAGCCTGCATTGCGATCGCTAGTGGGCACCGCAATGTGGAGGTAGGCACTACAGGTCCCGCAGCTGACCGGCAGACGGTTGGTACGTCTCCGGATGGGCACCCGTGGCGCCAGATCTACGGCCATGGAGACTCCAGGTAGTACTTCCTGGATGGATTGACCCTACTGCCATGCGCAACTACATCAAATTCAGTGCGGTTCTGATCTTGTGCCTGGTCTTGATTCGTTTCTACAACGTGTACAAGGTACAGGCTTCCCCCGTTTTGCCGGGAGTCATGATTGGGGCTATGGACTTCCGGCAGGTAGAGACAGCGGACGAACTAGCCCACCGCCTCCGCTCCCAGATCGAACAGCCTATCCTGGTCAGTTTTAACCAGCAACGCGAAGTACTCGCACCGGCGACCATCGCCTTTCAGCTGGATATGGAGAGGATTTTGGGAGAAACGGCTACCTATCTTGAGGGAGATGTATTCATGCGGGCCACGTTCAGGCGTCTACTCGGCCTACCGGAGGAAACGTATCATGTGCCCATCTACTATCAATTTGATCGGGAGCAGACGCTCGTCTGGTTGAGTGATCTGGATCGGCGCTACCGGACAGCTCCTCAACCCTCTCAACTGTTGCCGGTGAACCAGGATTGGTTGTTGGCGCAGGCAGACGGAGATGTGCTGTTGTCGGGCCTGGGGTTTATGGCACAACCTTATCCGCACTGGACCTGGCAGGCCGGCAATCCCGGCATCCGCGTGGATGTAGACGCCAGCCTGCAAACTCTGCCGCAGGTTTTCATGAATCCGGGTGATCGTGTCTGGAGCCTAGAGACTCTGGAAGAACGCATGACGGCGCCCTCCCTGTCGTTGCTAGGGGAAGCGCTTGACACTTTCACCGCGGATTTCCCGGGTTTTGCCTCTTTTTACCTGCAGGATCTGACTACGGGCGAAGTGACGGAGTTTGATAGCCAGGTAGCTTTTTCGGGTATGTCCACGCTTAAGCTCCTGATCGTCATGGCCGTAATGCGCGATATTGACGGTATCGCCGCAGACCCGGATCTGGGGCAATGGATCGATCTGGCCCTGGGTGACAGTAACAACGCGGCGGCCAACATTCTGCTTTTCGCCTTGGGGGATGGCGATACCCGGCGAGGTGCTGCGGTCGTAACGGAATTTGCTCGAGCGCTGGGGCTGGAAAACACGTATATGCAGTCAGGCTATGATGACAACATCCAACTGTCGGCACTGCCCACATCGGCTAATACCCAAACGGCATGGGACACCAAGCCGGATCCCAACCTGCAAACCACAGCGGCTGACATGGGCCGAACCTTGGCCGCCCTCTATGAATGCACGCATGGACGTGGTATGTTCGTGGAAACCTTTCCGGCGGAAATCCAGCCTACGGAATGTGCATCCATCCTGTTCTATCTGACCCACAACGAATTTCAGGAACTATTGTGGGGAGGACTGCCGGATTCGGCTCAACGCGCCATCGTGCACAAGCACGGCTTCACCCATCAGGATCATTCGGACGTAGCTCTGATCTGGGGCCCCGCCGGTCCGTATGTGATTAGTTTGTACCTCTATCGTCCCGTGTGGCTGGACTGGCAGACCAGTAACAGCACCATGTACAACGTCAGCCGTATTGCCTGGCGTTTCTATGAGCAGGTTGCGGCTAATTCAGATCGAACCTTTGTACCCCCACCTACCTTCACACCTCCTGTCGGCTACGTGCCACAGCCCACAAATAGTTGACCTAGCATTGGATGCATGCTGACGGGCGGGTCTGTTGGCAGGAGTAGAAGGGGCAAGCTCACGTGGGTGCTAGTCCGATGAGATCTTCAAACTCTTCCCGATCCAATACTTCTCTTTCCAGCAGGGTCTCCGCCAGCAGTTTCAGCTTGTCCATATTGGACTGTAGCAGATCCAGCGTGCGCTGATATGCCTTGTCAACCAGGACACGTACTTCCTTGTCAATCGTCTGGGCAACCGCTTCACTGTACTGGCGCTGTTCACCGATTTCCATACCCATGAAGGGATTGTGTTCACCCTGATTCAGTTGAATGGGTCCTAGACCCTCGTTCATACCGTATCGAGTGACCATATTGATGGCAATATGGGTCACCCGCTCCAAATCGTTTTCGGCCCCGGTGGTGACATCGGCAAAGACGAGCTGTTCGGCCGCACGGCCCCCTAGGAGGCATGACAGCTGCGTTTCAAAGTCAGAGGAACTGAGCAGTGTTTTTTCCTCTTCCGGCAGCGGCATCACATACCCCAGGGCTTGACCACGGCTGACGATGCTAATTTTCCCCACCTTATCCGCCAGGTCTAACAGGGCCATCACAATGGCATGCCCGGCCTCATGATAGGCCACAACCCGCAGTTCTTGCTCCGTGATCACCCGGCTGCGGCGGGCCGGGCCCGTCATGACGCGTTCAATGGCCTCAATCATGTTCGCCATGGAAATGCTTTTCTGCTCGTTACGGGCGGCTAGTATGGCCGCCTCGTTCATCAGATTCTCTAGATCGGCTCCCGCCATGCCCGGCGTTTGGGCGGCGATGGTCGCTAGATCAATGTCATCGTCCAAGGGCTTGCCTTTGGCGTGTACTTTCAGAATATCCTGCCGTTCCTGGCGTTCCGGCAGATTGACGATCACTTTGCGATCAAAGCGTCCCGGGCGTAACAGGGCCGGATCCAGGATGTCAGGACGGTTGGTGGCTGCCATCACGATGACGTTGGAGCCACTCTCAAAACCGTCCATTTCAACGAGAATCTGGTTCAGAGTCTGTTCCCGTTCATCATTGCCGCCCCCCATACCCGCGCCCCGGTGACGGCCGACCGCGTCGATCTCGTCAATAAAAATGATGCAAGGTGCTTGTTCCTTGGCTTGGCGGAACAGATCGCGCACACGACTAGCGCCCACTCCCACGAACATTTCCACAAATTCGGAACCCGAGCTGGAGAAGAAAGGTACCCCTGCTTCCCCTGCTACGGCCTTGGCCAGCAGGGTCTTACCGGTACCGGGTGAACCAATCATCAGGACGCCCTTTGGAATCCGGGCCCCCAGGGCCTGGAACTTGGCCGGTTCATTCAGGAATGCCACTACCTCTTCCAGCTCTTCTTTGGCTTCGACCAGGCCGGCCGCATCCGCGAAAGTGACATTGGTGTGATGGGTAGCTTCCACCTTCTTAGCGCGACTGCGGCCAAATTGCATGGCGCGGTTCGGCCCTCCGGCTCCCGTCTGGCGCATGATGAAGATAAAGAAGCCCACGATTACAAGCATTGGCAGGATGATCAACAAACCCGACAGAATGGCCGCGGCACGCGGGGGGTTGCGGAATGTTACTGCGAGCGAGTTCAGACGCTCGGGATCAACTCCCAGATAGGTAAAACTCTGATACAGACTGGATTCGGATTCTTTGCGGGCACGGTAAATTGTATTGTCGTGCAGATAGATAGTGACTAATTCCCCCACGACCTCAATGTGGGAAACCCGACTCTGGTTGATCAGACTAGCTACCCTGGTCAGGCCCACGGTTTCACTGCGGGTTGTATTGGTGACTAAGAGACGTACCACCACTACACCCACAATCACCAGCAGCACCCATACCCAACCTTGGGACAGGAAATCTGACCACCGGCGCGGAGGCTTGGGGTCTGGTGCTGTGGGGGTGTTACGTTCCGAGGGGGGGGAGGAACGGAAATCGTCAGAGGAACTCATGAAAGGGGCCGGAGAATAACCAAGGAGTGAGAGAAGGGATAGGCAAGCGTATAATGGAAGTCAACTGTCGCGTGTGATTTTTGGACCCTCTACGCGTCCTCGGATCAGTCAATACCGGCTAGGGCATCCTGAATGCTGACACCCACGGCGTGGGTCTGGGTGCGGTGAACAGGCAACAAGCCCTTGTGCCAGCGCTTGTGTGGGATGGAAGCTTCCGGGGGTTTGTCGCTTAGGGCTAGGATTAGACAGCCCCGTGCTGCTAACCAGAGGCATAGTTCCCGTACTTCCTGGGTGATGCACAGCTCCTGTTGCAGATATTCCTCACAGCTGGCCTGCGCCGGCATATGCCCCATACGCAGCACCGTGTCCAAGAATTCCTGGCGTCGAAACTGTTTGAAAGGTGTGCGATCACCGGACTTGGCACACATCTGATACTGATCATGTAGCTGGCGCAGCTGCATGGTGAAGTTCTTACTGGCCTGTGTTGAGATCCACCGCACGAGCTGTTCAAAGTGTGTGTGCTTCTGCACCATATCCCCCACCTCTTTGAGGGAGATTTCGCCATTCAGGATCATGAGGCAAATATAGATGACATAATCCTGGTTGTCAACCGTCAGGTTCATGTATTCTTCACGGTTGATGGTGGCGTACAGGGTGCGGAAGGCATTGAAGTCAAAATCGTGCAAGCTTTCCCGTAGGGCCTTGTGTAGGCTCGTGAAGCGTGCGTTGTCAATAACACTGTCATTACGGCCCCGCGCACCTAGGGCGGTCTTGTCAATGTCAATAATGACGGCGGTCCGGGCATTCAACTGGAGCCGGTTGCTGCGCATTTCTTGAATCCAGTCCGCCAACAGGTACCAAC
Organism: Caldilineaceae bacterium; assembly: GCA_965116185.1. Classification (GTDB taxonomy): domain Bacteria; phylum Chloroflexota; class Anaerolineae; order Caldilineales; family Caldilineaceae; genus Bin34. The sequence goes on from OZ220492.1 coordinate 819,031, forward strand.
GGTTGGCTTCTACCACCCGGGTCTCAGGATCCCAGGACAGCTGGGCCTCCGTATTAGGATCTTCGGCACAGATAAAACAGGAACCGTTCCAGCCCGCATAGGCCACCATACCCTGAAAGGCCGTGCCATCAGTGAGGCGACTATCACCAATGAAAAGCAGCTCCTCCACTTCCTCGGTGGAGGCCTGTTCCTGCATGTGGTCTACGATCCAGACTGCGACCTTATTGTAGACAGGATCCGTCTTGCTGGGAATCATAGCGGGATCAAGACCAAAACGTTGCGCACATTGCCTGTAGCCCTGATAACGTTGATCCACAGGCTGCAGATCGCGGTACACAAACCGATCATCCAGAAATTCGGATAGGCTGACCAGGCCGAACTGTTCTATAGTGGCAGAGGAGGCGGTCAGGAAGACGTTGGAGGCCAAGAGGATCACCGTTACGTTATGCCAGGATCAAAGGGCCATGACGGCCGCAGGCGTGCTTGAGGTCAGGCCATGGTTCTGGGATTGCACATGGATCAGTTCCGCATTCAAGAGACTACCACCCGCAGCACCTCGAATGGTGTTGTGGCCCAGGATCAGGAACTTGAAATCAAATAGGGGATCGGGCCGCAGGCGCCCGATGAGGGTTGCCATACCCGGTACGGAGCCGGCGAGCCGATCCAGCCGGGGCTGAGGGCGATCCGCTGCCTCCATATAGATGAGGGTCGGATCGGGGGCGGAGGGGAGCTGCAGCTGTTGGGGCAGCGGATAGTAGGACTTCCAGGCATCCAGCACTTCTTCCCGAGTCGGTGTATGCTCCAACTCCACACTGACGGCTTCCAGATGCCCGTTGCGGGTGGCCACGCGGTTGCAGTGGGCACTGATGCGGAAAGAGGCCGGAATCACCTCCGTACCGTCAAAATGGCCCAGGAGTTTCTGGGGTTCTTTCCGCTCCACCTTCTCCTCTTCACCACCGATGTAGGGAATGATGTTGTCTAGGATGTCCATGCTGGAGACTCCGGGATAACCGGCACCGCTGACCGCTTGCATGGTGCAGACAAACAGACGCTTCAGGCCAAACCGTACGTGCAAAGGATGCAGGGCGCTGACCAGATGAGTCGTAGTGCAGTTGGCATTCGTGACGATGTAGCCGGACCAACCGCGCTGTGCCTGCTGTACCGGAATGAGACCTAGGTGGTCCGGATTGACTTCCGGGATCAGCAGGGGTACATCGGCAGTGTAGCGATGAGCGCTGGCGTTGCTGTAGACGCCAAATCCTGCCTGCGCGAAGGCGCGTTCCACCGTGCGTGCCTGCTCCGTGGGTAGGCTGCTGAATACGATCGTGCAGTCGCCATCAGGTTGCGTGGGTTGCACGATGAGGTCCCGTACCGCAGCCGGCATGGGGTCCCGCAAGATCCAGTGACAGGCTTCACCGTACGTCTTACCGGCACTGCGTTCGGATGCGTAGACAGTAGTCAAAGTGAACCAAGGATGCTCGTTCAGCAGACTGACGAAACGCTGCCCTACGGTGCCTGTAGCACCCAGAACGCCTACCTTGATTTTTTCTGTCATGATTGTGTATGCCTTTGTCTGGTATGTAAGATTTTAGCGGAAGCGCGTGAATGCTAGTTCCATGATGTCGCTGAAGACCCCGGCGGCGGTGGCGTCCACACCGGCTCCGCGTCCCTGAATGACCAAAGGTTGGGGCGCATACCATTGGCTGGTGATTTCAATCAGGTTGTCCGTGCCCACCAGCTGGCCCAGGGGTGAATGCAAGGGTACAAGCTGGGGGCCCACCTCCAGACCGTTCGGACTTACGGTCGCGGCATACCGCAAGCACATGCTCTGGCGGGCGGCCTCTTCGCATTGCTGGCAGTAGGCCTGGTCCAGTTCCGGGAGAGCGTCCAGGAAGTCCGGTACGGAAAGGGTTGCCAGCGTATCGGGAAACAGTCCCGTCACCTTGACGTCCGCCATCTCCATAGCGAGCCCCATGCCACGCGCTAAGATCAGGGCCTTGCGGGCGACATCCACACCGCCGAGATCATCCCGCGGATCGGGCTCCGTATAGCCCTGGGTATGAGCTTCACGCACGATTTGGCTAAACAGCTGCCCGCGTTGGAGACCCGTCATGACATACCCTAGGGTACCACTGAACGTGCCGTTGATACAGGCGATGGTGTCCCCGCAGCTTACCAGACGCTGCAGCGTTGCCATGACCGGCAAGCCCGCGCCCACGGTGGCTTCCCAGCGACAATGGGCCAGGTTCCACGCGCCTGCGCTGTCACGGGTGAGCTGTCGGTACAGGGCATAGGATTGGGTCAAGGGGTGCTTGTTAGCCAGCACGATGGCGTGTGCGGTTTCCAAGGCTCGGAGCAGGATAGGAACCGTGGCGGCCGTGGCCGTACAGTCCACCACCACAGCCTTGGACTCAGCCGCTGCTGTCACCTCGGCTACCGGATCGGTCCAAATCATACCCCCGGCCTGCTGACTCAGCGACAGCCCCGCGTCTTTCCGGGCACAGAGGTCCAATAGCTCGGCATCGGTTAGATGGGAGGTGCGGATCAGACCGGTACTGTCACTGACGGCCCGTATGGACAAATCCACATGGTACATGTCACGGACATGGACACGCTGGCGCACAATCTGCGCCGTGAGACTACGTCCTACATGGCCTAGTCCCATGATGACAAGAGGCAGAGAGACCATAACAAGGCCTTATCTTTCTATCGCAAACAAAGTCTGCATTGTAGCACAGCGGCCAACCGGCCAATCGGAAATACTACGGACCGGACGCCTCGATCATTTCCGGGACCAGGGCTTGATGTAAGGCCCGAATTCCCTCATGGGCAACGTACCGAGGGACCACCACGCTGATCATGGTATCGCTGGCACCTTGGGCAATGGACACGACATTGATCTGCGCCTGGGCTAGAGCCGTGAACACCTTAGCCACAATATCGGATGTGTGCTGGATGGCCTGGCCCACCGCCGCAATGATCACGATGTCCGGATTGCCCTCGATCTTTTCGATATAGCCCCTTGCCAGTTCCGGGTGAAACTCCGCCTGCAGGGCCTCAATCACGGTGGACGCGGATTCGTTGGGTACCACAAAACAGATGCTCTGCTCACTACTGCTTTGGCTGATCATGAGTACGTTGGCCTGAACATCGGAGACAGCCTGGAACGTACGGGCTGCAATGCCCGGCACTCCGATCATGCCTCGGCCCTCGATCATGATCATGTTCATGTTGTAGATGGCTGTGACCGCCTTGATATCACCCGTCAGCGTCAACTGATCGTCGTGAACCACCCGGGTACCGGGATCACAGGGTTCAAAGGTGTTGAGAACCCGCAGAGCTAGACCTTTGCGAATAATGGGCCGCACCGTCTTAGGATGCAGCACCTTGGCGCCGTAATAGGCTAATTCGGCCATTTCACTGAAACTGATTTCTCGCAAGGTACGCGCTTCAGGCACGACACGGGGATCCGCAGTCTTGACCCCGCGCACATCGGTCCAGATCTGGATTTCGTCCGCTTCCAGGGCGGCGCCGAGGATTGCCGCAGAATAATCGGAACCGCCCCGGCCCAGAGTGGTAGGCACACCCTCAATCGTAGCGCTGATGTAGCCATTAGTGACGACCACCCGGTGGTCGTTCAGGAGGGGCACGAGCTGTGTTCGGCACCGATATTCGGTTTCTTCGCTCAGGGGTTCGGCTCCACCAAATACACAGTCGGTCACGATGAGGGTACGGGCGTCAACATAGCAGGCCGGCAGACCCGTCCCACAGAGAACCTGGGTCAGCAGGGGCCCCATGATAGTTTCACCGGTACCGGCGATCCAGTCTCGGCCCCGCGGGGTGAGTTCGCCTAGCACGGCCACGCTTTCCAGTAGACGCCGCAGATGACGGAGGGTATGCATCAGTTCTGCGGCCAGGTGCTCACGTACGGTAGGTGTTGGCACCAAACGTTCCAGCACTTCCTCATGCTTCCGCTGCAGTTGCCTGTAAGTTTCGTGACAGGTGTCCAAATGGCCCTGGACCGCGGCGGCCGCCGCTTCCAACAGAGCATCCGTAACCCCACTCATGGCACTCGTCACGACTACGAGGCCGGGTCGTGACTCGGTCTGGTTGTGGGCCTGTTGGACAATTTCACACACTTGTTGTAGTGCCGCCAGTGTGCCCACCGACGTACCACCGAATTTCATGACGATCATGACAGCGTGGAGGATTACTCCTTGTGTAAGACGAAAATACCGGTTGTCGCCAACAGATTGGCTAGCGCCGTCTGGTGCAGGGGCTGATCATGCACCAGATAGACAGCCTGCCGGAGGGTGTACTGCCGCTGCTGGCACAGATCCCGAAAATCTGCAATGGTGAAGGCCTGCCAGCGGCGGGTGGCATGCCAGGCTTCGGGCAGGGTAGGAGCTTGGGGCATCTGCCCCGTGCGCAGAAGCTGTATACGGACTCGCCAGTGACCCCAATTGGGAAAGCTGACGATGGCGTGGTGCCCTACCCGCAGCATTTCATCCAGAATGTGTCCCGGATGATTGAGGTAGTGCAGAGTCTGACTCAGTACCACGTAATCAACACTGCGGTCCGGATAGTCGGCCAGGCCTTCGTTGAGATTGCCCTGCCGTACGCTGAGACCGCGGCGTACGCACGCCATGACTCCGGCCTCATGCAGTTCAATACCCCGTCCCCGCACTTGCTTGGCCTGGGTCAGGAGTTCCAGCAGCGAACCGTCCCCGCAGCCCAGATCTAACACCAGGCTCTGGGTCTCCACCAGATCGGCAATGGCCTGTAAATCCGGACGGATATGATTGGATGGTGCCGGGATGGCAGATCGTGCCCTTGTCATGTGCACGTCAGCCTGTTGCCGGGAGCGCAATGTCCCACAAATTGGTCAGTCGTTTCAGGTAGTTGCGAATCAGTTCGGTCATAGTGGCAGTTTCCAGCAAGAAGGCATCATGCCCCCATACGCTTTGGACATCCACGTAAGTCACATTGATACCCAGGGCATGCAGGGCTTTCACGAGTTCTCGGCTCTGATAGCTCGGATACAGCCAATCGCTAGTGAAACTCACGACCAGGAAATCCAAGTCCACCGCCTGGCGGAAGGCATCCGCGATCCGACCGGTTTCCCGGCCCAGATCGAAGTAGTCCATAGCTTTGGTAACGTACAGGTACGAATTGGCGTCAAAGCGATGGGTGAACTTGTTGCCGTTGTACTGCAGATAGCTTTCCACCTCAAAGTCCGTGTCCAGAAATTCGTAGCCGTACCGCTCCCGAGCCTGGAGGCGACGCCCGAATTTGCTGTGCATGGAAGTATCCGAGAGATAGGTGATGTGGCCAATCATGCGGGCCACAGCGAGGCCCGCATCCGGTTTCCGGGGCTGATCGTAGTAACTGCCCTGGTGCCAGTGCGGGTCACGCAAAATAGCCTCGCGTCCCACGGCATCAAAGGCAATCTGCTGTGGGCTATGCCGCGCTGTGGTGGCGATAGGAATGGCTGCCCGCAGCCGCTCAGGGTAGCGGGAGGCCCACTGCAGGACCTGCATCCCGCCCATAGAACCGCCACTAACACAGAGCAGCCGGTCAATACCTAGATGATCGAGCAGGTGTCGTTGGGCATTTACCATATCTCCTATGGTCACCACGGGAAAGTCTAGACCGTAAGGCTGATCGGTGACCGGATTAAGACTGACGGGACCTGAAGAGCCATAACACCCGCCCAGCACATTGCTACAGATCACAAAGAACCGATTGGTGTCAAAGGCCTTACCCGGTCCGATACAATCGAACCACCAGCCCATCTCGTTGGGTCGATCCTTGTGTATACCGGCTGCGTGCTGGCTGCCGCTGAGGGCATGGCACACGAGAATGGCGTTGTTGCGGTCCGCATTCAGCTGTCCATAGGTTTGGTACGCTAGTGTGACCGGTGCCAGGGTTTCACCACTGTCCAGGGCAAAAGGTGTGTCCTCAGCAAAGGTAAAAAACCGGTCGGTTACGTGATCCAGGGCTTGGGGCGTGTTCATACTTGGTCAGACGGTTGGCTATGGTAAGAGGCAGACCCGGGCACGGGAATGAAAAAATCCCCTGAATAGGGGATGAAAAACACCTGATGGACAGGATTGCTCTCATCTCCCAGAACGCGTCTGCCGGATTTGGCACCCTGATGCGCACATGACGCACACCGGGTTGCCGAAGCATCAAAGGGCCGGATCCCTCCACCTCTCTGGATAAGAGTTGCGCTATTTGATTGTGCAAGGGAGTATAGGCTGAGACCTTTGGAGAGTCAACAATTGTCCAAGCCCATGCAGGGTTCAGGCGGCGGCCGTGAGATCCGCAACTGTCTGCCGGGCACCGGCTAGGGCCTCCGCATAGACTGCCGTGTCAACACTATAGGAGATTACGTTGAAGCCTATCTGCAGCCATGTCTGGCACTGCGCGGGATCGCCGGGTTGAATACCGGCACCCAGGCCATACTGACGGCAGCAGGCAACGACCTGGTCCAGAGCAGCCCGGAAGTCAGGATGATCGAACTGGCCGGGGATGCCCAGAGACTGGGACAAATCGGCCTGTCCTACCCAAAGCGCATCTACACCGGGAACGGCGGCGATCGCCTCCAGATTTTCCAAGCCTTCCCTACTTTCAATCTGGCAGATGACAGCCGTAGCTTCATTTAAAGTATCCATAAGCGTACGTGAGTCACCACCTTGATAGTGCGTGACGGGGCCACCAAGGCCCACTCCACGGGCTCCCATCGGTGCGTAGTAGGCTGCCTGCACGATAGCCTGGGCCATGGCAGGCGTACGCACGTTGGGTATCATGACACCCAGGGCTCCCATATCCAGGGCACGGGCGATGAAATGGTACTGGACTTCCGGCACTCGTACTATGGGAGTCACGGTCGTGGCCCGGAACCAAGCCACCAGGTCTGCTACCTGAGGCAGTGCGAATCCGCCGTGTTCCATGTCGATCAGCACAAAATCCAGCTGCGCCAGTTCCGCGAGACGGGCGATGCCCCGGGTATTAAATTCCCAAATCATATGGCCAATCGGTACCTGGCCTGCATCCAGACGGCGCTTCAGATGATTAGTGTACATGGGGTTATGTGGGCTCCCGCGCTTGGATAAGATGAACTACGGTTGGATACCCAACATCTGCTGCAAGGTGTGCACCAGGTCCGGCAGGTCCACGGCTACCTGGGTGCCGGTACTCAGATCCTTGATGGCGGCCTGGGCGGCGGCGGCTTCCGTTTCCCCAGCGACGATCACGTACCGGATGCCTTGCTTAGCCGCGTACCGGAACTGCCGTTTGAGTCGTCCGGGTGCCGGAAATAGATCAGTGCGCAAGCCGGCGGTTCGTAACTGGTGGGCTATCCGATGTAAGTAACTTGACATTGTCGCATCCATCTGGGCCACGAGCACCTGAGGGGCGGCGACCAAATCCGCGGGGAACATAGCGCGCTGCTCCATGATCAGGATAATGCGTTCCAAACCCAAGCTGAAACCGCAGGCGGGTATGCGTGAGCCGGTGAAGTGCCCCAGAAGGTTATCGTAGCGGCCTCCCCCGCCCCCGGAACTCGCCAAGTCCGGAAACTGGATTTCGTAAATAGGTCCCGTGTAATAGCCCATACCCCGGGCCAGAAAAGGATCAATGCGGAACGTGCCGCCGGCAGGCCCCGCCTCCAGCAGGGTGGTCAGGGTGGTCAATTCCTGTACCCCCGTCTGGCCTTCGTCATGATTGGCTAGCAATCCACGCAGTGCCGTCAGCATATCAAGCGGGGTAGATACCGGTGCCAGGTCCTGCATGACACGCGTCAGTTGCTGGATGCTCGCGGCCGCGAGGCCGCGGTGCGCCAGTTCCGCCTGTACGCCTTGCAGCCCAATCTTGTCCAGTTTGTCAAGAGCTACCAGCGCAGACGTTGTCTGCACAGCGGGCACACCGGCCAAGGCTAATAAACCCTGCAACACCTGACGGTGATTAAGGCGTATCCAGAAATCGTTTGCCCGTTTGAAGTGCAGATTGCGCAGAATGGCCACCCCCGCATTAATGACATCCGCTTCGGCATCCACACTGTCTACACCGACGATGTCCACATCGCATTGCATGAATTCACGATAACGGCCTTTGGCCGGACGCTCAGCGCGGTAGACGGGCTGAATCTGGTAACGTCGGAACACCGGGAGCATGGTATTGGCGTGAGCGGCTATCAGGCGGGCTAGAGGGACGGTCAGGTCGTACCGCAGGCCCATATCGGCGAGCTCGGCAGTCCCCGTATCTGTCTGCAGGGCCCGTTCTAGCTTGGCTCCGCGCTTGAGCACACGATACATGAGCTGATCGCCCTCCTCCCCGTATTTTCCCTGCAGGGTGGCCAGATGCTCCAGAGCCGGGGTTTCCACCGGCTGGAAACCGTACAGCCGAAAGGTATCGCGGACGATGTTAATGACATACTCACGGCGCACTACATCAAGGGGCAGGAAATCGCGCATGCCGCTGACCGGCACTACAGGTATTGGGCTCATGGCGGGCTCGGATTACACAGTGGGAGTGGCGGGACGCAAACGACTGGCCAGGACACGAAGGTATGCTTGGATACGTTGCTGGCGCAGGGCCGGTTGGTGCCCTACGAGCAGCTTAGCAGTTTCAACCAGGAGCTGGAAACCGTATTCGGCGAGGAGATATCCCTGCAGGCATCGGGACCAGATCGGACCAAAGTACTTGCGGTAATAGAGGACCTTGCTGGTATTGAAGATTATGTGGGTCTGGGCCGGTACTTGGACCGCGCTGGAACTACCATAATGGATGCAGGTCGCGTCCGGTACATAGCGGATGCGCCAGCCGGCCGTACGGATGCGTTGGCACAGATCGAGTTCTTCACTGTACATGAAGAAACGTTCGTCAAAGCCACCCACGGTGGCGAAGGCCTCACGGCGCACCATAAGGGCTGCGCCTTCAAGCCAATCCACACCCTGTACGCATGTGGCAGGCCAGTTGCGGCAGTGATAGTGGCGAGACCAGGGATTCCCGGGCCAAGCCCGACCCAGCCACGTACTTTCAAAAAAACCGGTGACCGGCTGGGGAAAGCGCCGTCGTGAATCCTGTAGCTGACCGTCGCCTCGAACTAGGCGGGGGCCTACAACCCCGATGTATGGCTGCGCCTGCAGAGCTGTCCACAAGGTAACTAGCGCAGAGGCAGCCACTAAAGTGTCGGGATTCAGGAAGAGTAGGGTATGTCCGCGGCTGACGCGGTAGCCTAGGTTGTTGCCGCGTGTGAACCCCACATTTTGACCCGGCGTTACGAGACGCACCCAAGGAAACAAAGTTGGGATCAGAGTCGGCGTAGCGTCCTGGCTGGCGGCATCTACCAGCACAACCTCAAACCGGAGGCCGGATTGCAGTCCGGCCAGTGCCGGCAGAACGCGCAGAGTCGGTGTGTCAGTACCGGTGCTCGCTTTTTCCAGACTGGTCAGACAGTCACGCAGGTAATCCCAGACATTCCAGCTGACAATAACGATGGAAAGATCGCAGGCTCCGGCCTTAGTGTTGGCATGCAAGCTATCCATGGACAAGGATCCGGGAAATGGCCACTAGGCGGGTGACAGGCGTGCGGGACTGCGTGGCGCCACCGGCTGGAGAATCGCGAGGCGTTCGGGCGTAAGACGACTCCGTAGCTCCGCGGACAGCTCATAATTGAAACGGGTGCGCAGAAACCGCGGTGAGTAGCGGTAGATAACAGCGCGCCGATAGCCGGTATTGGTTCTCTCGGCCGAGCCATGGGTGACACAGTCGGTAAAGAACAGGGCGTCGCCCGCCTGCAGATACACTTCCCGGGCTCCATATGCAGAGCCTGCGGCTTCCCGAATATCGTGGGCAGCCACAATACCCTTGCCTTCTCGTTGCAGGCGGGGATGGGGTAAAGTGGTACGATGACTGCCCGGCACGATGACTGTGGCTCCGTCCTCGGGACCGATGTCCTGCAGCGCCATCAGGATGTTGATCTGGCCTACCATCCATTCACCCGTGTTTTCCTGGCGGAAGGTGAAATAGGATAGAGGCGCGTGGCCGCCGCTGTGAATGTAGAGATACCCTCCAGGGCCACGCACGTTCAATAGGTTTTCGTGAATGGATAGACCGTTAATCGGATTGACATATTTTGTAACCAGGGGTAGCCAGGCCGGATAGTCAATGAGGCGCTCAAAAACCGGACCGCCTTCCACGATGTTCTGGAAGTTAACCCCGTCATCCAACCCATAACTGTGCGTTTCCACATGTCCGATCCAGGGATCTGCCAGGGCCCGGTCCGTCTGCGGCCGCGGATTTTGGACATAGGACCAGTGATCATCAACCCATTGGTTCATCTCGTCCAGATCATGGGGGGCCAGAGCCTGCTCCAGAATCATGTACCCATAAAGGTCAAATATGTAATCCACCAGTTCAGGATCCGTGTTAACGGTCACGCGCGGATGTTGTAGTGAGTCCTGCATGCGGTAGTATCCTGTCCGGCTTGTGTCAAGCAAGTCGTTATGAAGGTAAAGGATAGCAAATGATACGGCGGATACGGTACTTGTGCCGTGCGTTGTCCGGGGGCATGCGCAAGCGGGGATACAGATCCTTGTTTTCCCGATACGGGAGAGAAGTAGGCGCCCTTGTGTTCCGTGTGTGGGGGATAGCGGAGCGAATCCGAACAACTCGGGGGCGGGTCAACGGATGCCCCGTGCCGCGCCACGCAGCTATGGGGCATCCGGATAAGTCTCATGCACTTCCGTCCATCACAGGGTAGGACATGGCAAGACCTTCCGACCCTGTGGGGTACGTCGATGCCTACCTGGGCTACATCCTTCTTTGCATCTACTCTGTATTCGGTGCTCCCGGTGTCGGATTGTCCACGGTCTGGAAATCGCCGATACCATCGGGTACACGGGCCCAGCTGGTGCCAGCGTCAGCCTGACCTTGATCCCAATTGACCGCAGTGACCTGTATGCCGTTGGATGTCCAGATACCCAGTTCTTCGTCCCGACCTAGGGCAAAACCGGGCCATCCATCTTTATCCAGTTCTACCTGCAGATAGCCCCCCGGCGGGATGATCAGGGCCTTCGGAAAAGAGACACGCTTCGCGGTATCCGTTAGATCGTCAGCCAGCACAAAATCAGCCAAGACTACAGGAGTCTCGGAGGCGTTGTAAAGTTCAAACCAATCCAAGGGTTCTCCCTGGGCCGCTATTTCGTTGATGACGAGGCCCATGACAGCCGCGGCGGCGGACTCCTTGTCGGCAGGAGGCTGTATACCCTGGAAGCGAACGGAGATGGGGGCTCCCGGTTCCGTGCCGGCCTCAATCAATTCCAATTGACCTGTAGTCAAAGGTATGAACCGATCAGGTACAGTTGCGTCGTTGGGTATGGCCCAATAGCCCCCACGGACCTCGCCGGCGGCAATGGATAGAGTGGTACCACCGGTCAATTGAGCCAGGGGTAGTACCCAGGTCAGCCCCTGCAGGGTGTGATCGGCACCCAAACCAAAGACGGTAAGGGATGCGGCCTCCTCTGCAGAATCAAGCCAGGCGACTTCGTCCGGTGAGGCGGGGCCCGCGATCACGGCTAAGCCTGTATCGGATAGAGTTGTGTCGTGCAGTTGGAGATGCGTGATCGTGCCCTGGGCCAGGGGATTGTCACTCTCGTTCGATCCCCAGGTAGTGGTGAAGTGTAGCGTGACTAGGCCGGAGGCCAGGGCGTCAAACGTCGCCATATCCACCGTAGAGGGGGTGTCAACTGCGGCGGGCAGCTCTCCTGTGGCGGGATGCAGATTGCCGTGGAAGCGAACGGATAAGGTAGCCCCCGGTTCCGCGTTAACCTCGATCAGCTCCAATTGACCAGTGGTGAAAGGTGTGAACCGATCCGGGGCAATGGCTCCGAAGGGTATGGCCCAATAGCCTCCACGGACCTCACCGGTTTCAATGGATAGAGTGGTACCGCTGGTCAGTTGGGTCAGGGGCAGCATCCAGGTCAGTCCCTGTAGGGTGCCATCGGATTCCAAACCGAGGAGGAGGAGGATGGCGGTCTCTTCCGTAAAACCTAACCCCATGGCCTCATCCGGTGAGGCGATGCCCGCGACCACGGCCAGGCCCGTATCCGGTACTGTCGTGTCATGCAGCTGGAGATGCGTGAGCGTGCCCTCAACCAGGGGATTGTTACTCTCGTTCGATCCCCAAGTGGTGGTGAAGTGTAGCGTGACCGGGAGGCCGGAGATCAATCCGTCAAATAGCGCCGTGTCCACCGTAGCTTGTGTAGACATATCGTTCCGGCAAGGTGGCAGGGCCATGGACCAGGGCCAAGCCGGCGGCTCCGGTTCCAGGCTGGTCAGAATCTTCTGTCTGCGTTCCCGGATGAACTGGCGCACCCGTTTCGTGTCGTGGGTGGCGATGGCCCGTTCGGCGGGCAGAGCATGCTGTTGGACAATGGCGGCCATCGTGTCCACCCGCGCGAGCAGTTCGGTCTCGTGCCAAACCGTATCTACCAGTTCCCGCAGGCGTCTGACGTACGCGGTTCGGCTGGGATCATCCTGATACAGGCGGTGGGCGATGGCACCGTGAGCCCAGACGGCCGGCGGCGGCCGGCGAATGTCGTCAAAGGGATTGGGATCCTCTTCCAGTGAGAACACCTGATCTACACCCCAGGGGATGAACACAAAGGAGCCTTGTGGTTCCCGGTAAAAGTGATAGTTGTTGCGGTTCCCGGCATAACCGTCCCAGTGCCCCACCAGTACTTCCGTGGCCCAGAAAGAAAGAAACCGGTCCCGGTCCACAATGGCATCCAGAGCCGTCAGACCGGAGGGCGTGGGATCTTGCAGAGCAGCGACGACAGCGTCAATGTCCGACCAGTCGTCATGGTCCTCATTGGTTTTCTTCTCAAAAGTACCACGCCATCCGGGGCGAAAATCGCTTACGGCACCTTCATACAGGTTCCCCTGGTTGTCAGCGAAGTGGCGTGCTAGAAAGGGCGGTTTAATTTCCTCTACATGGGAGTACAGACCCAAGTTCCGGCCGTTAAGGGAAACGGTAGCAAAGTTGCAGCGGGGTGCGGGCAGTCCCGCATCGGCGAAGATCTGGTAGGCCATGCAGGCGTTGATCTGTGACTCGTCCTGGATGTTATTGTTCAGGGTCATTCGCTCAATGGCACCATCCAAAATCTGACCGTTCACGTATTTGTCAAATCGGAGTTTGAGAGAGGGCTTGTCGGCACTCTGGGAACCGACAAAGCCTTTCTTACGGATACCGACATCGGTGAGGGTTTGGCCATCCACGGTTACTTGCGCTGGAAACCAGGAGTAGATATCGGTGAAGGGCTGAGCGAGGCACCCGGTCTGAATTTCCGTAATCACATCTTCCAGGGTCCGCGTTTGGTGGCGCAGCGTATGCCAGTCCGCAGGCGCGATCTCAATGGCAATATCCAGTACGTGATCGAGAGCAAAGTACGAATCGGAGGCATGCGGTTGGGTTTCACCGGTGGTCTGCACGGGTGAGGTCGGTCCAGCCACTGCATCAACTTCTTCCCATTCTTCCCACGCCGGACCTGTGCACCCGGCGCCTAGTGCCGCCAACCAGCCGGTAGCCAGTAATAGAACACATACCCGGTGAAGCCATAAAGGACCGATTACGTGCTTCCTAATGTTCATGTAATTCACTCTCTAGCATCACTCGGGACCAATTAGTATACCGATTGTATGCCAATTGGAGCCGCTTCTTGGTGCGGGCGATACCATAGAGTTGCCAATGGGTGCGATGAGTAGCTGGGTGGTGCTTCCTAGTCCGGCCGAAACCGATAGACCCGCAACGGCACAGGCCCCACGTATCCCGTCATTTCAGGCCAGACGGTTTGTGACCAGAGTACTCAGACTATGCAGGGCATGTCTGTAACGCGACTCGGGGAAAACGCCTAGACACTGCTGGGCCTGCACGATGTGGGCCTGCGCAATATCGTAGGCTTCCGTGATGGCACTAGACTGGCAGACATCCTTCACGAAGCGTCGCACGGTATCCTGCCAAACGGTCGGGGAACGCAGGCGCCAGGAATTCATCTCCTGTAGTTCGGACACCACTGTGGCCGGATTAGGGTGCCTTTCAAGGTAAAGGAAAAAGGGGAGCGTACAGGTACCGTTCAGCAGGTCACTGCCGGCCGGTTTGCCCAGGGCCAGTGGATCGCTCGTATAGTCCAGGATGTCATCCACCACCTGGAAAGCGATGCCAAAATGCACCCCAAAGCGCTTGAGCTGCCGCACACGCGCATCACTGAATTTTTGAATGAGCCCAGCGCATTCAGTGGCCAAGCGGAAGATACTTGAGGTTTTCAAAGCAATGCGCCGAAAGTAGGCGGCGCGTGTTACCGCAAAATCGTGCTGGGATTTCATCTGCTCGATCTCACCCTGCACCAGGTAGGCGAGTACATCGCTGCAGATCCGGATCACGTCTTTGTGTCCGGTGAGTGCGCTGTAGTGCGCAGCCTGGGCGAACATGTAATTGCCGGCCAGCACCGTGTCTCCGGCCGACCAGGTGGAATTCAACGTGGGTGCGCCCCGGCGTAACAGGGCGTTGTCAATAACGTCGTCATGCACTAGCGTGGATGTGTGCAACATCTCCACAGCGCCACTCAGGGCGATCACGGCGAACGGTAGGGGCTGGGCGGCTGGCCGGATCAGGCTCGCACACAACAGCGCCAGGGCTGGACGCAGCCGTTTGCCTCCCCGAGTCAAGATTTCCCGGTACACCTTCTGCAAGGGAACCAAGTTCGTGACATCACGGGTTAGCATCATGTCTTCTACCGCACGCATCTCCGTGTTGATGGCAGCCAGCAAGGTCGGTAAGGAATCCCCCAGCGTGGCCCGATCAGCAACGTGTGGGGTCATAAGGATGCTTCGTGCTCCGTCCAGCCAAAGAAACGGGTAGCCGTGGTCGTGGTGAGGGCTGCCAACCGGGCGGGTGTCGTATCCGCTCGGTCGGCAATGGCCTGGCAAATCAAGGGGAGGCGGGATGGTTCGTTGCGCTGCCCCCGGTGTGGGTGTGGACTGAGGTAGGGAGCATCGGTTTCTAGCATGAGCCGCTGCAGGTCGAGGGCAGGCACCAGCTGATGCAGCGTCCGGGCGTTACGGAAGGTCACCGGTCCGCCCAGACCGAGCAGAAACTCTAGGGCATAAGCCTGTCGTGCGTCATTCAGGTCACCACTGAAGGCATGCAGCACGCCGGCATAGGGCCGGTCTGCCAGGACGGAGTGGCGGAATTGGTTGCTAGCTGTCCATTCCGTCAGGATGCGGAGTATGTCCGGCTGTGCTTCACGACAGTGAATGATGACTGGCAGACCCAGGGCCGCAGCCAGGTCCAGCTGCTCACGGAACACGGAGGCCTGCCGGGCGCGGGGGGCCAGCTCGCGGTAATAGTCAAGACCAATTTCACCTAAGGCAACTACCTTGGGTTGGCGTGCCAACTCCTGGAGACGATCCAGGTATGTGGCAGATTGGGCTGCCGCGGCATGAGGATGTACGCCCACGGCGGCATATACGGACTCAAACCGCTGGGTCAGACGTACCGCGGCCTGACTGTCCGTGAGCGTGGTGCCGGGGTTGACCATGCGCTTGACGCCCTGAGCGCGGGCTCTGTGCACAATAGCGGTACGATCGTCTGCGTATACCGCGAAGTTGAGGTGGCAGTGACTGTCTACCAGGACAGGCAAAGACGCCGGAGGGGTGGACACTCTGAGTCCCCCATAGGATCGCTTAATGGCCGATCAACGCCAGCCCTGCATCCAGCATGGCCTCAGTCAGCGTCGCATCAGAGATTTCGGTGTAAATACGAATCAACGGTTCCGTACCGGAAAATCGTATCAGTACCCAGCCACCGTCCTCCAAATGGAATTTGTAGCCATCGGTCCGGTCCAGTCGCTTCACACGGTGGCCGGCTAGGGTGAGCGTATCAACCTGCAGTGCCTCCAACTGGGTTACCGCCTCCTGTTTCATGCTGGCGTCCGTAAGGCGCAGATCCCGCCGTGCGTAATAATGAGGTTGTACCAGGGCAAACAGATCGGCCAGCAGGGCGGTGGTTTTTTTACCGGTTTTCACCATCAGATCCAGCAGGTACAAATTGGCTAGGATACCATCACGTTCCGGTACATGTCCCCGGAATGCATAGCCCCCGCTCTCTTCACCGCCGATGAGCGCTTTCTCCTGCAGCATGGCCGGAGCCACGAACTTGAAGCCCACGCCCGTCTCATAGACGGGGACATCATAGATCGCACCTAGACGGTCCAGCATGGCGGTCGTACTCAAAGTCTTGACGATGGGCCCCCGTTCGCCGCGAATGGCTAGAAAGTAATAGGCTAACAGGCCGTACACACGCAATTGATCCACAAATTGGGCATTCTCGTCGCCCAGACCACAGCGGTCTGCGTCCCCATCCAGAAACAGGGTACAATCGGCCCCCCGCGCGCGGGCCATGGCCAGCCCCGCGTCCACATTAGGAGGTACGGGTTCCGGGCGTTGCATCTCCGGGAAGGCCGGATTGCGCGCAGCGTGTACTTCCTCGATCCGTATTTTGCCACCTGCCAAAATGTCGGACAACCATCCGGCCCCGTTGCCCCACATGGTATCAACTATGACATGTAGTGAGGCCTGGCGCAGCGGGGTCACATCGATCAGGTGCTCCAGGTGTGCCTTGTACGCGGCAGCGGGGCTGAAGCGCTGGATAGAACCTTCCCGTAGGCCCTGGTCCAAGGGTACAGAGCGGACATGGGATGGGCTGTCCAGGGTAGGAATAAGTGCTTCAATACGCTGGAGACCGGCGGGCGCGATTGCGCCCCCCTGAGCATCCCGAACCTTGAAACCGTTGTCTTCCGGCGGGTTGTGGCTGGCAGTAATGTTGACTCCCCCTAACGATTCCGTGTGGGGTATGGCGAAGGAGATGACGGGTGTGGGGGTAGCACCTGTTGTCAGGTATACCCGATAGCCATTACCGGCCAGCACTTCCGCCACGGCGGCGGCAAAAGCATCGCTCTGAAACCGCTGATCAAAACCGACTACCACGTTGCCCGTCGGTTGCTGGCGTTGTAGGTAAGAGGCAAAGCCTTGTGCGCAGCGCCGCACATTGGCAAAAGTATACGCCTCGGCCATGCGGCCACGCCAGCCATCGGTGCCAAATTGAATCACTGTCATGGAAATGGTCTACCTTGCGGAAAAAGACCGGTGTGCGCTTCCGGCTTCAATCTGCCGCAATCGTAACATAAAAAGGAATAGTTAAAGTCTTTATGGTATAGCGTGGGCAACCTATCCGTGTACTCCCAATTCCCGGTGTGCTCAATATGGTAGAAATCATGACGTTGGGATGTGTTCAGACGCAGAAGAACAAGCGTGTCGGCGGCGATCGGTACAGAGAAGTGAGACAGAGCCGTACGGCAATCTGTAGGACTGCGTTCTCAGGGATGTAGTCTCCACGGTATCGGCACCGCCGGTACCCCCTGCACTATGGCCTGGTCCTAGGGATCATAGTGTCAGTCGTTAAAGCATAATCATTGACATTTCGTGTGAAATTATCTATTCTCTGTCTGCATCATGGTATGATTTATGATAGCAACGTGGGATTTGGAGCCAATGCAGAGAGGTCAATGTGGATATCACCTGGTATGGCAACAACTGTATCGGTTTCAAGGAACGGGACGTGAGGGTCCTCTATGACCCCTTTCCGGAGGATCCAGACCGAGGAGCCAACACACAGCCTGAACTGTTCGCGACGGCAGCGTCTGCAGGCGTGGAGACGGATGAACCCGAATCCCGCATAGTAGTGCATCCACTAGGATTTGAAGTGGACATCGTCATAAGCAGTCAGCGCATGAATGATGCGGAACTAGCTGCGTTTGATGGGGATACCCGCGTGATTGCCGCACCGGGTGAATTCGAGGCGCGGGGGGTGTTCGTACAGAGTCTGCCTTTGGTATCGCCCATACAGCCGGAAGCACTCCCGTCGCGTGACCGGTTGGCCCATTTCATGGATTTTGGCACCACGCGGATTACGCATCTGGGCCAGGCGTGGGCTAGTTTCCGGCCTCGCGATAGTCGGCTGATTGAAAACTTGATTCAGAAACAGACAGAGATCCTGATTCTACCCCTGGGGCCGAGTAAGGACTTGGATATGCACTGGGCTCTCAAACTTTGCCGGCAAATAGCCCCGCGTGTCTGCATTCCTGTTGGGTACTGCCCAGAGGAACAGGAGGCTATTGTCTCCCAGCTGCAGACGCTGGGGCCGGTGGTGATAGAAACCCAGAAACGGTACCGAGTGAAAAAGGATGGAGATGATGAAGGTACCACCACGATTCTGTTAACTCCTGCTACCCTCGATCGGCCTTAAGATCAGCCATGGCGATCAGGTTTTCTGCATCTGTCACCAGTATGCGGGGCTGAAGCGGGCCACACATGGGATACGAGACGGAACTTCTAGACAGCCACAACAATGTGGCCTATCGGCACCACGGGGCTGGAGGAAGCTAGTCGTTAGGTGCAGAGAGTTTGAACCGACGTAGGAACGCACCTAAGCGCAGGGATAACCAGGCCCGCCACAGGGGCCATTGGACGGCTTGCCAGTGCCGCTCTACGTCAATTTGAGCGGTTGATTGCTGCAGTGCAGATGGAGCAGTACCGTAACGGTACCGGACATAGGCCCGTACGATGGCCTCTAGGGGATGGGCCAGGAGAGGCAAGATGCGCACTAGTCCACTGTATCGTTCCCAAGGTGTGAAACTGGAAGATGAAGGAATGCGCAACCGCCGTGCCCACTTCATCAACTGTTGATAGCGCAGGACAATGGACAAAGCCTGCAGTGAGGAGGGTACAGATCCGGTGAAGTGGGTGAAAAGCCAATGTCCGACAGTCGTCGCGGTGCCGGTGGCTATGAGCCCGGCACTACTGAGGAGAACGCCCCCGAGGATGACCACCCAGATCCAGGGGGATGGCCGGCGTCCGGGCCTATCCCCCATTGGCACATCAGGGTTGGCCAGATCTTCCAGCCAATCTTCTGTTCCGTCACTAGGAAGCATCTGATCCTGGGGATTAGCAGAGGGCTGTGTCTCCCCGCTGCGGCGTTCCCCCGAACTCGTAGTGGGAGGGCCGCCCGGCTCACGTTGCGGGATGCTTTCGCCCGCGGTGGGTTCAAACTCTATCCACCCCATCTCCCCAAAATAGACCTCCACCCAGGAATGGGCGTCCTCCTCCGTGACCAGAAACCTGCTCGTATCCGGTTCGTAGACTCCCTGGGCATAGCCCACGGCTAATCGGGCGGGTATGCCCAGGATACGCAGCATGACAACCATCGTTGTTGCGTAGTAATCACAGTAACCACGCTGCAAGTCAAAGAGGAAGTAGGCAACAGGGTCAACACCGGGCGGCGGGGCCGCAATACGATCATCATAGGGAATGTGACGCAAAGCCCTTTCCAGCGCTTTGACCTGGCCATAACGAGTGGTTTCTCCAGCTATCCAGGCCATAGCCTGGGCCGAGACCCGGGGCTCAATAGTCTCAGGCAATTGCAGATACCTGTGCCTGATCGCTTCAGGAATGTGGTCCGAGGCCTGTTCCAAATCCCATACGGTCACGGTCGTCAGCGCACTGGTTACCTCATACGGGGTTTCCGGTGTCAGCCGATCCTTAGACTTCACATAAAGCAGATCCTGGGTAGTGGACAGGCTGTGATCGATCGTTGAACTGGAGTCTGGCGATTCCGGGACTTCAGCTAGATCAGTTGAGAATACCGTCTCATAGAGGGCTATCGTAGGCAGGGTCGTGCGCATGATGTTGGGGGCTGCCAGCACGACATACCCTAGATCTTGCTGGGGCAGGAAAGTCTGGCGTAGGAATTGCCGACGCTGCCAGGGGGGTACGGCAATGGTTTGATGCGCAGGAATGGTGAAATGATCGGTCAGGGTATTGCGCCATTGCGTGCCATTGAAAGAATCGTACACATTGGCGCGCCAGTACCGAACCTGATCCGAGTCTGACTGTACCTGCACGTACAGGACGGGTTCCGGGGAGGTCTGGCGCTCACCCCCCAAGGTCAGGGTATCCTGAAAAGATCCGGCCGCGCCCCGGATCTGTTGGTTAAGACCTTGATTCCATTGCGCAATCCGATCCGTCGTGTCTTCCCAGACGATGCTGGCCGGTTGCAGCCAACGGTTGAGAGCCTGCAACAGTCCTAGTTTGGGTATGCTCCAGGCTACGCTGACGGCAATCAAGCTGAAAATCAGGGCGTTCCGCATGAAGTCAAACACGATGTCCGGTGGGTAGCGGATGCCTTCCCGTTGCCATTTGGCCTGCAAGGTGACCAAATGAGCACTGGCGAGCAGCATCAGCGCCACGAGGACAAAAAGGACGAACAGCAGAGTGATGGTCGCCGGGGCAGTGATGGCCGCCGGGGCGTAGTAGGTGTTGACGGCGGTGACGATCCCGGCCGTCAGAATGGTGCGCCAGGTCTGGCCGTACCGCAGGAGTGTCCAGGTACCAAAGTAGGTGATCCACCACAGCAGAAACGACATGTTGAAAAGAAAGACTAGCGTGTCGCTGCTGGTTTGTTGCTGCAGGACGGTTCGGATCCATGTCCACCATTGATTCAGTAAGAGAAAGGCCCGTGCCTGCAGCAAGGAATGGTCCTGTAGAGTCAGGGCGCGGGCGTCCAGGTCCGGAATCTGTGTGGACACCTGGAACAGGATCCAGCACCAACTAGCTAAGAGGCCGAAACCGAACATAATGGAGGCATTGGCTCGGGAATAGGCAATGAGCAGTCCGCACAGCAGAGCCCCTGCCACAGAGGTGAGGAAAATCCCGGAACCGATAGGCAGCCATTCAGCGGCGGCGAAGGCGAGAGCAAGAACAAGGTAAAATAGACAGATCAGGACTACATGGGACCCTTGGTGCGGGAAAGGCATACGCCCGGATCGCGGGTAGGTAGCGCTTAGTGGGAAGCGAGAAACAGCCATGAGTCCGTTAGGCATCGGCTGGGGGCTGGGCCGACCGTGGTCGTCTACCCGGCAGATGGCTCAGGCTCACGCTGATACCAGCCACTAGGAACAGGCCAAGGGTACTGAATAAGGCTAGATTCAGGATGCGCGGTCTACGTGTGATCGTATGCATCTGAACGATGGGTTGCTCTGCCGTCGCCACCCAACGGGTATTGGCCCTAGCTGCCGGGTGCCCGGTTGCTAGGGCGACCGTGACCACCGTGCCGTGCGCCAGGCGGCGCCAGTCTTTGGCGGTATTGAGGAAATTCATCTGGCGAATGAGGTCTGTCTGCGAAAGGGTGCCGGCACTGGCTTCGGTGACTACCGTCTCTTCCAGCGCGAGAGCCTTCGAATCCCAGAGCTGATAGAGCTCACTCAGGTCTAGGGTATATTCATAGATTTCTTCAACTACAAGGGGATTGCGGCTCTGGGTCATGTACAGACGGGATTCTTGGAGTAGGAATTTCACCAGAGCCCATTCTCTATAGGGTAGAAGATCTGCTATACGGTCGGCATCCTGGGCATGAGTGACGCGAAAATCCAAGATGAGGAGCGGGTCTCCGGATGAACTTTCATCACCGTTAGTATAGGCTAGATCCAACGTGCCCTGTACGCCGGTTTCCCCGTGGACCAGAAGATCTTCCAAAGCTCTTACCGTTGGCGCAAGGCGGTCGTAGTGTCGTGCGTCCACCGTGCCTTGCAGGCGGGCCGTGAACGTCCCAGGTTCAGATCCGAGACGGATATCCGCGTGCCAGCTCGTGAAGAGCGGTACCAGATGGGAAGCCGGCACAAAGTCCGGATCAAGAATGGCGGGACCGGCTAGGGCTAAGGCCTGGTCCGTCTCGCCCTGTTCCAAGAGGCGAATTACCCGCTGTGTGTGGGCGTAGCGCTGGATACGTACCAGCTGGTTTGACGTGTTATCCTGCTCCGGGAGGACGGTTATGGCTTCCAGCGTGCGGTTGACCGTTTCCCAGTCCTCGTGTTGGACAGCCCAGTTGACACGCAGTTCCAGGCTGCGCCAGAGCCAGCGTGTCACGTCTTGGCGTTCGGCCACGGCGTCCGGGGCGAGCATTTGTAAGGCCATTTGAGCATGGTGTAGCACCAAATCCAAGTACTGGACATTCAGGGCACTGACACTCGCTAGGGCATGCGTGCGATACAGACGGGTCAGACCGTAGTGAGCTTGCCCCGGATCCTGTTCAAGGGCCTGCCGAAAAGCCGCTAGGGCCTGATCGTGGTACAGCCGGCGGTGTGAGGCAGGGGCGTCCATGGCCGTGTAGAGGGCGTAATAATGCTCGCCCAGGGTAAGCGGGTCATTCTGGTGGATGGCATCTTGGATAGCCATCCATACGTCCCGGTGCAGCAGATGCGCTTCCGGTATATGTGGTGGCAGCGACTCTTCAAACAGCCAGCGTACTTCGTCTGGACGCAAGGCGTAGGTGTCGGGCCGGAGGGCCAGGACGTTGTCCGGTTGCGGGATAAAGTCCGGGAAAATGCTAACTCGCATACTGTCGGGCACGTTCAACCAGCGTTGCAGTAGGGTGAAATCATAGGCCACGCGTGGGAAATAACGGGCTGGCGCTTGTACGGTGTAGCGCAGATCTAAGGTTAGACGCTGACCGGGATCCAAGTATACCGAGGCCTGGTATTGGCCATTGTCCCGGGGTATTAGGGCCAGAGGCGTATCCTGATGGAAAAGTGCGAACTCCACTAGTTGCCCCTGGGCGGGATGGCTGATCGCTCCCGTGCGCGCGCGAATAAGCAAAGGAAGTTCCAACGGTTCGGTACGCGTGTTGTGCCAGCGATAGGTGGCCATGGTAGTAAAAAGGGTATGGGATGGGCTTGCATGGGACACATGGATTTCCACAATATGGGTCAGGAAATCTAAGCCCCTGATGTCCTGGACGGGTGTGAGATACAGGTGATACGTGCCCGCATCAAAAGTCGGGACCGTCGATTGGGCCCAACTCACAATGAACGCGGGCCCATACAGCCAGAACCATAAAATCAGGGCAACAGTGAGAGAGCGCTGAGTCAACCTACCTGCGGGCTGGATAGTTCGCGGGGGAATCCTGTTATACGCACTTTGCATTTAGACTGACTTTCTGGTATTTTGCGAAGACCCTATGCCTGCTGTTCCCAAGGCAAACTAGTGTGGCATTATACGTCCAATTTTGAAGTGTTTCCGTGTTCAAGCTGTTGTTGTCTTGGGATATCCAGTCAGGCCGGGAACGACTGTACGAAAATTTCATGGTGGATGATTTCCTGCCGGCACTGAATGCCATGGGACTGGAACCTAGTGAAGTCTGGTATTCCCTCTATGGCGAGGGCGCGGATGTATTGATGGGCTGTACCGTGGAGGATAAAGAGCAACTGTCTGCACTGCTGCAGAGTCGTCAGTGGGTGGCTCTGCAGCGGAAGCTGATCGCCCATGTAGCAAACTATCACTGTAAGCTGGTGCAGGATAACGGCTATTACTTCCAAATGTAATGGGAGTCGTATGTGATACGGACCGTGTCATATACAACTGTGTGGACTAATGGGAGAGAGTTGTGCTGACTCTGTGAGTGTGCAGTATGCTGATGTATGGCAAGAAGCTCTGATGCAGATGTAGCCCGGCAGGTTCCCGCCGTGAGTCAGACGGGGCATATTAATCCCCCGTGCCTTCTTCCGTAATCAGACTGGTGATATACAAATCTAATGATACTATTCTCTACTCTCTGGCGTTGTCCTAACGGCCGGGTTCAACACAGCCGGTGGCGGCGTCAGAGTCTGTATGGCCTATGCCTAGGACTGTTAGCCTTGTGCACATCGGCTTGTGTCACGGACCCAAGCGGCTTCCTGGCTCCGGCGGTGGAGCCTGTAGCCTTTCAGATGCCCACGCCGCTCGCCACACCCACTACGGCGCAAGACGTTCCGCTAGCGGCCCCGGGTCTGGCGACGGGATTTACTGCCGAGGGCTTTCCGTACATGGGATCGGCCACAGCCCCCATAGTGGTGATCGAGTATTCCGATTTTCATTGCCCCTACTGCCAGCGCCACAATCAAGAGACTTTGCCCCTGTACCTGGACCATTTTGTGCACACAGGCCTCGTGCAGTATGTCGTCAAGGACTTACCCCTGGAAGAGCTCCATCCCCAGGCCCGCATGGCCCATAGAGCAGCCTGGTGTGTAGCTCTCCAGGATACCGATGCCTTCTGGTGGATGCACAGTCAGCTCTATGCAACTCAGGCCCAACATGCCCGTACACCCGACACCCTGGCCTTCTTTGACGCCTTGGTCCTAACCTACAACGAGATGCGGTCGGAGGGGCAGGGCCTAGATATGCAGGCCTTTAGCGCTTGCCAGCAGAATCGGCATAACGAGGTAGACGCCCGGATCGACCGTGCCATGGCCGATGCACAGCAGCTGGGTATCACCGGTACACCCACCTTCTTCTTTTACTATCGCGAGGAGCCGGACAACGCACTGCGTATCAGCGGCACCTATGAATACGAAGTCTTTGCAGACGTAACACACCATCTGGACCAATATCTGGCCGAGATGGCGAAAGAGGCAGTAGAACCGCAGGTAGAACTCCCTTTCTGGGTATCGGCCGAAGGTTTGATGCCCGCACGGCTGTGGCGCACTGTGCTTCACGCTGAAGATGACATAGACCACCCGCACTGGGAAGGCGTAACCCGGGCCGGGGACTACTTCAAAGGTTCACCGGCGGCACCGGTGGTCGTGTTTGAGTTCAGTGACTTTCAGTGTCCCTATTGCCAACAGCACCAGGTGATGGCACAGCCGACGTTGGATGAGGCCTATGTAGATAAAGGCCAGGTCATGTGGGTATATAAACATTTCCCTCTGATGACTCTCCATGCCTATGCCGCCCAGGCCGCCGAAGCAGCCCTGTGTGCGGGAGAACAGGGCCACTTTGGGACCTTACATACGTGGCTTTTCACCCATATGGATACCTGGGCGCATGCGGATTATCGCGCCGCTTTTCAGGCTTATGGCCAGCAGTTGGCGGCGACTGCCCCGGTTGACCGTATAGAGGTGCAGGTGCCCCAGTCGCTGACCGCGGTGCCACCTGAAGACTGGGTATCCACACTTTTGCTGCCTTTTGACCCAGATCTGTTCATGGCCTGCCTAGACGATAACGAATACCGGCCGACCATCGTCCAGTCCATGCAAGATGTATCGGGTGTGGTGCAGGGTACTCCCACCTTTCTGATCTGGCATCGCCGCTATGGTCTCCTGACACAACCCCTGACCGGATCGTTGCCCGTGGAACAGTTCATTGGTCTCTTTGATCAGATCTTCGCGCAGTTGGCGGAATTGGAAGGCCGGGACTCGTAGCTGCGAGCTCCGTTAAGATAGACATCGGCATGATGTATGCAAAACGTACTATTGTGTTATAAGAAAAGCAGATATGGATAAGGCTACTTTTTGCAAGGACAAGCAGGTTTGGACAAGGTGGTGCGGATTGATGAGAGTTTGTACAGCCCTGACATTGCTGGGGCTCAGCCTAGGACTGGCAGCCTGCGCGATGCCTGAAATAGATACCGCTGCCCCAACGGTCCAACCGTCCCCTGTGATCGTAGTTGATGCAGAAGCCACCGCGCCTGAAGAGGCACCGTCACCGACTGCACAGGTAGCTGCCGAGGCACAGCCGGTGCCTGATATGGAAGCAGCAACACCTGCGCCAATTGACTGGGCACGCTACACAACCGTAGTGGATGAGTACTACGTGCGCGGTAATCCTGACGCTCCTGTGCTCATCGTGGATATCAGTGATTTTCTGTGAGGAGCCTGTGCCTCGCACGTGCTGCGAGTAGAACCTCAGCTGATTGAAACGTTCGTGGCGACAGGCGAAGTGAAACTGGCCTTCCACCATGTACTGGACCACGGAGCCGGTAGTGAAATGGCGGCCATGGCCGCAGAATGTGCGGGGAGTCAGGACCCCTGGATGTTCTGGCGTATGCACAACCACATGTTCACGCACCAACGGGCCTTGTTCCGGGCTACAGCAGACACGTATAGTGAATTCGCGGATGAACTAGGTCTGGATACGGTGGCGTTTGGGTCCTGCATGGCGGACCGTGTATATCTTGATAAAGTGAAGGCCATGGATGCCCTACGCCGAGACCAAGGCATCCGGCAGCGCCCCTCCTTCTGGATCAACGAACGGCTGGTAACGGGCGGCATTTCCCTTGCCACGTTTGCCACAGTTATTCAGCAGGAAGCGACCCCACAATGACCACGGCAGTGGCGATTAACGGCAAGGATGCATGAGGATGCAGGTGCGATTTGGCCATCATGACATGGCTTTTCCTGGACCGGAACTGGGGGAACTTCGTTCCAGTGCTGGTGCCGAGGATATGGCGGTGCTACATGAACGGATGGGGCAGGACGGATATCTTCTCTTACGTGATCTCATACCCCGGACTAAAGTACTAGCCGGACGGTCCACGATACTGCACTACATGCAAGAACGGCACGCTCTGACGCCGGGTACCCCGGTGCTGGATGGCGTTATGCCCCGTGAAGCCCGGCACGTGCGCC
Organism: Caldilineaceae bacterium; assembly: GCA_965116185.1. GTDB lineage: Bacteria > Chloroflexota > Anaerolineae > Caldilineales > Caldilineaceae > Bin34. The sequence goes on from OZ220492.1 coordinate 845,586, forward strand.
TAATGAGCAGTGAGGGCATCGTATATCACCCTACGGTGCAGGGGATCCTGGAAGCACCTGAGCTGTTTGATTTCTTTCACCGCTATTTTGCCGCGGAGGCCGGAACCTTTGCCTATAAATGGATGCGGGCTGTTGGCAATGAGGAATACACCGGTGCCCATTACGATTTCGTGTACATGGGGCGCGGTTCAGGCCGTCTGCATACGGTCTGGATTCCCTTGGGCGATATCACGGTTGATCATGGTACCCTCTGCGTCTGTGAGGGCTCCAATCATCTGCCGGAGTTTGCCTCGATCCGGGATACCTACGGTCGTCTGGATGTAGATCGCGATCATGTGGATGGCTGGTTCACACGGGAACCGATGGATATTGTGACGGAATTCGGTGGCCGCTGGTTGACATCCAACTTCCACGCGGGTGACGTGATACTTTTTGGCATGCACACCATGCACGCATCCACTACCAATCTGACCAACCGCTACCGCCTCAGCTGTGACGTGCGTTTCCAGCCAGCGCATGAACCCATGGACGAACGGTGGCGGGCAAATGGTGTGGGGCATCGTATTTTTGGTGATAAGTCGCCCCTGCGTTCCATTGCGGATCTGCGTAAGGAATGGGGGTATTGAGGTTCAGCTTACGATCTTTGTGCGTAGATCAGCCTGGAGAGCAAGGTACGCTCTAGATAATGGCCTCTACGTAAAGGATGAGACTATTTCCCAAGCGCTTGGGAAATAGTAAGGCCACTATCACTAGATTCGCTAGGTCTGGACGTTGGTGCGCTGGGCATCTCGGACATGCCATCAAAGGACATCGACATTACTCTTGGTCGCTGCTAGGCTTGCTAGGCTATTGCGGATGAATCGAGTGCCGGGACCTTGCAGGCTCTTCCATGGCCTGTGACGGTTGTACCCCCTATAATCAATAGCCTGGGGATACACAAGTAAGCAGCATCTAACCCGGGCACATAGGTACATAGGTGTTGTATCTAAAGCGCACCCTGTAGTTCGTTCAGGTCCAGTTGCAAAGATTACCGGTATATGTCCATACACTCGGTACCCAACTTTTTTGCCAGCGAATATCAGTTGCGGCAACGGGAATACCTATTGCGCATCAGCCGGGCTATGACGTCCCGGCTGGAACTGGACAGCCTGGTGGAATTGATTCTGCGGAGTGCCGTGGAGTTGTTGGATTGCTCCGAAGGCCTAATCACCATTTGGCCCTCAACGGAGGCGCACAGCCACCGTGCGCCCAGTCCCCTGATCGCAGGCATCGGTATTCCTGATGATCTGACACCCTTTGCCCCGCTGACTGAAAAGTTACCTCTGCAGCTGTCTCGGCGCCAGGATCCGTACGGACGGGCCGATCCCGAGACGGAATTCACGGTGTCCTGGGATGAGCGAGACATTCTGCGCCGCCTGCAACAGGTACAAGCACGACTGGCGGAGCGCGTGGACGGATTCCATCTGAGCCCTGAAGTGCTATGGGCACCGCTCAGCGTGCGTGACGCCCTCTTGGGTATGCTATTCCTATTCCGACAACGCAACGCTTTCACCCCGCTGGACCGGCAGGTGCTGAACGGATTTATCCATCAGGCGTCTATTGCCGTGCGCAACGCTCGTTTGTATAGGGAGTTGGAGCAGCAGCAGAGTCGCCTGGCGGCTGTGATCGAGAACAGTGCGGAGGGTGTCATGATCCTGGATCAGGATCGGTATGTCATCAGCATTAATCAGACTCTGGCCGATCTGGTAGGCGTCAATCCGCAGGATGCTCTGCAGCGGCGTTGCAGTGATGTCCTGGATTTGCACAATGTGATCGGTTTTGACTTCTGCCAGAGCACAATAGCTATGGATCTGCCGGATGCCGAATCCATCACCTGCGAAGGGGAAATTGTCCGTCCCGGTGGTCGGAAACGTACCGTGACGGTGACCTATACCCCCCTCCGTGACCACCAGGGCCAATTACTGAATGTCCTCGTCAACGTGACTGACATCACCCGGTTTCGTGAAGAGGAGGAGCTCAAGACAACGTTTGTGTCGGCGATTAGCCACGATCTTAAAACTCCGGTGACTGTGATCAAGGGGAACGTGGATTTGCTGACACGGCCGAACACCCTCTGGAATCAAGAAGAATTCCAGGATATGCTCCGCGTCATCCGCGATGAGGCGGATCGCTTGGAAGGGATGATCAATGATCTGTTGGACGTCAGCCGCGTGGCCGCGGGTGCCCTGCGCCTGGAGCAGTTTCCTATCGCCCTGGTACCATTGCTGGAGTCAGTGGTGCAGGGTGCCCGGCTGCAGACCCACATCCATACGTTCGTCCTCGATTTCCCGACTGAACCTCTACCCGTGTTGCTCGCGGACGAAGATAAGCTGCGCCAAGTGTTTACCAATTTAGTGAGTAACGCGATCAAGTACGCACCGGAAGGCGGAAACATCCGAGTCGGCTGCTGGCAGGAAGCACAGGATCCGCCACAGAGAACGGTGCCGCGCGTCGTGGCGTACGTAGCCGATCAGGGTATAGGCATTCCCGAGAGTGAATTGGACAATATCTACCAGAGTTTTTACCGGGTGGATCGTGGATCACAGCGCCGTACCTCAGGCACGGGCCTCGGACTCTTTCTAGCCAAGGCCATCGTGGATGCCCACGAGGGTGAACTGTGGGCTAGCAGTGCGCTGGGGCAAGGCACGACATTCTTCGTAGCCTTACCGGTCATGGAAGTGACAGATGAATCTACGGTTAAGCCTAGCCCTGTACAACCTGAAACCAATCTCTGATAGTCAGTCCGCCATGGTACACTGTCACGCTGGGCCGTGGCCAGAGGATGCTATGGCTGGTGGGCTAGGAGCCAAAGGATACGTCTCGGTGTGAATATCTTTCTGGAGCAGTTGGGCTGCCGCCTCAATTATAGCGAGAACCATCTGCTGGCACGCCAGTTGCGCATGGCAGGTCACAACGTAGTGGATGCAGCTGCAAAAGCCCAGGTGGTAGTTGTCAATACATGTGCTGTCACCACTGAGGCCGGACGCAAATCACGGCAGCTGATTCGGTTGCAGCATTACCACAATCCGCAGGCCCGGATTGTGGCCACCGGTTGCTACGCTACCCTGGAACCTGCCATGGTGCAGGCACTTCCCGGTGTCTGGAAAGTGACGTCCAATCAGGACAAGGACTTTCTCGCTGGCCTCCTGGAGGAATGGAGCAGTGAACTGCCTGATGCCGACACCTTGGATCTGGTCCTGCCGGACGGGATTCCGATTGCGTCTGACATACAGGGGCGGACCCGGGCTTTCGTCAAAGTACAGGATGGGTGCCGTAACCGATGTACGTTCTGTGTGGTGACTGTGGCACGGGGTGACAGTCGCAGCGTACCGCCTGGGTATGTAGTGGAGCAAATCCGAGATCTGACCGCAGCGGGATACCAGGAAGCGGTCCTGACCGGGGTTCACCTGGGAAGCTATGGCCAGGACCTGGCAGGAAAGCAACATTGTGATCTAGCTTCCCTGATCCGCACAATCCTGACGGAAACGGATATCCCACGGCTCCGGCTCAGTAGTTTGGAGCCCTGGGATATTGGAGAGGACTTCTTTCAACCGTGGCAGGAATGGCCGGAACGACTGTGTCCACATTTGCATCTGCCACTGCAGGCCGGGACGGATCGCATCCTACGTCGCATGGCTCGGCGCTGTACGGTAACCAGCTTCCGAGATTTGGTTACACGTGCGCGTCAGGCGCTTCCCGATCTGGTTATCACGACGGATATCATCGTGGGTTTTCCGGGCGAGTCAGCACAGGATTTTCGGGAAAGCTTGGACTACATACGGGACATGCGCTTTGCTCATGCTCATGTTTTCCCCTATAGTGCGCGTCCGGGAACGGCCGCAGCCGCCTATCCGGAGCAGGTGTCTAAACAGGTGAAGAAAAACAGAGTCCGCCGAGTACACGCTGTGGTGAAGGAAACCGGTCAGCAAGAACGGGCACGATTCCTGCACACGATCCGTCCCGTCCTGTGGGAAGGTAAGGGCCAGGAACTCAATCATGGTATCGGATGGTTGTGGCAAGGGTATACGGACAATTACCTACGAGTAGAGACAGTAGTACCGGCAGGTGAAAACCTAACGAACCGGATTACGGCCGTGCGTCTGGAGGCGTTGACAGGGCAGGTACTGTCGGGTACGATTCTGTGAGCCTGCACAACCGCGGCTTGGGTAGGGTATGCATGCCCCTAGGGTCCCAAAGAACTAACTCTGAGAGTTTTTTGATATAATGGGACTAGGTATGGTTCATGCCCGGCAGACGCATCGGGGCCTCCGTTCGTTTGCGTGTGGAGTAGCAAAGTGAGTGTGAGTATGATAGAATTGTAGGGAATAGAAATTGACAGGTGGATGTGGGGTTTCCGGACCGGATGACGGATAGGAGGCGCTGCAGCTTGCCGGTATTAATATACATACGGTTGTTATACAGAATTAGATTTTTATTAATAGGTAGGAGGGATGAGCGAAATGAGAGGGATGCGAGGCTTGGTACGGCTTGGGACCTTGCTGGTGGTGGTGTTCATGCTGGTGACGGCATTGACGGTACCGGCGGGCGCCAAGGACGTGAAATGTCCCCATTTATGGGACAAGATCATGATCGAGAATATCCAGGGTGTTGAACCGGTCAAGGTCTGGGATGCAGGGGATTTGCTGTCGTACGGCGATGGCAAGGATAGCACGAAGACGCCGGTAGGCGAGCTGGACGTGAAGTTCCGGCCGCTGGCGCGCACGGATTTTGACGGGTATCGGATCACGGCGACGCCGAGTGACGATGATCCGGGGACCTCCAAGGAGCTGGGTGTGAAAGCAATGACGCACTATGTGAGTCATGCGGCTGCGCAAGATACGGTCCGACTGAATTTGGAGCCGGGGACGAAGTATGAACTGGAGGTCGTAGCGATCAGTGACGGCTTGGGCGATACGGAGTATGTATTGAGCCAGGCGCAGGGAACGCAGGACAACAACGTGGGCGTGACGTGGCTCAGTCCGCCGTTCTTGGGCGGGTATTCGAATGAGAGAAACGCTGGCGCCGCTGATGCTGAGGGCAACAAGTTGTATTTACCCAGTACGGCCGATCGGATAGGTGTCAAGACGCATCGGGGCACGCACTACCTGGTGTACCTGCAGGATCAGGATCTACATCTTTTCCGATGGTTGAATCCGAGTTGGTTTGGTCCCTTTGACCATGTGTGGAAGGTTGACAAGGAAGCCAAGGAAGGGGCGGACATGCTGTGCACCGAAGACGATGGCAGCGTGGGTCGTTGTCCAAAGAATGCGAAAGATCGGGGAATCACGCATTACCGGGTCCAGATCGCGGATATAGAGACGGGCATGGTGGAGTATCAGCAGAATGTTGAGTTAGCACATGTTAATGCGCAGGACTACAAGGCGTACTTCAACCTGGCGGACGGGACGTATGACTTTTCGGTACATGCGGGCCGTTTGGACGGTATGACCTGGCGCCCGATGAGTGGGAAAGCGGTAGTGCGTTTTGACGTGACGGATGACTACCTGAAGTACAACCAGTCCTTTGGGGAGTGGGTGGAGATCATGGGTGAGATCCAGGATGGTCTGACGAACGAGGACGACTACGAAGCGTGGTTTGATGATTCGCCGTGGCGCTATTACAAGGATCGGATCGGTGGTCGGGATGATGCCACGGATATGCGGCCGAAAGCGGATGGCACGGCGTACACCAACGCATATGAGCCCTGGCCGAGTGTGACAGCGCAGAGGAATGGGGTGAAGCTGATTGCGTACCTGAATATTCAGTATGACTGATTGGACAACAAGACCAGTAGGTAACCAAGTAGGAGGAGATGAGATGAAGAAATGGCAACAGCCTCGGCTGAGCCGGGTGGCGGTCCCCGCGACCTTGCGTGGGAATGGGCCTTGTCCCGATAACGATGGGGGCTCGGAGGCGATGTAGTTCGCGCCGTGTCCCGTCAGCCGGGACGCACTCCCACGTGTATAGAGAAGCTAGCCCCTCCTAGGAGGGGCTAGCTTTTTTTGGGGGCAGGGTATATATAGTCCTATACACGGAAAGCACCTTGTTATACTCTACTCTCTACTCTGTGGATAGAGGAGAGGACTCCAGGATCAAAGAGGATGGCAAGGTAGAGAGGATAACCCTTGGCAGCCCCGTTAGGGCTTACAAGGGAGCCTAATGTACAACCCTACCTTCATGATTCTGATTCTTGAGAGGGGGGGATGTGGAGTACCGGGCCTTGCTCCGGTATTTGGGTCTGCTACCTGTTTCTAATGGACCTTTGATATAAGTGGTGCCTCGTACACAACTGTCCAGGCGTGTATCTTGTATCTAGTCCATAGTCTGGGATGTCTCTGGAGTAATGCCAATGAAACAGCGGCTAACCTTTGAGATGGAGATGTGGTCTACCTAGGGCTCACTGTATGCTCTGCCTGTCAGATGGACAGCATTAAGGTATACAATATAGAAAGAACGGTGAACAGGACTGGACATGTTACACTATGCGGAGTTTCTGTTCAGATATCAGATGATTGCGTGTTAGAACGCGTAGGTTAGCATGGTTACATCAAGGCGGTTGCGCATTCTGACTATTGGCTTTTGTCTGCTCATTGCCCTTGTTCTTTATGGTTGCCGGGGCAATGGCAGAGCTGAACCGCAGGAGCCACCTGTTACCGTAGCGGCATCATCTTCCGAACAGGCACCAGTCGTGGAGATGGTACCAACCTATACGTCTACTCCAGAACAGCCTCCCACCCCGGCGTTGCCTACAGTTACTCAGGAACTGCAGGCAACCCCTACCCCTACCCCGCATAAGTTGGCGGTGCGTGTCCGAGTAGAGGCCAATGTGCGATCAGGTCCGGGTACGAACTACACCATCATTGATACACTACAGGTGGGCGCAACAGTACACCCTGTTGCGCGTACGCGCGATCAAACCTGGCTGGAGTTGGAGGAGGGGTGGCTTTTTGCAGATCTCGTAGATGGCTCACTTGATAGCCTCCCTATTGCGGGGGCAATTCCTGCTACGCCTATACCTCTGGCAACATCCACCTTCACACAGGTACCGCATACGCCCGCGCCGATCTCTACGCCTAGACCGACGTTTACGCCTATACCTAAATTGGGGGATATAGGTAAGCCCATATTGGTGGGATCAAACTTTAATACACCGGAGGGCTTGCGTATCAAGGTTATAAGTGTCAAATCGCATGATCACCCTGATATTGACAAATTTCTTACGGTACCGGTCGGTAGTCATTGTCGGGGCTGTTTAGTTATTGAAATCGAAATATTCAATGCTGAAGGTAACGAGCGTGAGTACGTCATGTTGGATGATCTGGCACTTTGGACCACACAGGCAGTACCGACACGAAAGCTGACAGCTAACCCCGTTATATGCGATGCCGTACCTGCGTCTTCGTTCTATCCTTCCCCGGCTAAGGGCAGGACAAGAAGGCTCAAAGCCATAGAGCACAGGCGCGAGGCTGTGACCCGTTATCTTTGTTACAAGGGGATTGAGGACGATATAGAGACTGTGCGGCGCTACTATCTGCTGGCATATTCACATCAATATTTTTATCAACCCACCGAACCGACCCCGACTCCACGCTCTGACGGCATCCAGACGGTAAGGGATCCCTTGGAGACAGAACAGAACAAGCGGCGCGGCTGGACTATTTTCTTTAATCTGAACAGTGGCGGGTAAACGTGCCGGTGGTCTGAGATTGCCAGGCCAGCAGGGTGTTTTTATGTCTGTTCGGCTCCCCCCCTCTTTGAGGTAAGCCTAGCCATACGCATCCTGTGCACTTTGTACTGGGCTTACGTGGCCACATACGCCTTGAAGGGACGCCCTTGTTAGCACCACAATCTGCAGAATGGCGCATAGGCTGCCATACACCTACAAACCCATAGACTAAGACGATAATGCAGAGGCATTTGACAGATATAGGTGAACTTAGCCATCCACTGACAGACCCAATTCTAGGCTATACTGCTGGGGATAAATCGCATGTTCCGGGTCTTCTATCGGTGTAACGACAATGGTTGGTTGAACTGGCAGAACTCCGTATGGAATACGCACTATTGCCCGGCGTACCATGCCAAAGGCGGGATGCCAGATAGCTTCTGCTCTCTGGTCAAGAGGCAGTGAGCACATCCCCTGGAAGGACGCATAAAACTGTGCCGCCAGGATATGGATCTAGTATAATGTTAAGATAGTTCGTGTAGTGTGCATGCGAGCCGAGACAGGTTGTAGGCGCATGGTCATACCTAACATAACAAAGGAGCAAGGAAAAAATGGGGGGGGGGCAAACCACTAAATAGAAGAGGTGTACGCCTGGGCCTACGTGTCGGCTGGCTCGTCTTGCTGGCGCTGTTGGTGCTCGGGACTTTAGGCAGCGGCGCACTCGCGGGCCGCAACCTGTTTGACGAGGATTACACGGACTGTCCGTCCGGTACGCGCCTGCAGGCGCTGTCCAACGTGCGCGTGATGCGGACGGATGAAGAGGACGAGTTGAAGGTGACGTGGGACATGACGCAGCCGGCGAGCTGGCAGCTGGGGCCGAACGTGTACAGTGCGTCGATCACGCTGATCTTGGAGAGTGACGACAAGACGATTACGTCGGACAAGGCACTGGGGAGCACGAGTCACACCTTTGAGGACCTGGCGCAATCGACGGAGTGGAAGGTGCAGGTGGCAGTGACGGACCGGGGGTATGTGATTAGCGACATTGTGGAAGCGGACATCACATCCAATGCGCCGGCCCCATTCTTTGCTGCATCCATTTGGTATGGACAACCCACCGCGAAAACGGCAGCTGGCTTTATTGAACATTTCAAGACCCAGCGGATCGGTCGTTTCTACTATCTGGGGTTCAATAAGAATTTCGCCAATTGGTATATTACGCGTGATAACGGAAGTGCCGGGCAAGCCGACCTGACCCCCAAATTCCGCGTAGGGCTCCGGTTTGATTTAAACGGGAAAGATGATGATGGTATTGATGAGGTCACGGATGTGGGCTTCGATCATTTCCGCGTGCGTGTCGTGGACAGCGGAGGCGATGATGTTCTGGGCTTTGATGCCGCCACGGTGATGAATAACGACGGGACTAAAAACGTAAGTCCTGCCTATCAGAATAGCAGCGGTAGAGACCAAGGGCTTACGTGGTCTGCTCGGGATAGCATCACGGCACTTTTTGAGGGTGCCAATGCACAGTATAAACCCGGCAAAGACACGATCCATTTTGCCAATCATACCCGCTCCAACAAGCTGGACAAAGGGGGAGCGCCTGCCCTTCGTAGCCTTTTCGTCCCGGATACGGCCTATGCGCTCGCGACCGCTACCGGTACGCCTACGGCGTCTGACATTCTAGAGCAGACGAAGACTGCGTTGTCCTTTGGAAAGGTATCGGATAGCTGGCCGCAGGGTTCCTCCTTTGACGGTCTTTGGTCTGCGAGCCCTGATGGGTTTTACGATATGCCCGCCGATATCTTCATGGAGGATGACAATTACACGATTACCGGCTGGCTGGAAAATGAAGATGATGAGCAGATTAGTCCGCGGGCGAGCATTACGTTCAGTGCGCGTACAGTCGCGTATATCGCGAAGACAGCGCACCTGTGGCAGAACACGAGCGGGACTACGTGGACTTCAGCCGCCTACACGGACGATAACGACGTGCGGGCGCATGTGCTGGCGCTCACCATTCTGGATGATACCAATGAGGACGACTATCTCTTGAACATCTTCCATTAGGCTGAGGCCAAACCACATGTGGTTAAGGGTTTGAGAACCAAGCAATTGAGCGGCACCCCTCTTAAGAGGGGTGCCGCTTTTGGGGAAGCAGATAGCTCAAACCAACCGGTTTTGAATTTATCCGCTTATAGGAAAAGAGATTTTCCGTACGGCTTTTCTGCGTGGATACGGTCGTGGTATAGGACGGTCTAGCGGTGGCTCAAACGCAACAGTTGCCTGTTAGTGTCTAATCTAGCTCCTATAATGGTATGTGTAGTAGGAACTGTAAGTACTGAACCGTACAGGGAGCATCCTTACCTGCTGCCGGGAAGAGGCTCAGGTATATAACTAAGGTCTCCTGGAGATTTTCTGATCCGCAGTCTTACCCTTGATAATGTCCGCTGGGAATCAGTGTGTATGAGATCGCTGCGTTTCCTGAGGGAAACCGTCTCATATTGAATTGTTTGGATTAGTGAGTCCACCCATTGTGCTACGCTGGGCCACAGCCCTGATAACCAACCTGATTAGTGCGGTTAGACAATGTGAGATCATTCCCACAAACTGACGCATAGGCATAAGCCTAAGAGTTTGCCAGCATGACGGTTGTACTTATTATGAGTACCTGTGGTTTCATCGGGCAAGTGTACGAACGGACAATTTCAGGGATCGGCTGGATGCTATCAACCTGTCCTATCGGGAGACACCGATCGCTTACGTGATTACCCTGTAGTGTGATTTGACCCAACCGGTCATACTCGCGTAGCTGGATATCAACTTGATTAAAGTTTAATGTAGATGTGCACTTGGCAGCGGTGATCGGGGGGATGTTTCAAGGAAGATAGCCTGCTCTTGTATCCAGTGAACCGCAATGTCAGAATATGTAGACCTATAAAACGCCCGCCTATCTGAATTTCCAATTCGGTAGCCTGGAGCAATTACACTACCCCTCTGCGGGCTATTTACCATTCGACTGCTTCTTCTTCAACAGTGGCCTGGTGTCCATTATTCTGACTCAGCTAGTTCCTAACTTACTGCCTAGGAGCCTACGCTTTTGCCCGGTGCTCTCTCCAGCCCGGGATTTGCTGTCCGTGCTTTATCTGGCCACGCTGATGATTCCGTACCAGATCATCATAATCCCACTTTTTGTGCTGATCAGTGAACTGGGCTGGATTGCTTCGTATATGGGACTGACCATTGCCCCTAATCGTCAGCGCCTACGGTGCGTTTCTGCTCCGACAGTTCTTCAAACCCATTCCCACCGAACTGAAGGACACAACTATTGCGCTGCTGCCCATCCTCATCGTGCTCTTCTCTGCCCGAGGGATTTCATTGAATAGATCACACTCAATAGTTTGAAATACTAAATTGGACTGGACCTACCACTTCCGTCCTTTCCTGTCATTTTTCTATGTCATGACTATCCAGGTATTACCGGCGCAATTTCATTCCCTTCACCACGCCATCAATTCCTGTACGCTCCATACCGGTATGGTACCGGAGGGCTGTATGTTCGTCATGCCGGCTGTGGGCTATAAGGCTGTGCACATGGTCGGTATCCGGGCTGCATGAGCTGGGCAGTCTATGCAAAGGCTAGGGCCAATTGGCCCCGGTATCATGCTGGTGGCCCGTCTGCGGGGAGTCATGCTGGTGGGCATTGAACTGGATTCGGCCCGCATACAGTTGGCTTGAGACTTGGACATTGACTACATCTGTTGATGCTCGCAGGATCCGTACAGGCTCTACACGCCACGGACAGTGACGTTGTGTCTGAAGCGACGGGCATGTCCCAGAAACCGGATGCCGTATTGCAGTTATGCCACCCCTTCGGCAAGTTTGTATATCTGGGCAATTGGGGCAGTGTTCCAGTATCATTCAATGTTCATGGTGCCCCATACCCAATAGCTGATTACCTTTTTCCCTGCAATCATGACCTGAAGCCCTGCCGCGACGCCGTTCTGTGCAACATTGCCTCAAGTGCTCCTCCGGCAAGACCATTAGCCATACTGTAGCAGCCACGGATCAGTTCTATGCCATTGACAGGCAAACTTTGCCGGAACTCACAGGTGTCGTCATTTAATGGAGTTAACTACATGTGCTTTTCACTCTCCGCCCATCTGCGCCGACTATACCGCTTTCTGGTTCCCGGAGGGGGCCTCGCCCTATCCCTGTTACTGGTTGGCTGCGTAGTTCCACCTGCTCCCACACCGGTCGTGACGCCGCTAGTCACATCCATGCCTTTAATTTCTGGGCCCTGTTCAGGTCAGTTCGTAGCCCATCCTCTGGATTTCATGACGGAAGTTCAGGAATGGCCGGTCCGTATGTTCGCCAGTAACGGATCAGGACTGGGTATCAATGATCTCAATCAGGATGGTCGCCTGGATCTCGTGTTTGGTAACCTGGACGGTCAGAACGCAGTATTCTGGAATGAGGGGGCGCTGCAGTTCCGGAAAGTGGAACTGCCCGCAAAGGGTACCCGCGCGGTTAGTATTATTGACATCAACGGTGACGGCTGGCTGGATCTGGCCTTCGCTCTGCGACGCTTCATTCCGGTCGCCTACTACAATGTGCCCGGGACGAATGGGGAGCGCACGTTTGAGCGTCATCCTCTTTCGCTCTTCCCCAACCTGTCGTACAGCATGGCTTGGGCCGATCTAGACCAGGATGGTGATCTAGATGCCGTGCTAGCCACTTATGACGCCGAGCCCACCAAGGAAGCAGACCATACTTTCATTGCCTCCGGTGGCACATACATCATGTCACAGACGGATCGGTCAGGCACATTCACCCGCGAGCAAATAGCTATAGGGGCGCACGCCCTGGCGCTTCTCCTGGCGGATTTCAACGGCGATGACAAAACGGATATCCTGGTAGGCCATGACTTCGAACTGCCGGACCAGGTATTTGTCCAAATGCCCCGGAGCTGGCAGGAGACACCTGTATTCCGCCAAGTCACGCGCAACACTATGAGTTTCGCGCCCGGCGATCTGGATAATGATGGCACGATGGAACTTTTCGCAGCCGACATGAAACCTTTTCGGAACGATGACGAGACCATGGCAGCCTGGATGCCTCTGATGGAAAAAATGGACTTTGCGGTGACCGGGGGTCAAGTCATGCACAATGTGCTGCAGGTCCAGTCGTCCATGGGGCTCTTTGAAGACCAGGCGGAGGCTTTTGCGCTAACTAGTACCGGCTGGACTTGGTCCGCGCAATTTGGCGATCTGGACAACGACGGACTGCTGGATCTCTACGTGGTCAACGGTATGCATTCGGAGGAGATGTTTTCCCATCTGCCGAACGCAGAACTGGTAGAAGAGAACCTGGTGTTTCGGAACGCTGGTGATGAGGGCTTCGTGTGGATGGAGGAGTGGGGTCTGAACACCACGGATGGTGGACGCAGCATGGGCCTGGCCGATCTGGATCTAGATGGAGACTTGGACGTGGTGGTTAACAACCTGCTGGCTCCGGCAACGGTGTACGAAAACCAGCTCTGTGGTGGCCAATCTCTGGAAGTTGATCTGTATTGGCCGGACAGTGGCAACACGCGTGCTCTGGGTGCCACGGTCACGCTCTGGACCGATATAGGTCTACTGGTGCGTGAGGTGCGATCCAACAGTGGCTATCTAACGGGCGAACCGGCCCGTCTGCACTTCGGATTCCCGGAGGGTACGGAACTACACCGTCTGGATGTGCAATGGCCGGATGGTTATATGAGCCATATCCACCAGCCTGAAGTCCAGGTGCTGCTGTCTCTGCGCCGTACCGAGTAGGTAGGATGGCAGTCTTCTTCTACCTCGCACAGGAGCCCTGGATCGCCTATATGCCGTGCTTGTGCTTGAAACCTACCTACTGCGCATCCTGGAGGTTGGGTGATCTTACCTTATAAGGATAGAAGGATGCCCCTAGGCCTACTGAGTCGTGATAGCCTGCGGGGCTAGTGTTTTGCTATCCGAATTACGCATATCCATCCCGTTGGCCGAGCCTGACGAATCACGAAGGTATAAACAGCGGGCCATGCCGGAATCCAGGATCGAGCGCCATCACCGTAGCGGCCAATGTGCAGTACACTGGAGGAGGCGTTGGGATTAGGATGGCCACTGACGATGTTCGTACTGTGAAACGTGATAGTTGCTCCGGCGAGGCAGAGCATGCCATGATGCGTCTGGCTCTCAAGGTGGACAATCGGTATTAAGGTCTATTCCCTGTGGAACACTGGAAACACTAGGAGTGACATGCTCTGCGATCGGTATCTGACCCTACCTCAGCGTGACATGGTCCTGCATATCCGCGAAGCACCGGGGGCGATGCCGGCGTTTCTTTTTTCGCACGGGTTAAGCAGCAACTGCCGCACCTGGGATCCCGTAGCCCGCCTCCTGCATCAAGCGGGCTATCAGGTCGTGACCGTGGATCAGCGCGGGCATGGACTATCCCAGAAACCCACCACCGGGTATGACTTTGCAGACGTCACGGCCGACATGCAGGATCTGATTCAGGTGCTAGAACTGGAATCCCCTATCTTTGTGGGTCAGAGCTGGGGGGGCAATGTCGGCCTGCATCTAGGAGCCACGCATCCGGATCTGCTGGGCGGTTTGGGCTTTATTGATGGTGGTTTTCTCGATCTGCAGGCTACACCCAATGCCGATTGGCCCACCACGAAAAAGCGCTTGACACCACCCTCACTGACCGGACGCCACATTGACGACATGCGGGTGCGGATGCGGGCGCACCATCCGGACTGGACAGCGGAGGGTATTGAGAATACCTTGGGCAATTTTGCCGTGGATGCACAGGGTACTATCACCCCGCATTTGTCCCTGGACTGTCACATGCAGATTCTGAAGGCCTTGTGGGACATGCGGCCGGAACCTTATTACGACCGGTTGCGCATGCCTACACTGATCTGCCCTGCTCTGTCCGCCACCGATCCTACGAGCACGATGTGGAAACAAGCCCGGGTGGCGACCGCGATGACCCGGATCCCGCAGACGACCGTGGTATGGTTTCATGATACGGACCATGACATTCATGTCCAGTGTCCGGAACGCTTGGCTCAAGTATTGCTCCAGGAAGTCAGAGAGGGCCTCTGGTGTCAACCGTAAACACGACTGTACCCGGGGCCATTGTGTTGCTAGGTTCCGGGGAGACAGCACCTTCCACTCAGAAGGTGTACGATCGCGTCTTTGCGCGTTTGGATACCCCTCCCCGTGTAGCCATTCTGGAAACGCCGGCCGGTTTTGAACCGAATTCGGAGCAGGTAGCACAAGACATTGGTCAGTATCTGCACAAGCATCTCCAGAATTATCAGCCCCAGGTGACCACGATTCCGGCCCGTCGGTCAGTCGGCGAGCTCAGTACAAACAATCCTGCCCTGCTTGAGCCTCTGTACGCAGCCAACGTCATCTTGACTGGTCCGGGTAGTCCTACGTATGCGGTACGGCATCTGCGGAACAGTCTCTGCTGGCAGCTCATGCGTATCTGCCACCGGCTGGGGTACATACTCTTTTTGTCCAGTGCTGCCACCGTAGCTGTGGGCTGTGTGACCCTACCCGTTTATGAAATCTACAAAGTGGGCCTGGATCTCTATTGGCAGCCCGGCCTGGATTTCTTCGCTAGTTTTGGTCTGAATCTGACTGCGGTGCCCCACTGGAACAACCGGTCAGGCGGGGCTGATCTGGACACCCGGCGTTGCTACATGGGAGTTGAACGCTTTCAGCAGTTGTTGCGGCTGTTACCCGACCGCGAAGACACGACGATCCTGGGCATTGACGAGAACACCGCAGTTATTCTGGTCCCTGCCACAGGGCAGGGCGAAGTGATCGGCCAGGGTGCTGCTACGATCCTACAGGGTAACCAAACGCAACGATTCGCATCCGGTGCCTCGTTTGACCTGTGTACGCTGGGTAACTGGCAGATTCCCCAGGGACACACCGGTCTGGATGCTGCTCTGTGGCATCACGCCTTGAGCCGGATCACTGCGTGGGAAAGCCAACAGCGTGCAGAGCAGAAACCTCCGGCCGATGTGCAAACCTGGCTGCAGCAGCGGGGAATCGCACGGGCGGAGCGAGACTGGGTGTTATCCGACGCTCTGCGTGACCGTATACGGGAGAGTGGCTGGGATGTACGAGACACGCCCCAGGGACAGGAAGTAGTGCGTTTGTCTGATGCCTGACTAGGTCTTGTCTTATGTGCATGTAGTTCAGCCAACGCACCTTAACCCTATAGTGGGTATCAGTATCCTGGTGTCTGGTCACCCCAGAGTCCATAGCAGTAACAGTAGAAAAATGCCTATAACAGGCTCCCATAGACGGCTAGTCCCGTGAGAACCATGAGCCATGGGATATCCCGCTAGAGCTGTACGCGGGGGGCTCATGGTAAGCCGCACCGGGCTCTATGCCTGTTGGCTGCAGTATCCTCGTGGGGATACCTGGTACAAACAAGCTGGCGGGGCAATACAGGCACAGGCCTATGGCCGGGCCCTGGGGCTGTGATGTAGATGTTGGCTCGCAGTCCGGCAGCTCGTGTGCGGGGTTGGAGGTGTCTCTACAGCACTATCCACATACGTAGCAGGCAAAAGAAGTAGTCAGGCTGTAACCCGTTTAGTGCCGAGGGAAGCCTATGTCGTCTAGGAAGACATCAGCAGCTAGGACGCTGGTCGGACCTGTTGATAGGCCCGCTGTACCTGGAGCCGGTAATGCCGTCAGCGTTTGAAATCGGTGATGGTGATGCCCTTAATGAAGACACGCTGGGAGAAGAAGAACAAGATAAGGCAAGGTGAAATGATGGTCAGGGCAGCCGCCATGTAGAGATGCCAGGGGGTGGTGCGCACATAAGCCACCGTGAAATTGGCCAGAAACATGGTTAACGTGAAGTTCTTGGGCTTTGACAGAATGATCAGCGGCCCCAGAAAGTCGTTCCAGAAATACACAAAGGCCAGCACACCGATGGCGGCCAGGGCCGGCTTGGATAGGGGTAGGATCAGACGCGTGAAAATGGTCCAGTGCCGGGCACCGTCAATACGGGCCGATTCGTCAAACTCCCGCGGAATTGTCATAAAGAACTGACGCAGCAGGAAGATGTTCCAAGCTGAGCCGAACCAGTAAGGTATCATTAAGGGCAGGAACGTATCCAGCCAGTCCAGGTATCGCCACAGAATAAATTGTGGCACCATCAGGACCGTGAAAGGTACCATCAGAGTGCTGATGACACCTAGAAACATGGTGCGCTTACCCGGGAATTCCATGCGGGCGAAGGGATAGGCGATCAGGGCGCTGGAAAAGACGGCAGCAAGGACGCCATTGACGGAAATAAGGGTGGTGTTCCAAACATAGCGGATGACCGGTACATCCTGGGTGACCCCGGTGCGCTCATTAGTCCAGGCCTCCACATAATTCTGGAATCGGATCGGATTGGGGTACCAGTCCGGCGGGATTTGAAAGACCTGCGCACCGTCCTTGAGGGACGTATTCAGCATCCAGTAGAAGGGCAACAAGAACAGCAGGGCCAGCACAATGAGGGCGATATAGACGTAGCACTGCTGGATCAGGCCACGTTGGAACCGGTTGCCCAGAAGTCGGATGCGCAGACGGGATGGCGAGGAAACGCGCATGGGGAGAGGCTATAAAGTGCTAACGGGCCTGGCTTTCGTAGTAGACCCAGTGATTAGCCAAGCCGAACTGGATCATGGTCAAGGCGAATATGATGAGAAACATAATCCAGGCCATGGCCGAGGCATAGCCCATTTTTAAAAAGTGAAAGGCATTCTGGTACAAGTGCAGGCCTAGGAATAGGGTTGCGTTATCCGGGCCGCCACCGGTCATGACATAAGGTTCTGCGAAGGTTTGGATTTGCGCAATGATACCCATGACCAAGTTGAAGAAAATGACAGGGGAAATCAGGGGCAATGTAATGTGGTAAAACTTGGCTCCCTCACTCGCATAGTCCAGATCGGCTGCCTCGTATAGGTCCTGGGGCAGTCCTTGCAGGGCTGCCATATAGATCACCATAGGCACGCCCACATTCCAGAGACTCTTGACAATTAGGGAGCCTAGTACCAGTTCTTTTTCCCAGAGCCAGTTGCGGCCTTCCAGACCGACAGCCCGGAACAGGTTGTTGATGATGCCTAGTTCACCGTGGTACATCCAGAACCAGAGCACGGAGCCCGCTACCCCGCTGACCACCGCGGGCAGATAGAAAATGGTCCGCCAACCGCCCAGGCCGCGAATGGGCTGATTCAACAACAGGGCTAAGGTGAGAGATAGGATCTGAGACAGGAGAACCGAATAGAAAGAAAACCGGAATGTGATACCCAGGGATTTCCGGAACAGGTCATCCACCGAGAACATGCTGACGTAGTTGTCCAGGCCCAGAAACTGAGCAGGGGCGATCATTTTCCACTTAAAAAAACTGAGCACGAAAGACGCGATAATGGGACCGCCTACGAAAAGAATGAAGCCTACGATCCAAGGCAGGATAAACAGGTAAGCGGTAATGGTCTCCTGGGTGCGGGGAGGCCGGATAGACCTGGTCGGCGCGGACGCAGTCATGGTGTTAGGTAGAAGAAGGAGGAAGGGAGCGGGACGGGATTGCGTGCAGCCCCATCCCGCTCAAGCACAGACAGAAGAGTTAGCGATCCGATATTACGGCCGTGACCCGGTCGGCAACGGCTGGCAGAATGTCGGCCGCTAGGGCATCACCGGCGTAAATCTTTTCCAGTGCATCCCCGATCAGCTTCAAAGCTTCGCCTTCGTTGGCGGGCCCAGGCAGAATGCGTCCGTATTCCAGGGACTCGGGAATCAGATGCCAATCTACCTCAAAGTCAACTTCGGCAACCCAGGGGAAAGGTTCAATTTCATTGGAGGAACGGCGGCTGCCTGGGAAATTCGCCTGCGAGCAGTAGTTGTAGATGCCCTGCGTGCTGCAGTTGTGGTTGATCCACGTCCAGGCCAAATCTTTGTGATCGGACGAGTTCGCAATGGCATTGAAGGCACCGTGCGCAATGGTGGCTGGCTGGGTGGACATGGGTTCCGGTGCCACATTGAACTGGAAACCGGCATCAATTAGGCTGCCCGTGATCCAGACGCCCATGCGCTGCATGCCAATCTTGCCGGCAGCCAGCAATTCCGCTGCCGCGCCGGCACCGCCGATACCAACGATTTGGGAAGGCGAGGGCATAACCTTGCCATCTAGCAGCAGGTCTGCCCAGTATTGCAAGGCCTCCACGGCGGGTGTTTCGCCAATGGTACAGGACAGATAGTCGTCACTGTAGTAGGTACCGCCGTGCTGCCAGACCTGCTTGACACTGAACATGTGCCAGCCGACAGGAATGGTCTCGGAGCCCCAAATCTGATTGTCGGGATCGCTGATGCCCCGCGCCTTTTCCTCAAAGTCGCTCCACGTAAAGTTGGCAGGATCCGGATAGGCGACATCGGCTGCATCAAACAAGTCCTTGTTGTAGAAAGTCATGTGGGTGGCCACCGCGTCCGAAATGCCGTAACGCTTACCTTCTTCCACCGGATAATTCCACCAGCTGGCGTAAAAGTCGTCGGGATTGAAGTCGGCCTGACTGTCTACATACGGTTGCACATCAATGAACTGATTGTTGCGTCCCAAATCAAGTACCATGGCTTCCCAGCTGCGCACGATGTCAGGTAGGTTGCCTGCGGCTGCCATGGCTGAAATCTTGGCATGAAATTCGCCGATGACTTCAATTTCCACAGTCAGATCGGGATTGGCTTCGTGGAACGAATCCAGTGTGGCCTGTACGCCACCGGCTAGGTCATGGCGTCCATAGCGCAACGTGACAGGTTCGGCTATAGATCCAACCTCGTCAGACATTGTCTCCGGTAGAGTACAGGCAGCCAGCACGCCCGTCATCGCGGTGACGCCGGTCAATGCCAGGAAACGCCTACGGGTGAAAGTAAAGGGATGGGACATAGTGATAGATCCTCGGCAAGTGGCTAGGGCAAACAGCCCGATGTTAGGATAGGATCAATTATATAGAAATATGCGAATATGCGAATATACGGGGTTGGGCCTTGGGGAGACCATATTACGTTATGGCTTGTCTGTTTGAGACAGGTGCATAACAGGACAGCCTAGCGAGTGGGATCACACGGACTCAAGGCGGTGCAGAAGTAGATGCATGATGATTGAACCGGGAAGATATGGCATGATCTGGAGAATAGCTGTCGTGCAGTGGAGCTCCGCCCGATGCAGGATGCACTGTGCAGGGCTCCCAGAAAGCTTGGGAGCATAACCCTAACGAATCTGTCTGACATGGCAAGGGCCCGTGAGGGTTGTTGCGCCAAAACGGAAAGGAAGAACTCATGGAGAAAATTCGCCTGGCTATAGTGGGATGCGGGGGCATGGGCAACCGTCATCTACGTGGTCTAGCCGAACTACAGAGTAAGGGCCTGTCCCGGTTTCGGTTAGTGGGGGCCTGTGATCCTGTGACAGATAACGCCAACCTCCTGGCGGACGAGGCGGAACACCGCTTAGGATACCGACCTCAGGTAGTCTCTGAACTGGCGGCTCTGGAGCCCTTGGATGTTGAAGCCGTAGACATTACCACCACACCCCGGTTTCATCACAGTTTAGTGGTGGAGGCCCTGAGCCGTAGCTGGCATGTGATGTGCGAAAAGCCGGTAGGCCTCACCGTCCGCTGTTGCCAAGCGATACGGGAAGTCCATGCCGGGACGGGGCTAGTACTGAGTGTGGCGGAAAACTACCGACGCGACCCCATGAACCGTCTCGCCCGCGCGGTGCTGGACGCAGGGATCATTGGGGAGCCGCGTCTCATGTTGCATAACGTGCTGAGTGGAGCCGATCGCATGATGATTTCAGTTTGGCGCCACATGAAGGATCAGAGCGGTGTGTTGTTGGATGTAGGCGTGCACTTCACCGACATACTGGAATATTACCTGGGGCCCGCCGCGACCGTATTCGGTCAGATTCGACTACATGAGCCGGTACGCCGCAATCCGGCCGCCGGCAAGGACGATGACATGACGTCCAACCCGGCAGGCATCTATGGGCGCTGGCAGAAAGTTATGCCAGCCACCTTTGAACCGACAGCTGAGGATGCCGCCTACGGCACAATCACCTTTCAGAATGGCGCTGTGGCCCAGTTTGTGGAAGACCATGCAGCGCACGGTCGGGATCTGTTTCAGAGACTTCTCTTTGGTGGACGGGGGACCTTGACTCTGCCTAACGATCGCAGTGGTCAACCTGTGACGGTGCACTTGGATGGTGGTACCACTCTAACCGGGGACGCTGTCTTAGATCTGGTTCCGGACTTCACGCTGGAGGAGGTTACTGCGGCCCTGTTTGGTGGCGAACGCCTGGGTAGCTATCAGCTACCCTTCACTGCCATTGATCCCAAAATTATCGCTATTGAATACGCTGAACTAGGCCGGGCTATCGCGGATGGGGTACCGGTGGAAGTGGATATTGAGCAAGGTATGCGATCTGTCGCCCTGGTGTACGCTCTGATGGAATCAAGTACGGCAGGGCGTGCCGTTACGCTTGAGGAAGTGATGAATGGCACCATTGACGCCTACCAGCGTCCAATTGATGAAGGTCTGTAATAGGGTTGCTTTGGCTGCCCGATCTTATGTACGCCACAGAACAGGTGACCCATATGTCTTCCCCTCAAGCGCCCGTGCTTTCTCGTTCCGCCATGCTGTTGCAGCAGTCGGACGAACTGCTGGTCCGCGGCTGTCAAGGCCACAAACGCAGCCATGATATGATCGCCCGGGGCTATCCGGTGTTCACGCGCCATGCGCGGGGTGCCCGTTTCTGGGATGCTGACGGCAACGCCTATCTGGATTATCTTCTGGCGTATGGTCCTATCTTACTGGGACATGACAACGAGGCTGTCAACCGGGCTATCACGGAACAGATCCGCAATGGCACTATTTACACCACTGCCTGGGAACGTGAGATCGAGATCGCGGCCAAGCTCATTGATCTCATTCCCACGGCGGAAATGCTGGGCTTTCTCATCGGGGGCAGCGCGGCTACCACGGGGGCCATTCGGTTGGCCCGCGCTTTTACCGGCAAAGACTACGTGATCCGCAGTGGCTATCACGGCTGGCATGACTGGGCGATGGCAGGTCGGATTGGTGTGCCGGCCCAGGTCAGCCAGTTCACGCTGGAAGTACCTTATGCCGATCTGAATGCGTTGGACGACACGTTGCGGCAGCATGCCGGCCAAGTGGCGTGTGTCATCCTGGAAACCGTCCGCGCCGAGGGGCCGCCGGCCGGTTTTCTGGAGGGCTGTGTGGAGATAGCCCACCGGCACGAGGCCCTGTGTATCTTTGATGAAATCAAAGTGGGCTTCCGTGTGGCTTTCGGCGGGGCCGGTCATCATTATGGAGTGATGCCTGACCTGTCTACATTCGGGAAGGCCTGCTGTAATGGGTATCCGGGCAGCTTTGTAGCAGGCCGCCGGGACATTCTGGACTCACCGCCCTGCCGGGAAGCCTGGCTAGCCGCCACGTTTCACTGTGATGCCCTGAGCCTTACGGCCATGAACGTAGTGGTGGACGAAATGCAGCGGCGCGATGGGATTGCCTACCAATGGCAGATAGGGAACCGCCTGATGGAGGGACTGAACGCGGTCACTCGGGAGTATGAAATCGGATATAGGCTAACGGGTCTGGGTCCTATGCCCACACCCGTTACGGATGCGGACGATCAGGAGCGGGTTGGGAGGTGGCTGCGAGGCTGTTTGGCACGCGGGGTCTATATTCCGCCGAGTCATCCTCTTTTCCTATCACTGGCTCATACCGCAGACGATATTGAGGCAACCATTCAAATCGCGGCCGATGCTGCCCAGGACATCACAGATTAGGGATCCAGACCGTCCCTAGATGCCACTACGGACCAATCTACCGGCATCCCTAGCCCTCTTCGTGCTCTTTGTGTTTGAGGGTATCTCAGAACCGAATTTGTCTCGTTCCTTGTACACGGAGACTTGCCCCACCTACCGGTAGATGGGGCAAGCAGATAGGACTAGGGTGCAGCGCATGAGGTACGTGGAGAGCCTTCCATGCCCAGTTGCACCCCTGTCGGTGGATGGGATAGAACAACCTGGCCCGTAGCCTTGTTACATTGCCATACCGCCCATGGCTGGCTCTGGGCTTTTGGCGCCCATATCCATGCTGGCCGCAGCCGCCGCTTCGTGATCCTCTTGGGAGGGCCATTGGCAGCCGCCTTCCTTATCAGGGCGCACATGGGTGAACCGTGATTCCTCAATACCTTTGTACTGATAGGGATCTTGTCCTGCCACCATGACGATGTCCCTGAAATCCGCCATACCAATGGCTGTACCTGCCGGGAACCCGCCCCAGGGCAGTAGTGATTCAGCGCTCATGTAATGATTGACCAGAGCTCGACGAAAACCGTCCGGAGCCCGGTTGGGCAGGGAACGATGCAGTAGGTACCCGTTGAAGAAAACCACCGAACCGGCCTTCACAGGTACGACCACACCATCGTCGTCGGTGTAGGGAAAAGCAAAGGCTTCCACCGCACAGTCATAGCGTTCATCATCGTGCTCCCGAGTGGGATAGATAATGCCGGGACGGTGTGAGCCGGGAATTACCCACAGGCAACCGTTAGCGGGTGTCGCGTCTTCCAGGGCCATCCAGGCAGCCACCAGCGATCGATCCCGCGTCGGAATGAAGGCTTCGTCCTGATGCCATGCCTGACCCGGCTGTCCCGCGCTCTTGATAAACAGCATGGACTGCATGCACTTCACGTTGGGCCCAATAAGATGCGTGAGTACCTGCACGATGCGGGGATGCCCCAACGTTTCATACATGGCGTCGGAGATTTTATGCGGGAAATGTATGCAGAGCGTTTTCCGGATTACCTCGGTGTCGGTCTCCGCGGACGTGAATGCGGGCAGGCCGGTAACCGGACCACGTTCGCCCCGGCAGATATGGGTGGTTTCCTGGCGCAGCGCCTCAAGTTCTTCTTGGGACAGGACATCTTCCACTACTAGGTAGCCGTTCTGGTGGAAGAAATCAACCTGATCCTGGGTGAAGGCGGATGTCGGTTCCTGTGTGACGGGTGCAACAGCAACAGCCATAGTACATTTCCTTGTCAATCTGATGGATATACATAGCAAATCTTAGCAGCGACAGAATGTCAGCCGCCAGTATATTGTGTCATGTGGTAGTGTCTCATATCCGGCCTGTGGAGCCTATTCCGTTGTACCCGTGTCCGGGTGAGTAAGACAGGGTCAGGCACCTGGGAAGTAGATAATCGCCTCAGCGGCCCGCTAGACCCGTGAGCTGGATACCCTGGACAAAACGTTTCTGGGCCACGAAAAAGAGCACCAGAACCGGTATGACGGTCATAACTGAGGCAGCCATCACCAAGTGCCAGAAGTTCCCGAAGCGACCTTGGAACCAGAGCAGGCCCAACTGCAGCGTGTACATCTCGTTGGTTGAGATGTAGAGTAGGGGCCCTAGAAAATCGTTGTAGTGGAACAGGAAGGCGAAGATAGCAATGGTCGCTAACGCCGGTGTACACAGCGGCGCGATGATCTGCCACAGGATGCGGAAATTGGAGGCGCCATCCATTTTGGCTGCTTCATCCAGTTCCCGGGGCAGCGTCAGCTGCAAAATGAGGGGATAGCATATCTGTGTACACTAGCCACAGAACAACGCTGGCGGGACGGTGTACAGTACTGTCATAAATCAGCGTAAGGGCGTTGATTATCCCCAATTCGGATCTAGCAAGTTCGCTTCACCTCGCATAACTTGAGCGTAATCGGGTCCGTGTGATCGGGTGGCGGTCATGTATGTAGGCTAGCTCCACAAGCTGGCTGGCACTCGCGCGTTATTTCGGTCGCCCCGGCGCCCGTATACGAAAGTCCTGTTGTCGGTCGCAGGGCATCGTGCTGTCTGGGGTGCCATTTCCATCCCCGGTGTCACTACGCCGAGGAGCGCTGCTGCCTTGAACCGCCTGCTCTGCGCCATCTCGGTGCGGGCCACCATATCACGTGCCATTTGGCGGAGGACATCGTTCTGACGGGCATCCGGCGTTGACGTTTTGAGGGCGTGGTTTCCGTACCATGGGAACGGGGGCACCAGCAACCGGATTGGGCACTACCGACCTGCAGGGTTTGGCTATCCGGCGTTTAGATAGACGGGAGCAAACCCGGCCATGCGCCTATTCCTCCCCGCGGTTGCTTGAATGGGCTTATTCTCACGTTTGGCTACCTGCTAAGGTGGAACAGACGAAGACCACGTTGTCTGGTGCTGTGCTCGTAAGTAGCAAGTACCCGAACAACGCTGAATTTAATGTGGGTTTTCACACCTTCGGGCCCGAGGGCGTGTACGATATGCTGGCGGACATCTTCATGGAAGATGACAATTACACGATTACGGGCTGGATGGAAAATGAAGATGATGAGCAGATCAGTCCACGGACAAGCATTACGTTCAGTGCGCGTACGGTAGCGTATATTCCGAAGACCGCCAATTTGTTCCGGAGTCAAGATAAGGGGAGTACCTGGAATGCCGTCAATTACGACACCTCTCAAAACGAGGTGCGTGCGCATGCGCTGGCGCTGACCATTCTGGACTACACCAATGACGACTATGTGGATAACGTTTTGCGCACCGAGTAGTGCGTAGGGCCGGGCTGGGGCCGGAAGCGGCCTGCCAAGCGTACCCTAGTGAAATGAGCGGCCCCCTCTGCAGAGGGGGCCGCTTTGTGTGGAGAAATCTTGGCACCGGTGGCGCCTAGTAACGCACCGGTCTCACTGCCCTGGAGTACAGGGCAATGCGGGACGCTGCCATTCAAGTGCTTCAATCTGTATACTGGCTAGCTGTGCACGCAGCTTCCACAGCTTAATTACACGTAAGCTCCCGCTCTGACACTGTGGGGGCGGTGAGTAACCCCGGTGACTGCATCATGTTGCCCATGCGTACGCGGGCAATGACGGCCAATTGCGGTTGGTGTTGTTCGGCCAAATCGTAGGTCTTATTGAAATACGCAACTGCTTTATCATAGTCACCCAAGGTTTCCGCAATGCTGGCAATCAGAAAATGGGCTTGGGCATTGGTTTCTTCCATTTCCAGGGCGGTCAAGGCAGCACATTCTGCACTATCTAGAGCCCCGGCCCGGAGCCGGTTGGTCCCCAGAGTTATCCAGAGCCGGACGGGTGGGACATCCGTCTTGAAAGCTTGGACCTGATAGTCTTGCGCTTTCTCTAAGTCTCCTTCCTGCTCGGCAATTACACTGCCCCACAATAGCAGTTCCGCTGCATCGTCCGTGCGTTCCAAACCTTCTTCCACAATCGCTCGGCTCGCAACAAAGTCTCTAGCATCAATGGCTCTTTCTACATCATAAATAATGCTCGTCAACTGGACCGTGGACTCGTCAACAGGTATAACGTACCTCAACATAATCCAGCCTGTCAGTACCAACCCGCCGATTATGCCTAGCCAGCGCATGACCTTGAACAGACTGTGTCGGATCTGGGCCCGGTATACGTTGTCTATATGCCACCAGAGCCCATCGGTTTGCGCAAGATCTCGGCGTAGGCGATCAAGGCCTCCCCGGGATCGGGCAATCCGCACAAATTCCCCTGCTGATTCTTGTAACCGTATCTCAAAGCCAAGCCACAAACCTTCTTCGGCTTTAAGATCAACACCCTGATCCCGCAAAGTTCTCATCTGTACATACGCCTTATCCAGGAGCATCAGGGTACGCTCAATGGTCATATCGTTGACTTTGACCAATAGCTTTTCCAATTCCTCCAGATCGGCACGCAATTCAGCACCAGGGCTGGAAGGCGGCGTTCTTTCAATAGAATGAGCCATAGTCTGTACGTACCCGTTAGAATCCTCAGGCGACTTAACTTAGACTAAATGCGGTCTTCTAGACCTAGAGCATCTGTCCATTTCCTCATAATAGATTAAATTCAATTGTTCCTAGTGGTTAGGGAGTAACAGGCAATGCACCGGGCGGAATACCAAGTCCCATCAGTAGGCTACCTAGTGCCTCTTCGGACATCATCTGGTGGCTAACACCCTGCCAGTACTGTAGAATTTGAAATTCCTGTGATAGCAGAATCTTAGTAGGAGTGACCTCTAGTTGAGCACGGGCACCCAATAAGCCATCGGTATCCACGAGTACGGGGTAAGTAAGTTGATATTGTTCTTGAAAAGTCAACACTACTTCCTTATCCTGTGGGTTTGCCAACACACCAACAACGGTAACATCTTCATTCCATTGTCCCGCCGCGATTTGCTGCCAAAGAGGGGCTTCGTAGTGGCAATAGCTGCAATCAGTATCAAAGAATATCAAGAGCAGTCTGCGGTCATCTCCGCGTAAATCATCCAATGTCGCCTGGCTCCCGTCCAACATGACGTAGAACTTAACATTAGCATCTTCCCAAAAAGTGCCAATAACCGAGTCGTGTTCTACCGGTTCTTTAAAAGCAAGCTCGTCAGGCCAGTTTTTCGCCTTGTTTATCTGTGTGAACAGAAGACCGATGCTAAGCAACACCACAGTGACATAGAGCAAAACTCTCTCGCCATCCATCTCTTTCCAAAACACAGGTGAAGTCATGATTTCTATCTAACTAGTGACCGAGCCTGCTTCTTATGTTTGTAGACAAATATATCAAGCTAATATAACTTATTTAAGGGCCTCAGGTGATAACTAATCTAACACCTGCCACATGAGCCTCTTGTAATTGTTGTCTTTCGACTCCCATCAGGGCATAAGTACTTCCTTTTAACCCAATGTTTCCTACTAGGTCTCCAGCCATTTAGGCATGCAGAGCATCCGTGTGTTGTGCTTACTAATGTACACCCGCTAGCCTTAGTGCTGGCTATTGAAGGTTGAGATACCGTTATTGCTATAGAGTTCAGTCCGAGCAAAAGAGCAAAGCACAAAATCACCGCACGTTTGCGCACGGTCAATAAAGAAGAACACATTTTTACCCCCTCAATAAGCCTTTATGATGATTGTAACAGGTTTTTTGTCAATTGTGCAAGCAGAGATTCTGAACTCCACAATTGGGTTTAGAGTCAGGAAGTAGGGCGGCACCTCACAGTGGAGCCATAAAGCAAAGCATTATTAGTACGCAGTCCGCAACCTGTCCAGGGGAACACAGGTTTATCAGTACGCTTCATGGGCTGTTATCCTCTATTGCTACGTTGTCTACTCGACAGCCATGCGTGTAGCTCTCTCTGTACCCTCACGTTCCAAGCTAGCCTACTATTCCCGAAACATCCGCTACTCTTTCAGGTCGTATATGTTGTGTTTTCCACTCCATCTCAAAGGCGTGCGCACGTCCTCGTATGTGAACCCCTAGGTTTTGTTAGGACGCAATGATATTGTGTCATGTGGTAGTGTCTCATATCCGGCCTGTGGAGCCTATTCTGTTGTACCCGTGTCCGGGTGAATAAGATAAGGTCAGGTACCTGGGAAGTGGATAACCGCCTCAGCGGCCCGCTAGACCCGTGAGCTGGATACCCTGGACAAAACGTTTCTGGGCCACGAAAAAGAGCACCAGAACCGGTATGACGGTCATAACTGAGGCAGCCATCACCAAGTGCCAGAAGTTCCCGAAGCGACCTTGGAACCAGAGCAGGCCCAACTGCAGCGTGTACATCTCGTTGGTTGAGATGTAGAGTAGGGGCCCTAGAAAATCGTTGTAGTGGAACAGGAAGGCGAAGATAGCAATGGTCGCTAACGCCGGTGTACACAGCGGCGCGATGATCTGCCACAGGATGCGGAAATTGGAGGCGCCATCCATTTTGGCTGCTTCATCCAGTTCCCGGGGCAACGTCAGCATGTACTGGCGCATCAGGAAAATGTAGAAGGCCACACCAAACCAGGCGGGCAGCCAAAGCGGATAGAAAGTGCCTACTAGATTGGCTGCCTGATAGATGATGAAGAGAGGAATGATTGTGACAACACCCGGCAGCATGAGCGTGGCAACCAGGAGGGCAAACACCAGGTTGCGTCCCGGCCACTGGATCCGCGACAGACCAAAAGCCACGATCAGAGAGCTGATCACGGACCCGGCGGTACCCATGATCGTGATGTAAAATGTGTTGATAAAGAAGCGGGAAAAAAGGGGAAGTTTCACAAAAACGTCGGTGTAGTTGTACCAACGTGGATTGTCCGGAATCCATTGAATGGGGGTCTCAAAAACACTACCGGGTGCTTTGAGCGCAGTCGTGAGCATCCACAGCAGCGGTAGCAGAAACGAGAACCCTACAATCCAGGCAATGAGATGCCAGGGCAGATGGGACAGACGTGACATGAGATCTACGAGCGCACGTTAAGTAGTGAGAGAGTGAGAGTTCTTGATGCTTTGATCAGCCGCTGCTTGCTTCGTAATACACCCAGTAACGGGCAAAACGGAACTGGATCACGGTGAAGAGCATGATAATCACGAATAGAATCCAGGAAAGCACGGCCGCGTAGCCCATGCGGAATTCATCAAAGCCATTGTAGTAGATGTGCAAAACCATAAAACGGGTGGCGTCCTGAGGCCCTCCTCGAGTCATGATAAAGGCATTGGTGAATACCTGAAAGCTGCCGATGACGCCAATCACCAGATTGAAGAAAAAGATCGGTGATATGGTGGGCACGGTAATGTTACGGAAACGCTGCCACGTATTGGCCCCGTCAATCTGGGCTGCGTCCAGTAGCTCCTGTGATACGCTTTGCAGGCCTGCTAGGAAGATGATCATCTGTGGACCCACCAGCCAGAGACTCATAAAAACGAAGGCAGGGCGCGTGAAGACCGGATCGAAAAGCCACTTGATGCGTGGCACTCCCACCAGTCCCAGCAGCTCATTGAGAATGCCGGATTCGGCATTAAACATCTGGATCCAGACCACGGCGAAAGCCACGGCCGGTGTGATCGAAGGGAGATAGAAGATCACGCGGTAAAAGCCGATGCCCCGCATGGGCTGGTTGAGCAGGAGAGCCAGCGCGAAGGCCACTACTAGTTGTAGGGGCACACTGAAGAATGTGAAATAGAAGGTGTTATAGAGTACCTTGAGAAAACGTGTATCCTGCCCCAGGCGTCGAAAATTGTCCAAGCCGACAAACTGGGGGGATGTGATCAGATTCCATTCCTGTCCCATCAGGTAGATGGAATACAACATCGGGCCCACCCACAGCAGGAGCGTGCCCAGGATAAAAGGAAGCGTAAAAAGTAGACCATCCCGCAAATCGCGCCGCTGAGCGATCGATCTGCGAGTACTGGGAACTATAGCCGGATCAGATACCATAGCAGAATGTGTGGCACATCAGGGAACACGTAGCCCGTGACTGTACAGTCACGGGCTACGTAGGCTAGGACCTAGGCCTAGGAATGATGCGCAAAGCGTCAAGCTCGGGCCGCGTGGTATTGATCGAGCAGGACTTGTATTTCAGCGTTGGCGGCGGGTACCGCTACATCGGCTGTTTCCTGCAGTCCAAGCAGTTTGTCCCAAAGTGCGGTAATGGGGGCTCCGCCGTAAGCATTAATTTCGGAGCCTTCCCCAAAGACTACCGGGGTAGCCCCCTCAGCCATGGAAGACACGAATGCTGCCGTGTTCTCAAAATTGTACTTGGCGGAAGCAATAGGGGCCCACAGATTTTCAATGTTGCGTGGGGTACCACAGAGACGTCCGCCATTGGCGATGATGGCTTGGCCCTCGTCGCTTAGGATAAAGGCCACAACCTCCCAGGACTCGTCCTTGTGCTCAGAAGGTGTCGTAATGGTATGCCCGTGGACATGGCCAAACGTATAGTTGTGGTTGTCCTGACCGACGGGTGCTAGTTCTACATCAAAGTTAATGCCTTCTTCCGTCGTGGCTAGTTCGCCAAAGAGGCGGGGCATGAACCAAGGTCCCTCCAGCACCATGGCTACACGGCCAGTGTCTACGCCGACACCACCGCCGGCAATGACATCCGGTGCCGGCGACCAGCCGTTGTTGATAGTGTCATACACTACGAACTGGAGGCCGGAAATCACATCCTCGTGATCCCAGTGGGCTTCCGTGGGTTCCACAATGGTGTCCCATTCCACATGGCCGTTGCGGCGCATGAAGTTAGCGCAGCGACCATAGCTACCATTCCAGCCAGCTGCCTGGGCCCAGCCATAAATCTGGGTGCCATTGTCATCAACATAGGACAGTTTTTCAACCGTTTCCTTGTATGTATCCCAGGTCCAGCCTGCAGTCGGATACGGCACGTCCCGCGCGTCAAAGATATCTTTGTTGTAGTAGATAACTAGAGGACCGGTGTCCGTGGGGGTCATGTAAGTGCTACCGTCCCATTGAGTCATACTGTTGTAGTTCTCATTGTCCGGGAAGAGGGTACCCACGTCGGCCGCCGCGATATAATCGTCCAGGGGAGCCAGGACACCGTTTTCGGCATAGGACTGGAAAATCCAGCCCTGGTAATACAGGATATCCGCGGACGTGTTGCCGGCGAAGTTGGCCTGAATCTTCTGGTAGTAGCCGCCGGGGTACTGTTCTACCGTTACGTTGATGCCCTCATTGGCTTCCATGAAGGCATTGGCCATGTTTTCGTATACGACTGCGTCCTGGACATCAGCCCAAGCGGAAAGGCGGAGCTCTACCGGTTCCATGGTCTCGGCGTCTGCGCCGACATCACTCGGGGTTGGCGATGCACACGCAGCGGCTAGCGCTAGGCCACCAGTCAGGGCAGATACCCGTAGGAAATCACGTCGACTCACCGTGCCACGTGCTGCGTTCATGAGCTTTTCTCCTGATAACTTGCTGCATATATGGAAAACATTCCTATCACCGCCGGAAACATGGACGAGACAGGAACGCAATACCCTCGACAGGATTCGAACCTGTGCACCCGGCTCCGGAGGCCGGTGCTCTATCCAGCTGAGCTACGAGGGCTGATATGGTATCTACTCTAATGAGTCATTATACTGCAAAATGAGGGGATTGCATATCTGTGTACACTAGCCGCAGGGCAACACTGGTGGGACGGTGTACAGTACTGTCATACATCAGTGTAAGGGCGTTGATGATCCCCAATCCGGATCTAGCAAGTTCGCTTCACCGCGCATGACTTGAGCGTAATCGGGTCCGTATGATCAGGTGGCGGTCATGTACGTAGACCAGCTCGTGGAAATTGCCTGAACCGCTGCAGAAAATTGTCAAAGTGGTATTACGCGCCAAGTCCAAGACTGCTCTCAAATGGCGGTATCGCAAAGAGCAAAAAAAGGGAATCGCATCACTGCCTCGCACAATACCGGTGTACACCCAGACAGGTAGGTTAATGCCCTGGAACAACTACTTGCATTGAACTATGGACTAAGAGGCTCTGCTATCACGAGCCGGACGCTTGATTACCTCCACTGATGGCCGGCACGAAATGGATTTCGCTGTCGGCCTGCACAGGGACGCCCAACCCCTTGGTATTTACAACACCGTCAATGGCAATGGCAATACCGGGCTTGATTTTCCCGTCTTGAAACAAACGCTCCCTGATACCCGGGCATTCTTGCTCCAGATTAGCCACTACCTCACGTAGAGTGGTTCCCGGCACGACCAATTGATCACGGTTGTTGCTCAAGGAACGCATTAGGGGCGGAATCCAAACGGTAGGCATAAGGCATTGTGGGCAACAGTGAAGTAGCGAGACAGAGTCGATCGCCCTCGTGTAGACCGGAATAGATTGGGCTGCAGTGCAACCGGCAGCCCGACCTTGCCGACCTGACTACTGGGTCTCTTGAGCCCAGAGTGCGGCCAAGACTCTACCCGGTGACATAGGTAAGACTTCCATACGCACACCTAGGGCATCGTGCAGAGCATTGGCTACGGCCGCCGCGGGCGGTACAATCGGAGTTTCACCACAGCCGCGTACACCGTAAGGGTGATCCGGCCAGGGTACTTCCACCAGCACTGTGTCGATCATGGGCAAATCCAGGGTCGTGGGCATGCGATAATCCAGCAGACTTGCATTGAGGAGCGAACCATCCGCATCGTATACATATTCCTCGTTGAGAGCCCAGCCGATACCCTGAGCCACACCGCCCTGCATCTGGCCTTCCACATAGCTGGGATGGATAGCCTTGCCCACATTTTGTAGTGCTGTGTAACGCAGGATTTCCACCTTGCCCGTGTCGGCATCCACTTCAATGTCCACAATATGGAGACCGAAGGCCGCACCCCATTGGGGAGGTGCTACCGAGGCCGTACCCACGATGGGCTCACCACTGGCGTCTGCCTGGGCTGCAACTTCGTTGAAGGTCATACGGGTACCGTTAGCGCTAAAGATGCCGTCCGCGTACCGTACCTGATCCGCTTCTACTTCCATCAACGTGGCAGCGCGGTGCGTCATTTCGGTACGCAGTTTCACCCCTAGTTCGTGTACGGCCATACCGGTCACGGCAGTAGTCCGACTTCCCCCGGTCAGATCGGTGTAGCCGACCGTATCGGTATTGACTACCCGCGTTGTAATCTGCTCGTAGGGAATCTGGAGAGTTTCCGCGAGCTGCATGGCGATAGATGCCCGTGTCCCTCCAATATCGGTGGATCCTTCCAAAAGACTGACGGAACCATCGCTGTTGATGCTAGCGGAGGCGCTGGACTTGCCGCCCCAGTTCATCCAGTACCCAGCAGCCACACCCCGGCCCTGGAACTTGCCCTCCAACGGCGTTGCATAATGGGGGTGATCAATGGCCTGCTCCAGCGTTTCGCGGTAGCCGATAGGGCCAAATGGTAGGCCATTGACCTGGCGATCGCCCTCCTGTACGGCATTCATGTGCCGAAATTCCAGAGGGTCCATGTCAAGGGCATGGGCTAGTTCGTCCACCACGGTCTCGGTAGCAAACGCCGCATTAGTGCCACCGGGCGCTCGATAGGGTGACGCTTTCGGCTTGTTGACCAGCACGTCATACCCATCCACCTGTACGTTGTCCAGCTTGTACGGTGCCAAAATCACCAGCGAGCCGGAAGGCACGGGGGATCCGGGATATGCACCTGCTTCATAAGCCATAAGTGCCTGGGCGGCCGTGATTTTACCCTCTTTCGTAGCCCCCATCTTAACCTTGAGATACGATCCGGAAGTGGGACCGGTGGCTTTGATGACATCGGCCCGGGACATCGCTACCTTGACAGGCTTATGACCCGCTTTGCGCGACAGAGCCGCGGCCACAGGTTCTACATAAACCGGAATCTTGCCTCCAAATCCCCCGCCGATTTCGGTTGGGTTCACCGTGATGGCGAATAGCGGTTTATTCAGGACACTCGCGATTTGGGCGCGGGCTGCAAAGGCTCCCTGTGTACTGCACCATATCGTAATGTGCCCGTCGTCATTCCATAGCGCCGTAGCGGCATGGGGTTCAATATAGCCTTGGTGTACGGTAGCGGTATTGAATTCTCGCTCAATGACGACATCGGCTGCGGCGAAACCTGCTTCTACATCACCTAAGGCATGACGAAAATGCGTGGCTACGTTGGTGAGCCCTTCTTGCTGCTCTCCTAGTTCGTCGGTCCGCAGGTCCTCCAGCAGGATAGCGGCATCCTCGTCCATGGCCTGATGCACATTCAGAATAGGGGGCAGCACCTCATACGTAACCTCAATGAGCGCTACGGCATCCTCAGCTGTACTCAGATCGATGGCTGCAACGCCGGCAATAGCATGTCCGTCGTACAGGACTTTATCGTCGGCTAGAATGTTATTGCTGGCGTACCGCATGTTGGCGGTTCCGCCTTCACCCAAGTCTTCAAACCGATCGGCCAGGTCTGGCAGATCGGCGCTGGTAACCACCGCTTTGACGCCAGGCAGGGCTTCCGCTCGGGAGGTATTGATGGATACAATACGGGCATGGGCATGGGGACTACGCAGGATACATCCGTACAGCATGCCGGGCAACTGGGTATCGTTGCCATATACGGCGCGTCCCGTGACTTTATCCACGCCATCGGGACGTGGAGGACGGGAACCGATAACC
Source organism: Caldilineaceae bacterium (assembly GCA_965116185.1). GTDB lineage: Bacteria > Chloroflexota > Anaerolineae > Caldilineales > Caldilineaceae > Bin34. The sequence goes on from OZ220492.1 coordinate 880,310, forward strand.
TTGTACTGAGTGGATGTAGTCATAACAAGTCTCCTTGATCAGGCCGACAGTGCTGTGGCCGAGTCCATGACGGCGCGTACAATCTTATCGTAACCGGTACATCGGCACAGGTTGCCGGCTAACCACAGTCGGATCTCGTTTTCGGACGGATTGGGATTGTGGTCCAACAGGGCTTTGGTGGAAACAATGAAACCGGGTGTGCAGATACCGCACTGTAGGGCGGCGTGTTCCAGGTACTGTTGCTGTATAGGATGCAAGCCTGCATCCTCATATGTGTCGGCCACGCCTTCAACTGTCAGCACGTCACGGCCTTCCAGTTCAGCCGCCAACACCAGGCAGGAGTTCACAAGCACACCATCCAGAATGATATTGCAGGCTCCACAATTGCCATTGCCACACCCCTCCTTGGCCCCTGTCAACTCCAGGGTTTCCCGCAGGACTTCTAGCGCGGTCTGGCGCGCTTCACAGAGGAACTCTCGGGGTTCACCATTGATGGTGGTAGAGACGATCATTTTTTTACTCACTACGATATCTCCTCTCAGCCTGTCGTCAGGTATAGGAATGAATGGATGTGAAAATCAGGAACTACGGGCCCGTGCAATAGCACTCGCGAGTGCTCGGCGCGTCAGAACTCCGGACAGATGTTTGCGTTGCTCAATCGTACCACGCATGTCGGTGATGGGACGGGCGGCATCCTGGGCGATAGCCCCAATGCGTTCGATCAGCTCGTCCGATATGGTTTGGCCCGCCATGGCTTCACCGGCAGCTGCCACGAACAGAGGCGTGGGTGCAACGGCACCTAGGGCGACGCGACCGGACCGGATGGTGTTACCGTCCAGCACTACAGACACCCCCGCACCTACAACGGCGATATCCATTTCGTTGCGGGGAATAAAACGCAGATAACCGGCTCCAAAGCCCGAGGTGGGGGCCGGGATATGAATGCTGACCAGGATTTCACCTGCTTCCAGCACATTGCGGCCAGGGCCCGTGCAAAAATCTTCAACCTTCACGCGGCGAACTCCGTTGGCGCCCTGGATATGGCAGATGGCGGAATGTACAATGAGATTGGGAATGGCGTCAGCGGCTGGCGAGGCATTGCATAGGTTGCCGCCAAACGAGGCTCGGCCCTGGATCTGCGTACCGCCGATCAGTCCGGAGGAATCGTGCAGGGCGGGAAAGATTTCCTGTACGGCAGCATCCGTGTTCATTTGGTGGCAGGGAACACCCGCGCCTAGCAATAGACCATCCGTCCGATCACAGGACATAGCCATCAGTTCCGGGATGTGCTTGATGTCCACGACTAGGGTAGGATGCCCTTTGCCTTCCTTGAGCTGGGCTAACAGATCGGTCCCACCACCGAGAATGCGTGCGTTGCCATTCTGGTTTGCCAATAACTCAATAGCCTTGGCGAGGGTTTTAGGGGCGGCATAATCAAAGGCGTGCAACGTGGTATCTCCTCATATAGCGAAAATCGGATACAAAAAGCAAGCACTCAATAAGGGTAGACTTCAAATCAATCATATCACAAGCACGGGTATGCTGGGCAACCGAACCCTGATTGCCGGGCGACGGTCTGGATCCCGTATTACTATGAGACGGTGGAAATCCCGGATGTCGGTGACGGGAAAAGCTTGCTGATATGGAAGGGACACATCTCAAAAAATACGATTTGGCTTTTTCAGTGCTTTCCGTCAATTATTGACGGAAAGCACTGAAAAAGCTTTAGGAGAGTAATGAATGTCAACCGAGCATAGAATTCCTGTCCTCGGGCGAGGGTACTGACTACAGGCCCTACCGGATATGGCTGGGGATAAGTATGGGTTAAGGTCTGCCCGTGTACTTCTCACTGCCTCCCTATTGTGGTCCACCGTTCTGCTAGTGCTAGTGGCAACCGGGACAGCGGCGCACGCCCAGGGGCGCGACTCGGTCCCGGCCAACCCGCAGCGTATACGCGTCGTTGCGGGGAACGGGCAGGCGACGCTTCGTTGGAGTGATCCGGCGGATCCGACGATCACCGGGTATCAGGTGAGACAGCGGGAAATAGGCGAGAGGGCATGGAAGGCGTGGGTTGACATAGACGATTCTAACGCACAGATGACCCGTTACACGGCCAAGAACCTACGTCAAGGACGGACATACCAGTTCCGCATCCGTGCAGTGAACGGCGCGGGTGCCGGTAAGGCATCGCAGGTGACCGTGACGCTGAGCGCGAGTGCTCCCACGTTGACACCTACGGCTACCCTAGCGAGTGCTGACCCGAAAGGGATCGTGCCTAGCGCTCCTGTCAATGTCCAAGTGGTCGTCCACCACGAGGAGAAGGAGCAAGACATGTATCTGTGGTCCGATCCAGGGTCATCAGGGAGTGTCCGTATCGGCTCCCGTGGTAAAGGGAAATCCGCGATAGTCACTTGGGCGTTCGGTGGCCGGGGTGTGGGGGGTAGCTGTCCGCCTACCGGTTACCGGCTCGTACTGTATACCCAAAAGGATGGTAACTGGATCGCCAGGGGAGAGGATACGTGGAGGTTTCTTCCTCAACTGGATCCGACGTACCCCAATGACCAATTACGACATCTGACTCCCGGCGCCACCTACCGCGTTGAGGTGTCCACCTACGGTAGTGTCTGCGGTAACTTGTCGGAGGCAGCAGTTCTGGACTTCACCGTGAGACCGGGGGCGATATTCCCCCCACCATCGGCCCCTCTGCGTCAGCCTATCCAACCACAGGTGCGTGTCACGACGGGCGACAGGCAAGTACGGATCAGTTGGGAGACCCCGGCGGATCAGTTTATTACCGGGTACCAGGTGAAGCATCGTGAAGCAGGTCCGTCCCCGACCGCCTGGAAACATATTCCGTGGGATAACATCTACGTCAACACACAGAATTCCAAGTTCCGGGACACATCGTCCCACATCTTATTCAACCAGAAGACGACTAGTTACATGACTCAGCACCTGCGCAACGACCGGACATACCAGTTCCGGATCCGCGCGGTGAACAGCGCCGGTGCTGGGAAGGCAGTGAAGGTGACTGTGAGGCCGGGTGCGCGTGCATCCACGGCGACCGCAACACTGGAGCCCACGGCGACCGCAACACTGGAACCCACGGCGACCGCAACACTGGAGCCCACGGCGACTGCAACACTGGAGCCCACGGCGACTGCAACACTGGAGCCCACGGCGACTGCAACACTGGAGCCCACGGCGACCGCAACACTGGAGCCCACGGCGACTGCAACACTGGAGCCCACGGCGACTGCAACACTGGAACCCACGGCGACTGCAACACTGGAACCCACAGCTAGCGCCCCGCTCGGCATCGCGCCCAGTACCCCGACCGACCTCAGCGTCGTCCCGGGTGCTACGGAAGCGACACTCACCTGGCAAGCCGGCGGCAGTGGGGTAGAAGGCCGATGTGAGACGACCGAGTACTGGGTCAGGGTGTTCGATGTAGTGCAGTGGACTGTGGTGGTAGAGACCTCAATCCCTCACCCGTCATCCGGTGTGCCCGGTTGGGTGGCGTCCGGACTGACCCCCGAGGTGGAATATCAGGTCAACGTGGGGGCCTACGGTGGGGAGTGTGGGCAATATTCGTTAGGGGTGAGCACGCTCACCTTTACCACGACTGAGTAGGGATAGTGGGCTTTTACCGCAACCAGCATCTGAGTCCTCCGGCACACCGACGCTGCCCACTATAGACAGCGTCGGTGTGCCAGGGGCGAGAGGAGATTGTCTGTGCGGATGCACCTGCTACGTGTACCTGCAGCGAGGCGTAGCCTCACCGCAACCTGCAAGCGGGCCAAGACGGGACAAAGTATCCTCCTACCCTGAAACTCTGATGTATTAGTGTTTCCGCTAGCCTACACAATCTAGACCCGTCAGATCACCATGCGGGGATGAATGCCGACCGAGTCGCCGCGGCGGCTACTACCCTCCACGCTGCTAGTACACGGAAACGCAGTATACCTAGAGGGAGCTTTCGTGAGCGGTTCATTGTGCGGGAGGGCTGCTGTCGTGTTGGATAAACCTTCGTAACAGGGCACCACTGGGCGGGGTACCTTGCCCGTAAGACTACTACGGATCTGTAGGCGGGACACGGCATTTAGCTAAGGACAGCGTTAAGCTATCGTCCGTGGCGTTGGGCCGCTGTGGCGTATTCTCCTGTACGTCGGGCAGGATGATAGAAAAGATGCTGCCTTTTCCGAATTCGCTCTCAACGTGAATGTCGCCTCCGTGCTGGCGTACCATATTGCGGGCTAGGCTGAGGCCTAGCCCGCGGTTGTTCAGGCCTGGCCTGAAGGTGGGTTGGACTCGGAAATAGGGTTCAAATATGGCTTCGTGATGATCCGGAGTGATGCCGGGCCCCGTGTCCCGGATCCACAGACGGCACCAGTCTTCGGTGCGATTGGCCCCGATAGTCACTTCCCCACCCGGTGCTGAGTAGTCAATCGCATTGATCATCATTTCCAACAGTACATCGTTCTTGAAATAGACTCGATCAACCTTCAAGTAAGGAACGCTCTTGATAGACGCCGTGACCAGCCTTACCTGCTTCTGTTCAGCCAAGCCTTGAACTGCGGACAGGGTCTCCTGCAGGAGTGGAGCCAGTTCAAGTACTTCCTGGTTAAGTCTAACGTACCCGGATTCGGTAAAGAGGGCATTGAGCGACCGATCACTCATTTCAATCAGTTCCGCTACGTTCTGACGCATGTCCTGGCGGATCTCTTCCGCTAAGGGATCAGCTTCATTATGCTGGCTGTGCTTGCTCAGGGTAGCAATGTCCAGTTCCAGAGCTCCCAGAGCGTTGCGCAGTTCGTGACTCAGATTAGATGCCAGTTGCTGTTTGCTATGCAAACTGCGGCTCAACCGTCGCTGCAAGCCCTGAAAGGCTTGGGTTAACTCCCGTATTTCCTGGATGCCGTGGGTATGGGCTGCAGGCATCGGCGCAGTAATATCGGCTGTGTCTTGAATACTTTTGATGGATTCGGTGATGTGGCTTAGAGGGGCGGAAAAGAAGCGAGAAACGACGTACGTCGAGCCGATGACTAAGAGTAAACATCCCAGACTAGTGGCCACAAAAATCTTCTGCAACAGGCTGTCAACATCTTCCATAATTTCCCTAGACTGAATAACTTCTACATAACCCAGGACGGTAGGCGTGACGGACTGGAAGTTCGGTTCAGCAGCGGGAGCATAAATCGGCAGCAATGCTACCCACACGTCTTGCATTTGGCATGCGGCACAAGAATAGGGGGGAGCAGGCGCATCATCGGCTGCCGCCTGGCTTTGACTGTAGCAGAAACGAGTGTTGAACACGTACTCTTTGGTATTAGCCAAGACCGTATCCAATTTGACCTGATGCACCCAATCCGCTTGTTGTTGCAGGAGATTGTCATAGGCTGTGTCCAGCAGATTGCAAGGTACTATAGAATCCAGGCGGGCGCTGGTCACGAGGGCGCGCAGACTGTTGTCCTCACCTGGAAACAGAATCCGTACGTGGTTATGTGGTTCGGCTAGGAGCAGGGTATTGCGAAACGCAATAGCAGTGGAAGGTAGGGGCGCACGCATTAGTTCCGTGACTTGTCGCGAGATGGATATGGTTTCTTGGAGTAGCTGCTCGCGGAAACGGTTTTCCACAACGCGGTAGGCATTGAACTTGATGTAGTATAGGGTCAGAACCACAATCAAGGTAATGACCACGGAATTGACCAGGGTTAGATAGCGACCCAAGCGCATGATGCCACGCGTGGTATCCTCAGTTGAGGGCTAGCATGTAACCCTTGGTACGCACGGTGCGGATCAAGGTCTCGGAATCCGTGTCCTGCCCCAGTTTCTTGCGCAGATAGCAGATATGTGTACGAATCGTCTGCTTGTTAGATTGATCAAACAACTGATCCGATTCCGCAGCCCTATCACGAAGCACTTCGTAGAACCTGACCAGAGGTACCACTTTGCCGTAGTTTTCCATGAGCAAGCCCAGGTATTGGCCCTCCACCGGTGTCAGCCTGATGTTCTGACCGGCGTTTTCCGCCCGGTTCTCATCCCGGTAGAGCGCCAGGTCAAGCTCAGGGACCTTCAGTACCTCGTTGGTCATCGTTGTAGTCCGCCGGTTGGTCCATTCCTGGAGGAGGCGATTGACCTGGGCCAGGAGTTTCTGCTCATCATCCCCTTTGCGATGGAAGTAATAGGCTCCTAGGCCTAGAGCTTCCACATAGGTCTCAACATTCTGTTCGTCCGTAGCCGGTTGCCCTGATACTACAATGACGTATGAGTCACGTGGCCCATGGGGCAGGCGTTTGAGCAGCTCCATGCCGTCAATACCGGGCAATTTGATGTCCAACACAATGAGCTGGGGTTTGTGCAATGTAATCAGACGTTCCCCCTCCTCCGCACTATCACAGCTGAAGATTTGGACCGGATCCAGGTGACTTTCCAGAAAACGCTGGGCTGATTTGCGGAAGTAACGGTCGTCGTCAATCAGAACGATTTTGGTTTTCATCGCAGATTCGTACTTGTGAATAATGTGCCTATTCTATCCTGTCTGGATTAGAGATGGTAGAGCGTAGAATCCACAATCACTGGTGCGGAGTACCGCGCCGCAATTCGTCAAGCGTCACGTTAGGCCCATCGCTGATTTACAATAGCGGCAGTTGCTATGAGATATATCCCCTGCAGGAGAATATCTCCGTTTCTTGACAACACACAACAGATAAGGGCAACAGGTCATGGCTACAGCATATCGGACGGAAAAGGACAGTTTGGGGGACGTGAAGGTACCGGCCACGGCCTTGTACGGAGCACAGACCCAGCGCGCCGTGGACAATTTCCCCATCAGCCCCTATCGTTTCCCCGCCTGTTTTATCCGTGCGCTGGCCCAGCTAAAACAGGCGGCCGCCCTGGCAAACCGCGATCTGGGCCTACTGGCCCCGGACCGGGCCGCCGCCATCGTGGAGGCCGCCGCGGCCGTGGCATCCGGACAGCACGATGCCGATTTCCCGCTGGACATTTTTCAGACCGGCTCCGGCACGAGCACCAACATGAACGCCAATGAAGTCATTGCCACGCTGGCCAGCCGGATCCTGGACGCAGTGGTGCACCCCAATGATGACGTTAACATGAGCCAGAGTAGCAACGACGTGATCCCTAGTACCATGCATGTGAGTACAGCCTGGGCCGTGACGTCCGAACTGGTACCGGCCCTAAACCAGTTGGAGGTAGACATTGAGCACAAGATCACCGAGTGTGGTCATGTCACCAAAACCGGTCGTACGCACCTGATGGATGCCATGCCGGTGACATTGGGCCAGGAGATGGAGGGGTGGCAAAGCCAGGTGGCTGCGGCGCGATGCCGTGTGGAAGCAGGTCTGGAGGATGTGCTGGCTTTGCCCCTGGGCGGCACGGCCGTGGGGACCGGGATCAACGCCCATCCGGAATTCAGCCAGCGGGCTATCCAGCACCTGGTCCGGCTAACGGACATGGCGTTCCGGCCCGCCGCCGATTTTTTTGCGGGCATAGCTGCCCAGGATGCCTTGGTGGATATGAGCGGCCGGTTGCGTACAGTCGCCGTGATCCTGATGAAGATCGCCAATGATCTGCGCTGGATGAACAGCGGGCCGATTGCCGGCCTAGGTGAAATCACACTGCCCGCTCTACAACCGGGCAGTAGCATCATGCCCGGCAAGATCAATCCTGTAATTCCGGAAGCGGTGACGATGGTGAGTGCCCAGGTGATGGGTAATGACGCGACCGTTGGTATTGCTGGTCAGTCCGGTGTATTTCAGCTCAATGTCATGTTGCCGGTCATCGCGCACAATCTATTGGAAAGCACGAGCCTGCTGAGTCGAGCCTGTCACCTACTAGGAAGGAAGGCCATTGCGGGCTTTGTGGTGAATGTGGATCGGATCAACGAAGCGCTGGAGCGCAATCCTATTCTGGTGACGGCCCTGAATCCTGTGCTGGGCTATGAACTGGGTGCGTCTATTGCCAAGCAAGCGTATGTGGAAAAGCGTTCCCTGAAGGATGTAGCGCTGGAAAGGACAGACTTGACAGCGGCCGAACTGGACAAACTACTGGATCCGACGCAGCTGACGCGCGGGGGACTCGTGTCCTGAGAGCTATCTCAGGATGTATCCTGAGGGATCCTGCTGTACACCGTGCAGGCGGATCTCCAAGTGTAGATGGGAGCCCGTGCTGCGGCCTGTGCTGCCCATCGTGCCGATCACCTGTCCCTGCTGTACACGGTCGCCTTTACGGACCAAGATGGTAGCAAGGTGAGCGTACAGAGTTGTGTAACCGTTACCATGGTCAATGACTACCATGTTGCCATAGCCGTGGTTCCATCCGAACTGGGCATGGGCTACGACACCCCGATCCGCGGCCATAATGGGGGTGCCGAGGGGAGCGGCATAGTCAATGGCACGGTGTCCAGCCCAGAAGCCTTGTGTGATGAGCCCGGTAGACACCGCCGCGCGAAACCGCCCGGTGCCTTGAAAAGACCCTAGGGGAGCGTCCGCTGTGTACTGAATTGTGGCGGGTAGGGCAGGAGGCTTCTGGCCGCCGGGTATGAACAGATCCTGTCCCGTGCGTAGGGGAGTGCTCTGATTGTCCAGAGCGTTGGCTTCATAGGCCACGATGTCAGCCACAGTCACCTCGTACCGCTGGGCTAGAACGGAAAGGGTGTCACCCGATACAATGCGATGAATGGCACCGTCCACCGGTGGAATCGCTAGGGTATCGCCGATATTCAGGTGGGAATTGGATCTCAAAAGTGGATTGGTCCAAGCAATGGTGTCAGGATCGAGGCGATGGAGGGCTGCAATACCCCAAACGGTATCACCGGGTTTAACGGTGTACACGTGCATGGCCAACTCGTTGCGTTCTAGGACCGGTCCCGAGGACGCCGTGGACCTTTCTTCACGGGTGCGTTGACTTACGTTGGTGATAGGGCGGTTAAGACGCGCGATTAGGCCTCGTTCCGTATCACTTTCTACAATCCGGGAAGGATCCAAGATTTCAGTGGCACCGGCCGCGCTGAAACGACCTCCCGGTAACCCTAATAAGGGTTCTAGATCCCGGGCGTTGGCCTGGAATACCGTCACGCCTACCACCATGATGAAGACAGTGGTGACCGTGATGACGGATTGGTGCAGACGGAGTCTGTCAATCCAGGATTGGGGGACCGTACGCGGTGTAAGCGACGGGTCCACCTTGAGATGGGTGGTGGTGTGAGGACTATGGTGTGAAGATAACGTCACGCCGCAGAGAAAGGAACTGCCCTAGTACAGGCCGCTATCTTACCATACATTCTGGGGTATGGTGCCGACCTGGAGATGTTGATTCAGGCTCGCCTGCGTCCCATTACGGGCACCCGTAATGGGACGCAGGGACACTGTCGTGTCTCACACGGTCAGTTTCGCCAAAAAGTCGTTGTTGTCCCCGGATTTGCTGAGGCGTTCCAGAATAGGCAAGATGGCTTCCTGGCTACCCCCTACCGCGTCGATCATTCGACGCAAGGTGTATACCTTGGTGAGTACTTCCGGATCCAGCAGTTTTTCCTCAGCCCGCGTGCCACTGCGTTCAACGTCAATGGCCGGGAAAATACGTCTTTCGGCCAACCGGCGGTCTAGGTGCAGTTCCATATTGCCGGTGCCCTTGAATTCCTCATAAATCATGTCATCCATCCGGCTACCGGTGTCCACCAAAGTGGTAGCCAGAATGGTCAAGGATCCGCCTTCTTCAATGTTGCGTGCCGTGCCGAAGATTTTCTTGGGCGGGTAGAGGGCCGCCGGATCAATACCCCCGGACAGCGTACGACCCGATGGCGGTACCACCAAGTTGTAAGCACGGGACAACCGCGTGATGCTGTCCAGCAGAATGACTACGTCACGGCGGAATTCCACCAGACGCCGGGCCCGTTCCAAGGCCGTTTCCGACACCCGGACGTGATTGGCTACCGGTTCATCAAAGGTGCTACTGAAAACCTCACCCTGCACCGACCGTTCCATATCTGTGACTTCCTCAGGCCGCTCGCCTATGAGCAGGACCATCAGATGGACATCGTCGTGGTTGTCAGTGATGCCGTTGGCGATGCGCTTGAGGATAGTAGTTTTCCCCGCCATGGGAGGGGACACGATGAGACCGCGTTGCCCGCGACCAATGGGACAGATCAGGTCAATGAGACGCGTGGCCAGAATGTTGGGGGATGTCTCCAGATAGAGCTGCTCTTCCGGGAAAATGGGAGTCAGCTGCTCAAAGTGGGGACGCAGCTTGGCTTCATGTGATTCCCGGTCGTTGACCGTCTCAACCTTCAGGAGGCCATTGTAGCGTTCCGAATTCTTGGGGGGCCGGAAGTGGCCAATGACCATATCCCCGGTCCGCAGGCCGAAGCGTCGGATCTGGCTTTGGCTGACATACACGTCCTCGGGACCGGGCAGCAGGTGTTCCGTACGCAGAAAGCCAATGCCGTCCGGCATGATCTCTAATACGCCACCGCCAAAGATGTTGCCTTTGGCCTCGGCCTCGGTGCGCAGAATATGGAAGATCAATTCATCCTTGTTCAGACGCGTAGCATAGCGTACCTTGGAATCCTTCGCAATGGTCAAAATCTCTTCCTGGTTCAGCAGGCGCAGGTTGGTATAGGTGAGTTTGGGGGCTGATGCGCTATTCCTGGCAGGGGCCTTAGCCATGAGCAACTCCGTCCAAAAAATCAAGATTTGTCTGAAAGTCTGTAAAAAGAAACGGTTTTCGGGTTAGTACTATTCCGTGTTGAGGCAACCAAACTGTGGGCATTCTGTCTGGGTCGCAATATCACTCTCAAGTGCAGTACCTTTCGTAGTAATGACCGGCAACACGCTCAAGACTGGAATACACCTTGGCCCGGGACGCACAGCTTGCACAGAGAGGTTCAGAGTCCGCTGATGTAATCGTACGGTGTGCTCTGTATGCCTACCCGCTCATGCGTTCGGGGCAGACACCGGAAAAGACAAGCCTACAGCGGATGTTCCCGCCCGAATGGTAGCACAGTTGCTAGGATACAGGGGTGACTTGGTGCATGAGAAGCATTCCAATTATGACGGTAATGCCTGCATGGCTCGAATCCAGCCTCGCAAAGAAGACCTAGTCGGAGCAATGTTGGAATACGCGAAAACCGGCAGTATCAGGGGTTGTGGCTGGGAAAACGGAAAAACTAACGGGAACAAACAGCAGGGCGGGGGGAAGGCAATGAATACAGACAGAACATTACCCTACTTGAGTAATACTAGCATACTCACGGATCAGTTGCAATTTCCTAGCATATGTGTGGGGGTCAGGTAAGGAACGGGCAGGTCAACGAGAGGCGGAGGACCCGGCCCTTCAGGCAAAACGTTGGGCAGGATGAGAAGGTAGCATGGAACCCACCCAAGGGCCTAAAGTTTGGTTCGGTAGGTCATACAGACATGTGCCCGATTCAAAGACGACAAATCCCCGTTTGAGGTAATTGTTCAGAGCATGTGGATGATCCAATTCACAGGTATGCAGCCAGATGCGTTGGGGGCCCATGTCCCAGGCTGCGGCAATGGCCCGGGAAAGCAGCCAACCACCTAGGCCCCGTGTCTGAAAACTGCGGAGCAGACCGAAACTGGCGATCTCCACACCCGTCTGAGAGTCTTTCAGTTCAAAGTATCCGGCCGGCGTGTCCTGAACGTAAAGCACCCAGGTCTGAAAACCGGGTGCGGACACCATGTCCAGCCACTGCGCATAAGACCAGCCTAGCTTGTCAATCCAGAACCAGTCCCCGCCTACCGCGGTGTAGAGAAAGCGGCTGAATTCCGGGCAGGGGATATGGGAACGGCGCAGATCTGTCTGGGCGGGTTGCTCCCGGACGGGACGCCACTGTTCTTTGCGGGTCATGTGCAGAAAATAGCGTTTGGCTTGGACACGCATAGAAATTCCTCTGTCTGTGGGCAAGGTCAGGAACTGCCGGCTCCGTGTGAGGTGGTGCGGAACCGCGTCATCCGTCCCTGACAATCTAGACTGATGGTACATGAAGACATCCGCATAATCACGCCACGGTGTATCCCCGGATGGGCTGCCGGATACGCCGTGACTCCATGCCACAGAGCTTCAGTCAAGAGGCAGCCGGAATTTCTGTAGTTTGCCCATGGCATTGCGCGGTAAGGTGTCAACAACGTGAAACACGCGTGGCAGCTTGAAACTGGCCAGCTGTTGCTGGCAATGAGCTTCTAGGGTTCGCGTGTCAAAGGGTTCCTTGATCACCAGGTAGGCTACGGGAATCTGGCCCCATTCCGGATGAGGTCTACCCACAACCGCCGCTTCCTGGACATTGGCGTGTTGCAGAAGCACTTCCTCAATTTCCCGGGGGTATACATTGAAGCCACCGCTCAAGATCAGTTCATGGTTGCGCCCCAGCAGAGTTAGATACCCGGTTGCCGGATCCAGACACCCCAGATCACCGGTACAGAACCAGCGCTGCTGCAGGCGATCCGAGACGAAACTGGCTGCCGTGGCTTCGGGGTTTTGCCAATAAGCACTGAAGACATTGCTGCCTCTGACCAATAGCTGACCGGTGGTACCCGGTGGTACATCCTGGAAATGCTGATCCACGATACGAGCGGAAACACCGGGCAAGGGTAGACCCACCGTGCCCGCCTGCCGCAGGCCGGTGTAGGGATTGCTGAAATTCATACCGGTCTCGGTCATGCCGTACCGTTCCAGAATGACATGGCCTGTCAGGTGTTGGAAGGTCCGGTGATCTTCCGCGGCGAGCGGTGCGCTACCGGAACAGAACAACCGCATATGGCTGAAATCAAGCTTCGGGCTCGCGGTTAGGGCTTGAATCAGACGAAAGTACATAGTGGGCACGGCAAAGAAGAGCGTAGGTTCACCGCTGGTCAGACAGTTGAGAGTAGACTGCACTTGAAAGGATGGGTGCAGGAGTACCGTGGCTCCGCGGGCCAAGCTACAGGTCAGTCCCACAAGCAAACCATGCACATGAAAAAGAGGTAAGGTGAGCAACAGCACATCGTCCGTTTGCCAGGCCCAGGCACTAAGCAAGCCGGTCACGGTGGCCACAATATTATTATGGGATATCATGGCTCCCTTGCTGTGGCCCGTGGTGCCCGAAGTGTACATAATTAGAGCGGTATCGTCACTGCCTACCTGAACGGGAGGGACCGATCCCGGGGCCGGTAACACTAGATCTTCCAGTAGCACACACGGAGTTGTGTGTATGGCACAGAGTTCCGGAGTGCGGAGATGCGCAGCATTGGCCTCATCCGTCAGGACGAGGCGCGGCCGGCAATCGGACAGGATATGCGCAAGCTCGCGTGTACGGTAGCGCAGGTTGATGGGTACCATAATGGCCCCTAGGCGTAGTAAGGCTAGATAGGCAAGCACGAAGGAGCCCGAATTGTGCGCATACAGGGCTACCCTATCACCAGGCCGGATACCCAAGCCATGGAGCAGTCCCGCCATGGCGTTGGCCTGGCCGTGTAGTTCGGCGTATGTCCAGACATGGGAGCCCTGCCCTGCAGCCACCACTAGAGCAGGCTTATTGGGAGTCTGTTGCAAGGGGATGGAAAAGAGAGTCAAAAGGTTCATGGCTTGGTTGCCATCCCTGGACCATTCGTAGTGCAACGCAGTATGCTTATTATCACTGATCAAAACGGGACAGGAATACTACAAAGGGGTTACGTGTGTACGGGGACATACCGACTTCGCGGTTCCCGGTGACGGCATCCACTATCTTTCTCGGGTTGCGCAGAGCCTGCAAGGGCCAGCCCAGATCTAGACCGTGTACTTTGCCTGTACGTGCTGGACGGAACGTGATCTTCTCTATAGGGGCCGGGTAGGAATAGCGCATGTAAATCAGGATGTTCTGATCAAGGTAGTCTGTACGGTGGTAGCCGCAGACCTTGGCCTCAAAGGGCAGCTCGTGTACGTCGCATCTTTTGTGCGACCATCTTTATAATGTATAGCTGTATAGCCTCAGGTAGCAGAATAGCCCATATAGCTCTCGTGCGCGGAACGGGTCACGGTGCATACTATTCAGCCTGGAGCGTGGTCACGACCATGCTCTTCATACTCTTGCTAAGACGGGCATTAGCCATAACGAACCGGCGCGCACGACACCTGGGGACCTCACTGCCGGTTGCTACGTTCTGCTTGATGCGACTATCCGCTTGATTGGATTCTACCTGCACGGCATGCAGAGGAACAAGGCCTGCGCTTGGAAGAACAGGGTGTGACTAGCATGAAGAGAGGGCTAGCAGTTCCGGTATAGTGGTGAATGAATGAACGGGATGCCCACAGTCTCCGGAACGTAATTCAACCTGAGAGTAGAAGCACCTGATGGGGACAAGAGGATATATTCCTACATGTCGTTATGAGGAAGTGCATTGGGGCCCTCTGGTGCGTTGGGAGTACCTGGACATCACGGTCAACATCAAGAGAATGAGTGGATGCCAGGTGCTACGACATAGTTATGCACCGGGCAGGAATCAATGCCTAGGAGGTACCGTGCATGGCGCGAAATGTAGATACTGCAAATTGCAAAACGGAGTTACTCCCGTACACTATAATGGCTTAATAGTGCCCCGTAGGCTAACGGCTGGCGTTTGGGGCACGGCACTCCCAGGTTTTGTGTACGTGTAGACAGGCCTGTGCAGAGCCTACACGGCTAGGGCTCATCCACGCGCGACCGGTGTGGGACGCAGGGGGCAGGTAAGACATTAGAGGGCTAGCATGAGCGACGGTTCGACTCTCCTTGCCTATGATGAAAGCAATCATCTGCATTCACTGTCGGGGCATCCCGAACACGAGGGGCGGTTGCGCACCACCGTAGATCTCCTACACACCTCCGGGTTGTGGGACCAACTGCACCATGTGCCATGTGGCAAGGCCCGGTGGGCTGATTTGCAGCGAGTGCACTCCCCGGCCCTGCTGGATCGTCTTACTCAAACTTGTACCCACGGTCCGGTAACCTGGCTGGACAGGGACACATATGCCAATGCACACAGTTTTCAGGCTGCTCAGATCGCGACGGGCAGCGCCATCCAAATAACGGCTGCAGTATGGAAGGGGGCTGCGGTCAATGGCCTGGCGCTGGTCCGACCACCAGGGCATCATGCCACGCCGGATCAAGCCATGGGGTTCTGTCTGCTCAACCATGTGGCGGCGGCGGCCCGTTGGGCTCAGGCTTGCGCAGGGGCCGAACGGATCCTGGTGTTTGACTTTGATGTGCATCATGGTAATGGCACGCAGGACGTGTTCTATGCTGATGCCGAGGTGTTCTTCGTCAGCCTCCACCAGAGTCCTCACTACCCTATGACGGGCTACGCACATGAGACGGGCCGTGGTCCCGGTGTGGGCAGGACCTGCAATCTGCCTCTGCCGGCCGGTACGGGCGACGCCGGCTATCGGCAGGCCATGGAGCAGATCGTGCTGCCTTTGATCACGGATTTTGCCCCTCAGCTGATCCTCGTATCCGCGGGCTACGATGGACACTGGCAGGATCCGTTAGCCCATATGAACCTGACCTTGTCAGGTTATGCCTGGATTGTGCAGTCGCTCAAGCAATGGAGCGAAATATTCTGTGACGGTAGGCTGGTCTTGGTACTGGAAGGCGGGTACCAGCTAGACGTGCTCGCGCACGCCGTGCACAATACGGCCTTGATTCTGATGGGCCGGGATGGCCTGCTGGATCCCTTTGGATCTGCCGGGATACCGGAAACGGATGTTACGCCCCTGCTGATGCGTCTGGCCCGGCAATGGGGGCTACCGGATTGCTCACGTCCCTGACGAGTCCGGTAGAAACCGCGGCGGGATCCCGATCCACGACGGAGGAAGCCCGGCGACTGCCTCTGACCTACTGGATAACGATCCTGGATCGGCACCTGGATGCAAGACATTGGGAGGCTGCCGTAGTCGTGCTGCGTGCGTTGCTGGTCCAGCGCCCCCTGCACTTGCCGGCCTATGAGCGGGCCCTTGCCTTAACTTGGCAGATGGGTCGTTACCGGGCGTGCGAGTCGATGGCCTTACGCCTGCTCCGGGCCGATCCGCTGAATCGGATGGCCTATACGGTGCTGGCTTCCTTAGCCGAACGACGTACGGGCCTCCAGGGTGAAGAGACGATCCCGCTATGGCAAACGGTGTGGCATCTGAAGCCTCTGGATCCGGAGATTCGACAGCGCTGGCAGGCTGTGTGTGGCAATCTGGAACTGGATCAGCCCGCCCTGGGGTTTCTCCGTATGTACGGCCGACACTGGTCGGAAGCTGCGGCTCTGTTCGCACACCTCAGCGCACAGCATCCGGAGCGTGTCGACTGGCGTTTGGCGTGGTTGATATCGCTATGGCGTAGCTATCAGCGCGCGCAGGCCTGGACAATGGCCCGTACACTGGTCGACCGCAATCGGTATCTACTGGCCTGCTGGCATATACTGTCTGTCGTGGGAGATCAGGCGGATCAAGCGATTGCGCAAACGTACATCGCCATGCTGGATCCGGATGGTTCCCATACCCGGCACATGCTGGGCTTTGAATTTGTACCGGTGGGTAGCACGGTGCCCGAACTGGAAGTTGATACAGCCAATACTGTGCTGATGCACTGCCTTGACCTAGAGGAGTAGGGACATGCAGGAGAGGACCTTTGTGATTCTGAAGCCGGATGCCCTACAGCGGGGACTGGCAGGTGAAATTCTGGCGCGTTTTGAGAGACGCGGTCTGAAACCGGTACAGCTGCGCCTGTTGCAAGTGAGTGAGACGACAGCGCGCCGGCATTATGCCGAGCATGAAGGCAAGGCCTTTTTCTCTGCCCTGATCGCGTACATCTGCGCGGCTCCTGTGATCATCGCCGTGCTGGAGGGACCGCATGCCATCCGAATGGTGCGCACCATGGTGGGTGCGACCAACCCGCTAGACGCGACCCCCGGTTCAATCCGGGCTGATTTCGGGGCTGACATCGGCCGTAATCTGGTGCACGCCAGTGATGGTCCGGATACCGCGGCGACGGAAATCGCACTGTGGTTTGGGGAGGATCAGGTAACCTGGAAGCGTGCACTTGATCCCTGGATCTGGGAATGAGGTACGGATGGACGGTATGAACAGCCTGGAACTGTCACACCGCCTGGTAGACTGGCTGGACGCGAAACAGGTAACCGACATTGTGCTGCTGGACATCCGTGAGTGCTCCAGCATTGCGGATTATTTCCTGATTGGCACCGTGGTCAACGATCGCCATGCACGGGCCATTGAAGAGGATATTTTGAAGGATTTTCGACGAGAACAGAAAATCCGACCGCAGGGCATTGAGGGTCGCCCGGCCGATGGCAGTGGTTGGCACTTATTGGACTACGGCGATGTGGTCCTGCATCTTTTCACGCCGGTCAGCCGAGCCCATTATGATCTGGAAAAGCTTTGGCAAGCGGCCCGTGTAGTACTCAAGATGCAATAGGTATTTGGCCTCAGCGGCAGCGGTGCACTACGCCGCGGTCGGAGGCGTTGATCAGATCAGTAGCTAGCGATAGAAAGAGACCGTGTTCCACGATACCGGCGCGATCAGAGAGGGTACGGGCTAGGCCCACAGGGTCCCGAATAGGACCAAAATCTGCATCTAGAATGACATTATCCTGATCCGTGCGGTAGGACTCGCCATCGGCTGTCAGACGGGGCGTGACGCGTCGTGCCCCCTGGTCCTGCAGAAACCGTTTCTGGGTTTCCAGACCGAAAGGCATCACTTCCAAGGGCAGGGCCCAGTGGCTGCCTAGGCAGGTGGACAGTTTGCTTTCATCCACCACAATGATGAGGCGGTCACTGGCCTGGGCCACGATTTTCTCGCGGGTCAGAAAACCGCCACCCCCCTTGATAGCGTCTAACCGGGGATCGATTTCGTCAGCACCGTCAACACAAACGTTGATGCGCGGGTGGTGCTCCAGAGTAGTGAGGGGGATGCCTTGTTGATGGGCAAATGCACCTACGGATCGGGCACTCGGAATGCCGACAATGTCCTGTAATACACCCGTGCGCAAAGCATGGCCTAAAGCTGCTATGAACAGGGCCGCCGTACTCCCGCCGCCTAGACCCACTACCATACCGGATCGGATGAACTGCAGGGCATGTACGGCCGCCTGCAGTTTTAGCGTTGCGGAAGCGGTCATGAGGGAGATAGCTCCGGGCTGGGTGTAGGCAGTATCAGGCACTATCCAGGAAGCGGGACACTTCCTGGCTTACGCGCGTAGTCTGGTCAAGCGTGGGGAAATGGCTGCAGTTGGATAGCAACACAACCCGGGATGGCTCTAGATGGCGCCCCAGACGTTCCACTTGACTGTAGTGGATATAGGGGTTAGCTTCGCCGTAGAGCAGCAGGGAAGGCTGTCGGACGTTCCGGATCATCTGTGGATGATCCCAGAACAGACTATGTGGTTGTCCCCAGTGAATCCAGTGCTTGAGGCACGTCCTGCCGTGCGCCGTGCGGAAAGCCGCATACGCCGCAGGCCAGACCGCAGCCGCCTGCTGCGGCTGTACCGTACCCTTGCGATAAAAATGGCGCAGGCTCTGCGCTAGCAGCGGTCCTGACATGCAGGGACCACTCAAGGGATTCCGCCACCAGCGGAGTCCGGCCGGCAGCTGTAGATCCGGGTACAGAGCCGGACTGAGCCACACCATCCGCTGCACGCAGTGAGGATAGACGTGGGCAAAACGCAGCTGGATCAGACATCCCAGATCCTGGGCCATGAGATGGATGGAGGGTAGGGCTAGGGCTAACCGTAAGGCTTCCAGCATATCAGCTAACCGCAGGAAATTCAGAGGTTGATGCCCAGTGGTGTCCTGCGGTACCAGCGGCCACAGATCCGGGACCAGGACACGCCAGTGAGGGGGTAAATGCGGCAGCAACGACTGCCAGAATTCCTTGGTGGCCAGCAGCCCGTGTAACAAGATGAGAGGGGTGCCACGCGCCTGTTCAGGACCTGTCGTTAGCAGTGATATCTCACCCAGATGTGTAGAGACAGTTTGTTCCTGGGGGATCACGGGAGGGATGGGGTACTGTCAAAGGATGGCGTGGCCATGGCTAGTGAGGCCTGGACCCTCTCAATGTCTAGATCATGCCGGGTGCGATCCAGGTAGATGGATACCTGCCGGTAGCCCACGTCCTGCAGCAGCTGGAGAGCGGCGGGAAACTGATCGCCTACCCGGGCCGCGCTATGGGCATCAGCACCCACGACAACGGTGATACCGCGTTCATGCATCATCTCCAGCTGGGCACGACCTGGGTTAAATTCCTGCACATTCTTGTACAGACCTGAGGTGTTGAGTTCCATGGAGACTCCTGTGCGGGCAATGCGGTCCAAGCTACGGGCGACATCCTCCTGGATAGCGGTGAAACGCCAGGCCTGCGGTTGTGTGTTCTTGACTAGATCAGGATGGGACAGGCAATCAAAAAGCCCCGTTTCGGCTGCCTCGGCTAGGTAGTGATAATAGAGACGGTGGAAATCCTGGATGTCGGTGACGGGAAAAGCTTGCTGATAGTAGGAGGCCTGGGGATGGACGGAGCCCAGGATGTAGGAGAAGTCTTGGGTGTCATGCAGTTGTTCCAGCCAGGACACAAACGGCGGGAAGTAATCACTCTCTAGGCCAAGGCGTACATCCAGACGATCCCGCCAACGGTCTGCCGTAGTGGTGACGAGCTGCACATACTCCGCCATCTGCTCGGGCTGCATACGGACGTTGGCATTGATACCGTCCGGTAAGGGACAGTGGCAGGTGACTGTCATACCCAGCAGGCCCTGCCGGATGGCTTCGGCTGCGTATTCATCAGGCGTGCCCTGAGCGTGTTTGCACAGCTCCGTGTGCATGTGAGATTCATAGAAACAGGGACTGGGCACAGAAGACATGACGTACGGCGCTTCTCCTTGTCAAGCGGTATGGTTAACCTGTCAAGTTTACTGTTCTTGTAGGTTAGATCCCCAATACGCAGGTCTGTCGTATGGGCTTGCTGCTCAGCACCTATACCACGTAATCTGGGAGTTGTATGTCTTACCGTGGGATTGATATCCGTCCCGCACGATTACCACCGGATTGCCAAGATAGGGAGCAGTCCTAACAGTTCTCGGGTACACCTGAGGCTGTGTGCTATATGATGTTGTGTGGATAGCCATTACAGCATGCTTTGCCAAACATGGACAAGTCCTGACACTCCCCCATCCACACCACACCATATCTCATGGGATATGGACCCGGATAAGCCCCCGCGGCCCGCCCGGAATGATACCAGGTAAGGGTTAGAGCCAATTAGCTAAGGGAGGTAGTTATGCGCACGGCCCGCGGCTACGGTGCCGAATACCGAGACGGAGTCCACGAAGCAAACGGTGAGATCCAAAAGAACGGAGTACTCCCATGTTTACCCTAAAGAGATGCGGTATGTACCGAAGTCAATGGTAGTACAGTACAGCAGTACCGAAGCAACAGTCAGTTGGGTAACTAGACGCGATTCTTGCAGAGTTGAGTTCTCTTAAATCCTAAAGTCAATGTTTGGGCAGATCACGCCACTAAAACAGCTCAGGGTTATGGGCTGCTTAGTGTTACGTTCAGCAACTTGGAACCCGGCCACAAATATAAAGTGGCTCTAGTCACTAAGAGCTGTTTTGAGTGGGCCGGGATACCATATGTTCTCTGGACAAACGTTAGAGCCTGGTGCGGCTGGATAGACTTTACCACGCTGGATGCCCCGCTCCCCACGGCCACACTTGAGCCCACGGCTACATCAACACCAGAGTCTGACAAGCCGGTGGACGGTGAGCTGGAAGTGGAAGTATCCCCAGTTAACATCAACGGCTGACACTAACGGCCCGCGCGGTGTTGCGGGCGCCAGTGAAAAGCGCGGTCGTGCACCCAGTACCCCGACCGGCCTCAGCGTCAACCCGGGTGCTACGGAAGCAATGCTCACCTGGCAAGCCGGCGGTAGAGGGATAGAAGGCCGATGTGAGACGACCCAGTACTGGGTCAGGGTGATTGATGTAGTGCAGTGGATTGCGGTGGTAGAGATCTCAATCCCTCACCCGTCATCCGGTACGCCCGGTTGGGTGGCGTTTAGACTGCCCCCGGGGTGGAATATCAGATCCACGTGGGGGCCTACGGTGGGGAGTGCCGCCAATACTCATTAGGCAAGAGCACGATCACCTTTACCACGACTGAGTAGAGATAGTTGGCTTTTACTACAACCAGCATCTGAGTCCACCAGCACACCGGCGCTGCCCACTATAGACAGCATCGATGTGCCAAGGGCGAGAAGAGATTGTCTGTGCGGATGCACCTGCTACGTGTACCTGCAGCGAGGCGTAGCCTCACCGCAACCTGCGAGCGGGCCAAGACGGGACAAAGTATCCTCCTACCCTGAAACTCTGATGTATTAGTGTTTCCGCTAGCCTATACAATCTAGACCCGTCGGATCACCATGCGGGAATGAATCCTGACCGCGTCGCCGACGCAACGGCTGCCCTCCACGCGCTAGTACACGGAAACGCGGTATACCTAGAGGGCGCTTGCGTGAGCGGTTCATTGTGCGGGAGGGCTGCTGTCGTTTGTAGTACAACAGCAGCATGGCCCAATTCCACGGCACCCGAAGACCGGCATCGGTATAAGTAGGTTACAGTCGACTAGACGTTCGGTCGGATCGCAGCAGACTAGATGTGAGAGGAGAGGTGAAGACATCTAGCCTTGCCCTCAACGGGCAGGGCATCACCAAAGCTGACTACTGCGTCCGGTCGTCAGGTCAGCGAAGATAATAGTCTCAACCTCCGCAAGCCGGTTATGCATGGTGAGGCTACCCACTACGTAGCGATATGATGTCGGATTCCCCGCACGGCACCGCTTGGTGCTGCCTTCTCCTGTTTTGACCCAATCGCGCAGGTCTATACCCCGCTGCAGGTATACGCAGACACCGCACCTTACAAACAATCTCTTCTCGCTGCTCCCGATACGGGGCAGTGTGAAGGGCGTCCTATCTACCGCTACCCCCATCGTGGTGAAAGTGATCATAATCTATCCCTAACGCGTATGGGCCGCAATCTCCATCGTAGCCTCGCCACCACCTTGACCTGGTATTCCATCCCAGCCGGGTGCGGGCTTGAAGGTGCCACGGGGACCGTAGTTCACGACACCACATTAATTACTCCGTTCCAGTACTGGGTCGTTGCATATCTGCCTTCTCAATCCCGCTGCTGCTGGCCACTTGGCCAGGATACTACTGCAACATGTCGTCCAGCGTATCCCGATCGGCATAAGGTACTTCCAAGGGCGAATTGGCTGACCGGAGCTGCGGTTCTGCTATCGTCCAGTCATGCTTGCCGCATAGCCTTCGTAATATCTGCGCTGTCCCGATGAGAAAGCCCAGCATTTCCGCTGTGAGAATTTAGCAGCGATCTTGACTCGCGTTCCCAGACGGTCGCGTAAAGTAATGGATTTTGACATCCGTGTAGTGACACGGCCCTGCTGATGTCACCGGATACTATGAAACACTTGAGTACGATGCCACTGGAGATGTTCCACAGACGGTTTCTCACGGGGGGTCTGAGGCAAGCGGATGGGCTGACCTGCATATTGCGAAAACCAAAATTCCCATCCCGGGTTCCGCCCGTATAGAGCAGGGGACACCAGCAGTTCAAAGTTATTGCTCAGACCAATACCGCCTCGGTCAAAGGCCTTGTGGTGCACTACACAGAGAGCTAGGCCGTTACATACTTCATCCGGACCACCAGCGGTCTGCCAGCGGATATGAGCGGCGTCTAGGCCCAGCAGATGATCATACAGATGTATGTCGTATCCACAGATGGCACAGCGCGCTTCGTAGGCTCGGATGACATTGTCACGGAAGTGCGGATCGCGCTGGCGGGAAGCCAGAAGCTCATTGGCGGGTTGCAGCAGTGCCTCAAGCCCAATCGCTTCCACCAACTCTTGATGCATGCTGTCAGGGAAATAACAATCTAACAGATATGCTACCGCCTGCCGACACAGGTCCGGATGCGTGAGCAGGAGGTGCCAGACATGCGCGGGCAAGCCTCCTCTAACCGTACTGTTGCGTACGAGATGAGGACGCAGTTGGCGACTGCGATCCCAGTGGCATGGTAACAACCCCGTAATCTCCCACAAGCCATCCGCCGGCAGGCGTAGAAACGGCTGGTCAGGATTCTGTTTTGGCTGCAGTGGTCCAAAGCGGTGCAGGAGTTCACGTAGGTCAAGTTCAATATCCCGGTAGAGGCGCAGACGCGGATACCCCTGGCTAAGACGACCTAGGGCCAGCAGGAGTAACAAAGGCTTATGAGGAGCCCGAATCGCTTGTTGTTGCCAGACATTTATGGCTGCCAGTTTGTGCAGAAATTCTTCAGGAGTCATAGTATGGACTCGACAGCAGCATAGGTTCAAACGATCCCGTATCAGGATATGATACCACCGGGGCCAGCCAGCATGTATACAGGCTTGCGATATTGACTTGTCAGGCCGTGTTTGTACCATACAACCAGGGGAGGGTGATATACCCTATCACAGGTTGGTGCTTGCCTTTAGTTGCCGTCATTGGATTGGTTAGGGACAGGGAGCGGTCCTAACCAATCCAGTACACTTGAAGCTGTATGTAACGGATACTGCCTACAGTGGCGGCGGGATCACCGGGCACTACGGAACACCTGATCCCGATGCCATTGCAGATATTCCGCAGCGGGCTTCTCACGCGGATCACGCGGGAGTCGGATGGACTGGTCCGCGTACTGCGAAAACCAGAATTCCCAGACCGGGTTCTGACCGTATAGAGCAGGTGATACAAGCAACTCAAGGTCATCACTCAAGCCAATACCACCCCGGTCAAAAGCCTTGTGATGCACTACACAGAGAGCTAGGCCATTACGCACTTCGTCGGGACCGCCATCGGTATGCCAGCGAATGTGAGCGGCTTCTAGGCCCACCAAATGATCATACAAGCGAATATCATATCCACAGATGGCACAGCGGTATTCATAGGCCAGAATGACATTATTGCGGAAGCGTGGATCGCGCTGTTGCGGAGCCGAAATCTCATTGCCGGATTCCTGCAGAGTCTGCAACCCAACAGCTTCCACAAGTTCCTGATGCATACTGTATGGGAAATAGGTGGTCAACAGATGTGCCACTGCCTGTCGACACAAGTCGGGATCTGTAAGCAAGAGCCGCCAGACGTTTGTGGGCAAACCGCCCTTGACTTGACTATCACGCACGCGTGACGGACGCAGTTGGCCACTGCGGTCCCGGTGATGCGGCAGCAGACCTTCAATCTCCCACAAGCCATCTGACGTCAAGCGTAGAAACGGGTGGGCAGGTTCCTGTTTCTGTCGGGGTGGTCCAAAGCGGTTCAGCAGTTCACCTAGTTCAAATTCGATCTCGCGGTAAGGACGCAGACGCGGATGCCCCTGACTAAGATGTCCTAAGGCTAGCAATAGTAGTAGGGGCTTGTGCGGAGCTCGTTCCCCGCGTTGCCGCCAGATTTTTATGGTTCTCAGTTTGTGCAGAAATTCTTGCTGAGTCATAGCAATGTGGGTGGATTGGCGTAACTGCATGGATACAATAGCCCAGTATCAAAACATGATGCCATCGTGATCAGCATTTGGGCAAGGGCAACTCAGAATCTCTGGGTTCCATCCGGAACAAGATCAGGCCATTCAGTAGGTGCTTGAGGGGTAGAACTCGCTCCTGGTGGGCAAAGGCTAGCTAGAGTAACGCTACGTGCCTATCCTTCCCTTTCTAATTCCTCCACAGCTATCCTGAGCCATAACCCGAACACGGCTACTGTACGCACGGATAGAGCCCTTGATGTCCCCTACCCTGCGTGATGAGATATCGTCGCAACACGGAGTACGCATTACGCTACTACCACTACACCGGAACTCTGCGCGTAGGGGTACTTGGCCGGATCTCGCTGCAGGTGATGAACTAGAGGCACCCTGTATTCAGATTAGGGCTACGGTTTGCGGACACATGACCTGTGTACAGAGGCAGCACCGCTCGGCAGTACGCTGGTATATCCACAGAATCCAGTTGGACCGGACTACCCATCTTACACCATCAGGTTACCACCATCGTAGGGCTGGAAGAACAGTACCGAACCCTGGTGGATGTACTGTTAGGAGAACATGGATTACCCATCACATCCGGTATGGTTCCGGCTACGGCTTTGGTCTGCAGTTTGGTCCCGTATGCACCCCATGGCCTGTTTCCCGCTTGATCGCGATGTAGGGCGAAGTAGCTTGCCACTACTTCAGATCTCAATGCCAGGTAGGCATATCAGCTAGATCGTTTCCGGATGTCAAACGCAGTTCCACTGCCTGGGCATGGAAACAGCCTCAGTATCTGAGACGGTCGGGACCGCGGGTGTACACGTGGTCAGCGTGCCCGCCACGGCCGCATCAATTTCCAGTACCAGAAAGCGATGACGCATCAGATTGTACTGTGCCGGAGTATGGTCGCTTCAGTTGCCATGCGCCCCGGATGTCGTACACGGTATCTGGGGCGCTCGTAATAGGATAGCCAAGCGGGTCTGTGTCCGATCCTCACCCGGCACGTAAAATATCCGGAACCGGCTTAGCCGCACAGGTCGTCACGGCCGCGGTATTCAGGGTGCGGACACCCGAGGCAGAGTCGCAACGTCGTGGATTAGACAGGCCGCGGCCTCACGCAGAGACATCCGCGATAACATGAGTCCTGGCCCGGCTATCCAACGGAACCGTAGCCCGGATCGGCTCCGGACAAGCACAGTCCGGCATGATGGACGCGAGTTGGATGTTGATGATGGCTAGGTCTGGATTCGGGCAGCCGAAATATAGATATTTAAACCGACCCTAGCCATCCTGATCTAGGCCGGGATAATCATCTAGTACCGGTACCTGCAGCGGGCGAAAGCGAATGTTCAGTACACCCATGAGCATGATAGCACGGGCCATGACAAACTCTCGGCATCCGCGTTTCGTCAGATCGCCGGAGTACATGGGGTATCCTGCGCGTTTTTTCATTCTTCCTTTGCATTTGTTATTAGACATGAGCATGCTCTACGGCTTGTCTCGGCTCGCATGCACACTAGCACGATATTATTTATTCATACTAATGTGTACCGGATTACACCATTAGGCTACTACCATTGTAGGGCTACGCCCGTATAGATTTCCTTTTCATGGAGCAAACCTTGGTAGGCCTGCTCTATCTCTACCGGCGGCAGGCGATGCGAAATCAGAGGCTCCAGCTGGATGCGGCTTTCGCGGATCCAGTGCAAGATCATAGCCTGTTTCTCGTACTGCGAGATCTGTGCATTGATGGTGGGATACATGGGATACTGCCATTCCAGTGCGCCCAGCACTCGAATGGAGCGATAGTGTACTTCACCCAGAAAATCCGTCAGGTTGCCCTGCACGGGAGCCCGGGGTGTGCCTAAGAGCACTAGTTGTCCAAAGGTACGTGTTGCAGCTAGGGCTTGCATGCTCACGGCACTGTGGCCCACCGCTTCGATCGTGATATGTGCACCCTGACCTTCGGTCAGGTCCATGATGTGAGCTTGGACTTCCTCTTGTGTTCCACTGATCGTATTCTCGATCCCGACATGGATCGCTAACCGGCGTCGGGCCTGGATTGGATCTATACCGATCACGCGACACCCACGGGCACGGAACAGCTGAGCAGCCAGATTGCCAACAATGCCTAACCCGAAGACAGCCACCGTTGGCGCGCCATAGAAAGTAGTGACCAAAATAGCGGTTGCGGCGACCCCCGCCATCCGCGAAGCCGCCACGATGTCTAACGGCAGATCGTCGGGCACCGGATAGACAAGCTGTGCCTGAGCAAAGCGGGCATATTTTTCATGGCGGGCGTAGGTGAAGACGCGTTCACCTACACGGGCCCGGCTCACGTTGGGCCCCACAGCCATGACTGTGCCCACATTAGCGTAGCCGGAACGCCAGGGATAATGACACCAGGAGCCCTCTTCCCAGACCTTGGGTTCCACACCGGTGTAATTGGCTAGTTCCGTACCCGCACTGATGAATGTCCAGGCTGTGTCTATTAGCAGTTCATCCGCATCAAGGTCATTGGGATCCAGCGTTTCAGTATCTAGCAAGACGGTATTCTGAGCGGATACATGGACAAAGGAGTTTTGCATAACTTACGCTCCTGCTACAAAAGAGTCATCAGGTTTCCGAACGTATACAGCCAGAGACATGGAGGGGAAGTATCCACTGTGATGTCTGGCATGCTAGAGGTTGACGTTGCGCAGTTTGTGGATGGGGTGCACTATCGCCACTGACCTAGAGCAACATTCTCCCTGCCCTACTCATGTCTCCTCAGGGGCCGGCTAGGATAAGCCGGCAAGAGCGTCCCCACAGCGTAGAGTAGCTTGATTGTAGCCTATCGCCATACGAGAATACAGAGAAAAATTTCGTGGCTACCTGTAGCATCGGCTGTCCCTGGATTCGGTAATGCTACGGGTACCCTAAGTCATGTCTAGGGCGTGCGTATATCTATCCTATTACCAATTAGGAGATAGTCTGTTCCATGGCTAGTTATAAGTACTTATTTAGGATCGCGGGTTAACCGAGATATTGCGATTTCTACGGTGCGTGTGAGTTGGGAACCGGTGCGCGTCAACAGGGGCTGAGGCCTACCGCGACGGGCTGCGTCTTGACCTTACGGCGTGCGGCATAGGACTACCGAGGTGTAGCCATCGTTGGCGTGGGGGTAAATTGAGGGGGATCTGCGTCGGGCACGGGTGCGGGTCGGACGCAAGAGGGGCATGGCCCCGGAACTACGTGTGGTGGTGACGGTCTGGACGGGTGTGCGCTGATGGATGTGTCAGTACGACGTGGGTGTGCCAGAGATGACAGGGGCATGGAGTGAAGTAGGGGACGAGGTGGCGGTGTCTCCCTCATCGTCCGCAATGACGAGACGGATGAGATCCGACGCCCATGAACTGGCGGATCCGGCCGTCGCGCGGAGATAGACCGTTTCGTTGCCCTCGTTATGTGTGTCACCGACAATACTAAGCGGATAGATCGCAGACCGTGTACCTTGAGCGATGGTCACGGATGTAGGGCCGCATACATCATCGGCTGCTTGGCGACCACTACAAGTACGCTGCCCACTGGCACTGGAAATGCCACTGTCGTAATATATGTTAACTGGCTGCCCACCTGCTGAGGAAACGGGCTCGGAGAGGGTAACGGTGATCGCAATTGTCTTGAGGCCGCTGTTCGCTTCTACGATGGGATTGGGTTGTGAGGTTGACAGCGTTAGAGTGTTACGTGTACTGGCGATCCCACCTACGACATCCTCTGACCACATGCCATTTCCGTTGGCATTCACCGCACGGACCCTGAAAGAGTAGAAGTTGCTGGTGTCTAGCCCGGTCACGGTATGGGTGTAAGTCCGGGCGTCGGAATCGGGAATATCAATCCAGGGCCCGAAATTGGGCGTATCATTCCACCAGGGTCTGGAGGATTCGCCCATAATGTCGACCGCGATCTGGTACTGCCACTTGATGATCGAAGGATCGTTCAGTTCTGCCCAATAGAGTCTCACCTGTTCCTGGTCCGCGAGCGCTGAAAGTCCCGGCGCTTCGGGGGTTACACCCTGTGCCATGTCTGTGGCGACGAGGGTCAAGAGGAGGGCGCTGAGTGCGATGATGGGCTTCCTATATTTGATTATTATTAGGCCCCATACTATTTTCTGAAACTCTACGAACAGGCCTGCTATAAATACCTTATGCGTCAGCATAGTCCCCATACCTACGAGCGTATAGAATGCCTTTGTTTACAATTAAATTATACACAAATATTGGAGGAGTCCACCTCCTTGTCGCCCTAACGGGCCAGACCCGGGCGACATCCCCGCTGCTTGAAAGCTCGGCTCCTAAGGTTGACCACACGCCGGTGTGGGAACTGAGGAATATGGTGGACAAGCATGCGTGCAACTGCGCGGACGTAGCTTCAAAATCGCTTCCGGGCAGCCCCATGCCATGGAGCAATCAGTGATACAAGGCAGAGGAGGGAAGTGCAAGATAGGCCAGAGCGAGCTTCAATGCAAACGCTCAAAAATCCCCGCTGCTCCCATACCGCCACCTACACACATGGTCACGAGGCCGATTGCACCGTCACTAGCCGGTAATTCGTGGATCATTTGGACAGTCAGCTTTGCCCCGGTTGCGCCTAGTGGATGCCCCAGTGCCACGGCCCCACCATTGACATTGGTAGTCTCCGTATCCAGATCTAGCTCCTGCATGACGGCGAGAGCCTGTACCGCAAATGCCTCGTTCAGCTCGATCAGATCGATATCCTCCAGTGTCATACCGGCGTAATGCAGGGCTTGGGGAATGGCGGCTATAGGGCCAATCCCCATAATGTCCGGTGGCACGCCCGCTACCGCAAAGCTGCGAAAACGTGCGAGCGGTGTCAGGCCTTCCGCACGGGCTAGGTCACCATTCATGAGCAGGACAGCCGCGGCGCCGTCACTGGTCTGACTGCTGTTGCCCGCCGTTACCGTGCCCTGAGCATGAAAGACTGGTTGTAGGGCCGATAGCTGCTCAAACGTGGTGTCGTAGCGGATACCCTCGTCCGCCTCAAACCGGTAGCTACGTTCCGTGACGGTAGCGCCGACACCGGTGCGGACACACACCTCTAGAGGCACAATCTGGTTGCGAAAGCGACCGGTGCGCGTAGCTGCGGCTGCCCGTTCGTGGCTGCGCAGAGCGAAGCGATCCTGTTCAGCCCGCGAGATTGCATAGCGCCGCGCTAGATTCTCAGCCGTCAGCCCCATGTTGAGATAGGTGCCCGGATGCTGCTCCATCAATCCGGGATTAGCCATGACCCGCTGGCTTGTCATAGGGACGCGCGAAAGACTTTCGACGCCGCCTGCTATGATCACATCGCCCATACCGGTCATGATCTGTTGCGCCGCTATGGCGATGGTTTGTAGACCACTGGCACACTGTCGATTGAGGGTCTGGGCACTGACGGATTCAGGGAAACCGGCCCGCAGGGTGGCGATACGGCCAACATTGAGCCCTTGTTCCGCTTCAGGGAAGGCACATCCAATGGCGACATCGTCAATACGGTCGGGCGTGAGCGCAACGTTGTCTACCACGGCCCGCAGCGTAGTAGCCAACATATCTTCCGGACGCACGGACCTGAGTGCACCGCGTGGAGCCTTACCTACGGCCGTACGGACGGCAGAGACGATCACGGCTTCGTTCATGGCACAGGGTCTCCTTTATGGGTGTAGGCCTACACGATCAGTTGCGCAAGGGTTTGCCCGTAGTCAGCATGTGTTCAATGCGGTCCCGCGTCTTGGGTTCACCGAGCAGGCTTAGGACCGCTTCCCGTTCCAGGTCCAGGAAATACTGTTCGTCCATCCAAGCGGCGTGGTCCAGGTCGCCACCACAAAGGACATGCGCTAGCCGGGACGCGATTAACAAATCATGCTGGCTGAGGTATCTACCTTCGCGCATCATAAAATTGGCCATGGCGAGATTGGCCTTGCCATCAAGGCCCGCCGCATATACGGTACCGGTCACCGTGGGGGGGCGATAACCTCGATCATGCTGGCGTCGGATTTCGCGTATGGCCCACACCAGTGTCTGGCTGGGACGTCCTACAATGAGAGTATCAGGGGCTAAGTATCCGAAATCACGCGCTTCGGCCGCGTGTCGGGACACCTTGGCCAGACCAATCTGCTGGATTAGGTGGCTCAGTTTGGGGCGGGGATCGGCATAGAATTGCAAGGTGTCCGGAGTCAGCAAGCGCCGCACCATTTCTTTACAGCCACCCCAACCCGGAATCAGGCCTACGGCTGTTTCCACTAGGCCCAGTTGGGATTCCCGGTACGGCACCACACAGTCGGTACTCAGCATAAGTTCCAGTCCCCCGCCTAGGGCTAGTCCCTGCATTGCCACGACAACCGGTTTGGGCGCTAACCGTAGGGCCATGAATGTGTCCTGTCCGTGACGAGTGGCATTCTCCAGTGCCGTCCAGTCCCGGTCATCAATCAAGGATCGCACATGCTTGAGATTGGCCCCGACGGAGAACCGATCACCGGCCCGGGTTATGATCAGACCTAGCGCCGTACCGTGCAGGTGGTTCACGGCTTCCTGGCACAGATTCAGGATGTCTGTGTCTATGATCCCTTGGGGTGAACGGATCTCCAGGTATAGGATATCCTCAGGTCCGTGATACAGGACAGCTGCGTCATGCGCGCTGAGTATACGACTCCGCTGACGCATGTCCGCATGGTTGTGGTAGCCGGTGTCCGTATCAACCGGAATCCAGGTACCGTTGAAAGCATAAGCTGTGCGTGTCTCGTCCGTGGCCCGGTGGAACGTGGAGACTGTATCCGTGGTTTGGGGATATGTGGACGGTAGCCAGGGCCCAAGGGAGCATCCCGTACGGGCTATTCCGGCTAGACTGATGTCACGACCTAGAGTATCCCACAGTTCAAAGAGCCCCATTTGCCAATGAAAGCCCCAGTGCAGGGCCCTGTCCACGGTATAGGTGTCCGGCGCAATGACACCGGCGATATGAGATAGATAGGCGAAAGTGCGCCCGTAGATTTCCCACAGAAACTCACCGTATACCGAGTCCTGAGCGAGCAACCGGCGGAAACGTTCCGGCAGGGGGCGTGTCATCAATGCAGATAGCTCCGGATCGGCACGATCCGGCGGTGGCCGGTACGCAATTTGGCCCTGCTGCGCGGCAGCTAGATCGAGGCCCCAGAAGGTTTTCTGCCCTTGCTCGTCACGCCGGACCTGATAGAAACCCTGACCGGTCTTGTTGCCCAGCAACTGGGACTGTCGCATCAGTTCCAGTACCCGCTGGCTGCCCGCGTGGCGATACACGGACCGGAAGGGATCATCGGGGATCAGAGCATAGAGATTGTCGCATACCTGCTGCATGACATCCAGACCAATGATGTCACAAAGCCGAAACGTGGCGGCGCGCGGGCGTCCTACTAGTGTGCCGGTCAACCGGTCAACTTCGTGTACGGTCAGATCCCGCTCCACGGCAGCGTTCAGGGTGACTTGGTGTACAAAGGCAAAAATACGATTGCCGATGAAATAGGGCGTGTCCCGGCAGACAATGGTTTCACGTCCGAGGCGGCGCGCCGCGAAATCCTGCAACTGACGTGTACGGGCCGGATCCGTGCCCGTATGGGGAATGATTTCCAAGAGCGGCAGGTAGCGCGGAGGATTGAAGAAGTGGGTACCCAGGAAACGTCGGGACCAAGCTTCGGGCAGACCGGCGCACAGCTGGTGAATGGGCAGACCGGAGGTGTTAGATGAGATCAGGGCATGTGAGGGCGTATGCGCCGCCACCCGCGCCAGCAGATCCTGTTTGGCGGCTAGATCCTCCACGATGGCTTCCACGATCCAGTCGCTGGCGCTCAAGGCTGCTGCCAGATCGTCTTCCAGGTTGCCCGGCTGGATGCGGGTGAGAGATCGTTCATCATACAGATTAGCGGGACTCAAGGTGCGCATTCGTTCCAGCCCCGCCCACGCGGGCCCGTTGCGCCCCACTTGGGCGGATGTGACACCGGGCGGGGTGGGTGCGGGGGGATCGTCCGCGGTAGTGGGTAGATCCAACAGATGGACATGGAGACCTGCGTCAGCCAGTACACCGGCAATGGCGGCTCCCATGGTACCCGCACCCAGTACGGTTACTCTTTGGATAGTTAGTGACATAGCCACACAGTGTGCAGGAACAGGAAACGGGGGGGCAAGCGATGTCTACCCGCAGATATCAGAGCGAGATGCGCTTATTCTATCCTGCTTGCGGGTTTTAGGCATGGGGCCGATCTTCGTTGGAGGGTGCTCCATAGCTTTTGCGGAAGCGCAGCCAAGCGGGCTGGGGGTGGAAACCCAGCTCCTGGTTAATACGAAACATGGGATTGTGTTCCTCGTTGTCCGTGACGATGGTGGCGAAACCATGGTCACGGGCATAGCGGATGGCTTGCAGCTTCAGGGCTGTGGCAATGCCTAAGCGCCGATACCCCCGGATCACACCGGTCAGGCCGGTGCTTACCCTCTCCCGTGAAGAGGGAGGGGGCCAGAGTTCGGTGTTACCTACCCACTGCTTGCCATGCACGGCGATCCACTTGGTGGCAGCGTCAAAATTGGGCTTTTCAATGCGGCGCTGTACGAACTGTGCCAGTGGCGGGGGTATGTAGGGATCCGGTCTTGGCACGTCATGCATGATGGCGTTGATCAGATGCCACCACCTTGTTTGCCAGTCAGGGCAGTAGGACGCGAGGGCAGCCAGGGTATGGAGGGTGACACCGTGGGCCTGCACTTGCCGCTCCTTTGCGCTAAAAGAAGCAAACGGGAAGGCGGCTACGTCCAGGGTGGATTCAGGTTCCCGCATTTGCAAAACGAAGCCGCGTTGTGCTAGAAAGCGTACGGTGTCCGGCTTGTCCTCGCGTGTTTTGGTTACCAGATCCGTGACCGTATGGACTGCCTGTAGACGGTGCAGACAATGGTCATATAGGCGACTCCCAATACCGCGCCGCTGGTAGGCGGGTTCCGTAGTGACCGCGATTTCAAACAGGTGCGGCTGAGAGGTCCAGAAGCCTTCGATCACGTAGCCGTACGCCACGACATGGTCCGCTAGCTCAACACACCATTCCTCCATCCAGATGTTGGACGGCAGCGCATCACGCTGGTGCTGCTGTTCCTCTTCCGTGGTTGGATGATCCGGCCATGTCAGGTTCTCCAGGCGTGTGATAGCCCGGTTGTCTGCCGTGGTATGGCGGTAAGGTCGTAGATTCACGCGGTACCTAGGAGAATGCACTCCATGCGCATGGAGCCTAGTGCAGTCGCTGAGTCCGGTTCAGGTGCCTGCGTCAAAATGCTTACGGAAACCTAACCAGGCCGGCAAAGGTCTGAAGCCCAGGGCCATGTTGATCTGGTACATGGGATTGTTCTCTTCGTTATCGGTCACGATAGTCCGAAACCCGTGCTCCTGAGCATAGCGGATGGCCTCAAGTTTGAGGGCTGTGGCAACACCTTTCCGACGTACCTGGCGCGTGACCCCGGTAAGGCCTGTGAAGGCCTTGTCAGTTGATGCCTCCCGATTGATCCAGAGCTCGGAAATGCCAACCCAGTCCTCACCTTGCCGTGCGATCCACCGGGTAGCCGTATCAAAATCAGGAGCTTCGCAGCGGGCTTTGACCCATTCCTCCAAAGGACGGGGTGTAAAGGGATCGGGCGAGGGTATATCAGGACTGATAGCAGTATCCAATTGCCAGTAACGCTCCTGCCAGTCGGGGCATAGGACGGTCAGTTCTTCCAGGGAATGAATGGAGATACCATATGCACGCACGCGCTCTTGCTTGGCCGCAAAAGGCGTGGCGTCAAAGACGGACACATCCAATTCCGACATGGGTTCTCGTATATCCTGGACAAAGCCCCGGTTAGCCAGAAACTGCAGGGCATCCGTCTTGTCTTCGCGGGTACCGGACGTGAGGATTGTTGCCTGACAGTCTTGCTGTAGCTGCGCGACGGTGAAATCATAAAGCCGGCTTCCGATTCCTTGCCGCTGATGGGCCGGATCCACCACCAGATAGATATGGTACTTGCCGGGTTGCCGGGACCAGAAGGTTTCCCCAACGGCGGCGAACCCGATCACATGCCTGTCCATCATTGCTACGTGTTCCTTCCAGTAAATGTCGGATGGACGTGTAGCGTGCCCGTGCCGCGTGTTCTCCACCGTAGTGGGGAGATCAGGCCAGGTAGCGTTCTCTAGTTCCGTAAGGGCTGCAAAGTCGTCATCGGAAGGACGAAACGGACGAAAAATCACTGTTTCCTTCATGGTCTGCAGTATGCCTCTTCAGATGTGTGGCGCATGTGCACCACGGATATGACGGAACAATATCGCATCAAATGTCCATGAAATCAAAAAACAGGTGTCTGCACACGGTATAGACAGGTTTGAGAACGCGCGAGAACTGTCATCGGTTGTATTGGGAGTAGCACCCCAGAGGGAGCTGGGGACCAGGCTCCCCGGTATCCTGTTGCCAATTACGGGACCTTTACCACCGACGGTTAGGTATAGATGGGATGACGTGGACAACGTGATCACGAATGATCACGGCGCCTTCATTTATGCGTGGAATAATATCATTCGTCGTGTACGCAGGCGGCGCATGAAGTTGCCGTCCAACTAGTACGCCAGGACGCCCGGACCGTCAAAAACGGGTTCCGGTTCCGGCTCGTAGTTGCGAGCCAGGATAGCACTCGATCCGGGATAGTGTTCGATAGCGTATGTGACTGCCGTCTCTAGCCACCATTCGGGGACAAAGTGCGGTAGATATCCATCTGTGCGGATCCGAGAGTCTACTACGAGCGCGATAACCTCTTCGGCGTCCGCGCGCACTTCTTCGTCTGTTATGGATTCAGATTCTGGATCGACACGCCACTTGTTATTTTTTCCGTCCACGCACATCATCACCTTGCCGAAATTCGGCAGATTGAGTTCTACGCGGTGTGTCTCGTTGGGCAAGAATTCCATGTTGACTCCTTCTATACGGATGGATTGGACTACGTAGCCAGGAACGACAGGAGTAGATCCTGCAAACCGCTGAACCGGATGATCGAATACGTAATGACAACGATGAGGAGCCAGCGTATCCAATAGCGGGCATGGGTAAAATCAGCCATGAAACGCGTGGCCAGCCAGGCCCCTACGCTTTGGCCTACGGCCATCAGTAAGCCAACACCCCACCACAGTCGGGTGTCCAGTAGTAGGAACACGGCCAACGCCACCAGAGTAAAGCATAGCACGGCGATTAATTTGAGGGTATTGGCCTGGATCAGCGTATAACGGGCCCCTAGGATGAGGCCGGCGAGTATGAATACGCCCACACCGGCCTGGATAAAACCACCGTAGGCACCAATGGCTAGGAACAGGAGCAGCTGTGTCCCACTGGGGATGCCGGTCGTGGGTGTTTCGGACCGATCGCGCAGCCAGCGTTCGGGCTGCAGCAGAATGGTAACCAGTACTCCTGTCAGTATGACGGCGATGGCATAGTTCGTGATTCGTTCGTCGATTTCCGCTGCAATCACGGCACCACCGATGGCACCTGCCGTCATGGTGCCCGTATACCAGAGGTCGGTGGTAGTAGGTGTGAGAATCTTCTTGCGCTGCAGCGTGACGAGGGCCGCGATGTTCTGAAGTGTCACACCGATACGGTTTGTGGCGTTAGCTTCATGGGCTGGGACGCCTAGGAACACCAGCATGGGCAGGGTGATAGTGGAACCGGAGCCGGCGAGGGTGTTGATGATCCCGGCTAGCACGCCCGCGGCGATCGCTAGGCCTGCCTTAACCAAAGTCAGATCTACCATGACCGTATCCCCTATGTTCCAGGCCGGTCGCAGCGGAGACGTAGTTCAGAAACCGGGTGCCAGCCGGGCTAGGCGATCAACCATTTGGGCTAGATCATCGTCGTGGGTAGCGAAGCTGATGCGCAGATGCGATTCACCGCAGGCGCCAAAGGCAGAACCGGGGGTAGTGGCAATGTGAGCTTCCTCTAGTAGGAAGTCGGCTAGTTCCAGGCTGGACCGCGTTGTGTGGGGGAAGTGCATGAACAGATAAAACGCACCTTGAGGTACCACACTTTCAATGCCTTCAATTTCATCCAGGGCGTCCAGGAGAAAGGCCCGCCGCCGACTGTAGGCCTGGGTCATCTCGGCTACACAGTCCTGGGGACCATTCAGGGCCGCCACGCCGGCCGTCATCGTGAAACTGGCCGCGGATGTCACGGAATTGGTCATGAAGCTGCGTCCGACCCGGACAGCCGCGGTGGGCCCCATCAGCCAGCCTAGGCGCCAACCGGTCATGGCATAGGCCTTGCTGAAGCCGTTGACAATGAAGGTACGCTCCTGCATCCCCGGCAAGGTAGCCGGAGAAACGTGGGTGTGCGCGTCAAACAGAATGTGCTCATAGATCTCGTCACTCAGCAGATAGAGATCATGGTCAATGACGAACCGGGCGATCACCTCCAGGTCGGCCGGCGAGAAGACATGCCCGGTGGGGTTGTTGGGTGAATTGACCATAAGCAGGCGCGTGCGCGGGCTGATACAAGCCTCTAGGGTTTCACGGGTGAGGGCAAAATCCGGGCTAGGCAGACAGGGTATGTGGACAGGTATGCCACCGGTTAGCTGGACCATAGGCCGATAGCTGACCCAGGCCGGATCCAGGATGAGTACTTCATCCCCGGCATTCAGCACGCTCATCAGGATGACGTACAGGGCCCACTTAGCGCCCGGCGTGACGATAATGTTATCCGTGGTGGTCTCTATGCCGTTTTCACGGTGCAGTTTGGCGACAATAGCCTCCAGGAGTTCGGGACTGCCGTAACTGGTAGGGTAGTGGGTGTCACCACCACGAATGGCTGTGAACGCGGCTTCCTGGATGTGCGTGGGGGTATTGAAGTCCGGTTCACCCCCGGCCAGATTGACGATGCCTAGCCCGGCCTGGGCCATTTCACGACCTTTCTGCATCATGGCCGCGGTGGGCGATGGCGGCATCTGAGCAAGCAAACGGGAGAGTGGACGCATGGCACAAGCCTCTTTCAGGCGGAAGCCTCAAGATAGGAACGGCAAAAGTAGGGAATAGTGGCTGGGGTTAACCCGGCCACATTGATACGGCTGTTTGACATAAAATAAATACTATGGCGATCCCGCATAGCGTGCACGATGGCTGGTGCAATGCCGGTAAGGGAGAACAAGCCATATTGTCGGGCCAGGAAGGAAAAATCCGTTGGGGCCCCCATTTCCTGCATGGTTTCGGCTAGTAGACTGCGTGTTTCGTTGATGCGGTCACGCATGGTCGCAAGCTCTTCCTCCCACTGGGCACGCAGTGTGGGTGAATCCAGCACGGTTTCCACCAAGCGGGCCCCATGGGCGGGGGGAGAAGACCACAAGGTACGGGCGTATACCTTCAACTGGCTTAGAACCCGGGAAGCGACATCCTCGGCTAGATTCAGGATGGTCAGGGCCCCGATACGTTCATTATAGAGACCGAAATTTTTGGAAAAGGAGCTGCAGATGAGAAGGGGCAGTCCAGCCTCAGCTAGGTAACGCACACCGGCGGCATCTTCGTGCAGGCCGCGTCCAAAGCCTTGGTAGGCGAAATCCACCAGGAGTAAAAATTGGCCCTGAGCAGCCAGCCGGGCCAACTGCTGCCAGTGGTCAAGGGTCAGATCCACACCGGTGGGATTGTGGCAGCAACCGTGCAACATCAGCACGTCGGTGGCGGGCATCCGGTGCACTTCACGGAAGAGATCCTGGACCGCTAGGCCACGGGTCGCTGCATCATAGTAGGGATAGACGTGGATATCCAACGCCGCCTTTTGGCAGATCTGGGCATGGTTGCTCCAGGAAGGGTCCGTGATCCACATACGTGCCTCAGGCGTGTGACGTGCGATCAATTCACAGGCCAAGCGCAGGGCTCCTGTGCCGCCGGGTGTCTGTATGGTAAGGCTGGCCGGCGCGTCTACCAATGGACTCTTCTGACCCAGCAGTAGCGTACGTACCTGCTGCCCAAAATGCGGGGTACCGTCAATCGGCAGGTAGTTCTTGGAAGTTTCCTCTTCCCAGAGTATCTTTTCTGCCGCCTTTACCGAGGCCAGCACCGGGATGTGACCATCGTAATCCTTGTAGACACCCACACCCAGATTCAATTTGTGGGGATTGGGATCCTGATTGGATGCGGTAGTTAGACTGTAAATGGGATCGGGCGGCGCAGCAGGAATCCTCTCAAACATATCCGTTTCCGGGTGCTACGTGGCTCAGACAAGCAAGGGAATCAGAGCAAACCGATCCACATCCACCAGCCCCTGATCCGTGATCTTGAGCTTGGGTACTACTTCCAGGCCCATGAAGCTCATGGCCATGAAGGGATCATACATCCGACCCCCCAAGGCCGTGGCAGCGTCCTGCAGCTGGCGGTAGCGGTCCCGCACCACAGGGAGTGGTGCATCCGTCATCAGGCCGGCTAGAGGTAGAGGCAGCTGAGCTATCACGGCGTCGTCCGTAGTGACGGCAAGGCCACCACCCATAGCCGTGACCGCGTGCGCGGCCTGACGCATGGCTTCGTCGGTGACACCAATGACCACCAAATTGTGGTGATCGTGGGCAATGGTGCCTGCAAGTGCCCCCCGCTGTAACCCAAAGCCCCGGATGAAGCCCGTGGCCATGGTGCCGGCTCGCCCGTGGCGCTCGATCATGGCAATCTTCAGTATATCGGCTGTCGGATCGGTCTGGATCAGGCCGGCTTGAACAGGCAGAACCGCCTGCTGGGCATCCGTGACGATCTGATTTTCAATGGAACCGATGACCCGAACCGTGGCCTGAGATCCTGTAGCCGGTACCTCAAAGTTGACCTGATCCCAATCCACCTGCACCGTGTCGGCGACGGCAGGGGGTACCGGTACCGGAGCATCCTGCGCGGACACCGTGAGTTCCCCTTCGGTTACCACAGGCTGGCCTGCTACTAAGACTCGGACGGGGCGCAGGGTTTCCAGATCGGACCACACAACCAGATCAGCCCGCCGCCCCGGTGCAATCGCGCCTCGGTCCGATAGCTGGAACCACTCGGCGGGATTGAGTGTGGCCATACAGATGGCATCGGCGGGATCCAAGCCTTGGGTTACTGCGGTACGCACCAGAAAATCCACACTACCTTCGGACAGCAGATCGGCGGGAATACGGTCATCCGTGCAGAAGCAGAAGCGCCGCAGGGTACGGGGTGTCACCAGGGGCAACAGGGCCTCTAGATCGCGGGTAATGGTGCCCTCCCGAATCAGAATGTACATGCCCTTGGCCATCTTCTCGGCGGCTTCCGCGGCAGTAGTGCATTCGTGATCGCTCCCAATGCCCGTGGTCAGATAGGCATTCAGGTCCTGTCCGGTCATCTGGGGTGCATGGCCGTCAATAGTAAGGCCCTGAAAAGCCTGGAGGATGGCGAGACATTGGTCGTCCTCGTGTACTACGCCCGGGTAATTCATCATCTCTGCTAGGCCATGCA
The DNA here is from genome assembly GCA_965116185.1 of Caldilineaceae bacterium. GTDB lineage: Bacteria > Chloroflexota > Anaerolineae > Caldilineales > Caldilineaceae > Bin34. The sequence goes on from OZ220492.1 coordinate 920,377, forward strand.
CGATACCCTCCTGCTGGAGCTGGAGCAAAGTGGCGGCGTCCAGGGCCGCACCACTAGTTTCCAGATGTGAGGCGGGCACGCAGGAGGATGCCATCAGTTTGATGTCCAGGGCGGTAGCCTGGCTGCAGGCGTGCATATAGCGAATGCCCGCGACGCCGGCTACATTAGCGATCTCATGCGGATCTGCCATGACGGTGGTAACACCCCGCTGCAGGGCGGTGGCTCCGAACTGCTGCGGACTGCACAGACTGCTTTCTATATGGACGTGCGCATCGATCAGCCCGGGTGACACCGGCAACCCCTGACAATCAATTAGATTGGAGGCGGTGTAGTGCGGCGAAACGCCCGCGATACGGCCATCGGTGATGGCGAGATTGCCCTCTTCCTGCGCACCACTGAACACGTTCAGGATGCGGCAGTTGGCCAGCACCAGATCCGGTTCAGCCTGTCCCCGGGCTACCTGGATCAGATGTTTCATGGATGCGGTCATGGTTTTTTATCCGGCGAAACGCCCTCCATGGCAAGATGCAACCGGGTCCATGCTACAACAGGACTACATGTTTAAGGGATATGCAGTCTGGATGATCAGGCGGCAGGCCTTGCGTGGCCCGTCTCCCGCGCATCATCCCGGTGCAGGCCCGGGTGGTGCTAGATTGTGAAGATGGTGGGCAAAGCGTACCGCCTTCATCTGGCGTTCCAGGGTATAGGTGACGTACCGCTCCAACAGGCGGGTTGTCGTTTGCTGGGTTTCCATATCGATTCTGACCGTACGTACCCGATCCCAGTCATTACGGAGCATGTGACGCAGAACCTTGAAGGCATGTAGAGGTAGGGGCAGGGCATCTGCCACGGGCTGCCGGCAGTTGGGACAAAGGATACCGCCCTCACCGCAACTGAAGGCTGTGGCTTCCGGCGTGGCGGGAGTACCACAATGCACGCAGTGAAACAGTTCGGGCTGGAAGCCGGTGAGGGCTAGTATCTTCAGATCAAACCAGCGCAGTAGGCGGGCTCCCCGCGAAGGTTCCTGATTTAGGTACTGTAGCGTGTTGTGCAGCAGGTGGAACAGGGATGCGTTGACCGCGGTATCATCCTCCGGCTGAGTCAGAGCGTCCGTCAGTTCGCAGATGTAACTGGCGTAGGTGATAGCTTCCAAGGAGGTGCGGCACTGAGGGAAGGCGGTGCGGATCTGCACTTCGGACACCTCGGGGAGCCAGCGGCTACGACGTAGCACCAGGGCCACATGCATGAAAGGCTCTACGTGGCCTACCTTGTGGCTTTTGGTCTTACGTACTCCACGGGCCAGCGCATCCAACTTGCCTAGGTCGGGCGCGAACAGAGTGAGTATACGGTCGGCCTCCTTGAAATTGCGGTAGTGGAGGATCACCGCTTCACAGTTATGAAGGCGGCTGGGCAAGTTCACGATCGCTTAGGCTGTAGCTATCAGGGCCTCGGACAACATAACCGTATAGTTAGGAGGGCACCGTGTTCCCTACCGAAAATGAGGCCTACTCCCATACTTAGAGCAGAAATTCCGGAGTTGTTATGTGCGTCTGGATGAACTGTGTATTGTAACAGGTGCTCCACGGGCTCGAGCTATTTGTCTATCCTCTACCACGTGGCGACCACAACAAGAACGGAATACACGGCCGCACCGCGTACTATAAAGCTTAGATCGTTTATAGAAAATACCCCCAAGGGGAATCGAACCCCTGTCTTCAGCTTGAAAGGCTGACATCCTGGACCTCTAGACGATGGGGGCACAGTAACAGTGTCAGCACGCACCTGCAGATCAGTATACAGGACAGCCTTGACTGTACCAAATGAGGTGTGCACAAATCAAGCACACAGGCCCTTACACCACGATGTCCACAATACGGCCGGTATCTTTTTCCATCAGGATCATCTTGACACGGCCATCGGGCATGGTCTCCTGCTTGACAATGTTCATGTTGTTATACTCTTCCACATGACGCTCAATTGGAGCGGCCGTGCCCCCACGCCAGTCAAGTTCGACGGGAGTCCAGCTCCGGGTCGCTGCCGAACGATAGCAGGCGTCCATGATGCAGTTGACCACATAGCCGTCATAGAAGGTTTCGGTGGGAGCCTGGCCGGTTTCCATGCTGTTGAACATGTCCGTGAACATATCGGTATAACCCAGTTCCACGATCTCATCTCCGACCGGAAACTGCCAGCCGCTCTCTACTTCGGATTTTTCGGCCACGTAGCCCTGGCCCGTGCCGGAGGTGAACATCTCAAACCCGGTACGCAGAAAGTGGTTGAGCCAAATCGTGCCTTCAGTACCTGAAATCTCGTCGCGCAGGTCCATGCCGCCGCGAAAGGTCCAACTGACTTCAAACTGTCCTATGGCACCGCTTTCAAAGCGAATCCAAACCAGGGCGGTATCCTCAGCCTTAATGGGATGCACCATTGTGTCATGCCAGCACATGACTTCCAGAGGCCGATTGTGCTTGCCCACGTAGCTGCGGATGATCTCAATACAGTGACAGCCCAGATCAATGATGGCGCCCCCGCCCGCCTGCTCGGCATCAAAAAACCAGGCGCTGTGGGGACCGGGATGGGTTTCCCGCGAGCGGGCGACTAATACGTCCCCAATGGCACCCTGCTGTACCGCTTGGATGGCTTTCAAGGCCTTGGGCGCATACACAAGGTCCTCCAGATAGCCCGTGAAGATCCCGGCCTGCTCAACTATGTCGAGAATCGCCTTAGCCTCAGAGCCGCTGCGGGCTAGAGGCTTGGTACACAGGACAGCTTTGCCGGCTGCCGCGGTCTGGCGAATGGCCTCCAAGTGTAGGTGATTGGGCAATCCAATCACGACAGCCGTTACGTCAGGATGGTTGATAGCTTCGTTCATATCGGTGGTGTACGCAGGCACACCCCAGTCCGCCGCCGCCTGGCGGGCTCGTTCTGCCGTACGTGAATAGACGATGACCGCGTTGTCCCGGTTGCGCTGTCCGTTGAGGGACTGGGTATAGAACATACCGATCAGACCGGTGCCCAGAACCGCTACTTTCTGCATCGTGTTCCCCTCTGTGCGTGTTTGCTATCGTCAGGAATGTATGTGGATTACTAAGGCTACTGCCGGTTTCATACTACTCGGGGAAGCGGTCTGCACCAAAGATCATGGGCAACAGTGGTCGCCCCGGGCCGGATATGCCCTTCATGCGGCTGAACCCGCCGGGGCGACCGCTAGGCGCGGCAGAAAATGCAACATGAGCAGACAACCCCCGGATAGCACAGTCGCCACCATCGTGAAGTACCAGATCACGTGTGGGCCGACACGCGTGAACAGCTGTCCGGTGAACCACGGGATGATGAGAAACCCCAGGGATGCCCCGGCGAACAGCCAACTGGTCACCCGTCCCTCAGCGGGTAGATATTCAGGTGCTAGCGTCAGCACACCCGGGAAGAGTGTGGCCACACCGGCACCGGCGGCGGCCACGCCAATCCACAACAGAGGCAGGGAAGCGGGAAACAGAACAATGCCGGCGAAGGCGGCCACGAGCAGCCCTATGGCAATGTATAGTATCGTTTCATTGGCGATACGCACCAGAATGAAGGCGGTGCCCAAGCGGCTGAGGGTAATGGCTGCAAAAAAGCTCGCATTGATCCAGCTGGCTACCTGTGGGGACGCCATCTGCAGTTCACGAATGTACGAGAATACCCAAACGGCTATGGTGACTTCAATGGTACCGGCCAGGAACAGCAGGCACACCATAGTAGCTAGGGGTACGGGGGGAATCGGCAGCCGTTTGGCGCCTGCTTCATGGACCGGTTTAGGTCCGGGCAGACGGACAAAGAACAGGATGCAGCAGAATAGTACACCCCCCAAGATCAGAAAGGAGACGACGAGACTACCGGTCAGTTCCTGGAAATAGACGATGATCAGGGGACTGAGCAGGGCACCGCCTCCCCAGATACAGTGTAGACCGGTAAGCCAGGGGCCCACCCGGGACCGAAAGGCCCACACGATCAGAATGTTGCCGCCGACATCAACACTACCTACGAAGACGCCGGCCCAGAACAGGATGACGATCAGAAGCCAGAACTGGGAAACCATAGGAATGGCTATGGTCATGAGGGATGCACCCAGTAGGGCAATCTGCACCGTACCGTGTGGACGTATCCGATCGTACAGACGGCCCACGAAAAATGAGCCCACCATGAAACCCAAGGACTTGGCCACCACGATATTGCTCGCAGTGGCCAAATCGATCTGAACCTTTGCGGCCAGGAAAGGCATGGCAGGTCCCATGGCGGCGGACACGAGACCCAGACCGATGAAAGTTATGTAATAGGCTCCGAAAATACGGAATGTGTAAGGCGTCAGCTGCAGACGTGCAAGCATAGGTGTTCACCCTATGGGGCTACCCTGGTGTTGGAGGGAAGTCAACCATGAAACCAGGGCTGGGTATGAGCCGGCAGAGAAGCAGGACAGGCCTGGAAGCAAGTGATTTCCAGGCCCAAGCCGGCAACGGACCGGTCTAAAAAGTTGATGTTACATCTTGGGCCTGGTCGGTTTCCGCCGACAGGTAGGCTTTGTCAAACACCTCAATGACGTGACGCGCATGCTCAGGCGTTGATACGGTGGGTTTGTCAAACAGGAGGAGATCCACTAGCTGCATGATGTCCTCATACACATGGGCTTCCTCCATTCCCCGGTGCGCACCGACCACATGAGGTAGGGAACCATTGATGTCGTAGGCGTTCTCCTGCCGATCCAGCTCCTGGCCGGGATAAGCAATGGGTGTTCCATTCAAGGTGTGTCCGTCTACCATGCCCTGCGTGCCGAAAATCATGATGCGTCCCCGTGAGGGCAGGGACCCGGCGGCTACCCCGAACACGAAGCCTAGCAGGCTGTCGCCAAAATCCACGACCATCAAGGTGTTATCATCCATGTCCGTGGGCAGGATCTCCCCGCGGAACTCCCTTTCTTTAATACGCACTCCGGAAAAGGCCGTGACACGCTTGACAGGCCCCAAAATGCCCGTGGTGGCATGCAGCCCGTAAACGGTCATGTCGTACAGCGGGCCACCACCGGGCTTCCGGAAGTACCAGGCCGGATTGATGTTGGAGAGGGGATCGTTACCTTGGCGGACACGCTCCCGTTCGTGGTACGTACTGAAAGCCGAACCGCAGACCGCCCAGGTGAGCGTACCCAGATCGCCGCGGGCGATCAGCGCACGGATCTCCTGGTGTACGGGACGCAACATTTCCCCGGGACTAGCGACGATTTTCACGCCTCGGGCCTGGGCTGCAGTGATCAGCTCATCGGCTTCGGCGCGGGTGGTGGTCATGGTCTTGTTGAAGTGAAGGTGGATCCCGTGAGCCACCGCCTGCATGCCCTGGGCAAAATGCAGGCCGATAGGAGAGGCGATAGTGACAGCGTCCACCGTGCCCGAGGCGAGCAGTTCCTCATATGTCTCGTAATAGTGTGGGATGTTGAAACGGGCGGCCGCGGCCTGGGCACGTCCCGGTGAAGGGTCGCACACGGCCGTCATACGAACCCGATCGTGCACGTCGGGCATGGCGAGGTGTGGCATGATGCCGCGCACCGAGATGCTACCCGCACCCACAATGCCTATTCTGACCTGTTCTGCCATCAGTGATGTCCTTTGAAGTTCAAGTGTGGAACCAGTAGGGAAATTGTACTCTCATAGGGATAGGGGAGATGAAACCCATCCTGTAAATCATATGTCTAAGGGGCCCGGTGCCCCCGCACCACAGTCCTGTCGCATAGCTGTGCGGCAGTCTCAAAATCTCACGCTGCCCGTCCGTGCTGATCGGCATCGGGTACCCGGTAGCAACCACCATGTGTATCACCGCAAGCTCTCACAGGGTAGACAATCCTTGTCCCGGTCGTGCCGGGTGTGGAATGCACCTTCGTAGTAGGTATCAAACGCAGTGCGGCTCGCAAAGTCTGAGCACCGCACGTATGGTTTGGAGGTAGTTAGGTGTCGGTATGGCGTGGTGGAACACTGGTACCCGTTTGTCCATGGTAGCTCGGCCTTAGGATCTGATGAGTTGCGAGCGGGTGTCATAGACGCAAGAGGTACGGTTGTCGGTGTGGGCGGCGTAGGCGGGACAGGAGTGGGCAATCGGGGAGCCGCGGATGGAGCGTCGCAGGTGTTCAGCATAGATGCTAGGGCCGCTTTTTCCGCCTGCGTAACCGACAGTTCATATTTGGCTTTGACCTCGATCCAGTCCCGCGCGTACTGACACCAGGTGTGCCGTAAAGGTGGTTTCCATGCTTCCGGTCCTTGGGCGCTTTTGGCGCGGTTCAGGCTGTTTTTCGTGGCTTGCAGAGCGGATTCCAACTGCATGTCATTGTAATAGGTCCGTTTCCGGGCGGATGACCAGGTGGCCCCGCCGGAAATGTGGGCATTTTTCAGAGGTACGTGATGGTCAATGTCCAGATCCGAAGCCTGGGTGAATGTCTCACCACTCCATGGGCCGATCCAGAGGCCTGTGACCACGTGACAGCGCCGGGTACTGCGAAAGGTAACCGCTTCCCGGCTTTCCAGCTCCAATACTTCATGGCGTGTGTTCTGGCAATCCCGGTCCGCATCGCTCCAGCCGCTACCCCAGTCGTCGCGGTCGTAGGTATAGAGATGGGTATGGGGCGCTACAGTCAGGGTAGACAGGAGCGTATGGTACGGTGTGTTGCTCAGATCCGGCCCTGTCAGCCTGGATCTAATGATAGATGTGGCTGTCGGCACTACTCGTCGTGTCGGTGTGGTAGTTGGCTGCTTGGCAGTCTCCTCTTGGTGCGCGTCACCACTGGAGCGGGTACTGCGCGGGAGGGGTGTACGGTACGAGGATGTTCCCGGATGTGCGCTTGTAGGTGTGGATCCGGTGCCAGTTGTCGCTGTAGGGATTGTCTGTTGTGTCGGCTCTGTAGTGGGTGTTAGAGTGGCGGGTGGCTGATAGGCAATCCCGTCCTGATGTATATAACCACCGGAGCCCTCGCCTGTCTGAATATGGACCCAGTTGTCAATCGTTTCCAGCACACAGACCTTCTCGCCCCATAGTACGTACTGGCCGCTCGCAGTGTACGCAGTACCGGGACCGGAACGGATGCGGTAGCCTGCGGTGCTCGTGCCCCAGGCATCGGTACAGGAAGGCGTCTCACGCGAACGCGCAAGGCTGATGGTCTGGGTTGGCTCAGGAGACCGCGTGGGAGTGGCGGGAGGTTGATAGGCAATCCCGTCTTGATGTATGTAACCACTGATACCATCACTTTTCCGGATCCGGATCCAGTTGTCAACCGTCTCCAGTACACAGACCTTCTCACCTTGTATTACGTGATGGCCACTTGCGGTATGCGCAGTACCGGGACCGGTATGCATAGCGTACCCCGTGCTGCTCGTGCCCCAAGCTGCGGTACATTGGGCTGTCTCGTGGGTGGTATCTCGGGTTGGCTCAGGGGACTGCGTAGGGGTGGCAGTTGCCGGGTACATGACCAGATATTCCTGATGTGTGCCCAGGTGGGAAGCGTTGATCCAGCCTTCTGCGCCATGTGCTGTGCGCACACGATACCATAGAGTGAAAATGCGCTGCCGCGTCTCCGCCACACACACCTGCAGTCCAACTTCCAGGCTCTCTATGCGGGCGAAAAGCGAGGGACGATTATGTAGTGCACTTTGATCCGTCATCACATACAGGGCATCCTGGTCGCATTCCAAGTCCAGGCGGGCGGAGGCCCAGATGAACGTAGGGGGCAGAGTCATCACCCATCCCAGCAACAACAGTGAGATAGCATAAACGCGATATATGCGCATTGGGCTGTACATGGGAGATTTAGATTTACACCTTGTAAGCAGACTGGGACCGATTACAGCCCCCTAGGTCAGTGAATATAACCAGAATATACCAGGCTGTAGTAGTGAACGGAAGTGCACAGCATGGACCAAAGCGGAACCGAACCTAGCTGCAGTGGTCAGGAGCGCTCTATGTAGTGCAGGAACAACCGGGTCTGTACATAAGAACTTCTATGCCATGTAGTCCAAGAATTGGCTCTATGTCATATTTGTGGTCTTTCAATGTTTCCTTGCGTAGGGTCTTGACGCAGCCTGCGATCGTAGGTACTCCATTGAGAATTGTGAGTTGTCGAGGTAAGATGATGGGCTGTTAAGATTACCAACTACCAAGAACAGTAGTAATAAAGAAGCGGAGGATTACCGTGATGAACGACATAAAGCCCGATACACAGCCTACACAAGATAAGGACCCCTCCGCACGTTTGCGCTCTCTGATCCAGGACAAGTATGGACAGGTAGCACGACAAGCTACCCACAGCGTAGAGACTTGCTGTGAGGCGGACGAAGCCACCGTGTCAACCTGTTGCACTGGTGGGGGGACCACAGCCACTTCCGTTGATCCGGTGACCACACACCTCTATACGGCAAACGAAACGGAATGTCTGCCGACAGAGGCTGTGGAGGCGTCACGGGGCTGTGGGAATCCGGCGGCTCTGGCCTCCTTGGCAGAGGGTGAGATCGTGCTGGATCTCGGCTCGGGAGGGGGTATTGATGTCCTGCTGGCTGCGCAACGCGTTGGTCCGACCGGCAAGGTCTATGGCCTGGATATGACCGAAGATATGCTGGAACTGGCGCGTCGGAATCAGGCGGCTGCGGGTGTGGCCAATGCTGAGTTTCGGCAAGGTGAGATCGAGAACATTCCCCTGCCGGATGCCAGTGTAGACGTGATCATTTCCAACTGTGTCATCAATCTTTCCACTGATAAGCCGCGGGCACTAGCCGAGGCGTTCCGGGTTCTTAGGCCGGGAGGCCGTTTGGCGGTGTCCGACATTATCGTGCGTGGTGCCGTGGACATACGGATTCGTGAGAGTATTGAGCTGTGGTTGGGATGTGTAGCCGGTGCGCTTGAGGAAGAACAATACCGTGGCTATCTGATGGATGCAGGCTTCGTCCGGATCGAGATCGAGCCTACCCGGATCTATGATCCTGCGCAGTCCGAGGTACTCCTTGCTAGCCTGGGGGAACAGGCATCTGCCATTGCCCGCACGGCGGACAGCAAGTTTATGTCGGCTTTCGTACGGGCGGAAAAACCTCGCAATTGATGCTCGTGTGAGTAGAAGTACGCTGTGCACGAGGATGCTAGGAAACGGAATAGGTTCATCATCACGGGCTATGCTGTGCAAGGTACTCCCATGGAACCCGGACATATGATGCTGGCGTAGCAGTGGGCTGCTGGCACATGTCAATCCTTGGAATGTGCTGCCGCTCCGCTGCTACATGGCCTATGGGGCATGACCGCTTATGCCCGGACGCAGCTACCGTGAACTCATGATGCTGTACAACTGACTTTTGATAAGGGCTCATCGTAGGGCGGTGGCAGCACGGAATATCGTCAGAAATTGGTTGGGTCCGGACAGCATGGATAGCAGGTTGCTATGTCACTAAGATTTTTTGTGAGACAGCGTCGCGCGCAGCCGTAAACGGTCTCGTGGGACTACCCCGGCGCGCAGCAGGAAGCATAGTCTCTCTCCATGAGGGTACACTGGATAACAAAGTCCAACGCATTGCATTCCGCCTGCACACAGGATAGAATGGTACTTCGTGTCTGAATGGCGAGACTCGGGTGCGGTGCGTGCCAAGAGGGCAACGGTTGCCGGATGGACTATGGCAACTAGCCCGACCTGTGCGCCGTGTCGAGTCTTGGCGCAATACATGTGGAGCAAGCCATGAAACTGGAACATTCAGCCGTCAATGTCAAAGATGCCCAGGCGGTAGCTGCCTGGTGGAGTGAGCACCTAGGCCTACGCATCGTAATGGCCAACGATCAGCCTCCTTATATGCACTTTCTGGCCGATGCCGATGGCGCCATGATGGAGATCTACTCCATGGCGGATGTTGAGGTGCCGGACTGGGCTGCCATTGATCCGCGCAGCATCCATTTCGCGTTCAATACGGATGACATCGTGGCCGAGGGCAAACGCCTTGCCGCTGCCGGCGCTGAAATCGTGGCGACTAGTACAGCGCCGACCGGCGATGAGCTCATGTTCCTACGGGATCCCTACGCTACACCTTTTCAGTTGGTACAGCGGGTCAAGCCCCTTCTGTAGCCGCAGGTTTACAGGACGGCAATAAATAACTTGTGCCGGAAGCAGGGAGTACAGAATGCGTGTCGTGGTGACGGGCGCGGCTGGCAAAATTGCAGGACAGGTACTGCCGGCCCTGCACCACCGCTATGAATTGGTGCTAATAGATATCAAGGACACTAACCGACAGGGTGAGACCCTGCCTGACGTACACATAGCGGACCTAACGGACAGAGATCGCGAGCAATACCGACATCTATTCCAAGGGGCAGACCGGGTCGTGCATTTCGGTTTTGTGCGTCCTACCACCCCGGCGTCACCCGATGCTCGTTACTGGGCGGAGCAGGCCAATGTGCAGATGGCCTACAATGTAATGCAGACAGCCTGGGAAGAAGGTGTAGGGCGCGTGGTGATGGCTAGTTCCAACCATGCCGCGGACTACTTTGAATCCCTGATTCTGGACGGAGCTTGGGATGGCGTCAATCCGGCAGACCGCGCTCTATCCGACAACTATTACGGATGGGCCAAGGAAGCGTACGAACATTTGGGGTTCGTCTTTGCCTGCGGTACCATGAACGGCACTCCATTGGAGAATGTCCAGATTCGCATTGGAGGTCCCAGGGAGGATGACTTGGCACGAGTACCTCTCGGTGAAATGCGCCGTGTCCGCCGGGCCTTGGCTGTGTACATCAGCGATCGAGATCTGCAGCAGTTGTTTGTCAAAAGCCTAGAATGCAAAGATATCCGCGACCAATTTGGAGTTCCCTTTCAGATTTTTTACGGCATCAGTGCGAATACGCATGCTTTCTGGAGCATCGCCAATGCACGCCGCTTGCTGGACTACTGTCCTCAGGACAACAGCGAACTGCGTTTCGCTCCCCTACTCAGCCAACATCTTGAGGCCGCCCGGGCCCGGGCGACTACAGAGTCCGCGTCGTAACCGCCAACATTTTAATAAAGGGCTGCTGCAGCATGTTTTTTGAATTGCGGACGTATCGAACCAAACCAGGTATGCTGGACCGGTGGGTCAAGGTGATGGACGAACGCATCATTCCTTTCCAGATTTCGCGCGGCATGGTCGTAGTAGGGAGTTTCATGGGAGAGGAAGAGGAGGATCTTTACGTGTGGATCCGCCGCTTTGAGAGTGAAGAGGAAAGAACGCAGCTTTACAAAGCCGTGTACGAGGACGCGATTTGGCTCAATGAACTCAAGCCCCTGGCTGACACGATGCTGGATCGCAAGCAAGGCATTGATGTCAAGCGACTTGTAGCGTCACCCAAGTCTGTCCTCCAGTAGACAGCACAGCGGCTTGTCCGCAGGAGAAGTTTTTGAATTCATATGCGTATGCATTTCTTGCCCCGTATCCGGTTGTGGGGGCTGTGGGGTACAGCTCTGTTGGTCGCTTTGCTGGCCCTGACGGCCTGCGAGTTCTCGCTTCTGCCTGAGGGCCAATCGGCACAAATTGCCTCCAACGAACCGACACCTACCCCTATTCCGACCCGTATTGTACCTCTCAAACCCACCTATACGGTCATGGAGGGTGAGATCGTCAAAGGCCTAGTCTTCAACGGGCGTATTGCGCCCGTTAGGGAAGAGGGGCTCTTTTTCCGTACCAGTGGCCGTCTCAAGGCGGTGTACTTCCAGCGTAACGATCTGGTCCAGGCTGGGGACATCATCGCCGAACTGGAAATTGAAGGTCTAGAGCAAGCCCAGCACGCGGCGGAACTAGAACTGGCCCGGGCACAGGCGAACCTGGAGGAAGCAGAGAAAGCCATCACGTTCCGGATCGATATGGCCCAGATCGAGCTGGACATCGCCGAACTGGATCTGATCGAAACGATCCGCACGGAACCGGAAGGCTCGGTGCAGATTGCCATCCAGCGCAAGAACGTGGAACGGGCCCGGCTGCATCTGGATAACATTGACCGGCAGATCGATCCCATCCTGCAGAACAGCGTCCAGCGTGCCCAGCTGGCACTGGATCAGATCACGGACCAGGTGGCTGATACGCGGATTGTGGCACCTTTTGATGGCCTGATCCTTTCCATGTCGCTCTCTGTGGGGCGTGGGGTGGAAGAGTTCCGACCTGTGGTCGTGTTGGCCGATCCGGCCAATCTGGAAGTGTCAGCGGATCTCATCAGTAACCAGCTACAGGATCTGGCGGAAGAGATGTCCGTGAACGTGCAGTTGATGGGCCGACCGGGTGACCCGGTAACAGGTCGCATTCGGCGCCTGCCTTACCCATATGGTAGTGGTGGCGGAGGTACCACGGTGGATGAACTGGACAAGTCCACCCGGATTACGCTGGATATTCCGGCGGCCGCCGCGGATATGCGTCTGGGCGACCTCGTGCGTGTGTCCGCGGAACTGGAGCGCAAAGATAGCGTACTGTGGCTTCCCCCGCAGGCTATCCGTGTCTTTGACGGCCGCCGCTTCGTGGTGCTGGTCCGGGACGATGTGGAACAGCGGGTGGACATCAAGGTCGGAATCCAGACTATAGACAAGGTTGAAATAGTGGAAGGCTTGGCCGCCAACGATGTTGTGATCGGCCCGTGAGCCAAGTTTAATAGGCGGCAGCGTTATGAAGCTCATCCGTCGTTATACGGCCATTATCTTGGTGGCGTTGAAGCGCCTGCTAGCCCAGATAGGGTTAGCTATCGCCATCGTCCTCGGGCTGGTGACAGCTATTTCCCTCATCATGAGCATTCCGCTGTACGCGGATGCCGTCTATTACCAGATTTTGCAGGATGAATTGCAGTCGCCGGCGGGCACCGGTAGTCTACGTCGTCCGCCCTTTTCCTATATGTTCCGGTACGTGGGTTCTACCTACGGCGCTAAGGAATGGGAAGAGGTCGCGCCGGTGGACCAGTATCTAAGCGGCCCGGCGGCCGTCCAGTTAGACCTACCCCACCTACGCACCGTCCGTCATTTTAAGACGGACAACGTACGCCTTTTCCCAGCCGATGACATCGTCTATTCCGACATCACGGACCCGCTGGAATGGGTTAGTTTTGGCTTCGTCACCGACATTGAACGGGAAATCCGGATCGTGGAGGGCCGCTTCCCCACGGCCGAGGTATCCGGCAATCCCGATACACCGGTTGAAGTTCTGATCTCTGCCACGATGGCCAATGAAATCGGTCTTCGCAGTGGCGAATATTTCATGACCTTCCGGCGTGTGCGCACCGATGAAAGTACCCATACGATCCAGGTGCCCATTCTGATCACCGGTGTCTGGGAGCCCCTAGACGCCACATCGGAATTTTGGTTTTACAACCCGAATACGTTTGAGACCGTTCTGCTCGTGCCGGAGCAAACCTACATCAGCCGGATCGCCCCGACCTACACCAATGACGTATATCTCGCCTTGTGGTACATGATCATGGATGGGGCCGGCGTCACTACCCAGACGGTACGGCCCCTGTTGGCTAATACACGTGACGTAGAACAGCAGGCATCGAGTCTCCTGGCCAACACACGCCTGGGCGTATCACCCACCGATGCCTTGCGCCGATATCGGGCGGAATCACAGCTGCTGACGGTCCTTTTGTATGCCTTCAGTGTGCCCATCGTGAGTCTACTGCTGGCCTTCATTGGCCTAGTAGTCGGTCTGGCGGTGGCCCGTCAGCGTAACGAGGTGGCAGTTCTGCGGAGCCGGGGTGCTACCTCTATGCAGATCATTGGGATTGCCTTCCTGGAATCACTGATTCTGGCCGGTATTGCCCTGCTGGCAGCAGTATACGGCAGCCAGTGGGTGGCGGAAGTCATCGGCTCTACCCAAACATTCCTCAATTTCACCAACAACGCTGACCTGCGGCTCGTCTTCAATGCCAACACTTGGCAGGTGGGGCTCATCGCCGTAGCCGTCACACTTGTGGCCCAGCTCCTACCGACCATTGGCGCCGCCCGTTTCACAATCGTGACCTACAAGCAGGAGCAGGCTCGTACGTTGCGTCCCCCCTGGTGGCAGCGCTCGTTCCTTGACGTGCTGCTACTGATTCCGGCGGGATATGGTATTTATCTCTTGCAACAGCAAGGCAGCATTACAGCCCCGGGAGCCGTCACGGGCGATACGCTCTTTGAAAATCCTCTCCTATTTCTGGTGCCAGCCCTAGGTCTGTTTGCGCTAACCTTGGTTGCCTTGCGTTTCCTGCCCTATTTCATGGAAGGACTGGCCTGGATTGTGGCCCGGACCCGTGGGGTGGGTATGCTGCTAGCAACGCGCCATCTGTCCCGGAATCGCAGCCTGTATACCGCGCCCATGGTGCTCCTGGTTCTGACCCTGAGCCTGTCCACCTTCACAACGACCCTAGCGCGCACGCTGGACCAGCACCTAGTCAATCAGATCTATTACAAGATAGGGGCAGACAGCCGGCTCGTGGAACTAGGCTATTTCCCGGATGAAGGGGGAGGACCGGGTGGTGGCCCCCCGCCAACCACGGACGAGACTACCCCACCTTCCTGGACCTTCGTGCCCGTTTCCGAGCATTTGCGTGCCGAGGCGATCCAGGGCGCCACGCGTCTCGCTGAATTTGAGGCCAGTGTTCAGCTCCAGGGCGACTGGCGTACAGTACAGTTCCGGGGCATTGATCGCTTGGACTTTCCTAAGGTGGCATGGTGGCGTGCAGATTTCGCCGCCGCGCCTCTCGGGGCTCTCATGAATGCCCTGGCCGTGGACAACGCGGGCGTTCTGATGAACGGTGAGTTCATGCGCCAGAACACCATCCGGGTAGGTGATACAATCCAGATGCGTTTCATTCGCTACGGCCTGCGTGGCGAGGCGAACATGCAGGTTGTAGGGGAAATCAACTACTTTCCCGGCTGGTATCCGGAGGACGGGCCCTTGGTTGTGGGCAATTTAGACTACATTTTCCAGACAATTGGCGGCCAGTTTCCCTATGATGTACTGACGGTTACCGCCAGTGGCACCGACTTTGAAGCCCTGCAGCGCGAACTCTACCAATACGACATCAACGTCCTGAATTACCACGCGGCCCGCCAGACCATCGCCCGTGAGCAGGCGCTGCCCCAGCGCCAGGGCCTCTTTGGTGTGCTGTCGGTAGGTTTTGTCGCTTCGGCCGTGTTGACCATTTTGGGCTTCCTGCTCTATTCTTTGTTCTCCTTCCGGCGGCGTTTCATTGAACTGGGTACCCTACGGGCGATTGGCCTCTCGTCAGGTCAGATGACTCTGTTCCTGGCTTGGGAACTCATTTTCCTGATTGGGGTAGGCATTGGCGTCGGGACCTTGCTGGGTACCAACATGAGCATGGCCTTCATTCCCTACCTACAAGTGGGGGCTGCACCGGAAGACATCACGCCGCCGTATATCGTGGCCATCCACTGGGACGCTATCTCGCGTGTGTACATGCTATTTGGATTGCTGTTCGTGACAGCTCTCATTGCCCTGGTCATTTCGTTGCTGCGCATGCGTATCTTCCAGGCCATCAAGCTGGGTGAAACGGTATAGCGGAGGCTCTTATGGCACCGAATGATCAGCCCTATATTCTCTGTGATAGTCTGGTCAAGATCTACCAGATGGCCGAACTGGAGGTCGTGGCTCTGCAGGGACTTAACCTGACCGTGACGGAAGGGGAGTTGATGGGCATCGTGGGCGTCAGCGGTAGCGGCAAGTCCACGCTCATGAGCATCCTGGGCGGTTTGGATCGGCCTACGGCCGGTCAGGTCCGGGTCGGTGAATTCGATCTACTCAAACTGTCGGACCGAAACCTGAACCGCTACCGCCGGGAACAGGTGGGTTTCGTCTGGCAGCAGAGCGCTCGTAATCTAGTGCCGTATCTCAATGCCCGGGACAACGTGATGCTGCCCATGACGCTGGCCGGCCTCCCCGGTCGGATCAAGAAGGAAAGGGCCCAGTATCTCCTGGAAATGGTGGGTTTGGCGGAGCGTATGAAGCATCACCTGCGGGAACTGTCCGGGGGGGAACAGCAGCGTGTCGCCATTGCTGTGGCTCTGGCCAACAATCCGGTTCTGCTGCTGGCCGACGAACCGACCGGTGAGGTCGATTCAGCCACGGCCCAGCTCATTTACGACACCATAGCGCAGCTGAACGAGGAATTCAACCTCACCACCATGATTGTGAGCCATGATCCGGACATCGCGCGCCACGTCAACCGTGTGGTATCTATCCGGGACGGTATGCTAGCGAGCGAAACGCGCCGCCGGTACCTGAATGGAGCGGAAGAGGAGGACCCGGCCGCCGAAGAGATGAGTTTTGACGAGCTGGTGATTCTAGACTCAGCGGGACGTCTGCAACTGCCCAAGGATCTGTTAGAACAATACGCTATCAAGGGGCGGGCCACGCTTGAGATCTCAGATCAAGGCATCCTGATCAAACCCGTCGATCAGGATCGGATTGACGCCCCGGAACTGGAAGCCCACGAAGCGGAAGAAGCGCGCTTCCTGCAGGAAGCGGAAGAAGGACCGCGTCGGCGCCGCTGGCTGTTTGGGCGCAAGCGGAGGAATAAGGCGGTGCATGACGAACAAGCAGACTGACACAAACTACGACTTGGACAGCACCGATGCAGTCCCGTCCGGAACACCGGATCCGGTTGCCATTCAAGTCGACAATCTGACCCGCACCTATCGTATGGGGGGCCAGGATATTCCGGCCCTACGCGGTGTGACTATGCAGGTGCCCGCGGGACGGTTCATGGCACTCAAAGGCCGTTCCGGCAGTGGCAAGACCACACTGCTGAACTGCATTGGCGGTCTGGATCGCCCTACAGACGGCACGATCGCCATTTTTGGCGAACCGATCAAGGACTGGCGGGAACGGCAATTGACCATGTGGCGGCGCCAGACCGTGGGGTTTGTTTTCCAGTCGTTCGGCCTGATGCCTTCGCTATCGGCTTTTGAGAACGTGGAACTCATGCTACGCATGGCCGGTGTCCAGGGTCGGGCCCGCCGTCGCCACGCCGTGCACTGTCTGGAACTGGTGGGGTTGACTAAGTGGATGCACCACCGACCTTTTGAACTGTCGGGCGGGCAACAGCAACGTGTGGCCATTGCCCGTGCTCTCGCCAATTCGCCCCGCCTCATTCTGGCGGACGAGCCGACGGGCGAGCTGGATTCCCAGACCGCCCGCGAAATCCTGTCGCTCTTTCAGACGATCGTCCGCGAGCAAAACACCACCCTGCTGATGGTGACCCATGACAGTCTATCAGATGAATACGTAGATGAAATCCTGTATCTCCGGGATGGTGTTATTGCCGAATCCTCCGAACCCTCTTTAGTACCGGAAGCCCCGGTGGATGGCACAGTCCAGGCTACGGCAACGCCGGTGACGGCCACGGATGAGGCCGTGATGAATAACCCCTCTCCCGACGTATCAGTTCCACCCCAAGAACCGTAGCTTGATGTGCCGGTATCCCTCCCTTGAGCAGCGGCCTGAACGCCGGCGTAATCCATCCCGGAACTTGCCTACTGCATGGACATGGCAGGGATTACACGTAGGGCAGCCCCTAGATACAGGACCGGCTATACAGACCGCAGCCGCGTACGAAGCAAAGGGTATTTCTAGCCTGCCCGCCGCCTATAATATCCAGGATGGCAATTCTCTATTAGTTCATTTCCATGTAAAGCATGTCACGGCCACGACACACAAGACTGTCTCGTCACACCGGTCTGCGCTGGCCCGCCGGCAATCCTAGCGGCGTTCCTACAGACACACACAGGGTAGGGACATGAGACAGGAGAGTGAAGCGCGTAGCAGCGATTTTCTGGCTCTGTTCGATCCCGAACGGGGGCGGTACCTACCCACGCATCAAGATCATGGCGACTACCGATATACGGCCTTTGGTTTGGTCTTTGCCACGCCGTTTCCCTGTCCGGAACTATTTCCGGTGGCGGCCGATACCCCGGACGTTGTGGTGCGCTATGCGTCCGTGCCAGCTATAACGCACCCTATCTATAACGGTACGCACAACCAAATCCAGTTTGTGGATGGCCAATTTCTCTACAACAAGACCGGGGTGATGCGTGCCTTCGTGCAGCAGGATAGCCACGTGCTACTGCAGCGCGTACCGTTCGTCCATGATGACGAGGTTCGCTATACCTTTCTCACCATCATCATGTCGGCGTTACTACTGCAGCGGGGCATTCTACCGATGCACGCGAGTGCGATTCGCACACCGCGGGGATCGCTGCTCTTTCTGGGGCCCTCAGGCGTGGGTAAGTCGACTCTCGCGGCGGAAATGGTGCGGCGCGGCTATCCGATGCAGGCTGATGACATCACCCCCATTCACATAGAAGGTACACAGCCCATGGTGGTGCCGGGTTTTCCCCAGCTGAAGCTCTCCTTGGAAGCCGCTCAGCGTGTGCAGCAGGACCTAGAAGGTGTGACCCAGGTGAGACCCAAGGAAGAGAAACTGAGCGTACTGAAGCATGTGTCATTCAGTCAGACGCCATCGCCCTTGCGGGCCATCATCCGACTGGAACCGGACGCGGTGCCACAGGCAGCTCTGCGGCCCTTGTCAGGCCTAGACAAATTCAATGTTCTGCTTGACTATACATTCAACCAGTCTTTTCTGGATGGCCTGCAGCGCCGAACGGATCATTTTCATCAGGTGACAGCTGTCGGCAATGCCACCGCGGTCTATGCCCTCCGCCGGCCACATCAGGGATTCCAGTTGCAGGCACTAGCGGATTACATAGAAGCGGAATTCATCACGTCGTGAAGGAGGTAGGGTGACGGAAGTACGCATAACTCTTGAGACTCGGGTCAAACAGGCGGAAACACCTATCACGGCCTCCATGGACGAAGGTGTCATGATGTTCAGCCAGGAAACGGCCCACTACTATTCCCTGCAGGAAGTAGCGAAGGATATATGGGAACGAATCGCGGAACCCATCCGCGTGGATGATCTGTGTGCCGGGCTCCTCCGGGACTATGAGGACGTGAACGAGAAAGAATGCCACCGGCAGGTCATTGCCTTCCTGCACGAAATGCTGGCTGATAATCTCATTCAAATCGTGCGGAGTCACGCGGACCTACCACGCGATACCTAAGGGGTTTGTCACTGCACGCAGTCATGTCGTCTTTCGCTCTCTGGTCGCCCCGGGTGTGGTATGCACGCTGGCGCACATACCGGTCATGGTCCGGGACACAGCGCCGCCTGATACGGGAAGCGTATGCCCTGCTATGCCTCTATCGTTTCCTGGTATTCGTGCTGCCGTTCTGGTTTCTGACCCCGCGTATGGGTTGGTACATGGCCGAGACCCTACAACAACGTTTGGCGATCCCGGTCCAGGACCAGGCCGATGCTATCGCCTGGGCGGTACGGCGGATGTCGGTGTACACACCGCGCACCAGCACTTGTCTGGTGCAGGCGCTAGCAGCCCAAAACATGCTAAAACGTCGTGGCCTGGGCAGCACACTGTATTTGGGTATGGTCCCCGGTGGACAATCAGCCACTGGTACAGAAGCGCATGCCTGGCTGCGCTGCGGTACCAGCTATCTGACGGGGCAAGAAGAGATGGGGGATTTTCACCCCGTGGCTTGTTACGCCATGGATACCCGTGTACGCTATCGCCCTGTGACATGGCGTGACTGGGGGGTCTCGGCGACGTGACCCTAGATTGGCTTGTGAACTAAACGGGCATAAGGGACGGCACATGCAGGAACTAGTACACAGGATCCGGAATCAGGGCACCGATCTGGGTCGTAATATTCTCAAAGTGGACGGGTTCATCAATCATCAACTGGACCCGCGGCTGACGCTGCAAATCGGTCAGGAAATGGCCCGGTGCCTGCTGGCCGCCGGCGTATCTGCACCTACTAAGGTGGTGACGGCCGAAGTGAGTGGGATCGCTTTTGCCTTGCAGACGGGCATTGCCCTGAATGTGCCCATCATCTTTGCCCGCAAGGTACGTCCCGTGACCATGCCGGCCAACGCGTACCGGAAGACAGTGGTGAGTCCGACCAAGGGCCAGGAAGTAGAACTGGTACTCAATCCGGAATATATTCAGGCACAGGACCGGGTGGTGCTCGTAGACGATTTCCTGGCTTCAGGCGAAACCCTGGTAGCCTTGCATGATCTGGTAAGCCAGTCAGGTGCCGCCGTGATCGGGATCGGTTGTGTAATTGAAAAAACCTTCCAGCCGGGACGACAGACCCTGGACCGCTATGCGATCCCGGTCGTCTCCCTCGCCCGGGTGCATAGCATGCAGCAAGGTCAAATTTACGTAGAATCCGGAAACGGGCACTTATAGCCGTATTCCGTCGGTCTCCCATGTACCAAACCTATTTGGCCCCCGCGACCCTGGCTGAAGCCCTCGATCTGAAACGCCGGCTGGGTGCGCAGGCCCGAGTATGTGCCGGAGGTACGGATCTGCTGCTGGAGCTGGAACGGGCCATGCCCCAGCCGTGTGCAACGCACACCTTGTTGGATATTACCCAAATTCCGGACCTGGCTGTCGTACGCCATCTGCCCACGGGACGATTTAGTCTCGGCCCTCTGGTGACCCATAACCTGTGTGTAGCCGACGAACGCCTGGTCCAGGATGCCTTTCCCCTGGTGCGCGCCTGTTGGGAGGTGGGAGCACCCGCTCTACGCAATCGGGCCACCGTAGTAGGCAACGTGGTGACGGCTAGTCCCGCCAACGACACGCTTGTACCCCTGCACCTGCTGGATACGGAAGTCACATTGCGCAGCGCCGCACGGGGTACGCGGTGTTTGCCGCTGGCGGACTTCATCACTGACTTCCGGACTACCGCGCTCGCTCCTGATGAATTGGTCACCGACCTTTCCTTCGCTGCGCTACCGGAACATACGCATGGTACCTTTCTGAAACTGGGCCTGCGTCGTGCGCAAGCGATTTCCGTGGTGAGTGTAGCCGTGATCGTGCAGCACGCCGACCGTAGCCGGACTTCGCCCGTCAGGGATATGCGTATCGCCTTAGGGGCGGTGGCCCCGGTTGTAGTGCGTGCCACTGCCGCCGAAGAGTTTGCCCGGGGTCGTATGCTGACCCCCACGACCATTAACACTTGTGCCCAACTAGCGTCCGAGGCCGCGAGGCCTATTGATGACATCCGCGGCAGTGCTGCTTATCGCACAGCCATGGTGAACCAACTGGTGCAGCGCGCTCTGCAGACCCTGGCTGCGGGCCAGGAACGCCAGGGCTGGAATCCCCAACCGGTGCTCCTATGGGGACAGTCAGATGGGACATGGCCCGCGCCAGAGACCCAAGTTCAAGACCGGACGCATGCCCAGGTCAATGGCACCGAGGTGTCCCTACCGGGGAACGGTACGTTACTGGATAGCCTGCGCGCCGCCGGCTGGAGCGAGGTCAAGAAGGGTTGTGCGGAGGGCGAATGCGGTTCCTGTACCGTCTTTCTGGACGGTATGGCAGTATTATCTTGCCTAGTGCCCGCCGAGCGCGCCCAAGGCAGCCGGATCGTAACATCTGCCGGCCTAGCGGACAATCCCCGGTGGCAGGCCCTGCAGGAAGCTTTTGTGGCATGTGGGAGTGTGCAGTGTGGGTACTGCATTCCCGGGTTCATCATGAGCGGCGCCAAGCTGTTGGAGGAAATTCCTGCACCTAACCGGGCCCAGGCGCAGGAGGCTTTCATGGGTAATCTCTGCCGCTGCACTGGGTACACCAAAATTCTGGATGCCGTGGTATCTACCGGCCGGCAGGGATAACGCAGGCAGAGGGGACAGGGATGCGGGCTATTGGGAGCAGTGTCACGCGCCCGGATGCGCCTGCCAAAGTTACCGGGCATGCCGCATATGCCGGTGACGTAAATCGGCCGGGCCAGAAGTGGTTACAGGTAGTGTGGGCCGATGTGCCCCATGCTTGGATACGCTGCCTGGATGTGGAGGCAGCCCGCCGCATGCCCGGTGTGGTAACCGTGTTGACGGACGCGGACGTGCCCGATAATCGCTACGGTCTAGTGCTACCGGATCAGCCGGTGCTGTGTGGCTGCCACTCAACGGAAGCGGCCCGTACAGTACGTTGGCATGGCGATAAACTATGTGCCATCGTGGCGGATACGCCCGCGGCCGCCGCGGCCGCGGCACGGGAGGTGCGCGTTGAATTGGAACGCTTGCCCGTGGTCACGGATCCGATAGAGGCACTCGCACCCGATACGGTCCTGATCCATGACTACGACGACTACCCCTTGCCGAGTAAGCCACGAACCTCCAATTTGCTCCAGGAACTGCATGTTCGGTACGGAGACATCATGCAGGGTCTTGAAGCAGCGGATGTGGTGCTATCCGATGTCTATACTACGCATGGCCAGGAACATGCGTACCTGGAACCGGAGGCGGGTTTGGCGTGGGTAGCGGATGATGGCCGACTGGAAATTCTTTCCGGGGGCCAGTGGATGCATGAAGAGCGCGCACAGGTAGCCCAAGCACTGCGCCTCCCGGTCGAACGGATTCGGATTACCTATGCTGCGATTGGCGGGGCGTTTGGGGGCAAGGAAGATGTGCATCTGCAGATCCTCTTGGCCCTAGCCGCCTGGAAGACGGGCCTGCCCGTCAAATGCGTGTGGTCAAGAGCGGAAAGTATCCAAGGCCATCACAAGCGGCATCCCTTTCGATTCCACAGCCGGCTAGGCGCCCGCTCGGATGGCCGCCTGACTGCCCTCCAAGTAGATATTATGAGCGATGCCGGCGCCTACGCCAGTACCAGTACCAAGGTTCTGGGGAATGCACTCGTGACCGCTGCGGGTTGCTACGATATTCCCAACGTCTACATGGATGCGCGGGCCGTGTTCACTAACAATACGGTTTCGGGAGCGTTCCGGGGCTTTGGCTGTCCCCAGAGCACATTCATGATCGAAACCCAGATGAACCGGCTGGCCCGGAAACTGGGTATGAGCCCCATGACCTTGCGCCGCCGTAATCTGTGGCAGGACGGATCCACGATGTGTACTCGGTTTCCCGTGCCCCCCGGCTGTATGGCACGAGAAGTACTGGATGCGGTAGAGGCGGCACAGGCTAGGGATACAAAGATTCCTGCCACCGCCCAGTTTCGGAGTTCCCTGACCAGCACGGGGCAGCGGCGGGTCCGGCGGGGATGGGGACTCGCCATCGGGGCCAAGAACGTAGGATTTGGGCAGGGTATCGTAGATACCTGCCATGCCTGGATTGAACTACATGGCCAGGCCGCGATTGAAGAAGTCAAGGTGGGCACGGTCGGAGCGGACACCGGACAGGGGGCTCACACCGTCTTTCGACAGATAACGGCAGATGTGCTGGATGTGCCCCTGGCACGGATACAGCTGCAGGCCACTACGACGGACGACGCACAGTCCAGCGGCAGTGCCTCGGCTTCACGTCTCACGTACTATACGGGGGCCGCCTTACATGCTGCCGCGCACAGGGCGCTGCAGGCGTGGAACGACGAGGAACGCCCTGCGCGGGGAGAAGCCGTTTTCACCACGACGCAGACTACCCCATTCAATCCGGTTACGGGGGCGGGTAATCCCGCTGTGATCCTGGGCTATTGCGCCCAGACGGTGGAGGTGGAGGTGGATCTAGACACAGGTCACATTCAGGTACTACGGGTGGTCAGTGCCCATGATGTAGGCCGTGCGGTTAATCCACAGCTGGTAGAAGGACAGATTGAAGGCGGTGTGGCCCAGGGTATCGGCTGGACCTTGTACGAGCACCTGATCCAAGAACAGGGACGGATTCTGAATCCTAGCTTCAGCACCTATCTCATACCCGGGGTGGGTGATGTCCCGGCCGTGATTGTGCCCGTGATTGTGGAGGGCGGAGAACCCAACCATCCCCTGCATATCAAAGGCATGGCCGAGATGGGGCTGGTGCCCACAGCGGCCGCGATCGTCGCCGCCGTGCATGATGCCACCGGGCAATGGATCACTGAGCTACCCCTGACCCCGGAAGCGGTTTGGCGAACCCTGCAAAAGACTTCCTAGGTCCGGTTCCGGATGCACGGATTTATATACCTGTTATATACCGTGTATCAAGTTAGTTCAGAAATCGTTTAACTTGCCGCAGCGTTTGGGGTACACAGGGAGCGTAATTCAGACAAGGATTGCACGCGATGGCCTTCGCCACCAAAGCCCCCGGCAACAATGATCATAGCGGCCTCTCGCTCCTACGGGCCATCAAGCCGTTCGGCGCCTCTTGCGCAAGGGGCGCCCTCAGCCAGCGCCAATCCAGTCGGCAGACCGAGCAATACCGCTGCCCAACGTGTGGCCAGGACTGCACTGTCAAGACAGGCACGCTCATGCCCGACGGCCAGCTTCCGTAGGCGCAGGCTTGCGCCCTGTTCAAAAGCCACCTCCAAGGCATGTCCAGCCTGCCGCGGCCCCGGGATTTGGCGCTCACGCCGAAGACCGCGTGGTACTAGGCCCATCGCATCCGGGGCACTGGGCACGAAGAGCCGGAACCGCGGGCCCCGCGGTTCGGCGGCCCGGAAAGCAACAAGCACGCCGCCCGCAAGCGTAATGCCGGAGGCGGCCCAGTGGGCAAGCCGCCCGTTGTCGGTTGGAAGGACGGTCCTACAAATCAGGTCAAGGTGCAGGAGGTAGCACGGAGTGCCCAGTCTACCCTGAAGGGTTCGGGATACGAACACGGAGTTCGGAGCTAGGGTGTATGTATACTGACGCAGCACGGGCCTATCAAGGGCTGCACCGCCGGCAGGAAGCGGTCACGCACACGGTGGGTGCATACGTGCGGGAGCAGGCCCACCCTCACGGACCGGAGTCGTTCCGGACGGGATGGAAGCGTGGACAGGATGGCGTGTACCTCCATTTCAGTACAAAGCACCTTGACCGCTATGTTGATGCGTGTGAAGGGTGGCACAACGCCTGCCCTATGGACACTGCGACGCTGCTGGCTGGGATGGTGCGCCGGAGCGTTGGCAAGCGCTTGCCCTATGCCGTATGGCCGGACGGGTAACCATCTGCTCGCAACAGGGCGTAAGGGCAACGTCAACGGCCTGGCGCGCGGTGAACCGGGCTAGGCCCGCCAAAGGTGCGCTGGGGTTATAGCCCGGCACTCTCCCACATCAGATGTTTGCACACACCT
This sequence comes from Caldilineaceae bacterium, assembly GCA_965116185.1. GTDB lineage: Bacteria > Chloroflexota > Anaerolineae > Caldilineales > Caldilineaceae > Bin34. The sequence goes on from OZ220492.1 coordinate 945,487, forward strand.
AACCGCCTAGAACCCCTACTTGACCTCCGCCCAAGCAGGGGCTATAATGAGAACATGAATTGGAAGAAGCTCAAATGATATCCCCTGACCTGTACATACCCACCATCGCTGACCTGGAGCGCGTACTTGACGAATACCCCGATGTCCGGGAACGTCTGCGCCGCAAGTTGCTGACGGATGAAGAGCGCCAGCTCCCGCAACTCGTTGCGCAGTTGACTGAGCAGGTCAACAAACTGACCTAGACCGTAGCCGAGGGTTTCGCACAAGCCGCCGCTGACCGCGCTGCCATCCGTCAGGAAATGGACAAACGCTTCAACCAGGTGGACAAACGCTTTGACCGGCTTGAAGGCCAGATGGACAACTTCCGGGGCAACGGCTACGAAACGAAGATTGTCGCCAACGTCGGTTTTAAATAGAATGGCAAGTTTGACATTAGGCATGGAAAACATCTACGAAACGAAGATTGTCGCCAACGTCGGTAGCATTGCCAGGCCAACCCTCAATCTCCGCAACGTCCGCGTCCTCAAGAGCACCAGCACACCACGAGACCACGAGCTCGAGCGACTCGTCGACCAAGCGGAGGATCACAACCGGATTACAGAGGCCGCAAACACAGATATGTGGCTGCTGGATCTGATATTCACCGGCCGCAGACACCCCGGCGCGGAAACGGTCTATGTCGCTGCGGAAATATCGATTACCGCAGGTGATGCCGACATAAACCGCGCGGCGGAACGCGCGGCGACACTGCGCACGGTGTTGGAAAACGTCACCGTCATCCCGGTAGTCGTCTCCGAACACGTTGCGCCGGACCAGCTCAACCGAGCGAAAATGCAAGGGGTGACCGTCATCCTACACCCCATGCGCGCCTAGGCTATGAGCCAAGCACCCTTGGCTGAGGCCTGTCGTATATTGACGCAGGTCTACGAAGTCATCTCTCAAACGAAGCATATTGCGTCGGGCTTTTGGATCTATCCGGGGTTTTCGCACGCCGGCGCATTGGCGCATCGCAGTCGGGCCATGTTTAGAATAAGCATTGCAATCAGCATTCTTATGGCGGCGTCCTGCTTGCCGGCCTGTACGCCGTTGAGTACGTCTCGGTGGATACGGCGCCGGCTCCGCATAGTAGTAGGGATCAGCCCAGCCCAACGCTAGCCGTTGAGTACGTCTCGGTGGATACAGCGTCGGCTCCGCTATCGATTCCGCCGCTGCTTGAGCCGACGATTGAGAATGGAGTCGCGCGTTACGACCTTACAATCGGTAAGGCGCGGCACGATTACAAACAGGAGAGGCTGACTGAGACCTACTCCTACAATGGCCTGTCTGTGCTTGGGCCTACTCTTTATCTCAGATCGGGCACCTCGGTGGCAATCAACGTAACCAACGCATTGGATGAGGGTACGACAACCCACTGGCATGGCGGCGATGTCCCGGCGGAGGACGATGGCGGCCCACACAGTCCGATTGAACCGGGGGCAACGTGGACAGCCGACTTTGACGTCATACAGCCGGCCGCTACCCTTTAGTATCATCCTCATCGTCATGGGGCGACAGCCGAGCATGTTTATCCGGGGGCTGCCGGGATGATAATAATGGATGATGACAATCCTACGGGGACACTCTTGCCGGTGACGTACGGGGTTGACGATATTCCGGTCATCATCCAGGACCGGGATTTTACCGGCGATGGCCAGCTGGACTTTGCCATAGACGGGGACGACGAAGGCAATCTGGATGGCATTCTGACGATCAACGGTACAATCAACCCATATGTGGAGACGCCCATGGGGCTGGTTCGCCTGCGGCTGCTAAACGGGAGCCAGGCTCGGATCTATCATTTGAGCGTAGAGGGATCCGAGATGACGATGGTGGCCTCAGATGGCGGCTATCTGGATAGTCCGGTAGAACTCGAACAATTGGTGCTCGCGCCTGGGGACAGGGCCGAGATTATAGTCAATGTGGGGGCGGATACCGTTGCTTTGGTTGACAGCAGGTTGGGCCGGGCGTTGGAGCTGCGACCGAACGGTACGACTTTCGGCACGGGAACGCTTCCAGAGAAGCTCGCCACAATAGATCGCATAACCGAGTCGGAGATCAAAGTGGATCGGAGTTTCCACATGGGGGATATGGGCAATTTCCGGGAGCCAAGCTGGGTAATCAACGGAGTCCAGTTCGATATGAACCGGATTGACGAAAGGGTGCAATTTGGAGATACCGAGCGCTGGACTCTCTCCAGCGATGAGGGCGAGCACGTGTTCCACATTCACCAGACTATGTTTCAGATACTGGCGATTAATGGTGAACCTCCACCACCGGAGGAATCAGGATGGGAGGACTCCGTATGGGTGAACCCGGAACGGGAGGTTGTTATCGCCGCCCGCTTTGATAGCTACGCCACGGAGGATATTCCGTATTTGTTCCACTGCCACGTTCTGGATCACGAGGAGCTGGGTATGATGGGACAGTTTTTAATAGTTGAGTAGCGGCACGGCCGGCGGCGGCCGTAAGCGGGCAACGCTTTCGGTCGGGGCGCGAGCAGGGGCCGCATAGAGGCTTGGGACGCGCGCTGGCGGGCTGCCTTGCGGCGACTGGGTTGAGGGCACGGTGGGCGCTTGGTGATAGAATGGGCGCGCTGGCGGCGGGCGCATTGGCGGGGGCGGCTGCGCTGTGAACATGAAGGTTCCGCGCGCTTGTAAATCGCACACACTCCGGCCCGCTTCAGTAGAGGAGGCGAGGCGGCTGTCATTGACGCAGAGAGGTTCCTACGCTATGGAAAGCGGCGGGACTGGGCGACAGCTTCGGCACCTTGCAGAGTACCACCAGGCCGTTAGCATTCTGGCCATCATCAGGCAAGGTGTGTCAAGCCGATGCTGGTCCTGCGTTGCCGGGTGTATAATCGGCGCATCGGACAGACGCAGAGGGAGCCCATGCCACGCGCCAAGAAGGGACGGGGACGCCCGTCGCCCTATCCCTATCCGCCTCGGATAGACGCGACCTCATCGGAAATTGCCCGGACGGTGTTGCAAGCCAAGCCGAAGCGACGCTTCTTTGACCCGCCGGCGCAGGAACGAGACTACTGCGCTCGCGGCGAACGGGAAGTCCACTATCCCGAGACCCTGTACAGAGATGGCCTGTGCGCAACCGGCCACGCTCCTACCCCATAGCGATTTGGTACATAGGTATATAATTCCCATAAATTACATAGAATAGATGGCGGTCTTGCTACATTCACACGCAAAACAGTGTAGAATTTGAGAATTAAGAGGCGTGATCCTTTGAAGGATACGATTTCCAGGGAGCCCTGTAGAGCAACATGAACCAGTCTGAATACCACAATATTGCGCGCCGCGTGGTGGTGACGGGACTAGGAACCCTAACGCCGCTGGGGCTTTCCGTCAAGGAATCTTGGCAAAATCTATTGGCCGGTCGTTCGGGTATAGGGCGTCTGACGCGCTTTGATCCCAGTGGTCTCAAGTCACAGCTGGCGGCGGAACTCAAGGGTTTTGATCCGCTTAATTTCATGTCGCGTAAGGAAGCCCGCAGCATGGATACCTATTCCAAGTACGGGATCGCCGCGGTCATGGAAGCTATCAAGGATGCCCAGATCCGGTTCCGGAAGGAAGACAGCCAGCGGGTAGGCGTCATCGTGAGTAGCTGTGTGGGTGGGATCGAAGATTACACCAATACGGTGCGAAACTTGATCAAGAAGGGCCTGAATCGGGTTTCCCCTTTCATGGTGTCCAAGATGCTGGCAGACAGCCTCGCTTCACGGATTGCCGTGCGCTACGGTATCCAAGGACCAACCATGGGTGTGACGACAGCCTGTTCCACTGGTCTGACCGCCATGTGCCAGGCCTATGATCTGGTACGGTTCGGGTCGGTGGACATGGCCATCTGCGGCAGTAGCGAGGCGGCCATCGTGCCCCCCATGGTAGCCGGGTTTGATGCGATGGGCGTGTTGAGCCAACAGAATGATGCCCCGGACCAGGCGGCGAAACCGTTTGACGCGAAGCGTGACGGCTTTGTGATTGGCGAGGGCAGCGGCATCTTGATTATGGAGACGTTGCAGCACGCGCTGGACCGGGGAGCAAAGATCTACGCCGAAATTGCCGGGGCCGGTATGAGCAACGACGGTCGGGACATGGTATCCATGGACGAGAACGGCATCGGAATTCAGAACGCCATGCGCATGGCCCTCGCTCATGCCCGGGCGGTGCTGGGGATTGAGGCCTCGGATGTGGGCTATATCAATCCGCACGGTTCGGCTACCACGATGAATGATCCTGTAGAGACCCGCGCGATCAAACAGGTTTTTGGCTCCTACGCGTACGGTCTGAACATCAGTTCCACCAAGAGCATGATGGGACATCTAATGGGGGCCGCGGGAGCAGTGGAATCCATCGCTACCATCAAGGCGCTGCAGGAAGAGAGCATTCCGCCTACCATCAATCTCCACGATCCGGACCCGGATTGTGATCTGGACTACACACCCAATGTCACGGCCTGTAGGCCTATACAGGCCGCTATGAACAATAGCATCGGTATGGGTGGCAACAATTCCAGCATGATTTTCAGCAAGCTGGACTGAAGCCGACAATCGTCAAGCTGGGATCACCTATTTCTGTAGGGAGATGAGACCATGACCCGTGCCCAGAACGGAACTGTGCCTGCGGTAGCTCCTGCAGATACGGACATCGCAATTGCTCATCCCAATGGGAGTAAGCCTAAAACCACTGTGGCGACACGCGGTGAACGCACTCGGAGTCACACCGCCCCAGAGCCACGCCTGGCCACGGTCGCAGCCCGCCCCAAAGCGTATGCCCAAATTGTCGGGTGGGGTTATGTTGTGCCGGAGAAGGTCGTTACCAATTTCGATCTAGAGAAAATCGTTGAGACTTCGGACGATTGGATTCGCAACAACACCGGAATTGTGCACCGCCATGTCGTGGTGGACGACCAGGAAACCTCAGCTACGCTAGGAGTACAGGCTGCCCGCAACGCTCTGAACGTGGCCAAGGTACCTCCCCAAAAGGTGGATCTCGTGATCTGTGCTACTAGCACACCCACCCATTTTTTCCCCTCTACTGCTAGCTTGATCCAGGACAGCCTCGGGCTCACCCATGCGGGAGCTTTCGATCTTAGCTGTGCCTGTTCTGGCTTTGTCTATGGGCTGAGCATGGCTCGGGCTGCCATTCTCGCCGGTGATGCCGAATACGTGCTCGTTGTGGGTGCGGAAGTCATGAGTCGCTTTGTGGACTGGACAGATCGCTCAACCTGTATTCTATTTGGGGATGGTGCCGGAGCTGTGCTGGTAGCGGCCAGTGATGTAGAAGGAGGTATTGGTGCCTGTGAACTGGGCAGCGATGGCTCGGGCGCCGATCTACTTTCCCTACCCGCCGGAGGCAGTGCCCGGCCGGCTTCCATGCAGACCGTCAGTGGTGGGGAACATTTCATTCGCATGGATGGCCCAGCGGTGTTTCGTTTCGCCACACGCATCATGGCCGATGTAACCCGTCGCGTCACGGAAAAGCAGGGTTGGAGCCTGGATGACTTGGATCTAGTGATACCGCATCAGGCCAACCGGCGCATCATCCAGAACAGTGTGATCCGGCAGCTGCGAATTCCGGAAGAGAAAGTATTTATTAACATTGCAGAGTATGGCAACACCAGTACGGCCACAATTCCCATTGCACTGTGCGAAGCATTGGAGCAGGGATATCTCCAGCGCGGACATAATCTGGTACTAGTAGGCTTTGGTGGTGGTCTGAGCTGGGGCGCCTGTGCCGTGAATTGGACGGTAGCACCTGAGGACGTGTCACACCACTGGTGGGAAGACGCACGGCAAGGCGCAGCCTATAAGGCGGGGGCTGCCCGTAGCATGTGGCGCAAGGCTGCCCGACGTTTCGCGCGCCCGCGTACCGCCTAGACCGGTGGTACTCTCCTGATCGGAAGGAGTGCCGTTATATAAACCCAGATAATTCCGTGCTGTCTGTGCACGGATGGGTTGGCTAGCTCGTCTGCACCTCGTTCCCCGGACTAGCTTGGCGTGCACATCGCTGGCTGTCCGTTGATGGTTTGGTGCGTGTTACCCGCAACCGCTGGCCTCCATCTTACATGGTGGGGTCTCATATGAGACCCCACCATGTAAGATGGATAAATGTGAAAAACACTCCCCCTGTTTGCTAGCAGCATGTAGTTGGGCTTTGTGTCTTTTCCTACTTGGCTGGATTATGGGAAGGTAGCCAAGTTTTCGTTTGTCAGTTCCTGCCAAGGTACCTATTGATTCGATTCTAGTTCACAACTGATTATTGACATAAATTTAATAATAGACTGTTCTCAGCCCAAGGATGTTTGTCCTTTGTTTAGGGCTGGATTCTACGCATATTAGCCTAAAATTGTAGGTACTCCTGTAACATACGGTAGACTGGCAATGGAATGATTTAGGGTATTGGCTCGTGCCTATGTTGTATTTCGAGACATAGCTGTAGGATTTGCGTCCACTTTGTCTTGACATTAGGTAGCTTTTCTCAACACACTGATAGCTATATGTTCAAGTTGACAGGAGAAAACTCATGAAGTTCAAAGCACCACTGTATTTTGTATTCAACGTACTGCTGATCTTTGCCCTCAGCTTGACCGCCTGTGTAGCGCCACCGGCCCCTAGTAGTGATATGGCCGCAGTTGATATGGAAGAAACCATGGAGAGCGGTTTTGTCATTGGTGTCAGCAATACGCTGGTTGGTAACGGCTGGCGTGAACAGATGATTTGTGCCATCAAGGCCGAAGCAAGTGCTTCGGATCATATTGACCAGGTGATTATCGTGAACCGGAACGGAGGTCCGACCGAGCAGATCGCGGATCTGGAAGGTCTGATTTCGCAGGGAGTGGATGCCATCATCCTTAATCCGACCGACCGTGAGGGGCTGAACGCCGTCATTGAATCAGCCATCGCCCAAGGCATCGTTGTGGTAGCCGTGGACCAGGCGGTGACAGCGGAAGGTGCCTATGTCGTTACCAATGACCAGACAGCGTACGCGCAGCTCGGAGCCGAATGGCTCTTTGAACAGCTCGGTGGTTCGGGGCGCGTGGTAGAAATGCGTGGTATTGACGGCGTACCGGCGGACACCGATCGTCATAACGGATTCCTGGCCGCACTGGAGAAGTATCCGGACATTGAAGTTGTAGCTGAAACATTCACCGGCTGGGATCCCTCAACCGGAGCCCAGCAGGCTCTGGATCTGATCACGACACAGGAAATTGACGGCATATGGACTTCCGGTATTGATTATTCGGTGGTTGAGCAGTTTGAGGTGGCCGGCATTGACTATGTGCCCATTGTAGGAGCCGACAACAACGGTTTCGTGGCCCAGCTCATTAATCTCAAGGATGAAGGCCTAATCGGGGCGGCCGTGACCAACCCGCCGGCCATTGGAGCGGTTGGCATGCACATCGCGCTTGAGGCCCTGATGGGACATAATCCCCCACACATCACAACTCTGACACCGAAGGTGTTCGCCAGTGATGACATGGAAGGGCTGAATGCCATGTACGCTCCGGATGAACAGCCGGGATGGAGCACTTTCGTGGACATTGAACCCTATACCCATTACAACGGTAGTGCCGATGTGTCCGCCTGCCAAGCGCCGGGGGAATAAGACGCGTTTCCCGGCCTGAATAATTTATCCTCATGCCCGAACCGGGCCCCCTGCTGGCCACCACAGGTATTGCCAAGGCGTATGGCCCTGTGGTGGCCTTGCAGGCGGTTGACCTAACTGTCCGGCACGGTGAAATCCATGCCCTGCTGGGCGCTAATGGTGCCGGTAAGAGCACATTAGTAAAAATTCTGTCTGGAGTGCATGCCGCTGATCAAGGCAGCATACAACTTGCCGGCCGACCTCTGCAATTGCAAGCCCCGGCGGACGCCATGAAGTCCGGTATTGCTACCGTATTCCAGGATCCGGCCCTCATCCCCGATCTCACAATCGCCCAGAATCTGCGTCTGAGCCATCTCGATCAGCGTACGTTTCGGGACTGGCTTGATAGATTTGCGCTGGGTACTCTCGATCTAGCGGCGCTGGTACGGGACCTGCCCTTGGAAACGCTGCGTATGGTCGATCTGGCCCGTGCTTTGACTCGTGATCCCCAGGTGTTGCTGCTGGACGAGATCACGGCAGCGCTGACAGCGGATCAAGCGGACCAAGTCTTTACGTTACTGGCCCAGTGGAAGGCAAAAGGACGTTCCGCAGTCCTGATCACACACAGGCTGGCGGAAGTGATGCGTATTTGTGACCGTGCGACCATCCTGCGCGATGGACGTGACGTGGCGTGTCTGGAAACGGCGCGGATCGACGAGAACGATCTGGTAGAAGCTATGCTCGGCACTGTGCGCCCGCCCGCGCCGGAGGCTACCCGCCAAGAGGGCATGGACCGGCGCTCTACGGATACCGCGTTTGCTGTGCAGAACCTGGGTTCCGGTGATGTGGTGCGCAATATTTCCTTCACTATTCAGCGGGGTGAGATCCTGGGCTTGGTGGCTCTGGAGGGCCAAGGGCAGGAACGCATGTTCGATCTCCTCGCCGGGGAAAGGAGGCCGACAGTGGGTACTATTGTGGTCAATGGCCATCCCTGTCGGTTTCTTGCTCCTTACGATGCAGTCCAAAAGGGCGTCGTCCTCATTCCTGGTAACCGCCTGCTGGCCTTGTTACCGAACCTTTCCGTACGGCAGAATCTGGTCATCCCGCTCTTCAATCGCCTGCGCCAATGGCTGCACATTCCGGCAGATGAGCCACAGCGGGTCAGAGACGCTATTGAACGGCTAACCATTGATACCCGCGCTGCGGCTCAGGTGAGTCGGCTCTCTGGTGGCAACCAGCAGAAAGTGGCGATTGGGCGCTGGCTGGTGGCAGGGTTTCGCACTCTACTCTGCTTCGATCCGACACGGGGCATTGACATCCAGACCAAGCGGGAAATCTATACTCTGCTCCGTGAGTTGGCAGCCAATGGAGCTGCAATTCTGCTTTACACGAGTGAGCTCGCTGAAATCCCGCTTGTGTGCGATCGGGTACTGATAATGCACGCTGGACGCATTGTGGACGAACAGGACGCGGCGGTGGCCACCGAGGCCTCTATGTTGACAGCAGCCCATGGGCTGCTCGCTGCCTAGCTCCGTATCATGCGTCATTGTAGTTTGGCGCCAATTCTGTCACCGTTGATTTAGGGTAGGGACTTATGGTCCGCAGGGGGCCTGACATACTACGTCGTGCGGCCATTGTGTGTTCTCGTGTATGGCAGCACCGGATGTGGAGCCGCCATGGCTGGGTGTTGGGGGTTTGGTTGCTGTTGTGCACTCTTTTGTTCTGGTATGCACATCTGATTCCCCGCTTCGGCGAATTCCAGATCACCTCTATCAGTAAGAATAGCTTGCCCCTCGTCTATCTGGCTATCGGGCAGGCGATCATCGTGATCGCCGGCGGCATTGATCTTTCCTTAGGCGCCCTGCTGCTGCTCAGCAACGTACTGGCCGCCCGTTTCATGGAGGATCAGCCATTGGGAATTGTCCTGAGCATTGCCTTGGCGCTGATCATCGCGATCGGCCTACTCAACGCTCTCACCGGCCTTGTCATCAGCCGCTCGGGCGTGCCGGATATTGTGGTCACCCTGGCTACGAGCTATATCTGGTCCGGTCTAGCCCTGTGGATACTCCCTTCGCCCGGTGGTGGGACCACACCGGAATTCCGCTGGCTGTTCACCGGTTCTCCGTCCGGTATTGGCGGTACTTATGTCCTACCTATATTCATGATGCTACTGCCGACGCTGGGAGTGCTATACCTGTCAAGAGGTACCCGTCTCGGTCTTACCCTCTATGCCAGCGGTAGTGCCGGTACCGTAGCGCGATTGGCAGGACTGGACGTGACTCGAGCCAAGATTGTGTCCTATGCCATCGGCGGTGCCATGGCAGGGTTGGCGGGACTGGCTACCGTGGCCATTACGGGCACGGGCGATCCGCGTTTTAGTATTGGGGCCAACGCTACACTCAACAGTGTGGCCGCCGTGGTTCTGGGCGGCGTGGCTCTGACCGGGGGTACGGGACTCGTGCTAGGGGTAGTAGCCGCCGGCATTATTCTCATCATGCTTAACCCGATCCTGAGTGCCATGGGCATCAACCCCAACAACGCTCAGATTCTGCAGGGTGTCCTGATCGCCGGTGTCATGATGATTGGGGGTCTTGTCGCTCTAATACGGGAGAGAGCAGCATGATCCAGTTGTGTCCGAGTGCGTCCCCACGAGCCAGTACCTGAACTATTATGCCCGAACGGACAAATCGCACCGCACTGGCCCGGCCGGACAGACTTAGAGCGGCCGTGGCCGCCAATCCGACCTTGATCCTGGGGGGCGTCCTCGCGCTCTTAATCCTGGTGACCGGACTAATCGAACCCGATTACCTATCCCTCAATGGTGCACGCAGCTCCCTTCTCCAGGCGGCCCCCCTAGGCATCCTAGCCGGAGCGCAGACGGTACTTATGCTTACCGGGGGCATTGATCTGTCCGTGACGATGATCGCTACCGGTTCCGCCTATGTCGCTGCCAATCAGTCGCCGCAGGGGGCTGCGATCGCGATCCTTCTAGGTCTGACGGTGGGGCTGATTGTAGGCAGTGCCAATGGAGTCGGTGTGGCCCTGTTTCGGGTCAATCCGCTGATCATGACCCTGGCCATGTCCGGCATTATGCTCGGCCTTTTCACTGCCTGGACCCAGACGATCCTTCGGGGCTCCACGCAGGTAGCTCCCTTCATCAAACTTCTTGGAGCAGGTTCTTTTCTCGGTAATCGTTTTCCCTACAGCGTGGTCGTGTGGGTCGTGGTTGCCCTAATCCTCATCGGGTTGCTGAAGCGGACAGGCTGGGGACGCCTCCTCTACGCCATTGGTGACAATGAGGTCGCTGTGCGTCTGGCCGGCGTGCGCAGTTGGCAGGTGCGGATCACGGCCTACATTGTGGCTGGCATCCTCAGTTCCATTAGTGGCATCCTGCTGGCGGGTCGTACGGGTGCCGTGGATCTACAACTGGCTAATGCCTTTCTACTTCCTTCCGTGGCGGCGGCGGTGATCGGAGGTACCTCCATCTTTGGCGGGGTGGGTGGATACACAGGAACTATTCTGGGCGCTCTGATTCTCAGCGTGCTCAACTCAATGCTGACGTTCCTTAACGTGGGACAAGATATCCAGCAAGTGGTGTACGGTGCCATTGTGCTTACTCTGGCTTGGGGATATGCCAGTCTCACCTTTCGTTCATAAAAAAGGAATCGGTACAGGGGCGGATATCGCCGCTACCGCTGGACTTGGTCAGGCGACCGCTAAGTTCCGGCAACGGCACAAATAGTCTCCTGGCTGCATACGAAATAGACTACACGTCTACTGCCGGTCAGCGGCTGATGGTCCTCCTGAACCGCTCACCACACCTTGTCGTGGAAGACAGTGTCATTACCGAAAATTTGCCCCACCGCCTCACCTGCCGGTTTCCCCTATGCAACGGCAAACCATATCTCCAAGTACCGGGAGCATCTGTGGGTTGTAACCGCAGAGACATGGATGGAGCTAGATGCGAGGTGGTAAGCTTCTTGCTGTCCATGTTAAAAGTATCCGTGCGGGAGGTAACAGTAGCATGCAAACGGTGCAGTCAAGTGTGCAAGCTCATTGGCGCGATTTGCGGGGACGTACGTACGATCTGATGGATGTTCTGGCGGATGCAGATTTGGGCGCCCGGTTGCCGTTTCCTGAATCCCAGGATGTCTTGTATCAATTTCGCTGTATGCTGGGGACACAGGAAAGCTGGACTTCGGTTTTGCTAGAGGGACGCATGCAAGGATGGAACTGCAGTTTGCCCGCAGGCGTTCCCGGGGAATTAATGCCCGTGGCCCAGGTACGGGAAGCGATGTGCAAGGCCGATAAGCAGCTGCAGGCCACGTTTGCGGAAGTGGATTGGCTCAAAGTGTTTGCGAACGGCACATCCCCTCTGATGGGGTACTACCGTCTAGTGGAACACGAAGCCCATCATCATGGTCAGCTGATCAACTTGATCTATGCCTGCCATTTTCGGATTCCGGCGAGCTGGGCTGATTCCTGGGCCTTAAGCCGCGAGGGTGCATGATAAGCCCCATAGCCATGTGATGCAGGACGCGTCAGAGCCGGCGTGTCTCTTTATGCAGCACAAAGTCTGTGCGTCACAAGTCAGCCAAACAGGCGGGTAAGGTTTTGCAGTTGGGTACGGAAACAGTGTCAGTGCACTTACAAGCCTGTGGAAGCCAGCCCTAGCCCACTGTACAAGTTGTGGTTTGTGTCACGCCTGGGTTAGGGAGCGCAAAGAACACATTCCGCCGATGTGGGCAAACGGAACCAGACTGGCGCAGGGACGCGTGTAGTCAATTCCACTTGTAGCGCACAGGTTGATCCGGGGGCAACTCATCCAGTTCGACCAAACTGTGGCCATCGGCTTTGAGGCCCGCCCGTTGCATAATCAAGTAGGCTAACTCCGGACGGAACGGCATATCTTGCCGTTGCATAGAACCCGGATCCAGATCGTCTTCCGCATTGTAGTAAATCTGCAGATAGACATTTTCATAGGTAGGGTCAAAACGACGTACCCAGATATCCATGCCTTGGATCTGGGTCCAGGGCCAGACTTTGGTCATAGCCCACAGGCGAAACGGATTACGAATCACCAAGGCATCGTCGCGCACAATGAGCAGTTCATTGGTTTCCAGCAGATTGGTATACAGGAGCAGGAGGCCCCAGGCAACGAAAACCCAGGCGATCGCTTCGGCGAAAAACGTATCGGTCAGGTTCATGGTGAAGGCTAGTCCGCCCCCTAGAAGCAGACCGACCGCCGCTACCATGTCGCGCTTGAAGCCGGGAAACCGCATGTCCGCTGCAGGTACGTCTGCGGACATGTCCGACTGGGAATCCGTGGCAACCGTTTCCGTGGTCATAAGCAAATAAAGTTTCCGAAGTGATCAACGAGGCTATTATAGCCAATTCCCCGGAAATCACGCGATTCCCTGGGAAAAGGGTCTCCTCCCCTCCCCCCGCTCCGTAGGTCACGGATAGGATGAGCTACCGGTAGCCTATCGGCATGGACTGCTATCCGGAAAGGTGATGATCAGGATATGGCGCATGCCGCAGGCACCCGTTGGTACACTCGTCTAGGGGCTCACGCCCCCAAGGCCGGTGTGAGCAAATCTTGGGCTAGGATGGACCCGACCGCGGTCGGGTCAATGTCGTACATAGGCGCTAGTAGGGGCATGAAACCACGTGGATCATAGACACAATTAGGGTCCGCTTGGCCCTGGAAGGTGGCCTGGCCACTGACGACCATCGGTTGTGGCCACGACTGAACTGCATCAGGCTGATACAGGCCATGAGTATGTGCAATCTGCACGGAACCCGCACCATCCAGCAGTACGTGTATCCGATTACCGCCCGAATAGTGGATGCCGTGGACAGGCAGGGCTGATCGGTAGCGGGCCTGCCACAGCTGTAGCATGCGCATGAAATGGACACTGTGACTGCCCCAGCCTGCCCCCGGGGCGAGCCAAGCACGGCTATCTGTGGCTGTTACTGCGTTCTGGGCGGTACGGATGCAGAATTCATGAAGAGCCGTATGCAGGGGATCACCCTGTATAAAATCCGGCTGTGGTACTAGATTGGCCACCACCGTTAGGTCTAGATTGGGCACCCGAGTGCGTAGAATATCTGCGAACTCCCGGGATACTTCCCGACTGCCGGCGTATACAACCGGCAGAAGGCCATGCTCGTTCATGTTGTCGGCCAAGGCCTGGGCCATAGTACCTAGAGACCGCAGGGGTATTCTTGCCATATCGTATCCCCCGCAGACCACGATCAGATCAGGGCACGCCAGGGCCAGATCGCGACTGCATACCAAGGAGTTCATCCGGTGATCCCAGATCGTAACCCCGATCAGATGGGCTTCCACGGATTGGATGAGATCTTCCAGTACGGACAGCCATAAGGGTGTAAGGGCCATAACCCATATGCGCCGCGGCGGCAAGGGCGTGACCGTTAGCAGCGTCCGCTCCACAGTATACGCAGTAGCATGCTGAGTTTGGTCAGGATCGGGCAGGAGATCGTGCTCCAGAAACCGGCCCAGCGTGGCCGCTGCCCAGCGTATCCGGGACGTTACAAGTGAGGGTTCCACCTCAATGTGCAGATCATCGGCTGATACTACAGGAGCCTGCTCATTCAGCCAGGCGATGAGGCGCCACTGGCCGGCCACGCGATCACAGAGGCATGCACGAACATATGCATGATCGATGCCGACACACAGGAATGGCCCCGCCATGGTAGTTTAACGCCAGGGCAGGAAAATTTGGAGCTGTTCCCACAGACCGCTGTCCTGCAGGGCATACAAGGTGCGCTCTAGAAACGCCGTCAACAGTACAAGGCGTGATGTGAGCAGGCGGGCCAGGACCATACCGCTAACCAGCATGAGCAGTGGATGACCGAGGCGGTGGGCGAACTGCAGAGCAGTTGTGAGGTAAGGGGGCAAAGGGCGGAGCCGGTCGGTTCTGACGGTTTGGTGGAGTAGGACAAGTGCCGTCAAGATCAAAGCTATAGGCAGCCCGTAGGCGGCGATAACACCGATCAGGATCTGAGGGATCACCGTGCCCTGCCAGATACCGATCAGGCCCGTTGTCAGGGCAGCGGTCACCAGAAACGCACTGATCAGTGAGGCTGTTCCCTGTAAGATCCGGTCCACTGTCGGCGTACCTGTTGCTTGGGCACGTGGGGTCAGAGCCCCCAGGATCAGGATCAGGCAGAGGATCACGGGGATAGTATTGCCCCATGTGAATCGCCCTTGCAGCCAGGGCACCACCAGACGTGGTTGCAGGAGCGTGTGCCACACCAGAATCAGAATCCAACCTGTAGTGGCACCTACTAACACGTGCTGTACGAGGCGTGACAGCCAATGTTCTTTCCAGATCAGGCTGAACAAACTCAGGGAAACGGCTAAACCGACCCAGACTCCGACTGCCTGCATGAGAGCAGGCGTTATGCGTCCTGTGATGTCCAAGGCAGTGTCGATTGGCCCTGAAAAAGGACTGTGACCAGAATAACCAGAACCAGACAGACTGTGATCCAGTTGTGTACGGTAACGTGAAGAGCCATTCGGGGCGCATAGGCAGCGGGCACCGGCATTGTACTGCCGGTTGTGTACTGTAAGGCTCCGTCGTAGCCGCTGATAAGACCGACTATTTGCCCTGTGTCTAGATAGGGACGGATCACCTGACCGGTGCCGGCGCTGGTGATGACTACGGCGGGGGCATCCGTGAAAGGTGCAACGAGTTCCAGCCAGTACAGAATATCGGCTATATGCGGTGTTACAATAAGCTGCAAATCCGGCGGGGTGGTCCGCAGCCAGGTTTCCATATGGGGCAGCACTATGTAGCCACCAGGCCAGAAACCCAGGATATGGACCAAGGTATCAATATCGGCCGTGACTTGGTTGGAGCTGCTGATGGTGGGCCAGTCGGCCTTGAGGGTATCCCGGATGGTATGGAAGTGCTGCAGCCCGAGAGGGTGCTGGGAAAGGACATGTAGGTGTGTGCCCGCCGCCAACAAGTGCTGGAGAACGGGCACCGTGGCCAAATCTAATTCCCCGGCAACCCCTGGTTCATTTTGCCAATACACGAGGATATTGTCGCCTGGTTCCAGAACTTCCATGTGCCGGTGTACATCCGTGACTCCATCCCAGATCGGTGCGCGCGGAAGCACAGTGTCGGTTTCGTGCAAGCCGAACGGAATAAGGGCGACGAGCAGCAGCAACCAATACAGCAGGCGCTGCCGCTGCAGGGTCATACGGGGCATACGGCCTGTGAGCTGGAAACCGGGAGAGGCTGCCGCCAAAGATGAGGGAGACGGGAGAACGGGATCCGGGTGCGCCGGAGAAGCGGGATCAGAAATGGCCGTTTCCTGATAGGGGACATACGATAAAGGATCTCTTTCCGGAATTAGACCGGCTAATTGGCTGAGGCCTAGCGGAGGCTCAGGGCTATCTGGTGGGGTCTGTGTTGTTGAGGCGCGTTGTGGTCCCGGCGTAGCCGCAGTGGTTGGCTGTGCTGCCGGTTCGGTTTCAGGAACGGGCAGCGAGGGCTCAGGGGTACGCTGCGGCGCTGGGGCTAGACGAGCACCGCAGTTCTGACAATAATCCTCATCCCAGGCGTTGCGTTCACCACAATGGGAGCAGACGGTTGGAGACACGAGTCATCGGCATCCGGATGCATAAAGACCGGGCGGGGCCGCTCAGTCTACCGCATCTTGGTATTCTGCGTCTCCCAACAGGTATTGGATAGCAACGACCGTGATAAGGAGGCCGGAGCCCAACAGGAGCCCTCGGGAGACGGGAGCGACCAGCAGATGCATCAGATTATCCAGAGTAGGGGCCAGATCAGGTGGCAGGCGGTTGTGAAGCCAAGGCATCTGCAGTACCAGAACCGTTAGTAGACCTGCCGTGAGCCATCCCGTACCCCGGCGTCGGGTACGGAGCAAGATCATAAAAGCGCCTGTGAGCAGAAACAAGGTAGTAGCCATCAGGGCCATTTCACCCGGAGCGATGACATAGGTGTAGATCCAGATCAGTTCCGTACTAGCTACACCCCGGCCTTCCATGATCCCCACCGTCAGCACGGCCGTACATATGATGAGGCAGAGCAAACTGTATCCCCATTCCGCTTGGGCCTGCCATACGCGCCGGAGGTGGAAATACACGATATGGATGAGACCGGCCCCTAGGGCGAGGGCAGCGAGTCCCACCAACCATTCGTACAGTGGGGCGGTGGATACATGAAAGGGCATCGTCCAGATACGGGCTAGCATACGATCCTGGACAATCCATAGCATAGTGCCCAAGATCACGATCCATTTCAGGGAGTGCAACCACATGGAGTTCCCCCTGTCCGGTTTACAGGAACCGGAGCAGAAACTGAGTAAAGCCGAACAGGCACATACCCGAGGTGACGAGAAAACCAAGCCAACTAGCCCATTCGTTCGTGATGGGTGTGCTCCGTGCCATGCGGGAAACTGCCCAGTCAGTCGTCTCAGGTGCTAAGGCTTGGGTGACATCAGGTACGAACTGTTGGGGTAGGGCAATGGATCGATCGAGGGAAGTGGTAGGAGCCAATGCGCGCTGGACATGATGGGCTTCACCATAGAGGCCCTGTCCAACACCGTTCACTATGGCGTGGGACGCCAGAGTGTCAACAAGGCAAGTTTGCATGCCCGCCGTGGCACCAAGCCAATGCAGGATATGATACCGAGCCTGGTCCGATGCCCACCGGGGATGTGCGTTCAGAGCACACTGGGCTAGGAGCCAGGTTGTTGCCTCACTGCCAATACTCAGTGTGCAGTGAGAGCCCGGCCATGGGGTGGCATAGCCCTGTTGCAGGGCGTGCTGCAAGGGTAAAAACTCGCCGCCGTAATGGACATGCGCAAGATGCAGCAGCAGCGCATGCCCGGATTCTACCGCTTCCACATGCGCTAGACGCCAGGCGTGGCGCAGCTCACTAGGCTGAGTCCACATGGTCTTCCGGCCTCTCTCTTCTGTGCGCTGGAGGACACAAGGTCACGTGCCGCCACATTCTGTGCATGCCGGTGTTAAATCGCTCTCCCCCCAGAACCTTGATTGTGGGCTGTACCAGCAGACCCAGATGACGAGCCCAGAATGCCAGAGAAGCATGTCCTGCGAGTAAGAGTTGCAGCAAATCGCGCCCTGTAAGGGGCGGAGGCTGCCGGTCAGGTTTGCGATCACGCACAGGGATTATGGGGGAGCCGGGAATCGGGGTCTGCCGTTTTGATCGCACTTGTGTAGGGACCAACCTGTCTGTGTATAGAAGAGCCGATGAAGCATACCGGTCAAGAAGAATTTGTCCCCGTGAAGCCGCAACTTGTCTCCATAATACACTACTATAGGGTTGGCTTTGCAACCGGCTAAGAATGTACTGGTGATGAGCCCGCAATACGCCATCAGGAGCGTATTGCGGGACTGTGACCGCAGGAAAGTGCGTAAGCAGACACAAGTTCAGGCCCACGGTATCTGGATGAGGTAGAGGGCAATGGGCCGACTAGGGAAGCTACGGTTACGATCGGCAACCCTTATGAGCTTGAGGAATGGAATACGGCGGAATGTGGTACGCTATGCTGAGTACCAGGCGAACCTAGCCGGCCTTTGCCTTGCCATGATAGGGTTACGGCCCGGTCGTTCCTATAATAAAAATTGGGGATGACATGCATCAAGGGAACGGGACGCCTAGCGATAACCGCGCTGACCTGCTCATAGGACATAACTAGGTGGTGGAGAATACCTACGCCGAGCCCAATGAAATCTGTCATACCTCCTGTAGCGCTTTTGCCATACGTAGTGGCCGTTACATGAAAAGAGTGCTTTACCTACTCTGTAGCTTGTTACTGGTGGTCGTCGGTTCCACCCGCGCGAGCGCGCAGACTACCGCCAATGGTTATTACTATTATGTTCAGGCGGGGGACACCTGGTTTGCCATAAGCCGGATCACCGGCTATTCCGTGCAAACCCTGCAGTCTGTGAATCCGCAGGTCGTACGCGACTACGATCTTCTGTATAGGGAAGATGCACTACTGATTCCTGCGGACTACACCCTCACCAGCCCACAGTATCATGTGGTTGCCGCAGGTGATACTTGGTCTGCCCTTGCCGCTGCGTATGATGTCCCCGTGCATTTGCTGCAGGCTACCAATCCGGAAGCTATTGACAGTCTAGCGCCCGGCATGCGTCTCTTCATTCCTGTCCCGGCACCGGCGGGTACCGTCACGACACCGGCACCCACACCTTTCCCTGCGGACGTGTTTGTACCACCTGCCTATCGTATTCCGTTGGATACTGAAACTGAGATATCCTCCACTGTGCCGGAACTGGTGCCGCGTGCGGACGTGTCCACACCGCCCTGTCCAACGCATTCCAGTGAGTATATCTCCTTCATTGAGGCGGCTCTGCGGTACTGGGATTATCTGGTCCCGGGACTGGTGCGTAGTATTGAGAACTGTGGCCTGGTCGTAGATACCTTGCTTAGCAACCGGGACATCAATGGTGACGGCTTTATGGATCTGCTCCTGTCCTATGGCCCGCCGAAGGAGCAGACACCGGCACGCATGGACCTCGCCCTATTTCTCTGGGAAGGTGAAGGTATGGTGCGTTCCCTGCAGGCCCAGGCCGCGGGGGAAGTATCCCTGCTAGCCGTAGGTGATATCAATCAGGATGGCCGCAAGGATATTGTCTGGACCGACAGGACATGTAGCCTTGCGCTCTGCTATACCCAGGTGTACGTAGCGAGCTGGCATGCGGAGACGCGGACATGGCAGGAATGGCTTGAGCAACCCTTAGCCATGGTGAACGCGGACATCAAGCTCGTGGATGCGGCCGATCTCGGTCAGGGTCTGGCCATACAGATACAGGGTGGAGAGCATGTCCGACCGGAAGCCGGCCCGCAGCGGGCCCGCTCAGAAATCTGGGCTAGTCGGGATGGAGCGCCTTTCCGCCGGTTGGTGCGTGAGTACGCTCCCGCCCATTATTTGTACCATGTTGTGTGGGAAGCCCATGAGAAAACGCTGCAATCATCTCTCCAGGATTTGCATGCTGCCCAGGCGTTGTACCGCCAGGCGCTGGCGGACAATGAGCTAGCCATCTGGCACGATGCGGCCGAGCAGGACTATCTACGTGCCTTCAGCCTATTTCGGCTTGCCATCATTGCGGCATACCAGAATGAACCCGCGATTGCACAGGAAATTGTGGGCGTTCTGGACGGAGCGTATGCATCTTCCGTATTCGCCTATCTGGGTAGAGCTTGGCTACAGGCGTACCAGGGTTTGCATGATCCTGTGGTGGCGTGTACGGCCGCTCTGTCGTATGTGGAAGCCAATCCCGCCACTTGGAAGCCTTTCGCAGCTTTCGGGTACGCCAATCCCGGTCTCATACCCCATGATGTGTGTCCTATTTTGAGTCCCCCGGCCGTTTCTGAGAGTACGGATGTACCCGGCACGGAAGACAGTCCGGCATCTACCGTACCTTCACCTCTGTTGCCCTCGGCCGAGCAGTTGCGCAGCATGGATCCGGTCACGTTTGCCTCCTCCGATGAACTGCCTGCGTGTCCCGGGACACTGGATGGCTATCCCAACATGATCCAAAGCCTCCTGAATGGGCTACAGGGTGATCTGCTGCTCATTGAAACGTGGATGCGTCTGTGTAACGTCATGTCCGATGAAGTTGGTACCATCCGCAAAGGTGATCTCAATGGTGATGGCCAACCCGATGCCGTGGCCATCGTGGGACAAACTACTGACCAGGGTCTCGGTCCCGATAACATGACAGGCCGCTTGATGGTGTATCTGGGGGGCTTCACTAACAATTTCCACCTGATCTTTGAACCCGCTACCCTGGGCCTACCCCATCTGCTGGCGATGGAAGACATCAATAGAGATGGCAAGATGGATCTAGCTTGGTTTGATCAGGTCTGTAATTTCGTTTGTTTGTCCACTGTGGACATCCTGAGTTGGGAAGGGGATCACGTCAACAGTTTCATTCGTAGTGGAGCTACTATCACCAATGGCGATGTGTGGCTGGCGCCTGTCCCGGAAAGCAATCCCGGCCAGGGACAACAGATCGTTATGGATGGAGGCATCAGCGACCTGATCACGGTGGGGCCTCAGGTTAGCCGGATAGAGCTGTGGGAGAGCATTGATGGCCAGCCCTATCAGCGCGTCTGGTTGCAATACGACCCGGCCAATCCTGACAGTCGCTGTCTGGGCCTCAATCTCGTGGAAGCCCAGACGTTGCTGGAAGCAGCTGCGCTCTTCGGGTATGGGGCGGCAATAGAACAGTACCAGAATATTCTGGATGACCCCACCCTCACAGCCTGTGGGATCGGTGACGTCACGGCGGACCAGGAACGGGCACTGCTACGCGGCCTGACTTATTTCCGCCTAGCTCAGGCCCACGCACTAGGCGGTGACATGCGTGCCGCTATCCAGGTTGGAGAAAGGCTGCGTCAGGAACTAGCGGAATCCCCCTTTGTTACGATCACAGACGATTGGCGGAATGCCTACGCCACCAATGCGGATCCGGTCGTTGCCTGCCAGGTGGTGCTTCCCTTGATTCAAGCCGAACCCGCTACTTGGCAGATCACGGACATTTTTGGTATGGATCATCCGGCGCAGAGTGCTTCAACCCTCTGCTTCGTACCGCCAACGACGCCCTAAGCGGTTCCATCGCCAGCATCGCACTCTCTAGCGGCGACTGGTGATTACCGGTGTGCCGGCTTGCATGGCCTCCACGATCGTGAGCCCGAAACCTTCATACAGTCCCGGGAACACGAAGGCGAGGGCGTGCCGGTATAGGAGAGCCTTTTCCGGTTCGGAAACACGATCCAGCAGCAGGACTGCGTCCTGCAGGCCTAGGGCATCAATCAAGGGCCCGGGATGCTGAAGCACGGCGGAGTCGCCATCCGGCAGCTTCCCTGCTAGGACCAGCCTGATATCCGGATCACCTCCCAGTTCCCGGAAACGCCGAAAGGCCCGCAAGGTGGTTTCCACATTCTTGCGTCGTTCATATCCTCCCAGATACAGAAAGTAGCGTAGGGGTAACCGGAAATGGGGAGAACTTGTTGTTATGTCCGGTAATTTGTTTACACCGTTGTAGACGACGGAAATTTGGTCATCTCCCAGAGCCAGGTGCGTGACCAGATCTCGTTTGGCAGCCTGACTTACGGTGAGGACATGCCAGGCCCGGCGTGTGGCACCTGTGATCAGACGTAGGTACAGTCGCTGCTGGAACCGGATCTGGTACTCGGACCGAATGGCGGGAATGGCGTCGTGTACCGTAACGAGGACCGGATCCGGTTGCCAGAGGGAGGCAGTCCAATAAGGATTCCACACTAGGTCGGCTCTGAGCCTACGTCCCCACCGGGGCACGATCCATTGTTCCCACCACACCTTGACTACATTAGGAGGGCCGGGAGGTAGTATCACCGCATGCATAGTTACCCGGTCTCCGAAATCCGGGTCAGAGACAGTACTGCCTTGAGGCACCAGTAGATGCAAGTGGTTGGCGGGGGCCTGGGTGACCAATTGCTGCAGCAAGGCCGTCAGGTATTGGCCTGATCCCGTTTCAGGTCGTTGCCAGAACCAACCATTGATTAGTAAGGTAAGCACAACATCCTCGTGGCCGCGCTAGGGTCTAGGCAAGAGTTTTGTTGTCTTAGAAGGGTCCAAGTCCAATTGGTCACCCTTTATAGACCTAGACGTTATTGCTCACATATTGCCATACCCCAATCCATGTGGGAATTCCCGTGGGCTTAGGGAAGACTTGAGACTTCCACTTACCATTGCCCGGATCAGTCTGATGTTCTCCTGGGCCCAAGCCGGGTGGCTTGTGCTTGGTAGGGTCCCACAGGGTAACCGAAGGGCGTGGCATAGTGGTACGCACAGGCATTTGCGACAGACGAGGACTGTGATTCTACCCACAGCACCTTCGGATACGTTTGTACCCGTGGCCTCTTATCGTTAATTTTGTATACCATAAATATACGCAGGGTAAGTACCGAATGACGTCTGTCCAGAAGGCAGGCGAGCCAATCGCCCGTCATCACGGACCGCGGCCGGGCAGCTGCTCGGCCGTGGCAATCCGATCGGATTGGTCAATATCCGGTTGGGCCACGAAAGAATGATTCACTAAATAACTAAATAGCTTAAGAGAAACGGAAGAACACGATGTCGGAATCAATCATTGCTGTCAGTCGCACCTTTTTTCACACAGTGGTGGAACCCATTCTGAACCGCAGGTTTCCCGCGCAGACCGCGCAGACCGCCTTCGGTATCTTCGGCTACGGCTCGGAAGCACTGGGTTTGGATGATCAATATTCCCGTGATCATCATTTTGGTCTCCGTATTGATGCTCTCATGCCGGCTGCCCTGTTCCAGACGTATGGTGCGGCCATGATGGAGGCCGTAGCCCAGGAACTGCCCACAAGTTTCATGGGGTATTCGCTACGTGAAGGGCATCTTGTCGGTGCCGGCCTAGCCTGTGACAGCCTAGAAGCTTTCCTACAACGTACGATTGGCCTGACGACTGCCCCCGTTACTTGGCTTGAGTGGCTGGGTATACCCGAAGAGGATATACTCCATGTGGTCAATGGTGAGGTCTGGCGTGACGACCGGGGTGAATTCACCGGTGTGCGGCAAGCCTTGGCCGCCTACTACCCCGAGCCGGTACGCATCCGTCGCCTCGCGCACTGGTGCCGGTATTTTTCCGGTATGGGTGTTTACGCCCTGCGCCGGGCCCTATTGCGCAACAACGCCTATTACGCCACCATCGCTTTCAGCCGCAGTGTGCGCTGGGGTGTGCAGCTGGCCTTCATGCTGGAACGTGTGTACTATCCCTACGACAAATGGATCATGCATACTTTCACCGAGCTGCTTCACCTCTATCCGCGTATGGGACACCTGGTTGAGGAATCCGTAGCCCTGGATACAACCTGGGAACGCAAGCTGGAGCTGATGCACCAAGTGGCTGATGTCATTGATGCCGAACTAGTACGCCAGGAGCTGGTTGCGCCCCATGAGCGATTTGTGACGTCGCCCACTTCAGGCTATCGCATTCTGGAGCATGCCTATGCTGAACTCATCCAGCGCTGCCCTGCGGCAATCCAGACCGTAGTGCCCGAATGGGATCAGGTGTTTCTTGAGGAATTCCACAGTGGGTACGTAGCTTCCCTGGAACTGGCAGAGTGGGATGCAATCCTGAATTTGCAGCCGGCAACCGCTTGAAGTGCGCCCAGACGATTGCGATAGGTATCCCGCGGTATGACATTGTACCTCCAGGATATCCCGGACTAGCCCGATGATAACGTATACGGGGATTATTGGCGGCTGGTGACGGGGACCCAACGTACTGGGTGTAGTCGAATAACCGTAGTGTGAGGAGGGACACCACAAGGTGCATACATCATATCAGCGCAACGCCCAGGTTTGATGCGCTGTCGCAGCGTGGTCGATCATGTCGAGGATAGCGTAAACGCTGTGCCAGTCCCAGTGCCATACGGCCTTGAGCTCCCATGTCCCGTGATATCCGTGATGAGGACTTGCATGAGGTAGCTCTTCCCAGACTGCCCGTATGGCATCCAACGATCACGGCATTCAGACCATGGATGACGGACGTATTGTCACGCATCGTCACTAAACAAATGGATATATTTCAAACTTGTGCCGGTGTTGAAAAGCACCACGGACTCTGATTCCTTAATCCATCCCGTTGTCAGCAGCTCGCGTTGTGCTGCTAGACAAGCGGCCGCTTCCGGTGCCGGAAAGACGCCCGTACGCGAGGCCATGAAGGGAATAGCTTCCCGGATGGCATCATCCGTAATAATGCTAACTGTTCCCTGGCTCGCACGCAGAGCGTCTAAAATCAGGAAATCACCTACCGCCTTGGGTACCCGCAGGCCATCGGCAATGGTGGCTGCTTGCTCCCACTCCGTGGCAAAGCGGGCCTGCTGCCGGAAGGCCCGGGCAATAGGGGCACAGCCGGCAGACTGCACACTGACCATGCGCGGACGCTGGGAGCCGATCAGACCCATCTGTTCCATTTCGGCAAACGCCTTCCACATGCCGACCAAGCCGGTACCGCCGCCCGTAGGGTAAATAATGACATCGGGCAGCTGCCAATCCATCTGCTCCGCCACTTCATAGCCCATAGTTTTCTTGCCTTCCAGCCGGTAGGGTTCCTTCAAGGTACTAAGATCGAACCAACCGTGCTGCCTGACACCTTCCTGTACTCTGGCTCCACAATCGGTGATCAGGCCTTCTACCAGGGTGACTTCTGCGCCGTAGTTAAGGCATTCACTACGGAACGCCTGAGGTACATCAACAGGCATGAAAACATGAGATTTAAGACCTGCCGCCGCCGCATAGGCACACATGGCACCTGCTGCATTGCCCGCACTAGGTATTGCTAGCTCGGTCACGCCTAGCTCCCAGGCGCGACTCACGGCCATGCCTAGTCCCCGCGCCTTGAAACTTCCGGTAGGATTCAGCGCTTCATCCTTGATGTACGTTTGTTCACAGCGCAGTTCTTGGCCTAGGCGTTTGGCCCAGACCAGTGGCGTGGAGCCTTCACCCAGATCGATGATGAATTCGTCGGACCGTACAGGTAAGACTTCTCGGTAACGCCACAGGCCGGGCGGGCGGGTGACCAGACTCTGGCTTGTCAGTGTTTGGGCGGCTGTTTCCAAGTCATAGCGGGCCAGCAAGGGCCGGTCACTAGCGGGACTCAAGTTCATGACCTTGTCTGCGTCGTAGATTTCCCCGGTCATGCTGCACTCAAGATGGGTTAGGACAGATGGGTACATGGAGTGACTCCTTCCTCCGTGGACTATGGCGAAGTCATGAGTACAACGGACGCATGATTACTGAAGGACAGTGTCGCACAGGATAGCCAGGGATCTCCAACATCGTACTCTGCTATAAATAGGTCCAATGTGCGTGTTCACAACGTGGTCAAGCACGCCCCGGGACAACATAATGTCTGTTTGGAGTTCTGGTCAAGGACTGCGTTCAGGCTATAGCCTGATTGAATACTTGATGAGAAAGGCTAGCCATATACTTTCGTGATTACTGGATTTTGACACACCCTTCTTGATGACTCGTTAGCCTAGCCTTACAGAGCTTGAACCACATAGGGTTTGTCATACGGGCTAGATTCTTGTCTATAATTATCCTGTATTGCCGCAAAATCCGCAGATGGACAAAGTACTATGGGTACCATAGGCCTGGAATTTATGGATGGCGGGGACAAAATTGCCCCTCTGGAATGTGTCTCTCGCTATGAGGACGTAGGGCATGAAACCATCATTCGGGAATTGACCCAAAACGCGCTGGATGCCGCACGGAAAATTAAGACAAGCTGTAATCTCCAAATAGAGATACGAAGCATCTCTACACATGAACTGCCGGGTATTGAGACGTACCGGCAGCATCTGGATGAGGACGGCATGCAAGAGTGGCAAGAGCGCAAGCAGAGCAAATATGACGACGCGCTCGCTAAGCTCCGGCGCCTGTCCCAAGCGAAAACCCTTACATGTCTGATGGTTTTGGACAATGGTGTTGGCCTGAACAGCCATACGATGGAAGGTTTGATTGGGAAAGGCGACACTATGAAGAATGAAAGCGATGGTGGGAGTGGTGGCACCCACGGCGTAGGACATGAAACGACATTTGCGGCTGGAGACATGAACTACGTGATATATGGCGGCGTGAATCGAGAACAGGGCAGGCCGCGTCGGGTAGCATCAGGACATGTGGTGTTTCCTACCCATATTCACAATGGCAAGCGGTATGGTGGTCATGGCTATCTCACACACAATGCACATCAACTCACGCTATCAGGTGTCGCCATCATTGAGGAAGATAATCAGATTTCCCCTCTAATCCAGCAACAACTAGATAAGATTGAACAATCGTCCGGTACCGGCTCTGTGGTTATAGTCCCCGCATTCAACGGCTTTCCCGAAGAAACACAGAACAGTACCCATTACTGTCAGCTGATTTGCGAAGATATTGCCAAGCATTTCTTTGTGGCCATCGCACAAAACCGCCTCAACGTGACTGTGAACGACTATACGAAAACGGGGGGGGGCGCTTTCAGTTAAAGAATCAGTCTGATGTTGCGAATCTACTACAACAAGAGCATATCAGAAACCAAAAACAGAAGCGCTCCGCTGCGAATCAGCTAATAGCAGGCGTGCGCATCTACGAAGCGTGGTGCACATATCAAGAGGGCACAAAACATGAGCTGAAGACCTCATTTGGCCCCATCAAGGTTCGTGTACGGTATACCCCCGGGCAGAGGGTCTCCCGTATCTGCATCATACGTGCAGGTATGTTTATCACGGATGACGACAGCCTACTACCACGCCGCCACTTTTCAAGTAAGCAAACATTCAGTGCAGTTTTGTTGTTTGCTGACAATCGGGACCATCCAACAGAAGCTGACAACATTCTGCGTGTGTCAGAGGACGCGGGACACTCACGTATCAAGAGCACTATACGTGAGGGCCTAGGTCAATGTATTCCTCAGCTATTTGAAGAGATACGCGAAGAACTCAAGCGAATCTTGGATGACGCAAGTACGTCCGGAACACATATACCGGATCTCCTGCCCATTGTCATACCCCATACCCAAAATAAAGCTCCCCATTCACAACGTGTAAAACCCAAACGTAAAAACAGCAACTCTTATCAACAGGATGATGAGGGGAATAAGCGGTATCCCGGACGACGCAGACGCAAAGGCAAGAAAAGCACCCAAAAAGGACTGCGGCCGTTTCGTCCCCGCACGCCCGTACCTATCAGTGTCGTTCGTCTCCGCCCAAACCGATATGAAATTGAAATTGCGGTTCCGGCTGAGGCTAAACCACGCCCTAACGTATTTCTGCGTCTAGAGACTAAGACAGGATCCGACGATACCTGTGAATTGCCTTTGCCCAGTCAAAGTGTGGTTATTGATGTCGCACAATCTAGGCAGAATGGCTCTCTACTCCCGACAGCTGCCGGATCAGACATTGCCTTAGGTACACTTGAGCCCAATCGTCGAATTAGGCTCTCACTGGTACTCAAAGGAAATGACACAATGTTGCCGTTGCAAGCAGTACTGTATGAAGGAGAGTAATCGATGATTGGATATGGTTATCCCTGTATGCGTCCCACTACCAACGATTACCAGAATCCTGAAGGTTATGCGGTAGCCCTGAACCAGCACGGAACCAATCTTGAGATCATCCATCGTATTCTGAATATGGATTGCCTACCAGGTCAATGGCTGTGGGAAGGGGCTGCAGTCCTGACTTGTGAAATTCGGGCCCCCTATATGCTGTATTGTCAACGGCATGATTACGAAAATCATGGCAGGCAGCAAATTGCGCCTACAGGTGAGGTAAGCGTCAGTCAATCCATTGAATTTCCTTATACTTGGGATCAAGCCATATATTTCATTCCGGCCATCGTGTTGTCGCAGGAACGTGAAGTGGAACTGGACTCCCACAGGCACGGTGTGACGGACATTTGGCACGGTCAAACGGTGTGCTTTCCTAAGGGTGCTATCCTCGCTGGTGGTGATGTCTACGAAGACATGGGGCGTGTTGTCCATTTACTTGAGTTCCACAAGGGCGATGAAGAATCTGATCCGGGTATAGTTCAACAAGCCCGATCAAGTGCGGACGATGATCAATGGCGCTTCATCGTACAACTCCATCCTGCCAAGATGGCTGCGTTACAAGATAATCAATATAGCGATTGGCGCAATGCTCTTTATGTGGGCTGCTTGGCCCAAATGCTGGTCACAATCAAACAGGAATTTAGAGAGCAACCACCGCCGCATAAAGCGCTACATGTGCTGGCCGATATGATAGAGGAGGCCACCAATCAATCACCGCCTTGGAAAACCGAAGACGATAGCAGTGATTGGGATGACCCGCTCTTTATCGCAACCAAGCTGCATAAATTGATCACACCGGGACAGGAGTGACCGAACTGTATGCCAAATCATGTACGCATGGAGCAAATCAAGAAGATTTTGAATCCGCAAAACCGGCCACAGGATCCCCTGTCCGATTTACGAGATCGCTTAGTCAATCCTGGCCAAGATCACCGCGGCGGCCCCGAACAGCGGGAATTTTTGCAAGCGGTCGCCGAAAATGATTTCCTCACATACTTGTCATCGCGGCATATCGGTGACAATTTTGTGAATATGGGGCTGCCTTTATTGCCGGACAAGCTGCAGGAAGCTGAATTTGTCAGGGCACCGGTCACTACGGCCCAAAGTATCTGGGACACGTATCGCACCTTAATCCCACAGGAAGCCGCCAGTGTGAGCGTCTGGAATGCCGTTACCTTGTACAACGTTCAGTACGATCGCCTCGAAGCATCCTATTTGGTCGCTGCCAGTGAAAAGGTTTCAGGGCGGGAGCGGATACAGAAGGTGCTGCGGACCGGCAAAAAACAGCCGATCGATGATTGTGTCCGGACCGTCTTTCGTAGCATGGGCGGCCTACGCCGCATCCGTGGGAACGCTAGCGTCATCAGCGACTGTACTCTGTCTCGTTATTGGTGGATGGGCAAGGTCATTGAAGACACGACCGGAGGCCAAAACCTAGACGAGAGCCGGGTATGGGAAGAGCTCAACCGCTATTGGAGTGTGATCGCCGAATGGGCAGTCCGGCGTCTCACCATTATTGCCAATCCGGTTTTAATGGCCGGGCTGATTTCCTATCTCCTGGTCCAACCCGTCCCTACGCAGGAACACATGCGCCGCCTGTTGCGTCGGATCGGGATGATCTTCAGTGAAGTGAGCCCTTACGCTTGGTCGGCACACGAAGTGAAGCAAATGCTCCTGCAGGGCGAAAAGCTATGAAAGCACTCCCGCCCCTTAAACTTGTGTATACTTCGGAAGCCCATCGCCGACTACCGCATGTCGTCAAATTCTCAGGCGGTCGTTCCAGTGCCTTGTTGCTCTTTGCTCTACTGGCGAATAATCAACTGGATCCGCAGCGCGGCGATGTCATCATCTTCAACAACACATCAGCGGAACACTTTCACACCTACAGTTTCGTGATCCGATGCAAGCAGGAAGCCGAACGTATGGGTACCATACCGTTCCTGCTCACCGAATTCCAGACCTACGAAACAGCGCGTGACGGTTTCTGGCGCCGAGCCAAGGCGTGGCGCTTGGTCCAACCCTATCTGTGGGCCGACCACAAACCTGAAGGTATGCGTTATCAGGGCGAGGTATTTGAGGAAGCCATTGCTTTCAATACCCGCTTACCTAGTCGTTTCCAGCGCCTCTGCACCGACCATCTCAAGGTACAGGTAACCCGACAAGTGTTGGCTGCATGGTTCAGTGGTGAACCGGTCACAAAACGTTTGGGACACTATCATGCCCAGTCCCAGGTCACGGATCGTGAGCTGGTGCGCGCTTATCAGGGCACCTCATTATCGGACACGGAACTGTTGCACTATGTGCAATACCTGCGTAGTTGTGCTCTGGTCAGGGAAGCGCAAGTCTTTGCCCGCTACACGGACGTTCCCCATATAGCGGTAGACAGGCTTCAGGCACAGGCTCTAGACGGTCTTGTACCCATGAGTGGTGAGGATGCTGTGCCTTATATCGCAATCTTAGGATTGCGCGCCGATGAACCTTCACGCGTAGGCAATATCTTGCAACGTAGGCAGGATGATGGGGCCATTCCTAATTTCCCCTTGTTTGATGCGGGTATTACCCAAGAAGATGTACAGAGCTTTTGGCAGAAGCAAGAATGGGATCTGGCAATAGACAGTCGCTACTCTAATTGTGCTTTCTGTTTCATGAAGGGCATTCGTACTTTGCGTGCCATCACCCGGGAGCCTGGTACGCCAGTACCAGGCCCCTCGCAATTGGCCTGGTGGGTTGATCTGGAGGAACGCTATCAGCGTATAGTGGATGAAGTACAGGCCGGAAAACGCACCGGTCAGCGCGCCCGGTTTGGCTTTTTCGGGCGTAATGCCCAATATTCCTATGCCAACCTGCTAGATCTGCAACCGGCGGACATTCCGTTGCAGGAACTGCCCTGTCATTGCACGGACTGACAATGACATGTCCGTTGTGTATCTGGATAGTCCGGCGAGTACACCTCTAGACCCGCGGGTGGTCACTACTATGCGTGAGGCTGTGGTGGGCAATCCTCATGCAACCCATGCGTTAGGCATCAAGGCTGCCTACCAGATCGAAACTGCGCGGCAGCAGATTTTGGCCCTAGTGGGCAAAGGAGAATTGATATTCACGTCCGGCGCGACGGAAGCCAACGCGCAGGCGATTTTGGGCATGGCGCTACGGGAACTACGACGCAAGGGCACGCGGCGCAAGATCGTTTCATGCACGACGGAACACTCGTCCATCTTGGAACTGAAACGTACCCTACAGTTGTTGGGGTTTGCCATGCAGTTAGTACCGGTGCACCGCGATGGCCGCGTACAGCTGGATGCATTGGAACAAGCTATGGACCGCGATACATTGATGTTGTCCATTATGACCGTGAACAACGAGACCGGCGTCACCCAAGATTGGCAGGCGATACAGGCACGCGCAGGGCGTAGTACCATTCATACGGATGCGGCGCAAGCTTTGGGTAAGACGTTCACATTACCGCAGTGTGCCGATCTAATCACGCTTTCGGCGCACAAGATACATGGTCCCCAGGGTATTGGAGGCCTCTTGATCCGACGCGGGCCCAAGCCTGATGCTCTCTTGCGCGGTGGGGGACAGCAAAAAGGTTTACGTGCCGGGACCATGCCCACCGCGCTGTGTATGGGTTTCGGGGCTTGCTGCGCCATTGTCCAGCAGTCGGGACAGACCGATCAAAAGCACATCCGGAGACTAAGTCAGCATTTGATTGCCGGTATAATTGAAGTCTGGCCCTTAGCCCAGCGTGTGGGCCAGCATTGCATAGATGGTATTGTGTGCATGCATCTACCCGGTGTGCATGCCCGTAAGCTTTTGGATAGCATGCCGGATATAGCTGCCTCTATGGGGAGTGCCTGTGACGCCCGTTCCGATCGCGTTTCCCATGTCTTGCGTGCTATGCGCGTACGTGATGGCTATGCCTGCCTCCGTTTGGGTATTAGCCGTATGACAACCGCAGCCGACATTGAGATGCTGTTGGAGCGACTCGCATCCTCCTATCAGCGGTTTCAGATCTAAAGATGTCTTGGGTGCTCTTGTTGTTGTCAAGTCGCCGTCCCTTGATCGGATACTCTCAAAGCCCTAGCGAAGAATAGACCATAGACTACCGCCATCCAAGGTGGCGGTAGTCTATGATTTCCTTGTTCCTTACTGTAAACCGACTAACCTCAACGCGGCTGGGCTTATTCAAAGTTGGCGATCATGTCCTCAACCTTGCTCGCGATGCTGTCCACTACCTCCTGGACGGGGCGTTCACCCAACACTGCCTGCCCGATCTCGTTGGCGTGAATGACGTTCAACTCTTCCTGGAAGGCAATCGGTGTCCACGGGGTGGCCGTGTTCGTCATCTCCAGGATGTATTTCCACCCGTTGCGCGGTAGGATACCGTTGAGGCTGTTAGCCCAGGTATCAACGTTGGTCTTGCGGAAAGGTGCGCCGAAGAAGTTCTGCGACCACCAGAGATCCTCAGCCGGACTGTTGAAGAATTTCAGCAGTTCCCAGCCGGCATCTACGTTGGCGCCGGCGGTACCGTTGATAGAGTGATAGTCGCATCCCACAAAGTTGGAATGGATGGCATCCCCTTTAGGCGGTGGCACGAAATCCCAGTCAATGTCTTCCCAGCTCTTGCGCATGTTGGGCACACTCCAGGTGGAGGTGGTATCAATGGCCTGCTTGCCACTGGAACCCCAGTCAAAGTCTTGTGTCTCGTCCGGCTTGCCCAAGGAGCGCTCCTCGTTGATCATGATCGGCAGCATTTCCAGCCAGTTCACAATTTCCGGATCATCAATATTGAAATGGGTCACGTCCTCGTTGAACATGGACACCCCGAAGGAGGGCATAACCGTGATTAGGTTCCAGTAATCGGCACTCTGATCGGCCCCCATAACCACGCGCCGTCCATTGTCGTCAAACCGGGTGAGTTGCCGTGCTTTCTCACGCCAGACATCCCAAGTCCATTCACCGGCATCCATCGCCACGTCAGGGGTTTCTATGCCAGCTTCCGCAAACAGAGTCTTGTTGTAGGCGTAAATCCGCAGACCAAAGGATTCGCGTGGCAGGGCGATGATGGTACCGGCCGGATAGTGGCATCCGTCCGTGACGGCAGGCCACATGCCTTCCCAGTCAATGTCCGGATCCCCTTCCACCAGACCGTTCAAATCCAGCAGGACCCCTTTGTGAGCCATAGACCAGACGGTGCCCCAGGGTACACCATGGGCATCGGGGGCGTTGCCGCCCGCGTACCCCGTCAAAATCTTGGCGTGGAATTCACCGTAAGGAACGGAATCACGGGTGACTTGGTACTGGGGAAAAGCTTCTTCAAAGCGGTCAATTGAAGTCTCAAACAGGGCATTGGCCTGTTCCCCGCCTGTCCACCAAGCAAAGGTAAACTCAATAGGTCCCATATCAGCGGTCTCTTCACCCGCCATGTCCGTGCCGGCCGTAGGGGCAACACAGGCGGCCAGGGCTAGGGTAGCCGCCGAGCCTGCAGCTAGGCCGAGGAAAGAACGGCGGCTCAGAGAGCCATGAAAATTTGTCTGTGCCATGGATACGTACCTCCTGATGACAAAATACACGGGGCTATCTGACGAGACACAGCCTGTGCCACGATCAGAACTGTGTCAACTGTACCAGAAAAAGTCAGCATTGAAAATCAGGTTTCACGAGTGGGTATGCTCAGACCCTGCAACATGATTTCACTGTAGCGGTTGAACTTGCCATAGAAACGCCGTATATCGGCGTCGGGATGATCCCGCCACAGACGCGGGGGCATCAGGGTGACATCGCTTAGCGATGGCCGATCCTGGTGACCGTAATAGACCTGAATGGTGCGCCGTACTTTAGCGGTTTGGCGCAGGGTCACGCCGTGCAGGGTGGCAGCGTTGAACAAGATACCTGTACCGGCCCGGCCGTGGAAGTGGTAGATGCCGCCTCTAGCCAGATGCGCGGCGGAATCCAGGATCTCCCCATCGGCGGGTTCCGGGCTGATGGAGAAACAGTGGGTGGTGGCATCAACGTCCGTCAAATAATAGATTATCTGTGGGTAGTCCAGGTGCAGGGGATGTTCTTCCCAATATGCTCGATCCCGATGCCAATCGGTGTCCCGGGCCTGTGCTTCGCCACTGCGGTGCCGCACGGCTAGTTCCTCAAAACAGTAGGGGCCCCCCATCAACTGATCCAGCAGCGCCAGGAGACGTGGGGGCCGGATCGCTACCTCAAAAGCCGGTTCGTTAAGCAGCAGATTGCAGTTGTAGTCGCGCGCTCCGTGTGTCCACCACATGAAGGGATTCTGCTGCATGTCCCGATTCATGGCGGCGTTCAGGGTGGCCACAGCGTCCGCTGACAGCAGATCAGGGAGCACCACGAAACTATGGGCCCGGAAAAAGGCTCGCTGCGCATCCAGATCGTCAGGAGCGGGAGGTGTTGGATTAATTAGGTACGACATAGAACCGGCTCCGTGCAAGGATGGGTGATCAACAGGACAGATAACACTAACAGGAATAGAGAGGCTACCTGGTAGTCAGGGCAGGAGTGGGTACCGGAGGGGATAACCGGGTACTGTCATGCGGACCTGTACTAGATTGCGTCCACCCAGACTAGCCATGACTAGGCGGGATAGATCAGGGCCCGCAAAGGTAATATTGGTGGGAGAACATAGCATAGTGTGCTGCCAGTCTTCCAGTACCGTATCAAGAGTACCGGATGCTGGATCGAAGCGATAGATCCGATCCGGGGTGTAGCAGGAAATATACAGACGGCCGGCACGATCAAAAGCCAGACCGTCCGGTACCGTGTACGGCAGTTCCAGCACGACGTCAAGATCAGTAAGGGCCCCGTCGGGATCCAGAGCCATGGCAGCCACTCCGGGCAGCAGGGACAAAATTACGTATAGTGTAGTGCCGTCGGGATGCAGGGCCATGCCGTTGGTAAAAGCCAGATCCTGCCGGGCACTCACTTCCACCGTGCCGTCAGGCTGGATACGGTAGAGCGTGCCATTATCGGCCTGCCAGCCCCCTGAATCGGAGACATAAAGATTGCCCTGAGCATCAAACACGGGGTAATTGGGCGTCTGCATGCGCCGGACGGGCAGGCCATCGGTGTACACGGACACGTCACCGGCCTGGGTAATGCGCATCACCGCGGCATGGTGTTCGTCACAGGCGTATATGTTGTGTGCGCTGTCCAGGCAGAGACCTAACACAAAGCCACCCGTGTTAGCGATTTCCGTAAACAGGCCAGTCTGGATATCGATTCGGTAGATCTGACCGGCTTCACCGCCGGCATACAGATGGCCATCTGCACCCCACGTCACTCCTTCCGGATGATCCAGGTCGGTTGCCAACAGTTCTATGGAGTCCAGGGACATCAGGGGGGCAGTCATGCGGCGTCTTCTCCGATCCGGGCCTGGGGATCATATTGGTGAATGTCATGATCAGGCATCTTGATGCCTAATAGCTGCAGGCGCAGAGTACTGGCGTGGGCGGAGGCCTGCCAGGGCAGTTCGGTTTCAGCCTCGTAACGCTTCATCCACCAGTAGCCGAAATAGAGAAAGATG
This sequence comes from Caldilineaceae bacterium, assembly GCA_965116185.1. GTDB lineage: Bacteria > Chloroflexota > Anaerolineae > Caldilineales > Caldilineaceae > Bin34. Next base: position 980,837 of record OZ220492.1, read on the forward strand.
CCGCGTCGTACACCAGCGGTGCGGTTGGCACCCCCTGAGTGCCAGATGGCACCATTGATGAAAACCACGTCACCGGCGTTGGCCGCCACCACCACCTCGCCCGGCAGGGAATCGTGAATCCGTTCCCGCGGCGGGTACGCTTCCCCACGATGTGTGCCGGGTACCACACAGGTGGGGCCACGGTCCGGTGTCATGTCGTCCATATACAAGATGGTGTTGATGCTCAGAGGCCGCTCGCCGGGAAAGATGAAATCCCGATGCCAGCTACGTGCGGGCATGTCACTGTAAGGACCCTGCCGCAATAGATCGTACTGCAGCAACTGGGTCTGGTTCCCGAAAATGGCCTGCTGGCGGGACAGAATGGGGGGATGCTCGATCAGATCGATGAAGGCCGGGTACTTGAGCAGTTTGTGCTGATTTACCTTGGGGTGTTCTTGTTCCCACACACGATCGAATTCTGTACGGTAATACGCCAGTTGATCGGCGTCCAGGACGGCCGGGACATGTAGATAACCGTGTTCCAGAAAATGCTGCTTTTCTTCCGATGTATGCATAGAGACCTCGTTTAGCAGAAAAGGCTCGAATCAACGCGGTAACGCTGGAGCGCCTCGCGATTCAGGTCAAAGCCCAGACCCGGACGTTGAGGTAACGGAATGACGCCGTCACACAGCTTGATTTCGTCGTGGGTCAATTCCTGGCGCAGAGCCGATTCGGAGAGACTGGCGGGTAGGAACTCAATGTAGGGGCAGGAAGCCGTCACAGCCGCGAAATGCGCACTGGCCGCAATACCGATGCCGGTTTTCCAGCAATGGGGCACAATGAGACGTTCCAGTGCCACCGCGATGTCAACCACCTTCAGGGCCTCAGTGAAGCCACCGACGCGTCCGATGTCCGGCTGCAGCACGTCTATCTTGCCGCGCCGCGCCAGATCTTCAAATTCAAAATGAGTGTTCTGCCACTCCCCCGCCGCAATCGGAATGGGTGATTCGTCATGCAGGTAGGCATAGCCATCCAGGTCGTCTATGTCAATGGGAGTTTCCAGAAAGTAGAGATCAAAAGGAGCTAGTTGTGCCATCACCTGTAGTGCCGTGTCGGCATTGGGCCAGGCATATGCCACGTCTACCATGAGCGTGAAGCGGTCGCCTACGATCCGGCGGCAGCGTTCCAGGATGCTGACCATATGCGCATCGCTCGCTTGTAGGCCATGGTGACTGTAGGGCCCGTTGATACAGATCTCCAGCTTAGCTGCGGTATAGCCTAGGTCCCGGGCCTGAATCACCTTGTCTACCAGCGAATCAGCATAGGCCGTGAGCGTGCGGCCCTCCGGCAGCAGAGAGGCATACGGGGTAATCGCGTCCTTGACTGCGCCACCTAGCAGCTGGTGGACGGGCAAGCCTAGGGCCTTGCCCTTAAGATCCCATAGGGCCATGTCAAGGGCCCCCAGGGCGCAGATGAGAGCCCCCCGCCGACCGGTCATCTTGGACCCGGTGTACAGATCGGACCAGATAGTGTCTGTTTCCAAGGGATTCCGTCCCAGTAGCATGGTGGCCAGGCCCTGCCCCATAACATGGGTGCCGGGCGCTTCAATACAGGCTTTGGCGACCCAGGGATTGGTGTCGGTTTCACCAATGCCGGTAATCCCGGCATCCGTATGGATCTCTACGACGAGATTATCCTGTGCCGAGGAACAGGCATCCTCGCTGTAGTCCGGAATGAGCAGGACATGGCATTCAATGCCGGTGATTTGCATAGGAGGCAAGGACTGAATCGTGGACTGAGACTGGCGCTACCCTTTGATACCCGTGAAGGTGACACCTTGAATGAAGTATTTCTGGGCAAAGAAGAAGATGACAAGTACCGGTATCATAGCCACCATAGATGCTGCCATCAGGTAATGCCAGTCCGTGCGATGAGGTCCCCGAAAGATCCAGAGACCCAACGCCAAGGTTTTCTTAGAGGCGGAAGAGAGGTAAATGAGGGGGCCCAGAAAATCGTTCCAGGTGGCATTGAAGGTGAAGATACCGCAGGCAGCCAGGGCCGGTTTGGTCAAGGGGACGAGAATGCGCCACCAAACCCCAAATTCGCTGGCACCATCAATGCGGGCCGCCGCATCCAGTTCATGCGGGAGAGTGGCATAGAACTGGCGCATCAGAAAGATGAAAAAGGGATAGCCAAAGAAAGCCGGCACCCACAGAGGTCGAAATGTGTCCACCCAGCCCATCTCATTGAAGATGAGGAACCGGGGAATCATGGTCACGGCACCGGGCAGCATCATGGTAGCCAGGGTAATGAGGAAGAAAATGTCCCGTCCCCGCCAACGCAGGCGGGCAAATGCGTACCCCACCATGCTGGCTGTGAGGACGGTACCGATCAAATCCATGACCACGACATACGAGGTGTTGAAAATGTAGAGTGCAAACGGGGCCTTGTCAAAAATCTCAATGTAATTGTGCCATTGCACGGTGTCAGGCCACAGGGTGGGCGGAAAAGCGAAGACCTCCTTGGGATGCTTGATCGAGGTGGTGATCATCCACCACAGGGGAATCATGAGGATCACGGCCCCGCTGAGCAATATGAAGTAAATCAGAGCCTTTTCCAGATAGCCGGTTAGGCGGGGGCCCAACCATAGGGATTTGGATGTGGGCCGGATAGAGGTAATGACATTGTCCATAGGGATTACCGACGCCCCCGGATCTCACCGGAATAGAACACCCAGACGCGGGAGGAACGCAGAACCACCAGCGTGAGCAGCAGAATGTACAGAAACAAAGCCCAGGCCAGGGCACTCGCATAGCCCATATTCAGGAAACGGAACGCATTGCGATACAGGTAGAGGATAAAGAAAAGGGTCGCGTTGTTGGGACCTCCCTGCGTCATTACATATCCCTGGGTAAACACCTGCAGGGCGCTAATGATGCCCATGATGAGCTGGAACAGGATGACGGGCGAGATCATGGGTAGAGTGATGTTATAAAAGGCCCGTAACCGGCCGGCCCCATCAATTTTGGCGGCTTCATAGAGTTCGGTCGGCACACCCTGTAAACCCGCCAGATAGATAACAAGACTGGATCCCACGCCCCACAGGCTCATGATGATCAGGGCGGTGAGAGCCCAGTCCTCACTAGTGAGCCAGTTGGGGCCGGTGATGTTGATGCGGGAAAGGAGGAAATTCAATACGCCCCAATCGGCGGAAAACACCCAGATCCAGAGGAAGGCGACAGCCACGCCGGAAAGTACCGCGGGCAGATAGTAGATAGTGCGCAACCAGGCTAGCCCCCTGATGCTTGTGTTCAGCAGAATGGCGAGAAACAGGCCGAGGGCGATCTGTAGGGGGATGGAGGCTGCGGCGTAGATGGTAGTGACGCTGAGGGCCTTCCAAAACAGTGGATCTTCCATGAGCATGGCTTCAAAATTGCCCAAGCCAATCCACTCGGGAGCCGTCAGAATATCGTAGTCCGTAAAGGAGAGCCAGGCAGCCGCGCCGAAGGGGCCGAATATGAGCCATAGCATGCCCAGGAGCCAGGGGGCTGCCATCAGGTACCCCACAAGCTCTTCACGCCGCGCCAGCGGCGACAGGCGCGGTAGCCTACCGGCCCGCCGGACAGGGACATCGGCGGATTGTGAAGGCAAAGTGCGGGCAGTCATGGATAAACCCCAAACCTGCGCATGGGTTATGCGGCTGTCACTAATGTGTAGCCTATTGTATTGCAGTTTGGTGCACTCGCCAACTGAGTTATGCAGCAAACCGGTTTGCCGCATCCGTGGGCGTTACGACAGGACAGTAGGACCTGTCTGGACTCTCATAACCCCTGAAGGTATCAGGCCTCTACACCCAGTCTTCACAGCCTTGGAACGGCATGTGCTGCCCCTCAACGTAGCGGGGGAAGGCAGTATACTGATTGGTGTCTGCCGAGTCCGTACCGCGGAACAGAAATACAGGCCAGCCGTCCTGGGTCACCCGGGTTGTGGTCGGAATGTACTGGTAGGTGCCACCACGGCGCCACTGGGAACTTGTGTTGGCATGGGAGCCATGGATGATGAGAGGATGGTGTACGGAAATGTCCCCGGGTTCCAATTCCAATTCCACGGCATTCGCTTCGTCCGCGAGATTCTGATCCATCCCGCGCAACATTTCTCCGTCCAAGTCCTGGTGCGCGGGGTTGCGCGGCTGCAAGGTAAGATGCTGGGTACCTGGAATGACCCGCACACAACCGTTGTGACGGTTGGAGACCGTATAAGCCGCCCAAAGCGTGATGACCTGCATAGGCTCCAGCGGCCAATAACTGGCGTCCTGGTGCCAGGCCACTTTCTGGCCGGTGTGCGGCGGTTTGGCGATGTAATCGGCCGCGAACAGGGCGATATTGGGCCCCAAGATGGCTTCGGCGATGTCCACAAGACGGGAATCACTGACGAGCCGTATCCAGAAGGGATCCTCGGGCACCAACCAGTAGCCCAATCTTTCCGGGGGTAATTCCGGGTGGTGGGCGATCAGCCAATCCACATGCCGATTGGCCTCCAGTACCAAATCAGGGTCCAGCACCTTGCGCACGATGGCATAGCCATCCTGTGCGTACGCTTCGCCCAACCCGTTGAGGTTAGGGTATGTGTACACGCCCATTGAGTCCATCCGTTTTCTATGCTTATGCGTAAGGCAACACAATTTTGAGGGAGGGTATTACACTTCTCGCGCACCCTTGTGATGCTCCGCTGTATCAGGCAGAACCAAGCGCGTATCGGGCGGTCACGACAGTAATGCATGAGCGCTATGGCTGTGGAGGGTATCCGCCCGTAGACACGCCCACCCGATCAGTATAACCAAAGCCATCCTGAAATCTATGCTTCAAATCCGGGCAAGCCTCTTGGCCCGATCCGGGCAGGTGCTAGAATGCCCAGCATGGGAGTAGGTTGCTGTGCAGAATCAGGTCAAACCTAACTGCACCCACGCCTCCCGCGCTGCAGCAGGGTGTTGCTCCTTGGTATGCACACTCTCTTGGTTTGCCTAGACAGGACAATAGAGAATATGACAATGGAATTACTACACGGTCCAACATTCGCCGAAATGCGGGATCCGACGTTGCTGGACACGGCGTTCCGTACACAGACCGACGCGCTACAAGTAGCGGATCCCCACCATCACCTGAATCTCTACAACATTCGCTGGCATGATGTCGCAGGGCGCGTAAGGCCTTTGGTGATGCCTCCGGCCATCACGGGGGTTGAGGCCTCTATTGTGGTATTGGATGGGGGGCGGTTTCCTTCGGGGAGCATGAAGATAGGACCTGCCTATGCCATGCTGTGCGAAAAGGAAATCAGGCAAGGGGTGCGTCCGGGACGGAGCCGCATTATTGGTCCCTCAACCGGCAATTTCGGCATCGGCACCGCGTTTGTCAGTCGTCTCAAGGGCTATGAGGCACTTATCGTCATGCCCGCGGGTATGAGCCGGGAGCGTTATGAACTGATTCGGGCCCACGGCGGTACCACGGATCTAACACCGGGTACTGAGTCGGATGTACTGCGTACCCTAGAGCACACGCGTGCCCGATACGGTTCCCGGTCCGACTGTACCGTACTGGGCCAATTTGAGGACATGGCTAACTACCGTTTCCATCGCTATGTGACGGGCCAGGCCATACAAGACGGTTTGACCGAACTAGGGTTGTCCCGGGTGGATGCCTTTGTGTCTGCCCCGGGGAGTGCCGGTACTCTGGCGGCGGGCGATGCTCTCCGTGTACGCTGGCCGGGTGTAGTGATAGCCGCTGTGGAACCGAAGGAATGCAGTACGCTCTATGATGGCGGTGAGGGACAACACGTGATCGAGGGGATTGGAGATCAGATGGTGACGCTCATCCACAATATCTTCGCCACTGATCTGGTTGTGCGGGTACCGGGGGCCCGCACGTTGCAGGGCATGGAGCTTCTCCGCACTGATCCTGAACTAATGCAGGCGGTGACCGGTATAGCGGAGGCTGACGCTCGGATGCTACAGGGACGGTTCGGACCCAGTGGTATCTGCAATCTGCTGGGTGCCATACGGGTGGCCCGGTACCTAGGCCTGACGTCAGACCAAACGGTGGTGACGGTGGCCACGGACAGTTATGACCGCTATGGTTCGGTCAGCCAGGCCCTGGCCACCCAGCTGGGTCAAGAACCCCAGCGGTCCGATTATTGTGCATGGCACGAAGCTATGCTCAATTCGGAGCAGGAAGTGGATGTGCGCTCCCTGCGGGAACCCGGACAGCATGAACGTCTCCAGCAGATGAAGAAGTCCACGTGGACCCAATTGGGCGTGGCATCGGAGTACATAGACGGCATGCGGGATCCGGCATTCTGGGACGAAGCCTATGCCCAAATCCCGTCTCTGGACAGTCAATGGCAGGAACTACGGTGCGCCCCTCAGGCCGAGCCGGATACGTGATGCCCTGCCTGTCGGCCTATGGGAAGACCCTGAGGCCCGCAGCTTGGCGGTGCGGGGCCCCGCCCGAGCGTCAATAGGGACCTGATGTCTGTCCTTTGACAGGTGTGCCGGCCGGTGCGGTATCCGGTGCTAGATAGGCAATGGTCATGGGACCGTCCGGCATCACACAGATACGCATGGGATCGGGGCCCGAATACGCGTGGCAGAGTGTGGCCACTAGCGCCGACACATCGGGACAGGGTTGCAATAGTGCCTCGCGTATTTGCAGGGTAGAGAGCAGATGGCTGTGGAAGTACACATCTGCTTTCAATTGGATCTGGGCTTGGATCTGAACCTGCCATTGATCGTGGGCGGCGAAGTCATCGGCAGCTAGCATGGCTAGGACGCCGGCCGGCGATCCGCCCTGCCGCAAGAGGGCGGCGTATTGCCCATGATCAGGAATGCCGTCGGCGCATTCGGCGGCCATGATGATCGTACCGCCTTGACGTACGATCTGACTGGCGGCACTCATGCCCTTGACCGACTGATAGAGGTTCTGATCAAGCGGATAGCCGCTGTTGCACGCGATGACTAGATCGTAGGGGGTGGTGACCGCGACCATTGAATGGTCCCGTACAAATCGGCAGCCCGCGTCGTGTGCCGCTATAAGATCCCCCGCAAAGACGCCGGTGATTTCCTTCCGTGCATTCATGGTAACGTTCAGCAAGAAGGTATCGGGCAGTTTCAAAGCTACCTCCCGCATCTCCTGCCAAATTGGATTTCCTTCTAGGTTGCCCCATGTAGCACGCGGGTGGGCGATCATGGCACGGCTGTGGTTGGACAGAACACTTTCAAAGCCGGCGAGCGAAGGCAGCACACCCTTGGGGCCGCCGCTGAAACCGGCGAAGAAATGGGGTTCAATGAAGCCGGTCAGAATGCGCAGATCAGATTCCACCAGCAGATGATGTACCCGTACGGGATGGCCGAAGGAAGTGGTGCCCAAATCCACGAGCAGGGAATCATCAAAAGCATCGTGCTGCACGCAGCGGAAACGGGAATATACCCAGTCACCTAGCATAGTGCGTAATTCTGCGGCGGTTTGTGGGCGGTGTGTGCCCAGCGCGTTGATCAGGGTAATCTGGGCAGGCGGCACACCTGCGTCCAGCAGTTCCTGTAACAAGACGGGTAGTATGCGGTCGTTGGGCGTGGCCCGGGTGATATCGGTATGGACTATGACAATCCGCGATGAGGAGTCTACCTGTGCTGCGAGCGGAGGATTTTGTATAGGGTGCCGCAGGGCGTGGCGTAGGCCATCGGTTTCAGAAGCTAGACCCGGCAGCTGCGTGGCTTGTAGAACATCCGTGTTGTCGGGCACCGTAACATCAAGGCCGGATTTGCCGTACGCAAGGGAAACATGCATGGAGACTGGATCTGTGTGTATGCCGGATCGATCCGACCCGTATCGGTCTATTATAGCTCAGTGCTGTTAGCCGCTTCCTGTTCTCTATCCCGGTATTCGAGGCACGACACTTGTGAGGTCTCAATGACGGGGTAGGGGCTTAGGTATCCTGTCCGCTTCCTTTTTTGTGGCATGATGGTGCCGAGCAGGGACGATTCCCGGATCGCACGGATGCGTAACAAGGTTGGTACACTCCCATGAAAGCACCTGTCCTGGCATGGACTACCCTCGCTGTTAATGTCATAGTGATTATGCAAGGAGCTGTCGTCCGAGCTACCGGTTCAGGGGCCGGTTGCGGTCGTGATTGGCCCCGTTGTCAAGGCGAATTCCTACCGCTTGACCATGGTATGGCCACCTGGATAGAGTATTCCCACCGTGCTTTGTCGGGAGTGGCCTTGCTGCTGGGGGCATGGTTACTCGTACGGGCCGTGCGTCTGCGGCGCGACCGGCCCGGGTTTCTACCCTGTGCCCTAACCGCCGCCTTTTTCCTACTCGTTGAAGCCCTAATTGGGGCGGGTACGGTCTTGACGGGCCTGACCGGTGATAACGTGTCAGTGGCCCGGGGGCTGCTTGTGGCGTTTCATCTACTCAACTCTCTACTGCTCGTGGGGGCTTTGACCCTCACCACGGTCTATGCGTATCCGGACCAGACCTGGCCCCCGGCCTGGACAGGCCAATACGGCCTGAAAATACTCATGGGAGTGGGCCTGTTGGGCATGATGGCTCTCATGTTTTCCGGTGGTATCGCCGCCATGGGCAATACTATGTTCCCGCCCGAATCGCTGCAGCAGGGTCTGGTTGAGGACTTCAGCCCCCAGGCCCATCCACTCATCCGTCTGCGGATTCTGCATCCTTTCCTAGCGCTCGGTGTAGGAGCCTATCTTTGGGTAAGCTATGCGGTGTCAGGCTGGATCAAACCCGTAGCACAGGTTAAGCGTTACCGTACCCTTTTGCTTATAGTCTATGGCCTGCAGTTGCTGGTAGGAGTCGGCAATCTAGCTCTGCTGGGGCCTATTGTCCTCCAGCTTCTACATCTGGCTCTGGCCGTTGGTTCGTTTGCCCTGTGGACCGTGGTAACCTGGTTGACACTGAGCATACCCCAGTCTAATGTTGCCACGTTCCGCGTACCCTGGCACGCCAAGGAGACCCAGCCCACATGAGTGACACCGCAGCCCATGTATCTGTTGCCACATGGCGCGACTATCTGACTCTGACCAAACCGAAGGTCGTTGCGCTGCTGCTTTTCACGGCCGTAGGCAGCATGTTCGTCGCCGCACGGGGTTGGCCACCCTGGCTCCCCCTATTGGGTGTACTGGTCGGTGGTTACATGTCCACGGGCGGTGCGGGTGTGTTCAATATGATCCTGGATCGGGACATTGATGGCCGCATGCGGCGCACAGCGCGCAGACCCCTTGTGACGGGCCGCATTACGGTGCGTCGGGCCGTTGTGTTCGGCAGTGTACTGAGCATCGGTTCGTTCCTGATCCTGTGGTGGACAGCTAATCTGCTGACGGCTCTGCTCGCCTGGGCCGGATTGTTGTTCTATGTGCTGGTGTACACGGCGTGGCTCAAGCGGACCACGTGGCAGAATATCGTGATTGGGGGTGCCGCGGGCGCTATCCTACCTCTGCTAGGCTGGGCAGCTGTCACGAATAGGCTGGACTGGATGGCGGGGCTGCTGTTTGCCCTGATTTTTCTGTGGACGCCTGTGCATTTCTGGGCACTGGCTTTTCTGGTCCGTGATCAATATGCAGCTGTAGGCGTGCCCATGGCACCCGCGGTGCTGGGGACTCGCGGCACACTGGAACAAATGGCGCTGTATACGGTGTTGACGGTATGCGCTTCCCTGATGCCCTTTGCCCTGCAAGAGGCCGGATGGTTCTATTTCAGTGTGGCACTCCTACTGAACTTGCTGCTGATCCTGCGCATGGTGCAGCTGTATCGGCAAGTAGATACGGAAGGCGAAGTGGCCCGTGCGGATACGCTGGCCCTGTACAAATTCTCCATGCTCTACTTGGCCCTGATTTTCCTGGGGCTGGTATTGGATCGCAGCCTGTCTTTTCCCTGGTGAACCACTGCGGGAGGTACCGGTTCTATGGGGACAAATGGGTTACTTCCGGCGTAGTGAGGCAGTCTTATATAGTACACTCGGTGGCTGGAAGAAAATTTTGCGGAATTGGAATCTTGTAGATGAGATTCTAGACATGGTGGCAAGGAGTGACAGTGCGCCGGTATGAGACTGGTGCCGGGAAGGCACGGAGGCTTGGCTGCCGTGATTGGAATGGGCCAATGGAGAAGGAGCCGTATAGCGACTTGATACATCTGATACACTAGGACTGGTCGTAAAACCTGAGGCTGATACCTAGCACATCAAACTTCCAGTGAGGGTTTCAACCCTCGTAGTAAGAGAAGGGGATAGCATGCAAGACATAGTAAATAAACACATCCATCAAGAATTGCAATCGGCCTATCATTACCAGATTCTGTCTGCCCTGGCGGATTTTGAGGATTTTCCAGGTTTTGCGCACTGGTTTGACTTGCAGGCCCAGGAGGAGCAGCTCCATGCCCAAAAGCTGATTGATTTCCAAAAATCGTGCCGCGCATACATTGAGTTTGGGCGGTTGGACGTCAATATGCTTGCGGATCGCCATCCACAAACTCTGATGCAGTCTGCCCTGGACTATGAGCTAGCGCTGCAGAAATTCATTCATGCCCAGGCCCACCGCGCCGAAGCCGACAAGCTTGAACCTTACCGTGAACTGCTTGACTGGTTCATTGAGGAACAGGTGGAGGAAGTGGAGCAGTGCAAACGGATCCTGGCCGATATCGTCCGGATCGGTAGCGACTTCACGGGCCTGATGATCCTGGATCGCGAATTAGGTCAGCGACAATAAACCCATACACCAGCATATCCGCGGTCGTAATACCACGCTGGCTCGGCCATGGGATCTGGGCAAGGGAAATCCGCCCTACGTTGCCGTCCTGACTCAGGTTTCGGTTGTAGCAGCCAACAGTAGGCGACCGGGTAGACCGGGTAGCAGCACCCCCAGGCAAACGCCGGCCAAGAGCACGAATGTGGTAGGAATCCCGAACCAATCCGCCAGGAAACCACATACGAAGGGCCCGCTAAACATGCCAAACCCATAGATCCCCTGGTGCAGTCCCATGGCGCCTGTGCGTTCATGATCTGATACGTACCTTATGCTGAGGCCCATTAGGGTGGGGTACCCCATACCGGTGGCTAGGCCAATGCACGCCTGGGCTATATATAACCACCCAAGATGCGGTGCTAGTCCCGCGAGTAAACTACCCAGCCCCAGCAGAAGGAATTCCGCACGGACCAAACGGCGAGGCCCCAGGCTATGGACCAGCGTTGCGGTCATGGTATTGCCCAACATGTTAAAGACCATGTTGAGCGTAACCAAGAGACTGACCTGCACCCCGTCCGCTCCTAGGTTTTGGGCCAGAATGGGCATGAATCCAAAGGTTAGACCAAAGTTAACGAGTTGCGCCAGGGCATTCAGCAGGGCCGGACAAAGCACATGAGGTCGGGTGAGTAGGGACCGGATCGAGCCTAGCGGCTGCGGCTGCAACGGGCGTTTACGCTCCGGGACAAACAGGATTAGCAGGATAGCGATACTGGCCATGAGTACGGCCCCACGGAAAGCGAGCGCATAGCCGCCTAGATTGTTGAGCAAACCGTTCACACTGGTGGCGAGAATGCGGCCACAGGAGCCTATCATGGTCAGAATGGCCAGTGCGCGGATGGTCTGGGATGGCAGGAAAAAACGAGAGAACACTACCACGATAGGAACCCAGGTAGTGGCGGCTAAGCCGGTGATGGCGCGCCCCACACCGAGCCAGGTGATGTCGGGGGCTATGCTCAGAATCCAGGGACCTAGGGCTGTAAACACAAAGCCGATCAGGAGAAAGGGCCGGTTCTGCCCCCACCAGTCCGCGGCTAAGCCCACCGGAAAACGGGTGACCGCTTGCCACAGCCCGTACATGGACAGCACGATACCCACCAAACGTAGATCGGAACTAAATTGTTTTACATAAATAGGAAGGGTAGGTACATAAAGATAAAGTGCGATCCAGTAGCACACTACGGCCCCGGCAAAGACAACAATCTGCCAGCGCCGCACACCGGGAACTAGATGAGACGACATAAAGGTATGCGCACAGCCCACAAAGGGCAAGGCAGTATCCAAGTAGAGTTGCTTGCGGTCGGTGCTCCCCATGGCCTGTAAGCCCAAGGATACAGGCTAGCGATATGGTGTGCATTATCCCATGCGGCAGCCAGATCAGGTAGACTCAGTACACAGATCGATGCTGAGGCTGCCATGTCCCATGCCCTACGCTGTCCCGTGTCGTATGCCTCTATGTCTGCGTGCAGGCCAGCATCTCGGGAGGTATCTTCTACGTCCCATAAACCAACAGTCCTCTACCATGTGGCGTATGCCCCGCCTGTTTTGGTTTGATCATCGGCCTGCGTCATGGACGGCTCTTCTCAACCATTGACAAACCCCAATCCATGTCGCATTCCATGCTAGTTCCGCTCCAATCCGGCTCAGCTGCAGACGATGCTATGGGCAAACCTGATCGCTCCTATGTGCACGGAACGGGCAGAACGGAGATACACCAAGATCGACTGTGCATGCTCAGAGTCACGTGTCATGGCTGATCAGGTTGACTATCTCAGGCCTACCGGCCGGATTTCTGCATTCCGGATAGGCTGCTGACCGGGATGACAACCTGTATATTGACCATAGCTGCACCGGCCAATGCTCGTAACGAGGATCTTCTGCCTTACAAGCTAACCCGTACGGGCGCATGAACCACATCCTAGGTGTTGTGGGGGACGCCGCCCCGGGGGAACTGACCGATCTGTTGTACACAATGCAGGAGGCCTTGGGGGCTCCGGAAGCGGACTCCTGGAACCAGCTTATTGTGCCGGGGGGGGTATTGGCTGCATCCCGGCCGGATACGACTTCGCCGCTGTTGGCCGGCTGTGGGGTTCAGATGCTGTCGGCCGGTCGGTGTATCGCCGTAACCGATGCCGTGCTAGACAATCGGGAGGATCTGTTGCGGCAGTGGGCTGTACCGCTGCCCCAACGCGACCACTGTCAGGACGATACCCTGGTGTTTAAGGCTTGGCAGCAATGGCAGCTGGAGTGCATGGATCACCTTCTGGGTGATTGGATATTGGGGGTCTGGGACGCGGATGACCGGTGTCTGACGTTAATCCGGGATCATCATGGCAACAGTGCCCTTTTCTATGGGAGTAACACACGCTGCCTAGCGTTTAGTTCCGCGCGCCAGGCCGTGCAGGCTCTGCCATTTGTGACTCGTGAGCTGGACGATCTAGCCGTGGCGTGCGCTCTGGCTCATCTCAATCCACCTGGACAGCGCACACTGTTCCGCGATGTAGCCTGTGTGCTACCTGCGCACTGGGTACGCTGGCACCGGAATACCTTCCGGACGCAACGGTACTGGTATCCGGAAAACATACCACTCTGGATGGGAGCACAAGAGGAAACCTATGCCGAAGCACTAGTGGAGGGTCTCCGTATAGCCGTATCGCAGACGGTGTCTCGGGCCCAGCGCCCTGGGCTATCGCTGAGCGGTGGCCTAGATTCGGGAGCTGTAGCTAGCCAGGCCGTGCCCGCCCTGCCGGCCACTGTTCCTGCCCTGACTGCCTATTGCGCAGTGCCCCTCCAAGATACCCAGTCCGCTTGGCCAGCCGGATCCATTGCGGACGAGTTTGCGATGGCTGGCCGGATCGCCGAACACACGGGTATTCCCGTGCTGCAGGCAATTCGCTCCGAGACCATTGATCCACTGGCAGGCATTGCCTATATGCTGCAGGTGAATGGAGAACCGAGTGTAGGGGCCGGCAACATGTACTGGATTGCGGATCTCCTGTCCACAGCCGCCGCGCACGGACATGATCTACTCCTGAACGGCCAGCAGGGCAACGGCACGATTTCCTGGTACGGCCGTCCCTGGTCCCGCTCATTCCGGGACCTAGTCCGGCATCGTTCCTGGCTCATGGCTCTGCGCCACAAAGTGGTGCGCCCGCTCTTGCGTCACGGCCTTACACCCTTTTATAACCGCTGGTCTACAGGCCGGGAGCCTTGGCTACGACAGACCTTGATTCAGCCTGATTTAGCCCGGCGGGTGCATCTGCGGGAATATGTGTCGGACAGTGCCTTTGGCCTATGGTTTGAGAATTTCCATCCTGATCCGCGCTACTATCGGCTACAGACGATCGAACCGGGCACATCACGGGTGGGTATGCGTTGGGCCGAACGGGGGCGCTACCACAAGTTGCGCCTGCGTGATCCCACAGCTAGTAAACCACTAATGGAACTGTGTCTCTCGATCCCTGATAGTGTCTGGTCAGGCCCGCGGGGATCCGATCGCTGGCTCATCCGCCAGGCCATGCAAGGATATCTGCCTACTGAGGTGACGCGTACCCTAGCGCGTGGTCGACAATCCTCCGATCTGTTTCAGCGTCTGCAGGCCATAGAACCGCGCATCACGGATACCCTGGCACGGTTGGGAGATAACAGATTTGTAATCACCTATCTGGACATGGCGCGTGCGTGCCAAACCTGGCACACACTAGGACAGAGTCCCTTTAGCTTCCGCCATCAGCAGCAGTGTCTGATTGAAATTATGCCTGCCCTGGCCATGGGCCTTTTTCTGCTCAAGGAAGTGGATGCCCCCGCCTACCGGCAGCTCGTGCAGGTATCGGGCTGACAGAGTCTAGGTAGATCAGGGACTTGGGCTCTATTCTTCCAGATTGCGGTCAAGCAGAGTCGGGAAATCACTCACGTTGGCGATCATCACACGGGTGTTCCGGGACAGATCTTGGATACGACGGTGTGACATACCCGCCACCACGAGCAGGGCACGGCCCTCCGGAATTTCCAGCTTGCGGCGCAGTGCACGCATTTTGTGCAGTCTTTCCCGGGGATCCTTAGCCGTAGTGCACTCAATCCACAATGGTCTGTCCCGTTCTACGGCAAACAGGTCCAGTTCACACTCCTGGCCATCCTGGAAGGTTAGATTGGGATTCATGAGTAGGGAATAGCCCATCTGGGCCCGGCCAAAACCGGAAACCAGCTGCCGCCGGATATATTGCTCCAACCACTGGCCCCGGATGTAACGATCCCCTGCGGCGGTCAGGGCACCGGTGAGCAGCCGTTGGCCGCGCGCGTACGCATAGTTGTCCAGATACGCAATGTTGTTGAGAAACTGGCACAGTTGCACCGAGTCGGCAATCTCGCGCGGTGTAGCCTCGGCAAGATCCAGCTGGAACGGCGCGTCCACCTCAACATCGCGGAGTAGAGCATAAAGGGCCTCTACGGAATTTGCATGACGATCGCCGAGGAACTTGGACAAAATGCGTTCTTCCAGCGTGCCGGCTTCCTGTTCCTCGTATTTCCGGATAACAAAGCCCTGCTGATGCAGGTAATCAGCGGCCTTCTGAGCCGCTTTGCTCACGGGAATACTGCTTTCCGGTATAGGGCGTCGCCGGGTACGGGGGCGCGTACGTATCCCTGTTGATACACTCGTCGTTGCGCGGCGTGCGGATGGGGGACGGGTTTCACTCGGTTCTGATCGCTGTCGCTGCAATTCCAGCCGCAGTTTCTTCATTTCGGCTGTGAGATTGCGGATATCCGTTTGCAGCTCCTGCAGTATGGAAATAAGCTTGAGAGGATTCAAAATTCAAAATTGCTCCTTGGGACTTGGCCATGGGGGACGTTGTCCCACGCCACAGCTCACAAGCCATGAAGGGGGTGGCGCATACACGCGCCTGGGTAGATACGGGGATGACAATAGGTGGCAGTGTGTGCTCCACCTTAACAATAATGTGTTGCCCCATACCGGTCAAACGGTGGGCCCGGTTCCTGCCCGGGCGTGTACCGGATGGGGCCGCGTACGCTGTATAGCAGTCTCTGGTCATGAAGGAAGAAACAAAGGCATCTCACTTCCGGCTAGCCTGGACACGACACGTCAAGGCTGCTGGATCACGTCCGGATTCAGTGGATTGTGTGGGGGTTGGCCTTGGAAGAAGCGAAGAATTTCCTCCACCGCCATTTCCTCAATCCGTTGCCTGGCTTCGGCCGTGGTGGTGGCCGAGTGGGGCGTAGCCACAATACGCGGATGCGTGCGCAAGCGTGAATGGACGGCAGGCGGTTCCGGATCGAAGACATCCAATCCAGCCCCCGCCAGTTTGCCGGCATCCAATGCTTCCAGCAGGGCTTCGCCATCTAGCAGGGGGCCACGGGCGAGATTGAAGACATAGGCACCATCTTTCATTTGGGCGATAGTGTCACGGTTCACGATATGGCGCGTTGCCGGTATGGATGGGGCATGCAGGCTGATGAAATCGGCTTCCCGCCATAGCGTATCCAGTGCTACCGGATGCACGTCCAGCCCGCTGGCCCGCACCGCTTCGGCAGACAGGAAAGGATCGTGCGTTAGGACGCGCATGCGTAGACCCAACGCGGCGATCTCAGCCACGCGGCGCCCAATACGGCCGAACCCGACTAGGCCTAGGGTCTTGCCCCGCAGTTCGTTACCGAGTGGTATTCCCCGCGGCGCGAATTCACCCCGCGCCAATTGGGCCTGCCCATCGGGGATCCGCTTGGCGGCCGCCATCATCAGGGCAATGGTGTGCTCAGCTGTGGATTCGGTGGGCCCCGCGGGTGTGTTACAAAACAGCACACCGTGGGCAGTCGCGTCGGCGACGTTGACATTGTCCACACCAATACCTGTCCGTACTAAGATACGCAGGTAAGGCATACGGGCAAACACCTTGCGGTCGTACGCAATGCCGGAACTGGCCAGAACGGCCTGCGCAGACTTAGCCTGGGCAATGGGATCCGGATCCTGGGCATCCAGCATCCGGATCTGGACGTGATCCGGCAACGCATCAAGGGCGTTGCTGCATATCTGGGTTTCCACCCATACGAATTTCAGATCTGAGAGTGCCATTGGGTTTATTGTTTACAACCTTGCAACACTCAGGCTGCATCAAATTCCAAACCGGAGCGCAGTGGATACCCGCCCTGTGTCGCTAGGCGTTCCGCGTGATGGGCCCGTCCCGTGGCCCGCAGACGATCCATATAGACATCCCACACCGGGCTCGTGGCCCTAGCGTGTAGAGGCCCGCCTTCCTGCATAACACCCCAGAAGGGATCGCCGCGCGGGGCCAGTCCCATCTGTTCGCCCATCCACTGGTCCAACAGGAGTAGACCCCGGCCCAGCAGATCCGGACGTGTCGCCGCCAGGTTGCAGGTCTCGTGCGGATCCTCGGCCACGTTGAACAGCATGTAGGCCGGCAGATCCTTCATACCTGTATGATACGTGCGCAGGAAAATCCAATCGTCCCAACGGACACTGCGCTGGCAGCTCCAGGCACCGTTGCTGAGCACTAGGTATGGCCGCCCCGCCGCCGTAGTGGGTGACCGGAAGGCCGCGGCCATACTCTGGCCCTGCCACAGAGGCGAGGCCTCATGGCCTACCAAATCGGTTAAGGTCGGGGCCAAATCAATGTTGTAGAAGAATTCCGTACAGACCTGGCCGGCTTGATCATCCGTGACACCGGGCCATTTGACGATGAGGGGCACGCGGTTCGTGATGTGATCCGCCAACTGATGATCACCCCAGACGTTTAGTTCACCCTGGTTTTCCCCGTGGTCCGCGCTGATGATGATGGCCGTGTCCTCATAGATGCCCAGATCACGGAGATCCTGTATGAGCTTGCCCACAAAGTGATCCGCATAGCGAATCCCGGTGTCATAGCCATCCAGATGCGCCTTGGCATCCTCCAAGTTGCGGATGTGTCCCACTCCCATGCGCCAGCGGGATGGCAGCTGATCGGTTTCCCCTGGTACTTCGGTGCAGCTGTGGGGACCGAAGGACCGGTTCTGGGCATCAATCAGGTCCTGGGAAATCCACGCGGCGATGGGTTCGTCTACAAACGGATTACCAAAAGTTTCGGGATGGTCGTAGGGGGTGTGCGGATCCCAGAAATTGACATGCAGGAACCAGTTATCCCGCTGTCCGTTAGCTTGTAACCAGCGCTGTGCCGGCGGATACATTTCCTCGGCGTTTTCCAAGCCTCCCTGTCCGGTATCATAGGTTTCCGTAAAACCGTACCATACCTGATAGGCCGAATGGCGATTAGGAAACGGACTAATACTAGCTGTGTGGTACCCGGCGCGGCGCAGAACACTTCCTAGAGTCTCCTGGGCCAGCCGGCTGCGGAAAGCACGGTCGGCGCCCTGCGGGGCCACATCCGCAAACTGCCCCCCGTGATTTACGACCCCGGTGCGGATCCCTAGCTGTCCCGTGAACAGGGCCGTGCGACTTGGCAGACAAGGAGTATCGCTGGCGTAGTAGTGAGTGAACCGGACACCCTCTTGGGCAAGCGCGTCAATGTGTGGTGAAGTGTGGCGATGGTACCCGTAACAAGAAAGATGATCGGGACGTAGCGAATCAATGTCTATGTAGAGAATGCGCATGGAACTTCCTTAGCGATAGAAAGGGCGCAGGGAACCGGTGCTGGCAAGTCGACACCGGGTGCGGCAGGTGGTCCCTAATACGAGAGTGGGCGGTATCCGGTCGTACGTTGTGGCCATAGGCATACGTATGACCGAGGCAGATAGAATGGGTTTCACTGGAGGCTGTGGGTTGTGGGGTGTTTGAGGCCTAGCCGGTGCCGGTCTTCTGTGACGAATGCACACAGCTTGTCGGGCGCCAATGATTTCCTGCCTGTTCCATCATTCACTGATTCGTCCTGGACTTCATAATAGCATGAAGTTCGCGCATTCCGATCGGGATAAGGCCTTGTGATTCCAAGAATTCCTGGGCACGGGCTGATTGAAAATATGTGTGTTCAAAGGTGCGGAACACTATGGATTCACGCCGAATGTGACCCGTGTGTGTCGCCGTGTTGGGA
This sequence comes from Caldilineaceae bacterium, assembly GCA_965116185.1. Taxonomy (GTDB): domain Bacteria; phylum Chloroflexota; class Anaerolineae; order Caldilineales; family Caldilineaceae; genus Bin34. Next base: position 999,668 of record OZ220492.1, read on the forward strand.
TGTAGAGAGTAATAAGTAATGCCTGGCTGAATCCGGGCCATATCCGCTTCATAAGCAGCCGCTAGATCCGTGGGCACCCAGTAGGGCTGGTCAGGCCGAAATAGGGTCATACGGTGGTGATCCACCAGGGGCATGCCGGCCGCTTCAACCAGGCGGGTGAAGGGATTCCATAGACGTGCTAGATTAGGGATGGGTAGATAGGAACGCAGCCGGGCATCCGTATACCGCGGCAAAAGCACCGGTACTTGAAAGTGGAAACCAAGTGCGATATAGAACAGGGTGAGGGCAGGAAACACGCCCCCCACGGCATGGGCGTCAATATGGGTGAAATCCACTCCCCGCTCCCGGGCGTACAAAAGCTGGGCTATCGCTTCCAGACGCAATGAGGAGTTGCGTGCACGGCGGCGGGCTGTAGGCTGATCGGGCCAAAATGCCCCGTCCGCCATACACAGGTCGGGCACTTGCCCACGTCCGAGGACAGGACCCCAGCGCGCTGTCGGCCATTCACAGACACTAGTCAGATGAATCCCTAGATCCAGTTCCGGATAAATTTGACCGTAGGCTAGCATCTCGTCGGCATAGGCGCCGGGTACCATGATAGAACCGGAGCGTACGATTCCGGCCTCCTGCAGTTCCCAGAAGGCATGCAGGCTACCCTCCGTCATACCTAGATCATCGGCATGGAAGATAACCAGGCGATCTGTGTTGTGATATCCCAACGTTGCCAGCGCCGGGTTGTCCGATACGCGTGGGGGATCATGGGGGGCAGGCAAGAAGGACCTCGCTGCACGGCTGACGGGTTCCTACGCCATTGTAAGGGAGCTTGGAGAGATTGCCGGACTGCACACGGCACGGCACTATGATACGACCGATATAGTCAACCCGCGGTACACAAGGAGCCCTACGTATGAAGATCACCAAAATGGAAACGCGGCTGGTGCAGCCGCGGTGGCTGTTTCTCAAGGTTCACACGGACACAGAACTGATCGGGCTGGGGGAACCTATCCTGGAAGGTCGTGCGCACACCGTCGCCCAGGCTGTCCAGGAGATGGCACCCGCGCTGCTAGGACAGGATCCCACCCGGGTAGTACATCATTGGCAAGCTCTATATAAACATGCCTTCTACCGTGGTGGACCCATTCTGACTAGCGCCCTTTCCGGGATTGAGCAGGCCCTCTGGGATCTGGCCGGCAAGGCGGTGGATTTACCCGTGTATCGGCTGCTGGGCGGACCCCTACGGGATCGTATCAGGGTATATAAGGGACTTGATAGCAGTGGTCCGGATGCGGAGATCCGGTCTCAAGCTCAGGCCCTGCTCGCGGCGGGGTTCCGAGCCATGAAGACAGGTCCCTTTGGTGGTCGGCCCGCGCGTATCGTTGAGACACCCGGCTTTGTAGATGAGGTGGTGCGCCGGTTCGGCGTGCTCCGGGATACCGTGGGGCCGGATATTGACATAGCGATCGATTTCCATGGAGCCGTCAGTCCGCAAACGGCTGCTCTGCTGATCCGGGAACTAGAGCCACTGCAACCTTTTTTCGTGGAGGAACCGGTACAGTGTCAGAATGTGGACATGCTGGCGGATCTGGCACGCAAGACTCATCTGCCGCTGGCCACGGGCGAGCGCATTTTCACCAAATGGGGGTTCCGCGAGATCCTGGAAAAACGGGCCGCCTCCATCCTGCAACCTGATCTCAGCCATGCCGGAGGTATCTTTGAGTGTCGCTTGATAGCCGGCATGGCCGAAGCCTCCTACGCAGCGCTGGCTCCCCACTGCCCCCTGGGGCCCATTGCCTTCGCCGCATCCCTGCAACTGGATGCCAGCATTCCTAATTTCCTGATCCAAGAGCACGTATCCTTGGGTGAAGGCTATCTCAAGGAACCGTTCCAAGTCAGGGATGGCTATGTCGATCTACCCACAGGACCGGGACTGGGGATCGAACTGGACGAAGAGGCTCTACAGTCAAAGTTGGGCCATGACTGGCGTAATCCTACTCCCTTTCATCCCGACGATGGCACGGCCATTGACTGGTGAAGTAGGACAGCCCATTACAAGGGTTGCACGGCGGTCATGGCTGCGGCCGGGGTTGCAAGCTGGGTCATGTAGCCCTGCACCATCTCCTGCATTGCGTGGGTCACAGTAGCATAATCGGCGGCTACGTTGATCTCCGCCCCGGGATCGACCTGTCGATCGTAGAGCCCCACCTGTCCATCAGCATCCACCGGTATGTAGATCCACTGATCGGTATACACTACAGGGGTCACAGATGTGGTGGGAATGGCTCCCTCCGGAGCCCGCAGATACGATGCAGATACGGCAAACTCGCGCCGTGTCAACGTTTCCTGCCCTCTCAACTGGGATGCAAAGGAGGTGCCGTGCAGGGGATCCGGTGGCTCTAGCGACAGTCCTGCCAGCTCCGCTAGAGTCGGTAGGATATCAGCGGGTTGGATATAGGAAGACACAACCCGTCCGGCGTCCAGACCCGGGGCACGCACAATGAAGGGACAATGAGCCACTTCCGGATAGATGGGCCAGTAGCGTGAATCGCCCCGGTTGATGTTGGATTTGCCGGTACGTGCGTGTTCGCCTATGCTCATGCCGTGGTCCGACATGAAGATCACGATGGAATTACGAAACAGATCCAAGTCCTGGATTTTTTCCAGAATGCGTCCCACGCTTCTGTCCACGATGTACGCTTCCGCCAGGTAATGGGCCCGTAAATTGTGCAGTTCGGCTGCTGTCAGATCACTGGAGTGGCCGTAGTTGGGATGTAGCATAGGGGGACCGGCGTAGCCGCTGTCGTCATATTTGCGCACCAAATACTCCGGCGGATCCCAGGGTTCATGGGGGTCAAAGAAATCCACCCATAGGAAAAAGGGATCGTACCGATAATTTTCCTCCAGCCATTCCGTAGCGACCATGGACGTGCGAAAGGCAAACGTTTCCGCTTCGCGCTCAAAATACCGGTTAGTCCAGCGATGTAGGTCAGGCAGATTGCGATTGCGAAAATAATGGCCGGTTCGTGTCTTGTCCGGAGGCATAGTTGCCCGGATTTCCCGGTTCATCCGTAGGAAGAACGTATCACCTTCCTGGCCTGGCAGGTGGTAGAACCCGTCAAAACCCTGATCAAAACCCGCTTTGATCAGGTGAGGACAATCACCCAGCAGCTGTGATACGTACCCGTGCTCCCTGAGCAGGTGGGGCAGGTGATTACGACCACTACGAGGTAGGGGCTGCCAAGGATACCAAGGCCATCCCACACGCCCGGTGGTGAAGTCTGTGCGCTGGGGAATGGTAGGAAAACTGCCCGTAAAGAAATTAGTGAGACTGACACTCTGACGCGCGAAAGCTTCTAGGTGAGGTCCTCCAACGGAGTTAGCATCCAAAGGGAAAATATTGTCATAGCGATAGGTGTCCGCAATGATAACGATGATGTTCATGATCGGTTGTTTCCTGTCCCATGTGAGGCGTGCTTAGCGATATGTGGCTACTATCTAACCGGAAGCACCACAGTCCGCTGATGGATTTTCATGGTAGCAGGCTCAGACCGCGTAGGGAAAGCAGGAGCGTAAGATGGTCGCAGAATCGATACCCAAGGGCGAACATCCTGGTGGGAGAAGCAGAACTGGCCCTCGGGAGCTATGGTGCAGTGCCCTATGGGCATACCGCCCGTAGATTTAGGCCTTGTGTCCATGACGATGCCTTTTGGGACACCCGGATTGCACTACATGGTGGCCCTGCGTAGGCATACCCCCATAGGCATAGGGCCTAGCAGGCATGGCTATCACTCTAGGGCTGCTGCTCTGTCCGGGCATTCCGCGGTCCTGGCATGTGGTACGGCTCCGGGGCGTAGCTTCCGTCTAGGTGGGGGTATCTGCCGGCACATCTTCCGTAGAGCTAGCCGTGGGTTCCGGGGCGGGATCGCCCTGGGACATGTCTCCGTTGGATGGGTGGCGTGATACGCCCCGCATGTACGTCTCCGTGCCCGGCAGGACCTGGTGTCCCGTCCCGCACTCCAGTGCCATGGAGCAGGTCTGCGCCCGTGCTAGTCACGCGTCCAGTTTGACCCGGTAGTCTGTCGGCAGCGGTGGGTGAGCATCCTGATACGTGGGCATGGGGTCCGCCGCCGCGCTGGTGGCCGCGTCCAGGGTATCCGTGGTCGCCGTGGTGGCATTTCCCTTGGGTAGTGTCTCCATGGCGACCGTGAGCATAAACCACACGCGGTGGCCCTTCGTCTTACGCTGTTGCCATGTCACGGGGCTATCGGGTGCACGGGCTCGCTGTCCGATCAATATGGCCCATGGCTTGGACGGGTCCGCCCATCCCGTACACGAATGCGTTCCCTAGCTCTTGGAGGGCCATACTCGCATAGCCCGTGTTTTGTGGCTGGTCCGTGCTGTCTTCCACTATCCAGGCGATTAGGCTGTTCTGATATTCTATTGCAATTCTCTGCACCACATGTACCCGTGATGGCATCACCACGCGGGCGGGGACGCCCTATGACAACCCACACCACCAGGGAGACACACCATGTCCAGACGCAAGATTAGCACCCCAATTAATACACTGCTCAAGCGGCGGGTGTTCCAGGTGATCTTGCTGATCATCGGCGGTCTTATATATAGTACCCGTGATGGTGTCGCCACGTGGGCTAGGGCACCTTATGACAATCCGCACTACTAAGGAGATACACCTATGTCCAGACGTAAGGCTAAAACATCGCTTAAACGGGAGGTGTTCGGGGTGATCGTGTTGATCATCAGTTTTCCTACCGTGTATTGGCTCGTCACAGACAGTTGGGATATATTGGACTGGGTGCTTGCTGGCTTCAGGTAGCATCTCGTGGGTGTCCTATGCCAGCCGAGCCCCCATGGTTTCGGGACCTGTACCCTTTTTCATACCAGGACAGACTTTGCCAACATGGGGCAATTTGACGGGGGTGTTTGATCCGATTTTGCTCGGAATTGGCCCAGATCTGGCCAAAATCGCATGATCCAGCGTCTCCCGCCACGTACGCAGGGCATGGGCCATCGTGGCCATGGACGCGTTTCCCAACTCCGGGGCGCGGGCCACAAAGTCCGTCGCTATCTGCAGGGTGGCTCCACCCGTAGGGCTACCTGGTGGGCGTGGGTCTCCGTGGTTTGGGTATCGGGGGCCTAGGCCGGCCATGAGCCGGTAGGCCCTGTACACGGCTCCTTGGGTTGCCATTAGGACTATCGGTAGGTAGGTACGTGGCCGGGTCTCATCCTGCAGGGGCATCTCTCCCGTGGAGTATCCCTGTCTGGGGTGCTATCCGGGGCCTTGGGCGGGTCAACGAACACAATCCGCATGACTGGGTCGGGGACCACACCTAGACTTCGCCAGCGTGCTCTATCCGCGTAGTCTCCATCCAATTCGGGAAGTGTCGCTCCGTGGCTGCGGCTAGTCCTGGACCAAGGCATGGCAGCGGGGTATACGCCTGGCCATCTGGGGTGTATAGATCCGGTGTGCCCGGTGACCACCAGAGCACAGATGGTGGCTTGGGGCTCCAGTGTCCTGGAAATGAACGTCAATGGCCAAGTATGCCCCGACTGAGCACTCCGGACATCAAGGATTCTACAGTTTGCGCTTCCTGTTCTGGGGTCATTATCGCTGTGGGGGCACGGTGATCCAGTCGCACCGACCAGACGCGTCTGGTCGGTGCTTGTCCTGTTCCTACATAAGGGTAGGTACGGGACCTGTATCACGCACATACGGCAGCTTCACCGTCCCAACGATAGATGTGCACGTCATCGGGACTCTGCACCGCCAGACGTGAACGGGTGTCAAGCCACATCCGGTGCCATGTGTTCGCGTCCCGCAATTCGGAAGAAGGATCACGCCGGCTGCGCGCCACGAAACCGGGCAGAAACCCGCGACCGGTGGGCTGATCGGAAGGATTGTACCGGATATCAAAACTCCACCGTATGCTATCACTGACATTGGCTAAAGAGCCATGGCAGGTATGACGGTGCATGAACAGTACATCACCTGCTTCCATGGGGATCGGTACGGCGCTTTCCAGCTCCAGGATCTGATCAGGTAAATGGACCCCCTGATCACCCATGCAGTGCATCAGCAGTTCACGGCGATGGCTACGGGGAATGACCTGCAGGCAGCCACTTTCAAGGGGAGCGTGTAGTAGGGGGAACCATACTGTCAGCATGTTGGTGTTATCCGCTTCGGGCATGACTACACCGTTGTCCTGGTGCCAGGGTGTAGCTTGGATCAGCGCATTGAAGCCATCTGCGGTGGGGGATAGACGTTCTGGCGGTTTGATCCGCACGTGCTGCACGGGATTGGAATAGATTTCAGGACCGATCAAACTCTCCACCACGTCCAGCAGATCGGGCTGGGTCAGAGCACGGAATACGGCAGGACCAGTCCAGAAAGGCGTGTCTTCTGCAGTGGCAGCACCGGGTAGATGAAAGTCAAAATACTGAGAATAGACTTTGCCACTGTCCTGATAGACGGCCGTCAAGCGCTCGCCAAAGGGCAGCTCCGCATAGGTTGAGGAAATCACACCTTCAGCATACAGTTCCGTCACCAGTGCTTCCAAGACACCGCCGTATTCCTCAATCAGATCGTCCAGGACGGACTGTGGCATGAGTTTTTCAACTTTAACGAATCCGTATTCCTCAAAATGCTGTAGTTGACACTCGGTCAGACCGGCCATGACGGCATATCTCCTGTCTTTTATAGTTTTCCAGGCTCTACTTATACGAAATCACACCCCGTGCTTCCAGGGTATTCCAGCTTACATTGTGGATAGTAACAACCCTGTTATTGTCTCACAGGAAACGGCAGAAAAACAAAGCCAAAGTATTTTCTGGCTGTATCTAGGGCCCGGTTTGGGCAGTAGGGCAACGCTATGCTTTGCGGTACTACGCGACAACTTGGGAACCACCCTCTCCAAGGTGACGGCTCCGGACAGTACTTCTTGGTGGATATTTCCGTCAGTGAACGAATGAGAGCGCAAAACGCCACCACGCTATCGGTACTATAGCAAGGCGTACCCGGTCCGATACTGACTGACCCAGGACCTTATATGACCCACGAATCGCAGGTGGCAGCGGGTCACAGCAGGTGTAGGAAGCTGATTTGATAAGGACGGTCTCAGATGCTATAGTGCAGCAGATAGGCAACTTTTTGTCTTTTTAGGCACATGTCAGTGTGTCGCTATTCAGGTCTCCAAGGAGATATATGCTCATGGACAGTACTCTAACCCGTCGCGGATTTTTACGCCTGGCTGGCGGTACCGCCGGTGTAGCCTTGTTGGCGGCTTGTGCCACACCACAACCGGCGGGTGACGGCATGGCCGAAGTTCCTAGTACCGAACCCGTAGTGATTCGCTACGCTGGCCTAGAGGGTATGGGTGCCGGCGTAGAAAGATTCCTAACTCCCTGGATCGAAGAGAACGGCTATGGCTGGGAACGTGGCTCGTTCGGCCAGCAAGAACTAACGGACAAGATCATGCAGTCCGTGGCTACCAACACGTATCTCGCCGATGTGTTCCAGTTCCCGTCCAATGCCCGCGCGGATGTGATCAACGCGGAAGCCCTGTACCCCATTCCCGACCATGTGCTGGACGCCATCAACTTTGATGATGTGCTGCCTAGCATTGTGAATACCTTGTCTTGGGGAGGCCAGGTGTATGCGCTACCGTACGATGGTGATATCCACTACTACTCTTTCCGCAAGGATCTATTTGCCGACCCGGCCGTGAGCGATGCGTTTGAGGCGGAAATGGGCTTTGCCCTGAATCCGGAAACCGGAGCTACGACGTGGGACGAATGGCGTGCTATCGCCGAATACTTCACCGGTACCGACTGGAACGGTAACGGGGAAGAGGATGATTACGGGATCGCCTGCATGAACAAGCGTGGCGATACTCTATGGTGGGGCTTCCATTCTCGGGCCACGGCATATGCCAAGCATCCCGCTGATCCTTCCTATTTCATTGATATTGAAACGGGTGAAGCCCGCGTGAACAACCCGGGCTTTGTCCGGGCACTCACCGAATGGGTTGAGGAAAACCAGAACTGGGCACCACCCGGCGGTACCGGTTTCACCTATGGAGATTCCCTCAACGCTATGAATGGTGGACGTGTGGTACAAACCTACAATTGGGATGCCGTGACGAGCGCAGCGGCCGGTGAGTTTTCGGTGATTCAGGGCCTGCAGGGCTACAACACGCTGCCGGGCTCCTACGAGGTATATAACAGCCGCGAAGGAGGGTGGGAATCCTTTGAGAAACCCAGCGCAGCGCCCTTCCATGCCTTTGGCGGCTGGGTGATAGCCGTATCCGCTCTTACGGATGATGCGGTCATTGAGCATGTTTGGGACATGACCATTGAGTTGGCCAAGCCGGAATCCGGCCTGTGGTTCGTCACGAACCTGACCGGCGCCAGTCCCTACCGTTTCAGTCAGCTGGAAGCAGTGGACGAGTTTGCCAATGGGCCCTTACAGTTAGGTGAGGATGTGGCGGTGGATTATCTGAATGCCGCCCGGGCCACGTTGGATCATCCCAACGCCGTAACGGATCAGGCCTTTGGCGGTTGGGTCCAGTACCGCGACGCATTGGAACTGGGCGTTTCCAAGGCCCTGGCTAATGAGGCCGATCCCCAAACGGCTATGGACGAGGTGGCGACCGCTTTCAATGAGATCAGTGATCGCATGGGAGGCAAGGAACGCCAAGCGGAACTCTATCGTTTGACTTTGGGTATCGTCTAAACTTTGTATCTGTTGCGGGGGTGGGTACGATCTAGCCTGCCTACCCCCGCCTGCTTGGACATAGACACAAAACACTCCACATCCACTTCCTAACAATACCATTCCCTATGGCCAGTACGGTCCAGAGTTCACGTTCGCCCCGGGGCGTGCAGTTTTCTCTACACGACAACATCTGGAAGTGGTTGCTGTTGCTGCCATCCCTCCTCATGACGACTGTGCTGTTTATTGCACCTGTCGTATGGACCCTGTATGCGGCTTTCACGGATCTGCACCTGTTCCGTGTAGGTGTCGAAACGCAGTGGGTGGGGTTGGCTAACTTCCAGAAGTTACTGACGAACACCTCCTTCTGGCGTACGGTCAAAAACACCGTGGTGTTCATGCTGGGTGTGGTTCCCGCCCAGTTTTTGATTGGCATGACCCTGGCCTTGTGCCTGGACAACGTCACGCGGGGTCTGAAGCTGTTTCGCACTTGGTTCTTAATGCCCCTCATGGTCAGCCCGGTTGTGGTCTCTTTTGTGGTGGGTCGTATGCTATTCCAGGAAGACATCGGGCCCATCAACTCGTTCCTGCGCTGGCTGGGTTTGGAAGGGATACCCTGGTTGACGGATCCCACCTGGGCCATGGTAACCATCATGATCATTGACGTTTGGCAGTGGAGTTCCTTCATGATTCTGATGCTCATGGCAGGTCTCCAGAGCGTACCCTACGATTTGCGGGAGGCCGCTTCCATTGATGGGGCTTCTTTCTGGCAGACGTTCTTCCGTATCACCTTGCCGCTTATCATGCCGATCGCAGCCACCGCACTCCTGATCCGCATTATTGATGCTTTCAAGGTAGTGGACATTATCATGGTTCTGACTGGGGGTGGGCCGGGCCAGGCCACCGAATCCGTCACGCTGGCTATCTATCGGGCGGGCGTCAAGGGCGGGGATCTGGCCTTTGGCAGCAGCCAGTCCTATTTTCTGCTCCTTGTGATGGTGATTTTCGGAGGGGCTTTCTTAGTTCTCTCACGCCGGGCCATGAGCCAGACAGACTAACGCGGACAGGAACACGGAGGGAATTATGGGCATCGCTCAACAACGACGCTTTACGGCTACGATTGCGTACAGCATTCTGGTCGTCTGGTCTCTGGCACTGCTGTTGCCGATGTACTGGGTTGTGATCACATCCTTCAAGAACCCGGTGGACATGTCTGTCAAGGCTACCTACATTCCCTTTGTGGATTTCCAGCCGGGTCTCCACGCTTGGAAGTACCTATTTGTGGAGCGTCTGACCTGGTTTCTGCAGCCCTACATGACCAGCATCATTGTAGCCTTCATATCCTCCGGTATCGCCTTGGTCATCGGTTCCCTGGCCGGCTATGCCCTGGCCCGCTTCAATTTTGCCGGCAAAAACAATTCCATTGTGCTCGGTTTCATGGCTCAGCGCATGTTTCCCGGTGCCCTGTTCATGCTGGCTTTCCTGGTCATGTTCCGGGAATTGAAACTCCTGGATACCCGGACCGCCCTGATCATTGTGTACGCGGCCGGTGCCATTCCCTTTATCGTCTGGATTATGCGCGATTTCTTTGAAGGTCTGCCCGTGGAGATTGAGGAAAGTGCCCTAATTGATGGCGCCAATCGCCTGATCGTCATATTTCGCATCGCCATGCCGCTGGCGGCACCGGGCCTGGTGGCCGTCTTCGTGTTGTCCCTTATTGGGGCCTGGAATGAATACATTGTGGCCCTGACCCTGACCTTCCGCAAATCCATTACGATTCCCCTGTTTATGCAGATGCAGGTTAGCCAAACGGGATACACGGAGTGGTGGAATATGAGTGCTATTTCCCTGGTCAGTGTCATTCCGGTGATCGCTGCGGGCATGGCACTTGAAAAATATATTACCAGTGGCCTCACATTCGGCGCTCTGAAGGGCTGATCCCGACAGTGGGGTGACCCGACCGAGAAACATATACGTATGGGGCATGCCTGGGTATGGGGACCGGCGTTGTGAACGACGATCATGCGCTCGTGGCACGTCACAAGGATCAGCCCGCTCCCTTATTATTGCTGTTGGATCTCTTTCACCGCCGTGATGATGTCATTACCCCGGCGGCACTCCGGGCCATTGCTGAGGGGCTGCGGATACCCCTGGCGGATCTGTTTGGTACCGTTACCTTTTACCACCACCTAACGCGGGACACGGACAGGCGCTCACATCCCCGTGTGTGTACAGGCCCCGTCTGCCGCTTGCAGGGAGCCGAGACACTACTAGCGGCTCTGCCCCAGGCTCGGGCCATGCCCTGTGCCGGCCGCTGTGATGTACCTGTGCCGGTACTGGAAGGAGATCATACCCGGTGTGTTGAGGCTATGGAACTCAAGCCGGCCCCCTCATCCCCGTTGCCCGTGCCCAATCCCGGGAGACTACCGGAGTGCGTGTTTGAGCACATTCGCAAACCGGAGCAGGCGACGCTCGCCGGTTATAGACAGCACGGTGGGTTCATGGCCTTGCAGCAAGCGTGGGCACAGGGGCCGGACTTTATCATTCAGACCTTGACGGATGCCGGTCTTGCGGGACGAGGCGGGGCCGGCTTTCCCACAGGACTGAAGTGGCGCTCCGTACGCGAGGCCGCAGGTCATCCCAAAACTATTGTATGCAACGCCGACGAGGGCGAACCGGGATGCTTCAAGGATCGAGCCCTACTGGAGCACGATCCCTATGCAGTTATTGAGGGTATGATCCTGGCGGCTGTGGCCACGGGTGCTCAACTGGGGTTCATTTATCTGCGCTATGAGTATCCCGAAATCAGGGATATCTTGGAACACTGTCTGGCGGAAACCCGGGCCGCGGGCTACATCGGCGCGACACAAGACTTTGATATTCACATCCGCCGGGGTGCGGGTGCATACGTCTGCGGTGAGGAAGGATCTCTCCTCAACAGTCTGGAAGGTCACCACCCGTTCCCACGCAATCGACCGCCTTATCCCGTGACTCACGGTTACATGCAGCAACCGACCGTGGTCAACAATGTGGAAACGCTGGCCTCAGTGCCCCACATTCTGGTTCATGGAGCTGACTGGTATCAAGCTCTGGGCCTAGGTACACATGCGGGCACTAAGGTTATCAGCCTCTCCGGTGACGTGCACCGCCCGGGCAATTATGAGATACCTTTCGGATTTCCCTTGTCCACACTCATCCATGACTGGGCGGGCGGGCCGCTCCCGGGCCGTCAGGTCCAGGCCGTGACTATGGCCGGCTTGTCAGGTGGTTTTCTCGGCAAGGAAGATCTGGACGTGACTCTGGATGAACCATCCTTGCAAAGCCGGGGTTCCATGCTGGGTGCCGGTGGGATCATCGTGTTTGATGACAGCCGTGACATGGTTGACGTAGCGCATAACGCTATGGCGTTCTTTGCACACGAATCCTGTGGCAAATGTTTCCCGTGCCGCATTGGTACCCAACGATTGATGGAACGCCTAGATTTGCCCGCGGCACAGGATTTGGTGTCCGGAGCAGACTGGCATGCGGAAGTCCGGGATCTGGGTCTTGTGATGCGCAATCTCAGCGCCTGTGGTCTAGGTGTAGCGGCCGCCTTCGTCAGTGATTCCCTGGTCAGGCACTTTCCGGATCAAGTGGCCGGAAAACTGCAGCAGGCACATCCGGCTCCAAGCACGAGCGCACCCTAGGCGTAGGAACGACATCCAGGGTCCTTGACCGGCGCTGCTACAAAGGTGCGCAGATGTGTCGGGGGCACCGGGGCGGGTACCCCGTCCACTTGCTATCAGGGAATAGATGGGTTGTCCATAACCCATCCGGTATTGTCTTATTCGTCGTCCAGAGATTCGGGCATGAGAACGAATTCGGGATACGCGTCAATACCTAGTTCCCCGGTGTCCTGTCCCAACTGCTCGATCTGCCGTGACACGCGGGCACCGAGCGTTTTGTCCAGCAACTGCCACAGGAGCCACGAAGACACGAAGACAAACGCTCCCACGGTTAGCACGCCAAGCAATTGAACCCCCAGATTAGCGCCGGCGGCAATGCTCGCCGCCAGGGTACCCCAAATCCCGGCCACCAGATGCGCGGGTATGGCGCCCACGACATCGTCCACGCGGAGACGCTCAAGCAATTTGATGCCTAGTGTGCACAGGATGGCACCGATAAGGCCGATGACGATGGCCCAGAGCGGGTGTGCAATGGCCGGGCCGGCGGTTATTGACACCAGACCGGCGATGGCTCCATTCAAACCTACAAACAGATCGAGCCGGCCAAACAGGGGGCGTGAAATCAGAATGGCCGCAATAACACCGGCGGCCGCGGCCAAGTTGGTGTTAACGAGCACTTGGGACATCATGACGGCATCGGTGGCGCTACCCAGGGCCAACTGGGATCCGCCATTGAAGCCCAGCCATCCGAACCACAGAATGAAGACACCGAGGGTCACAAGTAAGATATTGGAAGGTGGGGTGGGCCTAACGGTGCCGTCACGGCGGAACTTGCCGAGACGAGGCCCCACCGTAAGGGCACCGGCCAGCGCTGCCCAACCGCCTGTGCTGTGCACAACGGTGGAGCCCGCGAAATCCTGAAAGCCCAAAGCTGCCAGCCAACCACCGCCCCAGGTCCACGCACCGACGATAGGATATAGAAAGGCCGTCAGTACCAGGGTAAAGAGAAAGAAAGCCCACATGTTGACCCGTTCGGCCAACGCCCCCGACACAATGGATGCCGCGGTAGCCACAAAGACCATCTGGAAGAACCAGTCGGACATAGTAGCGTAGGCCCCTGCGATCACGGCGGGGGCGGACGCTGTCTGACCGGCCATTAGGGCTAGGTCGTCGCTGGTGGGTCCGTACAGGAATGTGAAACGGCCGATCACGGACTGTACGTCAACATACATAAGGTTGTACCCAATCAGATAATAGGCGAGGCTCGCGATGGCGTACAGACCAATGTTCTTCAGACAAATCATGGAGGCATTCTTAGTACGCACCGAGCCGGCTTCCAGCATGGTGAAGCCTGCCGACATCCACATGACCAAAGCCCCCCAGATCAGGAAGGCAAAAGTGTTGAGCACGAAAACCGTTTCATCATCGGGGGCGGCGTGAATGACCCGCGTGCAGCACAACCACAGGCCTAAGGCTAGGAACAAGGGTATGCCGTATGCGCTAGGATAATCACGCCGTAGGATCCGCACCAGAGAACTCTTCATATATAACCTCCTGCCGAATAGAATGGGATTGCGCAGCCGCAAACACGCCCTGTGCAGACCGGAATCATGGGTATAATCTTCCGCCGTCTCTGCCAAGGCAAGCGCGGAGACGTATCATGGATCCAGTGTCTTGTCTGACCAGGGTTCTGACCTGGAATTCTACCACTGCGCGGAAGATGTAGACGCCTAGGGGTAGCAAGTGCCGTGGTGCGCTGGCAGGCTGTGCTATATTGCGTCTGTGGCTGCCTTCGCGGATGTCAGCGGTAACTCAATGATCATTTCGGTAAACGCGCCAGGTTCCGATTCGACCCGAATCGTGCCCCCATGTTCACGTACGATGTCGTTAGATAGGGCTAGCCCCAGCCCCGTACCTTGATCCGTAGGTTTGGTCGTAAAGAATGGATTAAAAATTTGGTCGGCGATTTCCGTTGGGATCCCATCCCCATTGTCCCGGATGCGGATAATGCAGCGGTCTTCCTCCTCCCGGCGGCGTGTCGTAAGGCGCAGGGTGGGCCAGTAAGGCTCATCGGTCTTGGCTTCGTTGGCTGCCAGGGTACGTCGTTTCTGATCGGTAGCATGACAGGAATTGCTCACCATGTTCAGGAAGACGCGTCCCATGTCCTGCGGGATCACTTCAATGCAACCGGCATGTGGGTCCAGATCCAGCTCAATAGTGAGCTGGAAATCGGAGTCCGTGGCCCGGGCACTGTGGTAGGCGAGACGGGCGTGCTCATCAAGTAGGGCATTGATGTCGGTTGATTGCCAGTGCCCGGTGCCACGGCCCATCGACAGCATGTCGCGCACGATCCGATTGGCCCGTTCACTGTGTTCCCGAATACGGACGAGGTTGCCGCGCAAATCGTCGTTAATCTCCTGGATGTACGCGTTCTGTTCGTCCTCAAACTGTACGTTACGGTCACTGAGGGCCTGCTGCATTTCCTCTAACAGTTCCTCCAACAGCTCCTCGGATGATTCCGCGAAGTTCTTGACGAAATTCAGCGGGTTCCGAATTTCGTGCGCCACACCCGCAGTCAATTCACCTAGGGCCGCCAGTTTCTCCCGCATGACAATCTGGTCTTGGGCGCGCTGCAGGTCAGCCAACACAGTTTCCAGTTGATCGTTTTTACCCCGTAGCTCCTCCGCCAACTTTTCTACCAAATTGAGCCGCTGTACCTCCAGGGCATGGCGGCGAAACACTTCCAGGGCTGCGGCCATGTCCGCAATCTCATCACGTCCTGTGATGTCAACCGCTGCTTCCAGGTCACCATCGGCCATGCGCCGCATCTGACTCGACAACCGATCCAAACGCCGCAGCAGAATGCGGCCTACGAAAAGCCAGGCGATCAGCAGAGCACCGCTGATGCTGACGAGATTCAGGCTTAGCAGGACACTGCGTCCGGTACGAATGGCCTGGGACGAAGCCAGCGTGGCGCTCTGTGCGTTGGTGCGTGAACGACTGACCAAGGCTTCCACATCCGCGACCAGGGCCGTACCCAGTTCCCGGTTGTCTGCGAGCAAAGTCTGTTGACGCTCCGCCACCTGGAATTCCTGAGCGAGTAGGTCAAATCCGTTTTGCTCCCCCATGCCCAGGGCGAACAGGCGGGCAAAGACCGAGTCCACCTCGGCCCGCCAAGGGTCATCCTTACCCAAAGCCTCCAGGCTGCGCTCAATGCGTCCGCTTGCGGCTTCAAAACGCTCGCGCAGGGGTTCCAGCAACGGCTCGTCCGCCACGGTAAAAGCGTTAGCCAACAACTGGGTGGCGAGAATGGTGTTTGACTGCAGTTCGGTCAGATGACGGTAACGAACGACTTCATCTTCGGAAAAGTGCTGCGTCCGGGGTACCGGAGGTTGATCCAGGTCATGATAGCCTGTAAGCATGTAGAAAAACTGGTCGTCAATAACGGCTACCAGGATGTCCTCCAGCCTGATTTGCAAAGCCACGAGCTCTTCTTGGGTCAGGCTGGTGCGGGCTTGTAGATCGGAGAGTACGGCCACATCCCGCTCAATGAACTCAATATTGGCAATCAGGGCGTTGGCCTGATCCTGGATTTGGGCATAATTTTCCTCTTCCGCCGCCGCGGTCTGCTGCATCAGGAGATCCAACTGCTCTTCAAACACGCGGCGTTCCTCTGCGATAGCTTGTGAGACTCGCATCAGATTGCCAGGTGCAGCAGACGTGAGACGGGGCGCTGCCGCTACTAAGGCACCGCTTTGCTGGGCCACCCGAAAGGCCGCGACCATTTCGGGAATACTTTCCTCATTGACCAAACTCTGGACATCGCCCACACGGTTGAAGGCGAACCAGCTCACAAGGCTGGCAAACATGGTCAGAGCCACTGCGCCTCCAATGCCTAGATAGAGTTGGACCCCGATACGGTAGCGGCTCAGGAGCAGGCGGCGTAGACGTGCAATCACTGGGGCGACACCGGAAGCTTGTCAACCGGACGATAAGTGCCGTCGCGACTTATCGTCGTCAGGAACACCGCATCCGAACCTTGGTTATCGTTGGCTCCGAACTGAAGCGGAAACCCGTCAAGGTTTAGAGGCTCCTCACGGTGTAGCTCCTGCAGAAAACAGGTGCGGGTAATATCATGCCCACAGCGTTCTAAGATCGCGATGACTAGACGTCCTGCCAAATACCCCTCAAAGGATACAAACCCCGGCTGGGTATCAGACGAAACATAGGAAACTAAGGCCTGGCGATAGGCAAGGGCGACAGGTAACGTGTTATCCCAAGGAAAAGGTACGACCTGCGTGACCAAAACGCCTTCACCACGGTGATCGAGTTCTCGTGCCAGGGCATTGCTGCCCACAAAGGAAAGGGTGATAAAAACCGGATTCAGACCGAGCTGACGGGACCAAGCAATCACGGCGGCCACCGGCGCGTAGGCACCTACCATAATGACGGCTTCCGGCTGACCACGATGTAGATCGATGACGGCAGTCTTGACCGCGGTGGTGTTGCGGGGATATAGTCCCACTGCCACCGGTTCCATATTGCGGCGCTCCAATGCGCTAAGGGCTCCCTGGTAGCCGGCACGACCAAAGGAATCGTCCTGATATAGAACCGCAATGCGCTTTAGGTTCAGATCGTGGGTCAGACGCGCCACCATTTCCTCGGTCTCCTGGTTGTAGGAAGCGCGCAGATTGATTACGTTGTCCCATGCGGGATCCCGCAGAAAGGCCGCTCCGGTGAACGGAGCTACATAAGGTACGCCTGCTGCGGCTGCCACGGGCACCGCGGACCGTGAAGTCGGAGTGCCTACGGCGCCCATCAAAGCAAAGACACCCTCTTTCTCAATGAGTTGAAGTGTATTGAAGATGGCCGCTTCCGGTTCGTACCTGTCGTCCCGCGACAGGAGCTCTAGCCGCCGGCCATGCACACCGCCGCGCCGATTGATTTCATAAAACGCGGCCTCAATACCTAGTTTCATGCTGCGCCCTAGTTCCTGGGCAGGACCACTGAACGCAGCGGATTGGCCGAAGATGATCCGATCGGCAAAAACACCGGGTACCGTCACGGGGTCTAGGGCTGCGGCGACAGCGGGCAGGGCCGGTGGCACGGCGGGCGGGCCCGCGGTATCGGCTGATTCAGTCTCAGTCGGCTGGGGTGTTGTGCAACTGGCCAGACCTACCACTAGTACCAATAGGATACTGCTCAGTGCGCTGTTCCAGTGCGCTGAGGGCAGGCAGCAGTTGGGGATCATGTATCCCTGCGTTTAGTCAAGGTCAGAATGTTACGGCCTTGGTCACGGCGGTAGTGCATGTCGTCCATGAGGGTACGCACTAAATGTAGGCCGAGACCTCCCGGCTGCCGGTTCTCTAGATCTGAAGTCAGATCAGGGGGCGGTGCTTCGGTGAGCGGATCGAAGGGACGACCATCGTCGGCTATCTCAACGGTGATCACCTCCTGATCAGAAATGAGCGTCACATCCATAGTGTGAATGTCAGCGGTCTGCCCATGTTCCACGATGTTGTCCCCGATTTCGTCTAGGGCTAGCTGAATCTGAAAAACGAGTTCCGTGGACCACTGTTCCTGCTGGCCCAAATCCTCCACAAGTCCCGCGAGCCGCCGCAATCCTTGTGCTACGGGTACGATGCGGACGGAGACCTTCTTGCTCATGCACCTGGCTCATGATACTGCAGAATCAAGGCCGTAATGTCGTCAAACTGGGCGACATCACCGGAAAAGTTCTTTACGGTTTCCAGAATGGTCGTATTGATCGTCTGGGCATCGCATCCTGCCACTTGGGCTGCGGCTTCACACAAACGCTCAACGCCAAACTCTTCCCCTTGACTATTGATGGCTTCCGTGATGCCGTCCGTGTACATGACCACCGTTTCACCCGGGGCGAGGACAACGGTATGTGCGTCATAGACCATGTCGGGCGCCACACCTAGGGCAATACCACCGGTCAGAGGCAGTAAAGTGGTACGGCCATCCGTGTGCAACAGCAGGGGCGGGTTGTGCCCGCCATTGGCATAGGAAAATGCACCGCTAGCCGGATCAAACACGGCGTATAGGACCGTGACGAACATGGCGGCTTCATTGTCTTCCTGCAAGAGCGTGTTGACTTCGCTCAATACATTGCCCGGATTCTCCGTACCGATAGCCGCACCTTTGAGCAGGGTACGACTGGACATCATGAAAAGGGCTGCGGGCACACCCTTATCTGAAACATCCGCGATGGCCAGACCAATGTGGTCCGCTTCCAGTTTCACGACATCGTAGAAGTCACCGCCTATGTTGCGAGCCGGTTCCATACGGGCGCAAATCTGATAGGTTTCATCCGCAGGAAATTCCGTGGGCAGAATCGATTGTTGTATCTTGCTCGCGATGGACAGTTCATTCTGGAGTGCAACTAACTGATCCCGTGACTTCAGAACGTCACGCCACTCCTCCAGATGGCGCAGTGTGCGGTCAATGGTGACTTGTAGATCTTTGAAGTCAATAGGCTTGGTGACGAAGTCAAAAGCACCCCGGTTCATCGCGGTGCGAATGTTGTCCATGTCGCCATAGGCCGACACGATGACGGCCCGGATATCAGGATCAACCGTGGGGATCTGTTCTAGCAGCGTCAGTCCGTCCATACGGGGCATGTTAATATCCGAGATCACCATGTCAATGTCCCCGGTCTGACGCAGCTGCTCCAGGGCTTCTACGCCGTTGCCGGCAAAGACAAACTGGTAGCGGCCCCGGCGGATGGAACGCCGCATGCGCTGTAGCACAAGAGGTTCCAAGTCAGGTTCATCATCAACCACGAGTATTTTGTATGGTTGCTGTCCCGTTTCCATGTGGCCAATCCTCCTGGACCCATGCGGTAGTTACAGATACCTATATGCAGGGATAGGGCCTGTGCCCGAAGGTTAAAGTTACCGGATAGGCAACGTATACGTCACTGGTGATCTGAGACAGCACATAGGGGCCTAAACGACAGACAATCTACTCGTCTGTGTCCTTTGATACAGAACAATGACAGGATGAGCATCCACGCCCATGTAGTGAGCGCATTACGGGTTCTCCATGGTGTCTACCCTATGGTGCAGTTTGCCGATCCGTGATAGGTTAATCATGCTTCCAATGGATGGGACTGCCCATACGCCTGAACCTGACCGCGGTGTCCGCTCATCAACGGATGTGCCTGTATACAGATCCTGTGCCATCTACTAGTCCCTATGTCCATATTCTCCCGGTGGGAGCTGTGTGCCCTCTAGCCGTTGAGGGCTGCGAGAGCCGCGGCGCGTGAGGGGTGGATCGTGATGATTTTGTCAAATCCACTCACGGCGAAAAGCTCTGTGATCGAATCGGAAAGGGAACAAAGCATAAATTCCCGATCCAGTTTTTGCAGTGACTTGGCAACGAGCAGAAAGACTCGAAGGCCTGCGCTGCTGATATAGGACAAATCCTCCAGATCCACAATCAGAGCTTGAGCATTTTCCTTAATTATCGCTGCCAGGGCATCATCAAACGCACGCGCATTGGTGCTGTCAACCCGTCCCGAGGCCTTGGCAATCGTAGCCCCCGCTGCCTGTTCAGTGTCTACCTTCATCTACATGCCTCCATGCGTGTTTGGTCGTGGTTGTGAGGGACAATCGTACCGGGACTACCCGCTGTATCAAGCCTAAGCTGTTGACCTAATATCTCATCACTAGAGACTCTTTATGCCTATCCGGACAGCGTACGGCCATGAAAAGACCTTACAATGACAACCGTCTTGGCATAGAGGAAGCCTAGGCAGTGCACAGTCCCGGGACCGTGCAATATCAATGCCAGCCAAGGGGGCAAACACACAGCGGGGCATGGGTTTCCATGTTGGTTGTAGTGCAGACCATCATGTCCCAGTCCAACCCAATGTATGAGCCAAAATATAACATAGCAAACGGGAGAGAACAATATCGTTCTGCCTATATTTGGCTTTGGTGATCGGGTGTGCAATCCTAAGGTTGCGTTATGGTGGGCAGGGCTGGCCTAGCCTCCTTCGGTTATCCGTTGGTAAGGAGACCGCGGCAGGTTATACAAGGAGCCTTTGTGGGGCATGGTCGTAGAGATCTATCCGTCCGCTATGTGCTGATTCTGACGGATTGCATCGTTACCAATACAACGTACGCAGGTTCTTCATGGCACCAAACCCGGGACTTCTGGAAATTGAAGGCCGCCGCATGACCTTTCAGCCGGGCGAATCAGTGATGGCGGTTGCACGCCGCAACGGTCTGGCCATTCCTTCACTCTGCTACGATGACCGTCTGGCCGCGTTCGGCGGTTGCCGACTTTGTGTGGTCCAGGTTGAAGGTCAGCGCGGCTTTCCGGCGGCCTGCACCTTGCCGGCGGTCGCTGACATGGTGATCGTGGTCCACAATCAGGAGCTGGATGCCATGCGGGCTATTCTCCTGGCCATGGTGGTGTCTGAGAACGGGTACGAAAATCTGGCTGTGGATCCCTTGCGTGGATACGCAGCCCAGGAACTCAACCAACAGGTCGCGCAGGCCGGATCGGTGCCGGATCGTTTTCGGGGTGCGCACTCGGGCTGTTCCCGTCCGGATGATCCCAATCCGTTTATTCTCCGTGACTATGATCGGTGCATCTCGTGTTATCGCTGTGTGCGGGTATGTGCGGAACAGGAGGGTGACTACGCTATCTCCGTGATGAACCGTGGTTTCGCTACCCGGATTACGGTAGAATTTGAGGGCCTGTTGGCTGATTCCCAGTGTACTTTTTGTGGTCAGTGTGTCCAGACCTGCCCCACGGGTGCGCTGGCTGACCGCAAGGCCATGCGTTTCGCCATGGAGGGCTGACTCCGGTACGGGAGCGGCTAGAAGGAGACAAAGAATGCAGGGAATTATTCAGAAGACACGGTCTATTTGCGGTTATTGCGGCGTGGGTTGTGCCCTGGATATCATGACCCGGGACGATCGGATTGTGGGTATTCAGCCCGCCATGGATGGCCCGGCCAACGAAGGGGCTCTGTGCGTCAAGGGCCAGTTCGCTTTTGACTACGTGCACCATCCCGATCGTCTTTCCCATCCTCTGCTACGCAACGCAGCGGGCCACTTGGTCAAGGCAACATGGGATGAGGCCTTACAAAAGGCTGCCGCGGGTTTTCAGGACGTGATGGCGCGCCATGGGCGCCATGCTGTGTACGGTGTCGCGTCAGGCCGTACGCCGACGGAAGCCGCCTACATGATGCAGCGTTTCATCCGTGCTGCGTTCGGCACACATTTTATTGATAATTGTAGCCGGGCCTGACACGCACCTACAGTCGCCGGTCTGGCGGCTACCATAGGCCGGGGGGCCATGTCCAATCCGCTGGCGGACATGGAAAAACCCGATGTCATTTTCTGCATTGGTACCAACATGACGGAGTGTCATCCGGTAGCCGCCACGCGCTTGAAAAAAGCAGTCAGCCGCGGTGCCAAACTGATAGTAGCCGATCCCCGCCGCATCCGTCTGGCCACCATGGCGGATCTGTATTTGCCCCTACGGGTGGGCAGTGACGTAGCCCTGTTGCTCGCCATGGCGCATGTCATTGTGCGTGAGGACCTAATGGATACGACCTTTGTGGCCACCCGCACGGAAGGCATTGAGTCGTTTGTGCAGCATGTGCGCCATTATCCGCCGGCGTGGGCGGAGACCATCTGTGGCGTACCGGCCGCGGACATTGAGCAGGCTGCGCGTCTGTACGCCCAGGCCGACAAGGCTGCCATCTACTACACACTGGGCATCACGGAACACATCTGTGGTGTAGACAATGTGCAGTCGCTCTGCAATCTTGCTCTCATCACGGGACAGATAGGACGCGAAGGCACAGGCATCAATCCTATGCGCGGCCAGAATAACATCCAGGGCGCCGGTGACAGTGGGGCCCTACCCAACAATTACTGTGGCTTCCAGGCCGTGGATGATCCTGTGTATCAGGCCAAATTCAGTGCCGCCTACGGTCGTTCCTTGGACTTGCAATGCGGCATCACCAAGGTGACAGCCCTGGAGCAGGCAGGACACACAATTTTTGCCATGCTCATTGACGGGGAAAATACCCTGGTATCGGATCCTGATCAGACCCATACCCGCCAGGCACTTGAAGCGCTTGAGCATCTGGTCGTCATTGATATTTTCTTGACCGAAACGGCGGAACTAGCGGATGTGGTGTTACCGGCTACGGCTTGGGCCGAAACCGAAGGGCACTTTGCCAATACCGAACGCCGTATTCAACGTGTCCGCCGTGCCGTGTCGCCACCGGGCATCGCCAAGCCGGATTGGTGGATCGTGTCACGTCTGGCCCAGCATATGGGGCTAGACAATTTCCATTTCCATGACGCAGCGGATGTCTTCAACGAGTTGTGTACCCTATCGCCTATCTACGCCGGGATCGACTGGGACCTAGCTGCATCCGGCCGGTTTCACTGGCCTATTCCCTATAAGGGGCATCCGGGTACACCCCGTCTGCACGAAGATGGCTTCCCCAACGGCCGGGGCAAAATCAGCCGGATCGAGTATCGTGATCCGGCCGAGACAATTGACGACGAGTATCCGATCTGGCTCACGACCGGCCGTCGTCTTGCGTCGTATCACACCCGTACGCAGACCGGACGGGCGGCGGGCATGGACTACCTGCTGTCCACGGAGACACTGGAAGTCAATCCGGCGGATCTGGCGCAGTGGGACATCGTCGAGGGGGAGTGGGTCTGGCTGTCCAGCCGCCGGGGGCGTATCGCCATTCAGGTGACCGGCACGGAACGCTCACCACGCGGCACGGTGTTCGCTAGCTTCAGCTTTAGCGAGGTCCCGCTGAATACTTTGACCGGTTCCGGCTATGATCCAATCACCCATACAGCGGAACTCAAGGTGTGTCCGGTCCGGATCCGGAAAAGAAACGGTAGGTCCCATGAAAGCTAGGGACCTGATGCCATGAGTCGGGTGGGAGCCAAGGTCAAGACCCGAATTTTGGCAGTTCGTGCTGCACAGATGCAACACCGGACGGACACGTTAGTCACCGAGGAGCCCATGGAAATCCGTCTGTTGGCGGGGGAATGCGAACGGAGTGTGGCGGTCACCATGCGCACGCCGGGCCACGACTTTGAACTGGCGTTGGGATTTTTGTACAGTGAACATGTCATTGCCAGTCTGGACAGCGTGGCCCGGGTATCCTACTGCACGGAGCCGGACCTGGATCCCGACCAGTTCTACAATGTGGTCAGCGTAGTTCTGAAGCAGAACAATCTGCCGGATCTGGACCGCCTTGAACGCAGTTTTTTCACCACCAGTGCCTGTGGCGTGTGCGGCAAGGCGAGTCTGGAGGCTCTATCGTTACGGGGGTGCAGACGCTTTACAGCTCCTGCCGCGGCCACGCTGGATCCGCAGATCTTGTCCTGTCTGCCCGCTTCCCTGGCTACGGAACAGGGACTCTTTCAGCAGACGGGGGGGCTCCATGCAGCGGGGCTCTTTGACTTACAAGGCAATCTACTAGTGCTCCGGGAGGATGTGGGGCGGCACAACGCAGTTGACAAGATCGTGGGCTGGATGCTCAAGGCCCGGGTACCTGTGCCGGAACAACGCGTGCTTCTGGTCAGCGGCCGGGTCAGTTTTGAGATTATGCAGAAAGCGCTTGTGGCCGCTATACCCACGGTGTGTGCTATTTCGGCTCCTAGCCATCTGGCAGTGAACGTGGCCCAAGACTTTGGCATGACGGTTATCGGTTTCCTGCGTGACAATCGTTTCAATGTGTACGCCGGGGCCGAGCGGGTGATGCCTCTGCTTTCTCCTCTGCAGGGCTATTAAGTGACAGGTACCGTGGTTCGGAATAGCGGACCGATACAGGAAAACTTCTGAACAGGCGGCCCTACGGCATGCTGGGGGTACGTTCCGGGAAGAATGCCCCGTACGTTCCGGATGGCCGGAGTATTAGATGTGCAGCTCCTTAGCCGGCGCGCCCGGCCCTGGGCACTGAGAAGCCCTCCTACGCTTATGGTTCAGGTGATGGTGTCTAAGGCCCCGTCTCTCTCCAAGGGGCAGGATCTGGTGGTACAGGTAGTGCGGGTTATTGACGGGGATACCCTGGAGGTAGAGGTTCGCTACGGGCGCTCCAGGGGCCACCGCTACCGCGTGCGTCTGTTCGCCATTGACGCCCCTGAGATGGCACAGCCCCTAGGGCGGACCGCCCGTGACTATCTCACCCAGCGTATTGCAGGCGCGACTTGTCGCATGCGCGTGATGGACATGGATCGCTATCGCCGTGTGGTCGCCGTCGTGTACCGGCACCGTTTTCGGCATTCGGTTAACTTGGATATGGTACGGGCTGGATACGCCTATTACTATGCACGCTATGGGACTCTATCCGGACTCCAACAGGCCGAGAACCAGGCCCGGCATCGTCGCCGGGGTGTCTGGCGGCGGGCAGGACAGACACCGCCCTGGCAATACCGCCAGGGCCGCCGGCGCTCCCAACGACCCAAGCCCGGGCGTACACGCGCAAAGCGTGGATGTGCTCAAACCTGGGTGGTACTCGGATTTGTGCTTGTACTCGTCTGGGCATTTCTGCGGATCCAGGGGTAAGAAACTGCGGGATGTCGGCTGCGTCAGGGAGCCGGTGTGGCTTTCTGCACCGGGGCTTCCTGTCCCTGTCCTGCCTTGAGTAGGGGGGACAGATGGGTGAATTCAGCCGCTAGGGCATCTTGCTGACTCAGAGTGACTTGGGCGATACCTAGGCGGTTGCGCTCACTGGTGTTGACGGGGCTGTAGTGCCAGAGGTGGGCATGCCAGACAATGGCGTCTCCGGCCTCCAATTCAATGTGGTGGACCGGCAGATTTTGCACCTGGTCTCGGGGCAGCTCAGGATGGATGCTATCATCGTAGGTGATGTGCGGGACCACCGGTCCCTTGTGAGAACCGGGGATCACCTGCAGACAACCATTGGTGCGATCGGCCTTATCAATGGCCATCCAGATGGTAAGGGCATGTTTGAAATGAGGCATGCGGGCCTTTTGGGCGGGATTTTGGGTCCATAAGCCAATGTCCTGATGCCAAGGAGTGGCCTCGCCAATACGCGCCGGTTTGGTAAAGATGGAATCGAACCAGAGCAAAACATCGTCGCCCAGAAAAGCCCGATTGATGTCAAGCACATGGGGATGGGTGTAGTACGTGCGCCAGACCAAGGGATTGCGCTGTCCCAGCAGCGCTAGCTTACGGTACATGTCCGTGCCTTGAAGCGTACGGCCATCCATACGACGGTTGTCAAAGTTCAGGCCTTCCTGACCCTGAGTCAGGACCTGTGTGATCTCTTGTTTGAGTATCTGGACCTTCTCCGGTTCCAGCAGACATCGCGCGATGTAATAGCCATCGGTGTCGTACTGCGCCCGCTGGGTGGATGTGACGGGATATAGCATTGATAACCTCCTTATCAAGGATCTAACCTCCTTGCCGGATACGAGACAATTACACTGCAACTGTCAGGGTCGGAAACGTGGCCCAGATACGGTTATTAGTATGCTCCATGGCCGTACTAGTACTATCCACCGGGGTGCGGTGCCCCTAGTAGCAGATATGGAGATGCAATGTCAATGTGTGCCATATCCGTTTGCCTGACAATCCTGTGCTAGCTATACTTATTTTTGCTCGTGTATACTCATGACAATTCTACCATCTACTTAAACGGTTTGGGCAGCTAGTCTGAGGCGCATCCCAGCGAGTATGCGGGCAGTTTGTAGATACAGCAAACCCTAGGAGTACTACTATGTTCGGACAACGGTCCTTTGCACTTTCGCGCCGCCGCTTCCTACAGGCTTCAGGTTGGACAGCCGCAGGACTCGCGCTGGCCGCGTGTATCCCGTCCACCCCGGCGCAACCGTCAAGCGAGGACGGAGATGCGGCTATGATGGAAACCAGCCCAGTGGTGATCTGGACCGGGTTTGGCCAGGGACGCATGGCCGACGCCATGACTGGGGCCATCGGGCGCTTCATGGAGGAGCATCCCCAATATGAGGCGGAGCACAATATTGTCCCCTGGGGTGAAATTCATAACAGCGTTATCACCAATACGGCCGGTGGCACACCCCCTGATTCCTACCGCGGCTGGGCCTGGATTGTGGCCGAAGATGCCCCTATTGGCGCCCTTACCGACTTGACTGACTATGTTGATGCCGAAGGCGTCCCGGAAGACGACTACTGGCCGGCCACCTGGAAGCAGATGCAGTACCGGGGGCGCTTCTATGCCATGAGTATTTCCACTATCGTACAGCTGTGGTTCTACAACAAGGACCGCATGGCGGAAGCCGGGTTCGATCCGGAGGTCGTACCGACGGACCTGGAAGGTTGGGAAGAGGTAGGGCGTGCCATGAATGAGGTGTCCGATACCGGGGAACTGCAGCGCATTGGGTTTATTCCCCACATTCCCAGCCTGGATCCCCACAACTGGATGGGCGCTTTTGGTGTTGACGTGTGGGACGAGGACACGGCTACCGTTACGTTGGACAATCCCGAGGCCCTAGCCCTGCTTGAATGGTACAACGGCTACAGTGAGGAATACGGCATTGAGAACATCGCCGCATTCCGGACTGCCTTCGGCGGCAATAGTTTCGGTCGGAATTCACCGGAAGGCCTCTACTACACGGGGCAGTTGGCCACCTGGCAGATTGGGACATGGCTGTACAACGATGTGGGTGAGTACGGCCCTGATCTGAATTTTGGCGTGACCAAAGTCCCTTCGCCCTCTACGGCTGCCGGCGGCAAACCGGGCAAATTGCAGGCCAACCTGTATTTTGTACCTACGGGAGCCAATAATGTGGAAGGCGGTTATGCCTTCAGCAGTTTCATGAGCAGCTCCAAGTGGGTAGCGCTCCACAAGGCGGTCCCGGATTCCGTGACGCCGTCACGCATCAGCAATGCGACGGATCCTGAGATCGAAGCGGCGGCCGCGGACTGGCTACCCTTCGCCCGGGACGAAATCCTACCCTTCGCGTGGCCTGTGCCTTCCATGCCAGGCGTAGGCTACATGAGCAATCAGTTTGCGGAAGCAGTGGATACCATGGCCTATGAAGGCATGAGTCCCGCTGATGCCCTGGCGGGTATTCAGGAACGTGTTCAGCAGGAAGTAAATGACAAGCTAGCGTCTGCCTGACGCTTGCTCTTTACTGATTCAGAGGCATAGAGGGCACAACCTGATCGTTGTGTCCTCTATGCATTTATACAAGCTCGTGTAGCATGTCCGCGATACCGCAACTGCGGGAAGGACGTTCTCTCCGCCGGATCCAATTCCGGGATATGAGTCCTGCCGTGCGCCGCCGCTTGCTGTGGGGGCTCTTTTTCATTTCTCCCTGGATCATTGGGTTTCTCGCCTTTACGGCGTATCCCGTCTTCGCATCGCTTTATTACAGCTTTACCGATTACAACATCATCAATCGTTCGCCCAATCTTGTGGGATGGACGAACTATCTGGACCTCATGGATGGCCGCTATGATTCTTGGAAATCCCTCCGGGTAACCTTGCGGTACGTGACCATGCTGGTGGGCCTAGCCACCGTGTTTGATATCCTCATTGCCATGCTGCTGAACATGAATGTGCGGGGCCTATCGTGGTACCGAACCGTGTTCTATCTGCCGGTCATGGTCCCCGTGGTGGCCGCGAGCTTGACATGGGTTTGGGTACTCAACCCCAGCTATGGCCTGGTGAATGGCCTGCTGGAGCGGGTAGGTATCCAGGGACCGGCTTGGTTAGCATCCCAGCGGACCGCCCTCTTTTCACTGGTAATGGTGGCGGTCTGGGGTAGTGGCCGGGCTGTCCTGATCTATCTGGCCGGCCTGAAGGAAATTCCGCAGCACTTGTATGAGGCGGCCGCGATTGACGGGGCTAATCCCTGGCGCAAGATGTGGGCGATCACGCTGCCGCTACTGACGCCCCAGATGCTTTTTAACGTGATCACTATGACCATTTTCTCGTTCCAGTCGATCGCGGCGCCGGAGATCATGACGGCCGGTGGACCCAACAAGTCCACCCTCCTGTTCGGGTACCAGCTGTACCGGGTAGCGTTTGAACGCCTGAAGATGGGGGCCGCCTCGGCTATGGCCTGGTTGTTGTTTTTGATTATCCTGGTGCTCACCCTCTTTATGTTCTATGGCTCGCGCCGGTTTGTGCATTACGACCGCTAGGATAGGACTCCCTTCGCATGGCACAGGTGCACTCCAAGACCCTTGATTGGGAGCTGCTGGCGCAGCGGGCCGCGGCGCACGCGACTCTGATCTTCTTCGGCATCATTTTCGTGCTGCCTTTTGTCTGGATGATCAGTTCGTCGCTCAAACCCAACGCTGACATCTTCAGTGTCCCGGTGCGCCTGATCCCGGAGAACGTTGTGTTCAGCAACTATCCGGAAGCCATCACGGCCATTCGCTTTCTGCGTTATCTGAGCAATACGTTCATTTACGCTATCGGGCTCATGGTGGGGGCCATAGTCTCCAATGTGTTTATTGGATATGGTTTCGCACGCGTGGAATGGCCGGGGCGCGACATCGTTTTCATCATTGTCATTGCGACCATGATGCTACCGTCCCAGGTCCGGTTCATTCCTCTTTTCATCCTGTACAGCAACTGGGGTTGGCTGGAAACCTTCGCTCCCTTGATCGTACCAGCCTTTTTCGGCAACGCTTTCTTCATCTTCCTGGTTCGCCAGTTCATGCTCACATTTCCCAAAGATCTGGACGATGCCGCGCGCGTGGACGGTGCCAATGAACTGCGGATCTTCTGGCGGATCGTGGCGCCTCTCTCCAAACCGGCCATTATCACAATCGCGATTTTTGACTTCATGTTTGGCTGGCACGACTACATCAATCCCCTCGTATTTCTGAAGGATCCGGACAAATACACTCTGTCCGTAGGGTTACGCCTCTATTTCACTCAGCATGGAGCGGAATGGGGACTGCTGATGGCTGCGGCTACTATGTTCACCTTGCCGATGGTAATCGTCTTCTTCTTCGCGCAGCGCACCTTCATTGAGGGTATTAGCTTCACAGGGGTCAAGGGCTAAACCGCAACTTGTGCGGCAGAGCGGATTGCACGGTGGTTGGGCCTCTGCCCCCATGCCGGTTACGTCAGGACCTGCGGCCCTTCATACTTTTAAAGACAACGCGGCAGGACTCAGAGTCCTGCCGCGTGCCTACTGTTCCGGAAGTCTTGGAGATTAATCCTCAAGTGCGTAGAGGCCTGCTCCGATGGCATGCAGCGTGTCGTTGATCATAACGCCCATCACAAAAGCTGTCTTCGTTTCCACTTCAT
Organism: Caldilineaceae bacterium; assembly: GCA_965116185.1. Classification (GTDB taxonomy): domain Bacteria; phylum Chloroflexota; class Anaerolineae; order Caldilineales; family Caldilineaceae; genus Bin34. Next base: position 1,029,360 of record OZ220492.1, read on the forward strand.
TGCTCTCAGGATTAAGCCACTGGTACTCAAGCCAGCCCTTGCCTTCCTCACTGGCAGCGAGATCAACAATCATCCGGTTCACAGGTTTGCCCTCAACGTCCTCAAGATCACAACTGTGCACTTCGTCCGCCTTGTAATCCAAGGCATAGAGCAGGGATTGGCAATTCTCGCCCACCATCAGATATGTATAGATAGCTCCCCCGATCCACTGGGGATGCCGGGTCAGCAGGTCAAAGGCTGCCTCGCCCTGCGTCTGTACGAGTTCCTGGGCGCACGTCACAAAGAGTTCTAGCTCAGCCCGCGTGTCCACGTCACGCGCGAAGGGTAATGAGTGGCACTTCGGCGTGGGGATATACAACCCGGAGCCCAGGATATAGCTGCGACCGTCCAAATGTACTTCTTTGGCGAAAGTCGCTTTCGGCTCCGTTTGGCCGGTTGCCGGATTGGCGAAACCGTAGTACACGTAACCTTCTCCAAAGGCGGTGGCAATGCGTCGTATTTCCTGCATGATGAGAACCCCGTCCGGATCAATAAGCTCCATAAGATCCTGGCCAATCAGGTCTGCATCACCGCCGTGGGCTAAGATCATCAATGATTCCGTGTCGCCTAGGAACAGGTAGGTGGATCCGGACACCCAACGCGGATCCGCATTGAATGCATACAGGGCTTGGATGCCGTGCTGCCGTAGGTAACGCTCAGCACAGGTCACGAAGCGTTCCAGGTCATGCGCCGAGTAGACTAAGGAAGCACGTACGTACTGTGGAGAACACGCGTTCGGTACGTCTCGTGGATACAAGCCGGAGCCTAGAATACGGGTTTCACCATCCACTTCAAGCGCCTTGGCGTAGGCTATCTTGGGTTCGATCTCGCCGGAAGCAGGGTTGTTGAAATGGTAGTACACATACCCTGACCCATAACGCTGCGTGATACGCACGATTTCCGGCACTATTTGCACGCCATCCGCATCTTCCAGCACGCTTAGATCCATACCCGGCGCAAAGTCCTGGCCGGCACTGAACAAATTGATGGCGGCTTCGTCAACACCATAAAGATATATGCTGCCATCCGACCAAGCAGGAGCCGTAGTAAAGTCGGTTACCGCCTGTTCCCAGCCGATTGCCTCCACGTGGGCAACTGCACAGTCTACGAATTGCCGGAGCTGCTGCCGGGTTTGCATAGTCCTGAGAGGTTCGTTCGTACTGTCACAGGGGGTCTGGGCCCCTGCGGGTACAGCCAGCAGGCCCAACAACAGGCACGTGACCAAGCCAATACTCCAGATGCACCGCATATTTGTCTTCATAGTACGTGTCCTCCAACGGTCAAAACAATGAGTCAATTGCCTGTACTGACCATGAGAGCAATCCAGATATAGCTAGGCTCAAGGCCAGCACTAAACCCGAGTAGGCCGCAACCAAGGTGGGTCCACACGCGTTACGCGACACCACAGTATAGATCCTGCACTGGGAGGATAACAAGTACGATCCCATCACCTAAGGAAGTAGTCATATGCCCACGTCCTTGCTGTTGTGTCCAGGGCCGATCGCCAGGTGCGTAGCAGCTGTCCATGCGAGGACCATACCCTAATCGTCATCCATGTCGTTTGCTATATGGAACAAAAAGTTCTACAATATCCTTATCTCGTATTAACCCCTATCAATCCATTCTTGGGCCTCCACGGCTGTGGGGGCTGCTTAGGGTTGGTTCTTGTTATCTCGTGGAGGCAATGAGCTATGAAGAGAAGACTGCTTGCGCGTCGTGAGTTTCTGGTGTTGACCGGTATGACCACCGCCGGTGCCGTGTTGGCGGCCTGTGCGCCCCCGGCTGCACCCACAGTATCGGAAGGGGATGGCGAGCCGGCCATGGAGTCTATCGCCTTGATCTGGGATACCTTCCGAGGTACGGGGACCGGCTGGAACGAGGAACGTATTGATACGTTCACTGAAATGCATCCCCATGTCAGTATTGAGTTTCGGCCGCTGACGGGCTCTAGCCAGCAGGACAACTACGGTAAGATGTACGCCCTGTTTGCAGCCGGGAATCTAGGTGACATCTGCGCTTTCGATCCTTCGCACTATCATTTCTGGCGTGCCATTGACAAAAACATTATCGGCCCTATTGACGAATATGTCGCCGCGGAAGGTCTGGATTTGGGCGAATGGTTTGATACATTCATGCGCCTCCAGTACCACCAGGGTCAGCTGTATGGCCTCCCCAGTTGGGGCTGGGCCGGTTTTGACACGCTGGTAACGAATGCCCTGCACTTTGACGAAGCGGACGTTGCTCTGCCCGATCCGGTAAGCCATGACACCTCCATGGATATGATCGCTGAATGGGCCCGCCAATTGCGTGACGAGGAGCAGGGCCGCTTCGGACTGGCGATTTCCCACAGCGAAGCCAATATGGTCGTGCTGTGCCGGGCTTTTGGTGGACACCTCATTAACGAAGAGGGTACCCAGTGCATGCTGATGGACAGTATGGAATCGCAGGAAGCCCTGCGCTGGGCGTACAAGCTATCCGTGGAAGACCAGGTGCTGCCTGTACCGGACGATATCGGTGGTAACTTCGGCGCGGCTCTGTTAGCCGGCAAGCTGACTATGAACTGGTGCGGTTCCCTGTGTGTACGAAATTTTGATCGGGATATTGAGGATCCGGAAGCGGCTGTGGCATCCCAGATCCTGTTGCCAACCCGTGAAGACGGCCGCTTCCCTAGCCAGATACGTGGTGGAACTTGGAATGTCCTGGCCGACACGCCGCATCCGAGTGAAGCCTTCAAGTTCCTGATGCATATCACCAGCACGGAAGGCAGTTACGGCTTCAACGTGGTGGCCGGTAACGGTGCGCTGGTGCGTCCCGATGTGCTGGATCAACTCATTGCGGATAACCCCATACACCAGTGGTTCATACCTAATCTGGAGAACGGAATTCCGGCTCATGCCCCGGCCAATTCGCGTGGACGTGAGTATACGGACGCGGTGGCCCAATGGACCGGTCTATTGCTGGACCGCCATCAGCCTGTAGCGTTTGAGGAAGGGTTGCAAAACTTGCACGACAACATTCAGAAAGTGCTGGATCAGGATCCGGCGTAATCATGCCTACCCAGAGGGAACGGACCACCTAGCCTCGGCCCCTGTGGCCCGTTCCCTTTCGGTAACTATGCTGTGGGGAACGGCACTATGACCACCGTAACACAGACTGCAACCGCAATGCCGTCCCGGCGGCGTGTGTCTCGACGGGCCCTCCATCAAAACTTGTATGGCTATCTGTTTCTGATGCCATGGCTCCTAGGCTTCTTCGGACTATTCCTAGGACCCGGTCTGGTCTCCCTGTTTTTGAGCCTTACGGAATACGATGTACTGAGCCCCTCCAAGTTTGTCGGGATCGACAATTACGTCCGTATGTTCACGGACGACGACCTGTTCTGGCCTTCACTGGGACGCACGTTTTACTACGCCCTGCTCTCCGTACCTTTGGGTGTTCTGGGATCCCTGCTCCTGGCGGTGCTGCTAAACACGGCTCTGCGGGGTATTGCGATTTTTCGCACCCTATTCTTTGTGCCATCCCTCGTGCCGCTCATAGCGTCTGTCATTCTCTGGAAGTGGTTACTGAACGGTGACTTCGGCATTGTGAATCAGGGCCTACGTGCCCTAGGGCTGGATCCGCCTATGTGGTTCGGTGATCGGCGCTGGGCCATCCCTTCCCTCATTTCCATGAATCTCTGGCAGTCCATGGGCGGGGTACGCATGATCATTTTCCTGGCGGGCTTACAGGGTATTCCGGATTCTCTCTATGAAGCGGCTTCTATTGATGGTGCCAACAGCTGGCAACGTATGCGTAACGTGACGTTACCACTGCTCACGCCCACGATTTTCTTCAATACGGTGCTGGGTGTAATTGGTGCCCTGCAGATTTTTGACGCGGCTTTTGTGGCGACGGAAGGTGGCCCCGGTTTTGCCACCTGGTTCTATGGCCTACATATCTGGAAACACGCCTTTGATTACTGGAACATGGGCTACGGCGCGTCTCTCGCCTGGTTCTTTGCCGTTATCATCGTGCTGCTGACCATTCTGCAGATCCGCACCTCTGACCGTTGGGTGTTCTACTACGGCGCATAATGGCCACCTCTTCTGCCTCAAGCATTCCCCTACAGGTTGAACTAGTCCGCCGGACCCGGCAGCGCCGCTTCTGGCACACTGTGCGCTACCTATTTCTGATCAGTTCCGGGTTGATGTTTGCTTTTCCGCTCTTCTGGACCGTTTCCAGTTCCCTGCAGACCTGGCAGGAACTGCGTTCTTTTGAACCCCATCTCTTGCCTTCGGTGCCCCAGTGGCACAACTACGGCGATGTGTTTGCGGCCGTACCGTACGCTCGCTGGCTTGCCAACAGTTTCCTGATCGTCGCGATCACCATTCCGGGAACGGTCCTAACAGCCACGCTCACGGCCTACGCGTTCGCCCGGTTTGATTTTTATGGCAAGGACCTGTGGTTCATTCTCATGCTTTCCACCATGATGATTCCACGTGTGGTCACCTTTATTCCCCAGTACCTTCTCTTCTTCCAAATTGGTCTGATCGACACGTATATTCCGTTGACGATCGGGGCCTGGCTGGGCGGTGGGGCATTCATGATCTTCTTGCTGCGCCAGTTTATCATGAGCATTCCACGGGATCTGGATGAAGCCGCGCTCATAGACGGGGCCTCTCCCTTCCGCATTCTGTTCAGTGTGATTACCCCGCTGCTGAAACCTGCTCTGACCACTGTGGCTATCCTGACGTTCCTAGGGGACTGGAACGATTTCTTCGGGCCCTTCATCTATCTGAATAAGCCCAACCTCTTCACCGCCGCCGTGGGCTTGCGCACGTTTCAGTTTATTCCCTTGGAAACCACAGATCCACGTGATCACTTGCTAATGGCGGCTGCGGCACTCATGACCGTGCCCATGATTATGCTTTTCATTGCTGCCCAGCGCTATTTCATTTCCGGCGTGGTGCTGACAGGACTGAAAATTTAAGCTGGGCCACGTACATAGGTCATTGGAGCCACGTCATGGAAATTACGGATGTCTCACTGGCTATTCTGGAATTGCCTGACACTACTGCGGCCGGACATACGCTGATCCGGGTACCGAACCTGCCGCGGATTCAGTATACACATCGGACACGGTCCCTGCACCGAGTACAAACCCAGGCATTTCTGGAAGTACGCACGGCCACGGGGATTCTGGCCCGCTGTGACTGCACCCTGTCACCGGACCAGGTTGAGATGTTGCGCCATCATGTGCTGGGTGCCGATGCTTTCCGGCGGGAACACCTGTTTCAGATGCTCCAGAAAGGTACCCGGTGGCTCTACCAGCGTCCGGGCTGGTTTGGTGCCTTTGACAACTGTTTGTGGGATATTGCCGGTCAGGTAGCCGGCTTGCCGGTTCATGCCCTTATAGGGCGTGTGCGGGAGCAACTGCCCGTCTATTTAACCGGTGGTGACGGGACTGTACAAGAGTACCTAGCGGCGATTGAGCGTGGCCAGACCCTGGGCATTCAGGCCTACAAATTTCACACGTACAAAGGCGGTGAAGCAGACATTCCCCTCTTCCGGGAAGTACGCCGTGTGGTGGGTGATGCGTACGCTTTGATCAATGATCCCGTCTGTTCCTACACGCTCCGTGAAGCCCTAGCCGTAGGGCACGTAATGGAGGAACTGGGTTTTCTGTGGCTAGAGGAACCCATGCATGAACAGAAGATGAACCTGTACCAGGAACTGTGCCGTGGGCTGGCAATCCCCGTCATGGCGACGGAAACTCTGATGCATGACATGGACCTAACGGCGCAATGGTTATTACAAGGTGCGACGGATTATCTGCGGGCGCGAGCTACCCATGGCACAACACAAGTCCTGAAACTGGCTCATTTCGCCGAACTACAGGGGGCGCACGTGGAGCTCAACGGACCCGGTGGCCTCTTTGGCTTGGTTCATGCTCATGTGGGCTGTTGCCTAGAGAATACAAGCTATTATGAATTTTTCGGATCCACAGCGGATGCCCTGCGCCAGCAGGGGCAAAGCTGGGGACTGCGTAACGCACCACTGATCCAGGATGGCTGTATTAGCCCACCGGACCGGCCGGGATGGGGAGCGGAGTGGGACGAGGAGCGGTTCCAGCGCCTGACGGTAGCCCGTTATTAGGCTGGGATTACAAGGAAAGTGTAGCCAGAGCCCAGACTCATGCACCGTCGGTGCTTAGGGTAGGGGTTGTTCAGTACTCAACCAGGCTTGGAGAAGGGCTGCCATTCGCTCGTCCTGGGCGGTCTGGTTGAGAGCATCGGCCAGATCCTGGAAGGTCACAATCTGAAAACGGTTGTCTGCCACGTAGGTGCGTAGCGCGGCGCGGAACGGGGCGTCTCCGGCCAGGGTCCAGGCCGCCTCCAGGAAAGCCGCGGGGCGTGTGTAGTGGGCCCGATAGTAATGCACCAGATCGGCGTAGGTGGCAGGGCGCCACCAGGGGACATCTCCCGCATAAGCCGTGTCAAACTGGTGGATCTGAGAACGCCAGTGGATGGATATGTTCTCCCGGCTGAAGTCATCCAGTACCTCGTCAAGCCAGAAAAGATAGGACAGCTCAGCTAGTCCTTCGTCCAGATCGACCCAATGGACCGGATCGTTGTGGACCTGCAAGTACCACCACTGGTGGGCAACTTCATGAATCATGAGCCAGGCCGTGTTATCGGGATGGTTGCGGTAGCGGTTGACACCCATCTGTACCAGTCCCGAATATTCCATGCCCCGGTCATCAAGAGGGGAAGACACAACAAGTAGCTGGGGGTAGGGATAGGGCCCAAAATAGCGTTCAAAGGTTTGCAGAGCCGTACGCGCGTAGCCTAAAGTTTGCCGAGCTACCGCTTCGTCTGCCGGATGGTGAAAGGATTGTAAAACAACGCCATCGGCCTCAAGAGAGGACATAACATAAGCGGGACTGGCCTGCAGGACAAACCCACGAACAGGGCCGGTGACCCATGAGTGGTGGACTCGGTCCTGTCCGCGGGCTACGGATGTGGTCGGGGTACCACTCCCCACCACGACTAGGTTGCGGGGCGCACTGGCCGATACCCGCATGAGAGTGGCGGTGTGGAAACGGATATCAGCATAGTCCGGAATTTCGGTAGTCCACCAACCGTCCGTAGTACCGGGTGCGCCCGGGGCAAACACGGCTAGTTCCGGATAAAAGTGAGGCAGCGAAATCATGTCCTGATTGCCCCCCAACACAATATAGGCGGCTAAGCTATCTTGGTGGTGTGTGTATTGGAGCTGCCACGCTAAGTCCACCTTGACCCACTGCCCGGGGGCTAATGGGGAGGGTAGAGGCACAGTCAGGACGGTAGGGGAAGCGGTCATAATGGGGGTGATGTCTTGCCCGTTGACGGCCACGGCATTGATCTGCATGTTGGCTTCCAGACGCGGCATATTGGCCGGTAGGCGAAACACGATCTGAGACCAGTCTTGGGTACTGGAATTCACGATGGCGATGGCAGCCTGTCCCTGTAGTGCATTGCGGTCGGGAAACAGATCAACTGCAATCTCGTATCGGGGTAGATGATGAAGATCTTCCAGCAAATCCACCTGATCCCCACGCAATCCGGCCCGGTAGGCGGTAAGAGGGGGAAAGTATCTCAGAATCTCTGCTGCCGCCGGAGTAGCCGTTACCGCTGTAGTGGGTTCTACTGTAGGTGCCAACACGACCGCAGGTGGGTCCACGGGGGGTGATCGGAAACCACACCCCATTAAGGCGAGCAGACCGAACAGACTGACTAGGACCTGTGTCCACCGGATATATGGTGTGGGTACGCTCGTCGGGAGACAGCCTGCCGGAGCCATCCTATAGACCTGTCGGTTATATAGTAGGGGCGGACCATGCAGGGGCCGGCTGCAACGGTCGGCGGGGTGTGACCTCGGTATTGAATACATGCGGGGGCCAGTACCCCTGCAGCACATTGGCCACGGCTTGGCCGACGGTGTGACGACCTTCCTGGAAAGAGTGCAGGGAACTCCCGGCCGTGTGGGGTGTTAGCAGTACGTTGTCCATCCGGCGCAGGACATGGTCAGTGGGCAGAGGTTCCTCGGCAAAGACATCCAATCCCGCACCCGCAATGCGCCCCTGCCGTAACACGGCTATCAGGCTCTCCTCGTGAATGACGCCTCCCCGGCTGGTGTTGACGAGATAGGCCGTGCGTTTCATTTTAATCAACTCCGGCCAACCGATTAGGTTACGGGTGCCGGCCATGAGTGGTGTGTGGACGGTGATGAAATCGGCAGCCTGTAGGAGACTGGGCAGATCCCACATTTCCACACCCAGCTCGTGGGCCTGGGCTTGATCTACGTAGGGATCATAGGCTACGACCCGCCGGTAGGCCGGGCGCATGCGGTGTGCCACAGCACGCCCAATCTGCCCAAAACCGACAATGCCCAGGGTCAGTTGGTTCATGCGCCGCAAGGGTTGCATGCGGGGACGGATCCGTTCCCACGCTACGCCCGCGTGCAAGCTCCGATCACAGATCCCGACTTGGCGGGCCAGACCGTAAAGGAGGGCGGCGGTGTGATCCGCCACTTCTTGGACACAGAAGAGAGCCAAATTGCCCATGATGATGTTGTGACGGGTGGCTGCCTCCACATCTACGCTATCCATGCCAATGCCGTAGCGCTGAACGAGAAGACATTTTTCCAGTCCGGCGTAGGTTTTTTCATTGAAGGGGGTGTACTGTCCCGTGAACAAGACTACGTCCGCGTCGTGGGCCGCCGCCACGATCGCCGCTTCCGTCCGACAGGGAGGGTCCATGCAGATCAGTTCAATGTCCAGAGCATCCCAATAGGACTGCTCAATGGTCATATCATGATGGTTCCCGTCATACGGGTCTACATACACAACTTTGAATTGGGCTGAACTGCGCATAAATCGGTGAAATCCTTTCCTGCCACGCTATTTTTACAGCAGATTAAGTTCGTAGGCCCTCTATGCACCGGCTTACGTGCACGTACGGAACAGCGCTCCCATTTTCTATAGCTCTCTTGTACGCTATCACAGCCTGTCCATATCGGTGGGGGATATGCGCAACACGCGACGCGCGAAGTGACCCTAGGTGCTCACTCTCAGGGGCTGACGTTACTGTTCGGCCAGGAGAGCCTGAATAGCGGCCTCGGTGGCTTCATAGCGGCCTTCACCGATATGTTTGTACCGGATGTGCCCTTGTTTATCAATCAAGTATTTGGTGGGCCAATAGCGGTTGCTGTACGCCCGCCAGGTATCTCCTTCATTATCCTGGGCTACCGCATACGTAATTTCCAGATCCTGAACCGCTTGGATTAGGTTGTCCAAATCGCGTTCATACTGAAATTCCGGATAGTGATTGCCGATCACGACAAGGCCTTGTGCAGCGTACTTCTGGTGCCATTCCCTCAACGAGGGAATCGTGCGTTTGCAGTTTATTCACCCAAAAGTCCACATGTCAAGTAGTACGACTTTGCCCTGCAGGTCGGCCAGGCGTAGGGGACTCTCAACATTAAGCCAAACTTCGTTAAGCAATTCCGGCGCCATCCCCAGATCCGGTAGCGTATCCGTGGTCGTATCATCCGCCGGGAGTGATGTGACGGGCATGACGCAGGCTGACACGAGGAGTGCGGCTAGCCCGCAAAACTGGCGTCGCAACATGAGCATTCTCCTTAGGATGGTTTAGGACTGATCTTACTGTACAAGCGCCTGTTTGCTATAAGTTATGGACATGTTGCATGACCATGATAGGCTGAAGGCATATACAGAAACAATGGCCGCTATCTCAAGCCACCTGCCTAGGTGGGGATCATACGGTATCCGGCCTATCTTTGACCACTAAAGAGCCCACCATGAAAATCACGGATGTGAGAGTTCTGCGCCTGGAAGGGGTGATGGAGCATGAGGGACAGTTTTGGGAGGAACGGCTGATCCGTCCCATTGACATCTATCCGGAACACCGGCATGAAGACCGGGCCGGCATGGTACCCTTGTCTGCGCACGCAATGCGTATTACGGCCTGGTTTGTGGAGATCGAAGCCGATTCCGGTGTGAGTGGTATCGGCGGTCCCTTCCCGGAAGAACAGGGTTATTTTATCTACCGCTCCTTCAAAACTCTCTTGCTGGGCCAAGATCCCCTGGCCATTGAGCGCATCTGGGATCGCCTGTACCGGCATGCCGTACATGGCCGCAAGGGGGTGGAGATGATGGCGCTCAGTGCCGTGGACTGTGCCCTCTGGGATCTAAAAGGTAATCATTTCAGTGCTTCCGTCTGTTCCCTGCTGGGCGGCCCGGTGCGTACCACAGTGCCCGCCTACGCTAGTGCCCTGGGCTATTCCTTGGAACCCGAGCGTGTCCGCGAACGAGCCCAGCAGATAGTGGCCGCGGGGTATCGGGCCACCAAGTGGTTTTTCCGCGACGGTCCGACGGACGGTCGCGCCGGCATGGAGCGCAATGAGCACCTGGTCCGCACCCTGCGTGAGACGGTCGGCCCTGATGTAGACATCATGCTGGACTGCTGGATGAGCTGGGACGTGCCCTATACCCGCCAGATGGCGCGACGCTTGGTGGATTATGGTCCTCGTTGGCTGGAAGAACCGGTGCTGCCTGACAAAATCAAGCAGTATGCGGCCTTGCGCCGCGTCATAGACATTCCGATTGCCGGCGGTGAACACGAATACACACGCTGGGGGCTCAAGCAGCTGATGGACGCGGGAGCCTGTGATGTCCTGCAACCTGATATCTACTGGGCAGGTGGCATTTCCGAAATGATGAAGATCTGTGCCCTGGCTTCGGCCTATGATTTGCCCATAGTGCCGCATGGACACTCAACGCCCGCCTCCATTCACCTGATTGCAGCCTGGCCGGTAGTGACCTGCCCGCTGCTAGAGTACTTGATCAAGTGGAACGCAATTCATCAGTTCTTTCTCCAGCATCCCGTTACGCCGGTGGATGGGCACGTTACGGTACCCACTGCCCCCGGCCTAGGTATGACACTGGACCGGGACAAATGCGAGTCAATCACGGCATGCCGGTTTGGCTGACGGATGTACGGCCGTGGACGCAGGACGCCCGGATCACTAAACATTTTCCAGGAAGGAGTGAACTGTGAGTGAGAATAAGGACAAGGTAGTGATTGTAACGGGCGGTGCCAAAGGTATTGGCCGGGCTATTTGCTTGGCTTTTGCCCAGGAAGGGGCTCATGTCGCCTGTGCCGATGTTGATGATGCGTCCGGTGCCGAAATGGACGGACTCGCCGCTTCTCTGCCGGGTACGGTGCGCTATTCTCATCGTGATGTGGCCGATGCGGCCCAGTGTGCACAACTGGTACAAGATACGGTGGAGCGGTGGGATCGGATTGACGTGCTGTGCAATAACGTCGGTATCCAACCCACTAGCTCCTATCTGCGCGCCCATGAAATGCCGGAGGAGATGTGGGATCGCATTCTGGCTGTCAACCTCAAGAGTGCATTTCTCATGTCCAAGTACACCATCCCCCATATGCAGCAGGCCGGCGGTGGTGTCATTATCAATACCGCTAGCGTACAGGGTCTGATGTCGGCCCCGCTCGTGCCTGCCTATGCTGCCAGCAAAGGCGGCATTCTATCCTTGACCCAGAACCTTTGTCTGGACTATGCCGTAGACAACATACGGGTCATGGCTGTGAATCCCGGTACGGTGGACACGCCGCTCGTGGCCGAAGCCGCCGCCGCATCGATCCGCGAGGATGCCACGACGCTGGACGAGCTGCGCCGTACATGGGCGGACTGTCATCCCCTAGGCCGTATTGCCGAGCCTGAAGAAATTGCCAACGTGGTCACGTTTCTGGCCACGTCCCGTGCTTCCTTCATGAGCGGTAGCTGGGTCAACGTGGACGGGGGCATGATGGCAAAAGGGGCCTGGGCATAGGCGGTTGGCCGGCATGGGATTTCCGGTCAAAGTCGGTGTGGTGGGTCTAGGCCAGCGCGGTCTGCAACATCTTGCCGCACTGGTACGACTGCAGGCGGAAGGGTTGGTGTATGTTACCGCCCTCTGTGATGCTTTCCCGGCCAACCTGGAACCCGTCAAGCTGAAGTCTTTTGTGCCGGATCTAGATCCGGCTACGGTGCGTTGCACCCCGGAATTCGGAGAACTGCTGGAATCCGGCCTCTGTGAAGCTCTGTTCCTGGCTGTTCCGCCCAATCTGCACCGTGATGAAGTCGTGCAGGCCGCGGGGCGGGGTTTGCATCTCATGGTGGAAAAACCCATGAGTCTGGACATGGGCCAGGCGCTGCGCATGGCGGCGGCGATCGAGGACGCCGGTGTGTTAGCCGGCTGCGGTTTCCAGCAACGGTTTGATCCGCGTCATGAGGCGGTACATGCCTATGTACACGCCCGCCGGGCCGTCATGGCGACCTATGCCTTCCATGCGCCTCTGGAACGGCACGATGCCAAGCATACCGATACGCAGCGTTGGGGCGGACCGGTGAACCGGGTGTGGGCAGCCAGTCGCGCCTGGTCCGGGACCACGGTGGTCGAAGCGGGCATTCACCTGCTGGATCTATGGCGCTACTGGTTCGGAGACGTAACATGGGTGCAGGCTGCTTATGTGCCCCGGACAGCCGAGGACATCATAGATCACGCGGACAATCCCTACGCCTATAGTGTGCAGTTTGGTTTCAAACAAGGGGCCATTGGCAACCTGGTGCTGTCGCGGCTGCGGAAGGTCTACAACGTACTGACGGATCACCGGGTTTTCTGCACCGAGAGTCAGGTGGTGATCGAGCCGGATCAGGTTCAGGCTTTTCACTATGGTGGCTCCTATCCCCCGGGTACCACGCCCTCACACGATGAAGTGGCCGAAGTCCTGTGGGCCGGCCCACAGGAAGAGGGGACCTATCCCTTAGCACGGTCCTTCGTGCAAGCTGTGGGTGATCAGGATGCCACCCGGCTCCGGTCTCCGTTTGCTGATGCCATGAACAGTCTGGCCAGCGTGCTGGCGGCCAACGTCTCCCATGAACAGGAAGGGCGACGGATTTATATACGGGACTGGGTGAATGCCAACCGCATGCGACTGCCGACGACCCCGGATGTGACCTGACTTCTTGGTGAGCTCAGACAATCTTGTCGGTAGCCTTAGGCTAGCGCGTGTATGGGGCCACCGTTTTCCATCCTTGCAAGGCCTATAGCCTATGAACATGCTTTTTTATCCTGCTTTGCCGGCGGATGAGCTGACCTATGTCCAGGACAAGGTGGGGGCCGTGACCATTGTCAACGCGCCCTCGCTGACGGAAGCCCTGAGTCATATCACCCGAGTTGAAGCGTTCTATGGCGCGATAACCCCGGAACTGTTGGCCCAGGGGGCGCGTCTCCGCTGGGTCCAGGCCCCTGTGGCAGGCTTGGAACACTATATCTTCCCGGAGCTGGCCACTAGTGCCGTTGTTTTAACCAACATGGCCGGGATCTACAGTGATGTGATCGCGGACCATGCACTGACGTATCTCCTCATGTTCGCTCGGGGTTTTCATATCTACCGTCACCATCAGATGGAGCGGATTTGGCGCAAGAACGTACCGGTACGACATCTGGCCGACTGTACCCTGGGTGTGCTGGGATTGGGTGGCATCGGGGCAGAAGTAGCACGCCGTGGCAAGACACTAGGTATGCATGTCCTAGGTATGGAGATCCGCCAGGTAGATCCGCCTACGGGCGTGGATGAGATGTTCGGGCCTGAGGATATAGATACCATCTTAGCCCGCTCCGATTTTCTGGTACTGTGTGTACCCCATACGCCTGATACCGTCGGTTTGATCACGCGGCGGGCACTGGAGCTCATGCCGGCATCGTCCTATCTGATCAATATCTGTCGGGGTGTTGTAGTCAATCTACAAGATCTGACGGATGCCCTACAAGCGGGGCAGATCGCCGGTGCGGGGCTGGACGTATTTGAAACGGAGCCGCTGCCCGCTACCCATCCGCTATGGATGCTCCCCAATGTTATTATCACGCCTCACTCCGCAGCGGACAGTCCACGAATCCGTGCGCGGCACCTGGACGTGTTAGTGGCTAACATGGTCCGCTTTCAGACGGACCGACCATTACACAATGTGGTAGACAAACAGCGCTGGTTCCTGGAGGGGTAATTCTACAGTTGTCGACTGGCGTGAACAGTGCCAACAATACCGGAGGCTGAAGCGACTGCACACAAATGTATAAAAAGCAAGAACAATTTTCAGTAAACAGTAGCCTGAACGCCGTGCTGTCTGGTTCTGCCTTAAGGACAACTGTGTTCATTGTTCTCGTTTCCCCGGACACGGATCATGTTCCGATCCGCCATTAGTAGGTCGTTGTACAATGCGTGTTCCCCTAGGGTAGCGACGCGTGCAAAAGTTTTGATCAGGTATACCACTACGTGGGTGTAGTCACCCGGGTTGTTGGTGCGCGGTACTACAAATATCCGGCAGGCTGTCGCCGATGTACATGTCAGCATAGTCGCCAAAGGTCTTCGTGTGAGACCAACCTACCGTTACCGTACGAGCGTAGGCAAACAAGGCCGCCAGTGAAATCGTGTGTATGTTGTGGGGCATGCGATCTGTGTTATCTGTGATCGTAAGCGTGCACTATGCTATAATCACATTGTACAGGTAACTCAACGGGAGGGGAGACGGGAGCAGTCAAAGTGCCATGAACATACAGATGGCCCCTGCCCCGGAAAAGTCTGAGGCCCCCGATGTTAGGGATGTTGCCAATTATTTGCTGGATCAAGCCCGGCGAGATAACCGCCCGCTCACGCCCTTACAGCTGATCAAACTGATCTACTATTGCCATGGCTGGTATTTGGGTATCCATCATAAACCGCTTATCCGGCAATATGTGGAGGCTTGGCCCTACGGCCCCGTCATTGCCATTATCTACCACAGATGTAAGAAATACCGGGATAATCCCATCACTCAGAACCTGCGGGGCCACTGGTCGCAACGGGATTTCACAGCCATACAACGCCAGCTCATGAATGATGTGTTTGTTAAGTACAAGCACTTTACTGGCCTGGAATTATCTACGTTGACCCATATCGCCGGCACGCCTTGGCATACGATCTGGCATGGCCCCGGTCGGGTCGTATGGGAAGAGACGAATAAGAACCCGGTAATTCCCGATAAGATAATAGAAGATTACTTTGTCAACTGGCTCCAACAATCCAACGCCTAAAGTTCCCAACCTGCCCGAAACGGGTAGAGAAGCCGCTGGTGAACAGGAGCGTTTCATGGCGGAGGACTATGACGAAGCCCGCCGCCGCAAATGGCACAAAATCCTGGATCAAACGGGGCAATTGGTTCTCTCGCTAGTTGGAATTGTAGCGGGGACTGGTATCATCGTGTGGGGAGCTGTCATTATCTGGGTAGGGATGGATTTTATACGTCAGTACGCGCTCCCGGTGGAAAAGGTGTGGTTTCCGGATGCGCGGATGGAAAAGATAGAAGCCTTTGTTACTGGTGTGGGCCTAGCCGCTATTTCCTTCATCATCCGTGAATGGCATTCCCGTAAATAGTTTTGAAATGCTCTATTCTCTGCGGAAGTAGTGCCACGCATCAAGGTCCGTACGGGTGTTCAGAGTAGAGGTGAAACACACCCATCCCTGTCTCAATTCTTGGCCGCCGTAGTGGCCTCCTTTCCCGGCCCGTTTAACCTAGGTCGGACAAGCACCCACCACCTTTTGTATCTTGAGGATCTAACTGCCCTCACCCCAAGGACACTTGATGACCCCTTCTGGCTGGCACGAGTGTATCCACAAAATCTGTGCTGACCTTTGGCCACACTCTAACCGGAAACCCGAAAGTGATATCCTATGTGTGCCGCGCCAGCCCGCAGTGTTTGTACCGCTGGAGATACAGTGCGTACCGCTGCTTCTAACCTATCTATGTAAGGCGCACCGTATTACCTTCTCTAGGTTGACCCACTCCTCGATCATAATGTATCCCCCATGTACCAATGCGCAAGCTCTGGGACCTTTGTAGCTCACGCTGCGGCGCACTTGTGGGGTGCGGGCAGTCTTGGTGGCAATGTTCGCCTCTGCGCTAGGACAGACAATGGATTAGCCGAAGGATGACAGGCTTTGACACCCCAAATATGTGTATAAATGTATAATATAGTATAGGTAATATAAGTGGAAAGCAAACTAATCTGGAGGCCAAGCAATGAACGTTACTACTAGATCCCCTGCGATTAATGATTTGGTAGTCGCGGCTATGGCTGCCGGCGGCCATCAAACTGTCTACAATTCCGTCCAGGTACAGAAGCTGTTTTTCCTGATTGACCGGGAAATGGCGGAACTTGTGGGCGGGCCGCACTTTAACTTCAAGCCTTTCCACTACGGACCTTATGATGGAAAAGTATATGATGTACTGCGTTTGTTGGCTGATCGGAACTTGGTCAAAGTAGCACAGAAAGATGCTTTTTCTATCTATACACTCACTGCGCAAGGACAACAATGGGGTAAACAAGTTCTGACGCAGCTGGGCCCTGCAATCCAGGACATCCTGACCCAATGTGCCAGGTGGGTGCGTGCACAGTCATTCCGCAGTCTGCTCATTGCGATCTATATGCGGTATCCAGACATGGCGGAGAACAGTCATGTTCCTGACTTGGTGGAGCTCGCCCGCAGACGTCGGTTGCAATCTCCGGCCCGCTCCTTTGCCATGGGTGCCAGCACCATTCTCGATCTCTATCCCAGATCCGATACAACACGCACCCTGGAACCGCAAGCAGCCCTGGCCGCGGATTGGCATGCGATTGGTGATGACCTTAGAGAGAAACTCGCGCCTTTTCCTTTCTCTACATGATACCCTGGAATTCCCATGTCGACTCAGCAGAGATCCCCAGTTCTCCCCAATAATCCAGAGCCGGGACAACCAGTCCCCTCCCGCCCTGCAGATGCGTTGGCCGAAGGCGAAAATACCCAGCAGGAATTGGGGGCAGCAATCACGCCACCATATTCATCAATAGAATCAATAGAGGCTTATATAGGACCACTACCCCATCCTGCCCTCCTAAAGGGATACGAAGAATTGGTTCCAGGGACGGCGGAAAAAATCGTGGATAATTGGTACCGTGAGTCCGAGTTTCGTCGAGATATAGATAGGGTAACTAAGGAAAAAATTCCCGTCCGGGGCCAAAACTTTGCCTTCATTATAGCTTTGGTGTGGATGGGAATGGGGACAGCAATAGGTATATACGCGATCTCCCAGGGGCATGCTTGGGGAGGATTTAGTAGTATCGGAATCGGAGGCCTTCTAGCCGGTATCATCCTAGCACTAAACTGGATCCGTAGACCGTAGCTTCTGTGTCCCTATGTTACCAAGCACTGCGTCCATAGAGATTTGTGGCAGCAATCGGCTATTAAATCAAATCTGCGGACAGGATACAATACACAGACTAATGGGGGGCGGTGGTGGATTATTTATCGGTTCTGTACAGAGAGGTTACAGGCTAGCGCCCCATATCCTTGCTGCTAGGAAGATAAGCATCAGGAATCCGATACCGCCAATTTCTTCCCGAACGGATCCTAGGTCCATTGCGTACGCGCACAACCCCAGCACCACAAAAATGCAATGAGACAGTGAGAGAGCCACTCACCGACACGACGCACACCAGGAGCGGCAATGACTGTCTATCACACCAAGCCTGAGCCTAACTTTCTGACCTGGCCTCAAACAGATGAGCCAGCAAACCCGCAACATCTTGCTAGCAGACTAGCTCCCTGTTAGCCGCCGTAGAAAGCGTTGGTGTGATGGCCTCCACACGGCATCGCGGCTCACCCCGGTCAGCAAGTTGCCGCGAAAAGCGAACTGAACCGGGACTTAGCTGAAGCCACTACCGGACACATCGGCAAATTGCTGCGTGAGGAAGCGGCCAAACTAGGTATACCAACCGTTACCGTTCCGTAGCGGGGTATGTCGAAAACTTGCCCCCGCTGCGGATACCGACACCAAGATACCGCGAGAGCCAAGCAATCTTCCGGCACCGCGGCCTCTACCTTCACGCTGACTGGACTGTCAGCGTCATCATTCGTAACCGCGCTTTTGTGTAGCAATATGAATGACAATGGCAGTTTGGAAACGGGTCAACCGTAGTGGTAGCGCCCACCGGGTGGTGAGAGCACTATGGCTGCCGGCGGCCATCAAACTATCTACAACCCTGTCCAGATACAGAAGCTGTTTTTCCTGATTGGCCGGGAAATGGCGGAACTTGTGGGCGGGCCTCACTTTAACTTCAAGCCTTTTCACTACGGACCCTATGATGGCGAAGTGTATAACGTACTACGTATGCTGGCCGATCAGAACTTGGTCAAAGTAGAACAGCAAGACGCTTTTCCTGTCTATACTCTCACCGTGCAAGGAGCACAAGAGGGCCAACGGATTTTGGGGAAGCAAAGCTCTACCATTCAGGACAGCCTAGCCCGATGTGCTAGGTGGGTGTGTATACAGTCATTCCGCAGCCTGCTTATTGCAATCTATATGCGGTATCCGGACATGGAGAAGAACAGTCATGTCCCTGACTTGGTAGCGCTCGCACACAGACGTCGGCTGCAATCTCCAGCCCGTGCCTTAGCCAGGGGGGCCAGCACCATTCTTGATCTCTTTCCCAGATCCAACACAGTGCGTACTCTAGAACCGCAAGCAGCCTTGGCCGCGGATTGGCACGCGATTGGCGATGACCTTAGAGAGAAACTCACGCCTTTTCCTTTTCCATAAAGTCCTCAGAGACAAGAGCTTGGAGAAGACGAACCAGCCAGATCCTTCGCGGCCAGCATCTTGGCATCGCATGGCTGAGGTTACCTGGTGTTCAGTTCCCATGTCTCGTTCTCATGCTCACTTACCTGTTACCAGTGGTCGCGGTGTTTGTCAACTGGGGACAGGCAGAGTCCAACCGCATGTGCATGTGTTATAATGACTTCCTGGTAAGCGGCGGCGGGGCTGGGTTTTCCCTACCACCTCGGGTAGGGCTCCATTGAAGATGTTCTATAACAGCTACTGCCATTATAAAAGATGCATTAATACCGCTGCGTGCCCTATGGATCGACTGCCTCCAGATTCCAGTCTTCACTGCAGAGTTACGGCGCTTTGAGCCACGGATCCAGATGATCCAGCAGTGTATTATTGTTGCCAGAGGCCTGCGCCAGCACACGGTTGCCCAGCGTGACCGCTACCCCAGTTCTGCCATATCTGCCGGTAGGCAGGGAGCATACACCTGACTGGACAAACTACGGAAATCCTGTATGACCTTATACATTGATGTTGATGGGTATAAGTGTCTTGATTATGTCAGTGTGCTTCCCCTAGTCAGGGACCTCATGCTTGGAGAACGATCTGATCGCCGGCAAATGCCTCCACAGCCTGCACGCGACCGTGCTCCAGCATCTGTTTATTAGTAGGGTCCTAGGCTAGACAGGTGCTGTACCAGCCACCATCATCTACGATAGACAATGCTCTGGCCGCTACCGGTTTCAATAGTGCCCATTTGTATGCCCTGTCATGGCATTACTAAGGGCTTGGCTTGGCGCCTTACACTCCCACACTCCCCAGCCTTGATCAGTCATGGTGAGGATCTAGTCTTGCACGTCTGTGGATCCCTCCCCAGCGTGTTAGTTCCAGATCGGCAGCGGTTCGCCCAGCTGTGCTGTCAGATCCGTGTAGGCGTTCTGTAGCCGCCGGGTCAGGTGTCCCACCTGGCCACAGCCAATGACACGTCCGTCAACCTCCAGCACGGGGGCTAATTCGCCCATGGTACCTGTCGTGAAGCACTCATCCGCACCGTAGACATCCGACAGTGTCAGATTGGCTTCCTGACAGGACAGGGCCAAATCACCTGCGAGCCGCATGACAACACCGCGCGTGATGCCCGGCAGACAACTGTGCGCGTGCGGCGTGAACAGATTACCCTGACGGATCAGGAACAGGTTGGTGGCGTTGGTTTCGGCCAGAAAGCCGTCCAGATCCAGCATGATGGCATCATCGACCCCAGCAGTATTGGCCTCGATCTTGGCCAGGATGTTGTTGATGAGGTTGTTGTGGTGGATCCGGGAGTCGATACACTGCGGCGAGTTCCGACGCCAGGCCGACGTGATGAGGCGAATCCCGTCCCGGTTGTACACGGGAGGCTTCCACTCTGGCAGTACAATCAAGCAACTCCCGTACCGGTTCAGGCGAATATCCATGCCCGAGGTTACCTTCATGCCCCGTGACAGGGTCAGCCGGATGTGGACGCCATCACGCATGCCGTTGGCGCGGAGCGTATCAAATACGGCTGTCCGGATGGCCTCCACGGTGGGAATATCCGCGAAGGCCATAGCACGGGCAGAACGTATAAGGCGATCCAGATGGGCGTCTAGTTCAAAGATGCGCCCATCGTATACGCGCAGACCTTCCCAAACGGCGTCACCGCCCTGGACGGTGCTGTCAAAGACGGATATCTTGGCCTGGTCGCGGGGCAAGAGCTGTCCACCTACATGAATGAGGATGTCGGCATTCCGAGGATCGGGCAGGCTAGGTTGAACTTGGTTCATGGTGTCTCAATAGTGGGAGCCTTGATAGCATGCTGGAACAATTCATCGTAATAAGGCCGGCATTCGGCATATAGGGCTTCGCAATGCGCTGGCAGGGGTTGGTTCGGAGGACACCAGGGCTTGAATCCTGTGGCCATGTGGGCGGACGCGTACCAGTACTTGGCCCAGACGCCATCTTCCGGTTTGGGGCCGGCTGACCACTGCAGCATAGCGTCCATGAAGTCCAGCTCCAGATGGGTACAAAGTGTCGTCAGGACAGCGGCGGGTGCCCGCAGCAATTCCCGGGCATCCACGACCAGGGGATTCCGGCCCAGGTCCTGCAGGTACCGGAACAGACGTACATGCAAAGCCAGCCCGGTATCCGCCAGGGCAGGCTGATCAAGAATGCGGGCTAGGGAAGGCACCATTTCCCGGGGGTCACGGATCAAGAGAAAATGCCGGCCTTCAGCCATGAAGTCCCAGCCGATGTCCACTAAGTGATGGGTCATATGTTTAATGAAGAGCACGGGGTGGGAACAGGGTCCCAGGATCTGATCCCGTACGACCTTCGTACCATCCCGTTCCATATGGGTCAGCACGTCCGCCGCGCCCGGATGATCCGCATCCGTGTGCGCGAGGTAATGGGCGTAGAGGGGTTCGTCAATTACGTGTGTGTCCGGCCGCTGTCGAAAGGCATACATCATAGCCGTTGAAATATTGCGGGGACCCGACCACATATGGATGCGTAAGGGATGTTGGTACATGATGTCGAACAGAAAGAAAGACGGACAGGGTATGTAGGTTGTGTCAACTACTTGCGGTACGATCCAGGCCCAGAGTAAACATGATCTGTTGTCCGGTTACTTGGATGATTCGTCTGATTCTAGTGCAGAATGACCGCATCCTCGCATTTGCCGGCAGAATTGTCAGGGTACAGCCATGAATGAAGTCAGAGTAGGAATTGTAGGTATGGGTATCGGCCGCGCCAATGCCTTAGCCCTGGCCGCCAATCCACGGTGTCGGGTGGTAGCTCTCTGTGATCTCCTCCCGGAACGTATGGAGCAAGTAGCCGCCCTTTTGCCTGAGCCGCCCACGCTGTTTTTCACCGACCATGTACAGATGTGTGCCAGCCCGGAAATTGACGCCGTGTTTGTCGGTACCCCCAACCAGTGGCATGTGCCGGTAGCGCAAGAAGCCGTGCGGCAGGACAAGCATGTAATGGTGACCAAGCCCCTCGCGGATGCCGTGGAGCCTGCTGCAGAGTTGGTGGCTATGGCCGAAGCGTCAGGTGTGGTGAATATGATGTCACTCTCTACCCGTTTTGCTCCCAACGTACAGTATTTGGGCCAATTGGCCCAGGACGGGGAATTGGGCGAAATTTACTATGCACGGGCTCGTAGTGTGCGCCGTGAAGGGATCCCGAACTGGAGCTTCGGCTTTATCCGGCAGGGTGGTGGGGCCTTTCGGGATATGGGTGTCCATTACCTGGACGCGGCCTGGTGGATTATGGATCTGCCGGAACCCGTATCCGTGCTAGGTGTGGCCGGTGCCAAGTTCGGACCCCGCGGCCAGGGCTACTTCGGTCGGAACGAACCGGTTGCAGAGGAATACTGGTCCCAGTTCGCGGCGGACGATTATGGTGGGGGCATCATCCGTTTTGCCAATGGCGCCGGCCTCATCATTGAGAGTTTCTGGGCCAGCCATCAAGAGTCGGAGCAGCAGATTGAGCTGTTCGGTACGGAGGCCGGCGCCACGCTGTACCCGCTGACCTTGTTCAAGAAGGTGGCAGGTCAGCGTCAGAAGGTGGCGGTGCAGATGGAACGGGATGCTGAGCAGGCTTGGCGCAACGTTGCTGACCATTTCGTGGCTTGTATCCTAGATAATATTCCCTGTGAGGCTCCGCTGCGGCACGGGCTCCAGGTGCAACGTATGATGGAAGGCCTGCTGACTAGTGCCGCACAGGGAGCCCCCGTCGATCTGACCGTGCGTTAGGTGACCGCCGGGGGCTGCAGACGCTACTTAGTGGTGTTATTCACTGCCTTCAAATATGTCGGTGGGCATATTGGCGGCATCTTCCCGCCGCCAGGTACCGACGAACTGTTCGTCCTCCATCTGCTCAGCGAGCCACAGGGCGGCTGGGGACCTATCAATGACCACCATGGCAATACGCTCCTCGGCCGTACCCGAGACGAGAATGAGGGTGTCAGGACGGCTCTCCATGAGGGGTAGCAAGGAAGCTACAAGGAACCCGACAGCGATTTCCTCACGCCGGTATGCCGTACTGCTTGGTTCTTCCTCACTGGCGTAGTACACGATCAGAGCACGCTGCCCCGCACGTTCCACCACGTCGAAAAACCGCAAGTCCAGATTGTTCTCTGTCAGTTTTTGTGCTACCTGTTCTTCCACCTGCTGATCCGTTATCAGGAGCTCCTCACGGCGTTCCTGGCTGGTGCGCCGATCGTAACAGGCTGTCAGCCCCGCATCCAACTCGGCTATCTCCGCGGATGTGCCGGCCTGTGCTTTCAACCAATCCACATGGGGTTCACTGTCTTCACAGCGATCGTTGAATTGGTACATCTGGGTCAGTGAAAAGCGGGTCAGGTAGAAGTCGGCGTCTTTGCGGACTGAACGCAGGAGAAACTGTTCGGCCATGTCAAATTCGCCCTGCAACAGATTGCCATAACCGAGAATACCCAAGACGGAGGAGGTGGTGGAGCCACGCTCGTACGCATTCTGGGCCGAACGTAAGGCGGCTTCCGTGTCCCCGTTATAAATTTGGGCGAAGGCAACGGCTTCCAGGGCCTCGGTGCTATGGGGCCGGAAGACAGCCCAGCGCTGGGCATTTTCCACCGCGGCCTCCAAATCACCCAGGATGAAATTCAGCTCATACTGGGCCTGGTAATACAGGGGATCATCCAACGCTAGGGAGCGGATGTTCGCCAGTGCACTCGTGGCTTCCGACTTCATGTCGTTGCGTGCGTATGCAATGGAGAGCAGGCGGGCGTCTGCCACCGAATAGGGCATTTTTTCCCTGGCCATCACAAAATGTTGAATAGCCTGCTCAAAGTCTTTGGAGCACAGGAAGCCCACACCCATCATGCGGTGCGCGGCAATGCTATAGGGACGGGCATCCAACCAACGCTGGGCCAGGGCTCGACTCTCCGCACACTGCTCATTGTCATTGAGCAGACGCATGCGTAGCAGGGAGATATCCAGGCGGTCGACCCAAGCCACCTCCTCCGCCTGACTCTGATAGTCTGCAGAAGTCTTGTAATCTTCCTGCAGCAACGCTACAGTCGCCAAACAGGTGTAGCCATCCGGATACGGTGTGTCCATGGTATGGAACTCAACCAAACGCTGGCAGCCGCTGTTCGCCGTGTCCCAGTCGTTGTTCTCAATGGCGAGATCTACCTCCAGACCGATAACGTACGGATGGTTCGGCATATCCGTGAGGACACGGGACGCCAACTCACGGGTCAATTCAACGTCACCGCGTATATCAAAATCAAGGCGACTTTGCACCAGATTCCACAGTAGGAACTCCGGTTCCAAAGCTACGCCCCGGAGCACTGATTCCTCCGCTGCGGCCCAATCATGCATGGCTTCCTGCACGTTGCCCAGCACGATCCAGGCCAAAGCTGCATCCGGGTTGAGAGCTACGGCTTTCTCCGCGTGGACAAGAGCTTGATCCGTTTCATACACGCTCAGTAGAATATCCGCATAGGCGGCCTGCGCCAGGTAATTGTCGGGATCCGCGGCTACTGCTTGCTCGGCATTGTGCCAGGCATCGTCAAAACGATGGGCCAACTGCTGGGCCCAGGCCAGGTGTGCCAGGACCGTGCTATCGTTGGGAGCCAGATCCAGGGCCGTTTCCGCCAGGTCCAGGGCCTGGCGCCATTTCTGGGGCTGATAACTATACAGGTTAGATAGGTTGGTTAGAGCGGGCAGGAACGTGGGATCTGCATCTAGCGCCGCTTGGTAGGCTTGTTCCGACTCATTAAACTGGCTATGGCTAAAAAGGTGTAATGCCTCCTCCGTCAACGCCCGGGCTCGTTCAGTGTCCGGAGGTGTGGATACGGTAGACTCTGCCATATCCGAAGACAGTGAAGTGGCGGGCGGGATCACAATCCCGGTACAGGCGACCAGGCCCAAGGAAACTAGTAGCAGGAGAGAGCCCCAGATAGTACGCCGAGGGAATCCGGCGGTGCGCATAGCAGATGCAAGAGACATGAGATAATCCTTTGTCGGCAGAGTCACCGGATGCAGGAGAATAGAGTTACTAATACGAATTATGCAGTCGCATTTTATTATTATGGATTCCCAGCATGACGCATTGGTGTCTAATCACGGTTGGGTGAGCTTCCTATTAAGGCTGTATTAAAACATAAAAAGGGGCCTATGGCTGTGTCAACGATGTCTCCTCCTGCGCCTTCTACCGCACCCATGGCCGCATCGCCCCTACTGGATCTGCAGGACGTACACGTGCAGTTTGAAGTACGGACCGGCCTTCTACGCTTCCGGCAAGTACAGGCTGTGCGGGGCGTATCCCTGCAGTTGTGGCGTGGGGAAACCGTGGCGGTAGTTGGCGAGTCCGGGAGTGGCAAGACGACCCTGGGGCGTACGGCACTGGGACAGGTACGACCCACCCGCGGCCGTACGCTGTTTGACGGCCAGGATCTGACCCAGCTGAAAGGTAGAGAACGCAAACGATTCCAGCGCCGCGCACAGGCCATCTTTCAAGATCCTTTTTCCAGTCTGGATCCATACATGACGCTCTATGAAAGCCTGAGCGAACCCCTGGAGATCCACAATATTGATACACCCAGGACACGGCGGGACCGGATCTATCAGGCACTCCAGGAAGTGCGCCTAACCCCCGTGCAAGAAATGGCGGCGGCTTATCCGCACATGATATCGGGTGGGCAGCGCCAGCGTCTGGGCATCGCGCGCGCCCTGATTATGCAGCCTGAATTTCTGTTCGCTGATGAACCGGTGTCCATGGTTGATGCTTCTAGCCGTGCGGAAATCCTGTATCTGCTACGGGAACTGCAGGCACAGCGCCAGGTAGCCATCCTATACATTACGCATGATATTGCCACGGCGGTGCACAGTGCACAGCGTATTGTGGTCATGTACCTGGGCCGGGTGGTGGAAATGGGGCCGGCTCGCCGGGTAGTGGAAAATCCTCTGCATCCGTATGCCCAGGCCCTGATTGCGGCGGTGCCGGAACCCGATCCGGCGAACCGGCTGGCCCACCGACCGACTTTGGAGGGAGAGCCACCCAATCCTCTGCACGTGCCCACCGGCTGTGCCTTCCACCCCCGCTGTCCTGCCGCTTTGGCTGGGACCTGTGCACAGCAGGACGTACAGCTGCAGGAAATAGAGCCTGAGCACTGGGTTGCATGCCATCTCTATGAATGAAGGGAATAGGCTTGCCCATACGCTGAGGGAGCCTATTCTCCTATACACTTTTTTAATACAATCTGTATCCTTTGCCGTTCCTATGTACTACCTGAAAGAAGTGACTGCTTCTATAATGTGTAATGTGCCGTCATTTGATATAGGGTGCCACTTCTTTGCTGTCCGCATGACGCACAGTCGGCAGGCGCGGGTGGAAGGGACCTACGGGGTTCCCCGGACAAATGGCAGATAGCGCCTTTGTACTCTTGATCGACACTAGCATTGCATTGCCTGAAGGATAGAAGCATGAAACCACTGATGTTGAAGATATGGCGGATAACCCTCGTCGCCCTCCTGTTGAGTGTCAGCAGCCAGCCGGTCCTGGCGCAGGATCCTGCGCCCCCGCTGCCATCAAGGGGTAAGGTGTCTAAGGATCCGACACAGATCCAGAATCTGTCTGCACCGATTGCGGACGTAATATCGGGGCCGGCCTGGCTGATGGCCCAAGGCGTGGATCCCCGCGCGTGGATGGACCGGCCCGGCTGGAACATCCTCAATCGGCAGGATGTTAATGCTGTCGTTAATGACCTCAACTCCATGGATGCCAATACCCTACAGGCCTCGGGGATAGGGGTCTTGGTGCCCTATCGTGATCCGGCCCCCGCGTTTAGCCGGGATCTGCTCATTACCCGCGACTTCAGCAATTCACCCCTCCAGACGGAGCCGGACATTGCGGTCAATCCACTGGATCCGGATCACATCGTGCTGGGAGCCATCGACTACAACTTCCCCAACAACACCTCGTACGTATCCATTGACGGTGGCGTGACCTGGGACGGACCTCGTCAGGTGAAGTACCTGCGCAAGGATCGGGTCTCCGGTGGCGATCCGGTCGTGGAGTTTGACAGTGAGGGCAATGTGTACATGGGGTCCATCTCAATTGGCACCAAGGAATATACGGTGGGTAACGCCGTGGGCTTTGCCCTGGTGTCCAGTATCGCGGTGGCCAAATCCGAAGATGGCGGTTACACTTGGCTGGAACCCGTTTCCAGTGCCCGCAGCCTCGTGACCAGCGATGTGGAAACCGATTTGACGGGTCGCATGCGCGGTACCATCACCCTGGGTTTCCTGGATAAACCCTGGATGACGGTGGGGCCTCATCCCACCATTGAGGGCGTTGAGGTCATCTATGTGACGTATGTGGAATTCAATACGTCCTATGACATTCTGTACATCGGCGAACTGCCTACTTTGGGGTCACCGCGGGTTGATACGACGCCCCAGCTGGTGTACTCAATGGATCAAGGGCAGACCTGGTCTGATCCGGTGTCTGTTGGGCCCACGGTCCGTCGTACCTATGGTGAAGTGAGCGACACGGAAGGCCAGGCCAACACCGTGGGTACCAAGCGCGTCGTCCAGGGACCTGTGCCCGTGGTGAATTCGCAGGGTCATGTCTACGTGGCCTGGATTGACAGTACGGACGATGAGAGCCAGAAGGGCCTGGCGGAATTCTATCTGGCCAAGTCCGAGGATGGCGGGGAGAATTTTGATGTTCCCATCCGTATCGCCAGTTTCCTGGAACCCGGCTTCCGGCCCCGGAATGCTTATTTCCGCTATTGGGCTTCGGCCTTTCCCAAAATGGCCATAGGCCCTAACGATGAAATCTACATCGTCTATACGGCGATCCCGCCCGACAGTGAAACCGATGAAGGTGATATCTTCTTTATTCGCTCCACCAATGAGGGACGCCGCTGGTCACAACCCAAGCAGCTGAACCAAGATCAGGGGACGGCCCTGCAGTTTTTCCCGGCCATAGATGTGGGGCCCGATGGCGTTATCCATGTGATGTGGGGTGATATGCGGGATGATCCGGTCGAAACGCGCTATCACATCTACTACACCCGTTCCGATGACCAGGGCGAGGTTTGGGGCTTTGAGCTACCCGAACTGAATCTGCGGGTAGGCGACACCCGCGTTACGGACTTTCCGTCCAACGTGAACAAGGGCTTCCCCAACGGCCTTTTCTTGGGTGACTACTTCTCCATCGCGGCGATCGAGGATGACGCCTATTTAGTCTGGGCCGACACCCGACTGGGTGAGTTTGGCGGCTTCAATCAGAAGATTGGTTTCACCCGCCAGCGCACTATTCCGGCCCCGGAAATCTTCGTCAGTCCCAATGCAGGACCGGCCGGGGAACAGATCACGGTGCAAGGGCATGGCTTCCAACCCCTAATCAACTACTACCTATTGGTAGGTGGGACCGAAGTGGCCGCGGGCCGCACGGATGAATTGGGCCGCATGACCGCTCGTGTCTTTGTCCCCATCTCGGGTGAGGGTGCCCACTCGGTAACCCTGGTGGACGGTTCAGGCAACTTTGCTTCCACTTCTTTCTACATGGAATTCGGATTTGACAACGTAAGTAATCTGTCGGAGCAGTTGACAGAGATTCTGCGCCGGCTTGAATAAGGCATCAGAGCCCTGAATCCAGGGCTAACAACCGCTGCTCCTGACGCACGGGAGCAGCGGTTCTGAAGGCCATACCAACGAGGACAAAAAAAGCTTATGCCATCCCTTCGTCATCGCGTCCGGCTGTCCCGACCGGGACACTGGTTCATATGTACCCTGCTGGCCCTACTCCTACTCACGGTCCCTGCCCTGGGCGCCGAAGCGGATGATGAGGACGGATATGAAGCTCCGCATGAACGCACGGGGCCTGCCGTGGAAACCCTGATGTTCCGTGCGTTTGATGTGGATCGGGCCCCCCTGGATCTGCAGGCCGGGGAGATGGACCTGTACTATTACAACCTGAAAATCAGTGCGGCTAAAGAGCTGCAGACAGAAGCTATCCAGCTTTTTGAGGCACCGGCCACCACCATATCCCTGTTGCTCAATCCTGCACCGGCGCCCGAAGGATCCCTGAATCCCCTGGCCCTACCTGCCGTGCGGCAAGCAGTCCAACGACTAGTGGATCGGGAATTCGTCGCCCGTGAGATCTACCAGGGCCAGGCTGTACCCATGCTGACCAACATCAGCCCCACGGACTACGATTACCTGACGATCTTCACCCAAGTGAACGAGGCCGGCCTGGATTACGACCCGGAACTGGCCCGAGCCACCATCGCCGACGCCATGACGGACGCGGGGGCGGTGCTGCAGGACGATGTCTGGCACTATCAGGGCCGACCGATCACACTGAAATTCATTATTCGCGTTGAAGACGAACGCCGTGAAGTGGGCAATCTGATCCAGACCGCCCTCACCCAGGCCGGTTTCCAAGTGTCAGCCCTATATCAACCGTTCGCGCCGGCCATCCAAACGGTGTACACCTCCAATCCCACGGACTTCCAGTGGCATCTGTACACGGAAGGCTGGGGGCGCGGAGCCCCCCAGCGCTATGACTACAGCGGCATCAACTCCTATTACGCGCCCTGGTTGGGCAATATGCCCGGCTGGCGGGAGGTCGGTTTCTGGCAGTACGAAAATGAGGATCTGGACACGTTGGGCCGACGCCTATTTCAGGGCGACTTCGCCGATCGCGCGGAACGAGATGATCTGTACCGCCGCATGACGGCGGTGGGCTTAGACGAAAGCGTACGTATCTGGATCGCTACCATTCTCAACACGTATCCGGTGCAAGCGGACATCGTGGGGATTACCCAGGACGTGGCCGCCGGGCCGCGGGGGTTATGGTCTCTGCGCGCCGCCTACAAGGAAGATAGTGATGCCCTCACGGTGGGGCACCTGTGGGTATGGACGGAACGGTCTACCTGGAATCCCGTCGGAGGGATTGGTGACGTGTACACGTCGGACATCTATCGGCAGCTCCAGGATCCGGCCATATGGAACCATCCCTTTTCCGGTAAACCTCAGCCTTTCCGCCTGGACTACGAAGTAGAGACGGCAGGTCCGGATGCCACGCTTGATCTGCCCGCAGATGCCATGATGTGGGATGCAGGCAGTGGCTCGTGGCAGACGGTGGTAGCAGGCACAACGGCCGTTAGTCGGATCACCTATGATTACAGCAAGTTCTTCCAGGCCCCTTTCCATCACGGCCCCGCCATTTCCATGGCGGACGTACTGTATGGCCTTGCCCAGGGCATTGACATGTCTCTGAACCCGGAAAAGGCCCTGATCGAAACCGTGATGGCAGTTACGGCTCGTCCTTACCTAGAGACGGTCAAGGGCTACCGGGTACTGGACGACAACCGGATCGAGGCCTATGTGGATTTCTGGCATTTTGAAGATGACTATATAGCCGCCTACGGCATACCCTCCGGGGTCGGTGCACCCTGGGAACTCCTGTACGCCATGGATGAACTCGTCTTCAGCCAGCGCCGTGGTGCTTACAGCGATACCGCAGCCGCCCGTTTCCAGGTACCGTGGATTAGCTTGGTGCTGGATCGTGATGCACGGCTTGTGCGCCGTGTGGTCCTGGATCTGAAACGACAGCAGCAGCTACCGGAGGTTTTCCTAACCCTGCCAGGACACACAGAGCCCTTGGTGACAGCGAGTGAGGCAGTAGCGCGCTACGATGCGCTGTTGGACTGGTTCACGGCCAAAGGTCATCTAGTGATCGGTAACGGCCCCTTTACGCTGGAGAGCTACGATCCCGGTGCCCAGTACGCAGAACTCAAGGCCTTCCGGCATGCCGATTATCCCTTTGGACCGGCTGACCTGTATGTAGGCGAACCGGAGTTCATAACGTTCGCACAGATTGAGGCTGCGGATCTGCTCATCGGCGAGGACTATGAAGTCACCATGCAACTGGATGGTCCCGGTGAACTGGCAGTCCTATATATTCTGAAGGATGCCTCCAATGGCCAAGTACTGCTCAGTGGCCAAGCCGAAGCCCGCGAAGACAACGAGTTTGCGGTGGCCATGACGGCGGCGGAGACTGAAATACTGGACGCCGATCTCTTTGAGCTCATTCTGGCTGCCTACAGCGACGAACTAGTACGCGTCACTGAACGCCAGGTGGAGATCGAGGTGGATGTTGCGTTTGGCTGAGCGGCTCGCTTCATCGGTTGCCCGATGCCGTTGCCCATAAGCTACTGCTGTCAGACGTAGATAGGCAACGGTAGGAGTAGTTCAGGGCAACTAGATATAGCAGTAGTTGGGTGCCCGTGTCCTGGTCTCGTGGCATGGGCACCGCGCATAGCACGCTAAATTATCTCTCGCGTCATGGTAGCAACTTCCGGGCTTATCACGTCCCTGCTGCCGAGAAGCCAAGTACTTGGCCGCGTGCTCCTTGTCCGGTCACGCTGAGCTAAGGTGTGACTTGCTCCCTACGCTTGCTTCCGCTCAGGGGCATCCTGATAAGCGCGTACGATGGCAGTTGCGTATATACCAGTTGCTGGTGTTGGGAGCCATAGAGGGCATCTCCGCCGTTCTTCACCTGCACGCTAGGAAGGAAATGGCAGGATGCGTGATTGGCTTGCCGGGGCAGAGGATCAGCAATACACTGTCTCTGTCTGAGTCCCGGAATCATGGTGACGCGCAGTAGAATGGCTTCAGAGTGGACTGAGAACAATAACCACACAATGCGCTAACATGCGTCAATTGGTACCCCTGGCCATGAGGGCTCTAACCCTTATGGGCGTGTTTTTCGTTGTGTTACTCCTACTGGTGCTGACACTGGGCCTGACCGGGTTCTCGGACCGCATCCTGGCTGCCGTAGTCGGTGAACAGATACGCGCCGAACGCACGGCCCTGGCGGAGACCATTCGTGATCCGGAAGAATTGGAACGTGTGCTCGCAGACAGGAAACGGGAACTGGAAACGTTTTACGGTTTGGATACCCCCTGGTACACACGCCTGCCGGGCACTGTGTTGCGTGTGCTGCGCCTGGATCTGGGGGAGGCGCGCACTCTGCGTAGCTTCAATGGCTCCAGCCGGATCATTGACATCGTGCTGGAACGTCTGCCCAACACCATGATTCTGATGACCACATCTCTATTCCTGGTGGCCATAATGGGGCTTGGTGTAGGCCTCTTTATCGCCACGCGGCCAGGCACCTGGATCGATCGGGTTCTTTCCGGCTTTGCTGCCGTCACCTATGCCATTCCTACCTGGTGGATTGGTATTCTGCTCATCTTAGTCCTGTCCGTCCAATGGCGTCTGCTGCCCTCGGGCGGTATGTACAGCACACCACCGCCTGCGGCGGGCTGGCCGCGCTTCTGGGATATGGCCCGCCACGCCATTCTGCCTGTGCTTTCCATGGTCCTCGTCAGTGTCGGTCCCTACATTTACGGGGTGCGTACCATTACGCTCAACATCGCTCAGGAAGATTTTGTAGCGATGGCACGGACCAAAGGACTACCGGAACGTCGGGTGCGCAATATCCATATCCTGCGCGTGGCGGCACCGCCCATCGTAACAGGACTGATCTTCGGTCTAGCCGGTTCGCTCTCCGGCTCCATTCTTATTGAGACCGTGTTCAACTGGCAGGGTATGGGGCGTCTCTATTACGATGCATTGGCCGGCACCCCGGATGAAGGCGTGATTGTGGCTCTGACCTTCATGTTCACGCTCATGTATGTGGGGATTCGGTTCTTGCTGGAAGTCCTTTATCTGTTCCTGGATCCAAGAGTCAGTTATTCACGCTGATGCGTCTATCACAGATTGGGACTGCCCTACGGTCCAGTGTTATGGGAGTTCTGGGTCTACTCCTGCTGAGTCTGCAGGTAGTGTTAGCCCTGTACGTGGTATTCACGTTTCCAACCGAGTTTGGGGCGCGATACTGGAGCAACCCGGTGCACTGGGCTGATAACCCCAAGGCAAGTCCTCCCGCCTGGATGCACAGGCTGCAGGGCAAGGCCAGCGTGCCCCATTGGGTGGCGGAACGGACAGTCCCGGACAGTCAGCAAGAAAGGGGCCGGAACCTGATCACCGATTACCGCATACCTTACACCTATGAAACACAGGGTGTGCCGGCATTCCTATCACTGGCGGTGACCGACGTACATTTCGTGGAACGAGCTCCCTTGCTGGGCCTGACCCTGATCCGGCCTGATGCCAGCCGCATCAGTCTCCTGCGGCATGCGGTCCGTGGACCACGCGAGGGCGAAACGGGGCCCTACAACCGCCATGTCACCGAGCCCCTGCGCATCCAGGTCAATGCCGAGGAAAGCCTCCTGACGACGCTCCAAGAATTTCTGACCGACACCTATGGCCTGCAGTTAGAAGAGACGGCCATTAAGAGTCAAGTGATGGCCATCCTCTTTGGCATACCGGCTGCGGATGGACAGGGTTTTGTGCCCCTGACGGGCACCTATGAATTTCTGTTTCAGACCGCCACACGTGATGCCCGTGACCGCATCGGCACAGTGAAGTTGGTCGCGGGCGGCAACGCGTTCGGTACCATGGGCACCGATAGTATCGGCCGTGATTTGGGACAGGGCTTGCTGTATGGGCTACCGGTAGCCCTACTGATAGGGATCGTAGTATCGCTACTATCGACCGCCATCGGTACCACGCTGGGCATCACCAGCGGGTACATAGGAGGTACGACCGATACGGTGATCCAGCGTATGTCAGACATCGTGGCCAATATTCCGGTGCTGCCCCTGCTCATTTTCCTGTTGTTCATCATTGGGCCTAATCTGGCGGTCATCATGGGTATCTTAGTAGCCTTCAGCTGGCCGGGCCTAGCGATCCAGATCCGGGTCATGGTGCTCCATATGCGTTCCAGTCAGCTTATTGAGGCCATCCAGAGTCTAGGTTCGTCACGTGCCCGTATCATGTTCCGGCACATCCTGCCCCAAATCATGCCGTATTTCCTAGCCCAGATCATTTTCACGGCCCCATCGGCCATCTTGGCCGAAGCCGGTCTCAGTTTCCTGGGCCTGGGTGATCCTTCCATACCTACATGGGGCCAAATCCTGGAAGCGGGTTTTCGCACCGGTGGGGTCTATGTAGGATATTGGTGGTGGATTATTCCACCCGGCCTTCTGATCGTGCTCGTGGCCCTGACCTTCATGCTGATTTCCCTGGCGATTGAACCGGTGGTGAATCCCCGTCTGCAACAGGCCCGGCAACGGTAACAGGGTGTCATGACCAAGGTCCTGGAAGTCCGCAATCTGCTACTGCACTATGCCGATCCCCAGGGTACGGTACGGGCCGTGGACGGTATTTCCTTTGACATTGCCGTTCCGGGTACGGCTCTAGGGATTGTCGGCGAGTCAGGCTGCGGCAAATCCAGCACCGCCAATGCCCTCATGCGGCATCTGCCCGGTAACACGGCGCGCTTGGCGGGGGACGTACGGCTAGCCGGCGAACTGGTGTCGGCGTACGATGACCAACGGTTTCATCGGGAAGTCAAGTGGAAACGTATGGCGCTGGTGCCGCAAGGCGCCATGAATAGTCTCAACCCCGTCATGCGTGTCGGATCCCAGATCATTGAACCCTACCTAGTATCCGGTTCACGTACACGGGCGGAACTACGGCGCAAGGCGGAAGCCTTGCTGGAACAAGTAGGACTCCCCGCCAGTGTCTACACCTTGTACCCACATGAACTGAGTGGTGGTATGAAGCAGCGGGTTATGATCGCGGCGGCCCTGATCTACGATCCTAATCTCTTGGTCATGGATGAACCCACGTCCGCCCTGGACGTGAGTGTCCAAGCCCAGATCATGAACCTCCTGAAAGATCTGGTGGCGGAAGGCCTATCGCTCATTTTCATCACGCACGACATTGCCCTGGCCAGTGACATCTGTGATCAGTTGGCCGTAGTATATGCCGGCCAGCTAGCGGAAATGGGCACGGCGGAGCAAGTGTTGCATAATCCGTCCCATCCCTACGCGCAGAAACTGCTCGCCAGCATTCCGCGGCTACAGGACGTGACCATACCGGAATTCATTCCCGGTGCGCCCCCCGATCTGCGTAATCTTCCCCATGGCTGCCGTTTCCAGGCCCGCTGTGACCAAACATGGGATCTGTGCCGGCAGCAGCCTCCCCCATCGCAACAGACACCCGGGGGCCAGACTGCGTGGTGCTGGCTGCATGACCCCGAGATAAGTGGCACTCCGTAATGGTTGTGAGGAACCCGGCCATGCAGCAGGACACGATTGAGCTGCGGCTCCTGGACTCTATTGCCGACTACGAGGCGGCGGAAGTGCTCCAGCGGGATGTGTGGCAGACCACCGATCGCTTTGTAACACCGCTGCATGTGATGCTAACAGCCCAGCATAGCGGTGGCCTCACGCTGGGTGCCTTTGACCATGCCGATACCCGGGAGCCATCTTTGGTAGGCTTCCTCTTCGGGTTTCTGGGCCGCACGGCGACGGGTCAGTGGAAACATTGTTCCCATATGCTGGCGGTACGGTCGGCATATCAGAATCGCGGGATTGGCCAACGTCTCAAGCAGCGACAGGCCCAGTTCGTGCAGGCTCAAGGCATTTCACTCATCACGTGGACGGTCGATCCCTTGCTGGCGCGCAACAATCATCTCAACTTCCACAAGTTGGGGGTTATCTGCCGGCACTACTACCGGAACTGGTATGGTAGTGACCTCGGTGATGGTGTTCCCTCCGATCGGTTTGAGGTAGAGTGGCATGTGGGCTCAACTGCCCAGGCCGTCAACGCGTTGCGCACCCGGGTGCGGCAGGCTCATAGAGCTATCCTGGATCGTAGTGCCTGTCATATCTCAACCGACATGTGTCTGAACCTGTCAGCGGCCACGATCCTGCAGGACATAAAGGCGCTGGTTACGCTTGAAGTTCCCCTAGACTATCCGGCTCTCTTGGTGCACGATCGGGCCCGAGCCCGGGCCCTGCGCCTACGGTCACGTGCACTGCTGTTCGCTCTATTGACACAGGGCTATCTGGTGGTTGATCTCTGCCGAGAGACGGAGCATGCCTATTACGTCATAGCCCGTGAGGAGAATTTTGTATGACTATGCCACCCGTAGACGGCATCCGCGTTGAGACCGTAGAATTGCACCATGTGCGCATGCCCTATGTGCATCCCTTTGAAACGAGTTTCGCCCGCGAGACCCATCGGGAATCCATTCTGGTGCGGGTGCAAGCACACGGCCTGGCGGGATGGGGGGAGTGTGTGGCCGGATCCGGACCCTGGTATTCCTATGAGACCATAGGGACCGCCCGGCACATCATGAGTCAGTATCTCATCCCCTTGCTCCTAGGTGCGGAACTGCACCAGCCAACGGATGCTGCCGCCCTGTTTGACCGTATACGAGGTCATGGCATGGCCAGAGCGGCGCTTGAAAATGCCCTCTGGGATCTGCAAGGCCAGATGCAAGAAACGTCCCTGTCAACTTTACTGGGTGGGACACGGACCACGATTCCGGTAGGCGTGAGTGTCGGGATTGAAGCTACCTTGGACGAGCTCACCGCCCGCGTGGAAGAGTACGTTG
Organism: Caldilineaceae bacterium; assembly: GCA_965116185.1. Classification (GTDB taxonomy): domain Bacteria; phylum Chloroflexota; class Anaerolineae; order Caldilineales; family Caldilineaceae; genus Bin34. Next base: position 1,065,678 of record OZ220492.1, read on the forward strand.
CGCTGGGCTATCAGCGCGTTAAGCTTAAGATTAAACCGGGCTGGGATGTTGAGGTTGTGGCGCACATACGCCACCGGTGGCCGGACCTGGCACTGCAGGTGGACGCCAACTCGGCTTATACACTAGCGGACCGGGAGCGCCTGCAGGCCCTGGACCACTTTGACTTGCTCCTTATTGAACAGCCTTTCCACCACGAAGACATGGTGGAGCACGCCGAACTCCAACGGACGGTCAGGACCCCTATTTGCCTGGATGAGAGCATTCATTCACCGCACCACGCGCGCTGGGCGCTGCGGATCAAGGCTTGCCGGAACATGAACATCAAGGTAGGACGTGTAGGAGGGCTGACGGCAGCTCGGGAGATCCATGACCTATGCCAAGCGGCCGGGATTCCCGTCTGGTGTGGCGGCATGCTGGAAACCAATGTGGGACGTGCGACTAACGTAGCACTGGCCAGTCTCTCCAATTTCTCCCTGCCCGGTGATATTTCCGCGTCGGACCGGTACTTTCACACCGACATCGCCGTTCCCAATTTCCGTCTGAACGCCGACTCTACGATCACTGTGCCCCAAGTAGCGGGCTTGGGTGTACAAGTCCAGCCCCGAGCTCTACAGGCTGTTACGCTGGATGTAGAACACTTTGCCTGACGGTTCCATACGGGACCGGGGCTATTGGTTTTTTATTCCTTTGGTCCCGGCTTGGGCTACAATGAGTCGAAACACATCCCCATAATTGTGCGCTGCTTCCTAAACAGGTTTTAAACCTGTGAGACCGGGTGTTGTCCTACGCGTGACCTCCAGGTTGGAAGCCAATATACTCGAATGGGTTGTGTACCGTGTTGTTCCCTGAGTTCATTGAAGAGGAGGCATACAAATATGAAATTGCAATACACGCATAGGTTGAGTTGGCTAGCCCTAGTGCTGGTGATGGGTTTGCTGGTAGCCGCTTGTGGTGCTGCGCCCACGGCCGAAGAGCCTATGCCCGCAACAGAAGCCGAGGGCGAGGCCATGATGGACGAGGAAGCCATGATGGGCAATCCTATGGAATCGCCGGTCCTGTGGGACCGCGTGGCTGCGGGTGAACTACCCCCTTTGGCTGACCGTCTACCCAATGAACCTTTTGTGGTGGGCCCCGGCGTACTGTTGCCGGAAGATCATGTGGACTGGAAGCCGGGCGTGTATGGCGGTACGCTCCGCACCCTGCACTTCCGGCCTGACTGGAACCCCGATATCTTTGTGGGTATGAACGAACCTCTGCTCTCGGCTCCCGGTTTGGGTGTCCAGGGTATCCAGGGCAATATTCTGCGTGATTTTGAGGTATCCAACAACAACCAGACCTTCGTGTTCCATATGCGGGAAGGGCTGAAATGGTCCGACGGAACTCCGGTTACCACCGAAGACGTGCGCTTTGTGGCGGAAGACATCTACGGTAACGAAGAGCTAACACCGAACTATCCGAAGCGTTTCCGGACACGCAATGCACCGAGCGGCACTCCTATGACTTTGTCGATCATTGACGATTTCACCTTCCAGGTGGATTTTGACGCGTCCTATGGCGGCTTTCTGCGCAACCTGACCATTGAGACCTGGAATGGCTGGACGGAACTCGTGCGGCCGGCCCATCACCTCAAACAGTTCCATACCGGTTACGTGGAAATGGAGGCGCTGCGGGATCAATTAGATGAGATGAACCTGACCGATGAGTGGAATCAGGTATTCACGGCCAATGATTGCCTCAGCTGGCACGTAAACCAAGAGAAATGCATCGTGTCGCCGGTATTGACTCCCTGGCAGCGCGTGGAAGCATCCGAACCCGGCCTCCTGGTGTTTGAACGCAACCCCTACTACCATAAGGTAGACACGGAAGGCAAGCAGCTGCCCTATATTGACAAGCTGGTTTCCAAGTTGGTGGAAGATGTGGAGATGGTAAACACCGGTATCCTGACCGGCGAAGCCGACTTCATGCGGGAAAGCACGGGTCTGGTCAAGATTCCGCTCTACGTGGAAAACGGGCCCAAGGGCGGCTATCGGCATCAGCTGCTGGACATGCACGTTGATTCCAGTTCCGTCTGGGTCAATCAGACGTATAACGCCGAGGACGATCCCAACGCCGCCGCGTGGCGTGAAGTGGTGTCCGACGTGCGTTTCCGCCAGGCGGTGAGTCTGTCCCTGGATCGCGAGGAGATGATCGAATCTCTGTACTTCGGGTACGCTACGCTGCCGTTGGACACGGTCGGCCCCGATCTGTCCACCCAAGATATGGATCAGGCCAACGACCTGCTGGATGCGGTCGGCCTGGATCAGCGCGGCGACGATGGCTATCGTTTGTATCCGAACGGCGAACCCTTCACAGTGCTCATTGAACATGGGGCCCATGCGCCGGATCTGGAACCGGCGGCTGAACTGGTGGGTGAGTACCTGAAAGCCGTGGGTATCAATGCCACGGTGAAGAAGCTGGACTCGTCCCTGTGGGCACAGCGTCGTGACAATAATGAACTGCAGGTCACTGTGTTCTGGGCTCATGACCAGGGCTGGGATAACAATTGGACGAGCGATACCATCCAGCGCGCCGGGAATGCCTGGTGGACCTACATGACACAACCGGGTAGTGATATGGGCATGGAACCGCCGGAATGGGTGCTTCAAGCCTTTGAACTTGACGAGGCCCGCTGGGGCTCGGTCTCCGGTGAAGACGAGTATAATCAGTACAAGGAAGACGGCAACGCTTGGCATCGACAAAACTTGCCGGAGATTACGGTGGTAGAGAATGTGAAGTATCCCCTGATCGTATCTCTGGGCATGGATAACGTGGCTACTGGCGGTTTTGCCATCGCGCAGAACTTCGCTATGGAACAGCTGTTTTACACTAACCCCGCGGATCATCAGTAACGTGGCATTGGCCCGGGGATCGGGAGTCTCCCGATCCCCGGGCGGGCCGTATCCTGCCGGGATGCGCGAGATGGCCTCTGCCATGGAAACCGAGTGAAGTACGATGGTTGCCTATATTGTTCGCCGCACCGTCATGCTGGTGCCCATCCTCATCCTGATCTCGGTGGTATCGTTTGTTATCATTGAACTGCCACCGGGTGACTGGGTCACCTACTATATTGAAAATCTGCGCTCCTCCGGGGTACAGTTGAACGAGGAAGAGGCAGATCGCCTGATCGCCATGTATGGGTTTGATGACCCCGCCTGGCAACGGTACCTCAAGTGGATGCGTGGGATTGTATTTAAGTTTAATTTCGGCTGGTCATTCCAGTGGGGTAAGACGGTCAACGAGCTGTTGGCGGAGCGGTTACCCCTGACGTTGCTGATATCGCTCATGGCACTGGTCGTTTCCTGGATTGTCGCGATCCCGATTGGCATTTTTTCGGCTACCCACCAGTACTCGCTCCTAGATTACCTTTTCACGTTCTTCGGCTTCCTTGGCTTGGCCACGCCACCGTTTCTACTCGCCATGGTGCTGGCCTGGAATATTTTCAAGTACACCGAATTCTCACCTCTGGGTCTATATTCCATTGAATACATGGATGAACCTATGTCGCGGGCCAAGTTCATTGACATGCTCAAGCACCTGATCCTCCCGCTTATCATCATTGGTCTAAACGGGACCGGAGCGCTTATTCGCGTGATGCGAGGCAATCTGTTGGATGAATTGAAGAAGCAGTACGTGATCACGGCGCGGGCCAAAGGTGTGGCCGAAATGCAGATTCTGTTCAAGTATCCGGTGCGTATGTCTCTCAATCCTGTCATCAGCACCATCGGCTGGATCCTGCCCGGTATTTTTTCCGGAGAGGTGCTGGTATCGCTCATTCTGGGGCTCCAGACCACCGGGCCGCTGTTACTGCGGGCTGTCCTAGCCCAGGACATGTTTCTGGCGGGCAGCATTGTCATGATTCTGGCGGTGCTCACGGTGATCGGGACGCTGCTATCGGATATTCTCCTGGCGGTCCTGGATCCGCGTATCCGCTATGAAGGGGCAACGGCCCGTTAACCAGGAGCAGGGAGTCGGGCCATGACCGTATCTGTTGACACTGCTGATGAAATCCTGATCCCGGGTGTTGCGGAGCAGGATGAAAGTTTTTACTATGCCAGTCAGTGGGAACTGATCTGGTGGCGGTTCCGACGCCACCGGGTCGCCATCGTCTGCACACTCCTGCTGATCCTGATGTATCTCCTGGCCCTCCTGCCCGGCTTTTTTAGTCCTTATCTGCCCGCTACGCGTTTTGAAAAGTACCAGGAAGCCCCACCGGTACGCATCCACTGGGCCTATGCAGACGAAAATGGCCAGCGCGTGTTCACCGGACCTTTCTATTACGGATACGAGAAGATCCTGAATAAGGAGACCTTCAAGTACGAATTCCATTCCCTGACGGACACCCGCTACCCCGTGCAGTTTTTCGTCAAGGGCTCGGAGTACACCATTGCCCAGGGTATCACCGCGACCCGCCATTTCATTGGTTCGGTGGAGGGTGCCCCACCACTCATGCTGTTTGGGGCCGATCGCTTGGGCCGAGATCTCCTGACCCGTACCTTGTATGGGGCCCGCATATCACTCTCCATTGGCCTCGTGGGCGTAGCGCTGAGTCTTGTGCTCGGCGTGGTCCTTGGGGGTGTTTCCGGCTATTTCGGAGGTGTGATCGATGAAGTCATCCAACGCATCATTGATTTCCTGATTTCCATGCCGGCTTTACCACTCTGGATGGCCCTATCGGCGGCCTTGCCCCGTGACTGGCCCGTACTGCGCACCTACTTTGCCATCACCATTATCCTCTCCATTTTAGGCTGGACCGGCCTAGCCCGTGTGGTACGCGGTAAACTACTGTCCCTGCGCGAGGAAGACTACGCCATGGCGGCCAAGGCGTCCGGTACAAGCGAGAGCCGGATCATTTTCAAACATCTGCTGCCCGGTTTTACGAGTCATCTCATCGTTACCGTTACGCTAATGGTGCCGGGCATGATCCTCGCCGAGACGGCCCTCAGTTTTATCGGTCTCGGTATTCAACCCCCGGCGGTAAGTTGGGGTACGCTGCTGCAGGATGCCCAGGACATTGTGGCCATCGCCCAACATCCGCATCAACTGATCCCGGCGGCTTGGGTCATGGCCGCAGTGTTACTTTTCAATTTCGTGGGGGACGGTCTGCGTGACGCGGCGGATCCCTATTCCGATCACTAAACAGAATCCCCTTGGCCATGGCCCCGTCTCCTTCCTCTGACCTGCTGCTGGAGGTCAAGAATCTCCAGGTCCACTTTTTCCTGTACGAAGGCATCGTCCAGGCGATCAACGACGTATCCTTCAACGTCTACCAGGGCCGTACCCTGGGGATCATTGGGGAAAGCGGCTCGGGTAAATCCGTCTCCGCACAGTCCGTGATGGGGATTGTGCCTAGCCCACCGGCCAAAATGCTGAGTGGCGAGATCATTCTGCACGAACAAAAGGCGGACACCCTGGAAGATCTAGTGGATTTGGCCCAGCTTGATCCACGCGGTTCCGAGTATCGTCGGATCCGGGGCGGGGACATTGGCATGATTTTCCAGGAGCCCATGACTTCCTTCAGTCCGCTACATACCATTGGGCAACAAATTGGGGAGGCCATTCTACTGCATATTCCCGGAGCTACGGCTGACTCGGCACGGGAGCGTACGGAGGATCTGCTGCGCCAGGTAGGCATTCCGCGTCCCGACCGGGCCGTGGATGCCTACCCCCACGAACTATCGGGTGGGATGCGTCAGCGCGCCATGATCGCAATGGCCCTTTCTTGCGATCCTTTACTCCTGATCGCCGATGAACCGACCACAGCGCTGGATGTCACGATTGAAGCTCAGATCTTGGAATTGATCCAGACACTGCAAGCAGAACGGAACATGGCCATCATCTACATCAGTCATGACCTGGCAGTGGTTGGCGGTCTGGCAGACGAAGTAATGGTAATGTATCTGGGCCGAGTTATGGAGCATGCTGCTGCGGAGGCCATATTTGACGAGCCGCTGCATCCCTACACCAAAGCCCTATGGCAATCCATTCCTAAGATTGACGGGCCGCTGGAACCCTTGGTGCCCATTGCCGGTAATATCCCGAGTCCTTTCGCGGTACATCAAGGATGTCCTTTCTTTGCCCGCTGCACGGAGCGCATACCCGATGTATGCGATCGCCATATACCGCCGGCCATTGAGGCGAGCCCGGGCCATACCGTGCGTTGTTTCCTCTATACGGACGAGCCTGTCCCCGACGTAGCCGGTTTTACGGACCCAGTGCAGGAACCTGTCCATGTCTGACCCAATACATCTGCTTGAAGTCAACGGATTGTGTAAGTATTTCCCTGCCAAGCAGGGATTTCTGCGTCGTGTGATCGGATACACTAAAGCCGTGGATGACGTGTCCTTCCAAGTGGCGGCGGGCGAGACTTTAGGCATTGTCGGGGAATCCGGTTGTGGCAAGACCACACTAGGCCGCACCATTTTACGCCTCTACGATCCGACGGCAGGTACCATTCGTTTTCATCTGGACGATCGCACGTTAGAGGTGGAGAATCTGGCCTCAGAGGAAAAAAAGTTGTTCCGCCGGCGGGCCCAGATGATTTTCCAGGATCCTTTCGCCTCTCTAAATCCCCGGATGAACATATTGGAGACGGTAGGGGAACCACTGCGAGTCAATGGTGTGGCCACAGGCACTGAACTGGAAGAGCGGGTTGCGCGCATTATCCAGCAGGTCGGCCTGCGGGTGGAACATTTGCGCCGTTACCCCCACAGTTTCAGTGGCGGTCAGCGCCAACGTATCGGTATCGCTCGGGCCTTGGTCGTGAATCCCCGCCTGGTGGTAGCGGACGAACCGGTGTCGGCCCTGGACGTATCCATCCAAGCCCAAATTCTGAATCTACTCCAGGAACTCCAGATCGAGTTTGATCTTACGTACCTGTTCGTCTCGCATGACATGAGTGTCATCCGCTACATCTGTGATCGGATTGCCGTCATGTACGCGGGGCGCCTTGTTGAACTAGGTCCCAAAGAAGAGATCCTGGAACGTCCACGTCATCCCTATTCCGCTATGCTCCTAGCGGCCGTGCCGCGCACGGCCAAGGGAGCCCGTGGCCAGCGCTTGATCACCGCAGGAGAACCACCTGATCCGACGAATCTGCCGCCTGGGTGTGTGTTTCAAGCCCGCTGTAAGCATGTCCAGGACATCTGCCGTACCGAGCCCCCCCCCCGGGTGAACATCAGTGATCAGCATTTCGCTACCTGCCATTTCGCGGAAGAACTGGAGCTAACGGGTATTTCCATGGCACCCGTTCCTCTGGAAGTCTGATCCTATGTCCCGCGTTACGCTGGAGCCGGTGCCGGCCTACCATTACCTGCTTACCTATCTGTATGTGCTGGTGGCGGGAGGTATCGCGGTATTCAGCACATGGGTCCTGCGGGACACGTACCGCTTGGTGCTGATCGAGCTGGAACTGCACCGCTATACCATTCACGCTAACGTGATCCTAGTGTCTATTATTCTGTTGGGTATAGGGTGTCTGGCGTTCCTAGTGGTTGCGGAACACTACTTCCGACTGGCCCCCAGTACCTACATCCAATTCATCCGCTTCCTACGTATGGTAACTTTTCCCCTGCTGCTTGCGGGTCTAGCCCATCTGGTGCATGCCGGCGTGGTCTATGGAGTCCATGCACGGTACGCAGACATGCTGCGGGGCAGCATAATCGGCTTAGTTGAGATTCTGTCTAGTCTGTTGGTAGGATACCTGGGTTTCAAGAGACGATTGTATTGATTCCAAGCACACCCTATGGGTGTGCTACGGACAAGCAAGAGACAGGTACCATCACGTTTACTGTTGGGCAGGACGGGACTAGCTGTCTATGTTCCAGGCACTCGTGCAGTGCTATCCGTTCAGATTACGTTAGTGGACTAGATTCCGTACAGTCCGTATGCGCACATATCCAGCATGTATAGAAGGGGCAACATGTTTGTGCTTTCTTGTCCCTGGGACCCCAGGAACTGAGAGACAAGCTGGCTAGTCCGGGTGTAGTCCCGCTACAACAGGCAATCATAAGACGCAAGGGGCGGTATGAGATTCGTCCCCTATCTCCCATGTGAACCCTCAGACAGGGAAGGCCGAGCTAGATATAGTTACTCCCGCTCCGTATACAGGGGTACTTGATCACTTCGCCACAGCACTCTCCGCTCGCAGCTACTGGCACGAGTCTTCCCAGCCATAGCCTGCAGGAGATCTAACGGATCTCGCGTGCCATGAGCACCGGGACAGCAAGGTGGGTGGGCTTAATCTGTCAATACAGGTTGCCCGTTTTACTGTCGTCGACCTGGCCCATTCGGACCTGGGTGACAATATCACGGGCCGCTGTGCCGAGGAGCGCAGCATCCGACAATAATGTCGTGAACTGATAGCCCATTTGGTATGCGTACAGGGCGTAACTGGCGGAAGACACATGAATTCCGGCATGAATCCCATGGTGCTGGCAGCGTTCCGCAATGGTGCGCACGGCGTCATGGGCAATACCGTCCCGGTGGTCCGCCGTAGGCGGCAAGCCATAGCTCTGCGCTAGATCCGCGGGACCTACGTAGATGGCATTGAGGCCCTCCACACTCAGGATGTCATCAAGGTTCTCAACGGCCTGGCAGGTTTCAATCATGGCCATGACCAGAATTTCGTGATTGGCCCGGGACGGATAGTCGTCACCGCCATAGAGCCGGGCCCGATTAGGTCCATGGCTACGGTAGCCGATGGGGGGGTAGAGGCAGGAGCCCACAAATTTTTCGCATTCCGCGCGCGTGTTGATCATCGGACAGATGATGCCGTAACAGCCAGCATCTAGTAGTTTCATGATGATGCCCGCCTCATTCCAGGGTACGCGGGCTAAGGGGGTGGTATCTGTGGTAGAGATAGCCTGGAACATCGGCACGGCTTGCCCGTAGTCTACCGGTCCGTGCTGCATGTCAACGGTTAGGCTATCCCACCCGCAGTGAGCTAGGAGTTCCGCGGCATAGGAATTGCCGAAGGCACACCAGCCATTGATGATGGTGCCTCCCTGTTGCATAGTCTCAAGTACGGTGTTGGTCCGCATGGTACCATCCTGTCTGTTGCTGGACATCAAAGGGATAAACTTAGATCAGGCCGTAGTGTTCGTCGATCGCACGTTGATAGCTATCAACTTCGTGCGCGAGCACGGCCGGCAGCGTCACATGTCTTTTTAACCGGGACGACTCGATCATCGCAAAGGCACAGGCCAGATCGTGTAAGCCTTCAGTGCCTGAAGTTTCCATCTCGGTGTGTGTGGCGATAGCGTTCAGGAAATCCCAGCTTTGGATCGCGAAGGCATCGGTTAGGCCCAGAGGAAACAGCCGTTCCCGCTCGGTATCACTCAGTTCGCGCGTGAAGAGGGCCACTAAATCTTCCTGTGTACCGGAAGGGGCGTGGAGACACCCTCCGTAGATGGCACCTTCCGTACCATAGAAGGCCGGGGTACCACTGAGTTCCACTGGCGGCCCGTGCAGTCCCCAGGACCAAAGCAGCTGACCTAGAGCCCCGTTGTCAAACCCCATGGCTGCCAGATGGGTATCGTCAACGGATACGGCGACGGGATGTTGCCGGGCCGTGTCGTCCGGCATGTAGCGCTGCGGTTCCAGTGTAGGCGTGATGGCGGAGACCCAGGCTACTTCACCGAACACATAGCGCAGCAGGTGAAACTGATGTACACCGATATCAATGGTACCCCCCCCACCGCCAAGTAGTTTGTCATGCCGCCAGGGTGTTTCGGCCACCACCCGGGTCGGGGACCAGAGGCCACCGAGGGAGCCGGCTACCACCATCTGGGGGGCGCCGATCCGACCTGTGCTGACAGCCCAGGCGGCGGCGCGAGCGGACATCCCTTGCCGTACGTTCTCAAAAGTTCCCAGGACGCAGGCATGGTCCCGGGCCATCCGTACCATGCGCTGGGCGGCTCGCACGGATATGGCCAGCGGCTTTTGGGTGTGGACATGTACGCCGGCTTGGAAGGCTGTCTCGGCGATCTGATGATGCAGGTGCAGAGGGCTCGTGTCCAGCACTGCGTCCACTTGTCCCGCGCGGATCATCTCCCGATAGTCCGTGTACGTGGCTACTTCCACATCGGTGTGGATGTCGCTCACGTAGGTGTGGGGAGCCGCCAAGGGATCGCCCGTAGCGGGATCAAGTACGGGCGGGCGCGGCGTAGGGCCCGCACCCCGCTGCCGAAACATGAAAGCATCTTCTTCTTTCCGGGCGACCAGAGCCGTGATCCGAAAATCGTCAAGACCGGCTTCCTTAAGCTTGAGTAAGCCCTGCAGATGGGCATTGAGAATGCGCCCACAGCCAACGATACCAATGCGAATCATAACCAATCCTTATGCCCGATGCGAGTATGTGAATAACAGTGCCTGCCCGAAGTTGTTAGATCTATTGCTGCAGAGGGAGCGGCAGCGAAACGGCCTGGCCGCCCGCGCTGCTCAGGAGACCTGCCTCCAGGATTTCTTGGGCATCGCGGCCCACCCGGGCGTCGCAGAGAGGTTGGATAGGAGTGCCGTGCACCACGTGGCTAAGGAAACAAGCGGTGGCGGATTCCAGATGCGCCGGCACAGGCGGCACGTCCACGTCCACGCCATCGTCGTGTTCCTCATTGGCCAGCTGTAACCGACCCGTGTTGTGGATGACCAGGGTGCCCGTAGTGCCATAGAGGACACCGGTATAAGATGTGAGATGTCCCAGCTGGGACCAGGACGCCTCGGTTACGGCCAGGGCCTCAGGATAAGAAAGCACAAGAATGGCGTTGTCTTCCTGTGCCACGAAGTCCTTGACCAGTCGGCCGGTGACCCCGGTAACGCGGGAGGGGGAACCTAGTACGTAGCGGGCCAGGGCCGCGCCATAGCAGCAGTAATCCATCAGGGCACCGGCTCCGTTTCGAGCCGAGTCATAGAGCCAGTCACAGAAGTACTCCGAGCAACCCAGTTCCCGGGGGCCGTTGTGGGCCGACCGGTATTTGGTGCTGAAAACACGTCCAATGGCGCCGGCTTCCGCCATGTGGAAAGCATGCTGCAGCTGGGGCCACCAGGCGAAGGGCCAGTTGATCATCAGAGAGGCGCCGTGCGTACGCGACGCGGCTAGCATGGCATCGGCACCACGCAGGGTGGAGGCCATGGGTTTTTCGACCATGGTCGGTATGCCACGTGTTAGAGCCATACAGGCGGCCGTGGCACCCTCCCGGTTGTCACCGAAAACGTACACCGCGTCCAACTCTTCCCGGTCCAACATCTCTTCGGCGTGGGTGTATACACGTTCACAGCCGGTTGTGGCTTGTACCTTGGTACGCAGACTCTCATGTGGATCGGCTGCTGCCACCAGATGGCCCAAGGTGGAGTTCTGCAGGTCCCGCAAATTGCTCCAAACGTGATCATGGGTCATGCCCAATACCCCTACTTGCAGTGGTGCGGTCATGGGTGTTGTCCCTTTGTGCGTGTGATCTCATGTAGACAATAACACAGGCCCATCCCGTACCTTTACGGAGTGTCCATACCATACCGGGAAAGCGGTCCCTGCGATCAGGATGACCATGCTATGTCCTTACCTTATTATAGGGCTAACGAGCCTACTACAGGAATATGTACGATGCTGGTACACGAGCACGCAGCAGTGGATGGCGTAGGGATCACCGCTCACTCATACCGGGCCCCATGCGGGCCTCCGCTGGGCACGATGCATCATCCAGAATAGGAGCCCACTGGCTAGGTAGGAACCTGCGGCACAGAGGAAAAGAAAGGTGAACCCTTGCCATTCCACCAGCTGCCCACCTGCGGCTAGGCCCAGGATGTTACCGGCGCTCATGGCCGCGCCATACAGGCCCACGTTGCCGGCCCGGTTCTGTCGTGTGCCCTGCAGAGATGCATGCAGCATAGATGTAACCGTAAAGGAGGCGTAGCCCCAGCCGCGTATGGGTTGGGCTCCCATTAGGGTGGGTAGGGATGGCCAGCTACGCGCCACCACATAAGCCACCATGACCAGTGCTAGGCTGACACCGCTGGAAAGAATAAGAAATAGATTGCCCCAAGACTCGGACAGGAAACCGATGCCGGGCATAAGGAATCCTTCGGCCAGAGCGGCAATACCCCACAGCCAGTTCGCTGATCCTTCGGGTAAACCTAGGTGATCCACAAAATTGGGGAACATAGATGCCTGTGCCGAATGCGCTGCCGACCAAAGGATCACACCAACCAGGAAAGTCCAGGTTACGGGACTGCTTAGGCGGAAGTGCTCTCGTTGCCCTGTGTCAACCGGTGCTGTGACAACGGTCGGAACGGGTTCCCGCAGCCGCAAGGAACAGAACCCGGCCAACAGATAGCTGGCGGCGGCAAACAGGTAGGAAGGAACGAAGCCTAGGCGATTCACGATAACGCCGGAAACGATGGCTCCCAGAGCGAAGGCAAAAGAACCAATGCCACGATAGAGTCCCATGCGCCGGCCACTATGCTTATTGTCAGCGAGTTCGTCGCCAATCAAGGCTAGGCTGACGGTGGAGTAAGCTGCCAGCATGATCCAGTCCGCGATGCGTAGAATCCAGACCAGGTGATAGGACTGGGCTAGAGTCAATAAAGACAGCGAACCGGCCACCGCCCACAGACTGATCGTGATGATGGGTTTGCGGCGTCCCAAACGATCAGCGACACGTCCCCAGACATAGTGTCCGGCTAGACCGGCTAGACCACTAGTAGTCAGAATGAGAGAAATCTGACTGAAACTTGCTCCCAGATCACTCAGAAAAATTGTCATAGTCGGCCCTGTGGTGCCGAAACTGACGTAGACGAGAAAGCTGATGAGGGTGAGCAGAGTGACGTTGTCATCCACCAGGACAAGTCGACGGGAGAACGAATGTAGCATGGGTACAGAGGGCAAGCGGGAAGCGGAAACCAACCCAAGTGGGACGGGCGTGAAACCCCGGATCCTGATGAATGGCGGGTCATGCACCGACTACCCAGACCTATTACGAGGACTAAGCGGACAACAAGGTCCAAGCCGCAAATGCAACCTTACCGGAGCCGTTGCATTGTAAGTGGCAGGAGGCCAGAAGGTGGAAACTTACTCAGAGAATGGTGGACGCGCGGGCGTGGCCCGTCGTCATGGTTTCCCGGACACCTCAGCCATGCGCGGGCATATGGGACGTGGGATAACCTACCGGGCAGCGCACGGCGACGTGTTTCGCCGGTAGTAGGTTTGGGGAGAGTAGTACGTAGAGACTGAGCGGCGGACAACCGGTCGACACGGTACGGCAGGCGGTGGCGCAGCATCCAGGGCCTAGGCTATGACCTTCCATCTGTTGCGGGCTCGTCTATACTCATCACATATGAATTGGAGGGCGGATGGGGCCTCCAGCTAACAAGGAGATTGGCAGGATGACAGGCAGCAACAATGAGCGTAGACTGAAGAAGACACAAGAGTATAAACGGCTGTTGTGGTATCAGAAGCGTCGGAATAACTGGAAACTGTGGGGGCCCTATCTCAGTGAACGGGCCTGGGGTACAGTACGAGAGGATTATAGTGCGGACGGCAACGCCTGGGCCTCTTTTCCTCATGACATGGCCCGCAGTCGTGCGTACCGTTGGAATGAGGATGGGCTGTGCGGGTTCAGTGACCGGGAACAATTGCTGTGCCTCTCCATCGCCTTGTGGAACCATGCGGACCCCATTCTCAAAGAGCGCCTGTTCGGAGTAGCAGGCCCCGAAGGGAATCATGGTGAGGATGTCAAGGAGTACTATTACTATCTGCGCGGCACGCCCACGCACAGCTACATGCGCATGCTCTACAAGTACCCGCAACGGGCCTTTCCTTACACGCCGCTGGTACAGGAAAATGCAAATCGTACCGTATACGACGACGAGTACGAACTATGGGACACCGGAATCTTTGACGATGACCGCTACTTTGACGTGTATGTGACTTATTTCAAAGTAGCTGAGGATGATCTCTTTGGCCGCATTGATGTGGTGAATCAGGGGCCGGAAGCAGCGCCCTGTACCATTCTGCCCCAAGTATGGTTGCGCAACACTTGGTCCTGGGGCTACAACCAAGGTCCCATGGGCTACGTAGAGCAGAAACCGGTATTGCGACGCTTGGCGGAAGCACCCGCTAATACCGTAGCACTGCAGGTAGAGCATGAAAGGCTGGGTACATACTTCTTCTATGCCGCTGCCGCCACGGATTTGTTGTTCACGGAGAATGAAACTAATTTCCAGCACCTCTATGGCACGCCCAACGCTTCACCCTGGGTCAAGGATGCCTTTCATCGCTATATCGTAGACCAGGAGCACGATGCCATTAATGCGGCAGGTACAGGTACTAAAGCGGCCGCGGTGTATACAATGACCGTGGTGCCGGGCCAGACCCAGACCCTAACCTTTCGGCTGACCCGTCAATCTAAAGCTGCCCCTTTTCGTACCTTTAAGAGCATCTACCATAAACGCAAACAGGAGGCTAGCGAGTTCTATGAGGTGCTGCTGCGCTCCGATCTAGACGCGGACATGCGGGAGGTACAGCTGCAGGCGTATGCCGGTCTGACCTGGTCCAAGCAACTGTACTATTTTGACGTGGCGCAGTGGCTGGATGGTGATCCCGCCGGGCCCCCGCCGCCTATGGAGCGCCGCCTCGGACGCAACCGCGACTGGCGTCATCTGCACAACTTTGACCTAATTACCATGTCGGATAAATGGGAATATCCGTGGTATGCGGTCTGGGATCTTGCTTTTCACTGCATTCCTTTCACACGTCTTGACGCTGATTTTGCCAAACGCCAACTCCAGCTCATAACGCGGGAGTGGTATATCCATCCGAATGGACAGCTGCCGGCCTCCGAGTGGTGCTTTTCCGATGCGCATCCGCCTGTGCATGCCTGGGCGGTGTGGCGCGTGTTCCGCACGGATGAGGATGTACAGGGCACCGGTGATTTCGATTTCCTCCGGGGCATTTTCCACAAACTGCTGCTCAACTTCACTTGGTGGGCGAACCGCAAGGATACCGATGGTCACAACGTATTCCAGGGTGGTTTTCTGGGCCTGGACAACATCAGCCTCTTTGACCGCAGCAGCCCGCTGCCGGGGGGCGGCCATCCGGAGCAGGCGAATGGCACGGCCTGGATAGCATTCTATGCTCTTACGATGATGAAAATTGCCCTGCGTCTAGCCCAACAAGACACGGTGTATCTTGACCTGGCGACCAAGTTCTACGAACACTTCCTGCGGCTCGCGGCCGTGCTTAACGGTGCCAACGAAACCGGCCTCAATCTGTGGAATGAGGAGGATGGTTTCTACTACGACGTACTGCATCTGCCTGCCAGTACCGTACAGCCGCTGCGGATCCGATCCTTGGCAGGCCTCATACCTCTATTGGCTACCGAATCCCTCAAGCAAGAGCTGTGGGCAAAATATCCGGCCTTTACGCATCGGGTACGCCGCTGCCATCAACGTCAACCCCTCGTGGCCGACACTATCAGCTCCCTGGATTTTGAAGGTCATGGAGAACACAAGCTGATCGCTCTCGTACCGCCGGACCGGCTTCGGCGTGTCCTACGTTTTATGCTGGACGAAGAAGAGTTTCTGTCTCCCTATGGCATTCGCTCCCTATCCCGTATCCACAAGGATCAGCCCTACACCTTAATGCTGGAGGGCCATGTGTTCGGTATTGGCTATGAACCGGGTGAATCGCGGTCCCAGCTATGGGGAGGCAACTCCAACTGGCGGGGCCCGATCTGGTTTCCGCTCAACTATCTACTGATCGAGGCCCTGCTGCGTTACTATGATTTTCTGGGGCCGGACTTCACGGTGGAATGTCCCACCGGTTCCGGGCAGTGCATGAACCTCCGGGAAGTGGCGCGGGAAGTGGCCCAGCGCCTCATAGGCTTGTTCCGTCGGGATCCACAGGGGTATCGGCCTTATCTAGGTGACAATGCCACGTTCCAGACGGATCCCGCCTGGCGCGATCATCTGCTGTTTCACGAATACTTCCATGGTGACACCGGCATCGGCCTAGGGGCCAGCCATCAGACGGGATGGACGAGTCTGGTCGCGGAATTGCTGGAGGACTGGGGGGCGCCTTAAATCGCTCGGCGCCACCGGCATCCCGACACGAAGCAGGATCGGTCGGATGCTGTCACCCATAGGCTATACTGCTATACTTATGTTCGAGATCCGCACCCTGCTGCCTACCCATGAGGGCATGTCAGAAGGCGGATGCGGAAATCGTACCGGATTGGCGACTGGGTGCTTGTATCTGCCCCGGGGGCCGGCCCCCGGGATCGGACGTTGCAGTGCTGTGAAACGGAGACAGGTTGGGGTTACAATGGCAGACACAATTGATATTTGGGAGTTCCCCGAGGCCAAAGAGGTGTATGCCGTGGCGGGTTGGGAGCAATGGGCGAATGCTGGATCGGTGTCGTCCGATTTGCCCGAATATCTCGTGCAGCATCTCCAGGCACAACGCATTGGCTGCCTGCAGAGCGATGGCTTCTACCTTTTCCAGCTGCCGGCCACGCACGATCTGATGCGTCCGGAGATCGAGTTCCGGGATGGGTACCATCACAAGGTACAGCGTTACCGCAATGATATCTATTACTGGAGCAATGATGATCGAGGCCTGGTCATCTTTGCCGGATGTGAACCGCACCTGGACGTGGATCGGTATGCTGCCGGATTTTTCGGCGCCATGCAACGTCTAGGCGTTAGGCGCACTATAGGTCTAGGGGGCGTCTTTGGGGCCATGCCCTATCGTCGGGATCGGCAGGTGTCCTGTGTGTACAGCCTGCCGGCCATGCGGCAGGAACTAGTGGATTACGCTGTGACTTTTTCCAATTACCATGGGGGCGCCTCGCTAGGTTCGTACTTGTCCGTCCAGGCCGCGGAACTGGACATGGAATACTGTAATTTCTATTCCATGGTCCCGGCCTACGATCTGTCTCAGTTCAATATGACTGAACAGGGTATGCGGGTGGATTACGATTTTCGGGCATGGCATGAACTCATGCGCCGCCTGAATGTCATGTTCAACCTGCAGATTGACTTGTCGGAATTGGAAGAGCGCAGCCAGCGGCTAACCGAATCGCTGGATGCACAGGTTGATAAACTGTGCGATCGCCTGGGACATACCCAGCTGTATGACTACTTCCAGCAATTGGAACAGGAATTTGAGGAAAGATCGTACATGCCTTATGAAAGCATGTGGGAAGACGAACTAGAGGATATCTTGGATGATCTTGAGGACAACGATGACCGAACGGATTGAGCAGGCTGCGGATAAGCCCGTGCCTAGTGTGCTTTTCTTATGCCCGGTGATCCTACGCGCGCACCGACCGGCATACCGTGACCGGCCTCAACATCTCCGGCACGATTGACTTTACGGTCCGCGCCATCAATGCCCGCGCCACGCCTCCGGGCGTCAAATCCGATGTGCAGGGGTTCACGTTTTATACATTTTTCTACACCCCATGGCAAGCCATGGGGTGTAGAAAAATGTATAGTTATCTGGCAGTGTAATCGCCTGCTACATAGGTCAAGTACATAAGGAGTAACCGGTTATGATCAGCATTTGTACGGCGCTTGGGCACCGATGGCAGGGGGTCACCGTGTGCTTGTTGATGCTCGTTCTGCTGGGGGCCACCGCGGTGCACGCCCAGGACCGCCCCACGCTCAGGGTGCCGACGGTGAGCGTGGGCCCCATCAGCAGTACCGAAGCGACCGTCACCTGGGTGGCGAATGACGTCGCCGGTTGTGCGGCGACCCAGTATCTAGTGCGCGTCGCGGGTGTGACGGGCGCTTCCGTTCCCGCTGATCCGGTTTATGTGGCCGCCTCGGAGCCGTTCCGTGTTACGTTCCGCCATTTGACCCCGAATACCCCATACCGCACGGCCGTCGATATTTACCAGAGCACGTGCGGCCAACAAGCGTGGACACCAAGCATGACCTCCTTCACCACCTTGCGTGCCGCGCCGACCGCCACGCCGGTACCGATGGACACCTATACACCGGTCCCGCCCACTCATACACCGAGGCCGACGGACCGCCCCACGCTCACGGTGCCGACGGTGAGCGTGGGCCCCATCAGCAGTACCGAAGCGACCGTCACCTGGGTGGCGAATGACGTCGCCGGTTGTGCGGCGACCCGGTATCTAGTGCGTGTCGCGGGTGTGACGGGCGCTTCCGTTCCCGCTGATCCGGTTTATGTGGCCGCCTCGGCGCCGTTCCGTGTTACGTTCCGCCATTTGACCCCGAATACCCAATACCGCACGGCCGTCGATATTTACCAGAGCACGTGCGGCCAACAAGCGTGGACACCAAGCATGACCTCCTTCACCACCTTGCGTGCCGCGCCGACCGCCACGCCGGTACCGATGGACACCTATACACCGGTCCCGCCCACTCATACACCGAGGCCCACGGACCGCCCCACGCTCACGGTGCCGACGGTGAGCGTGGGCCCCATCAGCAGTACCGAAGCGACCGTCACCTGGGTGGCTCATGACGTCGCCGGTTGTGCGGCGACCCGGTATCTAGTGCGTGTCGCGAGTGTGACGGGCGCTTCAGTTCCCGCTGATCCGGTTTATGTGGCCGCCTCGGAGCCGTTCCGTGTTACGTTCCGCCATTTGACCCCGAATACCCAATACCGCACGGCCGTCGATATTTACCAGAGCACGTGCGGCCAACAAGCGTGGACACCAAGCATGACCTCCTTCACCACCTTGCGTGCCGCGCCGACCGCCACGCCGGTACCGATGGACACCCATACACCGGTCCCGCCCACTCATACACCGAGGCCCACGGACATCCCAAGGCTCACGGTGCCGACGGTGAGCGTGGGCCCCATCAGCAGTACCGAAGCGACCGTCACCTGGGTGGCGCATGACGTCGCCGGTTGTGCGGCGACCCAGTATCTAGTGTACATCGTGCATGCGTCTGGCTCTTATGCCTCGGACCCGGTTTATGTGGCCGCCTCGGAGCCGTTGCGCGTTACATTCCGCCATTTGACACCTACTCACCAATACTACGTGACCGTAGGGATTACCCAGAGCACGTGCGGCCAACAAGCGGGGGCACGAAGCGCGACCTACTTCACCACCTTGCGTGCCGCGCCGACCGACACGCCGGTACCGCTGGACACCCATACGCCGATCCCACCGACCCATACGCCGGTGCCACCCGCCAACACACCCGTGACCATACCGCCGGTCGGAGCGCCCCATCCGCCGAAGAACGTTACCGTGGTGGTGGGTAGTACCGAAGCGAGAGTCACCTGGGTACCACCGGACGATCCCGGCAAGTGTGCGCCCATCAGTTACCGTATTTGGGGCAAGGGCTTTGATCGGAGTAACTCCTACATTATAGTGGACCAAACGCTCTCAGCGGCCCATCGGAGCTTTACGATCAGAAATTTGGAGCCTTCAACCAATTACTATTTGGCTGTTTATGCTGTTGACTCGTGCGATGTGCGCTCCATAGCGAGGACGGCAGATTTCACTACATTGCACGGCTCGATTGTGATGCCGACGGCGACAATACCGGCGCCGCCCCATCCACCGAAGAACGTTACCGTGGTGGTGGGTAGTACTGCAGCGAGGGTCACCTGGGTAGCGGGCGATTCCGGAGATTGTGCGCTCTTCAGTCACCATCTTGAGATCCGGAAGTTCACGGGTACTTCCACTTACGAGTCTGTAGTGAACCGAGAGGTCTCAGCGGCCCATCGGAGCTTTACGATCCGCAATTTGAAGCCCGAGACCTTTTACACGTTGTATGTTCGTGCTATTAACTCGTGCGATGAGCACTCCATAACGACGCAGGTAGGGTTCGCCACCTTGGCCGGCGCGGTGGCATTGCCGCCGGCGGCGCCGCCGGCCACCCCGACGCCGGTCCCACCCGGTCCCACATGATCCCACATGAGCAGCCCGGATAAGGAAGACCTCGGGGCGCACACCACGCCCCGCGCCCGCACGGTTGCGCTCGCTGGTCGTCCGCCCGGGCCCCGCTACGCGGTGCGGGTGTAGTCCTATGCCGCGGCGTGTGCGCATGGGTTCAAATTCCCCCGGCGCATGCTCGGGATGCCGTAGCCGGCGGGGGGCACGGCAAGCCACCCACGGGTACCCGGCCCCCATAGGTACGTGCTGGCACGTACCTATGGGGGAGCACGCCGGAGTCGACGAGAGCGATGACCAGGCCTGCTGCCTTAGCACTACGAAGCCCCCAACGGCGTCCGGTATCAGGCCCGGTCATGATAAGAAAAACGAGATGTGGAGACGGTCATACCCTTACTGCCTCCGGTGGATAGTCAGCTCTGCTGTTTCACGTGCCCTGTAGGTACTGAGGGTAGGTATCTTGTGGATGTGATGAAACTCTGTCCATGCACACGCTTACCCGTTGCCAGGAGCCAGTGGCAGTCCTGCTGGCGCCGTTGGGTCCAGAGGCGCAAGGTAAGCCAACAGCCGGTGATACTTGAGCCCTGTTTTGAGCGCCTGCTGTCCTGGCGTAACGTGCGCCATACACCGAGCCAATGGCCCCATCCCGTTACTCGGCCTTAGCACCGGTCGTGCTAGCCCTGCCCATGGTTGCGACCATGGAGCGTTTCTGAGTACAGGGAGCGCTGAGCCACTATGTGCCCATATGGGCACGGGCCCTGGAGCTCAGCTATCCGGGGCCTGAACGGCTGGCCCGATTGGCGGTCATGGCCGTCATAAGAACCGAGTAGGAGATTTTACTTTCAATCACTGGCGGGCGGGACGGGCGTCTCCTGCGGATGGCGGTTGCCCTGGTGGGTGGTGGTGCACCTGTGCGTCATAGGGCCTCTACCCGCTTTGTTCGGCTTGGCGGAAGGAACTCACCTACTAACTATTCCCTGGATGCCCCTGGTTGACGGAATGCTGTTGGATATAGGGCCCGGTGTGAGTGGTGTTAGGCAGTAGACAGCAGGGTCGAGTCCACGTGCAGAAACGCACGCTTGTGGGGATTGATTTCTCTGAAGTAGGCTAGATGCAGCATACACCAGAGATTAGGCATGGCAGGGCTCACCAAGGGTTCTATGCCACTACAATCATAAGCACGGTCATGGCACTGGAACGCGAGCAAGGACATGGTAGCCAGGTCATGCTGACAGCATAGGGTTAGCGATGGACCGTTTCGTCCCCTGGGGTCCGCCCCCACTGAGCAGGTAGGCAGCGGCCGGGCCCCGGCGCGCAGGGCGCGGCTCGTGGTGGTGCCGCTGGCGGTCGCAGTGGCCTCGTGAGCGGGTAATGGTATTCATCTGGGAAGCCGGGCTTGGAGTGTAGCCGCGCTGTCTACACGTGCGTGGCCCCGTGGGCGGTAGGGCCCCTGCCTTGATGTGCGGGCGTTCTATGGCCGCCGCGGTCCCCGCGCGGCCGGCTCAGCGCACCCCGTACCTCTGTACGGGGTGCAGGGCTAGGAGGGTCCTAGGGCCAGTGCCGAGGTGCGGGGCATTGGATGACGGGGGTCGTGGTGGGGACCGGCGTGTAGCCGTCCTGGGAGCGGCGTTCGTAGAGGCGGATGCGCGTGGGCACCGCGGTGGTGGTGTTGGTGGGTTGAAAGAGAGGGATGGCCACGGAACTCCGGGTCCCGGTCGGCGTGTGGGTGGGGGTGTGGGTCGCCGTGGCCGGGAGCGGGGTCGCGGAGGGTGTCAGGGTCCCGGTGGCCGTGGCCGGAACCGGGGTGGCGGTGGGTGGGACCGGCGTGTCCGTGGCCGGAACCGGCGTGTGGGTGTGGGTATGCGTGGCGGTGGCCGGAACCGGGGTGGCCGTGGGCGGAACCGGCGTGTGGGTGGCCGGAACCGGCGTGTGGGTGTGGGTATGCGTGGCGGTGGCCGGAACCGGGGTGGCCGTGGGCGGAACCGGCGTGTGGGTGTGGGTATGCGTGGCCGTGGGCGGAACCGGGGTGGCCGTGGGCGGGACCGGGGTATGGGTGTGGGTATGCGTGGCGGTGGGTGGGACCGGCGTGTCCGTGGCCGTGTCGCCATCGTCGTCGGTAATGACCAGGCGGATGGTACCCTGGGCCCAGCCGCTGGCGTTCGCTCGGAGATAGACCGTTTCGTCGTCCTCGTCCCGCGTGTCACCGACAATGGACAGCGTGTAGGTCGCGGCGGTTTGCCCGGATTCCACGACGACGTTGGCGGGACCGCAGGCATCAACGAGTGTGCTCCGGCCGTTACAGGATGTTTTCCATTGGGCCGTGGACGTTTCCATGTTCTCGATACTGACACTCACGCCGTCGCCGGTCGCAGCCTTGGAGAGCGTCACGGTGATCGAGACGCTTTTGAGACCGCTGTCGCCTTCCGTGATACTGGTGGATGTCGTCGCCAGCGTGACGCGATCCGCCCGGGGGGTGATGCTCTTGGCCTCGGAGGCCGGGCCGGCGCCGTTGGCGTTCACCGCGCGCACCTGGAAGGAAATGAGGAAGCCGTTGCTCAGCCCGGTCTGGACATATCGATTTTTGCTGGCGTCGGCATCGCCCACATCGCGCCAGTCCGACCAAGTGCCGCCACTGATGCTGCGCCGGTACTGCCATTTGGTAATCGAGGGGTCGTTGGGGTCTTGCCAATAGACGACCGCCCACCCAGAACCGGCGCCCACGTCAATACCGGTGGGTTTGTCCGGGGTACCCGGGTCCGGGGTGTCGGTCGCCGTGGCTGGGACGGGGGTATCCGTGGCCGGGACGGGGGTATCCGTGGCCGGGACAGGGGTATTGGTGTGGGTGTTCGTCGCGGTAGCCGGGACCGGGGTATCCGTGGCCGGGACGGGGGTGTCGGTGGCCGGTTCCGGCGTGTTGGTATGGGTGTTCGTCGCCGTGGCCGGTTCCGGGGTATCCGTGGCCGGTTCCGGGGTATTGGTGTGGGTGTGCGTGGCGGTGGCCGGTGCCGGCGTGTCCGTGGCCGGTGTCAAGGTGATGTCACTGCGGGCGGGGGTCGCGGTGGCAGTGCCACCCTCGTTGTCGGCTATGACCAGACGGATGCCCCCCGAGGCCCAGCCGGAGCGGCCCGCGCGGAGATAGATCGTTTCGTCGTTCTCGTTCCGGGTGTCACCGAGAATGGTAAGCGTGTAGGTCGCGGACGTTGTGTTTGCGGGCACGGTGACGGTGGTGGGACCACAGAAATCATGTACGGAGGCGCTCACGCTGCCACAGGAGTTTGCCCGCCGGGCCAAGGAAACGGCCATATTATTGATACTTACCCTCAGCCCGCCGACGGGCGCCGCCTGGGATAACTCCACGGTGATCGGGACGTTTTGGGTACCGCTGTCCCCTTCCACAATCTGGGTGGAGGCGGTCGACAGCGTGATGCGCTTAGCCTGGGGTGTGATGCTCCGCTCCACCGATTCCCGGCCGGCGCCGTTGGCGTTCACCGCGCGCACCTTGCCATGAATTCTGTCGCCGTTGGTCAGCCCGGTCAGGGTATAGGCGTACGAGTATGCGTAGGAATCGGGCACATCGGTCCAGGCCGACCAAGGGCCGCGGACGCTGCCAGGTGCAGATTTGGTAACTGCGTACTGGTACTGCCATTTGGTGACGTCCAGGGGATCGACGGGGTACCGCCAATAGAAGGTCACCTCCCCACTCCCGGACCCCATGTCCAGGCCGGGCGTGTGAGCGGGAACGGGACCCGAGGGGGTGGCCGGCATCGGTACCGGGGTATCCGTGGCCGGTACCGGGGTATCCGTGGCCGGGACCGGGGTGTCCGTGGGGGGACCCGGCGTCGCCGTAGCCGCGATGCCGTCATCGTCAATAATGACCAGGCGCAGCATCGGATGGGAGAAGCTGCTGCTCGCATACGGTTTGAGATAGACCGTTTCGTCCCCCTCGTCCCGCGTGTCGCCGACCACACCCAGCTGGTAGGTGGCCGTCGTTTCGCCTTCCGCCACCGTGACGGAGGCCGCGCCGCAGACGTCATCGGTCGCGACTTTGTTGTCACAGGTGCGCAGCGCACGGCCATATTGGTGCGTGTCGGTGCCGCTGGCGGTCGAAATCGGATGGCGAAAATCAATCTCCACCTCCTCACCGCCCGTACCCGCCGCTTCAGAGAGCGTCACGGTCACCGCGACGTTGGTCACATCGTCGTTGCCTTCCGTGACCGTGGGGGAACTGGTGGAAAGGGTGACGATTTTCGTTGCTATGGGGTCCCCCAGCTCATTGGATGCCGGCCCGGCGCCATTGGCATTGACGGCCCGGACCTCAAAGTAAAGATTGCCGGTGCTCGCGGGGCTGGGCACGGTATGCTTGTAGGTGCGGGCGTAGGAATTGGGGACATCCGTCCAGGCTGTCTTGGCCCCGGTCCCCAATCCAGATGGCTGCCAAGCAGTTCTATACTGCCACTTGGTGATCGAGGCGTCGTTCGGTTCCGACCAATAGACCGTGGACTCGCCCTTGCCCGAGGCCACATCAATGCGCACCGCGGCCGGACGGTCGCCGCTCTGCGCCTGCACCGCGGAGACGGGGACCAGGGCCCCCAGCGTCAGCAGCAGGGCCAGCAGCACGCCCCCACGGGCACGCCGCGGTCGAGACCGACATGGATGGCGTGGATTATTTAAATCGGGGGGGGGGGGGGGTAACATGAGCGGAAGGCAAGAACGGGGCCATGGCACGGAGGTGGATACGGTTCATAGCGGGCAAATGCAAGTAAGAGGCGCGGGGCGCTTGGGCACACCCTAGACAAGGCATGAAGTCCCTGGATGGGACCACAGGACCTTTATTTATATTCTAGCATAATCACAGTGGAAGTGCGCACATCGCCCTCCTCTCGGAGCGGTCTCTCGCCAGCGCGATGGCGAGGGGCGGCCGGCTACGCTTGGATGACGCATAAGGTCCCGTGACGAAAGGATCTACCAGACGTATAGTGCGTGCAACGACAGCCGTGTGACTTGCGCGCCTATCGGCCCAGTCTGCGTGATAGCGTCAGGGTTGTAGAGCTGCGTATGACATGGCACAGAAGAGGCGGGGGGCATCATGCGCGCCGGAGGGCAACAACTGGGACATGAAGATACCGATCATGTCTTCCTGAGGATCAATGAAGAAATAGGTGTTGGCGGCACCGGCCCAGCCGTACTCGGACTGGCCGACCAGGCGGCGGGACAGCGGGGCGTTGAGGAGGACGCGGAAGCCCAAACCGAAGCCGTAGCCCCGGTCATCCGCGCTAAGCGGTACCAGAGCCGATGGCAAATGGTTCTGCCGCATTAGTTCCACTGTCTTACGTCCTAGGATCCGGGTACCTTCCAGGGTCCCCTGGTTGAGCAACATGCGACAGAAACGTAGATAGTCCGCGGTCGTGCTGACCAAACCTCCACCTCCCGACAGAAAGGTAGTTCCCGTGGAAAAAGAATCTGTGCCGGGCTCCATAATGGCCTGTAAGGTGCTGTCCTCGTTCATTCGATAACAAGTGGACAGGCGGGACAAGGAGGCCGGGGGCACCTGAAAGCCTGTGTCAACCATGCCCAGAGGTCCCAAAATCAGCTGGGTTAGCGCTTCGCCGAGAGGCAAGTCGGTAAGCGTCGCTATCAGCACACCCAGGACATCGGTGGCCACGCTGTATCGCCAGGTAGTACCAGGCTGGCTCACAAGTGGTAGGCGGCACAGGGCCGCAATAAATTCGTCGTTGGTGAGGTTGTGCATATTGCCTACCTCGCTATACAGAGCGTCCACAGGATGTTCGTCCATGAACCCGTAGGACAGACCGGCGGTGTGGGTTAGGAGATCATGGATCAGAATGGGCCGTTCAAGTTCAACCCGAGTATGTTCATCCACATACACTTGCAGATCCGCAAAGCCCGGCAGGAAGTGGCTGACGGGATCGTGCAGCTGCAGCCGCCCGGCCTCACACAAGGCCATTATGGCCGCGCTAACGATCGGTTTGGTCATGGAATAGATACGGAAAATCGTGTCCGGGGCTAGTATTTGCGCCTGTGCTTGATTCTGCCAACCGTGCGATTCGAAGTAACAAACTTGACCATGACGCAGCAGCAAGGTCTGAATACCCGCTAATCGTCCTTCGTCCACGATGGCCTGCATACGGGCGTGCAAACGGGATAACTGCGCGGACGACATGCCCACCTGATCCGGGGAGACAATATCCATAAGGCTACCTGTCAGAAATGTAGAAGTGGGAAAGGCGATTGTGACTGTGCTTACTGTGATTGCCAGTAGCTTTCATGATATGTGATTGTCCACCCTGTTGCCGATTTTCCGGTACCTGTCAAGGACAGGCATTAGCAGAAGGAACCTGGACATATGCCATGGCGGTGTGGGCATTTGTGAATAAGGAAGGAGGGAAATATAAAGTATCATTAGAACATTGCCGTCCCTGAAGCCACAACAAGGTGGCGGTTATTGTCCGCTGCTTTAGCTTAAAAAATGTGTCCTCGTCAGGAGCAGTGTTCATGACCGAGCCGCTTTCACCCCATTTCACGCCTGTCGCCCTAAGTGAGGTGTACAACGCCGTACGCTACACTCTGGCCCCCACACTCCGCTTGAGTCTCGAGGCAGATCCGGGACAGGGCCTGCAGGGATTTGGGGGCATTCCGTTTGATCTAGGCATAGCGACAGCGGATATGCCGGGGGTCATTTGTCTTGACCAGGTGGAGGTACATATTCCGCTGGATAGGACTCAGGCTACATGGGCTGTATTCCTCCATTGCGTTGAAGACATTCCTACACCTTATCTATCCCATTTGGCAGATGACCGGATCGATGGCAACTGGCTGGGTACTCCGGTATCCGAGTACTGCTTTCATTATGCGGATGGCACAAGTGCTACCACGCTGATCCGCCGTCGCTTCGCCATCCAGCAGCCCCGGATTGGCTGGGGGGCTAGTGCCTTTGAAGCGGTGCCGCATCGCAAGCCCGTAGTGGATGAGACCGTGATGGAAGCGCTGGGCCGGAATAGTATGCCCACAACCGGCTATGGTTTGGGTGAGGTGCGTCATAACTCTGGCCGCACCATGGAAAATCTCTGGCTGTACGCCATGCCCAATCCGCATCCGCACAAGGAGATTGTGGCGCTGAGCTTACACCCTCGGCAAGAAGTATCCACCATATATGGTATCTCCCTCACCCGGCTGACAGATCACCCCCTGCGCTGGCTGTCACGCCGCAAGCTGCGTATTGCGGTGCCCTCCGATCTGGAAGTGACGGCAGCGCAGGATGTCCGGGGACTGGATATGGATTTGGGACGGGTGATTTCAGCCCGCCTGGTCACGACGTATGATCCCCAGGAATGGCAATCTTCCTTACCGGATGTCCAGCCCACTCTGGTACGTGACGAAGCGATTGTGGAATATGCGGGCCATCCGAATGCTTGTCTGTACGCGATCCGGGAGGCAGGTCCCGAGCTTATCTGTGACCTGACCGCGGTGGCGGAATCAACCATCAGTCCGGTTGCCGCAAGTGTGCAACCCGTCCGCCTGCACTTTGTGGAACAAGGGACGCATCAGCCTCTATCGGTGCGTCTACATCTGCATGGACTGCATGGCGATTATCTGCCTCCCAAGGGTGCCCACCGGCGGGTTAATCCCCACTGGTTTGAGGACAATTACGGAGAATTCGTCAACGGTCACAACCAGTATGCGTATGTGGCGGGCACATGCGTGGTGGATCTACCCCAGGGACCGGTGTTCCTGGAAGCGATGAGCGGCCTGGAGATCCAACCGGTCCGTACGGTTCTGCACATTGCGGCCGATACCCGGGAAATCACCATTGAACTGGAGCGGCAGCTGGACTGGCGTGCCCGTGGTTGGATCGCAGCCGACACCCACGTGCATTTTCTTAGCCCTACTACTGCCCAACTGGAGGGTGCTGCCGAAGGTGTCAATGTAGTCAACTTACTGGCTAGCCAATGGGGTGAAATGTTTAGTAATGTGACGGATTTTGATGGTCGCACCGTACTGGGGGCCCGGGAGTTTGGCGGAGACGGTGAATTCCTGGTTCGCGTGGGAACCGAAAACCGTATGCATGTACTGGGCCACATATCCCTGTTGGGTTATGGAGGGCACATGATCCATCCCCTCTGTACAGGAGGGCCTAACGAATCGGCTTTGGGCGATCCGCAGGAACTGTCCATGGCCCAGTGGGCCCAGCGTTGCATTGACCAGGGCGGTTTGGTGATTTCCCCGCACGCACCCAATCCGCAGTGTGAACGGGCGGCGGACATTGTTCTGGGCCTGGTGCATGGGATTGAAATGATGAGTATGAACCCCTACGCCACCCAGATACAACCCTACGGTTTGGCCGACTGGTATCGTTTCCTTAATCTGGGCCACCACCTACCGGTGGTGGGTGGTTCTGACAAAATGAGTGCGCGAGCCCTGTTAGGCGGTATTCGTACCTATGCCTATCTCGGCCGGGACGAATTCACCTACGAACGGTGGATGCAGGCTGTGAAGGATGGCCACACCTTCGTGACTATCGGTCCTTTGGTTGACATAAAAGTTGATGGTGTGTCTCCTGGAGGACGAATGGCGCTGCCCGCGACAGGAGGCACCGTGGATGTCACTTGGACTGTGGAGTCCCTGCGAGTGCCGGTACGGCAAGTTGAAGTAATACAGGGCGGTACGGTCATTCAGTCTACGGACTGGCAGGGCGAGCAGTCCATTACAGGAGCCTGCACCCTCAACATAACGGCGTCAACCTGGATAGCGGTCCGCGTGCGAGGTAGTTTCGGTGACTACACCGGACAGATCGCAGCTCATTCTAGTGCTGTTATGCTGGACATTGCTGACATGCCCCATTTTCGGGAAGACGATGCCGTATCCATTCTGACTCAGATTGAGGGAGCCCAGGCTTATGTAGATACCTTGGCACCGCGCCCGGATGCAGCACGTTTCCAGGCCATGCGCTTAATCCTGGAACGGGCCTATAATCGTCTGCATCAACGTCTACATCGTCAAGGAATTTTCCATCAGCATGTCCCGGGCGTACATGATCACGCCACCTAGATAGGGGTATACATCAAGACAGCCAGATGGGTAGTGAACTGTGGTTTCAGTGCGAATGCACCCTGTCCTACTTGGGCAGTTCTTGCCTAGTGCGAACACCGGATCCCAAGATTATTGGAGGGATGACTATGACGAAGCAGCTTCTCACACCCCGCCTCTGCGTTGATAGCATCCTGGAGCGAGACTGTCTTGATCCGTGCCTGCGGTAGGGACGCGTTCTATGTTTACCGCCCCTGCCCGGCAAGAGAAGTACGTTGCTCACGGTTTCCGGAGGCCGATGCTCGCCCCCAGGATGTTCCTACCAGTACATGCAGAGTGCTAGCAGGGATCCCCGCTCCCAGCTGAGCTGGATACAGTCATCTCTGCCCAGATACCGCACAGGACTAGTGTCTAGGCATGGTACGCGGGGTTCAGCCATCTGGGGGGTACACAAGCCAAGCTTGTTAAGTGTCCCCAGCCTACGACGTGCGTGCCGGTGCGGGGCATCGGACGACCGGGGTATTGAGTACAGGGAAGTCGCCATCGTCGGAGCGATAGTATCTGAGGCGGATGTGCGTCACCCCGGGTGGGGGGATGTGTGTATTCGTCGGCGGGGCCACCCTACTCCCCGCTGTCGGCGTATGAGTGTGGGTAGCCGTAGAGGGTACGGGCGTATGAGTGTGGGTGGCCGTAGGGGGTACGGGCGTATGGGTGTTAGTGCTAGTAGGGGGTACAGGCGTATGAGTATAGGTGTCATTGTCGATAATGACAGCGGGGACCTTAAAAGGTGTCCCAAGGCCGACAGAGTTCATCTCAGTCACGGTATGGGAATAGGTGCGTGCGTAGGAATTGGGCACATCGATCCAGGAACTGAAGATCGCGCCCTGATAGCCGTACTGGTACTGCCACTTAGTAATCAATGGGGTGTTCGGTTCTGTCCAATAGACGGTGGCTTGCAGGTTGCCCGTGCCAGCGTCGCTCACTACCTTGACGGGGGGGCCATCCTGTGCCTGCACATCTTGGCGGGGGAAGGTCGCAACGAGGGACAGCAGGAGGGCGAGGAGTACGACCCCACGTAAGTGGCGATGGTGCTCCTCGTGTTTATGCATAGGAGGGAGAGAATTTTCGGGAGCCACGCACGGGACTACGGTACATATTTTTGTGTATTATGCGGCTTAAGGGATGTGATCTTTAGATACACACGGTGCGGTTGACATCTAGCATGTCCGATGTAACGGGCCAGAGACTGGATGGCTCGTTAACAATTTATGCTGGTATAGAAAGGGCAGTTCCAAACGTATCGCCCCTCCTCCGCGGATTCGTCGTTAGCGTTGTGCGTATCTCTAACAATTTATATCACATAAGTAACTTTTACCCTAGGGCCCGCCGTATGCCCTGGATGCAAACGCCCTGCTCGTGCGATCCCCACCATTGGTTTTCCGGCCATCCACTACCTACACGCCCTCTGGATCCCAGACGTGGGAGGCCACTGCCCTGCTCCTAAACCATACAGAGTTCTACGCTAGGGCCCGGAAAGCATCCATATAGGCCCAAATGGCACCCACATTGTATATAGTGAAAACAGCCACGATCACGCCGGGCATGATGTGGCTAATCTTCAACCATCGGCTGCCAAGGTATTGTAGGCCGCCTACCAAACCGACCACCGTTACTACAATGGTCGGGAAGGTATAGCGGATGTCTGACAGATGCAAGTTGTCCGTCCACATAAACTTGACAATCCATAGATCGGCACCGATCCAGACCAGGATCTGGCAGGTAACCAGGAAACCATACACGACAATCGGGTTGACCACATTATCGGACGGCACAGCCCCTAGAATCAGATCCCGGAAGCGCCAGCCACAACCAAGCAGCGCTAGGGCTGTCCACACCAAAGTAATGGGTCCCCACGCGGATCCGGGCAGATTGACACCCCCCCACGCCAAGCGATTGAACATATTGAGAATCATGAACTTGGGCTGGGATAGCCACAAAACGCGTCCAGACCACTGCACATCCAGCAGACGATGTAGAACGGAGGTGGGATTCCACTCGGCCCAAGCTTCTATCGCCTGGTCAATCTCTGGCAACAGGTTAGGCCAGGCCATTTCGGCTGACGGGTTACGTGCTAGATTACGGGCTTCCCGCTCCCCCCAGCGCACGTAGCGCGGATCATCGTTCACGTAAACGGGCACTTGCGTCGTATCAACCGTGCCTTCCATGAGCACAAGGCCATCGTAATATACGCGATTGGCCGTGTCTTGCTGTACCAGGGTATAGGGCCACAGGAAAATGTACAGGATCGAGGCTTCCTTAGGTACCCAAAACTGTTGCTGGATAAACTGTGGCTCGGACGTGATCGGTGTTGGCTCCCCTACATTCTCCAGTACATGGGTGTACATGAAGTGGGCGTCCCGGACTACGTACGCGAAACCCAGGACCGGGACATCAATCGGTTCATCCGCCCAAACCCACGCGCCGAAATTCAGGAGATGTTCAGGATGGGCCTGGACCCAGGAACTAGGCAACCGCTGGTAGATCGTCTCGTAATTGACCAGAGCCGGTATGACGTAATCGCCATGGACCGCCTGCCCGTGCTCCATACGCCCGGGCGATTCAGGCAACCAACGGGTAGTCCAATAGGCGGCACTGTCCAGGCGGACAGTGGCGATGATACCTGCGCCCCCTAGTCCTACTAGGCCCAACCATAGCCAACCCCAAGACCAGCCCTGCCGCTGCCAGAAACCCAGTACCAGGACCCACGGTGCGAGTGGTGCCACGAACACCAGAGCCTGTTTAGCGGCTACGGTAAAGGCCATGGCACCCAGAATCCAAAGCCCATGCCACCATGCCAGACGGCGTGTCAAGCTGTGCAGACAACCCCACAGGAACACAGTGAAGCCCGCAATAGCCGCCGCGTCATTATTCACAGCCGTCAGGATGTCTACTAAAGGGGCTACCAGCACCAGGCAGAGCGGCACCAGCCAGCGTAGGACATGATGGCGTGAGGTCAGACAGTACATACATCCGCACGCTGCCCACACGACAATCAGAAAAAAGAAGGCGGTGGCGGCCCGACCACCCATTAGTTGGGTCGTAATATCGGCAAAACGCAGGCTCCACAGAGGCCAGTACAGGATGTCATAGTAGAGAGGGAATTCCACGCTCTGACTGTGGCCCAGCGTATCAATACCATAAGTACGGAGGTAGTTGGGGGTGGGCAAAGTGGCATAGAAGTCATGCTGCACCATAGAACCCAAGGTTTCGCGCACCATTGCAGGGTCAATCGGCGTGAAGAAATCCTCCGCCGACGGGGGCGGCAGGTGCACCCGTGACCAAGCAAAGCGAAAATGCGCGGGCTCGTCATAGTGTTGCCAAGGGGGCACGAGCACCAGGAACACGAGGCTCTGTATCACGGCCAGCAAGGTAATAAGCCATAATTGCAGGTGTTCCCAGTGTAGACGGGATACCCAGACGGTAAAGGTGAAATGGAGCCTAGTCAGCATGGGATATTCCGGGCATCAGTTAACGTGTACATTATATCCCTATGTTATGTAACAGTCGGGCTTCCCAGTCCCGATACTTTGGCCGGCTATGGTACTCACGTGGGAACAGGCTGGCTCCGGTGTAGCCGCTGTCATACACGTGAGTGCAAATCGGGATGATATCCCTGTACATTGTGTCCCTAAGCTTGTTTTAAGCGGACGGGAGTCGGATTGGGTTTAGGGCAGCATACACGGCGGATACCTGTTGGGCCTAAGAAATCTAACCGGCGAGATGTCCTACTACGCAGCATACCGTATTCGTCCACAGCATAGAACCCTGGAGCACCGCATAGGCCAGCAATGTCTGCAGAACTTGGATAGTCACGGGTAGATGGCCCTCGCCAATAACGGGAAATGTCAGGATGGCCCAACGCCCTTGGGTTATGCAGGGCTGAGACAGGACCACCAGGTTAGCCCCCGACTTGTACCCACAGGGCATGGAACCCCGGATAGTACAAATCATTGTAGACCGGATCATTCATGCGTTCACCGCGGGGACGGGACGTCCCCGCCACACAGTGCTTCACCACCATAGGTACGTAACTCTGATGGTTGGTCCCTCACCCCACACATGCCTGATAACAAGGGTATGCAAAGGATACGGGGCCCTGCCGGGGAAACATGGCATCCAGATGACTTTGGGTCAGGCCATGTCTACCAGCAACATTTCCTCCCGTGGTTGAGGACCTCTGCCTTGAGCGAAGCCAAACATACTGAAGCAAGGATGGGTCACCGCATACCCAATTCATGCCCGTTAGCCGCTGCCTCAACCTAGGCAGACAGCTGTGTTTGGGAATCGGCTTCTGGATTGACATAAGAATGGATCCTTGCCGCCATAGAGATCTAGGAGCGGCCGTTTGGTGGGTCGGGGTGAGGGGAGACCAACCAAACGTCAAGGACAGGGCGGCACGCCGGCCCTACCGCCAAAGAACCGGAGCTGTGGCGATTAATACCTCGTCTCTCTGCGCGCAATACATGAATATGCTGTCTCACGGCCTGACCGGAGCTGAGCCTCTTATGCTCCCGATACCCCTGACAAGCACTGTAGGAACCCCGACAGTAGCACAAGCGCGCGCCAGATTCCACACGGTTTTCGCATTCCATATTTGCATCCAGAGAAGCCGGACAGCTTGCAACCTTAATGCATAGCCAAGTAACTGGTTACCCCCTAGGGCCCGCACACCATAATGACAGGGCTCCCTATATAATATAGCTTTAGTTTGCCTATTCGCCGGTCTCCTCTAGGGGCAGGGAGGCGGCCAAGGAGAGAGTGTCCGGCGCGGTTGTTTATGTTACAATAGTAGAGAGAGAAGGAATAAGCAACCCCGCCTATGTACCGTACCCTGCCGTCCGCACCGCCGGAAAATCCTACCCCCCCCCCCCCCAATAATACCCAAGGACCGTCTCCTCGTCGCCACCCTGCCCGCGGGGGTGTGCGGCTGGCCCTGCTGTTGATCCTGCTCGCGCTGGGCCCCCGGCAAGCGGTGCAGGCGCAGAGCGGCACCCGTCCGGCCCAGGTGGTCATTCAGGTGGGTACAGGGAACCGCGAGGCCACGGTCTATTGGTCGGAACCGAACGACGCCTCGATCACCAAGTGGCAGTATACCACTGCCTACCAGGCGCCCAGCGCCAGCGAGGTCGGGCCCTACGCGGCGTGGACCGATGTGCCCGCTTCCTACGCCCGCACCTACAAGCATACGGTGACCGGCCTCAACACCAACGGCACGATTCACTTCAAGGTCCGTGCCGTCAATGCCAGTGCCACGCCTCTGGGCGTCGAATCCGAAGCCAGGTCGTTCGGTTTAAACTCGAAGACCGTCACCTTCTCCACGAGCAACACCACGCCCGCGGAAGGCAACAGCGCCATCTCGGGCATCACGGTGACCGTGACGCTCTCCGAGCCCGTGCCGGTGGGCTCGGATGGCGAGGTGGTTCGGATTGATTTTCTGCATGACATTTCAACCGCCAGCGGCACCACCACGAACCGTGCACTGCGCTCCTGTATAGGGCCCAATCCGACCGATGACGTCTGCGGCCCGTCCTCCGTCGTGGTGACGGCCGGCAACACGATGGCCAGCTTCGTGCTGGGCGTGGTGGGTGACACGCGGGACGAGGGTGACGAAACGGTTCATCTCCGACCGTACATTGACAGTGGCTATTCGCATGGGATCCTGCGTCTGGTCATTGCCGACAATGATGGCACCACGGCGACCGCCACGCCGGTCCCCCCCACCGCGACCCATACACACACACCCGTACCGGTCCCCAGCGCCACCCCGATCCCGCCCACGGCGACTCATACGCATACCCATACCCCGATCCCGCCCACGGCGACCCATACGCACACCCATACCCCGGTGCCGCCGACCGGCACGCCAGCCCCCACCTATACCGGCACGCTGACCCCGGTACTGCCGACCGCGACCCATACGCACACCCCGACCGCGGCGGGTGGGGAGGCGCCGGCCACCGCGACCTACACTCCCCAAGCGGGGAAGACGCGCGTGCGCCTCGCTTACCGCCGCTCCGATGTGGGCTACACCCCCGTACCCGGCACCCCGGTCGTCCGCTGCCCCGGCCCCACACGCCGATCGTAGGCGGGGCCCCCGCCCACGCTGTCCCCGACGGGCGGGGACGGAAAGGGTGTAGGCGATGGCGACGCATGAGCACCGGAGCCCGGCGTCTACCCCCCCCTACACACACGCTATACCGTCGCAGGTCCCTGGGGCAACTCCTGTAAGCGAGCTATTGTACCGGTGGGGCACAAGGCCGGTGCGCCACCACCGGCCTCACGAGAGGCGTAGGGTCCCTACCGCATCCCTGTAGCCAGTGCCCCAAGATACTCCCTTGTACTCTAGGGGATACCGCCCCATCTACATCGCCCGGTGCTGTACTCTCCGCATACTGCGGGTGGACAGAACACACCGCCGCGTGCGGGCATGGAGGGCTAGACCACCTCAAAGCCGCTACGGACAGACATGTCCTCTAACGTACCCCATCGCCCGCGAGGTTGGTGCACTCAGGTAGGCATATGGGGCCAGTTTGTGCGGTGGGCTCCTCCGCGTACGGGAGCCATGGCCGCTACCGGGATGTCGGGGGGCCTCTCCTAGGGGGTGCGCACGACCGGGGTAGTTGCGGGTACGGGGGTGTAGCCAAGGTCAGCCCGGCGGTAGTGGAGACGGATGCGTGGCGGCACAGAGGTGGGTGTGGCGGTGAGTTGAAAGAGGGGTATGGCCACGGAACGTCGGGTTCCGGTCAGTGTAGCGGTGGGCAGTACCGGTGTGTCGGTGGCGGTGATGCCATCATTATCGACAATGACCAGACGGAAGAACCCAGGTGCGCAGGGCCCGGTTCGGGGTGGTGCCGCTGACTGTCGAAATAGCATGTAGAAAATCAATGTCAACCGACTCGCCGCCCGAAACCGCCGGCTCAGAGAGCGTCACGGTCACCGTGACGGAGCCCAAGCCGCTGTTGTCTTTCGTGACCGTGGGGGAACTGGTGGAGAGCGTGAGAGCGTGACGGTCTTCGGGTTTAAAACGCCCCCAGCGCGTCGGATGCGATGTCTAGAGGCGTGGCACTGCATTGACGGCACGGATCATAAAGTAAATCGTGCCCGCGGTATTGAGGACGGTCACCGTATGCTTGTAGGTGTGTGCTTAGGAATTGGGCACATCGGTCTAGTCCCCGAAGGGCACGGGCGCCTGGTAGGAGGTGGTATATTGCCACTTGATGATCGAATCGTCGTTCGGTTCCGACCAATAGACCGTGGCCTCTTGGTTACCCGGGGCCATCTGCATGTGCACCTTGGCCGGACGGATACCGCTCTACACCTGCACTGCTTGGCGGGGGCCGAGCGCGAGAGCAGGAAGAGGGCGAGCAGCACGCCTCCACGGGACGTAGGTTGATACGGGGCATATCGTGCAAACGCAAGTACAGACACGGGGCGCTTGAGCACACCCTATACACAAGGTACAAAGCCCCTTGACGGGACAACAGAACCTTTATACGTTGTAGCACAAGATAGTGCTGGATGCGTCCACCCCTGCTGCCGTCCGGTAACAGGGTACTAGGTACCTGAGACAACAGAGCTCGGGGGCCATCGGGCTGCCCGTTGGTTCCCAGTGGCTGCCGCTGTTGGGCTCACACCGAGCGCGGATGCCCATAGCGATTGGCGGTGGCGGGCCGGCTA
Source organism: Caldilineaceae bacterium (assembly GCA_965116185.1). Lineage (GTDB taxonomy): Bacteria > Chloroflexota > Anaerolineae > Caldilineales > Caldilineaceae > Bin34. The sequence continues at coordinate 1,102,367 of OZ220492.1, forward strand.
CTCTTTGATGACACCCGCCTGGCTAGACCTCAATACTTGAAGAGCAATAAGGGAAGGAAAGATGGGCCTTTCAGCTAGCGGGGACTCACGGGCGTGAGCTTGGAGAGGGGCGACACGGGCTGTTGAACCGGGGCGGACTCTACGACTCTGGAAGCCGGTTCAGAGTAGTCCTCCTATCAATCAATAACCATTAACTATTAAGTGATACAAACACCTGCGAGTGCTTACAGCCGGGAGGCACCGCCCGCCGGCGAGCGGGGTTAAGTACCCGTCGGTAGGCCCTTCCCGTACTTGTGCAGGGTACATACGCCCGGCCCGGGCGCCACGTCTCGGCTTGTTCATGTACGTTCCTGTAGGATTGCGGGATGTCAGTATCCGGTCCCTGCGGTCCCATCTTGTGAAGAGCTCCAGCCTATGGGGTTATGGCCTCTACGGAGTGCGGGTCGGTACGGGAGTGTAGCCTTTGTCGTAGCGGCGGTGGTAGATACGGATGCGCGTTGGCACGGGTGTGTTGGTGTGGGTAGCGGTGACTAGTGCCGGTATGTGGGTATGGGCGTGCGTAGCGGTGGGCGGGATCGGTGTGTCGGTGGCCGGTTCCAGTGTACTGCTGCGTGCGGGTGTCGCGGTGGCGGTGCCTCCCGTGTTGTCGGCAATGACCAGGCGCAGGGAACCCTGTGACCAGCCATTGGCAACCGCTTTGAGATAGACCGTTTCGTAGTTCTCGTGCCTTGTATCACCAACAATGGAAAGCGTGTAAGTCGCGGACGTTTCCCCTGCGCGCACGGTGACGGAGGTGGGACCGCAGGCATCATGTAATGAGTTCCGATCGCTACAGAGTGGTTTCGCTCGGGCCGTGGAAACAGCCATGTTATTGATATCTATCCTAAGCCCGCCAGCGGGCGCAGGCGCGGAGAGCGATACGGTGATCGGGACGCTGGTGAGACCGCTGTTGCCTTCCGTGATAAGGGTGGATGCGGTCGACAGTGTGATGAGCGAAGCCTCGGGTACGCTGCTCCGCTCCACCGATTCTGCACCGGCACCGTTGGCGTTCACCCCGCGGACCTTGACATAAACGGTGTCGCCGTTGGTCAGCCCGGTCAGGGTATAGGAGTACGAGTACGCGTAGGAATCGGGCACATCGGTCCAGGGTCCATAATCGCCGCGGCCGGAGCCGCTGTCAACTGCGTACTGGTACTGCCATTTGGTGACGTTCGGGGGAGCGAAGGGGTACCGCCAATAGATGTTCACCTCCCCATCACCTGAGCCCATGTCAATGCCGGGCCGTAAGGGAACGGGGCTCGTCCCCGGGGTATCGGTGGGTGGGACGGGGGTATTGGTGGCCGGTGCCGGTGTGTCGGTGGCCGGTGCCGGTGTATTGGTGTGGGTGTGCGTGGTGGTGGTCGGTTCTGGTGTGTGGGTGTCGGTGGCCGGTGCCGGCGTGTGGGTGTGGGTGTGCGTGGCGGTGGGTGGTGCCGGCGTGTCGGTGGCCGGTTGGGTGATGGCGCCGCGTGCGGGGGTCGCGGTGGCAGTGCCACCCTCGTCGTCGGCTATGACCAGGCGGATGACACCCCGGGACCAACCGTTGGCAAGTGCTTTGAGATAGATCGTTTCGTCGTTTTCGTCCGTTGTGTCACTGAGAATGGAAAGCGTGTAGGTCGCGGACGTTGCGTTTGCGGGCACGGTGACGGTGGTGGGAGCACAGACATCACGGCCGGAGGTGGTCAGGCTGGCACAGGAGCCCGCCCGACTGGCCGTGGAAATGTCCATCCAATTGATCCCTACTCTCAGCCCGCCGCCGGGCGCCGCCTCGGAGAGCATCACGGTGATCGGGACGTTTTTGACAGTACCGCCGTTGCCTTCCACAATCCGGGTGGAGGCGGCCGACAGCGTGATGCGCTTAGCCTCGGGTATGGTGCGCCGCGCCGTCGATATCGGGCTGTTGCCGTTGTTGTTCACCGCGCGCATCTCAAACCAGTAGGAGGTGCCGTTGGTCAGCCCGGTCACGGTATGGGAGTACGTGTACGCGTAGGCATCGGGCACATCGGTCCAGGTCGCAGTGTCAAGCGTGGAGGGGCGGGTGGGGGAATCGGAGGCGACGTACCGGTACTGCCATTTGGTGACGTTCGGGGGATCGGAGCGGTACCGCCAATAGAGGGTCGCCTCCCCATTCCCTGAACCCACGTCCATGCTGGGCTTGTCAGGGACGGGACCCGACCCCGGGGTGTTGGTGGGTGGGACGGGGGTATCGGTGGGAGCGGGGGCCGGCGTCGCCGTAGCCGCGGTGCCGTCATTGTCAATAATGACCAGGCGCAGTATCGCATGGGCGAAGCTGCTGTCCACATACGGTTTGAGATAGACCGTTTCGTCCCCCTCGTCCCGCGTGTCGCCGACCACACCCAGCTGGAAGGTGGCCGTGGTTTCGCCTTTCGCCACGGTGACGGAGGGCGGGCCGCAGACGTCATCGGTCGCGGCTGTGCTGTCACAGGCGCGCAGCGCACGGCCCGTAGTGGTGCCGCTGGCGGTCGAAATCGCATGCCGAAAATCAAACTCCACCTCCTCGTCTCTCTCCGCCGGCTTCGAGAGCGTCACGGTCACCGCGACATTGGTTATTACATCGTTGTTGCCTTCCGTGACCGTGGGGGAACTGGTGGAAAGGGTGACGGTGTCCGCTTCTATTTCGTCCCCCAGCACATTGGATGTCGGCCCGGCGCCATTGGCATTGACGGCCCGGACCTCAAAGTAAAGCTCGCCGGTGCCCCCGGGGCCGGGCACGGTATGCTTGTAGGTGCGGGCGTAGGAATTGGGGATATCCGTCCAGGCCGTCTTGGGCCCGGAGCGTAGTCCGGACGGCGCCCAGGAAGTTCTATACTGCCACTTGATGATCGAGTCGTCGTTCGGTTCCGTCCAATAGACCGTGGCCGCGCGGTTGTCCGCGCCCACATCAATGGTCACCGCGGCCGGACGGGGGCCGCTCTGCGCCTGCACCGCGGAGACGGGGACCAGTGCCCCCAGCGTCAGCAGTAGGGCCAGCAGCACGCCCCCACGGGCACGCCGTGCGCCTGGGCGTGGATTGTTCATTGAGGGGGTAACATGGGCGAAAGGCAAGAACGGAACCATGGAACGGAGGTGGATACGGATCATATCGTGCAAACGCAAGTAGGGACGCGGGGCGCTTGTGCACACCCTAGACAAGGCCCCACGTCCCTTGGCGGGACCACAGACCTTTATGTTATTTTAGCATATGATAGTGCTTGATGTGTCCACTCCTCCTGCCGGCAGGCAGTATGGAACTAGGTACCTGAGACTACAGCGCTCAGGGGCCATCGGGCTGTCCGTGGGTCCCAGCGGATGCCGCTGTTGGGCTCACACCGAGCGCCGATACCCGCGTAGCGGCCTCTCACCATAGCGCTTGGGGGCGGGCCGGCTATGCTTTGATGACACTCGCCTAGCTAGATCGCAATACTTGAAGAGCAATACTTGAAGGAACGACGGGCCTTTCAGTATACTTGCCCTTGTCTATGGTGTCATAGGGGAGAAGACTTGGTGGATACTCCAATTCTGCAGGCGGAAACGCGGACTGTCGTGGGACGGGGCCTGAACCAGTTGCGACAACAGGGCCTGACCCCGTTAGTGTTGTATGGCAGAACCGTGGCGCCCCAATCCCTGCAGGCAAATACGCGCGCACTAGAACGGGTGGTGCAGGTATGTGGCACGTCTCGTTTGTCGGAAGTTAGGGTAGGCGACAAAGGCACTTTGGTGCTGTTTCGGGAAATTCAGCGCCATCCGGTACGCCATTCCTTGCTGCATGTGGATGCCTATGCCCTGCAGATGGATGAGACCCAGGTGCTGCAGATCCCAGTCGTGGCTGAAGGTGATCTTCCGACCACCGTCTCCGCTGATCTGATCCTGCTGCAGAACCTGGACACCATCACGATCGAGACATATCCCGATCGTATTCCTGACATGATTCGGGTCGATCTGAGCAAGATGTCCAGTGAGCATAATTTTCTCATCTCTGATCTTGATGCCCTAGAGGGAGTGGTGTTTCTGCACGAGCCCGATGAAGTGGTGTTCAGCCTCTCCCAAGGCCGTACCGAGCAAGACGACTTAGCTCTTGACACTGAACCGGAAGCCGACGAAGTGCCGACACACGATGCGCTAGCGGAAGAGGCTGAGGAATCGCCCTAGCTCTGGCCCCTGTAGCTACTACTGGCCGGACTATTCTTGGGTCTCGGAGGGTACTAAGGGGAGCGTAAGAAATTGTAGAGGGGCCACCGGCACACCCTGGATACGTAGTTCCCAATGGAGATGAGGGCCTAGGCTGATGCCTGTGTTGCCCACCAAACCCAGCACCTGACCAGTGGTCACCTCTTCGCCCACGGCGACCGCTATTTGGTCCAGGTGCCAGTAGCCCGTCATAACCCCACGTCCGTGGTCAAGAATGACAGCCTTGCCTTTGGTTAACAGATCTTCCGCCAATACCACCAGTCCAGCACTAGGAGCGTGGACCGGTGTACCCAACGGGGAGGCGAAATCATGGCCCGAATGGAAATTGACCGGATAGGGTTCGGCTAAAGGCCATTGGTACACGCGGCGTTGGCCGAAGCCAGCCGAGACCGGATAAGATAAGGCTAGCGGGGATTGCCACACATCCGGCGCCCACGGACGTTCACTATACTGATCCCATAGCTGCTGCAGAGTCTCTATCTCCGCCGTGACGTTTTCAAAAGTCAGCTGAGAGGCTAGGGTGTTGGGAATGACGATCGTCCGGCTGTCAAAGTGACCAGGGTTGTAGATTTGGATAGGCAGGGCAGCGGCAATCACGTTGTCACCCTGTCCGGTATAGGAAAGTGTTAGGGACCAGACACCCGGTTCCTGTAGGGGATGGATGGGTATATGTGTGAAGAACCGCTGGCGTGTAGTCGCCGCCTGGTCCTCCGTATGAGCCATAGGAGTTAGTCGCAGGGTTTGACCTTGCCATATGAGAGTGGGTAGGACATCCAGGGGCGCCGAAAGAGTCAGGAAACCGGTAGCACCCTGGGCCAGTATGGGCGATAGATATTCAATAGCTACTTGTCCTACGCGTCGGGTCTGGCGTGGGTGGACAAAAGCAGGTACCGTTACAGGCTGACCAGGAAAGAGGCGTGTATCCCGTTTGAGGCCATTGATAACGGCGAGCCAAGGGGCTGGGATACCCTGCGCCTGGGCTACCATATCTAGGGTTTGCCCTGGCAGGGTCTGGATTTGGGATAAGGATACAATGTCCAAGGCAATAGCTTGTTCAATGGGTACCGGTAGTAGGACAGTCTGCTCCGGCGACACTTGCCATTCAAGAGGTAGTGTGTTCAGTTGAGCCGCACGTTCAGGATCGACCGCATAGAGCTGGGCCAGCTGGGCCAACGGGAGATGCTGGCCTGCCACCAGTGTATAATGCTCGGGGAGAGGAGCCTGCTGGGCAGCGACGGGCACGGCCAGCAGCAACCAAAACAGTATGCCCCAACAGAGTCCCGTGATCGCGCCACGGGATGCTGCACGTCCCCCCCCATACCCCCGAAGCCAGCACTGCCTAGGGGTGCACAGCTCAGATTCTGAGTTCGGCAATGTACGGCAGGTTGCGAAAACGCTGCTGGTAATCAAGACCGTAGCCCACTACGAAGATGTCGGGAATGTGAAATCCAAACCAGTCCACTGGCCAGCCCTCCTGGTCAGGTAGATCCTTGTACAACATGGAAACGTAGCGTAGCGAAGTCGGATGGAACGCTTGTACTGTCTCGGCAATATGCTTTAGCGTACGGCCTGTGTCTACGATGTCTTCCACGATCAGGACATCCTTGCTGTACAAATCCAGGTGTTCATGCATGTGAATGTTGACCCGTCCTGACGATACCATGGCGTTGCCATAGCTGCTGGCACTGATGAATTCCACTTCAGGGTATACGGTCAAATAGCGCATCAGATCGACCGCAAAGACTACGCTGCCCCGCAGAATAGGCACTATGACGAGATCTTTTCCCTGGTAGACCTGGGAAATCTCAACTGCTAGTTCCTGAACCCTTGCCTGAATCGCTTCTGCCGTAAACAGAACCGCAAGGTCCTTCATGAAGACGGCGTCACTCCGTGTGTTCAAGATCCTGGTTAACGTAAGCGGTAAGTATTAGGTACTAGGTGCTCACAGGCACCCCAGAGTGGATACAGTGTGCCTGTACCAAGACTAGCGTACCAGAAAAGTGGCCAGATGAAGCATTAACGACAAGGTGTTCTGCCCGGCGTGTCTGCCAAGAGACTCAAAAATTCCGCGAGGATCATGGCTGTAGCCCCCCAGATGGGGTAGGCCGGAATAACGAAGAAAGGCACGTCCACTGCAAGACCACGGATCTGCCATGTTTCCCGGCGTATGCACGCAGGATCCTGCAGCTGCCTGACAGGAATTTCCAGTATCTGTTGTACTTCATCCGGATCAGGGGCAAAAGTAGGCGATTGTGTTTGCCACCCCAGAAAAGGGGTCACGCGATAATGACTGTTGGGAATATATAGGGAAGTCAATTGCCCAATAGGAAGCACGGCCTGAGAAGACAGCCCGATCTCCTCCTCGGTTTCCCGTATAGCCGTATGCCACAGATCGGGATCGCGGTTCTCTTGACGTCCACCCGGTAATGCCACCTGACCACTGTGTGGGCCATCGTATTCCGACCGCACAATCAAGGGCACGTACAACTCGTTGTCCCGGAGATAGAGTAGCAGTAGAACACCGGCCTGGCGTAGAGGCCTATTACGGGCCTGGAGATTGTTGTGACGCGGATAGGGGGCCATCCGCTGCTGCGCCTGTGGTCCGGGCAGCGCCTTTTGCATTTGCCGGGCAAGCCTATGGGCTAGATCGGATAACTGCATCGTTCACTGATACGTGTGGAATGTGAATACAAGTAAGTACCCAAAGCAGGAATGGCAGCTACAGAGAGCTAGGTAGGACAAACGGACCAAGCCCGTGTTTGTGATGTGGATACCCGGCAGACTTCAGGGTGTCTGACATAGCGATAGTACGGAAGGGATGAGCGATTGACGGGGAGGATGCCTTGGATCCTCCTGAGCCGACAACTAGCCTTCCCCTAGACAATACAGGAGTCTTTTAGTCATACCCAAAGGGATGTATAGGCTTGCTGGAGGAATACCCCCATGATACAGCCACAATTGGCAAAGGACGTTGCGGACAACGAATCATAAGTGTGATGGTAAGCCACAAATATAGGGCTACGGTCATGATAGTGTCACCATCCCTATAAATCGGCTGGGTCAGAACATACCTATGACGAGGTTCAATCCGGCAATTGTGTGCGGGCACAAATCATATTCTTCTCCGTCATAGCAGGTTCTGGCCCCTTGGCCGCTATGGTGTGTCGGTACCAGCGGATTTCCACAAAACGGCGTGTGCCAGCATGTAGGGCGAAACGCTGATCCAAGTGCAGGCCACATACCCAGACGACCTTATGGTCAGCCGTATACAGGACAGGCCATAGTGCATGCAGAGAGGTATGGATTCTGCGGTCGCGCAATAAGCGGCCTAGTTGCTTGTGGCCGGTAGCCATACCTAGGGGCTGCATGAATGCCTGTTTGTCCGGTGGGGCTAGATACAGGCATGTGCCCGATGTTTCAAGACAATCTAGATCCAGAATGACCCGCCAAGGTTGGTCAGCTGTCGGCAACTCGGCCGGTACGAATGAATCCGTGATCTCACGCAGGTTCAGCGTCCAATTGCCCACAAGATGCTGCGTGGAGAGGATGTGCGTTCCCTCAGCTTGAGGGAACCGAATAGTTTGCGGCCACGCGCTGACCCGCCGGGGTAAAACGGGGTGATCCCATACAAAGGGCAGGGTATCATTGTGGTGTACGCTGATTAACAGACGTGGAAGAGGTTGACGCAACAGACGAGAGTCCGGACGATACCAGCTAGACCAGGCTAGATTGTGGAACCAAGGCCACGGACCGCCGGAACGCTGTACTAGCGCTAGGGCACAAACCAGGTTTTCCAGGCGTGCGGTAGAGATGTCCGTGCGTGCCAGATGCATTCGGCGGCACACGGTGTGGAGAAAGCCGGTTTTCTGCCATGCAGGTAGCATCTGAAACTGCTCCAGATCCCAAACTACTGCCCTCGGGATAGCCGTACTGGGATTGGTGCTGACGAGGATACGCGCCAAATTGTCTTCATGCAGTTGCTGAATGCCATCGATCGCGGCTACCCAGTCTTGACTGCGTCGGGCCAGATTAAGCACAAATCGGGGATTCAGAGCTTCAAGCGTCGGGATCACTTCCTGACGGATGCGGTTCCGGCTGTAACGTGTGTCATGATTGGAAGGATCGTCACGCCAGGTAACGCCCCAATGGGTCAGGGTACTTTCAATAGCCTGACGGTTCCAGGTCAGGAGAGGACGATAGAGATGAATCACCCGATGGGGTTCCAGGGAGGCTTGGACATCGGTAACAGGCCGGATCTGCCACTCCTGTATTCCCCGCAGGCCGTGTATGCCGGTCCCCCGCACCAAGTTCATGAGCAAAGTCTCGGCCAAATCGTTGGCGTGATGACCAGTCACCACGATGGGAATTTGATCCCCCTCCGCTAGAGACAGGGCCTTGGCGGCCAGATGGCGATACCGAATAGATCGCATAGCTGCTTGCCGGTTCCTGATATGTACGGTTGTGAGTTCATTCGCGGCTAGAGCATACCCGTGAAAGGGCAGATCCAGATCCTGGCACATAGCTTCCACAAAGCAGGCATCCCGGTGACTCGTGGCCCGTTGCCTGTGATCAATGTGCATGACGTGCAGACGAACGGGCAGGGAATGAGCCATCCTGTGGAAGAGGTAAAGCAGGAATGTGCTGTCCGCCCCACCACTAACGCTTAACAGCACGAGAGGCCGATTACCAGCGTGCATGGCCTGTGTCAGACGCTGGCGTATTGCCTGCTGCAGATGGGTAAGCTGCGGGGCTGGCCCGGTAGAGGCAGCGTCCATGAGGCTCAGGAGGGTGTCATGACTGCCACCGCCCGGTCGCCAGTACCGGTGACCACTGGTGTGTCGGGGCGCTGAGGGGATTTAGGCACTGTCCGGCCGGGGAAAGGCCATGATGACGAACGAAGGGGCATGTTGGCCCTCGTAGACTAGTGCAGTGGGCCGCAGGCATGAACGTAACAGTATCCACAACAGGGCAAGACTTCTGAATTATGGCACGATTCACGGTGGATGTGACATTAAGGTGGCCGGTTGCGCTTGTGCTTGTACTTATGGATCCTGAGCGGACAACGTCACCTTTGGTTTTGCCGGGAGTCGCTAGGTTACACAAGGGGCGTGATATACTCAGTTAGCTCCATGTGCCCGTCGGCCCTGGGAAGGTCTGCTCTTAGGTCAAGATCTGAGTGTCAATGCGCCTGAAGGCACACATCATCGTAGCCCTGTATTGTAGCAAGGGAGACTACCCGGGTGTTTAACCCGATCGATTGGTTCTTGGGTCTGTTCTCGTTTGACATAGGAATTGATCTCGGCACAGCCAATACACTGGTTCATGTGATACGCGAGGGTATCGTAATTGACGAACCCTCCGTTGTAGCCATTGACCGCTCTAGTCAACGCCGTAACCGTGTCCGCGCCATCGGCAAGGAAGCCAAGGAAATGGTGGGACGTACACCCGCCCATATCGTCGCGGTGCGCCCCCTGCAGGATGGGGTGATTTCCGACTTTGACGTCACCGAAAAGATGATTCATCATTTCATCGGCAAAGTGCATGGCAATCGTATTCTGGGGGGAGCCCGGCCCCGTGTCGTGATCGGTATTCCGTCCGGCGTCACCGAAGTGGAGACACGGGCTGTGCGTGAAGCCGTACTTAGTGCGGGTGCACGCGAGGTGCAGCTCGTGGAAGAGCCGCTAGCGGCGGCCATCGGCACAGGCCTGCCGGTGGCGGAAGCACTCGGTTCCATGATTGTGGATATCGGGGGCGGTACCACGGAAGTGGCGGTGCTTTCACTGGGCGGTATCGTTGTGTCCCGCTCCATTCGTGTGGCAGGAGACGAAATGAATGAGGACATCATTAATTTCGCCCGACAGAAATACAATCTTCTAATTGGGGAGCGCATGGCGGAGATGTGCAAGATTGAAATTGGTTCCGCTTATCCCCTGGAGCAGGAACGCACCATGTTCTTGCGTGGGCGCAACCTACTCACCGGTTTGCCCGAAGCTACGGAAGTGAGTTCAATTGAGATTCGTGACGCCCTATCGGGATCGCTAGAGGTGATTGTGGATGCCGTGCGCGGCACGCTGGATGAGACGCCACCGGAACTGATGGCGGATCTGATGGAGTTCGGCATCATGTTAGCAGGGGGCGGTGCCCTGTTACAGGGTCTGGGCCAGCGTATCCAGGATGAAACGCGCATCAACGTCTACGTGGCCGACAATCCCCTCACCTCCGTAGTGGTGGGCACGGGCATGATCCTGGAACGACCCGAATACTATCGTGATACACTGACCAGCGTGAGACGTAGGAGTCGCCGCTAGACTAGAGCACGCAGTTGACGGATTCAGTATCATTGGCCTATTGTTGGCTGTCCTGAACTATGCAGAATGAGACTCGGGGACGACCCTACAGTGAACTGGGGATACGCTTTCTGATACTAGTACTGGCGTCAATCCTTGTGCTGGCCATGCATCAGTCAGGCCAGCTGCATTCTCTGCGCCAGGTTTTAACTCAGGTGGTGTCGCCGGTGCAGTGGCGCCTCTTCCGGGAAACCAATCGCCTGTCCCGTTCCTTTGCCCAGATCGCCCAGAACCAAGTGACGCGGGCCGAGCTGCAGAACCTGCAAGTGCGCAACCAGCAGCTGGTGGCTGAAAACACACTGCTGGCCGAGACACGGGCTGAGAACGAGCGCCTACGGACCCAACTGGCTTATGCAACCGCCAATCCCCGTTTCACTTTTCAGGGCGCACATGTAATCGGCCAGGTGCTTGGTCACGATCCCCACAGTTTTCTGGATTATCTTGTTATTGACCTAGGCAGTGCCCAAGGGGTGGCCGCCGGTATGCCGGTGATCACGCCTGGGGGCCTGGTGGGACGTGTAAGCGAAACGGCCCTGGCCACGGCCCGGGTGCTGCTGATTACGGATGTAGCCAGTTCCGTCAGCGGTCTCCTACAGAGTAGTCGGGTCAATGGTCAGGTGGTCGGAATTCAGGGTGGGAAGCTGGAAATGCGGTTCATAACGTCCGACGATCCCGTGGCAGTGGGTGAAACGGTCGTCACGTCCCGTTTGGGCGGAACCATGCCTCAGGGTATTGTCATTGGCACCGTGATCGATATTGAAGAACAAACGGGGTCGTCCGCCATCCATGCCCTAATTGCGCCGGCGGTTGATCTACTGCGCCTGGAATCGGTTATGGTGATCCAGGATTTTGTGGAAGTAGTGGATGTGCCGGCTCTGCTGGTGAACCCTGACACTACGAACTGAGAGCACCTATCCCCAGCAGGTACCATGTTGCGTTATCGTACCGATGTTGTACTGGTGGTCATCATGATTCCGGTATTGGCGATGATAGCCATAGTGCAAGCAACCGTGGGTGCTCATCTATCCCTGTTGCAGGTGAAGCCCAATCTCATACTGCTGTTGGTGCTGATCTGGACGTTAATTCGCGGGCGCCGTGAGGGTATGTTCATCGGTTTCTGTGGTGGTGTGTGGCTGGACCTGCTCGGTATGTCACCCCTGGGGCTTTCCAGCCTGGCTCTGATCCTAGCCTCTTTCCTAGCCGGTATAGGCCGCCACCAAGTATTGACCACCCATATCCTGGTGCCAGCCTGGGCAGCTGTCTGGGGAACTCTGATCTATACGGTCGTATACCATCTGCTGCTAGCGCTGCTGCAGACCACAGTTGTATGGTTGCGGGAACTGAGTACGGATCTTTGGGTTCAGATTGTGTTCCAAATGACCCTGATGCTCATGCTGGTACCTTTCTTGCGTCAACTGCTGGGCGATCACACACCTCGTACCGCATAGTCTGATACTTGGCCATGCAGGGTAGAGGAACACATACACGCGCCAGCCAAGTAGGCATTCGTCTGGTGCTGGTGGGACTGTTGGCCTTGTTGGTGGGACGTCTGTACCAGCTCCAGGTCCTGGAACATGCGGTGTACGCCGTTCGCGCTGACGCGAATCGTTTACGATCGGTGCAGATTCCGGCCCCCCGGGGTCTGATCTTCGATCGCAACGGTGTGTTACTAGCCCGTAACCATCCCAGTTACCAGGTGGGGATCGTGCCCGAGGATCTGCCTGACGACGATGTAGAGACCCCGGATGTGAATGAGGAATTTGAAGCGGTCCTGGACATCCTGCTCGCGCTGGAGGTGCACACATACCAGGATCGGAACCTGGAAATTCAGCGTACCCTGTTCCGTGCGCTCGGGTACAGAGATTTCGTACGTGTCCTACGCCGTGCGGACATTCCCATTCGTTTCATTGAGGTACCTGCGGACACGCTCATGCAGGAAGCGGTGGAAATTGATACGTCCGCCCTACCGGACATCAGCCGCCCGCTACCGATTGAGGGCCTGGCCTGGCTAGTACAGACCCGAGTCCAGCAGGAACAGCAAGGCAACGCCTCCAATCCTATTGCCCTGCTCTTCAATGTGGACCACGAGACCATCTTTGAAATTGCGGAACAGAGTTACCGCCTACCTGGTATTCAGGTGTTGGAAGGGGCTGTCCGTGAATACGTATATGGTGAACTCGTGAGCCACATCCTAGGCTTCATGGGTCCGATTCCCCGTCGTTTGCCCGCGGAAGAAACCGCAGCGGACGAGGCGGGCGCCGCCGCACAGGATGAATACGCTGATTACCGCAACCCCAATGAACAGGTTGGTCTTTCCGGTATTGAAGCATGGTACCAAAGTCACCTCCGGGGCCAACCAGGTGAAAAGACGGTTGAGGTAGACATATTCGGCCAGGAACGGCGTACAATCGGTGCGATTCGGGATCCTCTCCCGGGCCAAGACATCCTACTCACTCTGGACATTGCTTTGCAGCGGGCAATGTATGACGCCCTGTTGGAAAAAATGCTCGAAAAGGAAGCGGGCAGTGCCGTAGCCATCGCTATGGATCCCCGATCCGGCCAGGTACTGGGTATGGTCAGCTTGCCCACGTTTGACAACAACATATTCGCGGAAGGCCTAGGTGAAGCGTATCTGCGCCTAATTCAAGACGAATCTCGTTCACTACTCAACTTCGCTATTTCCGGGCTTTATCCGCCGGGTTCCACCTTCAAGATCGTAACGGCCACCGCGGGCCTTGAAGAGAGAGTGATCACACCCCGTTCCGTCATCCTGGATGAGGGTCCTATTTTCCTGCCCAACCGCTTCTTCCCGGACGATCCTAGCCAAGCTCAGGAATTTGTCAGCTGGAACCACCTTAAGGGTTTCACGCACGGTCCTCTTACCTTGCGCCAAGCTCTCGCGGTCTCCAACGATATCTTCTTCTATTACGTGGGTGGCGGCTATCCCAGGACTTTCATTGGCCTGGAACAAAAAGAGCTGGTGACTTGGGCCGAACACTTTGGATATGGAGCCCCGACCGGGGTTGATTTACCTGGGGAAACAAGCTTTGCAGTCCCCAATGATCAGTGGAAGCGCATTAACTGGGCGAGCAGCTGGGTTACCGGCGACAGCTACAATATGGCCATCGGCCAAGGTTATCTGCTGGCAACACCCCTGCAGGTACTACAGAGTGCGATCCCCATTGCGAATGGAGGGACTTTGTACCAACCGCAGATGGTCTTGCAGATCACTGACAGTACCACGGGTCGCACACAGGATTTCACGCCACAGATCACGCGGACTCTGGATATTGATCCGGCTACCTTGAATACTATTCGACTGGGTATGCGCGATGCGGTGAATGCGCCTTTGGGCACGGCCACCCGCGGGACCATTGAGGGGGTAGTCGTGGCGGGCAAGACCGGCACCGCGGAGTTCTGTGAATACGATCCGGACCTGGAAGACTGTATTCGTGATGAGGAAGGCAACCTGCCAACGCATGCCTCCTATCTAGCGTTTGCTCCTTTCAATCAGCCAGAGATCGCTGTCATGGTGTTTGTGTATGGAGGAGGGGAGGGGTCCGAAGCGGCCGTACCCGTGGCCACACGTATTCTGGACGCGTATTTCGTGCTCAAAGGGGCAGCAGTCTCGCCGGTAACTCGCCGCTAATGGGACTATAAGGTAGGGATAATCGCGATGCAATACGATCTTGGCCGCCGCCGCATTGACCTGGGGAATCTGGACTGGTTGCTTCTGGGTACCGTATTAGTGCTGGGCATTTTCGGCGTATGCATGATCTACAGCGCCACGCGCGGCGTTGTGGATCCGATCCTGCAGACCCGCTGGAGTGATCAGATACTGTTCCTAGTGCTGGGTGTCGTGGCCTTTTTCGTAGGGGCTCTGCTGGATTACCACCTGTTACGGTTATTAGGATTGCCTAGTTTCCTGATCCTGACCGTCTTGCTGGTGTTGGTAGACAGGATGGGCACGGGGCAGAATGAGGCCGTACGGTGGATTAAGCTGGGCAACACCCTTGTGCAGCCGACGGAAGCGGGTAAATTTCTTCTCATTGTCACTGTAGCCTGGTTCCTGAGCCGTTTCTACACCGAGCACAAACGGCTTTGGGTCTTGCTGTTAGGGTTGAGCGCACTGGTGGGCCCCCTGTGGCTTGTTTATCGCCAGCCGGATTTGGGCATGGTGATCACCTTGCTCTTCATCATTGGTGCCATGGTTCTAATGAGTGGCACGCCGCTACCTCAGTTTCTGATGCTGGGAGGGCTAGGCGTTGCCGCCTTCCCGTTTCTCTACGGGACCCTGAAGGGCTACATGGTACAAAGATTGGATATGTTCCGTAATCCGCAAGAGAACTTAGCTGCCGCCTTCAATGTAGAGCAGGCCCTCATCAGTATAGGAAGCGGCGGCTGGTTCGGCAAGGGCTGGACAGAGGGAACCCAGAATCGGCTGTTTTTCCTGCGGGTGCGCCATACCGATTTCATATTCAGTGTAGTGGCTGAGGAATTGGGTTTCGTGGGCAGTGTCACTCTGCTATTTCTGCTGGGCTTCGCGCTCTGGCGGCTGGTCCGTACTATGGATCTAGCGGAAGACGAATTCGGTCGTCTTCTGGTGGGCGGTGTGGGAGCTTTGATTCTCTTCCAGACTTTTGTCAATGTGGGTATGAATCTGCGGGTCATGCCGGTTACCGGCATGACGTTGCCTTTTATCAGCTCTGGGGGAAGTAGCCTGGTCTCCACTATGTTTGCCATCGGTCTCACTCAGAGCGTAAACCTGCGGCGCAGCCCGGTGGCTTATGAAGTACTCTGACCATAGGTGGTGGGGCTGGCAGTAGGTCCATCGGTAGCACATCATTGAATATATTGAGCGGAAATTGCCAAACTACCGATGGACTTGGGCGTTGCTCTGAAAGCAGCCCGATGGATTGCGCTTTTCGTTGTGCTATTTTGCCTCATGTCAACGGGGTAAGTGTGAGCAGTTAGGGAATATTACGCGGCTTTCAGCTGTGCTCCGAGCGGCATCAGGGAAGTACCCACTGTAATGCAACGAGTGACGGTCGGGGCCAGACGTGGAAGCGTCTAGTGAAGACATCGCCCTGCAGCGGGCTTCGCAGGCCGGAGAGCACAGAAGAGCGTAGGTATTACGTCGCTCTCTGTCGTCAACGGTAACAGATGCCATTGGTATCGTGACAGACCATCTCCGGCAGCTGCCTAGGCTCTGTGGACAAAATTGCTGTCGGCGGGCACCGTAAATCAGAGAAGGCGTTGCGCCCAACTGGTGCTACCGGGCCTAAGCGTATTCAAGCTGAAAGGTGTGATGAGCTTCCCAGGAAACCGGATCCGTGGCCTACCGAGTAGGCATCCTGTCCGTCTACTTCCGCATCTGGGATACTCACTCCTGCGTAGAGTAGCACGTCAGCAAGGCGTACTATACGGTACGTAGAACCGAGGGAAATCGCAATGACCGGTACATCCTAGCGGCGCCAGCACCCGACGAGCACCTACTTTGTGATGGCCCCACTGCCCGTTCTCTGCGATGAAAAACTGAATTAGACGTTTGCCGCCACCGAATCAGATGCGATACGCGGGGCGCAATTTTCTCCAAGGAACAGACGAAGCGGCGGGTTAGAAGGGTGGAGCGAACCCGTCTTTGCCTTGACCCAACTCCGGCAAGGCATCACGCAATACATCAAACACCAGCGCGTAGTGTTTCAGGTATTCCTTACGGAAAACATCCCGGTCACACCCCAGTTTTTCCGCCATTAGGTCAAACGCCTTATCCCGCGTGCCGGCAAGGAATTTCCCACGCTGAAAATGGAAGGGCTGAGCGATGAACTTCTGGATGCCCGTATCCAGAAGGCTGTTGACAAAGGCGTAGGGACTGCTGACCAGCAGAAGCGGCGTCATCGTGATGCAGGTATCTACCCCGGCGGCCTGGAGCTCGCCAATAGCCCGCAGCCGCACGGTGTTTGACGGGCAGAACGGCTCAAAGGTACGGCGGATGTCCTCATTGTCGGTGGTGACGGTCATATTCACCTGAACGCGGCCACCGTTGTCCTCAATCTGGCGGAACAGGTTGCAGTCGCGCCCACATCAGGGCTGCGGGTTTGCACCACTAGTTTGGGTTTGTGCCGCTCTGCCATAATTTTCAGAATGCCGCGGGTGAGTTGCAACTCCCGCTCCACGGGCTGATACGGATCGGTGACGCTGCTCATGTAGATGAGCTTGCCGTCCAAGGCGCCGGGCTTGCGCTTGGCCATCAGCTTGATGGCATTCTCCTTGACATTGACCCAATAACCCCATGAATCCCGTTTTTTGCCATCACGGCTGAAAAAGGCGGCATAGCAGTAGGTGCAGCCGAAGGAACAGCCACTGTACGGATTCAGCGTGAAGTCGTAGGCATCCATGAACCCGGTGGCGCGGGTGAGGATTTCGCGCGCAGGAGCGTAGGTGACAGCGGCTTGACCGATGCTTGCCGTGCGGGTATCAGGATGAGTTTCAACATCGCTGTTGTCGTAAAACTGACCTTGCATTGCCTTCATTGACATGACGATTACCCAGATAAGGCGTCTACAGGCGTTTTGAGACAGTCCACCAGGGACGTGAGGCTGCTTTTGCCCCCAATGACACGACTAAGCGCAATCTTATAGAGTTGATTGCAGGCGTCACCCAGACCCGTCGGCAGTTTTGCAATTTTCTCATATTGAACCATTCCGTGATATCTTTCTCCCATCATGTACCGTAAGGAGTATTGTCATGAACGAAAAAAGCATTCGGGTATCAATTGAATTCTGCATGCAGTGAAACTATGCACCCAAAGCTGCCCGTGCGGCAGAAGATCTGTTTACAGAGTTCAAGGGTGAAATCGCCTCCATGGACTTAGTTGCCTCAGGTGGAGGCCGGTTTGAAGTGACAGTGGATGGTGAATTGATTTATTCCAAAGCAGCCACGGGACGGCACGCGGAAGACGGAGAACTGGTGCGGCTGTTTGCCAAACACTCCGGTTTGGTGCCACAGTCCATGGCGGACCCCGCCTAACGTTCCACGCCCACAGCAATCTAGAGCCGCCCTATCTAGCTTGTCGCGGGATAGGGCGGATACGCGAGGCGGTAGTGGGGGTCTCTAGTAGAGACCCTGAGCGCTAATGATTCCAAGATTCGAGAGTCTTTGGAGCCTGTGCGTAGGACTCTCTGAAGTTAGTAGATCGCCAGGGGTGGTTTTTGTGTTGCTCAAACCATGGCCCACGATCCCGCCGAATCAGGTCAAATTGCCAGCGTATGGGGTAGTTCGTCAATAGTACCGCGCGGGCACACTATTGCGGAATTCAGAAACCCGCTACAGTGAGTAGCTGCATCCAGAAGGCCGGGAAGAAGCCGATAGCCACCACCATCAGACCGGCAGCTACCATGCCCACCTGCAGCCCGAGGGTCCGTTGGGGTGTGGACACGTCCAGTTCGGTGCGTCGAAAGAACATAGTCACCACCACGCGCAGGTAATAGTAGGCGCTCACAGCGCTGTTGAGTACCACCACCACTGCCAGCCAGGCCAAGCCTTCCGCAACCAGGGCGTTGAAGATCAGGAACTTACCGAAGAAACCCGCCAGGGGTGGAATACCGCTGAGACTGAATAGGAATAAGGCCATGAAACCGGCTAGTACGGGCCACTGGCCGCCAATACCCCGCAGTTGGCTCCGCTCAATGTCGGTTTCACTAGTCTTCTCAATTGCCACCACGATTACAAAGGCTCCCACGTTCATGAAGGCGTAGGCAAACAGGTAGAAGAGAGCGGCATTGATGGCGGTTGGAGTTCCGGGCACTAGGCCGGCGAGCACGTAGCCGGCATGAGCGATACTGGAGTAGCCCAGAATGCGCTTCAGACTGGTCTGGCTGATGGCTGTCAGGTTGCCCACCGTCATGGTCAAGATGGCGAGCAGGATCAGTAGGGTACTGGCGCCCGCCCAGTGCTCCGGTAGGGCGATCAAAAAGAAGCGGATAAGAGCACCGAACATGGCGGTTTTGGTACCGACGCTCATGAACGCCGTCACGGTGGTAGGTGCGCCCTGATACACGTCAGGGGTCCACATGTGAAAGGGTACGAGACTTAACTTGAAACCGAAGCCCACTAGGAGAAGAGCTAGGCCGGCCCACAGCATGATAGCACCCTGTCCGTCCATTGAACCTAGGGCTACGGGTATTTGCTTGAGACTTACCGTACCCGTGGCACCAAAGATCAGAGCACTACCATATACAAAGAAGGTTGAGGCAAAGGCGCCCAGCAGGAAATATTTCATACTGGCTTCCGTGCTGTGCGGATTTTCCCGGAACATCCCGGCCAGGATAATCAGACTCAGGGAGAAAGTTTCCAGGGCCACAAACAGCACCGGCAGATCAGCGGCCACGCCCATGGCCATCATGGAGCCCGCGCTTAGTAGGATCAGGGTATAGTACGCACCCTGCTGAGGTGTGAAAGAAGACACATAGCGTGTACCGACCAACAGCACCAGAGCAACCGTCGTCAAGACAATGAGCCGAATACCGAAACTTAGACTATCCGACAAAGCGGAGGTCTGGAACCAGAGGCCGGTACCCTCACCCCTGACGATAAGAGTGGCCACCAGGGCGGCGACCACAATCACCAGGCTGAACCAGCACAGGCTATCCGCCCGTCGGTGCGCCTGCGTTGTGGTGCGCCACAGTGCATCCATGAGCAGCACTAACATAGCACCGCCCATCATAATAATTTCCGGCAGTATCGCACTGTAGGTCAGGTCCAACATACCTCTTCTGTCCTATTGCTACGGGCCAGCCACACGACTCACGGGAGCCATAAGGCCACGGAGGGTACGATGGTGTCCAGGAGCAGGTTGGGGAACAATCCAATGACGAAAAACATCACTACCAAGGGTAGGATCATCATCAGTTCATACTTGTTCAGATCGGACAGCACCCCGGCCTGGTTCTCCTGGTGTACGATTTCACCCTGCGCCAGTTTACGGAATGCGGTCAAAAGATACCAGGCAGCAAGCACAACACCGACACTTGCGATCGCTGCATACAGCGGGCTGAACTGCCAAGTCCCTACTAGGATGGTGAATTCCCCCACGAAACCGTTGAGACCGGGCAGACCCGCACTGCTCATCGCCACCACCAAGAACAAGCTACAGTATACGGGCACGCTGTGCCACAACCCCCCGAAGTCGGTAAATTGGCGCGTGTGACGCCGTTCGTAGAGCAAGCCTACCATCAGGAAGAGGGCGCCGGTACTCAGGCCGTGATTCACCATCTGTAGAACGGCACCACTGCTGCCCTGCGGATTGAACACAAACAAGCCCAGCACAATGAAGCCCATGTGCGCCACGGAACTGTACGCCACCAAACTCTTGATATCCTGTTGCTTCAGTGCTACCAACGCACCGTATATGATGCCAATCAAAGCCAGCACTACCATCAACGGCAGAAACTGCTGGGCGGCGGCCGGATAGAAAGGTATAGCCAGCCGCAGAAGGCCATAGGTACCCATCTTAAGCAGAATACCGGCCAGAATGATACTGCCTGCCGTAGGAGCCTGCACATGGGCATCGGGTAGCCACGTATGAAAGGGAAACAAGGGAATCTTCACGGCAAAGGCCAGCGCAAAAGCCAGGAACCCAAGGGTCTGGAATGTGGTGTTGGCCATGCCGGGTAGGGTATCGGCAATCACTAGGATATTAAAGGTGCCCGTCTGCCAGTACACCGCCACGATGGCCACCAACATCAGGGCGGACCCCAGGAGGGTGTACATCACAAATTTGATCGCGGCATATTCGCGGTTCTCGCTACCCCACTGACCTATGAGGAAGTACATGGGGATCAGAGTGAACTCAAAGAAGACGTAGAACAAGACCAGATCAAGAGCGAGGAAGACCCCGAGCATGGCGGTCTCCATAAGCAGCATCAGCATCAGATGCTGTCCCAGCCGTTCAGTCACGAAGCGGTTGCTAAAAGCCACGGCGATGGGCATGATGAAGGTGGTTAGCAGGACGAGCCACAGGCTGATGCCGTCCACGCCCAGATGGTAGGACAGACCCAGGTTCGGCAACCAGTCACGTTGCACTTCCCAAAGCATGCCCCCGGCCGCACTGGTATCCCACTGTACCCACAGTGTTAGACTGATGATGAAGGTCACCAGGGTCGTTAGTAGTGCACTGGCTTTCTTGCCGCCTGATGTGGGCACTAGAACGACGAGGAGAGCTCCCATCAGGGGCAGGAACGTGATGAGTGTGAGGAGATCCATGGCAATTGACCCTAATCGCGACCGGTGTGTGCCGAGCCTAGGCTGTCAGTAGGAGATACGCCACCACGAAAGTAGCGCCTAGGAACAGCATGAAAGCATAGGTAGGGATTAGGCCGTTGTGCAGCTGCCGCAGAGAGCGACTGAACGCGAAGAAGAGGCTACCGCTCCAGTTAACGACATGATCCAACCCTCTCTGATCCATGACCAAGGCCAGCCACTGACTGAGCGCGTGGACACTGCGCAACAGGCCCTTTTCATAGAATTCATCAATATACCAACGTTGACGCGCTAGCTTAACGAGCGGTTTCAGGGTAGCCTTGCCGGAATCGGTCCAGCTGACCTTTTTCTGATAGGCATTCCAACTCAACCACAGGCCTAACAGTGCGATCATACCACTGACCACCAGCAGGCTAATTTCCAGCTGTGCGGCCGGGGGAACCAGGTGGCCCAGCACCGGTTCCAGCGTGTGCTCAAGGGTGAGTACGAAGGGCAGATTCAAAAGCCCGCCTAGAATCGTCAGGGCTGCCAGCAGCCACAGAGGCCCAAGCAGCAACCAACTGCTTTCCTGCACACGGTCATGGAGCGGCTGGTTACGGGGACTGCCCCGGAACGTCAGGAAATAGGCCCGGAAAGCATACACGGAGGTGATGAGGGCTGTGACCAGCCCTACGGCGTACAGTACTAGGTTGTGCTCATACACGAACAGCAGGATCCCGTCTTTGGAAAAGAAACCGGAGAATAGTGGGATACCCGCGAGGCCCATGGCACCGATCAGGAAGTTGCGGGATGTACTGCGCATCCGCGTGTGGAGACCGCCTAGCTGACGCATGTCCAGTTCGTGGGTAGCGTGCTGTACGCTGCCGGCACTGAGAAATAGCAGGGCCTTGAAGAAGGCATGGGTAATGAGATGGAACAGGGCCATGGCGAAGGCACCCACGCCCGCCCCCAGCACCATGTAGCCCAATTGACTGATGGTGGAATAGGCCAGAACCTTCTTCAGGTCGTTCTGCACCAGAGCCATGAAGGCCGCGAGGAAGGCGGTAATGACCCCAATCCACGCCGCGATATTGCCGGCCGCCGGCGTCAGGGCCCACAGAGGATGCGTGCGCGCCATGAGATAGATCCCGGCTGTCACCATGGTGGCGGCATGGATCAGGGCGGACACGGGGGTCGGTCCGGCCATAGCTTCGGGCAGCCAGACGTATAGGGGAAACTGGGCGCTCTTGCCAGCGACGGCTAGTAGCAACAAGAGGCAGACCAGAGTGACGGGCAGGGCCGTACCCATATCGGGGTGGGTAAACACATCCGTGAAGGTAAGAGTGCCCACCGTGGACCAGATCAAGCACATAGCTAGAATCAGACCCACATCTCCAATGCGGTTAACAATGAAGGCCTTTTTGCCGCAGTCGGCGTAGGATCCGTAGATTTCGTCCTTACGATCAAACCAGAATCCGATCAGCAGATACGAGGCTAAACCGACACCTTCCCAACCGATGAAGAGAGTAAGAAAACCGTCACCTAGCACCAGCAGCAGCATGGCCAGTACAAAGAAGTTCAGGTACAGAAAGAAGCGGGTGAAACGTTCGTCATGCGCCATGTAGCCCACAGCATATACATGAATCAGGAACCCGACGCCGGTAACGACTAGTACCATGGTCAGGCTCAGCTGATCGATCAGCAGGGCCATGGGGACCTGCAAGTCCCCCATGGCGATCCAGGACCAGAGATGTACGGTGTGCCCGTGTGCATTGTGGTGATCGAACACGGTGGGTGCCATGGTCAAGGCCAGCAGAAAGGCCAAACCTACCACCCCGCAGGCGACTAGGCCGACGCCCCGCTGTCCCAAGAAGCGCCCCAGGATCAGGTTGATGAGCAGGCCTACTAGGGGCAGGGCCAGTAACAGCCAGGAATTGTCAATCATGAAAAGCCATCAAGATACAGGACGGAGCGGCAAGGACTACCACTTGAGTAGGTTGATCTTGTCAATGCGGATGGTTGGATTGTGATGCGTGTGGGCGATCAGGATGGCGAGACCAATGGCTACTTCCGCGGCGGCCACGGCCATGATGACAAAGACAAAAATCTGACCGTCCAGATTACCCCACTGGCGGCTTAAGGCTACCAGGGTCAGGTTAACGCTGTTGAGCATCATTTCCACACACATGAAAATGATCAGCGCACTCCGGCGTGTGAGTACGCCGACAGCGCCAATGATGAAGATGAGAGCCCCTAGCAACAGGTACCAGCTCGTGTCAACCATCAGCGTTGTCCTCCCTCGGCAGGCGCTCCGGCTTAAGTTTGCGTCCCATGACCAGAGCTCCGATCAGGGCTACCAACAACAGGATGGCGACGAATTCAAATGGCAGTAAGTACCGCGTGAACAGGACCGTACCGATGGCTGCCGGTGTCCCGCCGGAGGGGATGCCGAGGGCGGCCTGAGGCCACTGCCCCGTCAGCTGGGTTCCCAGGCTCAGGGCCATGACAATGGCTAGCGCTAGACTGATCATACCTACCCGGCTCAGGCGACGGCGCTCGGTCGCACCATCGGTTTCATGCCCGATTAGCATGATCACGAACAGAATGAGGATGACAATGCCCCCCGCATAAATGATGACCTGGGCGGCAGCCAGGAACTGGGCGTCTAGCAGCACGTAGAGAATGGCGAGAGCCGTGAAGTTGGCCATGAGAAACAGAGCACTGTGCACAGGCCGGTGACTGAGCACTACGCCCAAGGCGGCCGCTAGACTAATGAGGGCGATAAGGGCGAAGAACAGGAAATTCATAGCAGCCGGTAGGTGGGACCGCCCCGCTCAGATTTCCGGGCGAATGATGACATTGGGTTCATCCGGATGCAGTAACTGCTCCTTAGTCAGGACAAAGTCCTGGCGATCGTAGTTGGCCATGGCGAATTCATGGCCCAGCACAATGGCCTCGGTAGGGCAGGCTTCCTCACAGTCGCCGCAGAAAACGCAGCGCAGCAGATTCAGCTCGTAGACGCGGGCGTAGCGCTCACCCGGTGACATGGGATCGTCGGGATCGTTTTCCGCGGCGTCAACATAAATGGCATTGGTGGGACAGGCAGCTTCGCACAGCATGCAGCCGATGCAGCGCTCCATGCCGTTTTCATACCGACGTAGTTCATGCTTGCCCCGGAAGCGGGGGTAGACCGGAATCGCTTCCCGGGGATACTCGACGGTAATAGGCCCTCGGGTGAGGTTCTTGAGCGTGATGCCCATAGCCTTGGCCAGTTCTATGGCACCCTTGAGGTAACCGTTGATACCCATGACACTTCCTTACTTCAAGAATACGGTGAGGACTGCGGTAACGCTCAGGTAGATTAAGCCTAGCGGGATCATAACTTTCCAGTTGAAGCGCATCACCTGATCGAAGCGCGGCCGGCTGATGCTGCCCCGAATCCAGATAAACACGAACAGCAGGAGCAACACCTTGGCGGCTAGATACACAGGTCCTAGCCACAAGTATTGATCCGCCAGTGGGCCTCGCCAGCCGCCGAAAAAGAGCGTGGCCATGACCGAGCTGGTCGTAATCATGTTAATGTATTCAGCCATCATGAACATGGAGAATTTCATGCCACCGTATTCGGTGAAGAAACCGGCCACTAGTTCGTTTTCCGTTTCCGGCAGATCAAAGGGCGCCCGATTGGTCTCAGCCAGAATGGCGATGAAGAAGAAGGGGAAGGCTAGCCAGATCCAGAGCCATTCCCAGATGGCCCGGGGACTCTCCACCAGCTGGACCAGGCTGAAGGTTCCACCTAGCAGGGCAATACTGACCAGAAACAGGCCCAGGGGGATTTCGTAGCTAATGATCTGGGCAGCAGAGCGCAGGGCTCCCAGCAGCGCGTAGTTGTTATTGCTGCTCCAGCCAGCCAAGATTACACCAAAACTCTCAATGCCGGCGACAGCTAGGATCCATAGGAAGCCGATATTGACATCGGCGATGGCGGGTGTGCCTTTGGCAATGGGAATGACGGCCCATATGATGAGGGCCGGAGCTAGGGCCAAGACCGGAGCTAGCACATATACGACCTTGTCCACATGGCGGGGAATGTACTCTTCCTTGAAGATGGCCTTGACCGCGTCCGCAGCCGGCTGCAAGAGGCCAAAGGGACCTGCACGATTGGGCCCGATACGTACCTGCAGGCGGGCCAATAGCTTGCGCTCCACCCAGGTCAGATAAGCAAAGCCCGTAATGACTACGAAGCAGAGTAGGACTGCACGGCCTAAAATGAGAAGCATGTCACTCATGGTACTGCCTATTCCCGGCCAATCATTCCTACTGCAGGGTGACCCATGTCCAGTAGCTGCCATTCAGTAGCGAGCCCACCGGTGTGTCGCCGAGACTGTCCGGCATCCAGGCACTGCCCGGCACAATGCGGGTGTCGGCACGGAGTGCTACGGTCAGGGTCCCATGGGCACTCGCGACCGTGACCTCTGCATCGGCCGGCAGGCCACGTAACTGCAAATCGGCCGGATGTACGGCCAAGAACGGAGCAGGTATGCTTGGGGTTACCTCGGGGGTGAGGCCTGTCAGGCGACCCGTATCGTAAAAGATGCGGCCACGGAAGAGGCGCAGAGCTGCGGGCTCTGCAGGTTGGCTGATCAAAGGTACCGGGGGACTAGCCGGCATGTCTCCTGCTACCGCGGGGGCGGGACGCTGGCGGCCTTGATCACCCAGCGTGTCCCAGTCAAGGCCGGCGTAGGTTGGCACCGCCTGTCCTAATTCCAGTGTGACGTCACGCGCCGACCGGTACGACCAGTCATGGCCCAGACGGGCGGCGACATGGTCCAGGATGAGCCAGTCGGGGGCAGCTTCCGACGCCGGATTTTCAATCGCTTTGGGGCCTCGCTGCACCCGCCCCTCTATATTCGTGAATGTGCCCTCGGTTTCCAGCCAACTGACGGCGGGGAGGACCACATCAGCCTGTTCAGCCGTGGCAGTCCGGAACAAGTCCTGGACTATCAGCAACTGGGTCTGGGCTACATTGTTCGCCCAGTGCACGTTTTCGGCGGCGGGGTCCGCCCCCATGATGTAGAGCCCTTGAATGGTTTGGCCGGCCTGATCCAGCATCTCAGTATAGGTCAGACCGGGATGCGCGGGGATGGCGGAACCCCAAAGTTCCTCCAGCTGCTGGCAGGCGGGCGTGCTTGCGACAGCCGCGCCCCCGGGTAGCCGATCCGGGACCAATCCCACGTCGCGGCACCCCTGGCTGTTAGCATCTAGGCCGATGAAGGATAGACGTTCGGTGTGGCCTGTTAAGGCAGCCAACGCCTGCAGGGCAGTACACAGTGCCGCGCCGTCTTCCTGCTGGCTGATATCGGGGCCACAGATCAGAACGGCATTTTCGCTTGCCTGTAAGGCAGTCGCCAGTTGAGCCAGGTCCGACGCCGGCACATCCAAATCAATGTCCGGAGTTTCGGCCCAGGCCTGCCAGTCCGGCGGCACGGTAGCCTGCTGCGCCAGCACCTGGCGGATAAGGGCTAGCACGAGTGCCGTTTCCATTCCGGGTTGGTACTGTAGATGTACCACGGCTCGCGCCGCACTTTCCGTGTATCGAGGATGGGCAACGTACAGCTGGGTACCCCCACGGCTGGCCGCCCGCTTGAGATGAACATCCAACATGGGAATTTCTTCGCTCGGATCCACCCCAAACAACCACACCGTGTCCGCTTGGGGTTTGGGACCGTACTGGACCTGCATGAGATGGGCCAGTGCCGGTAGTCCGTTGCAGCCGGCTTTGACATCACCGCCCTGTCTGTGATCGATATTATTGGTGCCTAGGGCCTGGCGCGCTAGGCGCTGCAGGAGATAGTTGCTCTCGTTGCTGAGCTTGGTACCTCCAATGACGCCTAGGGCTTGACCACCGGTGTTGTCCCGGATGGCCATCAGGCGCTCGGCAACGAATGTGAGGGCTTCCTCCCAGGACACTGCCTCAAGCACTCCCTGGCGCCGCAGGAGGGGGCGGGTCAAGCGCTCGGGGTGGTTGGCCCAGTGGTGGCAGAAACGATCCTTGTCCGTGATGAATTGATCGTTAACCCCCATATTTTCCCGGCCCATAATGCGCCGTACTTCGGTGCCGTTACGGGTGTCCACACTAATATTGTTGCCCATCGGATCGTGGAGACTGATGGTCCCGGTGCGTTCAATCTGCCAGGGCCGGTACTGGAAGCGAGCGGAACGGTTAGTCAGCGCACCGACGGGACATATATCAATGATGTTGCCACTGGTTTTAGCGTCCACGCACATGCCGGGTTGCACATCGATCACAGTGTCGCCGCCCCGCTCAAAGAGACCTAGCTGGGGCTTTTCCTCCCACTCTTCCAGGTAACGGACACACCGCCAGCAGACGACGCATCGTTCTTGGTCCAGTACGATGGTGTCGGAAATGGCATAGTTCTTTTGGGCATGCCGCTTGGCTTCCACTAGTTGGCTGACTCCGGGCCCAAAGCGCAGGGTCATATCCTGCAGGGGACATTCGCCGCCCTTGTCACAGATGGGACAGTCCAGGGGATGATGCAGCAGCATGAAGGCTAGATTGGCCTCTTGGGCCTCTTGAGCGGCGGGGGTGTTGGTACGAACCACCATACCGTCTGCCACCGGTGTGTTGCAGGCGGTGTTTAGCATGGTGCCGCGTGGTCCTTCCATTTCCACCAGGCACTGCCGGCAGCAGGCCACAGGATCCAGTTTGGGATGGCTGCAGAACACGGGAATTTCAATACCGTGCTGTGTGGCCACATCAATTAGGAGCGTACCCTTAGGGGCTGTCACGTCCCGCTCGTTGATAGTTAGGGTGACTTGCTCAATCTCAGACATGCCGGGGAACCTGCAGGTAGGGAATCATAGGGGATTAAGGCTAGCTGTCCAGGGAGACAATGGTATCGTGTACCAGTGGGGATTCCCCGCTGGGTTCCAGGGTGATATTGAACAGTCCGCTGGCCGCTTCGGTGTCTGGGCGATAGATGGGGCGGATAGGCAATTCGGGGCCCATATCCTGTGGGTTGGACTGACGGATAAACGTGAGCCATTCGTCCCGAAACTTGGCCATGTTGCTCTGGAGGCCCCAGACCGCCGCAAAGCCGAAAGGGCAGAAGGATTTCCCGGCGATGTTATCGGCGATATAGGCCAACAAGTCCAGATCTTGCGCACGGCCCGCCCCACGCCGGATCCGCTTCAAGATTTCTTCCATCCATCCGGTGCCTTCACGGCACGGAGTGCACTTGCCACAGCTTTCCTCCCGGAAAAATGCTACCGTGCGCAGGCCTACGTCCAACATGGATGCGTCTTCATCCATCACGATGATGCCGGCGGAGCCCAAGTTGGAGCCGGCGGCCGCAATACTTTCGGGATCCAAACCCGTGTCCAACTGGTCCGGTGTGAACAGCTGCATGGACAGGCCGCCGGGAATAACCGCCCGTAGGGCCTTATCATCATTTTGCGGGCCACCACCATATTCATGGATCAGGGTGCTGAGAGGCGTCCCGTGGGGCAGTTCATACAATCCCGGCCGCTTGACATTGCCACTTAGACAAAAGATGCGGAAGCCCGGACTGGCTTCCGTGCCGAATTCTCGGTAGCGCTCTGCGCCCAGACGACTGATGTGCAGGACATTGCACACGGATTCTACGTTGTTGATGATGGTGGGCTTGGCGTACAGACCGGCCACCGCGGGAAAAGGCGGTCGGGAGCGGGGAAAGCCCCGGTAGCCTTCCAGACTGCTGAGCAGGGCGGATTCCTCGCCACATATATAGGCACCCGCTCCCCGGTGGACCACAATGGTCAACTTGTGATCCGTGCCGAACAGATTGGCTCCTAAGTAGCCTTGGGCAGCGGCTTCCGCAATGGCTTGCTCCAGACGCTGGGCAGCGAAGAAGTATTCGCCACGTATATAGATGTATGCTTCCTCTGCCTGGATCGCGTAGGCAGTGATGATGATGGATTCGATCAGCTGGTGTGGATCGTATTCCATAATGCACCGATCCTTAAAGGTACCGGGCTCGGACTCATCTGCGTTGACGACCAGATAGCGGGGAAATAGGCCAGGGGGTAGAAAGCCCCATTTTACACCTGTAGGGAAGCCTGCCCCGCCCCGTCCTTTGAGACCGCTGGCCTTGACTAGGTCTACCAGCTCATCGGGGGTAGGGGTACCCGCGGTCAGGATGGTGCGGGCTGTTGTGTATCCACCGTCCGCTTCATAGTCGGCGAGAGTGTGGGCATCAGGACGATTGATACGGCGCGTCAGGAAGGGTGTTTCCAGGCCTCCTACCGTGTAGGGGCCGGCACCCTGGCCCGTGTGCTCCGGATCTTGCTCCGGGGTCCAGCGCTCCAGGGAATTGAAGGCTTGGCCGGAATCGATCAGGGACAGACAAGTATCAATATCCTCGGCGCTGTCCAGTTCCTCAAAGTAGCGGATTTTGCCCGATGTCTTTTCGGTGACCGCGATCATGGGTGCGGTGGCACAGGACCCCAGGCATTCCATGTGTTCCAGGGTAAACTGTCCGTCCGCTGTCGTCTCACCATGCGTAACGCCCAACTTGGCTTCCAAGGTGTGCAGGCACCGGTTGGCCCCACGCATCATGCAGGGTACGTTGGTGCAGACCTGCAGCAGATAGTCACCCTTCGGCTGGTCATGAATCATGTGATAGAAGGAAACTACCGCGCCTACTTCCGCCGGTTCCAACCCAAGTATGGCAGCTAGTTCGTTCTGGGCCTCCACGGAGGCGTGGCCATGGGCGCGCTGAATGGCGTACAGGGCGGGCAGAATGGCGGAACGGCCTCGATCCGGCGGATAGCGCTCAATGAGCACCTGGATTTCGGCACGCAGCATGGGTGAGAGAACAGGTTGATCCATGATGACTGATGATCCTGCAGCTAGCGGTCTACTTCGCCTAGCACGATATCAATGGAGCCGATGTTAGTGATGATATCGGAAAGCATCAGGCCCTGGCTCATATCGCTGATGGCGAAGAGATTATTGAAACTAGGGCCCCGGACATGCAGACGATAGGGCTTGCCGGACCCGTCGCTGTAGAGAAAAAAGCCTAGTTCCCCTTTACTAGCCTCAATACCGTGGTAGTACATGCCGGGGGGCACTTTGACCCCCTCGGTATAAAGCTTAAAATGGTGGATCAGGGCCTCCATGCTGACATCCAGTTCGGCACGCTGCGGAGGACTTATCTTGCGATCATCCGCCCGGTATGGCCCATCCGGTAGCCTATCCAAGGCTTGCCGGATGATGCGCACGCTTTGGCGCATTTCCTCCATACGTACTTCGTATCGCCCGTACCCGTCGCCGCGCTGGCTGACCGGTACATCAAAATCATAGTTCTCGTAGCCGGTGTAGGGACAGTCCCGTCGCAGGTCCCAGTCCACACCGCTGCCCCGTAACATGGGGCCGGTCAGGCCCTTGGCTAGCGCTTCTTCCTGGGTGATCAGACCAATACCGTCCAGACGGGTATGCCAGAGCGGGCTGTTGTCCATCATGGCAGCGTATTCGTCAATACGGCCAGGCAGCAGGTCACAGAATTCGCGAACGACACCCATAAATGCCTCGGGCAGGTCTTTCCAGACCCCACCGAGGCGAATATAACTGGTGGTCAGGCGTGCACCGCAGACCATCTCAAACATGTCTAGGATACGTTCCCGTTCCCGGGTCGCATACATCAGTAGACTCATGCCTGTGCCTGATACGTCCAGCACATGGGTGGAAAGCCAGAACAAGTGGGAGGCAATACGTTGTAGTTCCCCCATGATTACCCGGATGGCTTGAGCCCGGGCGGGAATTTCCAGACCCAGCATACCCTCAACAGCCAGTACGTAGCTCAGATTGTTGTTCATAGCGGATAGGTAATCCATGCGGTCCGTGTAATACACGAAGTCCTTGTACCGCTTGTTTTCGCCTGTTTTTTCAAAACCGCTGTGCAGGTAGCCAAGATCCGGATCCACATTCACAACCCGCTCACCATCCAGCTCCACCACCAGGCGCAGCACACCGTGGGTACTGGGATGGTGAGGGCCCATGTTGAGAATCATGTTCTGGCGGCTCATGCCTGGTGGCAGATCAGGAGGCAGACTTTGCGCATCTAGGATCTGTTCGCCCAGCGACTCGAATTCCGGATGATCCCATGTCAGCGTAAAGGGTACGTCCTCACCGCCCAAGGGGACTTCCTTGCGCAGCGGATGATTGGGCCAGCTGGCCGGCATCAGAATACGGCGTGGGTCAGGATGGTCCACGAATGTGACACCCATCAGGTCGATCACCTCCCGCTCCGGCCAGATAGCCCCGGGAAACACCGCAGCCAAGCTAGGGCACACGGGATCGCGTCCACCCGTTAGGGGACACACCACCATGAGCCGTTGGTGCCGGGCATAGGACCGGAACTGGTAAACGGTCTCAAATTGATTGTCCTGAGTAGTGGCCGGCAATTGTGAAAGGTCAACGGCGGTAACGTCCAGCAAGGTTCTATAGGCAAGTTCTCCATCCCGCAGCCAGATAGCCAGGTCCCGCAGGGCGTCGGGTTGGACCACAACGGTGGGCTGCTCAAACTGCAGACCGGAATCCAAGATAACCTCTCCGAAACGTTCTCTGATGGCGGTAGTGTCCGCGGTATCTACCCCGAGAGCGGGTGCCCGTGCCGGAATGGCGATGTCATTCAGATTGGGCAGCGTCTCGTAAGGGCGCTGCGCCGGTGAAACGTTGAGCAGAGGCATGAAGCGTGAATCGTTGCGGAAGATGAAGCAATCAGCCGCGTACAGCCAGCCCGGCCGGGCTAGGAGTCTTGACCTCTGTAGGCAGGGATGCCGTGAAATTGTATTGGCCGAAATTCTCACCTGCCTGTTTCTGGCGCAGTAGATCTAGGCCATAGAGTAGGGCTTCAGGACGTGGCGGACAGCCGGGCACATATACGTCAACTGGAATGATCTTGTCCACGCCCTGTATGATGGCATAATTATTGAAGGGGCCACCCGCACTGGCGCAGATGCCCATGGCGATGACCCATTTGGGTTCCAGCATCTGATCGTAGAGGCGCCGAATGACCGGCGCCATTTTGTTGCTCACGCGCCCCGACACGATGATTAGATCGGCCTGGCGGGGCGTGGCCCGGAACAGCTCTGAGCCGTACCGCGCGATGTCATGGCGTGCGGTACCGGCCGCGATCATCTCCATGGCACAGCAGGCAAGGCCGAACAGCAATGGCCACGTGCTGTTCTGGCGTCCCCAGTTCACTAGGTCTTCCAGGCGTGCCGTGACGAAATTGTCTTCAGGCAGCAGTTGTTCCAAACCCATGCAACGGCCCTCGTGCTATTCCCAGTCCAGCGCACCCTTGCGCCATTCATACACGAAGCCGAGCACGATAATGGCCAGGAACAGGGCCATGGCTACAAGCGCGACATACTTGATGGCGGAATTGTGTAGAACAGCGGCCCAGGGATAGAGAAAGACTACTTCAATATCAAAAATAATGAAGAGGACCGCAATCAGGTAATACTGCACCGAAAAACGACGGTGGGTATTGTGGAAGGGAATGATACCGGACTCGTAGGCCTCACCCTTAGTCTTGGTCAGATTTTTGGGACCGAATAGGATCGGTACCAGAATCACGACTCCAGCCACGGCTAGCGACACCAGCACCATAATGAGCAGGGGCAAAAAATCCCTGGGCGTGTTTGCTACTTCTTCCATGAGGAACAGGCACAACAGGTGGCTGGAAGGTGTTGAAAATCCGCTTGGTTAGTGAAAGAACAGCAATTCCTACCTAGGTATAGTGCCTTATGGAGGCCCTTTCCGGGAAATTCTACTCTGTTCTGATCGCGCTTTCCATTTGGCGCGCATTGAACAAGGGCGGCGGTATGTGTCCGGTTCAGGTCTAGCTAGTCATGTTTATGCGACCATAGACTGCTCAAAGTGATAGATAAGGAGTGACAATGGAATTCTTGCCTAACGAGACACACCGCGTCGAGCTCAAGTTGCCCTACTGGGGTAAGACAATGGCGTGTGTGGACGGGCGCACGAATACCTGGCGCATCGACCCCGACAAAATCAAGATCGATGAGGTTCGGATCGATATCGAGGAAACAATAACCTATCTCGTGAGACGCAGGATACGCAGGAGAGGATATCTGCCTGGATGGATGCCGCACCGACGCATTAACGCGCCCGCAGTCTATGCCCTAGACATATATCCCGGATCCACCATGGCAGGATCCAACATCCCCCCGCCGGCAGAACCCTTCCCACGCTTTCTTGGCTCGGTCACGTGGGATCACTGAAGTTTGCGTTTTCGGCCTTTGACGGGACCGGCCTTGCCGTCCCAGGCGAGTCCAAACGCTCCGGGATCCTCCCTAATTAGCCTATCCGGGTCGGAATAGATGTCTTCAAACGTCATGGACGAAATCTCGCTCGAACGAATATTAGCGAGAATCAGATACAACTTTATTCCCCTCTTGCCCCATAAACGGATTGTCGACAAGTGACGTGCTTTCCTCACGCACAGGCTACGACCGTATGTAGCCTCTGAAGCCGTACGTGCTGCCAATGTGATTGCCTTGTCCGTAATTCTTGGGACAGAATAGTCTGTGTGCTACACTGCGCACTATTGTGTTCGCGGAACTACGCTCTCTGCAGAAAGATGTTCCGGGAACCGGTGATATTTAACTTTGGCACGAACGGTCACAAGTTTCAGGCAAGGGTTTTGACGCTCATGCTGATCAACTATGCGTTTATCCTGATTCTGAGCGGTTTTGGCATCGTGCTGCCTTTGGTTTCCATCGTCGCCGGATGGATTCTGGGACCACGCAAGCCGGATCCCGTCAAGAACGATATCTATGAAAGCGGACTTAATACCATTGGCGACACCTGGGTACAGTTCCGGGCCCAGTTTTACTTGATTGGTCTGGTCTTCCTCGTCTTCGATTTGGAAGTCATATTTCTTTTCCCCATTGCCCTGGCCTATGGCCGGCCTGAGTTTGGGCTGGCGGCGGCATTGGTTACGCTATTCTTCATGTTCTTGCTCATCGTGGGTCTAATCTACGATTGGCGCAAGGGCGGACTGGAATGGCAGTAGACAGCAATAGAACATTCCCCGGGACCTGATTTTGGCTGAATGGTACTTTGTGCTCACCGACTTTCTGACACAAGCCGGGCTGTCGGAAGGGATTGCCTCAGGCGTAGCCCTGGTGATTGGGGCCACGGTGATTGGCCTGGTAGCACCTCTTATCGCCTTGGTCCTGATCTGGCTGCTGCGCAAAGCGATCAGCCGCATCCAGGATCGCATCGGTCCCAATCGGGTTGGCCCTTTTGGGTTGCTGCAGACCCTCGCAGATGCCCTCAAGCTGGTGTCTAAGGAAACGATAACACCTAGTAATGCTGATTTCATAGCCTATAACCTGGCGCCGATCCTCGCGGTCTTTGGCATCATTCTGCTGTTTGCGGTGATTCCCATCGCCCCCGGCCTGGTGGGTGCCGATCTGAATGTAGGTGTCCTCTATATTGTGGCCCTGGGCTCCGTAGGCATCATGGCAGCCCTCATGGCGGGTTGGGGTAGCAATAACAAGTATGCTCTGCTGTCCGGGTTCCGGGTGGTGGCCCAGCTGCTGAGCTACGAGATCCCCTTGGTGCTCAGCATGCTGACAGTCGTACTGGTGGCAGGCACCATGCGCCTCAGTGCCCTGGTTGAGGCCCAGAGCCACTTTCTAGGTCTTGGCTGGTATCTTTTCGTCATGCCGGGTGCGGCTCTTATTTTCTTCGTGTGCACCCTGGCCGAGTCGGAACAAACCCCTTTTGATCTTCTAGAGGCGGAATCGGAATTGATCGCCGGTTTTCACATTGAGTATTCCGGCATGCGTTTTGCCATGTTCTTCCTCGCCCAGTTCCTGAACGGTTTTGTGCTGGCAGCCGTGACCGCTATCCTCTTCCTAGGGGGATGGAATGGTCCTGGCGTGTCGCTGCCGGGCATTGGGCCATGGCTGGGTGCCGGCTACTTAGTAGGCAAAACCTTCCTGGTATACCTACTGCAGATTTGGATCCGGGGTACTTTCCCCCGTTTGCGCGTAGACCAGATGATGTCCTTCTGCTGGAAAATGCTGGTGCCGCTGACGGTAGGCCTTCTAGCCTGGCAGATGATCGTGCAGGTTTTGCCTTGGGATACGGCGCTTGTGCATCTGATGATTTTGCTCGGCAACCTAATCGTGATTGGCATCGCCCTCAGTGCCATCGGGCGGCACCTGAAGCAGGACATGGTGCGGTCCAAACGGGCCTTTACGCCGGAGACCCTAATTGGCACTATGAAGCCTGCAGTTGAGAACTGAACTTGTCTGCCCTGCGCGCCCACTGCCGTTATGCCCCCACTACCCATTGAAATTTCCCTTCCTACCGTCCAGCAGGCGGTTTTTGGCGCTGTAGCTCTGATGACAGCCGTGGCCGGTTTGTTAGTTGTCACCAGCCGTAACCTCTTCTACGCAGCCTTGGCCCTCGTGGCCGCGCTTTTTGGTGTGGCGGGGATCTACGTTCTGCTAGAGGCCGAGTTCCTGGCTGTAACCCAGATTTTGGTGTATGTGGGCGCGATCGCGACCTTGATCACCTTTGCCGTCATGCTGACCAAGGGCATTATGTTTGGGGTCACAGCCTCCAACAATCGCCACCTTTTTGCTGTTATCTCTATCGCGCTTTTGCTGTTCCTGATGCTGGCCGGTGTGGTGGACAGGGTACCCTGGAGCCTGGGCGATCCCGCACTGGACGCGAATGAGAGTATGATCGCGGATCTGGGCTGGAATTTCGTTTCAACCTACGGTGTGGCCCTGGAACTGATTGGCCTGCTCTTGCTGATTGCGCTAGTGGGTGCCGTCATGCTAGCGCGGGACGACGAATAAAAGGTATAGGGGGGCGACAACGTAATCATGGTTCCTCTGCAGGCTTATCTGGTACTGGCCGCTTTTCTGTTCTGCTGTGGTCTCTACGGTGCCCTGGTACGACGTAATGCCATCGCTATGCTAATGGCCATTGAATTGATGCTGAATGCAGTCAACATCAATCTAGTTGCCTTCTGGCGCTATGGTCCGAACCGTGCCGATTTGGCCGGTCAGACCTTCGCGATCTTTGTCATCGCCGTGGCGGCCGCCGAGGTGGCCGTAGGCTTGGCCCTGATCATCGCTATCTACCGCTCACGCCAGACGGTGAATCTGGATGAGCTCAACATGCTACAGGGATGAGGAGAGGCATGGCCAAACAGCTGTTGGAAGGTACCTTAGACGAACAATGTACCTTTCTTTACGATCTGGCCCTGTCCAAGATGCAGACGGGCAATTACACCGGAGCCCTATACGCTCTCCGCGAAGTGGCTCGGCATCAGCCGGAGTACCGCGATGTAGCCGTGCTGCTGGTTCGGTTGCAGGAATATAAAAGGGAGCAGCGCCGCATGATCCTCGTAGGGCTAGGGGGCGGTGTCCTGTGTGCGGTAGGGGCCCTGGCGGTCGGTGTGACGCATGATCTGGTGATCATTGGCGTTAGTATGGTCGGCCTAGTCGGCGGCTACATCGGATATACTGTCCTGCGTCCCGCTCCTTCGCCTTTCAAGTCTTCTGCGGGATTGCCTCGCCGCAACGTTTCTACCTGATGCCCCATCATGACCGCACTCTATGACTTGACCTGGTTCATCGCCGTGCCGCCGGCACTGGCGTTTGTCCTGATCATTTTGTTCACCCATCACCATAAGGTCCTGAGTGCATCCATCGCCATTGGCGGTGTTGTGGTCAGCCTGCTACTGGGTTGGGGGGTGGCGTTTACGGCCTTCTTTGACCACCATTTGGCCGAGCATCCACTGAACGAAACCCTCTTTCGGATTCCCACCGGGACGACAGCGATCCATATTGGCTGGTCTCTGGATCCCGCCAATGCGCTAATGCTGTTTATGGTGACGTTCCTCCTCGTGATGATCTTCATCTATTCCCGGGGATACATGACATTTCCGCCGCATCTGCGGCCCGAGATCTATCCGGACGCCCATGCGGAGCATAAGGATCCCCGCTACAGTCGGTTCTTCGCGTACATTTCGCTGTTTGCCTCTGGCATGTTGGGGTTGGTAACAGCCAACAACTTGATCACATTCTTCGTATTCTGGGAAATCATGGGCTTGTGCAGCTATTTGCTGATCGGGTTCTGGTTTGAAAAGGCGAGTGCCAAGCGCGCAGCGTTCAAGGCGTTCGTCACGACCCGCATCGGGGATGCCCTCATGTTTGCCGGCCTTATCCTACTCTACATACAGAGCCAGCCCAGTTCATTGGACTTTACGACTCTGTTCAGTGAAGAGAACCTGCGGGAACTTAGCTACACCTATGCCAACCTAGGCTTTAGGGAGATCAACTGGCTGTCTATCACGACCTTCCTGATCTTCTGTGGCACCATCGGTAAGAGTGCTCAGTTTCCCCTCCATATCTGGCTGCCTGATGCCATGGAGGGGCCGACTCCGGTATCGGCCATGATCCATGCCGCTACCATGGTGTCAGCCGGGGTTTTCCTGTTGGTGCGCCTGTTCCCCTTGTATGACCGGGCCCTATTCGTGAACTCCGACACGATGACGGTGATGGCAGCCGTAGGCGCCTTCACGGCTCTCTTCGCGGCAACTATTGCCCTTACCCAGTGGGACATCAAGCGCGTGCTTGCCTATTCCACCATCAGCCAGCTAGGTTATATGGTGGCGGCTCTCGGTATTGGCGCTTACGTGGCAGCACTGTTTCATCTGCTTACCCATGCCTTCTTCAAAGCACTGCTGTTCCTCGGGTCCGGTAGTGTCATTCACGGCATGGAGCATGGTCATGAACACGTCCAGGGCCATGGTGATGATGCTGACCACGACACGGAACTAGTGCGCCGCAAGGACGGTATGCTGGATCCTCATGATCCTCAGGATATGCGTAACATGGGGGGGCTGCTCCGCCGTATGCCCATCACCGGCTCCACTTTCATCATAGGGGGGCTGGCGCTAAGCGGCTTTCCGGTGGTGACGGCCGGTTTCTGGTCCAAGGATGAGATCCTGGCCTTTGCCTTTGAGGCCCAGGGCCTCGTGTTCCTGGTGCTGGCTCTAGCCGCTTTCTGCACTGCGTTTTACACTATGCGGCAGATGGCACTGACCTTCTATGGACAACCACGTACGGCCATGGCGAAACATGCGTCCGAGAGTACCCGCAGTATGACGGTGCCTCTAGTCCTAATTAGCTTTTTTGCTATCACGCTCGGTTGGATCGGGATTCCTAGTACATTCCCGGTGTTGGGCAACATCGTCCCTAACTGGCTTGGGCACTACCTGGAACCGTTCATGCATACCATCCACATCCACGTCCATCACCCCAAGTTTAACGTGGTGCCGCTGCTGGTGTCCGTGTTGATGGCCCTGGGTGGGCTGGTGCTGGGTTGGGCGGTGTATGGTCCCGGACTACCCAAGGGTAAGATAGATCCCTTGACGGATGTCTTTGGGGTCGTCTGGCAGATCTGGCACCGTAAATATTTTATAGATGAATTGTACGATGCCACCATCGTGCGCTGGACGCGTAATGCCACAACGTTCTGTGCTGATGTGGATGCCACCTGGATCATCGATCCGCTGGTGAACTGGATCGCCCGTATGGGTGTCTGGATTGCCGCCCTGGCGGCCGCTGCGGACACGCTCTTGGTGGACGGTCTCGTCAATCTGATCGGTAAATTGATGCACTGGAGTGGGGGTGTCCTCACCCGTCTGCAGGACGGCAAGGTACAAGCTTATCTTGTAATTGCCCTCACCGTGCTGGCCATCTGGATCGTGCTGGTGGGCATGCCCATCGTCCTGACGCTGGTATAGGCGACTTAGTAACGTTGAATCGAGACGAGGTTTAGGTAGGAGGTCCGGGCCCATGGCCAATTCGAGCCAGGTGGCGTTGTTTGCGACATTGTTTTTCCCTCTCGTGGCCGGGATTTGGGTCATGTTGTTCTGCCGCAGTGATCAGGCCATCCGCCGGGTATCCGTCTTGGCGAGTCTGGTCCCGCTAGTCCTCAGCACCTTTCTGTTGTTTGACTACGACCGCACCCTGGGACACATGCAATTTGAGATTACGGCCCCTTGGATTCCGGTGCTCAATTCGAGTTTCCATCTGGGAGTTGACGGTCTCAGTTTGCCCTTAGTCTTTCTGACCACCCTACTTTCCACACTCAGTATTTATTACAGCGCACGCACCATTCGCACCCGCGTGCGTGAATACTTTGTGATGTTCCACCTGCTGGAACTGAGCATGCTGGGTGTCTTCATGGCTCTGGATTACGTACTGTTCTATCTCTTCTGGGAAGTGAGTCTGGTACCCATGTATCTCCTCATCGGCATCTGGGGTGGGGAGAACCGCAGCTACGCCTCCATTAAATTCTTCATCTACACCTTGGTCGGCTCCGTGGCCATGTTGCTGGCGATCATCCTCACCTATTTGGCAACCGGTACGTTTGATATCCTGAACGCGGCCCAGGCACAGCCCTTCGTACAGCTGGATGACCAAACCCGCCTGCTGCTAGGCAGCCTAGCGTTCTGGGGCTTCTTCCTCGGATTCGCGTTCAAGGTCCCCAGCTTCCCCTTTCACACCTGGTTGCCGGACGCGCATACGGAAGCGCCCACGGCCGGCAGCGTTATCCTGGCCGGAGTCTTGCTGAAGCTGGGTGCTTACGGTTTCCTGCGTATCATTTTGCCGACCTACCCGGAAGCTAGCCAGTTCTGGGCCCCGGTGGTTATTGGCGTCGGGGCCATTGCCATCGTTTATGGGGCCTTTGTCTGTGTGGCCCAAAGAGATCTGAAACGGCTCATCGCCTACAGCTCCGTGAGTCACATGGGCTACGTCATGCTGGGTATCGGCGCGGCGTCCCTAGTCCTGACCCCGGAAGGTCTGGACAGTGTGACGGCCAAGCTGGGCGGGACCATTCCCGCGATCGATATCTACGACAGTGCAGTGATGGCGCTCAACGGTGCCGCACTGCAAATGTTCAACCACGGGATTATCACGGGCGCCCTGTTCCTACTGGTCGGTGTTATCTATGAACGGGCTCATACGCGGGACCTGAGTAAGTTCGGTGGACTTAGTGCTAAGACGCCCTACTTCTACGGGATCATGATGGTGACCGCCTTCGCGAGCTTGGGGTTGCCAGGTCTAGCAGGTTTCTGGGCGGAATTCTTCACGTTCCGGGGTGCTTTTGCCATTGTGCCGGTCTGGGCCGCCTTTGGCACCATTGGGATCGTCATGACGGCCGTTTACATCCTATGGCGCATCCTCCAGAACGTGTTCCTTGGCGAATACGATGCCTCACGCCTGGAGCACTGGACTACGGTTGATGGCCAGCATGCCAGTGGGCCTACCGATATGGTTCTATTTGAGAAGCTGGCGCTGTGGCCTCTGGTGATCGGCATGGTGGTGATCGGCATCTACCCCACCTGGTTGCTCTCTTTCTTCAATATCTCGTCGGTGCGCCTGATCGAATTCATCATCAATCTGACCTGATGCCTTACTTCTTACCTGTGCAAGGGAGCAAGCGCCCGTGGAACAGTTCGGCCTACTAGTCCCTGAAGTTATTCTGCTTGTTGGGGGGCTGGTCATATTCCTGATTGATGTGGCCGTGCGGGGCCGCATGGACGGGGGACGTGGCTATACGGCGCTGGCGCTGTTTGCCTTGGGGGGAGCCTTTATTGCCTCCCTGTTCCAGACCCTGGCCTATTTTGAGCTGGAAGTGGGACAGCAGCCGCGCGTTGCCCTGCATTTACTGCAGATCGATCTGTTTGCCGCTTTTCTGAAGGCGCCCCTACTGCTCGTGATGATCCTGATTGGGTTGGCCGGCAGTAACTACATGAACCGACGTACGGAGCGGCGCGGAGAATTCTGGAGTTTCTTCGTTTTTGTATCCCTAGCTCTGTGTGTGGCCCTGAGTGCCAATAATCTGCTGCTCCTGTACGTGGCGATTGAGTTCCTCTCGATCACGAGCTATTTGCTGGCCGGCTTCCTGCGTGACAATCAGCGTAGTGCCGAGGCCGGTCTCAAGTATTTCCTGTACGGGGCCGTAGCCTCAGCGGTGATGTTGTATGGCCTCAGTTTTGTCTACGGTGCGACAGGCACCCTCAATTTGCACGAAATCTCGGCCTTGCTCCAGGCCGGCGACACGGCGGTCTTAGTCCAAGGCCTCATGCCCGCTACTATGTTCATGATGGTAGGTCTGGGCTTCAAGGCGACGCTTGCGCCCTTCTTCCAGTGGGCTCCCGACACCTACGATGGAGCTCCCACGCCCATCACGGTGTACCTGTCAACTGCCTCAAAAGCCGTGGGGCTGGCTGTGACGGCCCGGGTCTTTGTTGTGGCACTCAATACGTTGCTAGTGAACTGGGTACCGATCCTGGCGGGTCTGTGTATTCTGACCATGACTATGGGAAATCTCATGGCCCTACGCCAGAGGGACGTCAAGCGCATGCTCGCTTATAGTTCGGTGGCGCATGCTGGCTACATGCTGATGGGTATCGCTGCCCTCGCCGCCGGCACCGAAAGTTTCATGGATGGGATCAACGGTGTCCTGATCTACTTGTTTGCTTATATGTTCACGAACGTCGGCGCTTTCCTGGTGGTGATGGTCCTGGAAGAGAAATTGGATAGTACGCATCTGTCGGCTTATGAAGGTCTCTTTGCCCGCTCCCCGGCCCTTGCCATCATGCTGACTGTCTTTCTGCTTAGCCTGGCCGGAATCCCGGCCACCGCCGGGTTCTGGGGCAAATTTTTCGTGTTTGGTGCAGCCGTACAGCGGCAGTATTTCTGGCTGGCCGGAGCGGGGGTAGTGAACGCAGGGATCGCTGCGTTCTACTACATCAACGTGATCCGGGTCATGTACTTTGGGCGCCGCCCGGCTGATGCATCGCCCGTTCTGATTCCGGTGGGTATGGGATCGGTCCTTGTTCTGTGTACCTTGATCGTCTTTTGGATTGGTCTGTTTCCCGCGCCCCTATTGGAATGGGCGACTACGGCCTCGGAACAGCTGCTGGGCTTCGGTTTCTAAGCCTCATGGCCCGGTAACCTCATAGGCCTATTCACTGAATGTTCGGCGTTTATTTCCAAACGGAGGTTTATTACTTATAATCGCACCATACGCCT
Source organism: Caldilineaceae bacterium (assembly GCA_965116185.1). GTDB lineage: Bacteria > Chloroflexota > Anaerolineae > Caldilineales > Caldilineaceae > Bin34. The sequence goes on from OZ220492.1 coordinate 1,144,348, forward strand.
GGCCTTGTATGGGGCAGGTGGGCTGTGCCTGATGCCAGCCACCTACGCTCCTCGGGGCTGGTCCTGAAGCCCGATTTGGAATGCGGGAGACATCTCAATGAAGCACTGCATGGTAACGCGCGTTCGCAATTTGGGGTGGTGGCATCTACTTGTACTGGTTCTGTGTTGGGAGGCATTGTATGCCTCGCCAGTTAAGGCACAGGGTACGCCACCGACAACCAATGCCGTAATTTCACTGTCTGTAGCCCCTAATGATCCCGCACGCATCGTAGCCGGCACACTCAATGTGCCTGATGCTGCGGGGATTTACTACAGTGAGGACGGAGGAATTTCTTGGTACCAGGCTATAGGTATCCCTGCCGGCGTCAGTATCGCCGCTCTGGAGCATGACGCGGTCAGTCCGGCCATTGTCTATGCCGGCGACGCCACCGCCGGCTTTCTCTTCCGCAGCCTGGACGGTGGCCATAGCTTCCAAGAGCTGCCGGTATTCCAGAGCTGGTTGGGCAGTGCGAGTGGTGTGGGTGTACTTTATTCCCACAGTGTCAACGGCTTGGCCGTGCTCCATGCCGGCACACGTCAGGATGGGCTTCTCACTAGTTATGACAATGGTGAATCCTGGGTTATCAACGCCATTGGTCTGCCTTTGAGTGACACTCCTGCCGAAAGTGCGCGGCGTGTACGTGCCGTCACAGCTTTCGCGGATCGGCTGTACATTGGCACGCATGATGGGCTCTTCGCCCAAGATGCCGAATCCGATACCTGGAATCGGGTGGCGAACTTTGAAACCGGTACTCTGGTACGCAGTTTGGCCGTGTACCGTGATCAGTTGTACGCCGGCCTCGTGACTAATGGGTTGTGGCGCACTACCAACGGCGTCAATTGGACGCGGGCCCCTGGGTTTCCTCAAGATGCGTCCGTGTTTGATCTGTTTCAGGAAGACGCCCTGCTGGTGGCGGCCACTGGGCGGGGCCTCTGGGCGGGCAATGGTGAGGCATGGTTGAAATCCAAGCTAGACGGGCGGACCCAGGATGACATAACCTGGACACTGGAGGGAGTGCAGGGATATGTATACGCCGGGACCGCTACCGACTGGGTCATTCGTTCGCCCGATCAAGGCTATTCCTTCCAGTCCCAAGGCAACTATGAGTCTCTCAGCGCACTGCCACTGCCTGCCGCGACCCTGCGTACAGCGGCCGCCGACGACAGTGTAGAGCCGGTTGTGACTGCACTACCCCTTACGCCTACCCTTACCCCGGAGGTAGATGTTGCACTGCAGCCTACACCCACCCCGGAAGTCCCGCCGACCCCGGTGGCGCCTGAGGCAACGGCAATCCCGGTTGTGCCCACATCGGTACCCACCCGTACCGGATTTCTGTCCAACCTGACCAGCGCTTTTGATCTAGATGACGGGCCGACTGTACAAATCCCGTTCCTGGGTATTGCTATCTCACCGCTCGTGTTCGCTGTTGCGGTGATCCTGATCGTCATTGTTGTAATCGGTCTGATCTCCGTACTGATCCGCCGCGACGACGAATGAGTGTCTGGCCCGGTAAGGCCATGGCAACCCTGGACGAACTACGTGGGCTGTTGCAGGCCCGGCACAATCTGGCCGACCCTGCACCCCTCCACCACCCTGATCTGCCTATCTCCCATGTGACCTGGGATCACCGTGAGGTACGGCAAGACAGTTTGTTCTTGGCCAAACGCGGTCTGCTTGTGGATGGCCATGACTTTATCCCCGCGGCTATAGCCGCGGGCGCCCATATCGTCTTGGGCACGGAATCCGTGGCACACTTCCGGTGGCGGTGCCGCCAGGCCGGTGTGAACCCTACACCCTATCTGCAAGTTGGTGACAGCCAACAGGCGTATGCTCAGGCCGCGGCCCTCAGTTTTGATTTCCCTGCTCGTCAATTACGTACGGTGGGCATCACAGGTACGGATGGCAAGACCACCTCTACGGCGCTGTTGGCCCAGATCTTGACCACGTCGGGCCACACTGTGGGGACGATTTCCACGCTCGGCATTACGCATCCCGGCCAAAGCTACGATTCGGGCTTGCATATCACGACTCCGGATGCCTGGGTGGTGCAGCAGGAACTCCGCCACATGGTGAATGCCGGATGCCAATATGCTGTGCTGGAGTGCACTAGCCATGGCCTGGCTCAGCACCGGGTGGATGAAACGGTGTTGGATGCCGTCGGTGTCACCAACGTTACGCACGAACACCTGGATTATCACGGTACTTTTGAACACTACCTCCAGACCAAGTGCAATATTCTGAATCTGCTGGCGGATACACCGTATGCGGAGCCAATGCCGGTGGCTATTCTCAACGGTGATGACATACGTTCGACCACGGCCATGCAGGCTCGCGTGGCGACGCTGGCTTCAAAGCGTAGGACACCTATTCAGGTGCGTCGCTATCGCCAGACTGTGGATGATGTCCCGACGGAGCCGGTTGCTTATCAGGCTTCCCATGTCCAGCTCACGTTACAGGGACTACAGCTGCGCGTGCAAGGTTCCCCCCAAGGTGTTTGGCACCTCCAGTCCCGTTTGCTGGGTCAGTTCAATGTCTCTAACATTCTGTTGGCTGTGGCTCTAGGACATACCCTGGGTGTGCCGCCCCACCAAATCCGGGCGGGAGTCCGGGCCTTTGCCGGTGTTGAGGGGCGGATGCAGCGGATTGAACTGGGCCAGGATTTTCTCGCCATCGTGGATTTTGCACATTCACCCGGCAGTCTGGACGCGGCCCTGGCGGCCTTGCGCACCTGCCTGCCATCCACCGTTCGTCCCCGCGGCCGCTTGATCACCGTCTTTGGTTGTGCCGGGCTTCGGGATCACGCCAAGCGTCAACTTATGGGGGCTGTCAGTGCACATAAAAGCGACTATGTCATTGTGACCGCGGAAGATCCGCGCACCGAAAACTTGGATGAAATCTGCGCGGCCATTGTAGAAGGGATTCAGGGTACGGACAGGGGAACCCCCTGGGAAATCGTGCCGGATCGGGCTGCTGCCTTGGAACGAGCGGTGGAACTGGCGACAGCCGGTGATATTGTGGCAGCCTTTGGCAAGGGACATGAGCGCAGCATGTGTTTTGGGGAAACGGAATACGCCTGGAGTGATCAGTTGGCCATGACCAACGCGCTACGCAAGCGACTGGGCCTTAACGTATCTGTCCACGATTGCGTATACCAGTTACCCACACGGAACCTGTGACGCTCGTACAAGATGCTTGTACAACCGACACGGGCCCGTGACCACTCCGGGAGAGTTTGAGTGCCCGTGCCTATGATAGGGAAAATACGCCTTCTCTGGTATACTTCCAAACCGACGGGTTAGCGAGCGGCGAAGGGGCAGGCCTACTATCAGGGGCCACGAGCCGGGTGCCATAGGTTTGACTCGTCAAGGACTGTACTCTGCTTTGTGTCAGCCAGACCCCATAAGAAAAGCAAGGAGATCATGCAGGTGCGTGCCCAGAGCCTTTTTCGTGTCAAGCTCGTTTTTTTGTTGACCCTGGCCGGTCTTTTGCTCGGTGCCTGTACCGGGGGCGGCAGTACGGGCGCAACCTGGTTCAACCTGCCCTCTGTCACCTTGCGGGTGGCTGATGATGGCAATACGGTGAACGCACTGGGACTGGCTGTGGGATCCTTAAACAGTTTTGGGATCAAGACCACTATGGATCAGCTGGCCGCAGCCGGCACGCGCGAACTGGAGGTTCGTATTGGATACAATGGAATCCACATCTACAACAATGGCAACGAGCTGCCCTACATTTATTGGGATGAGGATTCGGCCGCAGCATTAGCGGGCATCATCACCCAAGTGGGACCCAATATGCCCGATGACCTGGAAACCGCTTTCGCTTGGCTGCGCAAAGTTGGCATTGGGGTCCGGCTCGTGTTAGCTGATGGCAGAGTCAACTCGCGGTGGAGCGGTGAGACTAGCTATACTCCGACCTCCGGGGGAGAACCCTTGGCCATGCTAGACCTATCCGGCGTGGCCGTTGACAGCGCGGGGGCCATTTCCGTCAATGGCATTGGTTTAGATACGCTGGGTGTGCCCCCCGTAGTGGATACCCATACACTCCAGTTGCTGGCGAGTCTGGAGGCCGAAACACTGCGTATTGACACTACGCCCAACACGTTGGATCTCACGCTAAACGGTCAGGCATTGCCAGGGTTGGCCTATGATGAGGAAAGTCTCGCGGCGGGCCTAGAACTGGCGCAGGCGCTGCTGGCGGATGATCCTGATACGCTAGAGCTTGTGAATACGTTCCTGCCGCGTTTGCCTGAACTCGCACTTACCGTACAGGTTTCCTTTACCGGTACGCCTGTGGGCAGTACATCTCTACCACCTATGGTCATCAGTGTGGATGAGGCGGGCATGGCCTCGGCGTTTGGTTTGCCCCTGGGCAGTGATCTATTGCCCGCAGATGTGCTGGATCTGCTGCAGCGGGCCGATATCAAGCGGCTGAACCTGCATGTAGGAAGTGGTGATATTGCCATGGCTGCCAACAATCAGCTACTGCCTGCGATCACACTGCATGACGCAGGCGTGACCCTGGTAGACAGTCTGGCGGGCGGCTCCGGCCTTGTCCCCGGTGTGCTGACACTGCTGGAAACCATGACGACATCGGGACCTGTGCCTATTGATCTGCAGTTGCCAGGTAGTGATGTGTCCGTTGATCCTCTGACTAACATTGCCTTTGCCGCTCCGCTGGACCTGGAAAGCTCACCGCCTATCCTACGTCTGCCGCTACGGTTGGAAGGCAACCGTGTAGCGTCGCTCGGGGGACTGGATGCCGGAGCTCTGGGATTGGATGCCATCGTTTTGCCCGCGAACGTGCTTGATTTGCTTGCGGGGAGCAGTGAAGTTGTTGTCAAGACCAGCCCCAATCAGCTGGCCCTTCACTTAGACGGTGCGCCGGCCCTGTCCCTGGCGTATGATGTAGCGACCATGAACGCCCTGCTGGATTTACTGCCGGGGCTAATGGGTGGTGCCCTGGCGGATAATCCGGCCTTGCTGGAGTTTATCCGAACCGTCCTTGTGCCTGAGATCGTCAGGTCCGATACTGAAATCGTGCTGCGCATGGAATAGACTCGGCACTCTGCTTCGTAGTGCACTGAGTGGTAGGGGCTGGGAACGTTGGTTGCCAGCCCTGTTGGTGCTCTGTCCTCCCTGCAGTATGACCAAGATCAGAATGAGATTCATGGTGGCGATGTCACTCAGAGACCAAAAGGCGTCCACATAGCCATGCGCTAAGCCTCCCGCGATAGCCATGCTGGGGGGACCCACGATCCAGGCTGCCTGGGGATCCCGGAATGCGCGGTCCAGCGTCCAGCCAAGTAGTACACAGAGTAGCAGCATACCCGTCAGCCCCACTAGACCGGCTCGGACTAAGATCTCCAACCAGACATTGTGCGGATGCAGGATTTCCGGATCAAGCCAGGGAGAATGGGGAAAGTGGGCGGCAGCAGCCCAGTAAAACCCGTCACTGCCCTGGCCCCACCAGGGATGTTCTTGCCAAAGAGACCAGGTGTGACGCCAAATAGCCCAGCGTGCGGCAACGGGCGTGAAGTCCAACAGACGTTCCCCCAAACTGAACCGTTGATTGGCGAGAGCGAGCAGAACACCGGCTACACCAACGCCAATACCCAGGATCGATGGGCGGCAGGGCATCCGGAAACGTCCCGTGGCGCGGTATTGCCACCACCCCCACATGAGAAGCCCCGCGGGCAGGCCCAGCATCAGAGCGCCTCGGCTGAAGGTAAGCAGCAGGGCCCAGCCTGTGACGACCGCCATCCCCATGTGCCACCACCGCCACCGCCGGGTTGTATCAGGCATCCAGATCAAGCCTAGGGCAAGCCAGAAGCCGCGTAACAGAATCATCGCGGCATGGTTGGGTGAGAATGTCAGGCCGCTCAGACGCTGGATGAGAGGATCGGGAGTCCACGGACTAGTGATCCAGGCCAGCAGGGCCAAGGTAGCAAATAGGGCAGTCCCGATAACTAGGGCCGCCAGCGGGAGCCGGATAGCACGGGCGTGGCCGGACCAGAACCATCCAGCCAGAATGGCGATGTATAAGGGGAAAATCTCCAGCTCAAACACCTGGGCCAGCCGTGTGGCGGCAGGGCGCTGGTAGTGGCAGAATACCATCAACAGTAGCCAGGTAATGCCGACCCCGATCACGGTCCAGGTTATGACAGGGGCGTCAGGACGTGAGCGGTCGCGCCGGGAGCGCAAAACGGATGCACACAATACTGGAAATTGGGCCAGGGCTAAGATTTGAGCCGGTGATAGAGTTAGGGGCTGTTCCAGGAGAGGTGTCACCACATTGGCGTGGACGTGGTCAAACGAGAGTGCGGCCAACAGCACGAGCCATCCGGGATAAGGCCTGAGGTATGTGAGACCCAGCAACAAAACAAAGCTCAAACTCGTCACGGACCACGAAGGTGCCAGGATGATAGTGCCAATGAGACCGAGGGTAAGCATGATCATCAGGCTATCAATTTGCCAGGAGCGTAGAGGTGGAGCGTGACGGCGCACGGCGTGTGCCAGCCGGCGCCAGGCCGCTATCGCCTGGTGCCAAGTTGCTACTACTACCACAAACCAGGCGAGCCAAGACCATGCAGGCAAGAGACGCCGGCTCCACAGTCCCTGGAAAACACCGACTGCTGCTGGGGAGGGAGAAGATCTGTCCGCTGTTGTCGTGGTGAGCCAATGGCTGGCCGGGAAGACGCTTATGTTGCTATCCGGTGTGTTCTGGCCTGGGTGTAAGGGGTTAGGGAACCACCAGTACACCCAGGAGGTTGCGGAAGCGGACAAAAAATAGTTTGGATCGTGTAGCAGCAATGTGGACAGGCTCTGCGGTTCCGACATGTCTACTATCCGAGGACGCCACTGTACAATGTCCAGATGATCCTGACCCGGAGATGCCTGGAGACGTGTCAGCCATTGTGCAGGTGGAACGGCGGCAGGAGATGGCGTGCCAACGGGTTGTAGAGGAGCGGACAGGAGCACCAGATCCGGTATGACGCGGCGCATCGGGCGTGCCACCAGGGCAGTCATCTGGCCATACCGCACCGGACTGGCGGCAAAGGGAAAACCATCTCTAGCCACATTGGACATACTGTCCAGCTGAAAATAGCGTACCTGGGTCTGGTACCGTTGAGCAGTCTGGACGGCAAATTGCGCAAAGGCGTGGGGATAAGACATAGGTGCTTCGGGATCGTCACGATCCCGGAGGGTGCCCTGTTGCTTGACCCATGCAGGTACGTGGTCCAGCACTAGTACGGGAGTAAGCTTTAGGCGCCGTAGATAGGCGACCGCTGCATCCGTTCCTGTCCAGTGCCATTGTCCCGGTTCTCTTGCCACCACAGCCCACGACACGGGAATGAACACGAGAGATAGGTGCAGCGGCTCTGTGTAATCCGGGCCTGGCCTGATACACTGTTCCAGTTCCGGCTGAGACAGCACCCAGGTACAGTCCAGTGAGATCTGAACGGAGGCCTGTGCCTGTATGGTAGGAGAGGGTACGGCAGGGGATTGGATGAAGGTGGCTAGTATGTCCGGTAGAATCCATACCAGAATCCAAAGCAGGCACAGCGACCAGGCCGTACGCCATCCGGGTGACGAGGTTTGCTTGGGAGGGGACAACCATACTGCAATCAGATGTGTCACGGCATACGAGATGATGCGAGGACATAGAGGAAGAGCGCGTACATGCTGATAGATTTTCGGCAACGGATCAGCGTAGCCGGCTGGGTCATGGCCTTGGTTATGACCCTCACTTTGGTATGGCAGCTCCCGGAGATCACGTGGCTGTCTCCGCGGCTGGCCGGAAACCAGATCGCGCTCACCCTGAGCCCCAACGTAATCGAAGGTATTTTGGCTCTGCTGACATCGCTTGGCGTGACGGACAGCATCATCCAAATCCATCCGCGCCTGCGGCATCTGTCTTGGTATTGGCGGGTGGCCCGCCATTGGCCTCTCTATTGTCTGCCTGCGGCCCTGGCGCTGGTCGTGGTCGTGGCACAGCCCTTGTCCTTCCTAGCGGTCGTATCGGTTTTCGCTATGATAGCTGCGATCGCAGCTTATACGCTCATCCAGTTTCTGCTATACGAAGCGCTGGAACCGGCGCATCCGCATGCCGGCCAATTTATTTTCTTTCTGCATGGCCTAGCCTACGTTACAGCCTTTATGCTTTTTTTGCTGGTATATCAGGCGCGTGGACGATTGCTGATAGCGGTACCCATGGCCGCCGGTACCTCGTTTCTGCTCGCGATTGAACTACTGCGCAACACAACTTCGCATCAAGGTCGGCTGCTGCGCTATGCCCTGACTGTAGCCCTGATTATAAGCGTGGCGGGCTTGGGGTTGACTTTCTCGCCCCTGACAGAACTGACGCATGGTATCCTGCTGATCTGGATTTTTTTCCTCTTAGTTAATTTCTGCCAGAACCATCTCCAGCAACGGGTCCGGACCAGTCTCGTGCTGGAATACGGTGTCTTCAGTATCCTCATTCTGGTGCTGATCTATCTGGTTGAGAGTGGTATGCTGCAAATCCTGGGCCGTGAAGGCTAGTACTGCCCGCTGTCAGCACAGACGATCTGCCATCGTTAACAATCTGTCTGATGGCGCGTCCGGAGTATGTATCGGACCTGCTGTAGTTCCGCTGTCTTGATTGCGTCGGTCCAGGCCAGTTCTGTCGCTACCACGGTGGCTATCTCTTCAAGGCTTGCGGGCGACAGCTGTCCCAGCATCGCGAGGAGCGTACGGCGCAGCAGAATATCGTCCAGATGGACGACCATCTCATGGTGACACAGATAAGCCAATTCTGCCCACAGCATGCTGACATGGACGAGACGCTCTTCCCGTCTGATGTGCCGAGCACAAAAGGCGGCCACCTCTGCCGCCCCCGTGCCGTAGCGGTCAAACAGTTCCTGGCATGTCGCAGAGCTTAAGTGGTGCTGGGTTGCCAAACGGGCGACATACTTAGCTGCGGTTACCGCCGTGGGGGGATAGTCCTGTCCACCGCCAATAGCTAGATCCACTGTGGATACGCGCCGTGACTGGCCTAAAGCGGTGAGTACGGTATCCACGGTCTGCTCCGCAAAAGCCCGAAAAGTGGTCCACTTACCACCTATCAGGGCATAAACAGGAACCTGGGTGGAAGGCGCGGGCAGCTGTCGTAGCTGATGGTCACGGCTGATGGCCGCTACGTCCTGCGCGGAAGTGCCCAAGGGTCGTACGCCACAGAAACGGAAGACGATGTCCGTCGGCGCGACGGTGATATCCGGGAACACATGGGACACCATGGCCAACAGATAGGTTTCCTCGTCCGGTGTACAGTAGACATCATCGGGATCGTCAACACGGATGTCTGTGGTACCCAGCAATACCTTATCGTGGAAAGGACAAATCAGAACGATACGACCGTCCGGGTGTTCAAAAAAAATCATGTGCCCCTGCAGGGCTTCGTATAACATGTCGTGGGCCACGACCAGATGGGAACCCTTGGTTCCACCAATGAAGGCGGACGGTTGATCCAGCGCGTGATTCACTTGATCGATCCAGGGCCCCGCGGCATTCACGATGATGCGGGGCCGTACCCGGGTTTGCAGGCCGGTTGTGGTGTCGCGGAGCAAAACGTCCTCGGCATCACGAGCAACGACAGGCGCATAATTGAGAGCGCGGCTTCCGGTGTGCGTACGCTGGCCGGTCTGCACAAGTTCCAGAATCAGGCGCTCCGGGTGTCGGACTAGGGCATCGTGATAAAGTGCAGTGGCCCTGATACGTGGATTCAGGGCTGGAAAATACCTCAGGCTAGATGTCCGTTGTACTAGCCGGGATCCAGGGAGATTGTCGTGAAGTGAACGGGAAAAGAGATCGTAGAGGAGCAGACCAATGCGTACGATCCAGGCGCCCCGGGTGGCGACGCGGGGCCGTAAGCCCAAGAAACGCAGGGGGACGTTCAGGAGACCGGAAGCACGCGTGAACAGCGGTATGCAGGTAGGTAGCGGTCGGACATAGTGCGGAGCATTGACGAGCAAGCGATTGCGTTCCTGCACGGCTTCCCGCACGAGGCGGAAATCGCCGTATTCCAGGTAGCGCAAACCGCCGTGAATCAAGTGGGAGGACGCAGCGCTGGTACCGGAACCGAAGTCGCCTCGATCGACCAACAGGGCATCCACACCTTGGCAGGCTAGATCATGAAATACACCGACTCCGTTGATACCGGCCCCTATGATCAGTACGGATACTTCAGGCTGTTGACGTAGGGACTCCCAAATTTGTGGGCGTTGCATGCTAGAGATGTAGGGCTGAGTTTGGCAACGGCAGCCTCACGTACAGGGAGGCTAAAATCCCATTACCGCCCATTACCGCAGACTGAAGTGCACCGTGAACTCGGTCTGCGACGTGTCAGGTGGCACTTGGGGATCGTGGGCTGATTCATACACTAGATTGTACAACCAGGCAACGCGTGTGACATCCGGCACAGCAAAGCACAGCACCTTGGTTACCTCACCCACACCCTGGTGGATCAGGGTACCGTTGGGGGCAAGAGTCCGCGTCCGGCACGGAAGGTCCGATGCCTTAATGCGGGCCGGAAAACCTTCCCGGGCCTGCGTAAGGCGTAGGGAGAAATCCTGTGTATGGATACGATGCCGGTTGACGGTAGAGGTGTTTTGCAGACCTATGCGTACGGCAATGTGCCCGCAATTTGGGCACTGTGACTGCTTGTATCCATAAGGTGGTACGGAAGATGCGTATCCGGGATCGCCTGCTCGTAGCAAGGCTGTGACACGTAACGACATGCCATCGGGGGCTTGAAAGTTCTGGTCTTGAGGTACCGGCCAAGCGGGGGCCCCGACTTGTAGCGTGGGCGGTGTCGGTGTGGGTACGGCAACCGGGGTCGGTACGACCGGTAGCCCCAATCGGTATAGTTCAAGGGCGTGGGCGGGCAGCCAGCCGCCCGTAGCCATCTGCACCCAATCCTGATTTGAGGTAGTCCCGATGATCGAGATCGTAGAGGACCGAGCCAGCGTCCGTAACGGGGGCAGATGGTCTTCAGGTCCACTCCGTACCTGAGTATCTTGGAGGATACGTCCCTGATGTTGGGGATTGCGCCCCACAGCCGGATAGGGGGCCTGGAGCAGGATGGGAGGCCAGACGCGATCCGTACGGGTGGGTAAACGGTAGATCCCCCAGGCCTCGTTGCGGGCACACTGGCCTCGGGCTGTACACATCAACACACCGGTGTAACCCGGGAATCCGGATTGTTGCTGGAGAGCCTGGCGCAGGGCTAGGCGACCCAGCGAGAGATTGCCGTGGATGTCCTGTTGGGCGGTCAAACGCACCGCTTGCAACAACAGGCTCGTAGCGTCATAGGCATATGCAGCCGTGAACGTGGCAGGGAGCTGAGGATAGCTGAGCAACCAGCGTTGACCAAAGGCACTCACCTGCTCCGGTTCAACATAAGGACCTGCGGCATGGATCTTCAGGTCAGTTGTCTGCGTGATTCCGGTAACATCCGCCGTAAGCCAGTCCGCACTAACCAACAGATGGACATGCTGGAGCGCAGGCATACTGTTGATAGCCAGGGCTAGACGCCCGGCGTCCTGGCGGGCCACAGGCAAATACAAGGCGTCCGGTTGGAGGGCGGCGGCCCGTTCCAGCAGGGCCATAACGGGCCCGGTATTGGGAGTCAGGACTTCGCGGCCAATGATCTGGCCACCATAGATCCGAAACGTGGCTTCCATGGCCTCACGCAACGAAGCACGCTGTGCTTGGGCATCGTTCACTACCACTAGACGACGTATGCCTAGGGTGTGAAAGGCATAATGGGCTAGGCGTACGCCTTGGTGCAGGTCATTGGGGGCTGTGGTGAAGAACCCGGGTTGCCATAGGCCTCCCTGTGCGCGCTGGGTCATGAATAGGGCGTTGTCCGTGGCCGCGGGCGATAGTAGGGGTAGATCCTGGTGTAAATGGTGACGGAGTGCAACGCGGACTGCCCCATTGCAACTAGGGCCAATAAGCCCCACCAAGGTGGGCATTGCCATCAGGTCCTGCAAATCCGGGGTAGTACCCTGGCAGTCAATATCCTGCTTCTGCAGAACCACCTCATGCCCTAGCACGAAGCCAAAGTCTTGTATCGCTAGTGCTGCCGCCTGTGCCTGATCCCGGCCTTGGATAGATTCGGTACCAGTGCGATCAAATAGACCACCTACCACCACCGGCTGCCCCGCAGGCACTTCAATGCAGCCTAGCCAATCATCACAAGGCAGCAGTGGAATAGTCTGTGCCTGGACAGTGATGGGAGTGGTGTTCAACCACAGGCCCGTCAGCAGCACACAGGCGACCACGACCCAGAAGATACGCAGCCGGCACATCAAGGCATCCGGATACTGGAGAGAATACATGGGAGGATGGGGCAAGGGGCTATTTATGCAGGGTGGCAATGATGGTGGGCAAACGGCAACGTGTCTGCCGCGGAAGATTTAATATAGACCTGTTGCCATGGTATCCGAGATACACCGGAAACGGCGAATTCGCCGGTTCACATACGTTTATAAACTGCCCTGGCCTCTAGGTGACACGGCTATGTCCGTATTCGCCGTGAATGAAACCGCACATTTGATGTCAGGCAGGGGCAACCAGTTTGCAAGTAGTATCCGGTATGCATGCATTATGTTGGGAATTATATACCTGTGTGCCAAGTTAGGTCAGAAATCGCTTGACTTGCCGAAGCGTTTTTGGTACACTAGTAGCGTAATTCACACAAGGGTTGAACGCTATGACCTGCCCAACAAAAGCCCCCGGCAAACATTATCGTAGAGGCATCTCTCTCCTACAGGCCCATCAAGTAGTTCGGCTCCAACGAGAAAGCCGAAGCATGGCTAGTCTCCGCGCGTTGGCCTCATAGCGTACGCGGCGCCTATTGCGAAAGCGACGCCATCAGCAACCGCACCTACCCGCCTAGAGCCCCTGCTTGACCGCCTATAATGCGAACATGAATTGGAAGAAGCTCAAATGATATCCCCCGACCTGTACATCCCCACCATCGCTGACCTAGAGCGCGTGCTTGACGAATACCCCGATATCCGGGAACGTCTGCGCCGCAAGTTGCTGACCGATGAAGAGCGCCGGCTCCCGCAACTCGTTGCGCAGTTGACTGAGCAGGTCAACCAACTGACCCAGACCGTAGCCGAGGGTTTCGCACAAGCCGCCGCCGACCGCGCTGCCATCCGTCAGGAAATGGACAAACGCTTCGACCAGGTGGACAAACGCTTCGACCAGGTGGACAAACGCTTCGACCAGGTGGACAAACGCTTGAACCAGGTGGACAAACGCTTGAACCAGGTGGACAAACGCTTTGACCAGGTGGACAAACGCTTCGACCGGCTTGAAGGCCAGATGGACAACTTCCGGGGCAACGGCTACGAAACGAAGATTGTCACCAACGTCGGGAGCATTGCCAGGCCAAGCCTCAACCTCCGCAAGGTCCGCGTCCTCAAGAGCACCGGCACACCACGAGACCCCGACCTCGAGCGACTCGCCGACCAAGCGGAGGATCACAACCGGATTACAGAGGCCGCAAACACAGATATGTGGCTGCTGGACCTGATATTCACGGGCCGCAGGCCCCCCGGCCCGGAAACGGTCTATGTCGCGGCGGAGATATCGATTACCGCAGGCGACGCCGACATAAACCGCGCGGCGGAACGCGCTACGACACTACGCACGGTGTTGGAAAACGCCACCGTCATCCCGGCAGTCGTCTCCGAACACGTTGCGCCGGACCAGCTCAACCGAGCGGCAAAGCAAGGGGTGGCCGTCATCCTACACCCCGCTACGTAAGTGGCTGTCTGCCCAAAACGTTGAGGCATGGTTCCCAAGGACTAGGTCCACCCAATGTGCGCCTAGGCTTATGATCCAAGCACCCTGCCACAGGCAATCATCGGGCAGGTCTGTCAAGCCGATGATTGCCCTGCGCATGGTGTAGGCGATGGACTTTATGGTTCGATTCAATGAACAGGAAGCTATCATTACCGCAAGGAGCGGTGAAATTATGGCTACCGCATTGCTGACCTGATCGCACAGATCAACAGCCGCAGCACCGGCTGCGGCCTGTCGTATATTGACGCCGGTCTACGAAGTCATCCTAATCGAATCAGACGATGACTTCGCCGTTATTTGCCCCGGCATCCCCGGTGCCGTGTCCCAGGGCAAAGACAGGGAAGAGGCACTGATGATGATTGCCGACGCTATGGCAGTGTGCCAGAGACATCCCTTATCGGCGACGAGACGGAAGCACGGCGGGAGATAGGGAAAGGTCAAATCGTAGAACTTGCGGCGGAATGTGAGGAAGAGGGATTGGAATACTACGTCTGCGTGGTCGCTCCGCAGCTGATACAGCGGTTAGTGTCGGCGGCGTAACCTGATGCCGCCATATATTCCTGGAGTGCGCAGGCGAGAACTAGTCAACCTTTTGGAGCGCCTTAACTTCAGTGGATCCGATGAGGGCAGTCACCCGGCTTTTCGCCACGAGGGACTAGGATTGATCACTTCGGTTCCGAGGCACCGCGACATATCTCCTAGAACAGCTGGGCGTATAGTCTGGCAAATTGGCCTGACCCGCGCCGAATAATGGCCTGCCACGACCATACCGAGGAAGCGAGGCGACTGTCATTTACGCAGAGAGGTTCCTACGCTATGGAAAGCGGCGTTTCCGTTCTACCGTTGGGACTAGGTGACAGCTTCGGCACCTTGCAGAGTACCAGGCTGTTAGCATTCTGGCAATCATCAGGCAAGGTGTGTCAAGCCGATGATGGTCCTGTGTTGCCGGGTGTATAATCGGCGCATCGGACAGACGCGACACCATCGGAAATTGCCCGGACGGTGTTGCAAGCAAAGCCGAAGCGACGCTTCTTTGACCCGCCGGCGCAGGAATGGGACTACTGCGCTCACGGCGAATGGGAAGTCCACTATTCCGAGACCCTGTACAGAGACAGCCTGTGCGCAACCTGTCACGCCCCTACCCCATAGTGATTTGGCACACAGGTATATAATTCCCATTCCGTTACTGCGTTCCCACATACTTGTTTTTGCTGGCCGTCAAACCGGTTGGCTGTCTTCTCTCTAGACTTGAGCACTGCCCTCGCGCCATGTGGGGGTGGATCACACAATGTGGTATTTGCCTAGGCCAAAGCTGGTGCCTTTACCAACGTGGACGATTGAACCCAAGCGTAATAATGAGCTGAAGGGTTGCCAGGGGCCTTGAAATGTTATTTGACCTACCAAACCGCCGGCTTTGACATGACGTTGCTGACGAGAAGAATAACGCTGCCAGTCGTGCCACTGCAGATGGTTAGCGGTTGTGGTCACCTGGGTTGCCTCTGCAATCAGGTCACGGAAGTCTGCCCTGAGTTCTGTGCTACAGTGGAAATACATCAGGTTGGACAGGCGGCGTAGGAGGGTGCGACAAAGGATATGGAAATGCAGGTCTGATACCAAACGTCCCGTATACATAAGACGTGTTGGTGTGAGAAAGGACAGCGTCAGAGTATCGTTCGTGGGCCCACCATGGTCCAGGCTCGTTACCGTAGTGGGCTCATAATTATTATGTAGCACCTGGTCTGCCTCGTCGTAGAGCGGTAGCCACTGCCCCGAGGGGGAACGCCACTGCACGGATGTGAGTGTGCACCGGCCTCGTCCCCGACCTAACCCCCCGCGTTCACTGAACTGAGCGAAGGTGTAGACGAAGTAGGGCAGATAGTCCATGCCCCGTCCGATCAGGGTGAGATCAAAGCAAAGTGAATCACCTGCCCGGTAGTAACGTTTGTCTTCTAGGGTAGGTAAGATGACAAAGGGGTGGGGTGCGACGGGATATCGGCGCATGCGTGTCGCCGTTGCGGGCACAGGGGTCTCAAAGATGTAGGGATAGGCACAGCTAGCGCGTAATAGACACTGGTTGCAGTTTCTGTGCTCCACTATGCAAACCATGTCCTTGAACATGGTGCCAAAGGCACCCCGCAGAGTTGAACCCTTGTACGCAGGCAAGGTAAGCGTTTCATCCGCACGCAGGTGAAGGCGCAAGGACAGGAATTCCAGAGCGTTGAGCTGAGCGGTTAAATCTGTCATGACCTCTAGTGGATCGAGTCTAAAAAATACAAAACGTGGCCAATCACCGAATCAATTCTCTGTCCGACCAAAACCAGATAGTTTCTACTCAAGGGATGTATCGGGACATGCACGTAGTGGGAGCAGTCTGTGAGGGTGACAGGAAAGGCCGTACAAGGATGTGTCTGTAACCTTGGACCACACGACTGTGTCATTGCGCTAATCCTGATCCCGCTGCTTCATCCATCCGAACTGGGCAGGTCCAAGTGCCAGGATAGGACAGGCGTTGGGAAGCAAACACCACCTGTCAGTCTATCCAGTTCAAGGTGCGTTGCACCGCCTTGTGCCATTGCGCTAGCCCGGCCGTGCGCATAGCGGGCGTTGTGGTGGCTTCCCAGCGTTCCGCAAGCTGGAAATGGTCTTTGATCTCCGCGAGTGAAGCCCAGTACCCGATAGCCAGACCGGCGGCATAGGCTGCACCCAAGCTAGTGGTCTCTGCAATCGCGGGTTTGGCTACGGGGGTACCCAGAATGTCGGCCTGTAACTGCATGAGGAACCCGTTGACTGTCGCACCGCCATCCACATGGAGCACGTCAAGCGGAATACTGCTGTCTTCCTGCATAGCATCCAGCACTTCCCGTGACTGATAGCAGATAGCCTCCAGAGCGGCCCGTACCAGATGGGCCCGGGTCACGAAGCGGGTCAGACCAACAATGACGCCGCGGGCGTCGGTGCGCCAGTGCGGCGCGAACAGGCCGCTGAAGGCTGGCACGAAGTAGCAGCCACCGTTGTCCGGTACACTTGCGGCCAGGGTCTCCGTCTCGGTGGCATCAACGATCAACCCCATCTCGTCGCGTAACCACTGTACGGTAGCTCCGCCCATGGCGATGGAGCCTTCCAGAGCATACACAGGGGGCGTATCGCCAAACTGGTAGGCTAAGGTAGAGATGAGGCCGTTGTGGCTCCGGACAATATCCGTGCCGGTATTGAGAAGCAGAAAACAACCTGTGCCATACGTATTTTTGGCTTCACCCGGTTGGAAGCAGGTCTGGCCTACGGTAGCGGCCTGCTGATCGCCTAGCACACCGGTGATGGGAATAGCCCGCCTTAGAGGGCCCTCCGGATCCGTTATGCCAAAGCCCTCCGGATCACTGCTGGACAAAATGGTGGGTAGCAGGGCCTCCGGAATTTCCAGCTTATCCAGCAATGAGGTATGCCACTGCCGGGTTTCCAAATCCATGAGCAGGGTGCGGCTGGCATTCGTGACGTCAGTCATGTGCCGGTGGTCAGCGGTCAACTGCCACAGCAGCCAAGTGTCAATAGTCCCAAAACACAGATCCCCGGCCACGGCTTGCCGGACCCCGTCAGCCGTGTTTTCCAGGATCCAGCGAATCTTGGATGCTGCGAAGTACGGGGAGATGGGCAGACCGGTGATATGCGTCAGCTCGGGTGCCAAACCTTGTTGTGTCCAAGCCTGGCACAAGGGCGCGGTCCGCAGATCCTGCCACACGATGGCGTTGTACAGGGGCACGCCCGTATGACGGTTCCAGATCACCGTGGTTTCACGTTGGTTGGTGATGCCGATAGCAGCCAGCGCATCAGGACGCAGCTGACTCTGGTCCAGAGCCAACCGTATCACGTGGCAGGCATTGGTCCAGATCTCCATGGGATCATGTTCTACCCACCCCTGACGTGGGAAGATCTGGGTGTGATCCTTCTGCACCTGAACGACAATGCGTGCCTCACGATCGAAGATAATGAAGCGGGTGCTGGTGGTGCCGGCATCCAGGGCCCCGATGTATTGGTCACTCATACGCGTCCGCTGGACACGATACATTCCGGGCGACCGATCCTAGCTTGCACCAAGCCGGGAAGAAAGTTATATCCAAGGCTGTAGTTGGATCCCGCGTCCCACTTATTCAGCGGCGTGCAGGAAGTAACGATTGAACGCCCCCGCGAGGGCAGCCCCGAGGCAGGTGGCGACCAAAAAGAGCCAGATGTCATCGTACACGCTCGCTGCGATAGCGGGGCCTAGGGTGCGGGCCGGATTCAAGGATGCGCCGGTCAAGGGGCCGAACATAAAGATACAGGCTGCTACGGTCATCCCGATCGCTACGGGAGCCATGTTGCCGGCTTTCTCTTTCACCGCCGCGTTGATGATGGAATTGACCAGGAAAAAGGTGCCGATAGTCTCCAACAGGAAGGCAGGGACCAAGGAAATCCCTGCACTATAGTTCACCACAGTGGCTCCCAGGCCTATATCTACACCTGCGTCCCCAAAGACGAGGCGCAGCACGAAGCCTCCGGCGACGGCGCCCAGGATTTGTACAACCATGTAAGGGATCACCCGTTTGCCTTCCAGGGCCCCGGCAACATAAAGACCCAGCGTGGCCGCGGGGTTGATGATGCTCCCGCTAACATCGCCGAACGCGTAGGCGAACACCATAATAGTGAAGCCGTGGGCCAGCGCAATCGTGATCAGGGAACCCCCTATACCCAGACCCACTAGCGTACCCGCACCTGCACCCAGCAAAATCAGGGCGAAGGTGCCAATGAATTCAGCTACCAGCGATTTGGTCATGTTTTGCATGAGTCTTTCGTTCTCCCGCTCTACGACACTAGTTCTGTCACTGCAATACTTCACCAGAGGCTGACGACCCGTTCGTCACCCGCCTTCAGTTTGGCTCGGTTGGAACGCAAGGAAAGCGTAATGCCGGGCACCACCAATAGGGAAAAGGCTAGATAGGTCCAAGGCACGACATCCATGACCGTCAAGGCAAGAAAGGCAGCGGTTGAGGAAACGGCGACGGAAAACGTGGCAATGGCAGCGATACGCGACCAATACATCATTGATGCCCCGATGATCCCGACCATTAGGCCTACGCCTGGATGCAGTGCCATACAGGCCACGGCGGCCGTGATACCCCCCGCCCCGCCTCTGAAGCCTAGGAATATGGACCAGTTGTGGCCCACAACGGCCATGCCTCCCGTGAGTGCCAGAACCAGGACCTGCAGGGAATTATCCGTAAGTTCCCCTCCCCATTGGGCTAGCAGTCCCTGCACTATCCCCATCGCCGCAGCTCCCTTGAGCGCATCACCTAACAGAGTAGGCAGCGCAGCTTTCAGGCCGGCTGCACGCCAAGCATTGGTGGTGCCGGTGCGACCACTGCCCACAGTCCGGATGTCCACGCCGTAGAGACGGCATACAACGTAGCCTACGGGAATGGCCCCCATGATGTAACCGAGCAGAGCTCCGGTAAGGAGCCAGATAGCTACTGACACGGTTGTGGGTACCCGGGCCCGGGGCGCCGGATGGCTTACTGCAGGGCCTTGACTGCGGCGATAGCGCCCTCAAAATCAGGGGAATCGGTCAACTCGTCCAGGTATTGGGTGTACACCACCTTGTCCTTCTTGTCAATGACGAACACGGCGCGGTGGTTAAGGCGGAGTTCCTGGACATAGGTGCCGTACGCTTTGGCGAACGCCATTTCCTTGTGGTCTGACAGCATTTTGACTTGATCTACCCCGGCGGCGCTACACCAACGTTCCTGGGCCGAAGGTAAATCGGCGCTTACGGTGAGAACAACGACATCCTTGCCGAGGGCGGCGGCCTCTTCATTGAAGCGACGGGTCTGGGCGTCACAGACGCCCGTATCAACGCTGGGCACGACGCTAACAAGTCGGATCAGACCGACACTGTCGCCCAGCAGATGATATGAGTCGGCGAGCGAGGCGGACAGGGTCACTTCACGAGCTTCATCGCCTACGGCAATCGGTGTGCCTTCAAGATGTAATTCCGTATCCTGCAGAAAGGTAACGGTGCGGTAACTCATGGTATATCTCCTAAGAAAATGAAGGGATGATGAAACGCCGGGATGGTATATCAGGCCCCTATTTCGGGTGGGGGCCGCAAGCCATTACCCGGCGTGCGGGGGACGACATCCGTCGTGATCGTGGTTTGATCTGCCTCAACGTGGGTAGCCGTACCCAACAGATACATTTCCGCATTCATGACCGCGTTGTCGTCAATATAAATGGTGTTGACATGGACATGACCGTTGACCTGCGCACCTTCCAGGATTTCGGCCCGATCAGCCTCCAGGGTACCCGTGTAGTGACCACGGATCGAAACGATACGGGCTGATACGTCGCCCGTCACTTGGGCCGATTCCACGATAATTATATTAGCCGCCGTTTCAATCCGGGCATTTTCCACGTGGCCTTGCAGAATTACGGTGCTGGTACAGCGCAGCAAACCGGAGAGGTACGTGGTAGGCCCCAGCACAATCTCAGCCTCGTCGTCCGTCCGGTCATGTTCCGGTCCAGGTGCCTGTTTGAACCAGGCTGTCACAGATTTCCACATAATGCGTGTTACCGGTCGGAAGCCTGCACTACTGATAGTCAACCCGTTCAGAGATACTGACGGTGTTGAAGACACGCAAAATCACTTCAGCCAACAGCGGTGCCACCGAAATAACCTCGATTTTGTCTTCCAACTCGTGCTGTTGCGGAACACACCGGGGTAGAGGTACCGTATCGGTGGTGATCAGTTTGCCAATGCGTTCGTCCTGGGCCAGCCGCGTTAAGGCGGAAGACAGGAGCAGCGCGTGTGTTACCACGAAATAAGCGGGAGTGACGGCCCCCTGGGCAAAGAGCGCGTCCAACTGATGCAAGACACTTCCCCCGGCAATGATGTCATCGATCACCACGGGCTGGCGACCGGCGATGGTGCCGACGATATGGGTGGTTTCCGTCTGCCTATCATTAATGCGCCGCTTGTGCATGACCACCAGGGGCAGGTGTAGGATGGAGGCATAGCGTCCGGCCATGCTGGCCCGTCCCACATCGGGACTGACGATCGAACACTGGGCAAAGTGGGATCCTTGGAAGTATTCACACAGCAGAGGAACAGCCGTCAGGGATTCCACGGGAATGTTGAAGAAGCCCTGAATGGCCAAGGTATGGATATCAATGAAGATGACCCGGTGCGCGCCCGCGGTTTCCAGCATGTTGGCCACCACACGTGCACTCACGGCCTCGCGCCCATGCGCCATCCGTTCCTGACGGGCATAGGGGAAATAAGGCATGACCACACTGACCGTCTGTGCACTGGCCCGCCGCAAGGCATCGATCAGGAGCAAAGCCTCCATGAGTTTTTCATTGACGGGTGGTACACAGGGTTGTACTAGGAAGATGTCCTGTCCCCGTACGGTTTCGTCGATCATGACATGCGTTTCCGAATCAGGGTGCATAGTCAGAGTGCAACGACCTGGGTCAGTGTCTAGAATATTGCATATGTCATGGGCTAGCTGCGGATGAGCAGTGCCTGTGAATATGCGAAACGAATTTCCGGTCATGACAGGGACAGGAAGCAAGACACGGTGGGAAAGTCCTCAGTCTCGTTCACAGCACAGGATGGCTCAAGCAACATTGGATTGTAATGCACGCGGATACCAGGCGCAAAGATCAAACGTAGCTGCTCCCGGCATGGATGCACCGGGACAGAGCCAAGGCGGGGGCTGTCTCGTTTGGCTTCCGCCTTGGGGGAAAGGAACTCAAGATCAGCCACCTAGATAGGCTTCAATGACCTTGGGATTCGCCATCAGCTCGGTGGATGTGCCTTCCAGTGCAATGACGCCCGTTTCCAGTACATAGCCCCGATCGGCCAGGGCTAGGGCACGCCGTGCGTTCTGTTCAACCAGCAGAATCGTGGTGCCGGTCGCATTGATCTCAGTTAGGGTGTCAAAAATCTGGCGCACCAGCAACGGGGCCAAGCCCATGGAGGGTTCATCCAGCAACAGCATTTTAGGGTTCGCCATCAGGGCCCGCGCGATGGCCAGCATCTGCTGTTCGCCCCCGCTCAGAGTGCCTGCGATTTGGGACATCCGCTCGCGCAATCGGGGAAAAATTTCCTCAACGTACGCCTGAGTCTTCTGTTGCACCGTTGCGTCCCGGCACAAAAAGGCGCCCATCTGCAAGTTTTCCTGCACCGTTAGCTTACTGAAGATACCTCGACCTTCCGGGACTAGGACCAACCCAAGAGAGACCAGGTCGTGAACAGGCGTGTGCCGGATGTTCTGCCCCGCGTAGATGACGGAACCGCGTTGCGGCCGCATGAGGTTGCACAGAGAACGCAAGGTTGTAGTTTTGCCGGCCCCGTTCGCGCCGATGAGGGAAACGATCTCACCTTCTTCCACCCGCAGGGAGATCCCATGCAACGCTTCCAGGTTGCCGTAGTAGGAATAAATGTCTTGTACTTCAAGTAGAGCCATAGCTGCCTACTCCGGAATACCCTGGCGTGACCTAGGCGGGTGCTTCCTCATCGTCGGCACCCAGATAGGCCTCAATGACCTGAGGATTTGTCCGCACCTCCGCCGGGGTACCTTCAACAATTTTTTCACCGTGGTTGAGCACAGCGATCCGATCCGAGATATCCATGACCACGCGCATGTCGTGCTCGATCAGAATTAGTGTAATCGCTTTTTCATCGCGCAGCCGTTGGAAGAACTGGCGGGCTTGGACGCTTTCTTGAGGATTCATGCCGGCCGTGGGTTCGTCCAGCAATAGTAAGGAAGGCTGACTGGCCAAAGCCCGGCCGATCTCCAGACGCCGCTGGTCACCGTATGCTAGTTCTCCGGCTATGCGATTCTCCTGGCCATCAAGGCCGACATAGGCAAGAATATCTTGGGATCTGTCTACCACCTCCGCCATCTCGCGGCGGGATGCAGGGGTGTTCACGATAGAGCTCAACCATGAGGTGCGTAGTAGACGTTCCTGGCCCAGCATGATGTTTTCCAGTACGGTCATCTGGCTGAAGAGACGAATGTTCTGGTACGTCCGCGCAATGCCTAGATGTGCGATGCGGTCAGGGGGCAAGCCGTTAATGCGCCGTCCCTGGAATAGGATATCTCCTTCCGTGGGTACGTATAGGCCACTGATGCAGTTGAACAGGGTGGTCTTACCGGCGCCATTGGGACCGATAATAGATAGGATAGTGCCCGTTTCGACAGTGCAATCCACGCGCTGGACCGCGCTCAGGCCGCCGAAGGTCTTGGAAACCCGGGAAATACCGAGAATGGGGTTTGCCATAGTCTGTGTTTCAGGCCTTTTGCGGCGCGATGTTTTCGGGCGTGGCGAGCGGTGCCGAGTCCGGTTTTACCCGGGTAGACGTATAATGCCGCACCGCGGCGGGCATGAGGCCTGCGGGACGATAAAGGGTCATGAGAATAAGGAGAATGCCGTAGAAGAGATACCGATATTCCGAGAACTCACGCAGCAGTTCCGGCATGCCAATCAGGAAGATGGAACCGAGGGCAATACCGGGAATGCTCGCCATTCCACCTACGAGAATGATGCACAGGGCATTGATCGAAATAAGCAACTGAAACGAATGAGGGAAAATTGTACCTAGTTTAGCTGCAAAAATTGCACCGGACAGACCACCGCTGGCCGCACTTAGCGTGAAAGCCAGGGTTTTGACCCACGTGGTGTCGATCCCGATGGCATTGGCTACCGTTTCATCTTCCCGAATTGCCATCCAGCGGCGGCCCGTGCGTGAGATGTCCAGCCGGCGACTAATCAGCAAGACGAGCAGGCAGGCGGCCAGAATAATGTAATACAGTTGCTGGGGCGTCTGGAAGCTTAAGGTCAGGATTTGGGGTTTGGGAATAAATAAGACGCCCTGGGCACCGCCAATCAGCGGTGCGAACCAGTCCGACAGGGCCAGCAAGCGGATCATTTCGCCGAAACCCAGGGTGGCAATGGCCAGGTAATCGCCACGCATGCGAATTACGGGTAGCGCAAGGAGGAACCCCGTGAACATCGCTGCCACGATGCTGATCGGTACGATCAGCCAGAAATTGAACTGGCCCACCCCCTGGGGTCCCGTGGATGTCAAGACTCCCACTAGGTACGCACCCACCGCGAAATTGGTAACGTAGCCTAGGTCCAGCAGTCCGGCTAGTCCCACAGCGATATTCAGACCGAGGGCCATCAGCATGAAGAGCCCCACATTAACTAGGACTTCACTGAGGTAACTGCCCAGCAACCATGGTAGGGTCAGCAATAAGATAACGCCCAAACTGTTGGCGACTAATTGGCCGCGGGGCGTCCGTGCGCTATGCAAGAGCGGCAAGCGCGCTGTGAGACGGGTACCGAACCGGGCGTGTAGGTACACGAGGATCACGATCGGTAAGAAAAGTAGAGCGCCGGCCCCGGGGCGCAGGGCATCCCGGCTGAATAAAATGCGATCGGGACGACCCCCCAGGATCTGGCGCAAGATCTGGCTCACGAGATCGCTCAACACAGCCATGCCGATCACCACGGCCAAACCGGTGATCAGGGCTTGCCGTAAAGGGGGGGGCAGAAGCGCCAAACCGACACCCATGAGCCCCGCCACCGCACCCAGCAGGCCCAGCCAGACCAGGCCGCGTACGAGGGATTCCTGGCCTAGGGTCATGATGTCAATTAAGGTAGGGGAGGCATGCTGGAACATATCGCGCATGGCGACATTGTCCATAAACAGCACCAGCAGCGCGGGCAGCATGAACGTAACCAGCCCCATTAGGGTACCGTACAGTACACGAAAGGGGACCGCCAATCCTTCCGTACGTGCCACTAGGAAACCGGATACCAGGGAAGGCGTATAAAGCACAATCTGGCCCAGCGTGATCAGGCCGATAACGATCGGGCGTTCACTAAAAGTTTCGATCATACCTGTCAGCATGAGATACACGACGATGATCGTGGCGCAGCCGGTAATAACGAGTCCGCGGCGAAAGGGCGACATATCCTGCATGGATCAGGCCTTCTCTTCCTCTATTTTTTCGCCCAGGATACCCTGGGGCCGGAAAATCAGGATGAACACCAGCATGAGATAGGCGATAGCATCCTTGAGTTGATTAGCGGCCGGAATGCCTAGGCCATCCAGAATCAAGTTTGGCCCCACGGATTCAATGACCCCCAACACCAGGCCGCCTAGGAGAGCGCCCGGTACACTACCGATCCCGCCTAGCACGGCGGCTGTGAACGCCTTGATGCCAGGAAAGAAACCCATGAAAAAGTTTACTCCTTGCGGTTTGTAGAGACCGTTGGAGACGCCCGCCGCACCGGCCAAGGCTCCGCCTAGGGCAAAGGTAAACAAAATGACCTTTTCGGTGTTCACCCCCATCAGGCGGGCAACTTCCATGTCTTCCGATACGGCCCGCATGGCTCTGCCCATCCGTGTTTTTTCCACCAACCAGTACAGGATAACCATCAGAATGAGGGCCATGACGAGCACCCCCACCTGCATTGATGGGAAAACAAAGGGTCCCAGTTCAACGCGCCCCCGGAGGATGGGTACATCGGGATAGGAAACGAAACCTGAGCCGAAAAAACTGCGCGCTGTGTACTGGAGAAAAAAGGATGCGCCAATCGCCGAAATCAGCGTAACCAGGCGCGGTTTACCCCGTAACGGCTTGTAGGCTATGCGTTCTACCAGAATGGCAACGCCCATAGAGACCAGTGCAGCTAGAATGACCCATGTCAGGATCGTCAAGTAGGGAAAACGAGCCAGCCAATCATGCCGGGCTGTCCACAGGGCAAAATAAACGGTAACATACGCACCACACATGAACACTTCGCCATGGGCGAAGTTGATCATCCGCAGAATACCGTACACTAGGGTGTAGCCCAGGGCAATGAGGGCATAAATGCTGCCTTGGGCGACACCGGCTGCCACGAGGCTGCCCCACTGCGTAATGGAGTATTTACCCGAGGCAATTGTACTGATCGAACCGACTATGACTGCTATCACAATCCCTATCCGCAGGAGGCCAAGGATGACATCAACCCAGGAGAGGCGATCCAGGGACAACCGGCGCAAGAGAGCCAGGGGATGAGTTGCAGAGAGCGGAGTCACAATGCTCTAAATAGAATTACACGAGGAATGGCTGACAGGTACGGTACGTTACCGGATGTAACCTGCCCGTGAATGATCGTAACACATGCGAGTGCAATCTCCTGCGGTAACTATGGTGCGATGCCCGACCGCTCTGTTGCGGTTGGTAGTGCCGGAGCCGTTGATCAGTAGCCCGATGGCGAGGCCTTCTACTCTCCGGGTATGGCCTCATGCTTGATACCCGCTGCATCAAACAGGGCCAGACTGCGTGGGGACGGGTACCCACAGCCATGAATGACGCGGACGATACCGGCGTTGACGATCAGTTTGGCACAGGTGAAACAAGGTTGATGGGTTACGTAAAGAGTTGCGCCCTTGGTACTGATTCCATGCAAGGCAGCCTGAATCAGGGCGTTCTGTTCTGCGTGCAGTGTACGGATGCAGTGGTTGTTTTCCATCAGGTGGCCAACTTCGTCACAATGGGGCATGCCGGCCGGTGCACCGTTGTACCCGGTGGTCAGTATGCGCCGTTCCCGCACAATGACACATCCGACATAGGCTCGGTCACACGTACTGCGGGATGCCACCACGCGCGCGACTTCCATGAAATACTGGTCCCAGTCAGGACGTTGGGTAGCCATACCTGCACTCTTGGACAAATGACAAACAAGCACCGTGTAATGGCCGATACCGGTTCAGGGCAGATCCGTAGCATCGTATAGTAGATCCTCCGCCACTAGCAAAGCCTCCTGGTGGGTCCGGAGCCCCCAAAAGGTGGTGCAGTCCTGCTGCCTGAGGCGTTTGCGCCGGAATGTCCCCGGAATGTGCGTCCGGTAGACTAAGCGGACACCAGCTAAACGTTCGGCACCAAATACAAGGTCACCGATTTGTACCTGTAGGATGTCCTCTGGGCGTATGAACATATACCACATGCCGTCATCTTCTGCGCGGCTGCGACCTAGTCCCC
The DNA here is from genome assembly GCA_965116185.1 of Caldilineaceae bacterium. Lineage (GTDB taxonomy): Bacteria > Chloroflexota > Anaerolineae > Caldilineales > Caldilineaceae > Bin34. The sequence goes on from OZ220492.1 coordinate 1,171,317, forward strand.
ACAGGGATGTAGGGACGCAAAGGGCAATCACGGCGTGCTCACGCGTGGGGAAGGTGCGGTAATAACCCTCAAGCCAGACATGAATGCGGTGTTTCTCCTCCACCTCAAACCAACCAGTGGCCCGAATCCATAGTTTGTGACCATCGGGTAGAGGAGCGGGAACAAGCGTGGTCGCGATGGGCGTGAAGTGCACATAGTGCTCTTGGCGGGCCCGTAGATCCACCGCTAGACCCAGCAATGGTAACAGGGCAAATGGCAAACTCAGCCATGGCGACCAGGGTGTTACACCGGCCCCGACCAGAATCGCCCCCAGTGCCATCAAGCTCCACAGAAGGTGCCACAGCCGGAACGAGCCAAGGTAGTGCCGTTGGCATGCGTACAGTGCGTGGTACATGAACCTGGGCGGCGAGACAGGATACTGCCCGGCGCACACCAGGCCCTTAGGGTGGGAGTATTAAACCGGAGCGGGAACGGTACTACCGCCGAGCCCGACTTCTTCGTCCGGCATCTCGTTGCCCTGGGCAGCTGGATCAGAGTGGGCAGAGGCCGGCGCTTGCGGTGACGCCTCCGGCTGTGCCTGTGGTGGCATGTTACCGTCTAAAGACAGCCGCCCCTCTAGTAGAGCGAGAAACTCATCCGCCTCTAAGGTTTCATGTTCCAGAAGGTAGGCGGCAACCAGATCCAACTGATCACTGTGTGCCGCCAGAATGGTTTGGGCTTGGTCTTGAGCACTGGCCACAAGCGCCTGTACTTCTTCATCAATACTTTCTGCCGTCTTTTCCCCGTAGTTCCGGTACTCCGTGATCTCGGAACCTAGAAAGACCAGCTCTTCACGATGGCCGTACTGGATGGGGCCCAAGCGGTCGCTCATACCCCACTGGGTGATCATGGTACGGGCCAGCTTCGTCACCATGTCCAGATCGTCCGTCGATTCAGTGGTCACCTCGCCGAAGTGCTGCATTTCCGCCGTATGGCCACCCAGATTGGCCGCTAGCAGAGCGTGTAACTTCTCTACCGTGTACAGTTGGGTTTCCACCTCAGGCAGACTGCGGGAGTAGCCGCCTTTCATGCCACGGGGCACAATGGTGATCTTGTGCACGGGATCGTGATCGGGTAGGTAGTGCATCACGAGACCGTGGCCTGCGTGGTGGTAGGCCAGGATTTCCCGCTCCCGTGCGGTCACCTGGCGGGACTTGCGTTCAGGCCCCACGCGTACGCGCTCAATAGCCTCTTCAAAATCACGCATAGTGATCTGTTGCCGGTCGTGGCGGGCGGCAAAGAGGGCAGCTTCATTGACCAGATTTTCAATATCGGCCCCCACGAAACCTACCGTACGCTTGGCTACGGTATCCAGATTTATCTCCGGAGCCAGTGGTTTGCCTTTGACGTGGACATCCAGGATGGCGCGGCGCCCTTTCACATCGGGGGCGTCCATAGTGACCCGACGGTCAAAACGCCCCGGCCGCATCAGAGCCGGATCCAAGATGTCGGGGCGATTCGTTGCCGCCATGACAATGATGTCCGTACCCGTATCAAAGCCATCCATTTCTACGAGGATTTGATTCAGAGTCTGTTCCCGTTCATCGTGGGAGCCGCCCATGCCGGCACCCCGCCGGCGCCCTACGGCGTCAATTTCGTCAACAAACACGATGCATGGGGCATTGTTGGTGGCCTGGTTGAAGAGATCACGTACCCGGCGGGCACCCACACCGACGAACATTTCCACGAACTCAGAACCGGAAATAGTGAAAAATGGCACACCCGCTTCCCCCGCCACGGCCTTGGCCATTAGGGTCTTGCCTGTCCCGGGAGGGCCCACGAGCAACACGCCCTTGGGTATGCGTGCGCCCAGCATCAGGAACCGTTCGGGCGACTTGAGAAATTCTACGACTTCCTCTAATTCGATCTTGGCTTCCTCGTTTCCTGCCACGTCAGCAAAGGTGATGTTCATGTCCGCGCCATCCGTCTTGCGGGCGCGGCTGCGACCGAAACTGAAGGTCTGGTTACCCATGCTCTGGGCCTGACGGAAGATGAACAAGAAGAAGACACCGATCAGCAGGAGAGGGAGCAGGGCAAAAAGAATGGGTCCCATGCGCTGCCAGATTCCTGGCGGTGCTATCTGCATTTCAATAGTGTCTAGTTGGGACACGCCTAGGTCGTTCAGAGTGGTCAGGAAACTGATCCCGGTCTCCTTCAAGGCTGTGATGGTCGTGTTGTCCTGCAGTAGTACTTCCACTCGATCCTGTCTGATCAGCAGACGGGCAATATCGCCCTCTCGGGCCGCATTCACGATCACGTCAAGTGACGCATAATCCCTATCACCGTACTGTCGTACAAGAAAGAAGGTAAAGCTGGCTATAAGCAGGACAGCCGCGACAATGATTGTGATTTTGCGCGGCGAAATTTCAGATATTTTTCTCAAGGGGTTGGCAAGTCCTTGTGTACGAAATAGGGGAAGCCACAAGTCATTCTACAATAGACTACTCTGGACTATAACATAAGGAGTCGTGTTCCCCTGTGATGGTTAGCCGCCCTGGGACCGAGATTAGTTTCAGGGCTGGGTGTCACGTTTCTGTGTTCGTCTCTTGGTGGCGCCGCCAGAATTCGTACAGAACCACTGCTACACTGACCGAAAGGTTGAGGCTCGCAACGGCTGTGGCCATGGGAATAGCCACGGTCGCATGGGCAGCCTCAAGCCACAGAGATGATAGACCCCGGGCTTCACTGCCGAAAACGAAAGCGGCTGGCCCAGGCAGGGATATGGGCCTATAAAGGTGATGCCCTGTAGGAGTGCAGGCCACAATGGCACACTGGTGCGCACGCAGCCAGGCGAGTGTGTCTGTACTGCTGGCCTGGGCGGACGGGACAGCGAATAGAGTGCCCAAGCTAGCGCGAATGACGTTGGGATTGGCTAAATCCGTGCCCGTATCTTGGGTGTGAGCTAGGATTACCCCGGTGGTGGCGGTGGCTGCGGCCGTACGCAGCACCGCCCCGATATTGCCCGGCCGATCGGCATCTTCCAGGATCACATAGCGTGCATCCGGCCCTTGTGGCAGGGTCTGGAGTGACGCCGGGGGGCACTGTGCTTCCACCACGATCCCGCCTGTACTCCCGCGCATCGCCAGCTGTTCATGGACATGACGGGAGATAGCGAAAATAGGTACAGCTGTCGCCTCGGCGTATGTGCGCACCTGGGCGACCAGAGCCTCTTCTTGTGGGCGCGACACCAGCTCCGTACAGAGATAGACGGCGTGAAAAGGTAACTGTGCACGCAGCGCCCAGGTGATTTCCCGCGTGCCCTCAATCAAGGTATGGCCCAGCAGACGTCGATGGGGGCGCTGGCGCAATTTGCAGGCCTGTCGGATACGCGGATTTCGCGTACTAGAAATACATTTCATACAAGACGCCATTTTTGATGGGTCAATTGGTGTACTCTATACTTCCCTCTTGCAATGGCTGAACTTCCCCTAGTCCTAATGGCACACTGAACTCCGAGTTTCCGTTGTATGCGCAACAATCTTGCCTCTCTCCTGTTGATTGTCCTATTGGCTGTGGCGTCTCTGTATGTGGCCCTGCCTATTGAACATGCCTCTTGGCTCGAGGCCTTCGCGGGCACAGCGGACGCGCCACGGGATCTGGCTAACCTGGCACGCGGCCTCGATCTGCAAGGTGGGACCCAGATCCTGCTGGAAGCCGATCTACCGCCTGATGTGGAATTGGCGGAAGGATCCATGGCGACAGCTCGGATTATCGTGGAGAACCGCGTCAATAGCCTGGGGGTAACGGAACCTTCGGTGCAGGGCCAAGGCGCACGCCGGATTATCGTGGAACTCCCGGGTATTGACAATCCGGAGAAGGCCATTGAAACTCTGCGGTCTACGGGACAGCTGGAATTTGTGCGCCCGGATGGAGCCCAGCTGCTTGAGGGTATTGTGATCAATACCACCAACCGGCCGGACGCCGTAGCCGACACGATGGCGGCTATTGAGGCTGGATTGAGCGATCCGGTCCCCTTACCCTACCCGGACCAGGTATTTGCGACGGTCATGACCGGAACGGTCCTGAAGGACGCGGTGCCAGGCCTTGACAGTACGACAGGGGCCTGGCAAATCAATTTTGAACTTACAGGGCCGGGGTCCGACGAATTTTTCGCGTACACGCAGGCCAATATCGGCCAAATCATGCCCATTGTGCTGGATGGTCGAGTGCTGTCTACGCCGGTAATCAATAGTGCCATTCGTGACGTAGGGGTCATCTCGGGCCGTTTCACGGAGGAAGAAGCCCGTAGCTTGGCCATTCAGATGAAGTACGGGGCATTGCCCGTGCCCCTACAGGTAGTGGATGTCCGGACCATTGGCGCGACGCTAGGCCAGGAATCAGTCACCCGGAGTCTGCTAGCGGGCCAAGTGGGGCTGGCCATGGTGCTGCTCTTCATGCTTGTGCTCTATCGTTTACCCGGGCTCCTTGCCTGTCTGGCCCTGGTCATTTACGTGGCCCTGAACATGGCAGTCTTCAAGCTCCTGCCCGTCACCCTGACGCTGCCGGGTATTGCCGGCTTTCTGCTCTCTATTGGCATGGCAGTTGATGCCAATATTCTCATTTTTGAACGCCTACGAGAAGAACTACGTGCCGGTCGCTCCATGCGGGTGGCGATCCGTACGGGCTTCAACCGCGCATGGCCTGCCATCCGGGACGGTAATATTTCCACCTTGATCAGCTGTGCCGTGCTGTTCTGGTTTGGCAGCAGTTTTGGGGCTAGCGTAGTCAAAGGATTCGCCCTAACGCTGGCTATTGGCGTGATGCTATCCATGTTGACGGCCGTACTAATCACCCGTACTTTTATGCGTTCTTTCCTAACCTGGTCTGTGGCCGCTGATACGGAAACCGGTAAGGCGCTCGTGGGCTATTAGGCTATTAGCTTTCCCCGCGTCCTTCTGTCCCTACTCTGGTACTGCCTATGAATAGACTCGCTACCTGGACGAATGTTGTTGAGAAACGAACACTCTGGTTTCTGCTCTCTCTGCTTGCGATCTTGCCGGGCTTGTTATTCATGGGGGGGCGACTGATATCCGGACAGGGATTATTGCCCCTCAGTATTGACTATACGGGCGGTGTTCAGTGGGAGATCCGGTTTGATGCTCCAGCCCAGCCTGAAGCGGTGCGTGAGGTCATGCTGAACGCGGGACTGACTGACACCACGGCGTTCCTGGTACAGGACGAGTACACGGTCCAGCTCAAACTCAAACAGATTGACAACAACGTCAAAGAGAGACTGGAAGGCCAGATCACAGCGGAAGTAGGACCTTTTGATGAACTGTTCTACCGTAACATCGGACCCTCCATTGGGGCCGAAGTCAGTCGTGCAGCCTTTTTGGCCATCGTGGTAGCAGCCATTGCCATCCTCCTTTATATTACGGCGGCGTTCCGACACGTTAGTCATCCCTTACGCTACGGGGCCTGTGCTATCGTGGCTCTGGTCCATGACGTTTTAATCACCCTATCCTTTCTAGCCCTGATGAGTCTGGTGGCCGCGTGGGAAGTGGATGCCCTTTTTCTGACGGCGGTACTAACGGTCATCGGTTTCAGTGTCAATGATACGATCGTGGTATTTGATCGTATCCGCGAGAATCAGCGCCGTTATCAGGGGGAACGTTTCGCCACCATTGCCAATCGCAGCGTGATGGAGACACTGCAGCGATCCATCGCTACTCAGGTGACAGCCCTGCTGGTGCTGCTGGCCATTCTGATTCTGGGCGGGACAACCCTGCAGCAGTTCATGGCTATTCTGATCGTGGGCTTGGTTTCGGGAACCTACAGTTCGCTCTGCAATGCCACGCCTCTGCTGGTGGCCTGGCATGAAGGCCAATGGCTGGCGCCGTCCAGGACGGCACAGGAGATGCCGGCCGCGTCGGCATAGCCGCATGCGTGCAGCCGCCCATATGCAGGCATTGCAGCTGACGGGGCACGGCTTGCGGCTGCACCAAGATTATCCGATACCCATACCCAGGGCCGCGGACGCCCTCATTCGGGTTACCTTGGCGGGCATCTGCAACACGGATCTGCAGTTGCTAGCCGGTTACTTACAGCCCCGGGATCTGGTCCTCGGTCATGAATTCACCGGTGTGGTTGAAGTATGTCCCGGCTGTCCTACCTGGATTGGCCGGCGCGTGGTGGGCGAGATCAACATCGGTTGCGGTACGTGTTCGGATTGCCGGTGCCGCTGCTTCAACCATTGCCCGCAGCGTACCTGTCTAGGTATCCTGGCCCATGATGGTGCTTTCGCGGAGTACGTGGTGCTACCATGCGTGAATCTGCATGAAGTACCCGTGGGAATGACGGATCGCGTGGCCGTATTTACCGAGCCTGTGGCCGCCGCCTTGCGCATTCAGGAACAGATGGCGCTGGGCCCTGCGGAGCGGGTGGCCGTGATCGGTGACGGTAAGTTGGGGCTGCTCATTGCTCTGACACTACAGGACACAGGCTGTGCTCTCCATGTGTTCGGACGTCATACACGCAAGCTGGATCTACTGGCAGCCCAAGGGATTGCGGTAGAGCAGGTACGGGGCCGTGAGCACCAAGTAGCGGAGCGTGAACGGCACGCCTTTGACGTGGTGGTGGAGTGTGCGGGATCGCCAAGTGCCTATGCTATGGCCCAGACCATGGTCCGACCCCTGGGCAGTCTAGTGCTCAAGAGTACTAAGGCGGAGCAAGCGGGACATCTGGATCTGAACACGGTGGTCGTCAACGAGATCCGGGTACTGGGGAGCCGTTGCGGTCCGTTTGCCCAGGCTTTGGCCTGGCTGGATGCTGCGACACGGGCCGGACGATTTGATGTAGATAGCATCATTGAGTGCATCATACCTCTGCACAAGGGCGACGAGGCTTTGGCCATGGCACGTCAATCCGGTACTCTCAAAGTGCTGCTGGCACCGTAAGGAGCATGCAGAATATGGCTGCCATAAATTTGACATAATGCTGGCCGATTATGTCCGATCCGAACGCTCTACATGATGTATGCTCGTTGTATTGCCATTGACGGTCCTTCGGCATCCGGTAAGTCGTCTGTAGGCTTTCAGGTAGCCCAACGGCTGGATTATCTATTCTTGGATACGGGAATTTTGTTTCGGGCCGTGTGCTGGATGCTCCTGCAGGACAGCCTACCCTTTACCTCCACCCACCTCGCCGCAACGGCCCGCACGCTCACCGTACAGCTGGCCCCACCGGCAGCGACTGAAGCCACCGATGGCCGTACGACTACCGTTCACATGAAGGGGCGAGACGTGACCTGGGACCTGCGGTGTCCTGAAGTAGATCAGCTATTACCGTCCGTGGCGGCTGATCCGGAGGTGCGTGCTGCGCTGACCGTACGGATGCGCACGATTGGGTTGGATTATCTGGAGGACGCGGCCCCTACTGGCGGTGTGGTCGTTGTGGGTCGAGACATTGGCACCATTGTGTTCCCGGATGCGGGCTACAAGTTTTTTCTGGACGCCGATTTGGAGACGCGTGCCCGTAGGCGGCACCAGGAACTGGTGGGCCAAGGCAAGACCTTATCGCTGGACGCGGTACGTGATGACATGCGGCAACGGGATCACCGGGATGCTACCCGGGCAGTGGCCCCCTCCATGCCCGCGGCCAATGCGGATATCATAGACACAACCTGTCTCACTTTGGAGGAAACAGTGAGTGAGATCCTGTCACGGGTGACGAGGGGCGGTCGGTCCTCATGAACACGGCTTTTGCGGCTCTGTCCGACGGACAGAAAGTCCAAATCTATCGCTGGATGTATCTGACCCGCCGCTTTGATGAAACCATGGTGTCCATGTGGAAACAGGGCCGTGGTCTGGGCACTTGTTTCAGTGCCCGGGGCCATGAGGCCGTCAGCATTGGGGCGGGGTTTGCTCTGCAAAAAGAAGATGTGGTGGCTCCGATGCATCGCAACGTGGGCATGTACCTGCTACGGGGCTTGCCACCAAGGCAGATCTTCGCGAATCTGCTGGGCCGCGCGAGCGGCACGACTCGGGGCCGGGATGCCAATCTGCACGGCAACGGGGATTTGAGCTTGAATCTTATCGGTTTCATCAGTCACATTCCCCAATCCCTACCTCCTGCCCTGGGCGCAGCTATGAGTTTTCGGTACCGTAACGTGCCACAGGCTGCCCTAACCGTGTGTGGTGACGGTGGTTCCACCGCGGGTGTTTTCCACGAATGCCTGAATATGGCGTCTCTGTACCAGGCGCCCTTGGTGATTGTCCTAGAAAATAACCAGTACGCCTATTCAACCCCTGCCACGCAACACACAGCCGTTTCGGTACTGGCGGATAAGGCCAAGGCACATGCTATTCCGGCAGTAGTGGTAGACGGCAATGACGTGGTAAGCGTGTACGAAGCCGTCTCTCGTATGTTGGAGCAGGCCCGACAAGGGGGTGGTCCAGGCCTGATTGAAGCCCAAACCATGCGTATGCTGGGCCACGCTATCCATGACGGCGCAGAATATGTGCCTGCAGACATGCTGGCGGCCTGGGAAGCTCGGGATCCGGTGCGGGCCTATCGCACCCGCCTGTTGGAACAGGCCACGGTGGACACCGACCGGCTAACGGCGCTGGAAGCCCAGGTGGATACCGAAATTTTGGAAGCCTTCCAAGATGCGGAACAGAGTCCGTTCCCTGAGCCCGCCACGGTGCTGGAAGGCATCTACGCAGACTAAACGGAGATCATGTCAGACACGTCCCTCTTGCCCCCAACCCCTGCTCCCCGTGACCAGGCTCCATCCGCTCATCGCACCCTGACCTATCTACAGGCGCTGACCGAAGCTCTCGATCAGGAGATGGCGCGGGACGAAAACGTGTTTGTGATGGGTGAAGATGTGGGGGGAGCATTCGGTGGTGCTTTCAATGTGACTAAGGGCCTGGCAGCCAAATATGGTGCCCGCCGGGTTATGAACACACCCATGTGCGAATTGGGCTTTACGGGTATGGCCACCGGCATGGCCATGATGGGCCTGCGCCCGGTCATCGAAATGCAATTTGCCGACTTCATCTCCACCGCTTTTGATGCCATCGTGCAGTACGCGGCCACGACGCATTATATCTGGCAGGCGGCGGTACCCTGGACCATTCGGGCCCCTGCCGACGGAGGCACTAATTCAGGGCCCTTCCACAGCCAGAACCCCGAGGCCTGGTTTGCCCATGTGCCAGGTCTCAAGGTCCTGTGCCCCGGTACGCCCGCGGATGCCAAGGGTTTGCTAACGACCGCCATTCGTGACAACAATCCCGTGATTTTCTTTGAGAACAAGACGCTGTACCGTTCGCTCCAAGGCCCGGTGCCGGCCGGGGAATATCAGGTGCCTATAGGTGAGGCTAACCGGGTGCGCACCGGTGACGATCTCTCGCTGATTACCTATGGAACCCAGGTGCAGGAGGCCTTGCAAGCGGCCACGCAGCTGGAAGCCGAGGGTGTTACAGTGGATGTACTGGACCTGCGCACCATCAAACCCTTGGATACGGAGCGCATACTGACTACGGTCCGGCGGACCGGTAAGGTGCTCATCGTGCATTCAGCCAATCGCCTAATGGGGGTAGGAGCCGAGGTGGCGGCCCTGATCGCTGAAAATGCCTTTACTTATCTGGATGCTCCCATTCGGCGCCTGGGCGGCTTGGATGTCCCCGTACCCTTCAGCCCGCCTTTGGAGGATGCGTACCGACCGTGTGCCGCTAAAATCCTGGATGCTGCACGCGACCTACTAGCCTACTGAGAAGATACCCTGATGCAGGGGAAGGATAACCGATCATGAAGCTGGGCACGCTCTGTTACGTGCGTCAAGCCGGCAGGACCTTAATGCTGCACCGCGTCAAGAAAGAAAATGACTTCCATGAGGGCAAGTGGAACGGTCTAGGTGGGAAAGTGGAACTCGGTGAGACCCCCGAAGAGTGTGTGGTGCGTGAGGTACGCGAGGAAAGCGGTCTGTATATACGCAATCCTGTGCTGCACGGTGTCCTAACCTTTCCCTGCTTTGATCAAGTTGACGACTGGTTCGTTTTTGTGTACACAGCGGCCGAGTTTGAGGGTGAGCTCATTGATTCGCCGGAAGGGATTCTGACATGGATCGAGGACCCGGAGGTTCTGGCTTTGAATCTGTGGGAAGGGGATCGTATTTTTCTCCCTTGGATCGACCAGGGACGTTTTTTCTCCGGGAAATTTACCTATAGTGACGGCCAACTGCAAGCGCATGATGTCGTGTTTCACCCTTTCCAGCTTGATCTGCCGTCTGCCACGCACGAAGCCGTGGGGTATGGCGGTGTCACCGTTTTAGGGTCCAGTAGCGGATAGGGCTTTATAATCCCGTTCCGTGGTGCAGTATGACAGTTGGTGTGGGGAGTTGGGTTGCATGCGTATTCTGGAGCCGGAGGAAGCGCAGGAAACGATCCTGCGTCGCCAAACCCTGGACGCAATTGAACCGCCATCTGACCTCCTCACCCACCTGCAGGATATTTTCGGACGACCGGTATCTGCCGAAGAGGCCACCCGGGAAATTCTCCGGGATGTCTGTGCGCGGGGTGATCAGGCGCTGCGGGACTGGAGTGTCCGCCTGGATCATTGCCGTCCAGTGGATCTGGTTCTGGAAGCGGATCACCTGACTCGCGCCTATGAGCGGTTATCACCCGCCTTGGCCGGAGCCCTGCAGACAGCGGCTGACCGCATTCAGCATTTTCATGCCCAACAACCCCGGCTGAGTTGGCTCGATTCGTCACCGGAGGGCATTCTAGGACAGCTGGTGCGACCGGTGGATCGGGTGGGAATCTACTGTCCTGGAGGAACGGCTCCGCTGCCCAGTACCCTACTCATGACCGTGATCCCCGCCCAGATAGCCGGTGTGCCTGCGATCACCCTGATCACGCCGCCGCAGGCGGAAACCGGCATGCCGCATGAGATCATTCTGGCCGCGGCCTACATAGTGGGCCTAGAGCGGGTATATGTGGCCGGAGGAGCTCAAGCCATGGCCGCCTTAGCCTTCGGCACCGAGACCGTCCCGGCGGTTGACAAGATCTGTGGACCGGGGGGGCTGTTCACGACGTTAGCGAAAAAGGAACTGTTTGGCCATGTGGGCATTGACGGGTTGCCCGGGCCCACCGAAACCATGATTCTGGCGGATGAGACGGCCGATGCGGATACAGTAGCGATCGATCTGCTGGCCCAGGCGGAACACGATGTCTTAGCCAGTGCGATTCTGCTTACGCCCAGTCAGGACCTGGCCGAAGCCGTGCGGGACGCTATCAGGCGGCGGCTGCCTACACTATCGCGGCACGCCATCATAGCCGGATCTCTGGAACGGAGTAGTGGCATTGTAGTCACTCATTCACTCGCGGAAGCGGTGGATCTAGTCAACCAATACGCGCCGGAACACCTTTGTTTGCTGGTGTCTGAGCCCTGGATCTGGGTGGGGCGCATCCGTAATGCCGGCGGTGTATTCCTGGGCTCTAACAGTTTTGAGGTGCTGGGGGATTATGTGGCCGGTCCCAGTCATGTCATGCCGACTCAGGGTACAGCCCGTTTCGGTAGTGCCCTCAACGTGCTGGACTTCGTGCGCATTGTGAGTCTGTTCGGCCTGCACCGGGACGTGGTAGAGGACATTGGCCCATCTGCCGTACGCATAGCCCAGGCCGAGGGCCTGGATGCGCATGCCCAGGCCGTATTGCACCGCCTGGATCCGCCCCCACAGTCTAGTGGGATGGATGCACAGGCCTAGACTATGACCATACAATGGCGGCTAGCATGAGTAAAAGTCATCCGGCCCAGTTGCTCAATCCTCGGATCACGGATCTGGAGGAGTACACGCCTATCCAGCCCTTTGAGGTACTCACCCGCAGTCTGGGGCGTACACCCGACCAGATCGTGAAACTGGACGCCAATGAGAATCCCTATGGCCCGCTGCCGGTCGTTCTGGACGCATTGGCCGAGTACCCGTACTATCATATTTATCCCGATCCCCAACAGACAGCCCTGCGCGAAGCCATCAGCCGACACTGCCAGGTGCCGATGGACAACATTGGCGTGGGCAGCGGTGCCGATGAACTGTTGGACTATCTGTGCCGGATGTTCCTGACCGCCGCGGATGTCATCGTTGATCTGCCGCCCACTTTCGGCATGTACGGCTTTGATGCCCAACTGGCCGGAGCGGCGGTGTGCAACGTGTGGCGGTGTAAGGATTTCACCGTGGACGTAGCTGCCGTAGAAGAGGCGGTAACGGCCTCGGTGCAGGAGGGGACAGCACGCATCAAGCTGGTGTTTGCTACTTCCCCTAACAATCCCACCGGGACCTGGATGGCTGATGCCGTGCTGGAACGCCTGCTGGCTTTACCCGTCATGGTGGTGCTGGATGAGGCCTATGTTGATTTCGCGCATCAGCCCTCGCGCATGGACTGGGTGCTACGCTATGACAACCTAGTGGTCCTACGTACCTTCAGCAAAGCCCTGGGCATCGCCGGGTTACGGCTGGGCTATGGTGCTTTCCCTTCCTGGCTGATGCCTATGTTCTGGAAATTCAAGCAGCCATACAATGTCAATGTGGCAGCCATGGTCGCCGGGCTGGCCAGCTTGCGTCACAGCGCCGAGGTAGGGGCGGTGGTGAACCGTATCCGAGATAGCCGGGACCGGCTGTATCAAAATCTGAGTGCCATTTCGTTTCTGCAGCCCTATCCGTCCGCGGGCAATTTCCTGCTCTGTCAGGTGACGGGGCGGGATGCCCACAAGGTCTGGTCCCAGCTACGGGCACAAGGCATTTTGGTCCGCTACTACAACAAGCCGGGCCTTGAGGACTGCATCCGGATCTCAGTGGGGCGCACGGAACAACTGCAGCGCCTGATGACTGTGCTACATCGGATGGATCACGCAACGCCTAAATGACACGGTATACAATAGGGCAATAGGGGAAGCGTAAGGACTATGATGAGCGGTGATGGCGAGCCCACGGGGGTACAGGGACAGAACGGTGTGCAGCCTGGACGACAGGCCACTATACACCGGACTACACGCGAGACCCGGGTGGAGGTCACGCTGGCCGTGGACGGGCAAGGGACTGCCCGGGTGCAGACCGGCATCGGTTTTCTGGATCACATGCTGACGCTTTGGGCCCATCACGGCTTGTTTGATTTGCAGGTCGTTTGCCAGGGTGATCTGGAGGTTGATGAGCACCATTCGGCGGAGGATGTCATGATTTGTCTGGGACAGGCCTTGGCCCAGAGTTTGGGTACCAAGGCAGGACTGGTCCGTACCGCGCACAGCTACGTATCCATGGATGAGACCCTGGCCCGGGTGGTGGTGGATCTATCAGGGCGACCCTACTGTGTCTGTCGGGCCGAATTTTGCACCGATCGGCTGGGCCAGCTGGGCACGGACCTGATCAGCCATCTGTTGGCAACTCTGGCCTTTCAGGCCGCCATGAACCTACATGCGGAAGTCCTGTATGGTCAGAACGATCACCATAAGGCGGAAGCTCTTTTCAAGGCTCTGGCCCGGGCCTTGGATGCCGCAACCCAGCGGGATCCGCGGCGCGCCGGCGTGCCTAGTACGAAAGGTACCCTGGGCAGATAGCCCCTAGTCAGTTTGTGGTCGTGAAGGAGTGGCTATGACACGTGCAATTGATTTGCGTTCCGATACCGTGACGCTACCCACTCCCGCCATGCGTGAAGCGATGGCACAGGCGGAATTGGGTGACGATGTATACGGTGAGGATCCGACGGTCAACCGACTGGAGGCCATGGCGGCTGAGATGCTCGGCAAAGAAGCCGCGGTACTCGTATCCAGTGGGACCATGGGTAATCTGGCCAGCGTTATGGCGCATTGCGGACGCGGGGACGAACTGATCGTGGGGGATCGCGCCCATATATTTTTGTATGAACAGGGCGGAGCTGCCGCTCTGGGCGGTGTGCAACCCCACGTACTGTCCAATCGCCCCGATGGCACCCTGGATCTAGACCAGGTGCGAGATGCCATTCGCGCCGATGATCCCCATTTCCCGGTAACCCGTCTGATCTGTTTAGAAAATACCCACAATCGATGTGGGGGTGCCCCACTGCCGCTCACCTATATCAACGCCGTGGCGGACGTGGCAGCGGAACACCGTCTGGCCCTGCATGTGGATGGTGCCCGGTTGTGGAATGCGGCTGTCGCGCTCAACCGCGCCCCGGCGGACCTGGTGGCCCGGGCCGACAGTGTCAGCTGCTGTCTAAGCAAGGGCCTGGCTGCACCCGTAGGGTCAATTGTCGCCGGTTCTCAGGCTTTCATCCACCGGGTGCGGCGTATGCGCAAGGTGCTAGGAGGCAGCATGCGGCAGGCGGGCATTATCGCGGCCGCAGGAATCGTCAGTTTGGCGGAGATGATCGAGCGCCTGGCCGATGATCATGCCCATGCCCAGCGGCTAGCCCAGGGGTTAGCCAAGATACCCGGTATTGTGGTTGACGTTGAAGCCGTGACCACCAATATCGTGTATTTTCGGATGACATCTGATGTCATCTCACCCCTGCAACTGGCGGCCGCACTACAGGAACGGCAGATTCTGATGAATCCCATGGATCGAAGCACCATGCGGGCTGTGCTGCACTATGGCATCACGGCGGCGGATGTGGATATTTCTCTGCAAGGGATTACGGAGGCTTTGGCTGCAAGCCCTGTGGGCGACATCGACAAAGTGAAAGTTTATGGCTGAATGGGCGGGTACCTTGAAAGACCGCCGACCGTACCGGATGGACTCCAGTACTGCCGAGAATCGGATATCAGTCAGGGTTGGTCGGCGCCGGGTGGCGTCGGTGTTGTCCCGGTGCTTGGGAGATAGGTGCAGTAGCAATCATTGCCGCCGGAAAGTGTGCTCGTGGTCGCCGTAGGTACAGGATTTTCCTGTTCGGCGGCCTGTCCGGAAACCGTCTGTGGAGTGAGCGCCATCAGGCTGATCAAGGCCAGCAGGGCAAGGCTGCCTATGGTCAGTACGACCAACTGCTTACGGGAAATGATCATTGCGGATGTACCATGGTGATTGTGATTACACGAGGCATGCAGAGCGGTTGTACATCATATCATCAGACAAGCCCGGATCCAGCTCGTTTGAAGTTGATGGCATGTGCACACACGTGACCTGAAATCATGACGCATGCATTATACCGCAAGTGGCGTAGTCGCACCTTCAGTGAATTGGTGGGACAACCCCATGTTGTGCAGACGTTGGAAAACGCCCTCCGCACGCAACGGCTAGCCCACGCCTATCTTTTCAACGGTCCGCGCGGCACCGGCAAAACGAGTTCGGCCCGACTGCTTGCTAAGGCCCTGAATTGCCGTGGGGAAGATGAGATGGTGCCCTGTGGCGTCTGCAGGGCGTGTCAGGCCATTGAGGAAGGGCGCTATCTGGACCTGATCGAAATTGATGCGGCCAGCAACAACGGGGTTGATGACATTCGCGAACTGCGTTCGGCTGTCAATTTCAGCCCGACCGAAGGCAATTGCAAGGTCTACATCATTGATGAAGTGCATATGCTCAGCACCAGTGCCTTCAATGCTCTTCTCAAAACCTTGGAGGAACCGCCGCCGCACGTCTACTTCATTTTAGCTACTACGGAAATCCACCGCATTCCGGCTACCGTCATCAGTCGCTGCCAGCGCTTTGATTTCCGCCGCATCCGCTCCCAGGATATTGCCGATCACCTGGCACACATCGCGCAGGAAGAGCACTGTGACATTGAAGCGGCAGCCCTAACCATGATTGCGGAAAGCGCCCAGGGCTGTATGCGCGATGCTATCAGCTTGTTGGACCAGGTGGTGAGTTACGGCCGCGATCAGGTTTCACTAGATCAAGTTCAGGCTATTTTGGGATTGTCTGACATCCATTCGGTCAATAACATGGTAGACACTCTCGTCACCCGGCAGAAAGCGGAGTGTTTCCAGGTACTCCGGACGGTGGTGGAGCAGGGGAGCAACCTGACGGAATTTCTGCAGCAGATTGCGTACCAGCTGCGGTATGTGTTGCGGTTCAAGGTTTCCGGTGATGCGGACACGGTAGGTGATGTATCCCTGGAGCAGAGAAAACGGATTGAGGACTGGGCCCAGGCGTGGGATGAAACTCGGATCCTGCATGCGCTCTCCGTCCTGATGGATACATTGAATGACCTGAATCAGGCACATCATCCCGATATCCTGATTGAACTAGCTCTGATCCGGGCCATGGACGGCCCCGTGATGCGGGTAACACCGGCGGCATCCGGGCCATCCCACACGGCACCTAAGCCCAAAGCCCGGACCACAACACCGCCATCCCGTGCGACCCCACCCCCCCAGACAGGGACACCACCGGCACCTGCCGCGCACAATGAGCAACCCCGCCGGCGTATGCCGGCCTCTACCGTGCCGAAGTCCGCGGCGGAGGAAGCGCAGCTGACCAAACTGCGACAGCATTGGCCCGCTCTACGCGGACTTGTGGAACGTCAGGTTGGCCATAAGGCTGCGCTGTTGCTTACGAGCAAGGGAGGTATGGCCGGTTTGCGTATTGTCAACCGGACCGTGTACGTTTTTCTCCGTGACCGGCAAGCCGTCAATCAGATTAAGTCACAGACGAAACGTCTAGAAGAGCATTTTGAGGACTACCTGGGTGAATCGGTAAAATTGCGGTTGCAGGTAGAGCAGGAAATTGAACCACCCCAGGATGCCGACCCGCTGGCAGAGGTAGCGGAATTCCTCCGTGAGAAAGGAGCTGTGCGCCGGCCGGCGCAAGAACTGAATGACCTGCTGACACGGATACAAGCCCACCCAGATTCCTAGGAGTATCAGAATGCCCCGCAAAACACGCCGCAAGAAGAGTGCGCGCCGCGGTGGAGGCGGCCCGCTCGGTATGCCCGACATGCCTGGCCTCCAGGGCAATCCGCAGGCGCTAATGAAACAAATGGAACAGATGCAGCAAATGCAGAGCCAGCTAGCGGAAGAAGCCAAGGCCAAGGTCTACGAAGCCTCGGCCGGTGGCGGCATGGTTAAGGTAGAGGGCACAGGCCAGGGTATCCTGACGAATATCGCCATCAATCCCGAAATCCTGGACCCGGATGATGTTGAGATGGTGGAAGACATGGTACTGGCCGCGGTCAACGATTTGCTGACCCAGGTCCAGAGAGCACAAGAGAGTCAGATGGACGAACTCACCCGTGATCTCAATCTGCCTCCGGGGCTGCTGGGGTAGTGAGCCATACCGGGAACCACGCCTATGACGGAAGTACTTCCCAAGTCCCTGGACAGGGTAATCCGGGCCCTTTCACAACTGCCGGGCATCGGCCCCAAGAGTGCGCAGCGGCTGACCTATTACTTGCTGCGCAAGCCTGAGACCTTGGCCTTGGCCCTCAGCGAGGCTCTCAGCCATCTGCATGCGGACACGGTTCTGTGTCAGATCTGTTTCAATTTCAGTGAAGGTCAACCCTGTGCCATCTGTCAGTCCGAGAGTCGGGATCGCACGCAGATCTGCGTGGTAGAAGAACCGCATCACGTACCTGTGATTGAACGCATCGGGGAATACCGCGGTCTCTATCATGTTCTGCACGGGGCCATATCCCCCATGGACGGGGTGGGTCCCGACGACATCCGTTTGCGCGAACTGGTGCATCGTGTGAACTGTGCCCAGGACCCCGGTGTCCAGGAGGTGATTGTCGCTGCCAGTCCGTCTCTGTCAGGGCAGGCCACTGCCGAATGGATTGCCCGTACACTCAAGCCGGGCAACATCGCCGTTACCCTGCTCGCGCGCGGGCTGTCGTCCGGCAGCGATATTGAATTCGCCGATGACATGACGTTTCGTTATGCCATGGAGGGGCGACGACCGCTTGAGGGGTGACACCACTGCCTCCACGGCCAGCGCCCAGGAGACAGCACCCGGACTTTGACTATGTATCACGTGTGCCTGCCATGATCCAACGGAAGCCAACGCCCCACATCCGGGACCCGAAGCACCGGGAACGCTTCGTCACATCGGACGAGAAGTCCGTAGACGTACTGTATGCCCCCACAGCAGACTTCCCGGATCCGGCGGTGTATGATCAGCAACTGGGTGCACCGGGGGCCTTTCCCTTCACGCGGGGTATTCAGCCCAACATGTACCGTGGGCGCCTCTGGACCATGCGCCAGTATGCCGGTTACGGTTCGGCCCGCGAGAGCAATGAGCGTTTCCGCTATCTGCTGGCCCAGGGTCAATCGGGGCTGTCCGTAGCGTTTGATTTGCCGACCCAAATGGGATATGACGCTGATAGCGAATGGGCTCTAGGCGAAGTAGGTAAAGCCGGTGTGTCCATCTGCTCCTGGCGCGACATGCAAACCTTGCTGGCTCACTTGCCCCTGGAGCAGGTAAGCCTAAGCATGACTATCAATGCACCGGCCGCCATCCTCCTAGCCATGGTGATCGGTACGGCTCGGCAGCGAGGCCTGGATCTGAACCGGTTGTCCGGTACGGTACAGAATGACATCCTCAAGGAATACATCGCCCGGGGTACCTACATATTCCCCCCGGAATCATCACTGCGGTTGGTAACCGATGTGATCCGCTACTGCCGCGAACACATGCCACGCTGGAATCCCATTTCCATCAGCGGGTACCATATGCGCGAGGCAGGTTGTACCGCAGCCCAGGAAGTGGCTTTTACGTTCGCTAACGCCAAAGCATACGTGCAGGCTGCCCAACATGCGGGAATGGCGGTAGACTCTTTTGCAGGACGGTTGAGTTTTTTCTTCAATGCCCACAACAACCTCCTGGAGGAAGTGGCGAAATTTCGGGCGGCCCGCCGGCTGTGGGCCCGGATCATGCGTGACGAGTTCAATGTGCGCGATCCCCGTCACTGCCGCCTACGTTTTCACACCCAGACCGGCGGTAGTACTCTGACGGCCCAGCAGCCGGTCAACAATGTAGTGCGTGTCACCGTGCAGGCGCTGGCTGCGATCCTGGGAGGCACACAGAGCCTGCATACCAATGCTCTGGACGAGGCTCTGGCCCTGCCCACGGAGGCCAGTGCCCAGGTCGCACTGCGGACACAGCAGATCCTGGCCTATGAGAGTGGTGTAGCGGACACGGTGGATCCGCTGGGCGGTTCCTATTACGTTGAGCATCTGACTGATCAGATCGAGGTCCAGGCCTGCGCCTATCTGGAGGAAATAGAAACTCTGGGGGGGACTCTGGCAGCTATTGAGACAGGTTTCATCCAGCAGGCTATTCAGGAGGCAGCGTACCGTACCCAGTCTGCGCTTGATACAGGCAGCCAATGGCAGGTAGGGGTCAATTGCTTCACCGATGACGAGGAAGGTGCGGGGGCGGACAGCCCGCTTCTCCGTGTGGACGAAGCCGTGCAGGCAGAGCAGATAGCCCGTGTGCGGGATCTGCGACAGCAGCGCCATGAGGCCCGTACCCAGGAAAGTCTAGCCCGCCTGGCCCAGGCCGCTCAGACAGCGGACGGATATCTGATGCCCCTACTGGTGGAAGCCGTCATGTGTGACGCGACCGTGGGTGAAATCTGTGATTGTCTGCGCCAGGTCTGGGGCGAGTATCAAGCGGATGTCTGGCTATAAATTCTAGGGTGTGATGCTATGACTGATGCTCTAATCCAACGAGCCCTGGCCCAGGAGATCATCAATCTACACCATTTGGGCATCGCTGCCCGTGATCCAGCGGCTGCATGTGCGGTCTATTGTGACTGGTTGGGCTTTCGGATACAGCAGGAAATGGATTTTCCCACCCAGCAGGTGCGTATCACCCTGTTGCGTAAGGACACTGAATGGCTAGAGATTCTGGTACCCACAACCCTTGATTCGGCGGTGGGTCGTTTTCTGGCCCAACGAGGTCCAGGATTGCATCATGTCTGCTACGCGGTGCGGGATCTGGCCAACGTGCAGCTACGGCTGCAGGAACTGCACGTACAGTTGGGGCATGCGCAGGTCACAGAGGGCGTCTGGGGACCGGTGCTCTTCATTCATCCCAAGGCGGCCCACGGGGTCATGATCGAGTTAATGGAACTACGTCAGTCGTAGTGTAGTGTTCCCATGTCCTCGGTGATGGCAGGCCCATTACCCTATCCCCTGGCCATAGGTGAAGCCCCCGCTAAGGTGATTTTGGCCGGTGAGCATGCTGTGGTGTACGGGCATCCGGCCGTGGCTATACCGGTGCCCTGTCTAACTGCGCGTGCGTCCATTGCCGTGGCTGCACCCGGCTACGGCACCGTGATTACAGCCCTCGATCTGGCACGTGCCACTCGGCTAGGAACCGGCGATTCATCCCTGCCTGCGCTGGCCCATGCCGTACGGACGACCCTAGCGCAGACGGGAGCCTACACGGAACCGGATTGGATTGTGCAGGTCCGCAGCCGGATCCCCATGGGACGTGGAATGGGCAGCAGTGCGGCCGTGACCTGCGCTCTGGTACGGGCGGTGGCCAAGGCCCGGCAATGGCATCCTGACGCTACGCGGATCAGTGCCATTGTATTTGGTTGTGAAGAATATTGTCATGGCACACCCAGCGGTATTGACAATGCCGTGGTGGCTTATGCCCAACCGCTGCTGTTCCGACAGGGTGAGGCACCTCGTTTCTTTGAACCCAATGTGAATGCATCCCTGCTCATTGCCGACACCGGGCTGGCGTCTTCAACGGCCGCAGTCATCAAGGCAGTGTCAAGCCAACATCAGACGGATCCGTCCGGCATGGCCAAACGGATGGCGGAGATAGGCGCAATTAGCTTGGACGTTTTCACAGCTCTGTGCGCGGGGGATGTCACGCAACTAGCCTCGTGTATGAACCACAACCAGGACCTGCTCAGGGAACTGGGTGTAAGCACGCCTGACATAGAACGTTTGATCCAAGTGGCCTTGGCCGAGGGCGCACTGAGCGCCAAATTAACCGGTGCCGGTATGGGAGGGCAGGTATTGGTTCTGACTGGGGATACAGCAACAGAGGGCCTACAACAGGCCCTGCGAACCGCCGGCGCCGTAGCCGTGTATCGTGTATCCCTAACCGCAGATACGGTCAGAAGATAGGACGCATCATAGCCTTGCCAGGGTGATTATTGAATTATGCTATATGGACACGGGTGGTCATCCGATTGGTGGCATAGACCTAATCCGATGGACTTCATTCGGAATACTTGATCTGATATTGTGATGCAGGACCCGTGAGAGCCCAAACAGGCATACGGACCGTTTGATTGTGGAGCTACCTTGATGATGCGCGATCATCCAGCATTCCTACACGGGAGACGGGTGAGGGCATCCTCTACCCGACAGTTGCACTCACCGTGGGGCTGCCTTTATGCCCCAACGGCTCCCAGGAGTAGAATGTGTACGACAGGTTGACACGCGCACGCTAAGATGGATGGCACCTGCGTGATGCATAGTGGCATCGGGTGAAGGTGACAGAGCCCGCGCACAAGTCACTGTCTGGTCTACAGCTTGAGCGGTTTGGGCGCCAAGGGCTACGTTCTTACCCTCATACCGGGTATATTGCCACAGGATTGTAACTCTAGTCTGCGTTGGGCTGATGGCCAATCTGTACCATGATTGCGAGGATGAACAATGAGCACTATCACTCATCGTGATCGTTATGGGTTGATGTTGACTACGGGTTCCGCTGTGGCCGCCGAGCACTATGTGGAAGGTGTGGATATCCTGCTTGAGCAAGGCTATGGAGCGGAGGAGCAGTGCCTCCAGGCCCTAACGGCTGATGCTAGTTTCGCTCTGGCCCATGCTGCTTTAGGCCTGACGCAGATGGTCCGCGAGAATGGCGATGCCCAAGCCAGCGCCACCCGGGCCCAGCAACTTGTCCAGCCAGCCACACGCCGCGAGCAACAGCATGTCAAGGCTGTTTGCCTGTTCATCCATGGGCAAGGGAACCAGGCATTGAATCTGATCCGCAACCACCTGGACGAGTTCCCCCGTGATGCCCTGCTGATGCGCCTGGCCAACCGTCTTTATACACTCGGCTGTAGTGGCGCAGGTATCCGCAATTTCCCGGTTGATCTGTATGACATGATGCGTTGGCTGGAACCACATTATGGCGCTGACTGGGTGTTTCTGGGGCAGGATGCCTTCGCCCACCACGAAATAGGACTGCTTGACGAGGCCCTAGTCCTGGCCGAGCGTTCACTGGCCGCACGGCCTACCAGTGCGTATGCAGCTCATTCGATCGCACACGTATATTTTGAGCAGGGACAAGCCGTGACCGGCAGTGCCTTCCTAGAGCCCTGGCTGGCGGACTTTGACCATCGTGCACACTCTCATATCCATCTGACCTGGCATCAGGCTCTGTTTGAACTGGCACAAGGACGTTACTGCAAGGCGAGTGCCCTATATGCGGACGCTATCCGTCCGTCCGTGCTTCAGAAGCGCACGAGCTCGCTGTCAGATAGCGCGTCTCTTATGTGGCGCATGCATCTGTACCGCCGGCAGGACATGCCGAGTCTGGGGATGGAGCTAAGCGCACAGGCGGCCCCGGCAACTGAAAGTCCCGGGCCGGCGTTCCGAGATGCACATGCTGCCCTAGCGTTCGCGGCAACGGGAGATGAGGTGTGTATGGCGCGTCTTCTGCACCGCTTGGAGGTTCTGGCGAATGAAGGGGCGATCCTGGTACAGGAGGTGACGTTGCCTTTGGTTAGAGGTATTGCCGCCTTCGCGGCTGACGCCTATGCAGAGGCAGTGCAGTATCTGGAGCCTCTCATGCCGCAGTTAGCCCGTATGGGGGGGAGCCATGCCCAACGTGAAGTCTTTGAAGATACCTTGCTGGAGGCTTATCTACGGGCGCAATGCTACGATCAAGCACAGAGTATGCTACGGCAACGACTCAAATGCCGCCCGTCCGTGCGTGACCGCTTTTGGTTGGCCCGTGTGCAAGCGGATGCGGGAGCTAACGCCGGTGCTCAGGAGCTGCTGCACTGGGTAGCCCAAAACTGGCAGCACGCGGATCCTGATTCACCGGAGATGGACGTGCTCCATAACCTGCTGGCCATAACGGCGGCTTCCTAAGCTGATTCTAGCCCTCGCAAGCGGTCCCTGGTAAGACCATGTTGGCTGGCTTACGTCTGCAGACGGTCCCAATGGTCCGGGTGTAGATACTGCACTACGCCGTTGACAATCGTAGCGACCACTTCCAGTTCCGCGCTGAGTAGGGTGAGATCCGCCCAATAGCCGGCTTGCAAGTGTCCGAGCACGTTGTCCAAGCCACAGGACTGGGCAGCCGTCAGGCTGGATGCGGGCCAGGCATGGGCTAGATCGGATCGGGTGGCCGCGATCAAATGGCGCAAGGCTCGATCCATGGTTAGCACACTACCTGCCAGGGTACCGTCAGGCAGGCGGCAAGCACCGTTCCGGACCGTGACGGACAAAGCGCCCAGATCATAGGTGCCTTCAGGCAGACCTGCGGCCCGCATGGCGTCCGTGATCAGCAGAATGCGTGCGAACGACTTGCACAGAGCCAGAATCTGCATGGCCCCTGGATGGACATGAATGGTATCGGCGATCAGTTGGGCGTATAGGGCGGGATCCTGCAGCACCCAGCCCAGAGCCCCGGGTTCACGATGATGCAGACCGCGCATGGCATTATACGTATGCGTAGCTTGGCGTACCCCCCAGGCACTGGCGGCCTGGGCCTGGTTCCAAGTACAGGCCGTATGGCCCATGACCGGCACAATACCGTGCCGGCACAGGACCTGGACCAGCTCCTGGCCACCGGGAATTTCCGGAGCTAGGGTCATGAGCCTGACGGGACCACAAGTGGCCAGCTCCGCCACAAAAGCCAAATCCGGCGGTACGATGTAGTCGGGATTTTGAGCACCGGGATAGGCAGGGCTGATGAAGGGTCCTTCCACGTGGACACCCAGAATACGGGCCCCTGTGTTATTCTGCGCACTAGCCACTGCCACGGCTTCCACCGCCTGTCGGATCTGTCCCTTGGGCGCCGTGGTAGTGGTAGGCATGAATCCGGTTGTGCCATACCGAACATGAAAGCGGCCCAAGCCCTGGACAGCCTCAGGATCGGCATCCATAGTGTCAAACCCGCCACCGCCGTGCACATGTAGATCGAGGAATCCCGGCAGAACCTGCAGATCCTGGGCGTTTAGTACTGCACCCCGGTCCGTGAGGCCCGTGGGGCGGTGGCCTGTACCGGCAATCCGTGACCCCTCAATATATAGACTGTCCGTCACCACGCGGGTCAAATCGGGCAGGGTGCCATACAGGACACCGTTGTGCAGAGTGGACACGGCAATCCGACCGTTTGCATGCATGATGTTAGTCCATGGCGATAGATAGGGAAAGGGTAGGTGCTGTCTGACGACCTAGCATAACACCGCCGAGCGGTGGCAAAGTCAGGGTTAGCGCGTGGGGGAAGCCATGCAGAGTTTTGTCTGCGGTCAGCAGCGGGGATGTATTAACCACACCACTGCCGCCGTAGCGTTGCCGGTCGCTGTTCAGGAGTTCGCACCAGGCACCTGCACCCGGCACGCCCAATTCATAGCCGGGGCGGGGTATGGGAGTCATGTTGAGGATGATCACGACGGTGTCCATAGGGTACGTACCATAGCGGGCAAACGACACGATAGTATTATCAACGTCCTGGAAATCGATCCAAGCGAAACCGTCTGCTTCGGTATCCTTGAGCCAGAGGGCAGGTAGTTGCCGGTAGAGTTGCCCTAGATCGCGCATGAAAGTCTGGAACTGTTGATGGCGGTCTTGCTCCAGTAGATGCCAATCCAAGCTGCGTGTTTCCGCCCATTCGGCCTGCTGGGCGAATTCGTTGCCCATGAAGGTTAGCACCTTGCCCGGATGACCGTACTGATAGAGGGCCAGCAGCCGCAGATTGGCCATCTGCTGCCAGGGATCCCCGGGCATTTTGTCCAGCTGGGATTTCTTCAGATGCACCACTTCGTCATGGCTGAAGGCGAGGACGAAATTCTCTGAATGGGCGTATGTTAGCCCGAACGTGATCAGGTTCGGGTGTGCCTTGCGGTAGATAGGATCCAGGGCAAAATATGCCAGCGTATCATGCATCCAGCCCATGTTCCACTTGAAGTCAAATCCCAGACCATCAACATAGTCCGGATAGGTGACAAGGGGCCAGGATGTGCTTTCTTCCGCGATGGTTATGATGTCCGGCCGGGCCGTATGTACAACCCGGTTGAACTCGCGCAGAAAGTCAACGGCTTCCAAGTTCTCTCGTCCACCATAGACATTGGGTACCCATTCACCGGCTGGCCGATCGTAGTCGCGATAGAGCATGGAGGCGACGGCATCCACGCGGAAACCGTCAATGTGGTATTCCTCCAACCAGTACAGGGCATTGCTGATGAGGAAGTTACGCACTTCGGGCCGACCGAAATTGAAAATACGCGTACCCCAGACCTGATGCTCACCGAGCCGAGGATCCGCATGTTCGTACAAATAAGTGCCATCAAAGAAAGCAAGGCCATGGCTGTCCTTGGGGAAATGGGCAGGCACCCAGTCCAACAGCACGCCAATCTCACCCTGATGACAGGTATCAACCAAAAAGCGGAAGTCGTCGGGAGTGCCAAAACGGCTAGTAGGGGCGAAGTAGCCCGTCACCTGATAGCCCCAGGATTGATCCAGAGGATGTTCCATAATGGGCATCAGCTCAATGTGGGTGTACCCTAACTGCTGGCAGTACGCCACCAGTTGGGGGGCTAGTTCACGATAGGAAAGCATGGTGCCATCCAGGCTGCGTTTCCAGCTGCCCAGATGCACTTCATAGATGCTGATGGGGGCCGTGGACATCTGGCGCGCGTGCCGAGTGGTCATCCAGGCTTCATCCTGCCAGGTGTACGTGTCCAGGCTCCAGATCCGAGACGCTGTGCCGGGCCGCTGTTCCGCGTAAAATCCGTAGGGATCCATTTTGTCGATCTGATACCCGTGTTGCTGGGACAGCAGGGCATACTTGTAATACTCGCCTTCTACCAGATGGGGTATAAACAGTTCCCATACGCCACTCTGATACATGTGCATGGGATGTACTCGTTCATCCCAGCCGTTGAAAGGCCCAATCACACTGACCCGACGCGCGTTGGGAGCCCAGGTAGCGAAGTACACGCCCTGTACATCATCTAGCCGGCACTGGTGAGCGCCCAGGGTACGCCAGCTTTGAGTCAGCTTGCCCTCACCCAGCAGAAAGTGATCATGGGCTGTGATGATGGGACCAAACCGGTACGGGTCCTCAATTTCATAGTTATGCCCGTCACGCCCCTGCAGCTGCAGCCGATAGGCGGGTGTCCCGGTGGCTTCCGTACCGTACCAAAGACATTCAAAAAAACCGGCCTCGTGCCAACACTGGGCCGCATGTCGTTGCCCCGTTGCCAGCTCCAGAATACAGACCTCCGGATCCTGTGGTCGGAAAACGCGTACGGCATGCACCTGCCGTCCGTTTTCACGGTGGCCATGATAGCCCAGCACGGTAGCCGGGGCACCGTGGGTGCCAGCCACGATTGCTTCCATGTCGGACCTCTGCAGACGGGACCGAGGCTGTGCCTGCGCAACACGGCGTGTGGCTGTTGTCATAGCATGCGATCCTGGAGACGGCGTAGGGCCGGGACGAAGTAGTCACGGGCTACCACCTCCCAGCTCATGGCTTGGCTGGCGTGCTGGCCCCTAGCCAAGTATTGGACACGCATGGAGTCGGTGCGCGGTAGCAGCGTATGGATCTGCTGAGCGACCCGCAAACTGTGTGCGGCCTCAACCTGATCACGCAGAGCCAGCCCGATGTCCAGAGCCTGGAAGGGTGATGCATTCCACCAGGAAGGCTCCAGGGTGACGTAATCGGCTTCAATGTAGAGGGGCAGTTCCATATCCTGGTGGTCCACGATCCGCTGGACAAAACCCCGGCACCCACATACGGAACTGACACAACACAGGGCGCCCTGTGCCAGCGGTTCTAACTGGGCAATGCCAAAGGGTTCATAGATGCTTTGGCCAAATTCCAGATCAGTTCCGACCCGGAGATCCTGAAACGACATGTCCGCGGGCATGCGCTCACCACAATGCCCCCGATCCCAGCCAAACTGATTGACGAACACGATCCGGATATTGGGGTGCTGCCGGTTGAAGGGTTCCACTACATCGTAGAAAAATGGAATTTCAGCGCCTATCAGGTCCCCATTGTCAGCACGGTGCTGGATGGGCCAGCCGTAGCTCTGTTCCCATTCCCGAATCCGGTCCGGATGGCGTCCGGTGACCAGAGCTGTGCTCAGGACGAACAGAACCGCGCTCTGCCCCCCATCCTGCGCCAGGAGTCGCGCTAGGTGGGCGAGAACTTGACTATCACGCCACAGGCCTTTGGACAGTACCATGCGCGTGACGTGTGACATTACATAATCCGGTGTGAAGCCAAGCAGATTCGTGCAGTACGCCAGGAGGCGTGTACGTGCTTCCTGCTTCTCGGCCAAAGTCGTGGTAGCAGTCGGGACTCCGTTGTACACCAGGTCCAGGGGTGTGTCGTGAAAGGCAGAGCCGCAGAATCGAAGTTCATCCACCACCAGATCGCTTACCGCCAGGATCGCATCGCAATGCGTGGCCTGATGCAGCAAAGGTACCTTATACAGATCGTTCTGGTCCCCAAACAAATTGTCCAAGTACAGACCCCAATCTTGGCCTTTACGCATGACATTGTAAAACCGTGTGTCATGGCCCGGGTGTTCTTCCACCAGGCGGCGGACAGGAGCCACTTCATGCGCGTAAAACAAGGTGCTCCAGGTGCCAGGTCGTTTGAGGTCGGTGGCCAAGGCCGTGGGCAGGCCCATCCAGTCGTGGGCAATTAGCAAACGCTGGGCTGGACCAGGGGGCTCCTCAATCACTAGGGCTTCCAGGGCTCGTAGCAGAGGTACCGCCAGATCGATGAACAGCTGCCATTCCGGATCGTAGCTATATTGGCCGGGATCCAGGCTAAACCGTGCCTGTAACTCAGTGGTGAACGTAGTGCGGATAGCGGGATCCATGGACACCGGATCCACCAACAGAACCTCATGGCGGTAAGTTCCGAACTCCGTTTGCGCATAGAGAATGCGTACATTCAGTTCTTTTTCAACCTGCAGCAGGCGTCGGCCTAGGGTGGGTTCAACGAGACCAAAGATATTGAAGTGACTGGCATAGCGCACCTGCAGGCGGGAGTGGGGTGCTATGATCCGGGCCATCTGCGTGTTATCCCAAACCGGAAACGGCCCGGCCAGGATGGTGCGTTGCACATGGTGATTGTAAGCGTCAGTGCTCAGTAGACCTTCCAATACCGCCCCGATGCCCCCAATCTTCATGGCGGCTTCATGTGTCACGTGTACCACGAGAGGAATAGTCATGGTCCAGAAAAGTAGCTAGGGAGTATGAACAGGTCCAAATCGGTGGCATAGACGAACGCCCGCTCCGCACGAGATGAGTGCAAGGTGTAGGGCAATACCGGATACTGCACGTGGACCATCGAACATCAGTTTGTCATCAGGCCCGGAAAAGCAACGGCCCGGTCTTGGCTATGCGCCCACATCCGCTGGGCCCCGATATGGGTCAAGACGCCGGCAACATCCCCGATGCCCCAGCAGCGGCCGTGGCCACGCACGGTCGCGGCGATGCTCCGGGCCGTACAGCCATGGTGGCGACCGTCTCGGAACACCTGCCGGGCTAGTCTAAGTTTACCCAGGGCCAGACAGCAAGCGTCCAGCGCAAATTCCTCATTGTTTGTTAACGTCCAGGCTAGCATCAGGTTAGCGGGCGCGGGGATGGACAGGATTCGATACTCATCAGAGGGCGTGAGGAGGTAATGAGTGGGCATATCACTCCGGTAGCCGAGGCACGCGCCCATGGCTGGGGCAGACTGGACATCCACGGCCAACACCTGCTGATCCAGCTCCGGCCATGGTGCCAGCTCGGTAAAAAGTTCCGGGCCCAGATCCAGCTCCGAGGGAGTGATGCCGGCTAGTATGAGCTGACTCAATACGTGGCCAGCCGGATTGGCTAGGGGGTGGGTCACATATTGGGCACAGCCCCGACCTAGACGTTGGGCGGCATCCCGAAACACGGCCCGGCCCGTCATATCCCACAATTCCAGCATAATTTTAGGGGTACCGCTAGCGATATGGTTTTCCAGACGGGAGTGTGCCGTAATGTCCTGGGGTGCCGCCTTGAGAAAATCACGGAGCACCGTCTTGAAAGCGGTGGGTGTATGTCGATCCGTATCCAAGTAAAGGGGTACGATCGCATCCTGTACCAGGGCTTGAGCCCATGTTAGGCCGTAGCATGTACACAGGTCCTGGTAATGGGGGGCCGCAACAGCCTGCCAACCGGCTTTCGCCAGGTGCAGCATGCGCACATGATCCACGAAATTGAATCCCTCTTGCCCTACTTCCGCTGTACCCAGCTTGTAGCTCAGGTAACGACCTTGATCCCAGTCAAACCACGCGGGGATATCGTGGATCCAGTTACCCGTATGATGGGCTGCATCGTCCAGGGCATAACGTACCGTGTCCTGATCCGGCGCGATCTGCAGCAGCCATTCAAGAAAGATAATGAAATGCTCAGTACCGTGATGGACTTCCTGCCGGGGATGATAGCCGTGTACGAAATGACTGTGGGACCATTCTTGCCATCGGGCAAACAGATCGAGGGCCAAGCTTAGGACTCTGGAATCCCGGGTATAGGCATAATAGCCAGCCCAGGCCGTGAGAAACGTTCCTTCGTCATGAATACCCTGCCATACCTGGGCCCGATGCTGCGCTTGAACAGCGTAGAACCAGTCTTCCAGCTCGGCGAGCAGCATGGTGATACCGGCCTGCACGCTATCCGGCCGCTCAAGGGTGATGGCAGGAAGGGGGGATGGGCTCATAGATCAGGGATACTACAACAGACTCTGTCAGAGTATCACGGAACGGCGGATATGACGGGGGAATCATCCGCTATCCGCAGACTGTGAATGTGGTCCGATAGACGTCCGGCTCGGACGAATCAGCGAGGCCTATGAGGCCTATGCGCTACACTGTGGTTGGCGCGATAGGGTTCTCTCCCTCGCTGTACTCCGTAATTTCTTAGGCTGTCATCGGGATATGCGGCAGACATTGCAGGAACGCATGTAGACAAGCACCATGGAATACCGCAGAGGCTGGCGCTCCTTCATTCGCAGCTCCGCCACGGTGAACCTACGTCAGGTCGATCGCCGGGTGCTGGCGCGTATCTGGTCATACGTGCGTCCACACAGAGGCCAGATGGTACTAGTGGTACTTGCCGTACTGTTGCAAGCATTGCTGGGGGCCGTTCCGCCTCTCCTGTATCGTTACTTCATTGATGTGGTAGTGCCCACAGGGGACATGCGCCGTCTGCTGACGCTGACGGGCCTGTTGTTAGTCTTACCCTTCCTATCCGTTAGCATCGGTTTAGTACAGCAGGCGTTCGCTACCCGTCTAGGAGAAACACTGGTCCAGGATCTGCGCAACGCCATGTATGCGCATGTACAGCGCCTTTCTCTGCGTTTCTTCACGGATACCCGGGCCGGCGAAATCGTAGCCCGTTTCACCGGTGATGTAGAAGACGCACGCCGCATGGTGACGGGATCCCTGCCCACGGTGCTCACTGCATCCATCACGCTCGTCTCCACGTTGAGCATCATGACGGTGCTGGAATGGCGTCTGACCGTGCCCGGTGTCCTGCTGTTTCCGTTGCTGTGGCCTTTTGCCTACTGGCTGGCAAAGATTCTGCGGCGCACGCACCATCAGGGACGGGCATACAATGCGCAGCTGAGCAGCATGGTTAATGAAACTCTGAGCGTGAACGGCGCGGTGCTCATGAAGCTGTTCGGACAGGAAAAGAACGCGGGCACACGTTTTCGGACGCTGTCGGCCCAAGTCAGTCACTTCCGAACACGATGGGCCATCATGTCCTATTGGCTAACGTCCGGTATGGGGATTTTGTCCGGGTTGGGTACAGCGCTGTTCTACGGTTTGGGGGGGTGGCTGGTACTGCGGGGTGACCTAACGCTAGGCACGATCGTGGCGTTCGTGGCATACCTGCCGCGTGTCTATCAACCGATCTCGGCTCTCAGCCACGTGAATACGGACCTTATTCAGGGCATTGTGAGTTTTGAACGTGTCTTTGAATATATGGACATGCCCATTGAAATCCGGGACGCTGCGGATGCTGTAGCCTTGAAGCAGCCCGTCGGGCGTCTGGAGTTTGAGAACGTATCCTTTCACTATGCGCACGGCACAGCCGGAAATGACTCCCTGCGCCAGCCCGCGCCGGACGACGCGACCCCACCGCTATGGGCCGTGCAGGACATATCCTTTACGGTACAGCCGGGCCAGATGGTGGCTTTGGTAGGTCTCAGTGGTGCGGGAAAATCCACCCTGATCAACCTAGTGATGCGTTTGTATGATCCGATTCAGGGTCGTATTTTACTGGACGGTCGGGATCTGCGTTCGCTGACGCTGGAGTCCCTGTCGGCCTGCATCGGTATGGTGACACAGGACGCCTATCTGTTCCATGACACGCTCAGAGCTAATTTGTTGTATGCCCGACCTGATGCTTCCCAGGCCGAACTGGAGCGGGCCTGCGCCGCGGCCCAGATTCACGACTTCATCCAATCGTTGCCCCAGGGCTACGATACTGTGGTAGGCGAACGGGGGTACCGACTGAGCGGTGGGGAAAAACAGCGTGTGTCCATTGCCCGTGTCTTACTCAAAGATCCGGTTATTCTCATCCTGGATGAAGCCACGTCACACCTGGATTCACAGAGCGAATCCCGGATCCAGCATGTGCTGGAGCCACTTTTCAAACGGTGCACCAGCCTTGTGATTGCCCATCGGCTTTCAACAGTGCACAATGCGGACGCCATTCTGGTCCTGGACCGAGGCCAGATGGTAGAATGGGGCTCGCATGATGAACTGCTAGCCCGCCAGGGACTTTATTCACATCTGCATGCCCTACAGTTCCGTATACGGTCTCAGGTAGGGCGTGAATCGATGTGACGTGCGCAACAGAGCGGCTGGATATCCGTCTTCTATATAAGAGGGAGCCTGTAAAAAGTTAGGGGGTATTGCATGGTGACGTACGTGTGCTGGAGTACATACCCGCACAGTGCAAAACTGCATGCTAGATCCTGCTTGGCACCAATGGTACAATATAAGCTGGTCCCTAGTGGCTCAACAGAGCACGAGCCAACATCGTAGCCCATAAAAGGGAATTTCATTGCTGGATATTGCCATGACTACCAAAGTCGTTCATTGGAAATTGTCCCTGCGCATCTTGCTACTGTTGGGGAGCGCGTTGCTGGCGCTTCTCTTTCTCCAGCAGGCAATGGCAGCGCGCACTCCCTCCGCGGTAACCATTGAAGGACGGCTGCATATCGTGCAGAGCGGCGAGAATCTGACTTCTATCGCCGAGTCCCGTGATTTTGATGAAATGGCACTGCGCCATCTTAACGGTATGGAAGCGGACCAGACGGTATGGGCGGGACAGCCCCTGCTCATGCCTCCCGCACATACGCCAGGGCCGGCCCTGTCAGGTGCCAATAGCCTGCATCGGGTCACGAAAGGGGAAACGTTGCATTCCATTGCCGTCCAATATGGCCTCCATCCCGTGGAATTGGCGCACATGAATCAGATGGCACCCAATGACATCCTGTATGTGGGCAGGGAAATCCGGGTGCCTAGTATAGACAATTGGGCCCGGTTATTGGACCGGGGATACATGCAGCAGTTTCAACAGTATGTGGTGCGGGACCACGAGACGCCTATCTCGATCGCCCAACAGTTTGGCACCACGGAAGACCTGTTGCGCATCTTCAATGCGCTGTCGCCTACGGACGTGCCTGCCGCAGGTACTGTACTGGCCCTCCCCCCACCGGAATGGCCTAGTATCATGCATCTGGATGGAATGACATCGACTAGCCTAGGCCAATTAATCCGTCTGAAAGAGAAATGGATTGAAATTGATTTAGGTATGCAGAAAGCCACCGCCTACCGGGGCATGACGCCGATTCGGAAGATGGCCATCTCATCCGGCATGGAAGCTACACCAACCGTGACGGGCCTTTTCCGCATCTGGGCCAAGACGGTGCAGCAGGATATGAGTTTAAGTGATCAGTCTCCGAATAATGATCTTGACTATGTGAGTGATGTGCCCTGGGTCCAGTATTTTTACCGGGACTTTGCGCTGCATGGTGCGTACTGGTCCTCCTTGCCTGGAACACCGAGCAGTATGGGCAATATCCTGCTCAGTGAAGCGGACGCAGAATGGCTGTACAATTGGACCACACCCAACAGTCATATGCAGGGTTTTGAAGCGGCAGCCGGATGGGTGCTGAGTGCCACACCCGATGCGGGCACTCTGATCTTTATTCACAACTGAGCGTACATATACACGCCTGACTGTCATCTATGTGTGGGGGCTAGGGGATATCCCGCCTACCGGTCCACACAACGGCTTCCTCCCACGACCCCTCAGTGCTGTCAAGTCCAACCGCGGGCCTTCATGGCGTGGGCAATGCGGGTCATAGCGATAGCATGCGCGGCTATACGCAGAGATACGTGCTGTTGCTGGGCTTTGGCCACGACCGCCTGTGTGGCCTGGGTCATCGCTGCCCGTAGCAGGTCCAGAACTTTTGGTTCGTCCCAGCAGCTGTACTGGGCGTTCTGTATCTGTTCCAAGTAACTGACGGTGACACCGCCTGCGTTGCACAGCAAATCCGGGATGACAACTACACCCTGGTCTAGTAGGGCCTGTTCGTCGGCTGTGGTCAGAATGGGGCAATTGGCCATTTCGGCCACAAGGCCGGCAGATAGTCTGTCCCTGTTGCCGGCATGTATCACACCATCCCGGGAAGCTAGTACCAGGATAGGGACATCCATGCCTAACAGGTCCTGCGGGGCTAGCGCTGTACCTAAGGGACAACGCTGGAAGGAACCTGTGGTTCGCTTAAAATGGGATACAGCCTCGTACGGCAGCCCTTCCGGTTGGTACAACCCTGTCCGGCTGTCACATACGGCTACCACTTTGCACCCGAGAAGGGTCTCCGCTAGCCGGTGGGTATGGCTGCCCACATTGCCGTAGCCATGGATTGCCATTGGCTGACCTTGCAACTCTAGATTTCGGTGCGTAGCCACTTCACGGATAACCGTCAAGCCACCGAAAGCCGTTGCCGCTAGACGACCCTGACTGCCTCCTAGACAGAGTGGTTTACCCGTAATAACACCAGGGGCATGCTGACGCCGGACTTGCTCAAATTCGTCCAACATCCAGCCCATGATTTCAGGACCGGTATACATGTCAGGTGCGGGAATGTCAATGTCAGGTCCCAGCAGTGCTACCAGTTCTCGGATATAGGCACGGCTCAGGCGCTGTAGTTCAGGAGCGGATAGGGCCTGGGGATTACAGGCTACGCAGCCTTTGGCACCACCCAGCGGTAAGTCAAGCAGGGCGGTCTTCAAAGCCATGACAGCTGCTAGGGCCCGTAGAGAATCAAGGGATTCGCCCGCTTGAAAGCGAATACCTCCCTTGAAAGGGCCCCGGGCATCGTTCCATTGGATTCGATGTCCCACAAATACGTGGGGAGTGCCATTGTCGCGTGTGATGCGAAGTTGCACACTGATTTCCCGGCGTGGCGTGCTCAGCAAGGTAAATTCCGGATCGGAGAGCGGAACTAGGCCTTTGGCTGCCGCCATCTGAGCTAGTAAGGTATCTAGAGGTGACGCATCATCTGTGACGCGCGACGCAACTTGTGAACTGGAGGCCATGCACATTTCCTTTGGCTGGTTCCGGACTGGACATCCCATATTTTCTGACTTCTATATTGAGCACAGGTATTAGAATGTAATGTACTATACCGAATCACGGCCATTTACTTCAGGGCCACCCCTAGTACTAGTAGGAAGAGGGCTGATGCTGAGAGGGCTCAGTGATCTGGCCCTGGAATACCCTATAGGTAGTCCGTTCCATCCTGGGCCCGGTTTCGGTGCTCTGAGAACAGCGCGTCAGATACGTTAGCCAGGACGTGGTATTCCCGATGCTAGAGCAGTCTAGCTAGCCAGCAGAAACGATAGACTGCGCCAGCTGGCACCCCTGTTATTCCTGAACCCGTGGACTGCAGTTCAGTATGAGAGGTGGGAAATAGGCACGGGACACCCGTAGGGGTGATGTGGCCGTGAACGGGGCCAACGTAGCGTGATGTGGTACCACCAGATCACGGACTATGTTGCCTAGGTCCAGGATCCGGATAACGCCTGTCGTCGGATCAAACTCCAGCACGGCTGCCTGGAAGTACTGACGAATGACGCCCGGCGAGGCCGGCAGCCCGGCCCGGGCCCCTGATACCATATCCGGATCGGCAGTATCTGGGCGAGCCTCAGTCCGGGGATAACCAAAGGACCGTTCACCGCCGTACCGTGCAAAGAAATCCGCGAAGCCGGTCCAGGTACCATCCACTGCATAATTGGATACCTTGTGCCCCCAGGGTCCCAGGACTTCACCCTCATGGGGATTGAGGACATGGGGTTCCGCATCCTGGTCCGGCCAGTCCCAAAGACCTGCGCCCAGGTAATCCCAAAGGAGATCCCGTAGCAGCCACTCAGACTTTCCGGTGAAACGGAAACTCACAACGCCCCGTTCGTAATATTGGGTGAGGATATTGGGCTCAAGTACAACAACCTCAGATGTGGGATAACCCCAACGTGCTAAGCCGCCCGTAGCAAGGAAGTAATCCCGGAAATGGACACGGATTGTCTTGTCACGATCAGCTAGTGTCAAGCGTAGGTTCGGGATATTGTGTCCCAATTGCTCTTCTACCGCGGTCACAACGTGCAGATTGTCCGTGATATGTAGCGTGCCAAGAGCAAAGACAGGTATCACACACATATCCTGTCCAGGTACGGCAGTATGGAGGGGGATCCTATCGGTGTCGCCTAGCGCAGCCAAATCAATTACGTTGGAGAACAAGCGCGTGGCGTAGCCCTGATGGTCCGTGTGGGTCGCCACAGCGCGAAACTGACTACCCGGTTCCAGGACCGGAGGAATGTCAAATTGCGTTTGGGTTGCTTGGGCCATGGCACGCCACTGCCTGTTGGCATGAGAGCGCAATTGCCACTGGTAGGTGGTGTTATCGGGGGCGGTACCACGACCGTCAGGGTCCTTGAGATCCTCAACGTGTAGAGTGAGCCGGAGTTGCTGACGGGTGACGTGCACGTTGGCGGTGGCAGGGCCATTGTCAGTGCGTTGGACGGTCACCGTGATCATGTCAGTGTCTTGGAGGCCCTGGGCATCGATGACACGGAGAATGAACTCAAGAGTACGGACCTCGTCCGGGGCCGGTACCAAGGCAGGAGGAATGTCAAACGTGGGGGTAGCGGTGTCCGCATGGCGGAGGATAATGTCTTCCGGAGCGCTCCAGTGCCAGGACAAATTGTCACCATGATCGGGATCCGTAGTGCGTTGGGCATCCAGGGTAACCGTCACCCCTTCGGGGACAGTGCGGTCGTTGCCGGCATGGCTCTGCGGGGGTTCATTAATGTCCAAGATATGCAGGGTAACGGGTACGGTGTGGACAGCACGGCCATCGGAGACTTCCAGCGTTAGACGGTAGTAGTAGCGGCCTTCATGGTCTAGGTTGGCGCGGTTGACGGTTAGGGTGCCAGTGTCGGGATCAAGGGCGAAAGCCTGGCGGAAATTACCGCGTGTAATGCGGTAGTGGAGGGGATCATGGTTGAAGTCAGCGGCATCCGCGATGCCTACCGGTGTGCGGCGAGCACTGTTCTCAGGAAGGGTGAAGGTGTAATCGGCTTGTACAAAGCGGGGAGGTACGTTACCCATGGTGATAGGCGCAACGGAGGGCAATGTAGAAAGATAACCCTGCTGGTCAGTATGTGTGACCAGCACCTGGAACTGTGCGGTCCGGGCGGTGCCAAAGGGTATGGTGTACTGCCGGGTGTTGGCGTTCGGGATGTCGGTCCAGGAGCTATCGGCCTGATCGCGGCGTTGCCATTGGTAGGTGGTGTGGTTGGTGTTGGTGCTGAAGCCGTCGGGATCGTCCAGATCCGTGAGCACTAGGTCCAGCCGGGTGTCCGTGCGCTGGATGGTGGCGCTACCGGTGACAGGGCCATTGTCTACCTTCCGGACAGTTACCGTGACGCTATCCGTATCCGTCAGGCCCTGCGCATCGGTAATTTTCAGGCTGAAGGTCAAATCCAAGACATCATCGGTTGTAACTAGATTGGTTGGCACCACGAAATAGGGCTGGGCCGTAGCGGGCTCCTGCAGCGTGATGCCTGCGGGGGCAGTCCAGTGCCAGGCTAGGGTATCACCGGCATCCACGTCAGTACTAGCGGAGCCGTCAAGGCGGATGGTGTCACCTTCTTGAACGTTCGGTGGTGCACTCGCCCGGGCGCGGGGTGCTTCATTAACATCTGTGACGGTGATTGTCACGGGCACGAATGCGGTAGCGACCTCGTCCGTGACGGCAACCGTCAGTTGATAGGAGGCACGGCTTTCATGATCCAAGGATGGCTGGTTGACGGTCAGAGCCCCTGTGTCCGGATTGATATGCCACATCCGGTCTTCGTTACCGCTGGTAATCGTGTAGTGAAGAGGGTCATGGTTGAAGTCGGCCGCGTCCGCAGTGCCCACGGGTGTGTGGCGGGCACTATTCTCGGGGAGAGTGAAGGTGTAGCCGTCCTGCGCAAAGTGAGGTGGCACATTACCCATGGTGATGTGGTTATCGGATACGAGCGAAGAAACGTAACCCTGCCGGTCGGTATGGATGACTAGGGCTTGAAACTGGACTGCCTGGGCGGTGCCGTCTAGGAGGGTAAACCGAGACTCCGTAGCTCCATGGATTTCAGTCCAGGGGCTATTGGCATCATCACGGCAACGCCAGTGATAGATCATGCTGTTGGGTGGGGTACCTACGCCATCAGGATCAGCTAGATCCGTAACCTCTAGGTATAGCTCCATACCGGTACGGTAGACTGTGACGCTCCCTGTCGTGTCACCATTGTTGGTCCTGTTCACGATTACCGTGACACTATCCGTATCGGTCAGGCCTTGGACATCGGTGGTTTCCAGGGTGAAGGTCAAGTCCAAGGCATCATCAGTCATGACTAGATCGGTCGGTACCACGAAATAGGGCTGGGCCGTAGCGGGTTGCTGTAGCGTAATGCCTGGAGGAACGGTCCAATGCCAGGCTAGAGTATCACCGGCATCCTCGTCGGCACTAGCGGAACCGTCGAGAATAACGTGGTCACCTTCCTGGACAGTGGAGGGAGCACTAGCTTGTGCCCTAGGTGCTTCGTTGATGTCTGTGACAACGATTATCACAGGTACGGATGCGGTAACGACACTGTCCGTGACGGCAACAGTCAGCTGATAAGAGGCACGGCTCTCATGATCCAAGGATGATTGGTTGACGGTCAGAGTCCCTGTGCTTGGCTCAATATGCCACGTCTGGTTCTCATTGCCGTCGGTAATCGTATAGTGAAGAGGATCCTGATTGAAGTCAGTGGCATCGGCGGTGCCCACGGGTGTATGCCGGGCACTGTTCTCGGGGAGGGTGAAGGTGTAATCAACCTGTACGAAGCGGGGCGGTACATTGCCCATGGTGATAGGTTTGTCGGATACGAGTGAGGAGACATAGCCCTGCTGGTCGGTATGGGTGACTAGAGCCTGGAACTGCGCAGTCCGGGCCGTGCTGAAGGGCATGGTGTACTGCAGGGCATTGGCATCCGGGATGTCGGACCAAGGCCTGTCCACATGATCACGGTGCTGCCACTGGTACGTGGTCTGGCTAATCCCGTCGGGGTCGGCTAGGTCCGTGAGCACCAGGTCCAGCTGAGTATCGGTGCGCTGGATGGTGGCTGTGCCGGTGACGGGGCCATTGTCTACTTTCTGGACAGTTACCGTAACGGTGCCTGTATCGGTCAAGCCCTGAGCATCGGTGACGTCCAGGGTGAAAGTTAGGTCCTGGGTGTCACCGGTCGTAATCAGGTTGGTCGGCACCACGAAATAAGGCTGAGCGGTGTCAGCTTGTTGCAGGGTAATGCCTGGAGGGGCGGTCCAGCGCCAGGTCAGGGTATCACCGGCATCCATGTCAACACTAGCAGAGCCGTCAAGTGTAACATGGTCACCTTCCTGGACAGTGGGAGGAACACTAGCCCGGACCTGGGGTACTTCGTTGGCATCTGTGATGGTAATTGTCACGGGCACGGATGTGGTGGCGACGCTGTCTGTGACGGCAACCGTCAACTGATGCGAGGCGCGACTTTCATGATCCAAGGAAGGTTGGTTGACGGTCAAAGTCCCTGTGTCTGGATCGATATGCCACATCCGGTCTTCGTTGCCGTCGGCAATCGTGTAGTGAAGACGGTCGTGATTGAAGTCCGTAGCTAAGACAATGCCCACCACTGTTGAGGGCAAAGAGTTTTCCGGCACAGAGAAGGAATATTGAGCTTGTCTGAATATCGGGGGCACATTACCCATAGTGATGGGAGCGCGCGATGTGAGCAGCGAACGATAGCCCTGCTGGTCAATATGAGTCACC
This sequence comes from Caldilineaceae bacterium, assembly GCA_965116185.1. GTDB lineage: Bacteria > Chloroflexota > Anaerolineae > Caldilineales > Caldilineaceae > Bin34. The sequence goes on from OZ220492.1 coordinate 1,210,858, forward strand.
ACGGCTTGGAACTGTGCAGTGCCGGCAGTGCCGGCCGGAATGAGGTATTCAACTTCCTGCGCCTCCGGGATATCGGTCCAGGGACTATCAGGATCCGTGCGATGCTGCCACTGGTACGTTGTATCGGGCTGGGCGCCACGACCATCAGGGTCCTGGAGGTCTTCAATGTGCAGGGTAAGCCGGAGTTGCTGACGCGTGACGTGCACGTTGGCGTTGGCGGGACCATTGTCGGTACGTTGGACGGTCACCGTAACCATATCGGTGTCTTGAAGGCCCTGGGCATCGGTGACATGGAGAACGAACTCAAGGGTACGGATCTCGTCCGGGGCCGGTACCAAGGCGAGGGGGATGTCAAAGGTGGGTGAGGAGGTGTCGGCATGGCGGAGAGTAATGCCTTCCGGAGCACTCCATTGCCAAGTCAGGTCTTCGCCGTAATCAGGGTCCGTGGTGCGCTGGGCATCCAGGGTGATCGTCACCCCTTCAGGAGCAGTGCGGTCGTCCCCGGCGTGTGCCTGCGGCGGCTCATTAACATCCCTGAGATGAATAACGACAGGGACGATATGGAAAGCGAGGCCATCGGTGACCTCAAGGATCAGACGGTAGCGATAGCGAACTTCGTGATCTAAGCTATCTTGGTTGACGGTCAGGAGCCCCGTGTTGGGATCAAGGGCGAAGGCCTGACCGAAATTGCCGCGTGTGATGCGGTAGTGGAGGGAATCCTGGTTGAAGTCAGCGGCATCTGCGGTGCCCACAGGCGTGTGCTGGGCACTGTTCTCGGGGAGAGTAAAGGTGTAATCGGCCTGTACAAAGCGGGGTGCCACGTTGCCCAAGGTGATGAGTTTGTCGGATACGAGTGAGGAAACGTAGCCCTGCCGGTCAGTGTGGGTGACCAGGGCCTGGAACTGCGCAGTCTGGACGGTGCCGAAGGGTATGGCGTACTGCAGGGTGTTGGCATCCGGGATGTCGGACCAGGGTTCGTCCACATGATCACGGCGTTGCCACTGGTAGGTAGTGTGGCTAACCCCGTCCAGGTCGGCTAGGTCCGTGAGCACCAGGTCCAGCTGGGTATCCGTACGCTGGATGGTGGCCCTGCCGGTGACGGGACCGTTGTCCACTTTCTGAACCGTGAGGGTGACACTATCCTTATCGGTCAGACCCTGGGCGTCGGTAGTTGCCAGTGTGAAGGTCAAGTCCAGGGTATCACCGGTCGCGACTAGGTCGGTCGGCACCACGAAATAGGGCTGGGCAGTGTCAGCCTGTTGCAGGGTGAGGTCTGTGAGAGTGGTCCAGTGCCAGGTCAGGGTATCACCGGCGTCCACATCAACGCTAGCGGAGCCGTCAAGGGAAATGGTGTCGCCTTCCTGCGCGACCATATCTATGCCTGCATGAGCGACAGGTGCCTCATTCACATCCTCAAGGATAATAAGGACTGAAGCAAAGGCTGAATCAACGCCATCGGTTACCCGTACCGTAAGGGTGTAGTCGTTCCTGGTTTCAAAATCCAAACCGGTTCGGCTCAGGGACAGGTCGCCCGTTTGGGCATCCAAACCAAAAAACTGCTCCGCATTGCCTTCTTCAAGCGTAAAGGAAAGTGACTCTTCGTTGTAATCATCGGCCACGAGTCTGGCTAGGAGCATGCCCGATTCAGCATTCTCAGGGACTAAGATGGTGACACTGTCTATGCTGGGCGCAAAGTTGCTCAGGACATGGATTTCCGAATCGATACTGGATGTCCGGTTCAACTTGTCTGTATAGGTTACGATGACTTTAAAGAGAGTACCTGTTGCAATCCCACGAGGTAGGTGATAACGGAAAGAATCGCCATCCTTGCTATCTTGCCAGTGTGGCATTACGTCTGACCGCTGTTGCCACTGCAGGCGGATGGCATCCTGGACAGGAGGTGCGTCGGGAGGCAGCTCCAAATTACTTGTGTCTGCCACTAATGTGCTTCCTACACGCGAAATAGTGACGGTCCCCCGAATAGCGTGTGGTTCCGGTGTGCTCGTTGATGGTGCTGTGGGGGTATTCGTATGCGTATCCGTCAAGGTTGCGGTATCAGTGGCCGTAGCGGCTTCAGGTTTGGCCGGGTCCGCTACTTCCGTAATTGTCACCTCCGAGTGCGGTTCCGGTGTATCCGTACGTGTCTGTTCGGCAGGTACTTGCGCTTGTGCATCAGAGCTGGGCTCTGGCGTGTCGGGGGATGCTGTAGGGATGTCCGTATGCGTATCCGTCAAGGTTGCGGTATCGGTAGCGGCTTCAGGTTTGGCCGGGTCCACTACTTCCGTAATCGTCACCTCCGAGTGCGGTTCCGGTGTATCCGTACGTGTCTGTTCGGCAGGTACTTGAGCCTGTGCATCAGAACTGGGTTCTGACGTGTCGGGGGATACTGTAGAGAGGTCTGTATGCGTATCCGTCAAGGTTGCGGTATCGGTAGCGGCTTCAGGTTTGGCCGGGTCCGCTACTTCCGTAATTGTCACCTCCGAGTGCGGTTCCGGTGTATCCGTACGTGTCTGTTCGGCAGGCACTTGCGCTTGTGCATCAGAGCTGGGTTCTGACGTGTCGGAGGGAGCCTGTTCAGTGAGGACTTCCGTGGGAGCGGTCGCTGGATCATCCTCCACTTCTACCGTGGCTTGTATAGCCGGAGGTGACGACAGTTCTCCCTGATCACGATTGGCTCTCCATACCAAATACGAAATCAGTATCAGCAAAACCAGAATCGAAAGACCGATTAACAGGATGCGATTGCGTCTGTTAGCCCAAATGGTAGAAAACATAGGAGGTAGTCTGTACAACCTTTGGCGGGTCTTTCGACAAACAGAGACAGCGCTACAACTTCACACCACTCCTTAGAGAATATTCTAATGCATTTAGGCGATCTCTGTATGCATAGGAACTGGTGCGATAGATATGAAAATGCGTGTAGGCACAGTCCCGAGAACATGTGCGTGAGATGGGAGATACCAAGACGAAATTCTTATTGCTCTTGTGTTGGGATACATTCCAGAGTTTGGGAAATCATCCGTTTTCTCAATTATGGCTCCCCTGTATCACCACGGAACCTCCGGTCAATGCTGCCTCCATACTGTGATAAGGAAGAAACTAATGCAAGGGCTCGCAGGCTGTATATAGGAACATAACGCGAAGTGAGACTGGATCCTACCTTGCACGCCTCCAACCACAAGCGGCATCGGCTCGGTTTACATACCCGCGATGCCAGACAGTGCTAAAATCCGGGCTAGTATCGCGGTTGCCGCCGGCGGTACATGATCAGACCCTGCGGAGTTCAATGACGGAGTAGGAAATATTGTCTAGGGTGTGTGCCATCCAAGTAGAGATAACTGTGGAATGTGGTCACGGGCTATAACTGTGAAGTCACCGGACCATGGTTAAATAAGTACTGAGGCAGCGTAAGACTGAAGACTGCTGTTCCTGATGACAATGAACATTCACGAAATTGATACTCCTAGCCTGGTTGTGGATCTGGACATCATGGAGACCAATATCCAGACCTACCAAGCGTACTTTGATGAGCATGAGATCGGATTCCGACCTCACATCAAGACGCATAAGATTCCTGCCTTAGCACACCGGCAGCTTGCCGCCGGGGCCATAGGTATCACCTGCCAGAAACTGGATGAAGTTGCGGTGATGGTGCACGCGGGGATCGAAAACATCTTGCTGTATTACAACATTGTGGGACAACCAAAGTTGGATCGCCTGTGCCGTCTGTCTCGGCAATGCCAGTTAACCACTACAGTTGATTCCCAGTTCGTAGCCGCGGGTATGGCCCACGCCGCATCACGTCACCAGATGGCACTGTCTGTCTTAGCGGAACTGGGCAGTTTTAATCACCGTACCGGTGTGCGCACTGTGGCAGAGCTTGTTCAGTTGGCACAATTCATCGATCACAACCCGCATCTCAGACTTGCCGGTTTGGCTACCTATCCATCAGGGCTTGAAAACTGCGAGCTAATTGCGGAGGCGGTGGATGCATTTCAAGCCCACGGCCTAAGCACGGAGATTGTCAGCGGCGGGGGATCACCTACGGCATGGGAAGCACATCAGGTGCCCGGACTCACGGAACACCGGGCCGGTACCTACATCTTCCATGACAAGATGTGTATCGACAAAGGTTTTGCCCAGGTTCCGACTTGTGCCCTGCGCGTAGTGACCACCCTGGTCAGCAATCCTGTTCCCGAACGTGGGATCATTGACGGTGGAACCAAAACATTTTCGGCGGATGGCGCTCTGCCCCGCGGACTAGTGGTCAATTTCCCGGACACGGAGATTTATCGGACCAACGAGGAACATGGCTATCTGGATTTGTCACGCTGCACTGACCCCCCAGTGATTGGGGCAAGGCTTTGGGTAATACCTAATCATGTGTGCGTTACGGTCAATCTGCACGAGCGGGTATATGGAGTGCGGGGAGACACGGTGGAAGAGGAATGGGTGATTGCTGCCCGTGGAGTACATTGATGGAAATCATCCCACTGCCTTCCTCAGGATACAGGGTGCGTACCACCCGGCTGCTGTACTCTCTGTGCTATAATCCCGCCGTTGTTTGATCCGATTGTGTTCTATCCTATGTGGGCCCTTCATGGCAAACCCGCTGCCCCAGATTATTCTCGTTGTGGATGACGATCCCAACATTGTCAAAATCCTGGTACGGAATCTGCTGCTGGAAGGTTATCAGACCCTGGAAGCCCACAATGGCATGCAGGCACTGGATATAGTTCGTACCCAGCCGCCTGATCTGTTGCTCCTGGATGTGGAAATGCCCCAGCTGGACGGCTTTGAAACGCTACGACGCCTGCGCTTAGTCAGCGATATTCCCGTTATTATGCTGACGGTCCGCGCCGAGGTAACCGACAAAATCCAGGGATTGGAACTGGGTGCTGATGACTATCTCACCAAGCCCTTCAACCGTGAGGAACTGAATCTGCGGGTGAAAGCCGTGCTGCGGCGCTTTGAACCTCCCGAACGTCCCGAGGATTTGATCATCACCATTGATGAGCGTCTGCAGTTTGACCAACAGCGGCGCGATGTCATTGTGGCAGGGGAGCGAATCAGCCTGCGGCCTACCGAATATCGCCTCCTGAAAGCCCTAATCGAAAATGCCGGCTGGGCCATGTCACACGAAACCCTCTTGACTAAAGTCTGGGGCTACGAATACCGTGACGACAATCATTTACTACGCCTTTACATTACCTACCTCCGCAAGAAAATTGAGGCTGATCCGGCCAATCCCCAATACATTTTTACCAACCGTGGTCAGGGCTATCGCTTTCTGGATTTCAGTCGTCCAAAGACAGATTGACCTGTTACCGGAATCTACTGCCGTTCGTTCACCCGCAGCTTGCTGCCAACAGACTTTGCCATGCTGACATCAAAAGCGTCTCCGACCATGCGTACAACCCTCAGAGTATGGTGGATCGGGCTAGGATTGCTCCTGAGCTGTCTGCTCGCGGGCTGTGGAGCAGGACAGGAGGCCGCACCGGATACAGCGTCCACACCCATGGGGGCACCTGGGCCCACAGTGACAGCCACGCCGGACCACAGGTCCACTGCCTCCCTACCCACACCGCAGATTCCGGACGACGACATGCTGACCCTGGTGTTCTGGTCGGATCCCGGACGAGCCCCGGTAGTGGCCGAGCTGGGTCAGGCTTTCGCTACCGCCTACGGCGTTGAAGTGGTAGTTGAAGTGAAAGAACTATCGGCCATCTTGGGTGATTTGCGTGCAGCACTACAGCATCAGCAAAGCATGCCGGATCTGTTTATCGGCGGACACGACTGGATTCCTCTGCTGGCCGCCAACGACCTCCTCATGCCCATGGACCTGGAAGCCTTCACCGATAGGTACGCGCCTGCCGTGCTGTCGGCCATGTCCTATGAGGGCCTGTACTATGGTGTTCCGGTAGTGGCTGACAATCTAGCCCTCATATACAATCCCGATCTGCTGGCCCGGCCTCCCGAGACCTGGCAGGAGTTGCAGCAGTTCGCCCAACAGCAAGTGGAAGCGGGCACGGCTGACGTGGGGTTGGCCATCAACGCCTTGAGTCCCTTTGATGTTTATCCGGTGCTGACAGGGTTTGCCGGGGATCTGTTTCGACACGAGCCGGTAACCGGTTTTGACCTAACGGCTATTGCGATCGATTCAACCGCATCGCAACAGGCTATGGCCTGGTTGCAGGATATGGGCAACCAGGGCCTGATGGATATCCGTCAGTCGTGGCATGAAATGCACCGTCTCTTTCAGACGGGACAGCTGCCGATGATGATCACGGGACCGTGGAGCTTGCCGCTTCTAGATGAAGGTACCGCTGCCTATAACATTGCAGCTTTTCCGGAAGGTGGACGCAGTTTTGTCAATGTCCGGGGATACATGATCAACGCGTATGCTCAGGATCCTTTCCTTGCCTGGCTTTTCCTGGCCCATATGGTCTTGGCCGAGGATGCCATGCTACGGCTCTATGAGGCCCACCCCACTTCGCCGCCCGCTTTCCTACCTACTGTATCCCAAATTGACAATCCCCATCACCGGGCCTTCGCGGAACTGGCAGTCCAAGGGATAGCCGTGCCTAATATTCCGGAAATGAATGAGATCTGGAAAATCTGGGGACAGGCTCAATACGCTATCCTGGTGGATGGGGCCGACCCGGCGGCAGCCCTCGGCGGCGCCCGTACGGCCATAGCAAGCATATTACAGGCCAGAAGCACGCCTACGGAGTGAACCTACACCTGTCTTGATTACCCACATGCCATGTCGTACAGAGAAGGATTGCCTCGATTCCGAGCTCCCCTTCTATGCTGTGGGAATTGTGCACTGGAAACTGTGGGTTATATGATCTGCTGTTATGTTGCTGCGCTTGGGAATTCCGGTCTGGATCAAATGGACTGTCATTGTCTTTTGCCTGCTCTTGTTGCTGAGTTTGGTCGCGACGGGTGCATATGGGTACTGGCTGGGACGCATCACCACCCAGCAGCAGAATCAGCAGCAGTTGCAGGCGCTCCGTCAGCAAATGGATGGCGGGATTCGCGAGGGTAATCTAGCGTTGGCCCTGTGGGCGGGTGAGCAGCTGGAAGATTGGGGTGCGCTGGACCCCATACGGCAGGAACAAATCGCGCAACTGCGGGAGCGGCAACAGGACCTACAGAGGCCCCCGGATATCACGCAACCCGCGTCACCGGCCACCGTATCCGCTATGCCCTCCGTGCCGGAAAACCAGCACGAACTCTGGATCAGTGCCCAAACCGCATTCGCCAACGGTGAATGGGAGCAGACCATTGGGAATCTGACTGATCTGCGGGCCGTTGATGCTAAATACATTACGATCGGGTACCTAGACCTGTTGGAGAAGGCGTATGTGGCCCAAGCCCGTACTCTGATTGCCCAGGATCGCATTGAAGAAGCCCTGACGCAACTGCAGATCGCCCTAGCCCTGCGGCAGTCCGAATATGTACAAGGGGAAATTGACGCTGCCTACCTCATGACCGAGAGTCTCTCTTTCTGGGGCGCGGATTGGGAACAGGTAATTGGAGCGCTGTACCAGGTATATACGTACGATCCTACCTATGCCGATATAGAGAACCGTCTAACGCAAGCTTTACAACTCTATTATGAACGCACCGTGACCTGGAAGGAGTATTGCAGCGGTTATCTGTTTCTAGCTAGCCTGGACGCCCTGGTGGACGCAATGGATAGGGCCGATCTGCGAGCGGATCTCCAGCAGCAGTGCCGGGAGGCCACCTCCTAACCGGCGTCCGGGAGTTGCGTCTTCAGGCAGGCACACCCGCCATGAGCAGACCGAGCTGATTGCGGTCCGTTTTATCACCCCGTACGATGCCCATGAGGCGTCCGGCAAACAGGACAGCGATGCGATCAGACAGTGCCATGATCTCGTCTAATTCATAGCTGGCTAGCAGCACGGCGATGCCCGCGTCCCGCTGCTGTACGATCTGTTGGTGAATGAATTCAATTGAACCCACATCAATACCGCGGGTAGGCTGAGCGATGATCAGGAGTGTGAGGTCGGAACGGAATTCCCGGGCCACCACCATTTTCTGCTGATTACCTCCGGAAAGACTACCGGCGCGCTGGTCCACATCCACGAGCCGGATGTCAAAACGAGTGGCCTGGTCTGTGGCATGGGCCTGAATGGCCGCACGGTTGAGCATACCGTGGCGGGCGAAGGCCGCCGTACGATAGCGGTTTAGGATCAGATTCTGGGCCACGGTAAAGCCCGTCACCATGCCGTAGGCATGCCGATCCTCGGGCACATGGCCCATGGCTCCCTGCTGGGCTCTGAAGCGGGGTGAGGCATGGGTGATATCCCGTTGGTGTAGCCATACATGTCCGTGCTGCACGGGCCGCAAACCCGTCAAGGCTTCAATCAGTTCTGTTTGACCGTTGCCCTGGACTCCCGCTAGGCCTAGTATTTCCCCGGCGTGCAGATCAAAGGATACATCTTGGACTGCCGGTGCCCCCGTGTCAAGGGTGACATGCAGATTTTGGACGGACAGCACCGGTGGGCCCGGTGCCCGCATATCCTTAGGGGTAGTGAGCATGACTTTGCGCCCCACCATCATCGTGGCCAAATCCGCTTCCGTGCACTGGTGGGGTGCAGTTTCACCGGTGATCCGGCCCTGACGCAGAACGACAATGCGATCCGCAATGGCCATCACTTCCCTGAGCTTGTGCGTGATGAAGATGATACTGGCACCCTGGTTCCGTAACAGCCGCATGATAGTGAAGAGGCTATCGGTTTCCTGGGGTGTGAGCACGGATGTGGGTTCGTCCAGAATCAAGATCCGGGCCTGGCGGTACAGCGCCTTGATGATTTCGACCCGCTGCCGCATGCCCACGGGCAGTGCTTCCACCCGCTGATTGGGATCGATTTGCAGCTGGTACTGACGTGAGAGCTGAATGAGCTCGCGGCAGGCTTGACGGGCATCTAGCTGACCCCACCGGAGTGTTTCCTGGCCCAGAATGATGTTTTCCCACACTGTCATATTGGGGATCAGCTGGAAGTGCTGGTGCACCATACCAATGCCGGCCGCAATCGTGTCCCGTGGCGAACGGGCTACCAACGGTTGGCCTTGCACGCGAATCTCACCGTGCGTCGGAGGATAGAGACCATAGATGATATTCATCAGCGTAGACTTGCCGGCACCGTTTTCGCCTAGTACGGCCAAGATTTCTCCCTGTCCCAAGGTCAGACTAATGTCTTGATTGGCTACTACGCCGGGGAATTGCTTGGTGATATGGCTGACTTCAAGCACAGGTGGCGTGGAGGTAGTAGCAGGCATGAGAGTAGATTCCGGGGCAGATAGAGGGAGTCATAGCGCACGGCACGCGGACATCGGACTTATCAGGATGTACGGCATGAGCAGCAAGCGGGTTTTAGGTGCTGTCTTCGGCCGTGTAGGGTTGGCCCGCCGCAGCCGGGGGCCGGACTCGGCCCACAAAACCGGACACAGCCACAATCGTAACTAGATAGGGCAGCATGCTGACAAACTGCCGTGGCAACGACGAAACCTGGGCGAGGAGTAGCTCGTTCTGGATGGCCTGCGCGTAGCCGAAGAGCAGGGCGGCCCCCAAGGCGCCCACAGGGTGCCAGTTGCCGAAAATCACGGCCGCCAGCGAGATGAAACCGCGTCCCGCTGTCATGCCTTCCTGAAACTGCCCCACGGCTTCCAGCACGAGGAAGCCCCCGCCGAGACCCGCGAGAGCACCACCCAGTGCTGTATTGACATAACGGAGGCGTTGTACAGGAATGCCCATGGTGTCTGCGGCACGTGGATATTCGCCTACAGCCCGTGTATGCAGGCCCCAGCGGGTGCGGGCTAGGGCAAAGGCAAGGAGAAAAACCAGAATGAGGGCGGCGTAGGTAAGCGGTGGCTTGGCAAAGAGTAGGGGCCCCACAACCGGAATGTCGGCCAGCACGGGGATGGGCAATGCACTAAATTTGCCTTCGGCAATGGCATCACGATCAAAAAAGTAGGCTGTCAGGCCTTGTGCCAGAATGATGATAACGGTGCCGGAAATAATCTGATCCATGCGCAGGCGGATAGAGAAAGTGGCGTGTAACCAGCCCATGCAACCGCCTACGAGCAGGGCCATGGCTGTACTGAATAGTAGGCTATAGATGAGGGGCCAGGGATTGGTGGTGGTTTTGGCTACGAAGGCAGCGAAGGCCCCGGCCAGCATCATGCCTTCAATCCCAATGTTCACGATGCCGGAGCGTTCGCACAGGATGCCGCCCAGGGCGCCCAGAATCAAGGGAACGGCTGCACGCAGGGTGAAGTTGAGTGCACTAGAACCGAACAGGATACGCATCCACTGGAGCTCACCCAGACGTGTGAACTGCACCAGCACGGCGCATCCCAAAAGCAGGCATGACAGCCCGAGGGCGAACCAGGCCGTAGACCGAGTCAGGGAAGACATACCCGCTCTTCACCGCTCCATACGGTTCCCATGGAACTGCCGAGACATCAGACTCATGAGCTGCGTCATCAAGGCAGGGGCTGCTACGAACACGAGGATGAGGCCTTGTATGATTTGGATGATGTCAAGGGGCACACCCGACTCGAACTGCATGCGGGACGCTCCGGCATCCAGGAGCCCGAATAGGAATGAGGCCAGGACAATACCCAAGGGGCTGGTGCGGCCTAGCAGGGCAATGGTAATACCGTCAAAACCGACACCGCCACTAAACTCCGGTGCGAATTTGTGGTTAAGGCCAAGTGTCTCAATAGCTCCGGCCAGGCCGGCCAGGAGACCGGCTAGCCCCATAGCCAGCACCAAGGTCCAGCGTATGCGCATGCCGGCATAGCGGGCGGCTCCGGGATTCTGACCCACCGCCCTGATCTCAAAACCCACCACGGATCTTTCCAGCAGCCACCAGACCACAAGGGCTGCCAACAGGGCGAGCAGAATACCATAGTGTACCCGGTAGGGAGGCGCCCAGAGCCAAGGAAGCTGAGCGCTGGCCAGAATGTCACGGGATTCGGACACGGCGCCCGCGGCCGGATCCCACAGGGGGCCTGGCTGGACGTTGCGTTGGGTACTGCCCGCATATACCGTCCAGCCCGTAAACAAGGCCGCAATATAGTTCAACATGATGGTAGTGATCACCTCATGGGCTCCTGTAGTCACCTTGAGCAGTCCTGGTAGGAGGCCCCAGCCAAAGCCCCCTATCATCCCGGCGAGGACAGCCAAAGTCAGGTGCCAGAAAGCGGCTAGTCCCTCAAAGTTAACGCCAACCCACACAGCGAAGATCGTGCCCATCAGATACTGGCCGGCAGCTCCAATATTGAACATGCCCGCCCGGAAGGCAACCGCCACGGATAGACCCGTGAGAATGAAGGGCGTCATCTTGCGTATGGTGGTCGCCCAACCCTTGGCATTGCCTAAGGAACCCTGTAACAAACCCTGGTAGGCGTCTAGTGGGCTGTGCCCCACAGCCTGCATCAGGAGCGCACCAATCAGCAAGGCCACACCCAAGGAAATACAGGAGACAAGAAGAGTTTGCCGGATGGGACCGGTCTGCAGATCAAACGTCATAGAGCATATCTCTCCTGTCAGGGGACAGGAAGATAACGGTACAGGCTAGAGCACGGATGTCTTGCGTGACCTTGGGTCACAAGTCTACGGCCAAGCTGGACATGCACTCAGGTGCCACGGCTAGGACAGTCTTCAGTCGGCAACCTACATCATCATATGACATGTGGAGACGGACAGTGACTAGCCTTCCCGATCATAACCACAGAGCCCCGACCTGGCTCCGGGGAATAAGGGAGCCCGCAGAACCAGGTCGGGGTCGTTCCGGATCGGCGTGCCTACTGGCCGTATCCCGTTTCCAGGGTACCCGCGTCAAACTGCGCCTTGACATTTGTCAGGTGTTCTTTGACTTCCTGGGGTACTGCATCATCGTGATCATGGAAAGGTGCCAAACCGGTACCGCCGAAATAGTTGCCCCCGGGGAAATCGTTTTCCGCGGCCCGCAGGATCAGGTCGTGCACACTAGGTGTGATCATTTTCATCGCACTAGACACCAGGCAGGGCTGGGCCGCCGGTACGGTATACCATTGGTCAGAGTCTACACCAATGCAGAATACGCTGGATCCGGCTCCGGACGCAGTGGCGATTTCCTGAATGGCACCATTGCCCGTCAGGCCGCCAGCACCGAAAATCACGTCAGCGCCTTGATCCATGGCCTGACGGGCGGTGGCGGCCCCCCATTCCGGGTCCACAAAAGCAACGGCCAGATCGCCGGGATGGTAGGTAGAAATGATGTTGATGTCGGGATTGACAGACTGTGCACCCAAGACATAGCCTTCTTTAAAGGCCACGACAGGCGGTATCAAATCCGTGCCGAGCACGGCCGCGATGGTACCCGTCTGCGATAGACTTGCGGCCAGGGCTCCAGCCAAGTATCCGGCCTGATCTTCCTTAAAGACAAGACCCGCTACATTAGGCAGGGTCTCCACCTGGAACTGATCCACGCCAATGAAGAAAATATCCGGATTCTCCCGCGCCGCCGCTAGGGTCGCATCCCCCAGGGCAAAGCCTACGGTCACAATCACATCGTAGCCTGCATCAATGAACTGGCCCAGGTTGTCGGCGTAGTCTTTGGGATCCTGCGTCTCAATGTACTTGAAATCTTCGTTTTCCTGCAACCCCAGAGCCGTTCCGCCTGCTACTACACCTTCCCAAGCGGACTGGTTGAAGCTGCGATCATTGACACGCCCCACATCAGTCACCAGGCCCACCTTGAATGTGGTTGACATAGTCTCGGCACCAGAGGTTGCGTCGGTGGACATAGGAAGCGCACAGCCGGTACTGAGAAACAGGGTCAAGAGCAATGAGAATGTAAGCAAAACCGACTTGTTTAACTTCAGCATGGATTTCCTCCTTGACAATTCAATGCAATTATCAGTCTGGTGCGATCTGCTGCTTCCTATGCTTTCACGGTAGATAGAGAGTTGGCATCCCACGCTAATGTAGGTGCCCGGTGCATTTGCTGTCAGTATAGTAGTATCGCCATAGTAGTATCGCCGACGCGCCTGTGGATTCGTACATTATCACGTGAGCCGCAACGTGCTCCGGGATTGGATGGCTAGGAGAGGGGCGATGGAAACACGCCACTATCCGGTGACTCTGCGCTTCAGGGCGCGAGCAACAGGTTTAGATCATCGTGACAGAAATAATGATGCCAACTACGCATTTCAGTGAGGCAACGGGTTAGCAAAGTGGCATCGGCGGCTGTGGCGAAGCCCTTGGTTATCAGTCCGTTTTCCCGGTTAGCCAACAGCGTAACCTGGTTGCCATGCTGCTGAATGTAGTGTATCTGGACCAACAGAGAGAGACTCAGCTGGATAGCCTCCTGTGGCACACCAAGGCGGCAGGCCATGCGGAGAATGTTAATGTGCCCGTCCCGTTGCCGGACTGCAAAGCGACACATGCCCCAGACAGCCTGTAGAAGAGTTTGCTCATTAAAGTCAGCTTTGTTGCGTGCCCAAACGGACACGGTTCGCCAAGGACGGGCCTGCAGGAGATCCTGCAGTACCAGAGTTGTCGGAGGAACTGTCCAGAGGATCAGGTGATCAGCGACGACGGGCCCTTTCAGACTGTCCCGGGGGCTCATTTCCTCCAGAGTCAGTTCCTGCCCTTCGGCATACCAGCTCGCGTCGGCCACCAGGGCTAGCAACGAAGAGGGTGCCTCTGCGGCTCGATGATCTTGGATCGCAAAAGCAGGTGGTGTTGGGGCTGGCGCATTGTTTCCTTGGTTGAACGATGGCAGATCGTTGGTCTTCACGGGGGTACTGGCTTGCCACCCCTGCACGCCCAGCTCTACGGTGTATCGTCCCTTAAAGTCGTTCAGACGTAGATGGTATACTAGATCGATTTCGCCTGGTGGAAAACGCGTGAGGGGCGCATTGAACCAGATAGCATTCATAGCATAGGGGGACCCCTCCTGGCGTACGCGAAAGCGCAGATGTGCACCCCCTTTCAGCGGTTTCATCCCCGAAGGCGTCAGGTGTGTGGAGAGAAATAGAGGTTCCGGATTACCCTGGCCTGTGGGTTCCAGAGCCTGCAGCTCCGTGTACAGCTCCCGGTTGATCTCGTGCAAGGCGAGAAGTCGGTCAATCCGCAGCCCCGCAACCGCCTCATTCTGCGTGAACTGCGGGATCGCATGGTCCAGCGCCTGTCGGAATTCGTTGAGATTCTGTACGGCCAGCGTCATACCGGCGGCCTGCTCATGTCCGCCGTAATTGGCTAGCAAGGCTCTGCGGGAGGCGATGGCGGCACCGATATCAACACCGGCCACGCTGCGGGCACTGCCACGTGCCATGCCATCCTGCCCAATATCCAGTAACACCGTCGGTCGGTTGTACTGCTCCGCGATGCGGTTGGCTGTGATTCCTAGTACACCCCGATGCCAGTTCTTACGCGCCAGGACAATAGCATGCTTGCCTAGCAGCTTAGGATACAGGTCCAGCATTTCCTGGACTTCCTGGCCCTGTTGGGTACTCAGAGTGCGCCGTTCCCGGTTGAGATGGCTCATAGTGTGCGCTAATCTTATGGCCTCGCGCTGATCCGTGGTCAGCAGCAGCTGGACGGACTGAGAGGCATCATCAAGACGCCCTGTCGCATTCATGCGGGGAGCCAGGGTAAAGGCGATGTCCTGGGCCGTCAGCGTACTTGGCTCCCGACTGAGGGTCTCAAGTAGCACACGCAGGCCAGTGCGTCCCGTGCGGTTTAGCCGGGCTAGTCCCTGCTGCAGCCAGTAACGCGTATCGGCTACCTGCTGGGCGGCGTCGGCCACAATGCCCAGGGCCACCAGATCCAGCAAGGGCAGCACGTCGTCCGCACGATCCCGTGTAGCGTACAGGTGTTGCATGAGTAAGAAGGCGATGCCCACTCCGGGCAGAGTGTACTGCGGATGGGTTGGGGGTAGTAGTTTAGGGTTGATGATGGCGTCAGCCAGGGCGCGAATCCCCATAGCGGTAGAATGCCGGGGCGCCGCATCAAAAAGTGTGCGTGGTTGCACGGGATCCTCACCGGGTTCAAGATCAGCGAACACAGGCGGCAAATCATGATGATCCGTGACAATAATCACGAGATCGGCAGCCCGAGCGCGGGCCAAGCCTTCCACCTCATCAATGCCGGTATCGCACGTCACAAGCACGTCAGGACGCCATTCCGGATCCGCGAGGAACACCTCCAAACGTTCAGGCAGAATACCGTGGTTGTCGCGCAGGCGGTGTGGGACGTGCCAACGAATCTGATCCGGATGGCGTGCTAGCCGGCGCAGACCCTGTGTGAGTAAGGCGGTACTGGTTTGGCCATCCACGTCAAAGTCCCCCCAAATCAGAATGCGCTGGCGCATGTTGAGGGCTTGGTTCAGTAGCGATACGGCCTTGGTGACACCGGGCAGGGCCGTAGGCGGAGCGGGCGTATAGTAATCAGGATACAAGAAACCGCGGGCCTGTTCCGGCGTCTCAAGCCCACGCTGGGCTAGTAGCTCCGCCAATATCAACCGACCATCACAGGCAGTGACTAGTTCGGTGGAGGGCTGTACAGGAGACTGAACGGACCAAGACAGTGAAGGGGGCATAAAGGATGACCGGAAGTGTGTGCGAAGGGTTTGATTGTCACACTTGAGGTCTGTGACTAGAAATCCAGTTCTAGGCCGTCGTCCAACCAAGCCTGTGGATCCAGGATAGCGGGCTCCTCAAAAACATCGTCTAGATCTACGCTGGTGACCGGTGTGGCACCCCGCTCACAATGCTGCATATAAGAACAGAAGGCACACAGATGGCGACGGTTATGCGGGGAATCCTCTACCTTGGGGAAATCCGCTTCCGTAGTGCGTGCCTTAATAGCACGTACCATCGCCTGCAACTGGGTTTGGTTCTGCTGATGTGCGGCCCGAGAATACGCAAAGCGGACGGGTGTCAGAGGATCGGTTGTGAACCAGTATACCATTTCCACCTGGGAGGGTTCCACCGTGCTAGGTGCACCCAGAAGCCCGGATTCCACCAGCACGTAAGGAAACACTACATGTTGCATGCGCTGGCGCAGGCGCGCCGCGGGTGTAGGATTGGCGGATGTTTTCCAGTCCACGATCGTAGCCTGACCATCCTGTGTGAGCGCGATCAGGTCATACCGGGCCGTGAGGTATGTATCATCAAACGGCATGGACAGCGTGCATTCAACGAGCCGCTCGCCGGCTGGTAGCTGTGTGACGAAGAGATAGGCATCCTCAAGCCATTCCCGGATAGGGGTGGGGGCACAGGCGGTCAGAGCTGCCATGTCTACCCCTCTAAGAGCGCGTTCCATGTATTTGTGCATCAGGGTACCCTGGGCTAGCTGGGTCGCCTGTGCCTGAGTAGGCATGTCGTGGCGCGGTGGGAAGTAGCGCTGGGCAAGATACTGCAGATAGAACTTGCGCGCGCACTTTGTGAATACCTCCAGCCGGGACTGGTTGAAGGTGAGGGGCGTGGCAGACAGGTTGAAATTCACGTGCTCGGCTGCCGCACAGGTCGTAGCTCCGATCGTTCGGTGGTTCAACGTCGGCTCTTCGTACGCAGCCGCTTCCGGCTGTCCGGAACAGTCCTTTTCCACAGATATGCTAGGTTGGCCCGATGAATGGCTCGGATCATATCTCCCATGGGAATGGTGGAAATGTCAAATTCACTCAGGTCACGGGCGAGCATGTCCTCAAGTGTACCGCCCACGGCCGCGGTTTCGTGAACCAGTTCCTCAATGTGCAAGAGGTAGTTGTAGGCGCGGCCAATGCTACTGGTAACCTCACCCCGGAGCAGTATGTCGCCATGTCCCTGCACAATGACTTCCAGATTAAAATCGTACAGCTTGTGCAGGGATGTCTTGTAGGCTTCAATGTCGCTGTGGTCATGGCAAATCATGGGGATATGCATAATGAGATCACTGGCGAACAGAACTTTCTCTTCCGGCACGTACGCCACCGAAGTATCAGGGGCGGGGCCCGGGGCATGGATCACATGCACCGTCTTATTACCGACACGAATCACCATCTTGTCGTTGAACACGATGCGGGGTAGACATAGTTTCACGTCGCGGAGTTCAGGTGTCTCGCGCTTAGCATTGCGCAGATTGCGTGCACCATACTGCTCCTGCCATGCGCGTGCCTTCTCGTGTGCCAGCAGTTCAGCATTTGGGAATAGATAGGAACCATAGGTGTGATCCGCAGCAGACTGCGTATTGACCACATATTTCACCCCGGAGGTGCAGAGTTTCTGCACAAACGTTTTCATCTGGCGCGTTTCCGAGGGAAAGGGCAAAGTGTCAATCAGGATCCCACCACTGCGGGTCACAACGAGTCCCGCATTGACCCGAGCGTATAGTTCGCTGGTGAAAGCCCAAGTTTCATCGGCAACGCGAATCCGGGTGATGGCCATCTCTCTCCGACAACCCTACAGTGAGACAAAGATAGGACGGAACAACCAAAGAGCCTCAACCAACAAAGCATCGGCTGAGGCTCGGACTAACAGTTACCCTACATTTGCCGTGTGACCGGGTTGTTCAAACCTGTTGTTCCAGGTGGGAACTTGCTGGACGCTGCAGTCTTGCCGAAGGCTAACACATTCACGCCGCATCACACTGTTCCACTTCGTTTGCCGTTGGTTGAACAAATCCCGGCCGATCACGCACAAGGTAGGGTTCCTATAACTATACTGCATTGATGTCCGGATCCTTAACTACTATAGTGGTGCCACAGGCACGGGCGAGCGTCCCACGGCCCCACGGTATGTTCCTACCGGGTATTCTACCATGCGGACGCGCGGCAGTGCTGGACATGCTGACCCAATCCCGACCGGCAAGACAGGACAGCCCTACCAAGATAGACTGGAGGATTATTATCCGAGATATTGGTGACGAATCTGGCCAGGAAAGCGACGAACACCGAAGATGCCGAAGCGGAAATTTTCTTTTCCCGTTTTCTCCAGGTCTTATAGTTTAGTATTGTTTTATGCCCCTAGTCACCTTGCCGAGAACTGACGGTCCCTTGGCGGAGACTGATGGCATAGCGTGTAATAGTGCCCAAACATTGGGTGGTGATCTCTGCCCTCACGGGTTACTGTAAGATAATGCTAGGAGGTAGCGCTGAGCATCCCATGCTTTCAGAACACGATAGGCAAATTGCCGCCCGTAACCGACGGAACTGGAACGATCTGTCCCGAGCGGGTGTTGAATACGGATGTCCCCTGCTAAACTTGACGCCTGCGCAAGCACGAGCCTGGCTGGATCCGGATGGCTTGATGGATGATCCAACCGACAGAGAGGTATTGGTGCTCGCGGGCGGCGGTGGCCAACAAACCGCATGTTTTGCCTTGTTGGGGGCCCGTGTGACAGTGTTGGATCTGTCGGATGAACAGCTCGCCCGTGACCGTGAAGCGGCAGCGGCCTATGGCCACGAAGTGCGGACCCTGCAGGGCGACATGCGCGATCTATCCCGTTTTACCACTGCTTCGTTTGATCTGGTCTATCATCCCCATTCCATCAACTTCGTGCCTGAGGTGGAGCCCGTTTTCCGTGAAGTAGCGCGGGTGCTACGGCAGTATGGTCAGTATCGGGTTGACTTCCACAATCCCGTAACGCACTTGGTAGATAGTGACGTATATACCCCGGAGACGGGATACGCCCTGAAACATCCCTACCAGGACGGTGAAGTGGATTTCCACGCCGTGTTCGGCACGGATCAGTGGGTCATACACCAGGAAGACGGAACGGACGTATCCATAGATCACCCACGTTCCTGGGTGCATACTTTCAGCACGCTGATCAGAGCCCTGACCAATCAAGGCTTCGTGCTGCAGGGCATGGGCGAGGATGGCACTAGAGAAGTATGCCCTCCGCCGGGCAGCTGGGAGCACTTCATGCAAGTGACGGTGCCGTATGTACGGTTTTGGACCCGGCTGATTCCTGGTGCCTTGACGCAGGCTACATTGAAATCCAGAATGCAAAATCGTAAGTGATAGGCAGTCATACCGTCGGGTATGACCGCACCAGGATACCTGCAGCAGGGTCATGGTCACGTAACCTAGACCGAGGTGTAGCCAACTTGTGCGAGCGGAGGGCTGTCTCTACCGGAACACCCTTAAGATATACCCATGGATTTGAGGCGATGCGAATTTCTCGTTGCAGGCAACATCTGCTTCCCCATTAATGACAACTTGGCAGTCCATTTTGTAATTGGTGACTATCGGAGGACCCTCTACATACTATCTGATACACTCAGAGGCATCTATGACGCAACTCACCATCAATAATCAGACCGTAACCGTACGTGCAGATCCACAAGAGAAACTGCTATGGGTGCTACGTGATGAACTGGGTTTAACCGGCACTAAATTCGGCTGTGGCATGGGGTTGTGCGGGGCCTGTACCGTCCATGTGGATGGTCAAGCCGTACGATCCTGCCTGTTGCCCATTGCGGGGATTAAAGAGGGGCAGACCGTGCGCACCATTGAAGGTCTGGCCCAAGAAGAAACCGGAGAGTCCATGGCCCTGCACCCCGTGCAACAGGCTTTCCTGGAAGTCCAGGCCCCTCAGTGTGGATGGTGTATGAGCGGCCAGATCATGACAGCGGTTGCCTTACTGGAACACAATCCGACTCCGACTCAGGACGACATCACAGTTGCCATGCAACGCAACCTATGCCGGTGTGGAACCTATCACCGTATTCGGTTGGCCCTCGACAACGCTGTGCAGAGGTTACAGACTTCATGACTACACAGCCATCGGCCTCACAACCAGAGAAGACATCCAGGTCCCGTTGGCGATTGACCCGTCGCGGCTTTCTCATTGGTGCGGGATTAGCCGGAACCGGGCTTGCCGTGGGGGTTGTGCTGGGATTGCCCCGGCTGCGCACAATGACGTTTGACTTGCTGGAGAGTGGTGCTGCTGAGTATGGTACAGCACCGAACGTAGAACCTTGGGCTTGGTTTGAGGTCATGCCGGATTCACGTATTCAGCTATATGTCACCAAGGTTGAGATGGGACAGGGGATTCATACAGCCCTGGCCCAGGTAGCAGTAGAGGAGCTGGGTGTGGCATGGTCTGATCTGGCTGTTGTACAGGCAACCACATCCCAGGGCCCTCTTGATTCACTGGGTACACTTGGCAGCATTTCCGTGCGGACGATGTATGAACCACTTCGTGAGGCCGGGGCTGTGTTTCGGGAGATCCTGCTGGGCCAGGCTGCGGTTGTGCTGCAACAGGACCCCGCAGAACTACAGATACAAAACCGGTATGTCGTTGCCGGTGCATCGGGCAGACAGGTGGCGTTATGGGATTTGGCCACTGCACGGACAGACTGGCAGGAACCCGATACACCCGTAGTCCTCAAGTCGCCTACCGAGTTCACGACGATCGGTCAATCCGTACCCCGTGTGGACGTGCCCGACAAAGTAACGGGTAAGGGGGTCTATGGTTATGATGCGCAGCTGCCGGGCATGCAGTACGGTGCTATCCTACGGGCCCCTACTTTTGAGGGCCGTATCCGCCGTGTGAATCTCCAGCCCGTACAGGACCAGACGGATGTTCATATTCTTCATCAAGGACAGTTTGTCGGAGCGGTTGCACCGACTCGCACCCGTGCCCGGCAGGCTCTGCAGCAGTTGGATGTAGATTGGGACACTGGGCGGCCCTGGAACCAGACAGCACTGGAAGCCATGGTAACCGTAGGGCAGAATCCCAATGAAGCGGTCACAATCCAAGCCGTGGGCAATACGCAGGAGCACCTGTCCCAGCCGCAGCACACGGCGACCTACCGCACACCTTTTGCTGCGCATAGTCCTATGGAACCACAAGCGGCATTAGCTGATGTGCAGCCCGATAGCGTGCGGGTGTGGGTGTCTACACAGCAACCCGCCCGTACGCGTCGGGTGGTAGCACGGGCATTGGAACGAGATGTTGAGACCGTAGAGATCATTCCGACTCTATTGGGTGGCGGCTTTGGGCGTAAGTATGGCGATGACGTGGCTGTGGAAGCGGCCCGGCTAGCCCAGATGGCGGGTGTACCCGTGCATGTGGGGTGGGATCGCACCGAGGAACTGCGGTCCGGCTTTCTACGACCACCCACACACCATCGGCTCTTCGCGCAGACGGAACAGGGCCGAATTCAAGCCATGGAGCATCATCAGGCCAGTGGCGATGTCCTGTTTTCTTTTCTTCCAGGCGTGGCAGGTACGCTCTTAGGAGCGGATATGGGAGCTACCCGGGGGGCGCGCATTACCTATGCCGTTCCGCACCGTCGGACATTGGCTTGGCGGCGCAAACTGCCGATTCCAACAGGCTCCTGGCGCGGACTAGGCCTATTGGCCAACGGTTTTGCCCTGGAAAGCTTTATGGATGAAATAGCCTATGCGGAAGGTCAGGACCCTCTGCAGTTTCGCTTGGATCATCTACCTGACAGTGAAGAAGGTCAGCGCTTACGGAACGTATTGCTGGCCGTAGCCGATCAGGCGAATTGGGGTGATAATCTATCGCCAGACCATGCCCAGGGACTAGCCTGTTGTCTTGATGGCGGGACCGCTGTGGCCCAGATTGCAGAGGTGGGCCTGACCGCAGGGGATAAGTCTGCCTTGGCTGTTCACCGGGTAACTGCCGTCATGGATTGCGGATTAGTGATCAATCCGGACGGGGCACAGGCACAGCTGGAAGGAAATATCATGTGGGGTGTCAGCTCCACGTTACTGGAATCCGTGCGCATTGCGGAAGGTAGGATAGTAGCCGGCAATTTTGATCTGTATCCTGTGCTGTCCCTCGCCCAAGCACCTGAAATTCAGGCTTCGGTACAGAGCTCAGGTGATCAGCCATTCGGTACCGGTGAACCCGGAATCGGTCCTGTGGCCGCTGCGATTGCCAACGCTTGGTTCCAGTTGACGGGCGAAAGAGTGCGCCGTTTGCCTTTTGCGCGTTCCGAATCAATGGGGGCCTGAAAACGCTGCGAGCTAGGTGCCTAGCGCACGGCAACCAGAACTAGGAGGCTACAGAACGGTTGGCCCTATGCCACTGAGATATGGTTGTTGGGGGACGCAATCCATCCTCAGCGCATCGCACATCGTCACGGGATGAAGCCCGGGGCGGGGCCTGAAACCGGCCTGTGCCGCGTGACAGTTCACGCCCCGGGTTGTTAATCTTAGTTAGATCAGGATAGGGTAGTAACTTCTAGCCCTAGATCCAGCAGCTGATCATCTTGCAGAGGCGAGGGCGTATCCAGCATCAGATCAGAGCCGGTTGCGGTTTTGGGAAAGGCCATGACATCACGGATATGGGTAGCACCGGCGAACAGGGCGACCAGACGGTCCAGTCCCATGGCGATGCCACCGTGGGGTGGCGCCCCAAACTGGAATGCCCGCAGCATGTGGCCGAACTGGGTCTGGATTTCTTCCTCTGACAAACCGAGAAGGGTAAAGAGGCGCTGCTGTCGCTCCGGCTGGTGGATCCGGATACTGCCACCTCCAACTTCCCAGCCGTTGAGGACAACGTCATAGGCCTGGGCGAGTACCTGCTCCGGATGTGTTTCCAGTCTATCCCAGTCTTCTTCCCGCGCTGACGTGAAGGGATGGTGAACGGCAGACCACTTGCCCGTGGTGTCGTCCCGCTCAAGCAAAGGAAAGTCTACGACCCAGCAGTATGCGAAGAGATCCGGATCGATCAAGTCCGCCCGTCGGGCAATTTCCGAACGCAGCAGGCTAAGACTAGCCGCCGTGGTAGCGGGTTGATCTGCCACCAACAGGATCATGTCGCCTGGCTGGGCACCACTGGCGGTGACGATAGCGTACAGCTCCGTGGCGGACAGGAAACGGGCGATCGGGGACCGTAGCGCGTTATCCTGAATGTCCGCCGGGGATGTAATGGGCTGCTGGATCCCTATCCAGGCCAGCCCTTGTGCTCCCATGGGCCGAATGAAGTCGGTCAGGTCGTCAATTTCCCGCCGGGTTAGCATGGCGCCGCCAGGATACACTACCCCCTTCACCTGTCCACCCTGCTGGAGGGCATTGGCAAAGACCCGGAATTCCGACTGGCGCAGAGCCTGAGTAACCTCAAACAGTTCAAGCTCAAAGCGGAGATCCGGTCGGTCAGTCCCGTAACGTTCCATACATTCCTGGTAAGTCAGGACGGGAAAGGGCGTTTGCTGGATCCGCTTATCGGTGTAGGTGTCTGTCAGCTGGATCAGCAGGGTCTCGATCAGATGCTGGATGTCCTGGGCTTCCCCAAAACTCATTTCCAAGTCCAGTTGGGTGAATTCCGGCTGTCGATCCGCCCGGAGATCCTCGTCGCGAAAACAGCGCACAATCTGGAAATAGCGTTCCACGCCTGCAACCATCAGCAGCTGTTTCAGCTGCTGCGGGCTTTGGGGTAGAGCATAGAAAAGTCCCTGCTGCAGTCGACTGGGCACAACGAAATCACGGGCCCCTTCCGGCGTACTTTTGAGCAGATGCGGGGTTTCCACCTCAATGAAGTCCCGCTCACTCAGGTAGGTACGGATGGAACGGAACATTTCGTGCCGCAGGATGAGGTTCCGGGCCATATTGGGACGGCGGAGATCCAAGTATCGGTACTCCAGACGGAGGGTTTCGGCCGTATCGTCAGCCTCCTCCCGGATGTAGAAGGGCGGTGTCAGGGAAGGGCTCAGGATTTCTACTTCGTCCGCAAGCAGTTCAATATCCCCGGTGGCGATGGCACTGTTTTCAAAGCCGGCTGGTCGCTGCTGGACGGTGCCACGGATCCGCAGCACATATTCACTGCGGACCTCGCTGGCCACAGCATGGGCCGCCGGGGCTGTGGTGGAGTCAATAGTGACTTGTACGATCCCAAAACGGTCCCGCAGATCAAGAAAAATGAGGCCGCCATGGTCACGTCGGACATTGACCCATCCTGCCACGTTCACTTCCTGACCGCAGTGGGACAAACGCAGTTCGCCGCAGGTATGTGATTTCAACATGGTGCACCAACGTTTTGCTAGCCTGAACACTACAAGCCCCGTATTATACTAGTAAGGTGACTGAGCCATGCCAATATCCGGACCTGTGACATCCGGTGAAGGGATCGGGGCTCCTACAACGTGAAGAGACAGATCAACTAGGTGCTTCCGGGCCCTGTCTCGCCATCATGTCACTACGCTACGGTCCACCAACTCGCACCTGATGCTAATGGCAATGGTATACTGATAGTTTGCCCCGGTAACGATCCGGAAAGGTATTGGCTGACCGTAGCCACGGGGCAAGTTCAAATCAGTTGTTATATTGGACGGTAGCCCGTACCCGCCAATGCCCACTATCCTGCATGCTTCCTGGATTGTTGCGAACAGTCCGGACGTGAATGGTTATCTATTTCTTTGGGCTGAAGAATCAGACGGGATTGACCCGAGAGCACGGCCAGTGACGCTCGCGGGGCAGAAGCATCTGATGGTATCTCGTGCCCCTCTGCACGTACGTCTTGTGGCTCCCGCCCTGCTGCGCCATCGCCTGCAAGGTGTGCTAGCTACCTTCCAACCGGAGATGTTGCCGCTGCAGCGCCTGTCTGTCAGCGTGCCGGATAGCCCACAGGCGGGACAGCCCTCTCAACCCTTGCAGGAACTGCGCGTGTTTGGTGTCGCCCTGCCGGTAGTACAGGCGCTGTATCTGCTTAGGGTGTTACAGACACCACCGGATGGTCGGCTGCGCAACTCTGTCGGGGATCAGCAGGATGCCTTGATCACAGACTTCGTTCGTCACTTCATTATCGGGACGGATTTGCGCTACTGGTGCATAGCTGCCCAATACGCCCGCTCCCTAATACGGGCTGGCTGCGTCCTGCCTTCTCTGCATGTCCGGGACGACCAGTTACAGGTGCGTTGGGAGACGTGGAATGACTGGGCTAGCTTTGCGCTCAATCTGGAGGAACTAGCGACGTTGATGCCGGGCGTTTGTCTGTCCTACGAGCTGAACCGGCAGTACACAGCAGAGGCCTCTGTACTGCTGCAGGATTTTCTGCATGCGGCCGTGCATACCCACATGAGTGCAGCTGCCGTAGCCCTACAGGATGATACACAGTACGTCCCCGTCACAGGCGTGGATGAAAAAATCATGGGGGCACGGGACCTAACGCCGCTGTGGTATCGTCTCCTGTTGGGGGAGGCCATACCTCGTGTACAGGTGGGACAAGACTGCCGCTATTTCGTGCATCAATGGAACCAATGGCTTGCCCGTGTTTGCGATTTGTCCCAGGGCCGTGTGCAGGTTGTGCTGACGCTCCGGGAGCCATCGGCCGCGGCCGCGGAATCAGGTGCAGAGCCGTGGTGCCTGGCATTCGGTATACGTCTCCCGGAAGCCCCTGACCACACGCTAGATGCAGACGAACTATGGCATCAATGGGAACAGGTCCGGCCTGGGAGCGGACATAGCACCCGGCCAGGAGCCTACCTGCTGGCAGGATTGCGTATGGCGAGCCATATGTGTGCTCCGATCACGCGGGTTTTGCATGAGCCGCAGCCGATAGCCGTTACGCTCAGTCACGATGAAGCCTATCAGTTTCTGACCCAAGACAGTCAGGTGTTGGCACAAGCGGGTTTTCAGATAACATTGCCCGCTTGGTGGACTTCATCTCCCGATACAGCCCTGCAGCTGCAGATGCTAATCCAGGATACGGACACATCCATCCAGAATGCGGCGGAAGCGGTAGATGTGCATAGCCGGAATTTCAATTTGGACTGGAACTTGGTAGCCGCCGATCGTGAATTGAGCACTACCGAACTGGGGCAGCTTGCCACCGCCGATTCGCTCCTGGTTTTCATGAACGATCGCTGGTTACATGTAAATGAAGATCAGATTCGAGCGGCGCGGCAGATCCTCGCATATCGAACACGCCCGCAGAAGGTTAGCTTGATCCGGGCTCTGCATCTGGTGCAGGAACAGGGAACACCCCATGGCCAAGCACAACTGCTGTCACAGTTCGGGGATACCGAAGCCGACTTCACCTCAACGCTGCCGGTGCACCAGGTCGCGCTACAGGGGCGGCTCCGCGAGGTTTGGCATCGGCTGCAGCATACGGCCCGTGATGCCAGCCGGACAGAGCCACGGGGATTTGTGGGTCAGCTGCGACCCTACCAGAAACGCGGCCTGGCTTGGTTGTGGTATATGTATGAAATCGGTTTGGGTTCCTGTCTGGCCGATGATATGGGCCTGGGCAAGACTATCCAGACCATTGCCCTATTCCTGGAACAGGAACGTATCCGTCCCCCTCACATCCAGTGGCCCCGGCTGCTGATCTGTCCGGCTAGCGTAATGCGCAACTGGCAAAGGGAACTCGCTCGCTTTGCCCCGACTCTGAACGCGTACATTCACCACGGCCCGCAGCGCTTGCAGGGACCGGAACTACAAAAGTGCCTAGCGTCCTTTGATGTTGTGATTACCAGTTTTGGTACGGCCCGAGTTGATCAGAACCTGCTACGTAGCATTGCCTGGCATTCTCTGATCGTTGACGAAGCACAGAACATCAAGAATCCCCTGGCCAAGCAATCACGTGCTATCCGTTCTTTTCCCGGTCAGCACCGCCTAACCCTGACGGGGACACCTTTGGAAAATCACTTGCTGGAATTGTGGAGCATTCTGGATTTTCTGAACGCCGATTACCTGGGTTCCCAAACTCACTTTCAGCAGCGCTTTGTCCATTCTTCGGCCAACACGAACGGTCGTGAGCGCCTGCACGATCTAAAACACCTGGTACAGCCATTTGTGCTGCGTCGTCTCAAGTCTGATCCGGAGGTGGTGCGTGATCTGCCGGCCAAACACGAAATCAATATCTTCTGTGATCTGACACCGGAACAGACCCATCTGTACGCCCAAGCTGTAGAGCAAGCCCTGCCCCGCCTGCAAGGCTTGGAAGGAATCCGGCGACATGGCACCATTCTAGCCCTGATTACGCGGCTCAGGAAGATCGTCAACCATCCGGCGATGCTGGAGGAGGAGCCCCGGACGCTGGAGGGTCGCAGCGGTAAACTAATTCGTTTTATGGAAATGTTGGCTGAAGCCCGAGAAAACCAGGACAAGGCCCTCGTGTTCACGACCTTCGTCCGCATGGGCGAAATTCTGCAGCAATTGATTCAGCAGACTTGGCAGTGTGAGACGGATTTCCTGCATGGTGGGGTGTCCATGCGGGCTCGCCAGCAGATGGTTGATCAGTTCCAGCAGGGTGGACAGGACCGGCCCGTATTGTTGCTGAGCGTGCGTACGGGCGGTGTGGGTCTCAATCTCACTGCTGCCAATCACGTGTATCACTATGATCGCTGGTGGAACCCCGCCGTGGAAAACCAGGCCACGGATCGGGCCCACCGCATTGGTCAGACACGACGCGTGCAGGTGTTCAAGTACATCATGTCCGGAACGGTGGAAGAGCATGTAGACAACCTGCTCCAGCGCAAGGCAGCACTAGCCCAGGATGTGTTGGGCAGTGGGGAGGAATGGTTGACCCGAATGACACACGCACAACTACAAGACCTACTGATGCTACGATTGCCCACGGTGCTGCAGGGGACCGCGGCCGACAAGTGAGCATACGGACTAGAAAACAAATGAGTCAGACAGTCGATTCCACCCCGTTAGGTTGGTGCCAGATCTGGGAAGCAGCCCTTTTTCATGGCAATCATCAACTCTATACCTTGGCCCACAGTAGTGCGGCGAGCCATGAGGTCCTGTCCATCCATGAAGAACGGGGGGTGGTGAAGGCGGAAATAAAGTCTCCTGCCTTGGGACGGACTACGGTGATTATTGCTCTCCCGCCGCGGTCTCTGGAACGCTGCCTACCCCGGATCAACCAGCTTGCCCGGCAACAAGGGGCACAGTTTGCAACTTGGCTACGCCGGCCTTCCCGGGAACAGTTTGATGCCCTGGAGCAGGCAGGCTTAATCCTATGGCCTCAAGGGGTACAGGAGGTACAGGTCACGGTAACACCGGTAACGGGGCAAGAGCCCTGTCCCTGTGCCTTAGCTGCCCTGTTGGAAACCGGCCGCCTCCTGGAGATGGATCCCTGGCTCCTGTTGCGCTTGCGTGGCCTGACGCCTGATATCCTGCGCCGCCGGATGGGGACATCCGCGCCTTGTCCTCAGTCTAAGCCGGGTACGACGAGGGCGGAGGCGTCATCCATAGATGCGGATCCCTTCTGGGGTAACCCGCGGGCCCTGCGTACCTACATTCCCACCCATGATCCGGAAACCGCCCCCGGTATGCCGGCCATGATGCTGGGAGCCCCACCGGTAGATGGCACCGAAGGACAGCAATCGCTGTCTCGTCTGGTGCAGGCTCTGTATACCCAAGGGGGCAAGGACTCGTCCGGCACGGGTAACTGACAGCAAGGCAGAATGAACGATGACCGGATGTTGCTACGACTTGGCTATTGACTGCCGCTGACGGAACAGACGGTGCCAAAGCCAGCGCCCCAGCAGCCAGCCCACCATGACCGGCAGCCATTCACGGATCTGCAGACCTGACCAGAAGGGACGAGACAGGGATTTGGATTGGGGCGGGCGGCCGAAGATCGGAAACAGGGCACGGGCCAGCAGGATCAACGTGTCCGGGGCCCATTCCGCCCAACGAACCAGAATATAATCCCACCAGCTGATATAGAATTCGCGCCTTCCTTCCGTAATAGCACGTACAATGCGGGTCGCGACCTTCTGGGGTGGTACGAGAATGTGGCGCATGAGGGGAGGTCGTGCAAACTGAGGTGGTGTCTCATGGGCGTTCTCCGCTTCCTGCCGGCCGGGTATCACGAAAAAATCGGTATCGGTTGCGCCCACGATGGCGAGGGAAACGCGGATATTGTCGGCATGGAGTTCGGTGCGGGCCGACGTGGTGAAAGCGCGCAGGGCGAATTTAGTTGCGCAATAGGTAGCGGACACGCCGGTCAGGCGGTATTGAGGTAGGGCCAAATAGCTCACGATGCTGCCGACGTTAACAATATGGCCACCACCCCGCGCACGCATGTAGGGAATGACGGCCCGCATAGCTTTCACAGGACCAAACACATTGACGGCGAAGAGATATTCCATGTCGTCGTCACTGATGGCTTCCACGGGATTGTAGGCACCCAAGCCTGCGTTATTGATTAGGATATCAATGCCACCCATCTGAGTCACCGTGGTCTGCATCAGGTGCTCAATTTGGGTGGTGCTGGTCATGTCTGTGGGAACGGCTAGGGTTTCTACACCGTATGTCTGCTTGATCTCGGCTGCCAGACGGATCAGATCGTCCTCGCTCCGGGCGGCGAGCACGACATGACATCCAATGGCTGCGAAAGCGTGTGCGGTGGCCCGGCCGATACCCCGACTTGCCCCCGTGATGACTACAACTGCGCCTCCTAGTTCATGCATGAGTTGCCTCCCCGTTTTCCCATGTGCAGTGATGTGCAGTGATGTGCAGTGCCCGCTTACTGCTTGATCGTACCACTGGGCGGACCTGTACAGCGTAACGGAAGCGGAATTACCGGTTGGGCAGCCATGGTACCTGATGACTGACTGGGGAGAATCGGTGCGATCCGCGCGCACGACCTGGATACGCCCTTTGCTCCCGTTCGCGCGGGCTTACGTTTGGCTGGCCCTGTCCAGAATATTGAATCGCCCTTGCAGATGCGGTTCCTATGTGGGTGTCACAATATTCTGACATCCTGTGAAAGGGCTCTGGTAAAATATGCAGATAGGAGCAGTTTGTTTGGCTGCTACGACCGTCATATTCCAAGGCGTGACTATAGGCTGAGCATCCAGCACCATTTGTTCTATGCATTTTGATGGGGACTCATGACAACTACGGCAAGTAAGGCACAAAACCGTATCGGCCTCTGGATCATTGGCGGTGCAATGGTCGTCACGGCCATCATCATCCTGCTGATTGTTGTGACCAGCCGTGCGGGTGTGTCCGTGGGGGACGAAGCCTATGCGAACATCCCGGCGGATTGGATCAAGGGCACGGAACTAGGTAATCCGGAAGCCCCGGTTGTGCTAGAAGCTTATGAAGATTTTCTCTGCCCTCATTGCGGAGAATTCAACCGGGCCGTCAAGGATAAGCTAATGGAGGAGTTCGTGATCCCGGGGGATGTCCGGTTTGTCTACCGCTTCTTCCCCCTGGAAATGTTCGCACCGAATTCTTTTGCCGCCGCCCGCGCCGGGCAGTGTGTGGCCACGCTGTCGGATCAGTTTTGGCTGTATCACGATACCCTCTTCTTTGGGGAACGAGGGGCATCCCGGTACGCGACGGAAAATCTCACGGGCCTGGCCCGTTCCCTTGGCATTCAGGAAAACGACTTCGTGACCTGTCTTGGTTCCATAACGACCCAGGAAGCCATTGACGCGTCGGTGGCCCAAGGCTTTGAAGCGGGTGTCACCGGTACCCCGTCACTCTTCATCAATGGTGAACTCTTCACAGGTAACGTCGTGGATTACGATGCGATCAAAACAGCCCTGAACGCGGCTCTGCAATCCTAAGCCGGTCAACCGTCTACTAGGTACCATGACCGAACGGCAGGTGCGGTGGCCTTGGCCACTGCTGAGTGCGTTGTTGGTGGCCTATGCCGCCCTTCTAGGAAGTCTATATTTCAGTGAAATCCGGCATTTTACACCCTGTCTGTTGTGCTGGTACCAGCGTATCTTGATGTATCCCCTGGTACCCTTACTAGCCTATACCCTTATCAGTCGAGTGCCCCGCCTGGCTTATCTAGTGCTGTCTCTGGCCGTAGTGGGACAGGGAGTGTCCACGTACCACTATCTGTTGCAAAAAACTACCTGGCTAACCGCCGCTACCGCTTGTGAGGCCACGGGTGTGTCCTGTGCTATCACCTACATTGACTGGTTTGGGGTCATTACCATTCCGATGCTGGCCATGCTGGCCTTCATGCTGATTTCACTCAGCACGGTTCTGTATCTCAATGGTATGGGCGGCGACGGGCCCATATCCCTGACGCTTGACACACAGATGGTCGGTGTGGTGGCTGTCCTCTTGGGCCTTGGGGTGGCGGCTTGGCTGGTAGTACGGACAGCGACTGCTACGGGCGTGCCGGTAGAGATGCCGGTACCACTTGATCCCACGCTTGCCGCAGCTGAGGTGCCGCAGGACGCTAGCGCAATAGTACGACAGGGAGCACGTCTCTTCGCAGATAACTGTGCTGTCTGTCATGGCCCGGAGGGTGTGGGCATTCCCAACTTGACACCTTCTCTACAGACATCCACCACGGTGCGTGAGGCTACCCCTGCAGAACTGGAAGCACTGGTGCGTGCGGGCATAGCCGCGGATGATCCCCGCAACCAGCTAGGCAACATGATGCCCCCCTTAGGCGGTGCCGATCTCTCGGATCGTGCGCTACAGGCCATCATTACGTATCTCAAGGCGCATAGCACCCAAGAATCTGAATAGCCATGGGGATCAAGGCAAGCCGTAGGCTGGGGCGGCTGGTATGGGGCTTGTGGCTGTTGCTAGGACCGTGTGCCCTGCTCGTGCAGGCCCAGTCCAATGCTGTGGTTCTCCTGGATTCGCCGCCGTCGGGTACGCAGGTGCAGGGCGATGTAGATCTGGTGGGTACTGTGCGTGGCCCGGGCTTGCTGCGGTATGAATTACATTACCGGGCTACCGGCAGTAGCCAGGAGTTCATTTATTTTGACGGTGATCAGATTCCGATCGAGGCGGGGGTGCTAGGTCGCTGGTCAACCGGCAGCCTGTCCCCAGGCGACTATGAGATCCGCTTGCGGGCCATTTTTGAAGCTGATCAGGTGGAGCAGGCTACCATAACACTTGTCTTGGTAGGGCCAGGAACGGGAGAGCCTACCAACGAAGCCACTGAGCCCGCACCCGATGTCACTGTCCCCTCTCTGCAGACTGACACGTCGTTGCGCCAGGCCCTGGATCAGCTGGCCCTGCGGGCCCGTCCCGTCGCCCTATGGGCCTACTGGCAACGGGGCATGCGGTGGAGCGGCATGATCACACTCCTGGTGCTCGCCTATTGGGGCCTAAAGACTTTGCTTATTTATCTGCAGTCCAAGCGCTGAAGGACAGGTATGGACTTCGCGGTTATGACCGTACCTGCTCGACATTGTCTGATTGTGGGCTTGGGCAATCCAGGCGCCAAGTATGCACATACCCGTCACAACATTGGGGGCGACTGCGTGTCCCAGCTGGCGGCCCAATTGTCGCTACGCCTGGCCCGGCGTGCGCATGGGGCCGTATGGGGTACCACCTCCTGGACTGTGCCGGCAGAAACGGACAGCGCGGAACCGGTACGCTACACCGTAACGCTTGCGCGTCCCGATACTTTCATGAATCTGAATGGTCACAGCGTGCAGCGGTTATGCCATGCCCTGCGTATTGCCCTGTCTGACCTTATGGTAGTGCACGATCACTTGGATTTGCCTTTGGGACGTATCCGCCTGCGGCCCCAGGGTGGTGCGGGTGGCAACAACGGCATGAAATCGGTGATTCAGCAACTAGGTACGCCCCTTTTTCCGCGTATCGCGGTGGGCATAGGGCGTCCTCCCGGCCGGATGGAGCCGGCCGTGTACGTGCTGCGCCCTTTTGCGTCAGCTGAAAAAAGAGATGTGGTAGAGCCAATAAAACGTCTGGTCGCTGAGGCCCTTGTATACTGGGTAGAGAATGATATTGACGCGGCGATGAACAGGTACAACGGCGCTCTATGACCCCACCTCTCCCAGGTGCACGGACCACAAGATGGCCGGACCTGGCTGATTTGTTGCCTGACGATCCTACTGCTAACTGGTCACAGCCGCAACAGCCCCAAGGAGTGCCTGAGGCTGTCCGGGCGTACGCGCTCGCCGCGCTGCGACGGACCCTGCATCGCCCTATGCTGGTGATCACGGAAAACGACGAACGGGCTGCCCACCTCATGCAGGAAATCCCTCTCTGGTCGGCGGACGGTGAAGGACAGCTGGGGCCACTGTATTATTTTGCCCAACCGGATGCCCGCCCCTATGAACGCATACCCTGGACGAGTCAGACCCGCCAAAGTCGCCTGACAGCCCTCGCCGCACTGCTGCAGCCCCCACCGACAGGTTGCCTGGTAATCAGCAGTGTGGAAGCCCTGTTGCAGGTGACGCTACCGCCCGCGGAACTAGCGGTTTCACTGCATACCTACCGGCAGGGCGGCCAGTATCGGATGAGTGACATGATCCGGGAATGGGTGGAGGTGGGCTACACATCTTCGCCTCTGGTGGAAAACGCCGGGACGTTTGCACAACGAGGGAACATTCTGGATGTCTGGCCTGCCAATCTGCTGCATCCTGTACGCCTAGATTTTTTCGGAGACGAATTGGATTCTCTGCGTGTGTTTGATCCCCAGACCCAACGCAGTACCGAGTCCCTAGCCACGGTCGTGATGGGACCCGCGAGCGAAGCCTTGGCCCGCTATGGTCCTGATTTGCTGCAGCGTGTGGGGCTGCCGGACGGGACGCTGAGCGCACCCGCGCTGGCGGCTCAGAATCCGTCCTTGCGGGGCCCCTTACAGGATCCAGGGCTGTCGTTGTTCCTCCAGGAGGAGATTGCCACGGAAGTGCAGAGGTTGCACCGCCAGGAAAGTTTTCAAGCGCTAGAGTGGTATTTGCCTTACCTGTATGCAGGCCGCAGTTGCCTGCTTGATTATCTGGACTCCGGAGGCCTGCTGGTGCTTGATGATGGTGCCGGAGTGGAGCAGGCGATCAAGTCACTGGAACGCCGGCACCAAGAGCTGCAGACCGAACTGATCCAGAGCGGAGAGGTGCCGGCCCGTTTTGCCTCTAGCCACTTGTCCTACGACGAGATGCTGGAACGGCTGGAAGCCCATGCCCCCCTACTCCTAGGGCACGGGGATCTACAGGGACGCCGCATGAGTCAGCCGTCAGGCGTAGGCAACGGGTGTCGAACCCTCGATCTCCAGCAGAATGCACAGGAGGCCCGCCCGGAACACATAGGGCAGGTAGCGGCCGCCGGGGCTGAAATCGTCATTGTGTCGCAGATGTGTCCGCGTGTGGAGGACATGCTACAGGCGGCCGATCTGATGCCGGAACGGATTAGACATCTGCCACCTGAACCCGTACCCGGTGCCATTTGGTTGCTAGAAGGCAGCGTACAGGGCGGTTTCTGTCTCATGTCCTCATCCGGGTGCACAGCAACGAAGGCTACGCCCGTGCTGCAGGTGATTTCCGATGTTGAGTTTTTTGATGTTAGTAAGGTGTACCGGCGCCGCCAGCATACCCCTCAACCCCGTATCACGCCGGAGCAGTTCTTTGCGGAAGTCGCGCTCAACGACAACGTAGTGCACGTGGACTTCGGTGTTGGTCTCTACGCAGGTCTAGTCAGCCGCAATCTCAAGGGAGTGGACACGGAATACATTCAGGTGGACTTTCAGGATGGGGATAAGGTGTTGGTGCCCGTACATCAGGCGGACCGTGTCAGCCGTTACGTAGGTGCGGAGGATCCGGCCCTTAGCAAACTGGGGTCCAGCCGTTGGGCCACGGCCAAAGAGAAAGCCCGGAAGGAAGTTCAGGTCATCGCGGGGGAGCTACTGACACTGTATGCGCAGCGCGAAGCGGTCACCGGTCAGGCGACGGGGCCGGACGAGGCCTGGCAGAACACCTTGGAAATGCGCTTTCCCTATATTGAGACTCCGGATCAGATGCGGGCCATTGATGAAGTGAAATCCGATCTGGAAGTGGATCGCCACATGGACCGCCTGATTGTGGGTGACGTGGGTTTTGGCAAGACCGAAGTAGCGATACGAGCCGCTTTCAAGATGGTGCTGGACAACCGGCAGGTGGCTGTGCTGGTACCCACCACGGTCCTGGCACACCAGCATTACACTACGTTCCGCGAACGCATGAGAGAGATGCCCGTGCACCTGGAAGTGCTGAGCCGCTTGCGGTCACCCGCGGAACGGCGTGCCGTAAAGCAAGCACTGCCCCGGGGCCAGGTGGATATTGTGATTGGTACCCACGCCCTGCTGGCCAAAGACGTGGTCTTCCGGGATCTCGGCCTGCTGATCATTGACGAAGAGCAGCGCTTTGGTGTGAAGCAGAAAGAACGGATCAAACGACTCAAGCCCTCGGTCAACGTGCTGACCATGTCGGCGACGCCCATACCGCGCACCATGAACATGGGCTTGAGTGGTATTCGAGATATCAGTTACATCACGACGCCACCGGAAGAACGCCTGCCGGTCCATACGGTCATGGCTCCTTTTGACCGCACACTGGTGCGGAAGGCGCTGGAACGCGAACTCAACCGCGGGGGGCAAGCGTTTGTCGTCACCGATAGGGTGCGCGGTCTGGCGAGCCTCGCGGATGAGATAGCCCGTCTAGTGCCTATCGCTACCATTGATATGGCCCATGGTCAGATGAAGGGCGAAGAGTTGGAGGACGCCATGTGGCGTTTCGCGCAAGGCCAGACCGATATTCTGGTCTGTACTACGATTATTGAAAACGGTTTGGACATCCCGAATGCCAACACCATGGTCGTAAACAACGCCGATCGATTCGGCATGGCACAGTTGTACCAACTGCGGGGCCGCGTAGGACGCTCCTCCCGGAGGGGCCATTGCTATCTGCTATATGCAGAAGGGCATATGCTGTCCTATGCGGCCCAAACACGTTTGCAGGCCATCGTGGAATCCAGTGATGAATTGGGTGCAGGTTTCCGGATTGCCATGAGTGATCTGCAATTGCGGGGCGCGGGCGAGATTCTCGGGGCACGCCAAAGTGGTAATATGGGAGCCATTGGTCTGGATCTCTACACACGATTACTGACTAACGCAGTGGAAGAACTGCGGATCCGGAAGGATGGGGGGGCTACACCCGGCCATCCGGCCGGACCGACTACCGCGACGCCCGACCCCTTCACACCCGCCGTCACCCTGGTGCTGCCTCTGGATGCGCGCATTCCGGAGTGGTATATCGCGGACAGTGCAACTCGCTACCGCTTCTATCACCGGATCGCTGGTCTGAACTCCGAGCAAGACAGCATTGATTTCCGCCAGGAGCTGATTGATCGTTTTGGCTCGGTCAGCCAGCGGGTAGATGCGATCCCTGAGGAAATTGAAAACCTTCTGTACCAAATTCAAGTCAAACGAGCGGCTGAGACCGCCAACATTGAGGCAATCTCCCACCGTGGCCAGGAACTGTTGCTCCAACCGCGCTGGGATCCGGAACGATACCGTCATCGCCTCACTGCTTTGCTGGAGCGGGTGACACAGGCAACCTCGCCCGCGGCGTATATGGTGACAAAACCGTATCGCCTGGGCCGGGATGGCATATACTTGACTCTCACTGAAGGGGACAGCTGGCAGACACATCTGCTGCAAATTCTGGTGGAACTGGCCGGTCTGCGGGACACAGACCTCCGGATGCGGCAGGTGTCGTAACGATTATGCCCTTCCTCTTCGACTTGGTGGAAGACAGGATTGTGCACCGGCAGTCAACCGATGTCACGTGAATGACCAGAAATCCCGTATCAGGTCCTACACCACGGCGTCCGAGTTTGAGGATTTTGACCAGTCCGCAGATGAGCGTAACGCCGCGCAGGCCCGACAGATTATCCAGGGTGACATGGATGTCTTTTCCGTGTCCACGCCCCAGAATGAAACTGCGGGTATCAGCCTTCACGGGCGCCTCCTGAAACCTAGTTATGAAGTATTCGGCCGTTGGGTAGAACGCTTCGCCAGTCTGAATCTCCTCCCCTTCCTTTTCCCGGACCGGGAGATGACACACCTGGATCCGCAGCGCGTCAGACTCACGTTGCTCCCGGCACCCGCACCCCGCCGCCAGGGCAATCCCTGGCTGAATCTGGCACTCTTCCTGGCTACTTGTCTCAGCACGCTATTCGTGGGTTCTTGGTATGAACGGCCTGTGCCGACTTCCTTGGCACAGCTGCTGAGCCTGCGGGACCTGCTGACCGGCTGGCCGTTTGCCGGCACGCTGCTGCTAATACTGGGTGTACATGAAATGGGCCATTTCCTGGCGGCGCGGTACCACCGTATTCCCGTCAGCTTGCCCTACTTCATTCCGGTGCCTATCTCTTTCGGTACCCTGGGGGCTTTCATTCGCCTACGGGCCCCGATATGGGATCGGCGTAGACTCTTTGACGTGGGGGTGGCCGGCCCCCTGGCCGGCTTAGTCGTGGCGGTGCCCCTGTTGCTAGTGGGGTTACAAACGGCGGAGTTGACCACTTGGTCGGGGCGGGTGGACCTGGAAGGTAACAGCGTTGTTTACCTACTGGCCAAATATCTAACCTTTGATGCCTGGCTGCCTAACTTCACTACAGGGGCGGACGTGGTCATGAACCAGGTAACGTTTGCAGCCTGGATTGGTCTACTGGCGACAGGCCTTAATCTCTTACCTATTGGGTCCCTGGACGGTGGTCATGTGGCGTTTGCCCTGTTTGGGGTCCGAGCCCGTACCATCTATCGCGTGAGTCTGTTGCTGCTGGCTATTCTGGGGACGGCCGGCCTAGCACCACTGCAGCAGCTTTGGCCTCCCCTGGAGCATATCGGCTATGTGGGTTGGTTGGTCTGGCTGTGGTTGATCATCCTGACCATCGGCCCATCCCATTCCGCCACGCTGGACATGGTGACGGAACTGGATCCGCTGCGTCGCTGGATTGGCTATGGTGTACTGATCGTCTTCGTACTGACGTTTGTGCCCGTGCCGTTCCGGACCTTCTTTTTCTTTTAGCCCGCAACTGTACGCCTCTTGGGGTACTACACGGCTTCCTTCAGGAGTTTATGGACAGCAAATGACGACAGTAAGTCAGGCAGCCAACCTGCAGGAGATCATCCAGCGCCTGCAGGCGTTCTGGGCAGCTCAGGGATGCACCATCTGGTATCCTCATGGCGAGAAAGTCGGCGCCGGAACCATGAATCCGGCTACTTTCCTGCGTGTGCTAGGCCCCGAACCCTGGCATGTAGGATATCTGGAGCCCTC
Source organism: Caldilineaceae bacterium (assembly GCA_965116185.1). GTDB lineage: Bacteria > Chloroflexota > Anaerolineae > Caldilineales > Caldilineaceae > Bin34. The sequence goes on from OZ220492.1 coordinate 1,248,840, forward strand.
CTTCCGGGCCGATGATGGCCGGTATGCGGAAAATCCGAATCGCATGCAGATGCATACCCAGTACCAGGTCATCCTGAAACCGGATCCGGGTCATCCCCAGGAACTGTATCTGGCTAGTCTGTCCGCGCTGGGCCTGGATCGGACAATTCACGACATCCGCTTCGTGGAGGATAACTGGGAATCACCAGCCCTAGGAGCTTGGGGCCTGGGTTGGGAGGTCTGGCTGGATGGCCAGGAAATTACGCAGTTCACCTATTTTCAACAAGCAGGCGGCCAGGCGCTCGATCCAGTCAGTGTGGAGATCACCTACGGTCTAGAGCGTATTGCCATGTTCCTGCAGGGACACGACGAGGTGTGGTCCATTGATGTAGATGGTCAGCATACCTACGCGGAACTCTACCGGTCCCACGAAGTGGAACACAGTCGGTATAATTTTGACACGTCTTCCGTGGAGCATTTGCAGCAGCTGAACCAACTCTATCACGCAGAGGCCCTCCAGTGCTTGGCACAGGGTCTTATCCACCCGGCATACGATTACTTGCTACGCCAGAGCCACAACTTCAACCTCCTAGACACCCGGGGGGCTGTGGGGGTCACGGAACGAGCCCAGTATTTTGCCTCCATGCGGCGGCAGGCACGGGCTGTAGCCGAGCTGTATCTGGAAGAACGTCAGCGTCTGGAATATCCGTTCATACGTCACGCAGCCAGGGCTTCCGCGGCCCCAGCTGGCAACAAGCAATCCGCAGCTGCAGCCGCCACGGGCACCGATACCCTGCTTTTTGAGATTGGTGTTGAGGAATTGCCTGCCCATGAAGTGCCCAACGGCATAGCACAGCTGCAAGATCTGATGCCCCGCCTGCTCGCAGACCACTACCTACCCCATGGTTCCATTACTGTATCCGGGACACCGCGCCGCCTCGTCGTGGAAGTGCAGGAACTAGCCCTTAGGCAGCCGGACCGGACGGTGGAACGGCGTGGTCCTTCCGTGTCGGTGGCCTTCCATGCTGATGGTACGCCTTCCCGTGCGGCTCTAGGTTTCGCCCGTGGACAGGGCATCCCCGTAGACAAACTGGTGCAAAAGGACAACTATGTTTTTGCAATCACGCATGAGGAGGGGTTGCCCACCCAGGAGCTGCTGCTTACAATCCTGCCCGCTCTACTAGATGGACTGACCTGGTCCAAGACGATGCGTTGGAACGCATCGGGTAAGGCTTTCCCGCGCCCGGTACGGTGGCTGTTCGTCCTGCTAGGTACTATCCCCATACCCATGGAGTGGGGAGGAGTCGTGGCCCAGCCGGCAACGCGTGCGCCTCGCTATACGGATGCCGTCCACCATACTGACAGGATCATACCGGCCCTGACACCGCTGGCTTCGTATCAGGCGTACCATGCATGGCTCCAAACCCAAGGTATTGTGCTGGATAGAGAGACCCGGCGCACGACCATCTGGCACCAGGCTACGGCCGCGGCCATGTCCGTAGGGGGCAAGCCCGGTAAGGATCCAGGCCTGCTTGATGAAGTCGCGGATCTAGTAGAAGCTCCCCATGCCCTGATTGGGGCCATACCGGCGCAGTATCTGCATCTGCCCACACCGGTTCTGATCACGGTCATGCGCAAACATCAGCGGTACTTTCCCGTATACCATGTACATGATGCCACCACGTTGATGCCCTACTTCGTCACCATCGTCAATGGTACGGAACTCCGGGATCCGGATGTGATTCGCACTGGGAACGAGCATGTAGTTAACGCCCGTCTGGCTGACGCGGCCTTTTTCTTGGCTCGGGACAAAGAGACTGCCCTGACAGCGCCGGCACCCCAACTAGACACGCTGGTGTTTCACACCCAACTGGGGTCTATGGGAGACAAGGTAAAGCGCTTAGTCAAGCTGGTATCAGCTCTTGGCATCCAGCTGGAGCTGACTGAGACTGAGCGGTGCGCCGCGGTGCGCGCGGCCGAACTATGCAAGAATGATCTGGTCAGCCACATGGTGGTTGAGATGACCAACCTGCAAGGAATCATGGGGGATCTGTATGCCCGGGAAGTGGGCGAGGATGCCGCGGTCTGTCAAGCTATACGCGAGCACTACCTACCGCGTGCAACGGATGACGATGTGCCGGCTTCGCGACCGGGCCTCGTGCTCAGCCTAGCGGATCGGCTGGATTCACTGGTGGGTTTAATGGCGGTAGGGGTCCGTCCCCGCGGTAGTACCGATCCCTTTGGGCTTCGCCGTCTGGCACTGGGCCTGGTGCAGACCCTGCTTCAGAACCAGGTCCGGTTTAACCTGCAAGCAGGAATTCAGGCGGCTGCCCGGCAACATACCGTGGACGTGACCCACGAGGTACAAGAAGAGGTAGGTGCGTTTCTGCTGCGGCGGGTGCGGATGCGGATGCTGGCAGAGGATCTGCCGCACGATGTAGTGGACGCCGTGGAAGCCTGCCCGGATCCCGATCCGGTGCGCCGGGTCACGCTTGCACGTGCTCTGGCTCGACAGGCTCGCGATCCGGGATGGCAGACTAGTCTGGAGACCTATGTGCGCTGTGTTCGCATCCTGGATAGGAATTATGATCATCCATCCGTCTTGGATATCCCTGGGAATGAGCCGGTCGCAGAACGGGAACTCCGTATAGCTGTCCAGACAGCATCCACGCGGCTATGCGATCAGGAGCCGACCGTCCAGGCATTCGCACAGGCAATGCAAGAGCTGGCACCACGGGTAGCGCATTTCTTTGATACCGTCATGGTGTTGGTGGACGATCCCGCCATACGCGCCCGCCGGCTGGCTCTTATGGCTGCCGTCAGGGATCTGGGATTTCCACTAGGTGATTTGACACTCCTGCGGCCCCCAACTGCCTGATAGCCATTGCCTCTGTTAAAATGGCGAGGCGCCATGGATGCCCTGCGCAAGGTGCTATGTGGCCAGTCCATATGCTGAGTGAACCGGCTGCGGTCCCCTGGGCGTCATGTCCGTAGCGCGCTACGGACATCGCGCCCTTCTACCGGGACGTGCCTGAACAAGGCGCGGCGTGGTGTATGTACCCTGCACAAGTACGGTCCGGGCCCTGGGTCCTTATCCCCGCTCGCCGGCGGGCGTCGTCTCCCGGCAGTAAACAGGCGGCGGCGTTGGTATCACGTTCATGGTTACTTGATGGATAAGGGACGACTCGGAACCGGTTTCCGAGTCGTAGAGTCCGCCCCGGTTCAAGAGCCCGTGGCGCGCCTATCCAAGTGCGTGCCCGCTCGCTGCAGGCCCGTTTTTTCTGCCCTTATGGCTCTGCAAGCATTGTGCCCTCGCTAGGCGCGTGTCATCCAAGCGTAGCGGGCCCGCCCCTAGCAAGCGCGCTGGCTGCCGGTCGCTCCGAGAGGAGGGCGCTGTGCGCATCTTCCACTATGTTATGCTAGAATATTAAAGGTACCGTGGTTCCGTTCAGGGGCAGGGTACCTTGTCTAGGGTGTGCATAGGCACCCCGCATCCCTACTTGCATTTGCCCGCTATGATTCGTATCCACCTCCGTGCCATGGCTCCGTTCTTGCCTTCCGCTCATGTTACCCCCCCCCCCCCCCCGATTTAAATAATCCACGTCATCCACGTCGGTCGCGACCGCGGCGTGCCCGTGGGGGCGTGCTGCTGGCCCTGCTGCTGACGCTGGGGGCCCTGGTCCCCGTCTCCGCGGTGCAGGCGCAGAGCGGCGACCTTCCGGCCGCGGTGACGATTGATACGGCCGCGGGCAACGGCGCGGTCACGGTCTATTGGTCGGGACCGGACGACGACTCGATCATCAAGTGGCAGTATAGAACTGACTGGGAGCCGTCCGGTAGAACCGGGGGCCTGGGCTGGGCAGCCTGGACGGATGTACCCAATTCCTACGCCCGCACCTACAAGCATACCGTGACCGGCCCCGGGGGCACCGGCACGCTTTACTTGCAGGTCCGGGCCGTCAATGCCAATGGCGTCGGGCCGAAATCCAATACGGAGGGGGAAAAAATAGAAGCGGCCACCGTCACGGTCACCACCGGTTCCCCCACGGTCACGGAAGGCAACAGCGATGTGACCAACGTCGCGGTGACCGTAACACTCTCTAAGCCGGCGGGTACGGGCGGCGAGGAGGTGGAGATTGATTTTCGGCATACGATTTCGACCGCCAGCGGCACCACCACGAACCGTGCGCTGCGCGCCTGTAACAACCCCAGCCGGCCAGCAACCGATGATGTCTGCGGTCCGGCCACGGTAACCGTGGCGGAAGGCGAAACGACGGCCACCTACCAGCTGGGTGTGGTCGGCGACACGCGGGACGAGGGGGACGAAACGGTCTATCTCAAACCGTATGTGGACAGCAGCTTCTCCCATCCGATCATGCGCCTGGTCATTGTCGACAATGACGGCACCGCGGCCACGGCGACGCCCGCTCCCGCTCCCACCGATACCCCCGTCCCGGCTACCGACACCCCGGGGTCGGGTCCCGTCCCTTACAAGCCCAGCATGGACCTGGGTTCAGGGAATGGGGAGGTGACCCTCTATTGGCGGTACCGCTTCGATCCCCCGAACGTCACCAAATGGCAGTACCAGTACGCAGTTGACAGCGGCTCCGGCCCCGGCGATTATGGACCCTGGACCGATGTGCCCGATGCCTACGCGTACTCGTACTCCCATACCGTGACCGGGCTGACCAACGGCACCTCCTACTGGTTCCAGATGCGCGCGGTGAACAACAACGGCAACAGCCCGGCATCGACGGCGCGGAGCACCAGGCCCGAGGCTAAGCGCATCACGCTGTCGGCCGCCTCCACCCGGATTGTGGAAGGCAACGGCGGTACTGTCAAAAACGTCCCGATCACCGTGTCGCTCTCCTCCGCGGCGCCCGGCGGCGGGCTGAGGGTCGGCATCAATCATATGGACATTTCCACGGCCCAGCGGGCGAGCCCCTGTGCCAGCCTGACCACCTCCGGCCGTGATTTCTGTGGTCCCACCACCGTCACCGTGCCCGCAGGCCAAACGTCCGCGACCTACACGCTTTCCATTCTCAGTGACACAACGGACGAAAACGACGAAACGGTCTATCTCAAAGCGGTGGCCAACAACTGGGCCCGGGGTGCCATCCGCCTGGTCATTGCCGACGACGAGGGTGGCACTGCCACCGCGACCCCTGCACGCGGTGCGGTCCCGGCTACCGACACCCCGGCACCGGCCACGGCCACGCACACCCATACCCACACGCCCGTCCCGGCTACCGACACCCCGGTCCCGGCCACGAACACCCCGGTTCCGGCCACGAACACCCCGGTTCCGGCCACGAACACCCCGGTTCCGGCTACGGCTACCCCCGTCCCGGCTACCGACACCCCCGTCCCGGCTACGGCTACCCCCGTCCCGGCCACGGATACCCCCGTCCCGGCCACGGATACCCCCGTCCCGGCCACGGATACCCCTGTCCCAGCCACGGATACCCCTGTCCCAGCCACGGCGACCGACACCCCGGACCCGGGTACCCCGGACAAACCCACCGGTATTGACGTGGGCTCCGGTTCTGGGTGGGCGGTCGTCTATTGGCAAGACCCCAACGACCCCTCGATTACCAAATGGCAGTACCGGCGCAACATCAGTGGCGGCGGTTGGACGAACTGGCGCGATGTGGCCAGTTCCAACGCCCGCACCTATCAATATGTCCAGACCGGGCTGAGCAACGGCTTCCCCATTGCCTTCCAGGTTCGCGCGGTGAACGGCAACGGCGCCGGCCCGGCCTCCGATACCAAGAGCGTCACCCCCCGGGCGGATACCGTAAAGCTGGCGACGACATCCACCAGTATCACGGAAGGCGACAGCGGTCTCAAAAGCGTCTCGATCACCGTGACGCTCTCCAAGGCTGCGACCGGCGACGGCGTGAGTGTCAGTATTGAGAACATGGAGACGTCCACGGCCCAATGGAAAACATCCTGTAACGGCCGGAGCACACTCGTTGATGCCTGCGGTGCCGCCAACGTCGTCGTGGAATCCGGGCAAACCACCGCGACCTACACGCTGTCCATTGTCGGTGACACGCGGGACGAGGACGACGAAACGGTCTATCTCCGAGCGAACGCCAGCGGCTGGGCCCAGGGTACCCGCCGCCTGGTCATTACCGACGACGATGGCGACACGGCCACGGACACGCCGGTCCCACCCACCGCCACGCATACCCACACCCATACCCCGGTCCCGCCCACGGCCACCTCGGTCCCGCCCACGGCCACGCATACCCACACCCACACGCCGGTTCCGCCCACGGCCACCCCGGTTCCGGCCACCGCCACGCATACCCACACCCACACGCCGGTTCCGGCCACGGACACGCCGGTCCCACCCACCGCCACCCCGGTTCCGGCCACGGCCACCGGGACCCTGACACCCTCCGCGACCCCGCTCCCGGCCACCGCGACCCACACCCCCACCCATACCCCGGTTCCGGCCACGGCCACCCACACGCCGACCGGGACCCGGAGTTCCGTGGCCATACCCCTCTTTCAACCCACCCACACCCCCACCGCGGTGCCCACGCGCATCCGCCTCTACGAACGCCGCTCGAATGACGGCTACACGCCGGTCCCCACCACGACCCCCCTCGTCCAATGCCCCGCCCCACGGCGCATGCCCTAGGACCCTCCTACCCCTTCACCCCGTACAGGAGTACGGGGTGAAGCGCGGAGCCGGCCGCGCGGCGGCCAGAGAACGCCCGCACATCCGCAGGGGCCCTACCGCCCACGGGGCCACGCACCTGTAGACGGCGCGGCTACACGGCTACACGCCGGTCCCGGCCCGGCTTCCCCGATGAGCACCATGTCCCGCTCACGTATCGGACCCGACTGTTACCCCCATGCTGATTAGGCTCCATTTCACCGCTAGGCCACAGTCAGAGCGTGGAATTCCCTCTGTACCATGACAACTATGACATCCTGTACTGGCCTCTGTGGAGCCTGCGTTTGGCCGATATTACGACCCAACTAATCGTCTAAGAGACCTTACCTCGCTTCTGACTTGATGGAGTAACGGCTTTGCGCAGTCAGGGACATAATGGAGACCGGGGCGATCCGAGGTCCTCGGCGCGATCATACCGTGGGGCCGACCGTGCCCTGTGCCGGGACTGGGCCGTGGAGGGTACGCTTCCTACCCTACGCGCAAGGCCAACATACCAGGGTTCTCAAGCTCCTATAACGGTTACCCGTGGGTGGCTTGCCGCACCACCCGCCGGCTCCGGCGTCCGGAGCGTGCGCCGGAATTTGGACCCATGCGCACACGCCGCGGCATAGGACTACACGAGCACCGCGTAGCGGGGCCCGGTCGTCCGACCGGTGATTTCAACCGTTCGTGCGGCGGTCGGGGTGTGCGCCCCGATGGCTGGCTTCCTGATCCGGGATCATGTGGGACCGGGGTCGGGGTGTCCGTCGAATCCGGCGGCGGTAATGCCACCGCGTCGGCCAAGGTGGTGAAGCTTACCGGCGTCCATACGGAGTACGCATCGCACCGGTCAACAGCAACATTTTAAATGTTACCGTCATCGTGTTGATGGACGATCCCACCCGGCACGCCCGACAGCTGGCCCTTATGGCTGCCGTCAGGGATCTGGGATCTCCACTAGGTGATTTGATACTCCTGTAGTCCCCAACTGCCTGATGGCAATTGCCTCTGTTAGAATGGCGCGGTACCATGGATACCATGCCGGTGTGGCCTGAATCGGCCAACCGCCGTGATGCTCTGACAACGATATCCGTACTAAAAGTTAAAAGAGGACAGTATGAAAGGGATTCTTTTCTTGGATGACAAACCCGTGGCGCAACTGGATGAGACCCGCACTACGGTCTTCAAAACCTATGATGTGGATCCCATCCGGGTTAGCTACAGCACCCGGAAGCTCAACACCGGCCGGGCCCTGACGGAAATGCACCGCACACGTACCCTGGTCTTGAGGCTGGAGGACGGTCGGGAAGCCAATGTAATGCTGCAGCATTCCAGCCTTGATATGGCAGGAAATATGGTTGGGGTACTGCGGGTAGTAGGGGATTTTCTCCCGACTACCCGGGTTCTAGAAGCCGAAGCCGAAGCCTGACCTGACACCTGCTACCCATGGCGACCGCTCCGTCTTTTCTGACCGGCAGTGCGCTCCGGCTCCGTACCCGTCAGCAGGAAATTCTCCAGTATACAGGTGGCCGCTTGGGCATCAGTGCCGTGCCGGGAAGTGGTAAGACCTTTGTCCTCAGCTTGCTCGCGGTCAAGCTGATCCACAAACTGGCCACAACCAACTGCCTGGACCAGCAGGAAGTCCTGATCGTTACCTTCTCCAACGCGGCTGTCTATAGTTTTCGTACGCGCATCAACGAGTTCATCACGGCACGGACCTACGGGGGATTACCAGGAACCGGGTACAGCGTGCGGACCCTACATGCGCTGGCACTGGAGATCGTCCGGACCTGCCCGTCCAGCGCCCTGCTCGCCGAGGACTTCGTCATTTTGGACGATCGCCGCACCCGCGATCTGCGGCAACGCACTACGCATCAGGTTTTGGCCGACGCGACCTATCTGCTGGAGGAATTTTGTAATCCGGATTACACCGACGCGGCTCGGCACTTCACGCGGGATGCGGTTGACTGGATGGGCCGACTGATCGAGACAGCCAAGCAGAAACGACTGGCACCTGATGCCTTTCGGGAACGCTGGGCGGGACAAGAAGGAAATTTCCCCTTGCTGGAGTGCGGCCTGCAGGTCTATGAGCGCTATCAGGCGGCGCTGCGTGAACTGAATGCCCTGGACTACACCGATCTATTGTACCTGGCAGTCAATATCGTGGAACAGGATCCGCATCTGCAAGCCCGCTTGGCCCAGCAGTGGCCTTACGTGCTGGAGGACGAAGCACAGGACAGCAATTCCCTGCAGGAGGAGCTGTTGCGTTTGATCACAGCCGCGCATCACAACTGGGTGCGCGTTGGTGATCCCAATCAGGCTATCAACACTACCTTCACCGGTGCCGATCCCGATCTCCTGCACCGCTTTCTTGCCGATCCGGATACCGTGCAACTACCTCTGGAACAGTCGGGCCGCTCCACCACCGATATCATCGTCTGTGCCAACGCTCTCATTGCCTGGTCACGCCAACAATACGCTACGCATCCGCATATCCAGGGCTTGGCCCTACCCCGGATAGAGGCCACCGGCCCGGATGACCCCCAACCCAACCCGATTGTGCCCCCCGGCCCGACTGTGGTGCTGCGCGATTTGTTGTATGAGGAAGCCCATGCAAATCAGGACGTGGCCCGTAGCCTGCAAAGATGGCAAACCCGTCCTGAGGCGCAGGAGCAGACTGTCGCCGTCCTGGCTTACACCAACAAGCGGGCCCAGGCCCTGGTGAAAGTATTGCAGGAGCACAGTATTGATGTAGATGAGACCCTCCTACGTTCCACCAGCCAGGCTGTCCGCCAGGTGATGCGCATCCGGCGCGGACTGGACTTCATCCGCCAGCCTGACCTCAATGCCGTCAAGCGGATCTGGAAAGAAGATTGGGTGCAGCTGAAAGGTGCGCCTCTGAACCGGGAGGGACGAGAGAACGTTGCGCCTGACCCTGATGAGGAGTGTGTAACGCCCCTTACACGCATGCAGCAGGCTATGGAAGCAGACTGGCGGCAAGCAGAACCCTACTTTGAAAACTGGATGCAGATGGAAAGCACGGCAACGCAGGATCTGGCACCGGCAGAAAAAGCCGTGATTGATAACTTCCGGGCCACACTCGCCCGCTGGACGGAATCAGTTCTGTTACCGGTAGATGAAATCGTACTGCAAATCGGCTCCGATCTGTTTGACGCCATGGAAGACGTGGCCCTGACATACCGACTTTCCCTGTACCTGTATGATTTTGTCCAAGGGCACACCGAAAACGTGCTCAAGCTCTGCAGCCAGGAACTGCATGAGCTAATCCAAGGCCGTTCCACAGGCCGTGGGGTGCTCAGTGCCGAAATGGAGTATAGGGCTCAGCCCGGCCAGGTCACGGTGTCCACCATGCATTCCGCTAAGGGTCTGGAGTGGGATCGCGTATACCTGGTAGGACTCAACGACTCTGTGGTTCCCTTCAACGTGGCCCAGGTATATGTCCGGGGCAGTGCCTATATTCGTAACGCCCGGAAACACCATACGGATATGGCACTTGATCTAGGGGCCGAGGTGGAGGAACAAGTGACACTATTGGCCGCAGGTGAACTGGATAAGTACCAGGAGGGCTGGGCATCCTACCGGGCCCGGTGTGCCACCATTGATGAACGCTTGCGTCTACTGTATGTGGCAATTACCCGGGCGCGTCGCTATCTGGTTCTGCTTTATGATGCCAAGGGCAGTAGTGCGCAACGATACCAGCGTGCCCAGGCCCTAGAGGCCCTGATCGGATTGGATAGCGTAACGGTAGTAACGTGAACCGACCACCCTAGCGCCGATCCGAGCGTGGCACACCACCATGTCCAAAAGTCGGGTGAGGCTGTGCCCTATGAAGAAGGATTTAGGGCCTTGATGACAGGAGCGTCTGCATTGGCACAGCCTGTCCAAGACGAGGTTGCAGTAGCGTGCGGTATCCAGCCTTTGTGTCACCGACGCGCATACGGGACAGAACGTATGACCGCACCCGTCTGCATCCTGACATTGAGGAGACTGAGGCGTGATGTAGCAAGTTTCGGAGATGAATCGGGAATTGGGCTATAGTGCATAACACTGTATGTTGCCCCAGTGTGCACGTTTTGTTAGGAGAAGTACATGGACGCCTCATTGGACCTTGGCCGTCAACTTGAGCCCTTAGATGTGGATATGCCGGAGACACCACACGACCGGAATCGCATGTTCCGCCAACCGCCCGCCATGATCATGGAAGCCAATGCGCAGTACCATGCCGTACTGCGTACGGCAAAAGGAGACATCACGATCCGGCTTTGGGCCGCAGAGACTCCCGTTACGGTCAACAACTTTGTCTATCTGTCCCTGACCTCTTATTACACCAACACTACCTTCCATCGTGTAATTGAAGACTTCATGGCCCAGGGCGGTGATCCTACGGGCACAGGTACGGGCGGACCGGGGTATCAATTCCAGGATGAATTTGATCCCGCCCGGACCTTTGACCGTCCCGGTCTACTAGCGATGGCCAATGCCGGACCGAGCACCAACGGCAGCCAATTTTTCATTACATTTGGGCCCACTGCTTGGCTCAATCAACATCACACCATTTTCGGTGAGGTGGTCGCAGGTATGGATGTGGTTAACAATCTACGCGTCCGTGATCCGCAGCGCGACCGTCAGCCCGGGGATTCCATCCGGCAGATTGATATCTTCGTGCAGACACTGGCGCCCGCCGGGCCCTAAAGGGCCACGAGCCACCCCCACAAAACCATCCTTTCTCGCAAAAATTAGGAGATCCCTATGGCTATGGGCACCGGATCCCATGTCTTGGCTGTACGCAACAGGAGCAATCAATGCCCGGGGCGTACCCCTATGTTGAACGCAACCGGGTATTTTGTACGTTGGGTGTTGATGGTCTGTGCCCTCCTCCTAGCAGCTTGTGAAGCCCCTACGGAGTCATCATCACCATCTCCGGACAATACCCCTGACGCTGCTGTGATCGCAGGGCTCAATCTAGGGCAACCGGTAGAAGCGATCAGTATCACCATGCCCGCGGAACCGGAAGCGCGTAACGGCATGTTCAATACCCTGCCCGACATGGTCATAGATTCGGATCGGGTCTATTATGCCGTGCTTGAAACGGGGCCGGGGCCCATTGTGGTCCAGCTTTTCGCGGATCGGGTGCCGCAGACCGTCAACAACTTCGTCTATCTGGCTTTGACCGGTTACTACGACGGCACCACGTTTCATCGGGTGATTGCCGACTTCATGGCCCAGGGCGGTGATCCCACGGGCACCGGTACGGGCGGACCGGGGTACCAGTTCGCAGATGAGTTTGTTACCAACCTGAACTTTGACCGTCCCGGCCTGCTGGCGATGGCTAATTCCGGCCCCAACACCAACGGTAGTCAGTTCTTCCTCACGTTCGTACCGACACCCCACCTGGATCAGCGCCACACGATTCTAGGGGAAGTGATCGACGGCATGGACGTGCTCCAAGCCATTGCACTACGCGATCCGGCGAGTGCCTCCGCACCGGGCGATCTTTTGCATCACGTGACGATTTATGTAAGTGACGAGAGTCATCTACCTGCACCTGAGCCGACCCCGATACCCACACCCACCCCGACACCGTACGCACCTCATCAAATGGCAGCAACGGGTAACGAGCGGCCTCTAGCCGACCTAGCACCGGGTGACCGCACTGACCTCTTTAATACACCTCCTGCGATGGTCATTGACGTGGCTACGACCTACACCGCCACCTTTAGCACGGATCAGGGTGATCTGGTGTTTGAACTGTTGCCGGAGATAGCCCCGCTAGGTGTTAACAATTTTGTGGTTCTGTCCAATCTGGGCTTTTTTGACGGCTTGCCTTTTGTCCAGGACGGCAACGACCGGGTTTCGTTCTTCGGACTGCTGGACGACACGGTGGAGGGCCTGGTGGGGTATTCCCTGGCCGCAGAAACCGGCTATCAGGGCACAGAAACCGGTCCCGGTCTTTTAGTCTATGTACCGGATTGGGATAATCCTACCCAAGTGCTGGGCGGCATACTGTACATTACCCGTAGTGCGTGGGACCCTGAAGTTCTTGGGCGCCTTCACGTCATAGGTGTTTTGACCGCCGGACAGGAAATCTTGTCCGGTCTGCATACGGAAGCAGACGCGGTTATTAATACCATCACGATTGACCCTCGGGAGTGACTGACCGGTGGGCTAGACCCCGATTATAAAAAAGTACCCTTCAGCCGCGGAGTACGTATATCATGAAGAGTCGGTATTGGTTGTCATGCCTAGCTGTCCTGACAACTCTGATGCTTGGGAGTTGTACCTCAATGCCCCCGGATATGATCTACACATCCCGTCTGCAGGACCAAGTAGCACCTGCGTCGGCTGAGGAGATGAGTACCGCAGAGAGTGGCACCCTGCGCATTATTCCTGTTCAGGATGAGGATGAGCGCTTTACGCAGCCTGACACCGGGCTTACCTTAGTGGCGACGGAAGATGCTGCGGAAGCGTTGGCTGCCACCGTCCCCAACGCTGTAGTGACGCGTTTGCCGGAAGCCGCTGCTTTGGCGCTGTTGGACCGGATCCCGACGTTGGTAAGCCGCCCTCCGGGGGACGACATTGTCTTCCCGAGGGAGCGACTCAAACCACCGCCGGCCGGGGGCTTGGAGATACTATCTTTTCCCCCTCCGGAAGCCGATGTTAGCGTACCCGAGGCAGCGGCAGCGGATGATATCCCTATGCAGGTGTTGCGCTATACGCCGACTGCCGACATGGAACTCGTGCCCCATGTCAGTATTACTTTTTCACGGCCCATGGTGGACCTGACGAGCCACGCGATGCTCGCCGCGGCGGATTGGCCTGTGACTCTGTCTCCGCTCCCATCGGGTGAATGGTATTGGATGGGTACCCGTACGGTTGTGTTCCAACCCGAGAGCCGCATGCCGGGGGCCACCCGTTACCGGGTAGAAATTCCGGCAGGTATGGAAGGTGCTGATGGGACCACGTTGGCAACGGATTTCAGCTGGGAATTTGAGACGGGACGACTGGCTCTGACCCAGACCTGGCCTCCCAACAAGCCACAGCCACTCCAACCCTACGTGGCCCTGGAATTCAATCAGGCCATTGATATCCAGGCCCTCGAGTCCCACATCTCGCTGCGGGCAGCCGGGCGCCGGATACCCTATGCCGTGCTCCGACCGGATCTTCATCTACTCCCGCCGGACTTGGAGCGATTTTTGGCCCGGACGGTGCCGGAACGCACGATTGTGCTCCAGCCCCTCCAGCCCCTGCCGCCTAATACAACCCTCACCGTTACGGTGAAGCGAGGCGCACCTTCGGCGGAAGGGCCACTCGTGACCGAGCAGACGCAGCACATGTCCCTGCGCACCTTTGGCCCCTTACAGATTGAATATACCAGCTGCCGGAACGCATTGGATGCCTGTACACCGGGCGAGGGTTTTCACATTGAGTTCAATCATGAACTGGAGCCTACTTCGCTGACAACCGAAATGGTGAGCATCGAGCCACCGCTCCCGAACGGTACCATACGTGTATACCCTTGGGGTGGCATGTACATTAGTGGTGCCACGGCTCCGAACACCGTATACAAACTACGCCTGACCCCAGGGCTCCAGGATACATTCGGCCAAACCTTCACGTCTGTCCAGGAAGTGCTCTTCCATGTCGGTGAACAGACACCGGAACTCCACTTTCCCAATCCGATGGAGGTCCTCTATCCGCACAATGAAGGCCTGTACGACCTGTATTCATATAACCTGAAGCGTCTCCGTGTCATCCTTTATCAGGTGGAGCCTGCGGATTGGGAGGCGTTCCTGTCTTTCCGTGACAAAGGGCAGGTGCGCAATGCGGTCCACTATCTGGATCGAGAACCGGTGCTAGACACCGTCTTGAATCTGGAAGCCTCGGCGACCCGGATGACCCGTACCCAGCTGAATTTGAATCCATATCTGGAGAATGGACAGGGTCATCTCATGATGATCCTGGTGCCTCCGGTGTCCCTGCTTGAAACTCTATTCGGGGGACACCGTGATCACATCATGACCTGGCTCCAGGCAACCAATCTGGGGGTGGATGCCTACGCGGATCAGGATTCCTTGATCGTGCATGCAACCTCACTGGATACCGGCGCACCTCTGGCCAACGTAAATCTGCGTTTGCTACCGGAAGATATCACAGTGGTAACCGATGCCGGCGGTCACGCGCATTTCACTCTGCCAGAGGTCTCCCTTGGTAAGGCGCCGCGCCGGCTTATTGCCCAGCACGGCCAGGATAGTGCCTTGTTACCTCAAGCTATGCACTCGTATCGTGATCCCCAATGGGCCTGGGCGCGTGACCGCGTACACCACAAATGGCATGTCTTCACAGACCGCCATCTGTACCAGCCGGGCGAAGAGATGCGGGTCAAGGGCTGGGTACGTAAGGTGGAGTTTGCCCCGATGGGGGATGTTACCTGGACACAGCCACGCCGGGCTGAGATTAATTATCGGATTTACGATGGGCAGAGAGTAGAACTCGCTCAGGGCTCAACGAAACTGGATGAGTATGGAGCCCTGGATTTGCGTTTCGTACTACCGCCGAACGTCAATTCCGGATTAGCGTCCGTACAGTTTGAATTACAGGATCGGCGTCTGATCGAACAGTCGGGATGGTTCCACGATGTCACTTTTCGTATTGAGGAGTTTCGTCGACCTGAATTTGAGATGAACCTGACTCCGGCCACAGGCCCCCACTTCCTGGATGAAACGGTACATGTAGACGCACACGCCCAATATTTCGGTGGGGGCCCACTCCAGGGTGCAGCCGTAGACTGGCAGATCACGGGCGAGTCTTCTCATTACGCACCCCCCGGCTGGGATCGGTTCAATTTTGGGCTTGTCTCCCCGTGGTGGATGGAACCATGGCATGATGACTACTCAGACTCTGCAGATACGGAGTTGCTAGGGAGGCAGGCAGCACTGGCCTCTACGCTAGATGCACGAGGTCAGCACAGATTGACGGTGACGGCATCCGCATCGCGGCTTCCCGTCCCCCACATGCTGCATGTGGAAGCCACGGTACAGGACATGTCCCAGCAGACTTTTAGCGACGAGACCTTCATTATGGTTCACCCCTCCCGTCTCTATGTGGGGGGGCGCACGGATTCATACCTGGCTACAGCGGACGAACCCTACGCGCTGGATATCATCGTTACGGATATAGATGGGCAACCGGTACCATACCGGGAAATCCGGGTGCAGGCCCGCCCTGATGCGGAGGAGGAGAGCCCCCAAGTTGCTCTGGCAGAGTCAGATCCGCGGCTTCCCCCCGCCTGCTTGCTCCAGTCCGCCATGACACCTGTCTCCTGTGATTTGGTGTTTCCGGAACCGGGCCGGTGGGTAATCGAACTCACAGTGCTGGATGAGTCGGGTAAGCCGAATCTCACCCGACTCATGCGGCAGGTTATAGGTGAGGGAACAATCATCCGGTCCAGCACACCCTCCGGGACCGTGGAGTTGATGGCCGACCGTGCAGAGTATCAGCCGGGTGATGTGGCCGAAATCCTAATCCAGCCACCCTTTCTGCCTGCCTATGGAACCGTGATCACGAATCGAAGCGGTATCGTCGCGCGCGAACCCATTGCGATTACCCAGGCCCAGCATGTGTTGCAGGTACCGATCGCGGAGAGTTACATACCGAACCTGCATGTAACCGTGCTGCTTGTCGGACAGGCAGCACGGCCGCAATTGGATGGTAGACTCCTGCCCGCTATGGCGCATGGCCAGCTCGATCTGAGTGTGCCTCCGTATACACGGGAATTGGATCTGGATCTGCAAATGACCGACAACGATCTGCGCCCCGGAAGTGAGGCTGCCATCAGTGTCCGTGTGACGAATCATGCAGGGCAGCCGGTGGAGGGGGCCGAAGTCGTACTTCTGGCTGTGGATGAAGCGGTGCTAGCCCTAACCGGGTACCAGTTTGATAACCCCTTGGACACGTTCTACCCTCATCGTTGGCGGGATCTGGACACGTACCGTCTGCGTCGTTATATGCAGTCCCAGGCTGACGCGGTCCTACTGCAGGGTGTCAGTGGCCGCGGAGGCGGGTATGACGAGATGACCGCCAGCGTGGCAGAGAGTTTACCCATGCAGAACCGGCGCTTCTCGCCGGCAGCCGCGCCGGACATGATGATGAATATGGCAGAGGATGCGGCAGATGACGGAGGAGGAGGAAGTATTCCTCTGCGGACCGACTTCAATCCCCTGGCCGTTTTTGAGCCTTCCGGCACAACCGATGCCGACGGTGTGTTGCAGGTCCGCTGGGAGCTGCCGGATACAATAGGACGCTATCGTGTAGTTGCACTATCCACATCAGGCCCCCACCTATATGGGTTGGCCGAAACGTCGTACACAGCACACCTTCCTGTCCAGCTACGGCCCCAGTGGCCACGGTTCCTGAATTTCGGGGATGTCGCTGACCTGTCTGTACTAGTGGAAAACCAGACCGACGAGGATCAGGATCTAACGCTCTTGGTTCAGAGTGACGGTCTGGCGCTATCCTATCAGGCTGCGGCCCTGGCAGTTGACGCCCTGACTTTTACGCTGCCGGCCCAAAGCCGCCAGCAAATTTTAGTGCCCGCCACAGCCCGAACTACGGGAGAAAGCCAGTTACAGGTGAGTGTCTTCAATGATCAGCTAGGTGATGCAGTACAGGATACCCTCCCGGTTTATGTGCCTGCAGCCCAGGAAGGCTTTGCTGCTTATGGCATCGTGGAGGACATGTTAGCCGTGCAGGGATTCCAGCTCCCGGCGGATGCGCATGCGAATTTTGGCCAGCTCACCATATCCACCTCATCCACCGTATTGCAATCACTGCTAGATAGCTACCTAACCCTGGGGGACACCCGTGGATGGGACTATCCGGAACGGATTGCGTCCCGGCTATTAGCTAATATTGCCTTGCGTGATGTACTGTATGCCTTCCAGCAGCCTGATTTGCCGGAACAGGATGTCCTGGATGACCGTATCCAGCTGGATATTGAGGACCTCATCCGGTTTCAGAAGTCGGATGGCGGCTTCGCTCTGTGGAGTACACGGGGATCCTCGTGGCCTTTTGTGAGTGTCCACAGCATGCATGCCCTTGCGATTGCGCGCACCAACGGGTACGCCGTGCCCAATGATGCGATTGCACAGGGACTTCTATATCTGTCAACGATTGAACAGCGCTTTGCGGATCACTATAGTGCGCACACGCGTCGCTACATCACAGCCTATGCGCTGTACGTGCGTATGCTGCTGGGCGATATGGATACACTGCGGGTCGGGCAGCTTCTTGACAGTGTGCAGCGTGCTTCCCACCCTCCGGAAGTTGTGGCCTGGAGCCTGCTCGTGTTGCACCAGGATCCTGATGCGCAGGAGCAAGTGGCGGAGTGGATGGAGTTTGTGCTCAATCGGGTGGCCGAGACTACAAGCAAGGCATCATTCGCCCGTGCAGCCACTGAACAAGATGACCATCTGGTGTTATATTCGGCGCACCGCAGTGATGCACTGCTGCTGAGTGCACTGATGGCTATTCAGCCAGAATCAGATTTGGTACCTAAGGTAGTGAATGGTCTCCTGGCGACGCGTACGCCGCGAGGCCACTGGGGAAGTGCGCAGGGCAACGTGTTTGTACTGCAAGCCATGAACCAGTATTTTCGACTGTACGAAGCCATGACCCCTGATTTCACGGCACGTGTGTGGCTGGATGATACCTTGGTGGTGAATACACCTTTCCAGGAGCGGGAAACTACTGTACGTCATGTATCGTTGCCCATGGCCTGGTTGTTTGCAGAGGCACCAGACCGGATTCAGATCCAACGGTTCGGACAAGGACGTCTGTACTACCGTCTAGGGCTTGACTATATTCCTATGGATCTGCAGCTAGAGCCACGGGAACGTGGCTTTACCGTGTTGCGTACCTACGCTGGTGTTGATGATCCCGGGGACGTATGGCAGGATCCGGATGGTACCTGGCACATGAAACTGGGCGCCCGGATCCGCATTGACGTCACACTGGTGGCACCCGGTCAACGGCACCATGTTTTGCTGGCTAGTCCGCTACCTGCGGGGTTAGAACTCGTTAATCCGGCGTTGGTAGGATCACGGTCGTTTCCTTCCCCCAACACACGTAGTTGGTATTACGGATACTGGTTTGACCAACAGCAACTGTTGGACGAAAGAGCTCTGGCTGTGACTACCTGGCTGCCGGGTGGCGTATATCGGTACGGTGTGGTAGCCGAGGCTACGACAGCCGGTACATTCCAGGTGCCCCCGGCACGTGCATCTGAAATTTACACACCGGAAACATTCGGGTACAGTGCCAGCGAAGTAGTAGTGGTTACCGCCGAGTGAGTACCATACAGCTGGGCTTAAGCTCAGCTGTATGGTGGGACATGGGCAATGTAGAATATTGATTAGTGTTGATTACCGTGGTCGTCCTACGGCATACACTTTTCTGTCCAAGGCTAGTCGCATGCGAGCCTTCTCCCGATACGGTCCGTCGTCAGCCATCATTCAACTTTATGAGTGTAGTGAGGCGGCAATCCCACGGTTCATTGGACGCGTTCGGAGACTTCTTGACTAAGCCGATAGTTTTCAAACGAGGCACTGTGCGAATTATCTCTCTTATTTTTCTCTAATTTGTACCTTGGGCAAAACTGTCTACCGCCACCGTCACGTGTGACTGGAGGATATATGCATTGCGTAAAGGGGTTACGCTGTGACATCTCTAATACCTGAGGTGCCTACCGACGCAAGCCGATGGAGATGGACTTACCCAGCACTCACCATCACTGGTTGGCGTCACAACTCTGCTTCGGAGCTCATAACCTAACCTTAGGATACGGAACTAGACATCTGCATACTACAACCCTACGTGCAGTTTGGACAGGTGTGAAGAGTTCTGTTATTTGACATAAAATAGAGAAATTTTATGCTAATTTATCTCAATACTTTCGCCACACCTTTGTATATGTAAACTCACAACGCTAACACCGAATC
Source organism: Caldilineaceae bacterium (assembly GCA_965116185.1). GTDB lineage: Bacteria > Chloroflexota > Anaerolineae > Caldilineales > Caldilineaceae > Bin34. The sequence goes on from OZ220492.1 coordinate 1,268,505, forward strand.
CGGTGTCCGCGGTGACGGAAGGTGACGAGGATCCTCCCCCTGTCTCCCTCCGCGATGTGGGCCTGTTACCTGGTACCCACCTATAGGGCTAGTCCGCATGCGGCTATAGGCACCCCTATGGGGCGGAGCTGCCGGCGTCCGGTCCACGATTTTGCATCTGAGGCGGTCAGCGCTATGCATGACGCGGCTAGCGCAGTGTACCCCTCGTCGTCAATCATGAGGACGAGGGGCCTACATACCAACCAACACGCCATTGCCGTCTTACCCGGCGGTGTCACCTGCCCGCCCATAGTCCGATGCCCGGCCCCGCGGTGCATTCCGCAAGGGGTATCTTCAGGGCCTGGTGTGGGTGTGTTATCCTCAGAGTTCTACCGCCATCCCCACCGTAGGGGCTGCAGGGATGGCGACACGGCGACACGATGGGACCTGCGCTTTCTGCTATAAGACCTGCGCTTTCTGCTATAATATAGTTATTAAGAAGGTCTAGAATGCAACGAACTGTCCAGACCTTTGGTAATGTAATGTATAATGTGTGGCTCTAGACAGATGTGTCGGGCCCACAGGATACCTGCCTCAGTGCGAACTTTCCTTGAGCTAATTGAGTAATGCACAGAAAATGTACAGAAGCCCCGTGCGTGACGCCAGAAAATTCTGTCCCCCCCCCCCCCCATTTTTTAAATTACGGCATACTCGTCGCGGGTTCATTGTCCTACTGCTGCTTCTCTTCGCTACCTTTCCCGGGCAGGGCGTGCAGGCACAGGTGATCGTCCCCTCAAAGCCCAGCATGGACCTGAGCTCAAGTAGTGGGCAGGTGACCATCCATTGGCGGTACCCTTCCAATCCCCCGAACGTCACCAAATGGCAGTACCGGTACAAAGCTGGTGGCGGCTCTTATGGAGCCTGGACCGATGTGCCCAATTCCTACGCGTACACGTACTCCCATACCGTGACCGGGCTGACCAACGGCACCAACTATACTTTCCGGCTGCGCGCGGTGAACTCCAACACCCCCGGCCCGGCATCGGTGGAGCGGTCGATCAATGTCTACAGCAAACACGTAACGCTGTCGGCCGCCTCCACCCGTATTGCGGAAGGCGACAGTGGTACCACCGAAGTCCCGATCACGGTGATGCTCTCCGCGGCGGCGCCCACCGGCGGACTTGAGGTAGGTATCGATTGGATGGTCAATTCCACGGCCCGATGGATAGCACCCTGTAACAGTGCACGTCTGAACAGCCTACATGATATCTGTGGTCCCGACACCGCCGTCACCGTGCCCGCAGGGCAAACATCCGTGACCTACACGGTTTCCATTATCGGTGACACCCGGAACGAAGACGACGACACGGCCTATCTCCGCGCGCGCCCGCCCACCGGTTGGGCCCGGGGTGCCATCCGCCTGGTCATTGCCGACAACGAGAGCGGCACTGCCACCGCGACCCCCGCACGCAGTGACATCACCTTGACACCGGCTACCAATACCCCGTGCCCTGGTATATCAATAGGAGGTGTGTGCGTCCCGCCCACCGCCCCGGCTACCGACACGCCGGCACCGGCCACGGCCACTCACACCCATACCCACACCCCGGTCCCGGCTACCGACACCCCCGTCCCGGCCACGGCCACCCCGGTCCCGGCTACCGACACCCCCGTCCCGGCCACGGCCACTCCGGTCCCGGCCACGGCCACTCACACCCATACCCACACCCCGGTCCCGGCTACCGACACACCCGTCCCGGCCACGGCGGTGCCGGGCGCCCCCGCACAACCCACCGGTATTGACGTGGGCGCCGGTTCTGGGTGGGCGGTCGTCTATTGGCAAGACCCCAACGACCCCTCGATTACGAAATGGCAGTACCGGTACAGCATCAGTGGCGGCAGTTGGACGGACTGGCGCGATGTGGGCGATGCCGACGCCAGCAAAAATCAATATGTCCAGACCTCGCTGAGCAACGGCTACCCCATTGCCTTCCGGGTGCGCGCGGTGAACGCCAACGGCGCCGGCCCGGCCTCCGAGGCCAAGAGCGTCACCCCCCGGGCGGATACCGTAAAGCTGGCGACGACATCCACCAGTATCACGGAAGGCGACAGCGGTCTCAAAAGCGTCTCGATCACCGTGACGCTCTCCAAGGCTGCGACCGGCGACGGCGTGAGTGTCAGTATTGAGAACATGGAGACGTCCACGGCCCAATGGAAAACATCCTGTAACGGCCGGAGCACACTCGTTGATGCCTGCGGTGCCGCCAACGTCGTCGTGGAATCCGGGCAAACCACCGCGACCTACACGCTGTCCATTGTCGGTGACACGCGGGACGAGGACGACGAAACGGTCTATCTCCGAGCGAACGCCAGCGGCTGGGCCCAGGGTACCCGCCGCCTGGTCATTACCGACGACGATGGCGACACGGCCACGGACACGCCGGTCCCACCCACCGCCACGCATACCCACACCCATACCCCGGTCCCGCCCACGGCCACCTCGGTTCCGCCCACGGCCACGCATACCCACACCCACACGCCGGTTCCGCCCACGGCCACCCCGGTTCCGGCCACCGCCACGCATACCCACACCCACACGCCGGTTCCGGCCACGGCCACGCCGGTCCCACCCACCGCCACCCCGGTTCCGGCCACGGCCACCGGGACCCTGACACCCTCCGCGACCCCGCTCCCGGCCACCGCGACCCACACCCCCACCCATACCCCGGTTCCGGCCACGGCCACCCACACGCCGACCGGGACCCGGAGTTCCGTGGCCATACCCCTCTTTCAATCCACCGCCACCCCCACCGCGGTGCCCACGCGCATCCGCCTCTACGAACGCCGCTCGAATGACGGCTACACGCCGGTCCCCACCACGACCCCCCTCGTCCAATGCCCCGCCCCACGGCACATGCCCTAGGACCCTCGTATCCCTTCACCCCGTACCTCTGTACGGGGTGAAGCGCGGAGCTGGCAGCGCGGGGGCCGCGGCGGCCATAGAACGCCCGCACATCAGGGCAGGGGCCCTACCGCCCACGGGGCCACTCACCTGTAGACGGCGCGGCTACACTCCGGTCCCGGCCCGGCTTCCCAGATGAGCACCATATCCAGCTAACGAGGCCACTGCGACCGCCAGCGGCACCACCACGAACCACGCCCTGTGCACCGGAGAGCCGGTCGGCGACCGATGACCTCTGCGGTCCGGCCGCCGCCTACCTGCTCAGAGTGTGGGTGGCGACGCCGCATTTTTGAAAGCTGGCGGACGTTCACAAACCCGGCCACCGCCAGAGTGAACATCCACAAGATACCTACCATCAATACCTACAGGGCATGTGAAACAGAAGAACTGACTATCCACCGGAGGAATTAAGGGTATGACTGTCTCCACATCTCGTTTTTCTTATCATGACCGGACCTGATACCGGACATCGTTGGGGGCTTCGTGGCGCTAAGGCATCAGGCCTGGTCATCGTTCTTCGTCGACTCCAGGTGCTACCCCGTAGGTAAGTGCTGGCACTTACCTACGGGGTACTGTTACCCGTTTGTTGCTTGCCTCGCCACCCGCTGGCTACTGCGTTCGGATCATGCGCCGGAATTTGGACTCATGCGCACACTCCTCGGCATAGGACCACACCCGCATCGCGTCCCGGTCATCAGACCGGCGAGCTCAACCGTTCGTGCACTGGTCGTGAAGTGCGCCACGATATCTTCCTTATCCGTCCTATCACTCACAGCGCCGGCCCCGAGCACTACCGTGTAGCGCTCCTGCGGCGGGTCCACCAAAGCGCACCGGGTGACGACACGCCCCGAGGGGCCTTGGAGTCTCCAAGTCACCGTCGCGCTGGTCCCCGATGACATTACACGCCGAGTGGGCAGGGCACGAGGTTGGTTCTTGCTCACCGACGTGACGGTTGATGTTTCGCGCTGCACGTTATCTTTGGGGTTCTCTACGATCGCAGGATTATAGGGTCTCAAGTTGGTTGTGTGGTGGGCGTAGGAGGCACCGGCGTGTGGGGCAGTGGGACCGGTGTAGGCAACACAACCGCGCCAGCCAATGTGGTGAAGTTTACTTGCGTTGCTACGGAGTACCCACCGCACCGGTCAACAGCAACAAAATAGTAATGGGTCTCGGGCTTCAAATTTCTGATTGTATAGCTCGCCAGCCTGGATGAGGAGGCCTCTGTTGGCACTACATATTTACGAGTACGCGGATCAAAGACCCAAAGAGTGTGACTGATGAGGCTACATGAGGGATTGTCCGCTATCTAGTCGATCCTTGCTTCGGTACGACCCACCACCACGGTAATGTTCTCTGGTGGATTGGGCGTCCTGAGCGCTCTGATCGGCAGCACCGGTGTGTTGATGGGTGGCATCGGTACCGGCGCGGTGTGCAAGGTAGTGAAGTTGGTGGGTATTTGGCTGTACTTTTGTTGACTGCACGCACTCCTGTAAATGGCTAGTCCGCATGCGGCTATAGGCACCCCCGGTGCCCCTGCGGAGCTGCCGGCGTCCGGTCCACGATTTTGCATCTGAGGCGGCTAGCACAGTGTACACCTTGTCATGATTGACGACGAAGGGCCTACAACCAACTAACACGCCACTGCCGTCTTACCCGGTGGTGTCACCTACCCGCCTATAGTCCGATGCCCGGTCCCGCGGTGCATTCCGCAAGGGGGTATCTTCAGGCCTGGTGTGGGTGTGTCATCCTCAGAGTTCTACCGTCATCCCCACCCGTGGGGGCTGCGGGGATGGCGGCACGATGGGACCTGTACTTTCTATGCTATAATGCTATAAATTATTAAGAAGGCATAGAATGCAACGAACTGTCTAGGCCTTTGGTAAGTATAGGGTGTGTGTGACTCTAGACAGATGTACTGAGTCCACAGGATACCTGCCTCAGTGCGTACCTAGAGAGAACTTTCCTTGAGCTATCAAGCAATGTACAGCAGCCCCGTGCACAACGCCAGAAAATTCTACCCCCCCCCTCCATTTCCTAACAACTCACGCCGGGCTCCCCGCCGCGGGGGCGTGTTCCTTGCCCTCCTGCTGACTCTCATCACGCTTTTGCCTCACCAAGCTGTGCAGGCACAGGGCTCCGTGCCAGCCAAGGTAACGAGTGACATCGGCACGGGCGACCGGGAAGTGACCGTCTATTGGACGGATCCGGACGACGCCTCGATCACCAAGTGGCAGTACCGATACGCCTACGTGGGTCGGGCCTACAGTGGCTGGATCGATGTGCCCAATTCCTATTCCCGCACCTATTCGCATACCATCACCGGGTTACCGCGCAATGCTCTCATCTTTGTCCAAGTGCGCGCTGTCAATGCCAATGGTGCCGGAACAGAGTCCAATGCAACGTCCTCTGCCATGGGTAGTAAGACCATCACACTATCCACTAGCTCACCCATCATCGCAGAAGGGAATAGCGGTCTCACCAATGTCGTGATCACTGTGACACTCTCTGAGCCCGCGCCCGTAGGTGGGCAATACGTTAGCATAGTAGCCATGAATCGAATTTCCACCGCCAGCGGTTACAACAACATCGCGATACGTGCTTGTAGCAGCCGACAGCCGGGCGATGATATATGTGGCCCTGCTGGAATCACCATTCCGGCAGGCGCAACTTCCGGGGATTACACATTTAGTGTGGTCGGTGACACAACGGACGAGGCCAACGAAACGATGTATTTCAAAGCGTTCCCCAATGGCTGGGCCCGGGGTACCCTCCGCATCGTTATTGCGGACGATGAGGGAGGTGCCGCCACTGCGACCCCTACGTCACACTCATACACCGGCACCCACCGACACACCGGCCCCGCCCACGGCTACCCACACGCACACTCATACACCGGCACCCACCGACACACCGGCCCCGCCCACGGCTACCCACACGCACACTCATACACCGGCACCCACCGACACACCAGTCCCGCCCACGGCTACCCACACGCACACTCATACACCGGCACCCACCGACACGCCGGCCCCGCCCACGGCTACCCACACGCACACTCATACACCGGCACCCACCGACACACCAGTCCCGCCCACCGCTACCTACACCCATACACCGGAACCGATCACCGACACACCGACCGGAACACAGCCTTCCGTGGCCATGCCTCTCTTTCAACCGGCCGCCACCCCCACACCCGTGCCAACGCGCATCCGTCTCAACTACCTCCGTTCTGACAATGGCTACACCCTCGTACCCACGACCACGCCGGTCGTCCGATGCCCCGTACCGGGCCGTATGCCTTAGGCTGCGCCCTCGCTCCCCCACCCGCGGACAGTCCTGTAGCGGTCATGGCTCCCATAGGCTGAGGGTACTTCACAAACTAGATCCGTGTGGCCTAGATGTCTGCCCCGCAAACCTACGGACCCGTGTCATGACCGGATGCAGTGCGGAGCACGTGACGGAGCTTAGGCGACTATATCTAGCTGAGGGCTAGGCTCCCTGCAGACCCCCGGCATGGTACTAGTAGCACCCTAGGGGGAGTGATCTCGCAGCTGTACACTCCAGTGGGTTTGGCCTCAGGAAACCGTGCGCAGCGTACTGCTCTTGTCGGGCAAGAGTGTAGGGAATCGTAGGGCTGGCGGTAGTAGAGTGAAGGCGTCTGACCCCAGGCTGTCATCAACGCAGAGGCGCTGGGTTCTATCGTCTGGTCAGTCGGCGGTTGCCTGGGCAGCATGGAGTGCCTAGCCGACCCTCATCCCGGAAATCCAATCGGTCCCGGGCTAAGTACTAAGTGACAATATACGGACCGGTCTTTATTCGCTGATGCTAGTGAATGCCTCCTGCTCTTACTTACCTACTATCCTTACGGGTTGTTGCCTTGGGGCTAGCCTGATCTCAACAATGCCCACGCCACGTGAACGTCAGGGTGCCTCTCCTAGTAGCGCTGGGTACTACACTCTGTGCACTTCTGTAAGGGGCAGTTACGCGGATCTGGTGGTGCGTGCGGATTGGCTCTCTTGCCTACATTGCACGTGACTCAGCAGGGTACACGCATCCTAGGATAACTGCCACTAGCCTTCACAGCCACGTGCTAGGGGGCTAGGGTACCCTAGCCCCCGTAATGCCATATAATTACAGTTGTACATCTGATCCAGGCTCTGCTTACGGGCTGCGGCCACCTGTATATAATGTAGCGGTTCATAAGCATGTCAAGGCAGGTTACTTAAGGTCAAGATAATGGATTGGTCATTTGAATTGTTGAACCGTTTTCCGGGATTGACGGAAGGTCCGGTGTGGACTGGCGATGCTCTGCTTTTCACGAATATTCCTAACAACCTGATCCTACGCTTTGATCCAGTGACACGTCAGGTTCAGGAGCACTTCACGGACACCAATGCCAGCAATGGTTTGATGCTGGATACAGAGGGCCATCTCTATGCCTGTGAAGGTGGCGGCCGCCGCATTGTGCGCTATAGAGCTGATGGTATGCGGGAAACTCTATGTGCCCATTACGGTCCACACCGCCTCAATAGTCCTAACGACCTCGCGGTGGACAGCCAGGGACGGGTCTGGTTCACCGATCCCCGTTACGGGAATGACCGCAGCGATATGGAACTGGATCACGAGTCTGTATATCGCTTGACACCACGTGCGGAGGGATCCTGGGTGTGTGAGCGTCTGACGTTTGATACAACGGCACCTAATGGTCTGCTGCTGGCACCGGACGAGACGATTCTCTATGTGGCTGAAAGCAAATATGGAGAAGGGGCGAAACGCGAACTACGCGCGTATCCTATTCAAATGGATGGATCCCTGGGTAAACCCGATATTCTACACAATTTCTACCCGCATCGGGGTATTGACGGAATGTGTCTTGACCGCGCCGGTAACCTGGTGGCAACGGCGGGATGGGAACTCAGTGGGCCCGGTGGCATGCTCTACGTGTTCGCGCCCAATGGCCGTGTGTTGGAAACCCATCCTCTACCTTGCAACCGCCCTACTAACTGCACGTTTGGTGGACAAAATCTGGACGAGCTTTTTGTCACGTCCACTGATGGGGATTTATTGTGGGCCCAAACGGATCGGACAGGTTATTTGCCCTATGTCTGCTAGATCCTGATGCGCAGGATGTGAGCCGGCTTACACTTTACATCCAGCGGACTAAGTGCAGTGACGGCCATGGTTGTCCCGTATGTAGGATCCTCCCGGTGATGTAAAAGCAAAACCGGCCCTGGGCTCCTCGTTGCCTTTCTGTGCATGACCGGAGAGCGGAGATAACCGAGCGCAGGCCTTTATAATGTAGCATGCCCTGTGACCGTCATCCGGGAGATAGCGTCATGCGCCTTGAAGAACTAACCCGTGATCAAATCGCGACCTATGCCCCTCATGCGGTTGTGGTTTTGCCGACAGCATCCATTGAGCAGCATGGGCCGCATCTGCCTGTCGTGGTTGATTCACTCCTATGCACCACTGTGGCCCAGCGTGCTGCGGCCTGTGCGCGTGATCAATGCGGGGAACACGCGGTTTGGGTAACACCGACCTTCTCCTGGGGCAATTCACACCACCATCGGCCTTTTGCGGGTGTGCTGTCCCTGGCTAGTGACCAGTATATCGCTGCCGTGACCGATGTAGTAGAAGGATTGATGTTGTCCGGATTTGGCCGTATCCTGATTTTGAACGGCCATGGTGGCAACACGGCCCCTAATGCCGTTATCGCCCAGGATTTCGTGCATCGACTAGGGCATCGCGTCCATATCGCTGCAGCCGACTACTGGGATATCGGCCGGGCGGCTGTTGTGGAAGCGGGCCTTATCGCTAATGACCGTATTCCCGGACACGCCGGAGAGTTTGAAACTGCCCTCATCCAGGCCATTCGCCCCGAGCTCGTGTCCACAGAGGGTCTGCGGACGATTACCGAGTCGCAAAATATGGGGCAGCCGCAGACTAGCCTTCCCCCTGTGGTGTTACAGTCCCAGGGCGCCTGGTTGGCCCAAGGCGGATATACCGATGAACCCTACAGCGCGACCCTACAGCAGGGTATACAGATGCTTGCTATTCTGGTAGCGGAAGTGGCGCAGGTGATTATGGGGTTGTATCGGCTGCCGACTCTGGGAGTTGAAGGATCATAATACAAGAGCTGTACCCGCTGTAAGGGGTTGTACAGTACCGAATAAGCAACGGCTGTGGGCGGTGGTTGTACCTCTGAGCCTAAGGAACCGTAAAGAGCATGGCATGTTATATAGTGTGTCAATGAACCGAAGAGACTTTCTAGTAGGTCTGGGACGTAGCACTCTGCTGTTGAGTATGGTGCCCCTAGCCCCTAGTGCCGTGCAGTACAACACCCTAGCCAAGTCCACAACGATCACATGGCCCGGGGCCACGGCTCTGCTCGAATCAGACCTAGTCCAGCACTACTTTCGTGCGGGGACCGGTCCTTTCTGGGTAGCTGGGCGTTTCCTAAACGCATTTGCGGACCAGGCAGCCCGTTATCTGAACTATGATCAGCTTGCCCCCAGTTGGCATAACAAATACCGGAGTGCGGGCGGTGAATCCAAACCTTATCTTGCAGCCAGAGCCCTATGGGAGCAAGTACCTGCTTCCGTACGGGCCCGCGGTCCGGCAGCACTGAAAGCATTTCATCGTAACAAGGACTGGAGTCACATTCTGCCACGAGCCATGGCAGGACCCACTACCGTGGAAAACGGTATCTGGTGGAGTTCCCGGCGGAACAAGCAACTAGGGGCCAAGCCCATGAGTCAAGCCCAAATTCTCCAGGCTAGGGCTGTGCTGACATATGAGGGGACTGTCTCTGCCGTGCGTCTGGCATTGAAACCCATGCTAGGGGGAGCTACGGCAGGGGCGGTACTGGTCATGCTCCTAACCGTCCTTGACTATGGCCTGCAATATGCGCAGGGCACAATAACGCAGGAAGAGCTGTATCGTAAGGTCATAGAGGCTACGCTGCTTGCCGGGGCTCGTGCCTTGATCATCGCCGGTCTCATCACGGGGCTGGTTGTAGCGTTTCCCAGCTTGTTGCCGATTGCACCTTTGGTACTGATGCCGCTGACTGTCCTAGGGGGTATTTTTGTCGGGCAGGAACTGATCGATCTGGGCCTAGACTGGTGGCTGCATCTGGAGTCACAAGGTGTCCTGGCTGAATTCCTGACCGGACTCGTCATGGTGGAAACAGCTTTGTCAGCCTGGTTCTGGGCGCAATATGTAGACAGCGCACAAAAAAGAATGGGGCAGTTACGGTCTTCCTTCCCTGTGCTGGATCAACTGTTCATCACCCTGGTTGACCTAGACGCGGACATACGCATGCCTGCATTCGATTACACCCAATATTTCCCGGATCTGGAATTCGATCTGCATTTGAACGCGTACGTACCGGCTCCCCGGTTACCGGACTATCTGGGTATCCTGGAGCTTGATGTGAAACAACTGGTGCCGGCATGGGGGCCTGACTTCCTAGACGGTATCCCACATCCGGATTTTCGCGGGGGGATGATAGCAGCCCAGGAGGCCCTGAAGCAGGCTGCTGCCTTGCAGGATGCCCGCCCGCTTATCCGGGCCGGATGAGAAGATCCAGCCGCTTACTCTCAGGCATCAAAGGAGTGGACTAGGCAACTGTTCGCGTGCACGGCACGGTACTCTAAATGAGTACAGACAGGAGGTTGCAGTAAAGCATTAGGAGGTAAATAGGGAGGCCATGGCTTTGGTCGTTGCCCATTCCTCCATATCCTGCGCTGTCGGTTTGCTCTGAAAACGTGCACCGGCTTCCAGGAGCAAGGGCAGCAGATCCGGATCCCCGGCTGTATTCAGATATAGGCCTGGTTGCCCCAGAATCCAGTGCACGGCACGGTCAATGTCAGCCGGATCCTCAAAAGGTTCGTACCAAGTATTACGTGTAACGGGGGTGTCGCCCCAGGGCCGCCGGGTTACGCCCTTGATGGTCTGGATCGCGACATTCTGATGCTGGCATTCCGCCTGCAGGCGCTGGAAATCCTGTCGGTAGGTCTCATTCCGGTATAGGACGTAGTTCCACGGCAGTAGTACAGAGTCAAACGGAAATGCAGCCAGGCTCCGCATATGCATCCGTGCTACGGTCAAACCATGGCCTGTCACGCCAATAAAGCGTACCTTGCCCTGTTCTTTAGCCTCCTGCGCTGCTTGCAGTGCCCCCTGGGGCCCCAAGGCGGTGGCCCATTCATCCGGATCTACCAAGTTGTGTAGCTGGAGCAGATCAATATAATCAACGTTGAGGCGCCGGAGCGATTCGTCAATCTGCGCACGGGCACTTTCGTACCTGCGCTGACCGGTTTTGGTAGCCAGAAAGAATTGATCGCGGTAGCGTGACATCCAAGGCCCAATCCGTAGTTCCGAGTCACCGTACGCGGCTGCCGTATCAATATGATTGATACCGTACTGCAGCAGAAAGTCCAAAATACGGTCGGCCTTAGCCTGATCGCAGCGGTTGATAGCAAAGGCCCCAAAAATGATGGCGCTGCTGTTATGTTGGGTGCGTCCGAAGGGTTGGGTATGGATCATGATATTCCTAGGCAAGTGTGAGGGGTTACCAGCGAAAGGCACTGGGGCCGAAATCGGCTTCGTAAAACGGAGATACCATAGTACCAGGTGGGACTAGTTCGTCAACCAGCTGGCAATCTGCGTCTGTGATGGTGAGATCCAGGGCACCGAGGTTGTCTTCCAGCTGTTCGTGGGTACGGGGGCCAATGATAGCACTCGTGATCCCGGTCTGGTGCATAACCCAAGCCAGAGCGAATTGGGCCATGGTGCAGCCCTTAGCCCGTACATGGACTTCCAGTTTTTCCGTGACTTGGTACATATCTTCGACCATACGCATGTCCCGATCCGCACGGGTTGCGTAACGACTGTCGGTAGGTGGCTCCTCATTCCGTCGGTACTTGCCCGTGAGGAGTCCCCCTGCTAAAGGGCTCCAAGGTAGGATTCCCAGGCCATAGGTCAGGGCCATAGGAACTAGTTCGCGTTCAATCCGCCGATCCAGTATGTGGTAGGGAGGTTGTTCCGCGATGAAGCGATTCAGGCCGTATTCTTTGGAGACCCAGAGTGCTTCCAGCACCTGCCAAGCCGCATAGGTACTCGTACCGATATACCGTACCTTGCCGTCCCGGATCAGATCGTCCAGGGCGCGTAACGTCTCATCAATGGGGAGATCGGTGCGGGGACGATGCAGCTGGTATAGATCAATGTAATCAGTCTGCAGACGGCGGAGGCTCGCGTGGCACTGAGCAATGATGTGTCGGCGTGAAGTGCCCTGCATATTGGGATCGTCGTCCGCCATGGCACCGTGCACTTTAGTCGCGAGGACAACACGGCCTCGCTGCCCACGGCGCTTCAAGGCTTTTCCGGTGATCTCTTCGCTGATACCGCGCGCATACACGTTCGCGGTGTCTACAAAATTGATCCCCGCATCCAGGGCTGTGTCAACTATCCGGTAGGTATCCTCCGGTGATGTACGGAGGCCAAACATCCAAGCCCCCAGGCAAATGGGGGATACCTTTACACCTGTACGACCCAGCAATCGGTATTCCATATTTCTTTCCTACGTATGATGGATCTGAGTATATTCCGATTCTGAAAGCTCCCGCGGTGCTTCCTATAATGGCAGAGAATACTACTTGGCCTCTAACCGGATACTACGGAGTGTACTATCATGTCTCAGCCGCCGCCCTGGCTTACGCTCCTGGATGACATCCACCACCAGCAACAGCACCTCCAGGAGACGTTGTGCTGGTTGGATGAGGACGAATACACACAGCAGTTGCCATCTACAGGCCAAAGTCCATGGCAACTGATAGAAGTCCTGTGCCATCATCAGCTGTCTATTGTGCATGAAGTGCAGAAGTATCTCCAAGAAACGCACGACCGGACCCCTGCACTCCGGCTGCAGGCTGAGGATTTGCCAACTGTCTGGGCTCAGCATTGGGTGTTTTTCCAAAACAGGGTACAGGAAGTGACCGCGGCCCATCTACCCGGCTCGGTGGGGGACCATATGCATTCCCGGTGTAGACAGCTCCTGGCGCAGGTGACAGATACCCGTCGTGTGCTGGCAGACTACTGGTATTCTCTGCCGCGTTGGGGGCAGGCTAGGCTGCGGGGTTTCGTAGCCGACCAGTTTGATATATTGTTGGATGGTGTGGGCGGATTACCCGAAGAAGCTCTTTGTACCGATGTCATCGCAGGGTCCTGGACAGCCCGCGAAATTCTCGTCCATGTGCTGATATGGGAAGAATATGGTTGGGAAATTCTGCGTCAGTGGCCTCGTCCGGATCCCCCAAGTTTGCGTCCCTGGCAGTACAAAGACATGAACCAGGCCAACCAGATTATGCTGGAAGCCCGGCAGCATCTAAGTCTGATAGATGTGCTGGGGGATCTGTATACCTATCGGCGCCGTACGCTCCGCTACATTGATACTAGCTCGGAAGCCAAACTGATCAGCACGGGCAGCTACGGTGAGGATGGGGAAGGCTCTCTCGCTGCTTTTCTCCTGCAGATGGCCCAGCACCGCAATGAACATGCGCAGGCGATATGGGCCGCGCGCGAGGCGGGCCAGCTAACATAAAACTACGGACCCGCGGTGGGGTAGTAACCCGAACCCACCTAAGGGCCGGCCGGTTCAGCTAGGAATTCCTGGATTTCCCGCTCAGCGCCCGGTGGTAGTTGTGAAGTAAGGCGGCCACTTTCCTCAACGACAGCCTCAGCCTTTAAGGCGTCCAGCCAGGTGTCAAACTCCGCCTGTATATCCGCTATGATGTCGCTTTCGGCACGGGGCACTTCGGGGTTGGAGGCCAGTACCTCAATAATGTGGTAACCAAAGTCCGTCTTGACTGGATCGCTGTATGTGTTGGGGGCTAAGTCAAAGGCTACGGCTTCAAATGCCGGCACCATGCGTCCCGGACCAAACCAGCCTAGATCACCGTTGTTAACCGTCTTGCTCGGATCGTCGCTGTAGAGATCCACTAGATACCTGAAACTTTCACCGGCTGCCAACCGCTCCCGGAGCGCGTGTGCTAGGGCTAGGGCTTCCTCTTCCGTCCGACTTGTGCGGTCCGTGTCGTCGTCCGCTGTCTCGTCATTAAAAGTCAACAGAATGTGCTGTACCCAAACCTGCTGTTCCGTAGTGGGTACAATCGCGGCACCGATGTGATCGGTCATGCGCTCGCGCAGCAAGCGAGCCCGAATCACGGCCTCGTATTCCTCCAGAGACATATCATAGGCCTTACGCACATCGTTGGTAAGGGCTTCCCGCCCTTGATTCATGTCTGCTGCGGACAGAACGTCCACCGGTGTCAAGGATGCCGTAGGCGACAGCACGGTGGTAGGAGTAGCATCAGGATCCACTTCCGGTGTGGGGGTCAGTTCTGATACGGCCGTTGCAGCAGCAGAATGCTGCTGGCGTGCCGTGCTGGTAGCCGTGGCCTGGTCCGGTGTCAATTTCGCGTACCGCTGGGCGATTTCCTCGGCCAGATACGTCTCAATGGCGGCGGAGGCAACGGTGATGCCTTCTTGATCCGCCGCCTGGGCAATGAGGCGATCCTCGATCATGAGCGTCTTGATCCTGACCCCCAGGCTGAAGGCGTCACTCAGGGCACTGCGCAGGCCCACGATTTCAGACTGTAAATTCAGCTGTCCACTAAACTGCTGCTGTAGTGACTGATAGTATTCCAGTTGCTCTAGCATAGCCTGGCGTTCAAAACGGTAGCGTTTGCGAAAATCCTCCGTCGTGATCTTCTCGCCGTTCACGGCGATGGCAGTTGTGGCAGGCAGGTAGATGAAATTCAGGAAAAGACCGATGAGCACGAAGAGGGCGGCTACCCCGCCGGCAACACCGCCGAATAGGAGAAAACGGTAATCGCGTTGCCGCTGCTGGGCTGCAAGGCGCTTTTCCCGGCGTATTCGGATTTGTTCCAGTTCCTGATCTTGCCGTTTCCGCTTGGCCATGGCACACCCTCCGTTTTACCGGTACCCGACGGGAAGTTTGCTGTCTTGCACGGTACGAAGAAGAACATCACCGCCGGCGTGCACTGCGAATGTGCGTGGGGGTGTAGGGTAGCATAGCCAAGTGACGGGCCTGCTTGATAGCGGTCTTGACCCGGCGCTGCATTTTGGCGCTGATCCGCGTTTTACGGCGAGGCAAAATACGACCTTGGCCATCAATGAAACGCGTGAGTACATCCACATTCTTGTAGTGAATATCGGCCAAGCTGATGTCCGACATGGATTGACGGGGGCGGAAACGGGTCTGACCTGGATCCATGCGCGGTTTGTAAAGCGCAGGTTTGCGCATGCGCGGGTCTGGGCGGTCCGGGACAGTAGGATGTTCTGTTTCCTGTACGGATGTGGGAGGAGGTGTGGTGCTCTGGGTAACGGTAGCGGCAGCAGGATCAGGCTCTGCTGTAGTAGGAGGTGTAGCGGGTGCCCTAACTTCAGTAGCGGGCGGAGGCGCAGTTTCGGCAGCAGGAGTCGGAGGAGTAGCGGAGACTTGATCTGCATCCTCCTCCTCAGGTGCCTCAGGCGTCTCACGGCCGGGGCTAGTGTCCTCTACGGTAGTTTGAGGCACGGTGGAATTTTCCGGGGAAGTAACTTCCGGTCTGGAAGCCGCAGGTATATGTTCTTCTTCGTTCATGGGTTCTCAGGAGTAAAAGAGGGCAAGGCTAAAATCCAGAACTGTGACTGCGGTTTGTGCCGATGCCATGGTGTGGGATCGGTCTCAAAACAGCTGTACAGCTAGCAGAGTACCGCGACTACCCGGGGTACAGAAACGCACGGTAGACGATTGACCGTGTACGTGGCCTAGTACACAGGATCCCGTGTGAGCAGATAGCGCATGACATTTTCATCCAGATTCAGCATGCGCTGGACTGCCACCATATTGTCAGGGGCAATCTCAAAGTGCAACATTACATAGTAACCTTCCATCTTCTTCTGAATCGCGTAGGCTAACTTGCGTGTACCCCAGTGATTCTCAAAGATGATGGCACCATCGTTGCGGTCAATGATTTGGGCTATCCTCTGGTTAGCGTTTTCCAGATCGATATCTCTCAGTTCAGGGACAAGAATGTAAACCAATTCATAGGTCTGTAAAGCACGCGACACGTTGGCAGACTCCTTCTTCGGGGTTGGGCACGTCCGACTGGCGTACACAGAAAGGTCAGATAAAGCACTAGCCTACCATCTCCCGGCCGTGAAACAAGAAAACAAGGGAACGGAGCAAGCACTCCACACGCGACATGAGTGCAAGCGTGGTGTCTGGTTCCGCTACCTACGACTTGCCGCTGGAAACAAGCAGACCCCGGTAGTTCACGCTGCTTGCCGGGGCCTGTCTTGGTTACAAGCAATAGGGCTCTAGGCGCTATCGCCCGAGAATGGGGGCCGGATACAGCTACATACCCATGCCCATGCCCATCATCATGTCGGAGCAGGCTAGCTCCACTCCCATGGCAATCATGGACTGCATCTGATCATGCGGCATGCTATGCAGCATGTCCAGTCCCATGGCTGCCATACCCGCGAGTTGCTCGGACGACATGGCTGACATCATATCCAGGTTCGCCATAGCCATACTAATCATTTCTTCGGGTGACATCGTTTGTGCTACCTCTAGGCTCAAGGTAACCATGGCCATCAGATCATTGATGGAGATCGTCAGGGATGCCTCCAGCCCGGTTGTAGCCAATCCCATCAGGATCATGTCTGCAATCATATCGGTGGGAAGGCCCATGAGCAGACTAGATAGATCCATGATCATGCCGGACAGGAAATCAGCGCCTATCAGGGCCACTACCTGTTCCGGTGACATGGCGGACACCATATCCAAACCCATGGTCGCCATCGCGGCTAATTCTTCCGGTGACATGGCGGACACCATATCCAGGCTGGACATAGCCATCATAGTCATATCATCAACTGACATGTGCATCATCCCGCAGATACCTGACTCCTCAGCCATGGCTAACTCTGCGGCCATTGCGGGACTGCTCAGGGTCAACAGACCTAGAATGAGAACAAACGCCACCAACTTATGGGCGAGTAAACGTACTCGTTTCATCAGATTGCTCCTTGGCATGATTGAAAAAACGGGGAAAAGGCCGTTCTTGCAAACCGAACAGTAAGGCTATCTGCGTGAAGAACCAAATGTCGGCTGCAAATCTAATTGCGAATTCTACCATTAGCCTCCTGTAATAGGCAAACCGCATTGGACCGTTTTAGGCATCTGAAGTTTTAGTATGGGATGGATATAGGCTTAGAAAGCAGCTAGCCCCTCGGCAAACCTGTATATAAGGTGAACGCAGGGGGCTGCTCTAGGCGGGGCTGTATGCGGGCCATGAATGACTGCTGTCCCCTTGGGGACCATAACCCGGGGTACGATGAGAGCTCTAGCCAGAACCGGATTGGACTAGGTGTTCGGATCTACCGTTTTTCGGCTACAAACACCATGGTTTCGGACTGGTTGTCAAGATCCGCACGGGTATAGGAGCCCCAGACATGGAGCAGTTGAAATCCACACTGTTCCAGCAATAGTGTCACCTCATGGGGCCACAGAAAACGCAGAGTAAACTTGCATGAGGTCTGCTCCAGCCTGTTATCAGGATACAGTGTTTCAAACATGAGACGTGTGGACTGGAGCTGATGGAGCCAGTCCACCTGCCGCTGCATCCACTTGGTGATCCATGCACCTTGGGGACCTTCCCAGGAATCCACGGACTGCCAGTGGCCTTCCTGCAGCACTAGGTCCTGGACCGGCGGATTAAAAAGATCAAGCACGATACGGCCACGCGGTAACAGGTGCCGATGGATAGTGGCCAGAACACTCCGCTGCCAATCAGGATGCATCAGGTGCATCAAGGTATTGGTGGCCAGAATAGCAAGACCGAAACGGCTGGGTGCCAGATCAAAATTGCGCATATCCTGACAGACGAGCCGGGGTTGGTGTTTGCCGGAGCGCGTCCGGAAGTGCTGGTGTGCTAGCTCTAGCATGGCCGGTGACAGATCGAGGCCGGTACAAGGTATTTCTTGTTGACATAAAGCGGAAAGAACCCGACCAGTGCCACAACCTAGTTCCAGTACAGGATGCGAACAATCCTGAGCAATCTGGGTGAAGAGAGGTAAATCTTCACGAAAGTTGCGATAGTCGGCATCATAAAAGGGTGCTATTATCTGCAGATTGGTGATCAAATCTTGATGATAGTGGGTGGGGGTAACCGCAACGTGCATGGCTACACAACCTTTCGTCACGTAGGACAACAAGGTAAAAATTGGCTATATCAGAGTACAACTTGAACTGTGGAGTGTAGCACGGCTACAATGGCAGTTTGTCCCAAACGGTATAATAGCCATTAATGGGGTGTTGATCATGTTGCTGCATTTGTCTAGGTGAGGGGCGAGTGCCTGTACATAGCTGCCATTGTATAGGCGCGGGCGGTCATGGAAGCCAAACAAGGGATGCGCGGATGACAGGTTGCTACATGACAGTGGAGGGCATGTGTTCGGCTGAAGTGGCGTGACGTGTACGAGACGGATCGCGTGTGGTGGCCTGCTACACTGCATGAACAGTACCGTCGCGAGCGGATTGCGCTAGATGTAATCCGCGTTGGATACTACTAAGCAATCCCGAACTTATTTTTATTCTGTAGTGTGCTAAGGCACGTAAGTATTCGGAAATAATTCTGTCATGAACAACCAAGATACAGTCCCTATGACCCGCGAAGGGAAACGTAGGATGGAGCGCGAATTGGAGGAATTGACTACCGTGCGGCGCCAGGAAATAGCCGCTCGTTTGAAAGAGGCCATTGCGCACGGCGATCTCAGGGAAAATGCGGGCTATGAAGAGGCCAAACATGCGCAAGCCCTCCTGGAGATCCGTATCCGGGAAATCACCGCTAGCTTGGCCCATAGTGTCCTGATCGAGGACACCCCGGTTCAAACTGACATTGTTACCCTGGGGCGCCAGGTCGTAATTCAGGAAGAGGGTACTGATTACGAGGAGGTTTATGTGATCGTGGGTACCACGGAGACGGATCCCAGCGTGGGTCGTATTAGTAATGAGAGTCCCATGGGGCAGGCATTGCTAGACCGAAAAGTGGGCGACAAGGTCGGTATTCAGACCCCCGCGGGCGAAATATCCTTTCGGATCGTACGGGTAGGAGATGTATGACAACCCGGACCCCGCACTCCCAGAGTGCTGCTGCCGCTCACAGCCCTGATCGCTTTACCGATCCTGCCCGGCGCAACGATCAGGAATTAGCCCGCTTAGCCAAAATCCGTACCCTGCAGAAGCAAGGCATTGATCCCTATCCGGCCCGCGTCGCACGTTCCCATCCTATTGCTGCCCTGCACGACATAGAGCCGGCCACTGCAGGGGAGGAGGTGTCGGTCTTGGCTATCGCGGGGCGGCTTGTCCGTTCACGCAATCTGGGACGCCTCTCTTTTGGTGTGTTGGATGACGGCACTGCACGCATTCAGATCATGGTGCGTAGCAACCAGGTCGGCCAGGAATGGTACCGGGAATACTGGCAGCAGCTGGTTGATTTGGGTGATTTCCTGGCGGTACAAGGCGTTCTGATCCGGACGCGAACCGGGGAATTAACTCTGGATGCGCATGCTATTCAAATTGCGAGCAAGTCGCTCCAGCCGCTGCCGGACAAGTGGCACGGTATCCAGGATCCGGAAGTGCGCTATCGGCGCCGGTATGTGGATCTCGTGGCTAATCCGGCAGTACGAGACATATTCCGCACAAGGGCACAGGTATTGCGGTACATCCGGACCTACCTTGACGACGCGGACTTTCTGGAAGTCGAGACGCCTATTTTGCAACCTATATACGGCGGTGCTGCTGCCAAGCCGTTCGTGACGCACCACAACCAACTTCACCAAGATCTGTACCTGCGCATCAGTTTTGAGCTATATCTGAAGCGGCTCATCGTTGGGGGGTACGACAAGGTGTATGAGATTGGACGGGATTTTCGCAATGAGGGTGTCAGTTTCAAACACAATCCGGAATTCACTCAGCTTGAATTCTATGAAGCCTACGTTGACTATGCTCAGATCATGGAGCGGCTGGAGGAAATGCTGACGGGCCTCGTAGCGCACGTCTGCGGTAGTACGACCGTCAAGTTCCAGGATACCGCTATCTCGTTTGCCACACCCTGGAAACGTATGACGCTGCGGGATGCCATCGGGATGGCCACGGAAGTGGACATTGAAGAGCATCGGACTGCAGACGAGCTGCGAGAAGCGATGCGACGTGTGGGAATTGAGGCCGATCCGAAGGCCTTATGGGGCAAACTAGTGGATTCTTTGCTGTCTCGCTATGTGGAGCCCAAGATACGCGATCCCCAGTTTCTCACGGAGTATCCGCGGGAGATCTCGCCCTTTGCCAAAGGTTTGCCGGGAAGTGAGCATATGGTGGAACGGTTTGAGCTGTTTGTGGGGGGAATGGAACTAGCCAACGCCTTCACGGAGATCAACAATCCCCAAGATCAGTACGAGCGCTTCTTGAGTGAGGTATTCAGATCAAACTTAGGCGATGATGAGGCTCAACAAATGGACGAGGATTTCATTGAGTGCCTGGAATGGGGGATGCCGCCGACAGGGGGATGTGGCATGGGGATCGACCGCCTGGTCATGCTGTTGACCGACAAGAATACGATCCGCGAAGTCATACCTTTTCCTCACCTGCGCGCCGACCACTAGCTTTACGCATCGTAGGGTGTCCTGGATGAAGTGACAGATACCGTCTCCCGGGTGTCGCTATGGTGGGAACCCGTTGGCTTTGGAAGCCGGTTGCACTCTGGGCTCAGATGCCAAGATACAGGAACACAGAGCAGCAGGCCGTGTTCTCTATTCGTCACACACTCTGTTGTGCTAGTGGAGCTGCGGATTGTTTGTTTTTCCCGCGCACAACCTAGCTGAGTGACATGAACGACAGGATTAGCCGGGACTGCGTGACCACAAAGATGCGTGTGGGGGGATGGCCAAAGTAGGGCTAGTATCGCCTTGCAGCTTCCCACCACATCAAAGGTCCGGCGAGAGGCCCGCGGTACAGTAGTGCAGAATGATATTGCCAGGCCTGGATGCCCAATCGTTGTAACCTGTGTAGGTCTCGGCCTTCCCCAATGCCTCCACAGGCCACAAGGTCTACGCTATGACCATGGCTGCGTTTCAGAGTAGCCAGGATCATCTGGGCCTGGTATGCCAAGGGCGCGAGCGCTCTGCCGTTCACGTTGGCGGGTAATCCGTTACTATCAGTTTGGAATAGGACATCGGTCGCAATGATCGCGCTAACGTTACATGCATCACACAGATCCAGTAGCTCTCGGTAACGGGATGCGGTCAATCCTGGGCATATCTTAAGCCAGAGCGGAATAGGTGCCGGTAAGGTCTGACGAGCTGCTTGCAGAAGGTCCTGGACCATGGTGACTGACTTCGGAGGAGTCATGATGTGAGCAACATTTAGAGTGATCCAGGACGGTTCTAGTCCCGCTGCCGAGATGAATGCCAACGATTCGATAGTCTCCTGCCGCATAGCTTCCGTATCGCCCGGTACAGAAGTCGGAGCGATGTTAATCCCATATGTGGCCGGCAACTGCGCTGGGTGCCGAGACAGAAAAATAGTGGCGGCACGGATGCCGGGATTACCCGAACTAACCTGATTGGAACTAGGGTTAAAGGGGCGGCACGGCCACCGGTTAAAGGAACCAAACTCTACCGGCCCTACTAACAGGGGCAACGTGCGCCAACCCGGTAGAAACACTGCGTCACGCACGACATGGGTTAGGGCTTCTATTTCACAGGTATAGCCTTGCCCCTTGAGCCACCCTCCGGCCAGGATGAAGGGTTGGGGAAGGTGGACACCCCCTACCTGCACGGGAGCCTGCGGCAGCAGCAGAGAACCGAGTGCACGGCACATACGGAGCAGGCTGTCATGTCGATCCATTGGGCCCAGGTATTTCTGCAGGAGTTTATCCCTATAAGCAACTTCCAGGCCAGGCCCAGGGCTGCATATCCTGGTGTAGAGTGCTCTGTAGCTATCCAATAAGATAGGTGCTAGGTAGTGACGATAACGGTGGAACGAGCCCATGCGAATCTCCTTGACCGAAGCAGACTACGATCCGGCAGTCTGTACTGCATAGGCGCGGGTATCTGCTTATTTCTTCTTGTACGTCCGTTTGCCCAAGAAACAAAGGAGAGGCTATAGCCGGACAGATAACCGATGTTCGACCTAGGTGCAGCTTGAAGTGAATCCGGTTGATGCCGTGCGCACAATGTGATCTTGATGGAGAGGCTCGCCCTAGCGATAGACCTCCTGACAAAGTGGGTGGCTGACTTAGGCAAACCTAACCCTGCCACCGGAACTTGCCCTGATACATGGGGAGCACTAGCGGTATGGCAACCGGACCATTGCCGATAGCGTGAGCAGGTTGTGGCGCATGGTAGGAACAATACTAGAATCGTCCCGATCATAGACCCAGGACTGGACCGGTGTCGGGGACAGGTGAGCACAAGGGACGGCAGGCAGAACTACATCAGGGATTCTATACCCCACCTCTGCTATAGGATCCCGGATACAAACTAAATCACCGTCTGTGCCATAGCTACACTAGGCAGACCACGGCTAGAGGAAAGAAAGTCGGGGCGAGAGGATTTGAACCTCCGACCTCAGCGTCCCGAACACTGCGCGCTACCTACCTGCGCTACGCCCCGAAAAACTCCATTACCCTTGCCCGTATGGGGCAATGTCTAGCTATTGTAGCGGATTCTATGGTCGGTCCGCAATTTGCTTAGTCAAGCGTGTACTCCGCTACGCCCACCACGGCAGGGAAGCTAGCGTGTTTCCGGCTAAACCCGGGTGTTTTCAAGAAGAAGAAATGAAGCTGGGCAGGCCGGAGCGTTGCCGGCGTCCCTGATTGAGGGGTACCCGCTCTACTTCCTGCGTGTCTGTCACCCGCGTCCGTGTGGTAGATGTCGGTTGGCGTGCATGACGGGTACGCCGGGTATCCTGACCAATGAATTCGTTCAGGGTGCCGGCATTGCCGTTGAGGCGATCATGGGGAATACCGGTTGCCAACAGTGTGACGTGAATTTCATCCCCTAGGTCAGGATCTATGGCCCAGCCCTGAAAGATCTCGGCATTGGGGGATACTTCACTCTTGATGGCTTGACCGATCTCGGCAAATTCCTGGAGTTGGGGGGCTGACTGGGCTTTGATGTTATAGGCCACACCCGAAGCCCCGGCGATGGTGGAGTTCAGCAAGGTACTGGAGATGACCTGATCAGCCGCTTCCGCGGCCCGATTATCGCCTACCCCCTTGCCAATCGCCATGAAGGCGCCCCCGCCTTTTTCCAGTACGGTCTTGATGTCGGCAAAATCCAGGTTAATTTCCCCTTCGATCGTGATCATGTCGCTTAAACCCTGTACGCCCTGTTTGAGAATTTCGTCGGCCGTACGGAAAGCTTCCACTACCGTGGCTTTCTTGTCAAGGATGTCCAAGAGTCGATCATTCTCAATGACGATCAGCGCATTGACGTATTCCTGCAGGCGCTGGAGGGCCCGATCCGCCACGCTCTTGCGTACCTGGCCTTCTGTGGCAAAGGGCATAGTCACCACCCCTACCGTCAGAGCACCGGCAGTGGCCGCTGTTTCCGCCACGATGGCAGCTGCTCCCGAGCCGGTACCGCCCCCGAGGCCCGCTGTGATGAACACCAAATCAGCGTCGGCGACTGTGGCTTCAATGTCGCTGAGATTCTCTTCGGCCGCTTTTTGACCAATCTCCGCTTGCGCACCGGCTCCTAGGCCTTTAGTGAGTTTCTCACCAATACGGATACGTTGGGGCGCACTGGATTTCAGCAGAGCCTGTGCATCCGTGTTGATGGCAACAAACTCCACACCCTGGACCCCTTCTTCGATCATTCGCTCAACGGCGTTCTGACCACCTCCACCTACGCCTATGACCTTGATGGTTGCAAAGTTTTCACTGAAGGGGGATTGTGTGTTCATGGGCGAACTTCCTGTGAAATTCCTGTCCTCTTAATGGACAGCTACGACGGCAACAGTAAAAAACAGCTTTACACTGCCACTAGGAAAAGAAGGAAAGAAGAGACAGTTGAGCATAGGAGTAAAGCTAATTGGGCATTCTACATGCAAGGACCGATAGTGCCAAAATGCCAATGCTCTAATGGAACAGACTGTAGTACGCTCCTGCCTTGGGACTCAACCCGGTAGAAAACTGGCTAGGATATTGCGTACCGTGCTGCGCCAAGTAGATGGCGACGGTACCCGTGCCCCTGTCGGTGCCGACAGCAAATGATCCTGAATTTGGGTACTCCACAACAACAGCCCGACGAGCGTCGCGTAGGATGGCAACCGGATGTCCGTAGTCAAGTGCCGGATGGGTACGGAGAAGGGCACAGACGCTGTCCGTACGGGAAGCTTGAAATGGGCACGGCAACTCTCCTTGAGGCGTCTCAGCTGCGCCGCGCCCCCCGTCAGCACCAGGCCTGCCGGCAGCGCATGCCGAAAGCCTGAATGGCGTAGCAGAACATCCAGCTGTTCCCATAGCTGTTCAGCCCGGGTGGCGAGAATTTGCTGGAGAAAACGGGTGGCAAAAGTTACCTGCTTCTGCTCACCAAATACGGGTACGGTTACCTCGGTGGGACCCGGGCCTTGTAGGGGCATAGCCGCACCATAATCGCATTTAAGGTCCTCGGCCACGCCCTGGGGACAGTGTAGAAGTGATGCGAGATCATGAGTGAAGTCGTTGCCGCCTATGGGCAGTGAGCCGGCAAACTGTACATGGGCCTGGCGCACGATGGCTAGATCCGTGGTACCGGCGCCGATGTCTACCAAGGCCACCCCCATGTATTTTTCGTCCGGCGTAAGCGTAGCCTCGGCACTCGCCAGGGCCGACAGAACTAGTTCGTCCACGTCAATGCCCTGGGCTGTCACGGCCTGCATCAGAGCACTAATGGCAGTGGAGCTGCCGGTTATGAGACGGGCCTCTACACCCAGGGTTGAACCATGCATACCCACCGGATTTTGGATGTGCATCTGATCATCCACCGCCCAGAGTCCCGCCAGGGTATGGATGATTTGGTGGTTCTCCTTGAGGCGTACCTGCCGTGTCTGCTGGAGAACTTGCTGCATGTGGGCATGGGTGATGGCATGCGTCCGGCTGAGTTCCGTTTCCGCATGGCTCAGCATAGTGTGGACATGGGCCCCGGCTAGGCTGACGCAGACATGTGTGATCGACTGACCGGCCATATTTTCGGCTTGCTGGATAGCGTCGGCGACAGCGGTTTGCACAGCTTGAATATGCGTAACGGTACCTTGGGACAGACCGTGGCTGTGCACCTCGCCCCAGCCGGCAACAGTCCAGTCCGCAGACTGGGTGTCCGGGACTGCGATCAAGGCGCGAATCTTGGACGTGCCGATATCAATGACGGCGAGGGGCGGACGCATGCGTAGGGCACTCAACGGAAATAGGGCCGCGAAATCGGCCGCAGATCGATCAGGTCAGCCTCCAGCTCTTGTTCGGCGAGATAGGCCTCAATGCGCACGAGATTGGCCAGTTTAGGCGCCGTGTGTAGACCGTTGCCCCAATAAATGCGGGGACCGAATGTAGATGCTGTGAACTGCAGACCATGATCCTGGGTGAAAGTGAAGTGATTGGGCGGCTTTTGCCAGAAGGACGCCTGGCGGTACCGCTCTTGAATCTCCAGTATGGCTCCTATAATATCCGGGTCCAGCTGGCGGGCAATCACGGCGTGTCGAGATGAACGGTTAAGGGCTGCATGGGCATGCCAGTCATAGAGGGTCAGGTAGGGTAGTTGAGTCTGAGTGTCAGGTGCCTGCACCCGCCGGGCCTGTCCATCGTGGGTCACGGCATAATAGCCTTCCTCTGTAATCCAGAACAGAGCGGGGGCCGCTTCCCGTACCGTCACGACGATAGTGGCAGGCAGCAGTAACGTAACTTTGGCGTCGGACACAAATGGATTGGCACGAACGGCGTTGCGCACGGCCCGGGGATTCTGCCAAAGGATGTGGCCGCCCACGAGGCGTGTGAAATCCCAAATGTCCTGCGGTGCCAGATAGGAATCGAAACCGGATACTTCATAGGAGCTCTGCACGAAAACGTGTAGGTTATCCTGGCGAATGTAGAATTGTGAATCCACACTCAGTTGCACCACACCGCAACCAACAGCCAACAGCAGCAGCAGGCTGACGTACTTACTAGGATACCAGCCCGTGCCCCGGATGAATTCCAGTGTGAGCAGACCCAGGGGCGCGAGGAAAATATCCCGCACCGGATGGAAGATGGGCAATACACTGGAGATCCAGATGTGCTGGATCAAGTCCTTCACATGGCCGAAGCGGCCATGCCGG
Source organism: Caldilineaceae bacterium (assembly GCA_965116185.1). Taxonomy (GTDB): domain Bacteria; phylum Chloroflexota; class Anaerolineae; order Caldilineales; family Caldilineaceae; genus Bin34. The sequence goes on from OZ220492.1 coordinate 1,294,871, forward strand.
CGGGTAGTGGCGGTGAGAGGCGTCGTGCGGGAGGGAGGCATCGGGGCGGGGCGGTACGGGAATCAGAGCGAAACTTGGAGGGCTTGTGTGGCCGTGTGCCGTTCCAGGGCGATGGTGATCAGACGCTCCATCAGTTGAGGGTAACTGACGCCCGACGCTGCCCACAGTTTAGGGTACATGCTGACAGACGTGAAACCCGGAATGGTGTTCACTTCATTGAGATAGATTGTATGGCTGGTGTCGTCCACGAGAAAATCCACCCGGGCCATGCCGCAGCCCCGCAGGAGCTGAAAGACCTCAATGGCCATGGCCTGTAGGCGGACAGTCAGGTCGGACGACACAGGGGCCGGAATCAGGAGCTGCGTGTCAGGATCGTGGTATTTGGCCTCATAGTCGTAGAACTCGTGGCGGCACACGACCTCGCCCGGCACGCTGGCTTCCGGGTCATGATGGCCCAGTACGCCCACTTCCAGTTCCCGGACATGAGGGACTGCCTGTTCTACTAATATATGCAGATCATACGTGGTTGCCCGATCGAGCGCCGGGGACAGATGAGCCCGATCGGGGACCCGGCTAATGCCCACGCTGCTGCCCAGATTTGCGGGTTTCACGAACAGAGGATACGTCAGGTTCGTCTCAATCCGGGCCTCAACCGTGGTGCGGTCCCGGTCCAGGACGTGCTTGGAAATAGCTAGATAGGGGGTCTGGGGAATGCCCGCACTGGCCAACACCTGCCGGGTCATGATTTTATCCATGGCCAGAGCACTACCGAGAACGCCACAGCTCACATAAGGTACATTGGCCATTTCCAGCAGGCCCTGTAGAGAGCCGTCTTCGCCGTTGGGGCCATGGAGCAAAGGAAACACAACGTCAACCTGCCCCAAGGCGGCGCGGCTTGGCCGATCGGGTAACTGGGGCAACCCGGAATGAATGCGATCCACAATGTCCGATTCAAGCATTAACCGGGCCCCTTCGCCCACCAGCCAGCGCCCGGCAGGCGTAATGCCGATGTCAATGACTTCATGACCGCCCTGCTGCAGGGCGGCGCGGACACTCTGGGCACTGCGCAGTGACACTGCGTGCTCGCTGCTATGTCCTCCGAATATGAGCGCTACGCGCATTCACTCGCTCCCGTTCAACATAATCAGTGTGTTCTTCAAAGCTAAAACTGTATTTCTTCCGGTTTCCAGCGCCCGGCAAAACAGATCTCGGGCTGGAGTGTGACGCCGCAGTGGGTCTGGACGCGCCGGTGCACTAAATGCATCAGATGGAGTACATCCTGGGCGGCTGCCGTACCCGCGCGGGATGTGTTGACAATGAAGTTAGCGTGCTGAGTGCTCACAGCAAAAGCACCGTAGCATAGCCCTTTGCCGCCTGCCTGTTCAATGAGGGCCCCGGCGTACTGACCAGGTGGGTTGCGGAACATACTCCCTAGACTGGGAGTGCTGGGCTGGGTGGTACGCCTGTGGTCCAAGTACGTGCGGGCCCGTTGCTGGATCACGTTGGACTGTCCCGGGGTCAGGCGCAGACGGGCCCGGGTGACTACCGCCGGCAAGCCGGCCTGCCGCCCAGCGGATGATTTCAGCACGCTGTGGCGATACCCTAGCTGTAGGGTGGAGGCGGGACGCCAGCCGGCGGAGTCCGGACCATCAATGATTTCGACCGCCTGGAGAATGGTCGCCATGTCAGATCCGTGAGCACCGGCATTGCCCACAATCGCACCGCCCACGGTACCCGGTACGCTGACCGCCCATTCCAGACCCGTTAGATCCCGTGCGATACTGATGCGTGCCAGTTGGGCTAGCAGCAAGCCACTGTCGCTTTCGAGAACGGTGGGGGCCGGGGTGTGGTAGGTACGACATCGATTGAGAATGGTGAGACCGTCAATGCCCTGATCGGCTACCAAGGTATTGCTGCCGCCGCCCAACATGAAAAAAGGCTGTTGCTCTTGATAGGCCCATAGTAGCAGACGGGCCAGCACCTGGCCGTCATCAACGCGTACCAAGTACCGGGCCGGTCCCCCCGCTCGGATCGCAGAATAGGGAGCCAAGGGCACCTGGTCTTGGCACTGCAGGCGCAGCGTCTCTGTGAGAAACCGACGGTCCACGGCATCAAGTGTCATACGCTGTCGCTGTCGGTTTGGTCGTACGGCAGTGGGTGGCGGTGCTTTGGGTGCGTACTATAGTCACCTGACGCGGGGAGAGACATTTCCTTCACAGTGCAGTGAAATATTCGATCAGCATATCGGACAGGCGCCAGCAGTCGCCCGCGCCCATGACGAGGACCAGATCGCCGGCCTGGACTTGGGGCGCTACACAAGCCAGAGCCGCGGCATGCGTGGGGCAATACGTGACGTGGGGATGCCGGCGTGCCACTGCCGCGGCCAGGGTATCACCGCCTACACCCGCGGTGGGCTTTTCGCGCGCCGCGTACGTCTGCATGATAAGCACCCGATCCGCCGCGGTCAGGACTTCCGTGAACTCAGTGAGCAGAGCTTGCGTACGACTGAAAGTGTGGGGTTGAAACACGGCCCATAAACATCCGTCAGGCCGGTACAGGCGGGCTGTCTGCAAGGTCACCGCCACCGCCTGCGGGTGGTGGGCATAATCGTCCACAATCGTGATTTGGGCGAATTCACCCCGAATCTGAAAACGGCGCTGCAACGGCGTAAAGGTCTGCAACCCGGCCGTGGCTTGGGCAGGGGACAGCCCTATACACCGCGCGGTGAGCCAAGCCGCCGCCGCGTTACACTGATTGTGAGGTCCTGGAACCGGCAGGTGAACGACATGGGATTCGCCGTCCGCGGTGTGGCACAGGCGGAGGGCTAGGGGATTGTGGGGTACGGGCCGTATCTGCCAATCCGCCTGCCGACTCCGGCCCAAGGTGAGCAACTGCCGGCTTCCGTGGGTCAGGTCCGGGTTCCATGTCTGGAGATGGGTGTGGTCCTGGTTGTACACGATGGTGCCATGCCCCGACACCTGGTCAAGGAACTGGCAATACGCCGCTGTCATGGACGCGGGCGTAGGATAGCAGTCAGGATGGTCCCAGTCCATAGCCGTGATCACGGCTATGTGAGGATGTAAACCTAGAAACATGCCCGCGTATTCGTCCGCCTCAATGACGAAGAGTGATTCCGTGCCCGCGTGTCCCGATGGGAGCGACGTATGCGAACACCCGACGATGTACCCCGGATCGCGCTGGGCCTGCAGCAGGATTTGTACAATCATGGCCGTAGTCGTGCTCTTGCCATGTGTCCCGGCCACCGCGACGACTGTACGGTCTGCGAGCAGGGCCAACAGGCAGGTTGCTCGTGTCACTCGGGGCAAGCCCAGGGCCACCGCCTGGCGCCATTCCCGGTTGCTTGCCGGAATGGCACTGGAATATACCACTACATGAGGATGCTGGTCCGGGTCCATCCGGGCCAAATGCTCTTCAGTCTGCCCTAGGATGACGGGAATACCCTGTTGTTCCAGCTCCGCGGTAACCGCACTGGCCTGTATATCACTGCCGGACACGCGATACCCCTGCTCGTGCAGCACCTGGGCGAGGGCCGACAGGCCTGCACCACCAATACCCATGAGGTAGATCCGGAGCGCCGAATCACCGTCCTTGAGCATACGGGACCAGCGTGTTGCTGCAGAACTTGACATCAGGCGATACAAAAGTGCTATGAAACGGCTTAGCGGATGCGCCCGGACTTCGGCAGTTTGGGTTTGCGCAGACGACTCAGGAAATAGATGAGTCCCCCGATGCCCAAGATTACCAGTAGCGTGGGCAGGTACTGGTTGGCGGTGGCAAGCCAGGTCTGCGTTTGCGCGGTGGCCTGCGTCAGGGGCACGCCAAGTGGTGTTAAATCATTCAGCCAGCGTGTGGCATTCCAGTCCGTGTCCAGGGTCAGATGGTCAACCAGCCACGGGATCAGCAGCTGCCAGTACACCAGGCCATTGCCCATGGCGCTGGCCGCGCCCGCCAGGCGTTGGGCAGCGGATGGTGGTCCCTGTGGGATACGTTGACCAGCCCAGTATGTAGTGAGACAGGCCAGCATCCAGATGGTCATGGCCGACCAGGATTGGGTCACGGTGGTCAGATTGAGCTGTGCTAAGGGTAGACCGGTAGTCAATTCCCTGAGAGACGATGGACGCAGCTCGCTGTGATATCCCATCAGGGCGCCTAGGGTCACCAGGGACGCGCCCAGTGTCGTCAGTTCCTGTTTGAGGCCGCGCCGATAGCCCCAAATGGCAAAACTGCCGAAATAAACCAGGAGCGCGGTGGAGGTTTCCAGCATGATGCTACCGCTTATGTCAGGCCAGAGTGAGAATCAGCTGGGCCGCTTGGGCTGCCGCCTGTGGCTGTACGAGTCCGCGCAGCCGGGTCCGCATTTGTTGGCGGACATCCGCCTGGGTCAGCAGTTCGGTAAGAATGGGCAGCAGGTCTGTGGCCATCCGTGCTTCTGCCACCACGCGACAAGCTTTATGGATGGCTAGGGCCTGGGCGTTGGCCCACTGGTGGCCATCGGAGCCCGGTAGCGGGATCAAGATGGCGGGCGTCTCCGCGGCGGGCACTTCACCCAGTACACTGGCGCCCGCACGCAGGACAGCGACATCAGCGGCAATCAGGGCGTCTACCAATTCCGCATGCAGGTAAGCGACTTGAGCGTAGCGCGCAGCCAGAGTCTGGGTCAGATTCATAGTCTGCCAAATGCCTTGACAGGCCCTAAAATCACCGGTGCCCGTTACGTGCAGTACCAAACACCGGGGCAGTAGTGCCGGCAACAGCGTCAGGATTTGCCGATTGATGGCCTGTGCACCCTGGCTGCCTCCCATCACGAGCAGCAGAGGGAGGTGACTGTCTGTGGCGTCGGCCCAGTGCATCCGGGTCTGGAGCCGGGCACGAGCTTCCGGCTGCGTAGGGGCTCCGTGCAGAAGATCCGCCCGTACCGGATAACCCGTTAGGACCGTGTTGCCAGGAAAATATGTGGCTGCGGCCGCGGTGGTGATGAGTACCCGCTGCGCTATACGGCCCAGCCAGCGCACTGTCAGGCCCGGTTTCGCATCGGGCAGAAAAACGAGCAAGGGGACCCGGAGCACCGCACAGGCCAGCGCACAGGGAGCGGCGGCGTTGCCGCCTGTGGCTAGACAGAGATCGGGACGGAACCGGCGGACAATCCATAGTGCCTGCCCCAGGCCAATCCCCAGGCGCATGAGGCTCAGACTCTGGATCAGGGGATTAACAGCTCGTAGCGGACCACTCGTGACGGTACGGTAGGGTATGCCGGCCCGGGTTACTAGTTGGTGCGTCAAGGCCTGATGGCGGCCTATCCAGAGCATTTCCAACGGTTTGTCCTGCGCCTGACACATATGGCGCACTTGCTCCAAAATGCTGAGAGCCGGGTATATATGTCCGCCCGTCCCTCCGCCTGTGCACAGAATTCTCATGTCTGTCGTTGCAGCCGCGTCATATAATCAATGTTGACCAGCAGTCCCATCGCGATCATCCAGAGCAGAAGGGATGAACCACCATAGCTGATAAAGGGCAAGGTAATGCCGGTCACCGGGATTAGGTTGAGCACGACACTGATGTGGAGCAGCGCCTGCGTGACGAGCAGGAATGTAATGCCAAAAGCCACCAAATAGCCGAAGCCGTCCGGGGCGGCATACGCGATCTGGATACCGCGGTAGGCGAGCAGGCCAAATAGCAGAACTGTGAGCAATGTGCCCGCCAAGCCGGTCTCTTCGCTGATAACGGCAAAGATGGCATCAGTCCACGGCAGGACGAGCCACAGGCTTTTCATTTCACCCTGGCCAATGCCGGCACCCCAGAGGCCGCCCCGAATGGTGGCACGCACCGTGTTACGCTCCTGCCAACCTGGACTGTTCACCGGATCACTGAGCGCTGTCATGAAATCGCCGATGCGATCGCCCAGATAGGGAAACACCAGTAAGGACACACCCATAGAGGCGATCGCGATCACCGCAACCAGCAATATTTCCTTCAGATTGCCGCTGGCCAGGTAGAAAAGGACGAACGCGGTCAGGCAAATCAGCATGGCCATGGTGAAATCGGGCTGAATAGCGATCAGAAAGGTGATGAAACCGATGAGGATGCCATAGGGGTATAGCCCACTGTTGCGATCGAGGATACGGGTGCCCTTACTGTTCAACCAGTGGCTGCCGAACAGAATGACAGCCAGTTTAGCAAATTCACTGGGCTGTATGCTGCCTTGGAAGAGCAGGCGCTGGGAACCGAACGCCTGGACGCCCAGCACCAGTACGGCAATCAGGGAAATCACAGATGCAGTGAAGATGAACCCGCTCAGCGTGCCCACAGGGTATAGGGGGTAATGGCCATGAAGGCCAGGGCTACCAGGCCGCAGATCAAAGCCAACAACTGCCGTTTGACAAAATACAGGCCATCCGGGACGACGCGCAGCAGACCCTGAAAGTAACTGGCGCTGAACACCATGATGATACCCAAGGTCAACAGCGTAAAAATCGTACCCAATAGTACCCAGTCGTACTGCATCAGACGTTCGCGCCAGAGCTCGCGCACCCAGGTTGAAGCCAACGGGGAGAGTTGCTGCATTATGTATCTGTCCTGTCTGCCAATACCAGTTGCCGAAAACACTCGCCCCGGGCTTCATAATCGGCAAAGGCGTCAAAGCTGGCCGCCCCGGGCGACAGCAAGACGATGGAGCCAGACCGCGTCGTCCGCCGGGCGGCCGCTACGGCCTGGCCCAAGCTGTCCACCGTCTGCACCCGTGTTCCCGTCGTAGATTCCCTAGCCTGCACTGACTGCACTTCCTCCGCAATGCGGACCCCGTCCGCGCCAAAGGTAATCAGGATCTGTACATGGCGTAAGACCGTCTGCGCAAACTGGTGCCAAGGCAGTTGCTTATCCTTACCGCCCGCTAGTACGATCAGATGGTCGGTTTCAGGATACATGCTGTTAATACCGGCTATAGCCCGTTCCGGGGCCGTAGCAATACTATCGTTGACCCAGAGTACTCCGTCCTGACATGCAACTTCTTCCAAGCGATGAGGTACTGCGGTGAAATGGCGCAGGGTGGCCTCCATAGTAGCGCCCGTACAGCCGTGGACATGGGCCAGCGTGCAGGCGGCCAGCGCATTGCTGAGGTTGTGGCGGCCACGCAGCCGCAAGCCTTGCAACGATGCTAGCCGTTCACCCTCCAGCCACACGGCCTGGCGGTCATACCGGACCGCGTGATCTTGACCGGACTGCATGGTGTAAGACAGGACACGTACTCCGGTATCACTCAGGTATGTGCGGCCTCGTTGCAAAAGGTCGGCACATATACCGGCCTCCGGGATGTCCAGGGACGCGAGCCGTGTGGGATCTGCGGTGGGGAGCAGGTGCTGACATACGGGATCATCTGCGTTGAGCACCAGCGTCCCACCCGGCTTGAGGGCATACAACGCACGCAACTTGGCCTGCAGGTAAGCCCTCATTCCACCGTGGCGATCCAGATGATTCGGGGTAACGTTCAGCAGCGCTACGGTGTCCAGCTGCACTTCTTCGGGTGCCGTACGCATGATGGCCGGATCCAGCAATTCCAGCTGAAAACTACTGCCTTCCCACAGGAGCAGATCCTGCTGCTTGATTTGTGCTACCTGCGGTAGCAGAGGTTGCCCAATGTTGCCCCCGACATGCACGCGCCGATCGGCATGCGCCCCGCGGGTCAGAATGGCTCCGGTCAGGGCTGTTGTGGTGGTCTTGCCACTGCTGCCGGTGATCAGAAGGATGGGACAGGGGGTGCGGGCGAACGTGAGCAGGGTATCGTTCAGGACAGGTAGACACCGCTGGATGGCGGCCTGCACCACCGGGAGTCCGGGATCTACACCGCCGGCTAGACAGAGCAGTTCACAGGATGTCAACAAGTCAGTCGTCTGCCGGCCGAAGACAAAGCGGACCTGGGCCTCGGCCGGCAGATCAGAGACGAAATCCAGCGCGATTGCTTGGCGATCGCTGGCGGTCACCTGCGCCCGTTGAGCCGCGAAGAAATGGAGCAAAGCGCGGCCCTGACGCGCTAATCCTAGGATAAGAACGGGCCGGTCCGCAAAAGAACCTCTGAGCGAGCGGAGAGGCGGCCTAGGGGAGGGTAAGGGAACCCGGAACATGACAACGCCACCAGGGATTAGGACCACAGGGCCAAAGCTACGCCTAGCATACCGCTCAGCACGCTCACGATCCAGAAACGTTCCTTGACCTGCATTTCGCTCCAGCCCAGGAGTTCAAAATGATGGTGCAGCGGGCTCATCTTGAAGGGCCGCAGGTCGCGCCCCAGGAAGCGGCGGCTAAGCTTGGCACTGGTTACCTGGATAATGACACTAGCGGCGATGGCGACGAAGATTAATCCAATCACGGGCAGAATTAACCACTGTTGTGTCATCAGAGCGACCAGGGCCAGGGTAGCACCCAGCGCCAGGCTGCCCGTATCCCCCATGAACAGATGCGCCGGGTGGGCATTGTACCAGAGAAAGGCGAATAGTGAGCCCACCACAATAAAGCAGAAAATGGCGATGTACTCGTACCCCTGCAGATAGGCGATGATGCCATAGGCGGCAAAGGCTACGGAAGCCGTGCTGCCGGCGAGGCTATCAAGACCGTCAGCTAAGTTCACGGCGTTGCTGAAACCAATAATGAGCAGAATGGCAATGGGAATGGTGAGCCAACCAATCTCCACCAGTTGCGGAATCCCAGGCACGCCGACCGCGCGCATCTGGGGCGGTCCAAAATAAAGCACCAGGGTGATGATGACCGCCAGGATGATTTGCACTATGCTCTTGACCCGGGCGGTGATGCCGTTCCGATCCGGTGCATTACCTACTAGGCTCTGCCAATCGTCAAAGCTCCCTAGCAGGGCGAAGGCACCCAAGCAGAAGAATAAGAGCAGTGTGCTCGTGCCGATGATGTTGAAACCGATGAAGTTCGCGATGTTCAGGGTGCCGGTGACCAACAGTATGGGTAGGACGAAGAGCCAGCCCCCCATGGTAGGGGTACCCATCTTGCCCCGATGCTGCTCCGGTCCGTCAATGCGGATCTTCTTACCGATCCCGTAATGCCGGAGCAACGCAATGAGAGGTCGTCCCCAAATCACGGCCAGGAAAAAACTCAGAGTGCCTAGGATCAGGGGGATGGCCATGGTTGCTCTGGGGCCCGCAGAGCCGACACGATGGATTCCATACCGATCGCGCGACTGCCCTTGATCAGGACTAGGTCGTCATGCGTCACGAGTTCCTGCAGTACCGGCAAGGCTTTCTCCACGTTGTCCAGGATATGGACCGCGCCGGGAGGCATACCGGCCTCTAGGGCGGACTCGCCGATCAGGCGCCCGAGAGTGCCCACAGTGATCAGGCGGTTCACGACCCGGGCGGCTCGACGTCCCACCTTGATGTGGCTGGTGGTGGTTGAGGTACCCAATTCCAGCATATCGCCAAGAATGGCGATGCGCTGTCCCTGTCGTTCAGGATCCAGGTCCGCCAGAAGGTTCAAGGCCGCGATGCAGCTGTCTTCGCTGGCGTTGTAGGTATCGTCGATCAGAGTGCTGCGGTTCACACCGCTCACCAGCACCAGCCGGATTTGGTTGCGCGGATCACGTAGGCCTACCAGGATTTTCTGTAGGGGCAACCCTTCACTGAGACCGACTGCTATGGCCAGCAAAGCGTTGTGTACACTGTGATGTCCTAACAAGGGGATGTGCACGTGTAACGCTTGGCGGGCCGGTTGTAGAGCTTCCGGCAGGTGCACCCGGAACTGCATGCCCTTGAAGCCCGCGCTTTGGATGTCATCGGCCCAGAGGTCACAGTCCGGTGACAAGCCGACCCGAATGATTTGAGCCGCCGTCAGCTCGGCCATGGGGCGCACTCGTATGTCATCCCAGTTAAGAATTGCGATTCCACCGACCTCAGCACTAGGCAGTGCGCGGACTAGCTCCGACTTGGCTTCAAAGATCCGCTCCATAGTGCCTAGGCGTTCCAGATGGCTGGGACCGATGTTAGTCACAATGCCCGTAGCCGGTATGGTGAGCTGGCACATTTCCGCGATTTCCCCTAGGCGATACATACCTAGTTCCGTGACGAACCGTTCATGACCGTGGGTAAGCCCCATGAGGACCAGAGGCAAAGCGTGTTCGCCGTTTACGTTACCCGGTGAAGAATAGGTCTGAAAGTGCTGACGGAGGACTGAATGCACGAGCTCCTTTGTGCTGGACTTGCCGACACTACCGGTCACACCAATAACGCGTAGGTTGTCACGGGTACGGTGCAGGCGCTGAAAGAGACCCACCTGCCGGATAGCGGCCATGGACGAATGAACCACATAGCAAACACAGTGCTCCGCGTGGAGTACGTGCAAATCCGCAGGCCAGTCCAGGTGGTGGGTATGACAACGTACCACCGGTATGTCGGCTGCCGGCAGGTAGCTGAGCGCCTCTTCCTCACAGATGATGGCACTAGCTCCCTTGGCGACCGCTTCCTCTACATGCCGGTTGCCGTGGGTGTGTTCACCTGGCAGAGCCGCGAAGAGAGCACCCGGTACGACCTGGCGGCTGTCCGTGACCGCCGTGGTTATGGCAAGAGGCCGTAGTGCCCAAGGCGGCGCCTGTCCGGTCAGAGCCTGCCAGAGCGTATGATGTGTGATGTGGGTGGGAATGGCCGTAGTCACAACAAGCACTTCATGGTTGCAGACAGGAGATGGGCACGTCTTGCGCCTGGGTTGATTCGATAGGCCCGCGCTCTCCGGTGCCAGCATATACGAGCGGGTGGCAGGAGGGGGGCACATTCATGTATTGCAGGACCCGTTGGGTGATGTGGCGAAAGGTCGGGGCCGCGTTTTGGGAACCCCACACAGCCGCCTGCGCATCCGGATCGGGATTGTGCAGGATGATCAGTACGAGGATACGGGGATCATCTGCCGGCGCAAAGCCGGTGAAACTGGCCGTGACGACATCTTCGGCATAAACCCCAATTTGCTCCGGATCCGGTACTTGCGCCGTGCCACTCTTGCCGGCTACCCGATAGCCGGGTACCTGAGCCTGATATACTTCTTCCTCCACTGTGGTGACCATCATCTCCGTCACAATGCGGGCGGTTTCCGGGCTGATTACCCCTTGACGCAAGGGGGTAGGCTGAAATGTGGTAATGTTGTTACCGTTGATCCGATGCTGCACCACGTAGGGTTGCATGAGATGGCCGCCGTTGGCGATCACGTTGAGGGCATTGATCATCTGGATGGGCGTGGAGTTGAGCCCCTGGCCGAAGGAATTAGCCCCTAGATCCGTAATGTTCCAGTTGGCAGTGCCTGGATATTTGTCCTTCAGGCTGCCATTGAATTCATGGGCTAGATCAATGCCTGTCACTTCGCCCAGTCCAAAATTGAATAGATACTCATAATATGCCTTGGGCCCGATTCGATCCACGGCGATCTCCGCGATGATGGTGTTAAGCGATTTCGCCAGGGCCTCAGTGGTAGTCACCTCGCCCTCTACACGTTCTTCGCTGTTCTTGATCACGGTATGGTTCCCAATAAGATATTCACCGGTATCCACAAAGGTATCGTCCGGGCGTATTGCACCCAGGTCAATGCCGGTCGCGACAGTCAGCACCTTGAATACCGAACCCGGTTCATAGACACTGGTCACCGCTAGATTGACTAGATTGGTGGCTTCCGGATCAATCTGGTCCAGGGCCCCGGGATTGAAATCCGGATAATTGGCCATGGCTAGGATGGCTCCGGTTCGGGGCTCCATCACGAGGGCCGACCCACCCTGGCGTACTTTGTAACGTATGATGGCTTTCTGGAGCTCCTCCTCAACGATGTGCTGAATAGTACGATCGATGGTGAGAACTAGATCCCCGCCCATGTAGGTGGGTACATGACGCCGTATTTCCGGCGACAGGATCGAAATCGGGTCTGAAGCCTGGAGGAGATTCACTTCCCCACGCAGGAATTTCTGGTAGTAACTTTCAATACCGTTGACACCTTCCCGATCCGCGTTGACTAATCCCAAAACATGACTGCCGAGAGAGCCCTGGGTGTAATAGCGGGTGGGTTCCCTTTCCAAACGGAAATGGCGAAAGAAGTCATAGTCTGCTGTCGTGCCGTCTAGATCCGTATACAAACCTAATTCCTGCATGATCTGTTGTAGATTAGGAACGGTTTGACTCGTACTAGATCCGGCGTTCGTGGTTAGCGGTTCTGTGAGCAGTTCCTCCAGCTCGTCACGGGCGGCGTCATGGCCCCGCTGGTACAGAGCCCACAGATGGGCTGCCATTTCACCTTTTTGCTGCAGTTGAGCCAGATACTGTCCGGACGCCAGATGTAAGGCTTCGGCCAGTACAACATAGGAATAGATGGGTTGGAGAGGGCTGCCATCCGCCGCGGCTCTGGCTTCTTCGGCACTCAAGCGCTGGCGATAGGCACGTAATTCCGCTTGTAGACGGGCGTCCAGTATGGCCCGGTCCTGTGTCGTCACTTGGGCTACCAGACTGGATACCGCGCCCCGATAGTGGGCGGGCATGGTACTCAAAACGGGAATTACGACCTGATAGGTCCAAACATCCCCGGCCAGCAGTTCGCCACGGGCATCCGTGATCACACCCCGCGTCGGAATGGTGTACAAGCGGCGGTCAACGAAACTGTCAGTATTCTGGCTGTTAGACAGGATCAGCTGAAAATGCACCAGTCGGGCTACGACCAACAGGGACAAAAGGATGGCAGGTAGAAACACCAAGCCCATGCGCCGGGCTCGTGTGGGTATCAGGTTGCCCCAGGTATAGTGGGGAGCCTCCGGATGCGATCGCTGGTGCATAGTGTGCTTGATCTCTCAGGGGCCCGTGAGATTCGCGGAATCGAATAGGCGTTGCCAGAAGGGACGTCTTTCGCCCTGCGGGACGGGAGACGGGGGACCATCCTGAAGTTCGGAGGGCATAGTGAGAAAAGTGTTCAGCTGCTGTGTCCAGTATGCTAGCTGTTCCCGGCCGCGAATGACCAGGAGTTCAAGCTGCTGGCTGACGTGCTGGATGCGTTCATCCGCTGAGGGTGGAGCCTCGCCCTGTATGCCGGTGGCAGTCTCTGGAGGCGATGAAACCGTGTGGCTCGGCCCTGACTGGAGCCATAAGGTTTGTGTCTGGGGTTCAAAGCCATTCCGGACCGCCCAATAGTATACGTAGTTGAGGTCGGCTTCTTCCCCAATGCGAAATAGCAGTTCCGTGTTGAGCTGCTGTTGTTGCGTATACTCTTGCTCAATGCGGACAAGCTGCAGACGGGATTCGGCTATGAGATAGGTTTTGTAGACGTTGAGCAGGCACCCAAAAGCAACAGTACCCAGAAAAAGAGCCCACCAGCCCACCAGTGGCAGATGGAACGTGAAAGTCAACATGCGGCGAGCACGCATCTGGGGTATGGACAGGCGCCAGGGCAGGCCTAGGGAAACACGATTCATACCGGTCACCAAGCTACTTTCCCGTTTTCTGGGCGATCCGGAGACGGGCCGAACGGCTGCGCGGGTTGGTGGCAATTTCATCTTTGTCAGGTTTGAAAACCCGCCGGGACAGTAGACGGAGCGGAGAGGCGGGTACGGCTTTGCCGTATTTGTTGACGGCAGCCCGCTGGCTGTGCTCCTGCAGGAAATGTTTGGCGAGCCTGTCTTCCAGGCTCTGGAAGGAAATCACGAACAACCGGCCCCCGGGGGCTAGCAGATCCAGAGTCTGGGGCAGCACCTGACGGAGTTGTTCCAGTTCATCGTTCACTTTGATGCGCAGAGCCTGGAACGTACGGGTGGCTGGATGGATACGTGCGAATCCACGCTGGGGGATCGCCGTGCTCACGACTGTGGCCAAATCGGCCGTTGTGGCAATGGGCCGCGCCTGCACAATGGCACGGGCCACGCGCTGGGCATACCGCTCCTCTCCTAGGTCGGTGAGCAGAGCAGACAGCTCAGCTACCTCCCAGGTGTTGACAATAGCGCTAGCGGTGAAGGGTTGTGTCTGGTCCATACGCATGTCCAGCGGACCGTTACGTTGCAGCGAAAAGCCACGTGTCGCCGTATCAATCTGATGAGAACTATAGCCGAGATCGAGCAGGATATTGTCTACGGGTGTGAAGCCGTGGGCCCGGGCTATTGTCTGCACCTGGCCAAATGCGGCGTGCACCAGCGTAACCTGTGTCTGCAGTTGTAGAGCCTGGAGGCGTTGTCGGGTCCGCCGGAGTGCGTCTCTATCCCGATCGAGGGCTAGGACACGACCCTGAGAGCCCGCAGCCTGGAGAAACCGGATCGTATGGCCGCCATCCCCTACCGTACAATCAAGCAGGCGTGGATGTTCCCGCAGATTGAAATAGCTGCCTATGGTGTCCAGAAAAACGGACCGGTGAAACACCGTATCCGTATCGCTGTCCGTGCACAAGGTAGACTCTGGGGAAACGGCGCCCAGATTGCTGTCGTGCTTGTATGTCACGAACGGCGGGGAAGTGCTGGGTAAGGGCACCACCGTATTGGAAAACAACAATAACCCTCCCGCCTGGATATACATGCAAGGAAACGATGCGGCGGAATCACTGTGCCTCTAAACGCCAACCGACGTTGGGTGCAGTTTGAACCTAACCTATTATAATATGCGTTTAGGTGCATTACCCCCAAAATGTCTCTGTGTACCCCAGGGGGTAGGGTTACGGGTCTTGCTGTCCACCGCGGATTGCCTATGGAGACGAGATTTTTGACCCTATCTGGCTAGTCCGACCTTTATACTTACTATAGTGTGAGCGCTTTCTGACTTGCGCGCTGCCTAGATCTATGCTACAATAGCTATCTTATGTTCGCGGTGCGTATACGTGTAAGCGTGTGCGGGTTGTGCTTGCATGCCGTGACACCTGTTTATAGGGGATCCCCATGCCACGCAGTCTCTTATCAGCATTTACTACAGGCCAAAAGCAGCACAACGCCAATGGGCCAACCCAATCGTCTCTTCGTTCAGCAAGTCGCCATTCGGCGTTCAGTTTCCCCTCCTGAATGAAGCGCCCCATGCGTTTCGTTCTCCCCCCTTTTTTCTCAAAAACGTTTGTTTTTGATGCCCTGGTGCATACCAGGGACAAAGCCGCTCTCATGCCGTGCCATGCCGACTGGTAGTAGGCGGAATTCGACCGCAAAGGAGTAAAGCAGGAAATGACCAACATCATAGCCCAAAGCAATGGCACCGGCCAGCGCAAATCCTATGCCCGGATTCCGGTGGCTATGCCCCTACCCAATCTGATCGAAGTCCAGCGCCAGAGTTTCGCGTGGTTCAAGGAAAGGGGCCTGAAGGAGATCTTTGACGAATTCCCTCCAATCCAGAGCTACGGTAAACAGTATGAACTGCGGTTGGGCACGTATCGCTTTGAGGAACCCGAATACGATGAGGAAACTTGCCGGCTCAAGGATAAGACCTATGCTGCGCCCCTCAAGGTAGAGGTGAGTCTGCTCAACAACAGCACAGGCGAGATCACGGAGCAGGAAGTGTACCTGGGGGATTTCCCTATGATGACCCAAGCGGGCACGTTCATCATGAACGGTGCGGAGCGGGTCGTGGTCAGCCAGCTGCTGCGTTCGCCCGGCGTGTACTTCTCCAAGGTTGTAGACCGTTCGTCCGGACGGGCCTTGGCCACGGCCAAAGTCGTGCCTAGCCGGGGCGCCTGGCTGGAGTTTGAAACATCCAAACGCAATGAAATCACCCTGAAGGTGGATCGGAAACGTAAGCAGTCGGTAACCATTCTGATTCGGGCCCTGGGGTACGGCACGGATGATGAAATCCGGGATCTTTTCACCGATGTTGACACTGATCCGGAACATTGTTTCATTGAGGCCACCCTGGACAAAGACCCCATTGCCCCGGTGGTGAATGGTGAAGATGGCATTCGCGAAGCTCAGATACGCTTTTTCTCGAATCAGCGGCCTAGTGATCCGGCCAAGCCCGATGCGGCGCGGCGTTTCCTGGAAGAAACCTTCTTTGATGCCCGCCGCTATGACCTGGGGCGCGTAGGGCGCTACAAGCTTAACCAGCGCATGGAGCGCGAAGAACGCATCACGGAACGCACGCTAACCCGTGAGGATCTGATCGCGATCGTCAAGCGGATCATCCAGATCAACAACGGTGTGGCTAATACCGATGTGATGGACCATCTGGGCAATCGCCGTGTCAATACAGTCGGGGAACTGCTGCAGAACCAGGTTCGGCTAGGGCTGGCCCGCATGGAAAAGAGTGTGCGGGATCGCATGTCAGTCAAAGACGCGGATCAGATGGTGCCCACTCAGCTCATGAACGCCAAGCTGGTGCTGGGTGCCGTCAAGGAATTCATGGGGGGGAGCCAGCTGAGTCAGTTTATGGATCAGACCAACCCGCTGTCGGAACTGACCCACAAGCGCCGCTTGAGTGCCCTGGGGCCCGGCGGTCTAAAACGCGAACGGGCGGGAGTAGACGTGCGTGACGTGCACTTCAGCCACTATGGGCGCATCTGCCCGATCGAAACACCGGAAGGTCCTAATATCGGCCTCATCGGATACCTCGGTTCCTATGCACGCATCAACGATCTGGGTTTCATTGAAACACCCTATCGGCCCGTCCATAACGTCCTGCCGGGGCGTATGCGCGATCTGGTGGGGCATACACTGCGGGAGGATATCGTCAACAGTCGGGGCAACTTGATCGCGGCCGCGGACACGCTAGTGGACGAGGAGAATGCCCGCCGCATCGCTGCATCCCGCCGGGGCCGTCCCGTTAAGGTACAGCCATTCGTCGGTGATGAGATCAAGTACATGTCGGCGGACGAGGACGAGCGTGTAGCGATCGCGCAGGCATCAACCCGCCTTAACGAGCACAGGGAACTGCTGAACGAATATCCATCAACGCGCAAGGCGGATCAGTTTCCCCATACACCTGTAGATCAGGTGGAATTCATTGATGTGTCACCACAGCAGATTGTCGGCGTCAGCGCCTCGTTGATTCCCTTCCTGGAGCACGATGATGCGAATCGGGCCCTGATGGGTTCCAATATGCAGAAGCAAGCCGTGCCCCTCATTCGCGCGGAAGCACCCTTGGTCGGGACGGGCATGGAGTTCCAGGCTGCTGTGGATTCAGGCCAAGTAGTTGTTGCCCACGAGGCGGGGACGATCATCCATGCCGGCGGCCAAGAAATTCGCGTCCTCGCCGAGGATGGGGAAGAGCAGTCCTATCCCCTGCGCAAATACCATCGCAGCAACCAGAGTACCTGCATTGATCAATGGCCCATTGTCTACCAAGGCCAGAAAGTGGTACCGGGACAGGTCATCGCCGACAGCGCGAGCACGGAGGAAGGCGAACTGGCACTGGGGCACAACGTGCTGGTAGCGTACATGAGCTGGGAAGGCGGCAATTACGAGGACGCTATTCTGGTGAGCGAACGCCTGATTCAGCAAGATCAATTTACCTCCATCCATATTGAGCGCCATGAGGTGACGGCGCGTGAGACGAAGCTGGGCCTAGAGGAAATTACCGATGATATTCCCAATGTGGGGCCGGAAGCGCGGCGCAATCTCGATGAGGAAGGCATCATTCGTATCGGTGCCCAAGTGACCGGTGGCGACATTCTCGTGGGCAAAATTTCGCCCAAAGGGGAAACGGTCCTCACCCCGGAAGAGAAGCTTCTCCGAGCCATCTTCGGCGACAAAGTGCGCGAAGTGAAGGACACGTCTATGCGCTTACCCAACGGTCAGCGTGGCAAGGTTGTGGATGTCAAGGTGTTTGACCGTAAGGAGCACCACGATTTGCCGGCCGGCACGGAAAAGGCAGTCCACGTCAATGTGGCCCAGCGGCGCAAGCTAACGGAAGGGGACAAGATGTCGGGCCGCCATGGTAACAAAGGCGTGATTTCGCGGGTGATTCCGGTGGAGGACATGCCCCATCTAGCAGACGGCACACCGGTCGACATCATTCTCAATCCCATCGGTGTACAGGGGCGCATCAATCTGGGCCAGATTCTGGAGAATCACCTGGGATGGGCGGCCGAGCGCATCGGATTCAAAGTGTCCACACCGGTATTTGACGGTGCCCGCCAGGAACAGATCGAGGCCGAGTTAGCCCGAGCCTGGCTGACGGATCGGGCCTGGCAGGTGGTGGACGAGCGAGCTTGGGAATGGATCGCCGAGCTGGGAATCCCGGAGTCGGAACTGGAAGCACACGCAGAAGTGCACTTCATCTATCTTACGCACTGGCTGCCGGCAGACAGTTATGATATGGACCGCGTCTTGGTTGATTACGCTTTTGCCCGGCGTGCGGCCGTGCGCGAATGGCTCACGGAAGAGGGCTACGACCCGGAAACCATCCTGCCGCAGGACTATACCCACCAGCACACCACGGCCGCGGACGACATGCTGGCCGTGGACGTGGCGTACCGTGAATGGCTCAAGCTGCATTGTGACGAAGCGGTGCCTACATCCCGTGACGAACTACATACTCTGGTGGCGGCACAGTCCCAGGCGCTAGGTCAGCCCTTGCCCACAACCGGCAAACAGATCCTGTACGACGGTAAGACCGGTGAGCCCTACCGCCAGCCCGTAACTATTGGGGTTTCCTACATGCTCAAACTTCTGCACCTCGTAGAAGACAAGGTGCATGCCCGGAGTACAGGGCCCTACAGTTTGGTTACCCAGCAGCCTCTAGGGGGCAAGGCTCAGAACGGTGGCCAGCGCTTTGGCGAGATGGAAGTATGGGCACTGCTAGCCTATGGTGCGGCGTTCACACTACAGGAAATGCTGACCATTAAGTCGGATGACACTAGTGGCCGTGTGAATACCTATCAGTCCATTGTCAAAGGCGAGGAAATTCAGAGTCCGGGCATTCCGGAAAGTTTCCGGGTGCTCGTTAAGGAACTGCAGAGCCTAGGCTTATCGCTGGAGGTCACTACGAGCAAGAAGGAAAAACTGCAGTTTGGCAAGGAGGACGCCACCGTTAGGCTGCCTAACCTAGGCAATGGCCTAGTGCTGTCCAAGATGTTCAATTAATCAATTCGTCGATACACAAACTGGAAAACCGATCGCTGACTGTGTCTTGTGCCCTTGGTCGTCCGCCGGGGCACAAGACGTCAAAGGAGCATGCCATGGATTTGGGTAATTTTGATTTGATTCGGATTTCCCTAGCTTCGCCCGAACAAATCCGGGAATGGAGTTACGGTGAAGTCATTAAGCCGGAAACCATCAATTACCGGACCCTGAAGCCGGAACGGGACGGCCTCTTCAGCGAACGCATATTTGGCCCCGAGAAAGACTGGGAATGCAGCTGTGGCAAGTACAAGCGGGAACGCTACAAAGGCATCGTCTGTGACAAGTGTGGGGTGGAAGTCGCCAGCAATCGCGTGCGCCGGGAACGCATGGGCCACATTGACCTAGCTTCACCGGTCAGTCACTCTTGGTACGCCAAGGGCAGTCCCTGCCGCCTCGGTTTACTCCTGGACATTAGTGCCCGCGACCTGGAAAAGGTGCTCTATTATGCGATGTACATCGTTACGCGCGTCAATGAAGATGCCCGCAAGCGCTATATCGTACGCCGGGAAAAGGAGCTAGCACTCAACCTGACCAAACTGCAAGCTACTACGGCAGCCGTTATTGATGATGCCGAAGAGGCCCATAACGCTAAGCTGCAGGAAATCGTTGCGGCGCGTGACCAAGAGCTACAGGCGTTGGACGAAGATATCGAAACCCGTTCCGGTGCGGTCATTCGTGAGGCCCAAGCCCTGATCCAGTGGGTTGAGAACCGTCAGGGGACCCGGGCGGCAGAGGCGCAGCGTCTGTCCTGGATCGAGGACGACATCATCACCCAGGGGACTTCACTGGATGCGGCGCTAGAGACCACCATCAATGAGCATGTACAAGCTTTTGTAGAATCCCTGGCCCTCGAATCGGCTAAGCGTAAAGAGGAAATCCTGCAGCAGGCCGACAGAACCATGGATGCCCAACACCAGGAACTGGAAAAGCTGTTAGGTACGTTGCAGGATAACGAGAAGGGGGAGCGTGAGCGGTACATCGCCAGCATGGAGGAATCCCTGGAGCCCCTGAAGAACATTCAGGCCCGTGAGCTGAAAACGGATCAGGAGTACCGCACCATGGTGCGCCAGTACGGCAATACGTTTGAAGCCGGCATGGGCGCCGAGGCGGTTCTCGATCTCCTCAAGCAGCTTGATCTGGATGAACTAGCCGTGGAAATGCGCGACATCATTCGTACCTCCCGGAGCGAGCAGAAGCGGACCAAGGCTGCGAAGCGCCTACGGGTTGTGGAGGATCTGCGTAAGAGCGGTAATCAACCCGAGTGGATGATTCTCACGCGGCTTCCCGTGATTCCGCCGGAACTACGGCCCATGGTACAGCTTGATGGTGGTCGCTTTGCCACCAGCGATCTGAATGATTTGTACCGTCGTGTCATCAACCGGAACAACCGACTCAAGCGCTTGCTGGACCTCAATGCTCCGATTGTTATCGTGCGCAACGAGAAGCGCATGCTCCAGGAAGCCGTGGACAGCTTAATTGACAACCGGAAACGCAACCGGACAACGGCCAATCGGAATCAGAAACACCCCCTGAAAAGCCTGACCGACATGCTCAAAGGCAAGCAGGGCCGTTTCCGGCGCAACCTGTTAGGCAAGCGTGTGGACTACTCGGGCCGGTCCGTGATTGTCGTGGGGCCGGAGCTCCAGCTGCACCAAGCAGGTATTCCCAAGCGTATGGCGCTGGAGTTGTTCAAGCCGTTCGTTATTGAAAGGCTGGTCAACAGCAGTACAGCCGCCAACGTGCGCCAGGCCAAGTCCATGATCGAAAGCGCGGAAGACGATGTCTGGGACGTACTGGAGAAGATTTGTGATGAGCGGCCGGTGCTCTTAAATCGTGCCCCAACCCTGCATCGACTCGGTATCCAGGCGTTTGAGGTCAAGCTTATTGAAGGCAGTGCCATTCAGTTACATCCACTGGTCTGCACCGCTTTCAATGCCGATTTTGATGGTGACCAGATGGCCGTGCATGTACCCCTGAGCGAACAAGCAGTCCAGGAAGCACGGGACCTCATGCTCTCCACCCGCAATCTGCTCAAGCCCAGCAGCGGTGAACCCATCATTAGCCCTACTAAGGATATGGTGATGGGGGTGTTCTATCTGACCCTGATGGAGGATGAGGACCGACCGACCGAGCTGCTGCAGCGCTATCCCAACCCTGAACAAGCGCTCTATGCCCATGAAATGGGCCACATTGAGCTCCGTGAATCGATTCTGGTCCGGATTCGTCCCTTTGTGGCGGAAACACCGCTGGATGCGCTCGGTTTAAACCCACGCTGGATCCGGGCCCTGCAGGCGCATGGTCTGGATAGTGCCGAACAGCTGCAAAAAGCCCTCGGCGATGAGCCCCAAGCCTTCGTGCATGAAGTGAGAGACTTTGGTCCGGTTGCCCTGGCGGAATGCCTAGAGGCCCTGGAAGCTGCCTGTCTGCAGGAAGAGCCACCGGAGACCGTTCCGTTTACCCGCACGACAGCTGGCCGTATCCTCTTCAATCAGGCTCTACCACCATCCATAGAGTTTGTCAACCGCTGCCTGGACAAAGGAGGCATGAATGAGGTTATTCATCAGTGTTATCAGGCCCTGGACATGGAAGCTACGGCCGAAGTAGCGGACCGCATCAAGACCCTGGGCTTTCACTTCGCTACTGTGTCGGGCATTACGATGGCCGTCTCGGACCTGGAAGTGCCTGATGCCAAGCG
The DNA here is from genome assembly GCA_965116185.1 of Caldilineaceae bacterium. Lineage (GTDB taxonomy): Bacteria > Chloroflexota > Anaerolineae > Caldilineales > Caldilineaceae > Bin34. Next base: position 1,316,629 of record OZ220492.1, read on the forward strand.
CACGGTCATTGAGGAAACCCAGATGCAGGAAGCGCGTCTGGAAGCCCAGCACCAGCGGGGACTCCTGACGAGTCTGGAGTGGGAAAACAAACGGATCGAGGCCTGGTCTAATGCGACTACAGTAGTCACTAACCATATCCGGGACTCCCTCACTCCCCTGAACAACGTGGGAGCCATGTCCATATCCGGAGCCGCTAAAGGAGGGTATAACACCATCAACCAGCTGTCGGGCATGCGGGGCCTCATGTACGATCCCAATGGCCGTATTATCCCCATGCCCATCCGTTCCAGTTTCCGTGACGGTCTGACGACCATGGAGTACTTCATCAGTACCCACGGCTCCCGCAAGGGCCTAGCCGACACGGCGCTGCGCACCGCCGACGCGGGCTATCTGACTCGGCGGCTGGTGGATGTGGCCCAGGACGTTATCATTGCCCATGAGGATTGTGGTACCCCCAATGGCATTCTGGTGGACATTTCACAGCTGTCTGAAGATCGGTATCTATCTCGCGTGGCCGGGCGCTGTCTAGCCCAGGATGTGCACGATCCGATCACCGGGGAGACGCTTTTCGCCCGCAACGATCTGATTGAGGAACCGGAAGTGCGGCTCCTGCAGGAACGTGGAGTGACCCAAATCGAAATTCGCACGCCCCTGACCTGCGAATCGCGGTTTGGCATCTGCCGCCGGTGTTACGGTTCAAATCTGGCTTCGGCGCGCATGGTAGAGATAGGGGAGGCCGTGGGTATTATTGCGGCCCAGTCCATCGGAGAACCGGGTACGCAGCTGACGCTCCGCACATTCCATACCGGCGGTGTGGCTTCCTCGGATGACATCACCCGAGGCCTGCCGCGCGTTGAGGAACTATTTGAAGCGCGCAAGCCGAAAGGGGAAGCGGTCATTAGTGAAATTGACGGCACGGTGTCCACATACTGGGAAGGCGAAATCCGGATGCTGAAGGTAAGCCGGATCGACGAAATCACCCGCGACGTGCCCCTCGTCCTGCCCGACTGGCAGGTATGTGTACAGCAGGGGGATGCCGTCCAGGCCGACACCATAGTGGCCCTTCATCACGAGGTAGAGGAGGCCACCGAGCCGGCCGCGCATCAGATCATACGTGCCGGCATAGCGGGTACGGTTATCTGGCCCGGTACGGCATCAACTACGGGGCCTGTGACGCTGACTATTCGCCGGGAGAACGTACAGGAGTGGGTGTCGGAAATCCCGGCCCATACCAATCCCCTGGTACCGGATGGGGCCCACGTGCATTCGGGGCAGCAATTGACCGCCGGTGCCCTGTCGCCGAGCCGCATTCTGGAAATTCAGGGACGGGAGGCATGCCAGCTGTACATCCTTGATGAAGTCCAAAAGGTCTACAATGATCAGGGCGTCCAGATCCACGACAAGCACATTGAGGTCATTCTGCGCCAGCTGCTGCGCCGGGTGCAGGTCAAGGCGACCGGAGACACCGATTTCCTGCTCGGCGAATATGTCGATCGGTATCGGTTTGAGGATGTCAACAACCTGGCCCTGGAGAACAATAAGAAACCGGCCCAGGGCATGCTGGTCATTCTGGGTATGACACGGGCGGCGCTCATGACGGAAAGCTTCCTGGCTGCAGCTAGTTTTCAGGAGACTACGCGTGTCCTGACGGATGCAGCCATCAGAGGCCAAGAGGATCGACTGCGGGGCCTCAAGGAGAACGTGATTCTGGGGAAACTCATTCCGGTGGGTACCGGTTTCAGCCGCCGCCTGGAAAAGGAAGCCCGGGAAGGCGATGCCCTAGCCCGTCTACACCTGGCCGACAACCAAGGGGAATTGGCTCTGGATCAACGCCTGCTGGAGGAACTCGCCGAAACCGATCTGTTGTCCACCATGCATATTGGCGAACTGGACTCCCTACAGGCCGTGGGCCTTGACATGGAAGGTTTGGACGAGGAGAACAACACCGAAATGGATGGGGAGATTGAGGTCAATGAACCCCGTGGTTTAGTATAGGACCGGTGGGATTTGACCTAGGATGGAGAATATCTCATACTGTTGACTTGTCACGGACCGTACAGGTATGCCTGTGCGGTCCCGAGTATTTATGTACGGAGGTTGCCTTGCCTACCATCAACCAACTTGTTCGCAAGGGACGGAAACCCAAACCCAAGAAGATGACTGCACCGGCGCTGCGGGTGTCACACAACACCTTGACAGGACGCACGAGTTCGAGTCGGACCGGTAATCCCCAGAAACGAGGTGTCTGCACACTGGTGCGCACTACTACGCCCCGTAAGCCTAATTCCGCCTTGCGCAAGGTGGCACGCGTGCGTTTGACCAACGGCATGGAGGTGACCGCCTATATTCCCGGCGAAGGGCATAATCTGCAGGAGCACAGTGTGGTCCTGATCCGGGGTGGCGGTGTGCGCGATCTACCCGGTGTCCGGTACCAAATCGTGCGTGGTGCCCTGGACGCAACGGGTGTAGATAATCGCAAGCGTGGACGTAGCCGGTATGGGGCTAAGAAGGGCAACTGAGCGATGATAGTTAGGTTCAGAACACAGGATCGAGACCATGCCTAGACGCAATAGACCGCCCAAGAGAGAAATTGCCCCGGACCCCCGATATGGATCGGTGGATCTGGCTAAGTTCATTAACAATCTCATGCTGCATGGGAAAAAGTCGGTGGCCACACGCATCGTCTACAATGCCCTGGACATCATTGAACAGCGGCAGGGTCGGTCCGGCATTGAGGTGTTTGAAACGGCTTTGGAACGCGCCATGCCTCAAGTAGAGGTCCGGCCGCGGCGGGTAGGCGGTGCTACCTACCAAGTCCCCATAGAAGTACGTTTTGAACGTAAGCAAGCGCTGGGTATGCGATGGTTGATTACCCATGCCCGCAACCGTGGGGGACGCGACATGGCTAGTCGTCTCGCCTCGGAACTGATTGAGACGGCCAACAACGACAGCAGCACCACCAAGCGGCGGGACGATACGCACCGCATGGCTGAGGCCAATCGGGCATTCGCCCACTATCGGTAATTCCTGTCCCACCCGTTCGGTTCTCCCTTTTCCTCCCGTCAATGCAGTATGCCGCGAGGCGTGCGGTTACTCTCTTGTGGGGTTCCCACAGGTGACGCCCGCCGCTGCGTTTGCGTTGGCCGTAGGAACCAGTACGAGCAGATCCATGAGTACTGACTACCCGCTCAAGCACATTCGTAACATTGGTGTTATTGCCCACATTGATGCCGGCAAGACCACAACGACGGAGCGTATTCTCTTCTATTCGGGCCGCACCCATCGCATGGGCGAAGTCCACGAAGGCACGGCCGTGACGGACTGGATGGTCCAGGAACGGGAACGGGGTATCACCATCACGGCCGCTGCCATCACAACTCTGTGGCAGCATACGTGGACCGGTGTGGAATGTCAGATCAACATCATTGACACACCGGGGCACATTGATTTCACCGCCGAGGTGCAACGTTGCCTGCGCGTGCTGGATGGGGGCGTGGTCGTTTTTGATGCGGTCGCCGGTGTAGAACCCCAGACGGAAACAGTCTGGCGCCAGGCAGACAGCTATCAGGTACCGCGCATCTGCTTCGTTAACAAAATGGATCGTGTGGGAGCTGATCTGGAACGCACGATTCGCATGATGACCGAGATGCTGAACACCAATCCCGTAGCCATACAGTGGCCCATCGGCACGGAGGAATCCTTCCGCGGTGTCGTGGATCTGATCCACCAACAAGCTCATTTCTTTACAGACCAGTTGGGCGCACAGCCCCAGACCGGTCCTGTACCGGAAGACCTGAGCGCCGAGGTGCAGGCCGCCCGTGAGGTGATGATTGAAAAAATCGTTGAAACCGACGACGAACTGATGCAGATGTTCCTTGAAGACGAGGAAATTCCACCCAGTGCCCTGGAGCAGGCGTTACGGGAGGCCATTCTACGTAACCGGCTGGTGCCGGTGCTGTGCGGTACGGCCCTGCGTAACAAAGGTATCCAGCCCTTGCTGGACGCCATTATTAGCTATCTGCCCAGCCCCCTGGACGTCAAAGCCGTAGTAGCTACCGATCCCGTATCGGGAGAACCGGTAGAGGTAGCGCCTAATCCTGATGATCCTTTCGCGGCTCTGGTGTTCAAGGTGGTCACCGATCCATATGTGGGACGGCTCTCTTACATTCGGGTGTATGGCGGCTCGCTGACCGTAGGCGACACGGTGCACAACATGAGTCAGGGCCGCCGGGAGCGCATCGGGCGCTTGATGCAGATGTATGCCGACAAACGGGAGGAAATTACCCGCTGCACTGCAGGGGATATCGCGGCTATCGTGGGGCTCAAGCATAGCTTCACGGGTGAGACCCTGTATGCTCGGACACGACCGGTACGCCTGGAAGCCATTGAGTTTCCGGAACCAGTGGTGCGAATTGCGGTGGAACCAAAGACTACCGGCGACCAGGACAAGATGGGGCTGGCTTTGTCCAAACTCGCCGAAGAGGACCCGACTTTTCAAGTGCATTATGATGACAGTACCGGCCAGACGCTGATCAGCGGTATGGGGGAACTTCATCTGGACATCATCGTAGACCGGATGCAGCGCGAATTCCACGTGCAGTGTAACGTGGGCGCTCCCCAGGTCGCCTACTGTGAAACCATTACCCGGGCCGTACGTGCCGAAGGACGGTTTGTGCGTCAGACCGGCGGACGAGGTATGTATGGACATGTAGTGCTGGAACTGGAACCGGTGTCCGAAGGCGAGGGGTTCTCCTTCGAATCTCGAATCGTGGGGGGCGTAGTGCCTCTCCAGTTCGTACCGTCGGTGGCACGAGGCATTCAGGAAGCCATGTCCAGCGGCGTTCTGCACGGTTATCCGGTGGTGGATCTGAAGGCCACGCTGGTGGACGGGTCGTTCCATCCCGTGGATTCGAACGAACGGGCTTTTCATATTGCTGCCAGCATGGGGTTCAAGGACGGCATGGCCCGGGCGGCCCCCATTGTCTTGGAACCCGTCATGCGCTTGGAAGTCGTGGTGCCGGAAGTCTACACCGGAGATGTCATGGGCGATTTAACCAGCCGCCAGGGCCGCATTGCCGACATACTGCCGCACGCGCAGGGCCTGAACCAAATTCAAGCCCATGTCCCACTGAAAAGCATGTTCGGCTACGCTACAACCCTGCGCTCCATGACCAGTGGACGCGGCAATTTCTCTATGCAGTTTGATCGTTATGCCCCGGTGCAAGAGAGCCGTTAACGGCGTAGGTAGTTTTCCTTCTACTTTTTTTTGCAATCGGGCCCGGTGTTTGCATATACTGTACGCTTTGTGGTTCTGCATTCTGTTGTGCTTGTCGGGCCTTAACGGTACGACAGCAAGCGGGTATGGATAGGACTAAAAGCTGGAGATCTGGTCCGTGCTGAAGCTGCAGCAATCGAGTATTGGAGGTACCCGAGAATAGGTCATGGCAAAGGTAGCATTTGAGCGAACCAAACCGCATGTGAATGTGGGCACGATTGGGCATGTGGATCATGGTAAGACCACCTTGACGGCTGCCATCACCAAGGTTCTGTCCTTGAAGGGATTGGCGCAGTATGAGGCCTTTGACCAGATTGACAATGCACCTGAAGAGCGGGAACGAGGGATTACGATTGCCATCGCCCACGTGGAGTACGAATCGGATTCCCGCCATTACGCCCATGTTGATTGTCCGGGACACGCCGATTACATCAAGAACATGATCACCGGCGCCGCCCAGATGGATGGTGCCATTCTGGTCGTATCCGCACCGGATGGTGCTATGCCCCAGACCCGTGAGCACATTCTACTGGCGCGTCAGGTGGAAGTGCCCGCCATGGTCGTCTTCATGAATAAGGTGGACATGATGGAGGACGAGGAACTACTGGAACTGGTAGAGATGGAACTGCGCGAGCAGCTGGACGAATATGAGTTTCCCGGCGATGATATTCCGGTGATTCGGGGCTCAGCCCTGGCCGCCCTGGAGTCTTCAAGTGAAGATCCGGAGGCACCGGAGTATGCCTGCATCTGGGAACTCGTCCGGGCGGTGGATGAATACATTCCCCAACCTGTACGTGACGTAGATCAGCAGTTCCTGATGCCCATTGAGGATGTATTCTCCATCAAGGGGCGTGGCACCGTAGTCACGGGCCGTATTGAGCGGGGTATCATCCACCCCATGGAAGAGGTAGAGATTATTGGTATCAAGGATACCCGTAAGACGACGGTGACGGGGGTAGAAATGTTCCGGAAGCTGCTTGATGAAGGGCAGGCCGGTGACAATGTGGGTTGTCTACTGCGCGGCATTGACCGCACGGAAGTGGAACGGGGTCAGGTACTGGCCCTGCCTGGTAGCATTACACCCCATCGCAAGTACAAAGCAGCTGTCTATGTGCTACGTACGGACGAGGGGGGGCGGCACAAGCCCTTCTTCCCGGGCTACCGTCCTCAGTTCTATATCCGCACCCTGGACGTGACCGGTGTCATCAACTTGCCGCAGGGCGTGGATATGGTGATGCCCGGCGATAACGTAGAAATGGAAGTGGAACTCATATCCCCCGTAGCCCTGGAGACAGGATCTCGCTTTGCGATTCGTGAAGGGGGCCGTACCGTAGGGGCAGGTTCCATTACCGAGATTCTAGACTAGAGAATTCAGGCCGGGAGCGACTAGTTTCGCTCCCGTTTTTTGCCAAGAGGATTTGCATGCCACCCCGAGCCACCATTCGCATCAAGCTGAAGGCTTTTGACCATAGGCTGTTGGACGCATCCGCCGCCCAGATTGTGGAGGCCGCGGAAAGATCCGGAGCTCAGGTTATTGGCCCGGTGCCGTTGCCGACCCGGATTGAAAAGTTCACTGTGATTCGTTCCCCTTTCAAGGACAAAGACAGCCGTGAACAGTTTGAGATCCGTACGCATAAGCGCCTGATTGATGTTGTCGATCCCGTCCCGCGCACTAGTGAGAGTCTCACCAAGCTTACGCTCCCTGCGGGCGTAGACGTGGAGATCAAACTATAGGGGCGGCCCAGTCCGCAGAAATGGCAAATGAAAGAAATAATGGGCCGCAAGGTCGGCATGACACAGATTTTTGACGAGGAGAGCGGACGGGCGGTGCCCGTGACGGTCATTAAAGCCGGGCCTTGCTGGGTGACAGCGATCAGAACACAGCAGGCACACGGCTATGATGCCGTGCAGCTCGGCTTTGAAGAAGTGCCGGCCCACAAGCTCACCAAAGGCGAGCTGGGACATCTTAAAAACTATGGGGGCAACCCCCTGCGCCATCTACACGAAGTACGTGTGCCACAGCCCACCGACCTGGAGCCGGGTACTAAAGTGACCGTTGACCTGTTCGTGGCAGGTGATTATGTTGATGTCACGGGAGTCAGCAAGGGCAAAGGGTTTGCCGGGGCGGTGAAGCGCTATGGCTTCGCCGGTGGCCCTAAGACCCATGGTCAGAGCGATCGGCATCGGGCTCCGGGCTCGCGCGGTGCCGGTACCACCCCCGGGCATACCTTCAAAGGCGCCCGGAGTCCTGGCCACATGGGGCATACCCGGACCACCGTGCTCAATCAACGAGTGGCTCTAGTAGATGCAGAGCGGGATTTGCTAGCTATCCGGGGGGCGGTCCCCGGACCCCGGGACGGTCTAGTCTTGGTGCGGGCCGCCGTCAAGAAAAATGCTACGGCATAGTAGCGGGCACGGCGGGAGATCACGATGAAAACCGACATCATGAATACGTCCGGTGAGCGAGTCGGCGAACTGGAATTGGCTAGTGTGGTCTTTGAAGCCGATGTCAACCGCGGCCTAATGCATCAGGCCCTGTTGCGCCAGCTCGCCAATGCCCGGCGGGGCACCCATAAAGTCAAGACACGGTCGGAAGTCCGGGGTGGTGGTCGCAAGCCCTGGCGTCAAAAGGGTACGGGACGGGCTCGTCAGGGCACCATCCGTGCCCCGCACTGGGTGGGCGGAGGCACGGTGTTTGGGCCGGTCCCTCGGTCCTATGCCCAGGCGATGCCCAAGCGTATGCGACGGGCTGCGGTCCGCAGTGCCCTCTCGGTCCAGGCTGCCGCCGGGGCTATACGTGTACTGGACGATTTTGCCCTGTCCGAACCCAAGACGCGGGTTGCTCGGGGCATGTTGAAGAGCCTGGCTATCCAAGATCGTAGAGTATTGATTGTGTATGCCGCCCGGCATGAGGAAACTATACGTGCGGTTCGGAACTTACCTCAGGTGACAGTCCTGCATTACATGTACGCAAACGTACGGGACGTACTGCAGTGTGACGTGCTGCTCGTGAGTCAGGATGCCGTAGCCGGCCTGGAAGCTTGGTTGGGTGAGGGGACTACATGAACGTGTACGATGTCATCAAGCACCCCATCCTGTCTGAGAAATCCATGCAGGCGGAAGTGGATCGCCAGTATATTTTCAAGGTCGATCTGAAAGCCAACAAGCATCAGGTGCGCGAGGCGGTGCAGCAGATTTATGATGTGTCTGTGGCGCATGTCCGCATCATGCTGGTACCTGCCAAGACCCGTACCAGAGGGCACCGGGTCTTCATACGTCGCCCTAAGTGGAAGAAGGCCATAGTTACCCTACCCGAAGGTGATTCCATCAACCTGTACGAGGGTGATTGAAAGGATTGGTTATCATGCCGCTCAAGATTTATCAACCCACGTCACCCGGCCGCCGCAATATGAGCGGGTCTTCCTTTGAGGAGATCACGCGCAGTCAGCCCGAACGTTCTCTGCTTGTCCCTTTGCGCCGCAGGGGGGGACGCAACAACCGGGGTGTCATCACGGTGCGGCATCGGGGGGGCGGCCATAAGCGTCGCTACCGGAAGATCGATTTTCGCCGGGACAAGCATGGTGTGCCGGCCCGGGTGCTGTCCGTGGAATATGACCCCAACCGCAGCGCTCGTATCGCCCTGCTGCAGTATGCGGATGGCGAAAAGCGTTATATTCTGGCCCCGGAGGGCCTCTTCATTGGGGCTCATCTCATGTCCGGGCCCGATGCGGAAATTGTGCCGGGCAATGCTCTGCCCCTACGCAACATACCCCTGGGGAGCCAGATTCACAACATTGAGATGTATCCGGGGCGTGGAGGACAGCTGGTACGCAGTGCCGGCACCGCAGCCCGTCTAGCAGCCAAGGAAGGAAACCTAGCTCATGTGCGTTTGCCTAGTGGTGAGGTGCGTTTCATTCGCATGGACTGTCTCGCGTCCATAGGTCAGGTTTCCAACGCCGAGCATGCCAACATGACCCAGGGCACGGCTGGTCGCAACCGCCACCGTGGCCGGCGTCCTTCCGTACGCGGTGTAGCTATGGATCCGGCCTCCCATCCACATGGCGGGGGTGAAGGGCGTTCCCCGATCGGTATGCCCTCGCCCAAGACCCCTTGGGGGCGACCGGCGCGCGGCCACCGCACGCGCCGCAATACGCGAACTGATGCTAATATCGTGCGGCGCCGGACTGTACGACGTTAAGGACAGGAGTACCCTATGTCGCGATCTCTCAAGAAAGGGCCCTATGTAGACCTCAAACTGCTGAAGCGCATAGAAGCTATGAATCAGGTTGGGGAACGGCGGGTAGTGCGGACCTACGCCCGGGCCTCCACGATTTTCCCGCAGTTTGTCGGACATACCATTGCCGTGCATGACGGGCGTCGCCATGTACCGGTGCTAATCACGGAAAATATGGTAGGTCACAAACTGGGCGAGTTCGCGCCCACGCGCTATTTCCGCGGGCATCTGCGTGCAGAGCGCAGCACTTCAGTGCGCTAGGACCACAGAGAACGGGAGACAAGGAATGGAAGTTTCGGCTAAAGCCCGGTATACCGGGATCAGTGCCCGCAAGGCCCGTCTGGTCCTGAACGAAGTACGCGGCATGCATGCCCTGGAGGCAGTCCGAATTTTGCATGTAATGCCGCAGTCTGCCGCTGGCGTGCTGGAACGTACCATCCGGAGTGCCCTCCACAATGCCAGTGAAAACTATGGTCTGGAACAAGATGATATGTACATCAAGACTATTTTTGCCGATAAGGCCCCCTATCGCCGCTGGCGTCGTTTCGGGGGGCGGGGGCGCTTTAAGCCGTGGCGGCGCTCTTCTTCACACATCACAGTCATTTTGGATGAAATGGATAACGATATGCAGGCACGCCGTGCAGCCATGGGAGGTGAATGATGGGGCGTAAAGTACATCCCATGGGCTTTCGCCTAGGCTTGATCAAAGAACATCGGAGTCGCTGGTTTGCCGAGGGCCATGAATACGTGGATCTGCTGAACGAGGACCGTGCTATTCGTGACACCATTACGAAGCGCCTGCCGCCGGATGGCGCGGGTGTAAGCAACATTGAAATTGAGCGCCAGTCCAATCAGGTTGAGGTTATCATTGAGACTGCCCGGCCGGGCGTTATCATTGGCCGCAAAGGGGCTACTGTTAATGAATTGCGTGCGCAACTGCTGAAGTTGACAAAAGGGGCCAGTGTCCGCATTGATGTCAAGGAATTGAACCAACCCGACGTGAGCGCCGTGCTCGTGGCGCGTAACATTAGTGAGCAGCTGGTAAATCGAGTGAACTGGCGTCGCGCCATGCGGTCAGCCGGGCAGCGGGCCATGCGACAGGGAGCCCAAGGTTTCATGGTCACGGTGTCGGGACGTCTCGGCGGCAGTGACATGGGGCGTAAAGACACCTTCCGCGAAGGGCAGATTCCACGCCATACCCTGCGTGCCAATATTGATTACGGTACGGGAGTTGCCGCCACCACGTACGGTGCCATCGGTATCAAGGTGTGGATCTATCATGGGGAAGTCCTGCCTGGGCAGGAATACCATACCCGTTACCGGGAAATGAGCTGAGTGCAGTGGTGGCCTTGCACGGCGTACGATCAGGGTATGAGAGGAGTTGAGCAACTATGTTGATGCCCAGGCGACTCAAGCATCGGAAGGCCCACCGCGGGCGCATGCGTGGCATGGCCCAGCGCGGGAACACGATCGATTTTGGTACCTATGCCCTGCAGGCCACGGAACCGCACTGGATCACCAGTCGCCAAATTGAAGCGGCGCGCCGGGCGATCGTACGTTATGTGCGCCGTGGAGGCAAGCTCTGGATCCGGGTGTTCCCGGACAAACCGGTCACCCAGCGCGCGGCCGAAACGCGGATGGGCTCCGGTAAAGGCAATGTAGAGTACTATGTGGCTGTCGTCAAACCCGGTCGCATCATTTTTGAAATGACGGGCGTGACGGAAGTTCAGGCGCGTGAAGCCCTACGCCTGGCACAGCACAAGCTGCCAATGCGTACGCAGTTCATCGCTCGTCAGGATGTACAAGGGTAAGGTAGGCATAACGATGGCACGTTTGAAAGCACGCGAGCTGGTGGACAAAACCAACATTGAACTGGATGAGATGATCGAAAACGGTCGCAAGGAACTCTACAACTTGCGGTATCAGCTGACTACGGGCCAGCAGAAGAATTTGGCGCGGGCCCGTGAAGTACGCAAGGAAATGGCGCGCGTTAAGACCATGCTGCGTGCACGGGAGCTCAACGCAGCACGTCAGGAGAGGAACGAATAAACCATGCGTGAACGACGTAAGATATTGTCCGGTACCGTAGTGCAAGACAATATGGACAAGACCATAGCTGTCCGTGTAGAACGGGTCAAGCGTCATCCGTTGTACGGCAAGATCATCAAGACGTACAAGCGCTATCAGGTGCATGACGAGGCCAATGCGGCTCGGCTGGGGGATACCGTACGTATTCGCCAGTGCCGGCCGATATCCAAGTCCAAACACTTCTATTTGCAAACTATCGTGGCCCAGAACGTAGCAGTTGACGCGGAACCGGATGTCTGAGCTCCGTGCCTTGGTTGGCAATGCAGGATTACACGAAAGGAAAACAGCATGATCCAGCAGGAAAGCCGCCTCAAAGTGGCGGACAATTCAGGAGCCAAGGAGCTCTTGACTATCCGCGTAACCGGTGGTAGTGTGCGCCGACATGGCCGGGTGGGCGACATCATCACTGCATCCGTCAAGTCGGCAGCATCCCAAAGTGATATTCGCAAGGGAGAAGTGGTTAAGGCTGTGATTGTGCGCACCCGGGCTCCCGTGCGCCGTGCCGACGGTAGCTACATTCGTTTTGACGAGAATGCGGCCGTGATCGTAGACGATGCCCGTTTTCCCCGGGGTACCCGCATTTTCGGTCCGGTAGCCCGGGAATTGCGTGAGCTCGGCTTCATGCGTATTATTTCCCTGGCTCCTGAAGTACTGTAGGCCCAGCTGCCACGAATCCAGAGGACGGAAGCATCATGAGTCGCAAGATCGTCGTGGGAGACCGCATACAGGTCATAGCGGGCGCCCACCGCCAGGAGCAGGGCGTTGTGCGTGACATCATTCGCCGCCGCCACCGCGATGGCCGACCTGATCCCAACCGGGTGTATGTTGTAGTGGAGGGTGTAAACCTGCGTTCCAAGCATCAGCGTCCCACCGGCGGGCCTCAGACACAGCGAGGTATCATTGAGTTTGAAGCCCCTATCCACATCAGCAATGTTATGGTTTTAGGCACCGATGATCGGCCCACACGGCTTGGCATGCGCTTTGAGAATGAGGACAAGGTGCGCTTTGACCGGCGGTCCGGTGATGTCGTGCCCAAACCCTCCTGATAGCGGATACAGGTTTCTTTGAGCGACAGGCAAAACATGACATGAGTCAAGAATCGCAGGACCAATCCCATGCCGTGCCCCTGCCACGGTTGCTAGCACGCCACCGCACTGAAATTGTGCCGGCCATGATGGCGGAGTTCGGCTATACCAGCCCTCTGCAGGTACCGACGGTAACCAAGGTGGCTGTCAACATTGGCCTGGGTGAAGCCCTGACCAATGGGCGGGCCATTGAAGCTGCCAGTCGAGACCTGATCCAGATTACGGGACAGAAACCGCTGGTGACGCGAGCCAAGAAATCCATCGCTACCTTCAAGTTGCGCGAAGGCATGCCTGTGGGACTCAAGGTTACGCTGCGTGGCCGGCGCCAATGGTATTTCCTGGATCGCCTCATTAATATTGCCTTGCCGCACCAGCGGGACTTTCGCGGTCTGTCGCCGGATGCCTTTGACGGGCGTGGCAACTACAGTATTGGCTTAACCGAACAGCTGATTTTCCCCGAAATCAATTACGACGATATTGACACTATCCGAGGCCTGATGGTTACGATCGTGACCTCAGCCCAGACCGATGAAGAGGGACGTTATCTGTTGCGTATGCTGGACATGCCCTTCGTCCGCACTCCCTCCTAAACAGGCAAGCGCAACGCCCGTACGAGCTCTTTACAGCAAGGATCGACACCTGTGGCTAAGAAATCCATGATTGTCCGTGACACCAAGCGTAAGTATCCGCACCGAGTGCGCAATCGCTGTAACCTGTGTGGTCGACCACGCGCTTATATGCGTCGGTTTGGCATGTGTCGCATTTGTTTCCGCCGGGAAGCCCTGGAAGGCCGGATTCCCGGCGTCGTTAAGTCAAGTTGGTAAAAGAAAATACCGGTCTGACCGGACAATGGGAGCCATTGGCTAATGAATATTGATCCAATCGCTGATTTTCTGACACGCATCCGCAACGGGGCCCAGATGCAGCACGCCGAGGTCACGATGCCGAGTTCGCATATTAAGGTGGACATGGCGCGTATTCTGCAGGATGCAGGATTTATCCGGAGCTTTCAGGTGATAAAACAGGGACCGCGCACGGAACTCGTAATTGAGCTTAAGTACGACCGGCAAGGCCGGTCGGTAATTTCCGGCCTCAAGCGTATCAGTAAGCGTGGCCGCCGTGTCTACGTGGGCTGGCGGGATATTCGCTGGGTACGTAGCGGGTTAGGGCTGCGTATTCTAACAACACCGCAGGGACTCATGACCGGGCAGGCTGCCCGCCGGGCCCAAATCGGTGGCGAAGTTCTGTGTGAAGTCTGGTAACGAGTGCAAGGAGCATAGGTGCATGTCACGGATTGGTCGCCAGCCGATTTCTTTGCCTCAAGGGGTTTCGGTTGAAGTCACCCCCGGGCAGGTGGTAACGATCACGGGCCCCAAGGGTACCCTAGCGGAAAGGATTTCGCCACGGCTGTCAGTTACAACAGCGCATGACCAGATTGCTGTGACCCGGCAGGGCAATTCCCAGGATCTCAAAGCACAGCATGGTCTGGCCCGGGCTCTCATCAACAATATGGTCATCGGGGTCACTCAAGGCTATACGCGCGTGCTGGAAGTTCACGGTGCCTTTTACCGGGCTTCCATGAAAGGCTCCACACTACTGTTACAGGTTGGCAAAAGCCATCCCGTGGAATATTCCTCCAACGACCAGGTGTCGCTGGAAGTAGATCAGAACGGGCGTGTCATCACGCTGCGCGGCATTGATAAGGGTGTGGTGGGTCAGCTGGCTGCCGTAATCCGGGCCGAGCGTCCACCGGAACCCTACGGCGGCTCGGGTATTCGTTACCGTGGTGAGAGGGTTCGCCGCAAGGCCAGTAAAGCGGGCCGGACCGCAGGATAGGAGACTGAGATGAGTCGTAATACCCATCGATCCCATGCCCGGCTCAGACGCCATCAGCGGATACGTAACCGCCTGATGGGTACTGCCCGGCGCCCGCGCCTGAATGTGTTTCGCAGTGCCGACCATATTTATGCTCAGGTTATTGATGATCAGTGTGGCCACACCCTCGTGGCCGCTTCCTCCAATGAAAAGGAGCTGCGTGATCAGATCCGGGAGGAAAAACCCATGGAGCGGGCCCGGAAAGTAGGTGAACTGCTCGCGGTACGGGCTTTGGCCCAAGGGGTGACGAACGTCATCTTTGATCGCGGCGGCTTCCAGTTTCACGGACGTGTCAAGGCTTTGGCCGAAGGTAGTCGGGCGAAAGGCCTGCGATTCTAGGCCGGTATGCCGGCTACACAGAAGGAGATATCCAGCGTGGTACGACAGAACGAACAGAATCAGGGCGATGAACTTGAGGATCGCGTGATTCAGGTGACCCGAACTGCCAAGGTGGTGAAGGGGGGCCGTACATTTTCCTTCCGCGTCATGATTGCGGTAGGCGATCGCAATGGCCGTGTGGGCATTGGCGTGGGCAAAGCCCGGGAGGTACCCGAGGCGATTCGCAAGGCCAAGGAACAGGCTAAGCACAACATGATTGACGTACCGATTGTAGGTACTACGATTCCGCATGCGATCGAGACCCGATTTGGGGCTGCACGTGTGATGCTGCGACCGGCTAGTCCCGGGACAGGGGTAATCGCAGGTGGGGGTGTGCGTGCGGTGTTGGATGTTTCGGGGATCTCGGATATTTTGACCAAATCCCTGGGTACCAACAATCAGCTTAATGTCACTCAGGCCACGTTCCAAGCTCTACAGGAACTCCAGGATTACCGGGTGGAAGCCCAGATCCGGGGTGTACCGGAGGAATCACTAGCGCCGTTCTGGACCCGGGAGACGATCGGATGAGTATAGCTCTCAAGATAACGTTGGTCAAGAGTAGTATTGGCTACAACCGGCGCCAAAAGGACACATTGCAGGCCTTGGGCCTGAAGCGCATGCATCAGACGGTGATCAAGGATGATCATCCGGCCATTCGCGGTATGATTACCAAGGTAGACCATCTAATCAAGGTAGAAAAGGTAGAATCTGTGCCGTCTGTTGCTTCTGGGGTATCACAACAGGCGATGGACGCATCATGAAGTTGCACGAAATCAAACCGGCACAGCGAAATACAGGGAAGCGCAAGCGGGTAGGACGCGGCACCGGCTCCGGCAGGGGCAAAACGGCAGGGCGCGGCACCAAAGGCCAGAATGCCCGGTCCGGAGGACGGGTACCCCTAGTCTTTGAAGGGGGGCAGTTGCCCCTAGTGAAACGCCTGCCTAAGCTACGCGGATTCAAGCGACCGCACAAAATCCATTACACACCTGTTAACCTAGAAGATCTTGAAGAATGTTTCGCGGATGGGACCACCGTAACGCTGGAGGTCCTGGTGGATCGTGGCTTCTTGGATGATACTCGGGAACCGGTGGTCGTGCTAGGCCGTGGAGATCTAAACAAGACTATAAACGTGCACACGCACCGGATCAGTCGTGCGGCTCGTGCGGCTATTGAGGCCCAGGGCGGCACGGTAGAACTCCATACCCTGTAAGGATAAGACTAATGCTCACGGCTGTCCGCAGCGCGTTCACTCTGCCGGATTTACGCACCAAGCTGCTGATTACAATTGGCATTTTGGTCATTTATCGTCTCTGTGCCCATATGCCGCTACCCGGCGTGGATGCTTCCGCTCTGGATCGCCTTTTCACCCAGGATCCCAATATCCTGCTGAACATGCTTAATTTCTTCAGTGGTGGAGCCCTGTCCCAGATGGGCATCATGGCGTTAGGAGTATACCCCTATATCACTGCCTCCATCATTATGCAGTTGCTGGTGCCCATGGTACCGCAACTGCAAGAGATGAGCCGCGAAGGAGAAAGAGGCCGGGCCCAGATCAGCAAGTACACCTACTACCTGACCATTCCTCTCGCCGTGATCTATGCTATTGGGCAGGCCACGCTACTCAATTCGTCCTTCGGTGGGGGTATAGAGGTATTTACCAGCTGGGGCTTTACAGGCCCCAATCTGCTTTCCTCCCTGACGATTGTGGTGGGGATGGCCGCCGGCACCATGTTTGCCGTCTGGCTAGGACAACTGTTGACCCAACAGGGTATTGGCAACGGGGTATCCCTGATCATCTTCGCGGGCATTGTGGCAAGTTTGCCCCAGCAGGTCCGGCAGATTATAGTATCAGCCCGCTGGGATCTGCTGGTGATCTTCACCATCATCACAATTTTGACCATGGCTCTCATCGTGTGGGTCAATGAGGGGCAGCGACGCATTCCTGTGCAGTATGGCAAACGCGTACGCGCTACCCGAGGTAACCGGCAGGTTATGGTGGGGGGACGCTCCACCTATATCCCCATGAAGATCAACAGCACGGGTATGATTCCGCTTATCTTCGCCCAGAGTCTGTTGATTTTCCCCAGTACCCTGGCGTCATTTTTCACTACCTCCACAGGTTGGGTGGGCCGTGTCGCCGCCGTCATGGCGGAGGCCATGTCGCCCGCGAATTGGGTCTATTGGCTCGCCTATTTCCTGTTGGTCGTCGCCTTCACATACTTCTACGCCGACGTCATGTTCCGACAGCAAGATCTGCCGGACACGTTGCGTCGCCAGGGAGGGTTTATTATGGGGCTGCGTCCCGGACCACGCACCGCCGAATATCTGCAGGGCGTTCTGTCGCGGATTACCTTTTTTGGGGCCATATTCCTGGGTTTCATTGCCGTGCTGCCCTATCTGGTGGGTCTCATCTTCGGGGGAGGTGCCGTAAGTGGAGGGTACAGTACGCTACTGATCAGTAGTGCTGGACTTCTCATCGTGGTCGGGGTCGTTCTGGATACGATGCGCCAGATCGAGTCGCAGTTGATGATGCGGCATTATGAAGGCTTTCTGCGCTAACCGACAAGTGCCTGAGTGGTAATGTGCGCGTATGTCCAGTCCCCAGTTTGTCATATTCCTGGGTGTGCCTGGAGCGGGCAAAGGAACTCAGGTGAAGCGTCTGGCACAGGCCACCGGCTTGCCTCACATATCAACCGGTGATTTGTTTCGGATGCATTTACACCAGCAGACGGAACTGGGGCGCTTGGCTCAGGGTTATATGAACGAAGGGGTCCTCGTGCCCGATGATGTGACTGTGCGGATGGTCCAGGAACGCCTGACCGACGCGGACTGCCAAGTCGGTGCGCTGCTGGACGGTTTTCCGCGCAGCCTCGCTCAGGCTGCGGCCATGACACGGATAGCCCAAACCGCACGGGCCCAATGCCAGGCCGTATACCTAGACCTGGATAACAGTGAATGCCAAGCGCGCATTACCGGACGCCGTCAATGCCGGGATTGTGGTGCCATGTTCCACATATTGTTCCAGCCGCCTCAAGTCTCTGCGCAGTGTGATACCTGTGGCGGATCCCTGTACCAGCGCGAAGACGACACGGCGGAGACGGCCCAGAAACGCATGCTGGTCTACTACCAGGAGACATCTCCGTTGCTGGGCTACTATTATGCCCAGAATGCCCTGCATACTATAGATGCGACCGGATCACCAGACATGGTGGCCGCCCGTGTGTGGCAGTGGTGGCAGCGTCACATAGCTGGAGCGACGGTATGAAAAGGCATACACAAGAGCACTTGGAACCGGAGCCCATTCCGTTGAAGACGGAGCATGAGATTGACATTATGCGCGAAGCCGGTCGAATCGTGGCCCATGTGCATGCCGAGTTGGCGCAGGCTATTGCACCCGGTGTGAGCACCTGGGATCTGGACGTGCTGGCGGCCAATACCATTGCGCAGCACGGTGCAGTCAGTGCCTTTCTTGGCTATGCAGGATTTCCGGCCCATACTTGTGTCAGTGTCAATGAAGAGCTGGTCCATGGCATTCCTAAGCGGCGGCGCAAACTCAAGGCAGGCGATATTGTCAGCATTGATGTAGGTGTGAAATATCAGGGCTATGTAGGAGACAGTGCTTGGACCTATGCCGTGGGTAAGGTCAGTGAACAGGCATGGCGCCTGATGAAAGTGACAAAAGAGAGTCTCTATGCCGGTATTGCGGCCGCACAGGCCGGCAACGCAATCAATGACGTTTCCCGGGCAGTGCAGCAGCACGTGGAGCGTCACAGTTTTCATGTTGTACGTCAGTTTACGGGGCATGGGGTAGGCCGGGATATGCATGAGCCTCCACAGATTATGAACTTTGTGCGCAATGACGTTGAGGCTTATCAGCAGATGCCGATAGGCTTGGTGTTCGCGTTAGAGCCCATGGTACAGGTCGGCACGTGGCGCACGCGGATGCTACGCGACCAATGGACCGTTATCAGTCAGGATCGCAGCCTGGCAGCGCACTTTGAACATACCATTGCGATCACCCGGAACGGTCCTCGGATATTGACAAAGTTATAGTGAACCATTATGATACTTGACTTGTGCAATTTATATGTTTTTGACGGGGATAGTACACAGATAACATGAAGGTTAGGCCCTCGGTCAAGAAGATGTGTGAGCACTGTCGCCTGGTTCGGCGGCGTGGCGTTCTTTTTGTCATCTGTACGAATCCTAAGCACAAACAGCGCCAGGGCTAGGTGTCTGAACAGACACAAAGTTGTACTGCGGACAAGACAGGAGATTTCATGGCACGTATTGCAGGGGTAGATATTCCCCGGGACAAGCCGGTACTGTTTTCGCTAACGTATATTTATGGCATAGGACGCACGGTTAGTGCGACAGCCTGTGCGGAGACCCAGGTTGATCCGGCTATACGGGTCAAGGATCTGAACGAAAGCGATGTAGCCCGGCTCCGTGACTACATTGACACGAATTTGATCGTGGAGGGGGATCTGCGTCGCGAGGTCCAGATGAATCTGAAGCGTCAGGTTGAAATAGGTTCCTACCGCGGTCTACGCCATCGACGCAATCTGCCCTCCCGGGGACAGCGTACACGTACCAATGCCCGTACCCGTCGGGGCCGCCGCCAGACGGTAGCCGGGCGGCGGCGTGCCGGCCACTAGCTATGCATTGACAAAGTATTCAGACGATTCAGGAGCAAAAGAGGTCAATGGCGCGATCAACCAGAGCAACTCGCCGGACGCGGCGGCAAGTGCCTTCGGGACAAGTCCATATCCGGGCTACTTTCAACAATACCATCATCACCGTGACCGACGCGTCCGGTGCAGTGCTATGCTGGAGTAGCAGCGGTTGCGTCGGTTTCAGTGGTAGCCGCAAGAGCACACCCTACGCGGCCGCCTTGGCGGGCCAGCAGGCCGGTACCCGGGCGTACAATGAATACGGAGTTCGCGAAGTACGGGTGTTTGTGAAAGGTCCGGGGCCCGGGCGTGACAATGCCCTATCCGCTCTCGTCTCTGCTAAATTGCAGATCAAGTCCATCACTGATGTGACGCCGTTGCCCCATAACGGTTGTCGTGCTCCTAAAAAGCGCCGCGTGTAATTAAACGTACGCGTCTCTCATCTCCCCATGCTCCCGCCGTGTAAGCACGGCGCAGCCCCAGAAGAGGTTCCATGGCTCGCTATACTGATCCGGTTTGTCGACTTTGTCGTCGTGAAGGTGAAAAACTGTTTCTTAAGGGGGCCCGTTGCCTAGGGCCCAAGTGCGCAATTGAAACTAAGCGCTATGCGCCAGGTTTGCACGGGCCGCGTCAAACGGGACGCCGCCGCCGTGAATCAGATTACAGCCTGCAACTGCGGGCCAAACAGAAGGCCCGGCGTATTTACGGAATCTACGAAAAGCAGTTTCGGCGTTATTTCCGTGAAGCTACACGCTCCCCGGGTCAGACCGGTAATGTCTTAGTCCAGTTGCTGGAAAGCCGCTTGGACAACGTTGTGTATCGCATGGGATTGGCAGCCAGCCGCCCGCAAGCGCGTCAGCTGGTAACGCATGGTCATTTCAACGTGAACGGACGCCGGACCAACATTCCTTCATTCTTGGTGTCTGTGGATGATGTGATTACGGTACGTCCCAACAGCCGCAACAATGGTCACTTCGTGTCTGAGGACGTGCGTCTCGGTGAAGGGTTACCTTCTTGGCTAGCCTTTGATGACGAGGCCATGGAAGGGCGCGTACTGCAGGCACCTAACGCGGAGGAAATACCAATCGAATTGAATGTCCAGTTGATTGTGGAGTACTACAGCGCACGCTGATGCGTTCCCGTCTTACCGGTGTGTGCGTAGGAGGAAGCCCTTTGCAAAATCAAGTTCTGCCCAAGCTGTATGTTGTAAACGAAACCCGTAAGTACGGTAAGTTTCAAATGAAACCCCTGATGCGGGGCTACGGTACTACACTGGGTGTGTCTTTGCGGCGTGTCTTGCTGTCCAGTCTCAAGGGCACAGCCATTACGGCCCTGCGGATTCAGGATATCTACCATGATTTTTCGCCCATTCCACGACTGCGCGAGGACACCACGCAGCTGATCCTGAACGTGCGCGAGATCGAACTGCGCTCGCATACAGCACACCCCGTCGCGTTGACTCTGCGTGTGCAAAATGCCGGTATCTATACAGCCGGTGATATCCAGGAGAATACCGATGTGGAGATTCTGAATCCGGAACTGTATCTGCTGACAGCGGATGAGGACACGGATCTTGAAATTGAACTCATCGTGGAACAGGGGCATGGCTATTCCCCACCCGAAGGCCGGGAGGACAACGTTCCACCGAATTACTTGCCCATTGACGCTATCTTCAGCCCGATTGTGCGTGCTGCCTTTCATGTTGAGGATCACCGGGTGGGCCAGCAAACGGATCTGGATCAGGTGACTCTGGAAATCTGGACAGACGGTTCGGTGAGTCC
Source organism: Caldilineaceae bacterium (assembly GCA_965116185.1). Lineage (GTDB taxonomy): Bacteria > Chloroflexota > Anaerolineae > Caldilineales > Caldilineaceae > Bin34. The sequence continues at coordinate 1,338,019 of OZ220492.1, forward strand.
GAGTGCGGCCATGCAGGAAGCCGCCCACATCCTCATCGATCACTTGCGGGTGGTCACGCAGGACACCGAAGAGGAGATTGAGATTGTGGAGGAAGAAGAGGAGGAGACCATTCCCAACACGCTCTTCGACTCCTCCATTGAGGAACTGGAGCTGAATGTTCGTACCTACAATTGCCTTAAGCGGGTAGGCATTGCTACGCTTGGTGAACTGGTCCAGTTAATGGAAAAGGGCCGAGGTGAAATGCTGGCCATCCGCAATTTCGGCGAGAAATCCCTGGATGAACTGGTGATGCAGTTACGTAAGAAAGATCTATTGCATCTCCCTGGTGTGGACCTGTCGGAATATCTGGAACAAGAGGGCGATGCGGAACTGGATGCGGATGCCGCCCTGCTTGAGACAGCGGCCATCCTCCCCGATACCGAGATCGTTGAATGACAAGGCGAGGAGTATAAATGAGCACCCGACACAGGGTTCGACACCGTAATCTGGGCCGTGGTTCCGACCATAGCAAGGCCATCATGCGTAGTCTTGTCTGCGAACTGATTACGCACGAACGCATCATAACCACTGAGGCTAAAGCGCGTGCTCTGCGGCCTATAGCGGAGAAGATGGTGACCAAGGCCAAGCGTGGCCTAGCCGTGGATGGGAACCGGGTTCACGCCTATCGTCTGCTTATGGCTCGCTTGGGGCACAACCGGTCCGTGGTAGAGAAGTTGTTCGCGCGCCTGGCTCCTCGTTACCAGACCCGGCCCGGGGGCTATACACGCATGATTAAGCTAGGGCCTCGCAAGGTGGATGCAGCGGACATGGCAGTGATTGAGTTCGTGGATGCTAGCCTGGGACCGGACGTTGCCTAGATGGGAGAGAGCTGCCCATGATGTGGGTGGCAGGCCTGGTATCCTATGACGGAAGCAGCTATCGGGGCTTTCAGTGGCAACGGTCGGTGCCGACTGTGCAGGACGCACTGGAACAGGCCCTGGCGGCGTGTGTTGGACACCCTGCCCGTGTGGTAGGTGCAGGCCGTACCGACGCAGGTGTGCATGCGACCGGACAAGTGATCAGGGCGCAGGTCCATTGGAAACACGGTGTGCCAGCATTGTTGCGTGCATGGAATGCCCATTTGTCCGACTCGATCGTAGTTCGTGAGCTATACCGTGTGCCGGCCCACTTTCATCCCCGTTATCATGCTCTGTCACGTACGTATCAGTATCATGTGCTGGCCCCAACCGCAGGACATCAATTTCTCCGTTGGCCCCTGGCTGCAGGGACCAGCTGGTATATACCGACCTATCTGGACGTGGACCGTATGAATCGGATAGGTGCCACCCTGCTTGGTACCCGTGATTTCGGGGGATTTGGCTCGGCGCCTGGCGGGGGGCATCGAGTGCGGACCCTGCTGGAAGCACACTGGCGCGATGAGGGTCCAGTGCGTGACGACTGGCAGACTACAGGCCTGCACACTCTGACTTTCACGGTCACCGCCAATGCTTTTCTGTATCGTATGGTTAGACGTCTGACTGCTACCCTGGTGCGGGTTGGTCGGCATGAATGGAGCAGGCGGGATATCCAACATATCCTGGCTGCCCGTGATGCGCACACTTGCCCGCCGCCTGCGCCGCCTCAGGGGCTGGTGCTTTGTCAGGTCACCTATGCCCAACCACTTGCGGAAATGTGGGAGATAAGTCAAAGATGAAAACCTTCAGTTTGAGTGCCGAAAAGGCTCATGCCCAGCGTGAATGGATCTTGGTAGATGCCACCGGTCAAACCCTAGGCCGTCTGGCGACTCGCATTGCCGGACTGCTGCGCGGTAAGCACAAGGTGTCGTTTACACCCCATGTTGACAATGGTGACTATGTCGTAGTCATCAACTGCGCAAAGATTCAGGTTACGGGCAATAAACTTGACGCCAAGTACTATTATCGTCATTCTGGATATCCCGGGGGACTGAGCAGTATGGTATTGCGAGAACAGCTGGAACGCTATCCTGAACGTGTCATTACCACAGCCGTTAAGGGCATGCTACCCAAAACGAGACAGGGGCGGGCTCAGTTGCGCAAACTCAAGGTATACGCAGGAAGCCAACATCCACACCAGGCCCAGAATCCCCAGCCACCAACTAGCTAGAGGAACAAGAGATTATGGCACAGTATGTAGAAGCCAACGGGCGGCGCAAGACAGCCTCAGCCCGCGTGCGGCTTTATCAGGGTACCGGGGAAATCATTGTCAATGACAAACTCATGGAAGATTACTTTGGACGTGAGGCCAGCCGCGCGCGTGTGCTGGCACCACTCAAGGTGTCAGGGACCCTGGATACCACTAACATCAGTATTCTCGTCAAGGGCGGGGGTGAATCTGGACAGGCCACCGCGGCTAGTCATGGTATTGCCCGGGCCCTAGTCAAACAAGCGGAAGAAGGTTCTGAGCAGCAGCAGGCACTGCAAGGCCTGCTGAAAGAGCAGGGATTGCTGACCCGTGATTCACGGCAGAAGGAACGCAAGAAACCGGGTCTGAAACGGGCACGCAAGGCGCCGCAATACACTAAGCGCTAGGCGGCCTGAGCACCGTTCCGCCCGGAGCGGTAGCTACCTTGTATAGGGCTTAAGCCATTGCCGATGATGTCTGATGCTGGCAGTACGTACAGTCATTCTGCATTATCCCGAGTGGCACACTACGCTCAGCCAGCGCTTGCATCAGGTATTACGGACATGGCCTCTTCGGGTCCTAGTACTGGAAGAGCTTCCTTGTGGAGAACATAGGCATGTCATTGAAGAAAGAATGCGCCAGTTCTGCGATCGTGAGGAAGTTGACTGGCTCATTACGTTGGGTGGAACCTGGCCGGCACCCGGGCCTAGTAGTGACGAACCCATCCCTCTAGCCACAGCCCAAATTCTGGAACGTGACTTGCCGGGTATGGCCGTCGCCATGCGGACACCGGCCTGTGCAGCCTGGCCTCAAGCCCAGCTGGATGCCGGTAGGGTGGGTATCCGGGGCGTTACTTTCATTCTCAATTTGCCGGCGCATGCTCCACTGCTAACGTTGTACTTGGAAACCCTGCAGTCTGCGGTGCCGGCCCTACTGCAGATGTTGCGGGGTGAAGCCACTTCCTTGCTACAGGATGCGTCAGATCCTGCGGACAATACCGTCGTCCATGGGTTACAGGCCCGTGAGTTCGCAGCGTTTCGGGCTACTCACTCTCCGTTCGCTGATGGTGAGTGAGCACGCCGGCCAGTAGTCTGATCTAAGCCTGCAGGGGCATGGTCACCCTTTTTTCCGCGATGACTTCCAGGACACCGAGATAGCGATCATGGGCTAGTTCGGCGTTTTGCCGATGCAGGGCTGAAACTTCCCGGGCCAAATCAAGTCCCAGACGGGTAATGGTCGCAAAAAGCGTATTGGCCTGCGAATAACCCTGAAACAGAGACAACGAGGGGGTTAGCCGGTTGAGAACTTCCGGTAGGGTGTCAAGGGCCAGGACCGTGATAGTGTTAGGGCCAATCAGGCTGTTGCAATACATATGCGGTGAACAGGTCTGGGTTTCGTGCACATCTTCCCAGACCAGGGTGATCGGATTAGCCTGATACCGTTGCAGGGCGTTCCACTTCGGGCCCTGCGTTCGTTGTGCCGCCGAGGTAGCACTCAAGCGCGCCGTAGCGATGCCGGATTGCCCTTTGAGGCTTTCCAGTTCCAGCTGGCGGGCCGGATTGGCTTCCTCGGTCAGAATTTCGTCCAACAGGGAGTCAACCAGACGATCGATACCTGCGATGCTGATCCCGGCCAGGCAGCGCAGGCGATCGACCGCGCGCTGTTTCTGCACTCTGTGCTCTAAGGCTGCCAGATACGCCTCGTGGACCTGCAGGAAAGCGTTTTTTTCCATCAGACCTGAGACATAGACGCTGATATTATCCGCCAGCAGACTTTCCAGGGCTTCCAGATAGACCGGCCATGCGGGCATCTTGATGGTTACATTGGTTCTGCTCAAACGTCGTATCAAGCGCCGGACGTATTCACGGACCTCGTGCGGCTCTTCAAACGGGCAGGTGATCAGGGGTAGACTAACGAGACCGCGGGTATGGCGCGAATTCGTGAATTCCGGTACGAGGGCATCCGCTAGCAAGGCCACATCCTGCAACAGCAGATTCTCATGGATGCTGGATGCATCCACCAATCTGTTGGATGCGGTGATGTCCATGATGGCCTGATTATAATGCGTGGTGTCACGGATGGTACCTATGGCAAGCGTAGTGCAATCGGCAATCCCGGCGAATCCCTGGTCCATCAGCCCGGAGACAGTCTCTTCCGTCAGTTGTGCCGGGTCAGAGAAATTTTCCAGCCAAATGTATTGACCCAGACGCATGAGACGCTGTATGAGATGATCCATAGTGCAGGGCACAGTGATGTGCCAGTACCGTTGCTGAGTAACGACCTGATGATGCCGATAGCGTTATCGCAGTTTACTATTATATACCATTACTACGCATGTGGGGCGTGGGATATCAGGATCCCTAGGCTCGGAACGAGTGAGGGTCGTGCCGTGGAGAGGGCTGTCTATGGATACATGACCTCACCTCGTGTTCCACGCTCCTGACCGCAGTCTCTCTAGACAGGAAGTAACCGCTTTCTGTGTCGGATATGTAGTATAATGGAGTTTTTATGCTGGTACCCTAAGGAGAGTGACATGGGCAGTCCTGTCGAATTGACTGATAGTGGATTTGCTTCGCAGGTCCTAGAGGCCGAGCAGCCGGTATTGGTGGATTTTTGGGCGACCTGGTGTGGCCCCTGTAAGATGATCGCACCTGTACTGGAGGAGCTTGCCACGGAACTTGAGGGCAAACTGACGATAGGGAAGCTGGATGTAGATGTCAATCAGATGACGGCTCAGGAATACGGTGTGTTGAGTATTCCTACGCTTATCCTTTTTAAGAATGGACAACCGGTGGACCGCATCGTAGGTTTCAAGCCCAAAGCGGCATTGATGACCCAGCTGGCATCCCATCTTAACTAGTTTCCCCGTACAAGTTCCCGGTCGGGTACAGGCATGCGCTTTGTGGTGCACTTCCTTACCTGGCCGGGCCTGGTTGCCGGCGGCGGGCCTGGACGAGCAGTTCGTGCAACAGGCCGAGCAGGCCCAGCAGACCTAAATCCAGCAGAATCACGAGCAGCAGAAAGCTGTTGAGAGCCTGGAGTGGATGGGTGAAGGCCGTCACGGCATGAGGCCACCATGTGCTCGTGACCTCTGGACTGACCAAATCTGCGATCACAAAGAGTACTACTCCCAGTCCCAGATAATAGAGCACCAAGGCCAGCGAACGCCGGTCGCTACTGCTGGGTAGCATACTGTTACCGATGGCGAAAAGTAGATAGAGCCACAGGGCGCTGTCAGGGGCATGAAGGGCTGTACGCAGTAAGGACCAGGCAGCCTGAGGCTGGAGACGTAGCAGATGCAGTACCAGCTCCTGGATACGAAACACCTGACTACCAATCAGGGCGATCAGCGCACTACCGACTAACAAAGGTGCCAGACCTACCAGCGTCTCCCGCCAGATCCCGGCTCCTCGCATCTGGACACTGCCCATTTCAAGGGTATGGCCCCGTAGTGTGGGCCACAGCGTGAGGGTATGGGGTTGCATGCGCAGTAGCCAGGCACAGAGCCAATGGGTGCACTCGTGCAGGGCAATGCCGGGTAGGAAAAGAAGGAATAGCACTAGCATGGCCATAGGGCGGGACCCGGTGACCATGAGTAGAAAGCGATAAAGTCTAGGATAGAGTTGCCGGACCAGCCAGATAAGCAGCGTAAGGACTAATCCCAGCAGAAAGAGAAAATAAAGGCCTTTTTCAAGTGAAAGAGCAACAGGCATTCCTTCCGGTACTTCCCATCTGTCACGTGCTACTGCGGGCCGTCTGCTCCACCATGCGGCTGTAGCTCATGCCGGACAATGCAGCGCCGCCGATCAAGGTACCATCTATATCTCTTTCGTGCATGAAGGCGGCAATGTTGTCCGGGTTGCTGCTGCCGCCGTAAAGGATGCGTACATATTCGGCGACCTGGCCATCATAGAGGTCGGCCAGGCATAGGCGAATCACTTCACCACACACTTCGTTGGCCAGAGCGGGCGTAGCCGCCTGTCCTGTTCCAATCGCCCAAACGGGTTCATAGGCGATGATCAGGTTCGCCGCCTCCGCCGCCGCCACGCCCTGCAGGGCTGTCGTGACCTGCCGTCTGACTACCGTCCGGGTGGCGTTCGCTTGGTTTTCCGTAGCGCTTTCCCCTACACAGATAATCGGAATCAGACCGGCCTGCAGGGCCGCTCGTACCTTCCGGTTCACGTCTGCGTCGGATTCGTGGCAGAGAGTGCGGCGTTCACTGTGCCCCACGATGACGTGACTGGCAAGTGTGGCTAGCATGGGACCGCTGACCTCACCCGTGTAGGCGCCGCTGTCCGCAGCATGCAGGTTCTGAGCTCCCACTTTCACACTGCTGCCCGCTAGTGCGGCCTGTACAGCGGCCAGGGCCGGAAATGCGGGACAGACAATTTTCTCCACCTGCGTAAACGTCTCCGTCCGCTCCCGGATCTCCGATGCCAGATGGGCTGCTTCAGCAGGCACCAAATTCATTTTCCAGTTTCCGGCGGTTATGGGCGTGCGTGTCATGGTGGCGTTGGCTTTGCTGGTTGGATGTAGTCTAGGTGGGCTGGATGCGCTGCTGGAAAGCTTCAAGTTCTTCTTGGTATTCTTCGTATGTGAGCCATTTGCCGCCTTCCACTTCCATATTTACGACCTTCCGGTTGCGGTCCAGCCATAATTGAATCTCGTTAGCCGAGAAACAGCGTCCGGCACCCGATGTGGTCAGGACCTTGCGTACGAAGAAAGCAGCGTTACCTTCCTCGGCCGGACTGAGATCGTTGTAGAGATCGATACGGGATGCTAATGGTTCATTGCAGCGGTAGTTGAGAATGTAGATATCCAGGTAGCGACGGGTGGTTGAGCCGCCTCTGACCTGGAAAAGAGCGCGCATCCGCTGCCAAAACCCCATGATCTACCCGTGTTCCTACGTATCCTGATCATGCAGTGCGGAGAGACCTGGCAGGTCCTGACCCGCAAGATAGGCCAGACAAGCACCGCCCCCTGTGGATACATGGCTAAAAGCCTGGTCCAGACCGGCCGCGTGAATGGCTGCGGCACTATCGCCGCCTCCAATGATGGTGATGGCATCGGACAGGCCGGCCACGCACTGGGCCAGAGCCACGGTACCGTGGTCAAAGGGTACGAGTTCCGTTACTCCCATAGGACCATTCCAGAAAACGGTGGCCGCACCGGCTAGACGGTTGGTGAAGTGGGCAATCGTGGCTGGTCCCACATCCAGAGCCATCCAGCCTGGTGCCAGTGAATCCACAGCTACGGTCTGTCTGGCCGCCGTGGTGCTGAAGGCCTGAGCTGCATGCAGGTCCACGGGCAAATAGAGCTTGGTCCCCGCTTCGTCCAGCAGAGCTCGGGCCACAGGCACTGCACTGTCTTCAACGAGGCTGTCACCGGTTTCATAACCCTGGGCCCGGAAAAAGGTATTGGCCATGCCGCCCCCGATCAAGAGGGTGTCCATGGTGGTCAGCAGATTACGTATGACCTGGATCTTGTCACTGATCTTGGCCCCGCCTAGGATAGCTACAGCCGGTGCGCGGGGATGGGTCAGGAGCGGTGCTAGGTACTGCAGCTCCTTCGCCACCAGGCTGCCCGCCACCGCTGGCAACAAAGTCGCTATACCGACGGTACTGGCGTGGGCTCGGTGCATGCTGCCAAAGGCGTCATTGACGAAGACATCGCCGTATTGACTAAAGGCGTAGGCTAGCTCGGAGTCATTCGTGGTTTCTCCCGCGTGGAAACGGGTATTCTCCAACATAGCCACGGTGCCGGCAGGACGCTGATGGTCCCCGGACTGTCTTAGTTCGGGGATGAACGACACGGGTCGTTGTAAGAGCTGGGCCAAGCGCTCCGCTACCGGTTTCAGAGAATAGTGCGTGTCGGCCGCAGAGGCCGGGCGCCCCAGGTGGCTCAGCAGCACGAGGGACGCTCCGTGGTGTAACAGGTACTGGAGTGTGGGCAGGGATGCCCTGATCCGCATGTCGTCCCTGATCCGTCCTGCTTTGTCCAAGGGTACATTGAAATCAACACGCACCAGGGCGCGCTGCTGCGTCCAGTCCACTTGCACTAGTGTTTTCTTATCCACGGGACGAGTAGCTTAGAAACGGGCTTGACAGCGAGAGACTTATTCCTATAGGCCCTGTTGCCTGATGTAGTTGGCTAGATCGGCTATGCGTACGCTGTACGCCCACTCGTTATCGTACCAGGTGACAACCTTGACCAGATTCCCGTAAGCTGAGGTGAAGGCGGCATCCACTGTACTGCTGTGTGCGTCGCCCTTGAAATCGGTGCTGACCAGCGGGTCATGGTTGACCGCTAGAACGCCGTGCATGGGGCCCGCCGCGGCTTCCTCAAACGCCGCGATCAGTTCGGCTGTGGAGGCGGGGGGTGTTTTCACCTCGGCTACGAAATCCACGACACTAACCGTAGACGTGGGCACGCGCATGGCCATGCCGTCAAAGCGGCCCTGCAGTTCCGGAATGACAAGAGCCACAGCCTTGGCCGCACCGGTTGAGGTCGGAATGATGCTCATGGCGGCGGCGCGGGCCCGGCGCAGGTCGGAATGTACCAGATCGAGAATGCGCTGGTCACTGGTATAGGCGTGTACGGTGGTCATCAACCCCATCTTGATACCGAACCGGTCGTTGACAACTTTGGCGGCAGGCGCCAGGCAGTTGGTAGTACAGCTAGCATTGCTTATGACGTGATGCTGGGACGGAACATAGTTCTCTTCGTTCACGCCCATACACAGGGTGATGTCTTCGCCTGTGGCAGGGGCGCTGATGATAACTTTCCGCGCACCGGCCTCAAGGTGCTTGGCCGCCTGGTCACGGGCTGTGAAAACACCCGTGCTTTCCACCACGATGTCAACACCTAGTTCCTGCCAGGGCAGCTCGGCCGGATTGCGCTCGCTGCATAGAGGAATGGACTGCCCGTCAATGATGAGATTCTTATCATCCGCTTCCACCGTACCGTCGTATCTGCCGTAGTTGGAATCGTATTTAAACAAATGGGCGAAAGTATCTGCATCCCCTAGATCGTTGATGGCGACTACCTGCAGGTCATCGGGATAGCTGTCCAGGATCGCCTTGGTTACTTGACGACCAATGCGCCCAAAACCGTTAATAGCAACACGCGCAGTCATAACATATGTCTCCTGTAAATGTTCTTAGCACGTTCTTTTTGTCTTCACATATTCGCGCTCAACACCGCAACAGAGCCACCGGATTGACGCGATTGTCCCATTATAGAATACAAGTGAATAATGGACGGAAACACTGGGCGAACGGGATATGGGCAGCACGATAGCGTGCTCTGGGTCAGGGTGTGGGGTGGTTGCCGGCATGGTCTGAGTCCCCCCTGTGCATCCTGTGAGGCATAGGCCGCACGTTGGTCTGGTCAGCCAGGACTGGGCGGTGATGAAGCTCGGGTCCACCAGGCGGCCTGCGGATTCAGGATGGTATGCGCCAATTTGTGTGGATCATGACGCCAGGGGGTATGGGTGTCAAGCAAATCCGCGGCATGCACGTGCCGAACCGATGCGCCCATATCTTCCTGGGTAAGCCATTCCAGGGACCCCCAATTGCCGCCGGTCATGACATGATTATTGACCAATACGTGGTTAAACATGGGCAGCTGGTGTTGATCCAGTCCATCAAGGTAATCCCGCAGTGTGAAGCCATCCGTTTCACCGGTCTGATTAAGGATATTAGCGACATACAGCTTGGTGGCTTGGGTGGCTTGCAGTGCCTGCCGCATGCCGGTAACTAGGAGATTGGGCAGTGTGCTGGTGAAAAAGCTGCCCGGCCCGGCAATGACGAGGTCGGCTTGTAGAATGGCCTGGATGGCCCCCGGAAACGCCTTGACATGCGGAGGATCCAGCATGACACGCTGGATGCGACCACCGGAGTGCCCTAGGGTACTTTCACCCCGCAGCCGTTTGACGGTACCTGGCATGTCGGGGTTGGGATCAGTGACCTCTGCACACAGCGTGACGGCCTCCAGTGTACTGGGCAATACCCGGCCGCGCACGGCCAATACCTTGCTCGTGTTGAGAATACCTGCCTCAAAGTTACCGAAAATGGCGGCCATGGCGGTGATGAGAAGATTCCCAAAGGCATGGCCACACAGGCCTTCATCCTCACCAAAACGGTACTGCAGGAGCAGCTGCAGGAGTTCCTCGGCCTCACTGAGGGCAGCGATATTGTTCCGGAAGTCGCCTGGAGGCAAGATACCGGTAGCCCGATTCAGTTCCCCTGAACTGCCCCCGTCGTCAGCCACCGTCACGATGGCCGTTATGTTACTAGTGTGACGTTTCAGGCCGCGCAGCAGTACGGGCAATCCGGTACCACCACCTATGGCGACTATATGCGGCTGGGGTGTGTTATCCAAGAAACTGCCTCCTTTGGTAGAAACCGCCGACACAGGAGGTTTGCCGGTGTATTGTGCTGTCTCCATAAACTATAATGGATCCGGTAAACGACCGGTAAGCCTTGTCGGGCTATCTTTTTGTACCGCCGGCTGGGGTGTAGCAGAACAGGCTAGGAAAAGAACCATATGCGTCAGGTGTGCATTGTCGGCAAAGGACAGATTCCCATTGGGGAACATTGGGATAAGTCTCTCCAGCATTTGGCTTTTGACGCAATTACGGCCGCGCTGACCGATGCTCAGATTGAGTGTCCGGATGCTCTATATCTGGGTAACATGTCTAGCGGTGTGCTGTCGGGCCAGGAAAATCTGGCGGCCGGTGTGGCCGATTTCGTGGGCCTCGCGGGTATTGAGGCCGTCAAAATTGAATCCGCTTGTGCGTCAGGCGGAGCAAGTCTGCGGATGGGCTATATGGCTGTGGCCGGTGGTTTGCACGATCTGGTTGTGGTAGCCGGTGTAGAAAAGATGACGGATGCCCTCCATGCCGACACCACGGCGGCTCTAAGTATGGCGGCGGATGCCGTGTACGAGACCTATCAGGGAGTCAGCTTTACGGCACTCAATGCCCTCCTGATGCAGCGCTACATGTGGGAGTATGATGTACCGGACGATGGTATGGCCGGATTCAGCATCAATGCGCACCAGAATGGTGCGCGCAATCCCTTTGCCATGTTCCAGCAGGCGATTACGGCCGAGGATTACGCGCGGGCACGGGTCATTTCCACGCCCCTGAATGTGTTGGACAGTAGCCCCATCTGTGATGGTGCGGCAGCCCTGGTGCTGGCGCCGCTGGATCAGAGTCGCGCCCTAGGCGGTGCAGCCCGGCTGGAACCCGTACGTATTCTGGGCAGTGCAGTGACGACCGACACACTGGCGCTGCATGATCGTTCGGATCCCCTGTATCTAGCGGCCGTAGCACAAGGCGCACATCAGGCTCTGGAACAGGCGGGACTAGCCCTGGCCGATCTGGATTTTTATGAGGTGCATGATGCTTTCTCCATTTTGAGTGCCTTGAGTCTGGAAGCTATTGGCTACGCGCCGCGGGGAGCCGGCTGGCGCTTTGCCATGGAAGGGTACATTGGACGTGAGGGCGATCTCCCCGTATCCACCCAAGGCGGACTGAAAAGTCGTGGTCATCCCGTGGGTGCTACCGGTATCTATCAGGTCGTGGAGGCAGCCAATCAGGTACAGAATTTAGGCGGCTCCAATCAGGTACCCGGTGCCCGGCTGGGCATGATCCAGAATATTGGTGGCAGTGGGGCCTCGGTGGTGACACATATTCTGGGTGTTTAAGGCGGGTCGGATCATAGTAATTGCCTACAGCATGCGCCCTGATCTCTTATACGAGGTGCTGTACCCTATCATGGTCTCAGGCGCCTGTCGACGCCAATATTGATTTAACATAATGATGTGTAATACTCTGTTTGGACCTCTCAAAACCTGTCAGATGCCATATCTGACAGGTTTTGATGGCATGGAGCATATACACTCGGCACTATCGGAACACCATGGTATTGGAAGCAGCCTTCAATTATGCAAACAGTTCAGAACTGGCGAACGCGCCGCCAGCGGTATGCTCTCGTAGGTGAAGTGTGTCCTCACTGTGACAAGCATATCTTTCCCCCACGCGATGTGTGTCCCTATTGTCATCAAGGGGCAGGGCCCCTCCACGCCATGAAAGGGTCCGGCGAAATCTACAGTTTTACCCAGCTGCATCATCCCCCAGCCGGATTTGAGCATCAGGCCCCCTATACGGTAGCCCTGGTTAAGTTGGATGAAGGTCCCATGTTGACCGCCCAGTTGACGGATGTGGCGTGGGAGGATGTCCAGATTGGTATGCGGGTTGAGATGGTCACGCGTAAACTGCGGGAAGATGGCGGTCAGGGTCAGGTATTGTACGGTTATAAGTTTCGCCCCGCATGGTCTTAAAGTCTTGCGGGGCGCAAGCCATGTGTTCAGGAGTGCGCCCATTGCATGGCAGACATTGATTGCCCCTATTATCACGCGGACTACCTGCGTGGACACGAAACCGAACAATGCCGCCTGCTTGAGGCTAGTCCGGCCGCTAACGGTGTCTGGCGGCGGGCGCTTTGTCGTACCTGCCCCGTGCCCCATACGCTCCGGCATACGGAATGTGATCACTTGACGCTGGAAGCCACCATCCGCCGTCTATGGTTCTTTGAGCGGGTGCAGATCACCTTTGCCCTCTGCGGTGCAACCCTGGAGGAACTGCCGAATCCCCTGCATTGCGCAGACTGTGCTGCATCCCATGACTGGGATTTGCCTGAGTGAGCGCAGAGCATAGACGCTGCCGGTGATGATCAAAGTTGTACAGCCGGGCTCTGTGCTATACTGGAATACGGATAGAGGGGAGCTTGCTGCCGCAGGCTGAGAGAACGGGAAGGAACTCGTTGACCCTTTGACCTGATCTGGGTAATGCCAGCGGAGGGACAAGCATGTGGCTCCTGGAGGCTTGCCCTGATCGGGCAAGTCTTTTTTGTATAGGAGAAGTACCATGCAATGGAATATCTGTAGGCACAAGGCTAGGCTGATGCGGTGGTTGCTTACCGCCTGGCTGGCGTGCCTGGCATTAGCTGGATGTACAAGTTATTTAACGGTTGTCGATGATACGGTTACGCCGGTGTCCCAGGATCCCGTATCCTTGGTATTGGCTAGCCATGATTCCTTCCAGATTTCGTCGGAAGTCCTGGCCGAGTTTGAGCAGATGCACAACACCCGGGTGGAATATCTGGCCCTAGGTGATGCCGGTGCGGCCCTCAACAAGGTCATTTTGAGCCGAGATGCCCCGCTGGCGGATGTCATGTTTGGTGTAGACAACACCTTCCTGAGTCGTGCGCTGGAAGCCGACATTTTTCTGGCCTACGAGTCCCCTCTCCTCGCGCAGATTCCTGAGTCTCTTCAGCTGGATCCGAGCCATAGGCTGCTACCTGTGGATTACGGGTTCGTGAATCTGAATGCCGATCAGCAATGGTTCCGTGACCATAGTCTGCCTATTCCCACCCAACTGGAAGATCTCGTGCAACCTGAGTACAGTGGATTACTGGTTGTCCAGAATCCGGCGACTTCCTCTCCAGGCCTGGCGTTCCTGCTGGCTACCGTCAGTTATTTCGGGGATCCTGGCTATCTGACATTCTGGGAGGCCCTACGGGCCAACGACGTGCTGGTCACCAGTGGCTGGAGTGAGGCCTATTTTGAGCATTTTACCGTGGGATCGGGCGGTGGGGGTGAACGGCCCTTAGTGGTCAGCTACTCTACTAGTCCTCCCGCTGATGTCCTCTTTGCCGGTGATGGCCGCACGGAACCGGGTAGTGTCAATATCAATGTGCCCGAAGGCACATTTCGCCAGATCGAGTTCATAGGTATCCTCAAAGGCACCGAGCAGGAGGCCCTGGCCCAAGCCTTCGTGGATTTCATGCTGGATGTACGCGTGCAGGAAGATATTCCCCTGAATATGTTTGTCTATCCTGCCAACACCGCGGCGGTCTTACCGGAATTGTTTGCACAGTTTGCCGAAGCGCCGGCGGATCCGGCCCCGATGGCACCGGAGGACATTGAACAGTATCGGGAGAAGTGGATCGAGGCCTGGACTGACGTTATGTTGCGCTAACGATCAGGTGGGCAACGGAGTGGGCAGGATGACGTACCGCGGGCTGGGGTGGACCCTATTGCCTGCTACATTTCTAGTCTTCTTCTATTTCTTTCCCCTGACACGTATCCTGGGGACTAGTTTGTTCCCAGACTCCGCCTGGCACACGACAGGTCCCGCCCTACGGGACCTGTCACTGGTGGGTCAAGTTCTGGGCTTTACCCTAGGTCAGGCAGGTCTTTCCACGCTGGCGGCGCTGGCTGTTGGGTTGCCGATCGCCTGGTGGCTCAAGCATCCGGATGCACCCGGACGGCGCGGTGTTCAGGTATTGTTGACTCTGCCCTTCGTAATGCCGACCGTGGTGGTCGGCACTGCGTTCACGGCCTTGCTAGGTCCTGCCGGCATGGTGAACAGCCTACTAACGCACTACCTAGGCTTGGCAGAACCGCCCGTTAGGCTACTACACACCCTATCCATTATTGTCCTTGCGCACACCTTTTACAATACGGGAGTGATCGTACGGATCGTAGCCGGTTTCTGGAGCCAGTTGGATCCACGCCTCCACGCCACTGCCCGTTCACTAGGAGCTACGCCTTTCCAGTGCTTGCTCACCGTCGATCTGCCCCTGATCCTGCCGAGTATCCTGTCTGCCGCGCTGCTGGTATTTCTGTTTTGCTTCAGTAGCTTTGGCGTTATTCTCATTCTGGGAGGACTGCAGTTTGCTACCGTGGAAGTGGAGATTTATCGGCAGGCGATCAGTTTCTTTAATTTGCCGGCCGCGGCCACGCTGTCTCTTCTACAGTTGGGCGTAACGTTTGGGATCATGGTGTTGTATACCCGCCTACAGAACGCCACCAGCCGCACCATGGACGTAGTGGTGCAGTCCACACATTTCTTCCCTATGACGCATCCTCTAGTCGTTAGGTGGAGCGCTCTGCCCGTATTTCTGGTGACGGGGGTGTTGGTGTCACCCCTGTTGGCTTTGCTGATCCGGAGTGTGACCCTCGGCGAGGGGCCCTGGACACTGCGCTATTACCAGGCACTGTTGATGGCGTCGTCGGACAACGCCTTTCAGGCATCATCCCTGGACGCCATAGGCAACTCGGTGCAGTATGGCATCATGACCATGGTCATGAGCCTGGTATTGGGGGTTTGTATGGCCTACGCGGTGGTGCGGACACCGCGCCGTATCAGTCGCTGGCTGGATCCCCTGTTTCTACTACCGCTAGGCACATCAGCGATCACGCTGGGACTGGGTTTCATTCTCTCCATGGGGCCCCTACGTACCTCGCCCTGGCTGGTGCCGCTTGCTCATTCCCTGATTGCCGTGCCCTTTGTATTCCGAGTATTCCTGCCGTCCGTGCGGCGGTTACAAGAGTCCCTGCGAGAGGTGAGTGCGGTCCTGGGGGCTACGCATCGGCGTACCTGGTGGTATGTGGATATGCCGCTACTCCTGCCTGCTCTGGCGGTAGCCGGAGTGTTTGCCTTTACCGCGAGTCTGGGGGAATTTGGTGCCTCCCTCCTCATAGCACGGCCACAGTACCCTACGATGCCTCTGATCATCTTTCGGGCTCTGGGGCAACCCGGCCTGCTGAATTTGGGCAAAGCTCTGGCTATGAGTACCCTACTCATGCTGGTTGCAGGTGCCACTATGCTGCTTCTAGACAGGATATCCTTGACTGTACGTGAATTCTGACGGCATGGTCTTTCTGCAAATTCGTGATCTGACCAAGCAGTTTGCCGCGGCGCCGCCCATTCTGACCAACCTGAATCTGAGTGTGGAACAGGGCACCATCGTATGCCTGCTAGGCGCTAGTGGCAGCGGCAAGACCACCCTACTCCGCATCATCGCCGGCCTGGAACAGGCTGACAAGGGTGACGTATGGCTGGAGGGACAGGACCTGCAGGCTGTGCCCGTCCATGGACGGCGGTTTGGCTTCATGTTTCAAAACCATGTGCTCTTTCCCCACAAAGATGTGGGGGCCAATATTGCGTATGGTTTGCAGATGCAGCACTGGCCCCGGGCTCAAATTAAGGCTCGGGTGGCCGAAATGCTGGCCCTGGTACGCCTTACGGGCTATGAGGCACGTAGCGTACAGGAATTGAGCGGTGGTGAAATGCAGCGGGTAGCACTGGCCCGTAGCCTAGCCCCTCGTCCCCGACTGTTACTGTTGGACGAGCCGCTATCGTCCCTGGATCGCAATCTGCGTGATGAACTGGTCACGGAACTGCATGCTATCCTCCATACCTTAAACATCACAGCCTTGTACGTAACCCATGATCATGCGGAAGCATTTGCCGTGGCGGACAGAATCCTGCTCCTACATGAAGGTCGCATCCTGCGTCACGACACGCCCGAAGGCTTGCACGCCAATCCGGGTTCTGCCTATGCCGCACACTTCCTAGGCATGCCTAACGTTCTGCCGTCTACTGCGGATGGGCCGGCATGGCTGAGGACGGTCGTTCAGGATACGCCGATTCGGGCACCCTTGCTCCTGATCCGACCTGATGCCCTGGTCATCACTTCAGATTCCACGGATGGCATTGCCATTGCCGCGCGTGTCCAACACATGACATTCCGGGGTCGTTGGTATGAAATTACGCTAGAGGTGCTGGACGAACAGCACCAATCCGTATCATTGCGTTTAGACCTGTCCCTGGCCGAGGCTGATCCCCGGCTTGTCACCCGCTTGCGGGCAGCCGTAGGTACACAAGATATAGTCCCTTTGGCGCTGAAACCCACCCGCATTCTGCCCCTGGCAGCTTGATATGTCTACCACCGTGGCGGCGGACGATACCGTGGAGCACCTAGCCTTGGCATACGCCGGGAGATAGGGCAATAATATCCCTGAGCCCGGCTGGTTAAGGCAACGGAGCCAGAAAGCGTATAGTGCTGCCGTTGGCGGCCATCCAGCCTTCTTCATTGTCGTTGGTCCGCACGTACCACCAGACAATGGTATCGGTATCACCCGCCCGCCGGACAGGTCCCCCGAGCAGCTGGACTACGCTGCCCTGCTCTTTCCAGGCGATGGAAAACGTGGGATCCGGATCAGGTTCACTCTGTATAGCTAGATGACCGACGGTCACTTGGGCTTGCTCCTGCAGCGTAAATGTATGGGCCACCGTACTAGCCGGCAGATCATTAGTCTGCGGCGGATAGGGATTGACATAGTCCTGGACCACCGGTTTTGTGTCTGCTACCGGGGATGTCGGTTCTCGGGCTGTCTCTGAGCTTACGGTGGCAGCCTGCAGTGGTTGCTGCGTAGAAGTACTAAGCAGCAGCTCATCCCCATAAAAGGGCAGATTGGCGTCTGAGTTCACTAGCCCGATTTCGGTCGTAGACGGGATGGCCGACAGACGAGTGCCGGCATTCGTCTGTCGCTGGATCAGGATGGCAATGGTTGTCAGTAAAACGACAATGACTACCGCCGTAGCCATCACAACGCCCATGCCCGGACGGAACCAGTTTCGCAGGGTGAACTTATCGGTCTTGGCGGGTGCGGGCGCTGCGTCCACATCCAGTTGGACCGATAGCGTGTCCAGTTCCTGTCGGGTGCGCATTACACGCAAGGGGAGTTTGCTGGCCTCTTCGGTAAGGCTGCGGTACCGCTGAATCAACAGGTTGTTGGCGTTGTTCAGGGCATCGTCCTGGCGGCGCCCTATGGTGTTGTCGTAGAGATGAACTTCAGCGCGCACGGGACGGTGGTGACGGTCCAGCAGCACGACCAGACCGGCGATGGGCCAGCCATCCGACTCGGTCAGGTTATAGTAGTCGGCCGTAATGGCCGGAGCAGAGGTCTCAGGGACAGTGAGCCCCGTGGGCGGGAGAGCGGTTCCGGCGAGTTCGCGGGTGTTGATGCTAGCGTCAAGGGCAGTGTCGATGGTGGTCATGATGGCGCCTCGAGGGAAGATATGCAGATACAAAGAGGCAGGTAAACTGCCTAGGTTAACTGGTGGGAAGCAGGGCGGCGGTACCTCCTAGCAGCAAATAGGAATCCGTGTAGAATAAAACACGGAGATTATAGCGAACATGCAGGTCATTACGCAACTGTCCTGACCAATTCACGCTGCTCATGACCTGAAACTGGGCCCGTTCATCCCCCGCCTGACCCGTAATCAGCGCCGCTCCGGTATCCGGATTACGCCCCAGGTAGCGCAAGGTAGTACCGGACACAGCCCGGCCCTTGCCGGTGCGCAGCATGACCGTATACGGGGGGCCAATAATGGGGGCAACGGTCTGGGGAATCGGTGTCGCCCCGTATATGGTCAGAGTGTAGCGGGACACCACAAAGACCTCGGTGTCGGTCAGGCGCACAATACGGCCAATCCGCGTAAAGTCGGTTTGAGGTGTACGGAGCCAAGGGCCGCGGTAATTCAGGGGATCACCCACGCGTCGGGGGGAGCGGCCATCAGGAAACTGGAAGATGGCTTCTTGGTTCACGATACCCTGAAACACAATGTCTGTACCTGCGAGCTGCTGTCCGGCCGTTAGGACCTCCCAGTCCAGACCCTGATAGTGCAGTTCATCCGCGGTGGTGGGCCGGAAGCTCTGCGGTGTGAGACGATTGAGTCCATTGGCTAGGGCTGCCAGATGAGGCTGATCGATTGCTCCCAAGCCCACCCATGATACCCCTTGCTGCAGGGCACCTAGCAGCGCAAACAGAATAAGGCCGTAAAAACCCCATTTCAGCAGCCGGAACATACCGTAGACGGCAGGACAGGTTTCAGACGCTGGAGAGGAGGCGCAGTAGGAACATGAGTACGAGCATGACCACCATCGGCGAAATATCTATCATGCCTAGCGGTGGGATAAAACGCCGTGCGAAGTCAAGCACCGGATCCGTAATCTGTAGGAGCAGGCGGACAGGGGCGAGATCGGGATCAATGTTGGGTATCCAAGTCAACATGATCCGAATGAAGATCAGAAAGACGTATACCTGAATCAAACCGACAATTAAGGCCATGACAGAGGCATTCCATACCCAAGCAATTGAAGCGATTTATATTTATGCATCCAGTTCACGACTGCGTTGGTAGGCGGCGGCAATAGCATCCGCCATGGTGGCCCGCAAGGCCCCCCGTTCCAATTCGTGGAGCCCGGCGGCAGTTGTGCCCGCGGGTGAAGTGACCAGATTGCGCCATTCGGCGAGATGCCGGTCAGGCCTACTACGCACTAGTTGCACACTGCCCCATATAGTTTGTACGGCTAGTTGGAGAGCTTGGTTGCGGCTCAGTCCAATCTGGACGCCGGCATCGATCATGGCTTCCAGGATCAGGAAGATATAGCCTGGCCCAGAGCCACTGAGAGCCGTGGCCCGGTCCAGATCCGCTTCCTGTGCGGTGAAAAAGTGCTCGCCGATCGCGGTAAAGAGGGAATGGGCCGTGGCCCGCTGTGCGGTAGACACGGCGTCTGTGGCGGTCCACACCGTCATACCCGCTTGCACCTGGGCCGGCGTGTTAGGCATGGCACGCACGATCCGTGCATGTCCGGTCACGGCGATCATGCGCTGGAGCGACATACCCGCCATGATAGAGATCAGCAAGGCATCCGACCGCAGGTCCGGAGCGATCTCCGCTCCGACGGCGGCAAACGTCTGCGGTTTAATGCTGAGGACTACTAGATCACGATCTTGGATAGCCTGCTCGTTATGGGCTAGGGTGGTGACGCCGAATTCATGTTCCAGATAGGCACGTTGGGCGGCAAGCGGCTCACTGACCGCAATCTGTGCGGCGGTACAGGCATCGGTATCCAGTAGGCCGCGGATAATGGCACTGCCCATGGCACCACCGCCAATGAACAACAGTTTCTGCCCGTTGAGGATAGAGTTCGCGTCGCCCATGGTTATTCTATCTTGTCCGCTGCCCAAAGATCGCGGTGCCGATCCGGACGATTGTAGCACCTTCCTCAAGGGCAGTTTCAAAATCGTTCGACATGCCCATGGATAGATGGCGCCAATTTCCTTCCGGCACGGTCTGAACAAGATGGTGGAACTGCGTGCGTACCATGCCGAATACCTGGCGCAGAATTTTCTCCTCGGCACCCAAGGGGGCCATGGTCATCAGGCCCTGGACATCCAGGCCAGGGAGCTGACATAAGGCCGCCGCCAATTCCGGAACCTGTTCCATGGCCAGCCCCTGCTTGGTGACCTCTTGTAGAGGATTGACCTGAATCAAGATAGGAAAGCGATGGGCTAGGCGTTCACCCAGTGCGGATATCCGGGCGCCGGTTTTGAGACGATCCACACTGTGAATCAGATGCAAGTTAGGAGATAACAGACGAATTTTGCGGCTTTGCACCGGGCCAATGAGATGCCAGGTCAGATCCAGCTGACTGCCTTGTGCATGTTCCAAACGTTCAACTAGGGCTTCCGGCCGGTTTTCACCGAAGTGCCGTAGGCCGCAATCGTATGCTGCCTGCACGGAGGCCCAAGGATGGTTTTTGGATACGGCAACCAGCTGGATATCGGCGACCGTGCGTCCCGAGCGGGCGGTACTATCTTCAATACGGCGCCCAAGGTCTTCAATGCGTTGGCGCATGTCCGGCGGTGGCACGGCTGCGATGTTGGTAGGAGAGTACATGGCTATTCTCCGTGGTTTTCCAGCCAGCACAACATGCCAAAGAGGCCACATTGTCCCTGCTCGGCCCGATGCGAAAAGAACAGATCCGTATGTTGGGCCGTATCCATGCCGCAGACCTCCACGCAAGCCGGGGGGACACCCATTTCCAGCAGCTGTCTGCGGTTGGCTTCCCACAGATCCAGGAAGGCGTGTGCAGGCCGACCCGACGGATGCAGGAGTGTTTCTGGGTGGCTCTGACTGGAATGCACCCTGGTGATCACATCGGGTCCCACTTCATAACTAGTCGGGCCAATGCTAGGCCCCAGGGCGCACAGGCAATGAGCGGCGTGGGTACCGAAGGTCTGGTGGAGTTCTTGCAGTAGTTTGGCGGCAATGCGCCGCGTTGTGCCCTGCCAGCCCGCATGGCACACACCTAGGACATGCCGCACGCGATCATAGACTACGATCGGCACACAGTCGGCGTAGAGTGTGAGTAAAGGCAGGCAGACCTCATCCGTGATGAGACCATCCACGCCCGGCAGACGTTGGCCCCGGTCACCGGGCCCTGCCCGTACAATGTGATCAGCACGGATCTGGCCCGCTATGACAACCGCGGTACGGGAAAAGCCATTGGCGGCTAGAAAGCGTGTCAGATTGGTGCGCACTGCTTTACGGCTGTCGCCGCGGGCGAGGCTGAAATTGAGCGTGTCCCAAGGGGGCTGACTGACACCACCCTGGCGGGTACTGACCACTGCCCTCACCGGCCAGTCGGTGAAGATATCAAAGGCCAAAGCGGGCAGAGAAGGCGTAAGCTGGAGGGTTTGCATACAGAGGCGCTGCGTTGTTGGGTAGCAAAGGGCTGAATGGCAACGAGCGGCGGCCTAGCCGCCCGTAGGATGTTGGTCCCTTAACGATTCATGATAGTGTGCTACATAAAGTAAAAACACTGATTCATCTCACATTGTGCCATGATCTATGAGATGTATGAGCCGTTCCGGTGGGGGCAGGCTGCGTATCATGGTCCTGCATGGTATACCCAGGGTGGATTTGGGCTCCGAGTCTATCCTAGCGGGTACCGTGCGGGGGAGAAGTTGGCAGGTAAACGAAAATGCCGCGATTTGACGTGACCGCCATGGGCGAAATTATGTTGCGCTTGAGCGTTCCTGTCGGTGAACGGCTGGAGCTCGCCCGGACGCTGGCAGTACATCCTGGAGGCGCCGAAGGTAACGTACTGGTGGCGCTGGCCCGCCTAGGACGTCAAACCGCCTGGTGCAGTGGCTTACCCGATAATGCCACAGGGCGCTTGATTGCGAATCACCTGCAGCTGGCCGGTGTGGATCTCTCTTGTGTCCATTGGTCTGCAGAAGGACGAACCGGTCTGTATTTCCTGGAGTTTGCCGATCCGCCGCGGAACGTGGACGTGGTGTACGACCGCGCGGCTTCCTGTGCTGCTTGTCTATCCCCGTCACGGATTGACTGGAATACGCTCATGGATACCCGCCATTTCCATATTAGCGGTATCACACCCGCCCTGTCCCCCGCTGGCCTGGAGGCCACTCGGACGGCCCTGCGGGAAGCCCGGGCCCGCCATGTTACCTGCAGCTTGGACGTGAATTACCGCGCTAAAATGTGGACACGAGAGGAAGCCCGGGCCGTACTCATGCCCCTGATGGCTGAGGTTGATATCCTGTTTTGTGGTCGGGGCGATGCCGAGACTGTGTTCGGTTTGCACGGAGACCCTGAACAAACACTGCACGCGCTGGCCCCGTTGGCCCCCGGAGCCTGTATTGTCATGTCCCAAAGCGACCGGGGCATCTGGGCCCTCGCGGAAGGGCAGGTCCAGTATGAACCGGCTCGTTCGGTGACCGTTATGGATCGACTGGGGGCCGGTGACGCGATGGCCGCCGGTGTCATTCACGGATGGCTGGACCATGACCTAGCCCTCGGCCTGCGCTATGGGGCTCTGCTGGCCGCTATGGTCCTGACACAGCACGGTGACATGCTCGTCACGACGCGGTCCGAGGTGGATACGCTGCTGGCCACGGGGGGCGGCATGCTGGACCGCTGAAGTACGTAAATGAAACACCCAAATCAAAGTCACACAGAGGGGTTATATACCGTATGACAAGAAAAGCGCTGATGAACTGGGGCGGCTGGCAGGGTCACGAGCCCGAGCAGACGACGCGGCTGTTTGCACCTTACTTGGAAGAGGCCGGTTTTGAGGTGGACATCGTGCATGACCTGGACCGCTATTGTGATGCGGAGTACATGCAATCCCTGGACCTGGTGGTTTCGACATGGACTATGAGCGAGATTAGTAAGGCACAGGAAACAAGTCTGCTCAATGCCATACGCCATGGCGTGAACATAGCAGGTTGGCATGGCGGAATGTGTGATGCGTTCCGGCAGAGCACCGAATACCAGTGGATGACGGGGGGACAGTGGGTAGCGCATCCCGGCAACATCATCGACTACCGGGTGCATATTACCAACCACATGGATCCTATTACTGCCGGCCTTGCTGATTTTGATATGCATTCCGAGCAGTACTATATGCATGTGGATCCCGGCAATCAGGTGCTGGCCACCACTATGTTTGCGACGGATGTGGCGCCCTGGGTGAACGGTACCGTTATGCCTGTGGTCTGGAAACGCATGTATGGCCAGGGCCGGGTATTCTATTGCTCGCTGGGCCACGTTGCTAGTGACTTTGACGTGCCGGAAGCGCGTGAACTAGTGCGCCGTGGCCTGCTATGGGCCGGTGGCGTCCTAGGTTTAGAAGGAGGTTGATTATGGACCGGATACGTTGGGGTTTTCTGGGTGCCGGTAGTATTGCCCGGCGTTTCGGACTGGGCATGCAGGAAGTGGCCGAAGCCGAGCTCCTAGCCGTGGGCTCCCGGACTGCGGAACGGGCGCAAGCTTTGGTGGACGACTATCAGATTCCGCGCCAATACGACACCTATGAGGAGCTTGTGCAGGATCCGGATGTGGATGTTGTGTATGTGGCTACACCGCATAATTTCCATCGGGACCACAGCATCTTGGCTTTAGAAGCCGGCAAAGCGGTGCTGTGTGAAAAACCTTTTGCGATCAATGTGCGGGAAGCCGCTGAGATCGTGGCTGTCGCGCGTCAGCGGGATCTCTTTCTCATGGAAGCTATGTGGGTGCGCTATCACCCTCTGCTCCGAGAAGTGAGGCGTATGGTCCAGGACGGCACCATTGGCGATCTCACCTTGATGGTGTCTGACTTCGGCTTTCGGGGTGCGGTACCGATGCAAGGCCGCATTGCTGATCCGACCCTAGGGGGTGGTGGCTTGCTGGACCTAGGCATCTATCCCGTGTCTCTGGCCTCTTTCCTTTGGGGCATGGCGCCGACGCGGATCGAGGCCATGGCCCATTTAGCCGATGGCGTGGATCAACGCGGGGCCATTCTACTAGGGTATCCGGCGGGCCAGATGGCCATCTGCTACTGTTCCATTCGTGACAACAGCCCCCAAGAGACGCTCCTGATGGGGTCACAAGGGGAAATCCGCATTCCGCATCCATGGTGGCTGAATAACCATTGCTTCCTGACGCAGGAAGGTCAGGCACCGCGCCGCATTGAGACCCCCCTGATTACCAATGGTTTTGCGCACGAGATTATAGAAGTGAATCGGTGTCTGCGGGAAGGTCTGCGGGAGAGCCCTGATATGACATGGGATGAAACATTGACCATCATGACCACCCTGGATACGATTCGGGCTCAGTGGGGTCTGCGCTTCCCCATGGAATGAAAAAGGATGGAGCTGATGCCGGGAGACGTGCCATGAAATACGGATATATCGCCGGGAATGCTAAACCGATCGGACGTATCGTGCAAGGCACCATTATGTTGCACAACAGCGATATGGCCTTTGCCGATTCCCTGCTGGATGCTCTGTACGCCCAGGGGTGCAACGCATTCGACTCGGGGCACGGCTATGGTGAGGGTGGTGCGGAACGCGCCCTCGGTGCTTGGATGGAGTCGCGGCGCGTGCGCGACGAGGTATTCGTGCTCACCAAGGGGTGCCATTTCAATGCGGATCGCGATCGGGTCACGCCGTACGATCTCAGCAGTGACTTGCATGATTCACTGGTGCGGTTGCGCACGGATCATATTGATCTGTACCTGTTGCACCGCGATGATCCGACCAAGCCCGTGGGGCCCTTGGTGGAGCGCCTGAATCAGCACCGTCAGGAAGGCAAGATCTTAGCGTATGGCGGTTCCAACTGGTCCACTGTGCGCATTGCCGAAGCGAATGCCTATGCGGCCGCTCACGGTTGTGCCCCTTTTGTTGCTAGTAGCCCTAACTTCAGTCTAGCCAATCCGCAGCACATACCCTACCGTGACTGTATCACCATCAGTGGACCGGGAGGAGCCGCGGAGCGGGACTGGTACCGGGAGCAGCAGATGCCTCTATTCACCTGGTCCAGCCTGGCGCAGGGTTTCTTCTCCGGGCGTTATCAGCGCGACAATCTGGATACTTTCACGGATCCTTTTGACCGCATCTGTGTCCGCTCCTATGGCTCCGCAGAGAATTTCCAGCGTTTGGACCGGGCAGTGATGCTGGGAGCTCAAACCGGTTTGTCCCTGCCACAGATTGCGGTTGCCTACGTGCTCAATTACCCGCTTGATATTTTTGCCCTGATCGGGTGTCGGACCCCAGAGGAATGGCAGGCTAATATGGCCGCCATGGAACTGGAGCTCAAGCCCTCTACTTTGCACTGGTTGGAGACGGGCGAAGGCACGAGGCCACTGTGAAGATATCCCGGAGAGAGGTTAATCCCGTCATGAAAGTCTGGAATATCGGTTTGGTGGGGTGCGGCACTATCAGCCGGGCCTATGTCAAGGGTTTAGCTGCCTATGACCATGTACGGATTGCGGCGGTCGCGGACATCGATTCGGCCGCTACCGCCAAGCTGGCGCAGGAAATAGATTGCCCTGCGTTAGCGGTGCGTGACTTGCTGGCGCGGGACGACATTGACATCGTGCTCAATCTCACCATACCCCGGGCGCATGCGGAGGTTGACTTGCTCGCTATCGCGGCAGGCAAGCACGTGTACAGTGAAAAACCCCTAGCACTGGATCGGGCTCAGGGTATGGCAGTCATGGAGGCGGCGCGGCGCCAGGGCGTGCGTGTGGGCTGTGCTCCCGACACGTTTCTGGGCGGAGGCGGCCAGACCAGCCGTAAGCTGATTGATGAAGGTCTCATCGGTACTCCCGTGGCGGCTAGTGCCTTCATGATGAGCCGAGGGCACGAGACTTGGCACCCGAGTCCGACGTTCTATTATCAAAAGGGGGGTGGCCCGATGTTGGACATGGGGCCGTACTACGTGACGGCCCTAGTGAATCTCCTCGGGCCGATCAGTCGGGTCAGTGGTATGACCCGCACCTCGTTTCCGGAACGAATTATCACCAGCGAACCGTTGGCGGGTACCGTCATTCATCCCGAGGTGCCCACCCACTATGCGGGTATGGTGCAGTTTGCGCTCGGTGCCATTGGCACGATCGTGCAGACGTTTGATGTCTGTGGGGCCAACCTGCCCCGCATTGAGATCTATGGTGAGGAAGGTACACTCAGCGTGCCGGATCCCAATACGTTCCGGGGACCGGTACTGCATCTGGCTCGTGGGAGCCGCACGTGGAACGAAATTCCCCTCACACACAGTGACACCGTATTACGTGGGGTCGGCCTGGCAGAAATGGCGGATGCGATCGCCACGGGTCGGGACCATAGAGCCAGTGGCCAGCTCGCCTATCACGTGCTGGAAGTCATGGATTTGTTTGCTGTGTCCCATGATCAAGCGCAACATCTGGATACCGTCAGCCACTGTACCCGACCTGCTCTGCTGCCTATAGACGGCACGTTTTGATTGCCTTCAACATGCGCTGCGGGAGCACAGTACACATCCTGCTCCCGGCACGTCCATCAAGTGATTAATGAGAGGGGTATGTGCACATACCCCTCTAAGCTGCATCGTGGCTTGTGCGCCCGGTAAAAGACGGGGGCATTCTCGGGACAGTCCCCTTATGGGTGCGTCTGCTTTGTCCGCCTCTGGCGCTCTTAGGGAAAGAGGGCTTTCTGCACCGTGCGATACATCAGGGTCGCATGAGTGCCTGCTTGAACCGGTGTGATCTGGCCGTTTTGTGCGGAATCACGGTCCTGGACACGAGATTGCTCAAACCGCCCATCCCGTCGCATCTGCCACGCTGTGTGACGATCCTGTAGACAGATGTCCAAAATCTCCTGTAGCTGACTCTGCAGATCCGGGTGCGTAATGGGTATAATCGCCTCAACCCGATGATCCAGATTGCGGTGCATCCAGTCGGCACTCCCTATGTAGTATTCAGGCTGGTCAACATTGGCGAAATAGAAAATGCGGTGATGTTCCAGAAAGCGACCGATGATGCTGATCACGGTAATGTTATCGCTGATCCCCGGTATGCCCGGGCGGAGGCGGCATACACCCCGTACAATCAGATCAATCTTGACACCCGCCTGACTGGCACAGTATAGCTGCTGCACGATCTGGGCATCGTCCAGACTGTTCATTTTGGCAATAATGTGTCCGGTATGACCATTGTTGACGTTCTGTATTTCCCGCCGGATCATTTGGAGAAAACGCTGACGCATGTTCACGGGCGCGACCAGCAGCTTTTTGTACTGGGCACTTTGGCTGTAGCCCGTCAGGTAGTTGAAAAGATCCATAACGTCTTCCACAATCGCCGAGTCCGTGGTTAACACGGCTAAGTCGGTGTAGAGATTGGCCGTGGAGGGATTGTAGTTGCCGGTGCCAATGTGTACATAGGACTGTAGACCTGTGGTCTCATGGCGGACAATGAGCGAGATTTTGGTGTGCGCTTTCAGTCCGACTAGGCCGTATGCCACATGACAGCCGGCATCTTCCAGCCGTTTGGAGTGATGAATATTCTGTTCTTCGTCAAACCGAGCCTTGACCTCAACCACGACGGCTACTTGCTTGCCATTTTCGGCAGCGTGAATCAAGGCATCCACGATGGGTGAATCGTCCGCGGTACGGTACATCGTGTGTTTGATGGCCAGGACTTTGGGATCACGGGTAGCAGCCAAAAAGACCAGCTGCGTCGTGTTAGTGAAGGACTGATATGGATGGTGTAGCAGGATGTCGCCCTGCTTCAGGGCTTGGAAGATCTCGGACGGGGATGAAGAGGAGGACAGATGCGCGAACTGGGCCGGAATGCGCGGTTGCCAGGGTGTGAATTTCAGGTCCTGGCGATCGATAGCCCGATACAGGGCCATGAAATCGGATAAACCTAGGGGACTAGCCATATGGTATACATCCTGTGGTACCAGCCCGAGTTCGTGCATGAGCACAGCCAACGTGTCGTCCCCCATGTCCTGGGACACTTCGAGACGGACCACCGGAGCGAAGCGCCGCTCGTGCAGTTCTTCACTGATCATCGCCAGCAGATCGTCCGCTTCCTCTTCATTGCGCTTCATGTCGGCATTACGGGTGATACGGAAAGGATGTACACTGACGATCTCCATGCCTACGAACAGCGTATCCAGGTTGTGGATCACAACTTGTTCCAAGGGTACAAAGTCGTAGGCATCATCCACTTGAATCCAGCGGTCGCAGTTGGACGGTACCTTCACACGGGCCAAACGCATGTCGCCACTTACCGGATCCTTAACGTAGACGGCGAGATTGAGGCTCATGTTGCTGATGAAGGGGAAAGGATGCGATGAATCGAAAGCCAGCGGTGTCAAGAGCGGAAACACATCGTGCAGAAAGAAGATGCGCAGATCGGCGATCTGTTCCGGAGTTAGGTCCGGATAACTGAGCAGACGAATACCGTAGGTGCCCATCTGCGGCAAAATATCCTGTAGGAAACACTCATCCTGGATCCGGCTGAAGTAGGTGACGGCTTGACTGATCAGGCCCAACTGGTAGCTAGGTGGCCAGCCTTCCAAGTACAGATTTGCGGAACCTGCTGCTTGCTGACGCTTGAGACCGCCTACCCGCTTGCGGAAGAATTCGTCCATGTTGGACGCCGTAATCCCGAGGAAATTTAGTCGTTCCAACAAAGGGTTGTCCTGATCCAGGGCATGTTGCAGAACCCGCCAGTTGAAATCAAGCCAGCTGAGTTCCCGGTTGTATACCTCGGGACTATGACTGAGAGTTTCGGTGTCACAGTCTGCGAGCGGTGGCATCAGAGTGGCGGCGGCAGGGGGTTGTACCACAGCCGCCGGCGGCTGTGGTGTATCCGGACGGTCGGTACAAGCGGATGCCCGGAGGGCGGTATCAGGGGTCAAGTTGGATGACATGGGGCATTAAGTCCAGTACAGAGTATCAATCAATAACACATGCGGCCCCTTGGATACGGTCTAGGGGCCTGCAGAGGATGCAGACGGCAGAATCCAATTATACAAGATTACATCTTGTGATAGCTAGGCTCAGATTATGCGGGCTGTCCAGGCGGTTCCGCACTAGAGTTTCCACAACGGAAAGAACCACAACATGGCTCCGTAGGTAGCACGTCGCGACAGGACAGGGTCCGGTAATGGTCAAGCAAGAAGTATGCCTGACGAGGTTGTATGCACCATCCCACTGTGTAGGGAAGCAAGGAAAGTTGACACACGGGGTACGGATGCTGTACCCTGCGCTCTTAGTACAAAAAGTGGAATTGAGCGCTCCCTGTTGCTATAATGGTTTCTATGATATCTTATTGCCTACTACTTGTACTGTTGCTATCCTTGTTGGCCATTGTTGTAGATGGCCACACATCACGCCGCGTTGGTGAAGGAATGCCACAGGCATAGGGCATGCTCACAGCAGACATCCCAAGATCCTTCCCCATCGGGAAGGATTTTTTTTGTCGTTCTACTCCCAGAACCCATGAGGAATTAATCTTATGTGTAGCGCAGTCTCTGCTTTTACTGCGGAACGCTTCCAGGATCCGGCGGCGGTACGCCGGATCACCGGATCAGAGATGATTTGGGATGCATGTGTACTGGAAGGAGTACGTATTCTTTTTGGCCATCCGGGTGGTGCTATTCTGCCCGCCTATGATGCCTTGGCTCCCTATGAGGCAGGTGGTTGGCTGCACCATGTCCTGGTGCGTCACGAACAGTGTGCAGCCCACATGGCAGACGGCTATGCGCGCGCCACGGGGCAGGTGGGAGTTTGCGTCGCCACCAGCGGACCTGGAGCTACCAACCTGGTGACGGGATTGGCAACTGCGCAGATGGACAGTGTGCCTGTGGTAGCCATTACCGGGCAGGTGCCCACGCTTCTACTGGGGACCGACGCCTTTCAGGAATCTGACATCGTCGGGGTGACACAACCAGTCTGCAAACACAACTATTTGGTGACGGACGTGGCCGAACTACCCCAGGTGATGAAAGAGGCGTTTTACATCGCTCGGGAAGGTCGTCCCGGTGTCGTGTTGGTGGATATTTGTAAGGATGTGCAGACGGCCATAGGTAATTTTCGGTATGACATGGACATCCAACTGCCCGGCTATGATCCTTATCCCGTAGCCCTACAGGATACCCTGGACAAGGCGGCCCGGATTATCAATAGCGCCGAGTCGCCCCTCATTCTGGCCGGGCATGGGGTCCATCTGGCGGGTGTGGCGGATGTGCTGCAGCGCATTGTGGAGAAGGCGGAAATTCCCGTTGTGACAACCCTGCTTGGTACCGGCAATCTGCCGGAAACCCATCCTCTGAGTCTGGGTATGGGTGGCATGCACGGTGAAGCCTATGCCAATGAAGCGGTGCAGGCCTGCGATGTGCTGATCGCTCTGGGCATGCGCTTTGACGATCGCATTACGGGCCGTCTGGACCGCTTCGCCTCACAAGCCACGGTCATTCACTTTGAACTGGACCCGGCCGAGGTGGGTAAGAATATCACGCCCGATGTGGCCGTTATAGGTGATCTGGCCACAACCCTGCCCGCCCTGGAGATGCTCATTACACCGAATACGCACGGCGATTGGCTTGAGACTCTGACTGAACACAAAAGGAAGGGCGCCGATACCGATATCCTGGCCTATGAAATGGACGATCTGATCCCACCGTTTGTGATACGCCGGATCTGGGAAGAAGTGGCGCGGATCAAGGACGAGGCCGATGTGATCGTCACGACGGATGTCGGCCAGCATCAGATGTGGGAATCACAGTATTACATCCATGAAAGAGCCGGCATGCTGCTGACGAGTGGGGGGTTGGGTACCATGGGCTATGGTGTGCCGGCGGCCCTAGGCGCCCAGATGGCCTTTCCTCAGCATTTGGTATGGGCCATTGTAGGGGACGGTGGCTTCCAGATGACGCTACAGGAGCTGGCCACGATTCAACAGGAACGAATGCCGGTCAAGATTGCCATCATCAACAATGGTTTCCTCGGCATGGTCCGCCAGTGGCAGCAGATCTTCTATGACAAGCGGTATGTGGGGACGCCTATCCTATCACCCGACTATGTGAAGCTGGCTGCTGCTTATGACATCCCCGCTCTGCAGGTGGAGGAACCGGGTCAGGTTGGCCCAGCGGTCCAGGCGGCGCATACCACGTCGGGCCCCTTCCTAATTGACTTTCGCGTGAAGGAAGAAGTGAATGTTTATCCCATGGTAGCCCCCGGTGCCGCGGTGGATGAACTGATCCGACGTCCGCGTATCGTGCAGGACCATGGTGGGGTGGTCCCGGCATTCTGACTGTGCTCCCCACAGCCGGACAGGAAATACCATCATGAAATATCTCCTTGCTGCTTGGATGCGCGACAAACCGGGCGTCCTCCATCGGGTTTCCGGATTGCTGCGCCGCCGCAACTTCAACATTGAGAGTCTGCAAGTAAGTCACAGCGAAACGCCGGGTATCAGCCGCATGACGTTCGTAGTGGACGGCGATGATCGCGTGCTGGATCAGGTCATGAGTCAGTTGATCAAGTTGGTGGACGTGACCGAGGTGGAAAACCTGTCCTCCGCGCCCGTGGTTTCGCGTGAACTGGCCCTGGTGCGTGTAGCGGTGACACCCGCGCTCCGCACCCAAGTTTTGCAGCTGGCCGAGATCTTCCGGGCCCAGATTGTGGATGTCTCAACATCCAGCCTGCTGCTCCAGATTGTGGGCAATCAGGAGAAGATCGAAGCCCTACTTGAACTTCTGTACGGCTTTGAAATCCTGGAAATGGTGCGCACCGGTCCCGTGGCTATGAAGCGGGAAGCACCATCCGAAGCGTTGGAAACGCCTGCCCACCTGCGGGCCAGAACACAACCCAATGGGGCGCAACCCTGAAAAGCTGCCCGGGCATGGTTTCTGTATCATCCTATTTTGACTGACAAAGGAAAGGCAATTGCACCATGGCAACCATCTACTATGAAAATCAAGCTGACCTGAGCCGTCTCGCGGACCGTACCATTGCCATTTTGGGCTATGGTAGTCAGGGTCATGCCCATGCTCTCAATCTCCGGGATGCGGGGCTGAATGTGCTCGTAGGCCTGTACGAAGGCAGCCGTAGTCGGACCCAGGCCGCGGCGGATGGCCTGACCGTCATGCACACTGCGGACGCCGCGGACGCCGCGGACATTATCATGGTACTGTTGCCCGATCAGGTGCAAGGCAAAGTGTTCAGAGAGGAAATCCAGCCTGGTTTGCGAAAGGGGAACACCCTGATGTTTGCCCACGGCTTCAACATTCGTTTCAGCCAGATTCTGCCGCCTGCGGATGTAGACGTTTCCATGGTGGCCCCCAAGGCACCGGGGCATCGGGTACGCGAGGTGTACATGGAGGGCTCGGGGGTACCCGGGCTCGTCGCCATTCACCAGGACGCCTCCGGCCATGCACTGGCAGACGCTCTGGCGTACAGTCGGGGACTGGGTTGTACGCGGGCCGGTGTGCTCGAAACCACCTTCGCGGAAGAGACCGAGACCGATCTATTCGGGGAACAGACGGTACTGTGCGGAGGGGTCAGTGAACTGGTCAAAGCCGGCTTTGAGGTACTGGTAGAAGCGGGCTACCAGCCGGAAATCGCCTACTTTGAATGCCTGCATGAACTTAAGCTCATTGTGGATTTGTTCTATCAGGGCGGATTGGCCTACATGCGCTACAGCGTATCCGACACGGCCGAGTGGGGCGATTACGTTAGCGGACAGAAGATTGTGACCGAAGAGACCAAGGAAACCATGCGCCAGATTCTGGCCGAGATCCGGTCCGGTCAATTCGCGGAAGAGTGGATGGACGAATACTACGGCGGCCTATCCAATTTCCGGCAGCGCCGCCGGCAGGAGCAGAACCACACGATCGAGGATGTGGGAGTGGAACTGCGCCGCATGATGCCGTTTCTGAACGCCCGGGAAATAGAGCGCGAACAGTAGCTTGTGGACACCGGGATTGGCGTCAGTCAAACAAGGAACCAGAACCATAGACTAGGGCACGGGAGAACCGATCGTGAACGAGGATGATGTATCGGTAGAGACTTTTGTGATCGAGGACATGGCCGCCTACGCCAAGGCCATCGCCCATGCTAGTACGGTGCAGGTGTTTGATACGACCCTGCGTGATGGGGAACAGAGTCCCGGGGCAACCCTGGACGAGACGGAAAAACTGGAGATAGCCCGCCAGCTGGCACGGCTGGGCGTGGACATCATGGAGACCGGGTTTCCCATCGCCAGTCCGGGGGACTGGGCCGCGGTCCAGCGCATTGCCGAAACGGTGGGGCGGGAAGTACGGTATGGTCGGGATGGCCAGCCAATGCCGCCGCCCGTGATCGCGGGCCTAGCACGGGCCAATCGGGACGACATTGCACGGGCCCATACCGCAGTGGCCCCTGCGATCCGGCCGCGCATTCATACTTTCATCGCCACCAGTGATATTCATCTGGAGCACAAGCTGCGGATGTCGCACAACGGAGTGCTGGAAACGGTGGGGGAAATGGTGGAATACGCACACAGCCTATGTGCGGATGTGGAGTTCAGTCCCGAGGATGCGGGCCGGAGCGACATTGAATATCTGAAGGCCGTTCTGGAGGTGGCGATCCGCGCCGGGGCCACCACCCTCAACATTCCCGATACGGTCGGTTATACCATGCCGCTTGAGTACGAGGCGTTACTCCGGGAGCTGATCAACGATGTGCCGGGAGGCCGGGATGTCATCTTCAGTACCCACACCCACAACGATCTGGGGCTGGCCACTGCCAACACCCTGGCCGGTGTCAGGGCAGGGGCGCGTCAGGTTGAGGTTACGATCAATGGTATTGGGGAACGGGCGGGTAACTCCAGTCTGGAGGAGTTCGTGATGTCGCTGTACACACGGCCTGCCTTCTACCATCTCAGCACTAATATCGTGACGGAAGAGATCCATCGCACCAGTGACATGGTGAGCCGCTACACGGGCATGGTGATTCAGCCCAACAAGGCGATTGTCGGTGCCAACGCCTTCGCCCACGAAGCAGGCATTCACCAGGATGGGGTGCTCAAGCACAAGCGCACCTATGAAATTATGGATGCCTCCACAATTGGCCTGCAGCAGCAGCAGCAGGGTCTGGTCATGGGCAAACACAGTGGACGACATGCTCTGAGTACCCGTCTGGGCGAGATGGGATACCATCTGGATCGTGCGGCTCTGAACGAAGTATTCCTGCGCTTTAAGGAATTGGCCGATAAGAAGAAAATCGTGTCAGACGCCGATTTGGAAGCCCTGGTAGCCGATGAAATATACCAGCCCGCGGAGGTTTGGGAACTAGGGCCGGTGCAGGTGCAATGTGGAACCCAACTGATTCCCACCGCCGTGGTTAGTCTCAAGAACTTGCATACCGGCCAGGTGGTGACGGAAGCTGGATTTGGTACGGGACCGGTGGACGCCGTGTATCAGGGTATCAATCGCATTGTGGGTGTGGAAAACACCCTGGTGGAGTACCTAGTGCAAGCTGTGACCGCCGGTATGGATGCCAATGGTGACGTTACCATTCGCATTGAAGTACCGAGTGACAAT
The DNA here is from genome assembly GCA_965116185.1 of Caldilineaceae bacterium. GTDB lineage: Bacteria > Chloroflexota > Anaerolineae > Caldilineales > Caldilineaceae > Bin34. The sequence goes on from OZ220492.1 coordinate 1,372,727, forward strand.
GAGTTTGCGGAAACGGCCCAGGGCCGGCGCCGGCGGCGTTTATTTAGCGGACGAGGTGTGGACACCGATATCATCGTGGCTAGTGCCAAGGCCTATCTGCAAGCCCTGAATAAGCAGATTGCCAGTGAACCACAGAAGACTATCTGATACGGGTTTAGCCGGCGTGGGCCCCGTGCCCCACACCGACCGGGATAGCGTCGTCAAATCCCTAAGCTAGGGATGCGTGCTACTAGCGCACTACGCCCTCCTGTATCGGCGTGACGGGCGCGTGGTATTGGTTCTGCCGCAATCCCGGCTCCCGGCACTGCATTCGGTGCTCCATGGCATATGGAGAGCCTAGCCATTGCGGGGTCTTGGCGTGAATCCCGCAATGGCGATGCTTGGTTCAATTCCGCTTACCCCCAAATTCCTATAGCGCCCGGCAGGGATCCGTACCCGTCAGAGGAGACGGATCCAATTCTGTTGCAGCCTAGTGTCGGGGTGCCGTGCCGCCCTGACCGAGCGTATCTTCTTGTTCATGTGTCACCCGAATATAAGCAGGTAGCGCATGGTGGTGACCATAGTATCCGCAATTGATATGGCGGCTGGGGTATGGTGATAGTATCTGCATGCAGGCGACCACCGCTGTCTAGGGGGACGTATGCACCGGACCGTGCTGGAAGGAGGAGATGGTAGCGTTCATGCAATTCATGTCGGTACATAAGGGAGAAGAGCGCATGATGCGTGCATTGAAATACACCGTCAATCGGCGTCAGTTCCTGCAGCTGTCTAGCCTGGCCGCAAGTGGGATTATTGGAGTTGCTTGTGCCTCACGTAGCCGGGAGGAAGAACCGGAACCGACACAGCAACGGGAACCGGAGCCGACCCGACAGCCCACGCCGGAGCCTGTAGGGGAAATGCCCCCTACTGTGGTGGATGTTTATGTTTGGCCCGCAATTCCGCTTGTGAGTTATCAAGGCAGCCATGAAGCCAAGTACCAGGCAGTTCAGGACTACATCGTGGCGGAACTGGGCATCCGTCCCCATAGAGTTTTGCCTCCGTCCGGAACCGCAGGACGTGAGTACCTACATCAGATACTGAGCTCGCGTAGCGACCGTCTGGATATATTTACGGGGGACTGGACTCAGTATCAAGACCGGATTATGCCGCTTACTGATCTGTTGGAAAAGTATGGACAGAACATCCTACGTGCTTTCCCGGACGTGAATTGGAGTGGTATGAAGGATGCCGACGGCACTATTTGGGGCATTCCACGCTTGGGACTGATGGGCCATATCTGGAATTTCTGTTGGTTCCGCGAAGACTGGATCAATGACCTGGATCTGCCGTTCGATCAGGCCCGCATGACCATTGCGCAGTTGGAAACCATGATGACCGCTTTCAAGGCCCACAATCCTGAGGCTGTACTGGTAACCAATGACCTGAGTGGCCTGGAAGGCAGTTTAATGGGGGGCTGGACCCAGTATGGTCGCTCCCGTTGGTACGACGAAACCACGGACCAGATCAAGCCGCATCAGCTGCAACCGGGCTATCTTGCCTGGGTAACCAAGATGAACGAATGGTGGCATAATGGCTGGTTTCACAGAGATGTATTCACCAATCTGAGCATCCTTGAAGTCATGCGCTCCGGTAACCTGGGTATTTATTGTGGGTGGTACTCACGTATGACGATTCTAGGTGAACGCATCATCAAAGAAAACGTGGTCCCGGGTATGGACTTCATCTTTCCGCGGCAGATGCATGGGCCTATGGGGCTATGCGGTACGAACTATGCCGCCATGACTAGTGCCTATATGATTCCGGCCCACTCACCCGTAGCTGCGGACATGATCAAGTACATCAACTGGCAATACGATCCCATTCGGGACAATGCCGTTACGGCCCACTATGGTCTGCAGGGTGTGGACTGGGAATGGGTTGATGACACCAAGGAGCAGGTACGCCGCCTATCCCGGGTGAACGAAAGAGATGAGATGTACGCTGGCGAACTGTATCAGGGTGCCGGTCTGGCCATTGAGACCTGGTCCGCGCCGGCAGACCCACTCTGGGATCGCCATTACGATCACATCCGACAGTATGTGTTTGACTACGGCAACGGCAAGACACCGCAGGACTTTGATGTGCCGTACGATGCCGCGGCGATCGCGGAAGCTGTGCCCAGCCAGGAGGCTATTGACCGCTTGAGTACGGACGAGGTCATCAAGTTCATCACGGGTACCCGTGATCTGGCCGAGTGGGACGATTTTATTGACAGTCTGTACCGGACGGGCCTGCAGGACTGGATCGATGTCTATACGGATCAGTACCGCACTTTTAAGGGCCTCTAGTGCCTGACTGTGTTTGTCAGTATGGGGAATGCCTAGCCTGGCCGGCGAGGTGGTACTAGGGAAGTGGTAACGTCCAGTGCCCCTTACCCTCCGGTACTGAATCCAGGGTCATGTCACATGCGAGGCCGGCACACAGGATTGTGCAGAGGTCTCCCAGCCACCGATGACCCACACACTCGGACACTGCCGTCTCCGGCATTTGCCGCAATTGAAGCTGAGACGAGCTTATGGTAATATCAAGTCTACTTGAGGCCGTTCATTCTACTAGATGATGTCCATCATTCAGGGACATTGCTTGCAGGATGGGATTGTGGCGTTCATGTAATTCTACGTTTACCAGCAAAGGAGATCATTCTCATGGCGCGTGCTTTGAAATATACCGTCAATCGGCGGCAGTTCCTGCAACTGTCTAGTTTGGCCGCTAGTGGCATTATGGTGGCGGCCTGTGTTACACCGGGAGGTGAGGAACCCGGTCCTGGCGCCATGGCGGAAATGTCAGATGATGATGTCGTGGATGTTTATGTCTGGCCTTCAATTGCCTTGGTGCGTCCTGAAGGCAGCCATGAAGCCAAGTACCAAGCGGTCCAGGATTACATCGTCGCGGAACTGGGTATTCGGCCCCATGGTTTCGTGCCGCCTCCCGGTGCCGCGGGACGAGAACGCCTGAACCTGATGCTGAGTTCGCGCAGTGAGCGTCTGGATATGTTTACGGGCGATTGGACGCAGTACAAAGATCTGATCATGCCCATCACTGACCTGCTGGAAGAGCACGGCCAGAACATCCTAACTGCCTTCCCAGAAGCAAACTGGAGTGGTATGAAGGACACTAACGGTGACATTTGGGGCATTCCCCGCCTAGGCCTGATGGGGCATACCTGGAATTACTGCTGGTTCCGCGAAGACTGGATCAATGAGCTGGATCTACCCTTTGACAAGGATAGCATGACCATTGAGCAGCTTGAAGCCACGATGGCGGCCTTCAAGGATCACAACCCCGAAGCGGTGTTGGTAACTAACAACCTGAGCAGCCTGGAAGGTTGTCTGGTAGGGGGCTGGACCCAGTATGGTAAATCGCGCTGGTACGACGAGGATGCGGGCCAAATCAAGCCCTATCATTTGCAGCCCGGCTATCCCCAGTGGCTGGCCAAGATGAACGAATGGTGGAACAATGGCTGGTTCCACAAGGAAGTATTCGCCAACATGGACTTTGAGGAAGTCCTGCGTTCCGGCAACATGGGTATCCACTGCGGCTGGTACTCGCGTATGACGATTCTGGGCCAGCGTATCATCCTGGAGGATGTGGTACCTGGCATGGACTTTGACTTCCCGCACCAGATGCATGGCCCTCTGGGTTTGTGTGGCACAAACAACGCGGCCATGACCAGTGCCTACATGATTCCGGCTAACTCACCGGTGGCCGCGGAAGTAATCAAGTTCATCAACTGGCAGTACGATCCCGTTCGCGATAATGCCGTCACGGCCCACTATGGTCTTCAGGGCGTGGACTGGGAATGGGTTGACGACACCAAGCAAAAGGTGCGCCGCTTGTCCCAAGTGAACGAAGGAGACGAGATTTACGCAGGTGAGCTGTACCAAGGGGCTGGTTTGGCTATTGAGACTTGGTCCGCCCCCGAAGATCCGCTCTGGGGGCGCCATTACGATCACATCCGCCAGTACGTGTTTGCCTACGACAATGGCAAGATGCCCCAGGATTTTGATGTGCCTTATGATGGTGCGGCGATTGCAGACGCTGTGCCCAGCATGGAAGATATCAACCGTCTGAACACGGAAGAGGTCATCAAGTTCATCACAGGGACCCGTGATCTGGCCGAGTGGGACGATTTTATTGACAGTCTGTATCGGGCGGGTCTGCAGGACTGGATCGACGCTTATACGGATCAGTATCGTACTTTCAAGGGAATCTAGCCGCGGACTGCCTATAAAAAGGTATTGGGATTTCGCTGGTCAAATTCCTGCGTATAGCCAGAGAAATCCATCGGGTAGTGACTTCGTTGCTACCCGACACCGGATCTGTTCCTATGCTTTGCTCTCCACCGTTCCCAGTACCGGGGACGGTGGAGGGTTGCACAATCAACGGTCGCAGACATCCATATCAGGGACGAGAGTTGGTGTCGGCCATGCGCTGACGATGTCGCATGTCCCACAACGTTAGGGGGTGTAGCCATGGCGGAATTCTGGCGCCTGCTACGGAAGAACAGTTTTTATTATCTGCTGTTCCTGCCCGTGGCGGCCTACTTCATTATTTTCAAATATGTGCCTATGGTGGGTGTGATTATCGCTTTCAAGGATGTGAAACCCTTCATGTCTATGGCCGAGATTGTCACCGCACCCTTTGCCGGTTTCAAACATTTCATCAATTTCTTCGAGTCCTATTTTTTCTGGGACCTGATGGAAAACACCCTGATGATCTCCCTGTACAAGACGTTGTGGGCTTTCCCGGCGCCCATTCTGCTGGCGCTTCTGATCAACGAAGTGCACAACGTGATGTTCAAACGGGTGACCCAGACCATCTCTTATCTCCCCCATTTCTTTTCCATGGTGATCGTGGCCGGTCTGGTGTATGTGGTGTTTGGTGTGCAGGGAGGTCTCATCAACCACGTAGTCAAGCTGGGGGGGGGAGACCCGCAACATTTCCTGGGTGATCTCAGGTGGTTCCGTACCATTCTCGTGGGCACAACGGTCTGGCAGACCGTAGGCTGGGGCAGCATTCTCTACTTAGCTGCCATGGCGGGCTTGAATCCTGAAACATACGAGGCTGCCATGATCGATGGCGCAAGCAAGATCCAGCAGATACGACACATCACGCTACCGGGTATCAGCCACGTAATTGTGATTCTACTGATTTTCCGGATCGGTGATCTGTTGGATGCCGGCTTTGAGCAGATCCTGCTGCTCTATTCCCCAGCCGTCTACGAAGTGGCAGATATCATTGACACCTACGTCTATCGGGCCGGTCTTCTGGACCTACGCTATTCCTTCGCCGCGGCGGTCGGTCTCTTCAAATCGGTGTTGGCTCTGTTCTTGCTGTTGGGCGCCAACAAGCTGGCTCACCGCCTGGGCCATACGGGCATTTGGTAAAGAGGAGTGGCAGCATGAAGATCAAAGCCACCCCGCTGGAGCGGCTGTTTTACGTAAGTAACTATCTGTTTCTGATACTCGTCAGTCTGCTCTTTCTCATTCCTTTTCTGAGTGTACTGAGCACGTCTTTCATAAGTACGGCGGAATGGGCACGCCGCGGCAACTTTGTCCTGATTCCCGAGCAACCTACCTGGGATGCGTACCGGTTCCTGTTTGGCGGCAGCCAGCAGACCATTCTGAACGCTTACAAGATCACCTTCTTCCGCACGATTGTAGGTACCTTGATGTGTCTGGCTACTACGGGACTAGGAGCGTATGTCCTGGCGCGCCGTAACCTGCCGGGCCGGACGTTCCTCACCCTGCTCGTGTTCATTCCCATGGTGTTCAGTGGAGGCCTTATTCCCTTTTATCTGGTTGTGGATCGCCTACGTTTAACCAATACCGTATGGCTGCTGATTGTGCCCTTCTTGGTCAATCCCTGGTGGCTATTGATTATGCGTAATTTCCTGATGACCATCCCGGTGGAGCTGGAGGAAGCTGCCCTCATGGATGGCGCCAATCCGCTCACCGTGCTCATCCGCATCTATCTGCCGCTTTCTATGCCCGCCCTAACCACGATTGGGCTTTTCTACGCTGTTTGGCACTGGAATGGCTGGTTTTATGCGGCAGTTTTCAACTCGGACCGCACACTCTACCCGATTCAGGTGATCCTACGTTCTATTTTGTACATTGGCGACGCTTCCTACCGGGGAGACATTGGTATCATGTTTGAACCTGAATTCCTGCCCCCCGCCCAGACCATGAAATCCGCCATGATCATCGTTACGACAGTGCCCATTCTGCTCGTGTACCCGTTCATTCAGCGGTATTTCGTCAAGGGTCTGCTGATTGGGGGTGTCAAAGGTTAGGTACGGCTTGAACACTTGACGGGTACAGGGAGAGCATAGTTATCCATGGTGCAGCGTGTCCGCGTGATCCCGGCTTCAGACTCTGCGTACCTAACTTAATGGTATGCAGATTTCCTAGGCTAGGGCGGAAGTTTCAGTTGTGGGAGCAACCCGAGCCGCAGTAAGGTCTATCAGGGACAAGCCGCACGTCTGTTATCGCACCGATTCATCCAAGGCCTTAGTGCGGGTCCTGGGCAGGACCACACCGCAACCCGAGGCGTATCTGACCATCACAACGAATTCAGTTTCGTTTGGACAACCTTGTATAATAAATTCAATGCACAGATCGTGACTGGGGGCTTAGATGGCTACAGACCGGTCCCTTTAGGCTTTTCTAATTTTAGAATGGCCGCCTCACAGTGAATTGGGCGAGGAGTAGGGTGTATGTATACGAAGCAGAATAACCCACAGGTTCCCCCTCTGTTCAAGAATGCACCGGCTCTTGAAAAGGATGCGTGTGGGATCGGCTTCGTCGCGCATATTGAGGGCCGACGCACACATGAGGTACTAGCTATGGCGCTGGAAGCTCTGTGCAATCACGCGCACCGTGGGGCTATCGCCGACGATCGCAAGTCCGGTGATGGCGCGGGCATCCTGTCCCAGATCCCCTATGCGTTCTACGCACGTGAACTGGACTATATGGGCTTGGCCGCACCCCAGGTGTCCGATTTGGCCGTGGGACAGCTTTTTCTGAGTCAAGCACCGGCTGACCGGGAAAAAGCCCAAGACGTCATCCGGAGTGTTCTAGGACGCCTGCATCTGGAAGTCCTGGCTTTTCGCTCCGTACCGGTCATTGAATCGGTATTGGGCGAACGCTCTCTGGCCATACGGCCCTGGCTAGGCCAGGTGATCCTGCGGCGCACTCCCAAGGCTTGTAAGGCCGGCGGTGACTTTGAACGCCTGTTGTTTCGGGCCCGCAAAATGATCGTGCGCGCGGCCGCCGCCGCTGGGGTTGAACGCCTGTACATACCCAGTCTCAGCAGCCGTACCATCGTGTATAAAGGCTTGGTGCTAGCTGACAAACTGGGACGATTTTATCCTGACCTGCACGATCCCCTCTTTGCTACGGCTCTGGCTGTATTTCATCAACGGTACAGCACCAATACCATGCCCACCTGGGAACGTGCCCAACCGTTCCACCTGATCTGCCACAATGGGGAAATCAATACCATCCAAGGCAACGAAAACTGGCTACGGGCCCGCCAGTCCAACCTGGCCTCGCCTTATTGGCCCCAAGGTATGGATGATCTAATGCCTATCATTGATGATCCGGACACTAGCGACAGTGCGAAATTTGATACCCAGCTGGAACTGCTGGTGCGCAGTGGACGTGATATCCGCCATGCATTGCTGATGATGGTGCCCGAGGCCTGGGAGCGCATTCCCAAAGGTGACGTTTCGCCTGAACGGCATGCTTTCTACAAGTATCACAGTGCTCTGTTAGAGCCGTGGGACGGTCCAGCGGCCATCACTTATACCGATGGCCGCATCGTAGGCACGGTGATGGATCGGAATGGTCTGCGCCCGGCGCGCTTTGTCATGCTCAAGAATGGACTGGTATACAGTGGCAGCGAAATGGGCGCGGTCCAGTACGATGAAGCCTTAGTGATCCGTAAGGGCCGCCTCGGACCAGGGGAAATCTTCTGCGTGGATACCCAGCTGGGTACGGTCATGGATGACGAAGAAATTACCCGTCTCATCGCCAACCGCAAACCTTATGGTCAGTGGATTGACGACAACCTGGTGTCCCTGGATCAGATTCTGCGCCGGAGTCGTCGTATCCGGGAAGCCCGTAATCTACAGGCCAAACCGCAGAATGACAGCATAGTCCGAGATGTCTCGGACCATGTCGTACCTACCCCATCCGGCGTGTCCTTGATGCAGCGCCAGATCGCTTTCGGCTTTACGTCCGAAGAAATGGTAATGGTCGTACGACCAATGCTAACCAATGGGGCGGAACCGATAGGTGCCATGGGCGATGACACACCGCTCGCTGTTCTCAGCGCTTTGCCCCGACCACTATTCCATTACTTTAAGCAGCGCTTCGCCGAGGTCACCAATCCGCCTATTGATGCGCTGCGGGAGGCCATGGTTATGAGTCTCCGCATGCTGCTGGGGCCCCGGGCCAACCTGCTGGCGGAGACGCCGGAAGCCACCCGGCTGATAGAACTGAATTCTCCCATCCTGACCCAGGCCCAGTTCCAGGTTCTTGTCAACCTGGGTACAGGCTCTACTGATTTCAGTATGACTACCTTGGCTATGACCTGGCAACCCGACAATGCAGAGCACAATCCCCGCGCGCCCGGCAAAATGTTGCAGACGGCACTCCAAGAGCTGTGTAATCAAGCTGCAGAGGCCGTCAGGACCGGCATTCAAATCCTGGTACTGTCAGATGAAACGGTGGATGAAACTACACTTCCCCTACCGTCTCTGCTGGCGGTGGCGGCCGTACATCATCATCTGATTCGGGCGGGCCTGCGCATGCAGGTTAGCCTTGTGATCAAGAGTGGCGAACCCCGTGAGGTCCATCATTTCGCGGCCCTGGTAGGATACGGGGCAAATGCCATCTATCCCTATCTACTGTACGAAACGATCCGCAATTTGGTGGAGGAAGGACGTCATTTCCGGGATCACTCCTTGTCCCAGACCGTTGCCAATTTTGTGACAGGCACGGAAAAGGGCCTGCTCAAAATCATGAGCAAAATGGGAATCAGTACCATTGATAGTTACTGTGGAGCGCAAATCTTTGAAGCCATTGGTATCGGGGAAGAACTGATCGACACTGTCTTTCCCGGTACACCCAGTCTATTGGGGGGCGTCGGTTTCGCATCTCTGGCGGAGGACGTAATGAGCTGGCATCAGGCTGCTTTTCCGGAAGCTGCCCAGCGTCGCGTGCGTCTACCCTCATGGGGATTGTACAAGAGCCGACGGGGCGGTGAGATTCACGAATGGTCACCGCAGGTGGTTCACCTCTTGCAGGATGCCGTGACCAATGATGACGACGCGCAGGCCCGAAAATCCTTCCGTACGCTGACGCAGTTACAGGATTCCCAACGTATTGCTCCCCGCCACTTGCTGCAATTTCGGTCAACGCAGGCGTCAGTACCCGTGACACAGGTAGAACCGGCCACGGATATCGTGAAGCGTTTCAGTACCGCGGCCATGTCGTATGGGGCTCTGAGTGAAGAGGCTCACGTGACGTTGGCGATAGCTTTGAATCGCCTCGGTGGTATGAGCAATAGTGGCGAGGGGGGTGAGGATCCGTCCCGTTACAATTCCGAGCGCGTGAGCAAAATCAAGCAGGTAGCTTCAGGCCGCTTCGGGGTTACGCCTGCCTATCTGATGAGCGCAGAGGAACTCCAGATCAAGATGGCACAGGGCTCCAAGCCCGGTGAAGGCGGACAACTACCCGGACATAAGGTAACGGACAAGATTGCCGTCTTGCGTTATGCCACACCCGGTGTGGCCCTGATCAGCCCACCACCCCATCATGACATTTACAGTATTGAGGATCTGGCCCAGCTGATCTTCGATCTGAAAACAGCTAATCCCGAGGCGAAGGTCAGTGTTAAGTTGGTGGCGGAGATCGGAGTGGGCACCATCGCTGCCGGTGTGGCCAAAGGCTACGCCGATGTCGTGCACATCGCCGGTGCTAGTGGGGGTACCGGTGCCAGCCCGCTGAGCAGCATGAAGCATGCCGGGCTGCCCTGGGAACTGGGTTTAACGGAAACCCACCGCACCCTGCTGGAGAACGGCCTCCGGGATCGAGTCGTGATCCGGACGGATGGCGGTTTGGCCACCGGGCGAGACATTGTCATGGCCGCCATGATGGGGGCTGATGAATTCAGTTTCGGTACCAGCCTGATGATCGCGGAAGGGTGTATCATGGCTCGTGTGTGCCACAAGGATACCTGCCCTGTGGGAGTAGCAACCCAGAATCCCACACTACGGGCCAAATTCCCGGGCACACCCGAAATGGTCATGCGCTTCCTGTTGTTCATGGCAGAAGAAGTGCGGGAGATTTTGGCTCACCTGGGGTACACGGAACTCAATCAAGTCATTGGCCATCCCGAACTGCTGGAACAGGCAATCCAGGGTCGGGAAGCCGGCTTCATGGATTTAGCGCCTCTGCTAACGACAGTGAAAACGGATCTGCCCCGGCACAATACACGCCGGCGCAACACCATGTACGCTAGCACGGAATTGGGTGACATCTTGGTAGAGCAGGTGATTGCCCGCCTCGTGGCTAATCCGGACGCCGCAGTCTATCTGACTCATGCCATCCGGAATACGGATCGCACCGTTGGTGCGCGCCTGGCCTGCCGGCTGGCGGCGATGTATGGCATGAACGGACTGCGCGAAGACCAAATTAATATTACGTTTACGGGTAGTGCAGGGCAGAGCTTCGGAGCCTTTGGTATCCAGGGCTTGAACCTGACGTTGGTGGGGGAAGTGAACGACTATGTGGGCAAGGGATTGAGTGGCGGTGAAATCGTGCTCCGCCCTCACCACCAAGCCAAAGTTATTCCCCAGCAGAACGTAATCCTGGGCAATACGGCACTATATGGCGCGACCGGAGGTAGGTTATTTGCCTCGGGGCTAGCCGGTGAACGCTTTGGGGTACGGAACAGCGGAGCGGTGGCGGTAGTGGAAGGCACAGGGGAACACGCCTGTGAATATATGACCGGAGGCACCGTGGTCGTGCTCGGCGAGACGGGACGTAACTTTGGTGCCGGCATGACAGGGGGCGAGGCTTTCGTCTACGATCTGGAAAGCAATTTTGAACGTCGCTACAATCCGGAACTGATACGCATCCGCCGTTTGTCCGGTGGTGAACCGGAACGGCGCCTCAAGGACTTGATCCAGGTACATGTCCAAAAGACCGGTTCCCTCCGGGGCGCCCAAATGTTGGAAGACTGGCAAGTCCAGCGCCAGGCCATCTGGCACATCACTTCCCAGGAAAGCGTACAGGTCATTGAGGCCCGCAACGAAGGTATGCGTATGCTGGATAAGGAGAGGGAGTGGGAAGCGAAAATGCCCACGGAAACTCTGACGGAAGAAGCCATGTCTAGTCACTACGTCCGCTAACACGCGGGCTCTTGCGTTTAAGTCATAGGTACAGCCATGGGCAAAACACTGTTTGAAAAGATATGGGATCGCCATGTGGTAGTGGAGGAGCCGGGGGCACCTAGTGTTCTGTACATTGACGCCCATCTGATTCATGAAGTTACATCGCCTCAGGCATTCGCCGAAATCCGGGACCGGCAGCTACCGGTCCGGTGCCCCGATCGTACTTTCGCCACGATGGATCACGCCATTCCCACACGCGAAATCCCCTTGTGGCCGGCTGATGCCACGATGCAGGTCAATACCCTACGTCAGAACTGCCACGATTATGGCATTACGCTGTGGGACATCAAAGGCCCTGTACAGGGTATCGTGCATGTAGTGGCCCCGGAAATGGGGGTCACGCAACCCGGCATGACTATTGTCTGCGGCGACAGCCATACCAGCACCCATGGTGCCTTTGGCGCGTTGGCCTTTGGCATTGGAACCAGTGAAGTTGGCCATGTACTGGCGAGCCAGTGCCTACTGCAGAATAAACCCCAAACGTTTGCCGTCAATGTAGAGGGCGAACTCGGGCCTGGGGTGACAGCCAAGGATGTCATTTTGGCTATCATTGCCCGCATCGGGGCAAGTGGTGGAGCCGGTCATGTCTTTGAATATCGCGGCAGCACCATCCGTAGCCTAAGCATGGCCAATCGTATGACCATCTGCAACATGAGCATTGAAGGCGGGGCCCGAGCCGGTCTGATCGCACCGGATGAGACGACCTTCGCCTATCTGAAGGGCCGCTCCCTAGCCCCTAGTGGCGACCAGTGGGATGCACATGTGGAAGCCTGGCGTCATTTGACCACGGACGACGATGCGGTCTTTGACCAAGCGGTGGATTTGGATGCGGGGCAACTGGAACCTATGGTCACCTATGGTACCAATCCAGGCATGGGAGTAGGTATTACCCACAAAGTGCCCCGCCCTGAAGACCTGGAGAGTGCCCAGCAGCGGCGAGATCTGATCCAGGCCCTGGATTACATGGGCCTACAGCCCGGCCAGTCGATGGAAGGGCAATCTGTGGATATTGTCTTTATCGGTTCCTGCACCAATAGCCGACTGGAAGATCTGCAGGCGGCGGCCGAAGTGGTCCGGGGCCAGCGGGTTGCCGACAATGTGGAAGCCCTCGTTGTGCCGGGATCCAAAGCCGTCAAGACCATGGCCGAAGCCGAGGGGCTGGATCGAATCTTTACCGCCGCCGGCTTTGAGTGGCGGGGTGCCGGCTGCTCCATGTGCCTAGCCATGAACGATGATAAGGCGGGCGCCGGCAAGTACGTGGCTAGCACCAGCAATCGCAATTTCCAGGGTCGCCAAGGCCCTGGCTCACGGAGTCTGCTAATGAGTCCCATTATGGCTGCGGCTGCGGCCGTGCATGGTCACGTGGTGGACGTACGTGCCCTGTTAACATAATCAAGCAGACAGCCCGAGGAACATCCTATGCATCCCTTTACTACCGTAACCGCGACCGCCGTGCCTTTACGGGCGGAAAATGTGGATACGGATCAGATCATTCCGGCCCGCTACCTGACGGCTGTCACGCAGGAGGGCATGGGGGATGGTCTGTTTGCAGCCTGGCGCTACCGTGACGACGGTAGCCCTAATCCGGACTTTATCCTGAATGACGGTCGCTACGCTGGAGCAGCGCTCCTGGTAGCAGGGGCCAATTTCGGTAGTGGCTCTTCGCGCGAGCATGCGGTGTGGGCTCTAACCCAATACGGGTTTCAGGCGGTCATGGCGCCTAGTTTCGCGGACATTTTCTATAACAATGCCCTCAAGAATGGGCTGTTGCCCATTGTGTTGCCTCAGGAAGTGATCGAAACGCTATGGAGTGTCATAGAAGAGGATCCAACAACCCAGCTGCGCGTCGATCTGCAGGCCCAGACCGTTACGCTGCCGGATGGCCAGAGCCACGGTTTCCCGATTGATCCGTTCCGCAAGCGCTGTCTGCTGCAGGGTCTTGACGACATGGGCTATCTGCTGGCCCAGGACGCTGCCATTCAAGCCTTTGAACTCGCCCAGACCACAGCCTGACACCGGCTCTAAGTACGCATAAGGGAGAGCATAATGGTCAGTACCCAGGATGTACAAGATTTTGGGCACCAGGGCTGGTTGCTGGTGCCGGCCCTGTATAGTGAAACGGAAGTTGCCTTCTACTTAGAACATTACATGTACATGCATGCCCAACGTACGGAAAGCCTGGGCGAAGAGACGCCGGATCAGCAGGCGGCTGATCCGCTCCGGCGTTTTCCTCGGATGGGCATGATGCACCGCCGGGATCGGTTGTCGGCAGAATGGTTAGTCGATCCCCGGCTCAACACCGTCCTAACTGCCCTGCTGGGACAGGAACCCTATGCTGTGCAAACCATGCTCTATTTTAAGCCGCCCAGAGCCCGCGGCCAGGCCCTGCACCAGGATCAGTACTATCTACAGGTACAGCCGGGCACCTGTATCGCGGCTTGGTTGGCATTGGACGATTGTGACGAAGATAATGGCTGCCTGCAGGTTGTGCCGGGCACCCATAACATGCCTGTGTTGTGTCCTGTGGCCGCGGACACTACCGTCAGTTTCACGGATGTCACCGTACCCTTACCTGATTCCCTGCGCCCTATACCCATGCCCATGAAAGCCGGGGACGTGCTGTTCTTTAATGGCCAGTTGGTACATGGGAGTTTCCCCAACCGTACAACGCACCGCTTCCGCCGTTCCCTCATCGCGCATTACATTGTGGGTGAAGCGACGCAGGTGAGTCGCTACTATCATCCCGTACTGCGCATGAACGGGGAACCTATTGACATGGGTATAAATGAGGATGGGGGCCCCTGTGGCACATGGGTTGCTACCGACCCGCCATCAGTGGAACTATCGGGACATGTGCCAGCCTACGGTAAGGCACAAGTACAATGAAAGCCCACATTGTCGTTCTACCCGGGGACGGTATAGGGCCTGAGGTCGCGCGCGAAGCCGTCAAGATCCTGCGTACCGTGGCGGAATGCCGGGATCATGCATTCTCTTTCGCAGAGCACCCGATGGGTGGCTACGCCATTGACACGCTGGGTACTAGCCTGCCGGATGCTACGGTGACCGCCTGTCGTGCGGCCGATGCGGTGTTCATGGGTGCGGTGGGTGGTCCTAAGTGGGACGATCCGAACGCAGCGGATCGCCCTGAGCGCGGTATTCTGGAATTACGGCGCCAGATGGCCCTGTTCGCCAATCTACGTCCTGTGAAGGTACAGCCTCATCTGGTGGAAGCCAGCACGATCCGAGCCGAGGTCATCCGCGATGTGGATCTGCTGGTGATTCGCGAATTGACGGGCGGGATCTACTTTGGTCAACGGCAAGAGGCTGGTCCCGAGGGACAGCAGGCCTACGATACCATGCTCTACACCGCGACTGAGATCGAAAGGGTAGTACGGCTCGCCGCGGATGCCGCCCGGCAACGCCGCGGACGTATAGCTAGTGTGGACAAGGCTAATGTCCTCGCTTCCAGCCGTCTGTGGCGACGAGTAGCGACTCGGGTTCTGGACACCGAATACTCCGAGCTGGACGTGGAACATGTGCTGGTGGATGCCATGGCCATGCATCTGATCCGTTCCCCCGCTCATTACGACGTGATCGTGTGCAGCAACCTATTCGGGGATATTTTGACCGATGAGGCTTCTATGCTGACCGGATCTATGGGGATGTTACCATCGGCTAGTTTAGGCACCCGACGCAATGCCCAGGATCGGCCCCTAGGCCTGTATGAGCCCATTCATGGGAGTGCCCCCGACATTACGGGACAGAATAGGGCCAACCCATTGGCCGCAATTCTGAGCAGCGCCCTGCTGTGTCGACTGAGCTTGGGTCTTGATCAAGAGGCGCGGCTGATAGAAGAGGCTGTAGCTACCGTGCTGGCCGCAGGAGTGCGCACACCGGACATTGGGGAAACGGGGACAGAGGTCGTTACCACGCAGGTCATGGGCGACCTAGTGGCTGAAGCCATTCGGGCCTGACGGATCTATCCGGGTGTATATGCTCTCATGACCGTAGTCGTGCAGCCGTCGCAGCCTTCGCATGACCGTAGCCGGCGTCGGCAGATGCCCCATTGGCTACCGGAGCGCCAACCGACCCGTCGCCGCCAACGGCAAGAGTCTGTCTATCACGGGACCAACAACACGGCATCCGATGATGGTCTGACCTTGCGGGATGATGTGCGTATGCTGGTGGGCCTGCTGTCTGACATGCTCAAAGAACAGGCAGGTGAGGATCTACTGGACGTCGTGGAAGAGATTCGCTTGCTGGCCAAGGCGCGCCGCACGAATGATACCCAAGCGGGGGCGGAAATCAATCGGATTATTGAAGAGCTGATTGATGACATGCCGCGCCTGCTCACTATTCTCAAGGCCTTTACACTGTATTTCCAGCTCGTGAACATCGCCGAAGCCCAACAACGGGTGCGTGTGTTTCGCCGCCGGGCCCGCATCACGCAAGAACAGGGTGTGCCGGTGCGCGAAAACATCGGCTTTGCTGTGCATTGGCTGTACCAGGAGGGCTATACCACGCAGCAGATGACGGATCTGCTATCGGCGCTCTCCATTATGCCCGTGTTCACGGCGCACCCCACGGAAGCCAACCGTCGAACCGTTCTCTTCAAGCTGCGGGAAATTTCCAACATTCTGAGTGACCTGGATCTGTTGGGCTACAGTCCGGATGAAGAAGCGGAACGCATGCACGTGATCCGGGAAAACATTCTGTCCCTTTGGCAGACTAATGAAAACCGCGATCGACAACCCGCCGTCATGGACGAAGTGCGGCACGGTCTCTACTACCTGTCAACCACAATCTTTGCCCTCTTGCCGCGGGTGTACCAGGAACTGCAGAGCCAGGTACAACGCTTTTACCCCGGCATTGATGCGGAACTACCGCTGTTCCTGCGCTATGGCTCCTGGATCGGCGGGGATCGGGACGGCAATCCTTACGTGACCCACACCGAGACCCAGAGGACGCTGGTGGAACAGCAAGTACGGCTACTGGATCTTTACCTCGATGAAGTCAACATCCTGTATGCCCATCTGAGCATGTCATACCAGCATGCGGAATTCACGGAAGAATTCCTGGACACGCTCAACGCGGTAACCATCCCCTTACCGCCCCATGAATGTGAACCGCTCACGCGGCTCCGGATGGAACCGTATCGGCAGATGTTCACCATCATTCGCCGCAAACTGGAAGTCACCCGTGCACAGGCGCGTGATCTGTGGGAAGGGACGATGCCGGATCCCATGATCTATACCCGGGCGGAAGAACTCCTGGCCGATCTGGAAGCCGTGGACAAAAGTCTACGGGCCTGCAACGGAGAGCTACTGGCGGATGGTCGCCTGGCGCGCTTGATCACCTGTGTGAAGGTTTTTGGGTTGCATTTCGTCACACTTGATATTCGACAGCATGCAGAGCGTCACACCCAGGCACTACACGAAATCCTAGGTCATTGCAGTGACCAGACTTTGCAATGGCATACTCTGGCGGAAGAGGACAAAATTCGCATACTGGAGTCCGAGATCACCTCCAAGCGCCCTCTGACCGCTGAGCTCACGTTCTCTGCGGATACCAACGAGACGGTAGAAGTGTTTCGCACCATTCGCCAGGCCAAGGACCTGCTGGGAGAACGTGTCATCGAATCCTATATTGTCAGCATGACCGAAGCAGTGAGCCAGCTGCTGGAAGTACTGCTGCTGGCCAAAGATGCCGCACTGCTGGGTCGTATTGACATCGTGCCGCTGTTCGAGTCGATTGATGACCTGGTGCGCGCACCGGTCATCATGCGGCACTTGCTGCAGCTGCCTGCATATCAGCAACACCTAGCCCAGCGCGGCCACCATCAGCCGATCATGATTGGCTACAGTGATTCCAACAAAGATGGGGGGTATCTGAGCGCCACGTGGTCGTTGTACAAGGCCCAGGGTACCATCCTGGACGTGTGCCAAGAATTCGGTGTTCAGGTGACCCTGTTTCATGGCCGTGGGGGATCCGTCAGCCGGGGTGGTGGCAGCCTGGTACGTTCCATTGCCACCCAGCCCCCCAACACCATTCGTGGTCGCATCAAGATGACGGAACAAGGAGAGGTGATCAGCACCAATTACACGCAGAAAGCCATTGCACGTCACCATATGGAGCAGCTGGTCAGTGCCGTGTTGCTCAACAGTGGTCAACCCGTCTACCCCGCTCTGATCCAGGCTTGGACACCTATCATGGAGGAGCTGAGCACGATCGCCAACCGGTCCTATCAGGAATTTGTGGACCAGCCGGCCCTGATTCAGTATTTCATGGAAACTACGCCGGTTGACACCATCGCGCAGCTCAACATTGGCTCCCGGCCCGCCAAACGTCGTCAGACGGAAGGAGTGGGTGATTTGCGGGCTATTCCCTGGGTCTTTGCTTGGGCCCAAAGCCGGGTCAACCTGACCAATTGGTTCGGGGTCGGGGCCGCGATCATGGAGTGGACCGACCAGGGGGCTCACACCGAACGCGTGGAAACCCTGCAGGAAATGTATCGGGATTGGGAATATTTCCGCATCCTGATGGAAAATGTGCAGATGGCATTGTGGAAGACCGATCTAGCGATGGCTCGGCAATATGCGGAACTCGCAAGCGACGCCAGTCAATCCGTGTATGACACGATTGCGACTGAATTCCAGCAGACGACCGCCGCCATTCTGCTCGTGATGGACCGGACACAGATCGGGGATCAGAACAGTTGGCTATATCGCTCGATTCAGCTGCGCAACCCTTACATTGACCCCTTGAATCTCATGCAGATTGCCTTGTTGCGGCGTCTGCGCACGCAAGGGGAGCAACTTGATCTCGCGGAAAGAGATTGGCTGGAGAGCGCTCTCAATCTTTCCGTCAAGGGCGTAGCCGCCGGCCTAGCGGGCACAGGCTGACGCCCCTGGTGCTACCGGGACCGGGATTCCCTTTTTCTACGGCCAAGCAACTTGGATACGCCCCCTATGCAAATCTATGACACCACCCTGCGTGACGGTACTCAGGGCGAAGGTGTTTCTCTGAGCGTGAATGATAAGCTACGGATCGCCGTGCTACTGGATTCCATAGGAGTGGATTACATTGAAGGTGGTTGGCCCGGCTCCAACCCAAAGGACATGGAGTTTTTCCAACGGGCCGCGGTGGATCTGAACCTACAGCATGCCCGGTTAGCAGCCTTCGGTTCCACGCGGCGCAAGCACACGCGTCCGGAAGACGACCCCCAAGTGCAGCTCCTGCTAGAGGCCGAGACCCCGGTGGTAACCCTGTTTGGTAAGTCGTCCGAGATGCAGGTACGGAACGTATTGCGTACCGACATGCAGGAAAATCTACGGATGATCAGCGACACCGTGGCCTATGTGGCCGATGCGGGGCGCGAAGTCATTTATGATGCGGAACACTTCTTTGATGCGTATTTCGCGGATGCGGAATATGCATTGGCCACGTTGGAAGCCGCTGTGACCCATGGCTGTCGTCTGGTGGTACTCTGTGATACCAATGGGGGGCGCATGCCCTGGGAGATCGCCGAGGCGATCCAGGGTATTCAAGAGCATTTCGGTTTTGACGCAGCGGTCAACGGGACTGCTCGTGCACAGACCCCGTTCCGGTTGGGCATTCACACCCACAACGACAGTGCTCTAGGCGTGGCGAACACCCTGGAGGCCGTACGGCATGGTGCCGTGCATGTGCAGGGTACCATCAACGGGTACGGTGAAAGATGTGGCAACGCCGATCTGGTGGCCATTCTGGCGAATCTGCAACTCAAGATGGGTTTGACGGTGCTCACGCCCCAGAATTTGGCGCGTCTGACCGAGGTTAGTCATTATGTCAGTGAACTGGCCAATATGCAGCCGACTTCGAATCAACCCTATGTGGGTAAGAGTGCCTTCGCCCACAAGGGGGGTACGCATGTCAACGCCGTAATCAAGACAACCGATGCCTATCAGCATGTAGAGCCCACCCTAGTGGGGAATCAGACTCGTGTCCTGGTTAGTGAACTGAGTGGCAAAGACAACATTGCCGTCAAGCGTCGGGAATTCGGGCTGGTCGGCCTGGGGCGTGCGGAAGAACAGGTGGTGCTGGACCAGATCAAAGAGCTAGAGAACATGGGGTTTGCCTTCGAGGCCGCGGAAGCCAGCGTGGCCCTGCTGCTGCGGCGCCTGCAACCCGACTACCAACGCCCGTTTGAGCTAATTGATTTCTCCTCCACCGTGGAGCACCGCCTGGGCCATGGCCTATTAGCCGAGGCTGTCGTGAAAGTCCGGATCGGCGATCAGGTTTTCCATGAAGTGGATGAGGGAAACGGTCCTGTCAATGCACTGGATAAAGCCCTGCGTAAGGCCCTGCTCCAGTTTTATCCCGAAGTGGCCCGGGTTACCCTGATCGACTACAAGGTACGTATCCTAGATAGCCACGCTGCCACGGCCGCCACCACGCGCGTGCTCATCACGAGTACGGACGGGAATGACAGTTGGAGCACCGTAGGGGCACACGCCAATATCATTGAAGCCAGCTGGATTGCGCTGACGGATTCGCTGGAATATTTCCTTCTCACCCCCCCATTGCGAGGATAGTGTCCATGTCCCACCAGACACAGAATGGTTCCGTGGCTGTTGCGCGTCTCAACCGTTACAGCCGCAATTTGACTCAGGTACGGTCCCAGGTTGGCTCCCAGGCCATGCTCTATGGTGTAGGCCTGACGGATGAGGACATGACCAAGGCCCAGGTGGGCATCACCAGCCTCGGTTGGGAAGGCAATCCCTGCAACATGCACCTGAACGACCTGGCTCTGAACGTCAAGGCCAGTGTGAACGAAGTGGGGCTGGTGGGCCTCATTTTTC
This sequence comes from Caldilineaceae bacterium, assembly GCA_965116185.1. Taxonomy (GTDB): domain Bacteria; phylum Chloroflexota; class Anaerolineae; order Caldilineales; family Caldilineaceae; genus Bin34. Next base: position 1,393,070 of record OZ220492.1, read on the forward strand.
ATACAATCGGTGTCAGTGACGGGATCTCCATGGGAACGGAGGGCATGAAATGCTCACTGGTATCGCGAGACATCATTGCTGATTCGATCGAGACCGTCATGCGGGCCCAGTATTATGATGCAAACGTCACCATTCCCGGATGCGACAAAAACATGCCGGGGTGCCTGATGGCTATGGCGCGGGTAAACCGGCCCGCCCTGATGGTGTACGGTGGCACTATCCGTCCCGGTTTCCTTGGTGAGCAGAAACTGGATATCGTGTCCGCTTTTGAAGCCTATGGCCAGTGGATCGCGCAGGACATTACGGAAGAAGAACTGAAGGATGTCCTGCGTCACGCCTGTCCGGGGGCGGGCGCGTGCGGTGGTATGTATACGGCTAACACTATGGCATCAGCCATTGAGACGCTGGGCATGTCCCTACCGGGCAGTTCGTCCTTTCCGGCCACGGCGGAGAGTAAGCGACAGGAAACACGCAATGTGGGGCAAGCTATCCGCTTGCTGCTGGAGGCGGATATCAAGCCCAGGGACATCATGACGCGTCAAGCCTTTGAAAACGCCATCACCATGGTGATGGCACTAGGAGGCTCAACCAATGCCGTACTACACCTTATCGCCATGGCCCGGGCGGCCGCGGTCCCACTGACCATTGACGATTTCCAGACCATCTCGGATCGTACACCTTTGCTGGCGGATCTAAAACCGAGCGGCCGGTATGTGATGGAGGACTTGTACCAGGTAGGAGGGGTGCCGGCTGTCCAGAAGATGCTTCTCGCCGAAGGCCTGCTGGATGGCGCGTGCATGACGGTGACGGGCCGTTCCCTGGCCGAGAACCTGGAACAGGTAGATGACCTAGAAGGGGGCCAGGATATCATACATCTGGTGTCCAACCCCCTCAGTGCTCAGGGTCATCTTCAGATCCTGTATGGCAATTTGGCTACCGAGGGTGCCGTAGCCAAGATTACGGGCAAGGAAGGCCATGTTTTCACGGGACCGGCCCAAGTGTACGACTCAGAAGAGGCGTGCCTTAAGGGGATTGAAAACGGTGCTGTGCAGGCCGGCCAGGTGGTGGTGATACGCTTTGAAGGCCCCCGGGGGGGGCCGGGTATGCGGGAAATGCTTTCTATCACGGCGGCCATTATGGGGGCGGGACTAGGTGACCAGGTAGCCCTCATTACCGATGGCCGTTTCTCAGGCGGCACCCATGGTTTTGTCGTGGGGCACATTACCCCCGAAGCCTATACGGGAGGTAACCTAGCCCTGGTGCAAAATGGGGATGTCATTACCATTGATGCCACACAGAACGTGCTCAGTGTAGACGTCAGCGAGGCTGAACTGGCAGCTCGGCGCAGCCACTGGCAGCCACCGGCTCCTAACTACACTTCAGGCGTTCTCTTCAAATACATGAAAACCGTTGCCTCTGCTTCCGAGGGCTGTGTTACCGACGCATAGACTTATTCTATGCGGAGGCGATGCTCCTTAGTGCAAAGGGCAATATAGCGGCCGTGCGCTGTCCGTCGGCAAGCAGACTGAGGAACATGTGAGCTGCCGCGGTGATGGCAGCTACGTCGTTCGCAGGAGTGACCGATCCCAGCGAAGATGAGCCTGCGTCCTGTGCCGACCAATGAGCAACTGCGCTCCTATCTGCGCCTGCTATTGTCCGGTCTCTCGCCGGAACGGGTGTCGGAGTGACCACAGTGAGTATACGGGCTGCTGGCCTCGGACTACCGCAACCGGCGAGCATGAATATAAGCAGGATTAGGAGGCTAGCGGACCGATTTCATCCGTACGCCAGCGGACGTTTCCCACCGCGTTACCAGATATTGCGTTCAAGATAGGCGGGTACCTCTTGGGCCTGGCATGAGTAGGTCCGTGCCGCCTAGGAGCCGTCCTGGTACACTGTGTGCAGTTGTGTGACTAGGCTGCGTCCTGCATTCTGTATGAGGCCTACATCAGAGCCGGCACTCATAAGGCTAAAGCCTTCCGCAGCCCAGAAACAGGCTGCTTCCGGTGTGTTCATCTGGATGCCGGGTATTTTCCCGTGCTGCACACAGGTATCCCGAGTTCGCATGATGGCGTCTTTGACAACAGCATGATTGAGTTGTCCTGGATAACCTAAGGCAATGGAGAGATCGTTGGGTCCGATAAATAGGGCATCAACCTGGGGATGGGCAGCGATTTCTTCCCGTATGTCCAAAGCTTCCCGCGTCTCAACTTGTACGATCAGCATACTTTGCGCATTGGCTGCAGCCATCACCGCGGCTACGTCGTCGGCCTCGTAGCCTACGTAGGCGCGACTGAGGGCATTGCCCCGCTGACCCAGAGGCGGGAATTTCATCATGTCCACGATTTGCTGCACCTGGGCCATACGGTACACCCGCGGGATTAGCAATGCCTGTCCACCGGCGTCAAGGGATTTCGCAACCCAGGTGTAGGTGTGATCCGCGATACGTACGATAGGCGTAAGGCCCTGGGCCACCGCTACACGGCAAAGGGTCTCCGTGGTCTCGGTATCAAACATGCCGTGTTCGTTGTCCAGGATGAAGAAATCAAAACCGGCGTTGGCCAACAGAACGGGTAGGGAAGACTGGGCAAATGTACCTACCATGGTACCGATGGCCGGTCTGCCGTCACGCAACGTGGACAGGAGGCGATTGGCAGGAATTATGTTGGACAAGATCGTACTTCTCCTCTCCGTGGGTGGGGTCGTGCCAATGGGCTGACTTCTACTGCATAGTATCCTAGATGATCGCAATGGCACGGGAAAAACGGTGATCAGAAAAATCAGTTTGGCTAGTTGAGTATCCAGGACTGTGCAGGCCACGCATGCTTCCTATAAGGTTATCGGTTATGATCCAGTAGGAGATAGGTAGACTGGTTGTCCCTCGGGATCTACATACCGGTTATATTGCTGTCTCCTGTGTGGAGTCCTGGGCCACAGAGCGCCACCTAGGCGTTACCGGGTAATATAGGGTGAGGTTGAAGCCACATATAACCCGCTAGATTCTGTTGTCAAGTACAGATGTGGATGTTTGTGAAGATGCGTTTACGAAGCCAGTTTGTCATTGTTAGTCTGCTTGCGCTCCTGGTGTTCGCCGGAGGGGTAGGCACGGGGTACGCCATCCAGCGTGAAGGCCATAACCCAAACGTCGCGGGGCTCGTGACTTCCTGGGTACCCTGGCGGGCCCAGAGTCAAACAGATCTGCACCTCAGTGTGTTGCAGGAAGCCCTTGCCATTCTGGAGCAAGACTTCATCAACGAGCTGCCCTCATCGGAGATACTCAATCGGGCTGCCATTCGCGGGATTCTTACCGTACTGGACGATCCCTATACGGTGCTTCTAGAGCCCGACATAGCAAGTATGAACCAGGCGGATATGGAGGGAGAATTTGGGGGTATCGGGGCCCATGTAGAGTGGGATGAAGACCTCAAAGCTGTCCGCATTGTGGAACCCTTTGCTGACAGTCCTGCCCAGGCTGCGGGTCTGCGGCGCGGTGACTATCTGATTACGGTTGACGGTATACCCATTGCCGATCTGGGCTTGACCGGTGCTGTATTCCGGATACGAGGCCCCGTGGATACGAGCGTTGTCCTAGAAATCCGACGGGGAGAAGAGCAATGGGAGGTTACCGTCACACGGCAGTTGCTGGAAATACAGGTGGTGGAGCATACTCTGCTGGGTTCGCAGGATACCGTAGGCTATGTGAAACTGTCTACCTTCAACGCTAAAAGTGCAGAAGCCGTACGGAACAGTGTGCAGGAATTGCTAGACGCGGACATTGAAGCCCTGATCCTGGACTTGCGGGACAACAGTGGCGGTCTGCTTGACCAGTCCGTGGCCATTGCCGGGTTATTTGTAGGGCGGCAGGTAGTCACGGAGCAATATAACCAAGATGGCAGCACAATCGTACATAGGGCTCAGCGTAGGTCCTTGGTACCCGCCGACATCGAGGTAGTTGTGCTGGTGAATGAGTCTAGTGCCAGTGCCAGTGAAGTGGTGGCGGGCGCACTGCAGGACCATGGTAGAGGCTATTTGATTGGGGAAGCTACTTTCGGCAAGGGCTCTGTACAGCGCACCAATATCCTGTCAGATGATAGCCAGTTGCGTGTCACCGTATCCCGGTGGTATACCCCGTTGGGACGTTCTCTTGAAGAGGAGGGACTGGAACCGGATCTCATGGTAGAAATGACTATGGATGATTATGGGGCCGACCTCGATCCCCAACTAGATGCGGCCCTGGCCTATCTGCAACGGATCTCCAACCGTGATGGCCAAAGCTAAGCGCAGTCAGCGGGCAGGGCACACAGGCGCTGATGGCAGCCGCACGATAGCCACCAACCGCCGAGCTCGTTACAATTATCATCTGCTGGATCGCTATGATGCCGGTCTGTGTTTGACCGGCTCCGAAATCAAGTCGATTCGGGCTGGGCGTGTCAATCTGCGTGATGGTTATGTGGCCATTCAGGGCGGGGAAGCTTGGTTGCGTAACGTGCACATTGCCACCTACGCTGCTGCTAGTCGTGAAAACCATGAGGAAACCCGGACGCGCAAACTGCTGCTGAAGCAGCGGGAGATCCGCAAACTGGACGATCAGGTAACGGGCAAGGGCCTGACCATTGTCCCGGTGCGTCTCTATATTGCGGGGAATGGTTTGGCTAAGATCGAAATTGCCCTCGCCCGGGGCAAGCACCTGTACGACAAACGGGATACTATCGCTAATCGCGAAGCCCAGCGCAGCATGGAGCGTGCACGCAAACAGACCTTGTACGAGTCGTGATCTTGGTCAAGTCGTTTCTAGAATTTCAATATGGCCCTGTCCGCGCGTCAGGTTCATGAACCACTGCTTGAAGGCCGGATAGTGATGAGAAGGTAGGGCTAATGTCATCTGGACCTGTACACCGAAGGTGGTATTCTCAACCTGGGCCTTAAACTGGCTAAGACTGTTCTGGCAGGGTACAAGTAGCGTATAGGGCAGGGCAATGTGTAGGTGGGTCAGGGTAATCTTCAGATCCGTCTCAAGATGGATCAACGCAGCCTGGACACCACTAGTATAAGCACGTACTAGGCCACCCCGGCCCAGATTAATACCGCCGTAATAGCGGGTAGTGACACTGGCGATTTCCCCGATCCCGGAGTGCAGGAGCACTTTCAGCATGGGCCGGCCTGCTGTGCTGGCGGGTTCGCCATCATCACTGCAGCCAATCTGGGCCGTGGAGCCCGGGGGCCCGGCCACAAAGGCCCAGCAGTTGTGGCTGGCATCGTCATACTGGAACCGGACACGGGTGATGAAAGCGTAGGCGGCATCCCGATCGGGGGCATGTTCTAGAGTGGTAATAAAAATACTACGGCGGGCCTCCTGCTCCACCTGAACGCGCGCGGCAGGTATGGGATATGGATCCGGACTGACGTCAGGCTGGGAGCGCATATACGTGAACCGGTAAAACAAGCCGGTGATCTGATTCCTAACAAGAGATCCTGCCATAGGATAGAATGAAATCCGGAAGTATATAGGCCTCCGGGCAAGGGTTGACACAGCTCAAATTTTCGTCCAAGACATTCAAGGCACATGACCCATGGATATTCATATTCGTCTTCATGGATTTGACAAAACGGAAACCGGCACTATCCGGGAATACGCCGAGAGGAAAATAGTAAAACTGGAAGCCCTGTTGCCCCGCACCGTGAGTACACACTGTGAAGTGGAAAAACGCGGATTTGCGAATGCGGAACGGATGTATCGTGTCCAGCTCACCATGCATGTGCGTGGACGCACGTTACGAGCTGAGATCAAGGGTAGCAATATCTTGGCGGCCCTGGATGCCGCCGTCAGCCGGATGGAGCGTCAGATTGAACGTTTCAAGGGGCGGCAACGACGTGATCGCCGTAGTATCCGGGATGAAGTACCCACCACCGTTGAAGCGGTGGACGAAGAGCCGCCCATCATTGTACGGGAGAAAGAGTTTGAAGTATGGCCCATGGTAGTGGAAGAGGCCGTGGAAGTCATGGAACTACTCGGTCACGATTTTCACGTTTTTCTCAATCATGACACCAATGCCGTCAACGTGGTGTACCGGCGTGAATACGGCAACTATGGACTGCTTAAGCCTACCCCGGCCACCATGCCTAGCACCTGAGAGCGACTGACTGAATCCTTGGTACCTGTCCTCTATGTCCATGTGCGACAGGTAGATTTGCCACTGATATTGGAACATTTACTACAATATAGCAAGGCAAGACAGGCAACCTGTCAGGTCTTTTTCTCAACTATCAGGGTAATGCCCGCTGAGATGAGGCCTAGACTCAATCGCAGGATGGGTGCCATTGGAGCCGACAGCAGGCTGTGACGTTAGCGCTATGTTGGCGTGTTGCGGTCTATGCCGCGTGAGCCGGTTTGGTCGTTCCCTCCTGTTGTACAACCAAGGATCCCAACGCGAACCGTAAAAGGAGTTTCGATCTTCCCATGGCATCTGACCAGATTAAGGTAATGGGTGCGCGTGAGCACAACCTCAAGGACATTGACGTATCCCTGCCGCGTGACCAGTTCGTGGTTATAACAGGCCTCAGTGGTAGTGGTAAGAGCAGCCTGGCCTTTGATACTCTGTACGCGGAAGGGCAGCGCCGGTATGTGGAATCGCTCTCTGCCTATGCCCGGCAGTTTCTGGGGCTGCTGGAAAAGCCGGATGTGGATCAGATCGAAGGCCTAAGTCCCGCTATCTCCATTGATCAAAAGAGCACCAACCGCAATCCCCGCTCCACGGTGGGCACCGTCACGGAAGTGTTTGACTACTTGCGTCTGCTGTACGCGCGGATTGGGCACCCGCACTGTGTCGAGTGTGGTGTACCCATTGCCCAGCAGACGCCCCAGCAGATTGTGGATATCCTGCGTCACAAGCCTGACGGCAGTCGCCTGATCCTCCTCGCACCCCGCATTCGGAATCGTAAGGGGCAGCACATTCGGGAACTACAGACCCTACAGCAACAGGGCTATGTCCGGGTCCGGGTCAATGGGGAAATCCTGGATGTCGCGGAAGTACCGGAACTGGAACGCTACCGAAATCACACAATTGAGGCGGTCATTGACCGTCTCATCATCCGGCACGGTGCTGAAAATGGCCAGGAAGGTACCGATCTGACCCGGCTGACCGATTCGGTGGAAACGGCACTGGATCTGGGTGAGGGTGTCATGATTGTGAGCGATGTAACTAACCATAAGGAGCCCGCCGAAGAGACGTTCAGTCGTAATTTTGCTTGTGCCGCCTGCGGTCTGAGCTTGGAGGAAATTGAACCGCGCACCTTCAGTTTCAACAGTCCCCACGGCGCTTGTCCCGCATGTGACGGTATTGGCATGCAAAATGAATTTGACGTGAATCTCGTAATAGATAAGGCCAAGTCCCTCAATGCGGGCTGCATTATTCCCTACCAACGCCAGAACGAAGCCGGGGCCGAAAATCCCGGCTGGCGCACGCAGGTAGTGCGCGGCTTCTGCGCCAAGCACTCCATTCCGCTGGACGTGCCCTTTGCCGAACTAGGTCAGCGCCAGCAGCATTTGCTCGTATACGGGCCGGACATGCCGGACCGCAGTATTCCGGTCATGATCCGCACCCGGGACGGTCAGGAATACCCTTATGAGGCGACCTGGGCCGGTGTCATACCGGATCTGCGGCGGCGCTTTCGGGACACGCAAAGCGAATACGTGCGGGAAAAGCTAGGGGCGTATATGAGTTTCCGACCCTGTCCCGTCTGCCAGGGTCAACGTCTGCGCAAGGAAGCCCTAGCGGTGACCGTGGCCGAGCGGAACATCATGGAAATTGCGCGGATGACAGTGGTGCAAGCACTGGCATGGGTACGTTCCCTTTTCCATACACCTGAAGCCACAACGAAGTCCCTAAACGGTATCTCGGCCCCGATCACGCCCAAGCTGTCGGCCCGTGAACTCGCAATTGGTCATCAGATCCTGAAGGAAATTGAGGCTCGCCTGTCGTTCATGGTGAACGTTGGGTTGGAATATCTGTCGCTGGAACGGCGGGCGGCTACGTTGTCCGGAGGGGAAGCCCAGCGCATTCGGCTGGCCACGCAGATTGGGAGCCAGCTCATGGGCGTGTTGTATATTCTGGATGAACCCAGCATCGGTCTGCATCAGCGTGACAACGAGCGGTTGCTCAACACCTTGGTAGGTATGCGCGATCTGGGTAATACCGTAGTGGTCGTTGAACATGACGAAGATACCATTCGCGCTGCCGACTGGGTCGTGGATTTAGGCCCTGGGGCAGGGGAACATGGGGGTCAGATTGTAGCGTCCGCACCCCAGGCAGAATTCCTGACCCATGAACAGAGTCTGACAGCCCAGTATCTACGGCGGGAAAGAAGCATCCCGGTACCTACTACACGGCGTCCGGGCAATGGCCGCTATCTATACGTCAAGGGCGCAACCGAGAACAATTTACAGAACATTACGGTGCGTTTCCCTCTAGGTACCCTAATCGGTGTGACGGGCGTCAGCGGGAGCGGTAAGAGCACTCTCGTGAACGAGGTGCTGTACAAAGCCCTGGCGCAGCGTATGTATCAGGCCAAGGCCACGCCCGGGGCGCATGCCGCCATTGAGGGCCAGGAACATCTGGATAAGGTCATTGAGATCGACCAAAGCCCGATTGGACGTACGCCCCGCAGCAACCCTGCCACGTATGTCGGGTTGTTTACTCCTCTGCGGGAACTATTTGCCTCCTTGCCGGAAGCCAAGGCCCGGGGATACCGTGCAGGCCGCTTCAGTTTCAATGTATCAGGAGGCCGGTGTGAAGCCTGTAAGGGGGCCGGCATTGAGGAAATAGAAATGCAGTTTCTGCCCAACGTGTATGTTCCCTGTGACGAATGCAATGGCCTGCGCTACAACCGGGATACCCTGGAGATCTGTTTTCGGGGCCATTCCATTTCCGATGTGCTTAACCTGACGATTGAGGACGCTAATGAACTGTTCGCCCGGATTCCCCGTATCCACTCCAAGTTGGAAACCCTGCTATCTGTAGGGCTAGGCTATATACGTCTGGGCCAGCCGGCTACGACCTTGTCAGGCGGTGAGGCCCAGCGGGTAAAATTGAGCAAGGAGCTCAGCCGCCGGGATACCGGTAATACGCTCTACATTCTGGACGAACCTACAACGGGCCTGCATTTTGACGATGTCAACAAACTGTTGCATGTTCTCCATTCACTCGCAGACAAGGGCAACACCGTTCTGGTAATTGAACATAATCTGGACGTAGTCAAGAACTGTGACTGGCTCATTGACATGGGACCTGAAGGGGGCGATCGCGGCGGCCAGGTGGTCACTGAAGGTACGCCGGAGGCCGTGACGGAAGCCGTGCGCAGCCATACAGGTAGATTTCTCAAGCCACTGCTGACGCATACCACACCTGCAGCATAATCAGGCTGCGTTCTGGCCCGAACTGACAGAATAAGCCCTTAGATCCGAAGTGTTTGCCCGCAAGCTACACGCCCCATACACGCATGCACCAAGCAGCAGTGCAATCGGTCCGGCAGTATCTGCGCGTGCAGCTAGTAGCTTAGGACTGTGCCCGGTGTCGGTAACCTAATCGCTAGATGGTGCGGCACCCCATGGCCGGTCTAATGTACGGCGCGCGCCCCATTCACTGACTTTGCAACAGGCCCAGGACTAGGGATCCTACTTCTTGGTTACCTCTACCGTGTGCGTTGACCCTGCCCAAATCCAGCCCGTGCTGTACCATCGTGCGCGTCTGGATAGAGAAACCGGGGGGAGGGGGAGATCACACACGCCCATGGGAGGTAGTGAGAATACACTGGCCTGGGAGCTAGATATAGTGTGGCGCGATAGCGATGGCTGAGTACGCCGGCCCCTAGCCTCACAATCTGCCATACTCTTGACGCACTCCAATAGTAGCCAAGCGATACCGTCCCGGCCAGTTGAGCAATCGGGACAGGATTCGCTATGATTCTGTGACCGCCAAGATTGTGCGCGAAAATACGGCACTATGGAGATAGGCCCTAGGACCTGAACGTCATGCCCGGGGGCACCGGAGAGGAGACACATCATGATTCAGATCGCGGAATTCCTGCATGTGCCGTATTCCCCCCTGTGGGCCCTAGTGCAGCAGTGCGGCGTCAAGCATGTGGTGGGAAGTCTGGACTTTCGCCGGCAGGAGGCTGTCAAACCCGAGGAACGACCCTGGGGCTTGCTGACGCTAGCCCAAACCAAGGAAGCCTATACAACAGCGGGCTTTGAGCTGTCTGTGATCGAAAGCCGTCCCCCTATGGACCGGATCAAATTGGGCCTGCCAGGCCGGGACGAGGAAATTGAAGTGGTGATCACCTTGATCCGCAATATGGGAGCTCTAGGTATTCCGGTCTGGTGCTACGAGTGGATGCCTTATTTCAACTGGATGCGCACTTCCACTACCGTCCCTGCCCGCGGCGGCGCCCTGGTGACGGGTTTTGACGTTGAACTCGTGCGTACCATGACCACGGAAATGGGTGAAGTGGCGGAAGAAACACTCTGGACGAATCTCCAGTACTTTCTGGACTGTGTTATGCCCGAGGCGGAGGCCGCTCAGGTCCAACTGGCTATGCACCCGGACGATCCTCCGCTCTCGCCCTTGGCCGGGATGGGCCGCATCATGCGCAGCGTGGACAATTTCCAGCGGCTGATCGATATGCATCCCAGCCCAATGAATGGCATCTGTCTATGCCAGGGGAATTTCGCCCTGATGACGGATGACGTGCCCGCGGCTATCCGGCAGTTTGGAACCCAGGATCGCCTGTTCTTTGTGCATTTCCGCGATGTTGAAGGTACGCCTACACGCTTTGTGGAAACCTTCCATGATGCCGGGCAGACGGATATGTTGCGCTGCATGCAGGCCTACCGGGACGTAGGCTTCAACGGGGTGCTGCGCCCTGACCATGTTCCTACTATGGAAGGTGATGACAACACGCGCCCCGGCTATGCCCAGATTGGTCGTCTGTACGCTATAGGCTATATTCGAGGCCTGCAGGAAGCCGTGTACGCCACTGCCTGAATATGGTTGACATGGCCCCCATCCGCTACTGTTAAGGAGAATACGTGCATGGCCGTCATTACTATCATCGGTGCCGGTAGTCTTGTCTTTACTCGGCGTCTGTGCAGTGATTTTCTGCTTACGCCTCGTCTGGCGGGCTGTGAAATCCGCCTCATGGATATTGATGCCGCACGGCTACGACAGTCCCAGACCATCGTCCAATCGTTGGTGGACCGCATGGGAGCCTCGGCAACCGTCCGGGGAACCCTCTCCCAACAAGAGGCTGTGTCCGGGGCAGACTATGTCATTACGACGTTCCAGGCGGGGGGACTGGAGGCCTTCCGGCAGGATATTGAAATTCCCGCCAAGTATGGTGTGGAACAATGCGTGGGGGATACCCTGGGCCCGGGTGGAGTGTTTCGTGCGCTACGGACCATTCCGGTGCTGCTGGCGCTTTGCCGGGACTTAGACGACCTGGCACCCGACGCCCTGATCCTGAACTATGTGAATCCCATGGCCATGAACTGCTGGGCTATTGCGCAGAGTACAGGGCGCCCCCACGTAGGACTTTGCCATAGTGTACAGGGAACCAGCGAGATGCTCGCCCGGTGGCTTGACGTTCCGTATGCCGAAGTCAACTTCCAGTGTGCCGGTATCAACCACCAAGCTTTCTTCCTGGAGTTTCGGCGGCAGCGCACGGATTTGTATCCGCAGATCCGGGAAGCTGTGCTCACACCGGACATCTATGGGGCCGAACCGGTACGCATTGAAATCATGCGTCATTTCGGTTTCTTCGTGACCGAATCCAGTGGCCACGCCAGTGAATACCTACCGTACTTCCGTAAAGATCGGGACATGGTAGAGCGGCAGCTAGTACCTAAATTCACCGACCCGAGTCGAGCCTGGTATAACTTCGGGCGTACGGGGGGCTATCTCCGTCAATGCGTGGATCGTCTAGCTTCTTTCCAGTCCGAATTCAACGAAATTGTGGCAGCGCCTTTGCCCAGCACGCGTAGTCATGAGTACGGTGTGCAAATCATTGAGGCAATCGAAGCCCACGAGCCCTGCCGGATCCACGGTAACGTGCCCAACCACCAACTCATAGCCAATTTGCCTCCGGGGTGCTGTGTGGAAGTGCCTTGCCTTGTTGACGGTAGTGGCATTCAGCCCTGCCCCGTGCCGAACTATCCCGCACAGTTGGCGGGGCTGAACCGGACCAACATTAACGTACAGGAACTAACGGTGGAGGCGGCGCTGACAGGTCGTCGAGAGGCCGTGCATCATGCCGTGCTGCTGGATCCACTCAGTGCCGCGGTGGGCACTATGCCCCACTTGCATTACATGGTGGAGGAAATGTTGGCAGAGCAGGCTCAGTGGTTGCCCCGGTTTACCTGAGGAAAGGAGCATGATGTGGCTAAGAAGATAGCGTTTGTGGGTGCGGGTAGTTTTGGTTTCACGCGGAAGCTGGTACGTGACGTGCTGACGTTTGAGCACCTGGCTGATGCCGAATTGTATCTCATGGACATTGACGTGGAACGTTTGGAGTTTTCACGACGGGCTGTCCAGAAGATTGTGGCGTTAGGCGGCTATCCGGCCCGGATCATCACGACTCTGGATCGGGAGGAAGCCCTGCGTGACGCCGACTTCGTAGTGGTTACCATCCTAGTGGGCGGACCTGATGTCTTCCGCTATGACATTGAGATTCCTATGGCGTATGGCGTGGATATCAACATCGGTGATACGCGGGGGCCCGCGGGTATTTTTCGCGCTCTACGCACGGTACCGGTCATGCTGGACATCGCCCGCGACATGGAACGCCTGTGCCCCGAGGCCCTGCTGCTGAACTACACCAATCCGATGGCCATGCTGTGCCACGCCATGGAACGAGAAACAACCATTACTCTTACCGGTCTGTGTCACAGTGTACAGGGCACTGCGCACATGCTGTCCAACTGGATAGGTGCGGATTACCGCGATGTACGCTACACCTGTGCCGGCATCAATCATATGGCCTGGTATAAGGAATTCACCTGGCAGGGCGCAGATGCCTATCCGCTCCTTCACGCGGCCGTCACGGAAAACGAGGACATCTACAACACGGAACAGGTGCGCAATGAAATGTTTTTGGCCCTCGGTTACTATGTCACCGAATCCAGTGGCCACAACAGTGAGTACAACTGGTGGTTCCGCAAGCGCAACGACCTAATCAAGCGCTACTGTACGCACGGCACCAACTGGAACCCGGGTGAATACGCCTATGTACTCAATCGGTATCGGGAGCGTGAAGAGTCTTGGCAACAGGAAACGGAAGCTTGGTTTGCCGCTGATACGCCGATCGAGCTGGAACGTGGACACGAATATGCCGCCTACATCATGGAGGCGGTGGCAGGGGGTGAACCATTCCGGTTCAACGGAAACCTGCACAATGACGGACTAATCACCAACCTCCCGGATGGATGTTGTGTGGAAGTACCGGTTTGGGCTAGTAGTAAGGGCCTGAAACCTGTACCCGTGGGTGAAATTCCGGCTTCCTGCGCCCTACTGACCAATCTCAGTGCCCAGATTGAGGTCATGGCGGTTGAAGGCATTCTGACGGGCGATCCCACCCTGATCTACCAGGCCATCGCGCATGATCCCCTAACGGCGGCCGTACTATCTCTGTCGGAAATTCGGAGTATGGTCAACGCCATGTTCCAGGTTAACCGTGAATACCTGCTGACCTTCCGGCATTACGTGGTCTAATGGCCCACGGTGCCCCAAAGGCGGAAATCAGGCTTGGTGTCTGAAGCCCTGTGCAGTTAACCAGGCCATTACTTGTGCTTGGTGTTGGGTGTTCAGATCCGGATTCATGTGTGTTGTATCCAGGTGTAGCAACGCGCCGGGGACCGGAATGGGTTCCAGCTGTGTGGCAGGAATGGAGTCGGATGCGTATTCATGCTGCAGGATTTGATCCAGATGACCGGGATGGCGATGCTCGGACTGGGCTCGATCACGAAAACGCTGGGCGAGTACTTCCGGCTCAGCGCACACGAAGATCTGTGCGATCGTACAAGGGCACACCGCCGTGAGGCGGGTCAATTCAGCGTGCGCCACATGTGAGATGAAGTTGGCCTCCAGCATGCATGACTGCCCCTGGGACAGCAGACTGCGGGCGTATGCGTACAGAAGCGCCATGGCTGCCTGGCTGAGCTGGCGTGACCACGCTCTATCCGACCAGCCCAGGGTGTCGTACAGCACTTCCTTGAAGATGTCTTTGGACATGATCGGCATAGGGAAGTGGCGGCGGATGAAGTCGGCCAGATGGGATTTCCCCGCACAAGGTGGACCATGCAGAAGGAGAAGGCGCGGAGATCCTGAATTCATGCGGCAATCCGGGCAATACAGGCGGGGTCAACGTAAGGGATATGCGGAATCCCTCATAGTTTTACGTGTGTCTAGTGAGCACGCCTGGAGGGATTCGAACCCCCGACACCTGGTTCCGAAGACCAGTGCTCTAATCCACTGAGCTACAGGCGCTCCAGCCCTATCGTACCATAACGACTACGCATGGTCTGTACCTAGAGCCGTCGGGATGGGTACTAGGGGATGGCAGCAAAAATTTGACATAATCAAAAAGAATGTAGTTAGGGTATATGTATAGAAATCGCTAAGTATCTCCGGGATAGAGGTAGTCGGACATGGATATGGACAAGTGCTATGGGTGCACTGTCCGGTGGGAAAGCCTGTACAGCGGGGCGGCGTACTGTGTAATTCCCGGCGTCCTGTCATCACAACAGTGAGTGCCGGGTTCTGCCGGATCTCACCTCAATGTCAGGTCATGGCATAACTTATCCAGCCGGTATAAGGTTGTGCGTGTCTGCCCCGGGCTACGGTTCGGGGCGGGGCGGTAACGGGTTGTTGGCAGGTGTGGAGGTCCGGGTAGTGGCCGCTTCAATTTGCGTCCGAAACAAACTGCTATACCGGCGTAGAGTCTCTTCAGGGTTCAGGCCTTCCTGGTGCGCTTGTGCCACCAGTGTCCATAACTCATGTCCGAGACGAGCCTGAGCCCGCTGCGTGTTGGTAGGAGAAACGTCCTCGTCACTGTGTACAACCGTGTCATACCCGGCCCGGCTGGCTTGGATCTGCAGCTGACGTGCCATTTCCAGGGCGGGCAGACTCACGGGAATACCATCCAGCAGGCGTTTAGTTTTGCCTTTGGTTGCATACTCCGCGCGTTTAATGGCTTCCCATTGGTCCAGAACGGTAGCACTGTCCGCTGCGTTCCCATCCCCATAGACATGGGGATGGCGGCGAATCATCTTCTGGCAGATCTCCGCTACTACGTCGGCTAGCTGGAATAAACCGTCGTCCGTAGCGATGGTAATCAGAAACAGGACATCCATGAGCAGGTCACCCAGTTCCTCTTGCAGATTTTCATAATCTGCATGGTCAATGGCATCGCATACCTCATATGCCTCGCTGAGCATTTCGCTCCGAAGCGACTCCAAGGTCTGTTCTTGATCCCACGGACAGCCTCCCGGTGCCCGTAAACGGGCCACGATATTAGCCAGGGCATTGAGGCTGCGGTCAGTTGCTAAGGGCGGTACGATCAGCAAGGCTGTAGGCTGTATCTCCTGCCAGGTTTCAAGTTCGGCAATGGTCAGCGTTTGGGGTGCTTGGTCCACGTGTGCGGAGTCTATCCAGTGCAACCGATGATGAGGTGGATAGGCACGTGGTAGGCACTTCTGCAGCCAGGACAACGCTCCGGCGTCAACGTGGTGCACCACCAGGGGTAGTGCAACATCCGTGCCGGGAAACCACCGGTCCTGGAAGGCAGAACCACGGGCCATCTGATAGGTGTCTGTATGCAAGCCCAGGGCAGCGAGCAGGGCAGAGATATCAGGCAACATGAGCCAAGGAATCTACAATGATGTCAGGACACCGTGCGACGGTTTTGCAGGAACGTCTCCAGCAGCACGATGAGAAAGGCCACCGATATGGCCATGGCAAAATCAAGGAGATCAAAGAGCGTAAGCAGTGCCATGATGCAAAAGCCCAGTCCAGTCAGCAATCCCTGACGCAGACTTGCATCTTCACGCGTTTTGCCTTTCAGGACCGGCCACCGTCTGTGCATGGGACGGAGCAGTAACGCGCCTAGGCCGCCTGTAGCCAGAAAGATCCCGGCAAACATCACGAGAATGCTGCGGATGTTATCTTGACCATTGTCAAGGTAGGGGGATGTTGTCCAAACAAGATAGGTACAGATGCCCATGCCGCTCACAAACATGAGAATACCCGTAATCAGAGATACCTTGGACATGAGAGAAGAAAAAGCTGCTTGCAACGGGCAAAAGTCACAGTAGATACCCACACGCTAGTGTACAGGTGTGTACCACTACATTCAGTTTATGTTATAATACACTGATTCGGTCTGGGGATACCTTACTCGCCCGCTGGATGACGGAACGCCGTGTGGTCTAGAGCACCACCACAGGCTGACATGCCGTACCCTAGTGTTCCCCTTTAGCTATCGTTTGCCTACCATACGCCGCACGAGAGAGTAGTGCATTAGGGCCGCCGTCAGGCTTGCTTTGCCCGACTGTCTTCAATATACTGTCAGGGCTTATTCTACTTTACCACGGAATATCAATGGCCAGGAAGTCCACAAAACGCCGGAAATACACCTGGGCTCAGAAAGCCATGCTGGTGGCCAGCGTGCTCATAATTGCGAGCATGGTCATTACAGGTGTGGCTTCGGTGTTCAGTTCCACGCCCTGAAGGGACTTAGCCCTTGCTTTACAGGCAAGAGTTGAGCCATGCAAGTCCAGAGATGGCGCGGCATTCTCTACGCCTCCCTGGCTGCATTGTGTTTTACCTCTAGTCCTATTCTAACCCGCATCGCCACCGCATCCCTTTCAACTGCGGAAATTACGTTCGTCCGCTTGGGGGTAGGAGGCACAGTGGTGATGCTGATCGCGCTCTATACTCAAGACCGCTTTCCGCGCCGTGACCGGTTGCCGTGGTATGGCCTGCTGGGGCTAGGGCTGTGTCTGCATTTCATTTTCTACGTTGCCGCGATCCGTTTTACGACCCTGGCCCACACCATCACCATCGTGTATGCCTCGATCGTTGTCATCGCTTTGCTGTCGCGTTTTATGCTGGCCGAAAGCCTGTCGGGGCGCCAATGGAGTGGTGTCCTCCTTGCCATTGTCGGCCTAGGTTTGCTGACCGGCTTTGAACCTGTGCTGGACCCGCGGATGGTGTGGGGTGATTTGTTGGCTTTGGGCAGTGCCGTGACCTTTGGTCTCTACACGCTAGCCGGTCGTCACCAGCGCCAGGAGGTGGGGTTGTTCGCCTATGCCGGGACCATTTTTCTGTTGGCTGCCCTGTGTACGCTGCCGTTTGCCGTGGCTAGTTTCACACCGGATGGGTATACAGGACCGGCCATCCTGAGCGCGGTGGCTGCCGGTCTGTTACCCATGGGCCTTGGTCATACCCTGTACAATGCAGCCCTGCGCCTAACTAGTGCCACATCCGTTAATCTGATGGCTATGCAGGAAGTGGTGGTAGCTGTGATTGCCGGCATGGTGCTGTTTGGTGAAATCCCGACACCCCTCACCCTACTGGGCATTGGTCTGACCCTGGTCGGGATCGTGCTGGTGGTATATAGGGTGCACACCCGGCATTATGCCCGGAACGCAACGCTATGATAGAGGCCCGCCAGGGAGAAGGGGTCTGGTCTTACTAATGCTTGGACCTACGGTTATCCCTGCATGGGGGCGTACCACGTGCATTCTGATCAGACACAGGGTGTGCCGGGTTCTGGATGATACTACGCTGGGCGCTAAGCTGATAGAGCGATGCATCATCCGCAATCAGCATATGATCCGAGTGGCTATCACCCATGTCTAAAACTGGCAGGATCTGTAGCACTGGAAGCAGTGGTTATGGCCTAAGCTTTGAAAACGTAGGCGGTTTGGTGATGCGCACAGAGACGATCCGTTTTGCCACCAACCATAGCGTAGCCTGCTCCCATACCCCTCCTGCATAACCTTGCTCCGGACGTGGGTACACTGACGGTTGTCAGATCCTAACCTGACCCCTATCACGGTCGGAGCAGGCGCGGACCATACTTATTCGGCCCCGTTTTTCAGCAGGACCGCCAGTTTGTTATAGTCCCGAATCAGCGCATCAACTTTACGCTTGTAATACAGGAGTGACCGCCGCCCCTCCATTTCCGCCTGGGATTTGGCCTTGAATTTGGACAGAGCCTCGCTCAGCTCCTGATCTTCCGTCAGGCCATGAGGCGGATCGTAGCCCCATTGCTGGACAAATTTGATCGTGGCAACATCGTATTCGCTGACATCATAGTGAAGGTTCTGCAACCGCTCACAGGTCACTTCCGGAAAAGGTAAGTCATTCAGAACTTCATATGCCCGATTGAAACGATGGCGCTGACGCTGTATTTCTTCGCCCATGTTCACTTAGCCTTTAGAACAGCACGCAAGGTGTGATGTCATAATTATATGTGTTGCAGAGGCATGGGAGATACCTTAACGCTGTACGTAGTGGGTTTATCCGACTATGGCAACAGCCTGCTGGCATACTCCCGTGGCTGCTCGGATGGTGGAATGGAACTAGTCGCATGCCTCCCCTCTTTGCCTTTCAGATACACGCCCGAGACGGCCACGCCCGGGTAGGTACCTTCCAAACGATGCATGGGTCGGTGCAAACACCGGTGTTTGCACCGGTAGGTACCCAAGCCGTGGTCAAGACCCTGGAACCACGTGATCTGATGGCCGCGGGGTGCGATTTGATTCTGGCCAACGCGTATCATTTGTACTTGCGGCCAGGCCACGAACGGATCGCCACGTTCGGCGGCCTGCATCAATTCATGCAGTGGCCCCGTCCCATCCTGACCGACTCGGGGGGATTTCAGGTCTTCAGCCTGGCTCATCAACGTCAGGTCACAGAGCAGGGTGTCGTCTTCAAATCTCACTTGGACGGTAGCCGGCATTTTTATTCACCCCGGCTTGCCATGACGATTCAGTCCGATCTTGGTTCGGATATCGCCATGGTGCTGGATGAATGTGCACCCCCCAAGGATCGTGCCTATCTAGAGTCCGCACTCGCGAAAACTCACCGCTGGGCCGCGGAATGCCGCCAAATCCATGCCCGGGACACACAGGCACTTTTTGGAATTGTACAGGGTGGCATATTTGAAGATCTGCGCTTACAGAGCGCGGCCTATCTCGCCGAACTAGATTTTCCCGGCTACGGCATAGGGGGGCTGGCAGTGGGAGAGACGAAAGAGGAGATGCAGCACACGTTAGCCTTCACTTGTCCTGCTATGCCGGAGAGCAAGCCCCGCTATCTCATGGGAGTGGGAGCGCCTGAGGATATCATGGATGCCGTATACCATGGCGTAGACATGTTTGATAGTGTGTTGCCGACACGCATTGCGCGTAATGGCACCGTCCTGCATCCGGACGGCCGGCTTAATCTCAGGAATGCGGTCCATGCCACGGCCGAGGAACCCATTGACCCGCATTGCCTCTGTTATACGTGCACACATTTCTCACGTGCCTATCTGCATCACCTGGTACGGAGCCGGGAAATCTCGGGGCTGCGGCTGTGCACCATTCACAATGTCGTGTTCATGCAACAGTTGATGCAGACGATTCGGCAGGCCATCAGGCAGGGTACTTTCGCCACCTTGCGCCAGGCCTTCAAGGCGCGGTACCGGATCGCCAATCAGGCTGTGCGCTATGCACAGCGTCAGCGCAGACTAGCTGCCCATCGTTCGGCTAGCAACACCAGTGTGGGTGCCGGATAATGCCGTCCGAACTGATCCAAGCCTTCTGGTTGGGACTACTCCAAGGCCTGACCGAATTCCTGCCGGTCTCCAGCAGTGGCCATCTGGTCCTACTGCCAGCTCTACTGGCATGGGAACCACCATCCCTACAGTTTGCCGTTATGGTCCATATGGGCACATTGCTTGCACTGATCCTGGTCTATGTCCAGGATCTGCTACACATGGTGCGCTCCTTGTGGCGCACGGTGCGCTGGCAGCGCCTAGCCGATTACGCTGCCCGTGACAGCCTGTATATTCTGGTGGCTTCGGTACCGGCGGGCGTAGCCGGCGTCGTGTTACAGCCATACATCACGGCGGCGATGGACCAACCCCGGATGGCCGCCATGGGGCTATGTGGTACGGGGGTATTGTTGGGGGGCAGCGAACTGTGGGCTCGGTGGCGCGAACGAGAGCTGTATATGGAAGAAATGTCGCTGAGACAAGCGGTCGTGATGGGCCTGGGACAAGCCCTGGCCCTGTGGCCGGGCGTCAGTCGTAGTGGAGCTGCCATGGCAGCCGGACGAAGCCAGGGTTTGCCGCGAGACGGTGTAGCCCGCTTCAGTTTCCTGCTCGGTGTTCCCGTCATGCTGGGTGCGGGAGTGTGGGAGCTAGTTGCACAGGAAGAATCACGTATGCTCCTGCAAGGCCAGATGGGACTCCCGCTGCTTGTAGGATTTGTCACTAGTTTCTTGGCCGGTTTCGCCGCCATCCGGCTGCTACTTCGCTTTGTGCGCCGGCACAGCTTGTATCTTTTTGCCTTGTACTGCTTAAGCGTAGGTCTTGGAGTCCTGTGGATCCTGCCCTAATGGATGTCTAGCCTACATAGAATGCTAGGCAGGTTGGACTGGGCCCGGTACGCGTTGGCCCATCCGTGAATTTTCCCTTTTACACGGACCGGTTTCCGTGTTACAATTTTGAGTAATGGAGATCGGTTCATTGTAGGGATCAATTCTGGGGACGGATCTCCCCTCGCGGCAACGTGGAGGTTGATAGGTGTCTTTGTAAGTGGGGCCTCCCCACTTTTTATTTGCCATCAGTCAATAGTTGGTTCGCAATAGAGGCAATTGAAGTATGAGTAAGGAGCTAGTAGCAGGCATCAAGGCCGTGGCTGCCGATCGGGGGTTGGATCCGGACATTGTCTTCAAGGCTGTAGAGGCTGCTTTGGTGTCCACGTATAAGAACCGCAACGGCATTCTGTCCAACATTGTGGCGCAGGTTGACCGTTACACGGGTGAAGCCCGTGTGTTTGTGGAGAAGGAAGTGGCCGATGAGGTGCTGGACGAGAGAACCATGATTTCCGAGGCCGAGGCGCGGAAATTGGATCCGGAGGCCCAGCTTGACGATTTGGTGCTGGTGGAGTTTACGCCCCACGACATCAGCCGGATCGCCCTACAGAGTGCCAAGCAAGGCATCATGCAGCGCATCCGTGAGGCAGAACGGGACGTTGTCTATGAGACTTTCAAGGATCAGGTGGGTGAAGTCATTACGGCGCAGGTGCGCAGCGTGGATTCGTATTCCAACGCGGTGACGGTCACCGTCAATGACCGCTCGGAGTTTGTGATCCAGCGGGAAGACCAGATTCCCAACAACCGGCTGCGCCGGGGCGACTACGTGAAACTCTATGTGGAACGGGTGGAAAAGGACAATCGGGGCCCCTATGTGAAGGTGAGTCGCACCCACCGTAAGTTGCTGTTGCGCCTGTTGGAACAGGAAATCCCGGAATTGCGTGAGGGCACAATTGAAATCAAGAACATTGTGCGTGAACCCGGAGCCCGTAGCAAGGTGGCGGTCCATGCCACGGTTGAAAATGTGGATCCGGTGGGCAGTTGTGTCGGTATGAAAGGGATGCGTATCAAGAATATCGTCAGTGAACTCGCCGGTGAGCGGATTGACATTGTGGAATGGAGTGAGGAACCACACACCTATATTGTCAACGCTATAAGTCCGGCTGTGGCTACCGGTGTTGTCTTGCACGATGATGGACACAGTCGGACCGCTACTGTCGTGGCGGCCGACGATCAGTTGAGTCTGGCTATCGGCAAATCCGGACAGAACGCCCGTCTGGCTGCCCGGCTAACCGGTTGGCGGATTGACATTAAGAGTGAAACGGAAGCTCAGGCGGAAGGTGTTGATCTCTTTGAGCTGCAGCAGAACATGATGCGTCACGACCAGCTGGCCGTGGCCAGTCGCCGTTTGGCGGCCACCCAATCCTCAGCTGGCGATTCGCTGAATCGGGCGGCGCGCTTGATTGAGCAGCAGGATACCACCCGCTCGGTGCCGGCACAGGATGACATTTTGCGCGATGCTTTGCAGGATGCGGTCACCCAGCCGCCCCAGCATGAAGCGGAGGATCCCTGGGCCGCAGCCCAGCAAGCTGTCCAGCCAACTGAGCCGGAGCCTCAGCCGCAAGCGGACGACATTGATGACGTCTTCCGGCAGGCAGCCCAGGAAACACTGAAGCAGATGTCCTACGAGGAATTCACGGAAAGTCACGATGCAGGTCTGCGCAAACCCGAAGGAGAAGACGCGGCATCAGGGGAGGCAACGGAAGCTCTGCCCGAGGTCATTACGGCTGACATGCTGCAGGCGCGTAGGCGCCAGCATACCGATGACGAACCTCTTAACTTGGACGACATTGAGGTTCCCGCAGAACTACTGGTGGGTTTGGATGACGAGGAGCACACAGGCGACCCAGAGAACAAACCACGGCGCAATCGGGGCGACAACAGCCCGGGTAGTCAGCGGACGCAACGTCGCGCCGATTCACCGGATGCCACCCGATTTGATGCTGAATGGCTGGATGAATGATGGCGGCGCGTGGCCCACGTCCCCGCCGGGTTCCCCGCCGTACTTGTATCGCATGCCGGCAGATCCAGGACAAGATCACACTGATACGAATTGTGCGTACTGCGACGGGAGTGGTTATCGATCGTCGGGGCAAGTTGTCGGGACGTGGGGCCTATCTACATGCCTGCGCGGAGTGCTGGGAGCGCGGTCTGGCAAGTCGGGGACAACGATCCCTGTTGGAGCAAGCACTGAAAACCCGCCTATCCGCTGAGGAAAAACAGTGTCTGGAAGAGTACCGCCAAGAGTTAAGCCGTTTGACGGCGGGCTCGGAGGATGGCAGTGTAGCCGATATGGACCTAGTAGGGTGACGGGGAAATAGAGCAAGCACCCACATTCCACATTACATTACAGGTTGAGTAAAGAAGGGCGGTTTACCGACAACGATACAACCTGGTAGCACATTGGCGTATTTCTTATGAGGTTATTATGAGTGAAGATGTTGTGGAGCAGGGAGCAGATAGCCAGCAACCGGACGTGGTGTACATTGCGGGTGCGAATATCACCGTGCGTGATCTGGCGCTTGCAATCAACAAAAGTCCCATCGATCTGCTGAAAATCCTGATGCAGTACGGCCTGATGGTGCCGGTTACCCAGTTTATTGACATTGAAACGGCCCAGCTGGTAGGTGAAGAACTAGGCGTTGTCATCAAACCGCAGTCCGAGCAGGTTGAGGAAACAACCGACGTAGCCGCGGATGGTGAAAGTGACCATATCGGAACGGCCGAACTAGGCCGCATTCAGACCATTGTCCGTGCGGAAAATGTAACCGCACTACAGGCGCGACCGCTCGTGGTAACGGTGCTCGGCCATGTGGATCATGGCAAGACGACACTGCTGGACACCATTCGCAAGACCAACATAGTGGATACCGAAGCCGGTGGGATTACGCAGAGCATAGGCGCCTACCAGGTAGAACACATCTCCGATGATCACGCCCAAACGATTACGTTCATTGATACACCCGGCCACCATGCGTTCACGCAGATGCGGGCGCGGGGGGCGGGCGTGACGGATCTGGCCATTCTCGTCGTGGCCGCCGATGACGGCATTATGCCTCAAACGGAAGAGGCCATTGATCATGCACGGGCAGCCCAGGTGCCGATTCTGGTGGCTCTGAACAAAATCGATCGTCCCAATGCCAATCCTGACCATGTCTTGACTCAGTTGGCCAACCTTGACCTAACCCCCTCGGATTGGGGTGGGGATACACATGTGGTGCCCATCAGTGCACTGCAAGGGGACAATATTGAGGAACTACTGGATACCATCACGTTGCTGACTGACGAAATATCCCCTCAAGCCAATCCACAGGGACGCACCCTGGGTACGGTCCTGGAAGCCCATGTTGACAGTCGGAGTGGTGTCACTGCCACCGTGCTCGTGCAGAACGGTAGTTTGCGCCAGGGGGACCATGTAGTGATTGGCAGGAGCTGGGGCCCAGTGCCCGATGGCGATCAAGGAGTCCTAGGTCAGACTTGGGGCCGCATTAAGGCCATGCATGCCTATAACGGCAAGCGTATCCGGGAGGTGGGGCCAGGTACCCCGGTGCAGATACTGGGTATTACCGATCCACCTGCCGCCGGCGATCTGCTAGAGCAAGTGGCATCTAAGAAAGTGGCTACACAGCGGGTGGAAACAGCGCTGCGGGAGCAGACGGACGCCGCCAAGGCGGAGATGGTCATACCGCAGTCCCTAGAAGAACTATTCGCCACATTCCAGAAGGAGGAGAGCGAAAAGCTGCTGCAGTTGATCGTGCGGGCCGATGTCCAGGGCAGTTTGGAGCCCATTCAAAGCTCTCTGCTGAATCTGGATCAAAACGAAATCAGGATTGAATTCCTGCGCACTGCAGTGGGCGACATATCGGAGTCGGATGTTCTGCTGGTGGAAGCTAGTCACAGCCCTACAGTCATTTTGGGATTCAACGTAGCGGTGGAACGCACCGCCGCCATACGCGCCCAGAACTCCAACGTTGACATTCGACTGTATAGTATCATCTACGAATTGCTTCAGGACATGGAACAGGCCATGTCAGGTATGCTGGATCCGAGTTTTGAGGAGATCGTGATTGGTCAGGCCGAAGTGCGCCAGCAGTTTCCCGTGCGCGGCGGTGTGGTAGCGGGCTGTGTCGTCATTGACGGCGTGGTCAAACAGGATGCCCAGGTCCGCCTGGTGCGACCGGGTAGTCCGGAAACACTGAGCCGCATCGTGGAATTGCGCCGCTTCCGTGATCAGGTGGATATGGTACGGATGGGCCAGGACTGCGGGATTCGACTCTTAGATGTCAACGATTTCGCCGATGGTGACTTGATCGAGGTGTTGGAACAGCAGGAACAGGTAAGATCACTGTGAGTAACACGTCGCAGCAGCGGATAACAGAATTGATTCGGCAGGAAATGGTCCTTTTGATTGAACAAGAGCTCCAGGATCCGCTGCTGGACTCGGTCAGGGTCAACGACGTTGTGGTCTCCCGGGATCGCAGGTCCGTACGTATTCTGGTTACCCATGACGATCCTGCTGTGTCACCACAGGAAGTCTTGCGTGCTCTGCGTAGAGCACAGAACTATTGCCGGCGAACTCTGGCTGCCCGTCATATTCTGCGGATAGTGCCCGAATGTCATTTTGGATACAGTGATGCGGAGAAGACCGCGTCACGTGTGCATGCCATTCTCGATTCGTTAGAGCTGGATGCTTCATGATCCCAGAGTCCGTGCTCGGAGCCATTCAGGCTGCACATCGTATTTTCTGCCTCAGTCACGTAGAACCGGATGGTGATGCGTACGGCAGCATCCTGGCCCTGAAATGGATCCTGGAAGGAGCCGGCAAACAGGTCCACACCGGGATTGACGGTGCCCGCGATGATATTTATGCTTTCTTGCCCGGATTCAAGACTGTCGGACATCCTCGTGACATACATGGCAGATTTGACCTAGTCATTGTCGCGGATACCTCCTCCACGGACCGGATGGGTAAATTTCGCACCCATCCCTCGGTGCAGCACACACCGTGGCTGGTGGTTGATCATCATCCTACCTCACTCAAGTTCGGTTCAGAGGGTCTGAACTGGGTGATGCCCGAGGCCTTATCTACTTGCAATATGATTCTGCACCTGGCCAAGGCCCTGGGCTATACACTGAACGCGCGGGCTCGGCAGTGTCTGCTGACCGGCATGATCACCGATACCCAGTGTTTGCGGGTATACGGTACGGATCGTGCTTTTCTGGAAGATATGTTGGAAGTGATGGAGGATGACGGGTTTTCTCCGTACGACATTGTATCCCAGACCATCAGTTCCTTGTCCTACGATACCCTACGCTTGTGGGCTGCCGTCCTCCCTACCATGCAGCTGGAAGACGGGGTGATATGGCTGACCATTCGCGAAGACCAACTGAATGCCCAGGCTGGTGAACGCCCCAGTACACGTGGGCTAATCCAGAAACTCATGGAAGTGCGTGAGGCCAAAGCCGCCGTCATCTTCATCGAGCGCACCCAGGCCGATGGGACGCACGGCGTAGTGTGTAGTATGCGGTGTCGTCCCGGCTATGACGTCAGCCAGTTGGCTCTATCCTATGGCGGCGGTGGTCACCGGATGGCGGCAGGTTGTTTCATTGACTCCACCCTGTGGGATGTAGTGCCCGGCGTGGTTGAAGAGCTCAAAACCGCGGTGACCGAATAAAGTCTGTCGCCGGCACGGCGTAGAACGGATTACAGTGTCTCTACCGACCTCCCGTTTCCGCTGATCCCGCCTGCTTGGAACCTGGCCTCCTACCGTTCCGCATACCCTATTCCGACCGGTGTACAATCCGCGTGCAGGAGGTCTATGCACTCATGTCACAAACGGCGTCGGGTATTCTTCTGTTGGACAAGCCAGGCCTGGAAACCTTGCCATCGGCCGCTGCTACCGCCTTACCTACAAGTCATGACATGGTACGCCACGTGCGTCGGTGTCTGGGCCTCAAGCGTGTAGGGCACACCGGCACGCTTGATCCCTTTGCCAGTGGTCTATTAGTGTTGTGTATCGGCAAGGCGACACGTCTGGCTGAATACTACCAGGATCTGCCGAAGACCTACATAGCGTCCATCCGTCTCGGAACTGAAACGACCACCGATGATGTAACAGGGGATATAGTGGGCACGATGCGCCCGGTGACCTTCCGCCATGACGTGCTGGAACGGCACCTGCAGTCATTTCTAGGGCCCCAGGAGCAGGTGCCACCCGTGTATTCGGCCAAGAAAGTACAGGGACAGCGTGCCTATAAATTGGCCCGGGCGGGTGCAGATGTAGCATTGCCGCCTGCCCCTGTCCATATTCATGAACTACATGTGGTACAACCCCTGCACGAGGACAGGATCACGCTGCGCATAACCTGTTCGGCCGGTACGTACATCCGGAGTCTGGCCCGGGATCTGGGACGAGTTCTGGGTGTTGGTGGCTGTCTGACTCAATTGCGCCGTGTAGCTCTAGGTCAGTTGCATGTAGATCGCGCTTGGACTCCGGAGCAGGTGACACAACAGGGCCAGACGTTGGTGCCCCAACTGCTAGCGCCCGGTACGGGGCTATTGTTGCCGCGGATTGTGTGTGATGCGACAGCACGTCAACATTTGGGGCAGGGTCGGGTGATTCACCAGCCTCTGCCGGCAGGAGGTAGCGAACCGGGGGCTTTGGCCCTAGCAGTGGATGAGCATGGTGCCTGTTGCGGTGTCCTGACCTGTGCCATGATACCGGGGCAGGATGCCCTCAAACTCAAAGCTCGAAAATGGCTGGCTCCTGTCTGAATGGAGTACGCTTAGAGATAGCAAAGCGAACTAAGTTTGGAGATTGCAGTAGGGGGCATGAGTGGCGAATGAGCTGACGATAGCCGAGGACTTGCGGGATCTGCACATCGCGGATCCCACCATTGTAGTCATCGGCAAGTTTGATGGTGTGCATATAGGTCACCAGGCTGTCCTGCGGGCAGCCATGGCCAGCCGTGATGCAGTACAGCAGCAGGCGCATGGTACACGTACAGTCCTGATGGCTGTGACGTTTGATCCCCTACCCGCCCAGTTTTTCCATCCTGATCAGGAGCTGAAATTGCTTACTATGCCGCGGGAGCGCTTGTGGCTTACCCGTCAGTTTGGCGTGGATGTAGGTGTCTGTCTGCGTTTTGACGCAGATTTAGCCCAGCATTCCAGTGAGGATTTTATCACCCTGCTGAAACGCCATGTCAATATGGTGGAACTGGTCGTGGGGGAAGATTTCGCGCTGGGTCGCCAGCGCAGTGGTACGGTGGAAGTTCTGCACCGGCTGGGTCAGAGGCAAGGTTTTCAAGTGACAACGGTTGCGGCCGTACGGAACGGCACGGAAATCGTCCGCAGTCGCGATATTCGCGCGCTCCTGCAGCAGGGCGATGTAGTCCAAGCGCACGGACATCTGGGCCATCCCTATTTTGTGGCGGGACGTGTCATCACTGGTGAACGGCAGGCACGGCACCTGGGTTTTCCTACGGCCAACCTGGCTGTGGAGCCGGCCCGCTGTTATCCGCGAGTAGGCGTATACGCTACCCAGACTTGGATGGGGGATCCAGCCCCGGAGGCCTACGCGAGCGTGACCAATCTGGGATTTCGGCCTACTTTCCAGGGCACGGAATTTCGGGTGGAAACGCATCTGCTTGATTTTCCTCGTCCCCACCAGGACGGTGATCTGTATCATAAAACCGTCGCTGTGTCTTTCCTCCAACGTCTGCGTGGAGAGATCCGGTTTCCTTCCGTGGAAGCACTGTGTGCACAGGTAGCGCTTGATATCCGGGAGGCACGTACGATTCTCCAAGCGAACCCGCCCTCTGCGCTCACCGCTTGTTTCATACAGGACCTGCTGCACGCTACACATTGTGCTCATACGCTTACACCTACACCGGAGACAGCCTAACTGCTTTCCTTGTAAGGACGCCCTCAGGACCAAGGGACGGGGTTCTATGGGCAGGTAGTGTAGGACCGCGAAGTGCCGCGCCGCTTAGGCATCCGATGTCATAACTTGGTAGCTGACGTCGTCTTCCTTGCGAATGTGGATGACGTTGTTCAGATTCGCTTCAAAAGTATCATCATGGCTGATGATGAACAGTTGTCGAAAGCCACGGATTTTCCCTATGCGCTCAGCGAGTTGCGTACGGCGTTCCTGATCGAGGTTCGTGGTAGGTTCATCAAAGAAGGCAAATTGCACGTTCGTGAGACCGCGGAGTAGGGCTAGGATCACCGCTAGTGCTGCCGTCATCTGTTCACCACCGGACAGTTGCCGGAAGTCACGGTCCTGGCCGGCAACCCGCAACTGAATTCCGAAATCTTCGGTCCAGTGAAGCTGCTTGGTGGCGTCATCCATCAGCTGACTGAAAAACTCAGCCGCTTCCTGGCTGATGCGGTCGATGAGCGCTGCCGTGATGCGGGGCTGTACTTGTTGGAGTAGAGTCCGCAGGAAAGTTAGATGCTCTGCCCGTCGCTGCCGGACAGCGTGTTCCTGCGCGGCCTGTGCTTCCTGCGCGGCCACAGCCTCAAGTTCAACCAATTCCCGGGCCAGACGGTTCTTGTTGTCCATGGCATGCTGATGTTCGGTTTCGGCCCGGGTGAGTGCGGTTTGTAGCGCGTCTTTGTCCTGACGCAAACGGACATGTTCGTCGGCATCATAGGCCTCGGTTTGGATGGTTAACTGACTGCTCAGTGCGGCCAGTGTGGTTTGAAGTGCCGACTGCTGCTGTGTCAGGTCTTCCCATTGTCGGGTATGCATATTCAGGTTGCGGGCCCTATCGGTATGGCTAATGACACATTCATATGCCGGGCGATAAGTCTGTAGATCGATCCGCAGTTCGGTTTCACGTTCGGCCAACCCACTGAAATCGGTTTCCTGGGCTCGGCATACCTCCAGTTCCTGTGCCAGGTGATCCAACCGGGAGTCCAGCTCCTCCTTTTCGCTCTGCAGGGCAGTGCCCGTGACCAGACGTGCCGTAATGGCATGATGCCGATTCACATCCGACTGCAGGCGCGTCTTCAGTTCTTCCAGATGCTGCTGGCGTTCACATGCTTGCTGCCATTCGGTTTGATTGGTCTCGTGCCGGGTGAGTTCCCGCTGCAGGTTCTGGAGATGCGCGTCCACCGCGTATAAATCGCGGTCTTGCCGCAAGGTCGCTGCAGTCATCCGGTAGTGTTCCGCCGCGTCTTGAAAAGCGTTTTGAGACTTTTGGATGCTCTGCAACTGGTCCTGTAGCGTAGTGAGTTCCTGCTGAGCGCCCTGTCGTGCTTGGTCGTTGTGGGCGAGCAGATCACGCTGTTTACCGGCTGAGATCGTTTGTTGACAAACCGGACACACCGCTGTCCCGGATGTACCGTGTGCGTGTTCTTTATGGGTGGCGACCTTCTGCAAGGCTTGTTGTTGCTCACTGAGACTATCAAGATGGGCTTGGATGAGGAGCCGTTGCCGGTCCAATTCATCCCAGCGGCGAGCGGCTTGTTGCGCTTGCCGGGTTTCACATTCGGCTTGTTCCTCTAGGCGCGCCCGCTGGCTCAGTTGCGTTACAATCTCCTCCCGTTGCGCGGTGGCCTGCGCACACTCAGCCTGTACGTGGCGCAAATCCTCCTGTACCGTGGCGAGAGTAGACACCGTGACGCCCAGTCGCTCCAACTCCCGCTCCGCTGCGGCATGCTGGGTCACTGCATCCTGAAGTTGGATGGCTTCCTGCTCCAGATCTTGTAGGGCCGCTAGTTCTCGGGTCAGGACCTGGTGTCGTTCTTGACGGGTCGTTAGTTCCGCGTCCAGACGGGCCGTACGAGCCTGGAGAGCAGTCAAGTCCTGCAGTTGCTGCTGTATCTGGCTCATGGCTTGTTCCACCGCCAGATAGCGATCGTGAGCGGGCTTATGCTCTGCCACGAGCCGCTGGGACTCCCGAGATTGGTCTCGGTTGGCCGTAGCCAGGTGCAGTTTCCCAGTGAGATGTGCGAGTTCTTGCTGTTGAACGTTATGGTCTTGCTGCAACTGGCGCAACGTTTCGGCCATCTGATCCCAGTGAGCTATCCGGTCCGTGACGATTTGCAGACGGTCGGTGTCGTCCCGGATCTGCTGAGAAAGTAGAGCGCCGGTCTGTTCCCATTCCTGGTGTTCGCATGCCTTCGTTTCCCGGGGGGCGAGTTGGGCGGTTAGCCGCGCTTGTTCCAATGCCTTTTCCTGCACTAGCTCTGCGATGTGCCTTTCGGTTTCGCGTAAGTGTTTGTAGGCTTCCTGATATTTGTCAACGTTCAGAAGAGGTCCAAAGTGGGCTTTGCGCACGCCGGCGCGGGCCAGAAACGGGCTCTGGAAGCTGCCTTGGGGCACGCCGATGGCATGTTGGAAGAGGGCATCCAGCGAAATCGCGGTGTTGTCAGCCATGCCCAGAGCCAACTGGAGGAATGCCTGGACATCGTGCTGTCCTTCGCAGAGCCGGGCGTCATCATCACAATTATGGACATAGGAGAGATTGCGGCCCACATAGCGTACAACGTCATAGGTGTGTTCCTGGTGCAGTAGACGGACACGCATCCAGCCTGTGCGCTGGCCCTGGCGCAGCAGGCTGGAAGGCCGCGGGTCCCGGTTATTGAACAGGACGCAGCCGATGGCTTCCAAAATGGTGCTCTTGCCGGCGCCGTTCGCCCCGACGATACCGTTGATACCTTCCGTGAAGGTAATCACCGCCTGCGTGTAGGATTTGATGTTGACGAGTTCCAATTCAAGTAGCTGCATGACTGTCAGTCTGCTGGGACCCGGTTTCCGCATCGTTATCGTAGGTGCTTAGGGTCGTGTACAATGCCTCCGGTGCGGCCCGTGCTAGTGCCTCCGCCATTAGGTCGTTAGTTGCATTGCGCCAAAGTTCCGCCTTTTCCTTGTAACGAGGGTACGTCTGGATGGTGTCAAGGAGCACTGCTTGTTCAATGTCGTGCAATGCCGGTGCATCCGTCTGGTCCCCGTCTCGGCCTTGGTGTGATGACGCCATCACATGGATACGACACTCCAGAGCCCCCAAGAGTGCGATCACTTGTTCCCGCATCCTCTTGAGGTCTAACAGATGCGAAGGAAAATTCAGTCGACCTTGTAGAGTGATGTACACTAGAGGGGCACGGTTCTGCCCACTTGGATCGTGGACTTGCCGGACCTGCTTGTGCAAGTGCGCGTCCAGTTGCTCCCACAACTGCTCCGGGGTTTGCGCCCGGTTGACCGGGAAGGGAAACCGCAGCCAGGGCCGTATAGGCGAGGGCAGGTGGGTTACGCGGTGCATTGGGTGCCTGGCCGTATCCACTTCCACCAACTTGAGCCCACCTGGATTGTCGGGATCCAGGGTGTCCACGGACGTGATCTCAAGACTACCCGGATTGCAGATCCAGTCCTCGTGCATAAAGGGTTTGTGATAGTGCCCCAGCGCCAGATAGTTGAAATACGGCTGCAGAGGCATCAAATCCGCTACCGTCACCGTGCCGGTCACGTTGTGTGGAATTTTCTCCTCAAGGCCGGTGTGGAGCATAAGCACGCTGTAGTGTCGATCTTCTCTTGCGCTATCCTGGAGGGTTTGTGTTAGAGCGGACAGTGACGCTTTGGTACCGGCCCCCTTGTAGCCTATACCAAAAACCTGGACGCCCGGTAGGGGCTCGCTAAAATGACCTATCGGGCACGCCGCGGTCGTTGGACGCAGAGGGTGCGCATGCCCCGGAACGAAATTCAGCAGCTGCAACATGCCCTGGTCCGCCAGAAACTCGCTCCAAGTCATGTGCTTATTGATACTCAGGTGGCGGTCCGCGTAAAAATTTTTGTCGTGATTGCCTTCGATCGCCAGACAAGGTATTTGAGCCTGGCGGAGGGCAGTGAGGATTTGTATTGTTTGTCGTAGCGTATGGGGCCAGACCTTGGCAGGCCGGTCAAAAAGATCACCGGCCAACAGCACGAAATCCACTTCATGGCGTACCGCTTCTTGGACTGCCCACTGAAAGGCCTGCACGAAGTCATTGAACCGCTCGCGCAGACCGTACTGCAGGTGCCCCAAATGGGTATCCGCAATATGTAGAAAAGAGAATTGCATAGCGCATCATAGCACGACCCTGGGGCTGGAAGCCACCAGGATCAACGGAAGCGAGTGGCCGGGGTCTCACCTGCTCGTCCGAGCACGCAGCGCATGGTATCCAGAGTCATGGATTCCCGTAACCCCAGACTTTGCAGGGCCCTGATACCGGCTTCATGATCGGCATCAATCTGGGCGCCGAGCTGAAAATTTGACTGCATACCCAGGACTTGCGCAATATAAGCGGCCATCGCTTCTTCATAATGGCCGTAGAGCTGTGAACGGGTCCACCACGCAATACGGTGCTGGCGACGCCAGTAATGGCTCCGGACAATAGCGGCGGTGGCGTAATGCCGGGCGTTGGTACGGACACCCAACCGGTGCGTATGGCTGTGACCTACGCTGGTAGCAATACGTTCTTCCACACGTTGAGGCCAGTCGCATACGAAGTCGCCTTTGCGTAGCGGGTGCCACCACTGCGTGTGGTACTCCACCTGACTCCGGGCCAAATCGTAGATCTTGCGCCACTCCTGTACCGGAATGTGAGACACGACATTGGTTGAGGGCACAACCATCCCCTTCAGCGGTGTACGGCCCTTTAGTTCCGTGGTCCCTCCCATGCGTGTGAAGCCATGTTTGGTGTAAAGATCGAGAGCAATGTGATTGTCGCGGCGTACCTGTAGCACGGCATATTGGGCGCCTATATCCTTGAGGTACGTTATGGCGTGTGCAAGCAACTGGCGCGCAATTCCCCGTTGTTGGTGTGAGCGGGCAACGGCCATGTTAGCAATCTGCCAGCGGCGACCGTAGGGGTCCATGCGCTGCAGGGAGATATTGCCCACCACACGGGACATATCCATCCACACGAAACCGTCAAAAGGGCTATAGGTGCTGAATGAGTTCAGATACCCTAGGCGCAGCACACGAGTTAGACGTCCCAAAAACTGGAGTTCGCGCAGTACCGAAGTACTAGCCTCGTCCAGTTCACTGGCGAAGGCTTCACGGACCAACTCTGCGACCTGCAGCAGGTCACGTGTGACATCAAAGGGCCGAATGCCGGACAGGGACGAAGAATTCCGGACGGTCAGCGGAATAGACGACATAGCCACCACATCTTGACATGGCCCTACTTTTAGCTTGCTATGCGTACCATGGCAGGCCGTAATACTTGGTCCTTGAACATGTAGCCTGGTCGTACCGTATCCACGATTTCGCCACTTTCATGGTCTGCACTCTCTAGTTGCTGTACGGCTTCGTGCTGGCTGGGATCGAAAAGTCCTGCCGCTTCAATCAACCTGACCCCTTCGTTTTCCAGTACCTTACGGATCTTGGCATGGATTTGTTCAATGCCCTGCACCCAGGATGCGTCATTGTCCACTACGGTGTCCGGTCTGTTGTCCAGGGCCAGTTCCAGATCGTCCAGGACGGCAATGATCCGGCCTGCGAAACGTTGGCGGGCACGGTCCGTCTGCTCCTGTGCCAAGCGGTCCAGGCGCTTGCGGGCATTCTGGAAATCGGCGGCCATGCGCAGCATTTCCACTTCGGTAGCAGCCTTCTGTTCTGCGAGTTCCGTATGGGCCTGAGTTAAGGTGTCATGGGCCTGGGTCAGTTCAGCCAATGCCACCCGCAACTCTTCCTCGTTCAAGGTGTCATAGGGCGTAGCTGATTCCGCAGCGAGTGAGTCCTCAGCTGCTTGGGCATCTGCCGGGGGCTCGGGGATGTCCAGGGCCTCTTGGCCTGGGTCTGGTACTAGCGATTGGGTGGTTTCGGTTTCACTCATTGCATTGATTCTTTCGTTGCCTGGAGGATATCAGGAGAGGTATGCACCAGGGAATTGCGCACAAAAGCACTCATCAGGGCTGCCATGGAGCGGACAGCACCCATATTGTAGCCATACGCCATGCGCACAGGACCCACCACACCTACAATCCCTGTAGCCCGATTCGGAATGCCGTAACTGGATAGTACCAGGCTCATGTCCGCAAAATCAGCCCACTCCTCTTTGCCGTCGCCGGCAATGAGAACATGTACGTCACCCGGTTGCTGGGTATACACGGGAATGTCATCCAGGTGACGCCATGAATCAAAGGTCGCCACCACCCGCTGCAGCTGGTGACGCTCAGCGAATTCCGGGGCTTCCAGCATCCGGTCTAGTCCCTGTCGTACCAGAGGCAGACGAGACTGGGCCCGAGGCACAGGTATGATCGTGGTAAGTAGTTCACCATAGGTCTGCGCTCGTACGGAAAGTGTAGGCATTTTTTCCTGGATGGCGGGCTGTTCCAAACCGGCTAGCTGTATGTTGAGCTCACCGCTGATCTGCTTGAGTTCTTCCTGGGTGAAACCCTGGGGGTTATCCAGTACCCGCTGGCGTACCTGGCCTTCGTCCAGCACGAGCACCATTAGGATCTGGCTGGCATGGATGGCGATCAGCTCAATGTGCCGGAAACGCTGGGACACGTAGGCTAGTTCGGTCGCGAGTGCCAGGCTGCGTGACACGGATGACAGCAAACGCGTAGCATCCTCCAACCAATCCTGGGAGCGTAGTAACAGTGCGTCAAACCGTTCCTGGAGGCTCTGGCGCCATGTGGCGGGAAGCTGTTGGGTGCCGGCCATGTGCCGGACATATAGACGGTAACCCAGCAGCGACGGCATGCGGCCTGAACTGGTATGGACCTTGGTGATCAAGCCATAGTGCTCCAGTTTGGCCATATCATTGCGGATGGTGGCCGCACTCACGCCCAGCTGATAGTCCTGCACGATTTTACGGCTGCCTACAGGCTTTACGTGCGTGATGTATTCCTCAATCACGATACGCAGCACCTGACGCTGGCGTGCTGTCAGATCCCAATAGATCTGATCATGGTCAATCTGATCGGAACCGGTGTGAGTGGTGGACTGACGTATCATGCAAACAAAGGGCCACAAACAGGACAGATCACTCCATACTAACAAAGCCCAAGGCCATGCGTCAACGCAAACCCCCAGGTCCTGTTGGCCCCATCAAGGCCGCTGCATAGACAAGTGGTGTCCGCATGGGTCGCCGCGACTTTCAATAGGCATCCGGATGGGTCCGGAACAGGATTTTCCAGGCCGTAATGGCCATGATTTTGAAATCCAGGCCTATGGACCAATTTTCAATGTACCACAGATCATACTTGATGCGTTCTTCAATGGAGCTGTCTCCGCGTAGACCATTGATCTGGGCCCAGCCGGTAATGCCGCCTTTTTCTTTATGGCGTTCCATATAATTGGGCACTTCGCGCCGGAATTCCTCTACGTACACGGGTCGTTCCGGACGGGGACCGACAATGCTCATTTCATTCATGAGCACATTGATGAAGTTGGGCAGTTCATCTAGGCTTTTGGAGCGCATGAAGCGTCCCATCCGCGTACGGCGGGGATCATTCCGTTGGGTCCAGCCGGGACCGCCCGCTTCGGCGTCTTCCCGCATGGAGCGAAACTTCAGCATATGGAAGGGTACGGCATCCAATCCCATGCGAATCTGGGTATAGAAGACAGGGCCCGGACTTTCCAACTTGATGAGCAGAGCATAAAGAAGCATCAGAGGGCTCAGAAAGACGAGAGCCAAGACACTTAACATGATGTCGATCGCCCGTTTGAGGACTACCTTCCAGCCCTGCAGCGCTACGTCCCGCATGGTTAGTAAAGGTAGGCCGGCCAGATCGCCGATACTTACTTCCTGCGCCATAATCTGGAATAGGTCCGGAATGACACGGATGCCTACTTTTTCGCGCTGGCAGGAACTGATGATGGCCACAATGTCCTCGTGTGAGGCTTCAGGCATCCCGATGATAACCTCGTCAATCGCATGCGCGTGGATCAGAGCCGGGATGTCAGTACGGGTACCTAAGATGGGAATCGTGTCCAAGGCGTCCGTCGTGGGGACCGCTTCCTCCGTAACCGCGCCGATGATGGCAAAACCCAGTTTGGGATTGTACTTGACTTTTTGCTGGATGAAGTGGGCCGTGGGTCCACTTCCCACGAGCAATACCCTGTCAGCCCCTACACCACGGCTCTGGGCCGACCACTGGATCTGGGTATGGAAGATGCGACCAAGGGCAATCAGAAGCGATGTGAAACTCCAGATGAACACGATCTGCCGGCGATAGACATCAAAATCGGACACAGCCATGGTAAGCAGTGCTAGAACGAGCAGGACGAGAAGAAGATTGATTCCCAGGATCTTGATGGTTTCGTCCAAATGGCTGATGGGCCGCCGCCGCTGATACATACGTAGCCAGATAAAGGCACCGAGGAGGATAGGTGTGTGGGTGACCAGCAGGATCCACCACTCGCTGAAAGGCCCTAGCACCACGTCAGGGCCCAACCGTGTAGCCCGGTACGCTAGGTAGTGTCCCGCCACTAGGCAGGCGAGATCGGTGACACCCAGAGTTATCAGAAACAGGAGTTGGGCCTGTGTCAGCAAACCTGGATGGGGACGTTTGGCGGACAACATGGCAGGATGCACAGGCAGCACGGACATAGAGGCAGAATAGTACTATTATAGCGAACGCACGATCCGGCCGGGAAGGCGCGACCACCGGACCGGGAGGGAGCCCATAGATGACTCGGTACGGCATGACCTGTCGCAAGTAAAGTACATGATGGTATTATTGTAGGCTTATCTACGCCCTTCCTATGTTTCCGGCATACGGAACGCCTGCCCCAACCTCATGTCTTCTCCTCGACTCCCGAGTCCTTCTTTACCTCACTCGGCTACACCACGGGAATCCCTCGTAGCGCAGTGGGACACCTTTGTTACGGCCCATCCACAGGCCCACTTTCTGCAGACCAGTGGCTGGGCCCAGCTCAAGAGTCAGTGGGGCTGGACAGCCCACCGCGTGGTATGTCGTGATGCCTCCGGGCACATCACAGCCGGGGCCCAGCTCCTGCATACGCGACGACATGGCGTTTCCATGGGCTATGTTCCACGTGGTCCCCTAGTGGACTGGACAGACATGGCACAGGCTAGGGCCATACGGGACCGGCTTCATGCGCTCGCCCGCGCTCAGGGTATGCATTTCATCAAGATTGAACCGGACCTGGAAGATCTGCCCGTACACCGACAGACACTGCGTACTCTTGGGTTCCAGCCCAGTGACACGACGATTCAACCCCGTAGTACCATCCGAGTTGATTTAGGAGGCTCAGAAGAGGAACTACTGGCACGCATGAAGAGCAAGTGCCGGTACAATATTCGGAAGTCCCGGCGCAGTGGTACGCGTATTCGGCACGGTACACTGTCGGAGCTAGATACGTTGCAGGTACTCCTGGATGAGACCGGTGTGCGACACGGATTCCATTACCATTCCATCGCGTACTATCGCCAGGCCCTAGAGGCCATGCCTGATACGCTATGTTTGTTGTTCGCGGACGTCCAGGATGAACCGGTGGCGGCCATGATTGTGGCCGCTATCGGCAACGGTGCCTGGTATCCCTGGGGGGCCAGCAGCCAGCGGCATCGCAGTGCCATGCCCAACTACGGTTTGTATTTTGCGGCTATGCAGTGGGCTCGGCAGCGCAACGCAGACTATTACGACCTATGGGGTATTCCAACCCCGCTGGGCGAATTGGCCCGTTCAATCCGCTGGCAAGATGACCGGTGCGCATGGCCTCACGCGCTACCCATTGACCTACAGAAACTCCCCCGCCGGGATCTGTGGACCGTCTATCGCATGAAACAGGCATTTGGGGGACGTATTCTGCACTTGATTGGGGCCTGGGATCTGCCCGTGCAGCCGGCTGCCTACCGCTTGTTTGTCATGGGTACTCGGGGTCTGGAACTAGCCCGCGCTGCCCGGCGGCGAGCCCAGACGCGCGGAGCCCTTAGCCCGCAGCCCCGGCCTAGGTCAACCCCCCGTTTACACCTGGCGGAAGTAGACGATCCGCAGGCCTGGAATCGAGAACTATCCTTGCAACCGCACACCGGTTTCATGCAGAGTTGGGAATGGGGCGTGCTCAAGGCGCGGACAGCAGGCTGGGAACCTATGCGGTATCGCATCCTGACAGCAGCCCATGCCACGGTAGGACAGTTCCAGATCCTGTACCGACGCATCCATCCCCGGTTGCCCATGTGCATAGCCTATGTGCCCCGCGGCCCAGCCCTGGACTGGACCGACACGCGCCTGGTGGCGTATGCGCTGGAAGCCATTGCCGACTGTGCGCGGTCCCGACACTGTGTATCAGTCCGTATTGATCCCAATGTCCGGCGTGATCGGGCTTCGGGCATGGCGGCCATTGCGCAACTGGAAGAGCAGGCATGGCGTTTCAGTACACGTCCGACCCAGTTTCAAAACACCGGTATTTCCGTGCTCCCGGACCAGCCGGACGCGTTGATGGCCACCTTCAAGAGTCGCTGCCGCAGCAAGGTGCGCCAAGCCCAACGCAGCGCCCTGACGATCCGTCAAGGTACCCTTGCGGATTTACCGAACTTTTATCGTTTGTACGCGGACACTGGGCAGCGTAAGGGCTTCGCTATCCGCGCTTGCGCATACTATCAAGCATTGCTGTCCCTCTGTCATGTGGAGGGCACGGCTGCCCCGGACGCACTCCGCAGCACGCTCCTGCTGGCTGAGCATCCGGATGTTGGACTGGTAGGTGGCGTATATCTGTTGGCCCTGGGCTCCTGGGCCTGGTACCTGTTGGGAGCCAGCCGTCTGACCTCGGACGAGCATATGCAGGATGCGCATTGTGGCAACCCGAATCATCTGCTGCAATGGGAGGCGATGCAATGGGCCCGAGCGCAGGGCTGCACCCAGTATGACTGGTGGGGGGCGCCCCTGGACCCGTTGAATCGGGAAGACGCTCTGTATGGTGTCTGGCGCTTCAAGCAGGATTTAGGGGCTCGGTTCACGCCGCTCCTTGGGGCCTGGGATCGCTATTTCCTGCCAGGACCGACACGCCGGATGGTGCCTCTGTTGCACCAACTACGGGATCGGGTGCAGGACTCAGCCCTCATACGTGGAGATCTCCCTGTATGAGGGTATTGTCCGGGATGTGATAAGGCTGTTCCGACCGGTTACGGATGACCACGTCACCTTGCAGGACCACGTCTCGTCCGAACTGCACGTCCCCGTGAATGGACAGTGACCGGCACTGGACTAGGGAGGGGGGGCCGTAGGGAAATCGCTTCTGCATGTCAGTGTACAAGCTGTAATAATGGGGATCCAGCGATACTACGGGGCCATGCTCAACTTGAGGAGTCAGCTGGAAGGACGAAATCGGCTGATACACGTCCGACTGAATCACCAACAGGTCCTCGCAGCGCTTAACCGGCAGGAAACGGGTACGGGGGACCCGCAGAGCAGAGGCACCGGGTATGAGGGAAATAGCCGAGCCCATGGCACTTTCCATCTGGATGACCATGGGGGAGGTGGGGTGGGACGGGTCCACCGGCTTGCGGTTGAAAATGGGCGGCAGGGGTAGAAAGCCTTCATGTTCCTGCAGAATCTGGCGCAGGAACGGTAGATAGAGCCAAACATTGTTGGTGTTGAAAAACCGGTAGGTGTCAATGTCCTGGAAGTGCGATAGCTCGTCCTCAGGGCATTGGGCAAACTCACGAATGAGGAAACGCCCTGCCGCATCCTGGGCCAGATGCCCCCCCTTGCGATCCGAAGCCGAGCGGTAGGCTACTTCCATCAGCATGGGTATCCGCTGGGCCGCCATATAACCTAGGATCCGGGTATCTAGTATAGCCCCTAGATTGTCCGTGTTGCTGATGAAAGCGTAGCGGTATCCCCGATCCATAAGCGTGTCAAGCAAACCGGTGGTGTACAAGGATGAATACACATCCCCATGGCCGGGGGGGCACCATTCTTTCGTTGGATCGGTGGGCCAATGAACGGGTACCAGCGTGTCAGATGTCAGTTTGGGAATCTGGTGCTGCTGGAAATCCAGATCCATGCCGTTTTGCAAATGGTGATAGGTGTGCAGGGCCGCTAGGGTAGAGGCATGGCTGTGGAAACTGTTCATGAACATCAAAGGTACCGGTGCGCCGAGACACCGGCGCAGAAATGCGACTTGTGCCACGATGAAGTCCAGGAAAGTCATGTCGTCCCGGATAGGGATCAGCCCCTTGGACTGACTGAGTCCCATACTAGTGCCTAATCCACCATTAAGTTTGAGTACTAGGGCCTGCCCGACTTTTTCGTGCCCCGTGGTGGCAAAGTCTTCTAGTTCAGTGTAGTCGGTTAGGTGGGGAACGGGCTGTGCATCGCGTGAGTGAATCAGGCCTGACGCGCCCTGGTAGAGCAGATTGTAGTAGTGTTTAAACGCCCGGATGGCTTCACAAGGTTGACGGGCCGTGCGCATGCGTGCGCAGCCCGCTACTAGCCCGGGCGGGCATGCCGCGGAGGGGGAGGACATATGCGGGGCGATCGTAGTAGTCATGCCGGGAGCGATGTAGGCGAACAAGAGCGTGAAGGTGCGGTCCCGCGATGGGGCAATTACCAACCCATGGCACAACCATCCTTGCGTGGATCCGAACCGCCTGTTAGGGTACCTGTAGACGGCTCTCGACAAATAATTTGACCCCCGCCGAAACTACTACGGGTCAATCCGGAGCGGAGGGCGATCCGATGTCCCCGCTGGGTCAGTACCTGGAGAACATGGGGATCGTATCCTTCTTCCAGTAGTACGAGACCGCCCGGTTCATCCTGCCCCATACTGTTGGCATGTCCCAGGACGGGACCGCTCAGTTGCCAGCGTGGAGCGTCCAAAGCCCGTTGGGGGGTAAGATGCTCCGTATACATACGGACCATCATTTGTAGATGACCCTGTGGCTGCATGAAGCCTCCCATAACGCCTAGACTAGCCCGCAGCTCCGCGTCATGGGTGACCAACGCCGGAATAATAGTGTGGTAGGGCCGTTTACGGGGCGCTAGACTATTGGGATGATCCGGATCCAGCTCAAACAGGGCGGCCCGGTTCTGTAGACTTACACCCGTGCCGGGCACGACTAGGCCTGAGCCGGTACCCTGATACAAGCTGTTGATGAAGCTGCATGCGTTGCCCTGGCCATCAATGACGGCAAGATACACCGTGTCGGAACCGTAGGTGGGTATCCCGAAAGATACATCACGGGCTGCCCGGTCCATGGTGATAGTCGCTCGCCGGGTGTCCAGATAGGTGTCCTGCAGCAGATGCTGAACCGGAAAGGGGAGCCAGTCGGGATCACAGACATACCGCTGGGCATCTGCGAAACCCAGCCGCATGCATTCGATCTGAACGTGCAATTTGTCCGCCTCGCTCATAGTTTCCAACTCAAATCCCTCTGCCAAGCCTAAGGCGATCAAGGCGGCCAAACCCTGCCCGTTGGGTGGGCATTCATGTAATGCATATCCCCGGAAAGACTGCTGCAGGCTGGTTTCCCAGGTACTCGTGTGGCACGCCATGTCGTCCGGCGTGATCCAGCCACCATACCGCTGTACGTGATCTGCCAGCCGCAGGGCGAAGTCTCCTGCGTAGATGTACGCAGGGCCCTCTTCCGCGATGGCGCGTAGGGTTTGACCCAATTCCGGCAGTCTGATGATTTCACCGGGATAGGGCGCACGGCCTTCCACCAAGAGCTCATGACCGCTGGATTGTGGGGGCCCCGTGTCCAGGTCCGGCGAGTTCCACGTGGCGTGCCGCAGCAATTTGTCTACCTGGGAACGCCAGCCCAGGGCTATCCACTCTGACACTGGATAGCCCTCTTCCGCATAGCGAATGGCGGGGGCTAGTACATCGGCTAGGGACATGGTACCGTGGCGTGCGATCAGATCATGCCAACCTGCCACCGTACCCGGAATACTGACCGCATGGCCCGTGAAAACAGGCATGCGGGTATAGCCTTGTGCCCGCAGCTCCGTAATGGAGGTACGGCTGGCAGTACGTCCTGAACCGTTGAGAGCCTGAATGGACGCGTCGTTGGCATCATAGAAAAGGGCGAAACAGTCACCGCCGATGCCGGTTGAAATAGGCTCAACCACGTTGAGCACGGCTGCCGTGCCTACCGCGGCATCCGCGGCATTACCACCCTGGCGCAATATCTCTAGGCCGGCCTGGACCGCCAGTGGCTGACTGGTGGCGACCATGCCGTGCCGCGCACGGACATCACTACGCCGCGAATGGAAGAAATGGGTAAGTTCCATACACTTTACCTGACCATTTTCTACATCATAACGGAAGTAGAGGCGGGAGTCCGCAATTGGGGTGGGGGGAGCATGCCGCCGGCATATGATAAGGCCATGTCCCGGATACCGGACTTCAAACCTGGGATCGATGTATAGTCTAGGGATCCACAGTATTCTGACCAGTATCCTTTAGAATCAGAGCATGAGTCTGATCATAGAGTATGTGGCTAGCCTAGCTCCTTGGATCTATGGGCTGTGCGGCCTGATCGCTCTCTACTACCTGTATCGGGTCCGTGCCATCCGTATGGAACGGCGCCAGGCCATTTTTGCCCTGGAAAGGGAACGCGCCGCGCGGGCTGTAGCCCATATTCTCTCCCGGGTGACGGGCCTGATCCTGCTCATGAGTGCCGCCTATTTCA
This sequence comes from Caldilineaceae bacterium, assembly GCA_965116185.1. Lineage (GTDB taxonomy): Bacteria > Chloroflexota > Anaerolineae > Caldilineales > Caldilineaceae > Bin34. The sequence goes on from OZ220492.1 coordinate 1,436,363, forward strand.
TCAGCCATGTCATGGCACGGGCAGTGGAAATGGAACAAGACGTGAACGGGAATACGGTGGATGAGGTCGTGGTCCCAAATGATTCCGTGGCGATCCTGCCCCCCACACCAGCAGCGGCGGCGACGGATGTCGTGGCGGCCGAAGGTGTGCTAGAGCTCCGTAGCGTACCTACCTGCGAGGACGAAAATGCCACCATTCTGACTCCCGGTGTGGAGCAGGAAATTACGGATGTTGTGGCGATGATCGGTACGGCCACTCATGAAAACTTTTCGGCCTTCTATGTTGAAATTGCACCCGGTACCACACCGGAAGACAACGACTTTACCCTGCTGGGCATTGGCCGTAACCAAGTGCGTAGTGGCTATCTGTTGGATATTGACACAACACCTTACATCTCGGGCTTGTATTCCCTGCGCATGCGTGTCATTGACGTCAATGGCGAATATGTGGCGGCCTGCCAAGTCACGGTCCGCATCGTTTCAAGCTAGGATAAGGGCCGGGGCTAGCCGGTTAACCGACCAAGTTACGCCCCCCAGTGTTTATTCCGGACTGTACAGTGTAGTGTCGGGCAGAAAGGCGGCCCAGGCGAACCAGAAGTGATCGAAGGCCAGGCGAGGGCTCAGCGATTGCCCGGTCAAGGGCCCCCTGACAGCTTGGCCGCGAATATTCCAGATGGTGCCGGTCTGCTGATCGGCAAATTCGCCCTGGTCGGTGGCCATGAAGTCCAGAACCTGGTCGCCTAGCTGTCGTTCAAAGACACCCACACTGCCAATGTCACGGGCATTGCCTATATCCTGTTCGGCCAGGGCCGAAGACATGCCGGGTTGATGGAACACGACCAATCCCGGATCCGCTTCATGCCGTGTGTACTGGATGACTCTGGCCGTGCGCACCACATCAAGGGGAATCGCTACACTGGTGTAATCCGGATACAGAATACCCACAACCCGATCTAAGGGTGACAGGCGTTCATCAAGCTCGCCAGCGAAAAGCACTAAATTGCCGTTGCGGCTCAAACCGCTGTTGTAGGTGTCATAACCCCCATAAGGATTCGAGCCATAGGCACGGCTGTAAAGGTCAAGCGGTCGAGCTAATACTTCACTGGTCGGAAACAGCCGTTTGAATTCACTAAAGGGCAGGACCTGGCTGGCTAGAAAGTTGAGCTGGGTTGTACTGTATTCACCCACAATGGCCTGCCCTGTAAACTGCTGCCACCAGGATTCGGTCTGGCGGTCATACATGATGAGATCGCTGTTGCGTAGATTGCCCGTTGTGCCAAAGTCTAGGATGGCGTCACCTACGCGGCGGTCAAACACAATGCTGGCGTTGCATAGGGGGCAGAAAGTCACGGTGATGGGATGGCCGTTGAGTGTGTCGTTGACAATCTCGTGCCATGTGAGAATGGCCAGAGGATAGGCGCGCGCGACACCCTCTACTTCGTACACGATGACGGGGGATGTATCCGTAAGCCACGCGGCGGCTTCCTGCACACTTTCATAGCTTGGCGAGTCCAAGGCCGGTATGCCATCTTTGGGTGGTCCTCCGGAGCGGATTTCCCCGTACTCGATCACACGCTTGGTAAAATCCGTGCTCCAGCCCCGCGTGGTGAAAGGCAGACGTTCCTCAAGAGGCCGGCTGTCAACCGTGTGCGGTACCGCAGGCTCTGCTAGTTGGCCGGTTATCATCCCGCGGATAGCACTGTTGGCGTCCCCCTCGGGCGGCTCTACGTCCGGGACCACCAGGGAGGTGTTGGGAGGCGGGATGGTGCAAGCCAAGAGTAGGAAGGCCCCTAGATAAACTGCCAGGGCTGATAAGACGCGGCGTCCTAATAAGTGGTTCACGATGGTTTCCTCAGGATGGACAAATGAACGTGAGATAGTGCAGCAAGCGCAGGGGCCCCATATGTCATGCAAGGCGGCCATGTGACTGGTCGCCCCTGATTTTTGCCCTAGTCTGCTCCGGGGCAATGGGATAGCGTCAGATTCCAGTCCGAATTGTGTCCGGTTTGTGACCAAGTTCCAGGATATCATGATTGCACGCACGATTGGTGCATCTGTTACATTTCCCTGTCCTCACTATAGTCCGGGATCGGGGTAGGTCTCATCGCATCGCATCTCCGCCACTATGGTCTATTCCTCTCCGCATGAACTGTTTGCCGTCCTGGAGCCCATGTTCCAGGAACTGAGACAGACAACGGAAGCTATGGTGCGCTTCAGTGAATCCAATCTGGTCATTCGGGTAGTTTTTGAAGATCTTGAAACCTCGATTCTACTGGATGGACGTACGGGGGACGTGTTCTGGGAAGAGAGACCGGGACGCGTGGATCTGGAATTACTCATGTCGTCGTCCCTGTTTCATGACATCATGCTAGACAGTAAGTCACTGCGAACCCTCTTCATGGAGGGTGCAATTCGATCCAAGGGCAACATTTTCCGTGCGCTACCCTTTGCGGAGCTCATTACCACGGCCCAACCCATCTATCGTGCTCTCGTATGTCCACCTCCCAGCGCGCAGGCATGTCCGTAGGCACTGACATGAACGACATTGAACGGGTCAAGGATGCCATTGATTTGGTAGAACTAGTGGGACGCTACGTCACTCTGAAACCGTCCGGCAGCAATTTCAAGGCCTGTTGCCCTTTTCACGCGGAAAAGACGCCTAGTTTCTACGTTTCGGCGGACAAACAATACTGGCATTGCTACGGCGCATGCGGTGAAGGCGGCGATGTATTTACCTTCCTGATGAAGGCCGAGAACCTGGACTTCTATCCGGCTCTACAGCGCCTGGCGGCGCAGGCCGGTATTGAACTCCAATCTGCCGCGCGCAAGCCTCAGGCCAGTCGCTATGCACCACAGTACCGCATCATGGCCCAAGCCGCTGACTTCTACCGTCAGCAGCTTGTGGAGAGTGCCGAAGCCCAGATAGCGCGTACCTATGTGACGGAACGGGGCATTACACCGGCGATCGCGGATCAGTTCCAACTGGGTTACAGTGCCCGCAATGGCCAGGCCCTGTTGGAGTTCATGCGGCACCAACAAATCAATCTGGATACCCTGGTTGAGCTTGGATTGCTCTACCGGAATGAGAATTCCGGCCGCTATACGGACCGCTTTCGGGGACGGCTCATGATTCCCATCCAAAACCGGAAGGGTCATGTGATTGGCTTTGGGGCCCGTATCCTGCAGGGTGCACCGCCGGACGCACCCAAGTACATCAATTCGGCCACCACACCGCTGTTTCAAAAAAAGCAGGTCCTGTTTGGCATTGACAAGGCCCAGGACACGATCCGTCGTGCGCAGCAGGCGGTGCTGGTAGAAGGCTATATGGACGTCATCACGGCACACCAGTATGGCTTTACTAATACTGTTGCCTGTATGGGAACATCGATCACGCCGGACCAGCTGGCGATTCTGCGCCGCTACACGTCTAGCATCGTGTTCGCTCTGGATGCCGATGCGGCAGGCCAGCAAGCTACGTTGCGCGGGTTGGCCCGTGCCCGTCAGGCTATGCATGAGGGTAACCGGCAAACGACAGCAACAGGCCAAAGGCAACAACAACGCACACTACGGTTGTCCATCGTTACCCTGCCCCCGGAGCAGGATCCGGATGAACTGATGCGGACCGACGCTCAGCAATGGAAGGAACTGTTGGCGCACGCTGCCTCGCTGGTGGACTTCTATGTGGATTACGTACAGCGTCACCACGATCTGTCACGTCCTGAGGAAAAACAGCAGGCGGTGGATCTCCTGGTGGAGGTATTGGCCGAAATTGAGCAGGCGGTTACCCGTGATGAATATATCAAGCGGGTCGCCCAGCAACTTGACACGTCGGGACTGCTTCTGACCAACCAGGTTGACGCGAGGCGGGAGCAGACTGCCCCGGCGGCCGCGCACCGTCGTACTTCGCCGCCAGAAACCCCAGAAGCCGGACTGGTCGTGCCGACCACACAGTCCCCACGGCGCGAAGATTTCCTGCTAGGCGTCCTATTTCGGCACCCCGAAAGCATTCGTCTGCGCATAGATACGGCCCTGGAGCAGTTTAAAGTGCCGGGTCTGCATGCCGACGATTTCCATCATGCACCGAATCGGGAGCTGTTCCGAGTGCTGGAGAAGACACTTCTGCAGGGAACGGCGTGGGATCAGGATCAATTCCGGGAATCCCTGCCACAGCCTCTCGCCCTTCATATGGTTAACGTGGAAAAGGCCACCGGGACCATGCAGGACAACACGCGACAAGAAATCAGCCAGGCCGCCATTGAAGTCCTGTTGCAGGTGCGCCGGGAGACCGTAAACACACAACTGGAAATGGTCAGTCTGCAACCATCCCCGGAAGCGGATATCGTCGGGGCCTCGCGCATGGCCCTCTATCGGGAACGGCAATGTCTGGATTATGCGCAGAAACAGCTCAACGTCAAGCGTCATACATGGGCGGTGACATGACCATGCCCAGCCGATGCTACCGCTCCTTCCCCATCCATTGAGGCAAGTTCCATGTCACGACATCCTATACAAGACGCTTTCGTCGGTGCGACCTTGGTGCCGGACGACACCAGAACCTGCACGGGAAACGATGAGGTTTTCATGCCTAGTGAGCAGGGACAAAGTACCTATGTGGGGCCGATGGCGGACTCCCTCCAGATCTATATGCGCGATGTGGGGCAGCATCCCCTGCTTACTGCCGATCAGGAGAAGGAACTAGCCTCCGCCATGTGTGCGGGCAAGGAAGCGGAAGCTTGCCTCAACCAGGCCTTGGATGATGACGAACGCGATCAGTTTATGGCTGCGATCAGGGTAGGCCGTGATGCTCAGGAGACACTGGCTAACTGCAATCTGCGGCTAGTGGTGAGCCAGGCCAAGCGGCACCTCAATCAAGGTTTGAGTTTCCTGGATCTAATTCAGGAAGGAAATCTAGGCCTAATGCGGGCAGTGGAAAAATTCGATCATACCCGGGGCTTCAAGTTCAGTACGTATGCAACCTGGTGGATTCGACAGGCCATAAGCCGGGCATTGGCTGATCATTCCCGTACGATTCGGCTGCCGGTGCACGTGGTGGAAGACCTCAAGAAACTGAAGCGCAAGAACAAGGATTTGTGCAGTACGCTGGGCCGTGATCCTTCCATGTTGGAATTGGCAGGGGCGATGAAAGTACTGGATGCCAATACTATGGCATGCGTGCCTGACTACATACTTGAGACGGACGCGTATCATCTGGTAGAGGACGCGGAACTGGCCGAGAGCCTGAACCAAGCCGTTAAGCAGATCCAGTACATGCTTGGCCTGGACACCGATCCCGTCAGTCTGTACTCGTCCATTCAGCACGACGAGGACAGCTTATTTCTGGATTTGGTGGAGGATGAAAGCACTCCGGAACCGTCTGAGATCGCCTACCATAACATCATGCGGGAGCAAATCACTGATCTGCTGGACGATTTGGAAGAGCGGGAACGCAGTGTGATCCTGGATCGCTATGGTCTGCATAACGTGGAGCCGCAGACCCTGGATCGGTTGGGCAAACGGCTCAAGATAACACGTGAGCGTGTCCGACAGATTGAAAAAGAAGCCTTGCGCAAACTCAACGCAGAGGGTCCACGTGCAAAGCTGCGCGACTTCGCAGTATAGTCAACAGTCAATGCGTTGCTCTGAACGTCAATCGGCATCCTGGCCGAAATCTAACACACAGTTGCATGAGCGGGTGTCCAGGTCCAGTGACTGGAAGGTCCTGGGCATGTTGGCCAACATCTCACTGGCATCGCGCATAGATCTGCCGTAGGTTTGGACCTAGGCGGCCAACCTTCACCTCACAATCCAATTGTCGTGTCCCGCAGTCCTAGGGATCGCCAGCGGGGTATCCGCTGTACAGATCCTGTGGCCCATAGGTAGGAACAAATCAACTGCCCACCGGAATATCCTCTGGATACTGGGGCGCAAACTGGGCAAGTTCAGTCTGTTGTACCCTGTCACTACAGCGAGAAAAGGACAGAACCCTGCTCCGGTTAGTGGGCATGCACCAGCCACTACGCAGAAACCTGTCTCATAAGGTCCACCAGAGGAGGCCTGCATTGTTCTTTAGTACTCCCCGGGCTGGATTCGAACCAACAACCATGCGGTTAACAGCCGCACGCTCTGCCGTTGAGCTACCGAGGATCGGCTCCTGGAATCGTACACGAAAAAGTGAAGCTGTCAAGAATTGGCTTCATGGATTGTGTTCCCGATCCTTCCGCCGTGTGGGCAACAGGCACGCAGCTTAGGATTTAGATGCGGTTCCGGCACGTCAAGACTGCGTGGCTTGCTTCCTGTGCACGCGGCGTAGCCTATGCTGCAGCGCTGCTTCCTGGGCCTGGGGGCCATGTTTGCGCCCAGTGGTTGTGCTCACATATAGGGCCCACTGTGTATAGACTGCGGCCTGTTCCAGGTCTTTGTTCTGCCATTCGTGAAACTTGGCCAGCTCAATGTACGGAATGGGCGAATCGTCTATGGCTGTGCTGAGCCATTCTTCCCACAGACGGACTGCATTATCCCAGTCACCCTGGCGCTTATGCCATTGGGCCAGCATATGAAAGGCCGTGGCCTGTAATGTACTTCCGGTCAGCGCTTTGATAGCGTACTGCAACAGGTCAACAGCGCGGTGACTATCTCCTTGCTTCATCCGGATTTGTGCCAGGGCGAATGCGTCTTCACCGTTCAATTGTGCGGGGGGCAGGTTCATGGTCTGCACAATGCGTTCCAGTAGAAACGCCATGGCAATGATGTCCTGCCGATTGTGATAAAACACACGGGTGAGATCCTGTGACTGACCGGTAGCCAAAAACCGGTGGTAGATGCCGGGAATCTGGGCACCATGCACGTCCGCATGCGTCCGCTGTAGTCCCAGCACCTGCTCTGCGCAGTTCACCAGGGCACAGCTGCCTATGCGGCGGCGCCACAGCCGGCGGGCCCAGGACAGTAGATCCAGAGAGCAAGGGCCTGTGTCGTCAAAGGGATCGACTAAGGGTAACTCGGGAAAGCGTATCTGATGGTACTGGTACCGTTGCCGCAGGAGCGCAATATCAAAGGCTCGTCCATTGAATGTCACACAGAACGGTTGCGTTGCCACCAGCGTTTGCAATGCCTCCAGCAGGGCACCTTCTTCACCGGGATGCAGGGCGAACAGTTGTCGAATTACGAAATGGGTGGGTGGTTCTGAGCCTGCTTGGCATGACCTGGGCAGGGTCTGGGCGGTGAGCTGCACGCTGCCGTCAGGCCGTGGCTGCGGCTCGTAGGCCGCTAAATCGGTCAATGTATCGTACGTAGCCACCCCGATCATAAAGGGGAGGTCCATGCGACTCAGACCGGTAGTTTCGCAGTCCACGAAAATGCAATCATGCAGGGTTTGACCATCCGTGTCCGGCCATGTGTCGGTGCTATTCCGCAAGTCATCCAGCCGTGCCGTACCATGTGCCGTAAATGATAGACGCTGCAGGTCCTTGGCCAAAGGGTAGGCATGTGTGTGAACATACACGGCACCTGACTCATTCCAGACCAGTTCACCGGGTACATCCCTACGTAGTGAAGCCGGAACGTATGCATCCGGTTCATTATCGGGTGTGGGGGCTGTCGTTGCAGCTTGCCAGTCCCAGGTATCCCAAGCCAAAGAGGAACGCATACGCGATCTGTCTCACTGATCTACGGGGCTCTGATCCGTGCCGGAGGATAGAGGGCTCTGAAAGCGCGATTCGTCAGGTGTGGACGGCTGCAACGTAATGTCCCCGAAAGGCATTTCCTGGAACGCCCTTAGGGTACGGATCCGAACCAGTTCCAATAGAGCCAGAAATGTGAGTACAACTTCGGTACGGGAACTGCGGGGGGACAACAAGGCAAAGAACGAGAGCTCGTGCCCGCTTGACCGCACCGGCCAGGCCTGTACCCTCTCCTCAATGCGGCTGATCACGTCGTCCAGAGTAAACAGCGGTACCGGGATTACCGTGGAAGGTTTGACGCGTGGCAGGAACTGCATAAGACCCTGCAGGGCTCGGGTGAGGCGGTCTGCCGCCTCCAAAGTACTCTGGTCTGCAATGGAACCGGTTGGAAGCGCGATATGGCGGCGGTAGGTGCGGGTACCATCCTGCTGGCGTATGTACAGATCGGTCACAACCTGGTTATAGGCCTTCAACTGTTCCAGCTGTTCAACCAATGACATCGATTCCTCGTCGTCGGTCATATCCACCGCCAGCTCAGGTTGTAGATACCGGGCCTTGAGGGCTATCAACCGGGTCGTGACATCAATGAAAGCACACGCGGACTGGGGGGGTAGATGCGACATATCTCTGATGGCCTGGAGATAATCGGATGTCACGGCCATCAAACTGACTTCGCTGATATCCAGAGCCTGCGTCTCCAGCAGAGTGAGCAGGAGATGTAGGGGGCCTGTGAAGACGGGCTGAGTCACCGGAAAAGCGGAACCCAGCGCATCCTCCTGAGACAAGAAAAGCCTACCGGCCATCGCGTTAGGTCGGACTTGAATGCAAGGGTACCGCGTGCAGGTAACGGTTGACGTAGGACATCAGCGTCTGGCGCCAGTTGAGACCTGTGTTCCAGTCTTCGCCCGGACAGAGGGTTTCGGTGTCGTCAATGTCCTTGTGTCCTACTACTTGCTCAATGGGGATGAAATACTGTTGCATTAACCAGGCCAGGAGCACACCCGTCTGTTCCAACTGATCCGGTGTTGGGATCAAGGATGCCGTGAATTTGCCCCCCAAGCAAACGGCAATGATACGTTCGTTGCCTTGCGCTACAGAGGCGCATACATGTCCAATGTCATTGCATTGATCAATGGTGCCGTCCGGATGAATGAAGTAGTGATAAGGCAGTCCCGGCTGTGGATCCTCATGGCTCATCTGATCCAGTAACCAAGACTCGGCTAGCTGCTCGGGACCAATTGAGATTGGAGCATTGGCGTGGTGCACGCATATTGTCCGAATGGTAGCCACGTCGCGGACAGGAAACGTCCGCTGGGGATGTTGAGCGAGATTGCCTACCTTGTTCACAATCTGCGGTACCCGCGTCCCGGTCTGGGGCAAAGGATCCCGGATCAAGGGCATGGTCGGCGCCGGTACGTCGGCGGCGGGCGGGGAGGGCTGCACCTCGTTATCCTCTGCAGTTGTGGGGGCTGGAGGATCCTCTGACTTACCGGTATCCCCTTGGGGTGTCCCCTGTGCTATGGCATTCCGGACGACGTTACGTGTCCAGTCCTGACCCGCCCGCCAGCTTTCCGTGCCAATGCGTAGGGGGGTGTTAGCTGTAGGTTGCAGGCACTGTGCTAGATCGAGTAGACGCATGTTGCTGGCCAGATGGGCCAGCAGTTGGGCGCAGGCCCGCATTTGTCCGGATGTAGGGCCTGACCGATCCCCTAGGCCCTGTAGGCCGATGTGCAAGACCTGGGTATATTGCGTGGCGATCTGTTTGTCAACGCGATCATTGCGGTGTGTTGCATAAACAAGCCCTTCGGGATCAATCACATAGTGATATAGGATGTCCTGTAACCGCAGGGCATGCACGCGCCGCATCTGGGGGAGAGGGGTGTCACCCGGTTCTTCCGTGAGCCAAAGGGTAACTCCCTTACGATCACTGTGGGCGTATCCTAGATCCGCCAGGTCAGCTGCGGTCAGATCAAGAGGCACGGCCGTCATCTCATGCGGTACGGGAGTCAGCACGGATTCTTCCCGGTATGTGGGTGTAGACAGTGGTGGGTCCTCAACTGTCTCGGTGTCCTGGGGGAGTTCGGCCGTCGCGGCCGGGTCTTCCTGTAGCAGTTCATTGGTCGTTGTGGTATCGGCACGCATCCCGAAGGTTCTTGCTATAGGCGGAGTCCCGGCAACGAAGGACATCGGCGGGTCGGCGGGCGCCAGCTGCAGGGACAATTCGGTAAGATGTTGGCATAATGCGTCCAGTTCGTCCTGCCCGAATTGAGGGTCCTCCGGTTGACCGTTAAAAGTGGCGATCGTGATTTTCTGTACCGCCGGCATGCCCGCGTCGCGGCCGACCAGGAGTATCTGGGCACAGGCGGGCGCCGCAGCCCATAGTTTGGTACGGATTTCGTCCGCGTGGGTGGTCTGGCCTTCTACGCCGATTACCAGGGCTTGGTCCAAGTCGTCTTGGTACGGATCGGGATGTTGTGTGGGATCCTGCAGACGATACGGGGTGCCGCCTTGATCAATCATGAAGTGGAAAGGGATCTGGTCCATGCCAAATTCCCGGAAGTGTGCTTGCATAGCACCTGGGGGCAGGTTGGCACTCACACCGGTCTCCAGAATGATTACCCGGTCCAGCGTGTTCAGGGCCCGCACGGGCTGTTGGGTACGGCTCACGGGCAGAAACGCGCTGATGTCCAGAATCTCAATGGCCGCCATCGCTACTTCTTCCATGGTATCAACAGCTCCCTCGGCCACGACAGAGTGCGCCACCACCACTTCCTCCGGGCTCGATTGTGCCGTATCTCCAGGGCCCTCGTCTTCATTCGTTGCCGGATCCGCTGGGTTTTCGTGGTCGGGACCGATGCCAGCCGGTGTGGGCGGCTCGGGCTGGATAGGTGTTATAGGGGCTGTCGTAGTGACGGTGTCTGAAACCTGTAGTTCAAGACGATGGGCCATGTCCTGGGAGGCCGTGGACCAGACAAACTGGGTCTTTACAAAACCGAGGTACAACAGATAGGTACCGGTGACGGGGGGAGCACTTAGACGCACTTCCTCACTGACGGACTCCCCGATTTTGACGTCTACGGGCAGGGGGATGCGCATTTCGCCCTGGTGCATTGCTTTGGTGCCGTCTCCCGCCATGGGCAGAAAACGGTATCCAACCCGCACCGGATCGTCACCACTGCACAGCATGGATTGCTCACCGATATTGGTGAACTGCAGACGGACTGTGAATGTCTTGCCCGGTAGAATGTGGGCAGGCAAGGACACCTGTTCCCAGGCAACCGGCCACAAGGCATCCCGGAAGCTTTGATGCTCCAGCATGACCAAAGCGCTTTTCATGTCCTCTAGCAGATACTGCCTGTTCCTGAGCGACCAACCGTCATCGGATGTCCACTGGTACAGAGCTAAACAGCGGATGGGGGAAAAGTCATGGGTGCGGTTGTAGTCCAGGATCTGCTCACAAGCCTGCATGATCCAGCCATCGTTGGCATTGTTCCAAGGGTGCAGCTGGGATACTTCCGTGAGAAACACGGGCAGCAGGCGATGATGTTCCGGAATGACGGCGATGAAATCCAGATAACACTGAAAGCCTGCCCGCCGATTACCGAAAGGAAAGGCCAGCGTCTGGGTGGACTCAAGCAGGTCCGGATCGCCACCGACTGTTGCCGTATGCATGGCGAAGCCATCGCATGCGCCTACCGGTAACGCAGTTGCGATCGCCTGGAAATACGGAACCCAGTCACCGCTGGGTATAGTACTATCCTTCGCATCGTCATTCCAGGGCGCAACCGCGCCCACCAGGACCAAATCGTGCTGATGGCCTGGGACACTCTTGATAGCATCACGGGCAAGACGATAGCAGTGAACGTAATCAGCGGGACGTATGGGTATACGCTGCTCAGTTGAGGAAGCAGTATTCTGGGGAAAGAGAAGGGTATGGCGCTGGCGGGGGTCGGCGGAGGATGCGACTTCAAAAGGTCCCTCGTGATGACTAGACGCGTCAGACGTCGGTGCCAAGGGCCACTGCGCTGCGTAGTTCATAGCCTCGCCAATGATCCACACATGGCAGCCGTGACTGGTGTTGACATATGCCCGGCACTGGTCGGCGAATTTGCTATAGAGCGCCGATGGGGGCAGGGTACCGTGATGGGCCGGGTCCCATTCCAAACAGCAAATCACGCCCATGCCCGACTGAGTGTAAGGGCGGTAGTCGTCACCGCCAAATACTATGCGGTCATGGGCTATGCTGCGGTGAAAGATGGCCCAACCCGGTAGCGGATCCAGCTGTGCTTGCAGGCTGGTAATATGGCTGACGGGCGGATTGACAAGTCCCAGTAGATTCGGCCATTGGGCTGACATGGCAAAAGTCACCGTCCGGAATCAGCTGTTGCCAAAACCTGTCTGCCGTGTGTATCCCTGAGCTTCACACACGGTCTGAATGACATCCACCCACTGCTTGTGCTGTGGACCGCTGGTGGCAACGAGTCCGTGTGTGATACGGACATCACGCTGGTTAAACCGAATGTTCCGCCCCCAGCAGTCAGTGAGCATGCCCCCTGCGGCCAGTAGAATGGCGGCAGGACCGCAAAGATCCCATTCCTTGATGCCGCGAGAGGCGTGAAAATATCCGTCCACTTGTTGTTGTACCAACAAACCTATCTTGAGACCTACGCTGCCCATACGAGTATGCTGGGTGATGTCCAGCGCAGTCAAGATGTCCTGCATCAGGGGGGTAAGATGACTGCGGGACACGGCGACCCGCTGCGGAGCGGTGGTGGCTTGCGCGTTAACATGTAGGTCTCGGGTGCGGCCGGCGTAGATTTCAAAGGCACCCCAATCCACGATACCTAGTAGCAGCAGACCCGTAGCGGGTTGCAGGACAACCCCCAGCTGTGGCTGCCCACGTACCGCTAGGCCGATCATGATTACGAACTGTTCTAGGCCGTCAATAAATTCACGCGTTCCGTCTAGCGGATCCACGATCCAGACTCGTGTACTGTCCAGGCGTCTTAGGTCATCAGCTTCCTCTTCGGACAGGACGGCATCGTCAGGAAACGCATCTTGTAGGTGCGCCGTCACGAACGCACTGCATTCCCGGTCCGCCATGGTCACGGGCTCATGCCCAGCCTTGAAGTCCACGGTTGTGACCTGGCCATAGTGTTGCATGATCAGCGGGGCCGCGGCCTGCGCGGCGGCGACAGCTGTCGCCATCTCGGCGTAAAGGGGACAGGAGACGGGAAAGGGGAGGGGATCCATAGGTGTCCGGAAATAGGATGAGCAGGCTGTATCCTTTACATTGTGTACATTATAAAGTGGGGAAAGAAAGTACATAGAAGAAAACCGGCATTGGATGGTGCCGATGGAGAGAAGAAGGAAAGATACATAAGACGTTATCATTCCGTTACCATCTACCTGACCTTTGCGCCGTGATCTGCCACAATGCGGGGAAGCCACACCATGTTAGACAAGAAATCCGGATATCCATCTCGGTCGTTGAGCCGCCGCCATTTTCTACAGACCCTGGGGACTGGCATGGCTGCGAGCCTACTGGCGGCCTGTCGTGGGGGACGGTTTACCCTGCGGCCGGAACCTACCCCTGAACCGCGCGATCTCAACCTGCTCGTGGCGGAGGAAGCCAGTTTTCTGTTTGATCTTACGCTACTTCAGGGCCCCTGGGAGGGCATATTTCCCCATTGGCCGCTTGTACTACACGAAGGGAGTTGGGGCAATCTGCTGGAGCAGGTGGCGCAGGATGCTGCCCAGGGTCAGTCTTCCTACGATGGGGTTTTATCCGTATCCATGCCGCTGGAAACTTTCGCCTGGCTAGACCGGGATCTGATCCAGCCTATTGACCCGTATTTTGAGATCAGTGTCCTACCGGAAGCGGATCGCCTCCGGACGGATCTCTACCCGGCTGTCCGTGATGCGGTCTCGGCACAGGGCCAGATGCAGGGACTGCCCATCAGCGTTAGTTCCGTAGCCCTGGCCTGGCTCACGGCACCGCTGGCCACAGCAGGAGTAACGGATCCCCCGGTAACGTGGGATGATACGATGACGGCAGCCCAGGCGATCCGCAATGCCACATCCCTGACACCTTATGACCGTGCCTTCGGTCCGATCAGTGATCTGCTCGCCATGATTTGGAGTGGTGAAGACGATCCGTTTACGGGCGAAGGCTTGGTTAAATGGTCTGGTGAGACGGCTCTTTTTGCCGTGCAGTGGCTCCAAGATATGGTATGGAACGAACTGATGCCGCAACGGGAACGAGGGTTTGACAACTGGCTATCGGGCCGTACGGCCATTATGAGTGCACTGGACCTGCATGGTACGGTAGCCGAAAGTCTCCTGGGCCCAGGTTCAGCGGTGACAGGCAGCAACATGCGTCTGTACCGGGAGGATGCCAAGGCGGGTACGCCCTTTTGGGCCAATGCCCTGGTTCTGTTGCGTGGGGCTCCGAATGCGCCGGCCGCCGCCGAGTTTGGCTTTTGGTGGCTGGGGCCGGACAACATTGAATATCAGCGCCGTATTGCCGATGTGGCAGCCAAACCGGCGTATACCTACGTGTTTGCATCAGACCTAATGGCAGACACTAAATATGATTGGCAGCGCCAGGCGATGGCGGCTGTGGGATCATCCGTACCCCTGCAGACCGGATCAACTTGGACGCAGGAGCTTGAAGCGGTAGGGAATTGGCTGGCCAGAGCCCTGGACTGGGACGAGAATCTTTCAGCCCAGGATGCCATGCGTGCGGCTATGTCGGAAGTGCGTGGTATTCGGGGCTCAACCTGACAGAACCGGGAAAAGAGCGGTGCCGAGGCCAGAACAACATCTGGGCTGCGCAAGTACTTCACTGCCCGTGGCAAGCCCTACCGACCAGGGTAGGCATAAGACGTGTACTGTGCGGTAATAGAACCGGCCAGGCATCTCCACGAATCTGTACATAGTTTGCCCGCCACTCTGAAGAACTACGGATTCCGGCAACGCACCATGTTAGGGTAGAGATAAACTTGACGGTAATAATTGTCATGCTATCGTCCGGGGGATAGTATCTCGCCGTGGAACCTAGGTTCGGGGACAGTGGTACAATGCAGAGGATGACCGGATCGGGTCAAGCACCTGGAATGGTGGATGGTGAAGGTAGTCACATGCCTCATCGGGATGTCCGGGCGTATACGAATTTGCCTAGCAAGGAGCTGACGGTATGACGAATCAAGCTGCCTACGGGTCGTGGCCTTCCATCATCCGGCCGCACATGCTGGTCGCCAAAAGTACCCATATCTTTGATGTCCAGCTGGTGGATGACCAGGTATATTGGATCGAAATGCGGCCATCCGAAGCCGGCCGCTATGTGGTCATGCACCGGTCGGTTACGCGAGGATCCGCACACGAACTGCTGAAGGCACCCTACAGTGCACGTACTCTGGTCCATGAGTATGGGGGTAAGCCATACGGTGTTTGGTCCAACGAAATCCTGTTTGCCAATTTTAGTGATCAGGGCCTGTACTGCCTGGCGAAGGGAGAGGTGAGCCCGCTTGCCTCCTCCCCGGATTGCCGGTATGCGGATTTTGCTGTACACCCGCACGCACGCCGTGCCTATGCCGTAAGAGAAGATCATTCGGTACCCCATCAGGAACCCACCAATACACTGGTGATGATTGACCTGGGGCAGAACGGGACCGAGGTTGTAGTGGCCTCGGGCCATGATTTTTATTCTTCCCCCAGTCTCAACCCGCAAGGGACGCGTTTGGCGTGGCTAGCCTGGAATCATCCGGCCATGCCATGGGACGAGACGGAACTGTGGGTGGGGGAGCTGGATGAACAGGGCGAGGTGATTGAGAGCCGATGCCTTTGGGCCGAACCCGGTATGTCTCTTTTCCAACCCCAATGGTCACCTCAGGGTACTTTGCATTGTGTGTCCGACATCTCCGGCTGGTGGAATCTGTACCGTTTGGGTGATGATGGGCCGACACCCCTGTATCCCTGTGCAGCCGAGTTTGGTGTGCCCCAGTGGGTATTTGGACTGAGTACCTATGCCTTTGTGGATGACACACGCATTCTTTGCACCTGGAAGGAACGCGAGGGGGACAAAATCGGTGTACTGCATACGGACACGGGTACGCTACAGCCCATTGAGACACCCTACTCATCTTTCAGGTATGTGCAGGCCAATACGCCATGGACGGTATTCCTGGCCGCTAGTCCCACGGCATTCCCGGCCCTGGTGTTGCTAAACTTAGATACGGGCAAGACCCGGGTACTGCGTCGCTCTAGCTCGCTGGAACTTGACCCGACGCAGGTATCCATACCCCAAGCGATAGAGTTTGACACGGAGGGCCAGCGCACGGCCCACGCCTATTTCTATCCGCCCACGCATGCGGACTATCAAGGACCGGACGACGAGCTGCCTCCCCTGTTACTGATGAGCCACGGAGGTCCTACCTCGGCTACCAATACTGACCTGAGCCTGAGTACCCAGTACTGGACGAACCGCGGTGTGGCCGTTGTGGATGTCAATTACGGTGGCAGCACAGGCTACGGCACGGCATACCGGCGTCGTCTGAACGGGCAGTGGGGAATTGTGGATGTCCAAGATTGTGCTAACGCCGCCCGGTATCTAGTCCATGCAGGGCTGGTGGATCCTGACCGCCTCGCGATTACGGGTGGCAGTGCCGGTGGCTTCACCACACTGGCCTGTCTGGCCTTCACGGACGTTTTTCATGCCGGTATCAGTCTTTTTGGTGTCAGTGATCTAGGTGCTTTAGCGCGGGAAACCCACAAATACGAATCACGGTACCTAGACACGTTAATCGGGCCCTATCCGGCTGCCGCCGATCTATATGATCAGCGTTCACCGCTGAAATCAGCAGACACCATATCCTGCCCGGTGCTGTTTATGCAGGGCCTGAATGACAAGATCGTACTGCCGAATCAGGCGGAAATGATGGTGGAGGCCCTACGGGGACGGGGCATCCCGGTGGCGTATCTGCCCTTTGAGGGCGAAGAGCATGGTTTCCGGAAGGCGGACAACATCCGGGCAGCCTTCATGGCGGAAACCTATTTTCTGTCGCGGTTGTTCCATTTTCAGCCTGCTGATACAATCCCGCCGCTGTCCATTGACAACTTGCCGGATTGAGGATGCGCGCATTGGGCATAACGGTTCTTGTGTGTGGTGGAGGGGACATGGTATGTTCCCCGGCCATCTCCCCTGCGCTAGCGGTACGCCCTATCACCATACAGATCTTCCAGATCACTGCGGCGGTAGCGCACCGCGGTGAGGGCTGCGTGTAGATCCGTTTCGGCGTCAAAGGCTTGGACTAGGATCACGAAATCTCTGAGGTTCGGCATAAGTGTCCGTAGTTCCCTCATGAGGGGACCGATAGGATTGGAACTGCCCGCCGCTGTGGCGTAGGTACCGTGAAAGGCGAAATAGGCCTGGTTTAGTTTGCGCAGGTTGTAACCCTGCCCCTTGAACATCTGACGCTGCTCCTCCATGTAGGCTTCCGCGGCTGCAATCCGACCCAGGGCGAGGAGTCGATCAGTTTCCAGCCGGGTTTCATGCATGGCAGCTCGGAAGTCAAATGCCGGTTCTTGTTCCGCGCCCGGCTCCGCGGGCGGGACAGCAGAGACTGGCAGTAGGTCACGGTAGTGCCGAAGCATAATGCGCTGACTAATCTCCTGGCCGATGATCGTCGCCGCAGTTTCGTTGAGAGTCCGGAAGTCAAGCGATTGCCAATAGCGCACCCCTAGGCTGTGAAAAGCCAGATAGGTATGAACCCATTCATGCGCCACAATCTCAAAGAGTGTGGATAGGTCATGGAAGCGTAGTGTCACGGTGGTGGGATAAGTGGCCACACCACCAACAAGACTGACATACGCGCTCAAGTTCTGTTCCGCTAGCATGTAGTTTTCATAGGCTTCAATTTCCTCTAGCGGGGTTGCGGTCTCAACATAAACGTTAACGAGGGAACGGATTTCGTTGCGGGGGCTAATGATCAGAAGCAAGGGCGGCTCAGCCATCCGGAACAGCACGGGCGGAAACGTGCGTGTTCTAACCGTCAGACCAGCCCGTGCCAGTTCGTCCGCTACCTGCTGTTGCACGATGCGTTCAAAGGTGCTGCGATGCAGGTTCAAGGATGCTGCCAATTCCCGATACGTGGCTACTGCATGGGCTTGCCGCGCTAGGTCCATGGGCCGCAACAGCTCTGAGGCCTGCATAGCCATACGCGCCGCTTCACGTTGACGAGCATATTGAGCTATGTAGGTGCGTACCCATACATGCTGATCCCGTGTGGACAGGTGGGATGGGAGTGGTTTGCGGCTCCGCTGCAGGATGTCACGGATCGCATCCACTTCAAACCGGGCTATAGAATAATGCCAGGGTTCAAGGTTGGACATGTCCAGGGACTCGGGATAGATATGGAGGCCTGGGTTCGTGGGTAGAGGAACGGTAGGCAAGATCAGGATCAGGACTAGCCAGCCCACGAAGAGTGCTCCCGTCAGCAGAACGCTGTGTTGGAAGAGGGAAAGGGACAAGCGCATGCAGTGTAAGGTACTCAGTGTTTAGGGAGCAGGGTATAACCGCATGCACCAAAAGCCCATGGACACGGAGCCCAAGGGAAAGAGTGGGCTAGCTAGCCGTGGAAGTGATCCGGATCCGGTCAAGATAACCCACATGGAGGGGAAGGGGGTATCAACGCACGCTGGGTAGAACGGAAGAAGGGCGGCTAGGGCACGGGATCTAAGGAAGCGAGACATTGAGCGAGATCCTGGGGCAGAGCCGCGGTAAAACACATCCTTTCACCGTGTACCGGATGATCGAAGGCGAGACTTGAGGCGTGTAGAAAGTGGCGGGGAAGTATTAGGCGGGGTTTGCGCAACCCATAGGTGGTGTCGCCCACCACGGGGCAACCTAGATACGCCATATGTACCCGGATTTGATGGGTCCGTCCCGTTTGGGGTGCCACTGCCACTTGGGTAAAGGGATGACCTGGGCTGGGTGGCCGACTTTGGCAATAGCCATTGACCTGATAGCACGTAAGGGCTGTGCGCAGGGAGGATGCCAAGGGCCGAGGTGCTTGCGGGAAAGCGGCCTGCCGCTGCCTGTGTTTGGGATGACGCCCCAAAGGCACATTAACACAGCCGTGAGCAGGGGTCAGGAAGCCATCCAACAGAGCTGTGTAGCCCTTGTGCACGGTGCGTTGCTGGAATTGTGCCTGTAGGTGTTCAAGTGCCTGGTGAGTGCGCGCGACGAGTACTAGGCCTGATGTATCCCGATCCAGGCGATGGACAATCCCTAGGCGTTGGTCAGGTCCCATGCGCCGCATGGCCGACCAACGGTACATGAGGGCGTTGGCGAGAGTCCGGTGGGTGTGGCCGGGCGCCGGATGCATCACCAGATGAGGTGGTTTGTCAATCACTGCCAGCACCTCATCTTCGTATAGGACCTCTAAGTCCAAGGCATAGGGTCGCCAGGGGGCTGCCGTAGAGGTCTCCGTTAGGT
Source organism: Caldilineaceae bacterium (assembly GCA_965116185.1). Lineage (GTDB taxonomy): Bacteria > Chloroflexota > Anaerolineae > Caldilineales > Caldilineaceae > Bin34. The sequence goes on from OZ220492.1 coordinate 1,455,535, forward strand.
GCATAGTCACCAGCTGACCTGCTTTAAGCCGAGTGGCAGCTCGGGCCGGCTGGCCATCAACTGTGACGTTACCCGCCTGGATCAAACTCTGGATACGGGTACGGCTGAATTTGGTGCTCTGTGCTGCCAGCCAGCGGTCCAGACGGTCAGGAGCTTGCCCGTGTGGTACCGTGAATGACCATGTGCGATGGTCACTAGCCACTGGCCTGGTGCTTGTTGCCTGGTGTCTCAGACATGACAAGGGGTTCCTCAGGTGGAAGCTGTGGGGCTGCCGTGGATTGTGCATCCTCGCGCCAGGCCAACAGAGTGAGGAGCAAGACACTCACTACGATGCTGGCATCGGCTACATTGAAGTTGGGCCAGTAGGCTCGTCCCGGGATCCCGAACTTCAGAAAATCCGTGACGTAGCCCTGTAGCACTCGATCCAAGAAATTGCCCAGTGCGCCCCCTAGGGCCATACCCAGCAGCAGCTGGGTAAAACGCTGGGACGGTCGCAGAAAATGCACACTGATTAGAATGGCGATTGCGACTACGACCGCGGTAATGGTGAAGAGCCGGCCGCCATTCTGTAAGATACCGAATGCTGCGCCGTAATTGGGGACATGCTCCAGAAAGAAGATTTCTCCTAGCCAGGCCAAGGGCATGGTACGGTCGTACAGGTCCAAACGCTCACGAATCAGACTTTTGGTCCATTGATCAGCGGCTAGAATGATGCCGGCACACAACAATACTAACCAGACTTTGTGCAGATAACGGGCAATCACATTACGGGTCCGTTGCAGAACAAAAAAGAAATTGGGATGGACAGGTTCTCGCGCCTCCAATTATGCTATACTGGCCGGGAATTGTCAGGTATGGATTGCACCCGGGAAAGATTGATCTCCCATGTCCGACCCCACAGCATCCACGGATTTGTTTGAACGTCTGGTCTCTCTGTATGACACCATTGGCCAGACTACTTTGGTCCAATCCGAGTGGAAAGAGCAAGCAGAGACCCTGGAGTATCTGTGTGTGGACACGCAGCGCATGCTGATGGAGAAATCCCGCTACGCCAATGCCCGGCTAGGCCTGTCCGGGATTCGGGTGCGCTTCTGGCTTAAAGAGTGTGACACGGTGGTGGACAAATACTTTGCGCCGAGCCTGGAGCCGGTAGGTTGGTTCATGCCCGTATGCACAGGTCTGGGCTTGAACGGTACCCAGTTCCGCACCCAGACCCGCTACTTGGGCATGGGGATAAGCCAGGATCGCAATATTGTGGTGACGGGAGAAGCCCGGTTACAAGATGCCCTAGACCAGCAGATGGTATCGGCAGCTGAGGCCGACCTATGCCAGAATCAGCTGCGCACGTTGCGCATCCAATGCATGTCCCGGCGCTTTCCGCCTGCTATTGTGCGGAACTTTGAGCTCGAGTCCTAACCGGTCGTACCACTCATGTCTGTCGCGATTATTGACTATGGTGTAGGGAATCTGCGTAGCATCAGTAATTCCTTCACGCACGTAGCTCGTCCCTATGGCTATCGGATCGAGATCCTGGATCAGGCCCAGGATCTCACACGATGGCATGCCATCGTCTTGCCTGGTCAGGGGGCTTTCGGCCGTAGCATTGATAACGTGCGCCGACTGGGCTTTGAACAACCTATTCTGGATGCCGTGGCAGCCGGTATACCGCTCTTTGGCATTTGTGTGGGTATGCAGATGCTATTTGATGAGAGCGAGGAAATGGGAATACATGAAGGGCTAAAGCTGATTCCGGGGCGGGTGCAGCGGTTTCCGGAACGCATGGCGGATCCTCTGCAGACAGACCGGTCGCTACGGATACCCCAGATCGGATGGAACCAGTTGCACCAGCAACGTGTTGATCCCCTGCTGCAAGGGGTGCCGGATGGCGCATATGCCTACTTTGCCCACTCCTATCGTTGCATGCCAAGGGATGAGTCCGTGGTCCTAGCCCATACTGATTATGGCGTGTCATACGTTAGCATTGTGCATACGGAACGAATTTGGGGTATCCAGTGCCATCCTGAGAAAAGCCAGCATGTAGGTTTGCGGATCCTCCGCAACTTCATGCAGATGGTGGAAGAGCGGCAAGCACGGGATTAGATACGTCTACCGGCACGGAGACCGGACAGTGTCTGTGTGTCTTAGACCAGAAAACCCCGGAATGAATGGAATAACCGACCATGATTTTGTTGCCTGCGATTGATTTGCGCCGGGGGCGGTGTGTACGGCTGCGCATGGGGAATCCGGAAGAGGAAACCGTTTTTGGTGACGACCCTGCTGCTATGGCGCAACATTGGGTACATCTGGGCGCGGAGTGGCTGCATATTGTGAATCTAGACGGTGCTCTAGGGGAGGTGCTTGGAACAACCACGGAACCGCCCATTAACGTGCGTGCGCTCAGAAACATACGGCAGACGGTCAGGGTCCCACTGCAGTTTGGTGGTGGTATCCGGACGCTGGATGACATACGTTCCCTTCTTGATCTGGGTGTGGAGCGGGTCATTCTGGGCACCGTTGCCGTACAAAACCCTGCGCTGGTGGCAACAGCCATCCGCCAGTTTGGCACCGAACATATTGTGATTGGTTTGGATGCCCGTGACGGTCGGATAGCCACACACGGTTGGCGGGAGCAAAGTGAACTGACGGCCATAACCGTAGGGCAGCGCATGTATGACATGGGGGTAACCCTGGTTGTTTATACTGACATTAGCCGTGACGCCATGCTGACAGGTGTCAATTTGGTTGAGACCGCACGCCTGGCTCAGGAAACCGGACTCCAGGTCATTGCCAGTGGTGGTGTCGCTAGTCTCCGGGATATTCAGGCTCTGCTGGATTTAGCCGAAACCAATATCGTGGGCGTCATTTCAGGCCAGGCCTTGTATACGGGAAAACTGGATCTGCAAGCGGCTCTAGCCCTTATCCAGGACGTGCAGTTAAGGCAAGACGAAGACTGATGAGTTGGACAGATGTTGGCTAAGCGCATCATCCCCTGTCTTGACGTACACGCCGGCCGGGTTGTCAAGGGGATTGAGTTCGTGAATCTGGTGGATGCCGGTGATCCAGTGGAACAGGCAGTCTTCTATGATCAAGAAGGTGCCGATGAGCTTGTTTTTCTTGACATAACTGCTACGCACGAACAGCGCGAGATTATGGAGAATATGGTCCGGCGGGTAGCTGATACCGTCTTCATCCCTTTTACCGTGGGTGGTGGTATCCGGACACTGGAAGATATGCGTTCCATTCTGCTAGCAGGGGCGGACAAGGTGTCAATAAACAGTGCGGCCATCCGCAATCCTGACCTCATTAGCCAGGGATCTGAACGTTTCGGGAGTCAATGCATCGTCGTGGCCATTGATGCCAAGCAACGCTCTGATACGGCAGAGAATCCCGGCTGGGATGTTTTTGTCAACGGGGGGCGTATCAACACGGGGCTTGATGCATGTGCATGGGCCCGGCAAGCGGAGGCATTGGGAGCGGGTGAACTGCTGTTAACGTCCATGGACGGTGATGGCACGCAGGCCCAGTATGACATAGCCCTCACCCGGACGATCAGCGATGCTGTGTCCATACCTGTCATTGCTAGTGGGGGGGCAGGTAATGTCGCGCATTTTGCCGATGCCGTGACGCGAGGGGGAGCGGCCGCTGCACTGGCAGCCTCCCTCTTTCACTTCCGCCAATTAAGCATCCGGGAAGTCAAGGAATATATGGCCCGCGCGGGTATTCCCGTGCGTCTAGATGTGTTTATTGAAGAAACAGAGGATTGACAACACCATCGTGTACGATACATCCCTGCAGACCCAAGAGCAATTTCTGGCGCTCGTTCGCTTTGATGATGAGGGACTGGTACCTGTCATTGTACAGGACGCGGCGAGTCACACGGTGCTGGTGCATGCCTGGATGAATCAGCAGGCTCTGGCCGAGACCCTGATCCGGAAACAGGCCGTGTTCTGGAGTCGCAGCCGCCAGGAACTATGGCACAAGGGGAGCACCAGCGGCCATTACCTGGATGTACAGGATATTCTCATTGACTGTGACGGTGACACACTACTGCTGTTGGCGCATCCCGTAGGGCCCGCCTGCCATACGGGAGCTGTGTCCTGCTTCTTTCGCCAGATGGCGTAGAGCGCTGGAAGGAGATACTGTGAGCGATGTGATCAAAACGCTGGAAGCTATCATCCAGGACCGGAAGGCACGTCTGCCTTCCGGTTCCTATACGGTTTCCTTGCTGCATCAGGGTGTACCCCGAATTGCTCAGAAGGTGGGAGAAGAGGGCGTGGAGGTGGCCCTGGCGGCCGTGACGGAAGAACCGCACCTGCTAGCCTCAGAGATGGCAGATTTGGTATATCACTGTCTAGTACTGCTAGCGGCTCAAGGACTCTCGTGGGATGATGTAGAAACGGAACTCCGCACACGATTTACATGAGTACATGAGGTTTTGAAAGCACACAGAGCGGGATGGGCACCAGCTAGTAGCGGCACAGCCGGTTGCTGATGTACCGTAGCGTACGATGGATACACAGAGTGCACTTTGTTGTTGGCAGTGCTGCTCTGACCCCACGGATCCCTCTGTGGACATAGGTCTGCTGGTGGGGAACGCACGGAAAGTTGTACCGAGGCTATCCGGGACTTGTATCGCTCATTCCTATACCCTTAGCGAATCCCTGGATATACTCGCACAGCATGAGGGCGTCCTTCAGATCGCTCGTTTGACCATTATTTGTGCGTACAGTAGAAAGTTGGTGCCTGATGTGTATCCCTTGTACTTCATCCTATCTTAATTTCTAACTGTCCTGTGTTGCAGACCTTAGTAATAAAGATTAGCCCAGTATCTCATTACTTCATTACTGCGCACGCCCTTATAACGTGGTAAGACCAAGGGCACCTATTACGTGTGCAGGTTAGCTAATCGTTTATGTTGTAGTTAGGGATCGAGAAGGTACGCTGTGTCGTCGGACACCGAACGGGTAGCCTAAACTGGCCGCTGCCATGGGGCTTCCTGCATATTGGAGTGATATGTTTGTGGCAGGATACCTCTTATCTTACATTTACAAGTATGAGGACTAAATGAGATGTTGTTCTCGGTTGACAAAGGGATCAGGGAACGAGACCATTCGTGATTCTGGGAAGCAACGGGACTTGAGCTTCTAGTTTCAGATCAAGGTGATGTCTAAGTAGATACCCAGATATCACGAAAGTCACTATACTGACCAGACTTGTCCTGCCCGTAGTACGTTGCTACCAAGTACAGAATATTGAGCTGGACGTTTTGGGGGGCAAGACCAGCAGTATAAAGCCAGAATCCGTTGACTGGATGCTGACTACGCACAATTCTGCCATCGCGCTGTTTGTGACGCTCAATACTGATGAGAGCTCTTCTCCCGGATGTATTGGGTACGGGCACGGCAGCTTTCGTAAGATGCCCGTGATCAAACAGCCAGTGTACTGTCTGTATCAGCATCTGCACCCACATGTTATTGGTTGGGTATTCTTTGCCATCTGGAAACCTTATGTGGGCTGGAGCTTTGACATATGGCACTAGTTCAAGCTCGCACAAGGGCATCCAATTTGCAGAAGGTGGTGTTGAGGAGGATGTTGGTGGTGATGGAGAGGAAATAGATATCCAGATATCACGAAAGTTACTATACTGGCCAAACTTTTCCGGCCCATAGTAAGTTGCTACTAGGTAAAGAATATTGCGCTGGACATCTTGGGGAGAGATACTCTTATAAAGCCAGAATCCGTTGATTTTCTGCTGACTAGGCACAATCTTGCCGTCTCGCCATTTGTGACGCTCAATACTGATCAGAGGTCTTGTCCCGGATGCGTTGAGCACGGGCATAGCAGCAGATGTAAGATGCCCGTGCTCAAACAGCCAGCGCACTGCCTGTACCAGCATCTGAGTCCAAGTGCTGTTGGTTAGGTATTGCTTACCATCTGGAAACCTGATACTTGATGGAGCCCGGATCCCTGGCATATGTTCAAAATCACACAAGGGAACCCAACCTTCAGACGGGGGTGTTGGGGAAAGTGTTGTTGGTGATGGAGAAGGGGAAGGTGTGTCAACTACGTCGTGTATAAATGGCTCATGGGGTTGGACAGGGGATAAGCCAGCTAGATTGGAATGCCATAGCCACAACAAGTGTAAGGCGCATTGGGCCAGACGATCTTGATCAATAGAGACCGATAGGACAAGCCGTTCCTCCAAACGCTTTGGATTACGAAAATCGTAAACTTCCCAACAAGCACCATTGGTCAGAATACCGTAGGATATGCCCTCCATAGTCGCATAAGTCATCATCTGCGAAATGTGCGTCGTTGCAAGTGGTTCGCCCAATTTCTTCGCCTCTATGAAAACAACGGGTTGTCCGGCAGTTCCCAATAGAGCGTAGTCAACTTGACCTTTACCGGAAGTCAGCCGATGCTCAGGTCGCACGAGGTCTGGATTGGCTGGATCCCATCCCAACCTCTGCAGCAGTGGATCGATCAAGGCCATGCGTGTGCGCGTTTCGCTGCCTTCCAGATTCTCACGATGATTTTGGATACGTTCTCTCAGTGTTTCAAGGACACTGACCATCCCATCCAGCAGCACGCTGCTTCTCCTTGTTCAATTAGGGGACTAGCATTATAGCAAAGTCTACATTTGACATATCAATTTTCTCTTTTATGTCCGGATAAAACCTGACATGTTCCTTGAAATTATAAATCCATTAGGTTCGCACCGGATGACCACTATGCATCTCAGCTTTGATGCGAATCCTCTACAGATATATCCATTGGGAAGCGTGATCTCCAGCGCATCAAGTGGCAACGGATGGGTGGACCTCAAGCCTGATGGTTGCAGGTATTAGCCCAATTATTCTGTCAATTGTTTCTGTCAGGAGCGGATGGAGTACTGAGACCTGCCGAGGTAGACCTGTGTCAAGCCTGCAAGAATAGACAATGCCCCTATCGTTGATACCCTGTTTCAAATAGAGAACAGACTATGGGGCGGCAGATCCGCTATTTGACTTTCATACTGCAAAATGGCTGCCTTGCGTTGAGACCCCCACCGATAACCGGCCAGGTCTCCATCCGCGCGCACAGCGCGATGACACGGCACAACCAAAGCGAGTCTGTTGTGGGCGCATGCTCTGCCAACCGCCCGGGTGGCAGTTGGCTGGTTGATCCGGTGTGCTAACTCAGTATAGGTCACTGTGGTTCCTGGTGTAATCTCCTGCAGGGCGGACCAGACTTTGCACTGAAATGGGGTTCCCTGCATGTCCAGAGGTAGGGTCCAGGATATCTCGGGATCCTCAATATACGCTAGCACAGCCTGCAACCAGCAGGTTCCGCGCGGGTCGGTAGGTTTATGGTCCGCTTGAACAAAATGGGCCTGAAAACATGCTGCCATCTCTTCTTGGGTATCACCCAGTGTGATAGTGCATATCCCCTTGTCCGTGCCGGCTACTAGTAGGGAACCGTAACGGCAGGGAGCGGTTAGGAACAAGAGGGTATTGGTAGAGGGAGTCATGGTATGGGATAGTTGAGTGCGGATGGGAACGGATTGCGCGGCTACTGGCCTTTAAAAGTAGGCGCGGTGCGTTGTCTAAATGCCTCCACACCGGCACGCGCATCGTCGGTGTAGGTGACTAGAGCTCCGGCGAGACCCTCTAGATATAGGCCATCCGTAAGGGAACCATCCGCGTCAATGAGACTCTTGGCCGCTTGTACCGCTACCGGCGCGTTGGTTGCGATTGATTGGGCGAGAGCATTAGTGTGCGCGGTGAGCTGATCCGCCGGCACAACTTCATTGACCAAGCCCCACTGCAACGCTGTCTCGGCTGAGATCGGATCGCCCGTGAATATCATCTGCTTAGCCCGACCGGGACCGATGATTTGGGCCAAACGCTGCGTACCGCCCCAACCCGGGATAATGCCTAGTTTCACTTCCGGCGTGCCTAAACGGGCATGGTCAGCCGCAATGCGGAGGTCAGCGGCTAGGGCTAATTCCAGGCCACCCCCCAGTGCCAAACCGTTGAGGGATGCAACTACCGGGATGGCTAATTGACTGATGTGGTTCATGATCTGATGCCCGGACCGGATCCAAGATTTCCACATGTCTAGAGGTGACAGCTGGGACCATTCCAGGATATCTGCACCCACGCAGAAGGACTTTTCACCCCTACCTGTCAGTACTAGCACCCGGATCGCCGGATCCGCTTCTATGGCCGTTAGACTCTGGGTCAGCCCTGTCAGCATGGTCCTGTTCAGGGCATTGAGTTTCTGAGGACGATCCAACACGATACGCGCGATACTATCCTGGACCTCAAACCGGATCAAATCACTCATAATTCATTCTTATCCTTGAGGCTATGTCAAACGGCGTTCCGCTGCAGGCGTGTGATGATATCTTCGCACGCGCGCATACACATTGCCATCATGGTCAGGGTAGGATTAATACCCGGACAGCTAGGGAAGCTACTACCGCTAAAGACGAACAAGCCCGGTGTGTCATGAACTTCAAGATTGGGATCTAGGACGGAGGTAGCCGGATCTTCCCCCATGCGGGTCCCGCCCACATCGTGGCAGCTACCCACACCTGTGAAGCGGGGACCGCGCCAGTAGTCCCGGCCACCCATGGCGCGCAGAATCTCCTCACATTTATCCTCCAGCCACGCTGACATCCGCTGTTCGTTGTCACGCATGTCATAGGTTACCCGGAGTAGCGGTAGTCCCAGACCACTGCGATCCCGATAGTGGGGATCTAAATCCACGTAGTTGCGCGTGTAGGGTAATGTGTCGGGCTGGATACGGAGTACACCCAGATGCTGCCACTCCAGCAGATGCTGCTTGTAGGCCGTGCCCCATGCCCCGACATGGGGCGGTGGAGCTTCGCGGCTGATCGCCAGCGGCAGGTATTGGGGCTCGGCGCTGATAGTACCGCCCCCTAGAAAGCCGTGGTCCGCCGCCTGGAAACTTTCGTCCAGAAAATCGTCTAGGATTATGGACTGTGCAGCGAAAGCACAGTGACGGTTGAATACCCGGTCCGGGAACTTGGCCAGGACATGGGCGAACATCTTGGACATAAAATGACGTCCTACCTGGCCCCGGTTGTGCCCTAGGCCACCGGGATGACGTTCGTCCTGGGACAGCAGCAGGAGGCGAATGTTCTCCCAAGTATAGGTGCCCAGGATGACACACCGTCCGGTCTGGACATGTATGTGGCCGGTCGGATCCGCATATTCTACACCGCTGACATGGCCGGTAGCGTCAGTGAGGATACGGAGCACGCGGCACTGGGTTTTCAGATCCAAATTACCCGTGGCCAAGGCTTGGGGCACGCATTCCGCGGCCGGATGCCACATGCTGTCGTCAAATGTGCCAAAACCACAGGTCCAGCTGGAATAGGTAGTGGCCGGACGCCCCTGATACGGCTGGCTATTGATACCGACCGGTACGGGGTATGGATGCAGACCTAGAGCCTCGGTCGTTTCACGGAATACCTCGCCCATATGAAAGGGCAACAGAGGCGGCATGGGGAGATCACGGCTACGCGGGACGCGCGGCTGTGTGTTGATCCCGGAAATGCCGATTTCCCACTCCAAACGGGAATAGTAGGGTTCCAGATCCGCGTACGTGATAGGCCAGTCCGCCAGGGTGCTGTCTGCCGGTAGAAGATGATCCCATCCATTTTCCCGCACCCGGGAACGGGCCCGAAAGTGATGCGGATGAAAACGGCGCATCCAAGCACCGTAGTGGTAGACGGATCCGCCTACACCGTTCATCATACGGCCCAGCGAAAAGGTCATGGGCTGGGTAGGTTCGCCATCATTCCGGCGCCAACGAGGCACTTCCCGGTTGAATTTGGGGCCCAGACGGGCCCGACCCATATAGGTCTGATGCAGTTCGTCGGGCACGTAGTCCTGGCGGGAACGATAGGGGCCGGCCTCCAGAGCCGTCACCTGCAGGCCGGCAGCCGTCAGCAGAGGAGCGATGACGCTGTTTAGGGATCCTAGGCCGATCAGGATCACGTCGGCGGGCCCGGTAGGGGGCACCAGCCCGCGATCAGGATCGAAACCCGGCGGTATCGCAGGTGCTCCATCAGGGCGGGGAAAATCCATATCCTCCAGATCTTGCAGAGAGCGGATGACGCCGCCCTTGGTCACAGGTTGTTGCGCCAGCATCTCCGCGGCCGAGTTCTCCAGCCAGACACCGGGATGACCGAGGGTTTGCCAGCCCAGCTTGTTGCGGTTGCCACCGTGGATGGGATCCGCGAATAGGCCCTCACGCATGTGTGTGATAAGCAAGGACATAAAGGAGGTAGAGGATGTGGTCGTCCCACCATGGTCCGCCGTGCCCTGCTCCAAGTCCGTTAGGAGTTCAGTTTGCTGGGCCGGCGTGCATGCGGTGAAAGGCTGACCGTAGCGACGGTCGGCACTCCTATCTAGTTTGTCCAGACCGGTGCGGTAGGTGGTAGCGTGCTCGCGTCCATACCCAATGAGCAGTTGTTCCACATAGTCAATGACACCGATCTCGGTAGCGCCGGGCCGTCCGTCATCGTCCGGAAACATCCGGGCAAACACGGCTACTGCGGTGTTGCGCTGACGTGGCGTGAAAACAGGAGAAGCGGGTGTAGGCATGACAGGGTTTCTGTGCCTGCAGTTCAGGCTAGGACAAGAGACAGGGGCGCGGGATCAAAGAGAGCGGAATCCATGACATGTAAATCGGGGACTACAGTCAAAGGAAAACCGCAGAGGTCTAGTACGTCGCGCTGCAGATCCACACCGGGCGCGAGTTCAGTCAGCTGCCATCCTGCCGGAGTTAGGTGCAGGACGCAGCGTTCAGTCACTACCGTGACCTGCTGGCCACGCCGGTGGGCGTAGGAGCCACTAAAGGTGACGTGCTCCACCTGCGGGACGAACTTGCGGACCTTACCCTCACGGTGAATGACCAGCTGACGGTCAACGGCCTCGGCTTGGAGACCGGCAGTCGTGAAGGTGCCGCTGAAAACAATCTTGCGGGCGTGGGTGGTGATGTCAATGAACCCGCCGGCACCGGCCGTGATATGGGGCCGCGCCGCAATACGGGAGACGTTCACGTTACCCGCAGCGTCAATCTCCAGAAATGATAGTAGCGCCTGATCGAAACCGCCACCCTGGAAGAAGGTGAACTGATCCGGTGAGGGCACAAAAGCTTCGGCATTGACGGCACAACCAAACTGAAAACCCAGCAGTGGCATGCCCCCTACGGGGCCCTGTTCAATGACCCAGGTCACCTGGCCGGCCAGACCTTCCTCGTGTAGCACATAAGGCACCAGAGCCGAGATCCCAAAGCCCAGATTGACGGTTTGGCCCGCCTGCAGTTCTTGGGCCGTGCGCCGTGCGATGATCTTCTCCAGCCCCCAGGGGATGGGTTCAAAGGTAGCGGGATCAACTTGCGCTTCGCCACTGATCCCGGGGTTGTAGTCGGTCTGGGTTGTCTGGCGTTGATCCGGATCTAGGTACAGATAGTCCACGAGAATACCAGGCACGCGTACGTCCTGGCACGCCAGGGTGCCGGCCGGCACAAGCTGTTTCACCTGAGCGATGATCCGACCACCGTTATTGCGGGCTGCCAGGGCCTGTTCGTAGGCCCCGAGATAAGCTCCTTCCTGGGTGAACGCGAGGTTGCCGTTTGCGTCTGCGGTCGTGGCGCGCACAATGGACACGTCAGGTGCGAGCGCGGGATAGAAAAGCCATTCCTCGCCCCGCATCTGCATGACCTCCACCAGATCCTGGCGGGTGCAGTCGTTCATCCGGCCTCCTTGGAGACGTGGATCAACAAACGTGCCCAGACCCACCTTGGTGATAACACCGGGTCTTTTAGCCGCGCCCTCGCGTAGCATGTGAAATAGCACTCCGCTGGGCAAGTTGTAGGCTTCGATCGCGTTATCGTAGATCATGCGCCATATGCGCGGACTCTCAGCCCCGGACGGGCCGCTGGGGTAGGAACCGGCGATGATCCGAGCGATTTGGCCCGGCTGTGTCAAGTGATCGATACCGCGGATCCCGTACATGTCACCGGCTGCGATAGGGTGCACCAGCGTCAGACCGCCGGGCTGGCCGGTACGGGTATAGCTCTGACCCAGGGCAGCCAGCACTGCGTCCGGACAGCCGAGGCCGCTGGAGGAACTGACTGAAACCAGCGCGCCATCCGGAATGATCGTGCCGATGGCCACAGCATCCAATACCCGAGGCCGCGTCATGCCGGTTCTATGTTGGTTTGCAAGGAGGACCGAGGGGTTAGGCGTAGTGTATGAGCAATGGCATCGGTCAGGGGAGCCGTGGTTCGGAACGCTAGGCCCTGATCATTGCCTATCAGTTCGATCCCGATATCATCCCGTCCTTGCACGGATACGTCCAGGGATAAGGGACCCTGCAGATTAGGAATACGGAATGTGACATCCGTTAGGCTATTTAGCAGGATGACATAGAGAACATCTTCCTTGGTCGTGTAGCGAATCGGCACCCCGGAGTCGGTGGTGCCTTCAGCCACAGTCCAGGGACGAGAGCCGAAAATGGCCTCCCCGTTGATGTCCAGCCACTGGCCTAGGGCCTGCAACCGTTCCTGCTGTAACGCTGGAATTTCACCAGTGGCTGTGGGCCCCACATTGAGCAACAGATTACCGTTCTTGCTGACGATGTCAACGAAGGAATGGATCAGAGCATCCGTCGTCAGGTACTGCTCCGGACCTTCCTGTTGGTTGTAACCGAAGGACGCGCCAATGCCCCGACAACTTTCCCATTTATGGGTCTGAATGCTGTCGTACTGCTGGTATTCGGGGGTGGTGAAGTCGTGATGTACGGGTACGGTCTGATTTTGTCCCTGTGCATCAAAGTACTGGCCAAAGCGGTTGTTGATTACCCCGTCCGGTATACGGTTGTAGTAGTAGGCGAACAGTTCATTGGTGTCCGTATGCTTGGGGTAGGCAATATCGTTCCAGAGAATGGCGGTTTTATACCGGTCGATCAGCTCGCGCCAATGGGCGTTGGCGTAGGCTACATACTCGGGCCTCTGGGGTGTGGCTGCCCGCAGATCTTGAACGCTCTGTACGACCTGGGGATCAAAGGTCCAGTCAACACCCCCCGAATAGTAATAGGCCATCGTCATGCCTTCCGTCCGTACCGCCTGCGCTAGTTCGCCGCACAGATCACGCTGACTGAAGTAGCCGGTATGAAAGGGATTGAGCGTCTGGCTGGGCCAGAGCAGAAATCCGTCGTGGTGTTTAGTGGTAAGCACCACGTAACGGGCACCCACTTGTCGGAACAGGGAGGCCCAGCTAGTGGGATCCCAATGTTCCACTGCCTCGTTGAACATAGGAGCAAAATCGGTATAGGAGAAAGCATGACCGTAGGTCGTGAAGTGATGTTGCTGGGTGGGACTGCCGGCAATGCGGTAGGTGTTGGCATACCATTCAGCATAGGGGTTATGGGCAAACCACTCGCGCCAGTTGCCGCTTGCGATCACTTCGTGTAGCTCACCAAAATTGGGAGCCCAGGCCGGGACGGAATAGAGGCCCCAGTGAATGAAGATGCCGAGTTTCGCGTCGTCAAACCAAGCCGGAACCGGATGTTCCGTCACGGATTCGTAGGTGGGTTGATAGTGCATGGCTCAGACTTGGCCCTAGGTGGGACGGGAAGACAGGACTCTACGGTCTGGATGCTCAGAACGTGGAGTCAGGCGTTGTGGAATAGCACCAGCGTGCTTCCATCAGATGCTCGCACACGACGTTCAGGGCATCCAGGGTACCGATCTGATGCAGGGCTTCCACACTGAAGCCGCGCACGTAACGGTTTTCGTCGTGTAGGCACGCAGCTAAGGCGGCAATGGCCGGTTCCGCCTGCTTCCTATACCGCGCTAGGGCTAGACAGGCGTTGAAGCGGACCTGATCGTCGCTATCCTGTAGGGCGGGAATCAGCGCCGGTACGGCCGTATCGGCGTCTTCAATCATGCCCATTGTTTCCACAGCTGTGCGCCGTACGATAGGGGACGGATCCTGGATCAAACCGGTGATCTCCACCGCCAAATCCTGAGCCTGTGGACCGTGTTCGCCCACGGCGAAGAGTGCTTGTGCGCGGACCTTGTCCGATGCATGCTGCATGCCCACGGCCAGAAGTGGTAGGGCCTCGGCCGTGCAAGCACTCAGACCATAAGCAGCACGGCGACTGACGTGCTGGTTACGGGTATGGAGCAGCTCTGCTAACACCGGCAGACCCTCCGGACCCAGATGGGCTAGTTCGTAGCCGGCACCAATGCCGTTGGGTTCATAGTCGCTCCGGACCCGGTCGGCCATCTGCGCAGCAGTATGCTGTGGACTGAAGTCCGCCTCTGCCAGTGTATGCGGTCGGCCCGACAGCCAATTCCAGTGATCTGTCCAGAGGGCATTGTGGGTATGGGGTGGACCCTCTCCATTCATGGGGTGCCAACCTGTTTCCTTATTGTCCCAGGACGGAGCCTGCGGACGTGAAATGCGGGTGAACTGAAATTTGAGCATCGCTCGATTCTGGGTGGACAAGTTGGCTCCGCCGCGGTGCCAGAGATCATAATGGATGAGTACGAAGGTACCGGCCTGGCCTTCCACGAACAATGGTTGTTCCGTATCATCACCCGGACGTTTGTCATAATACTGGGTACCGGGAATAATGCCCGAGGGCCCCATGTCAGTTGTTACATCCTGAGGATAATAAAAAATCATGGCCCACCACTGACGGTGGTTGCGGATGCGGGCGTAGCCCCAGTAGCTATCCTTGTGCCAGGACTGCACTTTGCGGCCAGGAGACGTAAAATGGCAGTGACGGTGGGGCTGGGTAATGTAGTCATGGCCCAGAACACTGCCGACAGCGCCCCGGATCACGGGGTGCCGGAATACGTCCTGGACTTCCGGTACCCGCGGCAGAATGTTGTTTCCCGGATTTCCTTCTTGGTTCATGACGTCCTCGATCCGGGCGTTCATGGCGGCATGAAAATCCGCGGTGAAATCGGTGTGCAGCAACAAATACCCATGGGCAATGAAATGACGCATCTGCGCATCGGTCAGCAGCACAGGAGCAGTATTCATGGCAAATCCTTGAAGACAATGGATGGAAGCGGAACCTCAACGGCGGCTCAAACCATAGGATTCAAACCATAGGATCCTATGGTTCCATTATAGTTTCCCGATTGTATAAGGAGCAATTCAGCGGATCAAACTCGGTCTTGCGGCAGTGTTGGCCTCCCGGTTCCGGATGGGGTTAGGAGGTTTTGTTTCCGCAACGTTAGAATCAGGCTTAGCAGAGCTTTGCTACCTAGATACGGGAAAGATGGAGTGGCACTATAAGAACCTATATTCTCAAGCGGGTGATACAGGCCGTTCCCCTCCTCCTGTTGATTTCCTTCGTCGTATTCTTGAGTATTCAGGCCACGGGCGATCCCTTGGCGGCCTATACCGTTGACGCCTCGCTCACCGCGGACGATATCGCACGCCTCAAGGCCAAATACGGACTGGATCAGCCCGTACCTATCCAGTACCTAAACTGGCTGCGGAACATGGCTACCGGCAACTGGGGTACCTCCTATTTCACCCGGGAGAACGTGGTGGACATGTTCTGGGAGCGTCTTCCTAATACTCTGATCCTCTTTGCCGTTTCCTATGTGATCATTCTGGTGGTGGCCTTGCTACTGGGCATCCTGACGGCCGTACGCCAGTATTCGTTGCTGGATTACATCGTGACCGCTCTGAGCTTTCTGGGTATCGCCACACCCAGTTTCTGGCTGGGTCTGATGCTGATTTACCTCTTTGCCGTGCGCATGACGGCATGGGGCCTGCCTTCCCTGCCCGTGGGAGGGATGTATGACCTCAGCACAGGCAAAACCCTGGCCGAAGTCACACGTCATGTAATTTTGCCCGCCCTTACCCTGTCGGTCGTGGTCTGTGCCCGGTACATACGCTATATTCGTTCCTCCATCCTGGAGCAGTTACAACTGGATTATGTCCGTACCGCGACATCCAAAGGGCTTCGGCACCGCACCGTGCTCTCACGACATGTCCTAAAAAATGTGCTCTTGCCCCTGATTACACTAGTGGGTCTGGACCTGCCCAATTTCCTATCGGGCACCATCGTCATTGAATCCATCTTTGCCTGGCCGGGAGTTGGCCGTCTGTTTTGGTCCGCGGCCGAACGCACCGATATTCCCGTGCTGATGGCCGTTATGCTATTCGTAGCTGTAATGACCGTTTTGTTCAATCTGTGTGCGGACATCTTCTACGCGGTCGTGGACCCGAGGATTAGCTACACATGACGGAATCCGGGTCCGATGTCGCATCTCACGCTAGCGCGCGTGTGACGTCATGGGCGATGGCGGATGCACTGGTACGTCCGCCCGAGACCATGTGGACGAGTTTTCGGCGCCGCTTTGTTCGGCATCAACCGGCGATGGTCAGCCTGATCGTGTTGTCATTCCTGGTGCTTGTTAGCTTCGGGGTCTCCCTTTTCGTATCCGAAGATCAAGCGAATCTCATAGATGTGACGGCCATGCGGAGCGCTCCTTCCTGGGAGCATTTGTTCGGTACAGACGATGTCGGACGCGATATGTTCCTGCGCACGCTGTTCGGTGGCCAGATCTCCCTGCGTATCGGCATCCTCGCCGCCAGCATTAGTGTGGTCATGGGCATCACCATCGGTACAGTGGCAGGGTATAACACGGGGTGGATCGACAATGTCCTGATGCGCATTACCGATGCTCTGCTCAGCATTCCCACACTCTTTATCCTGATCGCTTTGACCCGGGTCCTAGGCAACCGTATTGGTGTGGGCAACGTGGCTTTCATCACGCTGGTCATCGGTATGTTATCTTGGATGAGCACGAGCCGGATCGTGCGGGCCCATGTGCTTTCACTCAAGGAGCAGGATTTCGTGCTGGCCGCCCGTTCCCTGGGATGTCAGGCGGGCCGTATTCTGGGCCGTCATATCGTGCCCAACACGCTGGCCCCCGTTGTGGTGGCAGCGACCCTGGATGTAGGCCGAGCTATCATTTTTGAAGCCTCCTTAAGCTTTCTGGGATTGGGCATTCAGCCGCCGACAGCGACCTGGGGTAGCATGCTGAATCGGGCTCAGGCTTATCTGATCAACGCCCCTTGGATCGCTTTATTCCCCGGTATCATGATCCTGATCACGGTGTTATGCGTGAACTTTTTAGGCGATGGCCTGCGGGATGCCTTTGATCCCCACTCACTGAAATAGCGATTTAGAGGTCTATGCCATGCTGCAGTCGTCCGTTAATTCTGACCTGCATACCCATATCCAGGCAACCCTGCCCACACACCTGGAACAAATTCAGACTTACATGGCCCAACCTAGTGTCAGTGAAGGCAATGTGGGGATCCGGGCGTGCGCCGAACTATTAGCGGAACGCTTCGGCCAGGTGGGCTGCCACGAGGTGGAGATCGCGGAAACACCCGGCCTGCCCGCGGTCTGGGCTCACCTGGACGCGGATGCCCCGCGGACGCTGGCCGTGTATAGCTTCTTTGACACTAACAGTGTCGGCACAGGCTGGACCCACGATCCCTTTGATGCCGTAGTGACCGCCCATCCCGACTTTCCCCAGGTGTTGTACGGACGCGGTGCGGCTAACAAAGGCGGTTTCATGGCTTTCCTCAACGCTATTGAGACGATCCAGCAAGTACGGGGTTCCCTGCCGGTCAATCTCATGTTCGTGTGCGAGGGAGAGGAATTTGTCGGCAGCGTGCACGTGCCCCAGCTCATTGAGCGCTACCGGGAGCCCCTGTCTTGCACCAGCGGTGTACTGTCCCCCGGCCCATGCCAGAATGCCGCCGGGGCCGTGGATCTAGCGCTAGGTAACAAGGGCTGCCTGCATATTGAACTGCGGTGCAGCGGGGAAGACTGGGGTCGAGGCCCCCAAGGTGCGCCGACCCATTCGTCAACCATGGGCGTTGTGGACCATCCGGTCTGGCGACTAGTGCATGCTCTAGCCACCATGTACGAGCCCCGGAGCGGCACCATTACCGTCCCGGGATTTATGGACGATTTGCGGCCCCCTACAGCGGATGAGCAGCGATTGGTGGCGGATCTGGCTACGCGCTACGCCGACTCCGCAGCCGCCGGTATTCCCGGTATTTCCCGGGCGGAACAAGTGCCCTGCTTCGTCAACGATGTAACGGGAGCAGAGGTCTTTCGGCGTTACTGCTTCCTACCAACCATGAACATTAACGGTCTACGTGCGGGGTTCACAGGGCCGGGTACTACCCTGTGGACTCTGCCCCATGTCGCCCGATGCACGATCGACCATCGTCTACCACCGGACCTGGATCCCCAGATATGTCTGGCGCGCATACGGGAACACCTGGATATTCAGGGCTATGCCGACATTCACGTAGAGGTGTTGATGTCGGTCGGAGCCCAGAGTCTTGATTTGCACGATGGGCTGGCCCAGTCGGCCCTGTCAGTATTTGCGGACTGGAATGTGGATCCTGCGATCTGGCCACGCCGGGGAGCGAGTGGACCTACAGGTTATTTCAGTCAGATGCTGGGGCTGAATGTCCTGGGTAGCACAGGTTTGGGGTATGCCAGTGGCCATTCCAGCGCCAACGAATTTCTGGTGATTGAAGGTAACGAGCAGGTCGGTGGCATCGTAGAGCTGACCGGGTCCTATGCCGATCTGCTGTGCAGACTGGCCTCAGTACCGCCTGTCTGAAAGCCGATGCAAGAGGAGAAACTCACTATGTCCAAGGCCCTGCTGTGGTCTCAGCTACAGGATCGAGTTCAGGCTGAACTATCCGAATTTCCGGGTGTCGCGGGCTTTTGCCTACAAGACTTGACCACCCAGGATACTGTGGGATGGCATGACCAAGAGATCTTTCCCGTGGCGTCCACCATCAAGATTCCCGTATTGGTCACGTTGCTGGTCCGGGCTGCCCGGGGTGAGGTTGATCTACAAGAACGCATCGCCCTGACGGCCGACATGTTGACTCCCGGCAGCGGCGTGCTGACTTACCTGGAAGGGCCTCTGGAATTGTCAATCTTGGATATTGCCCAGCTTATGATCATGGTGTCGGACAACACGGCCACCAATCTGTGCATTGACTGGGCCGGCATGGCGGAAACCAACGAATTGATGGCGTCGCTCAATCTGCACCATACTCGGATCCGACGCAAGATGCAGGACCACGCAGCTGTTGCCCGGAATGCAGAGAACGTATCCACGCCGGCCGAGGCCGTGCAGTTGATGCGTGCCTTGTATGAAGGCAGGCCCAATCCAACGGTAGCCGAGCAGAGCCTGGCCATTCTGCGGAAACCCAACCGAGGACCCCTTGAACGTGGTCTGGATGGAAAGACTGCCGTGTCCAACAAACCGGGTGGCATGGAACGCGTGCGCTGCGATGTCGGCATCGTGTGGCTACCACGGCGTCCCTATGCACTAGCCGTCATGAGCAAATTCGGCATGGAACATCCCTACCGGCAGGAAAATCACCTGGTGGCCGTGGTGCGTCGTGTTCATACCTGTATGGTAGCCATCGATCGTTCCAGCCGGTGGGGCCAGGGTATTCCTGCGCCCCTGCTGGATGACTAACCGCGGCATTGAACGGATCCGATAGACACAACACCACCTGAGATCAGGGAGGTAAGGCATGACTGTTGCTGTGACCATCATTCGCGCACCCCGGCTGTTCAGTGCGGCGGGGCCGAGCTATCACCATGGCGCTAGTCTGTGGCTGGAAGGTGCGCAGATTACGGGCGTGTACGGTCGTGAAGCGCCGACCATCCCGGAGAACGCCTGTGTCCTTGATTTTCCGGACGGGTGCATTCTGCCCGGACTCATCGATTCCCACACCCACCTTATGTATGGCACGGGAGAGCGCATGAGCGGTCCCCGTTCCTATGATCACGTCAACGAAGCGGACAGTGATGGCCTGATGTTGCTGCGCAGTGTGCGCAATGCCTATCAGCACTTACTGAAGGCCGGGGTCACGTCCATGCGTGATCTAGGGGCCCGCAACCGGATTACGTTCGATCTAAAAGACGGGGCCGATGCCAATTTGTTCCAGGGATTTCCTACCCTGCATGTGTGCGGGCGTGCCATCACGATCACCGGGGGGCATTTCCATTTCGGGCATGAAGAGGCCGATGGGGAGGCTGAGTGTCGGAAGTCCGTGCGCCGTCTGGTGAAGGAGGGTGCCGATTTCATTAAGATTATGGGCTCAGGCGGCGGCACCTACATCACGGACAACCGACGTGCATCCTTCACGATCCCTGAGTTGCGTGCCATCGCGGACGAGGCACACCGGCACGGCAAACCGTGCACCGTGCATGCAATCGCCACTGAGTCTATCGCCAATGCCGTCGCCGCGGGGATCGACTGTATTGAGCATTATGAGTTCGTTGAAATGAACTATGCACGCAAGCTGGATCCCGCTATCGCGGAGCAAATGATCGCCAACGACATTTGGCTCAGCCCTACAATCCAGACCGGGTTCCGGAAGATGGAGCGCATGCGGATGCTGCAGGCGGAACGGGCCTTGGATCCTGCTGAACAGGAGGCCCTAGTATATCTGGAGTGGAAGCAGGCAGGCCAGCTGTATGTGACGGGGGCCCTGCACGAGATGGGGGCCCGGCGCTTTCTGATGGGCACCGATGCCATAGCGGAATTCGGTGATTACGCCGTTGGGCTCCGGCTGATGTGCGAAGCCGGCCTCCCCAACGACGAGGTGTTGCATGCCGCGACCCGCAATCCGGCCGAAGCCATGGGGATTTTGGACCAAGTGGGTACGCTAGAAGTGGGGAAGACCGCAGATGTGACCGTAGTACAGGGCGATCCCTTGGTAGACATCCGGGCCGTGGAGAAGGTGCTGCAGGTCGTCAAGGGGGGGTATGTTTTGCCGATGGAGAGCCTGGAACTGTTTCCCCCGGGAGATGGAGCTGCACACCCGCCCGTAATTCACAAGCCTCCGCATCCCCAGGTCATTCGTTTGCCTCACCATCATCCGCATTTGCCGCAAGTTACAACCGAATCTGAAATTGAGGAAGCTTACAAAATTTAGAGCTTCCTCAGCCCTGGTTGCTTACTAGTCTTGGCACAATAAGCAACCAGAGAATTAGCATAGACATCAAAAGCGGCATGTCGCGTACCGCGTGATCCATGGCGGCATTCAGCCGGGAGGTGGCACTAGGCCCTCCGTGGCCGTGTTCCTGCCGTCAGCTTACTCGGACCGGCACCAGGACCGTATGTTCCATTAGAGACAGGCTTCTGGAGAGGACATCACAAGATTTCTCCAAGAGCCTGCCGGTCAATGTGCGTCAGGGACCGAACTGTCGCATGCATCGTTGATTCGGTCCCTGACGCCGTTCCGTGGACGGATATGCTTATAAATCTCGCAAACCTGTTTCTACGCGTTTGGGCTTCTGCCCAGGAAGGGCTGGGTACTATTCGCTGACGGTCCATTCGTGAATGTTGCCATACCACAGCGTGAAGGGCCGGAGCTCAAAGTTCTGAACTCGAGTACTGACCCCGTAATGGCGGCCGGTGGCAAACAAGTACAATGCATAGGCATCTTCATGCATGATCCGCTGAGCTTCCATGATCAGCCGTGTCCGTTCCGCATCATCAAATTCCGTTTGTGCCGCCAGCAGTAAGGTATCCACTTCGGGGTTGCAGTACCGATGCCACTGTGAGCCACCCGGATTGTCTGCGGCCGCGATTTCACTGCACAGGAAGCGGTTGGAGATCTCAGGGTCGGGGACGCGTAGGCCGTGACTCCAACCTCCCATTTCATAGTCACCGTGTGACCAGGTGCCGTTCTGATCCCAAGTACCGAACAGTTCGGCGGTGCGGCGGTTCTCAATGACCATTTCGGCTCCGATTTCCTTGAACATCTGCTGTACCAAGAGTTGCACTTGCTCTCTTTGCAAAACACCGGATGTGGTGCGGTGCGTGAAAGTCAGTCGGGTACCGTCGTCATATCCTGCCGCTCCTTGGGCTTCGCGAATGCCGTCCCCATCGGTGTCCATCCAGCCGTTTTCCTCCAGTAGGTTGCGTGCTTTGTCCGGATCGTAGTCATAGGGAACCAGATTCCGATTCTGCCATGGCGTACCGTGCCACTCCGTGCCCACGTTGACTTCGGCCTGGCCGTGCAGGATGTTGTCGATCAGTAGCTGTTTGTCCACTGCGTGCTGCAGGGCAACTCGGACGTTGCGGTCGGCAAAGATCGATGCTTGGGTCCCGTCGCCGTTCATGACATACCGCTCACCCCCCGCCGGTGGCGCGTTCACGAGCGTAATGATGCCCTTGTCCTGCAAGTCCAGCAGAGTAGGTACGTTGGCGGCACGCAGCCCCCAGGCAATGTCAACTTCGCCCACCTCAAGTGCTGCTAGCAAGGCTTCGGTACTCGGATAGAACACGATGAAGAATTTGTCCAGGCCAGGACGTCCCTGCCAGTAGGCGTCAAACGCTTCATATTCCACGAATTCCCCGGGCTTCCAGTCCACGATTCGGAAAGGTCCGAAACCGACGGGCTGGCGCATGGCTAGCGACTCGTCCAGGCCGGGGGAGTTGGCGGCAATGACTTCCTCGGGCAGGATGAAATCAAAGAGAATTTTCCAGGATGCGAAGGGTTCACTGAAATGCATCACTACGGTCAGGTCGTCCGGTGTCTCGATCGACGCGATACGCTCGTAGCCTAACCGGGTGATCGGCGTGTTGTCCGGATTCATAATGGCTTCCCAGGTGGCCTTGACGTCTGAGGCCGAGGCTGGGGTACCGTCGTGGAAGGTGACGCCTTCCCGCAGGTAGTACGTAATCTGCATGCCGTCCGGTGATACTTGACCATTGGCTACACTAGGCACTTCCGTTGCCAGTTCACCTATCCAGTTGCCCTGTTCGTCCAGGAACAACAGGCCGCGCTGGGCAGTCTTGGATGCCTGCAGCGAATTGCCACCCTGCGTATACATAACGTTGAGAAATTCCAGCTCCTGATTCATGCCGAGACGCACGACGGACGGTGCCGAGGATGCTATTTCCGTGGGTGAGGCCGCCGGTGTACAAGCGACCAGGGCCAGCACGGCACAAAGCAACAGATCTATTCGCAGCAATTTCCTCATGAGTGTCACCTCTACTAACTAATTGGCGGGAACGATGCTTGGGCTTGATAATAGCAAAAGTGCGGTCAACAGTCACCAATGGAAAAAAGTAGGTGCCGGACAACTAGAGCCCAGGGGCAATGCGCTTCCCCGTACATGACACCATGCCTACTAGGCCCCGTTATGTCTGTGGTCTCTGCCCACGTCCCGATATCAACGCCGATGGTTGCTACGCATCGTGATACAGGAAGAGTGTCATCCATGTCTTTACGTCAGGGTCTGGCTCACCATATCCGGACACGTGATCGGTCCTTTCGTACCCGCCTGCTGGAAATGGCTGCGGCCATTCCGGATGTCATCGCCCTGGGCCGCGGCGATCCGGATTTCCACACCCCGGCGCATATCGTAGCAGCTGCCCACAGGGCACTGGATGAAAACCGCCACCACTACACGCCCGTAGCCGGCCTGACGGAACTGACTGCCGCGGTTGCTACCATGTTGCAGCAGGAGTATAACCTCGCCTATACCGCCGAGGAGATCATCGTCACCAACGGTGTGGAGGAAGCCATCATGACCTGTATGGTGAGTCTCTTGAATCCCGGTGACGAAGTACTCATGGGATCGCCCCGTTTCACCAATTACGACAAGGCTATCAATCTGTGTCACGGTACCGTGGTGTCCGTACCCACACGGCAGGCGCACGATTTCGTACTGCAGGCGGCAGAGGTAGAAGCCCGGATCACGGAACGCACCCGTATGCTAGTATTGGTGTCACCGGACAATCCCACGGGGGCCGTGACTCCCCCGGCGACCGTGAGGGCCTTGGCCTGTCTGGTGCAGCGCTACGATCTCATTCTGCTCAGTGATGAGATTTATTCGCGCATCTTGTTTGACGGGGCCCAGCACCTGTCTCCGGCATCTCTGCCCGATATGTACGGGCGCACTCTCACTCTGAACGGGTTTTCCAAAGCATACGCCATGACGGGCTGGCGCCTGGGGTATCTGGCGGGGCCCGCGGCCTTTATACGCCAGGTGCAGGAGGTACGGCACACCCTGAGCATCAGTACCAACACGATCGCACAGTACGCGGCTCTCGCTGCACTGGAAGTGCCCCGTGCTTCCTGGTGGAGTGCTGTCCAGGCGGATTTGGAGGAGCGACGCGCGTGCGTGATGTCCACCCTGGACGATCTGGGGTTTACTTATGGCTTTCCTGGAGGCGGCTATTTCCTTTTTCCTAACATATCCCGCCTAGGTATGCCAGCGACACAATTTTGCCTAACGATGCTCCAGGAAGGACATGTCCTCGTGTTTCCCGGTAGTCAGGAAGGGGACCGGCTAGGAGGTGAATACATACGCATGAGCATTCTACAGCCCCTGCCACGCCTCCAGGAAGCCATGCAGCGCCTGCGCCGTGTCGTAGCAACGTTGCCGGCACACCATACGGTCTGAAGATAAACCACACACCGGAGTCCGGGAGCTGGCCATGTCGCCTATGAGCATACGATAAACGGAAGGTCTGCCGCTTCGTGCCCGTGGTGGCGAGGGGTAGAATCCGGCTGCCTAGCCCTGCTCTCCGCATCTTCAGTCTTCGTTTTCAATCCACAGGTCCGGGGCCGGGTCAATCCCGTGATTACGGAATACCTCATCGATCCGGTCCATACCGGACTGATCGAGATACCAGTTCCCGTCGTCCAAATTGGCTGTTACCTCCGCCGGGTTGCGAAACCCGACTAGAGCCGTACTGACCAGGGGATTGGCTAGCACCCAACGTAGGGCCAGCTGGGGCAGGGAACGGCCGTAGTCGTGGGCAATAGTCTTGAGATCTTCCACGGCATTCAAGTTGCGGGCGAATACGTCGGCCCCCAATAGAGGCAGGTTGAAGGCTTTGCCGTGGTGCCGCCAGTCATCGGGAGCAAAGGTGGTGGTGTGATCAAAAACTCCGGCTAGCAGACCGTGGGCCAGGGAACCATAGGTCATCAGGCCAAAGTTGTGTTCGGCGACCGTAGGGAACACAAAGCGTTCCAGGCGGCGATCGAACATATGATAGCCGTACTGGACTACGTCAATGGTACCAGCCCGCAGAGCCTGTTCGATCTGGCGGGGCCGATAGTTGCTGATGCCTACGAAGCGGGCTTTGCCCTGGCGGCGAATTTTCTCCATGATCGCAAAGGATTCGTCAAAGGGGCGGGACTGATCGGGCCAGTGAATTAGATATACGTCTACATAGTCGGTCTGGAGATACTTCAGACTGCGCTCAATAGAGCCCAGGGCAGCTTCAGGCCCCGAATCACGGTACCACTGCGCTGCTTCCCAGTTGCTACCTTCCTTGTAAATGCCCCATTTGGTGACTACGATAGCCTGGTCGCGTCGAGATTGCAGAGCCTTGCCCAACAAGATTTCAGAGCGGCCGAAACCATAGGCTTCGGCCGTGTCAAACAGGGTGATGCCTCTATCCAGGGCGGTATGAACGGCGTTGATGATTTCCGTATCGCTGAAATCCCCGTACTCTCCGCTCGATTCCCAACAGCCAAACCCTACTGCCGAAACCTCAAGACCGGTCCTGCCCAATTGTCTGTATTCCATCGTCTGCTCCCTATACTCAATCTATGACATCGTGCCTGGATGGCAGGTATTCTGCCCCCAGCTTGTACGGTATTGTCACGCCAGCCTAATCCTAGAGATAAACGAAGGATGGTAGAACATGTGCGTGTGCCGGTTGTCCCGCCTCCACACATGGAGCACCGCGACCGCCCGGGGACGCAACCCAGCCTGGGGTTATGGCTCTGCCCAAGTATTTATTGTATTCTGTATCGGCTAGTAGGCATAGTTGGTCCTGAGGCTGGAGATAAGTCGTACCTGGTCTAGCAATCGGGTAAGGATGCCCCTCAGCCCAAGTCTGGCGAGACCGACCCCCAGCTCTCAGCCTACCAGGCGGGACACGGATGTCCGTGCCGACAAATTCCGTCCAGGTATCGGAGTGTGTGCTGCTCAGGAGAACGTCCTATGCAAGACAAATCAATCCAAGTGGATCGCGGTCAACGGCCCGGCGCTGAACACGATGCGCGTCTTAACTGGTGGCGTGACGCCAAGTTTGGTCTATTCATTCACTGGGGGCTCTACGCCCTGCCGGCCGGAGTTTGGCAAGGAAAACACATTCCCGGTATCGGCGAATGGATTATGCTACGTGCCCGTATCCCCGTGGCGGAGTACCGGCCACTTGCCCAACAGTTCAATCCCGTGCAGTTTAATGCCCAAGCATGGGTATCACTGGCCAAGACCGCAGGCCAACAGTACATCGTGATTACCGCTAAGCATCACGATGGCTTCTGTTTGTTTCACTCGGAACACACCGCCTATTGTATGACACGGGGCACACCCTTTGGTCGGGACGTCATCCGAGAACTGGCCGAGGAATGCCAGCGCCAGAACATGCGCCTAGGTTTCTATTATTCCCAGACCCAAGACTGGTACCAGCCGGACGGTGACGGTAATGATTGGGATTACGACGAGAGCCAAAAGGATTTCAACGGCTACATTGAGAACTATGTGAAGCCACAGGTGACCGAGTTACTTACCCAATACGGTCCGGTGGCCCTAATCTGGTTTGACACTCCCAAGGGCATTACCCAGGAGCAGAGCCGGGGTTTGCTAGAACTATGCGGTCAGCTCCAGCCCGATTGTCTAGTGTGTGGCCGGCTGGGTAACACGCTCGGAGATTACGCTACCACCAACGACAACACGATTCCCGCGGGGGCTGTAGCCGGTGACTGGGAAGTACCCGCCACAATGAACGATACTTGGGGCTTCAAAACGTATGACGACAATTGGAAAGGCGTTACCGATCTCATTCACAAACTAGTGGATATCGTGAGCAAGGGTGGCAATTACCTACTTAACGTAGGGCCCACGGCTGAGGGTATTATTCCCCCCGAGAGTGTGGAGCGTTTGCAGGCAATGGGCCAGTGGATGGCCCGCAACGGTGAAGCCCTGCGGGGTACCCGCGCAGGACCTGTACAAGGGCAGGCTGCCTATCGCACCACGACCAAGGATAGTGTGGTGTACGTGCTGGTTCTGCACTGGCCGGACAATGGCAGACTGCGACTACCCGCTTTACCGGTGTCACAAGCCAGCCTGGTGGGAACGGCGAATGATAACCTGACAATTGAGACCACCACCGCTGAACTGGTGCTGCACCTTCCCCCCTCGGCACCTGATCCTCATTGCACAGCCATACGCCTGTCTTAGATATAACACCCAAGGTGTTCCTGTCCATAACCGAGACTATCGCCATGCCGAAAGAAACCATTTTCACCATGGACACTTCCACTATCAAGTTCGGAGTGGGAGCCATGGCCGAAGCCGGAGAAGATCTTCAGATTCTGGGTGTGACCCGGGCCATGCTGCTTTGCGATCCCAACCTGGTCGGGTCGGATACCCTGGGGCAGCTCACTACTTCCCTGGACCGGGCCGGGGTGGAGTGGATCCTTTTTGATAGCATCCGTACCGAACCTTCTCTGGATTCTTTCCAGGAGGCGATTGCATTCGCGACACGGGGCCAGTTTGACGGTTTTGTTGCCCTAGGGGGTGGTTCCACCATTGACACGGCCAAGGTAGCCAATCTCTTTACCACTTATCCGGCCGATTTTTTCCACTACGTCAATGCTCCAATTGGACAGGGAGCCCCGGTGCCCGGCCCCCTGAAGCCTCTAGTGGGTATACCAACTACGGCGGGCACCTCCAGTGAGATTACGGGAGTGGCCATCTTTGATCACAAGGCCCTGAGTGCTAAAACAGGCATTTCGCATCGTTTCATGCGTCCCCGTATGGGGATTCAGGATCCTTTGAATACCTTGGATCTGCCTCCGATGATCACGGCCTGTACCGGCCTAGACGTACTCTGCCATGCCTTGGAATCCTACACGACTGTGGATTTCCGCGAACGGCCACAGGCTGCCAGCTCCTTGCAGCGGCCCACATATCAAGGTTCAACTCCCATTAGCGATATCTGGGCTTGCGAGGCTATACGGTTGGTAGCCGCCAATCTGTTGGAAGCCATCCGGAATCCGAGTAGCCGAGAGGCTCGGTCCAATATGATGCTCGCAGCCGTGTATGGTGGCATGGGCTTTGGCAATGCCGGTGTGCACCTGTGCCATGGCATGTCATATCCGGTATCCAGCTTGGTCCGGGACTACTGTGCGCCTGATTACCGTGTGGATCATCCTCTCATCCCCCATGGTATGTCGGTAGTTCTGACGGCACCCGCAGTATTCCGCTTCACTTCTTCGGTCACTCCGGCCAAGCATTTGCACTGTGCCCAGCTGATGGGCGTTGATACCACCGGTGTGCCCCTGTCTGAAGCGGGTGATGCCTTAGCCAATGCTCTGATCGAAATCATGCAACAGACGCAGATGCCCAATGGCTTGGAGGCAGTGGGCTACACCGCCGCCGCCGCCGAGGAACTGGCAGAAAAGACCTTGCCACAACATCGGGTCACTAAACTGTCGCCCCGGCCCGCCGATGGCGAGCACCTGACCCGCATGTTCTTGGAATCCATGCGGATCTGGTGACCGGATGCCTCTTCAGCCCACTGACGCCCTGCGGTAATCTGTTATGCCCCGCCCTGTGGTCGTGGCCATTATCGTGTCCGCCTTCGCCGTCATGATGAGCACTGGCACGCGCCAGACATCGGGCCTGTTCTTGGATCCTATTACTCGGGACCTGGGATCCGGCCGGGAGATTTTCGGTCTTGCCATGGCCATTGGCACTCTCATCAATGGCCTGCCCATCATGGGGATGCTGACCGACCGGTTTGGGGCCCGCCGGATTCTGGGCATTGGGGGTGTAATCTACGGGGCCGGCCTCTTTCTGATGACCCGCTGGGTCTCGGAATGGGGGGTCATCACCTCGTTTGGGATTCTGCTGGGCCTAGCCCAGGGGACCACAACCTACGTGGTTGTCATCGGTGCCGTAGGACGCCTAGTGCCGGACCAGCAGCGCAGCCGGGTGTTCGGTATCCTCACTGCCATGGGCTCAGCCGGTTTTCTGGTGATGCCAACTCTGAGCCAGCTCTGGATCGATCGCTGGGATTGGCAAACGGCACTTACGATTCAGGCAGTCCTGGTCCTGAGCATCGTACTCTTATCCCTGGGTCTGCCGGCTCGGAAACCGGAAGTCCAGTCAGCGCACCATGCCCTGGCACCGGAAATGCCCATGCTATCTTACATCCGGGAGGGGCTGAAGCAATCCAGTTACCGGTTACTGATCGCGGGCTTCTTCGTGTGCGGGTTTCATGTATCTTTCATTAGCGTCCATCTTCCGGTTTATCTAACCGATTATGGTCTTGATCATATCCGGGGCGTGGCATTGGCCCTGATCGGGGCCTTCAACCTGATCGGTTCGCTGTCCTTTGGCTGGCTAGGCGACCGTCTGCCTCGCCGCTGGCTCCTGAGCCTGATTTATGGGGGCCGCGGTATCTTGCTGTCTCTGTTTTTCATCCTGCCGGTCACTGCGCTCACCACCGTGCTTTTCAGTTCCCTACTGGGCTTGCTGTGGCTAGCCACCGTACCGCTCACTAGCGGTATTGTGGCACGGTTTTTTGGTCCCCGTTATCTGTCTACTATGTACGGTATTGTGTTCTTCAGCCACCAACTAGGCGGCTTCCTGGGGGCCTGGTTCCCCGGTCGCATCTACGATATCTATGGCCATTACGATCTCATTTTCTATATTGCGATTGCTCTAGGACTGTTTGGTTTTCTCATTCACTTTCCCATCAAAGAGCAGGCATTCCCCATGCAGCGCGAGGCAGTGCAAGCAGCGTAAATGGCGTGTTGCCCCTTGCCGGGACCGGTTCATCCTCTGTTGGAAGGCTATTGCGGAGATTCTACATGACCGTTTTCAATTCGGTTACGCGCATTCGCCAGCTGACCCAGTGTTGGCAGGGTATCCGTTTGCCGGACGGGCGGCCGGCGGTGGCTGATACCATCCTTACTCGCATAGCTGCTGTCACTACGGAGGAAGCATGGGCTTACTTGCAGTCCCATGCATATAGCCGGCAGTTTGAAGGCAATTGGCTCAATACCAATCCGGAGCGCACCTTTGCGGGGCGGGCGGTCACTGTGCAGATGCTGCCCGCGCGGCCGGATCTACAGGCATGGGTGCAGGCAAAAGGAGAGCAGGAAGGCCGCACAGGCGGACAAAATTCATGGCCTATCGATCAACTGCAACCGGGTGATGTCCTGGTGGTAGACATGTACGGCAAGGTAGTGGACGGTACGTATGTGGGAGACAATCTCGCTTCTACTTTGGTGGCCCGCGGGGCCGTGGGGGCCGTGATCGACGGTGGCATACGTGA
Source organism: Caldilineaceae bacterium (assembly GCA_965116185.1). GTDB lineage: Bacteria > Chloroflexota > Anaerolineae > Caldilineales > Caldilineaceae > Bin34. Next base: position 1,485,973 of record OZ220492.1, read on the forward strand.
TTACCAGGGGATCCGGCAGATGTCGGAGCTGACCATTCTGTGTCGTGGTGTCGATCCCTCCGCGATTCGGGACGCCACTTTAGTCGGCGTGAATGTCCCGGTGCGTGTAGGGCGGGCAACCGTGTTGCCCGGCGATGTAGTCCTAGGTACACCGACGGGAGTCATTTTTGTCCCGGCTGCTTTGGCGGAAGCCACAGTGGAGTATGCCGAGGATATTCGGTTACGGGATCGTTTTGGCAAGCTCCGGATTGGCACAGGAGTGTACGGTGCGGGCGAGATCGATCGGGTTTGGGAAGAGCATATTGAGATGGATTACCAGAACTGGCTGCAGCAGACAGCGCAGTAATACGAACGAATTCCTGATAGGTACACAAGGGTGATTGGCCATGAAAATCACAGCCATGCATGTGACTCCCATTGCGGTAGCAGACCCGCCACTGCTCAACGCCGGAGGGCTGCATGCCCCCTATGCCTTGCGGCTTATTGTTGAGGTGGTGAGTGCGGACAATGTGTCCGGATTTGGGGAGGTTCCGGGCCATTATCGGACAGAAGCCGCTCTGCGGGAAGTCCAGTCGGTGGTAATGGAGCGTAATCCTTTCCATCTCAACCGCATACTACTAGATATCAGCGAGCGGCTCGGTGGTACTGAGACCGCACGCGGAGAACAGCCCTGGGATAGCCGACAGATTGTGCATGTGCAGAGCGCAGTTGAGGTGGCGCTGCTGGATCTGCAGGGCAAACTGACCACACGGCCCGTGCATGAACTGCTGGGAGGCCGGGTACGGGAGAGGGTAGACTATGCAGCGTACCTCTTCTATAAGCATCAGGGAGCCGGTGGGGCCTGGGGTTTTGGTAAGGATTCCCAAGCTGCCGGTTGGGCCGCGGCACGACAGGAGGAGGCCCTGGATCCCGATGGCGTTGTCCGGCAGGCCGAGGCCATGTGCACTGAATTCGGCTTCCGCTCGATCAAGCTCAAGGGGGGCGTGTTTCCCCCAGCGGAAGAAGCGGCCGCCATCCGGGCATTGTACGAAGCCTTTGGTCCCGACACGCCGCTGCGGCTGGATCCCAACGGCATATGGAGTGTGGAAACCGCCATCCGGACAGGTCGCACGCTAGAAGGCATTTTGGAATATTATGAGGATCCGGTGCGCGGCCAGGCGAATATGGCACAGGTCCGGCAGGCCCTGACCATTCCCATGGCCACGAACATGTGCACCACGGCATTCACCGATCTACCTAGCAGTGTACGTTTGGGCTCAGAAGATATTATTCTGAGTGATCATCATTTCTGGGGTGGATTGCGGAGCAGCCTGGACCTGGCATCCTGGTGCCGCACGTACGGCCGGGGCCTATCTATGCATTCCAATAGTCATGTGGGTATTTCGCTTGCCGCCATGACGCATCTGGGGGCTGTCATACCGAACCTGACGTACGCTTGTGATACCCATTATCCCTGGCAGCGGGAGGAAATTATCACACAGGGCCGCTTCGTCTTTGACGACGGTGCCATCGTCGTGTCGGACGAGCCCGGTTTGGGCATTGAAATTGATCGGGAGGCCCTGCAGCAGCTGCATGCACAATACCTTGCGTGCGGACTGCAGGAACGCAACGACGAAATTGAGATGCAGAAGGTGGAGCCGGGCTGGCAGTTTCAGGCCCTGCGTTATTGAGGCAGGCCAAGACTCCCAATCATCTGCCCTCCATATTATGATTTGATCGCGAGTTTCCCTGCCAGTAAAGGAATGAGTCCAACACATGGACACGTCAGTTTCAATTCGTGAAAAAGACCAGCGTCTGCTTCACCCTCTATATCACCCGACTGCCACCACCGACGCCATCATCTTTGAGCGAGCGGAAGGCATCTACCTCTATTCCACGGAAGGACAACAGCTGATTGATGGCATGTCCGGTCTGTGGAATGTCAGTCTCGGCCATGGGCGGCCGGAGTTGGCCGCCGCGGCCCAGCGCCAAATGATGGCCGGTGCGTACGCATCCAATTATGCAGGGACAGCTACAATCCCCACCATTGAACTAGCGCATCGCCTAGCGGGCTTCGCCTATCCCGACCTTAACTCCACGTTCTTCACGTCGGGGGGTGCCGAATCTAACGAGAGTGCTTTCAAGACGGTACGTTACTATTGGAAGCGAATGGGCAAGCCGGACAAGACCAAAATCATCGCCCGGATGCGAGGATATCATGGCGTCACGCTGGCGGCCATGAGTGCCACCGGTATTCCGGCGTACTGGAATCTGTTTGACCCGCCTGTGCCCGGTTTCCGGCACATTAATCCGCCCTATCCCTACCGCTACGCCGGCGAGGTAAGGGATGGTGAAACCATCGGCTTGGCTGCCGCGCGGGAACTGGAGGAGATGATTCAGCAGGAAGGACCGGATACGGTAGGTGCTTTCATCGCTGAACCCGTGCTCGGTGCAGGAGGCGTCATTGTGCCACCGGACGACTACTTTCCGCGTGTGCGGGCCATATGTGACGAGTACGAAGTGCTGTTCATCGCCGACGAGGTGATCACCGGCTGGGGCCGTACCGGGGAATGGTTCGGACTGAAACACTGGGACGTGCAGCCGGATATCATGTCATTTGCCAAGGCTATCACCAGCGGTTACCTACCGCTGGGCGGGATCCAGGTGCATGATCATATTCGGGAGGTTATGGACACAGCCTCCCTGGAGGATCGTTGGTACCACGCTTATACCTATTCCGGTCATCCCACCTGCTGTGCCGTGGCTCTGGCCAATCTTGATCTACTCATCGCCGGTGATTACGCGGTCCAGGCCAAGACCAAGGGGCAGCGTCTACTGGGGGCTCTGCGTCACTTGGAAGAACACGACAATGTCGGTGAAGTCCGAGGCCTGGGGCTCATGCTGGCGGTGGAGCTCGTGCAGGACAAAGAAACACGGCAGGAGCTGGACGGGGGCACAGTAGAAACCATCCGCAATGAATGTATCAAGCGGGGCTTGCTTACACGCAACGTGGGGAATCTGATCGTATTGTCACCGCCGCTGGTTACCCCCACGGAGGAACTGGATCGCATCGCCGCAATCATTACCTCATCCGTGGAGGCCGTGTGTCCAGCATAATCCCTGAACCCCCTGCGCAGGTTGCATTAGCGTTAGGCGCGTACGCCCCGCCTCGGTATTCATGGAGGACGCCATACGCACAACTGTATCTATAGGTAGTATGATTTATCTCACGGCTACATTCACTAGCGGTATATCCCTTACTATCCTTGCTCAGCACCCTGATCGTGACCGGGGGCCCTAACACACTTGACGTAAGGTAACCGCCCTATGACCTTCTCTATGAATCTCTGGCAACATGTTGGTGTTCCTTGGCGCTGGGTCATTCTAATGGGCGGCATGGCCCTAGTCCTGCTCAGCCTGCAGTATGTTTTGCATACACCCCTCTTTGATCCTCTGCTGTTCTGCCTGCTGATAGCGTACAGCATGGTGCATGTCATACACAGCCTGCGGGTTCCTGATCCACAGATGCGCCGACGGCAGCTAATAAACAGGAACATCAGCCTAGCACTAGTACTAATGGCTGCTAGTCGACCGTTTTGGCTCTTTCTGCTTACTCCGATTCCCGGTGTACTAACCATCCTCATGATCCTGGCAATGACCATTAACGGGGTACTACAACTCACACAAGTTCGTTTTCGTGATACTGCTGGCAAAGTGCAGCTGCGGTGGGATATGCTGGCCATGGCTGTGTTTCCGTTAGGGATTGGGGGGGTCCTCATGGTTGCGTTATTGTCCGCACTGCGCTAACGGGCCATGACAGGAGTACATCGCTGACTTGTCTATGCTATTCCATATACCTCGATGGTGGGTGGTATTAGGCGGTGGTGAACACACTTTCCTTTCCGGCTAGGTCAACATAATAGGCAAGAGCTCAAGTTCTGTGCCGGAGACGATACACCCCATAGTACTTGGCCTTGATGCGCTCTGTACCAGTCGGAACGTAGGGTTTGGCGTAAGGTACGCTGCTGCATGAGTAGGAAACGCTCCAGGTTGAAGTTAATTCTGCCTGCTGGGGGCGAGCGGATGACCTGTTGGAAGCTTTACTATCCACAATGTCTGTGTGTCTTGGCGCAGGCCCTATGGCGCACCATGTGTGGTTGTGGAAAATCGCCTCACTGTCATCATGCAATACATTGAATAACGTAGCCGGTGAGGGTAGCTGCATTCGGTCACGTCCAGGTCATGTAGAGCCCTGCATACAGTACGCGCTAAAGCATGGGGAATATGTGGTGCGGTAGCGTGGCCCTGCATGTTGAGGGTGCCGCTGCCCTGTACCATCTGGCAAGCCCGTTGTCTCGGGCAACGGCCAATTTTCCGGTTCTGCAAACCCGCGAGCGATATGCACGGACTAGAAGGAAGACCCTTTGATAGTGCATAGCTACACCTATCTATTTTAGAAATCAGGTCTAGGTTTCACCCAGAGATGGAGACAGCCTATGATCGGCTGTGGATCTGAGGCGTAGAATCTAACCTTTGTTTCTTGAGGCAGATAAACTCTAACTGCTTAGTTGGACGTGTCGGATAGCATACGGGCGAGGCGTAATACCGTAACGGACGGAACCCTTCGTGTGCCTCCGACAGGCACGACAGTCTATGCCAATCCGATAAACCGGCCACTTGGTTCTTGTCCCACAACCCCACCGGTATCATTGTCGCCCGAGCTTGTTCCGTCAGCTTTCCCTCTATGTCGGTTTGGGCAGCGCGTATTAAGCTGAAGAAACCTAGGACAGATCGCCGTGACCCAGCCCAGGGCCTGCATAGGATTCCCTAGCGTTGTTCTGGTACTCTTGTTCAAGATGGGTAGAGCCATGGCTCCGGTATACGTATATCTCTGCTTAGTATGTGAGCTAAGCCAGCTGGCCTGTATATGAGGAATTGCCTGGCCATCAGTCATCGAAAGACTTTTGAGGATCACTGCGTATGCCCACATGTGGAGAAGTTCTGGTTGACAGTTTATGGAATCTGGGTATACGCCAGGTGTTTGGCTTACCCGGGGGTGAAAATGTGCAGGTGATGGATGCTCTGCACCGCCGGGGTATGAAATTCTGGCTGGTGCGGAACGAATCCAGTGCGGCTTATGCCGCAGCTGCCTGCTGGCGTCTGACCGGCAGACTACAAGCGTGCTTGACCACACTGGGGCCGGGAGCTACCCATGCCATGGCCGGCATCGGTCATCTTTGGTTGGACCGGGCACCGGTAGTAGTGATTACGGCGCGCACCACTGAAGACGCAGGTCCTATGCATACGCATCAGGTGCTGGATTTAACCCGCCTGATGGCTCCCGTCACCAAGAAATCGTTTGTGGTGACGCCCGATACTGTGGGCCAACTACCGGATGTCCTCACTTTACTCACAGAGGGCCGGCCCGGTCCCGTACATGTGCAGATCGCCAATGAAACGGCGGCCCAGGAGATTCTATCTCCCTGCCGCCAAGCCACACCTCCTACCCTACCTGTTCACGGCCCGGTGCGGGCTAGCGAACTGGAGAGAGTACAGGACATACTGCGCCAGGCACAGCAGCCGATCGTGGTGGCGGGTTTGGGCGTGCGTGAAGACAGGGTGGCTACCGCCCTAGTCCGCTTCGCCGAAGCTTTGGGTGCCGTAGTGATCGTTACCCCTAAGGCTAAGGGAGCCATTCCGGATGCCCATCCGCTGGCAGGCGGTGTCATTGGACTCACGCGCACAGATCCCGTATATGAGCTGTTGGAGGCCGGCGATGTAGTGGTGGCGGTCGGGTTTGACGTTGTTGAATTGGTGAAGCCCTGGAATATGGAACAGCCTCTGATCTGGATTGCGGCCTGGCCCAATCGGGATCCGCAGTTGCCAGCTGTCGCTGAGCTGACAGGCTGTCCAGAGGCGATCCTGAACCGGTTGACGCCAGGTATCAGGCGGTTGTCCGGCTGGGATAGCTATGATCTTGCCGGTTTCCGGCGCCAACATACAAGTCTGCCACCGCCTAGTACCTTGACCGATTTGATCAGCCCGCCGGCGGTACTCCAAGCATTACGCGATCATGTTGATGCCGATGCTGTGCTTACCGTGGATGTGGGATCACATAAAATCTACTTCAGCCTTGATTGGCCCACCAGATATCCCACTACCTTTCTCCTCTCCAATGGTTTGTCCTGTATGGGCTATGGTCTTGTAAGTGCGCTGGCCGCCGGCATCGTCAATCCCCGGCGCCAGGCGATCTGCGTCACCGGTGATGGGGGACTGGCCATGTGTGCCGGCGAACTAGGCCTGCTGCAGGAGATAGGCAGCAATACCAAAATCATCGTCATGCATGACCAGGCTCTGGACCTCATTCGAGCTGCCCAATTGAAAGCGGGCAAGCCTCCAATCGGGACGGCATACGACGTGCGCACGGATCACGTGAAACTAGCTGAGGCATTCGCTATCCCGGCCGTTGCGGTCCATACCGTAGCGGATCTGCGCCCTGCGCTCCGTGCGGCCCTGGTCACACCGCGGCCTTATCTGGTGGAGATCGCTATCGATCCGTCTACTTATCCCACGGCCGCTCCGTCCCCCTGATCGGGGTGTTAGGCAGTTGAGAGATAGATTGGATCCAATGCCGGGGTGATTACCGACCAGGCAAACTGTTTTTCTACCAGCTGCCGACCACGCCAAGCTATGGCCTGGCCCATCCAGGGATCGGCCCATAGGCTTTCAATGGCCTGAATGAATTCCGCGGCGTCCGCGGCGGTTAGGCAATGGATCCGATCCTGCAGGGGAATACCCTGAATACCTAGCGCAGTCGTGACGAGAGGCATGCCGGCCATCAAGGCTTCCAGCGCCTTGAAGCGCGTGCCACCCCCATGTAACATGGGGAGCACGAAGACGGAACCCCGGCGGAAGAAGGGTTGGACATCATCCACATAGCCCGTAACCGTCACGGCGGGAATCCGGTCCAGGCTCTGCAGATCAGGGGCAGGATCCCGGCCCACGATCCAAAGGCGCACAGAGTCGTGACGCTGGCATAGGGCCGGTAAGACATAGGTACAGAACCACTGCATGCTGATCACATTGGGCCGGTAGTCCATCTTGCCCATGAAAACCAGATCACGGGGTTGTCGCTCGTTGTGTGTGATGGCGGGCCATGCCCCCGTATCCACGCCATTGGGTACAAGCGTAACGGCTGAAGAGGGCAGAAACTGCAAGACTTCAAGGCGATCTTCCGGACTCACCGTGAGTACATGGTCAACTTCATGCCAGGCATTCACTTCGGCTGCATAGAGTTTGTAGGTCTGCAGACGGCTGTACATGCTGTAAAAAGGGTCGAGGCGGGAACCGCGTCGGCTGTTTACCATGGAGCGCTGCAGCTGAAACTCAATGTTTTGCTCATCGAGCACAATAGGGGGACAGTGCGACCAACCGCGCCGTAGCGCTCGGAGTATGCCGTACATTTCCAGTCCCGCAACGTGTATGTAGTCATAGGGTTGACGATGCTGTAGAGCCTGACCTTTGTGCACTAGTTCAGGGCTGTGATGCGCTAGCCAGAAGTCAGGTACCAGGCGCAACATATCACGTATGCGGTGCCTGGTGGCACGTTGTGGCCAGGGCACAATGCAGCTCTGATCCCACAGCTGCGCGACAGATGTGGGGGTAGTGGGTGGCGGCCACTGGTAGGTACCGCAGAGTAGATCCACCGTGTGGTGACGGCTGAGATACGACAGGATGTGGTAGTTGCGTAAATTACGGCCCTGGGTTAGAGGCCAGGGCACAATGGGAGCCAAGAAGAGAATGCGCATTGTACGCGGATTATGTGGAGGCCAGGATGTCGCGATAGGCGTCTAGCGTCTGCCGGGCGGTACGGGCCCAGCTGAATGTAGCCACCTGCCTGTGTCCCCGTGCTACTAGGCTCCGGGCGAGGTCCTGGTCATGGAGGATGGACAGCACTTGGTTGGCTAGCCCGTCGGCATCGCGGGCATCGGCATAGAGGACGGCATTGCCCCCGATCTCCGGCAGACAAGATGCGGAACTAGCCACCACCGGTGTACCGCACGCCATGCTTTCCAGCAGTGTAAATCCGAAGCCCTCGTACAGCGCCGGATGTAACACACAGTGCGCTTGGGTGTAGGTTTTGACTAGATCCCACTCTGAGAGTTGGCCGGGCAATAGACAGTGATCCTCCAGGTCCCTTTGCCGGAGCCATGCAGGCAGATCACGCTGCAGCCACCCCCGGGCCCCTGCGAGCACTAGCTTGAGATCCGGAATCCGACTTTTCTGCCGTATGGCTACGAAGGCTTCCAACAGCACAGGAATGTTCTTGCGTGGCTCCAGGGTACCCACATGCAAGATGTAGTTGGCGGGCAGAGCCAACGTAGAGTGACTGGCTGCATGGATCATACCGGCCGTGTGGGCGGGATCCAGGAAGAGAGGATCGACGGCATACGGTGTGACCCGTATCTTGGTCGCCGCAGTAGGATAGAGACGCTCTAAATCACGCCGAGTGTGTTGTGTAGGTACGAGGATGAGCCGGGCATGGGCAAGGGCCTTATCGATCTGGCCATAGTAAGCACGCGCCTGTTTGTCCAGGATCTCAGGCCAGTAATGCCAAGCGAGGTCGTGCACTGTGATCACCGTGGGCAAACGCGTGTGATACGGGCCAATGACGTCAGGGAAATGCACGAGGTCCCAGCCGGGCCAACGCAGTTCCAGCTGGAGAGCACGTTGCTCCCAGGCATGGTGTACCGGGCTGAAGAGAGTACGGTGGGACCAGGACGCCGGATAGCGCCGGGCTGCGGACTGTTTCCGATGATGAAAAACCGTGAAATGATACCCGGCAGCATACGTAGGCAGGGCCTGCAGGAGATTGTGGGTGTAACGAGTGATGCCCGCCTGCCGATGATAGGCCAGGCGGAAATCAATGCCAATTCGCTGCACGGGCACGGTGGAATGAGACGGGGATAGGGCGGTCCGGCGTCGCGAGGGGTCGGCGCGCATCCATGTTGCTTATTTTATGCCCTGTTGGCCTTTTTGCCGGTACACCTGTGGTTATGTGCCATTATAGAATAGACAGCGCACACAGACAGTGGCAACGGTAGATCCCGCAAGGATATACTGGCAGTCCGGCATTACATCAGATATGAGACTTGGACATGGATCTGGTACAGCTTGAACAGATCGTCAACTGGATGGACGAGGAGCAGCGGCGCAATCGCACCGAAATCATGCGTCTAGGCCATCTTATGGACACCCATAATTCTGAGTTAACGGACCAGACCCGGCACCTGCAGGAGCTGCAGTCGTCCTTCGCCCGCATTGAAACCCATCTGGGGCGCATGCAGCAGTTTGAGACAGCCCTGGACAGCGCACGTCAGGAGTTCATGGCCCTGTACGAGCGGGAGGAGGAACAGAGACAGCGCCTACAGCGAGATCTGGAACGAGCACGGCACGCCGAACGGGATGCGGTCCGCCGGGATCTTGCCAATTTGGAGCGTGAAATGGGACGCCTGAGTCCCTTGGAACAGGCTGTGCGGGCGCGGGATGATGATATCAGCCGTCTCCACGAAGTACTCCAGGACTTCCGCACCCATATCAACCAACTTGCCGCTGAACTAGAGGAGAAAACGCAGCATGTGCCTTTCCTGCTGGAGAACAAGGGCGTGGAACAAAAGCGTCTGGTGCAGTTGCAGGAAGAGCAGGTGGAAAATTTCAAACACCTGGAAGAACTGAAACAAGAGATCGCTCAGCAAGCTATAGAACAGCGGAAACTCCGACAGGAACTAGCAGAGCTATATAACAACCGTGACAAGATGGCCCGGGACCTAGAGGTTGTGCGTGAGGAGTTCAAGAGCCAACTCTACGATATTGCCCACCAGGTAAATACGGTACCCACATCTCTGAAGGAAGTCCAGACCCAGGTTGATAAGGTGCAGACTCAGATCGATGCTTTTACCCCTTTCCAAGCCACAGCCCAGAAGTCACTGACCGAAGTACAACAGGTCCGGGAACGCCTTGACCAAGGGCTGCAGCAGGTCCGGGAAACGGAACGGCTCTTTCAAGCTAAAATTGAAAGAGTGCTGGCGGAACTACAGACGGAAACCGAGGAACAGGGACGCCGGAGTCAGATGCAACAGGAGCGGCGCTGGCAGGAACAAACCCAGGCCAATGACAAGCTTACGGAACAAATTGTACCTCTGCAACAACATCTACGGCTACAGGAGGAACTGATCAAGCAGCTCTGGTCACTGCAAGAGATGTATCCACAGCTAGCCCTGCAGGCAGCGCAGGAACAGGTGGAACAGATCCATACATCCATTCGGCAAAGAGATCAGGCATTGCGAGCGCTGGAGGAAGAATGGATGAAAATGCGGCGCAGCCTGGAACTATACGCTGCGAACGACAATGGCGTGCAGCCATCCCAGGCGAACTGAGACCCGCAACGCCCGTTTCCCGTTATGCGTGTCATCGGTACAGCAGGGCATGTTGATCACGGCAAATCCGCCCTGGTCATGGCCCTTACCGGCATTGATCCGGATCGTCTGCAAGAAGAGAAACAGCGTGGCCTCACCATTGACTTAGGCTTCGCTTGGATGGCAGCGCATGCGGATGGCACAGGCGAACGGATAGGCCTGATTGACGTGCCCGGCCATCTGGATTTTATTCGGAACATGCTGGCGGGCGTGACGGGGATTGATGCCGCATTACTCGTGGTCGCAGCGGACGAGGGCGTCATGCCCCAAACCCGTGAGCATCTGGACATTCTGCATCTACTGCAAATTCCCCGGTGCATTCCGGTACTAACCAAGGTAGATCTTATTGATGACGCGGAGTGGCTTGCTCTGGTTGAACTGGAATTGGCGGAACTCCTGGAGGCATCCCATTTCCGGGATACACCCATTCTGTCGGTGAGTGCCCAGACCGGACTCGGTATCGCCGCCTTGAGTCAGCATATTCGCAATCTGGAGACCCACAAGTCCGGTACAGTGTTGGCATCCCCGCCTCGCCTACCTATTGACAGAGTTTTTACCCGCCGTGGTTTTGGCACGGTAGTAACGGGAACCCTAGTTGCGGGTACCCTGACGGTGGGGGAAGACGTTCAACTGTTACCCGCCGGGAGCAAAGGGCGCATTCGCGGCCTACAGGCCTATCACCAAACCGTCGACTCTTGTGAAGCCGGGATGCGGGTGGCAGTCAACGTGAGCGGTATTGCGCACACCGACGTACAGCGGGGGCATACCCTCTGCCGCTCTGGGACATGGCAAGGCTCCCAGTTACTTGACGTGGAACTGCAGCAATTACCGCGTGTGGACATGCCTTTACAGCATGACATGGAAGTCATGGTGTTCCACGGTGCCGCCGAAATCATGGCACGTGTCCGCACCATTGGGGACGGGGAAATTGCCCCCGGGGGCAGGGGATTCGGGCAACTGGTGTTAGCTGAACCGGCCGTTGTGGGACGCGGGGACCGTTTTATCATACGGTTACCTTCACCTAGTATGACCTTGGGTGGGGGCCGGGTCCTAGATGCACCGGCCGCTCGTTTCTGGAAACGCTTCACGGATGCTTCTCTGGGCCATTTCACAGCCTTGGCTTCTTCCGAACCGCAGGTCCGACTTGTGCATCATGTAACGCGCTATCCTTTCCTGCGGGAAGCCGTGGCGGCCGATGTAGTGCAATGGCGAGATGGTACTATGTCGACCGTGATTGCGGCCGCCGTGCGCCGGCAGCAGCTGCTGCGTATTACCATTCAGGACGAGTCCTGCCTATTGGCTTGTCCACAAGCCCAGGCATGGCAGGCCTTTCTGCTGCAAACCCTAGAAACCCACCACCGGACCTATCCTTTGCGCCGCGGCCAGCCGCGGGGTGAACTGCAGGCTGTGGTCACGACGCATATCTACCGCACGTGCGGACACCGGCTCACATCAGTCCAGTTTGGTGGTTTGCTATCCATGTGGTGCGCTGATCACGTGGTCCGTGTTGAGGGCAGCATGGTAGCCTTGCCAACGCATACGGTCACATATACACCCACACAGCAAGACGGGATCCGACAGCTGGCTGAATGTATGGCGACCAGACCATTCAATCCGCCGCCCATGCATGAGATCCAGGCTCTCCTGAACGACGATGCTCCCTTACTGGAGTCCTTACTAGACAGCGGTGACTACGTGCTGCTGGGCACGGATGTCGTGTTCACGCGGACAGCGCTTACACAAATGCATGCTCTGGTCCTCGCCATGCTGGACGAGCAGGGCGAGGTCACGATGGCACAGGTCCGGGACCGACTGCAAGCCAGCCGCAAACCGGTCCAGGCGCTCCTGGAGCAGATGGATGCCGTCCCCCTCACGCGGCGGCAGGGTAACGTACGCATTCGCCATTGAGATCACAACGAGGGAGACACACTATGCAGTATCGTAATTTGGGCGCTTCCGGTCTTAAGGTATCGGTAATCGGATTGGGGACCATGCAGTGGCGCTGGCGTGCGTCGCTTACCGAATCGTTTGCCATCATGGATAGTTTTCTGGCGTGTGGCGGTAATTTCCTGGACACGGCCAACATCTACAGCCAGTGGGTGCCGGAGTTGGAAGCCGGCTCTAGCGAGACTGTCATTGGACAGTGGTTGCAGGAGCGGCGGTGCCGGGACAGAGTGGTATTAGCCACCAAGGTACGTGGTACCATGTCGCCCCAGGTTCTGGACAGCGGACTTTCCCGCCGTCACATCATAGCCGCGCTGGATGCATCCCTGTGCCGCCTGCAGACCGACTATGTGGATCTGTACCAGCTGCACTGGCCGGATGACGAAACACCCATTGAAGAGACCCTATCGGCGTTGGATGCGTTAATACGGCAAGGCAAGGTACGTTATATCGGGTGCAGCAATTTCCTGGCTTGGCAACTGATGGAAGCCCTATGGTGCAGCGAGCGGCGGGAACTGCACTCGTTCGTGTCGCTGCAGCCTCATTACAATCTGGTGCACCGCACTGAATACGAACGGGAACTGGCCACGGTCTGTACACGCTGGGGCCTAGGGGTTGTACCTTACAGTCCGATGGCCGGTGGTTTTCTCACGGGCCGCTACCAACCTAACAAGACGCCCGACACACCACGGGCCGACGGAGTGGTATCCAAGTACGATCAGGCCGCCTACTGGCAGGTGCTGGAGGTGCTGGCACAGATTGCCGCAAGCCATGACACCTGGCCCGGTGCCGTGGCTCTGGCGTGGCTGCTGACCCGGCCTGCGGTTGTGGCTCCTATTGTCGGGGCTAACTCGGTAGCTCAGCTCAAGGCGAATCTAGAAGCCGTTGACCTACAACTGTCACCGGACGAACTGGAACGTCTAACCGCAGTCAGTGACGCCGTGCCTACCGGCTGAGGAATAGGCGCCGGAGCCCGGGGTCCATTGACCGAATTGCCCGTCATAGCCCGGTGTGATCGTCAATTGGCCCGCACGGATAGCTCCTATGACGTGGGCTGTGGCAGCATCGGCCGCCTGTGTCAATGCAGTTTCTGATGCCTGATGCAGGATGCCCAGTTCGGGGCCCAAGGCTGACAGCATACTGTGATAGCGGCGCTGTACGGCCTGAGTGGTGCTCTTACGCTGTACTACGCACGCGATGATATCGGGCAGGGGTATGGTAGGGAACGCCGGAGGCAGCGCTCGTTCCTTACCACGAGGAGCCGGTGTAGCGAGTTCCTGCACGCGTGCTAGGACACCGCGTGTTACGGGACGTCTACATACCGGACAAGCCTGGGGCGGCATACCGGTGTTTGCGGGTGACCAAGCGATTCGGCATTTGCGATGCCCGTCCCAATAATATTTGCCTAAGGCCGGTGGCCACTCAATGGTACAGACAGGCCCGATCGTGCGATCGCCCTGCAACATTTGCCGGATGCGCGTATAGGAAGGCGTGCCCGCCAGGGCCGTGGCTTCGCGACCTAGTTTGGCCGGTGAATGGGCATCCGAATTGGAGATGTACTGTTGATTGCGCAGGAAATCTACCTGCCACAGCATGCCGGGATCGGCGGAAAGGCCTGTTTCAACCGTCCTGATCTCGTCCGTCAGATCACCGAAGCATTCTGCCAGAGAGTCAAAGCCCGATTGACTTCCAAGCAACGAGTACCACGGTGTCCATATGTGAGCCGGTACTAGAGCTGCGGCATCGTCCACATCCTTCAGAATGGCTAGGAGGTGGCGACTGTCTAGCTTCAGCGTGGGTCGGCCATCTGCTTCAAGCCGCCCGAAGGCCGCGAGTTGCTGCTGGAGCTTGCGTACTCGATCCAGGCTACTCAGGAAGATCAGAAGATGCACGCGCCGGACGCGGTTCCCACGCCGGTATACACAGTTGACTTCACCCGATAGTAGAAACTGGACCTTCCCATGACAGCGTGGCGGAATCGTTGACGCCAGCGACTGGACAAGATCGGGATCAAGATCCCATAAGCCATTTTCGGCGGGGCGCAGGTGACGTTGAAGGATCTGTAGCCATTGAGGATGCGTAATGTCGCCCGTGCCAATAACCCGCAACCCCTTGCGTTGTGCGGCCTGCCAGTAGTGGGGTAGAGTACAGTCACGGCTGGTAGCCCAGGAAAAATGGGAATGTAGGTGTAGATCAATCCAGTAGAGATTCGCGTTCATCTTGGATCTGGGCAGACAGATAGTATCCTGTAGCGAGCAGCTCGTATTCGCAAGGGCTTCTAACCCTTGCCCATCATTCCAACACAAGCTGCCCACAACCCCAAAAGGGCGCGTCGGGATAGCTGCAACAGGACTGGTGTATGGCGATTCTGATCTGGTTTTCCGGATATACGCGGGCGTCCGTGCACCGCCTGATTGGGATGGATCGGTTCTGTCCACCCCCGTTTGTGTACTATCTCCTCTGCTTCACACGCTATACTGAAAAGCGTATCGTTCGTCCCCTGAAATCCAGAATGCCGGAGCAAGCCATGAGTAATCCTTTCGCGCTTACGCACAAAGTCGCACTGGTCACAGGCGCTAACGGTGGTATTGGCCGCTCTATCGCCCTGGCGTACAAGGATGCGGGTGCCACCGTCGTGGCTACAGGCCGTGACCCGGCCAAGAACAGTGCCATGGCCGCTGAACTAGGTGATGCGCACCGTGTCATCACGCTTGATGTACGGGATGAGACAACGGTAGACACAGTGTTGGCCGGCATTGTGGCAGATCTGGGGCATCTGGACATCTTGGTCAACAATGCCGGTATTGCCCGCCGGGGCACGGCACTTGACAGTCCTACGGCCAACTGGCTTGATGTGGTAGACACGCACCTGAATGGGGCCTTCTACTGTGCTCGGGCGGCGGCCCGTCACATGCAGGAAGCCGGCCATGGCGGCAAAATCATCAATATCGGCTCCATGTATTCCGTTTTTGGTTCCCCGAACGGGGCTAGTTACACAACTGCCAAGACCGGCCTAGTAGGTTTGACCCGGGCTTTGGCGGTGGAATGGGCTGAGTATGATATCCAAGTGAACGCTATTCTCCCGGGATGGCATGTAACCGACCTAAACCGTCCCCTGCTCGCACGGATTGGCGATAACATCAAAGCCAAGACTCCGGCCCGCCGCCTGGGTACCACAGACGATCTGCGCGGTGCCGCCGTGTTCCTAGCTTCAGCGGCCGCTGATTTCGTCACGGGGCAATGTCTGGGGGTGGATGGTGGGTACAGCGTGGCCGACCGGCGCTGGGACGAGACCCAGACATAGAATTGACCCGATTACGGCTTTTTCCCGTCACGTAGGCTGAATGCTAAAATCGGACGACTACGCCTGCGGGTAATGTCTTGTCCAGGAAGGTAAGACGAGGAACAATGTCATGTCCATGAATAAGGTAGATCGTGTGCGTGCTGCGTTGGCAGGGCAGCCGGTAGATCGCGTGCCCGCGAGTTTCTGGCTGCACTTTCCGGACGAACTGAAGCGTGGCGATGCCTCTGTCCGGGCGCACATGCAATACCTAGCCGATACGGATGTGGATTTCCTCAAGATTTTCAACGAACATCCCTATCAGACTAATGTCACCATCCGTACGCCCGCCGACTGGAAGGACGTGCGCCCGGTCCCTCTTTCTGCTCCCTTTTTTCAGGGTATGTTGGATGAAGTCAAAACGATTGTGGATCAGGTGGGTGGTGCCTGCCTGACGATTGCTACCGTGTTCGGGCCCTTTGGCGAAGGCAACCATGCCACGGGCGGTCTAGTGACTGCACACTACCGCGAAGACCCGGAGAGCGTGGCCCAGGGCCTCGCCGCGATTGCGGACAACCTAGCCGCATTCAGTGTCGCCCTGCTAGAGGCCGGGACGGATGGTATCTACTATTCCGCCCAAGGGGGTGAGCGTGAGCGGTTCACGGAAGAGGAATTTCTGACCCACATCAAACCCTGCGATCTGACCGTGCTGCAGGCCATTGATCAGCAGGCCGAATTCAATCTTCTGCATATTTGCAAGGACAATATACGGCTGGAACACTATCTGGACTATCCGGCCGCAGCGGTCAACTGGGCCGCGGCTAAGAACAACTGGAGTCTGCAGGAAGGCTTGCAGTATTTTGATCGACCCGTGGTGGGTGGTCTGCATGACCGTGGTGTCATTGTGGATGGTGAGCATGAGGCGATCGAGGCGGCCGTGCATGCGCTGCTCGCTTCAGTGGGTACACAGCGTTTCATGGTGGGAGCCGACTGTACGCTCCCGACTGATAATGACCGGACTAACATTCGGACGGCCGTGCATGCCACCAGAACTTTCACAGCGGATTCTTGAGGGGCTTGTCCGCTTGTAGCGTATAGCTACGCGCACGCTCCGTTATTATTTTCTCTTTCCCATATTTGTAGGAGTTATTGATGTCGGTTCAACCCAAATACAAGGTCATTGGTACTCGTCCTATCCGGCATGACGGCGTAGACAAGGTCACGGGTGCGGCGAAGTACGGTGCGGATACCCGTCTGCCCAACATGCTTTTTGGGGCTATCAAGCGCAGTCCCCACGCCCATGCGCGCATTGTATGCATTGACACGAGTAAGGCTGAGGCATTGCCGGGTGTCACTGCGGTGATGACGGCCCAGGATTTACCCGCCGTATCACACGAAATCGTGGAGATGGGCGAGGATGCTGTGGCCCAGGATTACCTGAGCGCCAATGTCATGGCCCGGGACAAGGTGTTGTTCCATGGACATCCGGTGGCAGCAGTTTCTGCTGTGGATCAGGGTACGGCCGAGGACGCACTGGAACTGATCGAGATTGAATACGAAGTCCTGCCCCCCGTGCTGGACATTGAAGAGGCCATGACTGATGACGCCCCCATTCTGTGGCAGGAGCTACGCACAGAGGAATTTGGCGAGGAAGGGGACCAGCCCACGAATGTAGCTATGCATCTTCGGCATCAACACGGCGATGTGGAACAGGGTTTCCGGGACGCTGATGTCGTTGTGGAGCGTACGTTCCGGACTGCTATGGTGCACCAGGGCTACATTGAACCCCACTCGTCCACGTGCGTATGGCGCAAAGATGACCGCATTGAAGTCTGGACGGCTACCCAGGGGGCTTTCCAAATTCGTGACCAACTGGCCAGCCTACTTAAGGTGGATGTGTCTCAAGTCAAAGTGACACCGACTGAAATCGGGGGTGGTTTCGGGGGTAAGTTCACTTGTTATACTGATTTGCCGGCAGCGGTGCTTTCACGCAAGAGTGGTGGACGGCCAGTCAAGATCACGATGTCACGCACCGATGTGCTCATGGCGACGGGACCGACCTCCGGTTCTGTGATCCATGTCAAAATGGGGGCCACACGGGATGGGACCCTGACCGCAAGCCAGGCCACTCTGATCTATGAGGCTGGGGCGGTGCCCGGTTCACCGGTGGGAGCTGGAGCCGGTGTTATTCTAGCCCCGTACAGACACCAGAACGTGCAGATTGATGCGTATGACGTGGTGGTGAATAAGCCGAAAACGGGCGCCTATCGGGCGCCGGGTGGCACCAACGCGGCCTTTGCGTCGGAAACCGTCATTGACGAACTAGCTGAAAAACTAGGCATGGATCCTCTGGAATTCCGGCTGAAGAATGCGGCTGAAGAGAACGATCGGCGTCCGGATGGCCCGATCTATCTTCGTATTGGGTATAAGGAAACCGTTGAAACGGCCATCGATCATCCGCACATGGCCCAGCCCCTGGAAGGAAAACACCGAGGTCGGGGAGTGGCCTCGGGCTTCTGGTTCAATGGTGGTGGCAAATCCAGTATGTCTGCCAACGTTAACCCGGACGGTACGATCAACTTGGTGGAAGGTTCTACCGATATTGGTGGTTCACGGGCTTCCATTGCCATGCAGCTGGCTGAATCGCTGGGTATCGGTGCCGACCGAATCAATCCCATGGTAGTGGATACGGATTCGGTGGGTTACAACGACGGTACGGGGGGCAGTCGTGTCACCTTTGCCACCGGCTACGCGGCTTATCAGCTAGGCCAGGAAATCGGTCGTGTCATGTGTGAGAAACTGGCTTCGGTGTGGGAAGTTGAGGATGGCAACGTTACCCTCAGTGAGGGGATATTCGCGCATAACGGTCGCGCGGCGAGCTTTACGGAGGCCGCTGAGGAATTAGCCCGTGCGGCGGAGCCCATCGTGGCGAGTACTTCCATCAGTCCTTCCCGGCCGGGGCCGGCCTTTGCCACACACATTGTGGATGTGGAGGTGGATGTGGAGACCGGCAAGGTAGAGATTCTGAATTACACAGCCATCCAGGATGTCGGCAAAGCGATCCATCCTAGCTACGCCGAAGGCCAAATCCAGGGAGGCGTGGTGCAGGGCATCGGCTGGGCACTGAATGAGGAATATGTCTACGATGCTGAAGGCCATCTCCTCAATGCGAGTCTGCTGGACTATCGCATGCCCACCACACTGGATCTCCCCATGATTGAGACCGTCATGCTGGAGGTAGCCAATCCCGGTCATCCCTATGGAGTTCGTGGTGTGGGTGAGGTACCTATTGTGCCGCCTGCAGCAGCACTCGCCAACGCCATCTACGATGCTATTGGCGTACGGATGGAAGAATTACCCATGTCACCGGACCGGGTACTCCGTGCGCTTTGGGCTAAGGCTAGTGAGGCCGGCTAGGATCTCATAGTAAAAGTGTCACCGGGGACACGGACCGCGCGGTCCGCCTCCGGTGACACCTTCCCCGAAATCAGCGCAGACCGCCCAAGCGGCCTGTCTGCGCTCTATGATGTTGTCCCGCGCGGTGGTCTTATAGTTGGCGCGTACTGCACTGCACACCCGCGGGGTACTGTCTGTCCCATATAGTCCTAGCGGTTTCGAGATTACAGGTACATTACTAAGTTGCCAGGGTAGAGACCAGGCTATTATCCACCGCCATACCCGGAGCCTCAAGGTTATGTGGACTTCTGGGTCCTATGCCAAGCTGTGAGTGTGTTCTGTATCAACATGATGTTAGTCAGGGGACCAATACCACCGGGTACCGGTGTGAGCCACCCGGCCACCTGCGCCACGGACTCAGCGTCGCAGTCGCCCACTACACCCTCTTCCGTATAAGTAGTCCCAAAATCCAGGACGACCGCTTCTGGTTTTACATAATCAGAAGTGATCATGCGTGGCTGGCCGATGGCAACACAGAGTAGGTCAGCGCTGGCGGCCACCTGCGCGAGATCACGGGTACGACTATGCGCCAGAGTGACGGTGCAGTGCTGGTGCAGCAGGCTGAGAGCGAGTGGCTTGCCCACGATATCACTCCGACCGATTACAACAGCATGACAGCCCGTTAGGTCTAGATCCAGATCGGCCAATAGAGCCATACCGGCGGCCGGAGTGGCCGGCATGAAAAAAGGTGGTGCATTGGCCGCGAGGCGTCCTAGATTAGTGGGATGGCTGCCATCAATATCTTTGTGGGGATCCAAGTGCCAGTGCAGCTGCGCGTTCGCCAGATGCGGTGGCAAGGGCGTGAGTAGAATAAGGCCCGTGACTTTGGGATCAGCATTCAGTGCCCGTAACCCCTGGATGACCTGTTGGTCTGTGCTATCTGCGGCGAGCTGGCACAATTCGTACTCGATGCCCACACGGGCGCACGTGCGCTTCTGGGCCCGGGCGTAGCCTAAGGCTCCTTCATCTTGCCCAATCAGGACAGCGACAATCCTGGGTACCTGATCTACGGAAGCGGCCAAATCACGTACATTCTGCGCTATTTGGATGCGCAAACGGCGGGCCTGCGCCTTGCCTTCCAGCCTTTCTGCCGTCATGGCACTAGCTTGATTCGGTTGTTGCAGGTCGTTAATACTATATCCACTAGATCCAAGACGCGGTCCCGGAGCGGCTGTAATTGCTCTTGCAGTATCTTCCGGGACTCACAGGGAGTAACAAACTTCAGATTGATCAGAATGTTGATTTCGCAGCTCATGGCTGCGGCCTGCAGTAGATGGGCGGCTACCATCACATCCGTGAGCACATTGCGATTTCCCACTGTGCCAATCGTTTTGGCGTCCTCTAACAGCTGCACAATATCCTGTAGTACATGCATGGGCACACCGGCTGCTGCCAGCAGAGCTTGGTCCAAAGCCGCTTGACGAGCCGCCTTTTCCTCAGGTGTTTTCTTGGACATGCCGTAGCAGGTGCTCACGGCGGCGAAAGCGGCAGCATCCTGATCTGCTAGCTGTAGGGCTCGGTCACGTAGTTCATCCGTCCTGGCTAAAATGGGGCGTAGCGTAGCTTCGTGTTCCGCGTACCGTTTGCGTCCTACCGTCAGATGCAGCACCATACTAAGCAGTGCTGCTCCCTGACTCACGGTAACGGCGGCGGCAGCACCCCCGCCCGGGATGGAAGCGCGGGATGCCAGAGCATCCAAGTACGTACTCATGTGCTGTGCAGCAATCACTTCCATGGCGATATTCCACTTCCTTGTTCTTGCCCCATTATAAATAGGCGGAATGGGAACTCTGAAAGAATTCCGGAACATCCCGGCCAGCCGGAGACGGGGTGCGATGTTTGAGTTCTGTATGAGCGTTCGTAGTGGTGATTACGGTGAATTTCCCTATGCTAAAATGGCTTCATCCGCACATATGATTAGCGCAATGAATGTAGGTTGTTGATGGATCACTATCAAGGCAATCATCCCTTTGACGATGACGAAGTCCTCTTTGAATCGGATGAACTAAAGAAGATGGAAAATCCCGAAGTGGAAACATCCCAAAATGCCATGGATAACAACCTGCCCGTCATATCCCTGAATGGCTTGGTGGTGTATCCCTACATGTGGATTCCCTTGATGATGGGACAGGCTCGCAGCCTGCAGCTCATCAAGGACAATATGCCCACCCATCGACACATAGCGCTCTTTTCCGCTAAAACCCAGGAGGACACACCCCCTCCTGAGAACATCCATGAAGTGGGCACAATTGCGATCATTCACCGGGTCATGCGCACGCCGGATGGTGTGCTGCGAGTGCTAGTCAGAGCTTTGGATCGGTGTCGGAGCCGACAATACACACAGACCGAACCATACCTCCGTGCCGACGTGGCTCTGATCCCGGAAGAGGAAGAGGAGGATTCGGAACACGCCAAGGCTCTGGTACGTCTCCTCCGCACCCACTATCGGGAGTACGCGGAACTGGATCAACAAACGCCGGCTGAACTCGTGGACGTTGCCCTTAACACCAGTTCCCGGTTGCAGCTGGTTTATATGATTGCGGGCAGCCTGCCTCTGGATATAGAACAAGGCCAGGCCTTGCTGGAGGAAAACGCGGTTACACGCAAGATGCAGATGCTCCTGCACATACTGGAACGCGAGATCCAGATCTTGGAACTAGGACGTGAGATCCGGTCACAGGCCCAAGGGGAGATGGAAAAGACCCAGCGCGAGTTCTATCTGCGTGAACAGCTGAAAGCCATCAACCGTGAATTGGGGCATGAGGATGAGCAGCTCCTGGATATCAAGGAACTGGAGGAAAGCATTGAATCCGCCCAGATGTCCGAATTGGCGACCAAGGAAGCCCAGCGGGAACTAGCCCGCCTGCGCCGGGTGCCGATTCAAGCGGCCGAATATTCCGTCATTAAGTCCTATATTGAAACACTGACGAGTTTGCCCTGGACGGCAACTACTAAGGACAGCATAAACCTGCGGCGAGCCCGTAAGGTACTGAATGAGGACCATTACGGGCTGGAAGATATCAAGAAGCGCATTCTTGAATATCTGGCAGTGCGCAAGCTGCGCCAGCAGCGCGGTATGGACAAGGCGGAGAACGAACATCTCTGGGACAAAATCCGGCGTGAACGCGAAGGGGTGGTGCTCTGTTTTGTCGGTCCGCCGGGTGTAGGTAAGACGAGTTTGGGGATCAGCATCGCCCGTGCCATGAACCGGAAATTCGTGCGCCTTGCCCTCGGTGGTGTACGGGATGAAGCCGAGATCCGGGGCTTCCGGCGCACATATGTGGGGGCCATGCCGGGGCGGATCATTCAGAGCATGCGTCGTTGCAGCACACGCAACCCGGTTTTCATGCTGGATGAAGTGGACAAGCTAGGTAGTGATTTCCGCGGTGATCCGAGTAGTGCTCTACTGGAAGTCCTGGATCCGGAACAGAATCAGGAATTTACCGATCACTACCTGGACGTGCCCTTCGATCTGAGCAACGTCATGTTCATTACCACGGCCAACATGGTGGAAGCCATTCCGGGTCCGCTGCGCGACCGCATGGAAATCATTCAGTTAAGCAGCTACACAGAGGAAGAGAAGATCCAGATCGCCCAGAAATATCTACTACCGCGCCAGATTCGTGAAAACGGGTTGCGGGGCCAGGAACTCAGTTTCACCAAAGGAGCCCTGCAGACCATCATCCGGGGCTACACCAGCGAGGCGGGTGTGCGGGAAGTGGAGCGTATGATTGCCAAAATCTGCCGACAGATCGCCACGGAGATCGCTACTAAATCCGAATTTCAGAGTGTGCGCATGCGGAAAAGCCAGGTGTTCCAATACCTGGGAACCCGCAAGTTCCATAGTGACGACATATCACAACGGACTGACATCCCGGGTGTGGCCACAGGCCTGGCTTGGACGATGGCCGGCGGTGAAGTACTGTTCATTGAATCTATCGTCATGCAGGGTGAGCCCAAGTTTACGATCACCGGCCATCTGGGTGATGTCATGCGTGAAAGTGCCCAGGCCGCTCTCAGCTTCGTCCGCAGCCGGACCCAGGCACTGGCTATCGATCCGCGGATCTTTGTCAAAAATGCTATTCACGTCCATGTTCCGGCGGGATCCGTTCCCAAGGATGGTCCAAGTGCGGGCATTACGATCGCGACATCGCTGGCTAGTCTCCTGACGCAAAGAGCTGTGAAACAGCACGTGGGTATGACGGGTGAAATCACCCTGCGCGGCAAAGTGTTGCCTATTGGTGGGGTCAAGGAGAAGGTGCTCGTAGCCGAGCGGCTAGGCCTACGTACAGTGATCTTGCCGCGGCGCAACCGGGCCGAATTGGATGACATCCCGGATTCGATCCGACGCAAGCTAAAATTCGTTTTGGTGGATACGGTGGACGAGGTGTTTGAAGCAGCGCTGCTGCCCCCCGTAAATGAACCCGATTCCTATACCGCGTTGCCCGACTCCATGCAAGAATTGGCTGCTACGGTCACGGACTTGCCGCCGGTACCGGTATAGTCCTGGATCCAGTCGGGGCTACGTCGTGATGAGGTAACCTGGGCTGCGCGTACGGGCTCGTTAGTCTAAGAGAAAACCCGAAAGGTAGGCTCTTCACCCGGTACAGGTGAATTATCAAAGGCTCCGCGGGCGATTACAGCAGCGCGACCGCCTGCAGCGGCAATACGCGCCGCCTGATCACGGTGCGCGGTCGCATTGATCTGTTGCGGATCCAAGAGGGCTTGCAGTGCAGTTGCGAAGTGCCCGACAACAGAGGCATAGGCCGGATCCGTCGCTAGGTTGTGGCACTCCCGGGGATCCTGCCGGAGGTCAAATAGCAGGGGAGGCTGCTCAACAAAGTGCATGTATTTATATTGTCCGTCTCGCAGCATGTAATGGGCGTTTTCTGATCCTACGGCATGGTATTCACTGAAAACCGTGCGCTGAGACGGTGGGTTGTACAGTAGTTCCAGCAACGATTGCCCTGGCCGCTCTACGGCATCGGCGGTAGATATCTGGGTGCAATCCAGAATTGTGGGGAAGCAGTCCAGCAGTGAAATGGGGGTGTCAACGACCTGGCCTGCCGGGATGTCAGGCCCGCGCATCAGGAAAGGCACGGCACAAGCTTCATCGAAGAGTGTGCATTTGCCGTACAGGCCCCGTGCCCCGTGGCTTTCACCATGGTCACTAGTGTAAATGACACGTGTTACGCCTGCTAACCCGAGTTCATCCAGAGTCTGCAGAACCTGACCGATCTGGCGATCCAGAAAGGTACAGGCCCCGAAATAGGCCGCCATCATGTTGCGTAGTGCGGCCGCGCCCAGATCTTCCTCCAAGGTGAAGAAACGACGGAAATATTCCAGGGCAGAATGCGGCGGGCGGGCGTCATCCAAGGCCTGGGGTGGTAGCTCCAGGGTATCCGGCGCATAAAGCGCATAGTCTGCCGGGGGTGCAATGTAGGGTGGGTGGGGGCACACATAGGATAGAAATAGGACCCAGGGCTTGTCATCTCCTTGGTGCTCTCTTAGCCAGCGCAGAGCATTGGCCGTATTGCGGCGGTCATAGGCCAGATAGGTGGATTCACCCGGTCCTGCGTGCAGGATACCCGGTCGCTTGTCGCGCCGCGGCGGATCATGCCGAATGCAGGACAGAAGATCCCCCTGGCCATCCACTATGTGTAGAGGCTCAATTTCCTGACAGAAGCCATTGTCGTCGTGACGGCTGCGAAAATGTAATTTGCCAATGGCATCCACGCGGATACCGGCGTTGCGCAAGTAGTGATGCCAGCTCAAGGGCTCGCCCTGATAGGGTGACGCGTTGTCCCAGGCCCGTAACTGATGGACATACTGTCCTGTTGCCAAGGCTGCGCGGGCGGGCACACAGATGGGACAGGGGGTATAAGCAGCGGTGAAACGGGTACCCTCGTGGGCCAGCCGATCGAGATACGGTGTCTGGACATGAGGATGGCCCATGCAGCCCAACGCCTGGGAGTTGTGTTGATCGGACAGGATAAACAGCAAGTTGGGTGTGCGCATCATACACTGGGCACGAATATGTAAATCAGAAAGATCGATAATACGGTATAGATCAATAGGCAGACCATCAGTAGGGGTTGCTTCCAGAGGAGGCTAGCCGGATCACTGCCTCTGTTGTGTACGAGAACTAGTTGCATGTAGTATCCAATACCCCACCAGACCGGGATGGCGGTGAGTCCCATCCAAAGGCTAGGCACGATTCGGGTGGTAGCCGTCAGGGCATACCCGGTATAGAGGATGGCCAGGACAAACCCGCTGATCCAGATAGTGGTCGTGGTCAAGGACTGGGAAAGGCCCCGCAGACTGGGTCGGTGCTTAATGGCCTCGGGACCCAGCTCAACCAGTTCGCAGTGCCTTTTACCCACAACCAACAGGACTGCCAGAAGCAGTACACAGCCGTAAAGCCAGGAACTGAAGTGAGATACGCCTACCAGTTGGGCTCCGGCGGACACCCGCAAGAGAAACCCCGACGCGATCAGGCAGATATCAAGGAATGGCACATGTTTCAGCCACAGGGAATAACTATGGCTGACTGCAAGGTAGACCACCACGAGGGTGGCAGCTTGTAGACTGCTCCCCAGACTAACAAGTGGGGCCAGCAGCGCACATAGTCCGGCGGTCAGGTAGGCTGACCGTACGGAAATGGTACCCGCCGCTACGGGACGCTGTCGTTTGACTGGATGATATCTATCCAGTTCCGCATCCACGGCATCATTAAGGGCATACACGGAAGAGGAGGCCAGACAAAAGCCCAGCAGTAACAGGCCCATGGCCGGGAGCAGGGTTCCATCAAAAAGGACACCGTCAAAGAAAGGGGCCACCAGTACAAAGAAGTTCTTGGACCACTGTTGGGGGCGCACAAGCTGCAGTAGCGGAGGCATTAGATAGCGCCAAAAGGGTGCTAGCCGGCGTGATAGATGGGACGAGGCCATGATCTCAGGAACCTGCGGTTGGAATCACGGTTTCCGTGACCTGAAAGAAGTGCCGCAAAACCTCCCGTATCTGACGTCGGTCCGGAATCAACACCCACATACCTTCATCGGAAAAGCCTTCGGTACCCAGGCGGCTATCTAGGACTAGGGTGGTGCCAAGCTTAGGCGGCTGCGCCAGGGCTTTTTGGCCCAGCTGAATCATTTGGACCAGTGACAGATCCGATTCAAAATTGCCGATTAGCGTACGCAAAATTTCGGGTGCTGCGCGTAGTAAGTCCCCCGCATGGGCGGAATTCGTGGCCTTTTGTAGCATGGCGTTAATGACAATGTGTTGTCGGCTGCTCCGTGTGTAGTCACCGTCCTGTGACCGTGTCCGGGCATACTTGAGGGCTGTTTCACCATCCAGGTGCTGATATCCGGCTTCTAGTTCAAAGGTTTCAACGCCATAGTCCGCCGTGGGATACTTCTCGTCCCGGATCGCTTGGGGGACATACAGATCGATACCACCGAGCTGATCCACAATCCGTACAAAGCCGTCAAAATTGACCCATACATAGTTGTGAATAGGCTGGTTGATGAATTTGGCAATGGTATCACGCAGCAATTCTTCACCACCTCCCTCATGATAATGTTCGCCAATGGAGTAGATCAGATTGATCTTGGTGGGACCGAAGTCCGGCACCGGTACCCAAAGATCACGGGGAATGGAAAGCAGATCGACTGTGCCGGCGGCCCAGTCCAGACTCAGCACCATGATGGTGTCGGTACGAGGCAAGGAGGTATCGTCAGGACGGGCATCCACGCCCATCATCAGGATGTTCAGACGTTCGGCCGCTTCTACCTGGACGAAAACCGGCTCCTTCGCTGGCAGGGCGGAAGGATCGAAAGTGTCGGGTGCGATGCCCACACTTGGCTCTGTTCCGGCCATGACCTGGAGGGCGGGATTGTCCGTGTCCGTCACGGTCGGGGGCACGGTAGGAGGAACCGGAGCCAGCAATATGGGTACTGCCGTCTGACCCAGGCCATGGGTCCACTCATACAGTTGTATCCCGGCCAGCCAAGAGAAGCCGCCTAGCAACCCGCAAAGGACAGTCGCAAAAACCACCCACAGGAGGGGGAATGAATGGAAGAGCCGGGACATACCACTGGAGATGGGTACAGTCCGATTGGATGAAGCCTGCCTTGTCATGGATGCCTAATGGAGGGGATGGGAAAAAGTCTGAGATCAGGGCTGGGATCAGGCTTGGTGTTGTTACAGACAAATTTGCCTATCCCATACGTGTCCTGGAGCGGGCATCTGGTTGTATCTGTCATATCCGGACATACCAGGACGGATGACCCTACCTAGACTCTACCATTGAGGGAGCGGAGCAGAGAGAATCATGTGCCTGGGTAACAAACTTAAGAGCACGCCGACAGCAGGTCCGGAGGGGACCAGGACCTGGCCTTGACTGCAGGGGATGCCGATGTCTAGTCCCTGTACGATGGACTGAAACCATGTTCGTACAGGGCGTTTTCCGTCAGAATGTAGATCTGACCACGATGTACGTAAACGTCAATCAGGGTGGCCAGAAGTTCATCACTGCCCGTGGGGGCCACTAGTTGGTGCTGATAATCG
Source organism: Caldilineaceae bacterium (assembly GCA_965116185.1). Classification (GTDB taxonomy): domain Bacteria; phylum Chloroflexota; class Anaerolineae; order Caldilineales; family Caldilineaceae; genus Bin34. The sequence goes on from OZ220492.1 coordinate 1,513,675, forward strand.
CCGTTTGTTTTGTTCAGCATCAGGATACTGGATAGCCCCGGATCGGCTAGTAGCAGATAGTTGTCCTGCTTGGGGCCCACTTCCAGATCGACAAAGCGGCTGTCAAAGCTGATAGCCGCCTCTACCCCGAACGGTTTCTGCACATTGGCCGGGAATGTATCGTCTTCGCCCTGCCCTAAAAGGAGCACGGTATTGTTATCAAAAAGCAGCCAAATCTGGTCATCTACGTGCATCCGGATGGCATGGGACAGGTTAATGGCTTCATACAGCCACCCTTCCTGTTTCACCACCGTATTGTTCAGATTGTAACGCCATATCTGGCCTTTGCCCGCGTCGGCCACGTACATGCGGTTGGAGTAGAAATCAATCAGAATGGGTTCCTCCCACGTATCACGCTGACCGAAGTCCACGACGGAAATCAGATCCGTGTCGTTGTATTGCAGAATGTTGCGATGGTCGTCAATCAGATAAAGACTAGGTTTGTCGCTGTAGGCTGTCTTGGTAGGCTGAAACGACATGTCCATAATGCGGCCTACTTCCATACCGTCAATGATATCACCGGCCTGCACCAGTAGCTGGGGACGTTGGGAGGCCTCATTGCGCTGTAATTCATCCAAGCGATATTTGTACACAGCGTGCAGACGCATATCCAGCACATAGAGATCTTGAATATGGACGATGACCTTGGATGGCGTCATTTCGGTCGGAAACTGCACCAGCGGATCCGTGAGGCTGACTAGTGGGACCAGCTGGAAGGCATCATTCCATAGCAGTTGGACATCCATCTTGAGAGATTGTAGCTGACGAGATAGGCCGCCGGCGTTCTGGGTTGCCAGGATCATATCACTGGCTGCCTGCAACTCCTTCTGGGCTTGCGTATGTTGTCCGTCTGCCAAAAAAGTCTCGGCCTTAGCTACATGTTGCTGGACCTGGGATAGAGACAGCGAGTCATTGGCCTCGGCGGATTCAGCGTTGACGCTGAACGCGAGCCAGGAGGCGAGAGGTACTACGATGATGAGAACCAGCAGCAGCATGGCCACCCAAGGTCGGTGGGTGGTAGGAGGAGGGAGGAAATCCGTGGGCTGCACATCACGCGTAGCAGGGGATGATTGATCCGGTGCTGCTGTCGGGGCTACCTTGTCGGGCATAGGTACGGGGGCTGTTGAGACCACAGGTGAGCGTTGATTATCCGGTGCCCGTGTAGTTGCTTTTGGACGCACAGCGGGTTGGAGAGGAGGACTGGCCTGAGGATCCGGGAAAAGCTCACTGAACCAACGCATCAACTGCACGCTGATGCGACCACTCCAGCCAGACGGCAGGGCAGTAGAGGAAGGTGCTTCCGTCTCCACTTCACTATGCATGACAGTGTCCTCAGCGAGGGATGTAACACCTGCAGCGAGTTGTGTCCCCTTATCGGGTGCAGAGTCAGGCACCGTGGGAGGTTGTTCTGGCGGGGCCCCTGCTGCATGCTGCTCCGCAGGCGGCACAAAGGTCGTGGCAGATGGTGGTGCATCACGCACAGGTGCTGCCCAGCCCATAAGCAGACCCAGCATAAGATGCTCAGGATTGGATTTGTGGAAAAACTCTATGGCTTGAGCCTTATGAGTAGACTGGGTCATGGCAACGGCATTAGCCAATGCCTGGCGTGCCTCTTGAACCTGATGTGAGGCAACACCTAACGTACACCAGGTGTCCGCCCCCATAAAGAACGCTCCGGATGTAGGCAAGACAGCTTCATAGGTCTTGATGGACAGGGTACCGATAGTTCCTATCGTGTGTCCGGGATCTGCTAGGGGAAAGATATCAGCCGAATCCCGTTGCAGAACGACATGGAGGGAGCCGCTGCTGCAGGCTATGCTGAGGTGGTTGTCCCGTATCTCGGCGCAACTAGCAAAGCCCTTGATAGGGGCCTGGTAATCGCGATTGATGAATTGTACATACTGATGCAGCGTATTCAGGGCTGCTTCCAGTGCGTACAGCCCCCCCCGGTGCGCTCTATCGTAACTATCCTGGACCTGTGCGACCAGCACTTGGGCCAGTTGGCTGGCTTCCTGGCTGGGTAATAAGGCCGGAATACCGGGGAAACCCAGTACGGCGCACAGTGTTACCTGGCTGTCCTCAATAATGGTACTGGGACGGTGAGAGACTAGGACCTGAAGGCCATCAGTGGCGAGCGTATTGGCAGGGTGGGATGAGTACAGCAGAAAAGGTGATTGTTGTTCATCCGGTGCGACGTAGGTATGCATTGGTATCATCTGAGACGAACATACAGGGGGAAGCAGCATGACACTGCTCTCCCTTTCCCAAGGCTAAGGCGACATAAAAAAATTTAACCTATCATCAAGCATTGTCCTTGCCGTCGGCCTGCAACATCCGCGTGATCAGATCATCCTGGCCGTCATTCTGTAACCGTTTCCGGCGTTTTCTGGGCACCTTGGCAGATTTCTGCCGTGCCTTCATGAAGGCCATTTCCATCGTACTCATGGGTTGTAGGTCCGGTTCAACCGATAGGCTGGTGGTGGTATCTTCGTCTGCGGGAGGAGACAAGAGACGTTTGCGGGACACTTCAATGTGACGGGTACGATTGCTAACCCGCACAATCAATACTTCCACTTCCTGGCCCAGCTCAAACTCTTCCGCCGCGTCCACGACATGGAAATGTTCAATTTCCTTTAGGGGCAGCAAGGCATCAACACCTACATCCAGGTCAAGCAAGGCTCCCCGCTCACTGAAACCGCTCACGGTACCGGTCACCACGTCGCCTATTCGCAGGTCATCAATGATCTTGACGCCCGGAGCCAAACAACTGACGTTGATTTGCCATTTCTCGCCCTTCTCGGCCTTGACTTCACTCACCCAGACCTCAAGTTCATCGTCTTCCTTGAGTTTAGTGTGAATGTCCGTGACCGGCTCACGTGCGAGACGGGAAATGGGCAGCAAAGCATCCTTGTCAGAACCAATGTCCACGAACGCGCCGTAATCCATGACGGTGCGGACGATGGCATTACGCATTTCACCTACCTGGAGTTGCTTAATGGGCTTGAAATCCGGACGGATCATAGTCAGGCGAATATCATTTTTCCCCCTGTCTAGTCGCTGGATCCAGACCCGGACCTTCTCACCCACCCGCAGGAAACGGGAAACCGGGATTGTATCTAAGTTCTGGGGACGATGTCGGAAACGCGGCTTGAGCAGATGCTTGGGCAGGAAACCATCCTTACCCACGCCGATGTCAATAAAGGCTCCTTTCTTGTCCAGAACGGTAGAAACTTCTCCGATCCGCATATCACCCTTGCGCAAATAGACAATAGTCTTAGTTTGCTTGATGACCTTATCCCCGGCTGGCGTGTTGTTAGAAGATGTGCCGGTCTTGTCAGGGGCTGAAGAGGGCGTTGCCTTGTCTTGTGTAGCCATATTCCGTACCTGATTCGCCTCTTTGGGTCTGCAGTCCCGATTCTAAAGGTTATGATCATGCACTCGCCAAATCTGCCTGGACCTGAAGCCGGGTCGTCCTGTATCGGAAGCCTACAGAAGCCTCCGGTAGACAGCAACTACACCATGCCACAACCACCTAAGGAAAGCCCTTGCATGCGCGGCACACCGTCCCTACCTCTTGCGGACACATCCAACATCAGAGCGTGTGCATCCAAGCTCTTGCCTATTGCGCCCCGGCCCATGGGCTATTCGCCACAGTAAGAGGCATTGTCCACTAAGTGCTCAATATACACCACGTGATCAATATTACATCACATTCAGGCTTGGTAGCCAATCTACTGCAAGTCTATAACCGTAGTGCAGGTATGGTGACAAGTGATTACCTACCACGCACGGCCTGTGCCGTCAACCGTATACGGTCCTGGGACTACCTTGATTCTACGGAACGCCTGAACGTATCACGAGACCGCCTCATGACATCATCCCGCAGGTATACTGATCCTGAACGCGATCGAACCGGTATTGGATCACGGTCTGTGCCATAATAATCGCTATGTCTCGGGTTGCCTTGCGCCCTAATACTATTGAGCATATTGAGCCACAAGTAATGGAACTACACGACGCACATGTACTAGTCACAGGAGGGGCCCGGCGTTTGGGCCGTGAGATTTGTCTGTGTCTGGCACGGGCAGGGGCCCATGTTCACCTGACCTATCTGCAAGCGGAAACGGACGCCCTGCAGACCCGCCATGAGCTGCAGCAACTGGGCAGTCAGGCCCAGGCGTACCGCTGCAATGTCGCCCATCTGCCTGATGTGCAGCGGATGCGAGATCACCTACAACAGGAGACAAATAGCCTGGAACTCATTGTCAATGCCGCCAGTCCCTACCTTTTTCAGTCTCTACCTTTCACAACGTATGACCAGTGGCACCAGGTGAGTCGTGCCTCCATTGACGGTTGCCTATTCGTGTGTAATGAATGCCTGCCACTGCTGCACCGGGGGCAAGCACCCTCCATCATCAATATCCTGGATCTGACCGTTCGGCATCCGCGGCCCGGTCTCACGGCCCATGCAGTGGGCAAATCGGGTATGGAAGCACTGACACGTCAGCTAGCGTTGGAACTGGCCCCTACTATTCGCGTCAACGGCATTGTACCGGGACCGGTATTGCCACCTGACCACATCTCTGATGCGGTCTATAGACGAGTCCAGCAAAAGACGCTGCTCAAGCGCTGGGGTACGCCTCGGGACGTAACCCGCGGTCTTGAATTCCTGGTGACTTCCCCCTTTGTGACGGGTATATCCCTCTTTATTGATGGCGGTGAGAACATTGGCATACACAGTGGATAATCGTACCTATCCCGGAGTATCACCCCCGGAGAGAGAATGCTGCTTGTGAGAACATTGGCATACACAGTGGATAATCGTACCATGATCGAGCGACCGCAGCTGGAAGCACGGGAACGAACCCTGCTGATGCCCTACGCCATGTGCAGTGAGGACAGCCGCGGGCGAGCCAAGCCCGAACCGGAGGACCGTTTGCGCACGGTGTACCAACGGGACCGTGATCGTATTATTCATGCCAAGGCATTTCGGCGTTTGGCCTCTAAAACGCAGGTGTATCCTTTCCAACCCTACGATCACACGCGTACCCGCCTGACCCACAGTTTGGAAGTGGCACAGATTGGGCGGACGATCGCCCGGGCGGTGGGGTGCAACGAGGATCTGGTGGAAGCGATCTGCCTAGCCCACGATCTAGGACATCCCCCCTTGGGGCATACGGGCGAAAAGGCTCTGAAGGATCTGATGCAGGATGTAGGGGGTTTTGATCATCAGGTCCATTCTTATCGGCTGCTGACTGAACTGGAGCAGCGCCGACCGGGGCAGCCTGGACTTAATCTGACCTACGAGGTGTTAGAAGGGATCCAGAAACACGATCCGGACTTTGACACCGGGCCCTCCTCATGGGTGGTCCATCCTGAAGAGCGCGCCACGCTGGAAGCACAGATCAGCAATCTAGCCGACGAAATTGCCTATAGCTCCAGCGATCTGGACGACTATCTCCGCCGTGCTGCCCCGGACAAAGTACAAGCTGTTCAGGACTTGGCCCTCGTATACCAGGTGCTGGAACGGACCACCAATCAGACGCTGCAGGTCGCCAATCTTGCTAATTCCGTTGAAAGGAAACAACTGATCTCCGAAGTAGTGGATCTGTTTGTGACGGACTGTATCAAAACCACCTTGGGCGCCCTGGAAACGTCAAACGTGCGGAGTTTGCAGGATGTCCGACATCACGCCACCAATTTGGCTCTATATTCCACAACCATGAGCGCTATGAGGCGGGAACTACGGGAATTCCTGGACACCCATTTCTATCAGAGCTGGGATGTACAAAAGAAAACCGACGATGGCGTTGCCATGATCAAGGTACTCTATCAGGCCTACTGCCAGGAACCGTCCCTCCTACCACCTGACCAGCAACAGGCCATCAGCGCCATAGAGCTGAGAAATTATCCGCCAAGCGATCGTGTCAAATACGTAGTGGGTCAATACATTGCGGGCATGACGGATCGTTATCTCAAGCAAGAGGCGGAGCGCGTGGGATTTGAGCCTAGATCGGGAGCGTCAAGCACCACTCGTTGTTGATGCCCTGTCTCTTGGCAAGAGGGCGTGGATCTCTCTATACGCGGACACGACTTATACGTAGGGTGCCGTATCCTCAGGTTCTTCGCTCGCGAGCGTGCGATCACGGCGCAAACGAGACCAGAAGGCACTGCTGATCGTTCCGTCCGCTTCCTCTTCTTCCTCATATTCTTCAACTTCCATGTCGGAGTTGAAGCGCACCGTCTCTACCGCAGGTGATGTCCGGGGGATAATCATCCGATAAGAAATCCAGATACAACCTCCTACCAGCACCAGTATGCTGAACCAGGAGAGGAAGCGTGTCCACTGATTCACGGGGCCTGCGGCCTGGGTGTTGCCACGGGCCACGGCCGTGATAGGCGGCGAATCCAGATCCGGGGTTGACTGTAGTTCAATTAACCGAGACTGCAAACTCAGCAGATTGGCCTCGATTTGTTCTTTTTCCCCCGCCGCAAACTCTAAACGCAGGGCCGGATCGTCACGTAGCAGAGCTAGCACTTCATTCACAGCCGGCAGCGATCCTTCGGTACTGAGATACCCCAGGATTTTCTCAGCACCCGGATTCAGCCCGGGCTGAGCCAACAGCAACTGGTCTTCAGCAATGCTGTTGGCGATTAGAATCCGATATTCCGGCAGCATTTCCGCCGGTAGGGCCCCTTGCCACTTGACCGGCCACACCAGCCAGGCAAAAGTCAGTCCCAGGGCTAGACCCACTACACCCGCTCCCAGTTCCCGATAATGGCCTGTTACGAAAGATAGAAGCCTTGTCTGGAACCATGAAATACGATCCTGAATCATGTTATTTCTCCGTGTCCTGTTTGTTCCAGTGCGGCAATAATAGTGCGCAATGATTGCATCTGGTTCTTGTGTCCCACTAGGAGGGCATCCGGTGTATCCACGATCACCAGGTCCTCCACACCCAGCATCGCCACTAGGCGACCATTAGTACATACGATATTGTGGTTGCTATTCACCGCCACTACGTGGTCCCCCAGTACGACATTAGCGTCTGCATCCTTGGCGACAATACGATCCAGGGCTTCCCAGCTCCCTAGATCGGCCCAACCTGTCTCAAGGGGCACCACTACGATGTTGGACAATTGCTCCAGCACCGCTTGATCGAAACTAAGGGCGGGCAGATCAGCCCAGATAGCAGTGGTTAGCTCAGGCATCTGCGCCGTCTGCAGCAGAGTAGGCTGATGGGTAGCTAGGGCGTGACACAGCACACTGACCCGAGCTACGACGATACCACAGTTCCACAGGGGGGCACCGTTGTCCAGAAGGTGCTGGGCCTGGGTCCGGGTAGGTTTTTCTGTGAAGCGGTGTACGGTGTAGGCACGGGGCGAGGCTGTCTTGGGCAACGGGGCGCCCCTCTCAATATAGCCATAGCCGGTGTGCGGGTGGTCGGGCGGTGCGCCTAGCAGGACTACGTGATCTTCCGCGGCGAGGAGGGCCGCCTGGCTCAGAGCCCGGCATAAAATCATGTGATCCTCATACCAGTGATCAGAGGGCAGAATCGCCACGATTTGATCCTGGTGTTGGCGGTCCAGGTGAGTCAGGCCCCAGGCAATAGCCGGGGCCGTATTGCGACTGGCGGGTTCGGCCAAGATCTGTACAGGCGGTACCTGAGGCAGTTGGGTACGGGCCAGATGTGCCGTGGCGTCCGTGGTCACGATCCAGACATCAGCGGGGGCAATAAGCGGTGCGACAGCACGCACTGTAGCCTGCAGCAGTGACTCACCCTGGCGCAGGAGATCGTTAAACTGTTTGGGAGTACGCTGGCGGCTCAAAGGCCATAGACGATGACCGCTCCCACCAGCCAAAATTACGCCTAGCATTGATGTGGGCTACCTTGACGGCGTGCAAATTAGTAAGGGACGAGTCTACTCTGGGGGTATGGACAAAATCCTTGGCCCGTACAGGCCTATTATGCTATGGCAGGTCCTCAACCAACCCCGGTAACAAGTGCACCACCACATGACGTCGTTCCGTGTCTACCATCCGAATCACGTCAGAGGTCGCGGGCAATAGGATAGGAGCAGTGCGATCCAGACTCTTGTCGGGGGCGACTTCATACACGTCATTGGCACCTGTTGCTAATACCTGCTGAATACAGCCCAGCACCTGACCGTTGAGCGTTGTCACCTGACATCCTAGTATATCATGGACCCAATAGGATCCCGGATCCAGTTCCGGCACCTCAGTGGCTGCTACGGTCAACCAGGCCCCGCGTAGCTTTTCTGCCTCCGTACGGGTGGTGATTTCAGTAAACTGAACGAGCAGTGAGGCCTTGTGGGGTCGGGCATGTTGTACCGTGAGGCGGCCAGGGGCACGGGACACGGTCATCTGATGTTCAGGCTGGAACCGGTTGGCATTGTCGGACAAGACGTGCACCTTGACCTCACCTCGCGTGCCGTGGGCTCGCTGTATTGTGCCCACCACAAAATGATCCGCGGGCAACGTTGTGCTGGACGGGGCGTGAGAGTCAGGTAGCGACATGCGGCAGAAGACCTGTCCAACGGAGCCAGGGTTAGTCTGAGAACTCGTCGTCTGCCTGGCGGCGGGTACTCGGAGCACTTGCCGCCATCTCCTGCCAGCAGTCAATATTCAGTGACACGTGTAGGTTTGGATTGGCATGAGCCGCCTTGATCAGATCACGCATGGCATGCGCTACCCGACCCTGCCGTCCAATAATCCGACCCATGTCGTCTTGGTCTACCACCAGCTGGATATCAATTTCCCGATTGTAGAGTCGGGTTGTCACTTTTACGCTGTCGGGATCCTGGGCCAGGGTTGTGGCAATCAGTTCCACTAGTTTGCCGATGCGCTCTTCAGTATCCATGGGACATCCGGGCTTTTACGCGGGCGTAGTGACAGGGGCTTCCTCCGGTACCGCCTCGTTAACCGTGGCTGGTGCCGGATACAGACGCCCATTTTCGTCCACAATCTGCTCGGCTTTCAGAAGACGCAGAACCGCGGCACTGGGCTGCGCTCCCTGTGAGAGCCAGTGAATGGCTCGATTTGCCTTGAGCACGATGGTTTCCGGTTCTGTACGCGGATCGAAATGCCCTATGTTGTCAATGAAACGTCCTTTATTGGCGGCCCGGCTGTCGGCCACTATTATGCGATAGGTGGGCTTGTTTTTAGCCCCCATGCGCACCAATCTGATTCTGACCATACTGGTTCTATTGCTCCTTATGTAGTTTACGACTCCATGAGCCGGGACATTAGATTCTTCATCTGGTGTGTACGACCCCCGCGTTTCCGCTGCCCGGTTAGGCCCATCTGCTTCATCATTTTCTGGGATTGCCGGAACTCCTTGACCAGCGCGTTGACTTCCACCACCGTCGTGCCACTGCCTAGGGCAATGCGTCGCTTGCGACTCCCATTGAGCAGACGCGGATGCTGTCGCTCCTGACGGGTCATGCTACTAATGATGGCTTCGCTCTGCTTCAACTTCCGGTTCATTTCCTCTTCATCAATTTCTTGCGCCAGGCGCTGGGCACCGGGGATGAGCTTGATCAGGTCCATGAGACTGCCCATACGTTTCATAGAACGCATCTGAGTCAGAAAATCCTCGAAATCCAGGCTGTCAGTGGCTAGTTTGCCCGCTAGGCGCTCGGCCTCCTGCGTGTCCACCATATGCTCGGTCTTCTCAATGAGGGCGAGCACGTCGCCCATGCCCAAGATACGGTTGGCCAAGCCCTCCGGTTGAAATGTTTCTAGGCCATCCATGTGCTCACTGATCCCCAAGAATTTGATGGGGATACCCGTGACCTGACGAATGCTGAGAGCCGCACCACCGCGGGCATCGCCGTCGATCTTGGTCATGATGAGACCCGTGACAGGCATACTGGTATGGAAGCCTTCGGCGATACTCACGGCTTCCTGACCGGTCATGGCATCCACGACCAGTAGGGTTTCCACCGGCTTGACCGCCTCCCGAATCCGCACCAACTCATGCATGAGATCGTTGTCGATCTGAAGACGACCTGCCGTGTCCAGCAGCACGACCGTATAGGCTTTCTGCTGTGCATGGAGCACGGCGTGGCGGGCAATGGCGGGCGCCCGGGCGCCGTTGCGCTGGCTAAACACCGGCACGTCGATCTGGGCGCCCAGGGTCTCCAGTTGATCAATCGCGGCCGGGCGTTGCACATCCGCCGCCACAAGGAGCGGTGTGTGGCCCTTGCGGCGCAGATGGACAGCGAGTTTGGCTGCCATAGTTGTTTTGCCTACACCCTGCAGCCCGACAAGTGCTACGGTATGGGGGGCTTTACCGCTGAATTCCAGCGGAGCGGCGGTACCTAACAACTCAATCAGGGATTCGTGGACGATCTTGACGATCTGCTGTCCCGGTGTCAGACTTTTCCGTACCTCGGCCCCCAGCGCACGTTCACGGATCTGCCCCGTAAACGTCTTGACTACCTTGTAGTTCACATCAGCTTCCAGGAGCGCTAAGCGAATGGCCCGGAGGCCTTCCTGGATATCCGCTTCGGTCAAAAGCCCTTTGCGGTCCAGCCGATCAAAAATGTCCTGGAGCTTGCCAGAGAGCGAATCGAACAAGTACCGTGCTACCTCATGTCTTCAAACCTGCGGTGTCCGGGGCAACATTTTCCTGATGGCCACCGCACTATCTAGGTTTCCATTGTACGTTTGAATGGACATGAGAGCAAAGAAAATAGGCGGAAACGGATCATCGCGGGCTCGCCCAACTCGCTACCCTGCCCGGAGAGCAGCCCTAGCAGCGAGAGCCCCCTGGCGGGACCCAATACGTCCGTTTTGCGCGGTTATGAAGTGTTACGGGAAGATAGGGAGGAAATGGTGTCGCGCAAGGTCCAGTCAGCCTGAACGTCTTCCTGGCGGTGCTGATGCGCCTGGATGGCCTCCTGCAAGCGCTGACGAGCCCGTCCCTGCAGGGACGGCACCGTTTCACTGCCCATCATACGTAGTGCATTGGCGTGGACCAGGGCTGCCACGATTTCTTGGCGGTCGGCTTGGGTTAGAGACTGCAGAAAGGCATCCTGGGCCACACGATCATCAGCCAACTGATCAGCCCGGGCAAACAACTCGCCCAAACGCTGTTCCTCCGCAGTAAATGCTTCATCATCCGGGAAGGAAATGGCAGGCATACACTTGGCCATGGTGTGTCTGGTCTCCTGTTACTTAGCCCAGTTCCTTGCGCATCGTGGCCCGGAGCTCCCGCATAGCCCGGAACTGCAGGGCGCGCACGGAAAGCTCGGACTTACCTAGCAGCGTAGCCACTTCCCGGACCCCGTAGCCTTCTAGAAAACGTAGGCATATGACCTGGGCCTGGGTATCCGGCAGGCGAGCGATCGCAGCACGCAACGCTTCGGCGTCCAGACAGTCCACAGATTGGGAATAAGGATCGGGGTGTGAAGAAGGAATCCACTCCTGGTCTTCAATCGGGAAAAAGGTGTGCAAGTTCTGGCGGCGCTGGTAGTCTACAACCTGATTGTGCGCAATGGAGTACAGCCAAGACGTAAAGGTCCAGTTCCAGGTGGTGCCACGGTTGATTGCCTCGTACACTTTCAGGAATACGTTCCCGGTCAGGTCCTCAGCCAACTGGGGATCACCGGTGCGGGCCAGAATGTATCGAAAAATGTGTTGGGAACACAGATCGAACAATTCATTGAATGCCTCAGGATCTCCCTGCTTGGCCTGAGCTAGGAGCTCAGGATCTATCTTGACTTTCACAACGGGTCCGGCAAGTGATGGATGAGTGCGATGGACAACCCGGGTTGGATCTATTCTAGTTTAGGCTATTGGGTGCGATTCGTTCAAATTGACCGAACCCCTAAGGAAGCTTTGGTGTCCTGCTGCGCGACACGCTGGAGACGCTGGCCCACGGTGATGCAAAGGAGCAAGGAGACCGGAATGAGGATCACATCCGCAATGCTGAACATCATACCCAAACCGAGCACTAGGATACGCTCGCTGCGTTGCATCCAGCCCACCTTACAATCAAGACCCAGCCCCTCAGCCCGAGCCTTGATGTAGGATACGGTGACGGATGCCCCCATGGCCAGAAACACCAAGGGTACGCTCCAGAGCAAAGGCAAGATCAACGGACCATGGAGCTGCAGATACACCAGTAGACCCCCTAGGACCAGGATTTCGGACACCCGATCCAGGGAACTGTCCAGACAGGCTCCGAACCGCGTGACCGCACCCGTGCTGCGGGCCAACAGGCCGTCCAGGCTGTCCAGGCTGGAACACAGTAGAAACAGGAGACCGCCGATACGGAGATGGCCCCAGCCGATCAGGATGGCAGTGCCTAGGGCCAGCAGTAGACCGAGCCAGGTGATCCGGTTGGGGGTCAGGCGCAAGCGCAGCAATCCCCTGACTAGCGGGTCGGCCATGGGGGCTAGCAAGGCACGTCCGGCTTGTTCAATCATGCGGGACCTCATCTAAGATAGCGGCAGAACGGTAGGTTGGACAGCTTGAGCTTGGCGCCGGTACAGGGATTTTCTTAGGGTGCACGGTGGTTTGGTATATAAGATGTCTAATCCGCCCCGAGCCACATGACCTGTCTCCGCAATTTTAGCGTATCCTCTTCGGTTCACTGTGATGCGGTTCCTTGTCCACACTGTAACGCGATGAAAGACCGGACCAAGTTTTTGACTACCCGTACCGGCCTGTCTTAGAGTTAAAGTCCATGCGTTTTGCGTCCGATTGACCTGCGGGTATTGTAGGTATACTCGGCTTGTTCACGTGTGCAATTTTGGGAGTCTAGGTCCCCATGACCCAACCGATTCGGGTGACTGTTACCGGTGCTGCAGGCAATGTCGGGTATGCTCTGATATTCTACATCGCCTCAGGGGCCATGTTCGGCCCCCGGCAGAAAGTAGCGCTCTCTCTACTGGAGATACCTCCGATACTGCCCGCCCTGGAGGGTGTGGTGATGGAATTGGAGGACGGTGCTTTTCCCCTGCTGTCTACCATCACCATGACGGCTGATCCACAGGTGGGTTTTGCCAACACTCAATATGCTCTATTGGTTGGGGCCAAACCCAGAGGCAAAGGGGCCCGTCGTAGTGACCTGATTGCCGCCAACTACCCGATCTTCGTAGCCCAGGGCCAGGCTCTAAATATGTACGCCGCGGATGATGTAAGGATCGCAGTGGTAGGAAATCCGGCCAATCTCAATTGCCTGGTAGCCAGTCGCCATGCACCGGACATTCCCGTCGCCCGGTTTACGGCTCTGACCCGCCTGGATCACAACCGTACCGTGAGCATGCTGGCCCGCCGGTCCGAGGTGAGTCCGGAACAGGTGTCCGGGGTAGCCATATGGGGCAATCATAGCTCAACTCAATATCCCTGTCTGTCCCATGCCCGCATTGACGGTCATCGCGACTGGCCTCTCCTGCACGATCAGCGGTGGATTCGGGAAGAACTGATTCCACAAGTGCAGAACCGGGGTGCGGCTGTGATCGCGTCGCGGGGTCAGAGCAGTGCTGCCAGCGCAGCCATCGCTGTCGTTAACCATGTACAAGACTGGCACGCAGGAACAGCGGATGGGACATGGACTAGCATGGCCGTCATGAGCCAGGGGCAATATGACACCCCGAAAGGTGTGTTTTTCAGTTTTCCGGTCACCGTGACCGGTGGTGCGATCCGGGTGCGGGAAGGTCTGGACCTGAATGACTTCGATCGCTGCATGGTGGATGCTACGGGCCAGGAACTGGTGGCGGAACACGCTATGTTGTCGGACTTAGCCTGAAGGTTATCCGGGGTATCCTCACCATCGGTTTTTTGACAGGATGCTGCCCTCTTGCTACCCTTGCCCCATGTCAACCCCCTGTCATGTGTCCTTTGGGACATTGGTATCAGCCATGTACGATCGCCAGGCTATGGTCTGGAACCGGCGCGGCCACTGTGCATGCATGGACAGTGATTGGGGCGAGTACTATTTTACGTACTATTTTACCTATAGCAGATCGCTTCACAGCCGGGAGAGTTGCATGGGCACACCATAGGCCAATGAGCAACCGGAAAGAGTGAAGCGATCCGCACGGATCGCTTTTTTTGTGCCTGTTTGCCCTTGTCCTGCCCACTAAACAGGAGTAAGTCCATGATTCGATGCAGAGGGATTCGTGGTGCCACCACGGTAACACAGAATGAAAGCCTGGAAATTCTGGCTGCGACGCGGGAATTGCTAGGTCTAATGATTCGGGTCAACCAGGTCGTATCTGAGGATGTAGCGTCCGCGATTTTCACAACCACTCCGGATCTCAATGCCGTGTTTCCGGCTACGGCCGCCCGCCAGCTGGGATGGCTGGACGTGCCGCTGCTGTGCGGACACGAAATAAACGTCCCGGGTGCTCTGCCTCGGTGCATCCGCGTTCTCCTGCACTGGAATACCGCGGTATCCCCGGCCCAGATCCATCACGTGTATCTTAAGGATGCTGTTACGCTACGTCCGGACAAGAGTGAACTGCCGCCTGTGGACATGCAGCAGCTTAATCAATGGGTGGAGAACCAGATTCGCAAACAAGGAGTAACGACATGATTGTGGCGTTCCAGGGCGAACCCGGAGCCTATTCCGATGAAGCCCTACACCACCATTTCCGCACCGAGCCTGATTTGCGTGCGAAGCCCTGCCGCAGTTTTGCTGAACTCTTTGCTCTTGTGGAGAACCGCAAGGTGGATTTTGGCATATTGCCTATAGAGAACTCGATTGGAGGGGCAGTAACGGGTGTCAATACCCTCCTGCTCAACCATGATCTGCGCATTTCCGCCGAGATCCTGCATCCGGTCCGGCACAATTTGATCGTAGTGCCCGGTTGCAGCGCTCAAGTGACCCATGTCCGGAGCCATCCTCAGGCCTTAGAACAGTGCCGGACCTTTCTCCGCCAGCGCGAACTAATCCCGGTGGACTGGTATGACACGGCCGGGGCGGCAAAGACCCTCCAGGAGTCTCCGGAACCCCATTACGGAGCCATTGCCAGCCAGTTTGCTGCCGAGCATTATGGCCTGGAGATTGCAGTCCAGGGCATTGAAGACGAGCCGAACAATCTGACCCGCTTTCTGGTCATAGGTCATGACACCGCCGCCCCCGGGACGGAGTGCAAGACCTCCGTGCTCTTTGCCGTGCCGGATCAGCCCGGAGCCTTAGTGAAGGCCTTGAGTATTTTTGCCGAACACGGTATCAATCTCACTAATATCAGCAGTTTTCCGCGCCGTTTCAAGCAGTGGCACTATGTTTTCTACATGGATTTCTTGGGCCATTACCGTGACGATACTGTGCGGAACGCCCTACAGGAACTGCTCATCTGTGCGGCGTTCGTCAAGCTCCTGGGGAGTTATCCGCGTAGCCGGAATCCCAACCGCGAGCCTATAGACTAGACGATCCGACCTCGTCCGATCCCGCAGCCGTTCCTCCCCCATTCCCATTCTTTTTTGCTCAGAGTCCTAGTTTGTCAACAAGGAGAGAATCATGATCGTGATAATGAAGCCGGGCGCAACCGCGGACGATACCGCCCAGGTGGCCCAGCACATTGAGGAATTGGGTTTCAATGTGCATATCAGTACCGGTGAAGCCCGTACCATCATCGGTATCATCGGCGCTGATGAACACAAACTGAATACCGATACCTTTGAAGTTATGCCCCAGGTGGAAAGGACAGTGCGCATCATGCAACCCTTCAAGGCGGCGAGCCGTGACTTCACGGAACAAGACAGTATTATTAAGGTGAATGGCACTGAAATCGGCGGCAATCGTGTCACCATCTTCGCCGGTCCTTGCAGTGTAGAGAACCGTGAGCAGATCATGGCTACAGCCCGGGCTGTGAAGGCTGCGGGGGCCCAGTTTCTGCGGGGCGGAGCATTCAAACCCCGTTCCTCCCCTTACAGCTTCCAGGGCCTGGGCGAGGAAGGTCTCATCTATCTGGCCGAAGCCCGGGAGGAAACCGGTCTGTCTATCATCACGGAAGTCATGAGCCCGGAGGATATTGAGTTAGTGGCGGCGTACACGGATATTTTCCAGGTGGGGGCACGCAACACTCAGAACTACCCGCTGCTCAAGGCACTGGGTAAAGCCCAGAAACCCGTATTCCTGAAACGGGGTCTGAGTGGCACCCTGGAAGAGCTGCTGATGAGTGCCGAATACATCCTGAGCGCCGGTAATATGAACGTCATGGTGTGTGAGCGAGGCATCCGTACGTACGAAACCTATACGCGCAATACATTTGACATTAATGCGATCCCGTCGTTGCAAGAGCTGACCCACCTGCCCGTTATTGCCGACCCGTCGCATGGCACCGGTAAGTGGGAACTAGTGCCGTCCATTGCCAAAGCTGCCGTAGCCGCCGGGGCCGATGGTGTCATGATTGAAGTACATCCAGACCCGACCGCGGCTATGAGTGACGGAGCCCAAAGCTTGACTCTGAAGCGCTTCACGCGCCTGGTCCAGGAAATGCGGGATGTAGCCCGGGCGATTGGACGGGAAATCTAGGAGGCATATATGGATCCTGCCTTTGCCCGCGTCGCCGGGCTCTGCTCATGACCCGCCGGCTAGCCGATTGCCGCGTTGCCGTTGCGGGTCTGGGGCTAATAGGGGCCAGTCTGTGCATGGATCTGACCCGCCATCAGCTGTGCCGTGAAGTCCGCGGTATCAGTCGTTCGGCGACCACCATTACACGCGCCATTCAGCTGGGCGTGGTCGATCAAGGTACCACCAGTCTGTCAACAGGGATAACCGGGGCTGATATTGTAATTCTGGCCGCACCGGTGCGGATCGCCATAGCCCAGCTGCGTACGCTTGGAGACAACCTCAAACCGGGGGCTGTGGTCGTGGATGTGGGCAGCACCAGTGCGGAAGTAGGGCAGGTTATGGCGGATCTGCCTCCGCATGCGCACCCCATTGCTACACATCCCATGGCAGGCAAGGAAACCAGCGGCTTTGATGCGGCGGAACCCGATCTATTCGTCAATGCGACCTGGGTCCTAACCCCCTTAGAGCGTACCAGTCCCGCAGCCTTGGTTTTGTTTGAGGAACTCGTGACCGCCGTGGGGGCCCATCCTACACGTATGGAAGCGCACAAGCATGACCGCGTAGTGGCGGCCATTAGCCATCTGCCCTTTTTGGTGTCCAGCGCCCTGGTCCAGACGGCTGCGGCCTTAGGGGAGCGCGATCCGGAAGTCTGGGATCTCGCAGCGGGCGGCTTTCGGGACACGTCACGGGTGGCGGCCAGTGAGGCCAACATGTTTCTCGACATTCTGATGACCAACAAGGACAACGTGGGAGCCTGCTTGGATCTGTTCCTTGACCACCTACAAGCCCTACGGTCCCTCATTGAAGAGGATAAAGAAGAGCAGTTGGTAACCACCCTATCGCACAACCGGTGTGTCCGCCGTGATTGGCATGCCCACTATAAGACAAGGAGAAGGTCGGCTTTATGATGCAACTGCGGATTGGCCCGGGCTCACGCCTGCAGGGCGAGCTACAGGTACCGGGAGACAAATCTCTTAGCCACCGCGCCCTCATGCTAGGTGCACTAGCCGAGGGGACATCGCACATCAGCGGCTTTCTGCATGGCCGTGACTGCCACGCCACCGCGGAAATTATGCAGGCGATGGGAGTCACCGTCACTTTCCCATCGCCTACTGCGGTCACCATTCAGGGTGTTGGCCTACATGGTCTCCAGGAACCGTATGGAGTCCTGAACTGTGACAACTCGGGCACGACGATGCGTCTGCTGTCCGGTATTCTGGCAGGCCAGCCGTTTACCAGTGTCGTAACGGGTACGCGTCAACTTTGTAGTCGGCCCATGGGCCGGATTGTGACGCCTCTGAGAGCCATGGGTGCCCATATCCATGGGCGGATGCAGGATCAGTACGCACCGCTGACATTCGTGCCTGCCCCGCAGAATCTGGCGGGCATTACCTATGAGCTACCTGTAGCCAGCGCTCAGGTCAAGAGCTGCATTCTGCTGGCGAGCCTTTTTGCCCGTGGTGTTACCACCGTGGTGGAACCGGGACCCACGCGCGACCACACGGAATGCATGCTGCGCAGCATGGGGGTGGATGTAGAGCAAACAACAGGCACCATTCGCCTGCTGGCGCCTTCCCGTCTGCAGCCGCTGGCCATGCGTATTCCCGGTGACATATCATCCGCGGCTTTCATAGTTCTGGCTGCGTGCCTGGTGCCGGATAGTCGGATCGTACTACCTAATCTGGGGTGCAACCCGACCCGCACGGGATTCTTGGATGCCCTACAGACCATGGGTGCTACCCTGCGGTGGCGCAATCGGCGCGTGGCCGGGGGCGAACCCGTCGGGGACCTGCACGTTGTGTCCAGTGCCCTGACGGCTACTGAATTCAGCGGTGATCTGGTCGTCCGTATGATCGACGAACTGCCTCTACTCGCCCTGGCTTGCACCCAGGCGACGGGTACATCCGTCATACGGGATGCCCAGGAACTGCGTGTCAAGGAGTCCGACCGCATTGACGACACCGTGCACCAGCTACGCCGACTAGGCGCCAACGTGGAAGGCACGCCCGATGGCTTTGTCATTCATGGCCCCACGCCCCTGCGGGGCGCGGCGGTGCACAGCGAGGGGGATCACCGTCTGGCTATGATGCTAGCGGTGGCCGGCCTGGTGGCCTCCGCGGATGTGATCGTTCATGACGCCCAGGTCACGGCCGATAGTTTTCCCGACTTTGCTTCCTCACTGCGCCAGTTAGGGGCCAATATCCGGGAGGCAGAGCCGGATGCCTAACGCCGTGTCGGCCCATACCTGCAAGGTGGGTTTAATCGGATGGCCTGTGGAGCACAGTGGTTCGCCGCGCATGCACAACGCCGCCTTTGACCAGGCCGGGAGGGATTGGATCTATTTACCCTTGCCGGTGCCTCCCGAGCCGACTGAAAGGATTCGGGAAGCGATAAAGGGACTACGCGCACTCGGTTTTGTCGGTGCGAACGTGACGATCCCGCACAAACAGAGCGTGATGCCCTGGCTGGCCCACATCTCCCCCACGGCCCAGGCTGTCGGAGCCGTGAACACAATCACGGTACGGCCCGATGGCACCCTGCAGGGTGACAACACGGATGTGTACGGCTTCATGCATGAACTGAGGCTCCAAGGCTGGTCTGCCGCAGGGAGCCATGTCCTTGTGTTGGGTGCCGGGGGATCCGCCCGTTCAGTAGTCTATGGTCTCGCCCAAGCCGGCTGTGCATCCATCACGATTTTCAATCGTACGGTGGCCCGGGCACACGAGCTGGTGGCCGACTTGAAGCCATATGCGCCAGCTGTACAGTATCAGGTCTTGGCCGCGATCAACCGGCTTGGGATGGCCGGGGCGCGCGCCAACCTTGTGGTTAACACTACCTCCGTAGGCATGGCTCCCCGGAGCCGTGCTTGTCCCTTACCTGCCGATTTTGATTGGCATGCCGGTATGTGGGCCTACGATCTGGTCTACAACCCGTTGGAAACTCCGTTCCTGGCCCGGGCTAGAGCCGCCGGTGCCATCTGCATCAGTGGGGTGGAGATGCTGCTGCACCAGGGCGCTCGGGCGTATGAAATTTGGACGGACACGACGCCTGACATTCACACCATGCGGACCGCTTTGTACACTCACTTAGGAATTGAACCAGCATGAATACTGCCCATTTTGCTGCTGAACATTACGCTCAGACATATCCCGATCGGCACGGCCGATTTGGTCCTTATGGTGGGCAGTACGTACCCGAAACCCTAATGCCGGCCTTGCACGAACTGGAACAAGTCCATGCGACGGCCCTGGAGGATCAGGATTTCCAGGACGAATTGCAGAAATTGTTGGTGAGTTACGTCGGCCGCCCGACACCTATTAGCCACGCACAGAGCCTATCGGCCCATCTGGGGCGTGCCCAGATCTATCTCAAACGGGAGGATCTGGCCCATACGGGGGCACACAAAATCAACAACGCTCTAGGGCAGGCCCTAATGGTGAAACGCATGCTGGGCAAGGAACGGATCGTGGCCGAGACGGGGGCGGGCCAGCATGGCGTGGCCACCGCGACCGCCTGTGCGCTACTGGGCATGGAGTGCGTCATCTATATGGGCTCCGTGGATATGGCACGGCAGGCCCCCAACGTATTCCGTATGCAGCTGCTGGGGGCCGAGGTACGGGAAGTGGCCAGCGGGAGCCAGACCCTGAAAGATGCGATCAACGAAGCTATCCGCGACTGGGTGACCCATGTGGATAATACCCACTATCTGCTAGGTAGTGCCTTGGGGCCGCATCCGTATCCGACCATGGTACGGAATTTCCAAGCCGTCATCGGGCGGGAAGCTAAGGCCCAGATGTTGGATTCTGCCACCGGCCCCGGGCGCCTACCGGATATCCTGCTGGCCTGTGTGGGTGGAGGGAGCAATGCCATCGGGCTCTTCATTCCCTTCATCATGGACTCGAACGTGCGCATGATCGGCGTGGAAGCAGGCGGACATAGCATCACCAGTGGCCAACACGCGGCGCGTTTTGCGGATCCGGAACTGGGACGCCTAGGAATTTTGCATGGAACCAAGAGCTACGTGTTGCAGGATGAAGATGGTCAGATCGCTCTGACCCACAGTATTTCCGCCGGCCTAGACTACGCGAGTGTGGGCCCTGAACACGCCCTGCTGCGTGACAAGGAGCGGACAGAGTACGTCTACTGCACGGATGAACTGGCCCTGAAGGGCTTCCGGGCTCTGTGCGCATTGGAGGGCATTATTCCGGCTCTTGAGAGCGCCCATGCCATAGGGTATCTGCTGGAACTGGCGCCCACTCTGACCTCGGATCAAATCGTGCTGGTCAACTTGAGTGGGCGTGGGGATAAGGATCTGGATGCGGTGATGCAGACACTGGACAAGTCTCCTTGACGATAGCCAAGAGAGGAACCAATACATGACAGGACTTGAAAGAATTCAGGCTGCCTTCAATCGCTGGACAGGCCCCGGTCAAGCAGCCTTCATGCCGTATCATCCTATGGGTTATCCGACCCCGGAAAGCGGGATGGATATTATCAAACGGATGGCAGCGGCAGGTGCCGATCTGTTTGAAATCGGCTTTCCCTTTAGTGATCCCTTAGCGGATGGTCCGGTAATCCAGGAGGCCACCCAGCAGGCTCTGGTGCAGGGTGTGACGACAGCAGATTGCCTGCAGATGGGTGCGGATCTGCGCACGGCAGGTGTGACTCAGCCCTTCTGTGCCATGTCCTACGTGAATCCTATTTTCCAGTACGGTGAAACGAATTTCGTTCGGGATGCCAGGGCAGCCGGATTCGACGGTCTGATTGTGCCGGATCTGCCGCCGGAAGAGGGAACCGAGCTGGAAACCCAGTGCCGTGCGGCGGGCATGGCCCTGATCTATATGCTTGCTCCTTCCAGCTCGGAAGAGCGCATACGCTTGGTAACCCGGCGCAGTACGGGTTTCGTTTATCTGGTCAGTGTATTAGGCACGACCGGAGCCCGGCAAGCACTCCCCCACTATCTGACCGATCTAGTGACCCGCCTGCGCCCTTACACCACTACGCCGCTCTGTGTCGGCTTCGGTATCAGCAACGGTACACACGCAGCCCAGGTAGCGCAGCTGGTGGAAGGCGTTATCGTGGGCTCTGCTCTGGTCCGGGCTGCCGGGCAAAAAGATAGCCTAGAGGCTGTATCAATCCTGTCAACGGAACTAGCCCAGGGGACCCACGGCCAGTGAAGGCTGGGAGTCCAGGCTAGAGGCACCGTACCGGAGGTCGGGTTCTAGCCCTTGGCATGTCTACCCCGTGGTGACAGCAGGTGTTGATGACCGCCTGGATATCCTCAAGTATAGCTACCATCACCCCGACAATCCTGCGTGGATGCCCTTGTCCCGCAACTAATCAATGGGGGTGTAGGGCAGGCCATAGGTATAACGGCCCGTTCATTCCTGCCACCATCTGGTGGTCCGCTAGCACAAAATAGAGAAACTATCCGTGGCTTCCCCGATTTTGATCCAGGCTGTACAATGATACTGAACTGAACAAGCGCATACAGTGAAAGGCCTGGTCCCCGGGGCCAAGCCCCGTGTAGGCAATGGAGGCAAACCGTTTTGACATCTCAGGTCGTAGCCTTGACACAGGCACTGATAGATATTCCATCCGTGTCCGCCACTTCCAACCTTGACATTATTGATTTCTGTACGGACTGGGTTAGCCAGCGGAATCTGGAAACCGAGCGACTTACCTATACGGACAAGGCTGGAGTGGAGAAGCATTGTTTGGTGGCGCGTACGGGCGCAGGGCCCGGGGGCTTAGGGTTCTTTACGCATACGGATACGGTGCCGGGCTTAGACGGATGGGATCCCTTTGTCGGTCAGGTACGTGAGGACAAGATACTGGGGCGCGGCAGCTGTGACATGAAAGGGCCCATTGCCGCAGTGCTGTGTGCCCTTGCGGACATGGAACTCAGCCGGTTGGCTCAACCCGTCTACGTAACCTTCTCGGCAGACGAGGAAATCGGACATGAAGGCGCCGCACATATTGTCCGTCATTCCCGATTGCTGCGGGAAGCCAGCCTCCGTCACGGTATTGTGACCGAACCCACGACCTTGGTACCGGTGTATGCACACAAGGGTGGGGCCTTTATGACGGTCCACGCAAAGGGCAAAGCCGCGCATAGCAGTACGGAAAAGGGGGATTCCTCCAATTTCCGTATCGCACCTTTCCTGGCCGAAATGGCCGAACTGAAACAGACGTTCCTGCAGGATCCACTGTATCGCAACAGTGAATTTGAGCCGCCTACCAACGGGTTCAACATGACCATCACGGATTTTGGCTGTGCTACTAATGTGACGGCGGATCACACAATGTCCCGTCTTTCTGTACGCAACATGCCCGATTCCGGGTATGACGAAGCGGTGTCCTACATCGCAGAACGGGCCGCTGCCTACGATCTGGAAATAACCAAGTCGGAGATTCCCTATTTCTATGGGGAACGGGAGGGGCCCTTTGCCCGTCTGCTGTGTGAAATCTCCGGACAGCAACAGGCAGTAACAGTACCCTACGGTACGGAGGCTTCCTTGTATACGCCCGTGACGGATGTTTTGGTATGGGGGCCCGGTGACATTGCTCAAGCGCATACGGTAGGGGAATTCATTACCCTATCCCAGTTACATCAGGGACAGGCCATGTATCAAGCCGCCATTCAGGCGATCTGCACGTAAACGATACCCGTGCGTTGTGCGTCTGTGGGCCTCCGGACACCCCATGCAGCACGTAGCGCAGTAATCGCTTAGCTATGTAGTGTGTCCGGCTTCAGGGATGGACCCGGCCGGCAATCTGTCCGCCACACGGCTATCCATGACCAAGATAATGGTGCCGTACATCATTATCAGGAACACACTGAGTAAAATACTCACACCTAGCGGGGTGGGATCAGCCAGAGGGGCACTCCCGATGGATAGGATGTGTTGCAGTATGGAACGGGGATGGAGTACCAGGTCCCAGCTGTTCCAATCCAGAAAGCGCCCGAGGTAAATGCCGAAGCTAGCGGCCGGTATGGTCAGTCCGACCAGCAGCCAGCCAGGCCCCGGGCCCCAGCGGATGCTGACCACCTGTTGCATTAGGTGGAGAGAACCACAAGCTAATGTGACCCCGGTCCAAGCACAGAACACCATGAGCATGAGATCATACCAGACCGGAATACCGAAGCGTGGGCTTAGATGAATCAGATCCGTAATGAGGTAGGGGGCATTGGGAAAGAAGAAAAACCAGATCAGAAAGAGCAATCCCTGTCCCACAGGTGACGTCAGACGTTGCTTAGTGGTCCAGAACATAAGGAAAGCTGTGATCATGGGTACCCAGGCCAGAGCCAGATTCCAGAGCAGAGAGAGGTAGAGATAAGACTGGGTCCGCCAGATGCGAAAACCCACAAGGAACACGCAACACAGAGTCCACAGAACAAGCATCAGTCCTAAGAGGAGGCCGCGGCGTGTAAAAGGTAGGTGGGAAAAGGGCATGAAGTACGTACAGAGAATGTGCAAGGCTCAAGCAAGCCTGTTGCCCATACGACAATAGGCTTATTCAATTGTTTCCTATTTGCTCCGGGAACCATCCGGACAACAGGTCATTGACAAAAACGCGAATGTCATCGCCCATAATCAGGAGAATGGAGAGCATGACGATTGCGATCAGTACAATGATGAGCAACAGCTCTATCACGCTTTGACTGGACCGACGCGGGGGTAGATGGGCCATTACGCGAACACTACGGCAATGCGGTAACTGATAATGGGCCTCATTCTATACGATATCTGAGCGAGGAAGCGGTGAGGAGGACAGACATGATCAAGTCCCGCTAGCACTCACTAGCGGTGGGGTATGTGCTTGTGGACTATGTTGTGATTCAGGGCGGGATTCCTGTGCCATTGTACGGCAACGCAGCCATCTTAGCATTAATCTCTATGGCTTCCTATGTTGTAGACCCAAGTTCATATAAACTCATACTCTGCCGTATTGTGAGGGGCCATTGTAAAAGACTAGAGTACAGAGTGCTATAATCAAGAGGAACGCAGCAAGTGGGGAACAATTTGCGTGAACGATATTGAACAATTGTATGCTTTACAGCTGATAGATTCACAGCGTCTGCGCATTGTTCGGCAAATCAAGAATCTGCTGGAACAGACCCGGGAACCCCAAGAACTGGTAGAGCTGCGCTCCAAGGTCGCCTCAATGCAACAGGAACAGGAACATCTGAGCACGAATCAGAAGGCGGCGGACGCACAGGTGAATATCATCAAAGAAAAAATCAAGGCGAACGAGGAAGTCCTCACGAACGGTGAGCTGACTGATCCCCGGGAGATTTCCACGCTGCAGACCATGATCACCGAACTTGAAATCAACAAGGCCGCCTTGGAAGAGCGGGCCCTGGCCGCTCTGCTGGAATATGAGGATAACAACCGGGTGTTTCAGCCCCTCCAAGAACAGTTGCAAAGTCGCCATGAGGAATGGGAGCAGGCTAAGTACGCATTTAAGGAACGGCAGGTGGAAATGGCATCCGAGATGGAGGAATTGAACCGCAAACGCCGGGACCACACCAAGGACCTGGATGCCGTCGCGCTGGAGACATACGAAGACCTGCTACGACGCAAGAATGGGATCGCAGTGACGACCATCTCCAATTCATCCTGTGATGCCTGCTTTATGAGTCTACCTATCAGTGTTGCCACTGCTCCGCCTAACAGTACTTCCTATCTCAGCTGCCCTAGCTGTGGCCGCATGCTGCTCCAACGCTGATCCCCGGAGCGGCCGCACATCCTGAATGTAGTGCCTAGATATCCTCGGCTGTCTGGTGGTAACGCTCCTCTACACCGACAGGACAACCCATAATCCCTACCTCATATATGGCCTTACTGGGCGGTATCAGCCGGCAACGGTATGTCCAGGTCCGGAGCAAGGTACATGAGGGCTGTCCGCAACAACTGGCTCCGGGAAGTCGTCGTCGTCGCATCGTTCACGTGTTCTAGGCCGAAAGTAGTGAACAGCACGGAGCCCGCCGTGGATGCGGGGTCTGGCTGACGGCTGATGCCGACCACTCGGAAAGTGTCATTAGGGGTCGGCAGGGCGCCCAGAATTGGTGCCAGCTGAGCAATTTGCGTCGTGCCTTGAATGGCATGAAGCGGTAGCGCTCCGGCCGCATTGTTACTAGTCACAGCACGGGTAGGAACGTAAGTCTCCAGAGTCACGGGAGGATCACCCTGTAGCACAAGGCGTAGCATCAGGTTCCCGTCTAGGCGTGCTTGGCGAACCGTGTCGGTCAAATGCAGAACGCCATTCCAGCGAAATGATCTGTTGACAGCTAGCGGGGTACTAGCATCAAGCAAGTCCTGTACCGGTGTGAGGGTACCACCGTCTTCCCGGACCAGAAACTGGGCGCTTACAATCTCAAATTGTCCACTACCCTGCAGATGGATCCGGTAGCGTAGATGCTGTTGGAAATTGGATAGCACGTACGCAACATCACCGGATAGCATCTGTCCTGTCCACCCCCACGTTTGCGTATTAACGCCGGTGAGCAGGTTGACTGTACCCAAATCAAGTTCGTGGGCCCCCACATCCAGGTCCATCTCCTGCCATAGGGTCGGTGCGGTCGGTGCGGCTGTCAGATGTAACTGGGCGTGTCCCAGACGGTCTGCGGTCTGGCGTTGTATTTGTGCGGATCCCAGAATGTATTGCCGGAGGGCTGTAGACCCCTCCAGTACGCGATCGCTATTCTTGCCCATCATCCATAGATGGCCGCCGGCACGCACATACTGTTCCAAACGTCGCCAGTCAAGTGCCGTGAATGCTTCGGGCATGCCCTTGCTCGCCCTAGTTGGCCAATGATCGCCTGTGAATAGCAGAATGACATCCGGTGCGGATCCGGTGTTGATCCAGGCAGGTATCTTCTGTTCATGCTGGGAGGTGTCCCAATAATTATATGCCAGCTTGAGGTCGTCCAGCGCCTGTCGGTACCAGGCTGCGTAGTCAGGATACCGTGGGCTCAGATCCGCATCAATGAGCAGGATGGATTGCGGGGCGGGCGGTAAGTCCAGCCAAGCGAAGACAGGAGCCTGATACGCCGTATCTTGACCCTGCAGGACCAGGTGACCTTGCAGGAAAGAAGGTACGGGGGCAGCTCCCGGCTGCAGGCTGAGTGTGACCGTGGTGGTAGCCCCTGCCGCCAGGGTAACCGTTGTTGGATCCACCGAAACACCTGGCAACGGTTCGGTACCGGTATGCGTGAGGCGTACGAGGGATAAGTCGTACCGGGCGGGCGACTCACTCACGTTGGTGAGTGAAACATCATGAGTGAAACCGGTGGGAGACGGCTGCCGCAGCCGCCCGAAATCTATACGAGGTGGGGCAACGAGCAGCTGGGTTGCCAAGGCGGCAGTCAGATCGACCAAGCCCGCCCCCATGTCTGTGGGCTCGGCAATGGAACCGTCGTGATTATAAATCCCCTGGTACCGCGCCGTATTCATGAGGGCTGAACTCACCATATCGTGTGTCCAGTCCGGATATTTTTCCTTGACCAGGGCTACGGCACCGGCGACAAAGGGGGTTGCCATAGAGGTACCTGAACTTTGACCATAGGTCAGATGCCTGGAGGTATCAAGCCCCGAAGGGCCATAGCCCTGTGACAGGATGTGATCACCCGGTGCTACCAGATCCGGCTTCAGAGTACCCAGGGCCGTGGGCCCCCGGCCACTGTAAGCCGGGATGACTAGGGGCTGGTTGCCGACCTGGTGGGCCTGGGTGGAGATATTAATCGTCACGTCGGCATGGAGGGTCATCAGTTGGGACAGCATGACGCCCGCCTGATGGCCAATGAAGAGTGAGGGAATACGGATAGGTCCCCCTTTACTGTCGGACGCCATTTTGATCAGAGATTGCCCCCCCGCCGCATGGTTGAAGACCAGCACGGCGCTGGCTCCTGCGCGCTGGGCCTGTTCAACCTTGTGACGGAATGTGCAGGAGCCCCGTTGGACCAGCAGTATCTGACCATTAAGCGCATGGTCGGGCCAGGGATCACAGCCCAGGGGGTTGGCAGGATTCAGCGTCTGGGCGTCTGCCAAGGGAAAACGGTGGGACGTGCCTGCGGCAAAGTGCGGGCCCAGGGTGGAGGCGGCATACTGCTGATCACTGAGCACCATCGCCTGGGACCGGGTGGGGGTATGGACCTCAAGCTGTCCCATGGCGAAGCGGCCTGAGGTGCTCACGGCTCCCACCGTTAGGTACTCCGGAGCAGGATTGGCCACTGAGAAGGGTAGGGGCCCATAGTTGCCCGCGGCCATGACCACACTCACACCGGCGTGTACCGTATTCACTAGGGCTGCATCAAGGAAGTTATGGGGTGGCAGGGTGACGCTGGGACCACTGCCCCAGGATCCAATGACAATATCCATGCCATCCTGGATGGAGTCCTCCAGAGCAGCGACACCTTCCGCGGTGAAAAAGGTGCTCTTGCCGCTCCGGCTCCGATAGAAAACACGGTAATTGCCCAACCAAGCGCCGGGAGCCACCCCGCTCAGGGTGGGGAGTGGCGTCCCGCGGAAGCTGGCGCTCGTCACTATGTTACCTGCAGCAATGGCCGCGGTGTGCACACCATGTGAGGAGCCACTGCCCGGCCAAGCAAAATGGTCACTGGTTACCGGTGGCGATGTGGCTCTGAAGTACGTACGCGAGACGATGATCTTGCCATTGTTGGCCTTGGTGAGACCCAATCCGTCAGCGGGATAACCGGATGGATAGCGGAAGTTGGTGCCGCTGAACATGGGGGCCTCTTTATGAAGGCCGGCATCAATGGAGGCGATCCGGATGCCCTGGCCGCTTTGGGACCGCTCAAATGTGGGCTGTGACCACAGGCTGTCAAGATTAGTTAGGGCAGGCCCTGCATACAGCTGGGGAAACACTTCAAAGTCCAGATACACATTCCGCACGTTAGGTAGCGACGCAATACGGGTCTGGATCATGGGTGTCAGCTCCCCGGGAGCCTCCAACACGGCGGCATTCTTGACCACAGCGAAGGTTAGGGGGATATGATGGCCTGTCATATCCATCCAGTCTCCCATAGTAACCCCGGGCATCGTCTGGTGCAGGAGTTCTTGGAACATCTGCTGTTCATTCTCCAACTGCACCGCATACGTCTGGAGCGCACTATCCATAATGTGCAGGCTCTCGAGGGCGTGAGTTACAAGGCGGTCCTGGGCGTACAATTCCGCGAGAGCCGGCGAGTCGAATTCAACGATCAGCCGATTGGAATGGGACGCAGATACACGCCAGGCGGTATCGGCGACAGGGGCTGCCGCCGTGCTTTCCGCTTCGGCAGCAGTGTCAGGGAACGTCAGACCGAGGATAGTCAGACAGAA
This sequence comes from Caldilineaceae bacterium, assembly GCA_965116185.1. Classification (GTDB taxonomy): domain Bacteria; phylum Chloroflexota; class Anaerolineae; order Caldilineales; family Caldilineaceae; genus Bin34. The sequence goes on from OZ220492.1 coordinate 1,542,614, forward strand.
AAGTAAGGCAACGGGGACGAGGTAGGAAGTACGAAAGACCGGGGACATGCGTGTACCAAGAAGGGCCATTGGCTGATCCGGCGATGTAGGATCGCGCCAACTGTGATGGAGAAGAATAAAGCTTGGTGATACATGGAAGAGACAAACGGGCAGTATGGATCAGATGCTATATCCGCAATGGGCCAAACCACAAGCCGGATGAAGCCTGAATGCATAAACCCCGCCGTAGACAAACGAATCAACTGTTGGCATTGTACCATCGGTAAACAAGAGATAACACTTTGTCTTGTTCCGGGCCGTTCACCAATCTAAGACAAGGTTGAATTGGCGTGATGCGCAGCGCACGACTCCAGCCCTGACCGGCTCGTTTTGATTCTCGGAGCCGTTACCAACATGTTGCAGCCATCAAGCCTGTTAGTTGGCTCTCTAGAGACCAAAGTATCCCTACCACGCCCCGCTAGCCGCACACGACACTGATGCAGTAGCTCCCGGATCCATGTTAAGATAGAAAAACAAAAGTTAAACAGAAAAATCTTGACTTTTAATCTTATCTAACTTAGAATATAGATATAAGTGAAAATGATTGGACTGAGGCAATGGCTTCATGACGGAAACAAGAGCTGAGGTGACCCAGACACAAGAAGATTTTCTGAAAACCGCTTTCCTTCTCCAAAGTGAAGGCAAGCCGGTCACTAACTCAGAAATAGCAGCGGCCATGGACCTAACCCCTGCAGCTATCTCAAGTATGGCTAAGCGGTTAGGCGATCGGGGACTACTGGTATATCACCGTTATCAAGATCTGACACTAACACCCCGGGGCCATCTGATCGCCCTTGAGGTGCTGCGTCACCATCGTCTGCTGGAGCTTTTCCTCACTGAAACCTTGAACATGCCGTGGGAAGTGGTGCACGCTATTGCCGATCGCCTGGAGCATGTCTTGGATGAGGTGCTGGAAGATGCCATTGACGCTCACCTGGATAGTCCTAGTGTTGACCCCCACGGCGATCCCATTCCGGCCAAGGACGGCACCATGCCCGACACTTCCACAGCCCTGCTAGTGGAGCAACCCCTGCGGCAGGAACACGAAGTTGTTCGAGTGCTAACCCAAGAAGAGGACAAGCTATCCTACCTCGGGCGCATTGGCCTCCGTCCCCGGGCGAAAGTGTCGGTCCAGGAAAAACTGCCATTTGATGGCCCTCTGCGCTTGCGGGTCAATGGGGAAGAAACGATCGTAGGGCACGAAATCGCCCGCATTATCATCGTGGCCGGTCTCCCAGATGCCTGAGCGCTCGCTACCCTGTCTGTCGTTCTCAACTGCTTGATGTGTACTATCCCATGATACCTATACGTTCCCCTTGGATTCATACTCAACGCACCCTTGTGCTAACTCTGCTACTGTCCTTGGTGCTTGTTCCCATCCTGGTCGCTTGTGATCCGGCACCCACCCGCTCACAGACAGCAGACACGGTGGCAACGGGTGCCTTCTGTCATGCCGGTCTGGCCACGCAGGACACCCTGCACATCGTGACGACGACCGGTCAGATTGGCAATACTGTGCGGATGATCGTCGGTCTGGACACCATTGATCCCACCCTTTGGTCTCGTTCCGCTATTGCGTCCCGGACCGTGTGGACACCCGAGGCAGGAGGCAACACGCAGACAGTCGTTGCGAGTGCCGGTATTATCCAGGCTACGGGTCTTGACATTCAGGTTAGTGTTTTGCTAGGACCGGGCAGCGATCCGCATTTATACCTGCCTACCTTCCGCGATGCCACATTGCTGAATGAGGCGGACCTGATCATCTATAACGGATTGCATCTTGAGGCTCAGATGCTCAATGCCCTGCAGGAGTTAGCCACCACCCGCTGTGTCGTGGCCATCGGTGACGTGCTTTATGCTAACCAAGCACTGGCGTCTCTGTTTCTCTACGATGAAAATGGCCTGGTGGATCCCCACATCTGGAACAGCCCTACGCTGTGGCGGGAAGCCGTGAACACTCTTACCCAAGTTCTGGATGGCATGTATCACGACGCACAACCCAGCCTGCACCACAATGCCGCTGTGGTCACGACTTTCCTGGACCGGGCAGAAGGCATCATTCAGGATATGTTTGGTTCCGAGGCGATTCCCGTGAAGTATCTGGTGACGGCCCATGACGCTTTTGGTTACTATTCCGCCCTTACGGGCCTGGAGACAGTAGGGCTGCAGGGACTGAGCACCGAAACGGAAGTGAGTGCCTATGACATCCAGACCATTGCGGACATGATTGTGGAACAGCGGATACCGGCTCTCTTTGTTGAGACATCCGTCTCCGAAGATGCCATTGAAGCGGTGCAAGCCGCTGTTCAAGCCAAGGGTTGGCAGGTGGAACTAGGCGGTGAGCTCTACAGTGATGCCCTAGGGCCCGTGGGTTCAGAGGGCGAATCTTATTTGGGCATGCTCCAGCATAATACTTTGACCATATTCCAGGCCCTAGCGAGCGAGCGAGCCAGCCAGCCATGAGCATGCGCTGCGGTTCCATCCAGCCGGCAGCCCTGGAAGTCAATGACCTAACCGTGGCCTACAGCGAAAAGCCCGTCCTCTGGGATATTGACCTGTCAATACCCACCGGTGTTCTGATGGCTATAGTGGGGCCGAACGGGGCCGGTAAGTCCACTTTAATCAAGGCTGTGCTCGGTTTGCTGCGCCCCGCCGCCGGCTCGGTGTTACTTTTTGGCGAGCCCCTGCGCCGCCGCACAATGCGCCGCATAGGCTATGTACCCCAGCGCAGTTCGGTGGATTGGGATTTTCCCACCCGTGTAGCTGATGTAGTGCTGATGGGACGCTATGGTCAGTTAGGCTGGCTCCGGCGGCCTCGTCAGCAGGATCGGCTGGAAACCGAAGCTGCTCTGGCCAAGGTGGGCATGCTGGATTTGGCTGACCGCCAGATCAGCGAGCTGTCCGGCGGTCAGCAACAGCGGGTGTTCCTAGCCCGCGCCCTGGTACAGAATGCGGACATCTATTTCATGGATGAGCCATTTCAGGGTGTGGACGCCACGACGGAGAAAGCCATCATTGACGTATTGCGTGCCCTGCGGACTCAGGGCAGGACCGTGGTTGCTGTCCATCACGACCTGAACACGGTGCAAGCCTACTTTGACTGGCTGGCTTTTCTCAACGTGCGTATGATGGCGGACGGACCGATGGCCGATACGTTCACTTCAGCGAACCTGAATGCTACCTTCGGGGGTACAGTTGGCTTGCCTGTCCTCTCTCCGCATGGGACGGGGACAGAGAGCCTATAAACCGCATGTGGGACACCATCGCCCAATTTTGGCAAGACTACACGTTGCGGAACGTCCTGCTAGGTACCGCCTGGATCGGCATTGTGGGAGGCAGTCTGGGTACGGTTGCCTTCTTGCGGCGCCAGAGTTTGCTGGGCGACGTTATCAGTCATGCTACGCTGCCCGGAGTCGTCCTGGCTTTCCTCGTCTGGCAGCAACGCACGATGGGAATTCTGATGCTAGGGGCTGTCGCTGCAGGCCTGTTGGCAACGCTGACCATATTTGTTCTGGACGTGAACACCCGGATTAGCCGTGATGGTGCGATGGGTCTGACCCTAGCCCTGTTTTTCGGTATTGGTTTGTTTTTACTTTCGCTGCTCCAGAATTTGCCCACCGCGCGCAAGGCGGGCTTGGATAAGTTCATCTTCGGGCAGGCAGCGGCCCTAGTACAGTCTGATGTGCTCGCCCTCCTTGCTGTAGGCCTGCCGGCGTTGCTGGCACTGGCGCTGTTCTGGAAGGAACTGAAACTCATGAGTTTTGACCCGGCGTACGCGACCGCCCTAGGGCTACCGGTGCGGCGTCTGGAGCTTTTGATCACGGTTCTCATTGTGGCCACAATCGTCATCGGCCTACAGGCTGTTGGCGTTATTCTCATGAGTGCGGTGCTCATCGCACCCGCGGCGGCAGCCCGTCAATGGACTAACCAGATGAGCATTATGGTCGTCATCGCCGGTCTGTGCGGCGCTGCTAGTGGCATGGCGGGAGCGGTTATATCCGCGCTGGGACCTCAGATTCCGACAGGGCCGGTGGTAGTGTTGGCCCTAACCTTCATAGTAATCGTATCGCTGACGGTAGGCGCCCGCCGGGGACTATTGTGGCGCTGGTTTCGGGCACGGCGACATCGCATGCAGGTGCGAACGGAAAGTGTACTGTCGGCTCTGTATGACATGTGGGAAGAACATGGCCGTCAATTCCATGGTCACTCACCGGACGTGATCCGCATGGCCATCGCTGCCCCGGGGAGCGTTACGGCTGCCCTGAGCAGCCTGCGCGGACAGGGTCTGGCTCAGCAAATGCCGGACGGGGGGTGGGCGCTGACGGCCCAAGGTGTGGCCGCCGTGCAGCAGCAGCCACGCGGGGAGAAGGGACACCGCCGTGTCGCATCTTGAACGCGAGATTCTGGCGACCGCGATGGCAGTGAGTGCGGCTTGTGCCTTGCCCGGAACGTTCCTGGTTCTACGCCGTCTATCCATGCTCACGGATGCCATCAGCCATACCATACTGCTGGGCATCGTCCTGGCCTTTTTTGTCGTGGCACAGTACGGCCATCCCCTGCTGGTAATCGGCGCTTCGGTTACGGGCGTGGTTACCGTGTTCCTGATTGAACTCCTACACCGCACGCGCTTGGTCAAGGAAGACGCGGCCATTGGGATTACCTTTCCGGCCCTGTTCAGTCTGGGTGTACTTCTGATATCCCTGTTCGCTCGCGATGCCCATCTGGACGAGCACACGGTGTTTCAGGGCGATCTGGTCTATTCGGTCTTTGAGCGCCTGGAAATTGCCGGCCGGACCTGGGGCCCTCTCACGCTTTGGAAGATGGGGGGTATTCTTGGCCTGAACCTCCTATTGACGGTCCTATTCTATAAGGAGCTAAAACTCTCTACGTTTGATCCGGCCCTGGCGGCGGCTCTAGGTTTCCAGCCCCTCCTTATTCATTATGGTCTGATCGCCATGACGTCCGTCACGGCGGTGGGGGCCTTCGATTCGGTAGGTTCCATTCTGGTTATAGGCTTCATGATCGTGCCACCTGTCACCGCCTATCTGCTGGCTGATTCCTTGCACCTGATGCTGGGTCTGAGTGTGGGCATCGGGATACTCGGCGCAGTCCTAGGTTTCTTCACGGCCATCTGGCTGGATGGCTCCATCGGCGGGGCTATGACCCTAGCCTTGGGGCTGATATTTGCTGTGGTAGTCGTGGCTGCTCCGCGCAAGGGCCTCCTGGCCGGGATTCGGCGCAGACACCGCCACCGGCGTGAATTCGCGGTCCGCATGCTGGTGGTCCATCTATGGCAGCACCAGGCACAGCAAACGCACAGTGAGGAAAATCGTCTGGATCACTTGCACCGACATCTCGGCTGGCCCACTGCATTTGGGCAACGGATCGTGCGGATGGCGTTGGCCCAGGGCCTGGTGACGTTGGATGAGAGAGTCTGGATGTCCTTAACCGAACGGGGCGAGGAATACGCCCGTAGCACCATAGCGGTCTGAGTCTTCTACACCATCTGTAGATTGAACAACAACATGCCGGCCTTAGTAGTGGCAACTCTGGCCTGGACCGTTCGAAGCTCCATCTACTGCCTACGGTAAAATCGGCAGGGCCTGTGTACGTTGGTTATAATGTTCGCTGGCAACTGAAGGCGGGATAGGCGTTAGATCTGTACTGCCCCGCTAACACAAGGTAAAACAAGCACAAGGGGAATTGCTTGCACATGAACGCACACACATTACGACAGACCGCGGAAGCGCTGGTGGCACCCGGTAAGGGCATCCTGGCGGCCGATGAAAGTTCGGGTACCATCAAGAAGCGCTTTGACAGTATCTCGCTCGAGTCCACGGCAGATAGCCGGCGGACGTACCGGGAACTGCTATTCTCGGCCCCCCATATTGAAGAGAGCATCAGTGGGGTCATCCTGTACGATGAGACCATCCGTCAGCACGCCGCTAACGGCACACCTCTGAGTGAGGTGCTCCAGAGCCGGAACATCATTCCCGGTATCAAGGTAGACATGGGCGCCAAAGATTTGCCCGGATGTCCCGGTGAGACGGTTACCGAAGGCCTGGACGGGCTGCGGGAGCGGTTGGCAGAGTACAGTACCCTGGGAGCACGTTTCGCTAAATGGCGCGCAGTCATCAACATCAACGATAGCCTACCCACGCAGCGCTGTATTGACGCCAATGCCCATGCGCTGGCCCGTTACGCCGCCCTCTGTCAGGAGGCGAACATTGTGCCGATCGTGGAACCGGAAGTGCTGATGGACGGGGCTCATAGCTGCGAGCGTTGTGAAGAGGTGACCACGGCCGTGCTTCAGTACACGTACCATGCCCTGTACGAACACGGAGTGGAACTGGAAGGCACGCTGCTCAAGCCCAATATGGTGCTGCCGGGCAAACTATCCGGGCAAACGGCATCACCGGAAGAGGTGGCTGCTGCGTCGCTGCGCACGTATTACCGGTCGGTCCCGGCAGCTGTGCCGGGCATCGTGTTTCTGTCAGGTGGGCAGTCACCCGAAGAAGCGACACTAAATCTCAATGCTATGAACGCCCTGGGTTCTCATCCTTGGGAACTCAGTTTCTCGTACGGCCGAGCCCTACAGCAGCCGGTTCTGCAAACCTGGCAAGGTAATCGGCAGAACCACCAGGCTGCTCAGGATGCGTTTTTGGCTGTATCACGTGCCAATGGTCAGGCACGGTACGGCACGTACAAACTGGCCGCGTAGCCAGGGTATGTAGCGGGTCTTGGGACTCGCACGACCTGTGTATAGACAATGCCACGCTGGATACAAAGCCCTGTATCCAGCGTGGCCTGCTGTTGGTGCCTGCGCTAGGATCGTTCTGGCCAGAGGCAAGTTCCCAACCACATAGCCTTCTGGGTGCACACATAGCCTTCTGGGTGCAGATGTGCATGCTGGATCCCCGTGGCTATTCCTTAGGCGGATTCGGTTCCGCGAATTGTTAAGGTTGATGTATCGCCGGCTACGTCAGAGCAGCCATGTTAGTTTGCTGTACTAACGGGTAACCAGGGATATAGGCACATAGCACGAAGTGACACACTCCGATTGGGGTTCTAATCCTAGTCCTAGGATTGGTTTCAGGAGGTAGACTCTGTGCTCCCCCCTACTTGCCGGACGGGATCGGGTTCTCTATGACTCTGGTATAGTCTACTCTTGAGGTGCCCCTCAGGAGGTGGAATAGAGATGCAGGAACATCAAGCTTTGAGTGCTTCACACATGACACTAATTTCCCCCACATGCGTACCTTCATGCCAAAGGAGGAAACCGGCAATGTCTTGTACACGGGCTTCTTCGCCCCGCATGAAGGGGACTGTACCTTCAATGGCACTTAGTTCCTTTACTGCTAGTACCTGCTTCAGTAAGGCATGGGTCGTGTCCAGATCCTGCAGCAGTCGGGTGATATCACGGCCGCCGGCGGCCATGCGGGCCGCTTCTTCTACGGTGTCGGCATCGCCATAGGCTGCGTCGTCCTGCTCGGTCCATGTGAACGAATCGTCGCCCAAGGTCTTCAACAGAAACTTGCGGGTCCTCAATATGTGGCCTATGGTCCAGTTCACACAGTTATAGCCGAATCCCATGGGTTTAAGGCTGTCGGCCTGAGACAGATGCTGACACTTTTGCTTGACCTGCTCGGTACCAAAGGTAAAGCAATGGATGACAAAGCGGTTGACGTGGTCTGACATTGTGTTTACTCCTATACAACACGAAGCTTATGGGCATTATACGAATGTATTCGTATCGTTCTTGTATTGCAGTACGTCTCTGTTGCAGTCTAAACCGAGGCCTACCGAGCATAGGATGGCAGGAACACACGCACAATGCGGTTGTGGGCATCATGTTCACGCAGTCACAGGCCCGATAGTCGTAAGTTGACATCACATAGCAGTGCATCCGCCTCTAGAGCAGTAGAAACTTGTCTTTCCGCCTGATGTGGTACGCCCATGTTCGCCCAGGCTCATGTCGTCAGGGACGTATTCGTTCCTTTGGGGGACAGAGTATGATACATATGGTGCCCTTACACGCGGATGCTGTAGCCGGCGGTGCGGGAGCTACCGGTTTGTTGGATGTCAGTGCCTGTTGTCTATAGAGGGCCTAGCTACCATGAATGAAATCGCTCAACGCCTATTGACCCCCGCTGAGTGTCAAGCTTGGTTGTCAGAACGTCTCCCGGCCTGGACCCTGCACACCGGCGAAGAAAGAATGTGGATTCAGCGTGCGTATCGGACACGTAGTTGGTCCATGACTCTGCAAGCAGCCAACACGGTAGGCTTTCTGGCTGAAATCGGCTGGCATCATCCCCGCCTGATCCTGGAGTACAATTTATTACAAGTGGAACTGTATTCGCATGATGTGAACGGCATCACGTTACGGGACATGGAACTCGCGTACCGGATCGAGGAAGTCCTCACTTGGTTACCGCGTCCTGAGGATGCCCTCACCGGCCATGCCCGACGCCGCCTAGTCTAGGTCCGGCCTTGGCACACCTGCCGGAAATTCAACGAGGAGCGTAGCCATCCCGCGATCGTGGTCATCTTAGTTTGTATGTAGGGAGAATACGCACATGAAAATTGATGCCATCCAAACGTTCCTCGTGGAGAATCCGCCTCCGCACTTTGGTGGACCTCGCTGGCTGTTTGTGCAAATCAGGACCGATCAGGGGATCACCGGGGTAGGCGAGGCAACTTACCACACCCGGATGGATCATACGGCTCTCGCCCTCATTGACGACCTATACACACACTATCTGGAAGGCCAGGATCCGTTCCGCATTGAACGTATCTGGTGTGCCATCTATGAGCAGCGTTACGTCCGTCGTACCGGCCCGATCACCTCACCCGTCCTCAGTGCCATTGAAATGGCTCTATGGGATATCGTGGGGAAGGCTGTGGTCCAGCCGGTGTACAACCTGCTGGGCGGCAAGTTTCATGATTCCCTCCGGGCCTACTCCTACCTGTCAGGATGGCGCGCCGGCGACGCTGCGGAACGGGCGGCGGACATGGCGTTGGGCTATGTCGAAAGAGGTTTTACGGCCGTCAAGTTTGATCCGGTTGATCCGGCCACTAGTGATCGCCTAGAGGGGCTGCGTACTGCCGCTAACGTGGTCAAAACGGTACGGGAGGCGGTTGGGGATACCTGCGACATCCTAATCGGGACGCACGGGCAGTTTACGCCCCACAGCGCCATCCGTTTCGCGAAGCGGGTGGAAGAATATGATCCCCTCTGGTTTGAGGAACCGGTACCGCCGGAAAACATCTCGGAAATGGCCCGGGTGGCGCGGGCTACATCCATTCCCGTAGCAACGGGAGAAAGGCTGTTCAACAAATTTGAGTTTGTAGATTTACTAGCCCAGAAGGCCGCCTCCATCCTGCAGTTTGACCTGACTATTGCCGGCGGTATCCTGGAAGCCAAGAAAATCGCTAGTATGGCCGAAGCACAGTACGTACAGATTGCCCCCCACTTGTATGGAGGGCCTGTCGGGGCCGCTGCATCCATACACCTGGATACCTGCTCGCCCAATTTCCTCATCCAGGAAGGAATTGACACCTGGGGCGGATTTCATGCTGAGGTACTCCGGGAACCATTGGTATGGAAGGATGGCTACCACATCCCTTCCGACAAGCCCGGCCTAGGTATTGAACTGAACGAAGAAGTGCTGCACAAGCATGCCACCGTGGTAGGGCAAGCCGCCCACCGTGGAGGCCTGGATTACTACACGCGTTTTTGAAATAGGACTGGCCACGCCCATCGGACTCGCGATGGACACGAGCAAAGGAGACGCAAACGTACAGTGAAGATCTTACTCACAGGCGCCAATGGCCGCCTGGGCCTGCAATTAAGTCAATATCTGCTGCGTCAGGCCAACGTGGCTCTGCGCCTAACGGATACGGAGCCGGGTGCAGCGGCAGCTTTGGCAAGTGAATCATGTGAATGGAAACTGGCTGATATGTGTGATCCGCAGGTCATGCCTGCGCTGCTGGCGGGCGTGGACCACGTTGTACACCTTGAGACCCTGGATTTGCCGCATAGGTCTTCGCTGGATGTGGGGGATACGTTGTATCGCTCCACCTGCAGTCTTTACAACTTGGCTACGGCCGCGCAGCAAGCGGGGGTACAGCGCTTTGTATTGGGTAGTTCTTTATCCTTGTTTGATCGGCTACCGGCCTACTGGCAGGTGAATGAAGCCTGGCGACCACGCCCCACGCCGGCGCCGACTGACCTCTGTCCTTGGCTAGCCGAATTGTCGCTACGGGAAGTGTTGCGTAAGGGCACCATGACCGGGATCTGTTTGCGGTTCGGTCAGATTGTGGACGATGCGGATGTGGCCCAGCAATCGTTCGATCCGCGCTGGGTACATGTCGACGATGTGCTGCACGCCGTAGATAGGGCCCTGGCCTTCAACACGGCGGACATGCGCAACGCTACCCGGCCCGATTGGTTTGTGTTTCACATTGCCGCTCCGGGCGACAGAGCCAAGATTCGTATCCGGCATGTGACGGGGCAAGAAGAACGGTCTATCAGCACCGCAGAGCCATTCCTCTATACGCCCCGGCATGATTTCGCCACGGCCGCGCCGGAGGAAACAGACTCCCATGTGCAGCCGACAGGTCACTGGACGACAGCTATTCCGGCCGGCCCGGCCGTGTCTTCCCGGCCCATCCGGAATGTCGTGATTTTTGGTGCGGGGGGGCCTATAGGAGCTGCCACTACACTGGAGATGGTCAATACTTATCGTCTACGCCAGTCGGACCTAATTCCTATTCCGGCGATCCTAGCGGACTTGACAGCTCCGCGCAGTGAACGACCCCTGCCTCCCATTCTGGAAGGACCGCATGAATTCCAGCAGGTGGATATGCGCGATACGGAGCAGGTGGTGGCGGCCTGCGCAGATATGGATGCCATCATCAACTGTTCCGTGCTGCGTCACCGTTTGCATGATGCCTTTCACGTTAATACGATAGGTGCCTATAACGTGGCGATCGGGGCCATCACCCACGGTATCCGCCGGGTCGTGCAGACAGGGCCGTTTCAGCAGATGGATCCGGGCTTCGGCAGTTATTGCTGGGATTATGACATCCCGGTGGACGCACCTGCCCGCCCCCTGGACTACTTGTATCACCACACCAAATATCTGGGTCAGGAAATTCTGCGAGTGTTTGCGGAGTACCATGATCTAGAGGTGGCTGTCATGCTCTTCTGGCGGCTAGTGTCAACCGGTACACTCCAGCAGATACCGCCCTTTGCCTGTTCATGGCTGGATGCAGGACGCGCACTGCGCCGGGCCGTGGAAGTACCGGCCTTACCTAGCCCCTACGAGGAGTTCAATGTCAGTGCTGACATGCCGCATCGCAAGCACCGGCACGACAAAATCCGTGATGTACTGGGCTTTGTGGCCCGGGACGATCTAGCGGACTATTGGCAGAATTGAGACGGCTTCACCAGGGCCTACCGGCAGTCATCCATACCCCGCACCCGTTCCGGTTCTGTCCGGAAGCGCCCATTGTCCGTGCGGTGTTGCAGGCGGAAGCGCAACCAAAACTAGCCCAGGGCACGGGCAACATGCGGCATGATAAATTCATCTACCTCGTCGTCGGATGTGGGTGTACACACACCGTCAAACAAGTGCCACGTTTCCGTCTGCGTGACGGACATACCGGCAGTTACATGCATCAAGGGGCCTAATGATTCCACTTCCAGGATGCGATGGTCTGTGAAGATTTCCGTGTTGCACCCGTAGTCGGGATATTGGGCATCGGCGCAGAAACCGAAAGTCTTGACGAACAGCACCTTGTCTAGCACGTACGCAGCCCAGCCCTGGCTAACTTGCAACCCTAGTTTCTGAGGTGTTCCGGCTAAGGCATCCTGGCGCAGCAGCACATATCTGTCGCCCAGGGTCCAGCGGGGATCCGTGAGATCCGTATAAGCCCACAGGCTCAATACACTGACGGGGGCCAGATTCTCCTCATGTGTGCCATAAGGCGGCAGAGGCACAATGGCGGTACCGTGCAAATTCATGACGGAAAGGGCCCACGGAGCCAAAAAGGCCGTATCCGTACCCCGGTTGGTGATGCGATGAACGACGGTCACGGTGGCCGTATTGTCCAGGATCTGAATCTCCATTTCCTTCTGCAGCCCTGTTCCTTGCTCCACGGGTGCCGTGACCTTGTAGTGCGATGTGTCCAGCTGCCGGAACTCACAAGGATGGTTGTCGGGGTAGTATGTGGTCGTCTGATTTTCCGGAGCCGCCCACAGGCGTTGTCCCCCATACAGGCGAAACGCGTCACCGCCGGTCTGGCCCTGATCGATGGCCAGTTCACGAAATAGGTTGTGGCGGTTGTGGAGGGCCAAGGACATGATACGCGGACCAATTTCCGATACGATCACGAGCTCTAGTACGTCGTTGGCGATGCGGTGAGCCTGCTGCCATCCGGCGTAAGCAATGGGTTCGTATGTGATCATGACGCTTTTCCTCAAAGTACAGGGACTGAAGGGAAACGGAGCTCCGGGAAGTCAGGAGGCGTGTAAGTGGCGGCCTAGCCCGTACACGGCCGGTAGCGGAACTAAGATGATACAAAAGAGCCCTCACCTAACAGCGAGGGCCCTTTTGCTGTGCCAGTAACTTTCTTATCGGAGATCCTGAAGAGAGGTTACTGGGCACATCGGAGATTTACTACAATCCATTAGCACCACCTCCCAAGGTTCAATCTGGATCACGCTTGTTCCATTATGCACTTTCATGTCGGAACTCTCAAATTACTATAATGCTGGATCGAGGTATAAAGCAGGAAAAGGCAGGACGGAACGGAGTGACTTGGTCCTTCCACTGCGCAGCACAGGTACGAACGACAAGGCAGGTCTGCTCTACATGATTGGCTACCTCTGCCGCGAAAGTCAAAGCATGTTTGCAGATGACACACAGATCCGACACTGAGCCTATCACTCATGATCTCTCCGCCAGCCACTAGCTGGGATTGCCATATGGACCTATGGTTACCACGGCCGGAGCAGAGCTAGTCCATTGCGGCCAGGTGTATCTGCTGTTCTTGGTCTTTCTTAGTCTTCAGCTCTAGCGAGTAGCCGCGCGCATGGCCCGCACTTTGTGGTTTGTCTCCACAGACTGGCCTAAACGGCGTTCAGCATCCATCCATATAGACAGACTTTTAAACTTCGCGGTAGAGGTGTGGTTGTGCTCAATTGTGACACCCCTGGTGGGTTGGTGTTGCCGCATGGCTTCACCCAGGTGGTAGTTGCAACCCTGTCCATGTCCCTGAGGCCGTGTCTCACCCATCGTCGTGAGCATGGATGGCTGGTGCATGGGTAATCGCCTTAACACCGTGTGGGAGGATATGACCTGCTGTTATAGGTGAGCTCAGAGATATCTACAACTCAAGAAAATGCGCTACGAGTGGACCTCATAGATGTGGTGCGTAGTCGCACCACGTAGGTTTAAACTATAGCAGGTACAGTTCATCAGGAAAGCCAAGCGTGTACTTAGCAGATAGTGCCGATGTGTAAGGTCCTCGTTTAGACGATTCGTAAGGTCACGGTTCGTGTAAGGATTACAGAGAATCGTCTTGACCCGTTTCATGTCATTGCTAAAGATGACAACCTCAATGTTATCCGCAGGTTTCCGGTTCTAAGGGCAATGTGAAGTATGCTGAACTCTCTAGGCAATAGAGTGGTGCGGTGTTCATGCGAAACCGCGGTAGGTGAGAGATCTGTCCCATGACCAAGACGATGAACATAGGCTTGATCGGTGCCGGCTTCTTGGCAGAAACGCGCATGCGTTGTTATGCCCAGGTGCCGGGATTCCAGGTCACGGTAGTCGCTGTGGCGGCCCGTTCTCAGCAGAGTGCAGAAGGGTTTGCCCGACGCCATGGCTTGGCTGCGTGGTACACCGACTACCGGGAACTCCTGCAGCGCCCCGACATCCAGATGGTAGACCTGTGCGTACCCAATCATGTACATCGAGAAGTGGCCGTGGCGGCAGCCGAACATGGAAAGCACATTGTCTGTACCAAACCGCTCACAGCCTATGTCGGACAGGACCTGGATGAGACAGCCACGGATGCCGAAATCGCGGAGCGGGATCCCCAGATCATGCTGGAGCAAGCTTCAGAAGATGGCGCCGCCATGGTTGCCGCTGCGCAGCGGCACAGTGTTCAGCTCATGTATGGTGAGAACTGGATTTTTGCGCCCTCGGTACAACGTGCCGAAGGCTTGATGAAGCGTTCCCGCGGCGCGGTTCTGGAGATGCGGGGCGGTGAGTGCCATTGTGGCTCCCATTCTCCCTATTCTAAGGTATGGCGCTATACCGGTGGTGGCGCTCTGCTACGCTTAGGTGCTCATCCTATTGGCGCCATGCTGCACCTCAAGCGACAGGAAGGCCTACAGCGGGACGGTCGGAGCATCCGTCCGATTGCCGTAACGGCAGAGGTGGGAGATCTCACGACGGTCGCAGGGGACCGCGGCGCGGATCACCAGGATATTGCTACCGGTTGGCAGGACGTTGAGACCTGGGCCACCGCCCTACTTACCTTTGAAGACGGTACCCGGGGGGTAGCTATGGGATCCGATGCCGTGTTGGGTGGCATGCAAAGTTGGCTGGAGATCTTTCTCTCTAATAGTCGTATCCGGTGCAACCTGAGCCCTCACGATCTAGTGGAACTGTATGCTCCGAGTCAGACGGTCTTTGAGGATACGTATCTCAACGAGAAAGCGAGTACCTCGGCGGGCTGGAACGCCGCCATTCCCGATGAGGACTGGAGTTCAGGCCATGTGGCCATGTGCCAGCATTTTGTTGAGGCGGTATATCAAGATGAGGCCACGCCATGCAACGGCGAATTGGGCTTGGACGTGGTGCGCGTCATCTACGCCGCCTACCAGTCGGCTCGCGAAGGTCGTCGCATCACCCTATAAGGTAATTCGGCCACGTTCTACGGGACGAGGACACCCCCCTAGTGTACCCCTTGCCTAGGCAGGAATCAGCGCAATTCCGTGTCCAATACCTGGAGTAGGGTGTTGACATCCTCGGGCGAGTTGTACTCTTTGAGGGAAATGCGTACCACGTCATACTCGGCCAAACGCATGATGGGTACGATAATCCGGTGTTCTTCCCACAGACGGGGACCGAGTTTGGTGGCAGCTCCATCCGGTAGCCGGGCTGTGAACATCTGACAGTACCAGCCTTGATCATCAGGGCAGACGGGCTCCAGACCGAATATGTCGGCGAGCTGGTGCCGGGTGGCTACGGCGAGCGCGTGGACTTGGCGGCGCACTTGATGCCATGATAAATCGTACAGGTACTGGACCGCACTGGATACGGCCAGAATAGCACAGGGATCGTGTGTTCCCGGCCAGTCCAGATAATCAAACAGGGGTGTGTCACTGACCTGCTCCGGATTCCAGCCATGGCTGACGATCAGCGGTTCCAACATAGCCTGATGCCGTGGATGTACGTATAGGAACCCACAGCCCCGTGGACTCGACAACCATTTATGACAGTTGCCTGTGTAAAAGTCCACGTCCCATTGGTCCAGGTGTAGGTCTATATGACCGGGGGCATGGGCCCCGTCAACCAGCGTGAGGATCCCGGCCTGCCGGGCACGCTGACATATTTCCTGTAAGGGTAGGGTCAGGGCCGTGGCCGAGGTAATATGGCTGAAGAAAATCACTTTGGTGCGTGGTGTTACCCCCTGCCAGAATATATCTAACCACTCATCACGGTCCTGTACGGGATACGGAACTTCCTGTATTTTGTAATGGGCCTCTGTGCGCTGGCAGCGGTAGATGAGAGCCTTTTGCGTGGCACCATATTCCTGATTGGTAGCTAATACTTCATCCCCGGCCTGTAGGGGCAGAGAATGAGCCACAAGGTTGATGCCATGAGTGGCATTGTTGACGAAGCCCAGGTTGGCGGACCGTGTGCCGACGAACCGGGCTAGAACTTGACGAGTCTCGGCTGTGGCGGGCCCCCTGATTTCGTTCATGAACCGGACGGGATTCGCTTCCATGCGACGGTGCCAGAAGTGAAAGGAATTCTGCACCAGTGTGGGCA
This sequence comes from Caldilineaceae bacterium, assembly GCA_965116185.1. Lineage (GTDB taxonomy): Bacteria > Chloroflexota > Anaerolineae > Caldilineales > Caldilineaceae > Bin34. The sequence goes on from OZ220492.1 coordinate 1,558,723, forward strand.
CCGCACCAAAACTGCCATGATTCAAGTACACGACCTCAGGATCCAAGGAATACTGGTCGCGGTGGCATATAAAATCAGGAATATCTACAGTCATAGAGAGTGGATTACCTCACAGGCAACAAAGTGGCAGGGATCAAGCATGCAGCAATTCCGCTGCATGCTACTCATGGTTTCAAAGCTCGGCTACCGTGGTACAACCAAGCTGTAGAGCGGACGTGCGCGTCTTAGTCTGCGCGTGCTGCGGGTTTCAGGTGTCCTGCAGGGCATCAACACCAGGCCAATCCCGCCACATATTGGTCTGTGGGGGCTCCTCCTGGGCTACGGCTAGATCCGTGCGGGTAAAATCGTAGAGCACCGCCTGACGTAGGTTGCGTGCATGATTGCGTCCTGCCATATGGGCGAGCCGATGGTGCCAGAACACGATGTCGCCGGCTTGGCCTGTGCATTCAAGAGAAGGCTGCGTTTCAAAAAAGGATCGTACGCGCTCATAGGCCTCGTTGCGGCCTGGTTTATATTGCGATTCGAAAACATAGTAGAACCATCGGTGACTGCTGGGCCAAACCCGAAACCCGCCGCCGTTGGGTACCACATCCCCTAGATAGCCTACTATCCCTAGATGGAAGGCGTGTTCGTCCACGTGCAGATGATCCGGTTCAAAGTCTGCGTCGGCACGGGGGAGGGTTGTATAGATTCCGCGTGTCCGACGTGGCTGACGTAGCTGTCCGGCTCCTAGTAGCTGTTCAGCCATTGCCACGATGTCGGGATCCCGCGGAATGAGGTCCATCATCCAGGGGGCGTCACCGATGTGGCGTAAATTCCAGCGATAGCCGCCCCGATAGTCCTGATCTTCATTGAGGTGATATTCAGCAGCGAAGGGACCAATCCAGGATGCCGGGTCGTCACGTTTGAGCTGTGCCGGCGCATTGGCCCAGAAGACCTCCTGTGCTTTTTCTATCAGATGTGACTTGAGTACCTGGCGCTTGATTAGGAAACCGTTGTCCCGAAAGAAACGGAGATCCGCGTCGGATAAGCGAATAGCATCCATGATGTAATCAGTCCTGCAGGTGGTGGGCGTCCCCATGTTGATTATGCGGGGCGCATAGACAGAAGCTCCCTGTATGGTAGTGGAAGTCGTGAGTGACTTCAAATAAGAAGAGGATAAGCCAGTACAGCATGGTGCAGACAATAGCGGGGCACGGTGCTGTTGTTACCACGGTTAGTTACTCTGAGTGGAAGCTATCACAGACGGTTTCCGGGTGCACTCTGACATTCTGTGCCACAGAGGGGTATCGTTTATCCACTGATACCATCTACTACCCTTGGGTTCTGTCAACACAGATTTTCATTTGGGATTCATAGAACGCACCCGCGTATCGGAGATGATCGTTAACAGGTTCCGCTGTAAGCACCTTATCACATAGGACCACGGACTTTCCTAGGGGTAAGTACTTGTAGTACTTCTGTGTCTTGGTTTTCTACTGCCCAGCCAAGACATCATCATATATAGTAAAATAGGCTGCTAAGCGCTTGTCAGCTGGATGGTACAGCAGTCTTAACCGGCTACAGATTGTGTTTGACCTTGAGCTAGGACTAGACAGGTATCACGGTACAATAGGAGCCGGTAAACGAGGCGATAAGGCAGGAAACGAGCATAAGATGGGGCGCAGATGGACACCACATGAGGCAGAACGACCATCGGCTCCGGAAGTGGGGCATGCGTGGCGCCCACTGCACCCCCTGACGCCCGCGGAACTCGCATACGATTTCCGCGATGTTGATGAATGGAAAGCGCGCTGGGACGCTTTTCGCCGCCAGCCCACGGTACAGGCGCAGCTGCAAACCGGTGTGCGCCGCCTAGAACGTTATTGGTCCATTGAGACCGGTGTCATTGAAGGGTTATACACGCTGAACCGCGGCACTGCCACGACCCTGTTAGAGCACGGCTTTGCTACCGAATGGGTTCGGCGGCAGGACACCAACATTGAGCCGGAGCTGTTGATTGCCATGCTCCAGGATCATCAAGCCTCCGTGGAACTGGTACACGGTTACATTCGTGAAGAACGGCTCCTATCTGCCCACGCCATGCGTGAACTTCATGCCTGCATTACGGCCCATCAAGCCACCCATGATGCGGTGGACAGTCTAGGGCAGCGGGTGCAACGTCCCCTGCGCCGCGGGGTATTCAAGCAGTATCCCAACAACCCCACGCGGCCTGATGGTAAGGTGCACTGTTATTGCCCCCCGGAACAGGTGGACAGTGAGATTCAACGCCTGCTCGATCTGTATGAGCTCTACGACAATGCGCATATCCACCCCCTACTCTGTGCGGCCTGGCTGCATCATCGTTTCATCCAAATTCACCCCTTTGCGGACGGCAACGGTCGCGTGGTCCGGGCCCTGATGAACTGGCATCTCATCAAACGAGAATTCTTGCCCATTGCTGTGGCTCAGCACGAACGAGTGCCCTACATTTATGCTTTGGAACAGGCAGATGCTGGGGACCTAGAATATCTGGTCACGTTTCTCCGGCGGTTATCCCGACACATGGTGCATATGGTAGTGCGCAACGGAGAGCAGTCCATGGCGATTCTTGGTTCCCCCGGATCACCTGAGGATTATATCCGGGACGACTATGCGGGCTGGCGCAAGTAAAAGACTCGCTACAGATGAGGTACCACAGCGGTCAGTAAGTCATCCACTTCAGTGCGCAAGTCCGCCAGGGAGAGTACACCCAATTCCCGGGCCGCGGCGAGGTTGGAGAACTGCTGCAACACCTTTTGCAGGGCATTGGCATTACGTAAGGGAGTATGTGGCTGGACCTGGCAATGGCGGGCGAGACTGTCCATAAAGGCAGCGAGCACCTCTACTGGTCCGAAGACAGCACCCCGCGATATGATTATCGTAACTAGCTTCTCCCAGTAGGTCTGATTGTAGCGTAGGACTTCCCGCAGGGCTGCAGGAGAAGCGGGTGCATCCAGTTCCTTCGTGTATTGTTGAATGGTGGACACCCAGTATTCCCGCCACCAGGCCCGCGCGAAAGGACAATTCGTGAAGATGCTGCGCTGCCGCCGTACTACCGGTAACCCACTCATATGGCGGAGTAGATTGCGGACACACGCATTCATAGCTTTAGCCCGCGCATTCCCCTGTAAGGTCAGGGCTTTCGTAATACGCGTGTAGCCGGGCTGTTGGGTCTGTATGCTCCCGGCCCACTAGGTGGGATCAATGATACCCACGGCTATGTCCTTCATGCTGGCTCCTCTGGGATGAGGTGGGAAAGCAAAGTAGTGGCTACCAACGCTGGCTGGAAATTGTCATGTGCCCAATGGGGTAAATCCTGCTCTTCAAGAGAGGCGGCCAAGCTCTGTATATTACGGTGTGCCCCGGTTTCCGCATCCTGGTATTCCCGTTGTAACAGAGCAAGACCCGCGGTCAGTATATTTTTGCCATGATGCTCCGATCAGGGATAGTCTGGCGGTGCCGTTGGAGATAATGGTGTAAATCGGGGGCTAGGTATACGTGTAGCGTAAATCCCTCTCTGCACCATCCTGGACGCGAAAAGTATCGGAAGCCCGACCCTTGTCTTCGTGAAAAAGCATCCAGCCCGTTACCCCGTTCATACATGTAAAGGGAGGTGATACGGCCAGTCGCGCTCCTTGGGATATAACCAGCGTTTGGTCCATCCAGAGGGTGTTGAGATCATCCCCCGCCGTCACCGTATGTCGTAGCGTGTAGCGGGCCACCAGCATAGGCGTAAACAGCGGGAACTCACCGAGATCATCTAGGCACCACTGAATCACCTAGTCGGGTGTCTTCGCTATATACAGTCGGCGATACACAGTCGGCGATACACAGTCGGCGATACATAGAACGCGGTGCTGCCACGGTATAGGCAAATACCTTCTGTCAAAACAGGCCAGGGTACGGCGTGATTATGGGTATTGAGATCTTCTGCCCGGCTTGTAAGGATTCTTAGTCATCATGGCTCTATTTGTCGCTAGCTGGGTTAGATCCGCGGTGTACGTGTTCGCTGGCAGCTGATATGTCAGCTCTAGGGTATAGCACTTCCTTATACGCTGCTTGCTGTTGTTTATGAACCGTGCTCAACCGCAGCGCTTAGAAATGCGTCCACTTCAGTGCTCAGTTCTGCAAACGACAACACGCCCATTTCCCGAGCTGCGGCTACGTTACTGAACTGCTGTAGCACCTTGCGGAGAAAGTAAGCTTTGCGTAAGGGAGTATAAGGGTTGGACCGGTTGTGCCGGGCCAGACTATCAATGAAGACAGCTTGGACCCGGGTCCCGAATACGGCACCACGGGGCACAGTCATGCTTACCAAATTTTCCCAGTAATCTTGACTGTATCGCAGAATGTCCCGGAGTTCCGTACGACTAGCTGCTTTGTCCTGCTGCTGACTATAGTTCCGAATGTTAGATACCAGGTGTTCCCGCCACCAGGCCCGTGCAAAGAGACAGTTCGTGAATACACTGTAGGGACCTCGTACGACCGGTAAACCACTCATGCGGCGTAGTAGATTGCGGACACAGGTATCTACTTGGGCATCACCTTGCGTACCTGTCTTGGTTAAAGCCTGGATGATGGCAGTGCGTCCGGTAGTGCGTATAGACTTGCTATGGCCTGCCCACCAGGTCGGATCTATGATGCCCGCCGCTATGTGCGCCAAAGATACCTGGGCCCAGAACGGTACACGACACGCCACTCGGGGTGGAATAGCCTGCCAGAGTTCATACATACCGACTTCTAAATCAAGGGGCGGATCTTTGGCAGTCAGTTCTGTCCAAGGTCCTCCCGTACACAGGGGTATGGGCGTACCAGACGTAGGAGGTGCCTGCTGGTGTACAAAGTCGACAAATGTAGCAGTGTCTAAAGCAGCCTCTAGGAATGCCCGCTGTAACTCTCCGTCCTTCTTCGTGGTCAGCTGTCTCTGAAGTTTGAGGTAGGCGGTGTCGTCTAGTTCGGACCAGATATCCTCCTTAGGGATGTGGTAGGGATGCAAAATGCTCGCGACCAACTCCGGCTGGAAATCGTCATCAGCCCAGTGGGGTAAGCCAGCATCAGCTAGGTTGGCGGTCAAGACCTGCAGATTGCGGTGCGAGGACCAATCAGCCTCATCTTGGTATTCCTGTTGCAGTAGGGTTAGCCCCGCCGTGAGGATGTTCGTCATAATGTTATGGCATGAGAGTGATTGGCGGTGCAGATGAAGATAATGGTGCAAGTCCGAAGCTAGATACACGTGTAGCGTAAAGTCGCGTTCAGTACCGCCTGCCACAAAGAATGAACCAGGGGCTAGTTCTTGCTTCTGGTGGAAGTTCATCCATCCCGTAACCTCGTCGGCACATATGAAGGGTTGTCCCACGGCAATGCGTGCGCCACGGGGTAAGTGCAGGGTATGACCTATCCAGTGTTCACTCAGACCGTCCACCAATGTCACCGTATGCTGTAGAGCACGGCGGGCAACGAGCATGGGTGTAAACCAAGGAATTTCCCCTAAATCATCTACACACCATTCGATCACTTGGTCTTGTGTCGCCGATATGTGCAGTTGGCGATACATAGAACGGGGCGCCGCGGCTGTGCAAACGAAACTGACTTGCTGAGTGTCAATCCACGTCTGTATAAGAGGCGTGCCCGTAACTCGGTGTTGCAGTTCCATACTTTGACCGGACGTGTGAACTCGATAGGTAATGTGGTACGCCCCGTTAGGCCAGCTGTCATTCCGGGCCTCTAAAATTGGCCAGGGCAGAGTGCGATTGTGCATACTCGGTTCCGCCGCTTGGGTTGTAATCTTTGTCATCAAGCCTCTGTGCAGGTTGCTGTGGGATACATATGGCGTACGACAGGCGCCCCTAACATGATTGTGTAACAGGCTTGTGGTCTTCTGCCAAGTGAGTTGTGGGTGTACAGGTCTAACCTCGGCACAGTCTTTTCGCGCCAGGCTCAATGGATTGATCGCAGAAATAATCTGCATGCTCATCTAGGAACTAGTCCTATCTAGCTCGTTGCAGCCCTTGACTCAATACAAAGGACCCCGTACGTGGTTATCTTCTATGGAGCCCAGCAAGCTGAAAGACCTGTCGGGCGGAGCGATTAGAAGAAGCTTTTGCTCCTCCTCTCACGCTCCTTGTCGCCTGTGCCCCCGTACCTAAAGTGTTTTTTGCATTCCCCCGTAGAGGCAGCTTCTTGCGTATCGTAGCGACAATAACGAAGAGACACGATAGCGGGTTCGCCTATGCAGGCAAAGAGTTGCCCTGCCTAGTCTTGTATCTCCTGTCTACACCGGCAGGGGTTCTTAGCTTGTGTAAGCGTATCCCCAAGAACTTTGACTATCCTAATGAGGACCGGAGCCACGCAGCTTGATAGTTATTCTCGAGAGACTAGTGCGAAGAGGTCAGGATGGTTAGGATCAGGTATGAGGGTGCGTACTTGAGTGACAGCATCTAGGTTGATGGGGCCATAGATGTGCGGATAGATCTCCCCTGAGGGAGCCGGTTCACGCAGTACCTGAATACCGGGAGATAACTGTCGGATGTCAATATCCAACACCAGCAGATCAGTGCGTCCAGCGAATAGGTTCACCACCACTTGACGCAGCTGATCTTCATCGCCGCTGGCATGAATAAAACCTTCCGTGTCCAGGGAAGCCGCCCTGTATTCCCCCGCATCTAGGCCCTGTTGCCAGTCAGACTGTGCAGCGATGTGCAGAATGGTGATGGAATGTGAGTTGTTGTGCGACATAACACGAAACGCTTTAGGTGAAGAAAGCGGTGATCCAGTTCTCCTGAATGCCCAGGCCGAAGCCGGCACCGGGATTAGGCACTAACCAACCATCCTGCGCTACGGCCTGGTTAGGCAGCGGTGCGGCATCTGCCAGTGATATACCGGGATCCGAACCCATGAAATATTCCAGATAAGGGACTGCGCCGTGGGCAATGCTGAAATGCTGACCAAAGGGATTGCGTCCGCCACCGTGCAGAATCACTTGCAGACCGGCGGCGTCGGCAATGGCGGCGATCCGGAGACATGTGGACAGACCACCGCACCAGTTGATGTCGGGCTGCAGAATATCTACGACCTGGTGGCGTGCCGCCCACTGGAACGGTACATGCGTATACCAGTGTTCACCTGTAGCCAGCGTTTGCCAGGGCAGACGCTGACGCAGGATCCGGTGGGCGTCAAAATCTTCCGTGATAAGACACTCCTCCATCCATTTGAGGCGGTATGGACGCAGACGCTCGGCTAGACGAACGGTATATTCCACATCAAAGGCCATCCAACAGTCCAGCATCAACTCTTGGTCATCACCCACTTGCTCCCGTACGCTAGCCACGAATGCTTCATTCCGATCCAGACCGGCCAGGCCATCGGCGGGGCCATACGGGCATGCCAGCTTGAACATGGTGAAGCCGCATGTTTGGTACCAGTCAATGTCGTTGCCGGTAGCGTAGCACTGAATCCGCTCCTTCTGGGGGCCGCCTAACGGCGATATACCGGCATATTCAGGGCCTTACCTTTAGCGTCCCACAAGGCCAGATCAACTGCGCTGACGGCGTAGGCAGCCAGACCGGTGGAGCCGTAGGGTTTGGTCATACGAAACATCATGTCCGACAAGCGCTCAATCGCGAAACCGTCTTCCCCGCGTAGATTCGGAGCCAAGTGATCATCAATAATGGCGGCTGTTACACGGCCATGGCTCGTTGCACCTAGGCCCCAGGTACCGTCCTCCAGGGTCACTTGACACCAGGTTTCCTCCCACCGCGGCAACCAGAGACTGCGATGGGCCTTGAAGCGGGGGTAGCGCGACATCGGATTCGCTACCTCACTTGTATGGTGCCAGCCTCTAGCTGTCGCCTGTGACCTGACCGGACGCGGCGGTACGGTCACCCGGACAGCCTTGACATCGATTATTTTCATGGTATGGAGACTGTCATTTGCATTGGATCTACGCTAGGCCTCAGGCCGCGTCGGGTACCAACAGAACTTTGGATACGTTTCCCGGAGCTTTGATTAGGCGCTCAAACCACAGACCGCCATCCCCTAGTGGTGCTTCCACAATCCAGGGTTCCAGTGAAATCGCTTTGCGGTCTAGCAGATCGAGCGCAGCGCGGAAGTTGGCCGGTGAGTAGGAGAAAGAACCACGGAGTGTGATCTCGCGCCGGATCACATCCGCCGCCGGTATGTCGCTTGTTTCCTCATGTAGTCCGCTTAGGATGACCAGGCCTGTAGTCCGGGTTGCATGAACACATTGCGTACGCGTGCCACCGGTTCCCACCGCGTCCACGCTGATGGCAACGCCCTGCTGCTCCGTGTGCGCGAGAACATACTCAACCACGTCCTGCTGACGGGGATCAAGAACCACTCCGCCATAATGGGCCCCCATGGCTAACCGCTCGGCATCCAGGTCCACCACAAATACCTCAGTAGCCCCGTTGCGTTTAAGCACCTGGAGGGATAGCAGGCCAATGGGCCCCAGGCCGATGACCAAACAGGCTTGCCCGCGCACGTTTCCCGCTAGTTCGCCAATCCGGACCGCGCACCCGACGGGCTCGGTCAGCGCACCTTCCCGGTAGGACAGCCCCTCGGGCAAAGGATGGACCGTGTGAGCAGGTACGGCTACATATTCGGCGAAGGCACCCGGCACATGGGCCCCCACCAGCTGTCGGGTCGGACACAACTGATGCAGCCCCCGATCCTGAAGGTCCGAATAGCCGGTGCAGTACAGCGGATTGACCGTTACGGGTGTGTCCACAGCCAGTTCCGGAGCCTCTTCGTGAGCTTGTGATCCGGTGGCCACTACGGTGCCCGCGAATTCGTGGCCCATGACTAAGGGAGGTACGCGCAGGGCGTTGTGGCCCAGATAGCCGCTCAGTTCCGAGCCGCAGATGCCGGCGTACGCGACCCGGATTAAGACCTCACGTGGACCGGGCACCGGGATGTCCTTTTCCCGTAGTACCATGACACTGGGTGCTTCCCATACCAATGCTTTCATACGATTTCCCTTACGATGGCAAGTAATAACGGCACGGTACAGCTGCGGGGCTATGGGTATGGTTATATAGGGTCATGGCAGAAACATTTGCCTAGGTCGACAAAGGTTTCATGAGCCAGCTGGCCAACCAACCGGTGAATACCCCAAACAAACCTATCCCCACCACGGCCAGCAGTGCTGCTACAATTCTACCCTGTGGCGTGACCGGATAGTAGTCGCCATACCCCACGGTCGTGATGGTAACGAAGGCCCACCATAGGGCATCGGCGGCGGTTGTAATGTTCCCTTGATCCGTTTCAAAATGTAAAATCACGAGCGCAGAACCAAACAGGGACAGGACAGTCAGCAGCAGGATTGTAGCGAATGCGCTCTCAGCACGCCGGCGGAACAGACTGCGCAGGAGAGCACGCTGCTGTGCAATAGTGCGCACGGACCGTATCAGGCGCACGAGACGTATCAGGCGCAGCAGGCGTAGGGAGTGAATGAACGGCAGTACGGGTGTGGCCGCGATCAGATCGACCCAGCCCCACTTGAGAAATGCCAGGCGGGATTCGGCCTGTATTAGATCCACGAAGAACTTGAAGAGAAAAATGCCGGAAATCACCCAGTCCGCGGCGATGAGGATGCGGGTTTCTTCCGGGGACAGCTCGTACAGGTATGGCGATAGAAAAGGGGAAATTAAGGCTAGTAGCAGAACCCCGATCTCAAAGACACTAAAAGACGCCTGGAGGTCGGAGGGCATGTCCGCGGAATCTGCAGTGTCGCCGGTCAGATCGGGTTCGGATACGTGGGAGGCCATAAGAGGTGTGCAGACGTGTGCCTGGACGTGAAAGGGTAAGGGTACGGAACCCGGGTTCCGTCGCTCTTTTTCCCCAGGGTTCCCGCGGACATCATGTCATAATGGTAGTGTGCAAGTAGGGAACCTGAACCCGGTATTGTGGACAACAGGCCCTGGCGGTACACGCTGAACCTTGTCTTTCAGTGTACCGAATTCTATGCCTATTGTGGTTTATTGAAAGGAAAGCGAAGCCCAAAATGACCTCAATGCCAACTTCAGCAACAGCCAAACCGGCACGCCTCTTCATTCCAGGACCGGTGGATGTCCCGGACGATGCCCTGGCAGCTCAGTTGACCCCCATGATTGGGCACCGGTCGCAGGCTATGGATAACCTGTTTGCTTCCGTGCAGGGTAAACTGCGAGACGTGTTCTGTACCCGACACCGAGTATATCTGCTGGCCAGCTCAGGGACCGGCCTGCAGGAAGCCTGTATCCGGAATGGTGTGCGTGGTCCGGACACAGGGGCCCGTGTCCTCATGCTTGTCTGTGGGGCATTCGGTCAGCGCTGGTACGATGTGGCACAGGGTTGTGGTAGGACGGTGGTCAAACTGGAAAAGCCCTGGTTCCAGAGCTTTGAACCGGCGGAGGTGCGGCAGGCGGTAGTTGACACCAATCAGGACGACAATTTGGATGCCGTTTGTATCGTGCACAACGAAACGAGTACAGGCGTGCTGCAGCCCATCGCCGCCCTGGCGGATGCCATACGTGACGTGGCTCCGCAGGCGCTGATCTGTGTTGATGCCGTTTCCTCCTTGGCAGGGGCGGAAATACGGACCGATGACTGGGGCCTGGACGTGTGCCTGACATCCTCCCAGAAGGCCCTGGCAACACCGCCGGGCCTGGCGGTGGCGGCAGTCAGCGATCGTACCTTGGAACGAGCAACTCAGGTAGAAGGGCGTGGTTGGTACTTTGACTTTCTCAATCTGGAATCCTATCTCCGGCGCGGCACAACCCCGGCCACCCCGGCCGTAGCGACCGTGCAGGCGCTAGACGTGCAACTGGATCGGATCCTAGCCGAAGGCCTAGAGCCCCGTTGGGCTCGGCATATGACCCTGCGGGACTATACCCGGGACTCTGCGTGTGCTCTGGGGCTTGATCCTTGTGTGGTTCCCGTCTATGCTTCGCCCACCGTCACGACCCTGCGGAATACCCTGCAGCTGAACATGGAGCAGTTGCAAGTCCATCTGGCGCATGACGACATGGAAATTGCGAACGGCTACGGAGGAGAGAAGGGCAAGTCCCTGCGCATTGGGCATATGGGGGAAATGAATATCCAGGATCTAGAGCGCCTGTTTGGCGCCCTCCGGGCGTTTCTGGCCTGAAGTCTGTTATGCCGATACAAGACAAGACGACCGGTACACTGTACCTGGTGCCCACGCCGATCGGGCATTTGGGTGATATCACCTACCGGGCGGTCTCTACGCTGGGGGCAGTGGATCTGATCGCCTGTGAAGACACCCGCTATAGTCGACGGCTCCTACAGTATTATGAGCTTGACAAACCACTGCTTGCTTTCCATGAACACAATGAACACACGGCCCTGGCCCGCATCCAGGCCCAACTCCTGGACGGGCGGCACGTGGCGTACATTACGGATGCCGGTACACCTGGCATCGCCGATCCCGGCTTCCGCCTAGTACGCATGGCCCACGCTTCTGCCATCAACGTCAGCGTGCTGCCTGGTGCCACCGCTTTGATTCCGGCACTGGTGCAGTCGGGCCTACCGGTACACAGTTTCACCTTTAAGGGATTTGCCCCTCGGAAACAGGGGGCGCGCCAGCGGAGTCTCCAGGCGGAAAAAGACAGTTCACACACTCTCATCTATTATGAAAGCCCCCACCGGGTGACACGTCTGTTAGAAGATATGTATACGGTGCTAGGGGATCGACCGGCAGCTCTGGTGCGGGAGCTGAGTAAAGTGCACGAGGAGACGTTGCAGGGCTCGCTATCGGCCCTGCGAAGCCAGTTGCAAAACCGGTCCCTGAAAGGTGAGTGCATCGTATTAGTAGCCGGATTCGGACAGGAACCGGTCGGCGCATGATCAGTTTCGTCCTCACCGGGGGTGGCGCACGTGGCGCTCTGCAGGCCGGTGCTTGTCACGCGTTGCTGGAAGCGGGTATTGTCCCGGATTTTCTGGTCGGTACGTCTGTTGGAGCCCTGAATGCGCTCTACTTAGCCTGCTACGGTACCAATCCGGAGACAGCGCAAAATTTACGCCAGACCTGGACCCGTTTCCGGAAACGCGATATTTTCCAAGGTAATCTCTTTACGATGGCCCTGAATTTCATCCGCGGTCGGAACGGTCTGTACAAAGACAAAGCCTTCCGTCAGTTCATCGTCCGCACTATGCCGCGTACCATTACCACGTTCGGTGCCCTGAAGGTGCCCTGTTATATCACGGCTACTGATCTGCGCACCAAGCGTCTGTATCTGTTCGGCGACGATCCGGACACACCGTTTCTGGATGCCGTGGTGGCGAGTGCTTCCATACCGGTGCTGATGCCGCCTGTACCTTATCAAGATTTACAGCTCGTAGATGGCGGTGTGCTTGAAAATGTGCCGGCCGATATCGCCATGGACAAGGGGGCTACCACCATCTACCTGCTCAATGTCGGATATGGGGGGCAGCGTCTGGCTCCCTCTGAGGGCTTGATCAATATTTTCACCCGAGTGATGGGGGTCATGATGACCCAATCCCTGTTCACGGATCTGGAACGGGCCCAAGATGATACGGGCATCGCCCTGCATCATCTGCATCTGAATGCATTTGCCGACATTCCGCTCTTAGAATTTAGCCACACTCGTCAGATGATTGAGGCGGGGTATCAGGCAGCCCAGGCCTATATTCGCAGCCCCCGGCCACTGCGTGTACAGAAGACGGAAGAGCGTGCTTTTGTATCCACGACGCGTGTACCCGGTGCACGGGAGTGGCCGACTCGCGCCCACCGCTACCTGACCTGACGATGCCTCCCGCTGGTCCTGCTCCGGCGTGGACACGATCCTTGGTACTGCCTGCAGCGGTAGCGGTAGGTTTGCTCATCATGGGCGATTCCTTCCTGTACAGTGCCTTGCCCTTGACGGCTACTACCCTGGGCCTGTCCCTGTTTGAGGTCAGTTTGTTGCTCAGTGCCAACCGCTGGATCCGTTTACTTTCCAACTCTCTCATAGCTGTCTTGCTAACGCGGCTACCGCTGCGGGTGCTATTTATGGGGGCCACTGGGCTGGGGCTGCTATCAACGTTGGCGTTTGCCCGGCCGCTAGGGTTGCCCTGGTGGCTCCTGGCCCGCCTGGCCTGGGGGGTATCCTGGTCAGTATTCCGTCAGTCGGCCTATTATGCCGTCTGGTTGCAGCACGTGGAGGTCCAGGGTCGTGCCCTGGGCTTTTGGTGGGGTTTGGTGCGCCTGGGGAGCGGTCTTGGCGTACTGATCGGAGGATGGCTCCTGGACCGGGCCGGCTTTGGCCCGGCCATGTTGGGCTTGGCTAGCCTGGCTGTAGCAGGCATACTGCTGAGTCTGACCTTGCACTGGCCCACCCACGGCCCCCGGGACATGGATGGCCCGCTGGGAGACGGTACCATCCTCCGCGCAGCCGGCATGCGTATTCTCCGCCGGCCCGCCATGGGCTGGAGCCTGGCACTGGCAGTGGGTACGCGCCTATGCCTAACCCTGCTTATTGCCCTAACGGCCTTGTATCTCCAGGAGCGGCTAGTTAATGTGCCCACGTGGCTGGGGACAGGTTTCATGGCCGGGTTGGTCCTGGCCCTGCATTGGATGTCGACGATTGTGGCGGCTCCGGTCGTAGGCGCCGTGGCGGACTGCATCGGACGTACCCGCACCATCATGCTGATGGCGTTTCTAGTGGCTGGGAGCCTAATCGCGGCGGCCATCACCCGTGACTACGCGGCTCTGATCAGTGCAAGTGTTGTTATGCTGTCCTTTTCCGGTTTACGCGTGGCCGTGGAGGTAGGTGTCAGCCACCTAGCCCAGCGCGATCCCCAGCCCCATGTAGTCATGGGGATCTACGCGACACTGGACGATCTAGCATCGGCACTAGGACCCATCGTAGGGCTGACTTGGTATCATCCCGCCCTGTTGCCGCCACTACTGGGTGGGTGTGCCGCTGTGATCCTAGCCCTGGCCTTCGGCTATGTGCGTAGTCGGCGGCTGTTCCTGCGTAGAGTGCCGAGCACGACCTGATCATGGAGGCTTGGCGCCGCAAAGTCTATCTCGTTTGCCTGGCTCAGTTCCTGTGCAATGTAGGCTTCACAATCGTACTGCCATTCCTGCCGCTGTTTGTACAGGACCTGGCTGTGGGTACTAGGGGAGATGCCACCCTGTGGATTGGCTTCATCCTGGCAGCCCAGCCCCTCACGATGATTGTGGCTTCGCCGGTCTGGGGGATGGTCGCGGATCGTTTTGGCCGGAAACTCATGCTGCTGCGCGCCACGCTGGTGGGTGGTCTGGTGATGTTCTCAATGTCCTTTGCCCAGTCCGTGGAGCAGATGTTTGTACTCCGTCTATTGCAGGGTCTCACCACGGGTGTCGCTGCGGCGTCCAGTGCCTATGTGTCAGCGCATACGCCGCGTAAGCGTATGGGTGAGGCCCTGGGTTGGATCGCCACGGCTCGCTGGGTGGGGATCGCCAGTGGGCCGTTGATTGGGGGCGTGTTAAGTGATCTAGTGGGCATGCGGGCTAGTTTCTGGTGCAATGGTGCCTTTATGGTAGGGGCCGGCCTGCTGATCCTGTTCCGGTTGCCGGAACAGTGGCACTACCAGCCTGCTCCCGATCAGCCTCCGCTCCGGCACCGTTTCACTGCGCTGCTGCGCCTAGCACAGATGCCTTATCTGTATCTTTGTTCATTCCTGATCCACCTGGCCACTTCATTCGTTCTGCCCGTGATTGCCTTGTATGTCAGTGAACTAACAGTGACTACCAATGGACTGGCCCTGCCGGTAGCCACTGCCACGGGGCTCATGTTTGGGTTGTATGCCGTGACCGGTGCCCTTGTGTCGGTCCAGGCCGGCAAGCTGTGCGACCGCTTGGGAGCCAATGGTGTGCTGATGCTGGGTGCTGGCGCTTCCGTGCTGGTTTTTTTACTCCATGCTTTTGTGAATCACGTCTGGCAGCTGATGGTGCTACAGGCGTTGGCCGGTGGTACCGTAGGGAGTGTTTTCCCGGCGATGGCGTCCTTGCTCAGCCATGGCTCACAGGCTGGCCAGCAGGGCGCGGTCTTTGGTCTGGAAAACAGTATTCGGTCCGTAGCACGGACCCTAGCTCCGATTGTTAGTTCCGGGCTGGCATTCGTGTTCGGGCTGCATACTGCCTTTCTGGCGTCATCAGTCAGTTTCTGTTGCCTGGTAGTACTTGCCTGGTGGGCGTTGGATTTCCGGCCCCGTCAGGCAGCGCCGAGTTTTTGATATGGAGGCACTTATCAAGGGCCAATCAGGGATCCGTAGCTGTTCTGATACGCGGCGTCGTACCCCGGCGCGAAGAGGCGATGTCCGGTGTGATGCCACCAGGGACGCTGCGCAGGCCATTGAGGCTCCTAGTATGCCCAGGACCAGCCTATTCAAGACGGGTAGGATGGAGACATGTGTCCAGCATCAGGCAACGTGAAATCCGGATATCGGATGTTCCCGTACGGGTGCGCGCAGTGTCCACCAATAGGGAGTGTTTGATTTCCTAGTGCGTGGCCGAGAACAAGCGCGCCCAGACGCAGGTACGGATAGGCCGGTGGAGACCGGCCGTGTTGTAGTCCTGCGAGTCTGCCTTACAGATCCTCCAGGTATAGTCGTTCCCCGGCGTAAGGATGGGTAACGTCAGCCAGAGACCGCCACCGGAACTTGTGACCATAAGGGTGCCGGATATTTTCCACCCGATCTGCAATGATATCCCCGAGAACCGGCGTAAACTTGAAGGCATGACCACTCCCACCACAGGCGACAGTCAGGTTGCGGATTTTCGGGTGATGGTCGATCCAAAAATGGTAGTCCAGGGTATCGTGATAGAAACAAATGCGGCTGTCCACAATGGGTGCGTCCGCTAATTCCGGCACGTACTCCTTGAGAAAGGTGCGCAACGCCTGTACTTCCCGGGGGCTTACCATGCGATCGTGCCGCCGTGGATCCAGATCACGACCCTGGGTGTGTAGCCCCATCTTAAGTACGCGTTCCCGTGGGTGTACCGGGAGCATATAGTGACCGGTTTGTTCCATATGTGGCATAACAACCGTAAACCGGTTTGGCGCATACCGCTCGGGATTCGCTACCTCTAGGTAAAAGACGGGTTGGGCTGAGGGTTTCGTCACGCCTTGGAGTTCCGGTACTAGATGACTGGTCCAGGCTCCGGTCGTCAATAGCACATGGTCTGCTTCCATCCGGGTATCGTCCTGTAGGACCACGCCGTGGCACACATCCTGCGACACCATGAGTGTAGTGACCGCTTGGCCCAAGCACCACTGGACCTGAAGACGGTTTAGGTCGTTCCGCAGGTGCCCCAGCGCGCGTGAGGCCTCAACGAAGCCACCGCGCGGATTACAGTATCCCGCATCCAGCCGGCCGGCGGTAAACATAGGAAAACGTTCGCGGACAGCCGCTGCATCCAGTATCTCCACGGGTTTGCCGGTGGCCTGAGCAGTGGCCAGGCTGCGACCTTCAAATGAATCGGGCGTCATATCCGCAGTCAGCAGGGTCACGCCAATGTTGTGGTATACCGTACCCCACTCGTCATTCAATGCCAACCAGCGGTCAATAGCTTTTTCGGCCAGGGCGGTGTACTCCAGGTCGTCGTGATATTCGGAGCGCACCACCTTGCTCATGTCGCGCGAGGAAGCCGGAGAATAAGGCGTGGGGCCGGTCGGATCCACCATGACGATCGCATATCCCCGCCGAGCTAGTTCCCGGCCGGCAGACAGGCCAAAAGCACCACTGCCCACTACCACAATGCGTTCAGATGCCATGATCGTCTGTCCTCACATTTGGATTGTTGTTGCTGCTAAGCCTGATCGCCGTGTCAATGACAAACGTGATCTCTCTAAAACCGCATTCTTTTTCTATACTGCTCTGTAGGATCATCATTGGCTCAAGGAGGTTGGACGCCTGAGAGCAATGCGAGTTGAAGTGTTTGCCGATGATCCGACGGAAGGTCGGATTATCAGCGTTGCCCTGCGAGAATTTGGCCTTATGGCTACACCGGTCCTGGATTTCGCTGCGCGGATGGACACATGGCAGGAGGATCCAGCTGACATTATTGTACTGGCATGGTGGAACAGGGAGGAGATTTCCCTGGAAGATGTACATCTTATCCGCCAGCAGACCCAGGCCCCCATTCTGGTGGTCAACGAACCGTTGCCTGATACCCAGGAATGCCTGCTGCTGGAGGAAGGGGTGGATCTCATGCTGGATCGGCCGGTGTCTCTACGTCTTTTGTCCAACTATGTCAAAGTGTTATCACGTATCTCTTCGTCCGTACCTTCTACCATTCTGAACAGGATGGAACTGGAAACCATTACCCTGGACACGTCTGATCGCACGGTGACCTTGCCCGATACCGAGCCGGTACGGCTTACGCAGCTGGAGTTTCGCCTGCTGTATCTGCTGATGTCCAATCAGGAAAACGTGGTGCCGACCGAGGCGATTGCCGACCGTGTGTGGGGTTATCAGGATGGCGGGGACCGTGAGCTGGTGCGGGGACTGGTCAGTCGTCTACGACGCAAGATCGAGCCCAAACCTGATTCTCCACATTTTATTGAGAACATTCCCGGCGTGGGCTATCGTTTCCATGTAGTGCCTCTACCTGTTGATGTCTCTTCCGTATGACATTCCACGAATGCCATCTGACAGCCCTAGCCAAGGGACCGCTTACAGGAGGTCCCTTGGCTAGGATTACAGATTAGAATACAGACTTCTTATTTGACATAAAATATTAAATGGCTTGCTCTCCTGCTACCGCAGATAGGGAGCCAACAGCCGCTTGTCCCGTATCCGAACCAGGATGATCTGTGGCTGTTCCCGGTGATTCTGATTGGTACGGGACTGCCACAAGACTGTCACAGAATTGTCACCCTGAGGCATGACACTAGTGCTGTCGGTCAAAGGAGTTTCGCAGACGGAGGCGAATCATGACCATGTTGGAAGTGTATGTCGCACGTGAAGTCTACCAGGAACGAGTCCGTAAGGCGGAGCAGGCTTGGCGGTTCCGTGAGATTGGCAAGGTGGCACATAAGCCGCGCTTGGCCGGTCTGCGCAACTACCTCGGTAATATGCTGATTGGATCCGGAACCCGTCTCAAGGGCAAAGGAACCGGCCGCATCACCTATGCCGGAGCTTCGTGAGAGACGTAACGTTTGACACACAATAGGCGGGACTAAGTAGTCCTACTGAGGGGCTCCAATCCAAGATTGGAGCCCCTCAGCTTCTGCCATCCATCTTGCTTGTTGAGACAAGCCCTATACAACCAGTAGGACATTAATACGGCATTGTAACGTTTCTGTCACTGAACTTGCACGCCAGGACGCCATACTCTTCTAACAGGTTCGTTCCGGTGTGACAGGCCGTTGACCTGCTGATGGCAGGCTAGGGCAGGTAACCTGGGAGGTTCTCCCGTCGTAATAGTCGGGAGGCAGGAACTTGAACACACGATGATTGGGCGCAATTCGCGCAATTCCCCTTCAACGGCTCCGATTTTTCGGAGCCGTTGCTCTTAGAGCGAGTCACGCGAGGCTAGGGTTTATATCATGTATGAGGCTGGCACAGCCCGCCGACATACAGCGGTCCGTTCGGCCTTGGCAGCCATGATCAGTGCAGAACAAAGACCTAGCTAGTTCCCACAGACCAGATATAGAGATAGGCTTCACCCAGTAGGTCATGGACACTGTATGTATTCTATGGCCTACTCCCCAAGTTAATCTGTTCGCCATAGCCGATGGGAAAATTTCAAGCGTAAAGAAGTAGGTAGAATCTAACTGTACTGATTGCCATTAAGGTATTCGGTACTTATCCGTGGTACCATTCGGGTATTCCCAAAACCCTTCAATTGTTGTGCCATTAACCCGGCACACGATATCTGGTAACCAGGAGTAGGATCATGACGAAGTTAACTCGACGCCATTTTCTCAAAGCGAGCGCGTGGGCCCTCACGGGTGCTGCATTGACGGCTTGTGTCCCTGCTGAACCCTCGGTAGAGATGCCGGCTGCAGGCGGTGATATGGCACAGACTGAGATCACCTACCTCATCCGGTCGGATATTGGCATCAAGATCCAGGAGTGGACCAACGAGGCGGTGGCGGACTTCGCCACGGTAGAACCCTCCATCAAGGTAGAGACCATTGGTGTGCCCTGGGGCGACTACAATGCGAAGCTACTGGCACTCTACGCGGCCGGAGACCCACCGGAAATCTCGGCCAATTATGCTGCCGGCTTCCCCACCTTCTATGCGAACGATGCCATCGTGGCCCTGGATGAACTCGTATCGGAAAACAACGTGGATCTGTCCGTCATTGAACAGGCCGCTCTGGACGCTGTCACGCGCCAGGGTCAGCTCTGGGCGCTACCTTTGGCTCATCTGCCCACGATTGTCTACTACAATCTGGACTTGCTGGAGGAAATGGGAGCCCGTGTGCCCCCCATTGACTGGGCGGACACCTCTTGGACCACGGACGCTATGTTGGAATCCGCCGTAACGGCGGCCCGGGACATGGATGATCCCACTAAAGCGCAGTACGGTATGATGTTCGGTACCGGCCAGCTGGGCGTGTTTGAGTGGCTCTGGGGGGCCGATCCCTTCAATGCTGTAGGAGGGCCGGAACACACCCAGGCCTACAAGGACGGGATCGTCACCGAAACCTTCTACGATTCGGAGACGATGAACACCTTCATTGGCTGGGTATACGACAGCATTTATGGCGATGCCCGTGTATCACCACGTCCCTCTGATACCGATGCTATCCAGCAGTTAGTAGGCTGGCCCATGATGAGCGGTCGGATCGGTATGGCCATCAACGGTGCCTGGTCCGTCACCAATTTCGCCGCCGTTGAGCCATCCTGGCGCTGGGGGATAGGAGCCTTTCCCTACGGCCCTGCGGAGGTCAACACGTCGCCATTGTTCAATGACTCCTGGATGTTGGGCAAGGGCGCGTCCGAGCAAGAGGCAGGTTTCACATTCCTTAAATATTTAGCGGTGGACAAGGGAGCGGAACTCTACGCTAAGATCACCGGTTTCTTCCCGGCCAACCGCAATAATTATCCCATCTACTTTGATAGCCTCATGAACATTCCCAACTTCGCCCTCAGCCGCGAAGACGCGGAAACGGCCCTGCTGGATGCCTTCAACTATGGCTATGTCACTCCGGGCAAGACGCTGGACAGTTATCCGGAATGGAACCAGACTTTTAATCAGACCATTGCCCCCATCTGGAACGCTGAAGTCAGTGTGGCAGAGGGACTACAGCACGTACAGGATCAGTTCGCTAACGTCATTGCATCCAAATCCTGACGATGTAGTAGAGCGCGGCTGATCATGTCAGCGGTTATGGCTGCTCGCACCAGCGAAGGGATGAAACGTAGATTGTCTCTTCGCTGGCGCGAAGCGCTAAATTTTTACGCTTTTCTACTGCCCTGGATTCTGGGATTTCTAGCCTTCACGGCGATTCCTATTGTGGCTTCGCTGGTCCTGGGTTTTACTAAGTACAATGCCATTCAACCCGCGGAATTCGTGGGGCTACGCAATTTCCGCTTTTTGCTGCATGACCCGATCTTCTGGAAATCCCTACGGGTCACTCTGACCTATACGGTCGTGTTCGTACCCCTACAGCTGGTCTTCTCCCTGATCCTGGCCCTGTTGCTGAATGTGCGGGTACCTTCCATGAGCACCATCCGCACGATCTACTACCTGCCCTCTATTCTGCCCACCGTAGTCACCGGGCTGGTTTGGATCTGGCTATTCAACGTGGATTTCGGGTTACTCAACTTCCTTCTTTTCAAGATCGCCGGGATTCGGGGCCCCAATTGGCTAGGCAGTGAACGCTGGGTCATGTCGGCCGTTATCCTATCGGGTCTCTGGGGCCTGGGGGGCGGTGTCATTATTTTCCTCGCTTCGCTGCAGAGCGTACCGGGGGAGCTGTACGAGGCAGCTGAACTGGATGGGGCCAGCCTATGGGGGCGGTTCTGGCATGTGACCATTCCTATGATTAGTCCCGTAATTCTCTACAATCTGATGATCGCGATGATCCTGTCACTGCAAGTGTTCACCCGCATCTACGTGCTGACGGGCGGAGGTCCCAATTACGGGTCCTACTTCTATAATCTGTACGTGTATGAGAATGCTTTCAGCTTTTTCAAGCTAGGTCTCGCCTCGGCCCAGGCCTGGATTCTGTTCGTTCTGATCCTAATCATGACTGTGATTGCCCTGCGCACGTCCGGACGCTGGGTACACTACACGGGAGGTACCTGATTGTGGCTGTCACCGCCGCTCAGGCCCCAACCCGCAGGCGCATGGGCCGCCGGACTCGGACTCGTCTCTATAAAATCATTGCTCTCATCCTGCTACTCCCTGGCCTGGTCTGGGTGTTGATGCCTACCGTTTGGATGTTCTCGGCCGCATTCTCGCGCCTAGAACAGATCATGCGATTTCCGCCTGAACTGATGCCTAATCCCTGGGTCTTCTCCAACTTCTACGAGGGGTTTGCTTTCCTCCCGTTTGGTCGCTACTTTCTCAACTCCACCCGGATCGCTGCTCTGCGGGTGTTCGGCCAAGTGCTGGCGGCATCCTTGGCCGGCTATGCTTTCGCCCGGATGCAGGCGCCCGGCAAGAACGTGCTGTTCGTACTGGTGTTGTCCACGCTGATGTTGCCCTACACGGTCACTATGATTCCCCAGTACATCATCTTCCAGCGTCTGAAATGGATCGACACGTACTATCCGCTCATCGTGCCCCATTTTGACGGCGGGGCCTTCTTCATCTTCTTGTTCCGGCAATTCTTTCGGTCCATCCCCGACGATCTGTCGGAAGCGGCCCGGCTAGACGGCTGCAGCTACCTGGGTATTTACTGGCGAATGATGTTGCCGCTTTCCATGCCGGTCATCGCAGCTTCATCCATCCTGATTTTCCAAAATTCGTGGCAGGAGCTCCTGCAGCCGCTGATCTTCCTGCACAACAACGACAAGTACACTATCCCACTGGGCCTGGCCAACTTCCGCTCTTCCTATGGATCGAGTCCCTGGCATCTAATCATGGCGGTATCGATTGGGGCGGCCCTACCACCCGTACTGCTGTTCTTCGTAGGCCAACGCTTCCTGCTAACCGGCATTGTGGTTGCGGACAAATAACGCACTGTACCACGTATACTTAGGGAGCCGACGTGATCCCGTCCCCGGAGCATGCCGGTGCACACATTTGGTAAAACCGGAGTTGAGATATGCAGGTCAAGGCTGTTGTGGTCCCCGATGTTGGCGTTCTGGAAATCCAGACCATCACGCTGGCACCGCCGGGCCGCCACGAGGTGGTAGTGCAGAACCATGCCGCCGGTGTGTGTCATTCAGACCTGCATACTCTAAAGGGTGAATTACGTGTTCGCCCGCCCTTGGTGCTAGGACATGAAGGTGCGGGCATCATCGTGGAGACCGGAGCGGACGTGACGCACGTCAAGCCGGGGGATCACGTGGTATACAACTGGCTGCCTTCCTGTAACGACTGTCCGACCTGCTTGGAGGGACGCCCCAATCTCTGTGCCACGTTTCCCGAGACTATTCTGCAGGGTCTGCTACCTAATCGGGAGTCGCGCATTACGGCGCCGGATGGCAATGCCCTGCGGCATCATCTGGGGGTGGCCACTATGTCCGAGTACATGGTGACCCATGCCAAGCATGTGATCCCGTGCCCGGAATCGATTCCGATGACCGCTAGTGCCATCGTGGGCTGCGCGGCGATCACAGGCATGGGGGCGGTGTGGAACACGGCCGAGGCCAAACCCGGCCATGCACTGGCCGTAATTGGTTGTGGTGGCGTAGGCCTCAGCGCCTTAATGGGCGCTAAGGTTGCCGGTTGCAGCCCCGTCATTGGCGTGGACTTGGAAGAGTCCAAACTGGAGTTCGCCCGTCGCTTAGGTGCGGATCTCACCCTGAATTCCGCGACCACCGACATGGTGGAGGGCTTAAAGGAATTGACTCAAGGGGGGCCTGAATACATCATTGACACTGTGGGATCCGCCACTATGAACGCTGCCCTGCATGCGGTACGGCCCGGCGGCACCGTAGTAGTCGTGGGCTTGCACGCATTCCAAACGGAGATCGCCATTTCCCCGGCCCCACTGGTGGCCATGAACAAACGCCTGTTGGGCTCCTTTGTCGGGTCTAGTGCTCCGTACCGGGACATTCCTCGGATACTGGATATGCAACAGGCAGGGCTGCTGGATCTGGCGTCACTGGTAACCCAAACCTACCCCTACCAAGAAGTGCAGACTGCCTTTGATGATATGGTGGCAGGCAAAGTAGCCCGGGGCGTGCTCACCTTTGACCACGCTATCGCAGCCTGATTACACGGGCTCGGCACCTCGGCCCAATCCCCTGTTCCTTGGCCCCGCGGCATGTACCTATAGGGAGGCGGTGTCCGTGTACGACTATGTAATTCAGGGTGGTACGTTGGTGGACGGCACAGGGTGTCCAGCGTATCAGGCCGACCTAGCTATAGCCGGTGACCGTATAGCTCATATCGGAGCGGTGCCGGCGGACGAAGGGCGGCAAGTAATCAACGCTCGGGGCTGCTGGGTTACGCCCGGCTTCATTGACGCGCACACCCACATGGACGGGTGGCTCCTCAAAACACCTCTGATCGAGAGTAAGTTGCGTCAGGGCTTCAGCACGGAAGTCATCATGTCCGACGGTATTTCTTACGCCCCCGTGGCGCCCGATAACGTCCATGAATGGATCTATTACCTGCAGGGCCTCAATGCTCTTCAGCAAGAGGACTACACGGGCTGGACAAGCCTGGCTGACTACCTAACACTACTGGATGGCCACAATGCCCAGAACGTGCTGACTCAGATTCCCTACGCCAACGTGCGGGTGCTCAGCTGTGGCTGGGGGACTCGTCCCCCCGACGATTATCAGATACGGGAAATCCAGAGTCACATCCAGCAAGGCATGGCCGAGGGGGCCTGTGGCCTGTCCTCAGGTCTTGACTACATTGTCCAATGCTTTGCGTCTACCCCAGAATTGAGTGCAGCCTGTGCCGGGCTAGCGTCCTGGAGCGGGCTTTATGCCACACATGTACGGTATAAGAAAGGCGTCGTGGAGGGAGTTAAGGAAGCCGTGCGCATCGGCCGGGAAGCCGGGGTCAAGGTACACATTTCCCATCTCAAGGGATACAACGAAGCGGAACGGGATGCCCTTTTAACCTATATAGACCGGGAAGCCATCCACGAGGTGGACTTTTCCTTTGACGTATACCCCTATGTACCAGGGTCCACCATGCTCAACTATCTGCTGCCCTTGGAAATATTCCAAGGGGGGCCTCTGCTGGCACTGCATGCCCTGAACGATCCACGGCTGCGGCGCCGTGCGGACTATGCTGCCCGTACCTCCATGGATCTAGCCCACATCACCATTGCCTGGGTTCCGAGCAAGGCCAATGCGGGCTGGCAAGGTGAGACGCTACAGAGCTACGTAAACGCTAGTTCCAAGTCTGTTGGCGACGCACTGTGCGATTTCCTGATCGAGGAAAAACTAGGGGTACTGATGGTGCAGCACCGCGGGGACAACAGTTTAGTTGAGGATTTTATCCGCCATCCCTGTTTTGTGCTGGGTACGGACGGTATTTACCATCCTGAGGCCCATGTCCACCCGCGCCAGTATGGGAGTACACCCCGGATGCTCAGCACCTACGTGCAGAAAGGGATTCTGTCGTTGCCGGAAGCTGTCCACAAGATGACGGGCAAGACCGCCGCGCGGTTTGGCCTGTACGCCCGGGGCCAGCTGACTCCGGGTCAATTCGCCGATGTAGTGGTTATCAAGCCGGATGATTTCTACGAGCGGAACAGTTTCACTGAGCCGGACGTCATGGCCCAGGGGGTTGAGCACATGTGGGTCAATGGCCAGCCGGTCATTACGGCCAGGACCCTGGTGAAACGGGAAGCGGGCACCTATCCGGGACGGGCCTTACGCTTCAAAGAGTAATAGGACTATGCAGATCACACGCATTACCCCGGTAGGTGTTCATGTCAACTACCGGGGAGACTGGATCTTTCTCCAGGTGGAGACCGATGAAGGCATAACCGGCTTGGGCGAAGCGAGTCACAGCAGCAACGATGCTCTGCTATATCGGGTCGTGGCTCTGATCGCGGAGACATTGGTGGGGACGGATCCCACCAACATATCGGCCCTACGGCAGCGTATGCGTAGTCAGCGGCTGGGCCGGGTAGGAGGTACCGCCTGGAGTGCCGTGGAACAGGCATGCCAGGATATCCGGGGTCAGGCCCTCGGAGTGCCTCTGTATCAGTTGCTGGGAGGTGCGGTCCGTGATCGTATTCGTTTGTACGCCAATATTAACCGGCATGTGATGGACCGCACGCCGATAGTCTTTGGCCGAGCGGCCGCCGCGGCCGCGTACGAGGGCTTTGGGGCCATTAAACTGGCTCCCTTTGATGAGGTGTCAATGTCTATGCGAAGCCGCTCGGGGACCAACGCCGCCTGGCGTCTGGGGTTGGAACGGGTGCGGGCGGTACGTGAAGCCGTAGGACCTGATATTGAAGTAGCTGTTGATTGTCACGCCCGTTTTGACATCCCGGAAGCCGTGGCCGTGGCTCACGCCCTGGAGGAACTGGATCTGTTCTGGTTTGAGGAACCGATAGGGGTACAGGACACCCGTGGCTTAGCTTCCATCCGGACCCAAATCCGGCAACCACTGGCGACAGCGGAGAGTCTATTCGGAGCTGAGGCTTTTCAGAGGGTTATGATAGCCGGTGCCGCAGATGTCGTCATGCCCGATGTCAAGCATGCAGGTGGCGTGATGGAGACACAGGTGGTAGGTGAGATGGCCACAGCCTGTCACGTGAGTTTTGCGCCTCACAATCCTTCCGGGCCGGTGGCCACACTAGCTAGTGGACATGTTGCGGCGTGTGTGGCCGGGTTCCAGATATTGGAATACGCCTGGGGAGAAGCGGCCTGGCGTGCTGAACTGCTTGATCCGCCGGAAGATATACGAGAAGGGCATCTGTTTCTTTCTGATCGTCCGGGTTTGGGCCATCGGCTCAATCCTGATACGGTCGCGCAATACGTCACAGCGGCACCTAGTAGTACTGACTCGTCAAAAGCCCGTTTGTAGAGGAGTCCCCACAATACATGTACGGTCTCTATCTGTGGACGCCTAGCGACTTGAGGCAAGACATTACACATTCTTAGAGATAAGTAGGGCGCCGAGACAATGACCAAGGACACATACCACGTTATCTCATCGCAACCGGATATTTGCTAGAGTGCGCAACGTGGTACGGCTCCTTAACTTTGATCTGTACATGTGGTGGTTGAGTCCAGAGAGGCACCTCCGATCGTCAAACCGTATCGGCCAAGGCTGGTGGGAGTTTCCGGACTATATGGGCGGTTTCGACACTGACATAGACGAGGCGTTGGAGATGGGTGACCAAGCTTGAGGGGTTATGGACCCACCAGGCATTGGGGTCGTTAACGATACCGCTTTCCTTGTCCTGGCGAATGTGCAAGCGGTCCATGGCCCATTCCAGGGGTGTGCGGCCATTGACAACATAGGTGTGGGCCTCATCCGGGATGCTGTGCAGGGTAACGTAGGGTGTGACGTGCAACGTGGAGCGATCCGGTTTCTGGCGTGTGCCGCCCCACTGTATAGGTCGCGTACCCAGTTGATACACACCATCTCCGCTGCCCTGTACTTCCACCTGTAGATCATAGGGATGACAGGTTTCATAGTGGAGATGGAGGTAGGCTAACTGTGCACCGGCATCACAGAAGGCCCCAAAGTCGGGGGCAAAGGGAATGCGGGGCAGGGCCTTGGCGAGATCAGCGCGGTATTGGGTACGGTAGTCAGGTGCGTGGAGGATCCCGTAGAAATAGGACCAGATGTCATCTTTGGTGATGTGTAGGGTAGGATAATGGTCGCGGAACTGCTGGAGGCACCAGTCGGTGATGTTGTCCACCCGCCGATAACCCGGTACGATATCCTGCCCCCCCCCCCCCCCGATTTCTGTCCAGGCGTCCGTGCTTTGAGGATCGTAAACGATATAGTGCCAGCGGGCGAACCATTGGCCTCCAGCATTCAGATGCAGATCAGGCATGACATCTGTGATCAAGGTGGAGAAGGGAACTGTTTCACCGATGCCTGTGACCCCAATCAGCTGTTGGGGGGTCTCCGGGGTGGGGAAGAAGGCGGGTATCCGGTGCCGCGATTGTACCAGTCCTGGTGTGTCATAGAGATAGCGCTTGACGAAAGGGCGGTACATGGCCATACGGACCTGTTCTTCCTGCCAACCTACCTCACGCTGCCGTTTTAGGTGTTGGCGCAGCCCTCCGTGCCACTTAATGCGTTGGAGAGAGTCAGGGCGAGTGGCTTCCTCCAGGCTAATGTGGCCCCGGGTCACTTGGTGGCGAGTTTGCTCATACACATCAATAAGAGTATGAATCCGGGCGGTCAATTGTGCGCGGTCAAAGCTGTAGAGCCAGGCGTCGCAATTCGTCTTTATACCCGAGGAATAGGTACGAATTGCGACGCCTGGCTTAGCGATTTTTTTACTTTTGGCCTCTTTGGAGCCCAGGGGCATGAAGGTCTGGAAGGCGGGGTCGCGCTGGTCCAGCCAGTCGTGGTGCTTGTCGGGGGTAATGGTGCGCCAGTCCTCAATGCCGGCAATGGATTGTTGGGCTTGGATCCAGGCTAACTTCTGTTCACGAGAGAGATAGTCGCCGATATCGCGGTAGGCGATGTGGGCGGGTCCGTCGTGGTTGGGGTCTTTCACGAGGATGAGGAGGGCCACCGGCGTGCGCGACCCGGACCCGAAGATATTTCCTCCCTCTTGTCGCCGCCGTTCACCTTGTGTACGGGCATTCCCCCGCAGGTTCACGACATAGATATGAGAGAACTCCTGGGCCAGGCAGGCGCGCAGCCCCGCATCGGCCCGACCCTCCAGGAAGGAGCCGTTAGTGACGAAAGCGATGACCCCCTCTTCCCCGAGCCGGTCGCTGGCCCAGCGGATGGCCAGCTTGTAGCTGTCATAGAGGGACATCTTGTTCGTGACTGGGCTAGCCGTAGCATAGGTATCCCGGATTTTCTGTTCCAGGCGGGGATAAGAGACATTGGGGTTGTCATCCGTGGCACTCTTCTGGCCGGCCGAATAGGGCGGGTTACCGACCACCACCGTGATGTTCCGGTCCCGCTGCTGCCGGATCCGTTCACTGTTGGCGGTCAGGGTCTCGGTGAACTGCCCGGCCTCCTCCGCCAGCTGGAAGGTATCGGTGAAGGTCATGCCGGCAAAAGGCCGATAGGCCGCGTCCCGGTCCCGGCGTCCGTGGTAGGTCTCCTCAATATTGACGGCAGCGATGTAGTAGGCCAGCAACACCATCTCGTTGGCATGGAGTTCGGCGGTGAACTTCCGCCGCAGGTCCACGTCCCCGATGAGAGTCGGGTGCTGGAGCAGACGGACCAGAAACGTACCCGTACCGGTAAAGGGGTCCAGGATCTGGACGCCCGCATCGGTCAAGCGCCGCCCACCGTGACGTTGTAAGGCAACATCCGCCGACTGCAGTAGAAAATCCACAACCTCAATGGGGGTATAGACAATGCCCAGGCGCTCTGCTTCCTTCTTCAGAGCGACTCGAAAGAAGCGTTCATAGAGTTCCAGTAACACCTGCTGCCGGGCCTCCGGATTGTCCAGGGCGGCAGCTCGTTGGCGCACACTTTGATAAAACGGTTCCAGATCCCGAGTCTCATGCCCTAACCCTTCTTGCTCCAGTAACTCCACCAGTCGGTTGAGGGCCCGAGAGACCGGATTATGGCCCACGAAGTCGTAGTCCGCGAACAAGGCTTGGAAGACCGGCCCCGTCACCAGATGCTGGGCGATCATGGCCACTACATCGGCCGCTTGTAGGGAAGGGTTCAGGGTCTGCTGCAGGTCGGTTAGGAAAGTCTGGAAACGGTTGTGTACAGTAATACGCTCCGGATCGTGGAGCAGGTCCGTCACCCGCAGGCGAATGCGGTCGGCGATCTGGGCCACATCCGCAGCCCACTGCGGCCAGTACTTGCGGTCCCCGCATTTCTCCACCACCTTGGCGTAGATGGCTCCCGGTGGGAGTTCGCAATGGAGAGACAACGCCAGCTGTGTAGCGGTTGAAGCACTGTCCTTCCCGTTGGTACCGTTGCCGGTTGGGTCCAGAATTTTGATCCGGGAGCTGGCCTGCCGATTGAGATCCAAGGTGTTGATCTCCAAATCAAAGCGATCGTCATGGCTGCGCAGTGCACGCAGGACACTCCACACCACTTGAAAGGCCTGATTGCGGTCCAGGGCTTGCACAGGATCCACCTCGGCCCCGATGACCACGGGCAGGATAATGTAGCCGGTGTCCTTGCCCGGAGCCCGACGCATGACGCGGCCCACGGCCTGCACCACATCCACCTGTGACCGGCGTGGTGCCAGGAAGAGCACACCGTCCAGCGCCGGTACGTCCACGCCCTCGGTCAGACAACGGGCGTTGCTGAGAACACGACACCCCACCGCCTCAGCTGCCTCCTCGTTATCAGTGGTTTGGAGCCAAGCCAGCTTGCGTTGCCGGTCTAGGGTGTGCTGGGTCCCGTCCACATGCTCCACGGCCAGGGACAAGAGTTCCTCTTGCTGCTCCGGGGCTGCCTGTTTCCGCACTAAGTCCACCAGCGGTGCCCAGTACTCCGCCACGCGCTGGGAGGACCGGATGGTGTGGGTGAAGGCAATCACCCGGCGCAGGGGTTGATGTTGGTCCCCCGTGATATTCCGCTCCGCCTGCTGGCCCTCCGGATCCGCCAGGGCATCCCAGCAGCCCAACAACCGTACCGTATCATCCAAATTCAGGTCTGCGAGGTCCGTGGCCACGGCCTCCGTATGCAGGGCGGCCAGGGCCGGATCCTGGGGTGCGGACCGCAGCACCAGAATGATGACCTTGTAATCGGTCAACCAGCCCCCTGCGATGGCCTCGGAAAAGGTCATGCGGTAGAAGACCGGCCCGTAGCGGCTCTCATCATCCATGGAGTAGATCTCCACGTTGCGGTCGGCCGCCTGGCTGCGCGCCGCTTCCGTATACACCCGTGGGGTGGCGGTCGTGTAGAGCCGTTTCCGCGCCTGCAGTCGGTCCGCCTCATGCACGAGCCGGAAAGGGGAAAGGGACTGGCCATCCGCGCGGGCGGTCCCCGTATCCTCCACGCCTGTCGTGCGGTGGGCCTCATCACATAACACCAGGTCAAAGATGGGGGCGCCCTGGTCCTGGGCTGCTATCACCAGGGGAAGGGACTGGTAGGTGCAGAAGACCGCCGTCAAGGCGTCAGGTCGCTCCTGAGTCAGCGCCTGCCGGATGCGCTCCGGGTCCGTTGTCACCGGGTAGTCCAATTCCAGCAGTGAAGTGTCCTCGTCCGTGCGGCCCGCCCGGGTATCCGAGCAGATCCCCACGTAGCGTAGGTCCAGCTGCCGCTGCGCACTCCACTCCCGCATCGTCTGCGCCAGCAAGGCAATGGAGGGCACCAGGTATAGCACCCGCCCCCCGATACCCACCTGTTGCTCCGCCAGCCAGAGGGTTACCGCCGTCTTCCCCGTCCCACAGGGGAGGATGAGCTGCCCACGATCCTGGGTCCGGAACCCCTGGATGACCGCGTCCACCGCCTCCTGCTGGTAGGGATGCGGGGTAAAGCGCGGTTTGCGGGGAATGACTAAGTGTTCCGGCGTGTCTAAGTACTGCCGCCAGTCCACATCCCAGCTTTCCAGATCGGCCCGATCCAGCACTCGACAGGGCTTGGGGCTTCGCTCCAGGGTACGAAGTGTGTGGCTAGTCAGCGGGAGACCGGTGTTGACTAGTAAACGCGACGTAAAGTGCTCCGGCTCCGAGGCGGCTAAAAAACCGTCAATATCCCTTTTGCTTACCCGGCGTTTAGCATCAAAGCACTTGCACTGGATGGCACATAGGCCCCCGTCTTTCTCGGCGGCTACTAAATCAATCCCGGTATCCGCGCCGTCGTGGTCTGGCCACTCATGCCACAGCCAGATTTTCTCAAACCGTTCGCCCAATACACCGGGTGCTTGAGGCAGAGCAGCTTGGATCAACTTTTCAAAGTCTCTACCTAGGATAGCGGTACTCAGGGAACGGTCACGCAGGATCTCTAGAGCAGCGCTCAGGTGTGACTGGGACATAGGACTTTCACCGTAATTACGTAGGTTTTTGTATTCAAAGGGCATTGTTGGAGCGAGGCTGGACATGTATGCCCTAGCCTGGATCTAGACATGGGGAACGAATGCATACATTACCGCTCTATTCCCTCAGTTTTTAGATTGTGAGACAAATTGGGGTGGCCAGCGGAGAGTCCTTAGCACCAAGCATTCCCAACAAGTGACGGCCGTACTATAGGACTGTTTCTAGCCAACTGCTTGATTTACCCTGTGATGAGGGACTGCCCACCGTCAATCCACATTTCAGTGCCTGTGATGTGAGAAGACGCATCGGAGACGAGGAAATGGATCAGATCGCCACACTGCTCAATGGTGCCGGGCACATTAGTGGTTAGCGGAATGTTGCCGCCCTTGAAGGCTGTTCGCCACAAGATATCCTGATTGCGGAGCTCCGTGTTCTCCCCAATTTCCGTTGTGATGGAACCGGGACATATGACGTTGATGCGTACGTTGTGGCGGGCTAGTTCCGGAGCCAGCATCTTGGTCATGATAAGCTGGCCGCCCTTGGAACAGGAATAGGCTACCGCCCCTGTGTTACTAAACATACGTGTGCCGTTGACGGAGGATACTACGGCAATGGCACCGCCTTGCTTCCGGAGCCAGGGCAACGTGTATTTGATCGTCATGAACGTGCCCTTGAGGTTGATGTTCATGGTGTGATCCCAATCCTCCAGGGTGAGCTCCTCAATAGGAGCCCATTTCCCGTTGACACCGGCGTTGGCAACCACGATGTCAATACGGCCGTATGCCGCACCGAGGTCAGCGATGGCTTGCTGTAGACCCTCGGGATCCGATACGTCAGCGGTCAGGGCCAAGGCCTCACCGCCTGCCTCTTTGATGCTGGCTGTTACCTCGTTAATCTGGGTACTGGTGCGGCTCAGGGCACCGATGTGCGCACCTTCCTGGGCTAGTTTCAGTGCTGCTCCCTTACCGATGCCGGAACCGGCCCCGGTAACTAAGGCGACTTTGCCTTGCAGTGACATGGAAAATTTCCTTGGTATATGTGTGAATTACGTGGTGATGACGGGCAGAGCCCACTAGACTGGTGTGAGCAATGGGGCTAATGCGTCTGCTGTTGGCGCCATTGCTCATATTCAGCCCAACCCTCATCGGACAAAGGGTAATACTTGCGCAAATCACCGCCTTGCTGTAGCCGCATGCGGCTGAATACTTCCCATTCCTCATGTTCCAGCGTATGGGACAGCACGAGTGGAATCATCTGCTGGGGCAGCATGACGGCACCGTCATCGTCCGCGATAATGATGTCCCCGGGTAGGACAGTGACCTGGCTGCAGGCGATGGGTACGTTAAAGGCCCAGGGAAACAGACGAGACTGGGAGGCGTAGTTCGGTGTGAAACCGCGTGTCCATAGAGGCAGGTCGATCTTCTGGATTTCGGGCCAGTCCCGTACACAGCCATCCACCACCATCCCAGCACCACCGCGGCCCCGGAAAAAGGTGGTGAGCATCTCACCCACGCAGCCGGTGTAGGGATCACCGTACGCTTGAATACACAGCACGTCCCCGGGCTGGGTCGACTCAAATACGGACCAGAGCGCACTTCGCTTCTCGGCTTGTTCCTGGCCTAGGCCGGAGGCGATGTCTTCCCGCTGGGGCATGAATGCCAGCGTGATAGCGGGCCCTACCACCTTGCTGCCCGGTTTGCGCGGCAAAGGTCCCTGGATGAAGCAATTACGCAGGCCCAGCTTATGCATCATGGCACTAGCCGTAGCGCTACTGACCTTGTGTAGCTCCTGGATCTGGTCTGTGGTAGGACGGACAACGGGCCCGCCATCAATGGGCAACTCAATGGCGGTGGGTGGGGGCAGTACTACGTGCGAAAAATCAGGGTTGGCACGGGACACGGATATGACCTCGTTGCTGTAGGTGATTAGTAGAGATACAAGGCGGCTATTCGCGTTCTACCGTAATGGCATAGTGACCTTCAATGTACGGATAGCGCGTAGCGGCCTCAGGATGCAGGGTCACGCCTAAGCCGGGAGCATCCTGGAAGTACAGATGACCTTGCCGGATCTGGGGTGGATCCGCGATGCAGGCCCATTGCAGCGGTCCCTGGATCATGCACAGCTCAAGGATGTCACTGTTGGGCAGGGACGTTACGACGTGTCCATTGGCGATGCCCATCAGACCGTTATGCCAGCTGTGCGGGTACAACTTGACTCCGCGCTCTGCAGCTACCTGGCCGATTTTTAGCATCTCAGTGATGCCACTTATGCCCGCGTCGGGCTGCACGATGTTATAAGCCCCCGCCTCTAGGTAGGGGCGGAATTGGGCCAGCGTGGCGAATGATTCACCACCGGTGATGGGCATAGCGACGGACTGAGCTAGATGGGCGTAGGCGCTGACATCATGCCATGGGATGGGTTCCTCAAACCAGGCGAAGCCCAGCCGATCAAGTTCGCGCGCGATAGGTAGCGCCTGTTCTACCGTTAGGCGGCAGTTGCCGTCCAGCGCCAGATCCATGCGGCCGTCCACGACACAATGCAGTTCCCGTACATGGTCCAGGAATCGGGCTACATCTACTCCGTCCCAGGACCATTCTGTGCCAATGCGAAACTTCATGGCAGTGAACCCGCGCTCAATATACTCTTCCGCTTCCCGGAACAGTTGCTCCGGATCGTGGCGCCAGTCATACCGGCAGCCACTTGAGGCGTACAGCCGTACTTTGTCGGTGCTGTGGCCCGTGATCAGCTCGTTCACACTCTTACCGGCAGCCTGTCCCCGCAGATCCCACAGAGCACAATCAAGACCTGCCACCGCGGCATCATAGGCACGGTTCAGACCACCCGGGCTAGGGGCTAGCGCCGGATCCTCAGCATCACAGCCTACCAGCATCGGAGCCAGGTATTCGATCCAGGCCTGGATTTTACGAGGCCAGCCATAGGACGAAGCTTCACCGATGCCAACGGTACCCTTGTCCGTGTGTACCACCACGATAGTACAGTCAGCTTTGACCGTCCGGTACTGGGCGGTGATCCACTGCTCGTGGGGTGCGTGCATGCGCGATAGGCAAATGGTTTCAAGCTTGGTAATTTTCATGTCATTAGTAGTCCTGTTCAGCCAGGCTGAAGGCACTTCGCTCATTCCGGGTGTGGGGCACATGGCCCCGACCCGCATTCCCTAGTGCGCAGCGGGTTTCCCACACATAGTAGATTGTAACGAAAGCATCAAAAACGTATTCTACTCCGATTCTTGAGACAAGTAATTAATTGGGACCTGAACCCTGCGTCGTGACAGATCGTGTGAGACACCGGGAGCCACGGCCCCGAAACATGCTGGATGAGCAATGGGATAGTCTAGCGGAGGCAATAGCAGTATCAAGTTGAGCCCAGGCGATATGCGCACCGGGTGAGATATCCGGCATCTCCGCGGTTACAGTTGATGGGTAAGTGGACTGGAAGTGTGTAATAGGATCGGCTGCGGGTCCTTGGACCCGCAGCGGTTATGTGCTGTAATAGGCCAGAACACCGCCCCGCCCAGTAATCCATGGTAGTTAGCTCCGCGCAGGTATCAACCAGGAACCACAGGTCTTGTGTACCAGGTTATACCCAAGCAGGGAAGTATGGGGATATCGGTGCTAATAACACCGCTACCCTATACCTAGAGCTTTATTGCGCAAGATTAGCGTAGACGCCTATATCCAGCGCGGGGTGCTCCAGCAGCCCTAGACACAGGCCGTAGGTGACGGGGCTACCTCTGTGGCCAGGGTGTGTAAGCGGGCATCTAAGGCGGGTCCCGACATTTCGGCGGTGTAGTTCTTCATATCGTCCGTGAAGCGCCACAGGGCTAAATCCGTCATCCGTGCCCTATCCAGACTATGTACCGGTGCTTTGACATAGCCTAAAATACCGATTATGCAGTGTCCGGCTGCGCTGAATTCCCGGCACGTGTCTTCCAACTTTTCGATATGCTCATGATCAAGAGTCAGGGTGGTCTCGCAGGCGAGAAATGTCCGCACCTGAGATGGGGTAGGCCACTCAATTTCAAGTAGATGGTCAATGGGCCAGGTAAGGGTGCCGGCGGGCAGATTTAATTCATCCTCCAGACGATACCAGCGGCGTCTTTTATCACCCTTTGTCCACAAAAAATGTACACCTATATCGTCTTTGAACAGGGGGCGTAAAGTGCGATTTACCGTGTACATGACATGCCCGAACAGGCATTCTTCTAAATGCTCGCCCTGGCGATGATCCGCTATTATGCGTTCACGATGCAGTTGTGCTTTGTGGAATTCTTGCCTAATTTCAGTGAAAATGTCGTCCACTTGCTGGAACCTTTCGTCTACTCTTTAGAAACCCGTTCTCACCCCTATCGTCAGGGCTACGACCGTACGCTTAATAGTTTCTACTTCGGTTTTGAGGGCCTGTACCTCGGCTGCGATCGGATCGTCCGGTTGTGGTGGATCGGTAGGGTTCGCAGCATGGCGGCGAGGCAAGAAATGGGTACGGACTTTACCCCATAATCCGCGTACCGTAGCGGACACGGCCACTACCCAAATCCGTAGTCTTATCAGTCCAGATGTCAATGCGAGCGTGCAGTTCCGTTAGATCTTGGATAGCATCGCAGGTAATGTCATAGGCCAGAGCCATCCCTTCTGGGTATAGCACATCATATCCGGCTTGCTGGACACGGCGGGCATAGGGGCGCAGGGCTGACAGGTAACCGAGGCTCCGATCCACTAAGGAGCCTAGGAAGTCCCGTAGCTCCCTCTTCCGTTCATGCTCCTGGAGATAAGACTCCATCACAATGCTCCTGCGGATGTGAGAGGCATGCAGTATATTATAACATTTGTACAATATTATTATAACATCTGCTTCCCAATATGAATACAGTGCAACACCCCCGTATCTACGCACTCAATGATACCGACCACGGTCATGGAGGTGTCAACTGCAAGGAGGATATGCGTGCTGTTCTGTTGGGTAATGGCTTTAGGGATGTACCTAGGAGTAAGCACAGGCGGGTACGACTTCTTAGATAGCGTGTAGTCGGATTGCCCACTGGCAGAGATCCTCTTTGCCGCGCACCTAGGTCCTCTTCTGCATACGATAGAAAAGTCGCTCCCACGCATCCAGTGTGACGTGACAGGACAAACAACGGTGTGGAAGCTGCCAGCGTTTCAGCGTAATGCAATCTCCTTGCTGTGCCCCATATGCCCGATTGGTGTTGTATCGTAAGTAGTTCCAATCGTCGGGACTGTCCTCGAGTACGGAGTAGACGGTATGGAACGGAGCATCATGATTGTAGGCAGTATACAGTCGATTGCAATGCTGACCCGGGTCCCAAGTGCAGAGCGTACGGCAGCGCGGCATGACGTGATCGCAGTCAACTGCATAGCCGCACTACTGAGAGCAGCGTGTGAATCAGTCCCGCTCTCGGTCGTAAGACACTATACCCACTGGCACCAGGGTCTTCTTGTGGTTGATCCCATGGCCCGGTCAAGTAACTCTGACCGGTAAGTGCTGCTGCATGTACAGAACCTAGGCCAGACTTTATGTATCGTCCAGGAAATTCATAGAAGGATCCAAAGGCCAGCGAATCGAATCCTGGACCTTGGTGTTGCGGGCCCACTTCTGCAGAATGCTGTTGTCGGCCTCCAGTTCATCCATGGTGCGTGCAATGGCGTCCGGATCCCAGCCCTGCAGTACTTCGGTGGTCAGTTCTTCCACAACATGTGCGCACGCGGGATCCCCGGATCGATCCTCCAGTTCGTCCGGATCCTGTTCAAGATGGAAGAGCTGGCAGGGCTGACCGTGATAGTACACGAGTTTCCAGGGACCGCGCCGAATCATGCGTTGGTAGCATCCCCCTTCCGGTCCGA
Organism: Caldilineaceae bacterium; assembly: GCA_965116185.1. Classification (GTDB taxonomy): domain Bacteria; phylum Chloroflexota; class Anaerolineae; order Caldilineales; family Caldilineaceae; genus Bin34. Next base: position 1,595,823 of record OZ220492.1, read on the forward strand.
ACATAAAGGAACAGTATTCGGAGAAAGCCACGTCATCCCAGGTGTCCTGGCGGGGATTGAGCAGTGTGGGTAGAATGGAGCGGCCCGAAGCATTGGGAAGAGCCGGAGCCCCCATGAGATCCAGCAGGGTTGCCGTGACATCAACGCCGCTCATCACACGGGGACAGCGTATGTCCCGGGGTAAACGGTCCGGCCAGGACATGATCAAGGGCACCTTGACCGATTCCTCATAGAAGGTGTGTTTCCACCACAAGCCATGTTCACCCAGCATGTCACCGTGATCCGAGGTGTAGATCACCAGCGTATTGTCCGTTTGGGCAAATTCGTCAAGTATCTGGAATAGCTGACCCATCCACTGGTCAAGGCGATATACCATGCCCCAATAGGCGGCCCGCGCCCGTAGAATTTCCGTGGTGGGAACCGTTTCAATATCGGTGTGGGTCCGCCACCACTGAAAGAAGGGATGCAATTCCGAGCTGTAGGAAGTATTTTTGCGGGGCATGTCCATGCTCTCCGCAAACCGTTCAAAATCGGTGCGGCGCGCCACGTAAGGGGGATGAGGCAACATCAGACCGATTGACAGATTGAATGGTTGTTGCCGGCGGCCTGTTTGTAGCTCCTGGCAGGCGGCACGCAGGAAGTCGGATGCTTCCCGGATGACGTCCTCGTCGTGTACTTGGTAAGCGTTTTGGCCCGATCCCGACAGCTGCAGACTGATCCGGTGGGGACCGGCCGTACCTTCCAGAGCGCCCCGGTCTACGGTGGCCCCGCCCAGCTGATTGGGACCATGATCGCCGACATAACGCCGGGTATAACCGTGTAGTTGATCCGGACCAACAGCATGCATGCGGCCGAACAAGACCGGTAGGTAGCCGGCAGCCCCTAGGGAATGGGCGAGTGTGGGAATACGGGAGGCGAGTTGCTGTTCGTTGGTCCAGACATGGTTTTCGTGGGGACGCCGTGCCGTCAGCATAGACATACGTGACGGCACGCAGATAGGTGAGTCGCAGTACACATTGTCAAACACAATACCACGGCGGGCTAAGCGTCCCAGGTGGGTGTTCTGCAGGTGGCGGTCACCATAGCAGTCCAGGACGCGCTGCGCGTGCTGGTCGGTGTGAATGTAAAGCAGATTGGGCAAGCGATCTGACATGAGCCGACTCCTTGGTCAAATGCGATGGGTCATCCGGGCCAGTCCAAGATCCCCACCGGATAAGGTCAGAGCATTATGAGCAATCCGCGGGGCATTTCGGTCGCGGGGACACGCGCGCATGGCTGTTGTAGCCATGCCTGATTGTACCTAAGGGTGATGCGTAAGCCAGACAGATCCTATAGAGACGTTTACAGTTTCACCAACCGTACGGGGCTGCCGTTGAGCTAGTCAGATAGTGTGAACTGTTCCATAATTTGGATGTAACCATACATCATACAGACAAGGCACAAGGACCGCATGAAGATCACCCATAGTACCGTCCATATTGTGAACATGGGACACCGCAACATTCCCTTTGTCCGGATAGACACCGACGAAGGGATTCATGGTATCGGTGAAGCCTATTCCTGTGGCCCGGATCAAGCCACTGTCAAAGTGATAGAAGACTTCAGTGAATGGTTGCGGGGACGCGACCCCCGTGACATAGAAAAACTGTGGCACCTGATGTACACCGGTTCCCGGTTTCCGGGCGGGATGGTCCTGAATGCTGCCATTAGCGGCATTGAACATGCTCTGTGGGACATTACGGGCAAGGCCCTGGGCGTGCCTGTGTACCGGCTGCTAGGCGGAAAATGCCGGGACCGGGTACGAGTGTATCAATCAGTACGGGGGGATACACCATCAGAGCTAGCGGACCATGCCTTATATCTCACCGAGACCTACGGGTATGCCGTACTCAAGATGGGGCCACTGCCACCGGATTGGCAGGTAAAGCCTTGGGGCCGGGTGTTACGGGAAACCGAGGCCCGGGTAGCTGCGGTACGCGAGGCGGTAGGACCGGATATTGAGATTGGCCTGGATCCCCATGCGCGTATTCTAGAAATCGGTCACGCCGCGCAGCTGTGCACGACGGTAGCTCCTTTCCGGCCCATGTTCGTGGAGGAACCGTTGCGTCCCGAGAATGTGGAGGCGCTAGGGGTTCTGCGTCAGAAAGTTGATGTGCCTTTAGCCACGGGAGAAATGCTCTATACCCGGCACCAGTTCCTGCCTCTACTGCGGCAGCACGCGGTTGATTTCATTCAGCCGGATGTCTGTGTGACGGGCGGCCTATGGGAGATGAAGAAAATCGCGGCCATGGCCGAAACTCATTACGTGAGTGTAGTCCCTCATAATCCCTGTGGTCCGGTCGCCAATGCGGTGAATGTTCACTTCGCCGCCAGCACCCAGAACTTCACGGTGCTGGAATACCATCCGGACGATACCGGTATACGTCGGCACATCCTGCAGGAACCCATCAGATTAGTGGATGGCTACTTGGAAATCCCGGAAACACCCGGCCTGGGTATTGAACTCAACATCGAAGCTGTGGCCGGTCACTCCTATACGCCTTGGCACCGAGCCTTTCTTTGGAAGGAGGACAACTCCCTAGCGTATCAATAAATCCAAAGGCATCAGTGAGAGGCGGAAGGACGATCCTGGGGCGTACGGTCCAGGACGCCTGCGAGATCGGTACCGAAGGTCCAGGCGGACGGAGCCGACAACGTAGTGAGCAGATCTTCGTCAATATCGATCCCCAGCCCGGGGCCACTAGGTGTCACCAGGTGACTCTGTTCGTACACCACGCCCTGCGTCACCACGTCCCGTTCGTACAGAATGGGACCGGTGCTATCACCGGGATAGTCCAGCACCCGGGCTGCCGCCGCCAGGTGGGCGACAGCGGCAGTGCCCAAGTTAAGTTCCTGCGTCGTGCCGATCAGCACGCTGGCACGGGCACTTTCGGCCACGGCGATCACCCTTTCACAGGCTCGCAGACCCCCTAGCACGTAGGGAGATACATTCAGGATGTCCACCGCCTGATGAGTGAGCAGTTGCCAGGCATGATGCAGATTCAATACGTGCTCGGACACGGGGCGGTGCGAACGTTGCCGGAATTGGGCCAAGCCCTCCAGATCGTAACGGGGCGCGGGACTCTCGATCAGCATGCAGTCGCCCCACTGGCGCAAATCCGCCAGAGCCATGCTAGCCCGTCGCCAGTCCAGTAGATTAGAAAAGTCCCAGGACTTGATGGTGACTCGATCCCCAAAGCGTGGAGTGAAGCCCTGCAGAAATTGTATGTCGGCCTCGTGATTAGCGCCCACGTACAGACGGATCAGATCGAAACCCTGGGCCAGCATAGTTTCTACGCGTTCCAGATTGGGCTCTACTTCCGCTACCGAGCGCATGCGGAAAATGGGGTAGCACACGCGCATGCGATCGCGCAGGGCCCCACCCAGGAGTTCATATACGGGTACGCCGTAGTATCGGCCAAGCCAGTCATGGAGTGCCAGATCGATACCCTGGCGCACCAGCCCGGAGCGGCTGTACATGTGACCTTCATCCGGGAAGAATTTGATCAGGGTATCGTTGATGGCCGCTAGGTTGCGCGGGTCCTGGCCCCGGCATAGCTCGTTGAGCATGCGCTCCAGTTCGGCTATGTCAAACTGGTACATGGGCACATGGGAGAGGTCGCTCATCTCGCCCCAACCTACCCGCTCGTCAGTGGTCTCCAGCTTCACGATGATGTGCTGATTAGCGATCCCCGTGTGGCGGGGCGTGGCGATGGGATGTAGGGAAACGTGCTGAATTTTCATGCCATGCTCCGGTTATGGGACGAGAAAATTAATATGCGGTGCGTACTGGTACCGCTAGGCTCTGCAACATGGTGCGGATGTGGGTACGATCCGCGGCCGGTACGGAATTCAGGGGCGGACGGACGGTACGGGAGGCTAGTCCTACTTGATCCATGGCCTCCTTGACAACACTCACATTCAAGGCATGGGCGTCCCGGGCACGTAGTTTCTCAAAGGGCCGAACCTGATGCCAGACCGCTATTGCACTGTTCATATCACTGCGCTTGAGAGCATCTAGCATGGTCCGTGAAGGCTGGGTTGTGACGTTGACCAGCCCTGAAGTGAAGCCGCGGGCACCTGCGGGCCAGAAGAAGGGCGCCCAGGTTTCGGCCACACCGCAGATCAAAGTCAGGGGCCGGTCAGCGAGTGCCTGTGCTATTTCCGCGAAGGCTACTACGTTAGGGACAGCGTACTTGATGCCCACGAAGTTAGGGCAGGCATCCGCCAGTGCCATTAGATCTTGGGCCGTAATCTTGGGATCCCGCAAGTAGCAGGTGATACCGATGTCGGGTACCTGGTCTGCGATGCCACGGTGATAGGCCACCCAGCCGGTGTTGCCTATGAAGGGATGAACGGGCTGGTGGACCATGACGGCTGGGGCTCCGGCGGCGGCTGCCTGCCGGGCCATGCGCACCGCGGTCGCCACGTCATATCCTACGCCTGGCATGACGAGCACGTCGGGACCAGCCACGTCTAGGGTCTCGCGGCAGGCTTGATCCGCTTCGGCCAAGGTCAAGGAAAAGAACTCACTGGTGTTGCCATTGGGCGTGAAGGCAGTGATGCCCCCCGCAATCTGTCGGGCAATATTCTGTCTGAAGGTTTCCCACTCTACCTGTCCGGTGTCATCCGGTGCGAAGGGCGTGACGGGAATGGAGATGATGGTCGCGAGTTGGGTGGCAAGTTCGGCGGCCGACATGTCAAGACTTCCTGCAAGCTGAGAACCGGGCGGAGCGGCATGACTGTCAATTCATATGTTCAAAGTGGCAGCCCACACCACTGCCATTCTATGCCACAGGGAACCGTTAGGCCGGAAATCCGGACTTGTAGCACCCCGGCTTCCCGTACGTGGATCGCCCGTGGCTCAGAGTTTGCTTTCCTTGCTAGAAAATCTCCGCGTCGATCGCGGGCATTCGGAACCGTATCTTTCTCTTGGGCCAACTAGGGCTCTATGGATACCTATAGGAATACGGTATCCTGGAATCATCAGGAAGATATAAGGTCAAACGACTGCTCAGGGCCAAGCAACAGGAGAAACCGAATATGAATGACCTAGCGAGCACCACACCACTGGCAATTCACAATGGTCAACCGGCACGTGCGGAGCCGTTGCCCGCCATGTTCCCTGGCTTGATGGCCTTTGATGAAGACGAGGAGAAGGCGGTGCTGGAAGTTATCCATAGCCGGAATCTCTATCGTTTCATGGGCGACGATGCCTCGTCCCAGTGCGCACAGCTGGAGGCGACATTCGCTCAAATGCTGGATACCCGCTATGCCCTAGCGGTGACGTCAGGGACCGCAGCCCTGCTTTGTGCGTTGCAGGGACTGGGTGTGGGACCTGGTGACGAGGTGATTGTGCCAGCCTTTGGTTGGATCGCTTCCGTGGCCGCAATTCTAGGCATTGGAGCCGTGCCTATCATCACGGAAGTAGACGATTCGCTCACCCTGGATCCTGCGGCGGTCAGGGCTAATCTATCACCCTATACCAAAGCCATCATGCCCGTCCATATGCGGGGCGTACCTGCCAACATGGAGGCTATTCATGCCATTGCCCAGACCCATGGCCTGCTGATACTGGAAGATACCGCCCAAGCCAACGGTGGATCATTCCGCGGTAAGCCACTAGGCTCTCTCGGCGACGTGGGCGCCTTCAGTCTCCAGGCGAGTAAGATCATCACTACAGGTGAAGGCGGCATGGTGATCACAGATCAAAAAGAGGTTTTCACCCGTGCCGCCATGTTTCACGATCCGTTTTCGTCCCGCCTGGTGGATGTGCCGGAGAGTCAAGTCATGTGGGGTTTGAACTTCCGTATGAACGAGATTACGGCAGCCATAGCCCGTGTGCAGCTGGCTAAGCGCCAGCGCATTGTGGATGCCATGCGTGTGCGCAAAGCCATGATCAAGAACAGCATTGTTTCCCTAGCCGAAGCCAAGTCGGTGGATTTCCGCCGGCTGAACGACGAGGAGGGCGACACCGGCTTGGCCCTGATCATGTATATGCCCGACGCGGATGCGGCGGCACGGGTGTCCCACGCGCTGCAGGCGGAAAACCTTAGCGTTAACCGCCTGTATGGCGACGGTGTAGATCAACATGTGTACGCTTCCTGGTCCTCCGTGCTGGCCAAAAAACAGTGGCATGATCAGGGCGGCTCCTGGACCTGGGCGCACCGGGACGTGGAGTACGATGCGGATATGTGCCCGCAGAGTCTGGACCTGCTGACCCGCGCCGTACAGTTACATATTCATCCCACTCTGTCCAATACGGAAGTGGAAGAGACTATTGAGGGTATTACCAAGGTGTTCACCCAACTGCTGTAGGCAAGGCCTGGATGATGGCAACGGAGGAATAGGTATGAAGATTACGGGGATTGAAACGTTTCGCGTCTGGAACGGGACCAAGAATTTCCTTTTTGTCGTAGTTGATACGGATGCAGGGATTTACGGGGTTGGCGAGTCCGGTATTTCAGGCCGTGAGCTAGCCGTTGAGGCCTGTGTGCGGCATTTCGCGGAACTGCTAATTGATGAGGACCCGTTCCGTACGGAGCATTTATGGCAGGTCATGTTCCGCGGTGGTTTCTTTCCGGCCCAGCGCATACAGACTGCTGCGCTTGCGGCCCTTGACATCGCCCTGTGGGACATCAAGGGGAAGGCTTTGGGCGTCCCTATTTATGAGCTCCTAGGCGGTCGTGTACGTGACAAAGTCGTTTGCTATCCTCACAACCAGGGACATACCCGGGATGTGGAACCTCTGGTGGAGTCCTGCCTGGCTACCCAGGCGGAAGGCTGGAAATTCGTGCGCTGGGGACTACCTCAGGACGGGCATATTCTGGAACCACGACCGGCGGTCAGGGCCGCCATTGCCCAGTTTCAGGCTGTACGCGAAGCCGTGGGTGATGACATTGAAATCTGCTTTGATGTTCATACCCGCCTCGATCTGCCGGATGTACTATGGCTGTGTCAGGAAGTGGAACAGTTCCGCCCCTTTTTCATTGAAGATCCACTGCGTTGTGAAAATCCTGATTCGTTCAAGACCCTGCGTCCCCGGACGACGATACCCTTGGCCGCCGGCGAACAGTTCAGTTCCAAGTGGGAGTTCCGCCAGCTGATCGAGGAAGAATGGATTGACTATGCACGCATTGATTTGTGCATAGCCGGGGGGATTACGGAGGCACGCAAGATCGCGGGCTGGTGTGAAACCCACTATATCAAGTTGGCGCTGCACAATCCCCTGGGTCCGGTGTCGTCTGCGGCTTGCCTCCAGCTGAATCTGGCCACCCCCAATTTTGGGGTGCAGGAACAGCCAGCCCGGCCTGGTACCGTGCTGACGGATGTCGTGCCCAATCAGCCGGCATGGCAGGATGGCTATCTCCTGCCGCCTCAGGCACCGGGGCTGGGCATTGAATTCGATCGCGAGGCGGCCCGCCGTTCTCCTGATAAGATCCGCGCCATGCCCAGACTCCAGCGCCTGGACGGTTCGTTCACCAACTGGTAGAGGATTGCTGGGCACCCGGATCTAAAGCCCGGGAAGCTGCCATCCTATTGGCTGGGCTATGCCCCACCTAGCTTGCAGAGCTAGGCCTATAATCCTTCTTTGCAACCGAAGTTTGTACTCCGGGAATGGCATCCTTATCCATGCCTAGGAGGGGGCGCGAATAGCGAGATGCCGCACCGACGGCGTTGTTTGTGCCTCGTCATGAGTGCGATCGGTCCCGGCAGGCCTGAAAACTTGATATCTGCATTACGTAGACGCCAAGACTACACAGCGTCTGGGACTATTGCCCTGCCACTATGGCTCTCCTCATCAAGAAGTCTCTGCATCTTGAATTGAGGCTCTACGCCGTACATGCGAATGAAGTCAGCTCACCCGGACTGCACCACCGTATGCACAGCATGGAAAAGCATACGGTCAGGTAGCTAGGAAGGCTGCTTAGTCGGCATCTTGCATACCAGGTAGGACGATGTACCTTGGGTATCCAGGACCTGCATTTTGTCAAGGAGGGCGCGATCGTTCTTATGGATGTAGGTGACTACATATCCATCCTGCCGTAAGGTCGTCTGTAGTCCATCCGGACGTAAGGCCTGTAGCTTTTGTCGTGCCTCAGCGACAGATCCGGCCCATATAATGCTGCCCATAATAGGCTTAGTGCTTGACGCGAGTACAGGAGCTGAGGTAGTAGGGACCTTGCATGCCAAGTAGGGATATGGGCCCTGGTCATCCAGAACGGGTAGAGCGTCAAAAATAGTACGATCATCCTTATGGATATAGGTAGCTACATACCCATCACCGCGTAAGGCCTGCAGCTTTTGCCGTACTTCAGCGATAGATCCGGCCCATATAATGCCGACTAGGGGAGACGGTGTGACTGGCATAGGAGGTGCTTTACACACCAGGAAAGGCTCTGTGCCCTGGTCATCCAAGACGGGTAGAGCGTCTAGGTAGGCCAGCTCCTCTTTATAGACGAAGGTGACTATATACCCATCACCGCGTAAAGCCTGTACCTTTTTCCGTGCCTCGGTGGTGGTCCAACTCCATACGATGCCGACCATAGTAGGTTCAGTAGCTAGTGCGACTACGGAGGCCTTATCTGGTATCTTGCACACTAGATAGGGCCATATACCTCCCAGATAAGGCCATCTGATTTCCAGGTTATCCAGGATGGGCAGCGTACCTAAGCGGACATACTCGTCTGGATAGACGAGGGTGACCACATAGCCATTGCCGAGTAGTGCCTGTACTTTTTGCCGGATCTCGTCAATTGATCCACCTCGTATGACGCCGACCAGAGTTGGTTCAGTAACTATGTCCTCCATTGTAGTTTCTCCTTTTGGGAGTGGTATTGGGCAATCTCTGCTCTAATCACTGTGTATACATTCTGGTAATGAAGTATAAAATATGAATGTATAGACAAGAAAAAAATTGATTGCGCAGTGCCGAGCAGAATGAAAAAGGTTGACGTGAAGATGACAAGAGCTGGGGAAATAAGTTAGGGAAGGAATGTTGGGCTGTCGGAAATCGGTGCGCAAAGGGAATGGGAGTGGCATACCGAGCGAAATGGGATGAACCACCAACTGATTGCAATGTTTATGACTGGGATGTTGCGGTGTAGCCCCCGTACCCACGCCCTTGTGGCATGAGCAAGTACATTGCACAGGTAATAACATATGTAGCATAAGTAGTCCCTGTGCCTGTCTATGCCGAACGTAAAGGGCCGTGCGACACACAGCACCCGATACCCTGCCGCTGAATGACGTGGCGGGCAAAGAACACTATATAGACGGTTACTGTGCTACGCCCTGCAGAGGATTCCAGTTGCGAGCGTTACGATTTATTTAGATATCTACCTGTCCAGTAGGCAAGCGGGTGACAATGACCGTGCACACGTGAGGTAACGGGCAAAGCACTGATGGCCTATGGGCATGATACCGATCAGTATCCTGTCTTCCTTGTCCATAGCCTGAACGTGATAGCACTACGCAAAGCTACCCTGGTATAGCTTGCCTGCTTAACAAAGATGTATGAGTCCTAGAGTCGGGGGCCGCTTACCGTATTGTCGCGCGACTTCTTCAGGACCCGCCTGAACATATCCAAAGATGTCATTCTCATGTGCCGAACCAAACCAAATAGTACTTTTGCTGAAAGCTTCCCAACTTCTGCACCCATCACCGACTTGAGTGATACCTTGCGTAGGTTGTAATCCCTTCTTCTTCACGGTATCAATTAAAAAGGTCCGGCATACAGGGCACGCAACCATGCCCATATTCGGGCACTGCATGGCCCAAGGTATCCTGGAACCATTTCGCCACCAATCGCCGATGGCACCAGTTCTGTGCATGGAAGGGTGGTACTTCCGTGCAGACTAGTATGGGCTCATACGGTTTCGCAATTTGATGGGCCATGTCCCACATCGCTTGCGGATCGAGCTCTGCCAGCTTGCTTTGGAACCGTAGTTTGTACTCCGGGAAGGGCAGCCCTATCCATGCCCAGGCCGGAGCTAACTGAGGTATGGACAACTGAACCCCAAACCGGCGGGGTTGTTTGCAACTTGCCATAATAGCGATCTGCCCCGGCAGTCGGCAGACCCGAAAACTTGACGTCTGCATTACACAGGCTCCAACACTAGATAGAAACCAGGGCCAGCGGCCTTAAGATCTCAAGACTCTAGCAAGTCTTGAGATCACGTGTTCATTGATTCTCTTCATCAAGGGAGTGCTAATTCTCCTTAATAATCCTCTAAGTACCTTGAATTGAGGCTCTTCACCGTGCATACGGACAAAGTCAGGTTACAGGGACTACGCACCGTATGCACGACATGGGCCCTGGGCATTGCTCACGTGTATCCGCTTATATTGTCGGGTAGTTAAAGGAAGTCTCTCATTTTAGGTACCTTGCACACCAGGTAGGACCATACGCCCTGGTCGTCTAGGACGGGTAGCGCGTCAAGGGGGGCCCGATCCTCCTTATAGAGGAAGGTGACTACATAGCCATCGCCGAGTAAGGCCTGCACCTTTTGTCGGGCCTCAGCAATAGGTCCGGCCCAGATGAGGCCGACCATTGTAGGTTCGGTGGCGGGTACGGGTGTCTTGCACACTAGATAGGACGATGTGCCCTGCTCGTCCAGGATGGGTAGATCATCTAGTAGGCCCCGATCCTCCTTATGGAGATAGGTGACTAGATAGCCATCACCGAGTAGGGTCTGTACTCTCTGTCGAGCCTCGGTAATAGAGCCATCCCAGAGAATGCCGACCATCATAGGCCCCGTGGCGGGTATGGGCGTCTTGCACACGAGGTAGGACGATGCGCCCTGCTCGTCCAGGATGGGTAGAACATCCAGTAGGGTCCGATCGTCCTTATGGAGATAGGTGACTAGATAGCCGTCACCGAATAGGGTCTGCACCCTTTGCCGTGCCTCAGTAATAGAGCCATCCCAGAGAATACCAACCATCGTAGGTGCAGTGGCGGACACGGACACCTTACATACGAGGTAGGACGATGCACCTTGGTCGTCCAGGACGGGTAGCGCATCAAGGAGGGCACGCTCCTCCTTATAGAGAAAGGTGACTAGATAGCCATCACCGAGTAGGGTCTGCGCCTTTTGGCGGGCCTCGGCGATAGGTCCAGCCCAGAGGATACTGGCCATTGTAGGCTCAATATCTGAGTCAACTGTGTCACCCATTTTAGTTGCACCTCCTTTGTGACGGAGCTTTGATAGTCCCTCTTTGTATCCTTCATAAGATAAGTTATATACGTAGGCGTACACCACAGTCATGCAGCTTTCCGGGATCTATTTGGAGGGACCGAGTGGCCTTGCCTCACTTCCTGGGGGGCAGCTGCGCTCAGATCACTTCCAGGAAATCCATATCCTCTAATAGGGGGAAGGCCTTGTGCGGCTCGGTCTGATACCAGACCGTAGTGGCCGCGATGTCGTCCTGCAGGGCCAGATACCGCGGCTTGCCTTCTTTGGGGGAACGCCAGCCTAAGGCTTGCAGCGTAACCCGCAGCTCGGACTCGAAGCGGATGGGATCCATGATATGCCACCGGTACATGCCGAGACGGGTTTGACTTTTGTAGTACCCGTCGGGCTGGATAAGCTGATGAAAGCCTAGGTAGGGGGTGGTGAACAGTCCATAGGTCTTATCAATCACATCTCCAAAGCCCCAGGCACCACCGAAATAGTCTTCGGTGCCAGTGCCGCAGATGGTAGGCCATTCACCGTCACCGTCCATATAGAACTTCATTTCGCCTTCGCCCCACCACCGACTGTTATGGGAGCCCCAGGCAATATATACGCCTGCATAATGGCCCTTACCCTGAATGCCATCCACTACGGTAAAAACATCCTTGTAGGGCACCGGGTTGGTACGCCGCCAGCTCGCGTGGAAGTAGGCTAGGTCGTCCGGCACGTCCGTCAGCGTATAGTCAATCTGATAGTACACGTGCCCCGCCGGATCAGGACTCAGATTAACCAGTTCAACACGGGCGTGTGTACGGAAGGGCATGGGCCAGTAACTATTGAACCCCCCGGATGAATTGACTGCAATGGGGAGGGAATTGACATGGCATACTTCGTTCCATCCGCTGCAGAACAGATCCCCCACGGGTACTTCCACGGAGGGAAGCGCCTCATTGTCCCAGTGGATGCGCAAAATCAGGTGACGCCAGTAGGCCGGCCGGCAGGTGAGCCAGATATGCTGGATCTGGCCGGGACCCTCAATATCGGCTAGTGTGGCTGTGGCTGAGCCTGCAATGTTGATACTGGGACTCACTTTCCAGCCACGACCCAGTTCGCGGGCTGCGGTAGCGCCGGTGCCTTCGGTGGCCATGCCTCCCATACCCTTAGCACCAGTGAAATTTTCGGCTGAAAGGGAACGGCTTTGGGCATTGGACAAGCGGGCGATGGTGCCCAAACTCATATCAAGACCATTGAACGGGTAATGCATGAAAGTTGCTCCTTGCCGGGAAAGCACGAAGGGAATGAAGCTACATAACAGTCCGGCAGATTCGCGTAGGTCGGTGACGAGACAGAGATCTGGACCTTACAGGGAAATACCGGTAGGACCACGTGTGATCTGGAAATCTACGTTCCCGGTCTGCATGGACCGCACTCGGCGGTCCCCGGACAGTACAGCACTCATCACATCAAACAAAGCCTGGAGTTGCTCTGTGGACGGGGCTTGCGTATCCCATACCAAATCCAAATCACTGTGCCAGCTCGGGGCAGCCGGCTGGGCAGTCGTGATCTGCAGCGTGGGAATGACAGGATGGCCTTGTACCGGGTGTTGAGCCACATGCACCAGGATCAGGTCTACGCCGGTGGCACCTAGTCCGGCCAGAGTTTCAACCCAGTGTCGGGTGGGACACTCCATGATCTGCAGGCCCTGTTCCATGCTGCGCTGGGCGTAGGCCAGCGTGGCATGAGGGCCATCGGTTCCCACGAGTGTCTGGGCCAGAGCGGAGGCACCGGGTACGACCACCATACCACCCTGGTTAACGATGGCGCGGACGCACTGGGCCAGCTGGTCTATGCTGTTATCATGCACATCGCCTGCACAGGCGAGTGCCAGCCGCAACTGGGACAGATCCCCTTCAACGAGGGGCTGATCCAACCTGTACGTCAGCCGTTCTTGGAACCAGGCTTCTATCTTGTCCAAGACTTGAGCGATGCCTCCATCCAGTTGTACGCTAGCCCAGCCCAGCTGGGAGGTGTCTACACCGGTATCGGCGAGCACGTGCCGCATGAAGTCGTTGTGAGTTTTCTCACAGCCGTGCTCCAGCAGGAGGCAATAGGCGACTTGTGGATGCTGCACGTAGCCGGCTAAGGTACGGGCGTAGAGTTCTTCCGACGCACCACTGGAAACTCCACAGCCTTCATGATGTACCAGCGTGGCAAATGGCGGTGCCCCTTGAGAGCCCAAGGTGCGTGTTAGCCGGCGCACGGCTAGGTTGGCAATCTGGCCGGAACAGAGGCTGGTAGGCACGATGAGACTGAGGGCTTGAGGTACCACGCGTTGCCGCAGACGTTGGCCCCGGTAGCGGAATGCGGGGATGAAAGGACTGGCCGGCAGGGAGAGGGCATGGCCGGACAACGGTGCGGAAGGCTCAATACGCGGTTCATTGTCAGTTTCCAGGGCCCAGTTACGCCATAACTGCACTTGGGCATGGCCCGCACGTTCCCCTACTGTGTGCTGGCCACCACACACGGCTAGGGTGAGGTCGTATAGTGACTGCCCCAGTACATCCATGTCGGTCCCGTCCAAATACTGACCGGCGTTCACGTCCATGTCCGTGTGCAGCAAGACAAAACGCTCCGATGTAGTCACGATCTTGATGGTGGGTACGAACGGAAAGTTGGTGATGGAACCGTTGCCTGTCACGAAGAAGATGATATTGCTGCCGCTGGCCACCTGGCCGGCAATGCTTTCCAGATCATTGCCCGGGCTGTCCATGAAGTAGAACCCGGGCTGTGTCATGCGTTCTCCGTACTCAATGACCCAGTCCAGGCGCACGTCCGGATGGCGTTTCATGGCCGCGCCGATGGATTTGAGAAAGATGTTGTACAGGCCGCGGAACTTGTTGCCACCCGAAGGGTTGCCTTCGGCGGAATGGCCATGCCGCGCCGCCCGCTGCTTGAAGCGTTCCACTACTTCCAAAAAACGGCGGGCCGTAGCAAGATCGCGCACGTTCTGCAGGACATAGGGCTCGGCGCCAATGAGTTCATCTGTCTCGGCTAGGTTGGCTGCACCACCGTGAGCGATGAGTTCCCGGGCTACCCAGGCAGCCAATGGGTTACCGGAAATGCCGGAGAAGGCATCGGAGCCACCGCACTGGAGCGCCAGCTTGAGATCGGACACGGGGCGTGTAGCCCGGACAGTTCCGTTGACCTCGCCGTACCAGGTTTGTACTAGGCTTGTAGCCTCGGCTAAGGCGGTGTCAAAGGAGGCCGTGAGGGAGAAAAACCGGTGGGGCACCTGATCCAAAGGATAACCATGGACTTCCATATAGTGCCGTAGGTGGTCGTTGGTGATGGCTTCGGTACCGTAATCCACTGCTAAGACAGCACCCACGTTAGGATGGATCAGGTAACCGGCTAGGGTGCGCAGTACCATATCCCTGTTGTGGGGATTGGGCACACCGCCTTCCGTATGAGCAATCGCGACCACACCGTCCACATACGGCAGGGAGGCGGTATCCCCCTGCAGGCGTTCCGCCAACACACGTACGAAGCCCCCGGTCAGAGATGATGTGCCCAGAAGCAGGATGTAGTTTCGGGTGCCCGTACCACGCCCGCCTAGGCGAGGGTAGCCCTGAAACTGTGCGGGGAGTCCCCGGCCTCTAGTAGGTGGACCGGGCCGAAATGTGTTTTCATCCAGTGTGAATGCCGGAATTTCACTGGCAAAATTCGGCTCTGCGGGCAGGTCCAGGGCTACCGTGCGCCCTTGCAAAGCTTCCAACATACCGTCATTGCAGATGTACTGGCCCGGCGTAATGTCCCGTAGGGCCGTGCCAAAGGGCAAGTTCCAGGACTGGACATGCGCCCCTTGGGTGATAGCCGTGCAGGCGAAGCGATGGCCTTCCAACACGGTCGCGTCAAGTTCCAGTGTGCCCGCAGTAGTGATAATATGCGTGCCTTTCTCCAGACGCTGTGTGGCAATGGCAACATTGTCACCGGGCATAGGTAGCCGGGCAATATCGTTGAAGGCGAATGTGTTCATACCTATATCCCCGAGGATGTAGAGAGGGGCTAGGGACTTATACGTTGAGCTGTACTAACATTTTACCGTTGTTCGCGCCCTTGAAGAGCCCGATGAAGGCCGCCGGTGCTTGCTCAATACCCTGCAGTATGGTCTCCTGCCAACGAATGCGGTCATCCTGGATCCATTGCCGCAGATCCGCGTAGAAGGCGTCGGTTTCCTCCGCGAAATCGGACACGATAAAGCCCTGGAAACGGAGACGGAAACCGACGATGGTCATGAGATTACGCGGACCGGGTACGGGGTCCACGTTGTTGTATTGGGAAATCATGCCGCAGGCCGCGATACGACCCCACATGTTCATATTGGCTAGGGCTGCTTCTAGGTGCACTCCGCCGACATTTTCAAAGTACACGTCAATGCCTTTGGGACACTTGGTGCGCAGCGCCTGTGACAGGTTGCTTTCCTCTCGGTAGTTGATAACATCGTCAATGCCCGCCTCTTCAAGTAACCACTGGGCCTTAGCATCCGAACCCACGCTGCCCACTACGTAGCAACCCCGGATCTTGGCGATCTGGCAGACCAAACTGCCCACGGCTCCCGAGGCTGCAGACACGAATACCGTTTCGTTAGGTTTGGGTTCACCCACGCGGAGCAGGCCGAAATACGCGGTTTGACCGGGCATGCCGGCTACCCCTAGAAAGGACTGGATGGGTGCAATGGATGTATCAATCCGGGTAAGGCCGATGCCTGTGGAAATGTGGTATTCGCGCCAACCGTTGTGATGCAGAACGGCATCCCCCACCTGAAACTGTTCGTGGTTAGAAGCTACCACCTCGCCTACGGCACCGCCGGTCATGACTTCGCCCTCCCCGAAAGGTGCGGCATAACTGCGCGCGTCCCGCATGCGGCCACGCATGTAGGGATCCACCGACATGTACAAATTTTTGATCAGGATCTGATTGCCTTCCAGTTCCGGTAGGACCGACTCACGGATGGCAAAATTGGATGCTGCGGGCATTCCGTCCGGACGGGATTTCAAGATGACTTCACGGTTGACAATGGACGTCATGGAAAATACTCCGGGTTATGCCTGCATGGTGTGCTATATGGTGTAGTCAAGTGTATCATCCCGTCGGAGGGACCGGCTAAAGAGGCAAGATAGACGATTGGTGCGGAACTAGGTGGGTAACGAGGCTGATACCTCCGGAACTGGGGCAGCATATCCGGGTGTCTCCAACGGCCATGGTCGTATGTTGTATATAGAGCCCTCGTCCGGCCCTCGTGCCAGCGGTATATAAGGTCACGTTTCGCGTTCGGACCGCAGATGGCAAGTTAGCGGCTTCAATTCGACATAATGTGATCTCGTAAAGCCTTCTACCTCACTGGGCACCCAGCGCCCTAAGGGACGAGCCGCGGTTTACGCCGCGGCCCGTGTTTAGGTTGCCGCCTCAGGCAGCACTGCCCTAGTTTGGTCTCAACTCATGACCGGAGTCCGGGTGTCCAAAGTGATAGTCAGTTTCATAAGGGTGCCATCACGCAGTACGTCAAGCTGGATTGCCTCACCCCCCGTGTGGTGCACGAGCAGTTGGTGGGCCAGATCCGAAAACGTGTGAATGGATACGCCGTTGACCGCAGTCACGAAATCACCTTCCTGAATACCACCCCGGGCTGCGGCACTGTCTTCACCTACAGATGCGATATAGGCTCCCTGGTATAGGGTATCCAAGTCCATAGCAGCCGCCTGCGCGGGACTGAGATCATCGCCGGCCACTCCGAGGCGTGGATATGTGGGAGACACGCCTTGTATCAGATGTGGTGTGACCTGCTGGACCATGGCAATGGGCAGGCTCAGATTCAGAGCCTGGGCTTGCGTAAACGGCTGGTCAAGGTTCAGGTTGATGCCCACGGCTTCACCATAAGCATTCACTAGTGGACTACCGGCTAGGCTTGGCAGATTGGCCACGTCACTTTGAATCAGATAAGGCAGCAGGTAGTCACCTTCACCGGTGTGTTGGGCTTGCAGACTGGTGACGATGCCCTGAGTCAGAGTCCCGGTGAGGCTTGCCGGATAACCCAGTGCGAAGACGGTGTCACCAATCTCTAGCACCGCCTCATTGGCAAAAGGCAGGGGCGTGAAATCATGATCGAGATCCGGGATGTTAAGGACTGCCAAGCCCGATATTGGATCTGAACCCGTCACTTCCGCCGTGTACCAAGTACCATCCGTGAAGGTGACATAAATGGTGTCGGTACCATCTATAATACTATGGCTGGTCAGGATATGGCCCGCGTCATTCATGAAGAAGCCTGCACCGCTCCTGTTAGTGTCAAGGAGGCGGTTCATGATCGCCGCGTCACCGAATGACCGGCCGCGCTCTCGTGGGAGCAGGCCATCCAAGCTGCGCCGTATCCGATTACCACCACTACCTTCCACCCGCACGACGCTGGAGCGAAGGGATGCGTACAGCTGCGTAGGACTCAAAGGAGTAAGCGTACGAGGCTGCTCCGGAGATACTGCCGGGGCACCGAAAGCAGGTTGCCAAATTAGGGTCATAAGTAGACTGCTGATAACCAGGATGATCAGCAGGCTATGGGCCAGCCAGCGACTTCGAGTGGGAGTTGCAACACGCGCAGTATTCATGTGGATGTTTTCTCCGCTATAACTGGAATTATGCTTATCACGCAGACCGCTTCATGGCGCCATGTACACAATGTAGGAAACGGTCCAATTTCAAGGATAACCATGCCCGTGATCGTAACGGGTAAGGGACGTTACATGCTCTGCAAGCTTTGGCTTAAAATTTAATCAAGGGAACGTTAAATTTACATCAAACGGGCTGATATGAATACATTTCTGCCTACACCGATGGTCGGAATTCCACGTGGACACGAGCTATCCTCCTTCCCGCCCTATGGTCGTTGCTTGTGTGCTGTTACTTTACAATATATGGTCTGAAATTGTAGCCAAGTCCTTAGGATACCTGGCCTGGAGGGAACCCTATGACCGTAGCCCCGATTTCTGTCCGTGCTGACCACGTGCGGGGCCGGCCGGCGAGCCGCCGGGCGCATCCAGCCTGGATCCAGGCCTTGCCCCACTACGATCCTGACTATGACTACCAGTGGGAACACTATATCTACGAGTCCGATTTCACGACTGATCCCGGCTATCTGGTGGAGAATGTGAAAACGCCCCAAGGTGAGGCCCAGGAGCAGTTTGAGGACAACAAACAGCTGGTGGCGGCTTTCGTGCACTACCGAAATCTCTTCGTTGGCCAATCCTGTCGCGTCATTGGGGATCGCCTAATCCGACACCTGGACCAGTGGCTGACTACTACCTATGGAGCCCAACCGGAGTGGGAGCAGCTGCCAGAACGTGTGTCGCCCGATATTGCTCTCTGGGTTACGTCTATGCCCCTGCCGCTTGCTGACTCTTATTCGGCTGCGGAGGTGGGGCTACCTCGCCTGGTGATGGAATGTGTCTCGCGCCATTCCCGCCGCGATCCTGACGGAAACTACGAGGAATGGAGCACCAAGTATATGCTCTATGCTTGGCTCGGTATCCCGGAATACTGGATTTACGATCCCACGCAAGAACCGGTGCGCTTTCAGGGGTATCGCTTGGTCAAGCCCGGGATCTATCAAGCGATTCCGGCAGTGATGGACCCACCGGGGGCTATACCTAGCACCATCTTGGACACCGCCCTGACGGTCACGGCGGACCATACTCTGCAGCTCTGGGATATGAAGCAGGGCACCTGGTTCAACCCAGATACTATAATCCATGCCCAGGGATATGCTGTAGGACTTGCTCAGGGGCGTGCCGAAAGACTTGTGCAGGAACGGCTCACGGGTTTCCTGCGTGCGTTGCCGGATACGGGACTACCTCTGCCCTTGCAGGCTGACTTGGCCGCTTATATAGAACGGATCCGCGGTCATGCCATGTCCCTACCGCTCGACATCATTCCGGATGCCGGGACGCTATGGCAAACCCTGTACCGTTACGGAGGACCGGATCAGGTGCCCGCAGCGGTTCTGTGGGCGCTCATGCCGCCCCTGCCAAACGATCCTGCAGCCTGATTCAGGGCAAGTTGAACCGCACCGCAGAGCCGTTTCATCCTGATTTACGTGCTTTGTTCGATTTGACTGGACTATACCCAAGAGGTCGTTGTTGTGTCCTACGGCCCCTGGTCACATGTTCACGTCATGAACTTTGGACAGTTAGCAAAATGATCTGGATGTGTTATGATGAACACCGTGGTTGTGACAGAGAAATCGGCAGAGAGCTTTATCGTGTCTTGGGATGGGATAGTCCAGAGTGTTTCTGTGCATAGCAGGCTGTGCTATGTCATATCTCGTTGCCCCAGTTGGGAGTGTTGTTGTTCGTGTTGTTACTGTCCTAACAGACAGGCAACGGGAGCGCATTCGGTGGACCGGATAAGGTAATGAGCCGAACATGCAGAGTGCTATCGCAAGCCCGTTGCCCAACGGGCTTTTTTTGTAGGCTATTGCCGGATAGACGGTATCGGGAACCTGAGGTGAATTGGGTACCGGGGGTCGATCTCTTTATGCGCTGCCTTTGCCCTGTCGGATAAGATTTCTGTCATTCATTGTTTTGTTTGCTGTCTAAGCCCTGAATTGAGGAGCCGGTTCGGAAATGCACGTATCCACTTGGAAAGAAGCCTTGCGTGATCAGATCCCTGAAACCTGGGGACAAGAAATTGATACGTTTGAAGGCCAGATCAACTTGCGCCTCCAGGACTCGCTGGATGAAAAAGTGTTTGCCGAAACCCGGTTACGCCGTGGGGTTTACGGTCAGCGGTACGACAATGGCAAGCGGCATGACGGCATCCGGGAACAAGCTCTCCATTTCCCTTCCGCGGATATAACCAAGGGTCCGGATACCATGTGGGATGCTCCGGGCATGCAACGGATCAAGGTGCCGTGGGGAGGACTAAAACCGGATCAGCTTGAGACCCTCGCCGCCCTGGCCGACGAGTATGCGGACGGTATTTTGCATATCACGACCCGTCAGGACTTCCAGCTGCACTTTGTACACGTGAACGACACCCCGGATCTCATGCGCCGCCTAGCGGCAGTAGGCATCACGACGCGGGAAGCCTGCGGCAATTCGGTCCGGAACATCACGGCTTGTCCCCTGGCCGGTGTCTGCCATACGGAGGCCTTTGACGTTACACCCTATGCGGATGCCCTGACGTTCTATCTACTGGGCCATGACGATGTCCAAGACTTCGGGCGCAAGTTCAAGATCGCTTTCTCCGGATGCGAACACGAGGCCTGCGGCCTGGTTATGATGCATGACCTGGGGTTCATTGCACGGACTCAAGATATAGATGGTCAGACGGTGCGTGGGTTTGACATGTATGTAGGGGGTGGCCTAGGAGCCGTACCCCATCAGGCCCAGCTACTGGCTGAATTCGTGCGAGAAGAAGAAATCCTGCCCCTGTCACAGGCAGTCTGTCGCGTCTTCGCCCGTCTGGGGGAAAAGCGTAACCGCAACCGAGCCCGTGTTAAGTTCCTGGTGGCCCAGCTAGGTATTGAGGAGTTCCGGAAGCTGGTGTTTGCCGAGCGTGAGGTGTTGCCACCGGACGTACGCTGGGATGCTTTCATGGATACCCTGGATTCATTCACTGAAGCGCCCTTGCGCCAGCCTATCACGATTGAAATACCCAATCAGGATGATACGTATCGGAAATGGGTAGCGACGAACGTGTACCGCCAGCGCCAGGCCGGTTTTTCCGTCGTCCATATCCATCTACCCCTAGGTGACCTCACGGTGCACCAAGCATTGGCCCTGGCCAATCTCGCGCGTCGGTATGTGGGCGACCACATCCGTACCACCGTAGAACAGAACATTGTCCTGCGCTGGGTTGCGGATCAGGATCTGAAGGAACTGTACGATGAACTGAAGCCCTTAGGACTGGCGCAGCACGGCGCGGGCGCCATCAGCGATATCACGACGTGTCCCGGCACGGATACGTGCAAGCTAGGCATCGCCTCGTCGCGGGGGCTTGCGGGCGAATTGAGCACACGGTTGCAAGCACAGCTGGACGAACTGCCGGAATCCATCCGCAATCTGAAGATCAAGATTAGCGGCTGCTTCAATTCTTGCGGCCAGCATCATGCAGCTGATATCGGTTTCTTTGGCAACAGCCGTCACCGTAACCAACGCACCGTGCCACATTTTCAGGTTGTACTAGGTGGGCAGTGGCACGAGAATGCCGGCCGCTATGGACTTGCGGTAGGGGCCGTTCCTTCCAAGCGGGTGCCGGATGTGCTGGAAATCTTGACGCAGAAGTTTCATAAGGAACGCGTGGGGGAGGAAAACTTTCAGGCTTGGGTAGAGCGCTACGGGAAGAAAGGCATTCGCGATCTGCTCAAGCCTTTCACCCAGATCCCCTTGTACGAGAACGATGCGAGCTACTACAGCGACTGGGGCGATCCCCGGGAATTCACCATTGGTGACATCGGCGTAGGTGAATGTGCCGGGGAAGTGGTGTCCCTATTCACAATGGAAGTAGCCCGGGCCGAAGCAGAGGCATTTGACGCTCTCATTGCACTGGATGAGGGACAGCATGACGTTGCCTACGCACGGGCGGTTAATGCCATGTACTTGGCAGCCCGTTCTCTGTTACGGGGCCAGGCCGTGGACATCGGGTATGACCGGGCCCAGATTGTGTCCCAGTTCCGGACACGGTACTACGATACGGAACTCTTCTTTGACCGGTACGCCAAGGGCAAGTTCGCGCAGTATCTCTTTACGCATCATGCGCAACCGCTCACGGCCCCGCGTCCGGACCAGGCACATACTACCATTGAGGAAGCGAACCTCTTTATTGAAGCGGCCTATGCCTGTGATGCACGGATCGTGGCACAGGAAACCGCCCAAGGCATTCAACTCTAGTAGAAGCAGTGACAACCATGCAGCAACCCCAACGTCTCAGCCTGCGCTTTGAAATTTGCACACCCGGAGTGGTGAATCTGGACGCGGTGATTCCCGTGTTTCACCAGTGGATTCAGGCGCGAAAATCGGAAACCATGCTGATCGACGTGGCCGACTACAAACACGTGCCGGAAGGTCCCGGCGTGATCATGCTGGGACACACCGACGATTTCGGTATTGATAATGGTGTGTCTCAGGGCAGTAACGTGCAGGGTTTCTATTACGTCCGCAAGCACGCGCGATTGACGGATACCCAGCCCCTGGATGTGCGCCTGCAGGAACTGTGGGAACGCGCACTGCGGACAGCCGCACGACTGGAACAGGAGGCCGACCTGCAGGTGGTGATCGATCCTACCCGTATACAGCTGGCACTCCTGGATCGTTTGGTCTATCCCTGCACCCTTGAAGCACTAGCGGCAGTCCGTGATGATGTTGCCCGCTTCTTTGCTGACGTACTTGATGGGCGCACCATGTCATTGTCCCATTGCGAACCTGATATGCGGTATCCCATGACTTGGTATATCACAGTGGACGGAGACTGCACGGTGTCTGAGCTGCTGGCTACAGCGGGTCAGGTACCAACGGTGTGAAACCATGACCGGAGCGGCGGTTCCCGCCATGTCCCCCATACCGCAGATGTCAGCGTCCCCCACCGATGTCACCAGCTTCAAGCCCTATGTGCAGGCTTTAGGCCGGGGTGAGACTCTGCGTCGGGACTTAACTCAAGAGGAAGCACGGGATGCCCTGGATCGCATTCTGGGTGGTCAAGCCTCGGCGGCCCAGATGGGAGCCTTTTTCATGACCCAACGGGTGAAAGGCGAGTCCAGCGAGGAGATCAGGGGATTTGTAGACGCTGTTCGTGACCGCTGGCTGATACCGCTAAGGCCCACGACCGCCCCCGTACTAGACATGGCGGTACCCTACGACGGCAAGGCCAGAACGGCCCAGCTGACGCCTGCTATCGCACTGGTTTTGGCAGCCTGCGGTCTGCCGGTCCTCCTACATGGGGATCAGGGTGTGCCCACTAAAGCGGGGGTGACTCCTGCTCATGTGCTGGCGGGCCTAAAGATTTGCACCACGCTTACACCCCAAGCGGCGGCGGACATGCTGGATGCTGTGGGCCTGGCCTATTGCGGAGCCCGTGCGTTCATGCCGGCCTGGCATGCCCTGCTGCCTCTACGCACGGAATTTGGCTTGCGTACGGTTCTGAATACCGTGGAGAAACTCATCAATCCGGCCTCCGCCGCGTTTCAGGTCACCGGGTTTTATCACACGAAGTACATTGATCGGATACGTACAGCGCAAACGGGGCAGACAACTAGCTGGATCGTGCAGGGGGAGGAAGGGTCCATTGAAATGCGGTCAGGCCGCAAAACCCGTCTGTATGGAGTGGCTGCACGTACTACGCATGTGCTGGACCCGGACGCCCTCGGTTTCCCGGACCGGACGCCCGTAGCGGGTGACACGCAACCGGCTACACATATTGAACAAAACATGGCGGCTCTCACCAACCGACCGGGACCGGCCCGGGATCAGGTGATTCTGTCGGCCGGTGTGCTGCTGGGCTTATTTGAAGTGTGCCCAACTTTCGCGGCCGGGATCGCCGCCGCCACCCAGGTATTGCAAACAGGACAAGCCGCGCGCCTCTTGGCCCAGGCCCAAACGTATTCCGTCTCTTGATGTAAGGGAAAACGCATGTCGTCATCTACCACCTTTTTCGCTACTAGTACAGGTAGGCCCGCCTATATCACGTCCCGTTATCTGGAAATACTCAATGCTGAATTTGAAGAGGCGTCGGTGGAGCATATCCTGCGGTGGTGTATGGGGCTGTTTAGGGATGGGGCATCACTCGGCACCTCATTCGGGCCTTCAGGGTTGATGATGATGGACATTGCGCTGAAAATCAATCCTGACCTGGACATCTACTACCTGGACACACAGTTCTTGTTCCGGGAAACCTACGTTCAGATTGCCCGTGCGGAAGAGCATTTTGGACGCAGTTTCCGTCAAGTGCTGCCCTTCATTTCCATTGCGGAGCAGGAAGAGAAGTTTGGGCCGAATCTCTATTACCGCAATCCCAACGAATGCTGCAAGATGCGCAAGGTCTTCACCCAAATCCACGCCCTTGAGAATAGTACGGCCTGGATCACCGCTATTCGGCGGGATCAGTCGTCTACCCGGGCGCAGACTCCGTTCGTGTCCTGGAATGACAAGTTCAACGTGGTCAAGGTCTCGCCAATGGCCAAGGTGAGCCGGGATGAGGTGTGGGCCTATATCCGCCAGCATGATCTGCCCTACAATGCCCTGCATGACCGAGGTTATCCTTCCATCGGCTGCTGGCCCTGCACCCGGCCCGTAGCGAAAGGCGAAGACGAACGTGCGGGGCGTTGGGCCAACATGGACAAAACGGAATGCGGACTCCAGACGGATGACGTGGCGGATGCTACCCTAACAACTTCCCTGCCATGGACGGCCTCCTCCTAGTTGGCCATGGCAGTCTGCGCGCCCACAGCGCACAGACCATGGGAGCCGTAGCCCAGGTGCTACGTATACGGCAGCCTAACCTGCGGGTGGAGCCCTGTTTTCTGAACTATGGGTCCCCTACCCTACCGGAGGCGGGTACCTGTCTCCTCTCCCAGGGTGTGTCCCGGATAGTGGTGCAGCCCTATTTCCTGACGACGGGTCAGTACGTGCTCCAAGATCTGCCGGCCCAAGTATACCGGCTGGCTTGCAAGCATCCTGCCGACCAGTTCCACATCACGTCCGTGCTCGGTGATCACACTCTTATCCCGGACATGCTACGGACCAAAGTGGGACAGTGTGACACGGAACTGGAACGGACGCCGGATGCCTTCGTACTGATGGCACACGGTTCCCCCTATCCGGAGGCCAATCAGCAGGTACGGCGCGTGGCCCGGCACGTGCAGAAACAGATCGGTAACCGACCTGTGGAGGTGGCCTTCCTGGATTTGGCAACACCCGATCTGATGTCCTGTTGCCAAACGCTGCTGGATGCGGGACAACGTCGTATTACCGTACTACCTTTTTTCCTGCATACCGGTCGGCATGTCATGGAAGATCTCCCCCACCTGTTGGCCCAGGTCAGGGACACGGCACCCGCTGCCAGTCAACTGACCCTCACTACACCTCTGGATGACGTTGACGTCCTGGCCTCTATCGTTTTTGACCAGTACATCGCCGGACGTTCCCAGGATTGGGGTACCACTTTACAAGCACGGCAGAACCGGCAGCCACAGACGATTCCCGAGGCAACAGCAACCCATGTCAGGCAAAGTCTATCTGGTCGGCGCCGGGCCGGGCCATCCGGATTTAATGACTCTGCGCGGGGCGCGTTTACTGCAGACGGCTGACGTTATCGTCCATGATCGCCTCGTGGATTCCCGCGTGCTGGAACTCGCCCGCCCCGAGGCCCGGATCGTGGACGTGGGCAAGGCACCGGGTGCAGCACGCCATACCCAGGAAGAAATCAACCGGCTGCTGATAGCGCTGGTCCAGGAATACCGCCAGGTAGTGCGCCTAAAGGGTGGGGATCCCTTCATTTTTGGACGCGGCCAGGAGGAACGAGATGCGCTGCTGCAAGCGGGGTGTGCGGTGGAAGTTGTGCCCGGGGTAAGTTCCGTCACGGGTGTACCCACTGTAGCAGGCGTACCACTGACGCATCGGGACATTGCGTCCGATTTTGCCGTCATTACCGGACATTATGCCCGGGACAAGACCTATGGACGGTCTAACTGGGACGCTCTGGCGCGTATGGACACCCTGGTCATACTCATGGGCATGCGGACGGCACCGGTTATACAGGACGCGTTACTGGCAGCAGGCAAACCACCGGATACACCGGCTTTGATCGTATCCTGGGGCTCCTGGCCTAACCAGCAGGTCCAGCAGACCGACCTGGCGCATCTGACCGCAACGATTCAGCAGCAACAGCTGTCCCATCCGGCTTTGATCGTACTGGGGGATGTGGTGCATTACGGGCAGGCCCAGTCCATTGGGAATGAGGAATGGGAACTGCCGGTTGTCGTCCCAGCCCTTGCCGATCAGTCCTTGCGCGAGGCAGGGCTTTATCCTCTGACTCTCACCAATCTGCAGGAGCGAAAGGTACTGGTTGTGGGCGGGGGACCGGTGGGGGAACGCAAATGTCTCCGTCTGCTGGAGGCCGGGGCCCAGGTGCATCTGTGTTGTCCGACTGCTACGCCCCGCCTCGACAGTCTGGCGGCTCGGAGGGCACTGGTTTGGCACCATAAATACTATGAACCGGCAGACATGGCCGATGTCAGCCTGGTGTTTGCCGCCACGAACGATCGCCAGGTAAACAGACAGATTGCGCTGGATGCAGCAGCCCGGGGCCTGCTGTGTAATGTAGCGACCGCTTCTGACGGTGGGCATTTCAGAGTGCCGGCGCTGACCATGGCGGAGGACTGTGTCGTGGCCGTAACGTCCCGGTCCGGAAATCCTCGGGTAGCCCAGCAGCTCCGGGATCAGATCCAAGCTTTGCTCCGGAACACCGCGGAGGTATAAGCTGCTATACCCGGAATGCGGCCGCGTTCCGGCTGAACGGCTGAGTACGAAAACCTAGCTGCACAAGGTAGTGTGCGATCGGGCGATCGAATTTTTGCCTGATGCCAAAGGACAGGATCTGCCGTACGCCTGCCTGTACTATATGAGAGTGAATACTACCCAATTGAGTAGCCGTTCCGGCTGGAGATCGCACACTATCGCACACTGTATTGACAGTCCCGACCTGGCGGTGCAGTGTGTCACAGGGCAACGCTAACATAAAGGTTGCGGTGGGAGATTGTGTTGTCCAAGGTATTAGATTACCGGCTAGGCTGTGCCCACAGGATGGAATATCGTATTCGGATGCCTCCCGCGTACGTGGCCCTGCCGTTGGCTGTCGGAGTCCAGGTGCCGCGGTCAGCTGCTGGCATCACGAGCGGGAGCTGATCGTACAGCTGATTCCTGTGTCTGGGCTGTCTGCAAGGCAGTCGTGATGGCATCCACGTCGTACACGCAGCCGCCCCAGGTACCACCACTAGCACTCTGCAGCGCGGCCCACAGACGGGTGTCATCAGGCAACAGGTCGTCGGGCTGTAGGTTAGGATGGGGTTCGCGGGCGGCTAGGAGTGTGCTCCCTTCGTGTGAGGTACAGCATACTTCAGCGGCTTCGCCCACGAAATCAAGGGAACCGGTGAGACGTACCGTGTCAATTTCAATCCGAATCTGATCCCCGTCACGCAGACGACCTAGCGGTCCATTGGCCAAGGCTTCGGGACCGATATGACCGATGCAAGCCCCCGTACTGACACCGCTAAACCGGGCATCGGTAATCAGCGCGACATGCTTGCCCCATTCCAGATAGCGTAGGGCAGACGTAAGTTGGTACGTCTCCTCCATGCCGCTCCCGGCGGGACCACGACCCATGAGGACGATCACGTCCCCCGGTACCACCGGGTTGTCCGTCAGCCCTTTAATAGCGTTGATGGCATCCCGCTCACGCGTGAAAACCCGTGCGGGACCCGTCATCCGGAACACTCCCTGCTCATCCAGCACGGTAGGATCGATAGACGTGCTCTTGATGACGGATCCTTGCGGTGCCAGATTGCCGACCGGAAACGTTACCGTACTGGTCATCCCCCGAGCGGTGGCCCGGCGGGGCGGCATAATCACGTCGGACGCCTCCACACCATCCTTTGCCTTGAGAATTTCCTTGACCCGGCGCCGACGGTCACTGCGTTCCCACTGGTCCAGATTGTCTCCTAGTGTAAGGCCCGTGGCTGTGAGTGCGTCCAGCTGCAGCAGGCCCTGATCCCGCAGGTGCAGCATAGCTTCCGGTACGCCGCCGGCCAGGAACGCCTGTACCGTAACGAAGCCTTGAGGGCCATTGGGTAGTACGTCAACCAGTCGTGGCACCTGGTGATTAATCCGCTGCCAGTCCTTCACCGTAGGCCGTGGCAGTCCCGCAGCGTGCGCAATGGCCGGAATATGCAGCAGCAAATTGGTGCTGCCCCCGAATGCGGCGTACACCACCATCGCATTGGTCAGGGCCGCGTCCGTTAGGATGTCCTGCGCCGTCAAACCCTGATAGTGCAGACCGATTAGGGCCTGGGCGGATTGCCGGGCCATGTTGCGCCAGATGGCCTGTCCTGACGGGGCGAGCGCGGAGTGGGTAATGGCTAGGCCCAACGCTTCAGCCACCACCTGGCTCGTCCCGGCCGTTCCCAGAAACTGGCAGCCGCCACCCGGTGACGCACAGGCTTTACACCCTAGCGCGGCGGCTTCGTCCAACGTTATCCGGTTCTGGGCATAGCGCACGCCAATCGTCTGGATCTTGCCCGCATCTTCTCCTGTAGTCGGTGGCAGCGTCACACCACCCGGTACCGTCACCACCGGCAGACGGGATTGAGACGCCAGTGCGATCATCATGGCCGGCAACCCCTTGTCACAGGTTGCCACTCCTAGCACACCTTTGCGGGTAGGTAGTGACCGAATTAAGCGGCGCATGACCATAGCCGCGTCATTGCGATACGCTAGGCTGTCAAACATGCCTACTGTGCCCTGGGTCCGGCCGTCACAGGGATCACTCACGTAGCCGGCAAAGGGAGTACAGTGCCATTGCGTAAAAGTCCGGGCCGCTTCCTCCATGAGCAGACCCACTTCCCAGTGCCCCGTGTGGTAGCCTAAGGCAATGGGTGTGCCGTCAGGCGCACGAATGCCACCCTGGGTTGAGAGAATCAGAAATTCAGGCTGGCGTAGGCGTGCCGGCTGCCACCCCATGCCGGCGTTTTGGGTTAGACCAAACAGATCACCGCTGGGCGCGTGACGTAGCATGTCGTCGTCTAAGGGCAATTCTCCTTCGGGACCGGGGCCGGATGTGGTGATCCGGTAGATGGTTTCTGCTACATCGTCAATGTGAAACTTGGGATGCGCTGTGGACATGCAATGGTCAACCTGTCTGTATTGCCAGAGAACAGAATCGGCTAAGGCACATTAGACCCTAGAATGTAGGGACCCGTTCGGGGCAGGCGGCAGCAGTTCGTCAGTCACCGCTTTCATGGCATCCAGGTAGTCCCACTCGGTCCGTCCCGGGGCGATGGATTGATCAAAAATCAGTGATAACGGCCCGGCGAAGCCGGCATCCAGCAAGACCTGGATGCCTCCTGTCAAATCGTCCGGGATGATACGTCCGTCACTATGGTACTGGGCCTTGGCATGACCTGACGTAGCGTAGGGCGCGATCTTCCCAAATTCCGTGTATCGATCCGGACCCTTGAAATTCCCGAAGTCGGCGCAGATCGTGATCTGGCCCGCACATAGTTCCAAAATGGCGATCAGCGGGTCGGCCCGCTGAGCCAGAGCCCTGAAGTTCTCCGTGATGACTGTGACCCCACGTGCTTGGCCATAGGCATACAGGTCCTGCAAGGTACGCGCACTGAGCCGGATGACCTCGTGTGCGGTCAGATCCCCGCCATTGGTCTGGATGGTGCGGTCACCGGCGATCACGCGTGCCGCCTGGGCCCCCAAAGTGCTGGCGGTATCGATCCAGTCCCGGATCCAGTCCCCGTCTCGCTGACGAATGACAGGATCCTCAGCTGTGATGTCCCCGTCGTCGATCAGGATGGAATACAGTTCCACGTGGGCCTGCCGCGCCTCCGCTGCCAATTCCGCTAAATAGCCCTTATCCCGGGTAGGGAAATGAAAGTGACAGATCTCCAACGTATAAAGGCCATGTTGGGCTGCCAGAGCCGGCAGTTCCAATAGCGACATGGGGGCAGACGGGTTGGGCGGTGTCCTCTTGGTATTATCAAAGGTGTCCAGCCAAACGGATCCCAAGGCCCTATGCAGGCTCCAAGATGATACGGACGCACGTGCAGTCATGTTCCTTACTCCTTGTTACAGGGTTTGATTCCGTATGAGATGTTCCACCTCGTTACGGTGGGGCAGACCGTTGCGGGAACCCACAGTGCAGCAACAAAGGGCTGCCGTGGCACTAGCGAAGTGCAAGAGATATTCCCAGTCCATACCCTCGGCGAGGCCTCCGGCATAAGCACCGTGGAAGGCATCCCCTGCTCCATTGGTGTCGCAGGCCGGCACCTGGTAGGCGGGCAGAGTGCCTTTGGCGCCCTCCCGGGCCCAGACTAGACCTTGTTCACCCCGTGTGACCACAACACATGGAGCTAGCCGTGCCAGTGCATCTAGAACATCGTCCATGGTAGTGCATCCGGTATGGCCGTAGGCGAAGCGCTCGGATGCCACCAGGTGATCTACACAGGTTGCCATCCGGCGGGTGGACTCGGAAATGCCGTCAGCGTCCAGTACCGTGGGAATACCCTGCCGGCGGGATTCCCCCAGCACGGTGTGGGCCAATCCCGTCTGATGGCCATCTACTAGTACCACCTGCGGCTTCAGGGTCGACAGGTCAAGCGCATCGTTAGGATATTGCGGTTGGTCTCCTCGGTACGCGACCAACGCACGCTGTCCGTCGGGTTTGACCCATATGGATGATACCCCGGTGGGGGCCTGGGTGCGCAGCAGATAGTCTGTGTTCACGCCGTGGTCCTGCAATTCCGCCACGTGGGCGTCCCCAAAGGCATCCAGGCCAAGGAAGGCCGCCAGAATTACATCATACCCCAGACGACCGGCAGCGGTAGCGGCATTAGCGGCCAACCCACCCCCACAACAGGCAAAATCCAGGGCCGTACCTTTCTCATCGGCACCTGGATGGCGGGGGATGGAGAAGGTCAGATCGTAACAGGCATAGCCAATGGCCAAAACGCGGGGCGGAAGCACAAAGCAAAATCCTGAGTTGCCAGACAGCTATGCCGAGTTTGCCATAGACGGATCAGCTGCGCAACGGTGCAATGGCCGCCTCGGTTGCCCTAGCATGCACATGATGTCCAACCCCATGAAGAGCCTCTAGGGAGGACAAGCACCGAAGTAACGTCGGTTATTCGTCGTACAGGAAACACGCGGCCTGGTGATGCTTTTCACCCACCGCGAAAGGCGGGGGTGTCAGTTCCAGGCAACGGTCCATGCGGTGAGTACAGCGCGGATAGAAACGACAGCCACTGTCTACGCTGATGCGCATCTCCTCGTCATCAATCGTCGTGGCTTCATCACCTCCCCATTTCACCGCCGGATCCGGGACCGGGATGGAATCAAGCAACAGCTGAACATACGGATGCTTGGGATTCTCAATCACGCGTGTGGTTTCGCCACTTTCGGCGATGGTACCCTGGTAAAGTAGGTAGATGTTGTCCCCAATCTGGTAAGCCGTACTCAGATCGTGGGTGATATAGAGAAACGAGATCCCTTCCTCTTCCTTGAGGCGCATCATAATGTCCAGGATCATAGCCCGCAACGAGGCATCCACCATGGATACGGGCTCATCCGCCACAATTAGGCGGGGCCGCAGCATGTAGGCGCGGGCCATCATCATGCGTTGGCGCTGGCCGCCGCTCAGCTGATGCGGGTATTTTTCCAGGACTTCCTCACCCCGCATGCCCACCACATTGAGGGCATCTTCGATCATGGCACGCCCTTCCGCGGCGCTACGAGCCATCTTGAAGTTGCGAATGATGAGATCAAATACGTGCTTGACCCGGTAGAAGGGATTGTAGACTGCATAGGGATCTTGAAAAACGGCCTGTACCTCACGACGGTACTGCAGCCGCTCCTGGGCCGTCATGGTGGCGAGATCCTTGCCGCGGTACATGATCCGGCCGGAGGTTAGCTTCACAAAACCGAGGACCAGGTTGGCCAAGGTGGATTTACCACTACCGGACTCGCCGGCGATAGTCGTGATCGTGGCGGGAGCTTCCTCAATGGTGAGGTTATAGTCCTGTAAGGCCACGGTGACCGGGCTTGTGCTCAGGAGCCCCCCGCCGTAGATTTTGGTGGCGTCCTTGATTTCCAACAGTGCGGACATGGGAAAAATTCTCGCTAGGGGAATTGAGGGGAGGTGCCGTCGGGACAAGCATCTCCCCGCCGGTTACATCACGCGGGTGCCGTCGTCTTCGTACAGATGGCAGGCCGTCTGGTGCTGCGGACGCAATTCCCGCTGTATGGGTTCTACTTCGCGGCACACATCCATAACGAACGGGCAACGAAACTGGAAGATACAGCCGGTGATGTCCGTACGGAGGTCGTGGGTCAAGCCTTCGGTTAGTTTCAGCGGCTTGCGCTCCCGGATCGAAGGGATCGCTTCAATGAGCAGCTGGGTGTAAGGATGGAGCTGTTCTTGGAAAATCGATTCAACCGGTGCGATCTCCACCATCTTACCGGCATACATGACCGCCAGACGATCGACGAGTTGAGCCATCAGCCCCATGTCATGACCGATGACAATCATGGACACACCCAGCTGTTCCTTGACGTTGAGCAGGGTTTCCCCCACGACCCGCTGCACAATTACATCCAGCGCACTGGTGGGCTCATCCGCAATCACCAATACGGGATCCAGAGCGATGGCCATGGCAATACAAGCCCGCTGTTTCATCCCACCGCTCAATTCGTGGGGATACATGTCGTACACCCGACTGGGTAAGCCGACCAGGGACAACAGATTGAGAATGCGCGCGCGCAGTTCCTTAGTGGGTCGACGCCCCTCGTGCGTCTGGATGGCATCCTTGATCTGGGAATTGATCCGCATGACGGGATTAAGCGAGTTCATAGCACCCTGCGGGATCAGGGACAGTTTAGTCCAGCGCACATCGCGCAGTTCACTGCCTTCCAGCTGAGCCAGATCAATACCATCCAGATTGATCGCACCGCCCACAATGCGACCGGGGGGTTGTACCAAGCGGAGAATCGCCATCGCCGTGGTAGTCTTGCCACAGCCTGATTCGCCCACCAGGCCTACAATTTCGCCCTTGCGGATGGTGAAAGATACGTTGTCTACCGCCCGAACATTGCCTGTGGGCGTGGCGTAATACACTTGGAGGTCACTGACTTCCAGGACATTTTCATCCGCCAGCGCGGAGTCCGATGTTCCCGTCCCCGTGGTATGCGAAACTGTTACGGTCATTGCGACTGGATTCCTCGCAGGCGGGGATTGGCGATTTCGTCCAACCCGACAGTCATCAGAAACAAGCCTGTGAATACCACGATCAAAGCCACGATCGGGGTGCCCCACCACCACCACATGCCGCGGAACAGGGCAGACACGGCCATGGCATGGTAAATGGTCATGCCCATGGTGGGAATCCGCGTATCACCCAGGCCTAGGGCTTCCAAGCCGGTGGCGGCTAGGATGGCGCCGGACACGTTACCGGTCAGGCTCGCTGCTAGATAAGGCAGCATGTTGGGTAGCATCTCTTGGAAGAGTACGGAAAACGTATTGGCACCGGAAAGACGGGCCATCTGCACATATCCGCGCTCGCGCATGGACAGTACCTGAGCCCGTAGTAGCCGGGTAGGGCCAGGCCAGGCGAAGGCAGCCAGCAGCAAGGCCAGGACTGTAACACTCATCCGGGAAATGAAGGCTGAAATCACGATCAGGATAGCCAGGGTAGGGATCGTGATTATCGAATCAGACAATGTCCGGATGACGGCATCAATCCAGCCACCGGCAAAACCGGCGGTGAAGCCCAGGATCACCCCGATCAACATACCAGCCCCGGCGGCGACTAGGCCGATGTACAGCGAGCGGGGTGCGCCAACCAGTAGGACCGCTAGCATGTCACGGCCGTCACTGTCGGTACCTAGAGGATGATCCGGGGTGGTATCCCCAAAAAATGGGTTCTCGCTGTTTGTCCAGACAGGGGGTAGATTGAGCGGTGAAGACGCAACGCGGGCTAACGTGGTATCCCAGAGGCCTAGAGGCCCAGCCAGACCCATCAGCAAGATGAACAGGACCATAGATAGGCCAATCAGGAACTTGGGATTGAGCCAGGGGGAATCCCAGGTATTCAGGCGAGAGCGGGCGGCGGGTGCGGTCCCGGCAGTGGTCGCGCTGCTCATTCTGTGCCCTTCTGGTACGTGATACGGGGGTCGATCATGGGATAGAGAAGATCGAGAATAAGCACGGCAGTCGCTACACCGACAATCAGCATAAACACGATACCTTGAATGACAGTGTAATCAGCCGTGATAATGGCCTGGTACAGGAAATAGCCCAGGCCCGGATATCCGAAAATGAACTCAACAAGTAATGCGCCGCCAGCCACTGCTCCGAGGTTCAGCGCGAGTGCAGTGACTTGGGGCAACATGGAATTGCGGATTCCATAGAACCAGAAAATACGCCGGGAGCGCAGGCCTTTCGCATCGGCCAGAATCATGTAATCTTCTCCGTCCGTGGTGACGAGCATACCGCGCATACCCAGGGCCCAAAAACCCATGGAGGTCACAACGATGGAGAAGACCGGTAGTGTGCCATGCCAGATGACACTAACAATGAAATCCCAATTGAAGCCCGGTTCCAAGCCGCGTCCATAGTTGCCATAGGCGGGAAACACTTTCCACCGGAAGGCCAATAGGGAGATGAGCAAGATGCCGAACATAAAAAAGGGTATCGCGGTGAAGGTCAGCGACGCGGGCAGAATGTTGCGGATGAAGCCGGGTATGCGCCGCCAGGCCATTAGGGCACCAATCATATTGCCGAGCGCAAATGACAGCAGCAGGGAAATAGTGACCATACTAATGGTCCAGGGCAGCGAACGTCCGATGATGTCGGTGACGCGGGCCGGAAAATTGGCCAGTGAATACCCCAAATCCATACGTGACATGTTGCTGAGATAGCGCAAGTACTGCATGTAGAGCGGGCCATCCAGTCCAAAGCGGACCCGCCAAGCTTCAATCAGTTCCGCCGAATTCTCAACGAACCCGGCCTGCTGGATCAGTCGTTCCACCATAGCGGTTACCGGATCTCCGGGAGCCAGGCGGGGAATTACAAAGATAAGGGATGAGCCGATCCATATAGTCAGAAACCACATACCTAGTCGGCGCAGGAAATAGGAAAGGGTCAGTTCACCCATAGTGTTTTGTTTATCTCAATGTCTTAAAGACACTTACGGCGGGAAACCGACTACTCGCTGTAGCCGGTTTCCCGCCCAGTTGCTATGAGCAACAGAGCTGTCAGGACAGTCTAGTTGCCAGTGGACTCAATTTCGTGAATGATATAGTGCGTATGCTGCCACCAGGTGGGCGGGTGAACATACTGATTCTCAAAAGTAGGCCAATTGGTCCAGTAGGTTTTCAGGAACGGGATAATTTTCTTGGCCTCAGTGATGGGAATCACCGGCAGTTCCTCAAACACGAGAGCGGTAGCCTGCAAGAACAGTTCCTCGACTCGGGGATCCCCCAGGGGCAGACCGCCCATTTCATCGACTAGAGCACCGTACTGCTGGGCGTTCTCCGTATTCCAACGCCACTCATTATCGTTGGCGCGTTCGCCTACAGGCACGTACCAGGACGGATTGAAGTTGTTCATGGTGGCCCAGGGTTCATTGACGGAACCACAGGTTTGCCATCCCATGCGGGAGACGAAGTTACCGTTACGGAAGTTATCACCCCAGGTTTGTCCGGCTTCGTTGCGATGCACAGCATTGATGCCGACGCGCTGGAACTGTTCCACGAGCACCTGCGCAATACGCTTCTTCTCAATGAAACCTTCATGGGTGGTGATGTCCAGAGCCAGCTCTTCGCCATCTTTCATCCAGTAACCGTCACCCTCGCGGGTCCAACCCTTGGATTCCAAAATAGCTGCCGTCTTGTCCGGATCGTAGTCAAAGAGACGATCAAGATCCCAGTCACCTGTTTCAATGGCTTTGTCCACCAACGCGTCCAGCGGGGGATAAGCGGGGAAATAGTGCCGGTTCTTCAGGGTCGTACCTTCATAGGCAATGGCAACGATTTCGTCACGGTCAATGGCGTGGTTGATGGCCCAGCGGATTTCCGGATCGTCAAAGGGTGCTACTTCGGTGTTGAATTCAAAGGTCCGGGAGCAAGGATCCGGTACCCAGGCCAGGGGCATTTCGCTGAACCAGGTGATGACATCGGAATTCTGGGCTTGTAGTGCCTGTAGTTGACCTAGGGTGATGTCCATCAGGCTGTCAATGCCGCCAGCCGCCATATTGTTCACCGCTGTCTCGTCCGAGGCACTGCGGATCCAAATCAGCTTCTTGGGTTCGGGTAGCTCCTTCCAACCGGCCTTGGCACCCCACCAATTGTCGTTACGAATATAGCTGAATTCCGTGGGACTGATGGTGTCCAGGAGGTACGGTCCCGTGAAGACGGGCCAGCCCTTGTCCGGATCGTAGTTCTTGAAGGTCAGGGGATCCTGGCCATCCCAGATGTGTTCCGGCAGAATGATAGGACCACCCCAGATGCGGACGGACCAGTTGTCCAGTTGGAAACGCGGGTTCGGCTTGGACAGGTTGAAGACTACCGTGAAGTCGTCCACCTTTTCCACGCTGTCCACCCAGGTCTGCAGGCCGGCGGCATAATTCATTTCGGTGTTTTCCAGCAACAGGTTCATGGTGAAGACCACGTCATCAGCGTTGAACGCCTCGCCATCGCTCCACTCCACACCCTTGCGGATATTCAGGGTCCAGACATCAAAGGTGTCATTGGGATCCATCGATTCACCCAACCAGGGTTCAATTTCACCGGTCTGGTAGTTCAGGATGAACAAGGGTTCTTGCACGGCCTGATGCATGCCCTGGTTGCGCAGACCACCAGGCACGTAGGGGTTCATCAGTTCAGGATCAGCAAATTGCCCCCCCCGTGCGTCAACCTCAAAAATGACGGTCTCAGCTCGGGTCGCGTCGGAGTAGTCCTCCATCATGTCGTCCATCATATCGGCACCGTCGTCCATGGCATCGCTGCTGTCCATGGCATCGGTGTCCGTTGATATAGCGGGTGTACCGCAGGCTGCCGTAACAAGTGCTAGCAGCAGTAACGCCCCGATCAACGAAAACAATCGTAGCTTCATAGCTTTCTCCTCACTAACGAATAAAAATCAAACTTTCATTGCGCCCAAAGATGCCAACAGCAAGATGATCACAATCTCAAACATCCGTGGGGCGTCAATGCGAGTTGGGAAGGACCATCATAGCACCGTACACGGTATCAACACAAAAATTGCACTCAAGAGCAAGAAGATTGTCCAACCTTAGGACGGACCGCAACCTGTGTATAAGTATGAGTAGCCTCCTCTTACGATAGGTGAAAACTGTCTAGCACTACGGCCGTCATGTTACAGCAGATCCACACCGCTTAGCATCGCCTGGCCCACTGTGTGAAGGAGGCTTCATTCCCACTGCGTGCCGACGACACGGGCATCCGTGAAGTCGGCGCCGTCAAGCTGGGCGTTTTGGAGCTGGGCGTAACTCAGGTTGGCACCAACAAAGGACGTGTTGCGCAGGTCGGCATACGACAGATCTGCGTACCGCAGATCCGCCCCCGCGAAATTGAAATTTTGGAGATTGCTACCCGCTAGATCAGACCACCCTAGGAAGGTTTCACTGAAATCCTGCTGGGATGTCGCTTCATTCACGATGGCCCATACGATCCGCCACTGGTCAGGCAGAATCGTGGTGTTGGTGATGATGGTGCCGCGTAGATTAGCCAGCCCCATCTCGGCCCCCTGCAGATTGGCGCCGCTCAGATCCGCCCCCGCTAGATCGGCACGATCCAGGTCTGCCTCTTCCAACCATGCGTCAATGAACAGAGCCCCTTCCAGGTTCGTGTCGCGCAGGTTAGCGAACCCCAGCGCACTGTGACTCAGATTAGCCCCCGCCAGGTTGGCTCCCTGCAGGGCTGCTTCCGTCAGCATGGCTTCGCTGAGATCTTGATCTGCCAGATCCCAGGCCGCCTGAATATCATTGTGGATCCGCCAGATACGCATGGCTTTGGCAGGCAGACGTGTCTGGTCGTCCAGGGTCACAGCGCGGAGATTAGCCTGCGTCAGATCCGTCCGGCTCAAATCAGCCCCGCGCAGATCTGCGTTCCAGAATGTAGCTTCTCGTAGATTCGCGCGCCCGAAATCCACGCCTTGCAGGTTGGCGTCGGCGAAACTCATACCCTGGAAATCAGCATTGCCAATGGGTTCGTTAACGATCCGCCAGATGTGTGCCCAGTGAGTGTTCAGTTCCGTCGTGCCGTCAATCTTTGTTTCGTGCAGCCAGGCCCGGTTCAGATCCGTGGAGGACATCCGTGCACCGCGCAGATCGGCCTGGCGCAGATCCGCGCCCTGTAGCCGTGCCCCTTCCAGATCGCTGTTCCGGAGCTGGGCGTTCCGCAGATTAGCGTGGGCCATAAGAGCTGCACGCAGATCCGCGTCCTGGAACTGAGCTCCTGTCAAATCAGACCTGGAAAAATTGGCAAAGAACAGGGTGGCACCAGTGAAATTTACGCCTGAGGCGATAGTATGGGCCAAGTTGGCGTGCGATAGATCGTAATCTTCAAATTCACGATCCAGCAGAACTTGTCCCTGCAAATCCAGACCCTGGCAATCCCGGGGACATCTTTGTACCAAAGGCTTGAGATACAAGTTGAAACTGAAGAAAACCCCTACGATCAGTACGGGAATCAGGATGATGGCCGCGATCGTCAGCCGGCGGTATGTTGTGCGCTGGCGTAGCTCGTGTAATGTGGTGGTGGGTGCAGCCATGCCGTGGTTCCCTAAAACTTATACGCTTATGCAGACAATGGGCCTGACGGTTTTATACGAATAATGGGTCTGACAGGCGTCCCGATTGTCAGAAGGCACAGTGAACTGACCTTATGCCCCGGCCACTATACTATGCTCGGCAGCCATTCCGGGGACTCCTGGCTACCAAATAGCGCAAGGCGGGTGATACCAACGGCATGGTGCTGTGGTAGCAGAGCGGCGGGGAACGTATCCGGTGTGCACCGACTGCATGCAGCCGGTGACCTGGGGATCTGTTACAGGGTAAGCCAGAGATAGGGACATTCCGCGAACTGCCGGATGCGCTGCAGGAAATCCGCGGCGGGGGCACCATCCACTGCCCGATGGTCAAAGGTCAGACTCAGCATGAGCGCCTGCCGGATCGCGATCTCCTGGCGCGTTTCGTCCACCACCATGGGTTTGGCTTGGATGCGACCCAGGCCTAGGATCCCAATCTGGGGTGGATTCAGCACCGGGGTAAACGCGTCAACATGCCAAGCCCCCAGATTGGTCAACGTGAACGTTCCATCCTGCAGATCGGTGGCAGACAAGGCGTGCGCCCGGGCCTGCTCCACCAAAGCCTGGGATTCGCCTCGGATGTCTTCCAGGCGTTTGGTATCTACGGCCCGCACCACCGGCGTCACCAGGCCGTGCTCGGTATGAACGGCTAGGGCTATATTGATCTCATCAAACTGTCGGATGCCGTTCGCCATGACGTGCGCGTTCATCACAGGATGTTCGGCCAGCGCGTGTGCCAGTATCTTCATGAACAGGTCGTTGTAGCTCGGCACCTGTTCCCGGCTGTCTGCCTGCAGCTGCTGCCGTAGATTCATCAGCTCCGACGCGTCCATCTCGGTCGTCAATGTTACGGGCACGCTCTGCATCCGGTTGGCGGTCAGGCGATCGGCGATCGTCTGTCGGGTAGG
The DNA here is from genome assembly GCA_965116185.1 of Caldilineaceae bacterium. Lineage (GTDB taxonomy): Bacteria > Chloroflexota > Anaerolineae > Caldilineales > Caldilineaceae > Bin34. The sequence goes on from OZ220492.1 coordinate 1,635,592, forward strand.
GCTGAAGGGCAGGATCCGGCTGCCGGGAACCGCGGACGGAGCTTTAGGCATCGTTTCCAGCCGGCGCACCATATTGACCGAAATCCGTTGCCCCGGAAACGCCTGGGCCAGTGTCGCGTCGTCAATGCCCCGTTCCCGGGCCAGACGCTGGGCTACGGGAGAAATAGATACTCGGTGCCGGGCAGCGTGGGCGGCACGGACATCCTTCTCAACAATACGTCCCGACCGACCACTGCCCTCCAGCTGTGTCCAGTCTAGGTTCAGGCTCTGGGCCAGTTTGCGGGCCCGGGGGCTGATGGCGATCCGTGACCCACGCGGGGATGCGGCAGAGCCGGATGGCGTAAGAGACGGCGCCGGTATCGGAACGCGATCGGCAGTGAAGGCTACGGCAGGGGTATCGGGTGTAGGAGGAGTTTCCCCGGGTGCCAGAATAAAAGCCAGCAGCGTACCCACGGGAGCACTTTGTCCAGGGGATGGTGATTCGGGCGGGATGTGTAGAATGCCTGCGTCCAGTGCTTCAATTTCCTCCACCGCTTTGTCGCCCTCCACGCTGAAGAGCGCATCTCCCACTGCCACCGCATCGCCCGCCTGCACGAGCCATTCTTTCAGGACAGCTTCCTCTGCTGTCCAACCCAGACGAGGCATTACGATGGGGATGGCCATGACCTGATTCAGGATTGGGGTGGGGCTCCACGGACCCTATCACGCCGTATCATGCGGCTAGCAAGTCACGGATGGCTTGTGTAATGGCTGCCGTGTCCGGCACTACCGCTTTTTCCAGCGGAGGGCTATAGGGAATGGGTACATGGACACCGTTCAGGCGCATGACGGGTGCGTCCAGGTAATCAAAACCCTCAGTGACGACGCGCGCACAGATTTCTGCGCCTATACCACAAGGCGCATAATCCTCGTCCACAATCAGCAGACGACCGGTTTTGGCTACCGACTCAAGGATGGTGTCCATATCCATGGGGGCAACGCTTACTAAATCAATAACTTCAATAGTGGTTCCTTGGGATTCAAGATCGTGAGCAGCGGCCAGAACGCGTGCTACCATGGCTCCTAGCGCCACCACGGTGGCATCGGTGCCCGGGCGGCGGACCGTAGCCTGGCCCAACGGCGTCAGGTATTCCTCTGTCGGCACCTCGCCGCGGGTGCCGAGCAGCATTTTGTGTTCCAAAAACAGCACCGGATCATCGCTGCGGATAGCGGTTTTAAGCAAGCCCTTGGCGTCCTGGGGTGTCGTAGGCAGCACCACCCGGAAACCCGGTTGGTGGGCGAAAAAGGGATAGTAATTGCCTGAATGATGGGTAGCCGCGGCACCTCCCACACCGATGCAGCCCCGTAACACCAGGGGCATGGTCAGACGGCCGCTGCTCATGTACTGGATCTTGGCCACTTGGTTGATCAGTTCGCCAAACGCATCCAGCACGAAATCCAGAAACATAAAATCTACAATGGGCCGAGCGCCAGCCATGGCAGCCCCGGTGCACATGCCCACGAAACCACGCTCCGTAATAGGAGTGTCACGCACACGTTGCGGCCCGAAGCGGTCAAACAGACCTAACGTGGTGTTGAAGTTGCCGCCCCGGAGACCAATACCTTCGCCTACCACAAAAATGGAGGGATCGCGTTCCATTTCTTCTGCCAGGCCTTCGCGCGCTGCTTCGGTAAAGGTCAGTATACGGGCCGATGCAGTCATTCTGAATCCTGGAGAACCGCGCGTCCGGCTGAATCCACGAAATCCATCACGTCCTCGGGATCAGGCCAGGGGCTAGCATGAGCGAACGCGATGGCCTCCCGGGCTTCCTGCTGTGCTTCCTGTTCCCACTGTGCCAGGATGTCTTCTCGTTGATCCTGTTGGATCAGGAGGGCGCGAAACCGAGCAATGGGATCCTGCTGTTTCCATGTATCCACTTCCTCCTGGGTCCGGTAACCGACTTCGGGCATGCCCTCCGCATGCGCCCGAGTCCGGTATGTCCTGCATTCAAACAGGGTAGGCCCGTCACCCTGGCGCGCCCGTTGTATAGCCTGGCCGGCAGCGGCGTACACGGCCAGGATGTCATTGCCGTCTAGGGCCACGCCGGGAATGCCATAACTGTCTGCGCGCATTGCCACTTCCGGGTTGCCGGCGGCGTAGGCAAAAGGCACTTCGGTGGCATACAGGTTGTTCTCACATACGAACAGGACTGGCAGGTCCCATATGGCCGCCAGGTTAATACCTTCGTGGAAGGCTCCATTGTTGACTGCACCGTCACCGAAAAACGCCACGGCCACCCGATCCGTCGCCGCCAGCTGATAGGCGTAGCCCGCACCCACAGCCTGAAGGATATTGGGGCCCACAATGCCGGTTGTTCCCATCATACCCACTTCCGGAGCGAACAGGTGCATGCTGCCTCCTCGCCCCTGTGAGCAGCCTGTGGTACGACCGAAAAGCTCGGCAGCCACGGCCTTGGGGCTTACCCCCTTCGCCAGCGCGTGTCCATGACCTCGATGGGTGGAAAACACCGCGTCGCGGGCGGTCAAATGGGCACAAACCCCTACTGCCACGGCTTCCTGGCCCACATAGGTATGGCAGGCTCCCATGATGTGACCGTCTCGGTAAGCGCGGGCTAGTTGTAGTTCCGTCTCCCGAATCTGCAGCATGCTCTGGTAGAGTGCCGGCGCCTGTGAGGGCAGAGGCATTCCGGACCGTGTCATCAGTATACCTCTCGGCCAGGCGTGCCCCCGGCGTTCATCGCCAGGTTGCCGCCATCCATGGGAATCAACGCACCCGTGATCCAAGAGGAGGCGGGCGAAGCCAGTAACACGGCCAGCCCTTGGATGTCGCTGGGTTGCCCTAGACGGCCCCGGGGAATGCCGGACAAGTACTGGGTTTCCAAACCCGGGTCCTGGGCTATGCGGGCCCTAAGTCCTGCATTCAAGACCTGGGCCGGCAATATGGCGTTGACGCGTATCCCGCGTCCACTCCAGGCCGTGCTCAGTTCTCGCGTCATCTGGACCACCGCCCCCATGGCCATGCTGTACGCGATGTGTCCCCGGCCCAGGGCCGTGATGCTGGCCAGGGAACCGATATTAATGATGCTACCGCTTTCACGAGCCAGCATCCGGGTACCCGCTTCCTGGCACATGCAGAAACGCCCCACCACCAAGTTCTGCAGAACTTGGTTGAGAGTATGAACCGAGATATCCTCGGGCTGGGCCAGTACCCCGTCTCCGGCCACATTACCCAGCACATCAATACGGTCAAAGACTTGATCCACCCGCCGGAACAGGGCAGTGATCTCATCGGGTTGGGACACATCGCACACATGCGTGACCGCCCGGCGTCCTAGGCTGGCGATTGTGTGTGCGGTGTCCTCCAGGCCCACCCGGTCGCGATCGACCAGGACGAGATCAGCTCCTGCTTCGGCAAAGGCGATCGACATGGCCTTACCGAGGCCATGAGCTGCACCCGACACCACAGATCTGAGGTTGGTGAGAGCCAGCTTGTCCAGAATCATGGGCGACAACCTGTCAAAGAAAGAGGGAGTTTGTACCAAATGGCAATCTCCAGCCATTCTACTGAATTTGTAGTCAAATAGCTACAGAGCAGGGAACGAGTCCTGACAGGCCCGACGACAAATAGGTCGCACCGGGATGCGATAAGCAACCATTGCCGTACGGAGCCTTAAATGCTTTAATACATGTTGTTATATCAGCGGCTGTAGCCATGTCCATGGATCGCGGGTGAACCACACAGCCGCCGTGGGCCCAGGCTACGTGGACAATGTGCCAAACCAACCTGTCCTGGAAAGAGGTAGCCTCATGGTTTTTGAACTGCCCGAATTTACTGATGTAGATCGTCAGGATGATCCTCATCCCACCTGGTCATTTCGTTCGGGTCTGATGATCTACCAGGAATCGCTGATCCGAGGGCAACTGGTTGGCCGCAGCTGGAACGGGGCTGGCTTCATGTATCCCGAGCATCAGCGTATTCAAACACAAAGACATGCGGAACCCCAGGCGTTCTGGCTGGAGATGGGAGGCCAGCTGCTGCATTCTCATTTCGATCTGACGGATGAGACCACGGTGTCCACGGAACACGGCCTAGTGTACGCCATAACCCTCCAACACCGGTACCGTCCCGTCCGGGTGACGGTGCACACACAATTGGACGGCACCCAGTTTTTGACCCGCTGGCTTGCGATTACAAACTGTGCGGAAGAGCCGGTACCTCTTGCGGCCGCCGGTATCTGGTCCGGTGTGTTCCAACACCTGCAAGGATTGACGTATGGTGCATCTTCGCCGTACCGCCTGGGGTATTTTCAAGATACCCATTGGGGCAACTGCGGTGATTTCCACTGGCATGAAATGCCTTTTGCCGGATACCGGATTGATGGTCACTACCGGCGGGACCGGCATCGACATCCCATGTTCATTCTGCGCAACACGCAGACAGGGGAGAACCTGATTGGCACTTTGGCCTACTCGGGCGGCTATGCCTTTGAATTCGATCTTGACGACGGTTTGGCCCGCGGTGAGGCCCATCTATCGTTCCGGGCGGGCCCCGCCGGTCCGGCTCCCCTGCGTGTACTGGACCCGGGTGAAACGGTCACGACCCCCCGGATGCATCTAGGCGTAGTTATTGGTGACTTGGACGACTGTGTCAACGCCCTACATGACCATACGCGCCGCAGCGTTTTCCAGCCTCTGATGCCGGGGCGGAGCGGACTCATCACCAGTGGGATTGGTCCCGAAATGGAAGTTACGGAAGAAGCCGTGATCCACGAGATGGACATGGCTGCCATGCTGGGAGTTGAACTCTTTATCCTGGATGCTTCCTGGTACACGCCGCCGGATGGCGACTGGGCCGTAACCGTCGGTGACTGGGCGGTCAACCGGGAGCGCTTCCCTAAGGGGCTGGAATATTTCGTAGAATGTGCCCATGCACGAGGCTTGCTCTTTGGCCTGTGGATGGAAGCCGAACGGCTAGGCCAAGACAGTCGGACACGCCGGGATCATCCGGATTGGGTAGCGTCCCGGTATGATGACGAGCCATTTACCACGGGTCTGATTGATCTCACCAACCCGACCGTTGTCACGTGGATGGAGTCCCATATTACGCGCCTGATAAGTGACTATGGTTTAGATTGTTTCCGCCTGGACTACAATGTCGGCCCCCTAGCGTCCGCCGGGTATACGGAACGACATGGCTGGCTGGAAAACCGGTATTGGCGCCAGGTGGAGAATCTCTACGCCCTGTACGATCGCCTAACCCGGCGGTTTCCCGACGTTATCTTCCAGAACTGCGCCAGCGGCGGGGCGCGCACCGATCTGGGGTTCTTGCGCTTCTTCGATCACACATGGGTCACGGATCACCAAATCGCCCCGCGTTCTTTTTCCATCACCAGCGGTATGTCCATCGCCTTGCCGCCGGAGCGCATGGATCGTCTGATCGGTTTTGGCCAGTACTGCGGCCGCACGGCTGACATTGACTTTCAGAGCCGGCTAGCCCTGTTTGTGCACGCCACAATGGGCTGGTATCACCTGATAGGTGCCGCACCCAACCAGGCCCAGCTACACCGAGCCCGTCACTTTGTGCGGTTGTACAAGGATTTTGTGAGGCCTATGCACGGTGTCAGCCATATCTACCACCATACGCCCTGTCACGAGGGTCTGGATCCTGCCGGCTGGGGAGCACTTGAACTAGCCCACCGGGATCGATCCCGTGCTATGGCGGGCATCTTCCGTCTGAGCGATCCCGCCCCGCCCTCTTACACCCTGTACTGGAAGGGTGTTGATCCGGGAGCTACGTACACTGTCCGTTTTGATAACGAAGACACGGTGGTGCAGTTGTCAGGGTACAGTCTCAAATATGAAGGTATCACCATTCGCCTGGACAATCCCCTGACGTCCCAGCTCTTGCTAGCAGAAGTGGTATGACGTCCAGTCAAAGGCCGTGGGTTACCACGGAGATAACCTCTTGGCTCCGGCGTACGGCCTCCGTAGACGTTAGGCTTATGGTGTGGCAGGAATAAACGGTGGACGTATCCCGATCGGGATACGTCCGTACGGGGAGGGCCGTTGGACACAGCCCTCGTCGCCGCGGCCATGATGCTGACAGGCCTTCAACCATGTTCTGCAGACACGGCGGGACGTAACAACTGCCTATAGCGACGTTCCGTCAGGATGTATGGTCTAGGGACAAGCTGCATGACGGCCATCGGGTGCCTGTGGGAGGGCACTAACCATTTCCGGTCTGTAGCCTATGCCATACGGACGGCCAAGCGGCCTTCCCGCAGCCTGGCGGACGCGTCCCTGGTGGTGCAGGATGATGCCCTATGCCATACGGACGGCCAAGCGGCCTTCCCGCAGCAGCTGGCGAATTACCTTCTTGTCAAATTTGCCCACACTGGTCTTGGGGATCGCAGATACAACCGCAAATGCGTCAGGCAACCAGAAACGGGGAAAGACCGCGGCTAGATGGTCCCGGAGATCAGCCAAGGTAATGCCACTCGCCGGGTCTTGGAGCACGACGACAGCGAGCGGGCGTTCCCCCCACTGCGCATCGGGAAAAGCAACCACAGCCGTCTCCCGAATGCCTTCATGGGACAGAAGCGCGTTCTCAAGGGCCACGGACGATATCCATTCGCCACCACTCTTAATGAGATCCTTGGTGCGGTCCGTGATGTAAATGAAACCGTCGGCGTCGATCCGCGCGATGTCACCGGTCCGGAACCAGCCATCGGGGGTGAAGTGCGCCGCCTGGACCTCGGTCCGGTAGTAGCCGGATGCCACCCAATGCCCCTTGACCTGGAGTTCGCCCTCGGCTTCGTTGTTCCATGGCAGTTCCCGGTCATCACGGACAATGCGCAGTGCCACGCCAGCCACGGCGGGGCCCGGGCTGGACTTGACGTCCAGCAGTCCTGCAGTAGATAGAACTTGGTGTTTGGCCCTAGGTCGACAGACCGATCCGATGGGTGATGTTTCCGTCATGCCCCAGACGGGCATCACAGAAATTCCCAGTTCCTGTTCGTACACTCGGATCAGGCTACGGGGCATAGCGGACCCGCCGACGATCAGGGCGCGCATGGAGGAGATATCCACTGGATTGTGCTGTAGTTCCCGGTATAGGGAATTCCAGATGGTCGGCACGCCGGCAGCCACCGTGATGTTCCATTGCCGAAAAAGCTGGACTAGGGATGCGGCGTCCAGGAAGGGACCCGGCATTACGAGGTTGGCCCCGGCCAGGATGGCACCGTACGGCAGGCCCCAGCACATGGCGTGAAACTGGGGTACGACAGCCAAGACCGTATCAGTTTCCGCTAGACCGAAGGCGTTAGCCTGATTCATACCCAATGTATGAAGAAACATGGAACGGTGGGAATACATGACACCCTTGGGATGCCCTGTAGTGCCGCTGGTATAACATAGGCCCATGGCCGCCTTTTCGTCCCTGACGGGACATTCGTACACGGTATCGGCGGCGGTCAGCAGATCTTCGTACTGATGCACTTCGCCGGGTAGATCAGGCTGCTCCCGGCTGCCGGACCAGATCACGAAATGCTGGACGCCGGAAAGCTGCGCACGGATGCTCTCCAGTAGAGGAATCTGGGATTCGTCCAGCAGAATCACGCGGTCCCCTGCATGGTTGATAATATAGGCCAACTGGTCGCGAGACAGACGGATGTTGAGCGTATGAATGACTGCGCCCATCTCCGGGATGCCGAAATAGGCTTCCACATGCTGGTAGTGATTCCAACCCAGCGTACCCACGCGATCACCGGCCGCGACGCCCAGTGCTTCCAGGGCGTTGGCCAGTTTCTTGACGCGCGTATGCAGCGCACGGTACGTCGTAGTGTGGAGCGTACGGTCAGGCAACCGCGACACGATTTGCTTGTCCCCGAAGATGCAACATGCATGATCCAGGATGTCGCTGATGGTCATCGGCATAGACATCATAAGACCTTGCATAGGCGACCTCCTGTTGGGAATATATCCGTGGATGCGTATGATGGCCCCAATCAGTGTATCCCGAATCGTGGTACAACCCACGGTGGTCGGCAAGGATCACATCCGCACACAGGGATTGTGCAGCCGCCACCACGTTAGGCAAATCGATCACGATGCAGCTATCCCGTGACGGTTGCTCAGATAAAGGTCAATTTACGGTCAGCCGGATGGGATGGGAGGCAGGATCGTGGGCCCTGCAGACAGGTATGGCGCATCCCGATCCCCAACGAACGGGTACCTGGATCGTGCTGCCACATCCCAGGACCATCGCACGATTGAAACAGGAGCCCGCTGTCAGCTGTTGAGACAGGGCCATGCACTCCTCCCATATCCTGAAGAGGCGGAACAGAGCCCCAATAACCGCATACCACTTCAAGCATCTAGCGCCGGGCATGGAGCAGCCATCCCAATGCTTGTGCTAGTCCTGGTCGAATCCCGGTTTGCGCTGCTTGTTCCTCTTTAGTAGAGTAAACGGCATAGGTCTGGCACATTGATAATCAGGGCAGCAGTACGCATTGGTGGCAAATCTGTCAGCAAGGGGTGCATGGGCAGCTCATCAATGTTCTTGGCTTACCGGAGTGTCTTGTCCCTGGCGGGGACAAACGCTCCTACACATGATGCAGCCTGGGAGGTTGAAAAAATGGAAAGACAGCAGTTGAATCGGCGTTCATTTCTGAAAGGATCCGCGTTAGTGCTGGGCACTACGGCTCTGGCGGCGTGTACCGTAGCGCCCGCGACATCGGATGGCGGTGCTCCTATGCCCACGGCCGGTACCCTGTGGGGCCTTCAGTACGATCATCATATTGGAGCGTACGAACGTCTGGCAGATCTTTATTTGGAGCAGTCCGGGGTGGAATTGTCTGTGGCCCCCCAGCCCTGGCCTATTGAGACGAAGTTGATCGCGGCCCTGTCGGCCGGCACCCAACCTGAAGCTGCCTGCATTATGGGCAAAGTACTAGTACCGCTGCACATCCAGAACGCCCTGATGCCCCTACGGGAACCGGTGTACAACCACAACGGTATTGACATTGACGCGCAGTTCAACGGTGACTCGGTGGAAGCGTACTCCTGGGGCGATGAAATCTGGGGTGTACCGACCGAAATGAACGGTGTGGGGAGCATGGTTAATGTACCCGTTGACGAAGTGGCGGCTATGGACATGGCTGACGACTTCCCGCCCACCAACGGCAATCTGTTCTTCGATTCTTACACCTCCATGTGGGAACTCGCGCGCTCACTGCAGGTTGAGGAGGATGGCACCATAGTCCGCTGGGGGCTGAGCAGTAAAGGTTGGGATGCGCAGAGTTATCTCGGTATTGTACGCAGTCTGCTGGCACCGGAAGGGACTGACTGGTGGGACAACGACAACAAGAACTTCAATGTGGATACCGATGCCGGTATCCAGGCCATGGAGATGTTTGTGGCTACTCCTGTGGCGATGGGCATTGAAACCGAGTTGGACCAGAACCACGTGGACGCAGCCCTAGCGGGCAAAGTGGCCATTGCCCGCGGCAATGGTACTCCCATGATTGAGGGTCACAAGCACGGCTATGCGTACGAAATCACGGGCGCACCGCGTGTGACGCCGCCGGATGATCCGCTCTTCGTAGGTGAAGGGGGCTGGGGATTTGTCGCGCCTAAACAGTCTAAGCAACCTGATGTATCCGTTGGCTTCCTGCGCATGGTAGCCACGTTGGAGGGCCAGACAGAGTACGCGCGCATTTACGGCGGCGCGGCCCACACGGCCTGGAATGAACTGGTGGGGGTATACGACCACTTTGAGGATCCGTCCGAAACCAGTCCGGCTGTGAAGGCGGCCCAGCTCCTGCAGGATCTGGCCAAGACAACGGGGTATTATGGCCAGGGCTTTGGTAGTCCCTCGGCCGTGGACGGTGCCGTTGCCCAAGTGGCTTCGGAAGTCCGCCAGCAGAACCTAACGGCGGCTGAAGGTGCGGCTGCGCTGCAGGAGCGGTTAGATGCCATTTACGCCCAGTTCCAGAGCGATATGGCTTCCTACAGTCCCGCGTAACTGGTGTGTACCTGACGACTCATGGCCGCGTTGGCACTCGCGCGAGTGCCAACGCGGCCACCGAACGGGCAAACCGGGCACCGGAGATTGTGCGTGGTCATCCGGAATTGCCCCGATCTGACTATTGACACGACATCGGCAAAGCAACGGCAGCTATGACAGCATTCCGTGCACAAGGCGGCGCAATATCGTGGGACTGGCCACGCCTCCGCCGCGTGCTGCAACGTTCGCAGCTTCACTTCGGCGTGGCGGTCATTGTCCCCACCCTCGCCTGGTATTTCATCTTCTCATTTCAGCCCATCTTTCAGGCGTTCCGCATCGCCATGGTGGACTACAGGATCCTGGATCCTCAGAACAGCCCCTTCATTGGCGTGGGCAACTACGAGAAGCTATTGCTCAATCCACTCTTCTTAATTTCCGTCCGCAATACCCTGGCCTGGACCGGGTATAGTTTTCTTTTTATGTTGCCTATAGCCCTAGCGGTGTCCACTGCGCTGGCCAACGTACGACGCATGCGTAACCTGTATCAGGCGGTCATATTCGTGCCGGTCGTGGTATCGCTGGTCGCTGTATCACTGCTTTTCCGCATGGTAATGGACCCGGAAATCGGCCAGCTTAATCAGTTGTTGGATCTGTTGGGTATTCCGCCGTTCCAGTGGTTGTCATCGTCCAATACTGCGCTCGTGACCACCTCTGGGATCGCCGTCTGGAAGAGTATGGGCTTCTATATTGTCCTGCTTACGGCCGGCATGCTGAACATTCCGGACGAGATCATTGATGCTTCCCGCGTGGATGGCGCTAACGAATGGCAACGGTTCTGGCGTGTCAACATCCCTTTGCTCTCCCACACCATCATTCTTGTCGTCGTGCTTCTGACAGTGGGCTCGCTCCAGGAATTCACGTTGCCCTTCGTGATGACGGAAGGTGGACCCGGTACCGCTACCTACTTGTACAATCTGCTCATCTACCAGGAAGCATTCCAGCACATTCGGTTTGGCACTGCTACCGTGGCGGCCCTATTCCAGTTCATTTTCATCCTGACCTGTAGTCTCATCCAAATCAGGGTCCTGCGCCCCAACTGGAGTTATTGAGTAGGACTTAACGATGGCCGGTTTGTCCCATTCCCTCACGGCCCAGTCCCGTTCACCGCTGCGGGGGGTCCGGCAGGGTGTACTGCACGTAATCCTGTGGGGCATGGCCCTGCTATCGGTATTTCCCTTCTTCTGGATGGTGTTCGCCTCGTTTAAGCCTTTCAAGGAACTGGTGCAGTCCCGGGCTCTGCTGCCCATTGACTGGACCATAGCGAATTACACCGAAATTCTGACTCGGGTCCACTTTGAGGTGGCTGTTATCAACAGCATCTATTCCGCGGTGACGGTCACCTTTTTCACCCTGCTGACCTCCTCGGCTTTGGGCTACATTTTCGCCAAGTACCGCTTCTGGGGCAAGGAATACTTGTTTCTGCTTCTGCTGTCTACCATGATGGTACCCTTCGCGGTTGTCCTCGTGCCCCTCTACATCACCATCGGGGATCTGCACCTGGTGAACCGACTGTGGGGCTTCATCATTACGGGGCTATGGTCTACTTTTGGGGTCTTCCTCATGCGACAGTTCATGGAGGTGATTCCCTATGAGTACCTGGACGCCGCCCGCATTGACGGTGCCTCGGAATGGCGGATTTTCCTGACCATCATCCTACCGCTGGCCACGTCCCCCATGGCCGCCCTCGGCATTTTCGCCTTCCTGGCCAACTGGGACAGTTTCCTGTGGCCCTTGGTGGTCCTCAACTCACCGGACAAGCAGACACTACCCTTACTGTTGGCCGGACTCCGTAGCATTTATTGGAGCCGATACGACATGTGGTCTGCCGGCTCGGTCATGACTACGGTGCCCATCATGATCGTATACGCCTTCGCGTCCAAGTACTTCATCCGTGGCATGGCCCTGACCGGCATCAAGGGTTAGAACGCGGGCCACGCAGCGCGTGAAAGGATGGTCTATGCCCAGCCCACAGGTGCTGTTTGCTCCGGAGACCGCTGCATGCCTGATGCAGGGCGTGGATGCCGTTGCCGATCTGCTGGCTCTGACACTGGGCCCGCTGCCCGGCACGGTTTTTGATCAGGCCCATGAGGGCTACCGTCCGGAGGCTCTTGCGGACGCGCCTACTATCGCCCGACGCATCACCAGCCTGGGTGATCGGGAGGCTGATGTGGCCGCAATGTTGCTGCGCAACCTGGTATGGCAGGCCGAGGAAACCGTGGGCGATGGCGGGGCCACTGTCGCTGTCCTAACACAGGCCATGCTGCATGATGCCCAGCGCTTGGTGGCAGCGGGTGCAGCGCCTGCGCTATTGGCGGAAGGCATCCGGTTGGCACCCAAACAAATAGACTGTGCACTGAGACGTCAAAGCCGGCCCGTGCAGGATGAAACGGAACTGGCCCGGATCGCCTTCACGGTCACCCAGGACCGGGAGATGGCGGCCCTGATCGGTGAACTGCTCTATGTGATGGGCTCCGATGCCATCATTGAGGTTGAGGACCATTTCGGCCGTATCCTGGAGAGTCGTTACTACCCGAATGCGATGCTGCAAGCACCCTTGGCCAATCGTCTGCAGATGGAAGGCCGGAACTGCAACCGTCTGCAGATGCAGGAGTGTCTGGTGGCTGCAGTTGACGGCGAACTGCATGAAAGTGACGACATGCTGGCTCTTCTGACCGCTGCCCTCTACGCCCAAAAGTCCAATCTGTGCGTTTTGGCCCGCGGTTTCAGCGAAACGGTGCTGGCCTGGATGGCTCTGAATACCCGGAAGAGTGACAGTCCCATTGCGGTAATGGGGGCGAACTTTGCTCCTCTGTCCTCGGCAAACGACTGTCCCTATGAGGATATTGCCTGCCTCACCGGGGCAACTGTATTAGCCCTACCACACACCAAACCTGTGTCCCATGTACAGGTTGCGGATCTGGGTTTAGCCGCGCATATAGAGACTGACCTGACACAGACGTGCCTAACCCCGGAGATCTGGCGCATGCCGGCCATCAGGGAATACGCCCGGCAATTGCGTCAGAAGCGGGATCGTCTTCCTCCCGACGATCCTTCCATGACATGGTTACGGCGCCGTATCGGGACAATGGATTTGGGCACTGGTGAGGTTCGCATAGGTGCGGACACAGCAGTGGAACGGGAGTGGAAGAAAAGGGTGGTACAGAGAGCTCTGCGCAGTGTGGGCCACGCTCTCTATGACGGCGTGGTCCCCGGCGGTGGATGCAGCCTCGTACGAGCCGCCGGTGAACTGAACGGCCTAGACGATGCGCCTCGGGATGTGCAGTTAGGGTTGGCCTGTGCCGTTCGTGCGCTCAAGGCCCCGGCCCAGCGTATATTGACCAATGCGCATCATCCGGCCCCGTCTCTGGTACTGGAAGAGATGCGGCACACGTCCGCCAACCTTGTTTATGATGTCACGTGTGGTGAATGGGTGGATGCGTTCGGAGTGGGTTTGGCCGATCCGGTGCGTGTGGTGCGGGAAGCCTTCCGCATTGCTGCTTCGGGGGCTGCTTCAGCCCTGACGATCGACACCATGGTGCTGCGCAGGAATCCGCCACTGATGGCGAAACCCTAGGCGCAGGAAGCTCCAGTCCTGCCGTGAAGCAGGAGAAAGCTGTCCAATAGGATTGGCCTCTCCATAGTAATTACCCTGTATCCACGCTGACAGGCATTGGTATGGCAGAATCCCGATCCGCCGAGTGTAGTACCACTCAACCGGGTGCACTATGTTTCAAATGGTGAATGGAGAAGGCATAATGCCAGAAGGCGGCAGAAACCTATTGCACCACAGCGATGTTCTGCTCGACATTGGCATAACAACACGGGAAGACCATGAAAGCTCTGCTGTATACGGCACCCTGGCATATGGAGGTGCATGATACACATATTCCGGTGCCGGGGCCGGACGAGGTCCTCGTGGATGTCCGGGCCGTGGGAATCTGTGGTTCCGATGTCCATGGCTATACGGGCAGTACCGGGCGGCGTACGCCTCCTATGATCATGGGACATGAATTCAGTGGCACGGTATCGGCGTTCGGCGCAAACGTAGAAGGTGTAGAGGAAGAAGACGAAGTTATCGTTTCGCCTTTGTTTCCCTACGATGGTGTGGGGACCCGCCCGGTGGTGGGGGTGAACACCCAGGGGGCCTATGCTGATGTAGCCGTTGTGCACAAGTCCATGCTTTATCCCAAACCCCGGCACATGAACTGGCATCAGGCAGCCATGTGCGAACCACTATCCATCGCCATGCATGCGCTGTCGCGCACACCGGTGGCCCTGATGGACACTGTCGTGATTGTAGGAGCCGGCACCATCGGCCTGTTAACCCTGCTCTGTGCCCGGCTTGCCGGTGCCGGCACTATTGTGGTGACGGACATGAGCACACATCGGTTGGCCATGGCTCGCACTGTCGGGGCCGATGAGGTTATCAACGTGCGGGAACAAGATCCGGTTGCCCGAGTGATGGCCATGACCGGAAATAGCGGAGCGGACGTGGCGATCGAAGCCGTGGGTCTGGCCTCATCCGTGCAGCAGGCGCATGCTATGGTACGGGTTGGCGGCCATATTACCTGGATCGGCAACAGCGATCGCATGATCGACCTGGACATGCAGGAAGTCGTGACCCGCGAACTGACCATCGCCGGCACCTATGGTTTCAGCGACGAATTTGCGCGGGTCATCCAGTCGATCGCCTCCGGCCTGATTCAAGTGGATCCCCTAATTGAAAAAGTAGCCCCTCTAGCCACCGGCCCCGCGCTTATTGACGGCCTGGCCAAAGGCGAACTGGACCTGATCAAAGTCATCCTGGAACCCTGACATTCTGTTGCGTACGGTAACCGGAACGTGAAAATCGCGGCCTTTCCCAAATGCTACCTGGACGATATCTGCGTCCATCGCACCATGAGCGTATTTGACTGGATCGAACAGGCCGGTGTGCTGCAGGTGGAGGGTTTGGAACTATACGAAGGGTTTTTTGAGAGCTTGGACACCGCCTATCTTGACTCGATTGGCGAAGCCCTGTATGCCACAGGCCATGCCATGCCTATGTTGTGTGTATCCGCCGATTTTACCCATCCACAGCCGGACATGCGCCGCCAGGCTGTCGCGCACCAGGTCCGGATGATGGAGGTGACTCGCCACCTAGGAGGGCCCGGTAGTGCTTGCCGCATCTTGACGGGCCAGCGTTATCCGGAGCTGTCGCTGGAGGAAGGTTTGGCCCGTGTGGCCGCATGCTACGATGAAGTATTGCCCCGAGCCACAGAACTGGACATTGTGCTGGTTTTGGAAAACCATTACAAGGATGGCTATTGGCACTACCCGGAGTTTGCCCAAAAAATGGATGTGTTCCTGCGCGTGCTGGATATGGTGCCCACCTCAACACGGTTTGGTGTGCAGTACGATCCGTCTAATGCTCTGGTGGCCGGTGACGATCCCCTTGAACTACTGGACGCCGTACTGGAGCGGGTGGTAACGATGCACGCCAGTGACCGGTATCTGGTCAAGGGTACTACACTGGAGGATCTGCGTGAGGCCGACGGGTCTATTGGCTATCTTGACACACTCCGGCATGGGGTGACCGGCGCCGGACTCAATGATTATGACGCCATCTTCACGCGGTTAGCCCGCGTTGGCTTCCGCGGCTGGGTCAGCATTGAGGATGGCATGAACGGTATGGAGGAAATGAGGCAGAGTGTTGAATTCCTGAAGCGTATGCGGGCACGGCACTTTGAGGTCTGATCTCCAAGGGAGAGGAACGGATGGATGCCTTGGTCAAATATGGATGTGGTGACAAGGAGGTTGAGGTCCGCTCCTATGCGGAACCCCACTGCCCGGCTGATCGGGTCATAGTCGGTGTTCGTGCCGCGGGTGTGTGCGGCAGTGATGTCCATATGTGGCGCAACCAGCAGAGCTGGGAGATCACACTGCCTTTAGTACTCGGCCACGAGTTCAGTGGCGAGATCGTAGCCAAGGGCAGCCAGGTTACGGCCTTTGATATAGGCGACCGCGTCGCCGTAGAAACGGCTGCGGATGTGTGTGGTCTGTGCACCTACTGCCTAGGGGGAGTGTACAATCTGTGTCCCCATCGGCTGGGCTACGGAGCCCTGGCGGACGGGGCGTTCACGGACTTCGTGGTGGCCCGGCCGGCTATCCTGCATCGGGTGCCATCCCGGGTGAGTTTTGCACAGGCTGCTCTGACCGAACCGGTGTGTGTAGCCTACAACGCCCTGGTGGAAAAAACTACTATGCGTCCGGGCGATCTGGTGGTGATTCAGGGTCCCGGCCCGATCGGTATTATGGCACTCCAGATAGCACGCATCCAGGGGGCGAGTACGCTCGTGGTCCTAGGCACGAGCACCGATGCCCAGCGTATGGCGGTGGCTGCGGAACTGGGTGCAGATTACATCCTGGACGTGGAGCAGGATGATCCGGTGGCGCTGATCCGATCGCTAGGCGACGGGGCCGGCGCTGATCTGGTAGTGGATTGCACAGGGGTGAGTCGGGCTTTGCAGCAGGGCTTGGACCTAGTACGCCCGAACGGCCAGATCACCAAGATCGGCTGGGGGCCCCAGCCCCTGGATTTCAGTCTGGATCCATTGGTAGCCAAGGCCGTAACCTTGCAGGGCACATTCAGTCATACCTTCGCGACCTGGGAACGGGTTCTGGCCCTAATGGCCAGCGGCCAGCTCAATCTGGCCCCGGTGATTGGCGGGTTGTACCCTTTGTCCGAATGGGAGCTGGCGTTTGAGCGGATGGAATCGGGACACAGCGTCAAGTCCGTGCTGACCTGGCATGGCACTACCAACGGGGTGGGATCATGAGCACAACCGCACGTACGCCCATCATCCAGGTTTCTCTGGACGTTACGACCATTCCGGAGGCCCTGGACATGGCACATGCCGCCCGCGCGGCGGGGGTGGATTGGCTGGAAGCCGGCACGCCCTTGATCCTAGCGGAGGGACTGCATGGCATCAGGGCCCTACGCCAGGCGTTTCCCCACGTGCCCCTCGTAGCCGATTTGAAAACGATGGACGGTGCCGGCTTGGAAGGGGAAATGATGTTCCAAGCCGGGGCCGATATGGTGGTGGTGATGGGGCAGGCTCATGACGCTAGCATCATTGCCCAAGTGGCTATGGCCCGGCACTACGGCAAACAGGTCATGTGTGACGTTATGCTGTGTGCGGACAAGCCGGGTCGGGCGCGGCAGGCAGAGGAACTAGGGGTAGACTACATCATCGTCCATACGGGGTTTGATGAACGCAACCTGGAACCGGAACGCACGCCCCTGGAGGATCTTGAAGCTGTGGTACAGGCAGTTTCCATTCCGGTCCAGGCCGTGGGCGGTCTTAGTGTGGAACAGGCTATTGCCACGCTGCACATGGGGGCTGACATCGTAGTGTTTGGGGCTCCACTGGTCATCGCTAGCGATGCCTTCAAAGCGGCCGACGACGATTTTGCCGGCCTCATGCAGGAAATAGTACGGACTGTGCACAACGCCTGATTGGGAACAGAGAGGGAGAGTAAAACATGAAATTGCTTGAACAGATCCATGAACTTGATTTCCCGGCCCCGTTGCCGGCGCACGTTTTGCAGGTGCACCAGACCTTTGACACATTTCGCGTGCCGGATGTGGCAGCGCGTGTGCACGAGGCCTGGACCGAGAGCGGTATGCGGCATGCCATGCAACCCGGCGCCGTGGTGGGCGTGGGGATTGGCAGTCGTGGTGTCGCCAATCTGCCCACTCTGGTGCGCGCGAGCGTTGATTGGCTGAAGGCCAACGGCTTTGAACCCTTTGTCTTCCCGGCCATGGGCAGCCACGGGGGCGCCACGGTAGAGGGGCAGAAAGAAATGCTGGCCCAACTGGGGGTGACGGAGACCAGTGCGGGGTGTGAGATTCGCGCTACTATGGCCGTAGATCCCATTGGCCAGATTCCTGACGGTCCCGTCCTGTATCAGGGACAGGAGTCGAAAGCAGCGGATCACTGCGTGCTGGTGAGCCGTATCAAGCCGCATACGGATTTTCGGGGCCATCTGGAAAGCGGGCCCTCAAAGATGTCCGTTATCGGTCTGGGCAAGCAACACGGTGCTTCCATCATGCATGCGGGCGGTGGTGAGTTTTTCCAGCGTTTTCTGGCACCGGCTGCCCGCCTCTACGAAACCGAGACGAACTTGGTTGGGGCATTGTGTGTAGTTGAGAACGCCTACGACGAAACGGCCCGGATCGAATTCCTTTCCAGCCGGGAAGTGGGCCTGGAGCGAGAGGAAGCCCTACTGCAGGAAGCCAAGGATCTAATGGCGAGTCTGCCCTTTCCGGAAATTGACATCCTAGTGGTGAAAGAACTGGGCAAGAACATCAGCGGTACGGGTATGGACACGAACATCGTGAGTCGGCTCATGATCCCGCGGCAGCCGGAAGCCTTCGGCAGTGTGGACGTGGCCGTTATTACCGTCTTGGACCTGACCGAACAAACCCATGGCAATGTGGCAGGGCTGGGATTGGCCAATGTCACAACTGCCCGAGTTGCCGCCAAGATTGACTGGGTGGCTACGTATACTAACGCGATCACGTCAGGTATTTTCGGCATGCAGCGGGTCAGCCTCCCCATCACCATGCCTACAGACGAAAAATCGCTGCACGTGTCCCTGCGCGGCTGCGCCAAACCGGCGGACGAGGCCCGTATGGTCTTTATTGATAACACGTTGGTTCTGGACAACTTCTTCACTAGCCCTAGCCTGCGCCCGGCCATTGAGGAACATCCACGCCTATCGATCGTGGACGAAGTACCCCTTGCGTTCACAGCGCCCGGCCATATGACCAGTCCCTGGAGCCTGTGAAGGACCGTGTGCCTGCCGTAGGGCTGCTGCTGGGTGATCCAAGCGGTATTGGTCCTGAGGTAGCGGCCCGACTCCTAGCCGGTTACACGGATGACTGTGTACGTCTGGTGGTGCTGGGCGATCTCGCGGTGTGGGATCGCGGTTTAATGCAGGCAACCCTCCCTGACCCTAAGCTGCCGCTATGGCGGGAGGCGGCGGATTGGGCTGCACTACCCACAGGTCCGATTTTCCGGCCTCTACTCCACTGGAAGGACGCACCACCCGCAGTGGGGCAAACCTCACCGACCGCCGGGGCGTACTGTCTCCAAAGTCTGCGGGAGGCGGTGACCCTAGTGCAGCAGGGTCACCTGCAAGGGTTCACGTACGCGCCGATGAATAAGGCCTCCTTGCAGCTGGGTGGATCGGGGCACCCGGATGATATAGGTTTGCTGAGCGATCTGTTTGGACTGGAGCAGCCCGGTAGTGAGATCAATATCCTGGATGCGATCTGTACGGCCCGTGTGACTTCGCATATCCCACTGGCCGAAGTCCCCCACCGGATCACGGCGCCGGGTGTACTGGAAGCTATTCAGCGCCTGGACCGGGTGCTATCCGTCCTGGGCACCCGATGCCGGACTATAGCCGTGGCGGGTCTCAACCCGCATGCGGGTGATCAGGGTCTCTTTGGTGATGAGGAGATGGAAGTGCTGGCTCCGGCGATTGCCCAGGCTCAAGCCCAGGGACTGGCCGTGGCAGGCCCGATTGCGCCGGACACGGTGTTTGTGCGTGCTCAGCGGGGTGAGTTTGGTGGCATAGTCACTATGTACCATGATCAAGGGCAGATCGCTATGAAGCTGTTGGGTTTTGAGCGAGGTGCTACCCTCGCAGCCGGGCTACCGGTACCCGTAACAACCACTGCGCACGGTACGGCTTTTGACATAACGGGACAAGGTCGGGCGCATCCGGGATCCTTAATCCAGGCCCTGGCGATTTGCACGGCTCAAGTTGTGAAGAGAAAGGAGACAGACAATGTTGCTTGACAATCAGGTGGTGCTCATTACGGGTTCCACCACCGGTATCGGTGAGGCAACAGCCCGGGCCTGTGTGGCCCAGGGGGCAGCCGTGATGGTTCACGGGCGACGGGAAGAGGCTGCACGAGATCTGTGTGCTGAGTTAGGTGATCAGGCTCGGTACATCATTGGTGATCTGGCTGATCCGGATCTTGGCGCACGTGCAGTGCAGGCCACAGTCAAGGCATTTGGACGTATTGATGGAGTGGTCAATAATGGGGCCAACACATCGCGTGCCACCCTTGAGGAAACGGACGCCGCGACCTTTGATCGGCATTACCACGTCAACCTACGTGCACCGCTCCTGGTAATCCGGGCAGCACTCCCGCATTTTCGGGCGCAGGGTGCCGGCACGGTTGTCAATATCGGCTCGGTCAATGCCTGGTCCGGGCAGGCGGATCTGCTACCCTACTCCTGCACCAAGGGAGGCCTACAAACCATGACCCGCAACATGGCCAATGCCCTGGCAGCGGACCGGATCCGAGTTAATCAGCTCAATGTAGGTTGGTGCACCACACCGAATGAAATTGCTTTGAAGACAGCCGAAGGTTTACCTGAGGACTGGCATCGGCACGTGCCGCGGGAATTTGCGCCTACAGGCCAACTCCTTACGCCCGCACAAGTGGCATCCCATGTTGTTTTCTGGATTTCCCCCGCGTCTAGGCCGGCCAACGGCTGTGTCTATGAACTGGAGCAGTTCTGTATTCTGGGCCGAAGTGTTGAGCGGGAGTGGGACTGAGTAGCATCCTGACCGGGTGGATGCCTGATCAGTTCGGATCCTGCCAGAAATGATCGAGGTTGTCTAAGGGTTGCCAACCGAGTACACGCCAGATCTTACTATGATCAAACTTGCCGTGCGGCAGATCCACGCTCACATTGAATTCCTCGTAGGGACTAGGCAGGCTAGGTACTTCTAGAGCCCGGCGCAGAGCCCGCCCGGAATCAGGCCATGAGACGAAGAATGGCGGTTTGTGGTCGGGATGGTCGGGATTGACCAGTTCCCAGAACAACATGACCGCCACTTCCAAATCGTAGTATTCGGCGAACACGCGCAGGATTTCCTGGCCCAAGTATTTGGCCAGAAAGTACAGGGACTCGTAGGGCCGGCTCGGGGCTTCTACCGGCACCTGGTAATCCCACAAGTGGCTACCGTGGCCATGGACCAGCTGTAACAAGGGGCCCGTTTGCACGAAACGGCGGATGCCATGGTGGACAGCGGCTCGGGCCATGTTGTAGGCCCCTATGGCACTGACGCGGAAAGCGTTGATAGGGTCCATGCGTAGTACCGAGCAGTTGATGATGGCATCCATGCCCGTGCATGCGGCTAGTACCTGATCCGGATCGCGTACATCTACCACGCAGTTTTCATGCGGAGTGTCCAGTAAGGGTGGAATGATACAATCGTAGCTCTCGCGTGTTTGCAAATCGGCTACAATGTCCGCCATGGGTCTGATATCGGCAAGCCGCAGTGTGTAGTGGGCGTGTAGGTCCCGTATTGCCGCAGCGCCCATGGGACCGCCGGCACCAAACAGAACCACTCGGCGGATCGGACGCGTGGCGATAGGTGTTGGAGGGGCCAAAACCTGCTGCCACGGTCTGCGGTCCTGGGTCGGGACTGCCGCCATCGGAGTCCTGCGGCCTAGATCCACTTGAGGTTTATACAGAAACGGAGCCGCAGCACTAGTGGCCCGTTCCTCAATGCCCGTTGCGTCGCCATGCTTGAGCTTGCTGTGTGGACCGGCACCCATAATATGGAAAACCGACCAGTCCGGACGCCCGGCGTCTAGCATTTGTCCATGGTCAAATACCAGAGCCCGTTCCACACCCTGTACGGCATCTGATACATGCACCCACCGTGGGTCAAAGGGCTGACGGGTCACAGTCGTGTCGTCCACCACTTCGCCGAACCGCAGACAGATGGCTTCCATGGTACTGCGACGTACTAGCTCACGCACAGCTAGTTCCCCTATCCAGGGCAACAGATGGACCAGGGTAGGCACAGGGTGGGGGCGCCACAATTCGTCTACATGCCAGTGGGCAGGATGTCGATCGAAAAAGGCCAGGGTGCTGCCCAGTATGATCCGATGAACCGTGGTCTGGGCTGCCGCCAGCATCAGGGAGCGGGTACCCCGCATAACCGTATCCAGACTTTCCCCGGGATTGGCAGTCGGCTGGTAGCTTAGCCCCAAGGGCTGCAAATGCACGATGGCATGCATCTGATCCACGGCGTCCGCTGCTACTGCAGGATCGCGCAGATCCCCGGTTAGCTTTTCCACACCCTCAGGCAGCGGCACCATCTCCGGTATGGTATCCAACACACGCACTGTGGTGTCGGTCTGCCGGTCCAGCGTTGCGATGAGCGCCTGGGCCAGAACAGAACGGGAATCGGTGATCAGGATCCGCATACTTGAATCTCCGGCAGGTAATACGTTATGGAAGTTGGGCCGTGGATCCGGGCCGCCCCCGGTGTACTCCGCACTGCGCTCCTTGTTGCTCAGGGCTGTAGTATTACCTTGATAGATCGGTCGCCACGGGCGACCAAATCAATGCCCTGATGGAAATCGGTGAGAGGTAATTGGTGGGTAATGATGCGGTCCATGGGCAGCAGACCCTGTTCAAGCATGCGAATGGCCACCGGGTAGGCGTGAGGGCTGAGATGGGCACCATGAATGTTCAGTTCTTTAGTATCGCCAATGATGGTCCAGTCAACCGTGACCGGTTCACGCATCACGCTGAATTCCACAAAGGTGCCCAGTTTACAAATCATATCCAGCCCCTGTTGCACGGCACTGGGATGGCCTGTAGCTTCAATATATACGTCGCAGCCATACCCTTCGGTCAAGTTCAGTACCTCATCCACGACATCCACCTCTGCCGGATTCAGGGTTACGTCCGCACCGCAGGTGCGGGCCACGTCAAGACGCTCGTCGTTCAGGTCAAGAGCAATGAGCAGTTCGGGGTTTTTCAGGCGGGCCGCGGCGACCATGCCTAGGCCCAGCGGGCCCACTCCGGCGATGACCACGGTATGCTGCAGCTCAATCGTGGCACGCTGCACAGCGTGAATACCACATGCCAAGGGTTCAATGTAGGCTGCCCATGCGAGAGGCAGCGCATCCGGTACCCGGTAATTCAGGGCGTTGGCCGGTAGGCGCACGAACTGGGCCATGGCACCGGGTGTCGCTTGGCGAAAGCCATAGATGTCGTGTTTCATGCACATCCAGTATTGACCACGACGACAGAAGCGACAGTGCTGGCACGGCACGATCTGCTCGGATACAACTTTATCACCTAGGCGCAGGGCACTATCTGCCGCGATGGCTTCCCCCATGGCTACGACCGTACCCGCAAATTCGTGGCCGGGTATGATAGGGGCCTGACAGTAGCCGTCCGTATCCTCGGTGCCCCAGAACATTGGAGCGCCCAGATAACATTTCAGATCACTGGCGCAGATACCGACGGCACCTACCTCCAGGATGATCTCGCCATCTTGGGGCTGGGGTACGGGGCATTCTTCCAGGCGGTAATCCTGGGGTGCGTGGCAGACAATCGCCGGCATGTGCGTGTGGTCGGAATATGCGGACATATTGCCCTGTGCCTGCAACTGTAGGTAGGTGAGAGCAAATCGGGACTCAGTCGTATGATTCCATCATAACGCAACAGGTTGCCCTAAGGGAACTTACTCGCGGTCTGTTGCTGCTGTGATAGATAGGGTCGGGCATGGATGTTACCGCGGGAACAAAACCGCTGCGAGGCCACAAGGAGTTCATTACCCTGGAGCAGAGCTGACTACCGTGTTGTGCGACAACTTCATGAATCGTTACAATGCATGTAAGTTCTTCATACAAGCATGTACAAAAAGAGGTTTCTGCTATGTCTGAGCATGTTCTCATGACCGTTCTGGGCATAAATTCCCAGTCAACGAGATATCAACTTGATGGTACTGAATACTGCGCGCCATTGGCACCTATTGCCCTGTTCCATTTGTTGCGCCAAAAACCTACGAAGATTCTGGCTTTTTGCACGGATCAGGCAGAGGAGACAACATACCAATTGCTGGAAACCGAGCTGAGGGAGCATTGTACAGTCGTACGGATTCGAATCCCCGAAGGAGAAACTGAGAACTCCCTTGATGATTTCCTGAAGATATTCGCGCAAAAGGCCCCGCGCACGGGAGCTTTGACGGTGGAAATAACTCACGGTTACCGTCACTACGCTCTATTGATGTTGTTGGGTGCTTTCTATGTGTCCGCGTTGCGTGAAGACTTACAACTCAACCATGTCTATTATGCTATCTTCGGAAAAGGGAATAGCCCAAGTCCGATTGTGGATTTAGGCCGTCTGCTGGAATTGTCTGAATGGATTCATGCTACCAATACATTCCACACTACAGGTTCCGCTCAACCCATGGCGAACCTGATCCGGCAAGTGGATACAAGTCAAAACGCTCAGCGTATGGACCGGGAAATAACAGCGTTGTCGCAGTACCTCGCCGAAGGTTTGCCTCTTGAACTAGGTATGCAGGCGCAAACCTTCGTACAAGAACGCATCAAGCCGCTCCGCCGCTTGGTAAGCGACAGGCATTTACCCAGGCCGTTTAGTAACGAATTGACTAACCGGATACGTGAAGGGTTTCGTTCTTATGCAACCCAATACAAGGCCAAGAAGGACATTCCGCTCAACTGCATGGAACTGGAACGCCAGGCACAACTAATTGAGCGTTTGCAGCATTATGGTTACCAAGCATCTGCCATAGGTCTGATGCGGGAATGGGTAGTCAACTGGGTTCTTTGGCAGACGGACAGCGATAACTGGTTAAGCAAGCACAGGCGTGGAGCAGCGGAAAGGTCATTGAACCTATTGACTAAGTTGCGTCATGAGGAGGCTAACCATGGGTTGGCATCCGAGCAAAAAGATCTGGCTGAATTTTGGAACGACATTCGCGACTTGCGCAATACCAAGGCCCATCATGGCATGAGACCCAGTGAGGTCTTTGACTCCCAAGCACAGGAACAGAAACGGAAGGTTTGGCAGTATTGGCAAGATTGTCTGAAAACTCTTCCCGCCATTTCGTTGGATATCGTGGGCGGTATTCAATATGAGCGCCTGATTGTCTCACCCCTAGGCTATACCCCCGGAGTTCTGTACAGTACTCTGCGCACATGTACCCCCTTGCCCACGGCACAGGACTTGTGTCTGGTGATCACCTCGCAAGAGGCTGCCCAGCATAAGGATGAAGCGTTGGATAGGGCAGGATTTCCAGGTGAACATAAAATGCTGATGTTTGCGGATCCCCATGCCGGTCTTAACGAACGGAGTGCAATGCTGCAGCAGGCCGGGCAATACATTCTGGCCGCCCGCGAAACCCATGTGAATATAACGGGTGGTACGACCCTGATGGGTGTGCTCGTGAATGAGATTGCCCGTAAGGCACACGACTATCAGCGCTTAGCTACCCGTTTTGCACTTATAGATCAGCGATCATCCCAGGATCAACGTGACCATCCCTATGTGGTGGGCGAGAGGATCAATATTGAAGGGGTTGAAGATGACAGACTCTAGGCGAGAGGATAATAGTTTGCTCTGACTAACGCCTCTGTGAGTGCGCAGTGGTAAGGCTATGAGTTCAGGGCAGCAGAATACGGGACCGGAATTCGGGCAGACCCTGGCTTTCTCCGCGGATACGGTAGAGAGCACCTGCTTGGGGGCCATTGAAGGCACGATCATCCCCCCCCGCCGTGGTGACATACATGTCTGTGAGATCAGGCCCCCCAAAGGTGACGGAAGACACCTTGCGTACCGGGAAGGTCAGAAATTCCAGTACCGTGCCGTGGGCGTCGGCATGTATTAGGGCGAAGCCATCCCAGTGCGCGATCCACAGATGACCGGACGCATCCACGGTCATACCATCGGGCCGCCCATAATCCGGTTCGGTCCGTGCCACGTATAGTTCCTGCCCACTTGTGTGGTCAAAATCACCTTTCCCCTCATCCCAGCGGTACCGACGAATCACGCCCGGCCGTGTGTCGGTGTGATAGAAATACTGCCGGTCGGGGGCATAGCCCATACCGTTGGAAGTGCCAATGCCATCCAATCTTTCCTCTAGGGTACCGTCCGGAGCTAGCCGAAACAGTCGACCATCCGGCGGCTGTGTCCGGGATGTGGACATAGTCCCACAGAATACCTGCCCCTGGGGACCGGCCATCACGTCGTTGAAGCGACTGGCACGTACTGCGGGGATCTCCTCGATCACGGTTGCTGTGGACCTTTCGTTCCATTTCATGATTTTGCCGCTTCCCATGAAGAGGAGCAGATCCCCATCAGCCTGGATCGTGAAGCCACCGATCGGTCGATCGGCCTGGTAGACCAGGTGATGGGATGCGGTGGCAGGTGTGTACCGGTACAAGCGACCCGGCGGAATATCCAGCCAGTAGAGGCATTCGTGATCCGGATGCCACAGAGGGCCTTCGCCGGTTTCACACGGATAGTCGGCGATCAGGTCCAGTTTTGGTTCGCGCACTACGGGTTGTGGGGCCATGGTGGGAGCTTTAGAGTGAGGAAGTGGACAAAGATATCGTGGGATGTGACACCGCATCGGATGCCGTACCCTGGGAAGGAGAGATCAGTCGTTCAGCCAGATTTCCCGGCCGGCTTCCTGGCTACGGTAAATCCCGTCCAGAATCGACAGCACCTGCAGGGAATGTTCGGACGGCACCGGTGAAGGTGCACCGTCCACAATAGCCTGGGCGAACTCCACACATTCCTGCGCATGCGGTTCCAGCTGGTCCCGGGTAATTTTCAGGAAGCGGTTGTACATCTGTCGGGTTTCATAGTTTGAAGACAGGAACTTGGCGGAAGGATAGTGGCAGCCACCCTTATCGCCATACAGCCAAATCTGCATGTCTTCGCCGTCAATGTCATGGTGCAGGAGCCAGCTCGTTTCCAACATGAGGGTTGCCCCGTTGTCAAAGCGCACCAGGGCTACAGCATAGTCTTCCACGTCCCAGACCGCGGGTAGCGGCGCCTCAGGCCTCCACGCTGGAAACTGGCCCGGTAGATGGGCGAGCGGTGCGCCCGCCATGCCCGAAACCGCCACCGGTTCCGGATTACCCATGAGCCAGAGTGTGAGGTCAAGGACATGAACACCGATGTCAATACAGGGACCGCCCCCACTATGCCTTTTTTCTACGAAAGTAGGGCTAGGAACGAACCCATTGCGGCGCAGCATCCAGCTACGGCCGTGATAAATGTGGCCTAGGGCACCCGTCTGAATTTCCCGTTTCATGGCCTGGGAAATACCGGCGAAACGAAAGTGTTGGGCCGTCATGAGTAGCTTACCTGCTTTGTCGCGGGCCGCAATCATGGCGCGGATATCGTCCGGTGTAGGGGCCAGAGGTTTTTCACAGAGTACGTGTTTGCCGGCTTCCAAAGCGCCGATGGCGAGAGGCCGATGGTACATGTTCGGTGTGCATACATCCACGATGTCAATGTCCGGGTCCGCAAACAAGTCTTTAACATCGGTGTAAAGCCGTTCCACGCCGTGCATGGCGCCCCAGTCCTTGAGAGCAGGTTCAATGATGTCGGAACCGGCAATGACCTCGGCATGCGCAGAGGCGTGCCATCCGGGCATGTGTGCTCGGGCAATGCCACCAATACCCACAACGCCAACTTTTAGTGTGGTGCTCATGGAATTAATCCTTAACTATTGAGTGCTGTCCTGAAGACTGCCTAGAGAGCTCTTCGGATCGAAATTGTAATTCAGGGTAGCCCATGTAACACAATCCGAACACCCAATGCACCGCACCAGGCTGGACCCAGGGTACGTAACAAAGGCAGGAAGTCGTCTGATCCGGCATGGATTCCGGCAGAGAGCCACAAACCAAGTACAATAGAGCCGTACAGGCTCAAGTCCGACCGGCCGGAAGGTCCACAACCGTCGGATGTCCGTGCATTGTGGTCTGCTTCTACCAGGCATTTCCCGGTATTATTTTGTATCCAATGAACTATCTGGCATTTGATCTTGGGGCAGACAGTGGCCGTGCCATAGTAGGCTCACTTACCGACCAGGGACTTGCGCTGACGGAAGTTCACCGTTTTCCCAATGTGCCGGTTCGAGTACAAGATACACTGCATTGGGATGTCCTACGGCTGTGGCACGAGATCAAGACGGGCTTGCAGGCAGCCCAGGCCCAGACACCCGATCTGGCTAGTGTAGGCCTAGATACCTGGGGTTGTGATTTCGCCCTGCTGGATGCTGCGGACCGACTGCTGGGTAACCCGGTACACTATCGAGACAGCCGCACTGCCGGCATGTTGGAACGCACCCTTGATATCGTGCCGGCGGCCGACCTCTTTGCCCAGACCGGCATCCAGTTTCTCCCTCTGAATACCCTGATACAGCTGGTGGCATTGCGGCAGACTCATCCCGCAGATTTGGTACAAGCAGCCACTCTGCTCACGATTCCGGATCTGTTTAACTTCTGGCTCACCGGACGCAAAGTAAATGAATTTTCCAACGCTACCACGACCCAGTGCCTAAACCCACGCACGATGGACTGGGCGACTGATTTACTGGAAACGTTGGAAATCCCTTCCGATATTTTCCAAGAGATCGTTCATCCGGGTACCTCCTTGGGACCACTGCATACGTCTGTGGTTCAGGAGCTTGATCTGGTTCCGCTGCCGGTGATAGCACCGGCCTGTCATGACACCGGTTCGGCGGTGGCGGCCATTCCCACCGATAACGCGGATGCGATCTGGATCAGTTCGGGGACTTGGTCCATTATGGGCGTGGTGGTGCCGGCGGCGATTCTGAACACCGCGGCGCTGACACACAATTTCACCAATGAAGGAGGCGTGGGACATACGTTCCGCTTCTGTAAGAACATCATGGGTCTTTGGTTGCTGCAGGAATGCCGTCGAGCCTGGAAACGCCAGGGCAATGCCTTCACCTACCCGGAACTGAGCGCCCTGAGTCGGCAGGTACCCCGGACGGATGCGGTTATTGACCCGGATCATGAACTTTTCCTTGCCCCGGGCGACATGCCGGCGCGCATCCGTGCCTATTGCGCCCAGACGAACCAGACCATGCCCGATTCGGTACCTGCCCTTGTGCGTTGTATCACGGACAGCTTAGCCTTGAAATACCGGTGGGTGTTGGCTCGTATGGAGGACACCCTGGGCCGCACCCTGCAGCCGATCCACGTGGTGGGTGGTGGCTCACAGAACGACGTACTCAACCAGGCGACAGCCGATGCCACGGGGCGTGTAGTAATAGCCGGTCCGGCTGAAGCCACGGCCACAGGCAATATCATGGTTCAGGCCGTGGCCCGGGGCGAGATCGGCTCACTGGAGGAGATTGGGGCCATGGTGCGCCAGTCCACCCACCTCAAGACCCTGGAGCCGGACATACAGACCGCCGCCCGTGCCTATTGGGACGAGCGGTACACCGTTCTGCAAGCTCTGGTCGCCCAGCCACCGGTGGTAGTGATGGACTGACGCCCCAACAGAGCGGTGTGTGCTGATCAGCAACAGGAAATAAACTAATGTCGGAAACAACAACAGCGTATAACCAATTGGTTGATGATCTGACGAGGCGGGGCTTTGATGTGGGGGCCTTGAAAGAGACCGTCAAGGCGCATCACATTGAAACACCTAGCTGGGGCTATGCGAATAGCGGCACCCGCTTCAAAGCGTTCCCTTGGCCCGGGGCGGCCACGACAACGACGCAAAAACTTGACGACGCGGCTATGGTGCACCGGATGACGGGCATTGCTTCCACGGTGGCCCTACACATCCCCTGGGACAAACCGGCAGACGATGACTATGATGCCGTCCGGGACTATGCCCGAGAACAGGGTATTGGCATTGGTGCGATCAACCCGAATGTCTTCCAGGACGATGTGTATCGGCTGGGTTCCCTGGGTAATCCTGATCCCGGTGTGCAGGAACAAGGTCTGGATCACATTCTGGAATGCTGCGACATCATGCGCCGCACCGGCAGTGACATCCTAAGCCTCTGGTTCGCTGACGGCACCAATTACGCAGGACAGGATTCGCTGCTAGAACGTAAACGCCGCTTTGAGACGCATTTGCGTACGGTATATGAACATCTACCACCCGACAGCCGTATGCTGATCGAGTACAAATTCTTTGAGCCGGCCTTTTACAGCACCGATGTACCCGATTGGGGTACCGCGTACGCCTGGTCCTGCAAACTGGGGAACCAGGCCCAGGTCCTTGTGGATCTAGGCCACCACGCCCAGGGCGTGAACATTGAGCAGATCGTGACGTTTCTGCTGGATGAGGGCAAACTAGGGGGCTTTCATTTCAACAACCGCAAGTACGCGGACGATGATTTGATCGTCGGTTCCGTCAATCCCTATGAACTGTTCCTGATCTACAACGAACTGAATGCGGCCGCCCACAGTACGGAGCTGCATATGAAGGAAAGTGCAGCCAACGTGGCGTATATGATCGATCAGGCCCACAACGTGGAAGGGAAGCTGGCGCCCATGATTCTATCGGTACTGAATTGCCAGGAGGCCTTCGCGAAATCTCTGCTGGTGCCCCGGGCCGAACTGCGCGAACTGCAGCAGCACGGGGCCGTGCTGCAGGCCCACTGCCTGCTGACCGATGCCAGCCGGACGGACGTGCGGCCTCTATTGGAGCAGGTGCGCCGTGAGTTGGATGTACCTACCGATCCCCTTGCCGCTTATTTCGCCAGCGGCTATGAAGAACAAATCCGCGACGCCAGGGGCCTGACCGCTACCAGTGGAGGATACCAGTAATAGGGATGTCTCTTTGCTTACACCGCCGCGTCACCGACAGGTCCATGCTATGAACATACTCCGCTTTGACAACCGAGTATCCGAAGGTCGGTTGCGTGAGGCCATTGTGGAAACGGGGCGCATTGGCTATGCCAAGGGTTTTCTGTCCGCCAACAACGGCAACATTTCGGTACGGCTTGACGCAGAGCGCATTCTGATCACACCCTCGGGCCTATGCAAGGGACGCATGGCCGTAGACGATCTGTTCATCGTGAGCGCCGAGGGCCATATCCTGGAACCGGCCGCCGATCCCGATCTGCGCATTTCCTCGGAGACGCCCATGCATGTTGAAGCTCTGAAGGTGCGGCAGGATATACGGGCCGTGCTGCATGCCCACCCCGCTTTTGCGATTGCCCTCAGCGTCGCGGAAAAGCCTCTGTTGCCCCTGATGGTACCCGAAGTAGCCGTTGCCCTAGGCCAGGTACCGATCAGTGATTTTGGCCTTCCTTCCTCGGACGATGACGCCCGTATCATTCGGGAGCTCATCCGGGATCATGATGCGCTGATCCTACGCAATCATGGCAGCCTGACGGTGGGACGGCACCTGGACGAAGCCCTGATCAACCTGGAACGGATGGAACACGCGGCGGAAGTGCAGGTGTGGGCCACGCTGTTAGGCCAGGTATCTTTGTACCCCAGTGAGATGTTTCCCACCCTGGTTGAACTCCGGCGCACTATGCGGAGTGGACCGTCCGGAAATCATGGCCCTACCCGCCGTTGAAATACATATTTAGCACCCCGGAGCTACAATGCCTACCAATTTATGGAACGATGATGACGCGGCGGCCCTGCCCGCTCTGGATGGCCTAGTCTACCGCAGTCAGATCCTGGGTCAGGATCGCAGTGTGTGCAATATCTTCGGTGGCAACACCAGTGCGAAGTTGACGGAAACGGATCATCTCGGGCGTGCGGTGACGGTGCTCTGGGTCAAAGGCTCGGGCAGCGATGTGGCCACGATCACCGAACAGGGTTTCGCCGGCTTGCGCCTGGCGGAAATCACGCCATTGATGGAGCGGGAGGCCATGAGCGACGAGGAGATGGTGGCCTACCTGTCGCACACCACGCACGCTCTGGACCGGCCCCGGCAATCCATTGAAACGCTGCTGCACGGCTTCACACCCGCGGTGCATGTGGATCACACCCATCCGGATGCCGTCATTAGTTTGGCTTGCCTCCCGGAAGGCGAAGCTGTCTGTCGGGAAATCTGGGGTGACCGGATGATCTGGGTGGATTACATTCGGCCTGGGTTCACGCTCAGCAAGTGGATTGGGGAAGGCATTCAGGCTCATCCGACCGCGGAATGCGTCATTATGGGCAAGCATGGGCTTGTGACCTGGGGGGACACCGCCCGGACCTGTTACGCCAGCACTATGCAAATCATTCAGGAAGCCGAGGATTACGTAGCAACTGCCCTGCGGTCCCGACCCCCATCGGCCATCATAGCGCCCCGACCTACTCTGCCGCCCGCCACCTGGACCCAGGTTCTACCCGTGGTAAGGGGACTGGTCAGCCAGCAGCGGCCAGCCATTCTGCAGGTAGATGACAGCGATGAAGTCATGTCTTTTCTGGCCACGGAAGGCTGCGCAGCACGCACCCAAATTGGCGCGGCCTGTCCTGACCATCTGGTGCATACAAAGCGTTTGCCGCTCTTTGTTGCTTGGCACCCTGAGGCGGGCGAGGATGTAGACACACTGCTCACACGCGTGCGCCAGGGCATGTACGAGTTCATAGCCGGTTATGAAGCCTATTTCAAGGCCAATCAGGCACCGGATGATGTTATGACGGATCCCTACCCGCGGGTCATCCTGATTCCAGGCCTAGGTATGATTACGGTGGGAGCCGATGCACAAGCGGCCGACATTAGTAATCAGCTATACCACCGTGCACTGCCGGTGATCACCGGTTCCGAGGCCGTGGATCGGTTCGTCAGCCTCACGCCGGCGGAAGCATACGGCATTGAATACTGGCCCCTAGAGCTGTACAAACTATCCCTGAAAGCCCCTCCCCGTGAAATGGCCGGGCGTGTGATCTGTGTCACAGGGGGAGCGTCGGGGATTGGACGTGCTACGGCGCTACGTTTGGCTGCGGATGACGCGCATGTGGCCATAATGGACATCAACCTGGAAGGAGCCCAGGCCGTAGCTGCGGAAATCTGTGCACGGCACGGCCATCGGCGTGCCGTGGCTATAGCCTGTGACGTGACGGATGCCGGAGCTGTACAGGATGCCTTTGACCAAGTCATCCTGGCCTATGGCGGTGTAGATGTCGTGGTAAGCAACGCTGGCATCGCTATTGCCGCCCCGATTGACGAAACCTCGGACCGCGACTGGGATCGCTCTATGGATCTGTTAACCAAGGGCTACTTCCATGTCAGTCGAGCGGCCTTCGCCCTCTGGAAGCGCCAGACCATGGGCGGTAGCTTGCTATACGTGGTCAGCAAGAATGCGGTCTACGCCGGGAAGAACGCAGCGGTGTACAGTGCCGCCAAAGCCGCGGAACTACATATGGCACGCTGTCTGGCCGAAGAAGGCGGCACTGACGGCATTCGGGTTAATTCGGTCCTGCCTGATGCTGTGATCCAGGATAGCGGCATCTGGGACGCGGGATGGCGGAATGCCCGAGCCCAGGGGTACGGGATTGAAGCTACGCAGCTGGATGACTTTTATCGTCAGCGCACCACGTTGAAAGTGAACGTTACCCCGGAACATGTGGCCGAGGCCATCTCTTTTCTGGCCGGACCACGTGCGTCCCGCACGACGGGTGGGGCTCTAACCGTGGATGGCGGGGTGGCTGCGGCTTTTGTACGCTGACTCGGTGAGCGGTCTACGTCACCCCGGGATTGGATCGTAGTGAAATCAAGGAGAAATTGCCATGAAACGGGTAGGATTTCTGCTCAAGGTGAAGCAGGATCGAATTGAGGAGTACAAAGCCCATCATGTGAATGTGTGGCCGGAGATGCAGGAGGCCCTGACCCGGACAGGCTGGCACAATTATTCCCTGTTCATGCGTGACGATGGTTTGCTGTTCGGCTATTTTGAGACTCCCGACAGCTTAGCTGAGGCTTTAGCGGGCATGGATAAAGAGGAAATCAATGCCAAGTGGCAGGATGTGATGGCACCTTTCTTTGAAGGTACGGGAAGCCATGCCGACAAGATGATGGTGGAATTGGAGGAGGTGTTTCACCTGGACTGACAGGTGTGACACCTGACTGGGATAACGGGGTGGTCCCGTCGTAGCACGGTGAACCGGGTTTGTGGCCAAAGCTTAGACGTGCAGGTGTGACCCGGTAATTCTTCCAGTGCAGGATGGTCTGGGACCTTCCAGTGCAGGATGGTCTGGGACGTTGTGGGAACACTGTGCCTGCCGGTACGACACAATTCTGCTACTGCTTGCGCGTTTGGATGCCAGTTATTGCCATCGTCGTACGCTGACGGGTGATGTGCAACCAGGCGGCCATGTTCAGTGTGCTGCAGGATTACCACACAGTCAAGGTAAGATTTATCTATCGGTTGCAATGTGCGGTATGGGACTGCCTGAAAATCTCTGTCAAGGCTTTCCCTGCCCGCAGCCCCGCTCGCCAACCTCACGGGGCCGGCAGACAGACTCTTGGCGTGTTCATGGGTACCCCATGGTACATTGAGGTCTGAAGGGTAGATAGACGGTTGGGATAGGTTCTCACGCTGCACGTGATCCCATGACAGCTACGGCTGCAGTGCAACGGATCCCGGGGCCTACGTCTAGCCATACTGTCGTTTCCGTAGCAAATAACAGTGTAGAGGGCACAGGTAGACCATGCATGATGTGACACTCCAGCAGGTCAGGATAGGGGTTTTCGGCATTGGCCTGGCTGCGTATTGGCCCCAGTTTACAGGTCTCAAGGAACGCCTTGAAGGCTATCAAGCCTTTGTGGAACAGAAAATCCGTGACATGGGGGCACAGGTGGTGTCGGCGGGATTGGTGGATACGGCCCCCCGGGCCCAGGTCGCAGGGGATCTTTTCGCCACCCACAACGTGGATCTCATCATTTGCTATGTCGGTACGTACGCCACATCATCGCAAGTGCTGCCCGCGGTACAGCGACGTCGGGCTCCCGTTCTGATTCTGAACCTGCAGCCTATACCCGCCTTAGATTACCCCAACACGGACACGAGCGAATGGCTGGCACATTGCAGTGCCTGCAGTGTACCCGAGATTTCCAATGCGTTTGTACGCAGCGGTATTCAGTTCAACATGGTCACGGGCCTACTCAAACCTAATGGCACAGCCATGGATCAACATCATGAAGCGGCCTTTGGCCAAATTCAGGAATGGATACAGGCCGCCGCCGTCATGCGGGGGTTATCGTACGGTCGCATCGGCTTTCTGGGACACACTTATCCCGGCATGCTTGACATGTACTCCGATTTCACCATGGCCCACGGCCAGTTGGGGCTGCATGTAGAAGTGCTGGAAATGGATGATCTACACGAACGAGTGGCGGCCGTGGACGCAGCGACCGTGGAGGCCAAAGTCGCCGAAATCCGTGACACCTTCCAGTTTATGCAGCCGGGCCAAGATCGAATTTCAATGGCGGTGACGGATGAGGGCTTGGCTTGGTCAGCCCGGGTGGCATGCGGGTTGGACGCGCTGGTGGCGGATTTCGCCTTGGATGGCCTGACCTACTATTACCGTGGCCTGGCTGGTAACACCAACGAGGAATTGGGAGCTAGCCTGATTGTGGGCAACTCCCTGCTTACGGCGCGTGGCATACCTGCTTCCGGAGAAGGGGATCTCAAGACTTGTGTGGCCATGCTCATCATGGACCGCCTGGGGGCGGGAGGCTCCTACACGGAATTCTATGCTATGGACTTTGAGGATGACATTCTCCTCATGGGACACGATGGCCCCGGCCACATCGCCATCAGTGCGGCCAAACCCATGCTGCGGGGCTTAGGGCTGTTCCACGGCAAACGCGGATACGGTCTCTCCGTGGAGTTTCAGGTGCGGTTGGGACCGGTCACCATTCTTTGCCTGACCCAGACGGGCGAGGGCAAGTTCAAAATGCTCGTGGCCGAAGGGGAATCAGTAGCCGGTCCTACACTGCAGATTGGCAACACCAATTCGCGTATCCGATGGCACAAATCCATCACGGATTTCATGAATGACTGGGTCATGGAAGGGCCTACCCACCATGTAGCCCTAGGCATGGGACATCAGGCCTCACAGCTGCGCAAACTGGCCCGTCTGCTGGATATTGAATTGGTAGTGGTGTAGCCAGCAGCCCGTTGGCCGTGCACGCACAGTGCGTATTCTCCCGAGGCCAAGACCATGCCTTCTTGGCCTCGGGGATGTCTATAGTTCAGTCCGTCAGCGGGCCGTGATCGTAATCTGCTTGGGCAGTACCTCAACCGGCTTCGGAATAGTCAGGGTCAGAACCCCGGTTGCGTAACGGGCCTGAATCCGTTCGGCATCAATGCCGTCCGGCAGACGTAAGGCGCGTGCGAAGCGGTTCATGTGGCGCTCCCGCAGGTGGTACGTACGGCTCCCTGTTTCCTCCGCACGGTCGGTATCGTCGGTGAGGGTACCCTGAATGTGCAGGATATCGTCATCCAGCGAGATCTTCAGTTGGTCCTGATGGAAACCGGGTACTGACAGGGTGACCTCATACTGTTCGTCTTTCTCTTCAATGTCCATTGGGGGTAGATAGGCATTGGGGTTGGCAGCTGCCGAGCGAGCTGTCGCTACGCGCAGCATGGGGTGGCTATTCCAGTCCCACAGGGGATGCCATCGTGTCAAGCGAGCCATGGTGCAACCTCCTTCATCTTTGTCTTTGTGCTGAGCCGTACACGGTAGCTGTGTGCGTACGGGCCCTTGGCCATGACGTGTTCATTGTAGGTAGGGAACATAAGCATCACATTAGCATTGCGTCAGAAGACTATTGGCATTGCGGTGTGCCGGGCTTGGCGAGGACTTGATAAGAGATCTGGGCCTCAAACCAAATCGCGCACCCACTGCATATGGGAGTGCGTGGGAACCACTCTATACCACTGCACTATACCTAGCCATCCAAACGAGGCCCGATGGCTCTTAGCGCACGGGCAGGCAGCTATGGGCATGGCGGAGTAATTGGGGCGATTGGTTCTTTACCGCTACTCGCGGTGGATACAGATCCCTTGATACGTTTGTCGGCTCATCCTGTGTATGCGGGCTTTGGCACAGATTGGAGTCAGACTAGGGGAGTGACTGCATACTCATCGCCCTGAAAATCTCGGGTCAGCTGGGCGAGCAGGAAGAAAATGTTCTCTACTGCGTTTGTGGTCTCGACAATTACGCGCTGCTGCTCGCTGTCGTTGTCTGCGGCCAGTGCTAGGTGTCTTGTGCGTACCGACTGCATCTGTGTCCGGCGATTCCCCATCACCTGCTCAGCAAATTCCCAGGATTCGGCATCGTCGTTTTCCAGAGCATCCAGAAAGATCAGGAATGCAGCGTCCGTGCCTTCCACTACGCTCATGCGGAAGGCGTCCAGCTCCCGATCCTCCGGCAGTTCCCGCAGGTATTCCGGTACGGCGGCAAACTGTTCCTCCAGCCAGGTGATCAATTTCTGCCGACTCAATACGGTGTTGCGGCGCTCACTGTCCTGGCCGGGGTTATGTCGGCCTAATTCAGCCAAAAATTCGGTCACCCGGGTGTTGACTTCGCGGGTGGCGTCGCTCAGGCTCTTGGCTGTCTGCCCGGTGCGTGCCCTGTCCAGATAGTCAGAAAACATAGCGAGCACGCGCTTTTGCTCAAGATGGGCTAGATCCAGGGCGGTCTCCATGTCATCCAGAGCCTGGTCGTGGATGAAGTGAGGACGAGATATTTCCTCGTCCGTACTAGCGGGCCAGAAACGGGTGAATAATTCCATTGTCCACTGCGGTGCAGCAAGCACCACAAACCGCGAAGGCATGCCGAAAAGGATGACCGCCAGTGCCATTTGCGGTCCTAAACCCACGTCAAACGCAGTCACTGCGGCCATGACGAGCGGTATGTGTAGATACACCTCGACATAGAGCAGTACTACCATGATAAGAACGGAGAAAAAACACTGAAACGCCCAGAACATGCCTAGCTGACGGGCGGTACCCCGCATGTTAACCGACAGCACTAGCACACTGACACCCAAACCTACATAGGAACCGTAAATGTACATCAGTACTTGTTCCACGCCCACCAGCTGAGCGGCAGCCAGGCCAACCCCAAAGGCCACCACGGGCACTAACGCTTGTACGATAAATGTCAACAAAGCACCGAGCACTAAGGACAATAGCAGGGAGCGCGTGGAGATATCCAATCCGGCCTGAAACCAGGATTGGGCTGCCAAAGGTGCCGCCGATTCCTTGATTAGCACCAGCCCGAACAGCAGCACGGCGATTCCAAACAGCATGGCTCCGACCTCGCGGTAGGTAGCCCGGTTCAGGCGTGTGATGAGGATGCCGCCGATCCCAAGCCCGAAAAGTGCGACAATCTTGATGTCAACGGTGACGATGAACAGAATCAGGCCTACACCGAGCTGGGCGCCCAAGGCTATGGGATAGGCCTGCGGAAGTGAAATCAGCCCGGCGCGCAGCATGCTAATGGTGATGAAGGTCACCGCGGGTGAACTCTGTGTCATGGCCCCGGCTAGTGCGCCCCAGCCAAAACCCGCAAACCGATTATGAGCCAACTGACTAGCTAATATCCGCAGGCGCGGGCCGACCAGAGTTTTCAGGTTTTCGGACAGTAGCCACATGCCTACAAACAGCAGGCCTACGCCCCCGAGGATACCGCCGAATATCTCAACCATAACACTTCCTTTGACGGACTCTAATTGCCTGTCTGGAGTCTAGCGTGTCCGGTTGATAGACAAGGAACGGGCACGGCTATTCATGTCACCTACTGTACATCGCGACGTAAACCACGTGCCGCAAGACACAATAATCGTCAGGCGGGTTGAATCGCACGCGATTACCTGTGTCCGATATGCCGAACACTAGAAGTCTAAATCCACCAAATGGCGTCTTACCCGACCCTTTACTTATTTTAGCGACTCATGGAATGAAAACGAAAACGAATTTTTGACATAAAATGTGTTGAATTTGTTCTGTCACGGCGCTATCCACCACTCCTGCGATGATGTTCAATCAGGTAACGCTATAGGACGATTGGGAGCGGCTGAAGCCCAGATGGTTGTGCAGGAGAAGCTGCAGGTGTGGGCTTATGCTCAGAGGCATACACGGCACATTGAGAGGCAAAGGCTTGTCTCTTGCCTAATAGGGAGTTGTATAATCAAGAGCCAGCCGGGATTTCACCCGTCACGGCGGAGTAGCCGAGCCAGAGCCTAGCTCTACACTATATCCACGGTGCCAGGATTGTTACCTGACGGATACAGCGAGGAGACATTTTTATGGAATATTTTGGCGAATTCTATGATTCAGAACCCGATGTGGGTAACGCGCACGTATTGCGGGACCGCATGGATGAGGATGGTTACCTGTTTTTTCGTAATCGGCTACCGGTAGCCGCGGTAACCTCCTTGTACGACGCTATATGGACGCTCTGTCAGGAACAGGACTGGGTGGATGCGGCAGGCTCAATCCTGATCGAGCCCCCTGTGGTGGAGGGCGACGATCGCTTTTGGGATGTCTATGATCCGCTGCAGTGTCTGGAGTCATTTCATGTTCTAGCCCATCATCCGGCCATTCTGGAACCCCTGGCACAGCTCATGGGAGAACCGGTACTGGTCCATCCCCGGAACATTGGTCGCATCAGCTTTCCCCAAGCGGAGTCTTTTGCCACGCCACCACATCAGGATTTCCCCTTGATCCAAGGTGTTGCCGATACGTTCACGGGATGGTTTCCCTTGATGGCCTGCCCACGTCCTCTGGGTGGCCTGACTATACTTAAGGGATCCCACAAGGTAGGACTGTACCGTGTTCACGACGCACAGGGCGCAGGTGGCATGGGGATCAATACGGATCATCTGGATCATGAATGGGTCACGATAGACTACCAGGTGGGTGATTTACTCCTGTTTCACTCGCACACGGTGCACAAGGCTCTGCCCAACGTGTCGGAGACCCAAATTCGGATTTCGGTGGACTACCGCTACTCCGCTCTGTCCCAACCTATTGTCGCCGATGGACTAGAGCCCCACTACGGTCGGCTGAGCTGGGACGAGATCTATACGGGGTGGCGCGATCCGGATCTACAGTATTACTGGCAACGGTTGCCGGTCAAGACAGTAGCACGGAATGAGGGACTGCGCACGGCGCTGGCGGAAGAGACTGCCTGAGGCTCTAGCATACTTATAGCCTGAGCGTGACCTTACGGCAGAATGCCAAGGGGCGAACCGGTGTGAGAGGTTGAGCTAGGACTAGTTCCTAGCAGCATACGGACCGTCAGTGCGGTGGGGACTAGGATTTTCATAGTAAGCGGTCTGGCCGGCGACAGAGTAATCCCCTGTTGGCCTTGTGGCCGAGGACAGACAGGCCAACATCCGCCGTGAATCCATGCCATTTCCGGTTCAGGGCATTATAATCAGTCCCGGAAGTAGCAGAGCTCGTGATGCAAGCGGAGAGAGTATCGTGCTGGATATTGTGTGGATGCGCGAAAACCAAGAGACCTTGACTCATGGTCTGGCCCTGCTGGGCGCGGATGATGCGCCCTGGCAAAAAGCTCTGGACCTTGACGAGCGCCGCCGTGGTGTCCTGTCTCAGGTGGAGGACCTGCGCCGAGAACGCAATACCGGATCCCGGACAATTGGTGCCTTGTTTCGTGAGGGCCAACAAGCCGAAGGCAATGCTTTACGGGCCCGGATGGGGGCAATCAATCAGCAGATTGCACACCTTGAGACTGAACTGACGGAGGTGGCCAACGAGCTCTACCGGACCATGCTGCAGATTCCGAATCTTCCTGAGCCCGATGTTCCCGTATCGGAGGACGAAGGTGGCTTTGAAATCGTCAAAACCCATGGGGCTATGCCACAGTTGCCGTTCGTGCCTAAACCCCACTGGGAATTGGGTACGGATCTGGGCATCATGGACTTTGAGCGGGGTGTCAAGGTAGCGGGCAGTCGCCAGTACATCCTGAAGAAGGAAGGGGCCCGACTGCAGCGGGCTTTGAGTACTTGGTGCCTAGATGCCCTTGTTGAGGAATTCGGCTTTGAAGAAGTGTATCCGCCCTTCATGGTACGAGAAAACTGCATGGTGGGCACCGGAAATCTGCCTAAGTTTGGGGAGGACCTGTACCAGGATCGGGAAGAAGACTATTGGTTTATCCCCACCGCGGAAGTGCCCGTGACGAACATGTACCGCGACGAGATCTTGCCGTGCGGTACTTTGCCCATCTCACATGTGGCGCATACGCCCTGTTTTCGGCGCGAAAAGGTACATGCCGGTAAGCATGCCCGGGGCATCCAACGCGTGCATCAGTTCCAGAAAGTGGAAATGGTCAAGTTTGTTGAGCCAGCCCAGGGACCGGAAGCCTTGGAAATGTTGACCCGGACAGCAGAGGCGATGCTGGAACGTCTGGGGCTGC
This sequence comes from Caldilineaceae bacterium, assembly GCA_965116185.1. Taxonomy (GTDB): domain Bacteria; phylum Chloroflexota; class Anaerolineae; order Caldilineales; family Caldilineaceae; genus Bin34. Next base: position 1,676,898 of record OZ220492.1, read on the forward strand.
CCTATCGGCGCATCCTGATCCCCACCGGGGATCTCTCTTTTGTGGCAGCTAAGAAAATCGATCTGGAAGTATGGGCCCCGGGCTGCCAGGAATGGTTAGAGGTAAGTTCTTGCTCCTGGTTCCGTGACTTTCAGGCCCGACGCGCCAATATCCGGTACCGGCCCCATCCTGATGTACGGCCCCGGTTTGTGCATACCCTGAACGGTTCAGGATTGGCCCTGCCACGTGTCATTATTGCTATTCTGGAGAATTTCCAGCAGGCAGACGGCTCGGTCATTGTACCGGAATGCATTCGTCCCGGCATGGGGGGGCAAAACCGCATTGCAGCCCCTGTTCCCGTCTGAAGTACGTCCATATAGTAGGACCGGTTCTTGTATCCTGGGGCTCGAGTCGTTATACTAGAGTGTCCATGGCAGGGGAGATGTTGATGATGAGTCGGCGTTGCCCAAGCTGGGGGAGGATGGCCGAGTGGGCGAAGGCGGTTGTCTTGAAAACAACTGTGGTGTATATGCATCACCGGGGGTTCGAATCCCTCTCCTCCCGCTGGTGTTCATGGACTAGATTGGATGTGGGGAGGTCGCATAGTCTGGCTTAGTGCGCCCGCCTGCTAAGCGGGTAGGGAATTCCCTCGAGGGTTCAAATCCCTCCCTCCCCGCCACATTTCCGGTGCGTGGGGCCCCGTAGCTCAGCGGATTAGAGCATCTGGTTGCGGTCTAGAAGGTCAAAGGTTCGAATCCTTTCGGGGTCGTTAGACTATAGAAGGACAGGCTATATAGCCTGTCCTTCTGCATTATGAGGGATGGCGACCTGACACAAGCCGCGCTATTGCGTAGGTTCACCGATCAAGCGTGTTAGTTCGGCTAAAATAGCCTCCAATTGAGCCACATGCTCGCCATAGGTCGCCCAATTACCGGCTTTTTGGGCCTCCAGGGCCTGCTGGTAGGTAGTGTTGGCCTCCAGAATGAGTTGGTTCACATTCATACCCTGCGGGAGCGGTGCGGGGGCGGCCGGTACGGACTCGGTAGTCCCGGTTCCGCTATCAGTGGATGTTGTGCTGATACTGTCCGCGATGGTGCGCGGATCACCCATCAAGGAAGCCAGAGCTTCATCCTCCAACAATCCGGAGCCGAACACTTCTACTAGGGCCAAGCCTAGATTAGGGGCCATGACCACACGATCGTTAACGGCGATGATGACACGCTTCAGCTCCGGAATGCGTCCTGTGGCAGCCTGCAAGTAAAGTGGTTCTACATATAGGAGACTGTTGCCCAGGGGAATTACGAGCAGATTGCCCCGGATCACCTGGCTCCCTTGTTGGTTCCACAAGCTCAGCTGTGAACTGATGATAGGGTCCTGATCAATGCGGGCTTCAATCTGTTTGGGACCATAGATCAGGGAGTCTTTGCCGAAAGTATAGAGCACTTTTTCCCCATAGGACGCCGGGTCACTCTTGGCAGCCAACCAGGCGATCATGTTTTCGCGGGTAGCAGGTGTGAAGGGCAGAATTTGAACGAAATCAAGCTTGTCGCTGCCGGGTAACTGCATCAGTACATAGTAAGGTTCCATCTCGCGGGCCTTGTCGTCGAAGAATTCCTCAGGCCATTGCCACTCGTCTTCGCGGTTGTAGAACTCCTTGGTATCCGTCATGTGGTACACGGTCAGAATGCGGGCTTGGGCCGTGAACAGATCCTGGGGATAGCGGATGTGCATACGCAGATCCGCGGGCATCTCAGCAAAGTCGGTGAACAACTGCGGGAAAATGCGGGAGTAGGCGTAGGCAATCGGATCATCCTGGTCCACGAGATAGAAGTCTACGGAACCGTCATAGGCATTGATGACGATTTTTACCGAGTTCCGAATGTAGTTTAAGGAACGATTGACCGTCAGCGGTTGGCTGTAGGGGAAGCGCTGACTGGTAGTGTAGGCATCCACAAACCAATACAGACGCCCGTCTTCGCTAATCACGATGTAGGGGTCCTGGTCGTACAGGAGGAAGGGTGCCACTTCCCGCAGACGTTCGTAAATATTGCGACGCCAGAGGAGTTGGCTATCGGGGGTAATATCGCCTGTAAGCAGCAGGTTGATGTCAGCAAAGCGGATCGTGAAGGCCAAACGCGTCAGGAGATTGCCGATCCGAATCCCGGTGTCGCCTTGAAATTGGGTAAAGACGTTGCCGTCATCGGTCCCGTAGTCGAATTCCTTGGTCCGGGTGTTGCCCACCACGTACCCGTAGCTGGCTTCGCTGAAGTACAGCTGGGGCTGTTCCAGCAAAATGGAACCCTTGGGCGGCAGATCTTTTAGGAGAAAGGTGGGCAACCCGTCAAAAGTGATTTCCGATACCGGAGACATAGCCACGCCGTAGCCGTGGGTGTATACCAGCCGCTGATTCACCCAGGTTCTGGCGGCCTCACTCAATTGTTCGGGGACCAGCTCTCGTGCGGACAGCAAGACCTGTTTCAGATTGCCATCCACCTCGTATCGGTCAATGTCAATGTCACGAAACTCATAGTACTGGCGCAGGGCTTGAATCTGGTTGTAGGTCTCGCGCATGGGGCGGTAGTCCCACAAACGGATATTGGTGATGGTATCTACTTGAGTGAAAAGGGTATCCGTGCCCAGATCTTCCCGGGCGTTGTAGGCCACGGAATCCAGGTCGGCCAAATCATAGGCCTGGCGTGTGAAGTCAATGTTGTGCTGAATGTAGCTCGCTTCGCGGGAATATTCGTTGGGTGCTACGACAAAGCGCTGGAATAGGGTGGGTACCAAGTTGCCGGCCACAATGGCCACAGCCATCCAGACGCCCAGCGCATAGACGATGACACGCCAGGCTAGGCGGACAAACATGTTAATAAAAACCAATAGGGTGATGATCAGGGTGACAATGGCCAGAACGTTGAAAATAGGCAGCTGGGCATTCACATCGGTAAAACCGGCTCCGAACACGGAGCCGCGGGTGCTGTACACCAAATCAAAACTCTGCAGCCGATATTGCCAGGCGATCAGTAGCAGAATGCCGATAACCAGCAGACTCATGTGGGCTTTGAGTGCCCGGACTTCAAACCATTTGCGCCAATCAAAGCCGCTGATGAGCATGGTGCCAATTAGGGAAAAGACCAGGGCCGTCAGGAGAAAACTGCGCAGCCCCTGCCAGATGGGCAAGGAAAAGATAAAGAAACTGATATCAAGATCGAAAATCGGATCCTGAAGACCGAAAGCGGTCTGATTGAGAAACAGCAGAATCTCTTCCCACTGGGACATCATGGCCAAGCCGGACATAATCGCCAGGACCGCCGCCCCGACGTACAGTAGGGGAGTCACCCGGAGCCCTAGTGTAGATTGGGCCATGGTGTCAAGAGAGGAAGTGCCGCTCCGTGCATTGAGGCGTGTAGCCAGGGCGATATTCCCGGCCAACAGCAGCCAAAAGATGAGGGTGCTTACCAGGAATGTCACGCTGGACGCTACAATACGGGTGATATAGACTGAAGTCAGGTTGAGACTATCAAACCAGAGCCAATCCGTGATGTAGCCCAGAATCCGCGAACTCAGGAACAGAAGCATCCCCACCAGCAGCAAGGAGACCATACCCCGGCGATTGCCTTGGGGTCTTTCTTCCTCTAGCACAGAACTACCATTGTTGCCGTCATCAGAGTCGGTGGCAACCGGCACATCCTTGCTATCGTTGGACAATTGTTCCAGCAGTTCACGGAAGGGATCCCTGCCGTTTTGTGAATTTGACATCTTGACTCGTTCCTGCGGCGGCATGTGTCACCCTCCATTCTATAACGAATCACATTTTCCATGCGGGTTTGCAGACACGAGATGATCGGATGTGCGGTTGCTGACCAACGAAATCCCAGCCCGGTACCATCGGGTAGGAGGCTACCAATTTGCGGATAATGTTTGTGGCTCCCTTTGGCATGGGGCGCAAGACCACGGTGTGGGCCCGCACGCTGCCTTTAGCGGCCGAACTCGCTGCGCTGGGGCATACGGTCCGGATTCTGGTGCCGCCCTGGGATTCACCGGAGGAGGCGTGTACGGTGCTGCACCACCGCAGGGTGACAATCCAGCGGGTGACGGTTAGGGGCGGGCTAGTGCTAATCGTGGCCCGTATGCTGTGGGCGATCAGGGCATTCCAACCTGAGGTGCTGCATTTTGTGAAACCCAGAGCCTACAGCGGTATTTGTCAGTGGCTGGTTCATCAGAGTCGTATCCTGAGCCAGATGTCCTCTTCCCTGCTGCTGTTGGACGCGGATGACTGGGAACAGGCCTGGAATCACCAGCTAGCAACCAGACCATGGGTATCCTGGTTTCTGGCTTGGCAGGAAGAATGGGGCTTGCGTCATGCCCAAGGTGTGACAGTCGCTAGTCAATGGTTGGGGCGCAGAGTGCGTGCCTATGCCCCGGAACTGCCCTGCCTCTATTTGCCGAATGGGGCTACCCTGCCCTCAGCAATACCAACTGGACCCCGGCAGGGACCGCCTACGGTCTTGTGGTTTACGCGTTTTGTGGAGATTGACCCGGCCTGGATGACGAAGTTTTGGTCTGAACTGCAAGCGCAGGTCCCTGAATGCCAGCTGCTGGTAGCGGGTGCACCGGTAGAATCCGGCCTGGAAAAGGCATTCCAGGAAGCGCTGATGCCACAAACACAAGAACGGGCACATGTTGAATGGCTCGGGTATGTGGAGCCCGCTACCTTGCCGGATCTCTATGACCGCGCTCACTGTGCTATTGTACCGGCGAGGGAAAGTGCCGCGAACCTAGCCAAGTGCAGTATGCGGATGCTTGACGTCATTGCGAACGGTATGCCCTGTGTAGCCAGCCGGGTAGGGGAACAGGCCCGGTTCGGGGATCTATCCCAAGTAACCTTGCTGGACGCGACAGTCACCAGCAGCATGTTTGTGGCTGCTGTAGTGGCCCGGTTGCACCATCCCGGCACACCGGGCAGTCAGAATGCTAGAGACATGCGCGTGCCCACCTGGCCCGTTTTGGCCCGGTACCTGGATCATTTCTATCGGACACTGGGGCAGCAGGGCTCTCCCTGAGTCGGATAGCGGTTGGTCTACCCTCAGAGTGTGTAACCTTACTTGCTCACGCCCGCCGGCATTTAGGGAGGTAGGCGAGACGAAGCCTGGCCAGGCGCTTCCTTTTCTTGCAATGACCGTCGGGCTTGATAGCGCCGTGCAGCCTCTTGACGGGCCTGATAGCGCAACCGATCACGGGACAGCCAGCGTTGGGAGTTGTCCGGATCATGGATCAGGCGGGCTGAAACAATGAAGCCGGTGTGGGCTGTCATCTGATCTTCAGGCCGCAGGCGATCCGGAATAGGTTTGTACCGACGTATCCAGGTTTCCTCAATCTGAATGTCCGTAAAACCTGTCTGTTCCAGTGTCTGCAGTTGCGTGCTGACTTGGTTGGTGGTAGGCAGAAAACTGGCAAAATTCCCACCACGTTTGAGTAAGGTAACTACCCGGTTCATGACATGCCAGGGTTCACGCATATCCAAGATGACCGCGTCCACTAGCTCCGGGTAATCCCAGGTTTGTAGGTAGCCTTGGTGCATTTCCACCAGGGGGTGCAGACCATAGCGCAGTAGGTTCTGGTGGGCGAGCTGGTACATCTCCGGATTGCTCTCCACGGTAATGACTTTGCCGGTAGGAGCGACAGTCCAGGCTAGGGCGGTGGTTAGGGCCCCGCTGCCGGTACCGGACTCGAGTACCACACTCCCGGAGCGCAGGGCGAGCCGCTGCATGATCAGGGCCGCATCCTTGGGATAGATGATTTGTGTACCCCGTCTGAGCCGCATCATGAGATCACTCAACGTGGGCTGCAGCAGCAGGATCGGCTGTCCCGTCTGGGCGTGGCAGGTGGTCCCATAGGGTTGTCCAATCAGGGCGTCATGGGCAATAACGCCAATATGGCTGTGAAACCGGCGGCCCGCCTTCAGTTTCAGAAGAAATTTCTTGTCGTTAGGTGTCACCACTAGCACTAGAGAGTCTTCGGATGTATGCGTGTCTCTCATATCCATAACACTCTCCCGGTGTGCGCTGTATCAATATTGGTTTAGCCCCTTATACCTACAGTGTCCCCGTCAGCCCACGTACCGTATGTGGATGGCAAATTGCGGTATAGGGATCAGGTAGCTAGAATTATGCTGTCTGATAGCAGACAGGACCGCATTATCATGTGGATGGTGTAGGCACCTGGAGCAACCGGATTGTGTGACAGGGTATCAGGAGAAAGGTTATGAGAAAGTTTGCTTTGGGACTGGTAGCGGCGTTGCTGGTCGTGTCCCTACTCTTGGCCGGATGCGCCCCGCGCCCTACAGGGGGGCAAACCGCAGCACAGGCCACGCCTGGAGAAATCCTGGTAGACTTGCCTGCACTAGTACTTGACTTTGGCAGTGATGGTACCGCTAGTGTCGGCGGTATTGCGCTCGGTGAGCTGATGACGGGTGGTGGGATAAGCCTACCCGCCGATACCATGGCCGGGCTGACTAACGCCAACATACAGCACGTACAGCTGGATACCCATCCTGTTGGTATCACTTTGCGGGTGAATGGATTGCCCATGCTCGGTTCCGTCACCTATGACGCAGAACGCCTGGAAAATACGATGGCGATGCTGAATGAAATGTCCGGCAGTCCCATGTTGGCCATGCTGGATGATCTCATTCCGGTCCTTTCCTCTCTGGTACCGTTACTGGACAATTTGGGGATGGGGATTATCGCCCGTTTCCCCATTCCGGCTGGCATGGAGGCCATACCGCTGGAAGTTGACGCGATGAGTCGGACTGACATGGATATCGTCACCGATTTCCGCGCCAATATACGGACGCAACCGCGCATCAGCTTGCCCATTGTCATTGCGCCGGACGGGAGCTGGACGACAAGTGAGATCGGGTCGGCTACTCTATTAGCTGCGCTGGGGGATGAGACCGATCTGAGTCTGCCTGCGGACACGGTAGCCATGTTAGCTTCTGCGGGCATTGCGAGGGTGGAAATCCATACGGAGGCTCAAGGGCTTTCCCTGGCCGTTAACGGGTATGCGCTGCCACTTCTGACCTGGGATCAGGGGGAATTTCAGACTCTGTTGTCCCTGGCTGCTCTGGCCGGGTTGGATGAAATGTCCGGCCTACTAGCCTTAGCGGAGGCGGTCTTGCCCCTGTTGCAGGTCACTGACCTGGACATCACATTGCTGTTTCCGGACATGAGCACAGCAGCGGCCGGCTGACGGTTATAGGCTGCCTCGCAGGTGAAACGGAGCAGCGGGGACAGAGCTCCGTACGGGATGTAGGAGCGCACACAAAGGCAGGGTCTATGTGCTACCTTACTATGGGCAGGTGGTGGTGATCTTTACTAACAATGTGACACGGCAGCTTGACCGCTTAGGCATTGCCTATACCGGTTTGACTTATGATTATGATGCAAGGCACCATTCAGCCGAAGATGTGGCGGATGCCTTGGGGCTGCCCCAGGAACAAGTGTACAAAACCCTGGTAGTATGCAATCCGGCCACACCGCGGTTGTTTGCCCTCTGTATCCTGCCTGGGCCTCAACAGCTCAACCTAAAAGCGGTCGCGCGCCACTTGCAAGTTAAGAAAATGGTGATGGCAACACGTCAGCAGGCGGCAACCTGGACGGGTATGAAGCCCGGCGGCATAAGCCCTTTGGCCCTGGTGGCGCATGAATGTCCTTTCTTGCTGGACGAGGAGGCATACTGCTGGGATCAGCTCGTGCTCAGTGCCGGCGAGCGTGGTCGCCAGGTGCAGATTGGGGTGGAGGATATAATTCAGTTGTTGCAACCTGTGCTGCTACCGCTATCCTGATTACGCCCTTGCGGCAGACGCATCTATCTCTTTGGTCTCCTATACTCGGACTCGTAAGCCATGGTCGATTCTATCCCCCCTAGCCCTAGCCGCTGGCAGGAGCCCGATCCAACCGAAGCGGTATCCCATACCTACGCCAAAATTCAGATTGGCAACGAAACCGTTCGGTATCGCGCCACAGCCGGTACCTATCTGCTGACCGAGGACAATGGCCGCCCACGGGCTCAACTCTTCTATGTAGCCTATACACGTCTGGGGGAATCTGACCCCGCATCCCGTCCGGTAGCATTCTGCTTCAACGGCGGTCCGGGTTCCTCCTCCGTTTGGCTGCACATGGGGTGTCTGGGACCCCGGAAGGTGGACATGACGGATGGTTTGCAGGCACCCCATCCCCCATTCCACCTGGTTGACAACACCTGGAGCCTGCTGGACGTGTCTGACCTGGTCTTCATTGATCCGGTATCTACCGGTTACAGTCGCCCGGCACCGGAAATAGCGGCACAGGAATTTCACGGTGTAGAGCCGGATGTGGAATCCGTGGGGGACTTCATCCGGCTGTGGACTTCCCGCGAGAAGCGCTGGACTTCGCCCAAGTTTCTCATTGGGGAAAGTTATGGCACGACGCGGGCTGCCCTCTTGGGCGGGCATCTCCAGGCAAAGCTAGGCATGTACCTCAATGGTATTGCCCTGATTTCCGTAGTGCTGGATTTCAGCACGATCCGTTTCAATATCGGCAACGATTTGCCATACTTGCTCTATATACCCACGTATGCGGCCACGGCCCACTACCATGGCCGTCAGACCACTGAGCTCACGGCCTTATTAGCGGATGCTGAGGAATTCGCCCTGGGTGACTACGCGACCGCCCTGCTGCAAGGTGCCGCCCTGACGACGGAGCGCCAGCGCACGACCGTAGCCCGTCTGGCCGCGCTGACCGGTTTGGCGGAGGATTATGTGGACCGGAGCAATATGCGCATTGAGATCATGCGGTTTGCTAAGGAACTGCTCCGGTCTGCGCGGCAGACCGTCGGCCGCTTTGACAGCCGCATTACAGGCCTGGATCGGGATGCCGCGGGGGAACAGTACGAAAACGATCCCAGCCATGCCGTAGTCCACGGCATCTTTACGGGGGTGTTCAATGAATACGTGCGCAATGAACTGCACTTTCAGACGGATCGATCCTATACCATCCTGGCGGGGCTATACCAGAACTGGGATTTTTCCCGCCACGCTAATCAATATCTGAACGTGGCCGAGACACTGCGGTCTGCCATGGTGCAGAATCCGCACCTTAAGATTCTCGCGGCCTGTGGCCTCTATGATATGGCCACGCCCTATTTCGCGACAGCATACACATTCAACCATATAGGATTGCCACCGGCCTTGCAGGACAACATACGCATAACGCGCTATCCGGCCGGGCATATGATGTATGTGCACCAGCCTTCCCTGGTACAGCTCAAAAAAGATCTAGCCGCGTTTGTCCAGGAGGCCGCGTGAACCTGAGGCGGAGCCGTCTCAGGTAGTGAGAGTTTCCTTGGTTAGGAAACGGGGTGCGACCACGTCCAGACCCTTGGCTTGTCCTATATACATTGCCAACAGTTGTCCGGCCACGATGGTAGGTATGGGGCTGTAGCAATCTGCTAACCGGGAAGGGGTAGGTAGGACAATCATGTGCGGGACTTGCTGCCATCGTTCCGGATGATCGGATAGCACCACCAAGCGGGTACCTGCCTGGGCGGCCCGAGCCTCAATGGCCGTAAAATGCGGGTTGGGCTGGGAACCGACATCCAGGCAAATCAGCACGGCGCGGTCGTCTAGCAAGGCTATAGGACCATGCAGCAGATCGGCGCTGGTGAAGGGCAGAGCGTATGTATAGGTTAATTCCTGTAGCTTTAAGGCCGTTTCACAGGCGGTGGCATGATGAAACCCGCGCCCCACGACTAGCATCGCAGGATACGTATGCAAATCCTGGGCCACATCTCGGATCTGGTCTTCCAGCTCAAACATTGCGTGGACAGCCCCGGGCAAAGGGGTGAGGGATGGTGCGGCGGATGTGTCAGTGCCTAGTGCCTGGCTCAACAGGGCTAGGGTCACGAGCTGGTTGATGTAGGTTTTGGTGGCAGCCACCGCTTGTTCCGGCCCGGCCTGGATGTTCAGCGTGTCGTCGGCCTCCTGGGCAAGGGGCGACTCCGGGGTGTTGGTCACGGCCAGGCCATAAGCTCCGCGGGTCTGGGCCGTACGCAGGGCATGGCACAAGTCAGGACTCGATCCGGATTGGCTTACCGCTATCACCGCCGTGGATGGCGGAAGAGGCATGCAATCCAGGAAAGTGGTGAGGCTAGGCTGGAGTAACTGCACCGACATCTCATGGTGCCAGCCCAACAGATAAGAGGCATAAAGGGCGGCATGACGGCTGGTACCCCGGGCCAGCAGGGCTATATGGCTGATGTTCCGTCCATGCAGCTGCGCGGCAATCCGGGTGGCATGGACAGCATTAGTGGTGAGACAGCGTTCAACACAAGCGGGCTGTTCGCGCATTTCCTGTTGCAAGATATTCATGTAACACTCAGTAGAGCCCTTAGTCCACGCCCCCGGAACGGGGATAATTGCTACCATGCGACCATAGACAGTCTAACATTACCGTACACTTGGAGCCTGCAAGACCGTTTCTGCCATTGCCCTATCGGCCTATGAATCTAGACCTCACATCTTCACAATTGCGTCTGAAGGCACAGTACCGGGAATTCGTACAGCACACGGTGATACCCCGGGCATGTTACTGGGATACACAAGCGTCGTTTCCATGGGACATCTATCACGCTGCCTATGAGGCCGGTTTTGTCAACAAGTATGTACCGTCTACCTATGGCGGCCCCGGTCTTTCCCTGCTGGATGGATGCGTGGCTAACGAAGAACTTGGTTTTGGCTGTACCGGTATCAGCACCGCCATCACCATCAATGATCTAGGGTTGCTCCCGTTACTAATTGCGGGAAGTGAGGAACAGAAACAGCAGTATCTATCCCTCATCCTGCGCGAGCGGCTGCTGGTGTCGTTCTGTGTGACGGAACCGGACGCGGGCTCAGATGTGGCGAGCATGAAGACCGTAGCCTATCCGGAGGGAGATCGCTGGATCATTAACGGAACCAAGAAATGGATAACGGTGGGGCCGTACGCCCATTATTTTGTAGTGTTCGCCGTAACGGAACCGGACCAGGGCCATCAAGGACTTTCCTGTTTTATGGTGCCGGGCGATCATGCGGGTATCACCCGTGGGCAACCCCTGGCCAAGATGGGCCAGAAGGCGGCACCTGCCTGTCTCCTCACCTTTGAGAACGTAGATGTGCCTACTTCGCACATGCTGGGTCAACCCGGTGATGGCTTTCTAATCATCATGAAAACCTTTGATTTCAGTCGGCCTTCGCTGTCGGCCCAGGCCGTTGGTCTGGCCCGTCGGGCCTTGACAGAAGCTGTCGCGTACGCGGGGACCCGTCAGGCCTTCGGCCAGGCGGTCAGTCGTTTTCAGGGTGTGGGGTTCTTGCTGTCCGACATGGCGATACGCGTGGACGCGGCTCGCTGGCTAACTCGCCACGCGGCTTGGCAGCAAGATCAAGGCCGATCCAATACCCGGGAAGCCGCTATGTGCAAGGCCTATGCCGGAGATGCCGCCATGATCAACGCTACGGAGGCCGTACAGGTTTTTGGAGGCAACGGGTACAGCGAGGACTTTCCTGTGGCCAAGCTGATGCGTGACGCTAAGATTTTTCAGATCTACGAAGGGACGACCCAGATCCAGAAACAGATCATCCTGCGGGAACTGTATCAAGCCTGACATGCCGTGATGGCTAGCTTGGCTCCTACCGTGCCCAGACCTTGAGTATGCCTGTCGTCACAAATGTTGCCCACAGAATGAATAGGTTCTACAATGGCCGAATCAGCAATACTTTGATTTCTTGCCTGCTCCGTACACGGGCTGCTAGCACCTGGGGTAGGGGCCCTTGGTTACATTCGGGAGGATGAATGGCCGACTACAGCGCTTCTGACATTCGCAACGTTTCTTTGTTGGGCCATAGTCGCTCCGGTAAAACTACCCTGGTTGAAGCCTGCCTGTTCAACGGCGGGGTCATCAGCCGCATGGGTGACACGGGAGACGGGTCTGCCGTGTGTGACTGGGACGAGGAAGAGCATACGCGGGGTATTTCCTTGGGCCTTGCCGTTGCGCCCTATGTCCACCAAAACGTAAAGTGCAATCTGGTGGACACACCTGGGGATCCAAGCTTCCTCGGGGAAGTGATCAGCGGGTTGAGTGTTACGGAATCAGCGCTGATTCTGGTGGATGCGGTGGCCGGGGCGGAAGTAGGCACGGAATTAGCTTGGCTACGCATTCAGAATCAGGGCCATCCCTGTGCCATCGTCGTTAACAAAATGGACCGGGAAAATGCCGATTGGGAACGGACCTTGGAAAGTCTCGCGGACGCCTGTCCGGGCGGCAACCTGGTACCTGTACAGCTGCCACTGGGCCAGGCGCTGGATTTCAAGGGCATTGTGGATCTAATCCACCTGCAGACCTGGCAGGGTGACAGTGAGGCCACAGCGGCCATTCCCGACGAGCTCGCTGCGCGGGTGGCGGAGCAACGTATGTTGCTCGTGGAAGCCGCGGCGGAAGGGGACGACGAGCTGACGGAAAAATACCTTGAGGAAGATGACCTGACCACGGAAGAGGTGCAGCGGGGGCTAGCCCTGAGCATGGCTAACGGCACGGTGGTCCCCGTTTTTTTTGCCGCCGCGGCAGTCAATGTGGGCGTCAAACCCCTGATGAATACCCTGTGCTGGCTGGCCCCGGCTGCGGATCAGGCTTTGGACAGACTGGTGGATGCAGATGGCGCATCTCTCACCGACCGGTTGCCCGCTGCGGAGACTTTAGCGCTGAGTTGCCGCACCATTATGGATCGCTACATGGGGCGCATCAACTATGTGCGCGTGTTCCATGGGAGTCTGACCAAAGGGGCCAGGGTCAAAGTCTCACGCCACGGTACCGTGGAAGAGCTTGTCAACGTGCATACTGTGCTCGGCAAGGAACTGGATGCCACTGACACCATAGGCATGGGTGATATCGGAGCCCTGTCCAAAATGACCGATTTAGCCACAGGCCACACGGTGGCGGACGCCACCAGTGATCTTGTGCTTGCCCCACCGGCCTATCCCATGCCTCTATACAGCCAGGCTGTGTCACCGGCTACCAAGGCCGACAGCGCCAAACTAGGACAGTCACTGAACCAGATAGTGGAAGAGGATCCGACACTGACGGTGGTGAATGTACCTGAGACCAGACAGACACTGCTGCAGGGCGTAGGTGACATTCAGGTGGATGTCGCGATCAAGCGATTGCAGGCTCGGTATGGAGTTCAGGTGGAGACGGCAGTGCCGAAAGTACCCTATATGGAAACTGTCACCCGTACCGGCTCCGCCCAGTACCGTCATAAGAAACAGACAGGGGGCGCCGGCCAGTTTGCGGAAGTCCACATGCGTGTGGAACCGCTGGCCCGGGGCCAAGGCTTTGAATATGAAAGCGAGGTGTACGGCGGTGCCATCAGCAGTGTGTTCCTACCCTCCATTGAAAAGGGCGTCAAGCAAGTGATGGAACAGGGTGTGGTGGCCGGCTTTCCGGCAGTTGACCTGAAAGTGGTCGTGTTTGACGGCAAGGAACATCCGGTTGATTCCAAGGACATTGCCTTTCAAATTGCCGGACGCGAAGTGTTCAAAATGGCCGCCGCCGAAGCGGGGGCAACCTTATTAGAACCCATCTACCGGCTGAGCATATCTGTGCCCGAGGATAATATGGGGGACATCATGGGGGATCTCACCAACCGTCGGGGCCGCGTGCTGGGTATGGATCAGATGCCCAATCGTTCCATTGTGAATGCCGAAGTGCCCTATGCCGAAATCATGCGCTACGGCACGGATTTGCGTTCCATGACGCAGGGGCGCGGCACCTATGAAATCGAATTCCTCCATTATGAGGCAGTACCGCAACACCTGATCACCAAGGTCATTGAAACCCACAAGCAAGCGGCAGATGAAGACTAAACTCTGGTGTCGCCAGCGGCCGGGCGGAGCGTCAGAGTCCGGGCGGTAGGATGCCGGAGGCCGTGCCGTGGCTTGATGTGGTAGGCCACCTTTGTCGCATACTTTGGATCGGGCTTTGCTTGTGCCTGGCGGTTTATGGGTTCAATGCTCTATGGATGGTGTTGCGTGCCTGGTGGTCACGACACCGAAGCCGCGCGGGCGCGCGGGCACAGGTAGAGGCACCGCGTACTTGGCCTTGCGTCACGGTCCAACTACCACTGTACAACGAACTTCATGTCGCCAACCGGGTCATTGATGCCTGTGCCCGGCTGGCATACCCACGCGAAAAGCTGGAAATCCAGGTGCTGGATGACTCCAGTGATCGCACGGGCCATCTGGCCCATGCACGGGTAGCGTACTGGCAGCATAGAGGATGCAATATCCACTATTGCCCACGGTCTGCACGCGTAGGGTACAAGGCCGGTGCCCTGCAGCAGGGGCTAGCGCAAGCGACCGGCGAATTTCTGGTGCTCTTTGATGCGGACTTCCAACCCAAGCGTGATTTCCTGCTGCGCCTGATACCCATCTTGCTCGCTCCGGAACAGGCTGGCGTGGGTTTTGTCCAAGCGCGCTGGCGTAGCCGGAATACGCAGCAGTCCTGGCTGACCCAGGCGATCGACATAGCGATAAATGGGCATTTTGCCGTGGAATCCCAGGCGCGTAGCCATGCCCATCTGTGGTTCGGCTTCAATGGCTCCGCCGGCATCTGGCGGCGGTCCTGTTTGGACGATCCCCGGGTAGGAGGCTGGAGCAGCGATTCCCTATGCGAAGATCTGGATCTCAGCTACCGGGCACAGCTAGCAGGCTGGCAAGGATACTATGCGGATCACGTAACAGTGCCTGCCGATCTGCCGATCCAGCTCGCCGCCTTTAGGGCGCAGCAGTTTCGATGGGCTAAGGGCAGCGTGCAGGTTCTGCGCAAGCTGGGACGTGCCATACTGCAAGCACGCCACTTTACCTGGGGGGTGCGTTTGCAGGGCCTGTACCACTTGAGTGCCTACTTCATCCACTTGTGTGTGCTAGGACTGTTACTGCTTGCTTTACCCATGGCCCTCCTGGAGGTTGCACCTCCCACGTGGCTACGGGGACTGACCCCTGCCCTGCTAGGTCCGGTGTTGATGGCGGGATATGGCTCCTGGCGACATCCCGGACTGCGCTGGCCGGCTCTGGGAGCCCTGCTCGTGCTTGGTGTAGGGCTATGTCTGAGCAATTCCTGGGCCATATGCGAGGCCCTGCAGGGCAAGACTAGCCCCTTTGCCCGGACTCCGAAAGGGGACCTGGACGCTCAGACATCCTCAGCGTACCTGCAGGATCCATGGCCGCTTGAAGATCGCATGTTTCCGGTTGAGATATTCCTGATCATGTACTGTTTGGTCGCCGTTTCCTACGGAGTATATACTGGTAATAGTGGTGTATGGCCTGTGTCCTTGCTGGGATTGGGTGGGTTTGGTTTGCTGACGGTTTGGGCCTGGTGGGAGCGGTACCGGGCCGGTTGGCAACTGCGGTCTAGTCTGGACGAGACATCACAGGACGATCCGGGCCGCGCCTGATATCAGGGATGGGAAAGACCCATGCAGAAACGTCGTGATAATCTTACTTGGATGCAGAATAAGGGTACCGTGATTACGCTGTCCAATGTATCCCGTCACAATTTCATCCTGGAACTACCTACCGGCCGTTGCCGGCTGGACGCGGGACGATCGCTCCGTACCCTGGAGCGTGTGGTGTCGTCTCCCCAGATTAAGCTCTTGATTGACAAGGGCGATCTGGTCGTCAAGACATAAGCTCCTGTGCCTGGTAATCCCTACCATAACAATGAAAACCTGTGTCCTGATTGACGGGCATTCCGAAGCCTATCGGGCTTTCTATGCCATGAGTCGTTCAGGACTTGCGGTGCGGGCTACCGGTGAACCGACGGGAGCGGTTTTCGGTTTTCTGCGCCAACTCCTGCTGATCCTGCGGCAGCGTCAGCCTGACTTTCTCGTGGTTGCCTTCGATCCCGGACATACCTTCCGGGAAGATCTGTTTGCATCCTACAAGGCCACCCGGGACCGCATGCCGGATGAACTGTACCGGCAGATCGAGCGCATCCAACAAATTCTGGATGCCATGCATATCTGCCACCTGACCGTGGAGGGATACGAAGCGGACGACGTAATTGGTACGCTGGCCGCCCAGGGGCAAGCCGCAGGTATGCAGGTGCTGGTCAAGACGGGAGACAGGGATCTGTTTCAGCTTGCCACCGATCATGTACGGGTGCTGTATACATCACCGCGCGGCGAGCAGGAATACGATACCCAGGCGGTGCAAGCACGTTTTGGCGTGGCCGCCGGACAGTTCACGGAAATGAAGGCTCTACAAGGGGACAGTTCTGACAATATTCCCGGCGTTCCCGGCGTGGGGGAAAAAAGCGCGGCCAAACTACTGCAGCAGTTTGGCTCCATTCAGCAACTATTTGATCGTATTGACGAGGTCAAGGGCCCCAAGCTGCGCCAGAATTTACTGGCTCACCAGGACCAGGTGGCAGTGAATCTGAAACTGGTGCAGATTGTCCAGGATATGAACATTACGCTGGATTGGGAAACTACCCGCCCCTATCATCCGGATCGGCGGGCCGTTACCCAACTGCTGCGGGACCTGGACCTGAATGCCATCCTGGAGACGTTCAATGAGCAGTTTCTGCAGACCGATCTGTTTACGACTCCTCTCATGGATGATGGGGAAACCCTGGCAGCGGCCCGCATGCGCCGCACATCCGGTTATCGGTGCATCCAGAACCGAGTAGACCTGGAAGATCTGGTCACTCAGCTCGCGTCGGCCGAGGTGTTAGCCTTTGATTTTGAGACGAATTCCACTGATCCTATGACCGCGGAAGCCGTGGGGTTGGCCCTGAGCTGGGCCGAGGGCCAAGCAGCTTATCTGCCGGTAGGGCATCGCCACGGTGTGCAACTGGACTGGGCTGACATTGGCCTGGCTCTTAAACCCTTCTTAACGGATACCCAGCGCATCCGGGTGGCACATAATGCCAAGTTCGATCTGCTCATTGCGCGTCGTCTGGGGCTGGAACCGGCGGAACCTATACACGATTCCATGATCATGGCCTGGGTGATGGATCCGGGACGACGTCGTATCGGCCTCAAAGATCTGGCCCTGCAGGAACTGGGCTGTTCCATGCAACCGCTCAAAGATTTGATTGGCTCTGGTCGCGCACAAATCACGATGGGGGAAGTGGCTATTGAGCAGGCCGCAGCGTACGCTAGTGACGATGCGGCCCAAACCTGGGCTCTGTATGTTCACTTCCGAGCCCTGCTGCAGGACCAGGATCTGTGGTCACTGTACCTCACTATGGAACAACCTCTCATTCGACTGCTCGCGGATGTTGAGACCCGGGGCATCATGCTTGACAAGGACTATCTCCTTGACCTGCAGCAGGAATTCGCGCAACGCTTGTCCGCGCTGACCCAACGGATATACAGTCTGGTGGGCCATGAATTCAATCTGCGCAGCCCGCAGCAGCTGGGTCAAGCCCTGTTTAGCGACCAGGGGCTCAAGCTCCCGGCCACGGGTATCAAACGGACCAAAGCGGGCGGTTACAGTACGGCAGCGGGGGTCTTGGAAGACCTAGCCCTGCGGGTCAAGGGACTGGATGAGCACCAGAACGATGCCCTGCAGGCGATTCTGGCCTACCGCCGTCTCCACAAATTACAGAGCACCTATGTGGATGCTCTGCTGGCCCAACTACCGAAAGACAGCGCGCGTGTTCATACCAGTTTCAACCAGGCTGGCGCCGCCACGGGCCGCATGAGCAGCAACAACCCCAACCTGCAAAATATCCCCATCCGCACTGAGGAGGGACGGCGGTTGCGGCGTGCCTTTGTGGCTCCGGCGGGCTGCGTCCTGGTGACGGCTGATTATAGCCAGATTGAATTGCGCGTTCTCGCCCACGTTTCCGGCGATCGCCGCCTCGTTCAGGCTTTTGAAGATGATCAGGATATTCACGCAATTACGGCCGCTGAGTTGTTTGCCGTGCCGTTGACGGACGTAAGCCAGGAGCAGCGGAGTTTAGCCAAAACCATCAATTTCGCCACTATTTACGGAGTCAGTGCCTTTGGTCTTAGTAGCCGCACGGACATGTCACGTACGGAGGCGGACGAGTTTCTCGATCGCTATTTCATGACCTATCCCAAGGTAGATCGGTACTTGCAGGAAACACGGGAGCTCGCCACCACCCATGGATACGTAGAGACGCTGACTGGACGCAAACGGATGTTTCCCGAATTGCAAAATCCGTCCTTACCCAAGCAGCAACGCCATGCCATTGAGCGAGCAGCCATCAACGCGCCCATCCAAGGCGGGGCGGCTGACATCATCAAGGTAGCTATGATCAATCTAGAGCACGAGCTGGCAGCACGGGGATTACAGAGTATGCTCATTCTACAGGTTCATGATGAACTGGTGCTGGAGGTTCCCGATACGGAAAAGGATACTGTGGGTGCCCTGACACGCCAGACTATGGAAAGTGCCTTCCAGCTCAAGGTTCCGCTTAAAGTAGATGTCAAGATTGGCACTAACTGGCGGGATCTGCTGCCGGTCGCGGCCTAAGCAAGGGAAGAAAGTCGAGTGTCCATGCTCAAGGAAATTGTCCGGGCCAAGGTTCAGTCCGCATTGGAGGCAGGTAATACGGCACAGGGTTGGAATCTGACGGAGTCCCTGGTATTTGAAGTTACGCAGCCTAAACAGCCGGAACATGGAGATTTCAGTACCAATATCGCTCTGGTACTAGCGGCCCACCTGCGAAAACAGGCGCTCCCGTGTACTCCTCGTGCACTGGCCACCACTCTTATTCAGGCCATGCCACCGGGAGGTCCAGTGGCAGCCTGGGAAGTAGCGGGGCCCGGTTTCATTAATGTGCGCATTGATCCGGCGTGGTATCAGGAACAGTGTGCCCACATCGTCTGTCACCCTGACGCTACAGGGCGCCAGGACTGGGGTCAGGGACAGCAGTACCAGGTGGAATTTGTCAGCGCTAATCCCACGGGCCCCTTACACTTTGGCGGAGCCCGCAACGCCGTATTGGGTGATGTTCTAGCCCGGGTCCATGAAGCGGCGGGTTTCTGCGTGCAGCGGGAATTTTACGTCAACGATGCCGGTGTACAGTTTGACCTTTTTGTCGCCAGTCTGTGGGCGGCCTTCCGACAGAGCCGGGGGCATGCGGTATCGTACCCGGAGGGAGGATATACCGGAGCATACATGCAGGCATATGCTCAGCGTCTGGCAGACCGGACAGAGTCGGATCTGGAGACCTTAAGCCGAGCGGAAGCTCTGCAAGCGATCAGGCCGCTCGCCTTAGCGATAGTGCTGGAAGATGTACGGGACGAAATCGCGCTGTTGGACATCACCTTTGACGAATGGTTCCGGGAGCAGGCGCTCCATGACGACGGTTTGATCACGGCGGGGATCGAGCACTTGTCCGCCCTGGGGTTCACGTATGAAAAGGACGGGGCCCTGTGGTTTGCCGCCAGCCGTTTTGCCGGCAACGATCAAGATGTAGTGTTGGTGCGTCGTACCGGGGAGCCTACCTATTTCGCAGCTGATATCGCGTATCACCGTAATAAGCTGGAGACACGAAATTTCAGTCGGATTATCAATGTGTGGGCGGTCGATCATCAGGGCCACATTCCCCGGATGAAAGCAATGGTAGCGGCTTTGGGGCATGATCCGGACCGGCTCAAAATTGTGGTCTACGACCTGGTCAAACTCGTGCGTGAAGGTCGGGAGGTCACCATGAGCAAGCGGGCCGGCCAGTTCCTTACACTGCGGGAAGTGGTAGCAGAGGTGGGTAAAGACGCGGTCCGCTTCATGCTGCTGACTCGGGCACCGGAAAGTGTAATCGAATTTGACCTGACCCAGGTCAAAACCCAACATCAGGACAATCCCGTGTATTTCGTCCAGTACAGTCACGCCCGGCTCTGTTCGATCCAGGCGCACGCTCAAGCCCAGGGCATTACGATGCCTACCGTGGAAGTGGGGGTCCGGGATCTGATGCAGCAACTTAACCATGACGCTGAACTGGCTCTCATGAAGACACTTTTGGACCTGGATAGGGAAATTGAAATTGCTCTGCACCGGTACTCGCCGCACAATCTAACCTACTACGCTATGCGCATTGCTTCAAGCATCAATGCTTTTTACCGTGATTGCCGCGTACTTGATCCGGATCAACTGGCGCGTTCCCAGGCCCGTTTATTATTGTGCACGGCTGCGCGTATCGTGCTGGCTCGGGTACTAGAACTGCTCGGGGTGCATGCCCCGGAAACCATGTGACGCGGGGGAGGGCCTGTCGCATTCATGTTCCACGTATTGGTTGCCGATAAGATATCGGCCTCGGGCCTGGAGATCTTGCGAAACGACACTGACATACAGGTGGATGAGGTACCGGAAATTACCGCCACCGCAATGCGGAAACGCATTGCCACCTATGATGCCCTGATTGTGCGCAGCCGTACCCATGTATCCCGCACCGTCTTGGAAGCCGGTCGGCGCCTGCAGGTTGTGGGCCGTGCGGGTACCGGGGTGGACAATATAGATCTAGAGGCGGCTACAGAACACGGCATTTTGGTGGTCAATGCCCCCACGGGCAATTCGGTGGCAGCCGCAGAACACACAGTGGCCATGCTGATGGCCCTGACGCGGCACATACCGCAGGCAGATGCTGCCATGCGCACCGGTCAATGGGATCGTGCTCTCTGGGTGGGCAATGAGGTTAGAGACAAGATATTTGGGACCATTGGGCTGGGCCGGGTAGCTACTGAGGTGGTAAATGTCCTGCGGGAGCTGGGCATGCGCATTCTGGCTTATGATCCCTTTCTGGCACCGGAAATTGCTGCCCAGCACAGCGTGCGACTCGTGGATCTGGAAACCTTGCTGCGGGAAGCGGATTTCATATCCATTCACGTGCCCCTCACGCACGCTAATCACCATCTCCTGGGGGCCGCACAGCTGGCTTTGGTCAAACCCACGACACGGATTCTCAATGTGGCTCGGGGGGGCCTAGTGGACGAAGACGCCCTGATAGACGCTCTAGTCCAGGGACGCTTAGCAGGGGCAGCACTGGATGTGTTTGAAAGCGAACCCCCGGATCCGGACAGTGCTCTTTTCCAGCATCCCGCCGTCATCATGACTCCGCATCTCGGGGCGAGCACCGTGGAGGCCCAGGATCGGGTGTCGCACGATGTAGCCGTACAGATCCGGGACGTGCTGCATGGCCGGCAAGCCCGCTATGCCGTGAATGCACCGATTGTGCCGCCCCGTGATCTGGAATATCTGGTGCCGTACATTGATCTCGCTACCCGCATGGGGCGCTTTCTGCTGGAAATAGAATCCAGTGGGGTGAAGGAAGTGGAACTCACCGCCCATGGCCCCATTGCCCAAATCGATCTGGCCTACATTCGGGCCGGCGCATTACAGGGCCTGCTGGCGGGCATCCTGGAGGAACGGGTCAATGTCGTGAATGCGGATCAGTTGGCCCGTCAACGGGGCATGCATCTGATGGAGCGCAAGCAGATCCAGCATACCCATCGCTACGACAACATGCTGACCATGCGCCTAACACATGGGGATCAACGCTGGACCGTACGGGGTGCCGTGCTCCATGGGATACCTAATATTGTTTCCATCAATGATTTGTGGGTGGAATTCGTGGCCGATGGGCACATGCTGCTGACAGCGCATATGGATCGGCCCGGCATGATTGGGCGGGTGGGGACTATTCTCGGGAATGCGGACGTCAATATTAGTTTCATGCATGTCGGACGCCGGGCACCACGGCAACAGGCTATCATGGTGATTGGCACGGATGAAGCACCACCTACTCACGTGTGTAACGCCATCCGTGATCTGGAAGAGTTCAACTGGGTAAAATCAATAGCCCTCTGAAGCACTCACAGGACCTTTCGGGGCACCTGGGGTGTTTACTGATCTTGACTGTTGGTCTATGTCTGCTCCCGGTTATTTGGCTGCACAGCTGAAATACACCAGACGCCTATTTGCCTTGCTGCTGGTGGGTCTAGCAGTGCCTACCTTGGCGTGTGGTACCTTTGCCACGCGCTTTCCTATCGATTCAGCCATGCCTGAGTCCGACATCACGCCTACCATCCCCATATCAACGAGCACACCCATTACGATCCCCACACCCAGCCCGCTCACACCGGTAGCCGTTGAGCAAGGTCTGGGCGGGAGTACTCTGGAGACATCAATCGAGCGGGTGCCTACCTCCAGCGTTGACCTGGAGATAGGGGAACGAGCCCGTATCATCGCGGGTGCGGGCATCAACATACGGGAAGGCGCATCGCGTACTAGTCCCGTAATAAGCCGCCTAGGTTACGGTACGTTGGTACGGGTACGGGATGGCCCCTTTCGGCACGAAGACCTGTACTGGTGGCAGGTGGAATCCCTGAATGAGCAATGGCGTGGTATGGTGGCGGAAGGTTTGCCTGATGAACCGTGGCTGGAAGCGGCACCGGGGGCGGTCGCGCCCGTGGATCGTGATCCCGTGGCGGGTGACCGTGGGGTGGTGTCCATCGCCCGCCTGAATCTGCGCGCATCGCCTGCACTGAATGCTACAGTCGTTGAGATCCTGACCGAAAATCGTGAATTCACGGTGCTGGAGGGTCCCCTGGAACGTGAGGGCTACACCTGGTTTCAGATTCGCCTCACGAGCGGGGAACAAATAGGTTGGGCTGTCGTACGTCTCAGGGATAATCAACGTGCTCTGACGCCACTAGAATGAGAGCTTTGACGTCACAAAGAAATAGATGGAACGGGTTATGACCAAGATTGTGGTAACTGGACTAGGTGCCCTAACACCTATTGGCAATACAGTACCGGAATACTGGACCAATCTTCTGGCCGGGATGAATGGGGCCGGGCGGGCTGAGTCCTTCGATCCCGAGGACATGCCCTTCCCGATTGCGTGTGAAGTCAAGGGATTTGAGCCGGAGCAATTCCTGGATCGCAAAACGGTACGCCGGACGGCGCGGCCCACCCACATGGCTGTGGCCACGGCCCAGGAAGCGTTGGCTGATAGTGGCCTGGATATTACGGATACCAACCGGGAAAGAGTGGGTGTGGTGATGAATACGGGCGCCGGCGGTATTGTGGAGGTCATCCAGGCGGGTACTCAACTCACGGCTCGTGGCTGGAAGAAAGTCAATCCCATGCTGGTACCTACAAGCATGAGCAATGCAGTCAGCTGTCTGGTTTCCATCGCCACCGGTGCCCAAGGCCCCGTAATCACGGGTACCGCCGCCTGTGCCTCGGGCAACTACGCCATCCTGGAAGCTTTTCATATTCTGCAACGGGGCGAAGCGGATGCCATCATCGCGGGTGGCTGTGAAGCAGCGCTGGAGCTGTCGATCGTTTCCTCCTTTGGGCGTATGGGGACCCTGTCGCACAGCAAAGAACCCCAGCAGGCCAGCAAACCCTTTTCCCGTGATCGGGATGGCTTTGCGCCGAGTGAGGGTAGTGCAACACTCATTATGGAGACGGCAGAAAACGCCCGGTCGCGCGGAGCGCACATTTACGCGGAAGTGTTGGGTGGGTACCTGACCAGTGATGCGTACCATATAACCGCGCCCGACGCGACGGGTCGGGGCGCGGCACGTGCCCTACGTGAAACCTTGCGCACTACGGGTCTGACACCTAAGGACGTGGATGTAATTTTCGCGCATGGTACGGGCACGATGCTGAACGACAAGATGGAATGCCTCGCCATTCACCAGGCCTTGGGGGAATGGGCTAATCGGGTACCTGTGACCAGTATCAAAAGCATGATTGGCCACTCCCTAGGCGCGGCCGGTGCCCACAGTGCAGTGGCGGCGATCAAAGCCCTGATGACGGGAGATATACCCCCTACCATCAGTTATTGCCCGGACCCGGAGATCGATCTGAACGTGGTAGGTAACGTACGCCAAACGGCGGACCTGAAAGTGGCATTGGTCAACGCCTTTGGTTTTGGTGGCCAGAATGCTGTGCTAGCGTTTCGAAAGCCAGGGATCTAAAAGGAGATAGGGAGTGCCTTGAACAATAAGGGCACGGTCACAACAGAACTGAGTAGTGCCACAGCGATGCATTGACGGCCCTAACAACACGCAACGTCACGGGGTATCTGAAGCAATGGCTGGATCCGGATAGGCACAGGTCGCGCTAGGCCCCCAGAATCTGTACCAGCCCTACCACCGTGAAAACTCCCCCCAAGAGATAATAAGCAAAGCCGTCACGCAGACGATCGGCTTCGTCCTGCCGGCGTTTCATTTTGACATTGCCATATCGAAACATGAACCAAACCGCGGTCATGAGTAGGGGATGGCGAAAAGCAATGAGAGCGAAGGGGGATTGCCATTGCTGCGTGGTTACCCAATAAAGAACGCCCAGCATCCATTGCATGTCGGCGGCAATCAGAAATAGCCGGTTGAGCAGCAGAAATGATGGCGGCAGCGGCTGTTTCCTGATCAGGCAGAGCGTCAGGGTACCCCAAGCTGCCAGGAGTAACAAGCCAAAAGGGATTACCCACCAGCGGTGGGCCAGGAGCAGACTAAGCTCCCAGGTTTCATTCATAGGTACCCGATTCTAATAATGCCTAAGCCAAAGACAACCAGACAGGCACCCGACCAGACGGCAGCTGTCGTGAAATGAACCTGAGCCGGAACGTCACGCTTGAGACGTGCATACCCCACATGATAAACCGCCAGGGCGATGATCATGTTGAAGGGATGTTCAAAACTGCGCAAAGGATCGGCTCCTGTCCAGCGTTGCTGTACTGTCCACAGCACTGCCCCTATCAGCCATTGCAAGTCCAGCAGGATCAAAAAGCCTAGACTAGCGAGGCGGTGTGCGGGCGTCCATGTCGTACTACGCCCGCGACTGTAGAGCATCCAAACCAGATACAGCACGGCCCCTACCGTAAGCACAGGCCACAGATACGCAGTATGTAGGTTCCGTAACAAACTCATGGTGCAGCGAGGTGTGTTCTAGGACGAAATAGAAAGTGTATCCCGGGTTAGGTCCTGGATACCCTTGTATCTGTGACATGGTAGAGTACAAAGATACGATTGGTGTACATTTTGATCCATTGCTCTACGTTGCTCGCTGTGCGCAGGAGGATTTCATGCATCGCCCCAATGTGGTCATGGTTGTCGCTGACGATCATGCACCTGCGGCCATCGGTACCTATGGTGCGCAGCATAACCGCACACCCCACCTGGATACACTGGCCGCCGAAGGACTGCGCCTGGACAATTGTTTCTGCACCAACGCCATCTGCACGCCGGCCCGCGCGTCTATTATGACTGGACGATACAGCCATTCCACCGGTATCAAAACACTGTCTGACGTCATTAACCATGAGCGGGAATCCACGCTGGGCATGTGGTTGCAGCAGGCTGGATACCAGACGGCTATGCTCGGTAAATGGCATTTGGGGCACGGCGGTACATCCGATCCCAAGGGCTTTGATTATTGGAACGTACTGCCGGGGCAGGGCCGCTATTGGAACCCGGAAACCTTGGAAATGGGACAGCGGCGTCATTATCAAGGATACGTCACCGATCTGCTGACGGATTTGGCCCTGGACTGGCTCAAACAACGTGATGGCAACCAACCCTTCTTTCTCTATCTAGGCCACAAAGCACCCCATGATAACTTTCAGCCTCACCCACGTCATCTTAACCGCTATACTGAACCCATCCCGGAACCCCTGACATTACGAGATGATTATGCGGAACGCGCACCGGCCGCGGCCATGTCCCACGCGCGTATTGCCTCAATGCATGAACGGCATCATCTCCCGGTGTCCGCACCCGGGACCCTGCCTGAGCAAGAACGCCTGGCTTGGAATTATCAGGCTTATATCCAAAATTACTATCGGTGTGTGGACGCAGTGGACGAGAATGTCGGTCGTCTTCTGCACTATCTGGATCAAGCGGGCCGGCGCGATGATACCATTGTGATTTACACCTCGGATCATGGCTTCTTCCTGGGCGATCACGGCTGGTACGATAAACGCTTCATGTATGAGGAATCCATTCGCATTCCCTTTCTGATGCGTTATCCCCGCGGGATCCAGCCCGGCACGAGCAGCGAGCGCATAATCCTGAACGTGGATTTTGCCTCCACATTACTAGAGTTAGCCGGTTGTGCTTTGCCCCCGACTTTGGAAGGAACGTCCTTTGCCGCCATCACCCGCGGGGAGACGCCGCCGACATGGCGTACTTCCATGTACTATCGCTACTGGATGCACAGGGCGCACTTCAACATACCCGCTCATTACGGTGTACGCACGGAACGGCACAAGCTGATTCACTACTATGGCCGAGACCTGGGCGCGTCGGGTGCGCTAGTAGGTGATACACCTCCCGCCTGGGAGCTTTTCGATCTGGCGCAAGACCCCCAGGAACTGCATAACCGGTATGATGTACCGGTCTATGCGGAAGTGCAGCGGAATCTGCATACGGAGCTTGACAGCCTGCAAAAAGCCCTGGGGGACGTTCCCCAGCACTGAACGATCGCATACATAAGATACATAAGGTTTTGCCTGGTATCTCACAGTGCCTGACAGGAGGACCTATGCCCACTAGACCTAATGTCGTATTCATTCTCACGGATGATCAGGGATATGGTGATCTGGGATGCCACGGGAATCCCGTGCTGCAAACACCGCACCTGGATCGGTTGCACGGGGAAAGTACACGGTTTACCAATTACCATGTGGGACCGACCTGTGCTCCGACCCGCGCAGGCCTCCTGACGGGTCATTTTGCTAACAGCACCGGGGTCTGGCACACCATTGGCGGACGTTCGCTGCTGCGTGCGAACGAAGTATCGCTGGCGGATGCCTTCCGTGCCAATGGATACGCTACGGGTATTTTCGGCAAATGGCATTTGGGTGACAATTACCCTTACCGCCCTCAAGATCGGGGCTTCGACGAAGTCGTGGTGCATGGCGGCGGCGGGGTGGGCAATACGCCGGACTACTGGGGTAACTGCTATTTTGCCGACTCCTACTGGACAGGCCAGGAATTTACCGCTTATGAGGGGTATTGCACCGATATCTGGTTCCAGGAAGGCATGCGCTTCATTGAACGTCATCGCGATGAGCCGTTCTTCTGCTACATTCCTACCAATGCCCCGCACGCGCCGTATCTGGTGGATCCTTATTACAGCGATCCCTACCTACCACTGACCCCGGATCCGGAACGAGCCCGGTTCTATGGCATGATCGCCAACATTGATGAAAATTTGGGGCGGTTGCGCGACCATTTGGTCCAACTAGGCTTAGCGCACAACACCATTCTGATTTTCATGACTGACAATGGCTCGGCGGGAGGCGTATCCACGGATGAGGCACAGTTTGTGGTTAGCGGCTTTAATGCCGGTATGCGCGGTCAGAAAGGCTCTCCCTATGAAGGCGGTCATCGCGTACCGTTTTTTTGGCATTGGCCTGCGGCTGGGCTGAACCGGGGGCGTGATATTGCGACTCTGGCAGCCAATGTTGATCTAATGCCTACACTCGTCGATCTCTGCGATCTGGACGTTCCGGATGATCTGGATTGGGACGGTATTAGTCTACGCCCCTTGCTGGACGCCAATGACGGGTTCTGGCCTGACCGCTTTCTGGTGACGGATTCACAAAGACTGGTGTATCCCGTGAAATGGCGCCAAAGTGCGGTAATGACTCAGGACTGGCGCCTTATCAACGGCCGTGAGTTGTATCACATGCCCCTTGATCCAGGCCAGAATCAGGACGTAGCCTGGCAGTATCCGGAAAGGGTGGCCGCTTTGCGGGAGGCCTATGAAACCTGGTGGGCGCGTGTATCAACCCAATTCGCCGCCGACATTCCCATCCGCATAGGCGATGCCGAGGCGGAAGAACTGGTAGTCACCAGTCACGACTGGCGGAACTTGGATTGTGCTTGTGTCTGGAACCAGAATCAGGTGCGTGAGGGCCTCTACTACAATGGCCACTGGGAACTGGATGTGATCCGGGCTGGCACGTATCGCTTTGAATTACGTCGTTGGCCCCGTACAGAAGATCGGCCGCTGGCTGCTGGCATTCCCGGCCCGGTAGTCACCTTCCGGGCAATGACCCACGATTCAGGCTACGGGGGTGGCAACGCCCTTAACGTGGTAGCAGGGGCAATCCGGATTGGTACCCAACATGGGAGGGCTCATGTGGAGCCTCAGGACCGCAGTCTTGTGTTTGAGTTTGCCTTGGACGCCGGGCCGACTCATCTGCAGACCTGGCTTTATACCCGCTCCCGTCAGGAGCTCGGTGCCTACTATGTATACATAATCCGCGTCAACGAGAGTGAACCTGCCTAACACGCCAGGACAGCACTATCCCGGGGATGCCGCGGGGGATGCTAGTCAGCCTCTTGTAGGCTAGTATGTAGCCATACCGGAAACTTTGGTAGCCTTCCTGGGCATGAATTAAACTCAAGGCTTGCTAGAAACAGATAAGAGGAAACATGCCTATGCTCCGATGGGGTGTGATTGGTTGTGGCCAGATTGCGTATGATAAGGCTATGCCGGGCATCAAGAAGGCACAGAACGCCGAACTGGTGGCCGTGTCCGATGTAAGAGAAGAGCGCCTGCAGATGGTCCAAGAGACCTGGGGTTCGCAGGTCGCGGCGTACACGGACTACCACGATTTGTTGCAGGATGAGCAGGTGGATGTCGTGTATTTGGGATTGCCCAACGCACTGCATCACCCCATCACGCTGGCCGCGGCGGCCCGGCAGAAACACATTCTATGTGAGAAACCGCTGTGCATTGATGCGGGTGAAGCGCGTGAAATGATCGCGGCCTGTGAGGCCAACGGCGTACGCTTGATGTGCGCCTACATGTCCCGCTTTGGTGATTCGTTCCGGGAAACTCGACGCCTGGTAGCGAATGGTACGCTCGGCCGCATTGCCATGGTTAATGCGAGTTTCTCCTTCGCGGCCTACCGTGGCTATACCCTGGACAAGGCCGGCTCCTGGCGCTGGACAGGGAAGCGAGGAGGACCTCTCCTAGACGCAGGCATTTACCTGGCCTTCGCGATCCGGGAACTGCTGGATGCACGCGTGGCCCGGGTATCCGCTCAGTTCACGACGATCGTGGCCCACGATTTCCCTGCACCGGACACCACCATGGCCTGGTTTCAGCTTGAAAATGGTGTACCCGGTATCCTCAGTACTTGCTATTCCCACAACGACAGTACCTTCGCTATCATGGGGACTGAAGGTAAGGCTGTGGTGTACGACTGCTTCGCGCAGAACCCAGGCGGCCGTCTGACCTGCCGGGCCGGTGGCTACGAGCTGGATTTCACCTCAAACCTGAACCAGCTCGATCATTTCAACAACTACTGGCAGGAGATCGAACAGTACTCCCATGCTATTCTCACGAATACTGCCCATCGGCCCTCGGCCCAAGAGGCTTTGGCGGATATGATGTTCCTGGACGCCATTGCGGAATCGGCCCATACGGGATCCGTGGTGGAATTGTCCTATTGATTCTCTGACATGTTTGAGGAGCATGCCGAATGAAACTGGCGATCAACGGTCAGATGCTGGCCCGTGAACATA
The DNA here is from genome assembly GCA_965116185.1 of Caldilineaceae bacterium. Taxonomy (GTDB): domain Bacteria; phylum Chloroflexota; class Anaerolineae; order Caldilineales; family Caldilineaceae; genus Bin34. The sequence continues at coordinate 1,706,470 of OZ220492.1, forward strand.
CGCTGTCGGAAGCACTGCAGATTGTCAGGTCCTATGGCCTGTCCGACATGGAAATTTGGCCCCAGAACCTGGTGGGTGGCGCAACACCGGAAGAGCGCGAACGGTATGAGACCAAAGACATTGATGCGGCTCGGCAAGCCTACGCAGTTGCGGGTATGAACTGTGCCTGTGTGACACTCGGGTTCAATGCACTCCGCCTTTGTACGGCGTCAGGCGGCGTGCCTAATGCCACGGCTGCCTTAATCGGAGCAGTGGACACGGCTGCGGCCCTAGGAGCCCCGATCGTGAACTGCTATTTGGCCCATATGCCCGCGAACTTGTTTGTGGAAATCATGCAACCGGCCGCCCAGCATGCCGCGACCCGGGATGTAGTGATTGTGCTGGAAAACGAGGCGCATGACGAGTCCGGGCTAGCCGTGGACGTTAGAGATATGCTGGAGGCCGTGGACTCGCCACACTTCAAGACCCAATATGATCCTTGTAACTACTACCATGCCTACGAGGAACCGTATCCCTATGTCTATGAGATCATCAAGGACTATATCGGGTATGTACATCTGAAGGGGGGTATTCATTACGATGCCCGTGGGGACTGTTACCGCGGAGGCCTGATGCGCGGACGCCGTGACGCTTGGATTGGCTATGTGCCTTTACCCGATGCCGCATTCAACGTTGAACGCATTCTGCAGCGGCTCCAGGATGATGGCTATGATGGCTACGTTACCCTGGAACCCCATGTACCGGCGGATGCGCTGCCAACTTACTTCAACATTGAGGTGCCCTATCTACGCCAGCGTCTAGGACTGTAGATCACAACCGTGTCCATCATCCCTTTCCCCATTCACGCATGTGCAGGAGAACTCCAATGAGCCTGACTTTGGGCGTCCTATCGGACTCGTACCGCCGCCAGCTGCGTCGCGTTAAGGATCGACCTGCGATCGACATCGTGCTCGACAAAGTAGCCCATGTTGCCCGTACCACTGGCATCGATCCCATTGGTATTGATTTTGGCATCGGCGCTCTCGCCAGCACCGAAATCAACTATCTGAAGGACCTGAAAAGTCGGCTCGCGGACCTCAACATGGTACCTACGGTGATTATCGGCACCTTAGGTCTGCATGCCGATGCGGACTTTGCGGGACCACCGCTGGCCAACAGTATACGCAATCTTGAAGTGGCCCATTATCTGGGCTCGCCGCTCGGCCTTTTCTATTTCAATTACGGGGGCCGGGTGAAACGTGACGGACGTATCCACATTGCGATTGATCAGATTGGCCGGCTAGCCGAGGCTGCGCGTGCATACGGTATGACGGTCACGACCGAGAACTACGATTACTTTACCAGCCAAGACTTTCTCCAGATATTCCAGCAGGTAGGAGCCGACAATGTCGGCTTGCACAACGATACCGGTAACTGGTTCATCCTGGACGAGGATCCGCTGACCGCAACCCGCCGGCTCAAGGACTATACCTATCATGCACATGTGCGTGATTATCGTATTGTGGATGGGGTATGCAGTTCCGTTCCCATCGGGATGGGTGATGTGAATTTCCCAGCCGTACTCGCTGAACTACAGGATGTGGCTACACGGCGGGAACGGTTTGTGATGGCTATGGAAATGGACATGGACACCGGTGATTCGGCGGCCGAAGACGAAGCCGTGCTGGCGTGCGCCCAGTACATGAAAAAGTGGTTGGATAGCCAGGATTGATCATTCTGGCAACTCGTCACCTAAGCCACGGCTTAGGTGACGAGGCGAACTATTAGAATGCTGCCAAGAACGTAGCTAATTCCTGAAGACGGGCGTCCGTGAAGGTGTCGGGGAGGAGCTCGTTCAGATCCCGTAAAGTTAGACTTTCATCTAGGCCATACTTCCAAATCATCATCACCTGAGGCATCTGGGCCATGGGGCCTAGAGCTCCCATGATGCGGTCCCCACAACGTGCCATGATGAGGGGGAGCGGTGTGTCCAGGGTCAGTGCTTGCGTTGGATCGAAAGCCCTTTCCTGCCAGGCTGCCGTCAAAGCGTATGTAGCGGTCAACCGAATATCCCGCGAGGAAGCACCTACCTCGATCCGATAGGTCCCCACATCGGCTTGCCAAGTCTGGGTACGGACATCAAAATAGCTGAGGTCCCGGCCGGTAATGGGAAACTCAATCCGCCGGCATTCGCCCGGTGCTAGGTGAACACGTTGGAAGCCCTTGAGTTCTCGGATCGGGCGGAGGAATGCTGCATCGGTTTGGCCGATATACAACTGGACTACTTCGTCACCGGCGCGGGCACTTGTATTCTGCACGTCTATCCCCACACAGAGACTACTCCCATCCGCATGTACATCACCGTTGACCGTGAGGTTTTTATAGACGAAAGATGCATAGGACAGACCGTGACCAAAGGGGAATAGAGGCACCATGTCACGGACATCGTAATGGCGGTATCCTACGAAAATGCCTTCACCGTACCGCACTTGGCCTTTTTCGCCGGGATAATTGACATAACCGGGCGTGTCCTGCAGACGGTGCGGTAGAGTTATGGGGAGTCGGCCCGCAGGATTGACGACGCCGAACAGGACATCGGCCAGCGCACGGCCGAATTCCTGGCCGGGATACCAGGCGTATAGCACGGCAGCCACGTCATCCAGCCAGGGCATGGTGATCGGAGAACTGGCATTGACCACTACGACCGTATTGGGATTCCGGGCCGCGACCGCAGCCACCAATTCATTCTGGCGTCCACTGAGGTCCATGTGAAGCCGGTCATGGCCCTCACCTTCCCAGTCTTGGTTGAGTCCCACCACGACAATGGCGGCATCAGCTTGAGCGGCTGTCTGGGCCGCGCGCTCAATGGCATCATTCGGCAGAGGGGGTACAACACCCAAACGTAGGACGCCAAAGGGGGCTCCCGGTTGACAGGCAAACTCCAGTGTGATGGGCGTGGTTGTGTTGGCGGTAAAGTGACAGCGATACCTTTTCTCAGCGGAGCCCATGCCAAAGAACGTTTCCCCCGGCTCATACTCTTCCCAGTTGTTGATGACCGTGTCATCCCCGATTTGTAGACGACCCACACCGGCCGTAATGAGACCGAACTCATAGAGTCCACTGGTGATTGGCTGGAAGGCGAAGGTCACACGCGCGGCGAAGCCAGGTTGAACCGCATCCGGCAGGCTACCGAACCATAACAGTTCCGTGGAATTCCGCATTTCCGTGGCGACCGGCTCACCTGTCAAGGTATGGTTGTTGAAATACTCGATCCGGACACCGGTGCCTAGCATTTCCGGTTCCAGCAGGGGACAGAATTTGTGGTTAGTACACCCCATCTCGTATCGGATTTCCGTGGTGTCCGCCACTAGGTCCTGGATACTTTGTAGGGGATGGTGCTGATACGGGGCGTTGACTATGGCACTGCCACCCCCCATGATGCTACCGATGCGGGCATTCGGTCCAATCACAGCCAGGGATGCCAGCCGCTGGGAATCCAGTGGCAGAACGTTACGCTCGTTTTTTAACAGAACTAGTGAGGCCGTGGCCGCCTCGTATGCGATTTGGCGGGTGTCAGCGTTGTCGCGTGCTTGCTCGGGGGGAATGCCCTCACTATCCAGGACCCCTGTGCGGTCGGCCAGGCGTAGGTACCGGCGGACCTTGTCGTCTAGTTGCTCGGTTGCCAGTTCACCTGTCCGAATACGGTCCGCCAGCGTGGAACCCAGCATGAAACCGGGGCCGGGCATTTCCAAATCCAGGCCTCCGACAAAACAGCCCACCGTACTCTTAGTACCGAACCAGTCCGACATAACCAAGCCATCAAAACCCCATTCCCCTTTGAGCACGTCTTGCAGCAGAAAGGGGCTGGCGGCGGCAAAGTCACCGTTAACCCTGTTATAGGCAGCCATGACAGCCCAGGCGCCTCCTTCCTTGATCGCCATCTCAAAGGGTAGCAGGTAGATTTCGCGTAGCGTGCGCTCGTCCACCAGGACATTCAGGACCATGCGTTGATGTTCTGAATCGTTGCACACGTAGTGCTTAAGACAGGCGGCCACCTGCTGAGATTGGAGGCCTTGGACATAGGCTGTGGCCATCTTGCCGGTGAGAAAGGGATCTTCGGCATAGCATTCAAAGTTGCGTCCATTCAGCGGCGTGCGGTGTATGTTGATAGTAGGTGCCAGGAGAACAGACGCGCCTTTGGCCCGTGTTTCCTTGGCTAGTTCCACGCCGATGCGCTGCACCAGTTCCGTGTCCCAGGTAGCCCCCAGAGCCACTCCGCACGGAAAACAGGCTGAAGTCATACCGCCTTTCATGTTGCCCCGGGCACCGTTGGGCCCGTCGGTCACTTTCATGGCCGGTAGTCCTACCCGTGGAATGCCCGTAAGTTGCCACAGGTTATCACCGGCTGTGAGGGTAGCTTTTTCGTCCAGGGTGAGCTGGCTGAGTAGTGTGTCAATGCGATGGGTCATGGTACTGTCGTATTCTGGTGGCAACATGGCCGAGCAGCGCTGTCCAACCATCAATGGATTATGCCGATTTTATGCAATTCCTACATTGTCTCATACAATGGCCAAATGGCAACTGCATGGTAACGAAGGTCTCATCGGGCGCCGTGCGGACACATAAAGTATGACGGGAACTCTGACAGAAAAAACAAGTATTCGGATGGCTGAAAAATACATTGTGGCGCCTGATGATGGCGAACAGGTTACATACGCTGACGGGCACTTACAGGTGCCTGATCATCCTATTGTCTGTTACATTGAAGGCGACGGTACGGGACCTGACATTTGGCATGCCTGTCAACGTGTCCTGGATGCAGCCGTGGCCCACGCTTATGCGGGCACGCGTACGATTGCCTGGATGGAAGTATTCGCCGGGGAACGGGCCAACGATGTGTGGGGTGACGCGATCTGGTTGCCGGAAGAAACCCTGGCCGCTATTCGGGAATTCCGGGTAGCCATCAAGGGACCGCTTTCCACTCCTGTAGGCGGGGGTATTCGAAGTATCAACGTGGCGCTGCGCCAACGCCTTGATCTCTACGCTTGCGTGCGCCCTGTACGCTACTTCACCGGCGTGCCCAGTCCGGTCCGCCGACCGGAACTCGTGGATATGGTGGTGTTTCGCGAAAACACGGAAGACATTTACGCGGGCATTGAATGGATGGCGGGTACACGTGAAGCTCGGCAGATGGTGGACTTTCTACAAACCACGATGGGAACGAACCAGATTCGTTTCCCTGACACCTCCAGTATTGGCATCAAGCCTATCAGCCAGGAAGGCACTCAGCGTTTGGTGAAGGCTGCCATCCAGTATGCTCTTGACAATGGGCGTCGCAACCTAACCCTTGTCCATAAGGGCAATATCATGAAGTTTACGGAAGGTGGCTTCCGACAGTGGGGGTATGAAACTGCACAGGCCGAGTTTGGTGCCCAGGAACTGGATGGAGGCCCCTGGATGCAGTTGAAGGGTGGTCTCATCGTCAAGGATGTCATTGCGGACGCGTTTCTGCAGCAGATCCTCACGCGTCCGGACGAATACGACGTGATTGCCACAATGAACCTGAACGGTGATTACGTCAGTGACGCCCTAGCCGCCCAGATCGGTGGGATCGGTATTGCCCCGGGCGCCAACATCAATTATGAAGCGGGATGCGCGATCTTTGAAGCTACTCATGGTACGGCACCCAAGTATGCCGGCCTCGATCAGGTGAATCCCTCTTCCATGATTCTGAGTGGGGAAATGATGCTGCGCTACCTAGGCTGGCACGAAGCGGCCGATACGCTGATAGCGGCCATGGGCCGTACCTTCGCTCAGAAGATGGTGACCTACGATCTACACCGTTTGATGGAGGGAGCCACCAAAGTGAAGTGCAGTGAATTCGCGGCCGCCGTAGTCAAGAACATGTAAACGTGCACCGGCACGACGCGAGCCCCTGTTTTCCCAGTGGATTTTATGCTTTTCCGCTCTTCCCTTGGCAAGAAAATCGTCATGTCGGTGACAGGTCTCATTTGGATTGGGTATCTGGCCCTGCACATGTACGGCAACCTCAAGGCTTTTGGCGGTGCGGACGCGCTCAACCACTATGCTGAGGAGCTGCGGAATTTAGGGGCCCCTTTGCTGGGCCATGGCCATCTACTCCTGTTGGTCCGGATCGTATTGCTGATTGCCATCGCTCTGCATATCTGGGCTGCGCTGGCGCTCAGACAAATGGCGCTACGGGCCAGACCCCAGACCTACGACACCTTTCAGGTGGTGAAGGCCGACTATGCGGCCATAACCATGCGTTGGGGCGGGGCCACAATTGCCGCGTTTCTGGTGTACCATTTGGCCCATTTTACCTGGGGCCTCCCCTTCCTGAATACACGTTTCATGCGGGGAGCACCCTATGAAAATCTGGTGGCAGGTTTCCAAAATCCGGTGCACACCATCCTGTATCTGGTGGCATTAGTCGTGGTGGGATTCCACCTGTATCACGGCGCCTGGAGTTTCTTCCAGACCATGGGCTGGCGCACGGTTCGGCATGACCACGTGATCCGGCTCGGTACTACCTTGCTCGCGGTGGTTGTGCCGCTCGGATTTGCGGCTGTACCTCTATCCGTATGGATGGGCTTGATTCGGTAGCTTGGGATGATGGACGCTTCGCGACCACGACAGGATAGAGGACATGAGTGACAGCCATACCGGTCTTTGGCAACCGGGTTCGGAACTGGAGGGGCGGGTGCCCCCCGGGGCCATAGAGACCAAGTGGGATACACTGCGCTTTGACATGAAACTGGTGGCCCCGGCTAACCGGCGGCATTACCACATCATCGTGGTGGGCTCGGGACTGGCCGGTGCCGCCGCCGCAACAGCTCTAGCAGAACAAGGATACAACATCTCCTGCTACTGCTATCAGGACAGTCCCCGGCGGGCTCATAGTGTGGCTGCGCAGGGTGGTATCAATGCTGCTAAGAATTACCGTAACGATGGCGACAGCATACGCCGCTTGTTCTACGACACGGTGAAGGGCGGAGACTATCGGGCCCGCGAAGCCAACGTCTATCGTCTCGCCCAGATCAGCACGGCCATCATCGATCAGTGTGTGGCGCAGGGCGTGCCTTTTGCACGGGAATACGGGGGCTACCTAGACAATCGGTCGTTTGGGGGCGTTCAGGTTTCCCGAACCTTCTATGCGCGTGGCCAGACAGGTCAGCAGCTGCTGCTAGGGGCGTATCAGTCATTAGCGCGCCAGATCGCTAGCGGCCAAGTACAAATGCATGTCCGTTCCGAAATGCTGGATCTAATTTTGGTGGACGGTGTAGCGCGGGGTATTGTGGTTCGCGATCTACGCACCGGGACGATATACCCCGTCCTAGGGGATGCCGTAGTGTTGGCCACGGGCGGGTACAGCAATGTGTATTACCTTTCCACTAATGCGAAGGGATGCAACGCTACAGCCATCTGGCGTGCGTACCGACGGGGCGCCTACATGGGCAATCCGTGCTACACACAGATCCACCCCACCTGCATCCCGCCGGCCGGCAGCCATCAATCAAAGTTGACCCTGATGAGCGAGTCGCTGCGCAATGATGGACGTATTTGGGTGCCGCGTGCCAAGGATGAGCAACGAGTCCCTGACCAGATCCCCGAGGCGGAGCGCTATTACTTTCTGGAGGAGAAGTACCCGAGTTTCGGCAACCTGGTACCCCGGGACGTGGCATCCCGTAATGCCAAGACCGTAGTGGACGAGGGGTACGGTGTGGGTGAACTCAAAAATGGTGTGTATTTGGATTTTCGGGAAGCCATAGACCGCCTGGGGCTTGATGCCATACAGGCCCGGTATGGCAATCTGTTTGATATGTATCACAGCATTACCGGGGAAGATCCCTACCGTACCCCCATGCGGATCTATCCGGCTCTGCATTACACCATGGGGGGATTGTGGGTGGATTACCATCTGCAGAGCAATCTGCAGGGTCTGTTTGTGTTAGGAGAAGCCAATTTTTCGGATCACGGGGCGAATCGCCTGGGTGCCAGTGCCCTAATGCAGGGATTGGCGGACGGTTATTTCATCGCCCCCTACACGATCGGCAACTACCTGGCATCCACCCCACTTGACGGCGTTGACGTAGAGGCGCCCGCCGTGCAAGATGCCTTGTCCACTGTGCACCAGCGCGTGGCCACCCTGATGGCGGTACAGGGTACCCAGACAGCCTCAGCACTGCACCGGACGCTGGGACACATTATGTGGGAAGGATGTGGCATGACCCGTACGCAGGCATCCCTCGAAAGAACCCTGCATGATGTTCGGCAGCTCAAGGATACATTCTGGAGCGATGTGTACGTGCCGGGTGAAGCGACCGAACTGAACCAAAACCTGGAGTTGGCGGGCCGCGTTGCCGATCTAATCGAACTGGGTGAACTAGTTGTTCTGGATGCCCTGCATCGTACGGAATCCTGCGGTGGCCATTTTCGCGAGGAGAGTCAGACAACCGAAGGCGAAGCCCTACGCCAGGACGATACTTTCTGTTATGCGGCCGGCTGGGAATTCATGGGCGAAGGTGAACCGCCGCGTTTGCACAAAGAACCTCTCGCATTTTCGGAAGTACCTCTGACTCAGCGCAGTTACGCCTAGCAGCATCGGGCGGTCATGTAATGAAACTATATTTACGGATTTGGCGCCAACGTTCCCCATCCAGCACGGGGCGTTTTGAGCAGTACGAACTAGATGGCGTCAGCCCTGACTCCTCGTTTCTGGAAATGCTGGATTTGCTGAACGAACAGTTGCTCGCGCAGCAAAAGATGCCCGTGGCTTTTGATCATGACTGCCGCGAAGGCATTTGCGGTATGTGTGGCATGCTCATAAACGGTGTGGCGCATGGCCCTGTGCCAGGATATACGGCATGTCAGCTGCACATGCGCCATTTCCAGGACGGTGATACCCTCGTTATTGAACCATGGCGTTCCAGTGCTTTCCCGGTCCTGCAGGATCTCGTCGTGGAGCGCAGCGCATTGGATCGGATCATTGAGGCGGGTGGCTATGTCTCCTTTTCCACGGGCACTGCACCGGAAGCCAATGCCATTCCGGTAGCTAAGGAAGCTGCGGATACCGCTATGGATGCGGCTACTTGCATTGGCTGCGGGGCGTGTGTGGCGGCGTGTCCCAACGGCTCGGCTATGCTTTTCACGGCAGCCAAGATAGGCCACCTAGGGCATTTGCCCCAAGGACAGCCCGAACGGTACCAGCGGGTGCTCAGCATGGTGTCACAGATGGACGCAGAGGGCTTTGGCGGCTGTACCAATGTCGGCGCCTGCACTGCGGTTTGCCCTAAGGAGATCAGTCAGGATTTCATCACCACCATGAATCGGGACTATCGCCGGGCACTCATGGGCCGTATCACGTTGGGGTAGCTGGCCGTACGCACCCAAACTCACACGGGTACGCTATCCTACCACCTATCATCGACAAGCCCTCGCCTGTGTTTGCTTGCGGGTCAGGCAAACGGAAAACTCTCCCGATAGCTGATGGTGTCCAATGTATGCTGGGGATCGCTTACAAACATGATGCCGGGCCACATGGGATTCTGTTGAAAGTGAAATACGAGATTGGCCCGTAGATCTCCCTGCGGATCTTCTGCCGCTTCCTTGGCGCCCTGATGGGGCACGTGGCTGTAAAAAACCACGGCATCGCCGGCTTTGGGATATAGGTGGATATGTTCTTGATTATCACACCAGACTTGGAACCGGTTGCCTCTATCATCGGTGTAACCCATGTGCGGCACTAGTTCCTCCGGTATGGGTTTACTGAGGTACTCCTTCAGAAAGGTCAGGCGTGCAACTCCCGGATCGTTGTCTGTAAAATAAAAAGTCTGGTTCATGCAGAGGCCCTGGACAGGATGCAGAGCCTCTGCTTTCTTCGCTTGGTAATAGTAATCGTAGAAATCCATGTGCCATTCCTGGCGATAGGCGGCAGGATTAACATGAGCTCGCACGCTGCGCAGCTGGCACTGTTTACCCATAATGGCCCGTAGGTAACAGGTCGTGCTTTCCAAGGTTAGTAGGGGCTTGACTAGTTCAGGGTGCTGCGCCAGGAGCTTATTGAAATACACATTGCCGACCGAGTTGCGGCCACAATACTCTCCGCGCTGATACATGGCATAGAGAATATCTTTCCAGCCCTGCACCGTATCCGTGTCCAGGGCGTTTGCAATATGCAGATAGCCGTTTTCCCGTAAGGAAGCAAGATTGGCATCGCGTTCGTCGGTCATGTCCATGGTTCATGCACTCCGTTTCCGTTGTTGTGAGACTGTCTCCTTATTCTAGATTGTGGGGACCGAAATCCAGGCATGACAAAGGCGTGGTCTGCCCCATGAGCTCTCGTGCCGGGTATGCTGCTTCTTATAAACGGAAGGCAATCCGGAGAAATTCTCCGGATTGCCTGGCACATTACCTGTGCGATTACGAGCCCCTGAGGAAAGTAGGCACCTCAGGTCAATTGGTAGGCTTCCATGCCATGCTCCGGGAGATCCAGGCCCGTTTCCTGTGCCTCATCGGAGGCACGCAGCCCGATGCCAATCTTGATCAGACCAAACATGACGCCGCCCCCGACCAGGGCCCAGAGCAGGATGACGCCACCCCCTATCAGCTGGTAAACGATTTGTGTTACGTTCCCGGCAATGAGACCGGCAATGCCGCCATAGGTACCGTCCGCAAAGACACCGACCATCAGAACACCGAATAAACCTACGGTGCCATGCACCGAGATAGCACCGACTGGATCATCAACCTTGAGGGTCTTCTCAATGAAGTTCTCGCTCCACTTCAGAACGAAGGCTGCCAGCGCACCAATAACGACAGCTGACCAAGGCGCTACTACGGCGCAGGGTGCGGTAATGGCCACTAGGCCCGCAAGGGAACCGTTCACAGCCCCGGTCAGACTCACTTGGCCCGTGCGGGCGAGACTGGTGTACACCATCACCGTGGAGCCGGCAATAGCCGCTAGCATGGTGTTAGTGGCGATGACGCTGAGGCGCAGATCCGTACCACTCAGAGTGCTGCCGGCGTTGAAACCAAACCATCCCACAAAGAGAATTAAACCTCCCAGCACAATGTAGGTCGCATTGTGTGGGGGCATGGCATTGGGTGTGCCGTCAGCATTGAATTTGCCGTTGCGGGGCCCCACCATCCAGGCGCCCATCAGGCCCACAAAACCGCCCATCATATGCACCACGCCGGAGCCGGCGAAATCGTGGAAACCCAGGTTGGCTAGCCAGCCACCTCCCCAAACCCAGTGGCCACTCAGCGGGTATACGATGCCGCTGAGCAGAAAGCTATAGGCCATATAGGCGGTGATCCGGGTGCGTTCCGACATGGCTCCGGACACGATGGTGGCCGCGGTGGCGGCGAAGACCATCTGGAAAAACCAATCCCGCGCATGACTGACATCGTAATAATCGCCCAGCAGCAGGAAGCCATCACTGCCAATGAAGCCAGCGATGTCGGTACCGTACATAATGCCATAGCCAAAGAAGAAATAGGCAAGCCCCCCGATGCAGAAGTCCATGTAGTTCTTGGACCAGATGTTGACCGTATTCTTCGCCTGGGCGAAGCCTGCTTCAACCAGCCCAAAGCCTGCCTGCATGAAGAAAACCAGAATGGCGGCAATCATCAGCCATACGAAAGTTAAGGCTTCCCCGGCTGGATCGTCAGCGGCGGCCATCAATGCTTCCCCGGTAGGATCACCAGCCCAGGCCGTTCCTGTGCCCAAACTAGTCAGCAGAACTGCCGTTAGTAGGGTCATGAAAATGCGTTTACTCCATGCTCTGTTCATTGCGTAGAAATCTCCTCATATTGCTGGACGAACAACCATGAGAGTGATTCTACTGAGGTATTAGAAGCCTTTTTGCATCAATATGCACAAAACAAAACAAGGTGAACTCGTCAAAATTTACATATTAATTAGAATTTTCTGAAAAATTCACTGTGACATACAACCTGTTTTGTGCAAAGTGATGAATATGTCAGGAAGATAAGCGACTGACCATAAGGACGCGATGGAGCAATCTAGGTCAGACCGGCATCGGGAATGGCCATGCTCATCTCCCCGGATCCGTTGTGTGTTAGCCCTAGCCCGGATCGCTAGGGTGTCTGTCCAAGGGTACCGGCGCGTACATGCTATAATCCCGCCATATCGCTTTTCTGCTGTGCACCCCCTGGGTCCCATACATCGTGGTCCTGTCAGGCGCCCTCTGCACACTCTTCTTGTGCATGATTGTTGTCAATATGAAACTGCAGCCCTTCCTCCACTCTCCTTCTATGCGCAAACGCTTCCTGCCTAAGGGGGCGTCGTTTTTTTGGTTACTTTCCTACGTAGTTCTCTCTCTCTACCAGAAGCTCTTTTACCGCATTAGCGTGTGCGGCTCACATAACATTCCCGAAAACGGGCCCGTCGTTCTGGCGAGCAATCATACCTCAGGTCATGACATCATCATTCTGGGTTGTACCTGTACACGTCAGATTTTCTTCATGGCCAAGCAGGAACTGTTCCGGCATCCCCTCGTAGCGGCGTACTTTCGGCGTGCCGGCGTCTTTCCTGTACGTCGGGGCGAAAATGATCGCCAGGCCATTGCCACGGCCCTCACACACCTGCGCCAGGGACGTGTGTTGGGTATGTTCCCCGAAGGGAAACGGTTTGACGCCTTGACACGTGGCAAGACGGGCGTCATCCGCCTAGCTATGAAGGTTAATGCCCCTATTGTGCCTGTCGCTATTGTAGGGGCCCGCCAGATCCGGATCCGCAGAAGGCTGTTGCACTGGCACCGCGATCGGGTTTCTATTCACTATGGCGAACCCCTGCATGTCGTGCATACCGAACATGACAACATGCAGAATCTGGACAATTATGAGATCGCGGAGGGTCTCACCGATGAACTCATGCACGCGATAGCCCGCATGCTGCCGGCTGAGATGCGGGGGGCCTACGCTGACGTGTAGGCAGTTTGATTGTGGTGGCCCCAAGCAGCCTATGCAGATGGGCGCTCGCTGCAGCCCCTAGGTAAGGGACTACAATACACTCAACGGTCAAACATATATGACTGGTTGATAGCGTCCAGGACTTCAGGTCCCGGGCGTACTTTGTCTTCAGGCAGCTGGGCGAGAGGCGTATCGGTCAGATCCAGCATTTCTATCAGGTCTTCCCGGCTTTCGTCGACATAAATCAGACCTGTTATGAATTTGTGCTCCGTGCGTGCCTCCTCCAGCAGATCTTGGGCCGCGATCCGATCTGTGGGATCGTGACTGGTGGCAACCTGCTTGAGTATGATCCAGCTACCGTCGTGCAACTGCACTTGGGTTTCGTCTGTATATGCATCTATCTCAATGGTGTCCATCACAGGCACCAGATCGACTGTGTTGAGCACGAATTCGTGGGCTTTGCCCCAGGCATAACTTTTGGTCGATTCCGCGTGATTGTTGAAGGTTACGCAAGGGCTGATGATGTCGAGGACTGCGATACCGCGGTGGCGGAAAGCCACGGCGAGCAACGCTTCCACTTGTTTAGGGTCACCGGCAAAGCTGCGGGCTACCAGCGTGGCATTAGCTGCCATGGCTTCAATACAGATGTCCAAGGGGGGTAGCTCATTGACACCGTGGTATTTCATATGCTGCCCCGCATCTGCCGTAGCGCTGAACTGGCCTTTGGTCAGTCCGTACACACCGTTGTTTTCCACGATGTAGGTCATGGGGACATTGCGCCGGACCGCGTGTTTGAACTGGCCAATGCCGATGGAAGCCGTGTCGCCATCACCACTGACGCCAATGATTTCCAGGTTACGGTTACCGATCGCTACCCCTGTGCTCAGCGCCGGCATGCGGCCATGCAGGCTGTTGAAGCCGTGGCTGCCGGAGAGGAAATAGGCGGGTGTTTTGCTGCTGCAGCCAATGCCGCTCAGCTTGACCACGTTGTGCTGCTCCAGATTGTGGGTCCAGGCGGCATTGACAATCCGCTGGCTGATGCTATCGTGGCCACACCCTTTACATAGGGTGGAGGGTCGTCCGCGGTAAGCGGTCTTGGGCAAGCCCAAGTCGTTCAGGGCTGGCCCGGCCCGGCGCCCTGCGGCTTGCCGGATCCGATCAGCACCGTTGCGTGATACGGCCATGTGAACTCCTAACGTGTGCTTACGCGTGGGCTATCTGTTTGACTTGTTCAACAATCCAGTGTGCGGTTAGGGCCAGGCCATTGCACCGGCAGGCAGACAGTAACTGCGCGGTGGGCACGTCCACTTCCAAGCGCAGAATAGCATGTAACTGGCCATCCGCATTGTTCTCAATGACGAGGCATTTTTCATGCTGGGTGACGTAATCCCTAACTGCCTGGTTTACCGGCAGAGCCCGCACACGCATGTAGTCGGTCTCAATACCTGCCTGGTTGAGCCGGCTCTGGGCTTCCACCACGGCGGGATGGTTACTGCCCAGGGAAATGAGGCCGATGGGTTGCCCGTCGTTCCGCTCAAAGACAGGCCCCGGCACTAGGTCGCGGGCAGTGGCAAACTTACGCTGGATACGGGCCATGTTTTCTTCCCACTTGTCCGGATCTTCAGTGTAGTGTGCATACTCGTCGTGTCCCGTGCCGCGTGTGAAATAGCCGGCCCACCGGGATGGCGTACCCGGTACGCTACGATAGCCGATGCCGTCGCCATCCACGTCCTTGTAGCGTCCCCACTCTGCCGCCAGGGCATCCAGTTCCGCGGCTTCTATCCGTTTGCCCCGGTTAATGGGGGTGGTAGGGTATGTAAACGGGTCACTCACCCACAGGTTCATGCCCAGATCCAGATCGCTCAGCACCAGCACGGGTGTCTGCAACTGATCAGCAAGGTCAAACGCCACGTGGCCAAACTCAAAGCATTCCCGGGGACTGGACGGGAAAAGCACTACGTGCCGGGAATCGCCGTGACTGAGTGTGTATGCACTGAGGATATCGCCCTGACTGGTACGGGTGGGTAGGCCGGTGCTGGGCCCCATACGCTGAATGTCCCAAATCACCACCGGAATTTCGGCAAAGTAGGCAAGGCCAATGAATTCGGACATCAGGCTAATGCCCGGCCCACTAGTGGTGGTCATGCCCCGGGCACCGGTCCAACCGGCTCCGATCGCCATGCCGATCGCCGCCAGTTCGTCTTCCGCCTGCATGATGGCGAAGGTAGGCTTACCGTTTTCCGGATCGAGACGGTAGCGGGGCAACGCGACATTCAGGGCGTCTGCGACGCTGGAAGAGGGAGTGATGGGGTACCAAGACACTAGATTTACCCCACCGAAAATACTGCCTAGAGCGGCAGCGGTATTGCCTTCCACAAGGATCTTGCCCTCATTGAAACCTGACATGTAGGCTACGCGGTAGGGTGTCCGGTTAACGTATGTATCGTCACACCAGGCGTGCACAGCCGTAATGACATCCATGTTCAGCTGGACTGCCTTAGCTTTACCCGGTAATTGATGCTCCACCGCTTTCCGTATTTCGGCTAGCGGAATGGCAAGCAACCAGGCCAGCGCACCCACATAGACCATATTGCTCACATAGGCCCGGAGGGCAGTGGGTACCGAGAAAGGTTTCATCAGCTCCCGGATCGGCATAGCATAATACTGAAGCTCGTCACGGTGTACGGCAATAGGAATGGCCTCGTCATGCAGCACGATACCGCCATCTTCCATTTGAGCCATGTCTTCGGCTGCGGTAGTGGGATTCATGCACACCAGAATTTCCGTGCCTTCCCGCCGTGCCAGGTACCCGTCCTGGGAGAGGCGAATGGAATACCATGTGGGCAAGCCCTGGATATTGCTGGGAAAGATATTCTTGCCCGTTACCGGAATCCCCATATTGAACAGGGTACGTAGCAGCACCAGATTGCTGGTTTGACTGCCTGTGCCATTGGGTGTGGCAACGGTGAAGGAGAAATCATTGACGATCCGTGCCGCTGGCACATGGGCCCCGGCGGTACGGGGTTGTGCTTGTCCCATCAGGTCCACAAACTCCTATGACTTGGCTCAGTGAGGAATGATATTAGCCGGAAGGAAATGCCGCTAGGGCAACAGAGCTGTCCACAACGGGTGACTCATCTGGGACCGGGGGCGGGCTAGACCGAAGTTCCAGTAGACGCATGTGTTCAAGATGCAAGGTACGGCTTTGGGCCACTTCGCCTGCCTGCAGAGCTTCCGTAATAGCGTAATGGAAACGCCAGGCGCGCCGCAGGTGATCGAGATCTTCGTAATATTTGGGGGCTATCGTTTGGTAGGCGTCCCAGTAGGCTGTCAGCAACGCCAGCACGAAAGGATTGCCCAAGCGGGCGAAAATACGGAGATGAAACGCTCTGTGTTCCGCATGCGGAATCTCCACTACCGCGGCCTCCAATTTGCGTGTAGCCGCCTGGCACAGTGCGAAGAGCTCCTCAAGATCATGGGCGTTCAGAGAACCGACGGCATCTGCCCAGAACGTTTCTTCCAGACGTGCACGGAGTTCCGCGAAATCCAGAAAACGCTCCTCTTCCAAGGCAATACCCACCTCTAGGCTCATACGCACGGCCGGCAGGAAGTCGTACGCCTGACACACGATGCCGCGCTTGGGTGAGGCTTTGATGAGACCTAGCGCACGGGCCACAGCCATCTGTTCCCGCAGCTTGCCGATACCCAAATGCGTCTCCTGGCTGATTTGGGCCAGAGGGGGCAGGCGTTCTGACCCGTTATCTGTGTGCGCAATCAGATAAGCAATGAATTCCAAATCGATCAAGAGTGTAGTAGCTCTTCTTCCTGGAATAATCGGATCATTAGTATGAATCCGAGGTACATTGTACGCCATGACACGCAGGTAGATCAACATATTACCTACATGGTCTCTGGACTGGCACTGGCCGCCGGATCAACCAACTTCTTGGCTGATCTATCCTACCTATACTATGATATAATGCAACACGCATCAGTAAACTCTATAAAGTAAAAAAACGCCAGGCTTTGGGCCGTTTGGCTGTTGGCGTAGCCTCCTGTTCCTTAATCAAGGTTCAGTCAGGGCGTGCGAGATGTTGAAGATGCCATTTTCACAGGGTTGTTTTTGTTCTGGAATGCAAGGAGATAGCAGGCTCATGTCCCATACAGATAAGTTATCACGGCGCCGCTTTCTGCAGATTGCGGGTCTTTCCACCGCCGGCCTTTTGGCGGCCTGTGCTGCCCCGGAGGCCACGGATACCGGCACGACGATGTCCAACGAAGAGATCGCACCATCAATGGAGCGAGTTGAGATTGAGTTCATGAACTGGTGGGGCTCTCATCGTGAAGCCCTGATGGATGAGGTGATCACCAATTTCCACGACATGAACGACAAGGTACAGGTTAACAACTCCGTACAGCCCTGGGACGGGCGTGCAGAACGTGCTGCGACCGCTGTGGCGAGCAACAATCCGCCAGCCCTGATCATGACTCAGCGGGTGGAGACCTATCAGTTTGCCCACGAAAACCTCATCATTCCCATTGACGATTACGTAGAAGCGGCCGGTATTGATCCCGACGCCATCTTTTACGCCGGTGAAATCAATAACCAGCGGTGGCAAGGCGAACTTTATTCCTTCCCCTTGCCCACAGGCGGTGGCAACACGGGACAGTACTTCTACAACAAGACCGTGTTTGCCCAGGCAGGGCTGGATCCCGAAAATCCTCCCACGACTTGGCAAGAACTGGATGACGCCAATCGTGCGATCACGGAACTTGATGATCTGGGTCTCGTTACGCTGGGTGCCGCGCTGGGCAGTGGTGCTGTCAGCTTTGGTCGCTGGCTTTACACTAACGCCGGTGCTTTTGTGTCCGACGATGCCCGCACCATTCAGTTCGCTGATGACCAGGGTGTACAGACGTTGGAATGGATGGTGAATACCACCAACGAAATCAATGGTGGTATTGACAATGCGAATGAGTTTTTTGCCGGTACCAGTGATACCTCGGCCGACCACCCCTTCTACAACGAGAAACTAGGTGTACTTTTCACCGGTGTGTGGCAATTCGGCCACCTGCAGGCGACGGATCCGGAGATGTGGGCGGATACCAGTACGTGGGGTTGTGCCCAGATGCCCTACAACGCGGCCACGGAAGGTGCGGCACATGCGGGGGTTGCAGGTCTTTCGGGTTCTTGGGGATACGTGATTCCCACTTCCACACCCCAGGAGCAGAAGGATGCGGCCTATCAATACCTTGAGTTCTTCGGCACTCATGAACAGGGGGGCTGTTTGTTCCTATTCAACCAGGGCCGGCCTTCGCCTGTGCAGCAGTGCAATCAGAATTCCGCCTACTACGACAGTAATCCATATTGGGATGTGGTGCTGAAATCTCTTGCTACCGATATCAGTGTTCCGGTGACCCCTGTGCAGGGCCGCATCAATGATGTGGTGGGCACCGCAGTGGACGAAGCCTATTTTGGGACGGAAACACCTGCCGACGCTTTGGCCAAGGGAGCTGAGGAAGCCCAGCGCATTCTGGATGAGTTCTGGGCTAGCTAGATTGCCAGGTGCCGGCAGCGGGCCGTGGCCATGTCGGGTTCGGTTGCACCCTGTGACGCCGTACTGACACACAGATACCTGGTCATGTGGATCCGCATCTGCGTGACCAGGTGTTGCGGTGTGGTGTGCCCCTCGGCATCTCTGTGCCATGGCTCCCCGGATTTCAGCTGAGACGCTACCATGCTTGCCCGTATTCAGATTGTCCTGCACCGGTATCGTAGCCTATGGGTAGGTTATGCCTTTATCCTACCTTGGATCGTGTCGGCTCTCTGGTTCGATCTGGTCCCCTTTGTCACGAATCTCTACCTGAGCCTCACCGACTATTCCGTATCCACGAGTAGGCCCGATTGGCTCGGCACTGCGAATTTCGTTGAAATTTTCTCCCTTGATCCCCTGTTTCTGAAAAGTCTGGGCAATACGCTCTATTATTTGGCCCTAAGTGTGCCGGCCCGTCTCGTCGTGGCTTTTGCCATCGCGATCCTCCTGAATATGCGCATTATGGCCCTGGGTACTTTCCGGACTATTTTCTATGTTCCCTCCGTGGTACCGCTGGTTGCCGTTTCCATTATCTTCTTCGGTATGTTCAATGCTCGTTACGGCATTTTCAATCAGCTGCTCATCCTGGTTGACCTACCTCCTGTACGGTGGTTGACCCGTCCCGAATGGATCAAGCCGGCTATGGTGATCATGAGCATGTGGGGCTTCGGTGCCCAGATGGTCATCTTCCTGGCCGGGCTGCAGGGTATTCCTGCCGAGCTGTTTGAGGCCGCTGAGATTGACGGCGGGAATTATTGGGCCAAATTACTCCGGATCACGGTGCCCATGATGACACCGGTCATCTTCTTCAATTTGATTATTGGCATCATTGGCGGCTTTCAGGTATTCGCTTCGGCCTACGTCCTGATCGGGCCCAATGGTGGTGCACTGAGCGCGGGCTTGTTTTACGTCCTACACATCTATAACAACGCATTCAGCTATTTCCGTCTTGGGTACGCAGCCGCGCTATCCGTGATTCTTTTCCTCATCATTCTCTTTTTCACCGTGATCATGGTGCGCACCTCGGATCGGTGGGTCTATTATGGAGACACCTAAAGGTGTCCGCGCGTAGGAGGACGCATGGTTGAAGGCTTGACCACCCGTGTGGCCAAATGGGTCTTTGTTTATCCCGTCCTGCTGGTAGCATCGCTGGTCATGCTATTTCCATTGGCCTGGACGTTCTCCACTTCGCTCAAGACAGCTCAGACCGTGACGTTACGTGAGGTCCAATTAATACCGGACCCGGTGCAATGGTCCAATTACCTTGATATCTTCCAGGAGACACCGCTAGGCCTGTACACCCTCAACACCATGTACATGGTTGTGGCTTCCGTCGCCGGCGGGGTCGTGATTTGTGCCCTGGCCGGCTACGCGTTCGCCCGCATCAAATTTCCCGCGCGCGACATCTTATTCTATGTTCTGTTGAGCACCATGATGCTGCCGCACGTGGTACAAATCATTCCGCTGTTCGTCATCTTCGATCGCATGGGTTTGGTGGGCACATTCTGGCCTCTGATCATTCCCCGCCTGCTGGGGCACAACGCCTTTTACATTTTCCTAATGCGCCAGTTCTTCCGGGGCATCCCCCTGGAACTCAGTGACGCAGCACGGATGGACGGCTGTACCGAGCTGGGCATTTGGACACGCATTGTTATGCCCAATTCCAAACCGGTGCTGGCGGCCGTGGGCATTTTTTCGATCCAGTTTGCCTGGAACGATTTTCTGTCGCCCCTGATTTACTTGGGGCCTAAGAAGGAATTGTGGACACTGGCCCTAGCCCTCAATGCCCAGAAGGGCTTTGAAGGTGAAATTACATCTCTGCACAAAATGATGGTCATTTCCGTTTACATGATCATGCCCATGTTGCTGGTTTTTGCCGTGGGGCAGAAATATATGATTGAGGGCGTGACGTTTTCAGGCATGAAAGGCTGACGCAAGCAATACCCTACACGGAGTAAACACCCAGGAGGAATTATGCTCGGTGACACCATCCTTGATCCGGCAGAAATAGAGTTCTTTGACCGCAACGGATACCTCATTGTCCGCAACGCGCTGGCTCCGGATACAATAACTGAGATCGTGGACGTGGCCGACCGTCTCCTGTCTTCGGACGATCAGATGCACCGTCAGACTATGAAGAGCGGTCGTTATGACAGTTTTCGTAACTGCGTGTCCAAACACCCCGTGTTTCAGCAGCTGATCGACCATCCCGTGATTCTGCCCACCGTAGTGCAGTTGCTGGGAGCCGACCTGCACATGGTGACCTCGCATCTGATTTACAAGGACCCGGAGCCAACAGGGACCCCACCGACCTTTCGGGAACCGGGCTGGCATCGTGATTATTTTCAGGCGATGCAGGACATGGGCCATCACCGGATCCAACGCCTGCTGGTTAAATGCGCATACTATTTTACCGACCTACGGGAACCCAATTCCGGTGTGACCATGGTGGTGCCGGGCAGCCACCAGTTGCGGGAGCCCATTGCCATACCCGAAGGAGCCGCGGATCCGGAAGGAGCGCTCCAGCCATCCCTGCAAGCAGGCGACTGTCTGATTTTTGAGAATCGCACCTATCATGCGGGGGCCGCTAATCTGGTAAGCCACACCCGCAAAGCCTGCATGATTGGTTATGGCTACCGTTGGCTCAAGCCCATGGATTACCGCGTGCAGTCCGCGCAGCTGCTGGAGCAGCTGAATCCGCTCCAGCGCTTCATATGTGGTGAACCATATGCCCAAAGGGACACTTTTGCTTTTGACGGTGGGGAGAATCCCATCACGGCGTGGTGCGAGGAACGGGGACTGCCAACCGTACGCTATTGATTGATGGCTGTCGGCGACCACCACGGCGCCTTACCATCTGGTGGCTACGCACATGAACAGGGGTAGTGGCAGGTCCGGACGGATGAAGTGAGGGGTTCTGTCGTACCTACCTAGGTGAGATGCCCCATACGCTGTCTCCCGGATGGATGGGCGTTCTGCAAACCTAGCGGTCCGTTTGGCTCCCTATAGATACATGGACGGGCCCGCATCTGTACGGATCCCGTTCGCGCTGAACGATTAGTGGACACATGTCTGTTACACTTGAGATGCTCTGGATTCCGATTTAGGATGTCTGACATGTCTACACCCCGAGCGGTTCATCCGCGTACCCCTAGTCCGATGGTATCCGTGACCACAGCATTGCAGCGCGTACTGGATCAAGTGACACCTGTGGATACGGTGTCCGTATCCCTGCAGGAGGCTTGGGGACGCGTAATCAGTCGTGACGTGCGTGCGGTGGCACCTTTTCCGCCCTTTCGGGCATCCACTAAAGATGGTTATGCCGTAGTGGCGGCTGATGGCCCGGGAACCTATCCTGTAGTGGGGCATATCCCTGCCGGTCATCCCGCGACCTACGTACAGACTCGAGGGCAGGTCAGCTACATTACGACAGGTGCCCCTTTACCTGAAGGGGCCGATGCGGTAGTCATGGTGGAGGACACGGTACCTCAAGATGATGAGGTACATATTCGACGGGCCGTAACGCCGGGTACGGATGTTAGACCTGTGGGTGCGGACCTGGCAACGGGTACGCTCGTGCTAGCTCATGGCCGTAGGCTGGGAGCAGTGGAGCTAGGCATGTTGGCTACAGCCGGCGTCAGCCAGGTGGACGTGTTTCGCCAACCCCGTGTCACGGTGCTGTCAACCGGTGACGAATTGTGTGCCCCTTGGGAAACACCCGCCCCCGGACAGATTCGGGATTCTAACCACATTACCCTCTCCCGTATGGTGTTGGCTATGGGGGCTGTTTCCGTAGGCGGTACCCGGATAGCGCCCGATGATAGGGCGGGGCTGCGCGCTGAATTGGCCACGTGCTTAGCGGAGTGTGACATGCTGATCACATCCGGTGGCGTGTCCATGGGTGAGCATGACTTGTTGCCAGCGCTCTTGGAGGACATGGGGGCCCAACTGCATACAGAACGGGTCATCATGAAACCGGGTAAGCCGTTCACGTTTGCCACGTTCAACCAAGACGGCAAAGTACAGCCGACGCTCATCTTCGCACTGCCCGGCAATCCCGCAAGTGCCATGGTGACCTTTCTTCTGTTCGTTGTGCCGGCACTGCGCAAGATGCAGGGACGTGTACCTTTTGCGCTACCCCGGATTGGCGTCACGATCATGGAACAGCTGCGGCGGGATCCGCACCGACCGGAGTTTCATCGGGTTGCCTTGACCTGGGATGAGGACTTGCACGACGGGGTGGGTGGCTATCGGGCCACATCAACGGGATCCCAGAAGAGTAGCCGTCTCATGAGTATGTTGGATGCCGACGCCCTGGTGCAGATACCGGCCGGCGAGGGACGGGTGCCCTCTGGTGCGGTGCTGCAGGCCCTTGATCTGCGTATTCTTTAGTCTCTTTAGTCGTTAAACCACTTGATGCCAACATGGCCGGTCTAACCCATCTTGACAACCAAGGGCAGGCGTCCATGGTGGACGTAGGCCATAAGGTACCCACGGCCCGTGAGGCCGTGGCCCGGGCTACGGTGCTTCTGCCCGCAGCCGTGTTGTCCGTGCTGCAGCAGGACGCCGTACCCAAAGGTGACGTTTTCGCCACAGCCCGTATCGCCGGTATCCAAGCTGCCAAGAAGACAGCGGATCTGATCCCTTTGTGCCATCCACTCACTCTTTCCCGCGTTCAACTGCACTTTGACGTGAATGCTGACTGCTGCCGGATAGACGTTGCCTGCACGGTTGCCTGTGTAGGCCGGACCGGAGTGGAAATGGAAGCATTGACGGGGGTTAGTGTCGCGGCTCTGACCATCTATGACATGCTCAAGGGCCTGGACAAAGGCCTGCGCATCACGGATGTGCATTTGGTTACCAAAATGGGAGGTAAATCCGGGACCTGGCAGATGAGTGAAGCGTCAGGTCAGTCATGAAGATTACGGTATTGCTGTTCGCCACTCTGAAACAGAGAGCCGGATGGAACCGGAAGGAAGTGGAGATCGAGTCCGGCACCACCGTAGCGGATCTGTTACAGTGGATGGACAGGCAACATCCCCACATACGAGTGCGGCAGATCTCAGTTTATGTGGCGGTGAACGAAGAATATGCCGCTGCCCAGCAGGAATTGTATGAGGGCGATGAAGTAGCACTGTTTCCGCCCGTTTCCGGAGGAACCCGTCATGTCTGACCAGCGCCATGACCACGCACAAGTGTTTTTTCGCCTGACACCCGAGCCTCTTTCCCAAGATGCGTTGATAGCCCAGGTAACACGGCCCGATTGTGGGGCCGTGGCAGCGTTTGCCGGGATTGTACGGGGTATGACCCAAAAGGACGGCGATTTGACCGCCACCGAATTCCTCGTATACGAGGCCTACGCCCCCATGGCCCGCAAGGAGAGCCTGAAAGTAGCGGACGAGGTATTGGACCGGTGGCCAGCGGTACGTGCTATCGCGATGGAACACCGTGTGGGGCGCTGTGAACTAGGGGAACCCACCGTGATGGTGGCTGTGGCCACACCTCATCGGCATGATGGATGCTTTGAGGCCTGTCGGTTTGCGATTGATCGGCTTAAGGCCATTGTACCCATCTGGAAACAGGATAACCGGGAGGGTCAACAGGAATGGCTGGAAGGTGTCCCCCAAGAAGAGCTGGATATGCAGCACCAAATGGGGATGCCTACTGCCGGAAACCGCAAGAATGACGGGTGACAAGACAGGCCTGCAAATTGACATTATCCACATAGGACGCTACAATGCTCTGACTGAGTCAGGGGCAGTGATGCGTCCCGGATGGCAGGTTAACAGATAAATATGTCGGAGAATGAGCCTCAGGCTGTCGCTGCTGGTTTTGCCAGTAGAGGAACTTCCCGACTCTCACCGGAAGCTACGGCTTCTGGAAGGTTGCCTCACGAAACCGCAAGTGAGGGCAGGGCCGGGCAACCGCGCCATGACTACAACCGCAACAGAGAGCAGACCCGCATCCGGGATCACCTGGATGTAAGGGGTGAAAGGGTGGGGTAAGAGCCCACCAGCGTGTTCAGTAATGGTCACGGCTGGGCGAGCGTGCAACTGAGAGCAAGGTGAGTGGATTTTGCCTGAACGGGTAAAATCTCACCGCAGTCGGCACTCCCGTGTGCGGCCGCGTACGGGAGCAAATGCGGACCAGGTAGGCCGCTTGGGGCTACCTGAGATAGATGACAGCCAGGCACTTGAGGTGTCCTACAGAATCGGGGGTATGTAGGCTTATTCTTTGACATAGTGGCGCGGACATCGCAGGCAAGCAGGCCGACGTGGCGGAATTGGCAGACGCGGTAGACTTAGGATCTATTGCCCTGACAGGGTGTGGAGGTTCGAGTCCTCTCGTCGGCATTCTCGCTGGTGGTCGTGCAAGGGAAACAGGGGCCCGTGGCCTAGTGGGAAGGCGTCTCCTTTGCACGGAGAAGATCGTCGGTTCGAATCCGACCGGGTCCATCTTGTCGGTATCATGCGGGTGTAGTTCAGTGGTAGAACGTCTCCTTGCCAAGGAGAAGGTCGTGAGTTCGAATCTCATCACCCGCTCTGCGTCTGTGCAGTATGCCGAGGTAGCTCAAGCGGTAGAGCATAGCACTGAAAATGCTAGGGTTCCCAGTTCAAGTCTGGGCTTCGGCATTCTAGAGGGGGATCGTCTAAGGGCAGGACTGCGGTCTTTGGAACCGCCAATCGGGGTTCGAATCCCTGTCCCCCTGTGGTAGATCAAGGGCTTACTGCCCGGGCATGGCGATCATAGCTCAATAGGCAGAGCGCCTGATTGTGGTTCAGGTGGTTGTGGGTTCAAGTCCCATTGGTCGCCCCTGTAGTCGTGCAACGTGTCACAATAAAGAGCCGGTATCCTGTTGAGGGGTACCGGCTCTTTGTGTCTGGGGGCACTATAAACTCCTTCATTGTGCACCCGCCGCGGGGATAAAGGGGAACCGGATACGGCTTGCGGGTGTGGGCGTAGTGGTCCCGGAGGATGACGTCGGAGGCGGTGTGACGGCACCGGCCGCGGACATAACGGTCTGTACCCAAACCCGGAAAGGAAAGATGTTAGTGTAGACACCGTAAAATCCTGGCACTGCACAACCAATGCCCCAGCTGACGATACCCAATTGGATCCAGTGCTGGGTTATCTCGTCGCGGAAAAGCAGAGGGCCGCCACTGTCTCCAATGCATGCATCATACCGCTGGTCAACGGTGCCGGCACAGAGCATATTGTGGGTAATGAATACCTCACGGTTGGCTCGCTGGCGGTAGGCTTGCTGGCAGTGATGCGGATCAACCAAAGGCACAACGGCTTGCTGCAGCCGGACGGGAAAAGTGCCCATCTGCCCTATGCTCCAGGATGTAGTACCCCAGCCCACGAGCAAGCTGTCGGCTCCCTGCCGTACGAGAGCGGCCGGATCACGGAATGAGAGTAGTAGAGGTTGGAGGTCCGTGCGTGCGGCCAGTTGCACTAAGGCAATGTCAAACTCGCCGGTGTGGGGATTGAAAGCGGGATGGGGTTCAATGGCCCTGACCGTTATGCGCTGCCCCGCTTCCGATTGCAGATTTAGCCTGTCCAGCACAATGTCTACGTCCTCTGGGCGGACGGTCACACCATTCCGGTGCACGCAGTGGGCTGCTGTTAGGACCCAATCCGGGGCGATCAGAGTTCCCCCGCAAATCAGGCCATGGTGGGCATCGCGATAGCGGGATGATACAAGGGCCGCTACCCAGGGAAAGGCATCGGACTCGACAGGCGTACCGCCTATGATTTCAGGGAACTGTTCCGTATCGGCCTGGAGCGTTGTGAGCCGCCATGACACAGCCGGCTCAGGCTCCGAGCGGCGGATCCTCTCATCCCGGGCGAGGGATGTTACGCTAGCTATCAGGGCAACTACCGCGCTGATCAGGATCAGGCGTTGTCTGTGAGGCATAGTGCTATTTCCGGTGTGCCTCGGTATGCGGTGTGTTGCTGTTGGTCTCCGCGCCCGCATGGCCTTGAGGTCGGAGACCGGTTGTGGCTACCCCAGTTAATGGGGCATGGTGGAAGTAATGAATGCCCAGGCCACACCACACAGGCATCTATGCTATAAGCCGGTAGGTACGAAGGGCGGTTTGCCCCATAACAGCCTCTTGCTCCGAGTGCGTAAGACCTGCGATATAAGACTGGACGATAGCCAGCACTTCAGCATACGTCTTGCACAGTGTACACACGGGCCAGTCGGAGCCAAACATGAGACGTTTAGGTCCAAAATGTTTGAACACAACATCCAGGAAAGGGACAAAGCCCGCTTGCGGTATTGCTGCATGGCCTGGCCTGGACACCAATCCGGACACCTTGCACACCACATTCGGGCATGCTCCCAGCCTCTGGATGCCGGCATCCCAGGGAGCTAGCTGACCGGCCAGAATATTAGGTTTGCCGATATGATTCAGCACAAACCGGTTGTCCGGGTAGGCCTCAACCAGACGGACTGTCTCGGCTAGGATCCCCGTATGCACAAGCAGATCAAAGGTGAGGTTCCGGTCAGCTAGGACCCGCATGCTCTGCTCAAAATATGCGTCTTGTAGTTCCCATAGTTCGGTACTGCAGGTATAGCGCACACCTTTGAAATGCGTATATGTAGCATAGCCCCGGATCTGATCCACGGCCTCGGGAGCCGTCAGCTCAATCCACCCAACAACACCCCTAATCCACGGATTGGCAGCGGCCAGCTGGAGCAGGTAATCATTCTCATGGACTGCCTGGCGAGCCTGGACGGCCACCGTGCCATCAATGTGATGGCGGGTGCATGTGGCAGCTAGGTCAGCGGGGAGGAAGTGGCGTTGCAGCGCGGGTATGTCATCAGTGATCCAGGGATATTGGGATTTCTCAAAGTGCCAGAAGTGTTGATGCGCATCAATATACATGCCCTGTATCCTGTTGACTGATGTCCCTAGCCCATCCGCGCCCCCACTATTCACCTTGCGGGGGAGCCACGCTCAACTCAGACCGTGAGCGATTATTCAGGGCAAGTATACTAAAGAGCGCGCTTCTTTGGGGGCCCAACCGTCGTACCGCCCAACCGTCACCGAAGGTGTCTACTCCACGGTACCGTATTCAATTTGCTGCAAGATCTGCGACAGCACAGGTGCCTGGTCGGAGACCTGAGCAGTGGTACCGGTCAGAGTCCCTTCAAACACTAGATATTGCTGATCCTGGAAGAAGTGGATTTCCGAGCGGACTACATGGCCGGGGGCGGGACTATTCGTCATCCATGAATAGAGCTGAATGCCCTGTCCACCGTGCCTGAGGATAACGGGCTGTATTAGTAGGGGAAGTGAATCCGCTGCCAATGATTGCGCAATGTCCAGAACATGGTAAGGATGCAGTGTCGTGGGTAGGGTGCCACGGTCACTGGCTAGGAGGCGCAGCGTGAACGTGTCACCATTGTGTTCTAGGCTGTACTGATACAGGCATGCAAATGCTTCAGGAGCTGCACACGGGACATCCTGGGCATAAGGTTCCGCGAAACGCCAGGTAGACGGCACGTGAGTCATGAGTCTTCCCATGTCAACTACATACCAGTTTTCCGTTTGTACACGGGCAGGAGCCCCCAGTACTTGAGCCGTATGGCGCAACTCCACACAACGAGTGCTCAGTGCCAGGGATGTCAGTCCTGCCTGCTCCACGTGGATTAGAGCACAGGCTGTAGTGAATAGCTGTTGCGGCAGAAAGGACAGTTGGCTCCGCCAGAAAGCCAGATACACCCACTGTGGGTCATGACCATCACTGCTAGCCATGTGTTCCAACAAATGCCAGTTATCTCTGGCCAATTGTTCATGCAGGTCAGCTAGGACGGACGTGAGTGAGGCCGGTACGTGGAAGAGGACATGTTCACCACGGGCTGTTCTGTCATCACGCACTAGGCGTGCTGTAGGTGCCAGTGTTATGCCCTGCCAGGTAGGGGCGGTTACCTGAAACAGCTGCCACCGATCCTGTATGGTTGTTGGCCTGTCTAGCCCGGACCAGGCAGGCAGAGACCAATGGGCTACCTGGTCCCGCAGACGTGTGGCCCGGGGATCGACCTGCCGTTCCTTGAATGTCAGAGCCGGTTCTTCAACGGCCTCCAGCCATTGCGGTGCAACCTGACACGCAGCCAGGACCCAGGTTAGTAGCAGGCCAAGCCAGTGCTTCATGTCCGGTATGAGCCCTAATGTATAGAACGAGTCCGCGCAGTGTGGAACTAAACCCCCATTTGGTCCCGTTCGATCACAGCTGTCGTGAGTGTGGATAAGCAGATGGTGCGGCCTTCATCATCCGTCAGCGTGATTTGCCAGACATGAGTACTGCGCCCCAGATGAACGGGACGAGCTATACCGTGCACGCGTCCCTGCCGGACTGCCCGGATATGGTTGGCATTGATTTGAATCCCGACAGCCGCTTGTGTGGCCGGATCAAGGCACAGATTGGATGCGATACTACCCAGCGTCTCGGCTAAGACCACAGATGCGCCGCCATGCAACAGGCCCATGATCTGCATGGTGCGGTGATCCACGGGCATGCTGCCCTGGAGATAGTCATCCCCAATCGTGTCAATGGAGATACCTAGATGCTCTACCATGGTAGCCCTGCGGTCAAAGCCTAGCTTGTGCCTATCGGGCGGTACAGTCCAAATGGCCATGCAATCTCCTTACTCTTTACAAGTGCTGAACAAACCGTGTGATAAGCCGAGCGGTGGCACAGGCTGCGTCCAGGTGGACGCGATGTCCCGCCCCGGGGATGGAGACCAACGTGCTATCAGGCACCAGGGCATGCATCCGCGCCGCTAGGGCGGTATATTTCTTGTCGTTGGCCCCAGTCACAAATTGGACGGGAATGGTGACTGTCGGCAGTTGGGGCCATAATGAAGGTTGATGGCCGGTGCCTAGAATGGCCAGCACCTGACTCCAACCCAAACGTTGTTGTAAGGTGGGGATTGTGGTGGGAGCATCGGCGGTAGTGTTCCAAAGCGGAAGACGCTGCCAGTACTGCGGAAACACGGCGGGTGGGGTGTGTGCAATAAACTTCATCAAATCCTGATCCCACCAGCGGCGGGCCTGACGTGCTCTACCGTCTGCCAACCCGGGTGAAGCACTGAGGACGGACAACGAACACAGGGGTGTTGTGGGTTGTTGGCAAGCCAGAGCAAGTCCAAGGCGTCCCCCCATTGAGTAGCCCACACAGTGTACCTGGGCCTGCCCGAGCCGGTCCAGCAGAGCATACAAATCTCTGATCACGTCTATGAAATTTGCTTTTTGGGGCGGTACGGGAATAGCGTGGCCGTGTCCCGGCAAATCCACACCAAAGACCTGGAAATGGTCGGCTAGCTTATGGGTCATGGCTCCGAGCGTATTCTTATGGCCCGTAAAACCGTGGAGTAGCAGCAGGGGGGGACCGCTCCCCTGCCACGCCACATGATACGGCAACCCGCTAGGTCCCCTGAAAGCAAGAGGATCGTGCCAGGTTAGGGCCATAAAGCCGTGACCATGGCCCGGGCGTCCGCCTGCCGCACTTTCCCGGAACCCGTGCGGGGCAAGGCATCCACAAACAGGAAATGTTTGGGAATTTTATATGCGGGAAGAAACAGGCGGCAATAGGCCTTGAGCGTTGCCGCGGTAGTGTGGACCCCCGGATGGCATTCCACCAAAGCGACGATGCGGTGGCCCCATTCCCGATCTGCCACACCGGTAACCCAGGCACCCTGGAGCGCGGGATGTCTTTCCAGCACAGCTGCTACTTCCGGTGCATATACGTTCTCACCACCACTGACGTACACCTCATCTTGGCGGGCCAGCACGTGCAAGGCACCCAGTTCATCCAGATAGCCGATATCCCCCGTTTCATGCCAAGCAGCCGCAGTATACGCATCATGGCAAATCTGCGGGCCCTGTAAACAGATGTGGCCGGCCGTCTGTGGTGATCTGACGTGACCGGCTTCATCCCGAATGGTCACGAAGGCGTGCAGTAGCGGTAGTCCCTCACCGGTTGTTGCCATCTGCCCCGGGAAGGTAGTGGTAATGTGTGAACAGGACTCGGTCAGACCGTAACTACACACAAGAGCAATACGCCGATCCTGGCACTCTACCCGTAATTCCCGGGGCACCTTGGCTCCGCCCATCAGGGCGAAACGGAAGGCGGTGGGACTGTCCCGGAACTGTAACCCGGCATTAAGCAACCGAACGAGCATAGTGGGCACCAACGAGGCGAGGGTGAGCCGGTTGGCCTGAATATCCTCAAGCACGGCAGCAGTGTCAAATCCCGCCTGTAGATCGAGGCAGAAGCCGAATAGCACAGCCCGGAAGAGCAGAGCCAAGCCGCCAATGTGGTATAGCGGGAGACAATGCAGCCAGCAGTCTGTGGGCGTATAGCCCAGGCGGTAGGCCGATGTGACCGCACTCCAGTAGAAATGGCCGAATGTAAACGGTAGAGCCTTGGGCTGGCCGGTGGACCCCGAGGTGAACACATGCCCCTGGAGCCGTTGGAGATCCACGACCGGGAAAGGAGGCAGATGGCGTAATTCCGACTGCGCTCGTTCGTTTGTCTGCGGAGGCAGTGCAACGCAATGCACAGTCACACGCGGTGTGGGCGGTTCCTGCACGGCAGCGTGGCAGTCGGGTGACGCCAACAGGAGTGATACGCTGCTCCGGTCAATCTGTTGCCATAGGTGGGAGGATGGCAGGTCAGGATTAAGAACCGTGACTGGCCACCCCGTACGGGCACAGGCGAGCACGATCAGCACAGTCAGAAACGGATCCCGGCTTACAACACCCACCTGTGGTTGCAAGGTCAAGGTATATGAGGATGACGTATGTAGATCCAGACAAAGCCGTGAGACCAGACTACTTACGGCCTGAAATGAATAGGTCTCCTTGTGCCAACGGATGCACGGGGCAGTAGGATGCCGGACTGCTTGCTGGCCAAGCCAGTCCGGCAGCGGCTTTACGGTCGCCATGGGAACTGGCGGAAATTGGGTGGACGCTTTTCCAGAAAGGCGTTCTTGCCCTCGCTACCCTCTTCGGTCATGTAGTACAGCATCGTGGCGTCACCCGCCAGTACCTGCAAGCCGGTCTGTCCATCACAATCGGCATTGAAACCGGCTTTGAGAAACCGGATGGCAATTGGGCTCTTGGCCAAAATCTCCTGGGCCCATTGCACACCTTCCATTTCCAACTGCTCCACAGGCACGACTGCGTTGACTAATCCCATCGCTGCGGCTTCAGCCGCGGAGTATTGGCGGCAGAGGTACCAGATCTCACGGGCTTTCTTCTGGCCCACGATGCGGGCTAGGTAATTAGCACCGAACCCGCCGTCAAAGCTGCCGACGATGGGGCCCGTTTGGCCGTAGACTGCGTTATCCGCCGAGATAGTCAGGTCACATATGACATGTAAAACGTGACCGCCTCCAATGGCATAGCCGGCCACTAGAGCAATCACGGGCTTGGGTATAGTGCGTATGATGCGTTGCAATTCCAGCACGTTCAGCCGCGCAGTGCCTGCTTCATCCTGGTACCCCGCATATCCGCGTACTTTCTGGTCACCGCCGGCACAGAAAGCGTATACACCGTCCTTGGGCGAAGGACCATTACCGGTAAGAAGTATCACACCTATGGAACTGTCGGCCCAGGCATGGCGAAAGGCCTCTATCATCTGATCGATAGTCTCCGGGCGGAAAGCATTGCGCACTTCCGGCCGATTGAAAGCAATGCGGGCTATCCCATCAAACTGATGGTACGTAATATCTGAATAGGCAGTCACTTCCGTCCAGGCAATCGGCATGGGTTCAGGATTGTTCATGGATATACCTCTCTTTGACCTGCTGGATAAATTGATGGGTCTGGTGCCAGTCTTTCCTGCGGTCCGTGATTACCTCAACCAGATGGGCGCGGGAGCTCGCGAACCCGTGCGTTACCGCCTCGGTCAGCTGTCGGGGCGTGGTAGCCTGGCGGTAGACAAGCCCAAAGGCAGCCGCGAGGTGCGCAAACGATATTGTATGGGCAGCGATGAAAAGCTCTTCAAAGGCTTGATCCAGACGGGCTACCGGGAGACGTTCAAAGATGCCGCCCCCTTGATTGTTGAGTACCACCACCACAAAATTATGAATGCCCAGATGCCGCACGGCGGCTAGGCCTCCCACGTCATGGAGAAGGGATAAATCGCCGATCAGCAAACATACGGGAGCCTGTGTGTCATGGGCCATACCCAAAGAGGTAGAAACCAGGCCATCAATGCCACTGGCCCCGCGGTTACCGTAGACACGGCATTTGAGCCGGGGGGCATGTCCTATCAAATCAAGGACACGTATGGGCAAGCTATTGCCGGCAAAGAGTATGCTGTGCGCAGATAGACAGTTCAGCAGACTCGCGACATAGGTACCATCCCATGCGGGCCGGGTGTCCTCCAGGTTGGCCATAGTGGCGATGACGCTGTGGCTCAGTGTCTGCCATCGTTGGAGCCAGGTGGTCGGTTGACTAGAGGCAGACGTATAGACAGCCAGCCGTTCACAAAACGGTAGGGGGTGTGATGACAGGCGATGCGTTACGCTGCCCGCTTCGTCATGGATCTGCGCGGAAGCACTTACGTATACATGGGGACAGTGCGCGGCGTGATGGGCGTCCATATACTGAATCAGATGACGGGATACGGGCAGGGCCCCGAACCGAAGTATTAGATCACAACGCAGATCGTCCAACAGATGAGCTTGTAGTAGGGTGTCATATCCTGTCACGATGTATTGATGGTCGGGATCAGTGTGCCGCAGACCCGATAGCGGATCGGCCAGGATGGGCAACCCCCAGGCCTGGGCTAGCTTGCATACGGCCGTGGCAAAGGCCGTGGGGTACTGGTTAGGGCCCACAATAATCAATCCCTGCCGTGCCCTTGACAGCAATTTGGCCGCTATCTCTAGGTCCTGCCGGCACCAACTGCCATGGACCTGATCCCCACGCTTCTCTTCATGGTCAAGGGCTGTATAGGGTGTCATCGCCACGGGTTCAAAAGGTGGCTCAAACTGGATATTGAGGTGCACGGGACCAGGATTGTCATCTATGCTTAGGGCATGGAGTGCACACACTTCCTGTTTGAGGGCCTCCACGAACGACAACGGTTCAGGTGGGATAGCCAGATCCAACTCTGCTTTGACATAAATTCCAAAAATACCTGGCTGAACAATAGTCTGGTTGGCCCCTGTACCCCGCAGTGCTGCCGGCCGATCAGCGGTAAGTACTATGAGAGGTACCTGACTCTGGTACGCTTCAACCACTGCGGGCAGCAATTCCGCTACAGCCGTGCCTGAGGTAGTGATGATCGCCACTGGGCATCGGGTTGCTAGGGCTTTACCTAGAGCGAAGAAGCCTGCGCATCGTTCATCATGGTGCACAGAGAAGTGACAGGTTGCTTCCAACCAGACACTGAGTGCCAAGGGTGTGGAACGAGAGCCCGGGCAGATACAGAAATGCTGAACACCGCATTGGCACAATGCGGCTACGAGGGTCTTAGCTACCAGGAAACTAGGAGGATCGTGCACCATAGACCTATTGTGTCTCAGGTCACGAGGGCCTGCTGGAGACTTTGGAATTTCCAGTCCGTCTCCTGCCATTCCGTATGTGGATCACTGCCGGCCACAATACCGGCTCCCGCAAAGAGCCAAGCCCGGGAGCCGTGGACAACACCGGAACGGATGGCCGCAGTGAAAATGCCATTCAGGTTACTATCCACAATGCCAAAGGGCGCGCCGTACCAGCCACGGGGCACACTTTCC
The DNA here is from genome assembly GCA_965116185.1 of Caldilineaceae bacterium. Classification (GTDB taxonomy): domain Bacteria; phylum Chloroflexota; class Anaerolineae; order Caldilineales; family Caldilineaceae; genus Bin34. Next base: position 1,740,760 of record OZ220492.1, read on the forward strand.
AATTCTTCAATGAGGCTCATGGCCCTGTCCTGTGGTTCGCCACCTAGGGCGGCTGTAGGGTGGAGCAGGGAAGCCCATTGCAGCGCACTGCGCGGTACGCGACACACAGCCTGCAGCGGAGTACAAAGGTGATGAACATTGTGTAGGGAAAGAATGTGGGTTTCTGGGACAGGGGCTACACATGCACCATGCTGCTCCAGTAGGGTAGTAATGCCATCAATGACAATGCGATGTTCATGTTGGTTCTTGGCGGAACGATGTAAATCCTGCCGGTTTTGTTGATCGCGCACGGGATCAGGATCACGCGGCGATGTCCCGGCCAGAGCCATGGAACGCAGACTAGAGCCATTCACTGCACAAAGCAGTTCGGGCGAGGCCCCCAAAAAGGCTGAATCCGTGCCGTTCCGGAATAGAAAAACGTAACATTCAGGATAGGTTTGTCTAAGGAACCGGAAGGCTCGGTACAGATTGAAGCCTTGGCTACTGCGCAGTTCGCGGATTTGGGCCAACACCGCTTTGCGTACCGTGCCCGCGCGGATAGTGGCCAGGATGTGGTCAACTGCCTCCACCCAGGCTCCCTTGGGTACAGGTTCATGTATCTCAATCCCTTCGCTCGTCGGCTTGGTGTCATCTAGTGGTTCAGCAGTGTCGACTTGTTGCGATGTCTGGGTCAAATCCGCAATGAAATGCGACAGGGCCTCTTCGCTGTATTGTTGTACGGCCCGGGGATCATCCTGATAGTCCGCCAACACATTGATGGTAACAAAGAAGCGATCGTCGATCTGCTCCAGCTGAAAGTGGGGCAGTATGAAGCAGGCGGGATCGAAAGTCTGCCACACACGATCCGATAGATATTGGTGGGTGAAAGCAAAGCCCCCCACCCATCTTGGCCCCAAAGGTGGAGAGGATAGAACCGCCTCAGTCAGTAGTTGCCGGATCCGGTTCTCGATCAGCGTGAATCGATCGGAGGTAGAGCCCTGCAAAATAGCGGCTGTGCCGATCCCGCGGAATTCGTAGCGGGTATGCGGATCATACCAATATAACTGACTGTGTTGGCCCAATGGTGCTAGTCGGTCCAGACGGCAAGTAGCCAGCTCCCGGCTGGTTGACACCAGGCGGGTGGCAGCAGGTCGCCGTGCATGGGAGGTGCCAGAAAAGGTCAATGCTGCACACCTTGCTTGTCCGCGTCATACGCGGGCAGGGGTTCACTGCTTGCCGATCTGTACTCAACACTGTGTAATAGCATAGGGACCAGACTGGCTTTGAGACGCTCACGTTCGGGTTCTCCCGTATATACCCAGGTCATGACCAGGTGGTAGATGGCCCCCATCCAGGCTTCCGCAATGACTTCCGTATCTACCGGGGGAATCTGTTTCTGCGCAATAGCCTCATCCAGGAATTGTCGGATATACCGGGCAAAACGGGATTGAATCTCGCGGCGCTTGACCTCAAAGGCAATGCCGAGGCCCACAACCTGCGAGAACAGGATCTTAGTCTGGCGACGGTATTGACTAAACATGTCCAGACAAACTTCCAGGGCTCCTTCCACGCGGTACATACCATCGTCCTGCACAGCAATGACTCGGCGAATACGTCGCTCTACAGCTGCGGCAAACCGATCCATCAAGGTCAGCAAAATACGTTCTTTGCTGGGGAAACAGCGGAACAGCGAACCGGTGGACAGTCCCGCTTGGTCAGCGATGGTACTGACCTGCGTCCCTTCATATCCCTTGGCCGCAAACTCTATCAAAGCGGCATCTAGGATACGCTCTTGGTCGGAAACGACATCCATGGGTATTGGCCGGCAAGATCTGACAAGTTCATCCTGAAATTATCGGCAGTATAACAAACCCTAGTCTCCACAGGAAGTGTTTAGCCCAGGGGCGCCAAAGAAATTATATGCTGGCACACGTCATCCTGTTTCCGATGCATACCCATGTAGCAGCTTCCTCTGCTGTCACAGTGCCTATGTGGATGTCGGACCATGGCTGCACCCCTGACTATGTTGCGCCGCCGCTTTGTGCTTTATTTCAGTGTACTTACCCTGATGCATAGGTCTTGTCCGCACGGGTTCCGGCCGCCGCCACAATGTCACGTGCTGCCTGTAGAAATGGTACTGGAAACGCCCCGTGTTTTCAGTGATCGATATCCCCGTACATATCGTGTTGACTGGGTGATTTCATCCACCCAGACATGGGGCGAGGACGTGCGTAGGTAGCCATTTAGTGTAAAGCCCTGGTGGGATCGCCCACCTGGAAAATGCCAATACTGTGTACAGAGTCTGAAGCTGTGCCGTATACCTTGCCTGCCTACATGTAGAAGGGTAAAGTACTGTAGGACTTATTGACATTGCATGCTCAATCAGTTTATGCCGAGAGGCAGACATGCCCCTAGCCCCTACACAATGAACGGCTCAATACGAGTGACGTCTGAGAAAATGTACTAACGTAGACCGCCTGGGAACAGCGTCAGACCGCAAGGCCTACACACAGGTCACTAATTACCCGACATCCCCTCAAATTCACAAGCTAATGGTAGATGCCTAATGGTGATGGATAGCCTTCTAAGTGTGCCTGGTAAGGAGGAACTTCTGTCCACGTAGTTGTGTTGCGTGTCGGTTATGCTACCACTTGACAAAAAATAGACAGGGACGGCGTTTGCGTATCTAGACTAGCGGAGTGATACGCCCAGCTCTGGAGCTCCCGCTTGATTTGCCTAAGGACAAGGAGTTAATGGCTGACTGTTACCGAGGATGAACGGGTGATGCGTTACCGGGCCTATTGGCTGAATCTACTAGGTTGAGATGACACACCCAATGAAACTAGCGTTACCATCCGGATTCCACAGCGAAACCAATTTGACGTTACTAGCTTGTGTGAACTGATAGTGCAGTCGCGTACGGGGAGGATCGCATGATGACCGGAAGCAAAGTCCACACGGGTTTGAACACGATTTCACCGGCGGCCCTGTCTGCCTACGCCCGCACGGAAGGTTGGTCCAACGTGGAGGCCTTTGGCGACCATGCCGACGTGTACATCGGCGACGGGTTGCCGGAGATCATAGTGCCGCGCACCAGGAGCCTAGGCGATTACGCCCACGTAGTGGCACGCTTAGTCGAAATTTTCGCAAGCGTCGCCGCACGGGAGGAACATGAACTGTATAACGACCTGATAACGGCGGATCGGGACGTGATCCGTGTCCAGGTGGACGGAGGAAATGACACGGTTGACATTGAGAGAGGGGCCAAGTTGATTGCCGGCGCCCGAGATATGTTGCTAGCCGTAGCGGACTCACTCCAGGCTCCCCAGCCGCTTGACTACATGAGATCCCACCAAGGGGCTAGCAAGTATGTGAGCCAAGTGCGCCTGGCCCAGACGGAACCAGGCAGCTTTGGTATCACGCTGCTCTCTCCAGTGATTGCACCTCCCTTACATGATGAGTCCTTGCTGCCGGATCCACAAGGCGCGGGGGTGCCCTTTACGCGGCAAGTGACGTGCCGGATGTGTGAAGCTTTGGCAGCTACTAAGCAAGCGATCGAACGGGCTATCAGCGGAGACTTGCAAGCATTCGCGGCCGCTGTAGCCTCCAGCACGAGTGCCAATTTGTGTGATGCCCTGATACAGATGATTGAACCATTCCCGGCACTAGTTGTTAAGGTAACCTGGGCCAGGACACGCCCCGTGACACCATCTCAACGCCTGATCCGCTTCACCCAGGACGACGTTCCCATCTTGGGTGAAGCGGCACGCGTTTTCCGCACCCGCGAACTGCAACCGGATGTGCTCCTGCTGTGTTCGGTACAGAGATTGCAGAGTAATGCGTGCCAAGAGGGAACAGTGACTTTGCGTACCTTCATTGAGGATAAAATCCAATCTGTCAAGACAGTTCTAAACCAACAGGACTACCATCAGGCTATTGATGCTCATAAAGAGAAAATGCCGGTTATCATGCAAGGGAACTTAGAAAGATATGGCCAGTGGTGGCGTTTGCAGAATCCACGCATCGTGACCGTCATAACCGACGAGGATGCGGAAGAACAAGAAGACAGCCTAACAAGCCCGTAAAGTTCCGTAAGCATGAAGTACTACTTCCAACACGCCTGACACCGGGTATGTACCGGTAAGTGCCAAGACTAGCTACGAAATTTCCTCCATGATACTACCAGCGTGGACAGTTTATCTCCTCAGGTTTGGTCAGTCCTCTGGCATGTCGCCTGTCCTGGCCACGCACGGCAATTCCAATGCGGACTGGGACACTGATCCAGCCTTCTGTGCGCCCCATACCGTATAGGGAAATATTGGCAAAGGTATCCCTTGCACACATACAGCGGTGGGCCGCAAATGTGCCCCCGCGTGTTATTCTTGCGATTCCTGGCTATTGGTTGGCCACTAGATATGCTCTGAATCAGTATGTGGCAGTGCCTGCATATCAAAGATGTTGCGGTTGAGCCGGGTTCTGCTTCCTTGACATCGGAGAGACCGTCATGGCCTGAGCACATCCAGACGGTTTGTGGGCCTTTGGGGGGCCTTGGGACATACATGTGCTAGCTAGGAGTCGTACAAGGAGACTTACAGCAAGGTAGTCCATGCCCGCACAGACAGTAAGCAACGAAAATACAAGGCCGACAGCGCACCGTCTTGCTTTAGCGGCTGTCGCGTTTGCCATATTCATAGAAACTGTTGACACCAGCATTGTGCCCCCGGCACTGCCCGCGATGGCAACCTTCTTTGACGTGGAGTTCACCCGTATTCAATGGGTGGTGCTCGCTTCGGTGCTGACGCAGGCCTCTTTGAGTCTGGTCATTGGCTACTGGGGGGATGTTGCCGGCAAAAAACAGATCCTACTGGGCGGCTTGATTTTGACGGGTCTGGGCAATATTCTATGTGCCATTGCGCCCACGCTGAATCTGCTCATCATCTTCAGGGTGGTGCAGGGCATTGGTCTCACGATGGCCGGCGCGCTCATATTAGGTATTGTGACCGAGACTTTCCCCACCACACAACGGACTCAAGCCTTTGGTTTCATTGGTTTAATGGTATCAATGGGCATTGTCATAGGTCCTTTGGCCGGCGGCCTGATTCTTAAGCTATTCAGTTGGCGGATGATCTTCATTTTTGACGCTTTCTTCGTGGTGTTTGCTATCCCCCTCGCTTATTATTACCTGCGCAGTTCCCCCGGGTTAGGAGAACAGGGCTTTGATATCCTGGGTGCCTGCGCTTTTTTTACCAGTCTTTTGACCTTTTTGTTAGCGAGCACGCTCAGCCAACAGACAACGGCCGGGTGGAGTAGTTCCCTGCTCTATATTCTGTCCGCTGTTTCCCTGTTGTTCTTTGTAGTACACGAATTGAGGACCACCAATCCTCTGCTTGACCTCAACCTGTTTCGGAGCGGCGAATTCTCTGTCTATCTGGGAACACGCTATATCTCATTCTTTGTGTTCGGCGGTGTCTGGCTATTGTTGCCCTTTTATCTGGAAACTTTGCTGCACCTTGAACCCACTACGGTAGGTATGTTGTTGGCGATTCAATCCACTGTCTTCGGGGCCGGTGCCTGGATTGGGGGCCAACTCACGGATCGCCTTGGACGCCGGCCTTTGCTGCTGACGAGTTTGGTGCTGCTAGCCGGATCCTATGGGTGGATGAGCACGCTTAGTGCCGATCTCCACCTGACATCGTTCATCTGCCAAATGGTACTTATCGGCTTGGGCTCCGGTATGTTGCAGCCACCCGCCAATAGTATCGTTTTCAGCAGTGCCAGCCAACGTAATTTAGGTATGGTGTCTAGTCTGTCCACCGTGGTTCGTATTCACTCTCGTACTCTGGGCATTGCGGTGTTGGGCGGTGCATGGGTGTTCCTGACCCGCCTAGCGCAAAGTGATGGCACGATAGTGACCACAGCTCAAATTGATAGCTTTGGGCAGGTATGCCTGATGGCTAGTCTGATTATCGGCGGTATCGCGCTGGTGTGTGCCACGGAAACGATGCTGCGCTACCGTGACCGTCGCCATGGCACGACATTGCATACGGGCTGACAAGGGATCCGCAAGGCATAATGGCTGCGTGCCTGGGGCACCACATATAAGTGGGTGCGGTCACAGTGTGCAGAATGCGAGCGTATGTGCCTCTCCACAGGCCATACGACCATACACTGTAATGGAAGCGGCCACTCACTCTACCGGTGGCGCAGACCGGGATAGAGTTGGTCTCTTACAATCCAGATGGTTAGGAGGATAATATGCCCATTCTGAACCGGTTCTCTTTGCAGGGCAAAGTAGCCCTGATTACAGGAGGAGCGAGCGGCATTGGCGAGAGTTTCGCCTTTGCCCTAGCCGAGGCGGGTGCGGATGTAGCGGTGGCAGACCTCAATTATGCCCGGGCGCAGCATGTGGCCGGACAAATTGCCCACCTAGGGATTCGGTCAATGGCTCTGCAGGTGGACGTAACGCAAAAAACGCAGGTATGCACGATGGTAGACAAAGTCATGACGCAGTGGGGACATTTGGATATTGGCGTCAACAACGCCGGTGTAGCTATCCGGGCCCCGGCGGCAGAAATGACGGAGGATGACTGGGATGTTACGCTTGCGGTGGACTTGAAGGGCGTTTTTCTGTGCTGTCAGGCGGAGGCACGAGCCATGTTCCCCATGGGGGTGGGAAGTATTGTGAATACGGCCTCCATGTCAGGCCAAATCGTCAATCGCCCGCAACTACATGTGGCCTATAACGCAGCCAAAGCCGGAGTCGTGCACATGACCCGCACCTGTGCAGCAGAGTGGGCAGCACGTGGGATACGCGTGAATTGTCTCAGTCCCGGTCATACCCTGAGTCCTATGACGGCCACGCGGCTGGATGACGAGGAAGGCTATCTTTGGCGTGATAACACGCCCATGAATCGTTTGGGACTTCCCCAAGATCTGCAGGGAGGACTGATTTTCCTAGCTTCCGCCGCTTCCGCATATGTTACGGGACATAACCTAGTCATTGACGGAGGCTATACACTTTGGTGACCGTAGCCCTCTCCATCGAAGCCGCCCGGGTGCAGCATCACAGAGCTTAAACGCCCTGCCGAAGCAGAAACATGACCACTAACAGTATCGCGGTGGCTAGAACGCTGCCGGCCAGAAACCAGATAAAATGCATCCGGCTTTGGGCGCGTACGGCCTCTAGATCGGTCTGCAGCTGTACATTCTTCACCGTCAGGTCATTGATGTCGTGTGCCATGGTTTCTACCTGCTGCTGCAGGATCGTTTGAGTCTGCATGGCTTCCGTGATCAGGCCTAGACGATTGTTGATTTCCGGAATCGTTGCTAGCTGCGCTTGTGTGGCTGCTACGGTATCTACCAGGGTTAGCATGGCGGTGGTCACACCCTGAATTTCGGGACTTGTGTGATCCTCGGGTTCCGTAATGGTGTCGGACGGTGTTGTAATAGTGTCGGATGGCGTCGTGACGCGATCACTGAACTCCATCATGGACAGATCCGCTCGTACCTGATTGAAATTCTTGCCGGAACTCATCTGCTTGCGGGCTGTTGTCAGTAATTCAATGTCACGTTCGTCAAATGAACGTGTTGCACCCCGTTCAGGACTGGCTTCCGCAGAGAGATATAGCGAAAATTCATTGGCGTAGCGCCGGATAGTGTCAGGACTACAGTTCAGATCATCTGCGACCTGCTTGACGCTTTTGCGGACAGTCGTTAACGAAGAAGTAGCCACGTGGGACACAGACACTCCTTTGGAGGCATCATCACCTCAATGTTGGATTGTGTACAAGGGGAACCGGAGATAGGGCTAGTTTAATTATCAATGGTCGTTCCCCATTGTACGAATCTTACGCAAGGGTTGCAAGGTATGTGCCATGCCATGCGGGGCTTCTGCCCTTGCAGGGTGCGCAGCCGTAATAGGGTCGGCGCGACAGGATATGTCCTTAGACTGGGTTCCGTATAGGGCTCAAGACCCTCTCCTATATGCTGGCGTGGACAAACCACGCTGGTTCATGGTAAAGACTAGCCCTCTGAAAACGGACATGCGACGGGTACAGCGTGGAAATATGGCGCAGCCGGTGTTTGGACGTAAGATGGCGAGCCATGGGACCTCGGTAGGGCATACCAGGGTAGCAGAACATGGCACTAACATTGGATAGAGTAAAAATCGGTACCCGCGCTTCTCGTATGGCCCTGAACCAGGCAGCCCGGGTACAAGGACTTCTGCAGCAGCACTATCCCGCGCTGCACTTTGAGTTGGTTACTATCACCACCCGGGGGGATGCCCAGCCCCACCGGACCCTACGGGACTTTCAGCGTCCGGGTATCTTCACCTCTGCACTTACGCGTGCTTTGAATGAGTGTCGGATACATGTTGCGGTCCATTCCTTCAAGGATCTGCCTGTACAAATGCCGTGCAACCCGGTACTGGGGGCGGTATTGCAGCGTGATGATCCGAGCGATGCGTTGGTTACGTATAGGCACACCCGGATCGCGGATCTGCCCGCGGGGGCGCGCATCGGTACTTCCAGTCCACGGCGTGAACGCATGGTACGTTCACTCAACCGGGATTGGCAGGTAGTTCCTATCCGCGGCAACGTAGATACGCGCCTTGCTCAACTTGATGCGGAACAGAAACGGGCATACGATGGTGTGATCGTGGCTACCTGTGGACTCTATCGTCTGGGATTGGCACACCGCATTGTGCATCGCTTTGATGTCAATGAATTTTTGACCGCGCCAGCTCAAGGCGCGGTGGCGGTGCAATGTCGGGCTACGGAGCCGGCTGTGCGGGAGCTACTGGCGATCCTGAACCATGAGCCGACATACCGAGCCACCATGGCGGAACGAGGCCTGCTGTACCATCTGGGCGGGGGCTGCGCCCTACCCACGGCGGCGTATGCACGGGTGGACGGACAGCACATTGAGTTACACGGCCGGATTTGGTCCCCTGACGGTCGTGATTCAATCCGGAGTAAGGCCCAAGGCTCTGATCCTCATAGGGTTAGCCAACAACTCGCCGCGCACATGATGCAGCAGGGATGTCAGGCATGGTTGGTACACGACCACCCGACATAAAAGGCAAGCGGATCGTGGTTACACGGTCTCTAGCTAGAGGTGCGGCCATGGTGGAACAGCTACGGGCCTGGCAGGCTATACCTATTTGGGTACCCGTCATGACGACGACAGCGGTCCAATCACAGCAGCTGATCCACGCCTTAGCCGCCGTACAAGCCTGTGAATGGCTGGTTCTACCCAGTCCCATGGCCATTGAAACTTTCTGTGACTTTGCTCTGTCCCGTTTACCTCCCTCCCGCTGGCCCCGGACAGCCGTAATGGGTGAGGCGTCGCGGGATTTACTGCAGGATGGATACGGGATTACACCGGCTGTGGTGTACGATTTCGCCCACGCCGCATCTATGGCCGAACAAATGATGCTTGAGGACTACGAGCGGGTGGTCATCCTCAAGTCTAATCAGGGGTCCGGGCCCCGCGTCGCCGAGTTGATTCGTTGCCATCCCCGGGTCAAAAGTCATGTGGTGTATGCGGTAGACTGTAGAGAGAATTTGCTACCCGCTTTACAACGCCAGTTGGCCGTACCCTTTGACGCCGTAACGTTCACGAGCCCTTCCACCGTAGTGTGCTTCATGGATGCTGTGGTGCAGACAACCCGCTTACAGGCACGGCTACAAGGGATTTGCCTTGCCTGCATCGGGCCTGCTACGGCTCAGACTCTCAACCATTATGGACTTGACGCTCAGGTAATTTGTCGGCAGCCATCAACCACAAGCTTGCTCCGAGAGCTGGCTCGTTGGTTTACCTCTTCAACCCGGTCTGACTGATACCCTATGACCCATCCGTCTCTATCACCTCTGCGGCCCCGGCGCCTGCGGCGTACGGAAGCCATCCGGGCCCTGGTACGCGAGACCCATCTCACGCCGGCCCATCTCACGTATCCGCTCTTTCTGCACCATGGCCGAAGGTCACGCGAGGCCATTGCCTCGCTACCCTATCAGTATCGGCTGTCGGTTGATCTGCTACGTGAGGAAGTTCAGGAACTGCATGCCCGGGGCATCAACAGTGTGCTGCTGTTTGGCCTACCGGCTCGGAAAGATGCCCGCGGCAGTGCCAACTATGCCGTGGATGGGATTGTGCAGCAGGGCATACGGGCCATCAAGGACTGCATGCCCGATATGCTAGTGTTCACAGACGTTTGCCTATGTCAATACACGGAGGCGGGGCATTGCGGCTTGCTGGATGCCCAGGGTAACATTTTGAACGACGAAACGTTGGAGGTGTTGCAGCAGGTTGCGCTTAGCCATGCGGAGGCCGGGGCAGATGTAGTAGCTCCTAGCGGGATGATGGACAACATGGTCCACGCCATTCGGACAGCTCTGGATGACGCACAATACTCCCAGGTGGCGATTCTGTCCTACGCAGTCAAGTATGCCTCTGCTTTCTATGGACCCTTTCGGGACGCGGCGGAAGGGGCACCACAGTTCGGTGATCGGGCCACGTACCAGATGGATCCGGCTAACCGTCGGGAAGCCCTCAAGGAGATGGAGTTGGATCTTGCGCAAGGTGCGGATATCCTCATGGTCAAGCCGGCCTTGGCCTATCTTGATGTTCTGCGCGAAGCGCGCTGCCACCTACCGAGCGTGCCGCTGGCCGCGTACAATGTAAGTGGGGAATATGCCATGCTCATGGCGGCGGCACAAAAAGGGTGGCTGTGCGAAACCAGGGCCGGCCTAGAGATGCTGCTGGGGATGAAGCGGGCAGGTGCTGACCAAATTCTGACCTATCATGCCAAAAGACTGGCTGAACATCTTTGAGCGCGTGTACGTTGTTGCGGAGCGGGTCCGGGGAGCCGTGTTGTGCCATTCGGCTGGCTGAATCCGCCCGTCGCGGTTGATGCGGGCGCAGAGTTCACCGGAAGACCTGCAACAGGGTACAATAGGAGCTAGTCGCGTTTAGAGGAGCCCCACTCTTGTTGCCACGTTACCTATTGCGTCTGCGTTGTTGTCTTGGAGTTGTGCCATGATTGCCCGCCGTTTTGGTCAGTGGATCCATGAATTACGGTTTGAAATCAAACCGCTTGACGAACGCATGCGGCATAGTCCCACCGGGGAGGAAGTGCAGCAGTTTTATTTGATCAAGGACATTTTCACCATCCGTGACGGTTCGTGGGACGACGCGGATCAGGTCGTGGGCAGTACGGAGCCGTGGGCTCGTGAACACTACCGCCAGGACTGGGAAGCGGCGTTTGGCTATGATGACATAGGCCATTACCCCCATATCTACACCCGGGTTGAAACACCCCAGGGGCTGCCTATTCGCAACAAGACGATTATGGCCTGGGACGATCACTTTGAGCGTATTTTTGACCGGGATTTTAGTGTATTTCTGGATGTGGAAATTGAGCCTACCACGGGTTGGGGGCGCCTGGAATTGACCAGTGATGCCATGTACGATCCGGGACTTGAACAGGGACCGTGGTGTATCAAGCCTATGGGCTTTGCCGAAAGCCTTGAAGGGTTAGGGTTACCCCGCATGCTGGGTATTTCTTCCTTCATCGTTTGGGTGGAGTTGCCGATAGCCGAATTCAACAATCTTGCTCCTGTACTGCCGTCCACGCTTAGGCCTTCATCCGGAATGAATCGGGAGTTCCAAAATCGTCTCACTGACTTAGCCCGCATCAACCAGCTGATCTATTTCAATCCGGATGCCACGATTCAGCATCGGATCATAGAGGACGGGTTTGTGCCTAACAGTGGCGAATTTGAGATGGAATTTAATCAGGCGCGCTTTGTAGGGCAGCAAGCCCAAAATCTGCATACGGGCGAGACACGCGTCTATTTCGTTAAGCGCAATCAATGGCATCATGTGCAATGGATCAGTGTTGAACCCCAATGATGACGGGTTGACCTGACACCCTTGGCTGCTGATCGCACCGGGCAGCAACGTGTCCCTCCACAGGGATCCTCATGCACGGTCCTGGCCGTGCGGTGCCTAGATCGGATGGGATATGTGTTGTATGCAGATTAGAGACGTGACGGCCTTTGCGATCCGCATACCGGCTACGGGCCAGCCTTTGCGCCATGCCCGCGTAAAAACTACGGATTACCGCCTTCCGGGCAATACGCGACGCTCCGTCTACTCCCGGTATCATGAGACTTGCGTCGTTCGTGTCGAAACCACTGACGGTCTGGTGGGTTGGGGTGAAGGACAATCTCCTGTGGGTGCCCGCGCCACACGGGCCATTGTCCAGGATATCTGCCGTCCCCTGGTGCAGGGGACTTCACCCCGTGAATGGGAAGCCGTTTGGTATCGCCTCTACTGTGCTATGCGCGAACGAGGCCATGTCACGGGCTTCTACCTAGACGCCTTGGCGGGCCTTGATATTGCGATTCATGATCTGCTGGGCAAAGCGCAGCAGATGCCGGTATGGCAACTGTTGCGTGGGGGATTTACCCAGCCTATTGCCCTGTATGCGGGCATCAGCGGCCAGGACGCTGCTACTGCCTGTGCGCAGGTCCAGTCCTTGCGTGAGGAAGAGGGCTATACCGCCTTCAAGGTGCACGCCACACAGGACGATGATGCGATCTGCACGGTGATGCGCGCCGTACGCGACGCCGCGGGGCCCCAGGCGCGCCTCATGCTGGATTTGCATGGCACGCGAGATGTCCAGGGCGCTATTCGGCTGGGGGCTAAGTTGCAGGATGTGGATTTGTATTGGCTTGAGGCTCCATGCCCAGCCGAGGACATACGTGGCCATGCCGAGATTCGTGCGCGCCTGGCCACGCGCGTAGCGACGGGCGAGTGGCTGCGCACGATCTGGGAGTGGCGGCATTTCTTGCACTTGCGTAGCTTGGATGTGGCCATGCCTGACATAGCTCGCACCGGCTTGGCCGAAGGCAAGCGGATCGCGGCATTGTGTGATGCTGAGAATCTGGAGGTTTCACCTCATGTCGGCGGTGGCGGTATTCTAGCGGTCGCAGCTACCATTCATTATGCGGCCTGTTTACCTCGTTTTACCTTGATGGAGCATGCGCACGCGGCCCATGCCACTAAGGGTCTGATTGCCTCACGCTACCCTGAACCGGACAGGGGATTCTTTCCCTTGCCGACAACACCCGGTCTGGGGGTTGACATTGATGAGGAGCGTCTGAATCGTTACAATTGGCCTGAGGACTGAATAATCCCAGACAGTGTACGGAGGATGGGCTATGCCACGCGAATTGGTAGCGACCCGCATAGGCGTGGTTGAAATGCGTGAATACACTCAGCCCAGGATGGGTGCACAAGATGTGCGTGTGGCATCAACTTTCGCGGCTGCCAAGCACGGCACGGAAATGTCTTTCTTCAAGGGCTATGGCCTGTCACGAGGCGTCTATGACCCCGACTACAAGCTGTTTCGGCCCTGCAACCCCGAAACGCACTTTCCTGTTCCCGTCGGCAATACTACTGTGGGTAGGGTCACGGAAGTGGGTACAGCCGTACGCCGCATAGCCGAGGGTGATACGGTATTTGCCTATGGACCTTTTCGCGAGGAGCATGTCTGGCCTGAAACACGTGTGCGCGTGCTGCCTCCGGACGTACCGTGGCAGGCGGCGTGTTGCCTGGATCCCGCCGATTTCGCCGTGGGGGCCATCCGTGATGGCCATGTACGATTAGGGGATACGGTGGCTATCTTTGGCATGGGGGCTATAGGTCTCTGTGTCCTGCAGGTAGCACAGGCAGCGGGTGCACACCCCGTAATTGCCGTGGAACCGATTGCCAGTCGCCGGGATATGGCTCACCGGCTGGGTGCGGATGTCATCCTGGATCCCACAGAGGTAGATGTCGGTATCGCTATCAAGGACATGACAAACAGACGCGGCGCCGATGTCTGCATTGAGTACAGTGGGCACCATCTGGCTCTGCAGCAGGCTTTGCGGGCAGTGGTGTATGGCGGTACGGTTGTGGCGGGGGCTTTTCCGGGTAGCTATCCTGCAGGACTGGACCTAGGGGCTGAGGCCCATATGAACCGGCCGCGGCTTGTGTTTAGTCGTGCGTGTAGTGAACCTAATCCTGACTATCCAAACTGGAGTGAGGCGCGGATCTTGGATGTAGCCTGGCATCTCCTGGAGGCCGGCCGCATAAATGCGGCCCAAATCGTATGGCCCGTGGTACCCTTTGACGAGTTACCGGCAGCGTATGCGCAAATGGCTTCGGATCAGGATAACTTTCTGAAATTGGGGACGATTTTCTGAAGGTTCCCCAGTTAAACACGAAAGCCGCCTAGGCGGCTTTCGTGTTTAACTGGACGCATCAGGTTCAATGTACGAGTACGATGTGCGCTCAGTTGCATCAAGCATAGCAGATTTGCTGTGTGCTTGTCAAGCCTTGATCTGGAAAAAGCCGCTCTTAACGGTGCTCTAGACGATGCAATCACTGTAATCATTTCATAGGGAATCCGTATGAACATACAAGATACTTTGCCCTGGCGGCGGGTTTGTGCCGCCCTGGCAGGTGACCGGGAGCATAGCGTTCCGGTAAGCCTGTGGCAACACTACCATTTGCGTGACAGAGCCCCAGGGCTGCTGGCCGAGGCTACTATGGACCTGTACCATCGGTTTGACTTCGATCTGATCAAGCTGACACCTAGCGGCCTGTACGGCGTACAGGACTGGGGGGTGGGACTACAGTTTGGACGTGACGACGATACGGCCCCCGTAGTGATTAGCTCGCCGATCCAATCGGCTGCTGACTGGTTGTCGCTGCCGGTTCTTGATCCACATACCGGTGCCCTCAGCCGGGAATTGGAGATGTGCGCACGCGTATGCCAGTTGACAGAAGGTCGCATCCCCTTCATGATGACTCTCTTCAGTCCGTTAACGCTAGCCCAGAAGCTGGCGGGCGATCAGGTGTACAGCCATATGCGGCAGGACCCTGACAAACTACATCAGGGTCTACAGGTTATCCGGGATACGGTGGTGGCGTATGCTAAGGCTTGTCTCGCGATCGGGGTACCCGGGTACTTCCTAGCGACGCAGCAAGCTCAATATGACGTACTATCGGTAGCTGAATATCACGAGTTTGGTGCTGCGTATGACGCGGACGTGGCAGAAACCATTCGCACGGCGCCTGTGCGCATGCTTCATGTCTGTGGTAATAACATCATGCTGGAAGAAGCCGCCCGGATGGATGTCAATTGCCTGAGTTGGGCTGCCGGTGGACCTAACCCCACACTGGCACAAGCCCGTACCTTTACGGGCAAAGCCTTGGCCGGCGGACTGAATCTGGATACGCTGGCAACCGGTACCGTGGAGGCTACCCGCAGTATGGTACAGGCGGTACTGGAAGGCGGTATTGCACCGGGTTTGATTCTTGCTCCAGACTGCGTGGTGAAAGGTTCTTCACTGGACAGCAATTTACAGGCGGTCGTGTCGGTTGCCCGCAACGGTCGTTAGGCCTGACCGGGGCATATGGAAACCGTTGCCAGTCTACTACGGCACACGAACGGCCTCTTAGCTGTCCCTATCGTGCGCATGCCGCAGGATCAGAACAGCAAGTGTATCCTTGGCTCAACAGGGGACAGTACCGTTTATAGGACTGTCCCCACTCCATGGCAACCCGGATGGGTTTACAGTGTGTACGCCACTTGGTCGCGCAGATTAGCCTGCACCCAATCCCAGTTGATCTCCACACCCAGGCCATAACCCTGGGGCACCGGTACACAGCCGTCGGCGTCTATGGCCGACAAGGTATCGGCGTAGTCACCTAAATAAATGGGCGTGTTGGAGGAACTGGGGGCTTGGGGATGTACAAGCCCCATTTCGTAGTAGTTGGTGTTGCGAATTGCGGCCATACAGTGCCGGGCCGCCGGGCCTGGACCATGGAATTCAATGTCTAGGCCCACTGCTTCACAAGCGTGCGCTAGTTTCATAACTCCGGTTATGCCATCGTAGCCGATATCGCCCCGCACGTAGTCAGTGGCGTCAGCCAGTACAAAATCCATGTGGGGCTGTAGTGAACGCACATGTTCCGTCATGAGCAGAGGGGTTTGGATCAGTTGGCGTAGCTTGCGGTGCATGAACTGCGAAATACCGCCGTCCCGTCCCGGATCTTCATACCAGAAATAGCCGTATGCGTCACAGGCGCGACCGACTTTCAGGACATCGGCAAAGGTATGGAATTCGCAGGCCGGATCCAGCATTAGGTCCATCTTGCCCCCTACGCGTTCACCCACAGCCTGGACATTGGCGACCTCCTGTGCAATGGGGGCGTTGCCCCAGCCATGGATCTTGAAGGCAGGATAGCCCATGGCCAGGCACTGTTCGGCGAAATCGGCGTAGGCTTCGGGAGAACTCAATCCGTCCGGCTGCTCGTCCCCATGATAGGTGCTAGCGTAGCAAGGTACACGCTCCTTGTAGCCACCCAGCAACCGGTACAGGGGGACTTCATGGTATTTCCCGGCTAAATCCCACAGCGCACAGTCCAGGGGAGCAAACCCGATCCGGGCTACCTGGCGCAAGGCACGGGTAATGTCCGTGAAAAACCGTTCTCGTTCCAGGGCGTGACGACCCAGCAGGTACTGCGCAAGGTGTGCCAACTGGGCATATTCGGTGCTGTTACCCCCTACAAATTCGCCGCGCAGTCCATCTTGGGTCTCAATGACCAGAACGTGACCGGTACCGGGCCGACGACTACCGGGCTCATACACCAAATTGAAACCGTTGTAATCAGTGCCTAGGTCAACAATGTCATATCCGTACTGAAACAAGCGGATAGCAGAGATTGTGAGGTCTGGCATAGCAAACTCCTTGTACGGCTTGGAAGGTTATAGTGTCGTTGGCAATCAGGATGTCTTTACAGTATGTGTCGCTCTCCAGTATCGATCCCATCATACCGCCCGCCACCGAACGTTGGCAATCAGGATGTCTTTACAGTATGTGTCGCGGCCCAATTGATACTGTATTCACGGAACACCCTCATGTACATGCACGGAGGCCGGTACATGAGGGTGTTGGTAGCAGGCAATCTGACATACTCTTCTCTGTGTATCTCTTACGGGTACGCAGAGCATAGTGTGAACTTCTACTATGGATTGTGCAGCATAAAATAGCATGGTGTCCAATCCTGACCTCAGCATGCCGAGGGACACATGGGGGACTACGGACGCGTGCAGCATGTGCCCTACCTTTTCCTTCTGTCTTGGCTGATGTACACTTGTATATAGGCTGTTCTGCTCGGTACGGGACAGCCTATCACATCGTTTGTTGACCACAGGAGTTGGCTGTGTCGCGCAGGACAGAGGATCAGACGCCCGAGCAACCGTCACCCACCCGGCACAGGGCCCGTACTCTGATCGAAGAAATGGCGGTCCAGGGGAAAGAAGTCCAGGCTACGGACGGGTATCAGCAAGCCCAGGCGTTTCTGGACAGTATCTGGCAAGGCAAGGCGGTTGCACGCCTGCCGTCACAGCCCCGGCCGGAGTCCAAGAAACCGGACGCACCACAAACTGACTAATAGACGGCAAACTGTCTGGCTTATTGCATGCCAATGGCCGCTATGATCCGCTTGCTATGCCCGTGAGGTACCCTGCACATGGACCTATCGCCCGTTATGCTTACCTCCACTACGATTGTGCCCTGCAACGATCGCGACCGATCCCGGGATTTTTATGTCAGTTTGGGCTTTACGGTGGTGTACGAGGCCACCAACTATGTCATTTGCAGCCGCGATCAGGTGCAGATACATCTCAGCTGGCACGAAGGTTGGTTTGTGGATCCCGCCACGAATAACACGCAGCTACGCATCCACGTCCGGCATGTTGATCTTTTTTATGCTCATTGCCAGCAACTCGGTGTGGTTCATCCCCACGGGCCTCTGGAAGACAAGCCTTGGGGCAATCGGGAGTTTACGGCCCGGGACCCGGATAA
Source organism: Caldilineaceae bacterium (assembly GCA_965116185.1). Lineage (GTDB taxonomy): Bacteria > Chloroflexota > Anaerolineae > Caldilineales > Caldilineaceae > Bin34. The sequence goes on from OZ220492.1 coordinate 1,758,663, forward strand.
TGCCTGTATTACCTTCTACGAACCTATCGCCCATAGTACCTAGATGGGAAGGGGAGAATACATGACGGCAGTATGGACGAAACCTATACCCCGTGCTCCACGCACCGCCGCGCTGCGCACCCGCATTATTGATTGCGATGTGCATCACAATACAACCGGTCACCAAGACCTGTATCCCTATCTGCCGCGCCGTTTCCAGGAACATATGGCGGACTTTGGAGCTATGGCTCCCGGCCTAGGCTATACCAATATGCCGGGGCGGGGCTCACGCCAGGATCTCTGGCATGAGACCGCGGCGCACGACAACCCTAACACGGTGCCCGCAGTGATGGTGGAGCATCACCTGAATGCATACGACATTGATTATGCCGTCCTGACCGGGGGGCCGTACGCCTACGCCACACATCCCACGCTGGATTTTGCCGCGGCGGTCTGCCGTGCATTCAACGATTGGACCGCGGAGCACTGGTTGCCGGCCGATGAACGGTTACGCGCCTCGATTCACATTGCGCCTACTGATCCGGTGCAGGCCGCCGCCGAGATCCGGCGCCTAGGCCCCGATCCCCGCTTCGTGCAGGCTCTCATGCCGGCAGGGGCCCATTTCCCCTTTGGGCATCGCATGTACCATCCCATCTACGAGGCCTGTGCTGAGTTTGGGTTACCCATGTGTGTCCATTTTGGAGGCGAAGGGGCCGGTACGGCAGCTCCGCCTACGGCGGCGGGGTATCCGACATACTATCTGGAAATGCGTATGGCCCGTCCCCAGATTGCGATGGCGCATACGGTCAGCTTAATTTGTGAAGGGGTCTTTGAAAAATTTCCTGCGTTTCAGTTTCTCTTCATTGAACATGATGTCTTCTGGATTCCGGGCCTGATGTGGCATATGGACAGTGACTGGAAGAGTTTACGGGATTACACGCCCTGGGTCCGCCGATTGCCCAGTGAATACCTGCGTGCCCACATCCGGTACGGTTCCCAGCCCATGCCGACATTGCCTACCCCCAGTGATATGGAGACCTTGCTGCGCTGGCTCAACGCCGATGAAATTCTGGTCTTTGCCAGCGACTATCCCCATTGGGACTGGGATGAGCCGTCCACTTTTATGCTAGGGGAATCAGCGGCCCGACGGGAACGCATCATGTACCACAATGCCGCCGCCATGTACCATCTTGAGCCGGATGAAGCCTGAAGCATCCCGGAGCGGGCATGTAGTAGCCCGCGTCAACGAAATCCCTGTGGGTGGGCGCAAAATTGTCACGGTTGCCCGGCGCACACTCGGTGTCTTCAACGTGCAGGGCAAATTTTTCGCTTTACGGAATGTGTGCCCGCATCGTGGTGCCCCCGTATGCCTGGGGCGTTTGCGGCCCCAGGTTGAGGCCTGTCAAGGTCCGGAGTTTACTTTCAAACGTGAAGGGGAAATTCTGAAATGTCCCTGGCACCAATGGGAATTTGACATTCGGACAGGGCATGCTCTACATAGCGCGGGCATGAAGATCAGAACCTTTCCGGTGGTGCAGGAGGGACAAGACTTGGTGGTGTATCTGTAGGGCGCGACTAGGTAACACCACGCAAAGAAAGCCGGTCCTGCCATAGGTTCTATGAGACGGCTGACCGAGCATGACCTGCCATCACGTTGTGCCCCCGGTCGCCGTATCCGGCTCGCGCTGCCTATCTACAACGTCCGGTTAAGCAGTTCAGCTAGATGAAGTGGTGTATGGTCGACAAAGTGCTTGATCTGTTCACGGCAGCTGAAACCACTGGCTACTAGCATGCTCCCCGGTTCCAAGGCCCGGACAGCCGGAAACAAGCGTTCTTCCCCTATGGCCTGGCTAATCGCGTAATGGGATTTAACATAACCAAATTCGCCGGCCATACCGCAACAGCCACTGGGAATGACGTTGACATGAAATCCAAATTTACGCAGCACCGATACCGTCGGGTCGTGGCCTACCAAGGCTTTTTGGTGGCAATGACTATGCAGCCAAACGGGTGTTGGTCCCGTTGCGGGCTCTGCCAGTGTCTGCCAGTCAAACTGATCCAGAAATTCCTCCAGTGTGTAAGCGTTGCAGGCCATGGCGTGGGCTAGCTCACGATCGGGGGCTAGATCCGGGTATTCATCACGCAAGGTCAGGAGACAGCTGGGTTCCAACCCTATAATGGGTATTCCCTGGGTTACCGTTTCCTGTAACGCTTGACACAGCCGCTTGGCTTGCTCCCGTGCCTGCCGTAGCTGTCCGCTTGAGATGGAGGGCCGGCCACAGCAGGGCAGCCGATCCAGGATTTCCACCTGGAAACCCAGTTTAGTCAAGAGGGCAACGGCGGCTAAAGCCACGGAAGAATCGAAGAAACGGGCCCAGGTATCCACTAACAGACAGACCTTGCCCTGCGAGGGATACCGGGCAGAATGACGGGCCCGACGTAGTTGGGCCGACGTAACCGGCCGGATAGGCGGGAGCTGGCGGCTTGGATGAACATCGGCCGCATTCAGGATAGTACGACCGACCCATGAGCGTAGCATCATGTTGGCAAGGGCTATCAAAGGGGCGCCGAACCGTGTTCCGGCACGGAGTGCCTGTGGCATGGCTCCCATCAGACGATGGAAGAAAGGTAGACCGTTCCGGTCGAAATACCCTTGCAGGTATTCGGTCTTGATACGTGCCATGTCAACGGAGGAAGGGCACTCGCTCTTGCATGCCTTGCAGCCCAAGCACAAGTCCAGCACAGCATACATGGCAGGGGTCCACAGTTCGGTGTAGGGAATTTGGCCGGACATGGCGTTACGGAGGGCGTTGGCACGACCCCGTGTCGAATCCTTTTCTTCCCGTGTAGCCATAAAGCTAGGACACATGGTACCCGTATCAATTTTCCGGCAAACCCCCGCCCCGTTGCACATCTCAACGGCACCGACAAAACCGTGATCCGCACTCCAGTCAAACACTGTCTCCCAACTTTGGGCCTGGTAGTCCGCTCCAAAGCGTAGATTTTCAGTCGGGGTTTGGGCATCCACAATCTTCCCCGGATTGAGCAAACCCTGCGGATCGAACAAGGTTTTGATCGCTTGTTGTGCCTGATACAGAGCCGGCGTGAAAAGGGACTGGTTATAGTAGCTGCGTGCCAGGCCATCCCCATGTTCACCACTCATCACACCGTGGTATTTCCGGGCTAATTCCAGACTGTGGGTTCCAGCCAGACGCAGATTCTCGGCGCCCCGCTCCGTATGCAAATCAATAAGGGGTCTGACATGCAGACAGCCCGCGGACGCATGGGCGTACACGGCCGTGGCAGGCACGTCGGGCAAAGTACTACAGTAGGCCAGAATTTCCTCCATATAGGCCGCTAGATGTTCTGTCGGCACGCTCACGTCTTCAATGCCCGGGAACGGTTTGTGGCGGCCGCGTTGTCCCATCAGCAAGTTGAGACTTGATTTGCGTAGTTCCCAGACTTCCGTCTGCTGTGCCGGATCGGCAATCGTGACGATGGCTCCGTGCCAATTGCGCTTCCGCATGTGTGCGCTCAATCTGTCGGACTTGAGCTGTACCTCCCTTGGACTTGTGCCATAGAATTCGGTCAGCAAGACAGCGGCGGGATCACCTTCCACGAAGAAAAGTTTCTGATCCCATCCAGGCTGAGCCCGCGCTAGGTCCATCAATTGCTTGTCCAACAATTCCGCCGCACTAGGCTCCATTTCCAGCACATCCACAACAGCAGCGCAGGCATCTATGACGGAGTCAAAGTGCAGGACCACCAACCCGGTGTGAATCGGAGTAGGCACCAGCCCTACCCGTACGGCGGTCACCACCCCGAGCGTGCCTTCGCTACCCACCAGCAAACGACTCAGATTCAGTGCCTTGTCCTCACGGTGACGCACGACATCAGGCACGAGGGGTGAATCCAGATACAGCTGATGGGGGTCAACGTCGGGACGCAAGGGCGGAACAAGCCGGTCCAAAGCATAGCCACTGGTCCGCCGCCAGTGACGAGGCCAAAACCGGAGGATTTCTTCCCAATATGTGTCAACCAGCGTTGTCAGACCCTGGATAATAGTGCCTTCTTGCCCGCCCGCAGCCTGACGTGAACGCAGAGCTGCAGGATCCAAGTCATGAAAATAGGCTTTGCTGGCGTCTGCCAGCCACACTTCAGTAGCCAGCACATTGTCCATCATCATGCCATAAAGAATGCTGTGACTACCGGCCGAATTGTTTCCTACACATCCCCCGATCGTCGCCCGGTTGGCACTGGCCGGATCCGGTCCAATCATTAGGTTATGCTGCTGTAGTTTCCGATTCATAGAGAATAGATTCATACCGGGTTGAACCAGCAGGGAGTGCTCTTCCGTATTGAGTTCCAGGACCTGATTCATATAGCGGCTGAAGTCCAACACGAGGGCCGCCCCTACGGCTTGTCCGGCAAGCGAACTGCCACCGCCCCGCGGCAGCACGGGCAATCCATACGCATTGGCATGTTCCAGCACACACTGGACATCCTCTTCCGTCCGGGGCAGCACGACACCCAGCGGCATGATCTGGTACACGCTAGCATCGGTGCTGTATAGCATCCGCGTATAGGAATCGAAGCGTACGTCACCCGCCAGCTGCTGCCGGAGGGAGGCTGCCACATCCGCTAGCTTGGCTGCTTCCACCCCCTCCGTGACTGATTGTGTGGGTGTGTTTTGAAAGTCATGGTTCATGTGGCTTACCCTATAGCCATGTAGGCTTAGTCCCTCATCCAATCCAAGTGAAGGAATCGGAACCGAATGTCACAATCGATCGTTGTCTACAGTACCACCTGGTGTCCGGACTGCATTGCCGCCAAGACAGTGCTGCAAGCCATGGACATAGAATTCCAAGACATTAACATTGAAGAAAATCCGGATGCCGCTGAACGGGTTGTGGCCCTGAATGGGGGTAATCGTTCCGTGCCCACTATTGTGTTCCCGGATGGCTCCGTTCTGACAGAACCCGGTGTACTGGAGTTGCGCAACAAGATCCAATCCCTAGACTAGACCCGGGTCAGAGCTTGGCGGAAATCCTGCAGCAGGTCCTCCGTATCCTCAATCCCACAGGCTACGCGCACTAGGCCATCGGCGATCTGCTCTGCTTGTCGGGCAGCCGGGGTTTGATCGTAATGACTCAAGAGCCAGGGCTGGTGCAGCATTGTTTCTGTGGCCCCCAGACTGCCACTGAGCAAAACCATAGTGAGGCTGTCGCTCAGGCGCGCAGCCTGGTCGTGATCCGCCATCTCAAAACTGACCACCCCGCCAAACCCGGTCATTTGCCGGCAGGCAATGGCGTGATCCGGATGATTCGGTAGCCCCGGATACCATACCTGGTACACCTTGGGATGATCGTGTAGCATGCGCGCCAACGCCATAGCATTGGCATTGTGACGTGTCATGCGCAGACCGAAAGTCTTCAAGCCGCGGATGATCGCCGCTGCGCTGTAGGGATCAAGCACGCTGCCCAGATGCGTCTGGATTGGGCGCAGCTGACTTATGTTCCAAGCTTCACCGATGATGACTCCGGCCATGACGTCGTTGTGGCCCGCGAGATATTTAGTGACACTGTGCACGACATAATCAATGCCCAGGGTCAAAGGCCGACAATTGAAGGGAGTGGCCAGGGTGCTATCCACGACGGTAATGAGGTCATGCTGCTTGCCTAAAGCAGCCAGTGCGGACAAATCAATACAGTAATTGAAGGGATTAGAAGGGGACTCCACCATGATCAGGCGGGTGGTCGGTTGCAGGGCGGCCCGGATGTGCGCGATGTCACACGGATATACGGTGGTGACTTCAATGCCCAAGCGGGGTAGCAAGTCGGAAACAACCAGTTTGGTAACCCGGTACATGCTGTCACTCAGGATGACATGGTCGCCGGTACGGAGTAACCATAGGAGAATACCGGTCAGGGCTGACATGCCACTGGGGGTCAGAATAGCCTCCAGCTCCGCTTCGGCAGTGGTATTCTCCATGGCGGCCAGCTTGACTTCCGCTGCCCGCCGGGTCGGATTGCCGTTGCGTGCGTATTCGTCCCGATCAGTGGTCCCACTAAACTTGCGCTGATCCAGGAACGCGACCATATCCTCTGTGTGCGCAAAAGGATAGACAACGCCGGTGACAATGGGCTCGGTGACGCTCCGGGACGGACGGAGCCGTGGCTCACCGCCATGGACGCTGAGTGAACTGGGACCTTGACACACAATCATGGTTGCACTGCATTGTACGATGGAGGCAGTTTCGGTGTGACTTGTCTTGTCGCTTACCTACCTTCAGTAGTATCCTAACAGATGCTCATTGGTGAGCTTGGATCCTGACTACCGGTGCATAGCGTACGGTGCGCATGGATATGGCTACACCAAGAGGTGTCCCGTACGGGATGCGGCGGCACAAGGTGAAAATCTGTGGCAAACGGGAAGGTCATTATGGCGTCTGGAGTAGATGAAAGAGTGTACGACGACGGTGGGGTGGAAGCCTATCCTGAAGATCTATACGCCTTTGCCGGTTGGGCCCAGACGGTATCTGCACTGGATGATGTGGGCGCAGCCGAACTCCGCTTTTTTGCTGACCAGGGGTATCTAGTCGTTGAACGGGTATTTGATGTCCAGGCCATCCAGGATGCCTTGGACGGCCTGCTATCCTTGCTGGCCGGGGACAATCCCGATTTCAAGGGTGTCATGTATGAAAAGGCCTCCGGTGGCGTGGACACGCACCACCTGAATGTTGAGCAGAAACAGGACTATGTCCGGAAATTCATGTCCTTCGTAGACTATCACCCCACCTTGAAGGCCCTGGCGACGTATCCGCCCATGCTCGATTTAGTGGCCCGTCTGATTGGTGCACAGCCGGAACTGATGCAAAGCATGGCCCTACTCAAGCCACCTCACATTGGCCGGGAAAAACCCTGGCACCAAGACCATGCCTATTTCAACTACGCGCTCAGTGCGCGCATTGTAGGGATCTGGATTGCCCTTGATGAAGCGACGGTGGACAACGGTTGTATGATTATTGTGCCTGGTTCCCATCGCAAGGGCCCCGTTGTCCATTTCCGCCGGCGTGACTGGCAGATTTGTGACACGGACGCCAATCAAGATCCCGCCGTGGCCGTACCGCTAGCTCCGGGCGGGGCCCTCTTTTTTTCCAGCCTCTTACACCACGGCACACCCACCAATACTTCAGGCCGCCGCCGGCGTGCCCTGCAGTTCCATTACCGGCCACAGGCTGCCGCATCGGTGACCCAGGATCAGCGGATGGCTGTATTCGGGGCTGAAGGCAAGGACGTCACCTGCTAGCACACCACACTGATCGGATCAGGGGGCCGGTGTCTCCCCACCCGGCCGCCATAGTACATCGGAGGTATGGGCGGTCCAGTTAGCCCAACGCGCCCACATAAAGAGGGCATCCGATAGACGGTTGATATAGCGGAGTGGTAGTTCGCGCCCGCCCTCCAGATGATACAGGCGAACCAGGTTGCGCTCGGCACGGCGACACACGGTACGTGCCCAATGCAGGTGCGCAGCGGTCTGGATACCGCCGGGCAGGATGAAGTTGTCCAGGGTACCTACATCAGGGGCCACATCGTTGATGGTGTTTTCCAACCACTGAACATGTTTCTGCTGCAGTTGAGGGATACGGATCTGATCCAGGTCAGCGGGCTGGAAACAGATTTCGGCACCCAAATCAAAGAGTTCGTTCTGAATACGGGCTATATGGCTGTCAAGCGGAGGTGGTAAAGTCATAGTGCGCAGCACACCCAGCAGAGCGTTGAGTTCGTCTAGGTCCCCCAAGGTGGCGATGCGGATGTCGTCTTTAGTGACAACCTGGCCTCCGCCCAGCTGTGTGTGGCCCTGATCGCCCTTGCGGGTGTAGATGGTTGTCAGTCGGGGCATATCTCTGTGTTCCTTATGAGTCGTAGGTTGATTCGTTCAGGCATCCGTAATACCCACACCGAGTCGTTCTTACGTATCCGGGTTGTACAGCCAGGTGGTGATTCTTCTTCCCGGTACTCTGACATGGATACTATAATTCTTTCCTAGATCTGAAATCCATCATATACAGGATTGGTAGAAGCATCGTGCTTAACCAACGCAGCAAGATATTGGTTTACACCCTGATTCTGGTGGCCGCGGTAGCCCTCATATTCAATTTCTCCCTCCGGTTCCGGGACGTGCAGGAAGAATTGTCACTGAGTGCTTTGGCGCGTCAAATTAGCCAGGGTACGGTGGAACGTGTTGTGATTCGAGGTGACCAGATTCGGATCGTAAGTCATGCGCAGCGCCCGGTGCTGACTACACGCAAGGAGTCAGGCATTTCCTTGTCGGAATCTCTGCACCTGCTAGGTGTCTCACCCAGTGATCTGCAGAATGTAGAGTTTATCCCGGATGCGCCTAGTTCCGCAGGTCGCTGGTTTGGGGTTCTCTTCAACCTGTTGCCGGTCATATTTATCGGGGGGCTGTTTCTCCTCATCATGCGCCAAAGCCAAGGGGCCAACAATCAAGCGCTTATGTTCGGCAAGAGCAAGGCACGCATGGCCCTAGGGGAAAACATCAACATCAATTTCTCGGCGGTTGCCGGCAATGAAGAGGCCAAGGAGGAATTACTGGAGGTTGTGGAATTCCTGAAGGAACCCCAGAAGTTCTTGGAGCTGGGGGCCCGTATTCCCAAAGGTGTGCTGTTGGTGGGACCGCCGGGTACTGGCAAAACACTGATGGCCAAGGCCGCCGCCGGTGAAGCCAACGTACCTTTCTTTACCATTTCCGGATCTGAATTCGTGGAAATGTTCGTAGGTGTGGGCGCCAGTCGCGTACGGGATCTCTTCGATCAGGCAAAGAAACAGAGTCCTTGCATCATTTTTGTAGACGAAATTGATGCGGTGGGCCGCTACCGGGGTACCGGCCTCGGTGGATCCCATGACGAAAGGGAACAAACCTTGAATCAGATCCTGGTGGAGATGGACGGTTTTGACACCGACACCAATGTCATAATGATCGCGGCTACTAATCGCCCGGACATCCTGGACCCGGCCCTCCTACGCCCCGGCCGTTTTGACCGCCGGGTGGTAATGGATCGACCTGACATTAAGGGACGCAAAGCTATTTTGGATGTCCATATCCGCGGCAAGCCCATCAGTCCCGATGTGGATCTAGCCAATATTGCGCGCCAGACCCCGGGACTGGTGGGTGCGGACCTGGAAAATCTGGTCAACGAAGCCGCTATTCTGGCTGCCCGTGCGGATCGTAACGCGATTACCATGACCGATCTCCAGGAAGCCATGGAACGGGTGGCGTTAGGCGGCCCCCAACGGCGCAGTCGCGTCATCACAGACCGGGAAAAACGCATCATCGCGTATCATGAGGCAGGGCACGCACTCGTGGCGCGTCTCGGTGAACATACGGATCCGGTGCACCTTGTCACGATCATGGCCCGGGGTATGGCAGGAGGCTATACCATGACGGTTCCGGAAAATGATCGTTTCCTGATTCCTCGCACCTGGTTTATGGAACGCCTAGACTGCTTCCTCGGCGGCCGGGTAGCCGAGGAAATCGAATTTGGCAGCAAGACGAACGGAGCGTCCGGTGATATCCAGGGCCTCACGCAGATTGTGCGGTCAATGGTTACGAAATACGCCATGATGGACGATATGGGACAGATGCAGTTTGGTCAGCAGCAGGAATTGGTATTTCTCGGACGTGATATGGCGGAACAGCATAATTACAGTGCGGCTACGGGCGAAACCATTGATAATCAAATTCGGAAGCTGGTCCACGAGTCCCATGCAAGAGTCACGCACATGTTATCGGCGCACAAAGCACAACTGGATGCCCTGGCTGAAGCTCTCCTCGTCCATGAGACTCTCAATCAGGCTCAACTTGAAGTCGTTTTCAATGGCGGTACCCTGGACCCGGAACCCGCAGTCTGAAGTGAGGAGCAGCCCGGATTTCCTAGTCCGCCTCTCGGTGTCGCACGGTTCCCGGGACCGCGTCTCCCGCATACTCATCCGGTTCTATCCCGATGCTCCTGCATACGCCATGTCATGAACTTCACCTAACCCTCGGCGGCCGCATGGTGCCGTTTGCCGGCTGGGAACTGCCCGTGCAGTATACGGCAGGGCCTATCCAGGAACATCGGGCGGTTCGTCAGGCAGGTGGTCTCTTTGACGTATCCCATATGGCCCGTCTCATTGTGTCAGGACAGGATGCCATACCTTTTCTCCAGCGCGTTCTGACACGGGATGTCAGCCGCGTCAAACCCGGTATGTGCACATACAGTCTGTTGACATACGCCGACGGTACGACTGTGGATGACGTCATTGTGAATCGTATGGACGAGCACTGGATGGTGGTGGCTAATGCCACGAACCGAGTTAAGGATCGCGCATGGCTCAACTACCACGCCGGACCCTTTAACGTCACCATTGATGACGAGACCGTACAAACCGCCATGCTAGCGTGTCAGGGACCGGTCGCAGCCCACGTGCTCTCCCGTGTCTTAGCTGTAGATGTGCACAGGCTTAGGCGTTTCCGCAGCACTACCGGGACGTACCGGGATCATGCGATCCGTATAACCCGTACGGGCTATACGGGCGAGCATGGTTTTGAAATGTTCATGCCCGCGACCCTAGCCCCCCGAGTCTTTCAGGCTATCCTGGAATGTGGTCAGCCGGATGGCCTGAGCGCATGTGGCCTGGCAGCACGGGACAGCCTGCGCCTGGAAGCCGGATATCCCCTGTACGGGCAGGAAATTAGCAGTGACATCAGCCCCCTGGAAGCTAACCTCGCTTGGGCTATCTCCTGGCGCAAAGGCGATTTTATTGGCCGCGATGCTTTGCTCAAGCAGAAACTTGAGGCCACACACCGTCAGCAGATCGGATTCGTCATGCAGGACCGAGGCGTTCCGCGTTCAGGATATCCCGTGTATGACGGGACACGTGAGATCGGGTTCGTCACTTCAGGCAATAAGAGTCCGTCGCTGAATGCCTTTATTGGGCTAGCCCTTGTGAAGCCCTTGTCCCGGGAGACGGATCGCCTGGACATTATCATTCGGGGCCAGCCCAAGCGCGCCCGGATTGTACCGTTACCGTTTTATGCCGTTCCCAATCAATGACCCGATGCTCCATGACCTCCTTCCAGATTCCCGGACACCTACACTACACTGACACGCATGAATGGGTCCGGATGGATGCCAATGTGGCCACGATAGGCATCAGTGACTTTGCTCAAGATCAGCTTAGTGACGTGGTTTGGGTTGAATTGCCGCCGGTGGGCGAAACTTTTGAGGCAGGCATGACCATGGCTACTGTGGAATCCGTCAAGGCTGCAGCCGATATATACGCCCCCTGTACGGGCACCGTGGTGGCTGTCAACGAAGCACTGCTTGATACTCCGGAAGCCATAAACCAAGCTCCTTACAGCAGCTGGTTTGTCAAACTTGAAGTCGCCGTACCGGACAGTATGCCTGTTCTGCACAGTCCGGAAGCCTATCAAGCCCTTACCGCGGCCTGAAGGCCGGCCCCGTGGATTATCTTTGGCTCACCGGGATCTAACGGGCACCTTGTGCCTCAACCCTGTGCCTGATAATGCTCCACGACAGCAGTTACTATGATGTGCTGGAAATTCGTCCGGACGCAACGGCCGATGACATCCGCACAGCATATGCAAGACAGCGGACGAAGCTGCAACACTGGCCTCAGCGCACCCACGAGTGGCACGTACGCCAGCGCGAAGTTGATGAAGCCTACCAGGTCCTTTCCGTTCCGCATACACGCCGAGCCTATGATCTGAACCATTTCGGGTCAGCTCGGGACAGGGCGGACCTTGACGGCGGTGCTACGTCTGAACAGGTCGCTACGACCAGTGGACCATTGCCGCGCACGGATCCGGACTTTGTGGGGTTACGTGCTACGGCAGGTCCGACCTGGAGACTATCCCGGGCGCAGGCAACTCCCCTGGGGTATGAGATCACGGTGGAACAGGCAAACCGGTATGCTGCGCGTGCTGTGCAAGCTCTGAAAGAACGCATTCCCACACAGGATCTGACGTTTGACGCTAGCCGCCAGATCTGGTTGGTACCGTATGCCTACGCGGACGACCTGGAAGAATTGTTCCTCAACTTTCCGGCCATTCTGACGCACAGTGCGCAGCCGCCGCAGGGACTCGTCATACCCCATTACACCATCGAGGAGGACACCCCCCCTACACGGTCAATCCGTAGACCTTATCCCCCACCGCAAATGCCCGGGGAAGTGTACACCTCCTCGTCCCTCCCTATTCAGGGCCCGTTGATTGTCGGACTGGTGCTCCTGATCATCTGGAATTTCATCGTGGTAGGCACAGAGCCGGAACCGGTTTCTGCGGTTGTGGCCGTAGCCCCGCGCGCTACCCGGGCCCCCATCGTGACCCCTACCTATACGCCGACCATTACACCTACGCCTTTTTCCTTCATCACCACGACCAAATATCCACGGGTGCATTTGCGTCAGCTGCCTGACACGGAAGCTGTTTCGTTAGGCTTTCTGGAAGCTCAGGACGAGTTTGTGATCCTGGCCCGTACGACCGATGGCAGCTGGGTGCAAGTACAGCATGAACAACAAACGGGATGGTCGGCAGCCTGGACGCTAAACGTGGACTCCCGCCTGGATCGGCTGCCTGTTCTGGATGTCCAGGACACCCCCACGGCCCGGCAGCCTTGATATCTACCCACGAGTCAGGGCAGATTGGCCTCGTCGATCACGTACACCAAAAGTGGGGGCGATTCAGTATAGTTGCCTGCGCGGTCAAACACGCGTACCTGGATCGTGTTGCGTTCCAGGTAGAGGTCTCCCGTGGTACGTATGGCGCCGAAACCGCTGTCAAAGATCCGTATACGACCCCGGGTCAGTGTCACACGTTCCGACTCGAAGTCGGGAAACCAGTCGCGTGTTTCCTCTGCGATGGTGGAAATTTCTCCTATAATCTGCCCTGTCGCTTTGTCCCTGACCTCCTTGGTACCAGTGCGCAGCGGTTGGGCAAAACGATCGGCCGCCAGGTTGCGCATGACCAGACGCCAGCGCTCATTGTAGGGGGGCACTGTGCGTGTTTTCAGGAGTTCCTCATTGACCCAGAATTCCACCTTGGCAATGGAACCGGCGTCTGTAGCTTCCACATGTATATTGACCTGTTCGTCCTGGTCCAACAGAAAGACTTGATTGGGCTGAGGTGACACTACGGTCACTTGCGGAAAGGAATTGTCAATGAAGATCGGAGTTGAGGTGTACTGGACGCGTCCGTTGCGATGGGTTGCCTGGAGCCGCAGGACATAGGCGCCATCTACCAGATCAAGTGTGGACAAACGCGCCGACAGGTTAGCCCGTGTGGGACCGGTCCCGGCAGCTAGTTCAACCGAGGCCTGTTGTGGATCACCGCTTTCCAGGTCTAGGCGCCACGAACGAATGCCCGGATCCCGAGCAAACCCGGAAACTTCAAGCAAGGCGCCAATGTATTGATTAGGGGGCGGAGACAGAATAGCCACAGTTTGATCAGCGCTGACGAAGACGGCTGTCTGGGACGATGCGGGTGGTTGCGGTAGGGCCGTTTCACGAATCCAGTCCTGTGCTTCAAGGGGCAGGATCTGATAATACTTGACTTCCCGGTTGGCTGGTGGTGTGTTGGCCGTTACTAACTGGCCTGTGGCAGTATCAATTTCAAAGGCTTGCCACACGTTGTCGGGAGTTTCCGGCTGGGTACCGGCGATGAATAGTTCCTGCTGAGTGCGTTGGCATTGAGGGGTAACTTTCAGACCGCTGGGTACACAGACTGTCTCTGTGATGACACTAGGCGGCCGTGTATACCATCGGGCCGGTTTGCCTTCATGGTAGTGTTGCATGATAGCGTTCCAGATGGGAGCCGCACCACTAAGACCCGACAGCTCCTGCATGGGGGTATTGTCGGTGTTGCCCACCCAGACCCCTACGGCTAGTTGGGGGGTATAACCCAAGGCCCACGTATCACGAATGTTGTTAGTAGTGCCGGTTTTGGCGGCCACGCGCCGATCAGGCAGCGTCAGGTCGGAATTGAAGCCGAAGGCGGCGGCACGGGCGCGATCATCGGATAGGATATCAGAAATAATGTAATGTACTTCCGGTGTTAGCACGTCCTGCTGCTGAGATGAGGTCTGCTGACGAAGCACGTTCCCGTCGGCATCCGTCACTTCCAGCATGACCACCGGATCCAGGGCCCGAAATCCCACACGCTGCTCTTCAGGAGGAATTGGCTTGCCGGCCATGATACCCCCATTCCCGAGAACACTGTAAGCATAGGTATGATCCAGCAGCGAAATTTCGCCGCCACCCAGAACCAAACTTAGCCCGTAGTGCTGGGTGCCCCGATTCAGACCGGTGATACCGAGGCGCCAGGCGGTCCGAATTGCGTCGCCCACGCCGATCGTTTCCATGATTTTGATACTGGGAATGTTGTAGGACCGGGCCAGGGCCGTACGCAGGGAAACGGGACCATGATAGGCCCGGTCAAAATTTTCGGGCACATAGATACTGTTGTCATCAAGAGTGAAAGGCGTGCGCACGTCTAGAAGCATGTCCGCCGCGGTCATGCCCTTTTCCAGGCCGGCAATATAGACATAGGGCTTGAAACTAGAACCGGGCTGGCGATCCGCAAGTACCACGTTGACCTGCCCATCAATCGTGCGGTCCTCGTAGTCAATGGAGCCCACCATGACCCGGACTTCGCCTGTCTCCGGTTCAATGGCTACTACGGCCGCATTTGACACCTCCTTGTCAGCGCGGGCGAGCAGGCGCACATGGCGTTCCGCTGTTTCCGCAGCGTATTGATGGAGGTCCAGATCCAGTGTGGTGCGCACGGACAGACCACGACGCCAAATGAAGAAGGGATCCGTCACCGTATTGAATTCCTGCTGGAGCTGATCCAGGACATAGAGACCGAAGTGGGGCGCTAGGCGGATATCAAATTGTTCGGAGACACCACTGGTGTATACCAGTTCCTCAGCGAACGCCGCATCGGCCTGCGCCTGGTCAATATACCCTGCGGCTACCATAGCATCCAGGGCAATACGCTGCCGCTCTTTTGCCCGCTCCGGTAGATAGAAGGGATTCATAGCTTGGTACTGAGGAATGGGAGCTAGCATGGCGGCTTCGGCTAGGCTCAGGTCAGCACTGTTTTTGCCAAAATAGACGCGGCTAGCGGCTTCAATCCCATAAGCTAGGTTGCCATAGAAGTTGAAATTGAGATACCACTCCAGAATCTGCTGCTTGTCGTATTTGCGGGTAAGTTCCATGGCCAGAATCAATTCCCTGATCTTACGCGCGTAGCTGCGCTGGGCGCGTAGTTCCTGGGGAATGGCTACGTTCTTGATGAGCTGCTGCGTGATGGAAGAACCGCCCTGCACCTCACCACCGGCCAGATTGGACAGGAAGGCCCGGCTGATGCCCCGCAGATTAATGCCGGGATTCGTCCAGAAACTGCGATCTTCCAGGGCTAGGGCAGATTTCCAGATCCAGGGCGACATGTGCACCAGCGCTACATACGTACGGTCGCCGCTAAAAGGCCGGGGATCCAGACTGCTCAGAAGCAGATGGTTACCGGTACGGTCGTAGATACGCACAGTCTGGAATTCCTCATCCCAAACTGTCAAAGAGGAGATGTCCGGCAGATCGTCGGCATACAGTGAGTACATGCGCAAGCCGGCTGCTATGGCTAGACCGGTGCCGGCTAAGAGAATACCGCCCAGCACTATGGCCCCCACCAACAGAATCTGCAGGCCCGTGCGGAAGTAGCGCGGACGATTGCGGGCCTGCCGCTGCCGCTGCCGCCGTTTTACCAGAACGAGAGAGGGGGGACGGACAGGGCGCATAAACGACGAGGCAGATGACGGCAACGGACTTCAGGTGACACGGCGCAGGACCAGGCAATGGGAAATGCCTAGGATGGCCAGCGGCGAGTCTTCACACACTGTACGCACGGTACGCAACATTCGCTGACCCGTGGGATAGACATGGCCCAGAGTGTCAAAGCCAGGCCAGACATAAGTCCAGACAACCACCTGGATGGGCAAATCGTGTATGAGACGTTGCAGGGCCTGGCTATCATATGTGCGTACATGGGGTGCGAGCCGATTGCGCACCGCGGACGGCAAGTAATTAAGCAGCGGAATGTTGCCCCAGTAATACTGATCGTCCCAATAGAAGCCATGGGTTTCAAAGGGAAACCAGCGGTTAGGCACGAACAGGACAATATGACCTTGCGGTTTGACTACACGGACCATTTCCTCCATGGCTAACCGATCATCCTGTACATGTTCCAGGACTTCGTGCGACAGGACCAGATCGAACGACTGATCACGCAGGGGCAAGTGTTCGCAGGGTGCACGACTGAGTAACAAGTGGTTATCGGCCTGACTTGCTTGCTCCAGATAGGCAGGCTCAATGTCAATACCCACCACATGATGACAATAGGGGGCGATATGGGCTGCATATTGTCCCACGCCGCAGCCGTTGACCAGCACGTGGGATAGTTTGGGATCCAGGCGTAGCTGCGCATGGGCCACAATCATATCCAGCCGGCGCTGCTGGCCTGGCCCCCACACCAGGCTGGGTATGCCCCGCTGTG
Organism: Caldilineaceae bacterium; assembly: GCA_965116185.1. GTDB lineage: Bacteria > Chloroflexota > Anaerolineae > Caldilineales > Caldilineaceae > Bin34. The sequence goes on from OZ220492.1 coordinate 1,775,274, forward strand.
CGGCCAGGTTGCCGTTTCTACTGTTCACCATGGCTTGGTTCCCATGTGTAGGGAGATCGTGCTGCTCATATAGGTGTCAAATGCAGAGGCAACTAGTCCTAGTTCACGCATCAACTGCAGCAGGGTGAAAGGGGAAGGATAGGTAACGGTACTTACCGGCAGATAACGGTATGCGGCGCCGGAGCCGGTTATCAGACGCCCCAACCAGGGTACGAGGCGAAAAAAATACAGGCGGTACAGCAAGCCGAGCGGAGTCAGATGCGGGGCCATAATGTCTAAAAAAACCAGTCGCCCGCCAGGTTTAAGCACACGTACCTGTTCCGCTAGGCCAAGTCGGTGATCCGGTAAGTTACGCATTAGAAAAGCACTGACCACCGTATCAAATGAAGCATCGGGAAACGGCAGCTGCTGGGCATCGGCCTGGGTAAAGCGGATGAGGTGAGTGCCCTGCTTGTGCTGGCCTTGAGTGATCATCGCCAGGGAAATATCGGTTGCCCAAACCTGGTATCGGCCGGCTTGTCGGGCCAGGGCACGGGCGAGTTCCCCGGTGCCGGTGCCCAGATCCAACACGCAGCCACCTGTAGGCAGTGCGCATTGGCGCACCACTTCCCGGCGCCACCACTGATCCAAACCGACTGTCATCAGGGTATTCATTAAATCGTAGCGATGAGCAATGCGCGAGAACATCCGCCCAATTTGGGCCGGCTCGCGCTTTTGTAACGAATCCATACTCATGTCAAAGACGGACTGATACAAGGCCGTGTGAAGAACTTATGTACCATACAATCCAGTGCGGCATGCCAGGATCTTGCAAGACTTCATTGTGTAGGGTTCTTAGGGTTTACCGGGTGACAAAATACACGGTTTCAGGCATGCGTCCGGTTTGAAGTCTTGCTAGGTGGCTGTACAGGCGCCTCCGGATTTCCTAGGGACTTGGCCGGGCCCGCGCATATGCGGGAGCGAGGGTGGCCAAAATAGTGTTCAGGACCTGGGCAACGCCGCCGGCATCATTGGTAGTAGTAATGAAATCGGCCACTTCCTGGACTTCGGGAACAGCGTTTTGCATGGCTACCCCCATGTGTGCTGCCGCCACCATTTTCGTGTCGTTAGTATCATCACCAATGGCCACGGTCCGTCCCAGATCCAAATCCTGTGAGGCCAGCCACCAGGCTATTCCTTCCACCTTGTCTGCCCCGGCGGGCATAATCTGGATGAGGTCATAAAGTTCAGAAACCAGCATAGTGCAATGGGCAGGCAGGTGATCCAAGATATGGGTCCACTGCTCCGTATCCAGCATACTCTTGCGGAAAATAATTTTCATAGCAGGGCGGCAGATTGCGCGCATATCGCCCACAACCGACACACGTTCGGGGCGGAGCTTAAAGGGTTCGTAGAGCATATCCTCCGCTTCCACTCCCACCCAGAGGTGAGGCGCAAAGTCCAGTGCTGCATTAACGAAATGCTGCACACTAGCGGCGGGAATCGCATTTTGGTACAACACTTCACCGCTGTCTTCAATCCAACACCCGTTGTAGCAGACAAACGGAAATTGATGCCGCAGATCGGGCAGATCTCTCACCATACGGGGTGGGCGTCCCGTGGCTAACAGCACCTTTTTGCCGGCTTGGAGCCAATCATCCAGAGCTGCCATAGTTTCCGGGGCAATGCGCTTGTCCGCAGTGAGTAGGGTGTCGTCAAGGTCCAGCGCGGCAACTTCAAGTTGAGCCAAGTGCTGGGCCCAGGTGACGTTGAAGCGCGTGGGCAGGAGAGGTGGCGGCATGGTCGTTCATCGTGAAGAACTGATAGGAAGAAACTGGATAGGGGCAGGGCTCAGACCCCGGGCTGCCATGTGTGACCGCGCGGATCCTCTGTCCAGGGCGTGACGTCGCTGGTGGTTATCAACCAGTTGAGTAGCTGCTGTTGTAGCGTGTCCCGGACAGCCGTGCAGGAGCTGTCGTGGAATAGGTTCCGAGTTTCGCCCGGGTCCGCGGCTACATCGTAGAGTTCCGACGTGTCGCGCGGCCGGTAAATCAGTTTGTGGTCGGCTGTCCGGATCGCAAGAGTCCGGGAAACGGTTGCCGGATGTCTCTGCTGTAGTTCCAGTTTGGGCCAGTAAGGATGTTCTTCGCCCCACCCCTCCTTGCGGCCCTCAAAGCAGTGGGGTTCGTGGATATCGTAGCCACCTTCACAAAAGACCGGACGTGACGGATCACCGGGGGCGCCATACAGATTAGGGGTAAGATCGTGCGCAAAATGAGAATGCCGGGCTTGTATCCCTGCCAGCTGCAGGATGGTGGGCATCATGTCAAACATCTCCACCTGCTCGGTCACCAGGTGATTGGCTTGGCCCCCGGGGGTGCGCACGAGCAACGGAACACGTGTAATGACATCCTCACAGGCGTTGGGCCATTTCTCAACTAGGCCATAATCTCCCGCGTAGTCGCCGTGATCGGACAGAAACAGGACCGTAGTATTGTCCGCAAAGGGCGAATCGGCCAGTTCCTGCATCAACATGCCAAAGAGGTGATCAATAAAGGCCGTCATACCTAGGTAGATAGCGTTGATCTCAGCCAAGCGATGGTCGGCGCATTGATCCAGACGCCGTAAGCGCCGCATACCCTCGTGAAATGAGGGTTTGTCCGGCAAATGGGCCGGTAGCAGGGAATCCGCCACTTGCTCAGGCGCGAAGCGGGAATGCCAGGGCTCGGGCGCCGAATAGGGACAGTGAGGATAAATGAGAGGTAGGTAAAGTAAGAAGGGTTTGGTCGGACGGGAACGTAGGACCTTGATGGCTGCCATGACATTGGCGTAATCCGAGTGCTGCTCCAGGCTCCCTTGATAGGGCTCATGGAGAAAACTGTAGAATTCCGGATCCGTCGCGGACCAGCGGGGTTGTCCAAAAGGGAATCCCTGACCGTAGGATCGGGCCTGTGTTACGCTATCCGCAAAGCTAGCGGGGCTGAGCGCATCATTTTTGCCAAACCAATGAACTTCATAACCGGCTTCCTGAAGGTAGCGAAATAGATTGGGTTCATCAGGCCGCAGCAGATGCCATAAGGTGCGATGGCCCCGGACATGTGGATACCAGCCACTGAGCATGCTGCAGCGGGACGGTGAACAGACGCTATGCTGGACATGACATTGATGGAACCGGGTGCCTTCACGTGCGAAAGTGTCTAGGTTAGGAGATACATCCAGAGGATGACCATAACAACCAAGACTGGCGGCTCTTAGTTCATCGGGCATAAACACGATAAAATTCATGATGTCATCCCGTCATTGCTTTACTTCCCGGCACCCACGGGTGGCACGTGCAGTGGAGTCTGATATCCGTGACTCTACTACCAAAACGGATCTTGACAGCAAATTGAACGCTATGGATTGTGTATGCCACTAAGTATCGGTTTGGTTGGTTTGCCCAATGCCGGCAAGAGCACAGTCTTCAACGTTCTGGTCCAACAGACTCTGGCGGAGACGGCACGTTATCCTTTTTCCACTGTGCAGCCCCATCGGGCATTGATAGAAGTGCCGGATCCGCGACTGGCTGTCCTGGGTGACCTGACGGGTCAACAACGGCGTGTGCCGGCACGGATTGAAATCATAGATATTGCGGGGCTGGTCCAGGGGGCCTCACGGGGCGAGGGTTTGGGCAACCAATTTCTGCATCAAATCCGTGAGTGTGATGCTTTGCTGCATGTTCTGGACTGTTATTCCGAGGCAACCGACAGTGATGCATCCCACGATCCGATAGCCCGGCTGGCGATTGTCCATCAGGAGCTGATACTGTCCGACGCCGAACGTCTGGAGAATCGCATGGTGCGCCTACAGCGCGCCGTCAAGGGCGATGCCAGCCTGGCAGATACGTTGGAGCTTGTGGTACAGGCGCGGGATGACCTGGAACGAGGCATCATGCTGCGGGATAGTGTAGCGGTGTCACATCCCGCGTTTCCCGCTCTGAATGCGGAAATGGGCTTCATTACCGCTAAGCCCGAACTGGTATTGGTCAACCTCAACGAGGAACGCATTAAGGACTGGACTGTGGATGTCACCACGAATGAGCGGTTGGTTGGGAACGGTTACCGCGTCGTGTACATGTGTGCTCTGATGGAAGAGGAACTGCTGGACATGTCCCCGGCGGACGAGGCGGCATTCCGCCAAGCGTATGGGTTACCCATTGCGGGTCTTACCAACGTTATTGAAGGCTGTTTTTCCTTGTTGTCCCTCATCCGTTTTTATACACTAGGGGATCAGGAAGTCCGGGCCTGGACACTTTCTCAGGGCAGCCCTGCCGTAGAGGGCGCGGCCAAAATTCACACTGACTTTGCACACGGCTTTATTGCCGCTGATGTAGTACCCTTCACGGTATTCACTGCTATTGGCTCAGAGCGTCAGGTACGCAGTGAAGGCTTGATGCGGTCTGAAGGCCGGGACTATCAAATTCAGGATGGCGACATTGTACGGTTCAAATTCAACCTCTGAAAGGGCACCAAGCCCGGCGGCACCGGGCTTGACTCGTCCGAACATGCCAACCTTGCAAGACGTATTGGCCGCGAAGGCGGTAATTCGGGAATTCATGCCCCCTACACCCATGTACCACTATCCGGCCCTTGATGACCTGACCGGGGCCGAAACATGGGTCAAGCACGAAAATCATACACCTATCGGTGCTTTCAAACTGCGCGGGGGCCTGTTTTTCATGCAGCGGTTACTCCGGAACGAAAAGGTGAGCGGTGTCGTCACCGCTTCCACGGGGAACCATGGACAGTCCATCGCATACGCTGCCCAGGCACTGGGTGTATCCGCGACGATTGTAGTACCGGCCAATGCGAACATGATCAAAGTAGACGCTATGCGTCAGCTGGGGGCCAAGGTACTGTTCCACGGCTCATCGTTTGATGAAGCCAAGCAATTTGGGCAGGAGTGGGCCGCAGCACAAGGGATGAAGTTTGTTTCATCGGGTGATGAACCGGATCTGATTGCCGGGGTCGCCACTTATACTCTGGAAATCCTGGAACAGAAACCGAACCTTGATTATCTATTTGTACCTCTGGGCGGCGGCAGTGGGGCTGCCGGTGCTTGCCTGGTGGCCCAGGCCCTGAACCCGCAGCTCAGAGTTGTGGCTGTGCAGAGCCGGCAGGCGCCCGCAGCCTGTCTGACCTGGCAGGCGCGTGAATGGACCACGGCCCCCACCCACACTTTCGCGGAAGGCTTGGCCACGTCTGAACCCTTCATGCTCCCGCAACAGATCCTGTGGCAGCACCTGTCCCATTTTGAGCTAGTAGACGACGACGCGATTCTGGATGCCATGGCGCATTGTTTCCGGGCAACTAAAAACTTGGTTGAACCGGCGGGGGCTGCGTCCTTGGCCGGTGCCCTGCAGATGCCCGCCGACATCAGAGGTACCCGCTGTGCACTGGTGCTGTCGGGGGGCAACATTGCCGTAGAACACATGCGTCTGTGCCTGGACCGTCTGTCTCTGGGCCCGTCTGATCCGGACAGTACGGACGATACGCCGTGACAAGACCCAACGTACTGGTGCTGATCGCGGATGACCACCGGTACAGCTCCCTAGCCCAAACACGGGAACCCGCGATTCATACGCCACATCTGGATCGCCTTGTACAGGAGGGGACTTGTTTTGATCGCGTGTACACCATGGGGGGATTGACCGGGGCGGTTTGTGTGCCTAGTCGCGCTTGTCTGATGACGGGCGTAAACACGTTTGATGCGGTCGTCGGCCGCACGGTGGACGCTGCCCTTGAGTTGCAGACATTGAGACCACGGCAACCTTTGCTACCCCAGGTTTTCCGTGAAGCCGGTTACCGCACCTTCATTACGGGCAAGTGGCACAATGATAAAGCGAGTCTCAATCGCGGCTTCGCGCAGGGACACGATATTTTTCTGGGTGGTATGGCAGACCATTTTGCGACTCCTGTGCATACCTACGATCCCACGGGACTGTATCCTCCTGCGTCTGCGAGCCGGGCCCCGGGCCATTCCACGGATGTGTTCGCAGACACGGCGATCCGGTTTCTGCGCAACTATCATGACCCTGAGCCGTTCTTTCTGTATGTCGCTTTTACGGCTCCCCATGATCCGCGGACCCCACCGGCGGCATATGCGGAGCGCTATGATGCGCACGATAGGGTGTTTGACTTGCCACCCAACGCCTTTCCCGAGCACCCCTTTACAACAGGGGATCTAGATATTCGTGATGAATTGCTGGCCCCGTTTCCCCGTACTGAGGCCGAGATCCGCCGGCATCTGGCTGACTATTACGGCATGATCACGCATATGGATCGGCGGGTGGGCGACATCCTGGCGGAACTGGATACCCAACAGCTTACGGCACAGACCATCGTGCTCTATCTCTCGGATCACGGTTTGGCCCTAGGCCAGCATGGATTGATGGGCAAACAGAACCTGTACGATCATAGCCTGCATATTCCCTGTCTGCTGCGTGGCCCCGGTATTCCGGCCGGTGCACGTGTTTCCCGTCTGTATCAACATATGGACGTGTTCCCTACTTTGTGTGCCCTGGCCGATGTGATTCCTCCCGCTGGCCTTGAAGGCCTGTCTATGCTGGAAACTTGTACAGAGGATCCAAACGATGGGGAACGATGCGTACTGGCAGCTTACAAGTTGTTCCAGCGTTGCATCATGTACGGCGATCTGAAGCTCATCCACCACTATGAAGAAACTGAAGGGACATGGCATCTAGCATACGAGCAGCTATTCGATCTGCAGGATGATCCTTTTGAAATATGCAACCTAGCCTACGATCCGCGGCAGCAGGCCAACATCCATGTCCTCCGAGACAGGATGAGAGAAGTACAGATGCGGTATCACGATCCCCTGCTGTCAGTGACAGCCTAAGGTAGACGCAGTTGAGGGGTGGCAGCACAGCATTATGATTCTAAATTTCGGATCGCTGAACATTGATCATGTCTACAAAGTCAGGGACGTTTCCGTGCCGGGTGAAACGATTGCCGCGCTTGACTATCAGATTTTCAGTGGCGGTAAAGGGCTGAACCAGTCTCTTGCCGCCGTGCGGGCGGGGGCCCAGGTGCGGCATGCCGGCTGCGTGGGCCCGGAAGGCATCTGGCTGAAGGACCTAATGGCAGCCGAGAACGTGGATGTAGCCCTGACCGATGTTCAAGATGTCCCCACGGGACATGCCATTATTCAAGTCACGGAGACCGGTGAAAATTCCATCATCATTTTTGGCGGTGCCAACCGGGCCATGGAACTGGAGCGCCTGGAACAGGGCTTGCAGGCTGTACAACGGCCTGACTTTCTGCTGCTGCAGAACGAGACCAATCTGGTACCGGACGCTATCCGGATGGCGTCCCGGCAGGATATCCCCGTAGCTTTCAATCCTGCCCCGATGGATAACCGCGTGATGAACGACTATCCTCTACAGGATGTAAATCTACTGTTCGTGAATGAGATTGAAGGAGCCCTACTAGCGGGTACGGAACAGCCTATCCAAATCGCTGACAGGCTTGTCGCGCGCTTTCCCAACGTAGCCCTTATCCTGACTCTGGGCGCGGCCGGGGCCCTATACGCCGCTGGCGCGATCCGACACCGGGTACCCGGGCACCCGGTATCGGTGGTGGACACTACCGCAGCGGGTGACACTTTTGTGGGGTATTTTATGGCTGAGCTGGATCAGGGCCACCCGCCGGGCCGGGCCTTGGCCCAGGCCAATCAGGCAGCCGCGCTTTGTGTCACGCGTCCCGGCGCTGCGCCTTCCATACCGCACCTGTGTGACTTGGCACAGGTTGGCTGAGGCGCAGGCCCGTCCACTTCGCGCCTAGTTATAGGTTTCCACCGGGGGACAGGTACAGACGAAATTCCGGTCACCCCACACGTTGTCAATGCGGTTGACAGCGGGCCAAAACTTGCTCTCGTGCTGCCAAGCGGTAGGGAGCATAGCCTGGGCACGTGAGAAAGGGTGAGACCAAGTGTCTGCAACAAGATCAGTGGCCGTGTAGGGGGCATGGCGCAGAATACTATCCTGGGCGGTGACGTGACCGTCCTGCACCGCCTGGATTTCCTGGGCGATAGCGATCATGGCGTCACAGAAACGATCCAATTCCTGTAGGCTCTCACTTTCCGTAGGTTCAATCATCATGGTAAAAGGTACCGGCCAGGACACGGTGGGGGCATGGAAACCATAATCAATTAGGCGCTTGGCTACGTCATCAACGGACAAGCCTAGAGGCTTGAGCCAAGACAGGTCAATGATGCATTCATGGGCCACAAAGCCATGAGTTCCCCGGTATAGTACAGGAAAGTGGTCATCCAAGCGTGCCGCGATGTAATTGGCGTTGAGAATAGCTACTTTGGTGGCCTGTTGCAGGCCTGTCGTGCCCATCATAGCGATATAACTATACGAAATAGGCAATATGGAGCCGCTGCCAAAGTGGGTGGACGCAATGGCATACCCTGCATCGGAGACCTCAGTCGGGTTACCGGGCAGAAAGGGTTGTAAATGCTCTGCCACGCAAATAGGTCCCATCCCGGGACCGCCCCCACCATGGGGTATACAGAAGGTCTTATGCAGGTTGAGGTGGCAGACATCACCTCCAATGGCAGCGGGGCTGGACAGTCCTACCATAGCGTTCATATTAGCGCCATCCACGTAGACTTGACCGCCCTGGGCGTGTACGAGATCGGTCATGGCGCGGACGCCTTCCTCAAAGACGCCATGGGTGGACGGGTAGGTGAGCATAAAGGCCGCCAAGTGCTCAGCATGCTCCGTCACTTTGGTCCGGAGATCCGCCATGTCTACATTGCCTTGGTCATCACAGGCTACGACCACTACCCTGAATCCGGCCATTTGGGCACTGGCCGGATTGGTACCATGCGCAGAACTGGGAATCAGGCATATTGTTCGCTGGGATTGCCCCTGCGCTTGCAGATAGGCGCGGATGGCTAGGAGCCCCGCGTATTCGCCCTGCGAGCCCGCGTTAGGTTGCAGCGAAACGGCAGCGAAACCGGTAATCTGGGCCAACCATTGTGCAAGTTCGGTGGTGAGTTGTCGATAGCCCTTGATGTTCCGTTCCGGTTCGTAGGGGTGAACCTGGGCAAACCCCGGCCAAGTAATGGGTTCCAAGGCCGCAGTGGGATTTAGTTTCATGGTACAAGACCCCAACGGGATCATGCCCTCTGCCAGGGACAAATCACGTTTCTGTAGACGCGCCATGTAACGCAGGAGATTGGTCTCGGAACGATGGGTATGAAACACGGGATGTTGCAGGAAATTTGATGTACGGGCCAGAGCATTGTCCGAGGCGTCAGGAGAAGTCGTCAGGGAGGGCTCGGCGGTCCCGAAAAGAAGGCACAAAGCACGCAGATCCTCGGTAGTTGTAGTCTCGTTGAGACTAATACCTAGGGTCCCGTCCGCATAGCGGCGCAGCGAAATGCCATCATCTTGCGCTTGCTGCCAAATGGCACCCGCTTCCCGACCAGACACAGACAACACTTTCAGGGTGTCAAAATGGATGCCGGCCTGTATCTGACATCCCGCTGCACGCAGGCAGGCATATAGCTGTGATGTGTGTGACCGAATGCGCTCGGCGATAGCCTGCAGGCCCTCCGGACCATGATAGACCGCATACATGGAGGCAACAATCGCGGGCAGGGATTGGGCTGTGCAAATGTTACTGGTGGCTTTTTCACGCCGAATATGCTGTTCCCGGGTCTGCAGGGCCAGACGCAGAGCCGCTTTTTGGCGCACGTCACGGGAAACTCCCACCATTCTGCCTGGCATCATTCGTTTCAGGTCGTCATGGCATGCCATGAAAGCCGCGTGAGGGCCTCCTAACCCCATGCCCATGCCTAGCCGCTGGGTAGTGCCCACGGCAATATCGGCCCCGAACTCACCCGGTGGACGGAACAGGGTCAGCGCTAGAAGGTCGGTCGCTACGGTCACACGAATACCGATTTGGGTCGCTTTTGCGCATAACGAACCGAAATCGTGGAGAACACCGTCGGTATCAGGATATTGCAACAGGACTCCAAACACCCGGTCATCCAGCTCCAGGCATGTTTCGTCAATGATGTGAACCCGCACATGCATCGGTTGGGCACGAGACATCACCACTTGGATCGTCTGGGGATGGCACCGTTGCGAAATTAGAAATGTGTCCGCTTGGGAGTAGCGGGACCGCGCTCGGTAGCAGAGCGCCATGGCTTCGGCGGCCGCTGAACTTTCATCCAAGAGTGAAGCATTTGCTACCGGCAGTCCGGTTAGTTCTGTCACCAGGGTCTGGAAGTTCAAAAGCGCTTCTAGGCGGCCTTGCGCAATTTCAGCCTGGTAGGGCGTGTACTGGGTATACCACGCAGGGTTTTCCAGAATATTGCGCCGAATCACGGGCGGTGTAATACAGGCGTGGAACCCCTGTCCAATGTAACTCTTGACGGGACGATTAGCCTCGGCCATGGCCCGCAACCGGGATAGGGTTGCTTCTTCGCTTAAAGGTACGGGCAGGTCCGGAAGGTGAGTGCTACGGATGGCCGCTGGACAGGTGGAATCGATCAGATCGTCTAGTGAAGCAACGTGCAGTTGTTCCAGCATAGTCTGAATCTCAAACTCATTAGGACCAATATGGCGTAGACTGAAACAAGAGGGAGGGAGAGTGGGCATAAGCTTGGTCAGGTAAATGATTGGAGCTGGATGAAGCGCAAAATGTGTTTAGTGAAAGTAGATTAGATGTTATGACTGATCCTGTTGGCCCATGGGCCAGGACTGCGTGTAGAACAAAGTGGGTCCTCGGCTATTTGGTTACCGCTATCCTGCTGAGCTGTACGCCAAGACCCGCACCGCAGGTAACTCTGTCGTATACGGACGTTCTGGCCGGGATGACGGATACCGGTTTTGAACGGGTCACGGAACCCATGGAACTTGTGTTTCCCAAGGACCATGGTTCCCATCCGGATCAGCAGGTGGAGTGGTGGTATCTCACGGGCTATCTGGAGGATGGCGCCGGGCAAGAATATGGGTACCAATTTACCCTTTTCCGTTACGGTCTGGCGCGCCCGCAGGGAGACGCCATGGATATGCTGTTCGATCACTCCACTCTCTACATGGGACATTTCGCGGTGGTTGATGTCAAGCATGAGCTCTATCTAACGGCAGAGCACTTCGCCCGGTCGCCGACCAATGCGCACGTAGCCGATACAGGCGATGCCATCCGTCTGCATCTGGATGATTGGCGCATGACCATCCGGGGAGACAACACTATGGAACTCTACGCCCGGGCCAACCATGAGCAGGTTGACTTTGCTCTTACTTTGGACCTCAGTGCGGGACGACCTCCACTGCTACATGGGCAAGCCGGCTATAGCCGCAAAGGGCCCGAGCACGGCCAAGCCAGCATGTATTATAGTGTTATCGGTTTGGAAACCAAGGGCCAATTGCAGATTGGTGAGCGTAATCTGCACGTTCAGGGTACCAGCTGGTTCGATCACGAATGGAGCACGAATTCCCTCGCCCCTGGTGCTCTAGGGTGGGATTGGTTCAGCCTGCAGTTGGATAACGGGGCCGCTGTCATGTTCGGGCTTGTTCGTACTCCGGCCATGGCGCAGTCTGGGCTAGACACGGTATCCGGAGCTCATACCCGGTACTATGTATCGCCCGTCTATGTGTCTCCGGCAGGCCACATGATCCCGTTGACCGCGGATGAATTTGCTCTAACCACTATGGGTTATTGGACAAGCACCCGGACAGGTGTGCGTTACCCTAGTCGCTGGCATCTGGTAGTACCGGATCTGGAACTGGAATGCCGTATAGAGCCGCGTCTGCCCCAACAGGAATTCGTAGGCATTGGCGTCTATTGGGAAGGTTTAGTAGGAGCTCGGTGCCTGTACAACGGAGTAAGCCTCCAGGGTCGGGGCTATGTTGAACTTACGGGGTATGGCCCATATCCCGAGTGATGCCCGGATGAAGCCTCAGACGTAGCTCCATCTGGCCGGAGGAGCAGTATGCCTCCGGCCAGGTGGGCTTGGCGTGCGCTAGGTGGCCTGCCTAGGATCACTCAGGTTGATCGTCCATTTCCGCCGGGTCCGCGGTGTCTTCCTCTGTGTCTTCGTACAAGAGATGTATCCATCGTTCCCAGGGTGCCGGTTCCCACTTCAGGCCCAACTCCTCCAGAGTTGTGCGACTTGCCTCCATGTGCCTAGAACTGAAGGTTCGGATGCGTACCCGTCTGTCTTTGGCGGCCAACTGCGTACAGAAAGCCGTGAGCAGAAGTTTCTCGGCTACATGTCCCCAAACCTTGGGATCCAAGGCGTACAGAAAACGCCCTTCACCCTGATGGGATGAATACAGGACAAACCCGATCGAGGTCTCCTGCAGTTTGATTTCGTAAATACGCGACTTAGTAGGCAACGCTTGATGGATGGCAATCACGGTTTCAGCCAGATCCGTGTCTTGATTGTAATCAACCGCAATCCATCGTTCCATTTGGTCCCCATAGGTGTGCGATAGCTGAAAAGCGAGGACTAGTTCAATGTCTTGTCTTTCCTGCGGATGATCCAGAGGCAGGTCGGAAACGAGCTGAGATACCTGGTAATCAAGCCGATGAAAGTCTTCCTCAGCCAGGATCTCCTTGATGTTGTGGGTGTGTGTTTCCATGCCGAGCACGAACGACTCGATATCGTCTCTGTCGTACACTTGTTCCAGCAGTGCATCCAGCATCAACGTAAAAGCACGGCGGCCTTCAGGTTCCCATTTTAGGTCAAGCCCCCAGTCAAATACACTGACGGAGTCGGCAGCGTATTGTAGGCCCACATAACCGCAGATGCCGTCAGGTCCTTCAATGACATGGGTTTCCAGATCCTGGATGAAAATCTTGCGCCCGGCCACATAACGAAAAAGCAGCCGTTTCCACCAAGTATTCGCGATCTGATCAATGGCCACCCGATCACTGGAGACACCGGCCATCCACAGTTCAATCACCCGAGCGTAGTCGGACGATGTAGCAGGACGACAGTGATATGCAGTTGACATGTAACACCTCAGGCAAATGGACTAGAGCCAGCGTTTCCGTTTGAAGAACACCAACATAGCAACCACCACAATCCCGCAGATTCCCCATATTGCCGGATAGGCCCAGGCCTGGCGTAATTCCGGCATGTATTGGAAATTCATGCCGTACACACTGGTGAGAAAGGTGAGCGGAATGAAAACGGTGGCCATCATAGTCAACACCTTCATCACCTCATTCAGGCGATGATTGGCCAAGGTGAGATGTGTAGTCATGGTACTTGTGGCCAGGTCACGCAGCGCGGCAGTCAGGGCAATCAGGTGCAAGGCCTGATCATGGGTATCTTGAAAGAAAATGCGGGTTTCAGGCGGAATGCATCCAATGTGTTCATGACCTAACTGGAACAACACCTTCGCCTGGGGCTCCACAATACGCAGGAGACGGAGGGCAGTGCTCTTGGCACTGAGTATGTCTTCCATGATCTGGTGTTCACTCGCCGTGGAGAGGTTACGGGTGAAAATGACGTCACCGAGCGAATCTAAGGCCCCTTCAAAGCGTTCCAGACACTCACGGCTTTGGTCCACTTGGTGATCCATTAGCTCATAAAAGAGTTTGGCCGGTCCGTGGGCCAGACCTTGGTAGCGGTGCCCTTCCACCTCTTTCGCGTGACCAAAGAAGTCATCATGGGCAAAGGTAATGGTGATCAAGATCTTATGCCCTATGATCACAGTATGTTCAACGATTTCCAAGTGCAGGGGGATATCCTGGGCGTGCATGGAGTGAAAGACAACCTCTACGTAATCGCCATAGTTGTCTATCTTAGGCGTACCCTCCTGCTGCCAGGCGTCTTCAAAGGCTAAGGCATGAACGGGGAAAAGATCGCGTAGGACAAAGGCTAGCTCCTGCTGCGAAGGCATCACTAAGTCCAGCCATACGAGGCTTTTGTCCTCATGTAGACATGCCTGCAACGTCTCGTGGGTCGGATTCCACTGTACGCGGGCATCAGGTCTGCGCAGTACAATGTCAAGCACCGGTGCCTCCTCGCGTAACAAGCCCCCATCTGTCCGTCGGCAGCACAGTCAAGCCCAATCGGTATTCCATTCATATCGCACGGGAGCTATCCAGGCCGGTAAAAGCACCCCAACTAGACGTACGCCTGCCTCTGCGTTTCGGATAATAGCGCGAACACTACATTGACGTCTATGTTCCAGTGCAATATAATATCGGATGATGCAAATGTTGTAATATTCGCCCGTACATAGACGCTTTGCATGGCAGTTATTCGAGTACCGTTTGCTACGCGCAGTCAAGATTCCGCACATTCTCGCTGTACCTTGGTGGATGCGGAAGAGTCCTTCCAGCAATTGCTGCGGGTATTGGAAGCGCACGCGCTGGTCGCCTTTGATACGGAAAGTAATAACTTTCACAGTTATACGCCCCATATCTGTCTGATCCAGTTTGCGGTACATCGTCGTATAGGGTCGGAAGAATTCGGCTCACCCCTTATTTTCCTACTGGATCCCTACCGGATTGATCTGCGGCGGTTACGGCCCGTGCTTGAGGATCCGACTAGGACTTTCATCATTCACTCAGCCGCTAATGATTTGGGGCAGTTGTGGCAGGAGTTTGGCCTGACCATGGCTTCAGTCTTTGATACCCAGGTAGCGGCCCGCATGATCGGTATGCATAAGACTTCGCTGGCAGCTATCCTTGAGGCCCAGTTTGACGTGGCACAGAGCAAGAAACCGCAACATTCCGACTGGGGACGCCGCCCTTTCTCACCGGCACAATTGAAGTATGCGTGCCAGGACGTGGCTTTTCTGGGGCCCCTCTACCGCCGCCTCTTGCATGCCCTGCGCATTCGCAATCAGGTCCCCGAAGCCATGGATATCATGCAAGAGATCGCCCGTCGCGATTATTCACGTTTTGGTTCGCCGATCAAAGCCTTTTGGGATCACAGGGCAACCAAACGGGTGCCCTTAGCTCTCATGCACGTATACCGGAGTCTCTGGAACTGGCGTGAAGAGGCAGCGCGGGCGGCTGACTGTCCCCGGTTCAAAATTCTGAGTGATAAAGCCCTGCTGATTCTGACGCGTGAGCAGCCCACCGATCAAGCTGCTCTGAAACGTACACAGTGCCTGACCTTAACCGAGACCCGACGGTATGGGACGGCACTGCTGGAAGCGATTCACCAGGGACGGAACGAACGGGTTTTGCTGCAACCCCCGGCTCTGACCGTTGACACGCGCGTGCGTGATCCGGAGATACAGCAGCAGGCTACCCTGTTTGAAGCGTTGCGCAGATGGCGGTTTGCCATGTCCCGCGAACGGGGCCTGGACCCTGACATTATCCTGAGTAAATATGCGCTGGAAGTCATTGCCGAAGATGCGCCTGTAACGGTTGAGGCTTTGGCCCAACGCAACCTGCTAGGTGAATGGAAACTTCAGCGCTATGGCCGGGAGCTCGTACGTATCGTCCGTACCATCACCCTGCGCTCGTGAAGTTGTCCATGCATAGGCAGGCTAGGCAACAGGCCGCTGACAGGACAGGACTGTTGGTGCAGGGTTTGCCTTTTTATTTCCTGTCCGCCATGTGAGGGTAGCATCCATGTTGAAAATACGGCCGCTGCAGCCAACGGCTGCAGAGATCGAAACTTGTTTGGAGGTACAACACCGCTGTTGGCCTGAACAACCCCGTTCCACTCTGGAGAATTGGCGCTTTCAGGATAGAGAGTGGCGCCAGGACAAGTTCCGGCACCGCTTTGTGATCACATTGGAGAGTAGAATTGTCGGATCCGGGGTCATTGTAGAACCCTATTGGCTTGAGGTGCAGGGAAAGTTTCAATATAACTATGATCTTCTCCCTGAGCATGACAGACTAACCATACAGGGCCAATCTGTGCATTCCCGGATCCAGGACTATGTGCTGGAACAACTGCGGGAACAGGACATTGCCTACTTACTTACCTCTATACGGGAGGATCAGGAAAGCCGCGTGGCTTGGTTGCAGGAACATCACTACTATTCCACCATGCGTTATCCGATTTCCCTACTGACAGTAGACAGTTTTGATGCTACTCCTTTTGCTGGCCAGATCGCGCGCGTGGAAAAAAGTGGTATCACCTGTCATACCCTAGCCTATATACAGCAACACGATCCCGGTTGGAAAACGCGGCTGTATGAAACCTGGCGTGAGATAGACTTTGATGTACCTTCCCCTGATCCACCGCGCATGATACCGGAGGACGAGTTTGACAAAGTCCTCCGGCATCCTTCCTTCAATCCTGAGCTGTGGGTGATTGCTGTGGACAGACACTGTATCTCCCGGCAAGCGCCTGTAGGACTCTATGCCGGTTTGACGGCGGCAGGTGCTGCCGACACCCAGCCGGATCATTGGTACGTCTGGCTGACCGGTGTAAGACGAACCTATCGCCGACGAGGCATTGCGATGGCGCTCAAGTTGACTTCTATCGCGATAGCACAAACACGCAAGGCAAAGCGTTTTGAAACCGACAATGAAGAAAACAATCCCATGTACAAGATCAACCGGGTACTGGGATTTCAGCCCAAACCGGCCTGGCATGACTGGGAGCGGAGTCTGCACTCATCCGACTAAGCACTTGAATCGAACCGTGCGCGTCACTGTATAACAGCCAAAGGAGCAGAACGTGGCACATCACCGTTTCACGCCTACGCTATACCACAACACCTTGGGCACACACACTGCAGTGTTGGCCGTCAGGCCCGGTGACTCCGTAGCTACCACTACGGTGGACGCACGCGGCGTGGATGCCAACGACCAGGTGTTAGCTATGGGCCCTAATCCGATGACGGGACCCTTTTGGGTGGAGGGCGTGCAGCCGGGCGACGCCCTCCAGGTCCACATTGACTTGCTTTCACCTAACCGGAACCGCGGCTGGACACGCAATGTGATTGCCAGCAATATCCTGGATCCAGATTATGTGCGTACACTGCCGGACCGGGACGGTTCCAATGAACTGACATACTGGCATGTGGACCGGATCGCTAATGTGGCCCAGGTCGTGGACAATGCACCGCCCTATGCCTATCCCCAGCTACCCCTCGCCCCCATGATCGGTTGCTTAGGCGTAGCTCCGGCCCATGGCGAGGCCATCAGTACTGCCACCTCCGGCCCTCATGGCGGTAACATGGATTATGTAGGCTTCCGTGAAGGTACTACGGTTTGGTTTCCGGTTGCCGTGGATGGAGGCCTCTTCTATCTAGGTGACGTGCATGCCTTGCAGGGTGATGGCGAAATCGTGGGTACCGGGATTGAAATCTCCAGCAGTGTGGTATTCACCCTGGATGTGGTGCAAGGTCTGGACATTCATTGGCCACGCGGTATGGATACCGAATTCCTGTTTACGGTAGGTAATGCCAGGCCCCTGGATCAGGCTACCCAGCAC
Organism: Caldilineaceae bacterium; assembly: GCA_965116185.1. GTDB lineage: Bacteria > Chloroflexota > Anaerolineae > Caldilineales > Caldilineaceae > Bin34. The sequence goes on from OZ220492.1 coordinate 1,792,695, forward strand.
GCCACCACGGAGATGTCACGTTGGCTAACCCAAGACTTGGGCATGGATTTGGTCACGGCCCACCTTATGATGGGGCAATGTGTGAAATACGATTTGGGCAACATGTACGATCCGGCCTATACAATGATCTGCAAGCTCGCCAAGTCTGATCTTGCACTCTGGGGCGTCAACTATCCCTGACTAGCTACGGGGTGTACGAGGCACACGACAACACGGACGGGTTAGTACCTCGGGATTGACCAGATGGGAAGGAAGCTTGCCCTGTAGGACCAAGCTGACATTCCGGGCCCCCTTGCGGGCTAGTTCCTGTAACGCTTCTAGTGAGTAAAAGGCTGAATGCGGTGTCAGTAACACATTAGGATGCATGCGCCAGGGAATGGGTTTCACGGGTGGTTCGTGGCACAGCACGTCTAACGCCGCCCCGGCAATCTCGTTTCGGTTGAGAGCCTCGTGCAAGGCGGCCTCATCCACGATAGGGCCGCGGGCGGTATTGATAAGCACTGCACTAGACTTCATAGTCCTGAAAGCCCTAGCTCCCAGGAGTCCCCGGGTTTCCGCCGTCAGGGGCGTGTGGATGGACACATAGTCCGCCCGGGCCAGCAACTCTTCCAAGGAAGTGGCCTGAGTGACATCAGGCGGAAGCCGATTCGCCTGCAGACGTGGGGTATAGACCTGTACCTGCAGGCCGAATGCCTGGGCCTTAGGTACAAGGGTGCGCGCTGTGTGACCAAAGCCAATAAGACCCAGGACCTGACCCCGCAGACGGCGAATAGGAAAATCCGTCGTGCGATCCCATTGTCCGGATTTGACGCGTGCGTCCAGTACCGGCAATTGACGGGCGAAAGCAAGCACATAGGCCATGACCTGATCCGTCAATTCGTCCAGGCAGAAATCCGGTACGTTGGTTACCAGGATACCGAGTTCCGTAGCCAGTGCCACCGGAATGTTGTCCACACCTATCCCATAGCGCCCGATCACTTTGCATTTGTGTGCCGCGTGTAACGCCGCTTCCGGTATCTGATGCCAGCAGGTCAGGATGGCATCTGCCTCCGTCACACGTTCTAGGAGCACTTCCTGTGAATAGGCAGGCATATACTCCAGCACCGCTCCCACAGGCTCCAGCACCTGTAACTCCTCTTCCAGGGTGGGCCACACTATGTCAGTGACAAAAACTTTGAACAATGTATCCATGACAACGCTATAATTTCTCTCAATAGACAAAGCATCAGTCAAGAGTAGGTTATTGACACAGTATAGCAATCTCTCGCTCGCGTACTCGAGAGGGTATGCACGAATTACCAATGTGGACAATCGCCAGGAAGTCACACTATGCTGGTAGTTAAGGCCGGTGGTGGCTTAGAGCTAGACACGGATGCTATCGCCGATGATCTGTGCCAACAGTGCCAGGCGGGCCGGCGTCTTATCTTTGTGCATGGCGCGGCCGCACATACCAACGAAATCGCAGCCGCGCTTGGTCATCCACCCCAGTTTGTTACCAGTGAAAGTGGGATTACCAGTCGCCGTACCGATCGGCAAACCCTAGAGATTTTCCACATGGTATATTGTGGCAAAATCAATAAGATGTGGGTGGAGAAGCTACAAGCCCGGGGCCTGAATGCCGTAGGTCTAAGTGGTATGGATGGGCGTGTTATTCAGGGACGCCGTAAGTCCCGGATCCGTATTCGGCACAACGGACGCCGCATGGTAATCCGGGATGATTGGACAGGCACGGTAGACCGGGTGAATCCCCAGCTCCTGGATCTGCTGCTTAACAACCATTACCTGCCGGTGATTTCGCCTCCTGCCCTGTCGTATGACAGCGAGTCTATTAATGTGGACGGTGATCGCATAGCCGCACTGCTGGCTAGTCATTATCAGGCCGATGCGCTGGTTTTTCTTAGTGACGTGCCGGGGCTGCTAGCACAGTACCCTGATGAAGACTCACTGATTCCGCGTATTGCCCGTGATGCCCTAGACCAATTTCTGGAAGTGGCGCAGGGTCGTATGAAACGCAAGGTCATGGGCGCACAGGAAGCGCTGGCGCAAGGGGTCGGCAAGGTAGTATTCGCAGATGGCAGGGTAGATACGCCTATACGAAGTGCTCTTGAATCTTTGACGGGAACCCATATTGAATAAAGGGTGGTGCTGAGGTGCGTATGTCCGCGGCCGAGTTGGCGGCTATTGAGGCAGAAGTAGGAGGAGGACTGTTTGTCAAGCGTGGCGACATGGTGTTCAGTCATGGGGAGGGAATGTATCTCTTTGACACGGATGGCCAACAGTACCTGGATTTCACTGCGGCCCAGGGTGTGGCCATGCTAGGCCATGCCCATCCGGGTGTAGCCCAGGCGATCGCGGCCCAAGCCGGCCGGCTCATGGTACTGCCTTCCATCTTGTATGGTGACATCCGTGCCCGTTTTATGGGCAAACTGCGTGAGATTCTGCCGTCCCATCTTCCCCATGTTTTTCTCTGTAACAGTGGGGCGGAAGCCATTGAGGCCAGTCTAAAATTTGCCCGCCTGGTGACAGGGCGTTCTCAGCTGGTAGCTGCCACCCGTTCTTTTCATGGTAGGACCACAGGAGCCCTGGCTCTAACCTGGAATCCCAAATCTAAGGCCCCATTTCAGCCTCTCCTACCTGATGTAGCCATGACACCCTATAATAAGCCTGAGGCGTTGGCCCAGGATGTTACTAAGGACACCGCGGCCCTATTTTTAGAAGTCATCCAGGGGGAGGGGGGGGTCCATCTGGCTTCCGATGAATACCTACAGACAGCCCAGGCGGTTTGCCGGGAGCAAGGGGCCCTACTGGTGATTGACGAAATTCAAACGGGCCTGGGACGCACCGGCTTCTGGTTCGCTCATCAACATGCGGGCTTGCAGCCTGATCTCATATGCATGGCCAAAGGGTTGGGGGCAGGATTTCCGGTAGGGGCTGTGGCTTTCACCCCGGAGATCAACCGTCATATGTACATGGGGGTGCATGGCAGTACGTTCGGTGGGAACCCTCTGGCCTGTGCCGCCGGACTGGCCACCCTGACCACCTACCAGGCCGAAAACGTGATTGACCACGCGCAGCAGATGGGACAATACCTCATGGCCGGTGTGCAACGCCGCTTGCAGGACCGGCGTGTGGTACGTGCCATCAGGGGGCGCGGATTGATTGTAGGTATAGAACTGCGTACCCGAGTCGGCCCCTACATGAAATCACTGCTGCAGGATCACCATATCTTGGTTCTCAATGCCGGCTCCCGTATTCTGCGCTTGCTGCCGCCCCTCATTGTGGAAAAGCCGCATGTGGATGAAGTTTTGGATGCTCTCAGCACCGTTTTGCCGGATTGACCTGCTCCACACCGTGGTGTTTGACTATGGACTTTCGTGATTACGCACACACACGCCATCTACGTAAGACCCGCAACCAGCCCTTCGTCATCGCCCATCGGGGGGCCTCGGCGGCGGCCCCGGAAAACACGATGCACGCTTTTGAGCTAGCTGTGAAGCACGGCGCGCATATCATTGAAACGGATCTGTGGTTTACCCGTGACCGACAGATTGCTCTGATACATGATCGCACGTTGGCCCGTACCACCGGACAGTCGGGTACCGTCACCGAGCTGGAGATGGCGGCTCTGTGCGAGACCCCAACTCTGTCACCGGGCAACCGGACAGAGACTTCTCATACGGTGCCTGCTCTGACCGAACTGTTAGCGTGGGCGAGCACCCAGCAAGTCGGCCTGCTGCTGGAACTCAAAGATCCCCGTTTTGCGCTGCCGGGATATGGCGAGCTTCTACTCAAACTCCTGCGTGAGTACGCAGTAATGTCCACCACGCTGCTCTTGTCTTTTTCCTTGCCATGCCTACAGGCCATACGCCGCCTCGGTTCCGATCTGCCTGTGGGGCGTGTGGGCATGCACATCTACCATCCGGACACCCAATGGGACCTGCTGGGACCGCCATTTCTTAGCTTGTTCGCTAATCCGCTTTTCCTGCCCCTAGCACACCGTGGGCGTACTCTGGTCGCACCCTTAGATCCCAATCCTGCGCAGCGGATTGGGTATTATCAACGCATCGGCGTCGATGCGATTCTGGCCGATGATGTAGCCCAGATCGTTGGTTTGCTGGCAACCGGGGAAGAATCTGTCCCCACTTAAAGCGGATGGAGGCCGGGGAAACCCAGGCCCAGCGTCTCTTCCCATCCCAGCATCAGATTGATGGACTGGAGCGCTGTGCCCGCTGCACCCTTCATTAGGTTATCCAAAGCGCATAAACAGACTACGCGCTGGGTCTGCGGGGCTAAAGCAAAGCCCACATCAGCGTAATTGCTCCCCGTCAGAATTTTGGGCTCCGGCAAACGATACACTCCTTTGGTGCCCTTGACCAGGCGAATGAACGGCTCCTGGCCATAGGTCTGGCGGAAAGCACGCCAGATATCCTTTTCCGTACACATCGGTGGCACAAAGCAATGTACGGTGGCTAGCACACCCCGTACATTGTCTACTGCCGTAGCGCTCATGTGCACCTCGGCTTCGCTATCATGCCAGCCAAGAACCTGCCGTATTTCAGCGGTATGGCGATGACCCACAGGCGCAAAACTGCGCATGGCCCCGGCCCGCACAGGATGGTGTGAGCCCGCGTTATGCTTGTTGCCGGCCTCACTACTGCCCACTTTAACGTCACAGATGATGCCGTCACCATCAGTCAGCCACCCCGCGTGGACAAGAGGTAGCAGGGCCAGAGTCACAGCCGTGGCATTGCATCCTACCCCTGTGACAAAGCGCGCGTGGCGAATACGTTCCCGGTTGACTTCCGGGAGTCCGTAGACAAAGCGTGCCAACCATGCGGGAGCCGTGTGGGCATGGCCGTACCAGTCGGCATACAGGTCAGGCGCAGACAGCCGGAAATCGGCGCTGCAATCTACCACATAATGTGCTTGTTGGGCCAGCGCATCGATCTGAGCCATCGCCTGGCCGTGGGGTAAACAGAGGCACAGTAGATCCACGGGTTCCAGATCTGCGAGACTGCTGAACTTCAGCCGGGTACGGTCGCGCAGATTGGGATGCGTGAAGTGTACAAAGGAACCCCGTTGTCGCTCACTGGTTACCTGGTTGATCCGGATGCGCGGGTGATCTAGCATAAGGCGCAGGAGTTCCCCCCCAACGTACCCTGAACCGCCTACAATGGATACGACAATATTTTCCATACTGCTTGTTCAATGTTGGCGTATACCGAAGGTATGGCTGAGGTTATGGCGGATGAGGAACAGTGACGAGTGCCCGCACCGGTCAAGAGCGTGCTGCCGCCATGTGCAATACATAATCCACTATGCATCCGGGTATATCCACGCCCGTAGGCGTAACGCTGTTACGGAATTCCATCGTGTGATTTACTTCGTTAACGAGGAACCCCCGGTGTGGGTCTTCCAGTATGTCCACGGCTACAACGCCCCCACCGACAGCTTGCGCCGCTTGGACACACACCGTATTCAGGTCGGATGTCACCGGGCAATTGGAGGATTGCCCCCCGCGTGCAGTGTTGGTGATCCAGTGGGGCGAGTCACGGTAGATGGCACAGATGGTTTCATCCCCCACCACAAAGGCACGGATATCCCGCATAGGTTTGTCAATGTACTCCTGGACATAATAAATCTGATGCTGGTAACTGCCCAACACTTCCTTGTGTTCGATCACGGCCTCGGCAGCTTCACGGTCGTTGATTTTGCTCAACAGGCGGCCCCAGGAACCCACGGCAGGCTTAAGTACCACAGGATATCCCATCTCTTCAATGGCCTCCAGAGCGCTGTTCGCGGAATAGGCTACCGCCGTGCGTGGTGAAGGCACACCGCACCGGTCCAGCGCTCCTGTGGTGAGAATCTTGTCGCCACAGGTGTCCACCACATGAGCCGAGTTGACTGTCGGGATATGCCAGCTGTTTAGAATACGCAGGCTCGTCAGGGCCCGGCTGTGCGCAATGCAACGTTCCAGAATTGCGTCATACTGCCGCCAGGCCTGTACCGATGCTTCCGAACCGGTAGTGAGAGGGAACACGAGTTTGCGGTCATCCAGCAACGTAAAGGCCACTTTGCGTTGCTCCAAAGCCGTAATCAGCATCTTCTCTTCAAGCCGGATCCGGCTGCAGAGTATGCCTATGCGCATGGTAGGTTATGCCTGGCCGTACCGGCATCCGTACCCGGGTTATTCACCGTAATCCTCGGCGTCAGCTTCCAATTCCTCTAATACGAAGGGGGACAAACCAATCACTTCAAATTCGGCTGCGCAGCCATCACATTCCACGATTTCATTTAACATGACATTGTCCAATACGATCTCGTGTCCACACAGCGGGCATTCGACTACGCCGCTGGCGCTTGTGGTTTGAGCGGTCATCAATATACCTCTGTACACTATTGCATGATGAAGAGAGAAATCTAGGTTAACGATTGTTGCACAAAGGGTATCAGTCCGCCAGCGTCCAGAATACGCATCACATCGGGACTGAAGGGCCTGAAAGAGAAAGTTTTATCCAACGACGGATAATGAATCGTGGCCTCAGCCGCCACGATGGTGGCACTAGTCCCTTCCACAGCCTGCTCAACGAACGCCGGGCATTCAATGACCAGTAGTCCATTGTTCAGGGCGTTACGGTAGTAGATACGACTGAAACTTTTGGCCACGATCGCGCTGACGCCTGCAAAGACGAGGCAGGAAACAGCCTGTTCGCGACTGGAACCACAACCCCAATTAGAACCGGCGACGAGGATATCATTGGGTTGTACCTCCGTAGCGAAGTGGGGATTCAGATCTTCCAGGGCATGGGCCGCGATTTCGGTCGGCTCCTGCAAGGTATAGGTGTATTTGCCTGGGAAAATGACGTCCGTGTTCACATTGTCACCGAACTTCCACAGGCGGCCCGTGATATGAGCAGATGGCATGGTATGTGTCCGGTGTGCGGGGATACAGGTTAAAGGGAACGCGGATCGCAGATAAAGCCCGCCACGGCGCTGGCTGCTACCACGGCGGGACTGCTCAGGTAAATAGCTGCTTCAGGTGTACCCATACGGCCACGAAAGTTACGGTTGGCGCTGGAAATGATGACTTCACCCGGGGCCGGAATGCCCAAATGATTGCCCATACAGGGACCGCAGCCCGGGATTCCCACCATGGCACCCGCCGCGAGCAGCGTATTGACATAACCTAGATCGGTACTTGCTTGTAGCACGTGGCTGGAGGCAGGGATGACAATCATTCGGGTATGGGGCGCTAGGGTACGGTGCTCCAGGATCCGAGCGACAGCGGCGATGTCTTCCAGCCGACCGTTGGTACACGTACCCACAAAGGCTTGGTCTACCCGGACTGTCGGCAGGGCAGAAACGGGCACAACATTGTCCACATTGTGGGGACAGGCTACATAGGGCTCCAGCGCGGCGGCATCATAGAAATACTCCGCTTCCAGCGTGCACTCGTCATCCGGATAGATGCATGCGGCGGCTAGTTCGTCTTTGATCTGAGATGTCTGGGCTGCCTGGGCTTCTCCATGCCGTCGTCGGGCTAGGCCTGTAGCACAGTAAGTCAATGTGGCTTCGTCAGGACAAATATAGGCGTTCTTGGCACCGAACTCCGCCATCATATTCGGCAGTACCATGCGTGCGTCAAGGGACAAGGCCCGAATACCGTCTCCTGCAAATTCTATGGAGCGGTACAAGCCGCCGTCAACGCCCAGATCGCCGATAATACGGAGCGCGAAATCTTTGGTTGTGACACCCTCCGGCATAGTGCCTGCTAGGTGAATGCGCAGGGTAGCCGGCACTTTCAGCCACAGTTTACCGGTAGCCCAAAGGGCTGCCACTTCGCTGCGCCCTATGCCCGCGCCAAAAGCACCCATCCAGCCGAAGTGAGGTGTATGCGAATCCGCGCCTAGTATGACCTGGCCCGGACGTACGATCACTTCCTCCGACAGAACTTGATGGCATATGCCACGTCCGGTTTCAAAAAAGTGGTGGATACTCTGCTCACGGACAAAGGCGCGAATTTCCTGATGATTCTGAGCATGTACGGGTGTGGGTGCCGGCACCGCATGATCGAGCGTTATGGCTAGTCGCTCCGGATTCCGGACATGGGATTGGCCAAACTGACTCCAGATCCGGCGGATGGCAGCCGTATTGTCGTGACTGAGAATGACGTGCGGTTCCACATCCAGGATTTCCCCCACGGCTGCATGGGTGCGGCCGGCCGCGCCCGCAAGTGCTTTTTGCGCAAATGTTTGCCGCAGGCTGGTTTGAGTTGTCATGGTTTACACCGGGTCAGGAGGACATGGGCACGGAGGCATCCGCGGCATGGGAGCGGTATAGGGGTCGAGGATCAGGCTCACCCATACCACGGAGTAGGGCGTCAACATCGTCAAGGCTGATTTTCCGTTGGTCTGCCAGGACCTTGATTTGAGCAGTGATAGTCTTGATCTCCGTGTCGGACAGCTGGAGATGAAGCTGTTCCGCTCGTGATTTCACGGCATTCCAGCCCACGAGTCGATGCGCTACCAGAATGTAACGCTCCAGACCGAAATCATGCGGATCCAGGATTTCATATGTACTGGGACTGTTGAGCATGGCCTTGGAGTGGATACCCGCCTTGTGCATGAAGGCCGCATATCCTGTGATGTAGTTATTGAACGGAACGTTGACTTCCACCAGATCTGCGACCAGGTTGTCAATTTCGCGCAACATGGACAGATCGTATTTGGCCTTCACGACATCCGGTATCCGGGTGTACATGCGGGCTATTAATCCCCCTAGGGGAGTGATGCCATTGCGTTCCCCAATTCCCAGGACCGAGGTGTCAACGTGGGTGGCACCGGCTTCCAGGGCGCAGTAGGAATTGGCGATGGCACAACCCGTGTCGTTGTGACCATGAAATTCAATGTCACAGGCAACGACGCTACGCAGTGTGGCTACGAGTTCATACACCTGGCGCGGATCAGCCACGCCCACCGTATCCGCAATACCTACACGGTTCACGCCCAAATCAGCTACAGCACCATAGACCGTCAGCAGATCATCAATGTCACTGCGGAAACTGTCTTCACTGCTGAAACGTACCTCAAGTCCATATGACTGCACAAACGTGATCACCTCACGGGCCTTCTCCACGATGGTGGGGATATCCTTGCCGTGGGAGAATTCCCGCAGAATGCTGCTGGTGCCAAACAGAATGTCTATACCATCCACGCCTGTGTCAATCGCCATACGTGCATCTTCCAGCGTGCACCGGGTATGGGTCAGGATTTTAGCGTTCAGGCCCAGTCCGCAAATGTACTCAACATCCTCCCGACTCTGCCTGCTGGCCGCGGGTGACGTGAGCTCAAGATACTCCACACCAAAGGCATCTAGATGCTCCGCAATGATGCGTTTCTGTTCCTGGCTGAAGAAAGTATTGGCAAACTGTTCCCCTTCCCGCAGAGTTGATTCGATGATGGCGAAATTTTCAATGCTCACAAGTCGCATCTCTAGTGAATTGATGAGGTCGCCTGGATCAAGAAAGCCGACCGACCCATAGTAGATCAGTCGGCCTGAAGCTATGCATTACCCGGACAGGCGCAATGCGATCCAACTCCCGTTACGGGAAGAGTTTGACTCCTATATATCCCAATGCCCAATATCTACCTATCCTAATCATTGATCAGATGATAACAGACAGGCGGTATTGATGCCTAAATCGGATGCGTACCGCGCCGTACACGTATCCTGTCCTGGCTGTGCCCTCAGACTAGGAACTCTTGGACATCCGGGAGAAGGGCTCCACCGTTCCTATGGTAGTAATTGGGCCAATGCCGTCTGCACGTCGGTGTATTGGAAGGTGAATCCTGCATCTTGCAGTTTCCGGGATACCGCATTCTGACCATGCACCAGAATCACTGCGAGTTCCCCAAACAACAGTTGGACAGCCACCGCCGGAATGTCAAACAACATAGGCCGGCGCAGGGTTTGAGCTAGGTGGTGACTAAATTCCCGATTGGAAATAATATGAGGTGCCGTCAGGTTGTAGGCACCCTGGGTCTTGTCGTTCAAGGCTAAGAACGCCAGGGCACCAGCTACGTCTTGTATATGGATCCAGGGAAAGGGCTGTTTGCCGTCCCCCATGGCCCCACCAAGCCCTAGGCGGAAAGGGGGCAACATACGTGTCAATGCCCCGCCCTGGTGGGACAGGACAATACCGATGCGTGCCTGGGTCACACGTACCCCCAAATCCGCCACGGGTTTGGAGGCATCTTCCCAGTCCTGGCACACACGAGCCAGAAAATCTGTCCCTGCAGGCAAATTCTCAGTCAGGATTTCGCTTCGGTAAGAGGATCCGTAAAAGCCCACGGCCGAGGCCTGAACATACGCCTCCGGTTTGCTATCGGCTACCGTAATCGCCTGGACCAGGGCTTGAGCCGCGTCCGTGCGACTCTGCCGAATTTGTTTTTTGTACGCCTGGGTCCACCGTTGATCGGCAATCCCGGCGCCCGCTAGATTGATAATAGCGTCTGCCCGGTTGACGCAGTCTACGATACCCTCTTCCGATGTACCGTCCCATTGCACAATAGCAACGTTGGCTGCCGCCTGATGCGGTCGTCGCGAAAGGATAGTTACCTCATGCTGGTGCTGGACCAACCATGCGGCTAGGACAGTGCCGATGAGGCCACTGCCACCCGGTATAAGAACATGCATGACTTACCCTCCCTTAGGATACTCCAAACCATGTCACTAGGCCTGAATGGCACAGTGACAACAGATCGGGGTGTAATGGCCGGATCCGTACGCCCAAGCCCAATTGACCGTTGTGGGCGGGTTGGAGTGTCCCGGCAAAATGCTCCAACCCTCCTGTTGTCTCCATGTGTTGTAGGGGATGGGTAAGGACCAGCTGCGCTTTTCGATCGACACCTTCCTGGTACACCACAACCTCAACACGGGTATCACGCGGCAGGATGGGGCCCATACGCACCTGCACCTCAATCCTGATTTCATCGCCTACCGTAATCTCCGTGGGGGTCATGTCACATGTTTCAATGTGCACGTTTTGCCATTCCAACTGCATGAAATGTTTCCAGGAAGCAAGATCCAGGGCCCGCTGAAAACCCTGCTCGGTCATGCGGTGGCCGGCTTCCATGGCGGGGAAGTACAGATCATTACAATATTCTTTTAACATGCGCCGAAAGCTGAAAGTGGGCGCACAGGAACGGATCGTTTCTTGCATCAATGCGATCCAGCCATGAGGCACACCGTTGGCATCCCGGTCAAAGAAAAGGGGTATAATTTCGTTCTCCATCGTCTGGTAGAACGCCGATGCATCGGCAACGTCCTGGGTTTCGTCGTCCTTGTATTGCTGTTCCGAGCCTATGGCCCAGCCGTTATGGTGATTGAAACCTTCTGCCCACCAGCCATCCAGGACACTGAAATGAGGCACACCACACATGGCTGCCTTCTGCCCACTGGTGCCACTGGCTTCGTGCGGACGCCGGGGCGTATTGAGCCAAATATCCACTCCTGCCACCAGGTGGCGCGCCATCTGGATGTCATAGTCTTCCAGCAGTACGATCCGACCGTGAAAACCGGAGTGCACGTCATGGGCTAAGTGGAAAAGATGCTGGATCAGATGCTTGCCGGCATCATCCGCCGGATGGGCTTTGCCCGCGAACACGAATTGGACCGGGCGTTGCGGATTGTTGACGAGCCGCCGTAGGCGTTCTTCATCCTGTAGGATGAGCGTGGCGCGCTTATAGGTAGCAAAGCGGCGTGCGAAACCTATAATTAGGGCATCGGGATTCAGAAGGGAATGGGCCTGCGTAATCATGTCCGGACCTTCACCCCGGCCTGCCAACTGTTGGGCCAGGTTGCGTCCGGCATACCGAACCATGCTACGTTTGCAAGCGCGGTGGGCGTCCCAGATCTCAGTAGGCGGGATCTGGCTGATGGCATCCCAGGTCTGAGGTGAATCGACTTGCTCGTCAAAATCGCCCCCCAGATGTTGGCGAAAGATCTCCTGCCAGCGCGGAGCGATCCAGGAAGGGGTATGCACTCCATTGGTAATGCCCCGGATAGGGACTTCATCGGGTGGGGTATCGGGCCAGATAAAGCTCCACATGGAACGGCTGACCTCGCCGTGCAACTTGCTCACACCATTAGAATGACCACTGAGTTGCAGGGCTAGCACCGTCATGCTGTACCTTGTTTCCCACCCCAGCGATTGCTGGGCGAATGCCATGAATTCATCACGGTCAATACCCAACTGCGTCCAGAAATGAGCGAAATAGCGTTCGATTAGACCAAAATTGAATGTGTCATTGCCCGCCGGTACAGGTGTGTGGGTTGTAAACACGGTACTGGCCCGGACGACTTCTACGGCTTCCGAAAAGGTTAGACCGTGGCCGCGGACCAATTCACGGGCGCGTTCCAGGCCCATAAAGGCACTGTGTCCTTCGTTCATGTGCCAGACGGCGGGTTCAATACCCAGGCGGCGCAGCAGACGTACACCCCCCAGACCAAATACGGTTTCCCAGGCCACCCGCATTTCTTCATCTCCGCTGTACAGGCGCTGGCTGAGCTGGCGATCCTGGGACGAATTTTCTTCCAAGTCCGTGTCCATCAGATAGATAGTGCAACGGCCTACCTGAATTTGCCAGGCCCGAATATGAATGATACGTCCAGGCAATTCCACACTAATGGTAAGGACCCTACCTTCCGGATCCAAGACAGGTCGTATGGGCAGAGTGTCAAACGCCAGATGCTGGTAATAGGCTTCCTGCCAGCCCGAGGCGTCAAAACGCTGGTGAAAATAGCCTTGTGGGTACAGAAACCCGACACCGACCAGCGGCAGTCCCAGATCACTGGCTTCTTTGCAGTGATCCCCGGACAGGATGCCCAAACCGCCACTGTATATTGGCAGAGATTCGTGCAGGCCGTACTCGGCACTAAAGTAGGCAACGGTTCGGGTACACAGATCGGGATGGTGCTGTCGCATCCATGAAGTGGCCTGGGGGGCCATATAGGCTTCAAAACGGGCCATCACGTCGTGGTAGGCTTGGAGAAAATCAGTGCTTTGGGCTAGATGGTCCAATGTACCCTGATCAATTTCGGCCAACAACCGAATGGGATTGTGATTAACATTTTCCCAGAGTGCCGTATCAATACGGGCAAACAGTTCCTGTCCGCCCGGCAACCAGCTCCAATGTAGATTAAAGGCTAAATCGGCCAGTCCCTCAAGAGCTGTAGGTAAGGACGGTTTGACGGATATGTGCTGGATGATGTGCATGGGCGTGAATCTTGACTACGTTAATATGGATACGGCAGAGTCGGTCCGCATGGCGATGGCAACAGGTTAACGCGTCAGCCAGCGGCGCTGGTCCTGCTGTACCAGAAGATCCCCGGTGGTGGGTCCCCAGGTACCAGGTGCGTATTGCGGCAGTCTAAACCCGTCCTGTCTGTTTTCTTCCGCCCAGACATCCAGAATGTGTGTGACGTGCTCCCAGGCGATTTCAACTTCATCCCGGCGGGTAAACAGCATACGATCTCCGCCAATGAGATCCAGCAGCAGGCGCTCGTACGCGTCTAGGAGATCAGGGCCGAAAGCCGCCTGGTAACTGAAATCAAGTTGGACCGGGGACATGCGCAACGCCGGACCTGGGCTTTTGACACCGATGTCCAATTCAATGCCTTCATCGGGTTGCAGGCGCAAGCGTAGTGCATTGCGGAACAACGCCTGGTCTGCCCGCGCATTGTGCGGTTGATCAAAGAGAAGTTGCGGTGGTCGCTGGAATTGAATCACAATCTCAGTCACTTTGCGCTTCAACCCCTTGCCGGAACGTACGTAACAGGGCACACCCTGCCAACGCCAATTGTCTATTTCCAATTTCCAGGCGGCATACGTTTCGGTCTTGGATGTGGCGGGAATGTCTTCCTCCTCCAGGTACCCGGTAATGTCACGTCCCTGATGGGTGCCCGACATGTATTGGCCCCTTGCCGTATAGGCCAGGACTTCGTCGGTTCGTAGGGGCCGGATACATTGCAGCACATTGACCTTCTGATCCCGAATGGCTTCCGTACTGAAAGAAGTGGGCGGTTCCATAGTGGCCAAGCAGATAAGCTGGAGTACATGGTTCTGCATGATATCGCGCAGAGCACCGGCCGTATCGTAATAGCCTACCCGACCTTCTAGTACCAGTTCCTCCGCCACCGTGAACTGTAAGTGATCGATGAAATTACGGTTCCAAATGGGTTCAAAAATCCCATTGGCGAACCGCAGGAACAGAATGTTCTGTACCGTTTCCTTGCCGAGATAGTGATCAATGCGGTAAATCTGCTCTTCGGCGAAGGACGATAGGAAATGCCGATTCAGGGCTTGCGCACTAGAGAGATCATGACCAAAGGGTTTTTCAATGGCAATCCGCATGTGGGCCCGGCCTTCCCGTGTGGCTAAGCGGGACCGGGCGAGCGCACTTCCAATGTCGGCAAACACCGATGGTGGGGTAGCCAAGTAATAGAGACGCAAACAAGGTTTGTCAAAACGAGCGGCAAAAGCATCAATCGTACGTCGAATATGGTAAAAGGCATCCATGTCACGGTAATCGCCATGGATATAGGTGACGTTCTGGACAAAGGATTCCCAGTGGGCACTCGCGGTTTCCGAGTAGGTATCCGTCGTCAGCTTTTCCCTGTAGGCTGCAGTACTCATGGGCGTGCGGGCAAACCCGATGATGAGAAATGTTGCGGGCAGCAGGTCCTGCTGAAAGATGCGAAACAGGGCAGGAATTAATTTCCGCCGCGTCAGGTCTCCGGAAGCGCCAAACAGCACCAGGACCATACAAGTATCCTGGGGGGGTGTAGCTATATCTTTGTCTGTTTGACCGTTGACCATAGGAGGACTCTATACAGCAGCGCTAGCAGGAGTTATCGGTTATGGACCTAGTTTATATAGTGAGCGGGTCGTGGGTGACAGCAACCATACTATACCCAGAAAAGGTTGTAGAAGGGGAAATAGCGCAAAGTCAAGTCCGAAGGCCCGCCAGACGGAACTGCCCACAAGCAGTGGTTCAAGCAGGCTGAGCGTGCCGATAACCAATGTACCCAACGTTTCCAGAACCAGCACGGACAAGGATAAAAACCAGGTCCAGCGGCGCCGGAAACTCAGGCCGAAAGCCGCCACCAGATAGCAAAGGGCGGCCACAGCTGAAGTCCAAGGGCCCAGAGCGAACCCCTGATCCGGTTTAAAAAAAAGCTGGTAAACAGAGCGGCCGGCCGCAGAGAAAGCTAATAGGGGATAGGAAATGGCAAGAATGTAGCCCACAACATTGACCAGGACCAGCCATTGTGTGGATGACGGCCTGTGCAGTGTCATGGGGATTATCCTTACAATTTGTGACAGAGAAGCAGACCATCCGAGATAGGTAACAGGCAGGAATTCACCCGTGGATCCTCGTGGGCCCGTTGATTTACGGCCCGGATACCCACCGTGTCCTTATCCATGACTGCCGGGTCAACTACTTTCCCTCCCCATAGGGTATTGTCAATGAGTAGAAGGCCATCGGTCCGCACCAATTCCATGCAGAGCTCGTAATAAGAGACGTAGTTGTCCTTGTCGGCATCAATGAAGGCGATGTCAAACGTGCCTGCTTGACCGTCGGTGCGTAGGGTTTCCAGCGTTTGAATAGCGGGCCCCAGACGCAGATCAATTTTATGGGTTACGCCGGCTTTCCGCCAGTGCTGGCGGGCGATATCGGTCCATTCCTGACTGACGTCACACGTGACTATGCGGCCATTGGCAGGCAGGGCGAGAGCCATGACAAGCGAACTGTAGCCGGTGAAACAACCCACCTCCAGGTATCGTTCCGCATGGAGAATACGGGCCAGAAATTGCATGAATTGTCCCTGTTCCGGGGCAATCTGCATGCCGCCCGTGGGCATAGCCCGGGTGACTGCACGTAGATCCTGCATGACCGGGTGGTCAATAAGTGACACGCTCAGCATATAGTCGTGCAGAGCTGGAGTGAAGGGAATGGATTTCATGCTGGTTCTCTGTAGCGTATGTATCTAACCTTCTGCTAGGGTGTTGCGGACGATGAACTAGGCATAGACGCTGGGTGTGAGCAAGTCCTGATGAATGAATGTCTGCAATTCGTCATACTCGTTGCAGATGCGGATGTTGGGATGAGCCGCAATGATGTGTTGAGGTGCCCGGAATAGGACGCCGGCATGAGCTGTCTGAATCATGTCCAGGTCATTGTAGGAGTCACCCGCGGCAAAAGTGCGGAACCCTAGGTTGTGCATGGCTTCAATAGCCCGCCGCTTGCCATCCGGCTGGCGGATATGGTAGTCCGTAATCATATTGGTGTCGGTGTCCACGGACAAGGTATTGCCAAATATCGTCGGATAGTGCAGCTGATCTAGGACGGGAGACACGAGCTCCAGAAAAATGTCGGACAGAACTACCACAGGGGTGCGTTGGCGGAGCCAAGTCAGAAAGGGCATAGCACCGTCAATGGGCGTCACAGACGCTTTAATAATTGATTGCAGATGCGTAAGATTCAGGCCATTTGCACGCAGAATACGCAGACGCATTTGCATCAGCTGATCATAATCCGCAACCTCCCGTGTGGTCAGACGCAGGTCTTCAATGCCTGTACTGTCAGCTATGGCTAACCAGACTTCGTGGAGAAGAACACCTTCCAGATCGAGGGCTACCAATGTGGGTACAGTCATATACCAGCCTGTGGTGTTAGAACCGCCATAGGGCAGCAAAAATCATAGAACCCACCGCTAACGAACAAATTCGGCACAGGACAAAAGCAGTACAAGATGTAGCTTGGTACTGCTGCGTTTCTATACGTGTTCACCCGGTTGTTAGTAGGTCCTATCTGCACTGCTACATGTCCGGCATTATAGGCATGTGTCTGGTGGATATGAAATCGCCATGCTGCCGGAACCGCTCCTCCCGGCATACAAGGCAGCGTATATGTTGCCGCAGACCCAACAGGGGCCGTCAACCATCCCTAGTTCAGCTACGGCAGAGACAAAACATCCGCTCTCATTGCGTGTTCTTCCGAGTAGGCAGTGCCTATGACTACGCCCTTTACCCACTTCACGGGATGAATCCCACCGCGTCCTAGGTAAGAAATCCGGGTTTTGCCTGCTAGAACTTCGAATCTATAATGAGGATAGAGATTTGGGGCAGCGGGAATTGGTCTAACCTGCCGTTGCCCGGTGTCCCGTTCTCTGATCCCCCCTTCACATGGACAAGAGGAGCCTTTTCTGATGAACAAAAGTTTGAGTCGCCGTAGTTTCCTGCACCTGAGTGGTGCAGCCGGGGCTGTGGCTTTGCTGAGTGCCTGTGTTGCCCCTACTCCTGCCACGGGTGAGGATACCGATATGGCTATGGCTGAAATCGCGATCTGGGCCTATCCACGGACCGAAAACGATCTGGATATCGTGTTTGTACCCCTCATGGAGTCATTCCATGAAGGTCATGGTCACATCCAGGCCAGTGTTGAGGTACAGCCCTGGGGTGGCCGGCGTGAGAAACTCTACGCCGCGGCCGCCGCCGGTGAAGCGCCGGATATTTGGGATGCCACCACGGATACTATTCCCGCCTACATTGAAAAAGGTGTGATCCTGGGCGTGAGCGATTTGCTTACGGCGTCGGATCTGGCCGATTACCAGGAAGCGGAACTCGCGGCCGCGAGTTTTGACGGTGTGCTGTACATGCCGCTATTTGAGGCCGAGGTGAATGGTCCTGCCTATAGTGGCAGCCTATTGCGCGAGTTAGGATACGATCCCGCGACCGCCCAGTTTGATACGTGGGACAAACTGTTCGCCTTGGCTGAAGCCGCAGCCACCAAGGGATATTACCTGGAATCTCTTAGTACTTTCAACTGGGGGGAATTCATCACCCAAGTGCATGAAGCAGGGGGCACGGTGTATGCAGCCGACCGGACAGTCTCCCACTTCACGGACGACGCCTGCCGGCAAACGCTGGAGCGCTGGGTCATGGAATATGAGAATGGTTGGGTTCCGATAGAATTCGCTATCGGCAGCGTAGACGAGCAAAGCGGGTTGCCCGATTACTGGCTGTCCTTGGAACAGGTGACCGCGCGGGTAGAAGACGCTGCCTGTGTCCAGCAGGTGGAATCACAGCCGGACTTGGAATTTGTGCACGGCCATCCCCGGTCCCGTACCGGTACTGAATTCCCGATTTCGGGTACGGTTTCGGGACAGGGCTGGGCCATTACCACCCAGAGCCAGGCACAGGATGCCGCAGTGGAATGGGTGCGTTATATGATTCAGCCGGCCCAAATAGGCCGCTACTGTGAACTGGCCGGCTCAACACCCGTAGGCACACGCGCCCAAACGGATTACTGGGATCCGGCTCCTTGTGTCCTGGAGCATGTCAACCGCCACGGCCCTCATCTGTTCTCCGATCAGGATTCCAATACGTTGTGGCAGGAGAGCAAGGTAGTGGCTGGACCGCAATTTCAGGCAGCGGTTCTCGGTCAGAAAACGGTGGACGAGGCCCTGGAGACGACCAAGGTTGAGATCGACGCATTGCTAGCGGCCAAAGCCTAATCGGTTTAGCCGGCCGGTTGCCGGCTAAGAATTGCCCACTCGGCTGATACCGGTGCCACTACACCGGTATCAGCCGAGTTTGGGGGCATGGGGCAAGCAAAACGATGAGTACCCATCCCGTGGCGCCTCCCGCACGCCGCGCTCAGGACAGCTTCAGCCAGCGGCTGCTCCAGTCACTGCCCTGGTACCCCTTCATCCTGGTCAATCTGGTGGTGTTCGTTACCTTCAACCTCGTGCCCTGGCTCAGTATGTTTCGGAATGCCCTATACAAAACCGATCTCCTGAGCCATTCGGAGTTTGTGGGCATCGGCAACTTCATTGAAATGGTGCATGACGAACGTTTTCATCTGGCCCTTCAGAACACAGGCCTGTTTGCTCTATTGTATGTGCCCCCTATTGTCGTCGTGTCACTGGGTGTGTCTATTCTGGTCAACCAGCGCCTACGCGGCATGAAATTCTTTCGTTCACTGTACTTCCTACCCAATGTCACCAACATTGCCGTGCTCGCTCTAGTGTTTCGCCGTTTTCTATCGCCGCGTCCAGACGCGCCCATCAATTTTCTGCTGGGCTTGGTAGGTATTCCTCCGCAACGCTTTCTCCTGGATATCCATCAGGCCCTCGCTTCCATCGCCGGGTTGGGTGTGTGGCAGTCGTTTGGATTTTTTATGGTGATCTGGCTGGCTGCACTCCAGGCTATCCCACAGTCACTCTACGATGCCGGCCTCGTGGATGGTGCTTATGGATGGCGTCTCCATCGGCATGTGACCATACCGCTGCTTCGCCCCACGGCGGCGTTTGTGGTGATTATTACCACCATCGGTGCCCTGCAGGAATTCGGTGCTATTTTTATTCTGACCGGCGGAGGTCCGGTATACGCCACGACGACCGCGGTATACCACATCTACTCCCAGGCATTTAATTTCACCCGCTTTGGGTATGCCAACGCCCTATCCATTGTGCTCTTTGCCTTGATCCTCTTGATTGCCTGGATACAGAGTCGGTATCTTCGTTTTGACGAAGACGTATATTGATGCATACAGACGCGCCCGCTCTCCTTACCCGTTTCCGGGTCTGGATAGGCTATCAGCCCCATCAAGGTCTCCGAACGATTCTGACCTATCTGCTGATGATCGTGGTGGCAGTGTCCACCGTGGGGCCCTTTGTCATTATGCTTTCGGTGTCATTGACCCAGAACGTCCGTTTTCTGCTCTTTCCGATCGACTTAATTCCCCAGCCCGTCACCCTGGACAATTTCCGTTTGTTGTTTGCCCGCACGATGGCTCTGCGCTGGCTGTACAACAGTTTCTACGTGGCTCTGATATCCACCTTGGGTGGAGTGTTCACATCAACTCTGGCCGGCTATGCCTTTGCCCGGGGGCGTTTCCTAGGACGCAATCTACTGTTCTATATCTTCGTGGGCATTCTGATTATGCCGGACACAGCACTCATCATTCCCCAGTACATTCTATTGGCGGATTTGAACCTTGTGAATACCTACACCGCATTGATTGGGCCCTGGTTTGCCTCCATCTTTGGTACCTTTCTCATGCGTCAGCAATTTTTCAGCATCCCACGTGATTACGATGATGCGGCCAAAATTGACGGTGCTACCATTTTCCAGATCTTCCTGCGTGTGTTGATGCCCCAGTTGGTTCCCGCCATGGTAACCCTAGCCATCCTGCGTTTCATGGCTAACTGGAATTCCTTTCTCTATCCGCTGATTGTCACCACCAAGGCGGAAATGCGGACACTGCCGGTGGGCCTAGGTACGGTTGTCCGCTCGGGCGGTGATGCCGGCCTGGATATGGCCGGGGCTGTCCTGGGCTTTTTGCCTACCTTTCTAGTTTTTTTGTTGGGACAGCGCTACATCATCCAGGGCGTTTCGCTCAGCGGCCTGAAAGGGTGAAATTGGCCGGAGGGCTGGGGCCCTAGTGCATGGAGCCTAGGCGCCCAGTCACCCAGGTAGGCGGATTGTGGGCCATGGTTGCGGATCCAACTGTTAGCTAGGTGCCCAAGTACCATACGTCACGGCCCCCTGCCTAGCGTTCCTGCGTGTCAAGAAGGGCCGGCAGGGAACCAGAAAACTCTGTTCGTTATACTTTGGCTGCTATAGCTTCCTGCATGCGCGTTAGGGCCTGTTCTAGCATGGCATGTGTGGTCCCCATGTTGATGCGCGCAAAACCGTAACCGCCCTGGGTAAAGTAGCGATCACCGGCGCTGAGGGCTACTTTGGCATGGGTATGAAAGAAGCGGTAGGGATTGTCTACATACGCGCTGAAATCGATCCAGCCCAGATAGGTCGCTTCAGGGTTAGTGAGACGGGCTGCCGGAAACGTCTTTTGGATTTGCGTCACTAGATAATCCCGATTGGTAGTCAGCGTACGACACAGGTCCTGGACCCAGGCCTGGCAGTGCGGGTCGCTGTAAGCGGCCAAAGCAGCTGTGAAGCCCAGGACGTTGATATGGGGCACGATGCCTTCCATGGCGTGCGTTAAGGCCCGACGCAGGTCCGGATTCTGTACGATGGCCATACTGCAGCCCAGACCCGGTATGTTAAACGTTTTGCTGGGAGCCATGAGCGTAATGGTGTTCTGGGCGATTTCGGGCGCCAGCGATGCTACGGGAATATGGCGTGTGGTCCCGAGCAGCAATTCGCAGTGGATTTCATCCGAACAGAGCACCATGTTGTGATCCTGACAAAATTCCGCCAGGGCCAACAATTCGTCGCGCGTGAAACTACGGCCGACAGGATTGTGGGGATTGCAGAGGAGGAAGAGCGCGGAACGGTCGTCCACCTGCTGTCGGCAATCATCTAGATCAAAGTAGTAGTCCAGAATACCGTGATTTTCATAATAGTGGAGCTTGACAGCCTGGAGTAGGCGATCTTGGTTGCCGGGAGCACTAAGGAAAGGCGGATAGACAGGTTCAAATGACATGACGGCGGAGCCAGGCGTTCCCACGGACCGGGTCACCGCATTCAAACCACACACCAGTCCCGGGAGAAATACCACGTCGTCGGGTGAGACTTGCCACTGGTAGGTTCGATCTAGATGTGCACAGAAGGCTTCCGCTAGGTGCACCGACAAGCCCCCATACCCAAAGACACCATGCTCAACACGGGCGTGCAGGGCATCTAGAATGGGCTGTGGTGCCTTGAAATCCATGTCGGCAACCCACATGGGGATGACATCCGGGGCATACGCACTCCATTTCGCCGAATCGGATCCCTGGCGCTCAACATATTTCATGGTATCTGTCTCTTGTAAGGTAGATGAGGTAGTTGTATAGCGGCTTGTTAGTTCGTCATGGCTCAGAAACTGCTTCTCGGGGGAATGGGGACGATTCAGAGCCGCCCGTGTCATAGCCGTGGTAGCCATGGGAGATGTGATAAACAGGAAGAAACCGAGGATGGCCATCAGCAGCAGCGAATCGCGCTCATTGCCCGAGTACAGAAAATACAGTCCGGTGGCTAGTAGTAGCAATAGAATACCCAGGGTGGAGCCTAGGCCACTCGCATGCATACGGGCGATCGCATTGGGCAATATCAGATCACCCAGCGCGGCCAGCAGCATGAATACGGTACCGATGATGGCCAGGCCGAGCAATAGGCCTATGGGCCAGCTTGTGATTACGGTCATCATGGTTGCATATGGCCTAGGTCACGTCCCGTTCCAGGAAACGCGCTAAGAGGAAAGTGCCCAGAAAGCCTAGGACTGCCGTAACGATGGCGATATCAACGATATCGGAATTGTCCAGCAGCATGGCCACAAGCAGGATGATACCCACCGCCTGAATGGAAAGCTGATCAAACGATACGGTCCGGTCCGGAATGGTGGGCCCCAGGATGAGGCGCAGCGTTGTCAGTCCCATGGCAATAGCCACCCCTAGAATGCACGCTGACAATACGATTTGGAAGGACATGGCAAGTTCAAGCAGGGACTGTTATTCCCTCACAATTTGATAGATGCGTTGCTCAAAACCATGTTGTAGGTTCAGGCGAAACCGTTCCGGATCACGGCCATCCAACAGGTGGATGTACAGGATGCGTTGACCCGGTGGTATCTCACCCACATCAACGGTTATGGTACCCGGAGTCAGGGTAATGGCGGTCGCCAGTACCAGTGTCTCAAAGTCCGAATCAGCCTCCAGCTCATAACCGATGATAGCCTGCGGATACCGCCTGCCGGTCAGGATTTGCCCCGCCACCTGCAAGCAGGATTGTAGGATGGTCCACATGAGATAGAGTAAGAACAGGCCGATGCGCAGTAACCATAGACTATACCTGCGATCGTATACCGTCAGAATAATGGCGCCAAACAGGAAGCCTCCCAGGCCGGAACGCACTGTGAAAGTACCGTTGAAAACCGGCCAGAGCAAAGCCAGCAGAATGTTACCCAGGAGTAGGGACAGGCGATTCCAGATCACGTAGGGCGAACCGGGATCCGGGATCCGCGGATCGGCATTAGGTCGAGAAGACGGGATCGTGCGCATAGCTTTGTCTAGTGTGTTTCGCTGTCAAGATGGAGCACTAGGCCAGCGTTCCGGATATAGCTCCCACGATCAGTTAACTGGGTAGCTGCCTCCGCGGAAATGTCCCACACGCGCTGACCCCAGATACCCACGAGCAGACTACAGAGCACCAGGCCGGTGATAGGTGATAGGACCCGCCAACCGGTGCGTAGGTTCGGACCTGCCGGTGATACGGCACGGGACTCGTCGGCGCGGCCCCAGAAGAAGCCCTGCCAAAGCCGAAAAATGACGAGCAGAGTTACAATACTGGTGACGATGACAACCCCTAGTAAGACCCACTGGCCGGAAGCTACCATGAGTTGCAGGAGTCCTAGTTTGCCGACAAAACCGCTAAAAGGCGGAATGCCGACCAGGGACGCGGCCGCCAGAAAAAAACAGATCCCCAGCCATGTATGGTGCGCGAGCAACCCTTGATGCTGTGGGAACTGTGCGGGAATGCGGCCGGCCTGCAGCACATGTTCTACGGCCCCGCCCGCCATAAGAAGCGCAGTTTTGACCAGCATATGGTGCACCAAATAGACAATGGCTGCGGCCAGAGCCCAGTCCACGGTAACAGACGGTGCCCCCGCCAGCGCCAGGCCGACGAAGATAAAGCCCACATGGTTGATGATTTTGAAGCTGAGCGCACGTCGGATCGTTTGACTAGCCAGGGCGCCCAGGGTACCTATAAGCATGGAGCCAGCTGCCAGAACCACGAACAGGATATGCCATTGGGTCAGCAAGTCAGGGAAAAGGAGCGGATACATGCGAAATAGGGCATAGACGCCGACTTTCGTTAACAGGCCCCCAAACAACGCGTTGATCGCAGGGTGCGTTGTGTGGTAGCTGCACGGCAGCCAGAAATGAAAGGGGAACAACGCCGCCTTGCTGCTAAAGGCCACAAACAGCAGACCGGCCAGGACAGGGGTAACCCATGACGGCACCGATGTTTGGGGCAAGAGTAGGGCCATATGGGCAATATTTAGGGTGCCCAGTACACCGTAGGTGACGGCAATACCCCCCAGAAATATCATACTGGCCAGGAGGTTGAGAACCACGAAACGCATGCCCCCCTTGACCTGATCCTCCTGTCCTCCCAGCGTTACCAGGACGAAGCTGGTGATCACCAAGATTTCAAAGAACACATAGAGATTGAAGAGGTCGCCCGCCAGAAACGCGCCGTTGATCCCCATCAAGAGAAACAGGGAGAGCGGATAGAAGCCCATGCGATCCCTGTCATCCAGCAACTCAATCGCGTACGGGACTGATGCCATATAGATGATGGCCGTCAAGGCTATCATCAGGGCTGCAAACACGTCAGCTACCAGCATGATCCCGAAAGGAGCCGTGCGGCCTCCCACATGCAGTACTAGGGGGCCGGTCTGAACCGTGTACACCAAGAGCACGATGGCCAACAGTAGATTCAGCAAGCCGACCAACAAAGCCAGGGCGCTTTGGGAATGGAGGCGTGGTAGCCAAGGTACACGGCCCACCACCAACGCGAGACCGGCACCGGTTAGCGGCACAAGCGTGAAGGCAGCCAGCAGATTAGGCAGTAGGGAATAGGAATCTGGGGACATTACCCTGACTGCTCCCTGTTGTTCGGTGTCGTAGCGTCGGGTTGTACGTATTGCAACCAGACATGGTCGTCATAGGAGCTGTTGCGGCCCGGGGTGTAGTTCTCTACTTCCAAGTAGGCGTACGGCTGTTCGGTAGGAGTACCCTGATGAAATCCTGTACCGGTTTCGTGCAAACGTTGGACAAGAGCAATGAGGTAGGCAATCACTCCAAAGCCAATGACGATAGCTGTGAGGATTAAGGCGTGCGGCAGCGGATCGGCGAACTCTAGCGGATTGGGGTATGCGGGATCCTGTAGCAAGCTTTTGTCCAGAATTGGTTCCCGCCCATCAGTAAGGCGGGTAGTGCCGAAAAGAATGAGATTGAACGCGTGACTAATCAAGCTCAACCCGAGTATGAGCTTCACGGCATGTTGGCGCAGAATAAGGTAGGTCCCTGTGCCTAGGAGTACCATCACCAGCACCGACAGGATGAAAACACTCATATGCTGTTCTCCTCTAGGTCCCGGTCCGGAGGTGGCTGATCGTCCATTTCCAGCAGTTGCTTCGTTTCTGCGCTATGCGTAAGTGTCAGATCCAACAGGAATAAGGAAGTAACCGACATCACCACCAGAAAGACCCCTAGGTCAAATGTGACGGGTGTGCCGATATCCAGATCCAGTAGGGGCAGATAAAACCAGGTGTCAGCGAAGATCACACTTTTTTGAGTCAAGCCCAGCAAAATAGACACTACCGCCACGAGTAGGCCTAACCCGGCGACAGGTATCATGAGACGTTCCAGTCGGCGCTGCACCTCTTGTGCGCCCTGGCTCAGGATAGTCAATTCAATGGCTGCTGCCGCCATCAGACCACCCACAAAACCGCCACCCGGCAAATCGTGGCCACGCAATAGGAAGAAGACTGCCAATAGAACCAGGGCCGCCGTCAGGGATGACAGGACATACTTGAGATAAAGTTCAGTCATGAGTACACATCTTTTTCCGGTACATTCCGCTCAAGACATAGACGAGGGTGGCTCCGGGGTGCGGGCCGGACGGGCACGCAGGCGATAGGCCCGCACCAGGCTGTACACGCCCAAACCGGCAATGGCGATGACCGCTATCTCGCCGAAGGTGTCAAATCCCCGGAAATCCACCAGAATGACATTCACGACATTGGCCCCGCCATGGGGGCCTCGGGCCGCGAGCCGGAGGATTTCTTCGCTAATGGTGGGGAAATACGGTTGCCCTGCCGTCAATAGAACGAGCATGAAGCCAAACAGACCCATCCCTACTGCCAACATGATATTGCGCCCATGCGCCCCGCGGGCGAGACGGGGCTGTGGCGTAACGGGCAGTTTGTATAGAATCAGAATAATGAGCACGAACATGAGCACTTCAACCAATAGCTGGGTAAGGGCTAGGTCGGGCGCAGCGAACAATACGAACCAGAGAGACACGACAAGGCCTACCACGCTGAGTGCGATTACGGGCACCAACCGGTCTCGGGACAGCACGACCGTCATGGCAGCAATGATGACTAGGAGCACGAGCATAACCTCAAGGAAAGGTGAGACCCGACTCGCGGACACGATTTGATGTAGGGCAAAGGCCGGGAGGTCAAGGCGGCGTCCTGCCATCAGCACGAATAAGATAGCGGCAGAGAGAACGACACTAATGTGAGCGGTGAGAGAACGACCCTGCAAGAAGTGGGTCAGGCTATCCGCACCACGACTCAGTAAGGCCAGCACATGATCCAGATGTACGTCCGCTGCCGGCAGCGGACGCGCGGCCTGCCTGACAGCGCGGGTGACAGCCGGTAGCCAGTAATACAGAACCCCGCCCATGGTTATCGCGAGGAGCGATAGCCCTAACGGCACACCTACCCCGGCCCAAACATGGAATTTGACGTATTCGGCCTGTCCCAACACGCTTTGAACAGCCCCTTTGAGCATGGGGTGTAACCAGGTGTTGAGCAAGAAAGGTAGCGCCATACCTACCAAAGCCAACAACAGGGGCCCTAGGGTCATACCTAGAGGAGGAATATGCAGTTCCTGCTCTGTAGGGAGTTCATCCGGTTGGCGACGTAGAAACAACTTGATAACGAACACCAGGGCAATCACGCCAAATATGCCGCCGGCGAGGACCACCCCGGCAAGGGCTAGCCAAACCAACCAGGGCTCAGCGCGATCCCAGTGTAGGAGAGCATCCAAGAGATATTCTTTGGCGATAAATCCAGGTCCTAGCGGCAAACCTAGGAGCGACACACTAGACAGAAAAGTAGTAGCAAACGTGATCTTCAGAGGTCGTGCTAGGCCGGCTAGACTGCGGATATCACGGGAATGGGCGGTATGTTCCACGATACCGGCTATCAAGAAGAGGGGCCCCTTGTAGAAAGCATGGGCCAGGATACCGAGTATAGCGGCGCTGACGGCGAGGGTGGTGTTCATGCTCAGGGCCACAAAAAGCAGACCGAGCTGCGTCAGCGTGGCATACGCCAGAATGGCCTTCAAATCGGTCTTAATCAAAGCAGCGACAGAACAGACCAATACCGTCACTAAGCCAAACGCGAGCAGTAGGGGAAACCACAGAGGGTGCGCAGCGAAGATAGGGTGAAAGCGAGCGACCAAAAAGATACCGGCTTTCACCATAGTGGCGGAATGCAGATAAGCGCTGGCCGGCGTTGGTGCCGCCATCGCCCCGGGCAACCAGAAGTGGACGGGAAATTGCCCTGACTTGGTGAAGGCTCCTACCAGAATCAGCAGCATCGCCGCAGTCAGATCCGGTTGGGTCATGTCAGGTGCGTGCTGTATCCAATCCGTGATGGCATAACTGCCGGTAGTGGTGGCTAAAATAAGCAATCCAGCCAGCATAACGAGGCCACCACTACCCGTGATAATGAGGGCTGTACGGGCTCCACGCTGGCTGTCTTCCTGCGCATAGCGGTGGCCTATCAGCAGATAACTGGTGATAGTGGTTCCTTCCCAGAACACAAACAGCAGAATAGCGTTGTCTGCCCAGACCATGCCCAGCATACTAGCCATGAAGAAGAACAAAAACGCGTAGAACGTGCCTTGGCGCTTGTCGTCGGCCAAATAGTAGTGCGTGTACTGGGCTACTATCGCGCCAATCAGCAGGATGATAAAGGAAAACAGATAGCTCAGGCCGTCAACCGCAAACGCGACTTCAACCTGCAATGTATCCAGCCAGGTCCAGGATTCTTGCAGGGGCTGCGAAGCGGTCGGGTCAACCCGCCAGCCCAGAAATCCCAAGATCCCGAGAATGGGTATGACGGCCAGCCATCCGTAGATCGGCCTGCGTTCAGGCTGGATGCGCCAGTAAATGAGACCTGTGCTAAAGAGGAGTGCCAAACAGGCAAGCAACATGAGATGATCTAACGTACAAAGACTCTAGGTAATACCGGCAACTCGTTCCCAATACGGCATTGCAGATTATAAAACTACAACATACAATACGTTGGCGGTATTTCTCTCAATTCAATCCGGTGTTGGATCAGGATTGCCGTCTCCATGCTATAACTAACGTGATATCTACCTATTGCACCATTTGCCTACAAGGTGGTATAGGATCATGCATGTGATACACACACTGCGCGGTGATGGCCAGTACGCCATGGCACTCCGGTTTTCTCCTGATGGTCAATATCTGATCTCCGCCGGTATGAACGGCCACCTGCATCTTTGGGCCACCCACGATTGGTCTCATGTCAAGCAGATTACCGGACATTGGAAAAGTGTCAACGCCGTAATTCTGGATCATGATGGCGCCCGTATCGCGACGGGCAGCAGTGACTGCACGATTCGGATTTGGTCATTTCCGGAATTCAAACTCCTGCATGAAGTACAGGATCGCAAGAAGACGGTAGCGGGCATGGCAGTTGCCCACAAGGCTCATGCCTTCGCCGCTTGCGCTTATGGAGGCCGCGTTGCGGTCTGGGATTTTGCGGGCGCGTTCCAGATCGGGTTCCGGGCGAGTGACCGGAATCTGGCTGCTGTTGCCTTCGCTCCCGACGATAGGAGCATTCTAACCGGCGGATTGGGCGGTGCGCTCACGCGGTGGTCCTTACCCGATGGCGAACCTTTGGGGACGATCGAGGCCCATGCCATTGCCCTCAGTCGTTGTGCGTACCTCCCGGATGGGGACCGGGTACTGACCCTGGGGTACGATGGCTTCCTCAAACTCTGGGATGCACGTAACTGGACACTACTCCAGGCGGCCCGTATCCATGACGACCGCATAACGGGAGCCTGGTTTGACCTGGCACGCCAGCAGGTTCTGGTCTTGAGCGCGGGACTCGTGCGCCTCTATGCGCTCGCATGCTGGGACTACGTGGACGAACTGGCCTTGGATGCGCATGTTCTGCCCTGCGGCATCCTATCGCCGGATGGCACTACGGTTGTGATTGGATCCGCCGATGCCCGGTTCCACGTCATAGACCTGGCGTGAAGCCGCTCTGCGCATGCCAGGGGATTGCTAAATTACCGGAACACAGAGAGGTGATGGAAGCGCAATGGTACTTTGCGAGCAGTCTGAGACTGCACAACTAGATCTCAATGAAAATCCCCAAAGGGTGTCTCTACAGGTACAGCAGGCAATTCAACAGGCCATGATGTCGCTGAATCGCTATCCTAGGACCGCAGAGGATTTGGAAACCCAGATCGCCCGGTATCTGGGACACGGGTTAACCTCAGCCCACATCATTGCGGGCGCGGGGGGAAGCAGCATCCTGCACAAAGTAGCCGCGACCTGTATAGGGCCGGAGGATGAAGCTATTATTCCGATACCCGCTTTCCCGGTATATGCCCACAGCGTTAAGGCCAGGGGAGGCCTACCGGTTCTGGTGGAGCACGGCAATAGCTACCAAGTGGATGTGAATGAGATCCTGCAGCACGTCAATAAGCGCACCCGGGTTGTCTATGTCTGCAGCCCACATAATCCCACGGGGACATACTGTTCACAAGCCCAGCTTGATCACTTGATGGCCCAACTCCCCGCGTCCACCCTGCTGGTATTTGATGAAGTCTACTGGCATTTCGGAGCCCATCCGGACCGGGCCCGTCCTTGGCGTCACCTGCAGGCCCGCCCCAACCTACTGATAATACACAGTTTCTCCAAAGCTTTTGGCCTGGCGGGATTGCGGCTAGGCTACGGGATCGCCCAGCCTGAGCTCATCACCCGTCTCAAAGCCATTAGTGCCCTCTTCAGTCTGAACCAACTGACGCTGGCTGCCGGTGCAGCGGCCCTACAGGATCAGGCGTTTGTGACTAGCTCCATTGCCCTGATCCAGGAACAGCGTGCAGTGCTCTATGAAGGGTTGCGGCAGCTGCCCGGTATTGCCACAGTGATTCCCAGTGAAGCCAGTTTCGTTGCCTTTCGGCCACGCCTACCTAGTACTTGGGTAGTGGACCAGCTGGAGGCCCGAAACATTCGGGTCCGTGAACTGTCCGGCTTTACCATGTCCGGCTGGGTACGGGTGTCTGTGGGCAACCCGCCCGACAATCAGCGCTTTCTGACGGCCATCGCGGAAGTACTAGAAAACGGACCACAAGTTGAACAAGCCGGATGACTTAGTGTCACCGGCCATGGCGGCGTCACGGGATTGTACTTCCACGACAGCCATGATGGCCACATTGACAATGTCCCGTACTTCAGCGCCTGTTTCCAGGGCATGGATGGGTTTGCCTAGGCCGACCAGAATGGGGCCAATCTTGTCCGCACCGCCTAGGCGGTTGACTAATTTATAAGACGTGTTGGCAGCGCTCAGGTTGGGAAAAATCAGGACATTGGCATCCGTGACCTCACTGAAGGGATAGACTTCCTCCATCAGATCGGGTTCAACGGCTACATCCGCCTGCATTTCGCCATCTATGGCTAAGTCAGGACGTAGTTCCTTGACTCGTTCGGTAGCCTGACGCATCTTATCCGGTTCAGAGCCGCGGGTACTGCCAAAGTTGGAATAGCTGAGCATGGCGATGCGCGGGGTAACGTCAAAACGCGCGGCTACATCCGCGGCATTGATAGCAATGGAAGCCAGCTGTTCCGCCGAGGGATTGATGTTCACCGTTGCGTCAGAGAAGAAATAGAGTTGGTCATTCACGATCATCACATACACACCGCTCACGACCGCACGGTTCTCCATCACACCCACGACATGCAAGGCAGGTCGCACTACGTCGGGGTAATTGTAGGTCTGGCCTGAAATGAAGGCATCGGCGGCTCCGGTCTGCACCATCATGCTGCCAAAGTAATTCTCCTGCACCATCATCTCGCGGGCCATGGTGAGGGTTACGCCCTTGCGTTGGCGACTCGCATAGAACCGTTGAATGAAGTTGTCAAGATCATGGCTGGCGGCAGGATTGATGACATCGGGCGTAAAATCCAGATTCAGTTTTTCGCATTGTGCGTACACCTGCAGACGATTGCCCAGCAACACGACATCCGCAATGCCCTCCTGCTGGACTGCATGGGCGGCGCGGACAATTGAGGGATGGGTACCCTCGGCAAACACAATGCGTTTGGGATTCTGTGTCGCCTTGATCTGCATGAAACGCATGACCTGCTCAGTCTTACCAAGCCGTTCCGTCAGTTCATCCAGGTAGATATCGAGATCAATGGACTTGCGGGCTACGCCTGAGTCCATGGCAGCCTTGGCTACCGCAGGGGCTACCCACATCAAGACGCGGGGATCCAACGGTTTGGGTAGAACGTATTCAGGACCTATGGTCAAGTGGGACAGTCCGTAGGCGGCCAGGACCGAGTCCGGGACGTCCTCGTTGGTTAGGGCGGCCAGGGCTTGGGCGGCTGCCACCTTCATGTCCATATTGATGGCGCGGGCATGTACATCCAGGGCGCCACGAAAAATAAAGGGGAACCCCAGTACGTTGTTGACCTGGTTCGGGTAGTCGCTGCGTCCGGTGCCCATGATCACCGTATCGGGACGAGCGGCTTTGGCGGCATCGTAATCAATCTCCGGATCCGGATTGGCCATGGCAAAGATGATGGGCATTGAGGCCATGCTGCGCACCATGTCTTGGTCCATCGCACCCTTGGCGGAAAGACCGATAAACACGTCAGCCCCGGCGACCGCTTCCCGCAGGGTACGATGTTCCGTATGGGCCGCGTACCGGCGTTTGTATATGTTCATGCCTTCCGTGCGGCCTTCATAAATCACGCCGCGGCTGTCACACATGATGATATTTTCCTGCTGTGCCCCCAGCGCAATGTAAAACTCGGCACAGGCTAATCCTGAGGCCCCCGCACCATTGATGACGATACGGACCTCGGCCAGGGATTTGTCGGCTACTTGCAGGGCATTGAGCAGAGCTGCACCGGAAATAATGGCTGTCCCGTGCTGATCATCGTGGAATACGGGGATATCCAGCTCATTGCGCAGGATTTCTTCAATATAGAAGCACTCGGGGGCCTTGATATCCTCCAAATTCAACCCCCCGAAGGTGGGGGCCACGGTAATGCAGACATTGATCATTTCGTCTGCGTCCTGGGTGTCAAGTTCCAGGTCAAAGACATCAATGTCGGCGAAACGCTTGAAAAGTACGGCTTTGCCTTCCATGACAGGTTTGGAAGCCATAGCGCCCCGGTTGCCTAATCCCAGAATGGCTGAGCCGTTGCTGATGACGGCTACTAGGTTGCCCTTGGCCGTATAGCGATACACCATTTCCGGATCCCGGGCAATTTCCTCTACGGGATCCCCTACGCCCGGCGAATAGGCTAAGGCTAGATCGCGCTGGGTTGACATAGGTTTCGTGGGTACAATCTTGAGTTTGCCAGGATGTTTCCCGGCATGATAATCAAGTGCTTCCTGACGTGAGATCCGGACCATAGGGCGCCTCTTATGTACACTGAGTTATAGGGTCCACAGTTCCATTGTATGGTACCACAAGCACCGTATGGGTACGTTGCCTACCACTCCGCAGGCCCCGTGGTGCGCCGACCAATCCCTGTGCGATGCAAAGAGTGGGGCCGCCGAACTGGAACCTACTCGGCAGGCCGGTACATTTGGTAATCAGCCTATCGGATTAGCCGTTGACAGCCACGACCACACGCCCGTGGCATCCAGGTAAAGAGTACCGTAGTAGGCAACATACAGGAGCAGGAGGGGAATACCTATGGCCTTACCAGCCCGGTATTGGGTAAACCAGGCGATGCCGAAAGGCAGGCAGCTGGTCAGCAGCATCACAGGATAGTCAAAGCCCAGCATGGAGGTAGGGGCTCCCAGGGGCTTAATCGTGGCCGTGATGCCTACAATAGCCAGTATATTGAACACATTGCTACCCACCAGGTTGCCGACGGCAATATCCCGTTCGCCGTGGCGAATGGCGACCAGTGTGGTGACTAACTCCGGCAGACTAGTGCCCAGCGCGACCACGGATAGGCCGATGAACAGCTCACTGACCCCCGCTTTCGTGGCCAAACCACTGGCACCGTCCACTAGCCATTGGGCCCCGAGGGCGAGGCCCGCAATAGATAGCGCCAAGAGCCCCAGATACTGCCCGATACGTCTGTTGCCCTCACTAGCCGACGCCTTAGTGGATGCGATGTCCGGATCAAGGTCCTCCGTATTGGTGTTCCGGCCTGTGCGGTAGTTGTAGTACATGAAGAAAACGAGGCCTAGGACCAGCAGCGCGCCTTCTAGGCGCGCGATCCGGCCGTCAAACGAGAAACCGACGAGCAGCAGGGACATCAGCAACATGTAGGGATATTCCCGCAGTAGCATCAACCGCTCTATCGGCAAGGTAGCTATTACAGCGCCAAGTCCTAAGATGAGGCTTATGTTAGTGATGTTGCTGCCGACGACATTGCCAATGGCAATGGTGCCTTCATGTCCCGGGGTCAGATTGGCGATAAGACTGACCAACAGCTCCGGCAGACTGGTGCCGAAAGCGACAATGGTCAAGCCAATGACCGTGGGTGGCATGCCCAGGATACGGGCCAGATGGCTGGCACTTTTGACTAACCAGTTCCCGGCAAAGACCAGTATAACTAGGCCCAGTAGGAACTGTCCGCTAAGGAACGGGACAGAGGCAGCAGTGGCTGCAAACATAGATAACGTGTCAAGTGCAGACAGTTGAGAGGATGGTTACGGTAGGGGACCGTCCAGCCGGCGGGCCAGACGCCCCTGCATACTCCAGGGGCCCGCCCAGTTGATCTGGGCCAGGATCATGCTACCTGCCAGGTCCTGCTCCGCGTCAATAAACACCAGCTTGTTCTGGCGGTTGCGGCCCATCCATTTTCCTTTGTGCTGCCTTTCGATCAGGATCTCCTGTACGCTACCTAGGAGACGCTGATTGTGTTCCAGGCAAATCTCCTGCATTAGAGTTTCCAGACGCCGATGCCGCTCCCGTTTCTTAGCTTCGGGCACGTCATCCGGCATGCGGCGCTCACTGACGGTTCCCGGTCGGGGGCTGTAGCGTGCCAGGTGAGCTTTGTCCAGCTTCAGGTCCTGCAACAGAGTAAAGGTATCCTCAAACTGTTCGTCCGTTTCGCCACAGAACCCGACAATGATATCGGTGTTGATGCTGCAATCCGGTATGACGGTGCGAATGTGCGCGATCAGGTCGCGGTACTCCCGGTTGGTATAGCCTCGCCGCATGCGTTCTAACACCTTGTCATTCCCGGCCTGGACGGGTACCTCAATGTACTCGCATACTTTGGGAAGATCGCGCACGGCCCGGAGTATGCGATCCGACATGTACAGCGGATGACTAGTCAGGAAACGGATGCGCCACAGCTCGGGAATGTCGTGAATAGCATGAAGCAGATCCGCTAGATCAGGTACCCCTGTTTGGGCTTGACCTTCATGCACCGGTACCTGATCGCTATGGCCTAGGGGGCCTAGCTCGTCATACCCGTAGCGATCCACGATTTGGCCGAGCAGGGTGACCTCACGAGCCCCCTGGGCAATGCGGTGCGCTACCTCCTCCCGGATTTGCGTCAGCGGACGACTGCGTTCTACACCGCGCCGATACGGAATGATGCAGAACGTGCAGGCATGACTACAGCCGTACACCACAGGTACAAAGGCTGTTACGTCCCGGGGCACAACTCCCGTCGTGTCATGCGCGGTGGTGGCTGCATCTTGAATCTTGAAACGCTGGTGCGTGACTGATTCTTCTAGGGCTTGGACGGTAGGATTGATGTGGTCTTGCTGCAGATGGTTAATCAGGGGCACTGATTCACTGGGGGGCATGAACACATCAACGTGGGGAAAGCGCCGCGTGAGCGTAGGGCTGGGATTAACCCCTACCATGCATCCCATCAGGGCAACCGTACGACCGGGTTTCTGCTTCTTCCACTGTTGCAGGGCACCCAGCTTACCGAGCGCCTTGTCTTCGGCACTCTGGCGTACGACACAGGTATTTACCACCACGACATCCGCTTCCTGTAGTTGCGGAGTGGCGGTATATCCGATATCCCGTAGGGCGTCGGCAACATGGTGACTGTCGGCTGTATTCATTTGACAGCCGATGGTCCAAACATGGAACTGCTTAGAAGACAGAGACATCGGGCCAACTAGGTACTGCAAGAGTCCGGCATGTGGGGATAGTCGTAATACTATCCGCAGGAATAATAAGGGTAGGGTACTCTCATGGTATCCGCGCTACTTTATCCCACATGCGGACTTGTGGGGTATACATCCATATGTTCAATACATACCCGATAAGGCAAGGAAGCGGCGAAGAGGATAGCGTCCGCGATATCGTCCGCCTGTAGCATCTCTGCGCGGACCGCTGGGGGTGGAGGTTCGGGACGCTGATCCAATAGCGGTGTCGCCCCTACACCCGGATTAATTAGGATCGCGCGCACATTGTGGGGATTGCCTTCTTCATTCGTTACCCGTGTCAGGGACCGCATACCAATCTTACTGCTACTATAAGCCACGCCGGCCAATAGACTTGGATAATTGCCGGCCCTGGAGGCGACATTGATGATGGTACCCCGACCGGCGGTCTGCATCGCCGGCAGGACCAGTTTGGTCAGGTGAAACGCCCCGGTCAGATTGACGGCTTGTATCCGATCCCATTCCTCCAGGGTGGTGTCTTGAATGCGGCGTGCCCCTACGTTCATACCGGCGTTGTTGACCAGAATCTCCACCGGCCCTAGTTGACTGACGACACGCGCATGAGCCTGCTGCAGGGCCTGTGGGTCCCCGACATCAACCGGCACGGCCAGGCAATGCTTGCCTGCCGTCTGCAGTGTCCGGCACAGTGTATTCAGTGCCTGGGTGGAGCGGGCAAGCGCAGCCACACACGCCCCCCTATGGGCGAACTTAGCCGCGGTGCTGCGGCCGAAACCGCTACTAGCCCCGGTTACGACTACCACCCGTTCGGTCAGATCCAACATCAAGCCACCACATTCCTTGGGTACCTCCGGGTCCACAAGACCCTAGTCCCATGTGCCCGAAGTCAGGCTATCACTCCAAAAGCAAGTATAATACAATGTCACTTTTCTATGATCGTCTTGATGTTCAGGGAGCGGATGTGTGCCGCCCCGTTCGTATCTCTCTAGCCGCATAGCTCTGCATGGATGACAACCTAGCGTGACGATTGCACTGGGCGCTGCTCATGGTCAGGCCGTGCCAAAGACGGTTTTTGCAGTGGATGTATTGCACCAAAGTCTCTCTTAGCTTTGCTTTTCTGAGCCTACCTCCTGCTCCCACATCCTTTTGTACATACCCTATGGCCGTTGTTCTGTCACCTGCATCTCAACCTACTAAGCCCATTGACGCTGTCCTCTTTGATGTTGACGGTGTTCTGTGGGACACCCGAGAAAGCTACGACCGGACAGTGTTGGAAACGTTGGGCCATCTGTTGCATACACTGGGCCGGGGGGAACAAGCCACAAAGGTCACGCCGGCTGACTTGCGCACGCTGCGCCGTGCCGGTGGGCTCAACAGCGACTGGGCTCTCACCTACGTATTGCTGAC
The DNA here is from genome assembly GCA_965116185.1 of Caldilineaceae bacterium. Taxonomy (GTDB): domain Bacteria; phylum Chloroflexota; class Anaerolineae; order Caldilineales; family Caldilineaceae; genus Bin34. Next base: position 1,829,303 of record OZ220492.1, read on the forward strand.
CGCCTTGGTGATAGGCTATGACGATTTGCATGCTGCTGCCCGTGACACCCAAGGCCAGGGTGTTGCCTGGGCACATGCTCTACGCGGCCACGCGTCACAGCTTGAATTTGACATAATTTGCCGTTGGTTTGATCTAGTTTATTGGGGTACCGATGATTTTGCCCGCCTGCTTGGTGGTCCACTGCCGCCGTTGCCGCACCAGCCCGGTAACTGGCGGCTGGAAAAACCCTTCATTACCCCCGCCCATCTGGAACAGCTACGGACTGCAGGTATTGAAGCGTTCGGTATTGCCACGGGCCGATCACGTCTAGAGCTGGAGACAGTCCTAGCCAGCAGCCAGCTAACCCGGTACATTCCACAGGATGCTATGTGCACCCGCGATACGTTAGCCAAACCTGATCCGGCCGTACTGGATTGGTGCCGACAGCGTATGCGCAACTCGGCACCCAATGGGCGGGCCGCCGTATCCTCACTTCTCTATTGTGGTGATACCCGCGACGATCTCCAATTGGTCCTGAATTACCGCGCAGAGGAAAAACAGACAACCGCTCCTGATCTGTGGGTAGGGGCCGTGTCCGTGGTGGAAGAATCGGAGTTCACCTTTTATCTAGAGGCAGGTACGGATGCCTGCATCAGTCACATATGTTTCCTCCCGGCTGTGGTGGAGGAACTCAATCACAGGGTAAGGTCTGACCTATGAGTAACAAACTCTGGATTCCCGGTCAAACGGAAAAACCAATCAGTACAGACGAGCTGGTGCTGCCGGCCGGCACTGAGGCGCCACCTCCCTTACCCACCCCGGAAGCAGCACCACCCGAGTCGGCAACGGGAGACACCGCAACGACCGAAGCAATGGCCGCTCAAGCTGAGCAGTTGCAGGAATTTCTGCAAAAATTGCATTATCCGCCAGCCTCCATCAGCATTACGTGCCCCCATTGCAGTGCCAGTCAGCCAAGCATAATTTTTCCCATCCAGGATTATGGGGCCAACCCGGAATTGCTCGGCATGTTCCTATCAGGGCAATTAGATCGCTTTGTCTGTGCGGGATGCCAACAGGCCCTCATGTTACAACTGCCGGTCCTAGTACATCTCCCACAGCAGGAATTCTTGGCCGTGGTAGTTCCGGAAACAGCCGATGCCAATGCTGCGCCCCAGGATGTCATCGGGAATCTCTCCACCTCATTCCTGTCCAAGGTACCTCTGAAGGAACGCAAGGGCTACATGCTCGCACCCCGTCAGTTCATGAGTATGGAGCGCTTACGGGACACGCTGTGGGAGTTCCAGGGCGTTACCCGGGAGATGCGCAAACGGCAGCAGGAGCAGATGGTGCTGTTGCAGCAGTTGTTGCAGGCCCAATCGGATCCGGATGTGCTGGAGTCCGTCGTCTCTTCATCCGGCCAGTTGATTGACCGCACTTTTATTCTGCACCTCATGCAGTCTGCGCAGGAAGTACCGCAGGAGAGCGAGGAAGGCAAGGGTATTCGGGCTGTGCTCACCTATCTGCTTGACCATACGCCGACAGGGCAACAGATCCGCGCACAACAGGAAGTGCTCACCGATCTGTTGCGGCGGATGCAGGCAGGCATGGACATGGCGGAGCAGGCCCGTGTCCTGACCGAATACTGGTCCCAGGACAGTGGGCACGACATTGTGCTGACTCTGGTCCGCACGTTACCTCAGCGCTTCGGATATGAATTTCTCCTTGAATTGTCCACCCTGATTGAACTGGAAGAACAGGAAACGGCTCGCGCGGCCATGGAAGAAATGCGGAGTCAAATTGATGCGCTGATGAAAGCCATGGCACAGCAGCAGGCCCAGCTCCAGCAAAACATTTATCAGGCCAGTGTATCCCTGATTTCAACGGCTCTGGAGGCGGAAGATCCGGCAGCCCTGCTCCGGAAACAGATGACGTTGCTACGCGGTCCCTTTTTGCCGGTGTTGATGAACATGATGGCCCAGGCCGAAAAGAACAAGGCAACTGACGTTGTGGCCCGTTTGCTGTACTTGCGCGATGTGGCATTGCAGGTACAGGAGGAGACCATGAACGAAGAAGATCGCTTACTCTTCCGTTTGATCACGTCCCGAACCGTGGGGGCAGCCCGTACGCTCATGGAACAGCATAAGCAGCAGATTTCGCGTTCGCTGCTGGATAAAATGAACAAGATGGAAAGCGAGCTCAGGGCCAACGATATGGCGGATCAGGCACAGAAAATTAAGTCTTTACGGGGCCAGATGGCCCTGATGCGTTAGTCTATTAGCTGCTTTCGATCAGCATAATAGGGGCTTATGTATCACCACCCACCCTGAAACAAAGACCGTACCAGTCCGTGGGATCAGGCAGGATAAGGAGCACCGATGACGGATCATGTTTGGCTGAAAGGCGAAATTGTTACCACCGGGACAGAGATCCTGTTGGGCCAGATTGTAGACACGAACGCCGCCTGGATCGCGCAGCACCTCAATGCCATAGGCATCAATCTCTATTATAAGAGCACGGTGGGCGACAATGTAGCTCGGCTACAGCAAGTACTTGAGACGGCCATGGCCCGTAGCGATGTGGTCATTGTGACCGGAGGCCTCGGTCCCACGGCAGACGACATAACCCGTGAGGCCATTGCCAGCGCCGTGCGGGAACCCTTGGTATTGGACCAACCTACCGTAGAAAAACTCAGGGAGCGTTTTTCTAATTGGGGCACACGCATGACGGCTAACAACCAGCAGCAGGCCTTGATACCCCAACAAGCCGCCATAGTACCTAACCCGGTAGGCACGGCTCCCGGCTTCCGGATCAGGCAGAATGGTTGCACGCTGTTTGCGCTACCGGGAGTACCCCGGGAAATGAAACGCATGATGGAAGACCATGTACTACCCTATCTGCGGGCGCAGACTAAGGGACAGGGCGTGATCCGAACACGGACTCTCCGCACGGTGGGTATTGGTGAGAGTTCCATTGACCACGAAATTAGGGATCTGATGGCCTCTACGAATCCGACGGTAGGCCTGGCTGCCCACACGGGACAGGCGGATGTCAGACTGACGGCCCGCAGCCTGACGGCCCCCGAAGCAGAGGCGATGCTAGATGCTATGGAAGCCTCCGTACGCTCTCGGATCGGTGCCTACATTTACAGCAACGAAAAAGATAAGGACATTGCCGAATACATTGCGGACCTGCTAAAGTTGAAGGGAGAGCGCCTTGTTCTCTATGAACATCACACCCAGGGCATGATCGCGGAGCGGTTATTACAGGGTGGTGACACAGGGATGCTGGAGAGACCCCTTGCACACAACCCGGATTTAGCATCCCGAGTGAGGGCCTGTCTGCCGGCTGCGGAGGAAGATGAAGCCGCTACCGAGCAGGCCCTACCGGTCATCGCCACCCTATTAGGGGATGCGAGTAAGGCTTCCTGTATCATGGTAGTATTAGGCACGACCGGTGAAGATCATGGCGTGTACCAGAGGCGCCTTGGATTCACCCATGTGCTGTTCCGGACACCCCAAGACGAACGATGTCTGCACATTGGTTTTGGGGGAACTGACCCACTGACCGCGGTCTGGATCGGTAATCGCTGTTTTGACCTGATCCGCCGGACCCTACTGGAACTGGCATGAAGACGATTTGGTGCGCGTTCAGCAGACTCCGCTACAGAGTGGGACACTGTCCAACAGCATTGTACATAATCTTTCCCGGCGGTCGGTTCCCTAGGCCCGCTAGCCGGGACGCCGGGGAGCCTCCTAGGCTAATCCGGGAGCTGACGGATGCTTCGTGTGTCCACACAGCCATACATTCATGTAAGTAACAGCTACAACTGAGTGTGTTCTTGGTACGTCTGGCTACAGTGCTCTGCACCCTAACCGTCTCGATCTGGCTCGTGGGGTATGGGCTCCCCGTGCCATTTGACGCGAACGTTATACCTTTCGTGCAATCCTGGCTATCGCGCAGTTCAGCCTTATCTCCGCCTACTCCAGCCCTCATCGCCGATGATGTGAGTCAGGAACAGGTCCGGACAGTACCCACCCCCACGTCTGAGCAATCTTCCATGTCTGAGCAATCTTCTCTGACTATGCCGGTGGAGAAGGATAACGACTCCCATTCCGTCAGTATTCCCTATTTCAGACGCGATAGCTCGGAACCGCAGTATCGTCAGGATGCCATAGCCGCAGATGACCAATTCGGTGCCCAGCCACCATTGCCGGGGACCGACAACAGCGCTTTGGAAGTGCCCCAAATTCCTATTCCCGTGCAGCCCAAACCCACGTTGGTGCCCACACCTGTGCCCCAACGACCGGCTCCTGCCATGACACCAATTCCCGAGGATGAACTGCTTGTACAGACAGGCAAAGGGGTACAAACCCTGCTCTTGCTGGGGAGTGACCAGCGGCCCGGAGACAGTACCTGGCGTACCGACGTTATTATGGTGGTGATAGTAGATTACGCAGCGCGATCGGTGAAAATTCTGTCCATCCCACGTGATCTGTTCATTGAATCACCACCCGAAGTGGAACCCAACAAGATCAACACCTTTGACTACTGGGGTGAACAACTCCGGCCTGGTGGCGGTCCGGAGTTGTTGGGCCAAATCATCAATGACTATCTGGGCATCCCGATTAATCTGTACGCACGCCTGCGGTTTTCCGGGTTTGTTGATGTCGTAAATGCTTTGGGTGGGATTGACGTACAAGTGCCTTGTGCCGTGTACGATATCAAGCCTGCGGAAAACATTTATCTAAATTTGGCCCCGGGTACCCACAAAATGGACGGCGACACGGCCCTAGCCTATGTCCGTACGCGCATGCAGGGCGGCGATCTAGCCCGGGTACAACGTCAGCAGCATGTCCTCCTAGCGCTGCGCGACAAATTTAAGGTAAGGAATCTGGCGCCCCAAATTCCCAGCCTCTACAACACCTTGAAACGGGCCGTAGATACCAATATAGGATTTATTGATGCCGTCAACCTGGCACGCTTTGGCTACTATCTGCAGTTTGAAAACATTGACATGCTGTCCTTAGGTCCGCCCGCGCACATGGAAAACGGTTGGGCTTATGGTATGCAGGTCTGGTTGCCCAACTGGCCTCAGATCCGCCAGGATGTCCAGTTCATGCTCAACAGTTCGGTCAACAGTCGCCCAACCGATATGAGCGCTCCTGAAGTTTCCGTACAGTCACAATACCTGGATGCTACTCCCTGCCAATAAAAGACACACGGTCGGGATGAGGAATCGGCTCCAATCCGTGCAACGGGCCTTGACCGGTATGCTACAAGCAACCGGCCTGGGCATGTGCATCCTGATGTTGACGGCCTGTACTACTGCCGTTCCCATCCCGCCCTGGCCCGATCTACCGCGCATACCTACACCTTTCCCAGCGTCCCCAACCCCTGAGCCACTACCGGTGGAGAAGAGCGCTACCGCGGCCGTACCTACCTACATCTTGTTAATGGGTACCGATCGGACCAGTGCATATGCAGGCTGGCGCACTGATTTATTGCTTCTGCTCATGATCAGTGCGGACCAGGCGGAGGTTACTCTGATCTCGCTACCGCGAGACTGGTACGTTGAGGTCCCCGGTTACGGCTTCATGCGCGTTAACCAGGTAGATTTCATTGGTGAACTGCAGGCACCGGGGCAAGGACCCCGGTTACTGAACACAGTGTTTCAGCAGTACATGGGGCTGGAACTGGATCACTGGATCCGGTTCCACATGGACGGTTTTCATGACGTGTTTCGCGTGTTTGAACCCATTGAGGTTCTGCTGGCCTGCCCGTTCTACGAACCCATCTGGGATGCCCGGACAGAGGCGATGGAGTGGTACCACATTCCGGCTGGCACAGTGCGGATGGACGCGCATACCGCGTTTCTGTATGTCCGGCTACGTGGTTTCAGTTCCGATTTCGGTCGGCTTGCCCGACAGCGCCATCTATTGGAAGCTCTGCGTAACCAGATTGATAGCCGTATGCTGCTGGCATTGGTACCGGAGCTGTTAACGGTTATGCACCAGCATGTACAGACGGATATGAGTGTCGCGGAACTGCTGGATTGGTTGCAGCTAGGTTTGTCCATAGAACCACAACAGGTCAAGGGGGTATCGGTGGATCACCGCTTTGTGATGGACATGCAGACATCGGCGGGGGCGGCTGTCCTGCGCCTGCGCAGCGAAAACCTGCTGCACGTCTTGACGGACAACCCGGAACAATACGTGCGGCCCCTGGACGAGGTGGTCCCCTCAACTTGCCGCTTGCCTTACCTGACGGGTGAGGAGTTTCAGCGCATCACCCAGCTAAACAACGTCGTGTCTTCCGTTTTCTATCCCGGCACGCCTGTGTCCCTGATTGCACCGCCCAACCAACTAATTGCTCTGCACCGCCATCCGGGCTTGAGTAGCAACGTGATTAGCCGGTATGCTGCGGGCACTCGGTTGACTATTGTGTACCATCCCGACTATCCAAACTATCCGGTACCGGCTACAGACCACCGTTGGTATTACGTGGAAACCCTAGACCAGGTTAGGGGATGGGTTAGTGACCGTTACCTGCGCCTAGCCCGCCCATAGGTTCGTAGGGGGGTGTTTACCGACAAACTCCGCCCATCGGGTGTACTGTGAGACATTAGACTGGATGCTGCATGAAGTCCAGGGTAGTCTTCAGCTACATGCGATGGCTAAATATTGCCGGCGTTGCCATTTGATTGGAGTTGAATTTCTGCAGTGTCCCAATTTCCTACGCTCTATTCAGCTCTTCTTTCATCAATACTCCAGGCGACAGATGAACGTCATTGGAGTTGTTGGTCTATCCCCGCGTGTGCGGGGGAACCTCTTGTACTGCTAATTAGTTATATCTATACGACCTCAAGCCAGAGTAAAACTATATCGCACTATGTACACGCCATCAACTTCTACAATATCCTTGGGCGGTTCGGCCAAACTCCGGAGGCTTTGCTGCCCTGGCACCGACGGATCACGCTAGGTCATCACAATGGAGGCGTGGCACAATGACTTGGGCCAACGCCTCAATACGTTCCAGATCTGGTCCCGGATGCTGCGATTCAGCGCCGGAGACATGTACACCCCCGGCGCTATCTCCAGCATCACCGATGCCAGAAAGTTCCGGTATCGTGCCTCCACGTTTATAGTTACGACCGCTGTCATTCGTGCGTTCCTGGTCCTTCATCCCTCGTCAGCGGTGGCACACCCTGGAACCAGATCTTGATGTGGTCAATCATCTTGGGTATCACTCACTCCGTCCGCAGCAAATTGCCCGTAGTGCACCGGGTGTGTCTCTCAAGATGGAGCTGAGGGTTGTGCGTAATCTCTACCACTCACTGGAATGCCGCTGGCAGCACTGTATCTCGGAACAGGTCCGCAATATCTAGAGCCAAGACCTCACCACTATGCTCATGGATAAATCCCAGCTGAGGGATTGCACCGACCGCAATCACCGCGACTGCTGTCACCGCTACCGAAGCATGATTGGTAGTTTGATTCGGCCTATCGGCCGCCATTGGGTGTCGCCCGATCATAGCGCCTCCCTCGCCACTCAATCCCATACTGCCGCGCCATGTTTTGATAGGCGCGTTTCATCCGCGCTCCCTCCATGCTCCGCACACCGTAATATCCATGGAGGGCAGCTCCTCACCCAGGCGTAGCGCGTACATCTTCCACGCAACCGTGAGGCGGCTTTCTGGGTTGCACCAGGCCCGCATCTGTCGCCGTGCGATAGGTGTAGGGTGCGGTTGACCCCCGCTTGGCTCCCGGTGACACTGTGGCAATCAGGTGCGTGAGATGCTCTATCACCTTGCTCGCTAACGTGCGGTCCGCTTCCAGTCATTCGGCAGCAGGACAACCCTCCAGGTTTGACACCGAACCCAGCATGTCTAACTACTACATACCCATAGAATACTCCCGCCATCAGTTCCATATCACCGAGGTGGGCTGCACCGGCATCCTCATCCGTACGCTGCAGGTCGTCTACCACTGAAAAGAAATCGCTTTCGCTTTCCTTGCGATGGACAGTGAAGGCATGGGCCACGTAGAGGGCAGCTTCAATGTGGGCACGGGGATCGGAGGTAATCATACGTCCGAACAGCGCACACTCTAAGCCTGCGGGCATCTGGGCCGTGTCGCGGAAAGCCGCGAAGTTATTGCCCTCACCGCGGCGGGTGTTGAACAGAAAGTCAGCAGCCTCACGGGCAGCTTTGGCGTCGTCGGGGTGCTCAGCACAAATAGCCGCGGCCTTTCGCTGCAAGTACTCAATGTCTAGGTGGGCCAGATACAGGCATAGATAGAGGGGCTATATATTTTTATATTTTTATTGACGGCTCTGTGTAACTCAATTAACGTCTACACGCTGCTGGCGTTGGTATCGGAGCTACTGATAGTCATGCAGTAACATGTGCAGGCGGATATGAGCGTCATGGAACTCTAGCTTGGTTGCAGTCAGGTTTTGTCCATGGAACCGTAACAGGTCAAGAAAGTATCGGTGAACCACCGCTGATTGCCCCACAGCCATTCAGGCCTAGACCGAAGCGCGACTGACCGGTACGCTATACGGTCATCGGGCTGGCCATTGTGTACTAGCCTGACTATTCGAACTATAGACCACCGCTGGTATTACGTAGAAGCCCTGGATCAGGTCAGGGGATGGGTTAGTGACCGTTATCTGCGCTTAGCCGCCCGCCCATAGACTCGTAGGGTATCTGTTGACTAATAAGCCCTTCTCTACTATGGGGAAGGTGTACGGTCAGGCGTTGAGGTGACTAGTTGCCGCATGAAGTCCAGGGCAGCCTTCAGCCACATGCGTTGGCCAAATATCTCCAGCGTTACCGTTTGATTGTAGTTAAACTTCTGCAGGGTCTGGATCTCCTGTGCTATATCCAGTCCTCCACGCATCGGTGTCCCAGGCGGCAGATGCGCGTCACTGGTACCATCATTGTCACTCAGGTGGACGTGGACCAGTCGGTCCCGCAAATCAAACAGATAATCACGTGTGAGCGACTTGGGGGTATTGACGTTCCCGTGTCCGATGTCGTAAAGCAGCTTCAGGTCAGAGATCCGATGCAGGAGCTCACGTATGGGTTTGAGCTGGTGCAGATTGTGGGGACTGTTTTCAATGGCTACTTGCACCCCTTGGGACAGACCATAAGCTACCAACGCGCCTAGTTCCTGCGCATACATGCTTACGCCATCCTCAAATGACTGATACCTAGGCCATACAAGAAAATGCATTGTGCATACCCGAGCACCCACGAACGCAGCTACATCCACACTAGCTCTAAGTTCCGCATAAGCTGCTTCTCTGACTCGGGCAGAGGGATTGGTAATAGGTAGATAGGGTCCAGTGTGGGCTACAACCCCTAGATGCAGCGATGCAAGACAATCTCTGACGTGCTTCCAGTCAGTGGTGTGCGGGCTGGCGCAGGGTTCTTCAATGGTGAGGTCAAGATAATCAAAGCCCATAGTGGCAAACAGGGTAGCCTGCTCCACAATAGGGGCCCGGGGATCGTTCATGGCACCGAATTGCACAATATATCTCCTGTGGATCACTTTTGCTTCAACAAGAGCCTGCTCCGCCAATTTTTGAATGGCGGAGAGGTTGTCCTCAGTGATGATGACTGACATCATCTCGCGGATGACTAGGTGCTATTGATGTCTTCGGCACCGAAAGCAGCGAAATAGCAGGAGTTTGAGCTAGCGCACTTGGGTTCCAGGTCGTAGTGCAGACTTATTTCGGCACTCCTTGGACAGTGCATCTATTACGGAGCTTTGCTATTGTACATCGCCGGAACATCTATCCGCGCATTGCTTTTTCAAATAGTAGAGTTCGTTCGCTTCGGTATCCTTGAAATCCTCGCGCCGCTCAGATGACGGGATCATGGGCCCGTTAGGCTACTTACTTTGGACCCTAAGCTGGACTATTTTTTGACCGGGTGTTCTCATGTCTGGCTTGATCCAGAAGGGGTTGCGTACCCGGCTGCCGCTTTCTTTCCAGATGCCTAAGTTTTCAAGCTCCCGTCGGGCCCGTTCAGCCTCCTTGATTACATTGAGGTCAACGGATGGACTATTCGCGATCGTGTCTTCGGTGAACCAGAGTTGAGTGTTGCTCTCCATGATGTGCCGCCTCCTTAGAAATAGCCACGACTATGACTGCACCAGGTCGCTTAGTTCTCTGTCGTCTTCTAGGTTGCCGATTACGAACCCCAATTGGGTTAGTGCATCACGATTAATACCTCGACTGTGGGTACCCCACCTGACTTGATCGTTCAGAGCCTGAGCAATCTTTTCCGCTCTTTCCTCCTTTTCTTCCGGGGTCACGGAGGTGCCTGTAGAGTTGTGGGTGGACCAATCTTTAAACTTATAGTCCACGAGCCATTTTTTGATCAGCTTTATCGACAGGTCCGCTGCAAATGAAGCCACTCAATGGCTACCGTGTCGCTTGTGATGCGATTGATTTGCGGAGTATGCGACTCTGAGTTGATGTCTAGCATTCCAGAAATCCTTGAGCGTATCGGACAATATGATAATGATTACAAACCAAGGCGCAGATCCTTGCTACGCGGGTCATTGATTGTCAGCCGAGGTATCGGTTTGCATTTGCTTGGCTCCTTTTTTGACTCGGGCCGCAGCGGTCTTGCCGTAGCCGGTTTTGAACCACTTTGGCCACATCCAATTTCCAGGACGTACGCCCAGACCAACTAGACACAGGGCGCTGACCAAGGTGAGGTAGACACCATAACCGGGCACCAAGGGCTGACCATAGAGTTTACGGAAAAAAGGTAGGAAGACAAAGAATGCGGTGGATACTGTTACTAGGTTGCCCAGAGCAAGTCCGGGCAACCACCAGCGTACCCGGTGCATCAAGACGGGACCGGTCAAAGGGCTCAGCCCAGCCAGGCCGATGCCTAAAGCAAAAAAGCCTGTCTGTACCATGTTAGCGGGCCAGAGCAGATTGCGTGGTGACCAGTCCAGGGGTAGAGTGTGCAGGCATAGATAGAGGGCGAGGGCTATGACGACTAATTTGCCCAGCCATTGCAGAGCAGGGTGCACTGTGAGCCTGACTTCCGCACACCAGACGATCTGACTTAAGGTCACGCTAGCCGTTAACAGGGGCAAACACCAGAGCCAGGACATGCGCACTAATCCGGGAATGGCTGTAGCTGGCAGGAGCTTGATGTAGGTGAGAAAGTCAACACCCAGCACCGCTAGGCCCGCCACGTCATGCTGAATCCACACTGACAGATAGCCCCACCCTAGGCCTAGACTACCGAGGAAAATGCCTAGTAAAGATGGCGGAACTACGAGTCCCGGCCTACGCGGAACACCTGACGCTGCTGTGTTCCTAGTGGACATAGCTCCAGGCTTTTTGGTAAGCCTGCCACAACAAAGTGGCACTGCGCGTCCAGCTAAAATGCTGTACATGCACCGCCCCCACGCTCCGGAGATGCTGGCACAGGGCCGTGTCTTCCACTAAACGGAGCATGCCGGCAGCTATGTCCCGGATGTCGTGGGCATCTACATACAGGGCGGCGGCACCCCCTGCTTCTACTAAGCTGGAGTTGCGTGCCGTCAACACGGGCGTGCCGCACGCGAGCGCTTCCAGAATCGGAATCCCAAAACCCTCATACAGGGATGGGTACGCGAAAAGATCCGCCGCGCTATACAGCACTGGTACGTCGGCTTCCGCTATGTAACCGGGAAAACGTACGCGGTTTTCCAAACCGAGTTCAATCGTCCGATGATAGATAGCTTGGTCAAGCCAGCCGCGCTTGCCGGCCAGTACCAGCAGGTGATTGGGCACCTGGGACGCAATTTGGTGAAATGCTTCAATGAGCCGTACGTAATTCTTACGGGGATGTAGTGTGGAAAGACCCAACACATAGGGGTTGTCCGCTAAACCATAGCGTTGTCGTACCTGTCGGATTCGGGCCATGTCTGTTACACGGTGGAAGCGAGTGGGGTCTACACCGCCCGGCACAACAGCTATACGCTCCAGGGAAACCTGCCACAGATCGTGTAGGTCCGTGGCCGTACTGTGGCTGTCCGCAATAATAAAATCGGCTGCCCGTACACTACGGGGCACCACTTGTTCCAGATAACGAGATAGAGAGGGCATGGCAGTTTCAGGGAATTTGCGAAACGCCAAATCATGGATTGTCAGGATACGGCAAGGGGCCCCTGACGGTGGGAGGGCAAAGTCGGTAGCGTGGAACAGATGGGGTCTGCAAGGCACAAACCATTCCGCGCGGGGTACCGGTAGATTGGCCCGGTACCACAGCCGAATCAAATCCTTCTCACGCAGAGGCGTGTAATGGAGCGGAATGCCCTGTATCTGTTGGGGCCCCCGGCCGCGCTGCCCATTCACGAAGAGAGACAGTGTAACCCCGGTATCCTGCCACGGCAGGCGTGCGATCAGTTCCTGTGTGATACGTCCGATGCCGGCTGTCTGACGGATGGCGGGGGTATAGTCAATGAGAACGTTCACACAACCAACCGAAAATCAGGGGCGGAAAGTCCACCAGCGATTGGCGCTGAAATTCCAAACTAGGATGACACTAATACTCACCACTTTGGCAAAATTGTAGCTGATGGTATCCACCTGGGCGGACGCACCGAGCCAGGATTCCCAATATGGCAACAGAAACGTATGCAAACCAAGGAAAACAACCTGGCTCAAACCGAGACCGATGACACAAATGAGCGCGAACTTGGCTAGTTGTACCTTGAACGGCTCCTGTGACTGGGTGGGAAACGTCCAGCGGCGGTGCAGCAGAAAATTCTGGATGAGGGCAGTGGAAAAACTGACCGTGTTCGCCCAGAACAGGGAAAAACCTACCAGCTGATGCAGCAGATTCAGCACCGATATATCGGTGATCGTGCCTAACCCACCAACGATGGCAAATTTCAGGAACAGGACAAATTCCGTCCGGAGTGAAAGTTGCCTCAACACGAGACAAGCTCCCTCACGCGCAAGCGGGACCACGGACCACGCGTTGTACTCAGCATGTCACGGCCCCCTTAGGCACAGACAACAGCCTGGATGCGTCCACAAAGGTGGGACCACTTGGCTCTATAGGCGGAGAGGGAGGGATTTGAACCCTCGAGGGTGTGAACCCTACACGTTTTCGAGACGTGCGCACTAAGCCAGGCTATGCGACCTCTCCAGATACCAAGGTAGCAGGATACGCTACCCTGCGCTTCATTATACCCCAATCTGGTGCTTCAGCCACTCTTCCATGAACATATCAATGTCACCATCAAGCACGGCCGTGGTCTTACCCGTCTCTATTTGTGTGCGTAGGTCTTTGACTAAGTTGTAGGGATGCAACACGTAGTTGCGAATTTGCGAGCCGAAATCGGCCTGGATATTTTCACCTTTGAGGCGCATGCGTTCCGCTTCCAATTTCTCCTGCTCAAGGGCATATAACTTGCCACGCAGGACCTTCATGGCCTGTTCCTTGTTTTGTGTCAAGCTCCGTTCGTTCTGGCAGGATACGACGATACCTGTCGGTTTGTGTGTGATGCGACAAGCCGTATCGTTCTTCTGCATGTGCTGCCCACCTGCCCCGCTGCTCCGGAACGTGTCAATGTGCAGATCCGTGCGCTTGATCTCAAAGTCCATGTCCAAGGTCAGGGACGGAATAACCTCAACCTTAGCAAAACTTGTATGCCGGCGGTTACCGGCATCAAAGGGACTCAGGCGTACCAGTCGGTGGGTACCTACTTCTGCCCGCAGATAGCCATAGGCGAAATCGCCCTGTACTTCCACCGTCACGCTCTTGACGCCGGCCGTATCACCCTCGGTCCGGTCCACAATATCGCTCTGAAAGCCACGCCGATCACACCACCGCAAGTACATGCGCAGCAGCATTTCGGCCCAGTCTTGGGCCTCCGTGCCCCCGGCACCGGCGTGAATCGCTAAAATGGCGTCGCCGGCATCGTATTTACCGTCCAGTACCAGTAGGAATTCCTTCTGCTCCAGTACGTGCGTCAGTTCGTTAAGTTCATGGTCCAGCTCCGTCTCAAGCCCCTGATCCTCGGCCGCCAGGGCGCAGAACTCCGCGAGATCGGCTAAACGGGTCTGCAGGCTGTCCCATTCCTCCACTGTCTTGTGCAGATGGTTTAGTTCGCGTGACATCCGCTGCGCCTGCTCCGGATTATTCCAGAATTCCGGCGCCGCGGTGATGTCCTCCAGTTCCGTTATGCGTTCCTGTTTACCTGCAAGGTCAAAGACGCCCCCTAATGGTTTCAATACGCTGTTGTAAATCGGCTGTTCTGACTTCAAGACGAGGCATGACAAGCAAGCTCCTAGAGTAATTCAGTCTTCTAACAATCCATCTGTGAATTCTTGCGCGTCAAACTGCAGCAGATCGCCAATGCCTTCACCTACCCCGACGAAGCGGACCGGAATGCCCAGGGCATCCTTAATCCCAATGATGGCACCACCCTTGCTGGAACCGTCTAGTTTGGTCATGACAATGCCGGTGACACCGACTGATTCGACGAAATGCTGCGCCTGCAAGATTGCGTTCTGCCCCGTGGATGCATCCAGGGTTAACAAGACTTCGTGGGGGGCCCTATGCACCAGTTTACCGGCTACGGTCTTGAGTTTCTGCAGTTCCTGCATCAGATTGTATTTGGTATGCAGGCGGCCAGCCGTATCCACCAAAAGCAGATCAGCCTGACGACTTTGCTGGCTGGCTCGAATTGCATCATAGACCACGGCACCAGGGTCGGCTCCCTGCTGATGTGCGACTACTTCCACGCCTGCTCGTTCGCCCCAAATCTTTAATTGGTCTACGGCGGCAGCACGAAAGGTATCCGCCGCGGCCAAGAGTACTTTCCGGCCCCGTTCCCGGTACAGGTGGGCCAATTTGCCAATACTGGTGGTCTTGCCCGCACCATTGACGCCAATGACAAAAACCACGGTCAGGAGGCGAGGTTCTTCCAGCGCGAAAGGTTGGCTGACCTGGAGATATTTCTGAATCTGGACTTTCAGTTCTGTAAATGCGGCTGCCGGATCCGTATGGTTCTTTTGCCGGATCTCTTGCTTCGTGTGAGCAATGAGTTCCTCCGCTGTTGTCAGACCGACATCCCCCATGATCAGGTATTCCTCGATCTCTTCCCATGTTTCGTCGGATATGCGGTTTGCGTCAAAGACATTGCGAATGCGTCCTAGCCAGCCCTGACGGGACTTGGCAAGCCCAGAGCGCAAATCGGAGTGGCGAGAGCGGGAGGAAGAAAACATATACCGAGCCCTAGGGCGAAACCAAGGCAGAGCGCATTGTAGCATATGCCGCTGGCAGCAGATTCTTTCGCGCTCGGCGTGCTCTACGTCCGCTACGGCTTGCCTGCAGCCAGCTTGGCAGAATTTAGACACCGGGATTGTGTATATTGTCAGGGCGGCGGCAAAGAATTGCGTCCTGTGCGGTGTTGATGGACCCAACCAGGCCTGTCCTGCATCTAACCGATTCAGCGCACAAGTCGGGAAAATGAGTTGGCGTATAATGCTGACTATACACTAAGGCCCCCTTTGGGGGGTGCAGCGGACGTTCCTCCGAATACTGTCGCAGGAGGCCGCACCCATGCGGCAACGGTGGTTGGGCGCGTAGAAACGCAGAAAGCCTGCCTGAGTTACTGGCTCTTCGATCCTGATCAACGTTACTTGGCCCTGGGTGGAAGCCCATCAGAACCGGATTAAGGATCGACTCCGGTCGTTCCTGCGCGAACTGCACTGGATGTAGGCCAAAGGGTTGTGGTATCCGGATGATAAGGCACGATGGATGGCGAACCATGGCGGTCGCCGTGAGGAGGCATGGCATGAAATTCGTGCGGTATGTACAAGACCCGGGAGGGCTAGGTAGGTAGCATCTCGACTCCGTGGACTGTCGGTCGACATGTATATCGCGACTCAAGAACGTATTGAGGTTTAAGGTCACCCGGGTTTGGTGACCCTGTGGTTCAAACTCTGTATGGATACGATGAGAGGCTTCAGTCCAGCAATGGAGGACCTGGGACCGATGGCGCGGCCCACCGTCGGTAAGAGCCGGCTCCCTACTGGCGTCATACACCCGCCATGTCCTTTGGGTGACGGTTGCAGACACCAACAGGTGCTGGGCTTCCCTGGTCGCTTGCCCGATCCTCCTGCCGTGAACAACCTGAGCGAGCCCTGCAGGTCGCATACACTTCCTTCATGGCTACCAGGTAGTAACAGTAACTCTCTCAAGGCTGATAGGTCTCATGGTACTCAGACATGGCCTAACCACCCTGGCTGAACATCGGCTGTATAGTGCCTTGCAAGACGAGACTGGCCAGCATATAGCATCTCGCAAGCGTATGGATTCTGAACTTAAAGAGAGATATGGCATGATACCGGGGCTCGTTGCCATCCCCACGTGCGCCTGGCGCATAGTCTAGCCCTACGTTCAAGTTCCGATAGCACGGGATGCCCCTAGACATGTGCCTCTTGTATTGACCATGGTCAAGGGTAGAAGGTAGCTCGTGCAATGGGTTTACATCCTTGCGTGGTTCATCTGGTTTGGCCGCGGCCCGGAATCGAGAGGTCTATGGCCTGGGCGGTGCGGCCATACGGTCCGCAGCGCGGCCACGCACATCATCGCGGCCCGGTGCTGCTGATCCGTCCTGACCATCTTTTGGTACTCGGAGTGGTTGGTATACTCCGTAGCCCAGTACTAGTCTTGGCAGCAGTCATGCCCCAAAGCCACAACCGCAACCAAGGGTCGTTCCGGTAGTCGGTTACGCCGTAATAAGGCGGTGAGGCTGGCAGGAGACCCATCGCCATGTGGACCTGTTTAGGTAGTGCTCTACCCTGGATAGCGTGGTCGTACGCTGAGTGGGGGATGCGTACGAGTAATGACGTTGTAGCTTAGCCAAGGCCACAGGATCCAAGGCAGGTAGTTGTGCAGGCCCCGTTGCGTCCACCAATCCATAACGTAGCGGGTGCCTACACTATGATCGACAACATCTACGGGATCACACACAGTCAGAGAGCACAGACGTTGCTACAGGGAAGATAGCGTGACCTTGGATTTTCCAGTGTCTCGCCGGGAAACCTAAAGAAGTCTGGCCCCTATCGTCCCCATCTGCCTCGTGCCGCTCTTGATGGGCACGGGAGTGATGGTACCAACGGTGGGTCGGGATATCGCTGCTGGATTCCGTGCCGCCGCTGGGCTTACTCCTGAAACCCCTGGGCATGCTTCAGCTACTGCTAGGCCCGCTCCTACCCTCACTGGGTCAGTTTGTGCTGCTTGAACCACCACTGGACATGCTCGTGCTCTTCCTGGCTCTTCTTGAGATCCTCCTCTTCCTGCGTGAGCCGCCACTGGACCTGCATGAGCGCCTCCTGAAGGTGTTGGTACCGCTCCTGAAACCCCTGGGCTAGCTTGTGCCACTCCGTCAAATTGTGATCCAGGGTGAGTGCCACTGAGGCCAGGTACCACTCCTGAAACCCCTGGGCTAGCTTGTGCCATTGCTGGGCTAGCTTGTGCCATTGCTGGGCCCGCTTGTGCCATTGCTGGGCCCGCTTGTGCCATTGCTGGGCCCGCCACTGCCACTGCTGGGCCCACCACTGTTGGGCCTGTTTAGACCACTGTTGGGCCTGTTTAGACCACTGCTGGGCCTGTTTAGACCACTGCTGGGCCTGTTTAGGCCACTGCTGGGCCTGTTTCCAACACCACTGGGCCTGTTCCTGATACTGCTGGGCCTGTTCCCGACACTCCTGAGCTAGCTCCCGACATTCCTGAGCTAGCTCCTGACACTTCTGAGCTAGCTCCTGACACTTCTGAGCCTGATCAGATTCAACCAAATCGGCCTGCCTGTACAGAGTCATCTTTGCACAACCTTTAATTAGATTATTTTGTGCCGGTAGTATCATACTACGCTGATGGCCACGTATGGACTACTAGTCAACCCCCATATCTTGCAAGGGTAGGGGCTAGCGTAGACATGGGGAGAAAATGGTATGGATTTTCGCGCGAGGATGCTTCCCCACCACAGGTACAGGCAAAACAAATCAAGGCAAATTGTCAGGCTCAGACCAGCTTTGCAGCTGGCATTCTTGGGCCTACCTATCCGTCTTGATCATAAATAAACAAACTACAATCAATTAGACAGATAGACCGCAACCACCTTGGCCTTGCTCATACACCATATCACCATCCGATCCAATGCCGCAGGAGAATTGAGGACAGCTAAAGGGGCTGCGTCATGGTGTTTATAAT
This sequence comes from Caldilineaceae bacterium, assembly GCA_965116185.1. Classification (GTDB taxonomy): domain Bacteria; phylum Chloroflexota; class Anaerolineae; order Caldilineales; family Caldilineaceae; genus Bin34. The sequence continues at coordinate 1,847,527 of OZ220492.1, forward strand.
ACGGGGGAGGAGAGGCGAAGACTGGGTGAGCAATCTGTGCCTAGGCAGATGGCACGAGCAGACCCAAACGGCCCGCTGAGTTTACTGTCCAACCATACCTGTGATACCGGGAAACACGCTGCCCCCCCTGTCTACTATAAAAGCACTATAGGCATCTGGCTGCTTCGCAACGCACGCTTCCGTTTTGACAGTAATAAGGCTTTGATGTGATTGTCCATTGCCCCACCAGCTCGTTTCAGACTCCTGTCACCTCATTTCCCCTTACCTGCCCCTATACCGGGGCACCGTTGGAATTCACGGAGTTCCAACCTTTGGACACTCGTCATATCGCCACGGCGGAAGCAAGTCAATGGCGTTATAGCTCATGGTTACGCGGCGTGTTGTCAATCAAGGAAATTATTACACTGGGTGAAGGCTGGACTCCCTTGCTGACCAATGAATGGCAGGGGCATACGATCCATTGGAAAATGGATTCACACATGCCGACGGGTAGCTACAAGGACCGCGGTGTTAGTGTCATGGTCAACTGGTTTGTCCAGAACGGCTTTCATACCGTCATGGATGACTCAAGCGGCAATGCCGGTGCTAGTCTGGCCTGTTATGCGGCACGGGCGAACATTCATGCCCGGATCTTCGTACCGATTGATGCGCCGGAGCCTAAGAAAAGCCAAATTGCCACGTACGGGGCCGAACTAGTGGAAGTGGAGGGCCCCCGCCATCAGGCCGGTGCGGCGGCCGCCGCCGCCCAGAGTCGAGAGGTAGGTTATGCGTCTCATGCGCTACATCCAGTGTTTCTTTTAGGCCAGATGACGGTGGCTTGGGAAATATGGGAGCAGTTAGGCGGTAGGGCACCGACCTGGCTGGTGGCCCCTGTAGGCAATGGAGGGTTGATGTTGGGTGCTTGGCGCGGCTTCCAGCTCCTGGCCCAATCCGGACTCATCAGTGAACTGCCTCGGCTGCTCGTGGTGCAGGTGGTGGATTTTGATCCCGTGTGCCGCGCCTTCGTTGAGGACAACCCACGGATCGTGCCCATACAAAGTGCCCCTGAGAGCTCAATCGCGGACGGCATAGCCATCATCAATCCGGCTCGGGGCGACAGTGTTTTGACTGCGGTGTATCAGTCGGACGGTTTAGCTACTACCGTCAACAGTGACCAAATCTTGCAGGCACAGCGTGATATGGCGTTGTGCGGTATGTTTGTTGAACCCACCAGTGCCGCCGTTAGTGCTGCCATTACGCAGAACATCAAGCGGTTCCAGGCTGACGATGTGGTGGTAGGGATCCTGAGTGGCAGTGGCCTCAAGAAGCCGCCGAGCACGCTTGACGAGATATAGAGCAGTCATAGGGAACCCGGGGTTCAGGGCCCGGACTGCTCAGCCTCCTGCAGGCTCAGCGGAGTATCCATCCAGGGAAAAGAGTGGTCCAGACGCATGCTCAGGACTTGACTGCAGCCCGCGCCATCCAGCGTCACGCCCCAAATAGCATCAGCGTGTTCCAGCATTCGTTGGTTGTGGGTAATAAGAATCAGTTGTGTGTGCTGGGCCAGATCGCGCAGCGCATAGCCTATGCGATCCACATTCGTTTCATCTAGGGGCGCATCAATTTCATCCAACACACAGAAGGGGGGACGGTTGAATTTCAACATGCCACATATGAAGGCCAGGGCCACCATTGCTCTTTCACCTCCTGACAGGGCTGTCACATGCTGTACATGCTTGCCCGGCAACCGCAGGTATAGTTCCACGCCCGCAGTGGCCTCGTCAGGCTTGTCCGTCAATTCCAGCCAGCCCTGACCGCCGGGGAAAAAACGGGCGAAGTACTCGTTGAAATTCCGATTGATTTCCTGGAAAGCCCTATGGGTTTTGTTTGCTAGTTGGTCATCCAGGCGCTGCACGATCGTCCATAGTTGTTCTTCCGCCGCGGCCAGATCCGTTAATTGTGTCTCCAAGCGAGATGAATGGGACTCCGCGTCCTGAAAGGCACGGTACAGATCTTCTTGCACCGGACCTATGCGTGTGATCTGGCGCCGCAAGGTAGTTAGGTGTGCTTCCGGGACAACTCCATTGGCTTCCTCGGCAGTCTGTAGGCTGTCGGGAACCGGAGCCGGTTGTACCTGAACCCGAAACTCATCCCAGTCCATACCCTCCATAGTGCTCTCACCCATGAGTTCCCAATCAGATACCAGGCGCGCATCCAGGGTGGCTTGGTGTTCCTGCAGCTGGGCCTGGGCCAACTCCAGCGCATGAATCTGTGCTTCTTCTGCCCGTAGTTCTGCTAATAAGCTCTCATAGGTCTGGTCAAGTTCCTGCTGTTCCCGCACGAAGTGTTGTGATGCTTGGACCCGCGGTGCTAATGTGTCCCGTTTGTGTTCCAGATCTTCGCGAGCCCTGGCGATTCGTGGCATTAATTCGGCCATCTCCTGCGTCACTACTTCCAGTTCTGCGTCCAGGGAAGCCGCCTGTGCCTGCCCTGTTTCCAAGTCTTGTTCCAAGACCTTTTGGGCACGCGCCAACTGTACTTTACGCTCCTGTAAGCTGCCTACTTCCTGTTCCACAGCCTGCAGTGCCTGGATAGCGGTCTCTAATTCCTGGGACCAGGACACTTCTACCTGATCCGCCAGGATCTGCTCAAGCTGACGGATGATGTCCAGTCGGTTCTCTCTTTCGGCCTGCAATTCCTCCAATGTCTGCTGATGGCGTTCCACCTTGGCCTGCTGTTCACGGGACCGCGTCTGGTTCTGGACACGCTCAGCATGTAACTGCTCCAGTTGGCTCCGCTGCTGCTGTCCGGCCCTGTCCAGTTCAGCTAGCTCCTGCTCCACCTGTTGGACTGCCATATCGGCCATGACCAGCTGTTCCTGACAGGCCTGTTGTTTTTGGCGGGATACTTCTGCGGTGTGGGCTGTTTGCTCCCACGCCTGTATATATCTCTCCAGATCTGCACGTGCCTGATCTATATCCGTTTCAAGAATTTGGACTTCATGCTGCATCCGGAGCAGCTGCATGTCAGTTTCACCGGTTCCCTGGAGTCGTATGAGCCCCGTGCTGGACAACCGGTCCCCGGACAGCGTGACCATATGCAGAGGCGTACAGGATTCGTATACACCAAGGTGTTGCAGTGCCATCTGCATGTTGTCAACTACGTAATAGTCCGCCAGCAAGACGCGCAGCAACGCGTCTAGCTCGGGCGGATATTCAATAACCTCCTGTAGCAGCTGCACGTCAGGGTGGGGCTTATCCGGCCGGATGCTTGCGGGCAGGCGTTCCAAGGCAGCCACCTGTACTGCCTGGCGTTCGCCTGCAGCATCCGCAGTCTGTAGGACCGTGCATGCATCGTCCCAGCTGTAGAAGACCAGACTGTGTACCCACTCTCCCAAACATGCGGCCACAGGTTTCTGGTATTGAGGCGGTACCACCAGGAGAGAGCCCAAAATGCCCATTACTTGTCCATTGTCAAGGTTGTCAACCGACAGCGGAGTAAATTGTTCCATACGGGTAACAAGATATTCGTCCCATGACGCCTTGCGGGCAGTGAGACTGGCTAGATGACGATCTAGGTGATGGCGTTTCTGTTGTAGCTCTGCCGCCTGCGCTTCATCCAATTCCGTCTGTTGCCTGGCTTCCGCCAAGGTGGCTCGGGCTTGTTGTTGCTGCTGCTTCAAGTTCTGCTGGCTCTGCTGCTGACTTTGCTGGCGCTGGACTGTTTGTTCGTGCTGCAGGCGTAGAGTGTGCTCGGTGGTTTCCTGCGCCTTGACCGTCTGAGCCAATAGCTGCACATCTAAATTTAGTTGTACCTGCTGGCGTGTGACTTTGCCGATGCGTTGATCCAGTCCTTCCAGTTGCTGACGTGCCGCATTCAGTTGTTTGATATGCTGATTCTGCTGCACCCGGTGGTGTTCAAGTGCAGCGCGTTTGTGCACCACATCCTGCTTGGCTTCCTGCAAGCGCGAATCCAGCCCCCGCAGCTGCTTATGAAGCTGCTCTATATCAGCCACCATCCGGTTGCAGCGCTGGTGCCTGTCGGCCTGATTGCGGGTCAGGGCATCCAGCTGAGCGCGGTATTGCCTCTGGCGCTCCTCCAGAACATCGTGCTGACGGAGATCCTGATGAAGACTCTGTTCCACATGTCCAATCGTAGCCTGGAGTTCTTCCAGATCGGCGGCGGTCTGCTGGTAGCGACGGCGCAAGTCCGTCTGCGTATCACGATTCTGCTGGCAGGCACTTTCCAGGTGTGATCGCTGCTCCCGCATCCGGGCTAGATCCGCCTGATTGGTCACGCGTTCACGAGCCAGAACGTGGAAATGATGGCGGTAATAAGGAACAAGGACCTGTTGTAGTTCCGTCAGCAATGCCTGCCGTCTCTTGAACTGCCGGGCTTGGCGTTCAAGATGTGTCATTCCCAACCGGAGTTCCCGCAATTCCTGATGCACCGGCTGCAGCTGTTCCCGCGTACGCTCAAGGCGCTGCAGAGCTTCCTCCTTTTGCTGAATCAACCCTAATACGCCCGCAGCTTCCTGGATGGCACGCAGCCGGTTGTGGGGGTTGACATCAAGCAGTCTGTCCGTATTGCCTTGCCGGATGACACTGAAAGTTCTTTGGGCCATTCCGTAAGGGGCAAAGAGGGCCCGAATGTGTTTCCGGACGGTACGGCCTCCATTCAGATAGAATTCGCTGTCACCATCACGATATCCGGTACGGGCGATGGTCATTTCTGCCCCTGCTGCGGGCAGCGCTTCATGGGCATCCTGGATCGCAAGTTCCACTGACGCCATATTCCGCGCGGTATTGCCGTCGGCAGGCTGGTAAATCAATTCGCTCGTTCGCTTAATGCGGAGAGTGCTGGGGGATTGTTCACCTAGTACCCAGGCTATAGCGTCCACCACATTGCTTTTACCACTGCCGTTAGGACCCACAATCGCCGAAACACCCGGATTGAAGGTGATGTGTGTATCCTGCCCAAAGGTCTTGAAGCCAACGAGATGTAGGGACTGGAGTTTCATGCCGATTCCTATGTTCCGTACTGTGGGAATGGCCAGCCTGTGCCGGCTTCTGCCCGCTTCCATACGCTAACGTTGCTCAAAGAGGGTTCCCATATAGCTAGCAAGCCCAAGCTCACAAGAGTACGGTCGGTTCCCCGCTCAAGCAACGGACATTGCCACAACCCCAGGGCTAGTTGCATGGACCATTGTTGCCGAAACAGTCCTCGGTAAATGCCTACCACGGTGGGCTCGTGGCCCATGACGTTACACACAAACACCGCTACGCCCGATCCCAATGTAGCGACTAGGGGGAACAGTGCCTGTGCACCGCGTGGATTCCCTAATACTGGCATTGTCAATTGATGCGGGTTCTGTCGGGACCATCTGCGGTGTAATACATTGCCTGCCAGTACCAGATGATGGGCAAAGCTCATGGGGCGGGTTTCTTCCCTCACCATTGAGGTACTCTGGTAGTCCAATCCCTGCGACAGAATCCGTATGCGCATCCAAAGAGCCGCAATGGCGAGATACCAACCCGGTGGCCCCGGCAATGACGTTCCATAGACTAGTCCCTGGCCCTCGGTCGGCAGTCAGTTATGCTCCGTAAAGCGAGGCGGGAACATAACCCTACCCGTCACTAGGGACCAGAGGCAGTATAATGCGGGATCAAACGTGGGACGGTACTCTTCCATGGTAGAATCGAGATATCGTGCAAGGGTAATTACCCGGCCTCATCTGAGGAATAGATAGCAGTAATAGCGAGGCAATGCCTCACCGGGACCAGAGCCAGGAATTTCAGCCGAGATGTTTGAATTGTTCAGTCCATTGTATTTGTTACGTGTCCATAGCTACGAAACCCCGCAGATGGGTATCTATACCCAGTACGCGGTGTGGTTTGTTGCGCTCGCCACCGTGATCGAAGCCCTGGTCCAAAGCAGCGAGAGTTTCTTTGCCCGGCACACCGGGCGGTCCCTGCTTTGGATTCAGTGCAAAACGATCGCACGTCTCGGCGTGTCCTATCTTCTTTGTACCCTGGTCGTTTTAGGTGTGATGACCTATCTGTTTCAAGTAGAAACCAATCTCGGCGAACTGTTCACCATGCTCGGTCTAGCCATTTTGCCCCGCGTATATGCCGTGTATGGTCTCATTCCTTACATTGGCAAAACGCTACGCCGTTTCCTCAACGTGTGGACTTTGGTGTTGCTATTCCTTGTGCTGCAGCGGAGCATGGGCTTAGATACGGGGCCGGTTCTGGTGTGCCTGAGTCTCTCTCTACTTGCTTATGGGGCTATTGCCATGGCCTTTGCCCGTCTACCTCAGCGGCCGTCAGTTTCCGTGGAAACCACTGAAATCTAGACTCGGAGCCCGTGTGCTGACCTGAACCGGTGTGATACTTTTGGATCTGGACAATGGACGCCTTCATACATCTCAATGCTAAATTTTGGGGATGGGCGCTGCTACATCTTCTCTTCCTTTGGCTGGCCGTTTTCCCTTACCTGTCCCTGCGATCCTATATTCGGCGAGGGGGCAGGGTGCGGATTCACACACACCTGTGTCCGCCTGAAGGTGAGGTGCGGACTCAGCGTCAACCCAGTGAAGCGTATGTCCTGTTTCTATCGGGTGTGGGCCGTGTTTCGTCTCAAACCATGAGCATGCGGGAGCGCGGTATTCTCCAGCGCCTGGCTCAGCTCTGTCCTACCGCTGTGGTGCTGGATGATGTATTCGCCTATTCCATCAACAACCTGCCCCTGACGGAAAACCGGCGCCTCAGTCAATATTGGCGCTGGGTTATGCGGCAGAAGTTGAAAAAGAGACTGCTGCATTCACTGATCGGGTATCTCATCAACCTGCGCAACATCGTGCAAATCGCCACATCGGCGGATACGCGCTATGCCCAGGTATACAACGCCGGCTTCGCGCGTGCGCTCCTCCATCACCTGCGCCAATACGGGTATGATCCAACGCATCCCAAGCCCCTGTTCATTGTGTCCTATAGCGGCGCCGGGCAGATTGCGGCGGGTGCCGTGAAGCATCTGGAACAATATGGCTTGCCGGTCTATGCCCTGATGCTGGCCTGCTTTTTCACGGAAGGCCCAGGCGTGATCCAGGCCCGCCATCTTTGGGAATTCGTAGGCTCTGCGGATGTAGCCTACCGCTTCTGCTACACTTTCACACCTAGTCGGTGGCGGCGCTGGTCCTCTGGCTGGAAGCACTTTGTGCAGGAAGGCAAAATGACACGTATAGATATGGGCGCTATGCGCCATACGGGGCGTGGTGGATACCTGGATCGTAACAGCCACCTACCCTGTGGCACCAGCTACATTGATTTCACCGCGATCCAGTTTGCCAACATCATTAACCGCGTTTGCGCTCAGTACGATCACCAGCCATCTATGCAGAAGCCGAGTCTGGCGTCATGAACTCCCACAGCCCACCGGTGCGCACCCGCTTTGCGCCCAGTCCTACCGGCACCCTGCATGTAGGGAGCTTGCGTACGGCCCTTTTCACGTGGCTCTGGGCGCGCCACAATACCGGGACCTTCATTTTGCGGATCGAGGACACGGATAGTCAACGTTTTGATGCCACTAGTATTGATAGCATCACGGCGGGCATGCAGTGGCTGGGGCTAGACTGGGATGAAGGGCCGGACACAGGGGGTGAATACGGCCCTTACGTGCAAAGCCAACGGGGCGATCTGTACCGGCAGGTAGCGGATGAACTGCTGTCTACCGGCAAGGCGTACCGTTGTTTTTGTACACCCGACCGACTCCAGCACCTGCGTCAAATGCAGCAGACAGCGGGTATTCCACGCCAGTATGATCGGGCCTGCCGGCAGCTGACACCGGCGCAGGTCAGGGCAAAATGCGCCGCCGGTGATCCTTATACCGTGCGCCTAGCCATGCCCACCGCCGGTAGTATCACCTTTCCCGATCTGATTCGCGGTAAGGTTACGGTGGAAGCTGCCACACTGCAAGATCCGGTTGTATTGAAAAGTGATGGCATGGCCCTGTATCACCTGGCTGTGGTAGTTGACGACCACTTCATGGAAATAACCCATGTGCTGCGTGGTCAGGAATGGTTGGCTACGGCCCCTTATCATTTCACACTGTATCAGGCCTTAGACTGGAAACCGCCGGTCATGGTGCATCTGCCTGTCATTCTGAATCCCAACGGCAAAGGCAAGATGAGCAAACGCCAGCAGATCGTTGATGGTCAGGTCTATCCCGTACATGTACATGAATTTATCCAGGCGGGCTATTTGCCCGACGCCATGTTCAATTTTCTCTCTCTCCTCGGCTGGACACCGGAAGGAGACCAAGAGTTATTCCAGCGCAGTGAACTGATTCAGCGCTTCAATATCGCCCGGATCGTGCCTTCGGCCGCTGCCATGCCCTATGACAAACTCAGCTGGATGAACGGCATGTACCTGCGGGCACTGGACTATAGTACATTCCGGACATTGGTCCTTCCCTTTCTCGCGCGCGCCTTCCAACGGACCGAGGCTGACATTGAGGCTGTTCCCGGTCTTGTCCATGTCCTACCGGAGGTCCAGACCCGAGTGAAGACCCTTGCGGAGTGCGCCACCTGGCTGGAATGGCTATTCCGCACGGTGGGTGAGATGACGTACACCAATCCCCAGCTACTGATTGGGCGTCGCTTGAACGTGCACCAAAGCATTGCGGTTCTGGACAGAAGTCTCTGTCTGCTGCAGACGGTTGAACCCTTTGTTCCGGACCACCTGCACCATGTATTTCGGGAAGCTGCCGGCGCAATGGACATGAAGGCCGGCAGCTTTTTTGGCCCGGTACGGGGTGCTCTGTCAGACGCGCAGGTTTCGCCACCACTCTTCGCCATGATGGCGGCTTTAGGGCGTAGTGAGTCCATGGCCCGAGTCCGGAAGGCCCGGGCTCGGTTGCAGGATCTGGAAGCCGAGAACACGCTCCCCTAAGCGGATAAGGATAGGTACCCCCGGAACGATCACGAACTACCCCGCGTACTGAGGATACCTCTGGTACACGTACCGATTCCGCTGTGTCCTGACTTTTCGCCCGGAGTGGTTGCCTGCATGTATGATAGATTAGATCGGTTGCGCAGGAGTTGCACAGTATCGTGAGGCTATGTACTCTGTGGAGAACCTGCCACGTTTTGGGGGATAGTTTAATCGGCAGAACACATGACTCTGGATCATGTAGTCGGGGTTCAAATCCCTGTCCCCCAGTTTCGCTTCACTTCTGCTGTACAGAGACCGGCCATCAAATTTCCTCGTAGCATTCCAGGTAACGGGGGTGGATAAATGGATGAGCAGGTATCGATTCACGGTTCCCGTATACTGGCGGAACGGATGGGCGAATGTGTCGTCCGGTTGCAGCAGGTTCTGGATCAAGAGCAGCGGGCTCTGTTGCAGTTTGCTTTCACGGATCTGGAAGAACGCACTTTTTGGAACTATACGCCTTTGTCCCGCCAGGGGCTGGCTCTGCACCGGCTCGATCGGGCCCAACAACAAAAAGTGACCCAGTTACTGCACGTAGCCCTGAGCACGGTGGGATACAACACGGTAGCTCTCATCATGGCCCTGGAAACCATCCTGGATGGCCAGGAAAATTTCACACGATCGCTGCCAGGACGCGATCCCCTCAACTATTATCTGAGCGTCTTCGGTGAACCCCATGCCCAGCAGCCCTGGAGTTGGCGGTTTGAAGGTCATCACATTTCACTTCATTTCACAATTTCCCAGGGCTTAGTGGTCTCTCCATTCCCGCTTTTCTTCGGTTCCAATCCGGCCGAAAGCGAACTAGCAGGCTCTCTTCCTTTGCGCCCCCTCCAAGATCTGGAAGATCCCGCGTGGGAACTACTACATACACTGGATGAAGAGCAGTTGCCTAATGCCCTGCTGACGCCCCATGCGCCCAGGGACATGTTGCTCGGCAGTATGTCCCACGTGGTATACGACCATACACCTTCCTTCCCTGTAGAACCCTGGATGCAAGAAACCGGGGCTACACCGGATGATGTGGAACGCTTGATCGTACGGGCCCGTCCCGCCGGGATTGGGGCACACCGGTTGTCCACAACACAACAGGCTCTTCTCTGTGCGCTGGTGCGCCAGTATCTCGTTCGGTTGCCCGACGAATTAGCCCAGGCCGAGGAAGCCCGCATGGGCGACCTAGCCCATCAACCCTTGCATTTCGCCTGGGCGGGTCAAGTACACCGCGGTGGCGCCCATTACTACCGCATCCAGTCACCCCGTCTGCTGATTGAGTATGACAATTACCAGAACGACGCCAACCACATCCATGCGGTCTGGCGCGATCCGCAGAACGATTTTGGTGCCGATATGCTCCGGCACCATTATGCCCGTCATCACTGAAAGACCTTACCCTACATAGTTGGCTAAACTAGCCCCACACCATCTTTTTGCTAGAATCAGGTGTGTCTGACGCCATTCTCTATACATTTCCCCTATTTCTGTGCTCAAACGGCTTGTTCTCCATGTCTGCTCCCACCGCCCAACCGGAATCCCTTGACTTCGTCCGCAAAATTATTCAGGATGATCTGCAACAGAACCGGTATGGGGGGCAGGTCGTCACTCGTTTTCCCCCGGAGCCGAACGGATTCCTGCATATCGGCCACGCGAAGGCCATACTACTGAACAGTGATCTAGCCCAGGAATTCGGCGGCCGGTTCAATCTCCGTTTTGATGACACGAATCCGCTCCGGGAAACCCCCGAATACGTGCATGCAGCGATCCGAGACATCCAATGGCTAGGTGTGCAGTGGGATGGTGCAGTCAAATTTGCCTCAGGGTATTTTGAGCAGCTGTACGAATGGGCTCTGGTGCTGATCCGCAAGGGAGTTGCGTATGTAGACGATCTCTCCGCGGCGGAAATCCATGCCTACCGTGGGACACTGACCCAGCCAGGCCGGAACAGCCCGTACCGGGAACGCTCAGTGACTGAAAACCTACAACTGTTCCAGCAGATGCGTGACGGCAAATTCGCTAATGGCGCTAAGGTGCTCCGGGCCAAGATCGATATGGCTTCGCCGAACCTGAATCTACGTGATCCGGTGCTCTACCGCATCGCACATACCCCACACCATCAGACGGGCGATGCATGGTGCATTTATCCCATGTACGACTGGGCGCACGGCCAAAGCGATTCCATTGAGGGGATTACCCATTCGCTTTGTACCCTGGAGTTTGAGGACCATAATCCCCTGTACGGATGGTTCTTGGCCCAGCTTGCAATTTACCAGCCGGTTCAGATCGAATTCGCGCGCCTACAGCTGACCCATACCGTGCTCCACAAACGGGTCATTAACCGCATCATTGAACAGGGCTACCTGGACGGATGGGACGATCCGCGCCTGGCCACTCTGACGGGGTTGCGCCGTCGTGGGGTACCGCCCGCCGCTATCCAGGATCTATGCCGCCGGGTAGGCGTGGCCAAAACCAACAGCACCGTGGAAATTGAACTCTTTGAATATTGTATCCGCCAGGTCCTGAATCGCATCAGCCCGCGGCGCATGGGGGTTCTTGATCCCGTCAAACTGATCGTGACCGATTACCCGGTTGGCAAGACCGAGGAATTTGACGCGATCAACAATCCGGAAGATGAGCGCATGGGCACACGCAAAGTAACCTTCAGCCGTGAACTGTATGTGGAGCGTGATGACTACCGGGAAGAACCCCACCGTAAATTCTATCGGCTGACCCAAGGCCAAGAAGTACGTTTACGTTATGCCTATCTTGTCACCTGCACTGACGTGGTGCGGAATGACAGGGGTGAACTAGTGGAAATCCACTGCACTCATGATCCCGCTTCGCAGGGCGGTAACGCACCGGATGGACGCCGTGTCCGAGGTACCATCCATTGGGTTGACTGTCACTCTGCGTTAGACGTGGAATTGCATCTCCTGGATCATCTGTTTACGGAACCGCATAGTGGACATCTGGATGCCGAGACCGTCCTACAATACTTCAATCCTGCATCCCGCCAAGTCCTACCGCAGGCCAAACTGGAACCTGCGGTGGCCCGGGATCTTCCGGGAACCACGATTCAGCTCGAACGCAAAGGCTACTTTTGTCGGGATACACATAGTGCGGCGGATGCGCTCACGTTTATTCGTACGGTATCTCTGCGTGATTCTTGGCAGAAAATTGCGAGGAAATCATGAGTCATAGATCAGATCCTCGCCCTGTAGGGGATCGGCGGGGACGGCCCCGGTCATGAACGCATTGCCTTGCCGAGTACCGGAGTCCGACAAGTTAGGGTCTCACAGTCCTTTGAGTAGCCCCATACGGTGCAGGCCAAGTGGACAGAGACTCATTAAGCCTTCTCCACTGTCTCCGGGGGATCACTCCTCACGCCGCATGGTACTGTGACGGGGGCGGAGTAGCCTAGCATGCAACCGGTGATCATTTCGGCCGCCCTGGTCGGCTCCCAACCTACCAAGGCCATGAACCCGGCCGTACCCTATTCACCTGTTGAAATCGCTGACAGTGCCGTAGATGCCTACCAGGCGGGGGCCGCCATCGTCCACATTCACGTGCGTGATCCCGAGACGGGTGCGCCATCCTCGGACCTAACCCTTTTTACGGCTGTAGTTGAACGCATTCGGGCCCGCTGTCCCGTTTTGATCAACCTCACGACCAGTGGCCTCAATCTGGAAAGCCAAGATCTGGAAGCCCGATTGGAACCCCTTATGCTACAACCTGAGTTGTGTTCCCTTGATGTGGGATCCCTGAATTTTGCGGCCCGCCCTTTTATCAATTCTCCGCAATGGTGTGACATGGCTGCCCGTCGTATCCGGGCTCAGGGGGTCAAACCTGAATTAGAGGTATTTGAGGCCGGTCATATTGATCAGGCCACGGCTCTGGTCAACCAGGGTTTGATCATGGCACCACCCTGGTTCCAGCTCTGCCTAGGCATCCGCTGGGGCATGCCGGCATCGCTGGCCAACCTGTTGTTCATGCAAGGCCTGTTACCGGCCGGGGTGGAATGGTCCGTACTGGGTGTAGGCCGCCATCAACTGGAAATGACCACCATAGCACCTTTACTAGGGGGGCATATTCGGGTGGGTTTTGAAGACAATCTCTATATGGCCCGCGGGGTACTGGCGCAAAGCAATGCCCAGCTGGTAGAGCGTGCCGTCAATATTCTCAAGTTGCTGAACCGAATGCCGGCCAGTGTGGGGGAAACGTGCGCCATTTTAGGCTTAGCCCGCCGATAGGTTGGACTGCGGGCCGGAGAGCCCAACACACGACACATCAAGCAGGAAGGACACGACTGCATGAACTTGCACGAATATCAGACTAAGCAGCTGCTAGCCCAGCAGGGGATTAGCGTGCCTAAGGGTGAAGTGGCATCTTCGCCTGACCAGGTCCGGGCCATCGCACAGACATTTGACCAGGCTATAGCCGTCAAGGCCCAGGTGTTGACAGGCGGACGCGGCAAGGCAGGCGGCATCGCAGTGGTCAACACCCCGCCAGATGCCGCCCATGCTGCCGCCCGGATTTTGGGTATGGACATCAAAGGCCACAGGGTCCAACACGTGCTGGTGGAGCAAGCAGCGCAGATCGCACAGGAAATTTATCTGGCCGCCTTGGTGGATCGCCAGACACAGCGCATCATGCTGATGGCCAGTGCCGAAGGCGGAATGGACATTGAAGAAGTGGCCGCGGCGCATCCGGAAAAAATCCGACGGGTATACGCCGATCCGCTTGTGGGGCTACACCAGTATCAGGGATTAACGTTGGCTAAGGCGATAGGACTGGCGTCCAACCATTGGTTTGCCTTCAGCCTGGTGGCGCAACGTCTATTTACGGCCCTCGTGACACACGACGCGGATTTGGCCGAAATCAATCCGCTCGTCGTGGATGATCAGGGCCAGTTGCTGGCCCTGGACGGCAAAATGTCTATTGACGATAATGCTCTGGGCCGCCATCCGGAATGGCAAGACGAAGATCTGTCCGCAAGCCGGCATCCACTGGAAGTGCGGGGCCAGGAAGCCGGCTTGAATTTCGTGTACCTGGGAGGCAACGTGGCATGCCTAGGCAATGGTGCCGGCTTGGCTATGGCGACCATGGACGCGGTCAAGTTGTTCGGTGGGGAACCGGCCAACTTTCTGGATATTGGCGGGGGGGCTTCGATCACACAGGTAACACAGGCCTTGGAAATCATGGTGAGTGATCCCGCGGTGCGCTCTGTGCTGGTCAACATTTCCGGAGGTATTACCCGTTGTGACGAAGTGGCCACCGGGATCGCCGCGGCTATTACGCAAACCCAAACCCCTATTCCCTTTATTGTGCGTTTAGTAGGGACCAACGAGGAGGAAGCGCACGCGATCCTTCAGCCTTACGATGTGGAATTTGCCCAAACCTTCACGGATGTAGCCAAGCGCGCTGTAGCCGTGGCCAGGGAGAGTCTTTGAATGAGTATCCTGATTGACGAACAAACCCAGATCATCGTACAGGCCGTAACGGGTCGGCAGGGTAATTTCCACGCGGCACGCATGATTGAATATGGCGCCCGAGTCGTGGGCGGAGTCACACCGGGTAAAGGGGGTACCTGTACCCTGGAAGTGCCTGTATATGATACGGTGGCGGAAGCCACCGCCGCCCACCGGGTGGATGCCAGCATCATTTTCGTACCCGCCCGTTTTGCTGCGGAGGCAATTATGGAAGCTGCGGACGCCCGGGTGCCTCTTATCTGTTGCATTTCCGAACACATTCCCGTACACGACATGATCCGGGTCCGTGAATACGTGCGTCAGCGCGGGTGCCGCCTGCTAGGCCCCAACTGCCCCGGTGTCATCTCGCCAGGCAAATCCAAAATGGGTATCATGCCCAACCATCTGTTCCAACAGGGATCTACCGGCATTGTCAGCCGTTCCGGTACTCTGACCTACGAGGTGGCCTATGCGCTGACTACACGCGGATTGGGTCAGAGTTCCGTAGTGGGTATAGGGGGCGATCCGATCAATGGCACTAGCTTCATTGATATTCTGGCCATGTTCCGGGAAGATCCGGAGACATCTCAAGTTATCATCATTGGCGAGATCGGGGGTATGGCCGAACAGGAAGCGGCCACCTATGTGCGCGATCACATGGACATGCCGGTATTTGGGTTTGTAGCAGGGCTGTCAGCACCGGCAGGCAAACGGATGGGACATGCCGGCGCCATCGTATCAGGCGGTGTCGGCACCGCGGCCGCAGATAAGATTGCTATGTTCCGTGAATATGGTATTCAAGTCGCTGAGCATCCTGAGCAGTTTGCCGAACTGGTTGCCGCTTGTGCATAGTTGTGGGAGGTGGGGCCACAAGGCAATACGTATTGCCCGCAGCTGATCCCTGCAACGTGCTCCGTAGCTGGCATAGGATAGGATAACCACATGGTTGAAATCGCCGCCGGAAGTCAATAAAATGAGACGGTATATTTTTCTGTTGCCATCTTGATATGACTTGGATCATAAGCCGGTGGCGATAGCTTGCCGATCTACGCCGGCTCTGCATGAACCGGCATTGTGGCAAGCAGCAAGGCGGATCCGTCCTAACTGAACCCCAACTACTCCGGAGTACACGCGATGAGTGCCAATCAGGATTTTGTGGTAAGCCATGATGAGGTATATCCCCCATCAACCAAAGTAGTGGCCCAGGCCGCCGAATGCATACGTGACTATGGGGCCGTACGGGAACAGGCAGCTGCTAATCCCGAACTTTTCTGGGCCGAACAGGCCCGGGACCTGCTGGATTGGTATCAACCTTTTACCAAGATACTAGATACCAGTGATGCACCCTTCTACCGCTGGTTCACGGACGGCACAACCAATGTCGTCCTCAATGCTCTGGATCGACATGTGCGTACCTGGCGCAAGAACAAGGTGGCCTTCATTTGGGAATCGGAACAAGGCGATACCGAAACCTACAGCTACCTGCGGCTCTGGCAGGAAGTCAACCGCTTTGCTAATGTCCTGAAGAATCTCGGGGTCGGGAAAGGCGATACGGTCACGATTTACATGGGACGGGTCATGGAGCTGGCCATTGCCATGTTGGCTACGGTCAAGATCGGAGCCGTGCACAGCGTGGTCTATGGAGGCTTTAGTGAGCAAGCCCTAGCAAGTCGTATTGAGGATTGTCGTAGTCGTGTTCTGATCACCTGTGACGGGGCCTGGCTGCGGGGTAAGACCGTGGATCTGAAGGCTATTGTGGATGCTGCCCTCAAGCGTTGCGATTTGGTTGATAAGGTGGTCGTGTACCAACGCACACAGCAGAGCATCACCATGGTACCGGACCGTGATCTTTGGTGGCACGAACTGATGGCCCGGCCCGAAGCTACTCCCCATTGCGATACCGAGGTGATGAACGCTGAGGATCCTCTGTTCATTCTGTATACATCGGGAACCACGGGACGACCGAAAGGGGTATTGCACACCCATGGCGGGTATCAGACACAGATCGCGACCACGCTCAAGTACGCTTTTGACCTCAAGGAGGAAGATGTATGGTGGTGTGCAGCGGATCCGGGTTGGATTACGGGACACAGTTACATTGTCTATGGTCCCCTGATTGTAGGGGCCACCAGTGTGATGTACGAAGGGGCCCCCGGGTATCCACACCCTGATCGCTGGTGGGCCATTGTGGATCGGTACGCCATCACGATCTTGTATACGGCCCCCACGGCCATCCGTGGTCTGATGCGCTACGGTGATGCTTGGCCTGCACGCCATAGCTTGGCCTCACTGCGCGTCCTAGGGACCGTGGGCGAGCCCATCAATCCGGAAGCCTGGCGCTGGTATCATCGGGTCATTGGAGGAGAACGGTGCCCGATTATTGACACATGGTGGCAGACAGAAACGGGCGGTTTTATGATTGCACCTACCGTTACCATGTCACTGAAGCCGGGCAGTGCAACCTTGCCCTTTGCCGGTATTATCGCTGATGTGGTAGATGAACAGGGCAACTCCTGTGCGCCTGACGAAGAGGGCTCCCTGGTGATCAAACACCCCTGGCCCGGTATGCTGCGTACAGTCTGGGGTGATCCGGATCGATACGTGGAACAGTACTGGTCGGAATTCCCGGACCAAGGGTGGTATTTCCCGGGTGACAGTGCACGGCGCGATGCAGATGGCTATATCTGGATCATTGGCCGCCTGGACGACGTGATCAAAGTCAGTGGTTACCGCCTAGGCACTGCTGAGATTGAAAGTGCACTGGTCAGCCATCCTAAGGTAGCCGAAGCAGCCGTGATCGGATTGCCTGATGAACTGCGCGGCAATCGCATCAGCGCTCACTGTAGTCTCAACGAAAATGTGGAAGGCTCCGCAGCCCTGGTGGAAGAGCTGAAGCAGCATGTACGGACCGAGGTCGGCCCGATCGCCGTACCACAGGACATTGCCTTTACCCCTTCCCTGCCCAAGACCCGCAGTGGCAAGATCATGCGGCGTTTGCTCAAGGCACAAGCTTTGGGTCAGCCTATGGGAGATATCAGTACTCTGGAAGACTGAGCCGCGGGTACAGACGGAGGTATCTGACGGCGGCCACGGCAGCTTGCACGGGCTGCGGTACCGTGCGTTACTATTTATGCCATTGCTTTAACATTGACCAAGGAGAACTCATTATGCGAATCCGTCTTATTGTCTTTGGGGTTGTGCTGTTGTCCGCCGGGCTGCTCATAGGTTGTGAGGCCATGATGCCTTCGGCGGGGACGGTTCCTCCCGGACCTTGCAGTGACAGTGACACTACCCCTAGCATGGAAGGTACTTTGCCCGATCTGGAAGGGTGTCAGCTGCGCATTGCCGTTGAGAACGCCTATCAACCTTTCAGCTTCATTGATACCGAAACCGGCGAGCCTGTTGGCTTTGATTACGATGTTTTCGATGAGATTTGTATCCGCATCAACTGTGTTCCCGCCTACGTGGAAACCAGCTGGGACGCCATGGTGGCGCTGATGGCCGGAGAAGGTACGTTTACCGCTTTTGATATTGGGGCGGATGGCATCACCATCACACCTGAGCGGGGTGAACATGTGGACTTCTCCATGCCTTACATCGTGTCCGAGCAGGTGCTCCTAGTGGGGGCGGCCGAAGAGCGGTTTGTTGAACCGGCCGAGTTCGCAGCCCAGGAAGATCTGATCATCGGTACCCAGCTGGGTACCACCAATTACTATGCGGCGCTTGAGCTAGTCGGCGAGGATCGCATTGTGGCCTACGATCAGTTCGGTACGGCCGTACAGGCCCTGATTAATGGCGATGTGGACGCCGTCATGATCGACAACGTGGCCGGTCAGGGATACGTGGGAGTCAATGCGGATCAACTTAAAACTACGGGCACTGCCGTCCAAGACGAGAAACTAGGATTCATCCTAGCCAAAGGGAGTCCGCTGACCCCGGTTATTGATGCGGCTCTGATGTCCATGCAGGATGACGGCACTTTGGCGACTCTAATCGCCCAATGGTTCGAGTAACTATGACCGGCTGGCGGTGTCGGTAGACAGCCTGCCGGTGGCCACCACCGGTCTCATCCCGCGGTGAGACCTGGCTGCCAGCGCCCGAGAGCCTGCGCTTACCGCCAGAGGTGCAGGCTCTCGGGCACGCGGGGGAGTAGATGGTGCGTGAGGAGGCAGAATACTGCACACAGAAAATGCAGTTTCTGCCTCCCACGCTTCCAGCCAGGACAACTGGCCTGCCGGAAGTCAGCGTATGTGCCGGTACAAGAACCAATAAGCTTGTTCCGGATAGGCTGCGCTGTAGGCGGGTGTCCCAATGAACGGCCCGGTAACCGTCACTTCACGGATGCGGGCATCGGTATCGGCCAAGGTACTTGCCAGATCAGACCAGCCGAACATGTCACCCACACGCTGCATGCGGGTACGCTGCGCCATGACGGTGGTGTAATGCTGCTGGTTGCGGGTGTTCTGTCTGCTCCAGTCTTCCATGTTCCATTGCAGGATGCCCAGCCGCGCCTTCAGTTCGCGAGCCCCCAGCCGTTGGGCCTGTTCCTGGAAGATATGTAGCAACCGTTGTCCGTTTGCAGTCTCCGGATCAGCCTTGGACGCATGACAAGTCGTCTCCAGGATATGGCCTACGGCCCTGTATTCCAGGAAGTCCCCCAACGACATAATATGAAATTGATTGCCCAGTTCCGCGATCTGGATATGGCGATACACATCATTACCGAGCAGATAGTCTTCCAGTAGTTGCAGTTCGGTGCGTAGAATGGCCTGTATTTGGGCTGGTGTATCGTACACGCTGTCGTCCTTGTTACGAGACGATGTCGGGAAAGAGGACTGCGATCTCCAGGAGCACAATATCGTAAAGAGCATGGCTGACAATGGCCGGGATCAAGCCCCAGCGCTGCCGCATGATACCGAAAACCAACCCCAGCATTAGTACTACCAGCAGACCGTCGGCCCCATACTGGAAGGCATGCCCCAGCGCAAACAGCAGGTTGGCTGTGATAAGGCCCAACCGTGGCTGTAGGACGCCCCTGACTAGCAGCTCTTCACTTACGCCGGCACTAATCCCGACAAGCAAGATACCCCAAAGATCGACGGGTAGATTGGCAATCTCGGCAAAGACCTGCAAGTCCGTTACAGGCCAGTCCAAATAAGTCCAGAGAGCGTGAATCAGGGGAGTCAACACCAGAGCAGCCACGACCAAAAGCACGGCGGAGACAGCGCCCAAGGCGATGAGACGCAGCGACACACGTTCAATGCCTAGGCGTATCAGGGCCTGACGCAGACTCCGGGATACACCAAACCCGACAGCTAGGAGCGCGGCCGGCACACTCCATATCGTGGTGGAAACTAGTGAGGTAACGGTTATCAACGGTGAGTCAAGGGTTGTGGCCGCCACTATGTCGTCCGTCACCAACCCATACAGCAAGGGTTGTTGGAAAGGGATTAGACTCAACAGGGCCCAACCTATGATACCCACACCGGCTGCGAGCACGTAGGCATGTATGAAATTGTCCGATTCCAGGGGCATCAAGTGAGCGAACCCGCGTCGCGCCACCCGGGTGAAACAGGCAGCACTGAACAGGATATTGATGATCCCACCAACGAGGAGCCAACGTGTGGATTGCCCCGTGTCGATCCCGTTGGTGTTAAGTTGCGTGAGAGCCAGCAGCGAGACGAGGGCGATGGCATGCACCAAAGCCAGGCCCAGAATGGCTAGAATACGGGCCGGCGTCTGGGTTCTGGCCCATTGCAGCAGTGTGCCCAGGGCGCCCAGGAACATGAGAGTGATACCACTGGCATAGGCAGTAACCAGATTGATACCGGTGGTGCCGAACATAGGCCCTAGCCGGAAACATACAACACCGCCCACAACGATGGCCACCATCAGCCACAGATAGAGCGTGGCGGTTGAAGGATACCAGTCCCACCCACGGCGTCGCGTGGGCCAGAGATTAGGAACCAAAGTACCCATGTCAGGCCGTCTCCAGGATCAAAGTCACAGGACCATCATTGGTCAATTCTACTGCCATCATAGCCCCGAAAATTCCGGTCTTGACCGGCACCTGCGAACGCAGGCAGTCCCTGACCTGATGGTACAGCTCCTCCGCCTGATCCCTGGACGCCGCCGCCGTAAAATTAGGGCGATGCCCCTTGCGCGTATTGCCCAGCAAGGTAAACTGGCTGATAAGCAGGATCTCACCCTTGATATCCTGGATACTCAGGTTCATTCTGTGGTCCTGGTCCGCAAAAATCCGCAGCCTAAGAATTTTGTGCGCGATATAAGTTGCCTGTGGGATTGCGTCGTCGTGGGCCACACCGAGCAGGACGACAAGGCCATGGCCGATAGTACCGACGGTATGACCTTCAACCTGTACACGAGCTGTTGAGACCCGTTGAATGACAGCCTTCACCCGTTTGCTGACCTGCTGTTTGCTTCTTGCGCGACTTTGAGCATCCCTGGTACACCCCTTGCCACATTCTCACCTATTACACGCTCATCATTGGAAATCAGCCCGTTCCAACTTGCCGAAAAGGAGAATGAAAGGATCCTCATTTTCGGCTTCAATGAGAATCATAATACCTCTATCGAATTGTTGGATGCTTCCCTGCACCCGTTGCGTGGTAGTTAGAGGAGGACCCAGGCGATTACGCAGACTGAGCTGATCACTGGCTGTGCGGTGATCCAGTAGCAGTAAGAAGGATTCAAAGAAATGGTCAGCATCCAGGTCACCGTATGTACCATCTTCCAGCACGGGCCTCATATTGTCAGGCGTAGTGAAAAAGAAGTCCCATGCCGGATACGGGAAAAAGGAAATCTGTGCCCCGGACCGGAGCTGGCGCCGATTGGTCTTGTCGTCCTTGACTTGGCCGACATACACCCGATTTGAATTCAGCATATACATCAGCGTGCCCCACTGATATTCCTGCAGGAACATGTCATCCGTCTGCACCGCGGAAGACTGACAGCCGAACTGTTCATAGGCCCCAAACCGTTCAAACAGCTCCCGGAAAGGTGGGTACAGACCAAAGTCGCGGCATACATCATAGTAGGCCAGGGGGGTGGATGTTGATGTGGGCACAACCGTGGGTGTGGTGGTCAGGGTAGGAGTAGCGGTAGGAATTAGGGTAGACGTAGCCGTTGGTTGTGGCGTAGGTGACACCTGACTGACAGGCTGCACTTGTTGTACGTGGTAGGCTGACACAACGGTGCTCGCTACCCAGCCCCGAGCATACTCTTGTTGTAAGTGCTCACTCACGTCCACTTCCCACCAGTCCTGCGTTGAATCCACTCCCGTGATTTCCAACCGGGCCTGATGATTCCGCATGAAAAGAATCGGATATTCAATGCCGGGGCCTGCGCGCACATTGATGCCCTCCGGCGGAATAACAATGGCATAAGGCACTTCGGTGGGCGTGCCTGACGGCAGCAGAGGGACAGCCGGAATCCGGGGCAAGGGAGGCGTCGCTGCCGGCGCCCCTTGGTTGCCCGAGGCAGAGTCGGCTGTTAGGGTGATGGCGTCAGGCACAGCTGTTTCCGAGCCGGGATTGGTACCTAATACACTCAGGCGCGTGCTGTTGCTCCGGCCTAGTATCAGCAGTAGGATAGCTACTGTCAGCATTAGGGCTCCTGACGAGAAAGTCAGGGTGGAAGCAGGCAGCCGAGATATACGTGACCAGGCCTGCGCCCGGGGCCCTGGACGCTGCAGTTGGGGTGAGGTGTCCAGGTAGGGCATAGTTTGGGTATCCGGGGCCTCCGCGTACACGGAGAAGCCTCTGGGGCCTATTTCGGTGCTGGAACCAATCGCTTCCAGTCGTTGTCCCAGTTCCTGGGCTGTCTGAATGCGCCGGTTAGGCTCTTTAGCCAAACACTGTCTCAGCAATACATGCAGATCTTCAGGTAGGGATACCTGTTCCAAGTCAGGATTGTCAACGTCAAAGTCTACGTGTACCTGCTTGTACAGGATTTCGGAGGTTGTCCCGGAAAACAGGTTTTTGCCTACAATGCAACGGTAGAGCACCGCACCTAGGGCATAGATGTCAGAGCGTGCGTCGGCGGGTGCTTGCCCGGAACACTGTTCCGGTGACATGTAGGAAGGGGACCCTACCGTACGTCCGGTAAGGGTCAGTTCCGGCATGTCCACGGCCCATGCAATGCCGAAGTCGGACAGCAGAGGCACAAAGGGGTAATCCAATGAGGCAATCAGAATATGATGTTCGTCATGCAGGCTGGAAGGCTTGAGTAGAATGTTGCTGGGTTTGACGTCTCGATGGACCAGATTTTCCTTGTGGGCATACGTCAATGCCCGCGCAATCGGAGCCAGAAGGCAACAAGCCTCCACAAAATTCAGTTGTGGGACTTGCTTGAGGAGACCTTCCAACGTATCACCATAGACGAGTTCCATGGCGATGTACCCAGCGTCGTATTCGGTGAAATTGCCTACCTGATAGGTCTGTACAATATTGGGATGCGTAAGACGACTGGCAATCAAGGTCTCATGTTGAAAGCGCTGGCGTGCAATGGCATCGGAGCCGGGTAGCATGACCTTGAGGGCCACACTATGTGCGTCCACCGCGTCATAGGCTTGATAGACGATAGCAGCACCGCCACTACCGATTTTCCGCGAGATGTGGAAACGTCCGATACGATGTCCGACCAGCGAGGAAGAGCTCTGGGGGCTGCCCGGTAGGGCAGACGGAGGCATCCGGGCCGATCGTGACGGAGCGTTTTCACCGCTAGGCAGCCAGTCCTTCATCTGTTGACCGTGAAGCCGATTCGGTACACAATACGTATGCGGGAAGGCATAACAGACTTGCCCGTACGTACTCCGCGCCATTGTAGCACAGGGTGAATTTGGGCGATTGCACGCACATCCCAGATTTGTTGGTAGAGCCGGAAGAGTGTATGTCTTATCAGGGAACCCTCATTAGCCTTGACGACCCCCACAGAGGATGGGAAGTAATACTGGACCGGGATGTCCTCGTAGTGGGTCGAGCACCGGAATGCGATATTATCCTGGAAGACAAGTTCGCCTCACGGCACCACGCTACCATCGTACGCGAAGGCAATTCCTTTTTCGTAGTTGACGGTGGTAGCAAGAATGGCGTCACCGTCAACCGCAAGCCGCTTGAATCCCATACCCGAGTGATATTGACGGATGGTGACATCGTAGCCTTTGCTCAAACCCGCTTCCGTTTCGCTGATCCGTCAGCCACTATGACCCATCTGGATCTGGAACGTTCCGAGTTCGCGGAAGCACTCCATCTGCATCCGCCCACACGCCAGGTATTGCTTAAGGGTATGCCTCTAGAGCCGCCCTTGAGTCTGAAGCAGTTCGCCTTACTGGAATGCCTCTACACACGCCGGGGACAAGCTATAAGCAAGGACGAGATCGCCCGCCTGGTTTGGCCGGATGAAATTGATCCCGTGCCTGACAGTAACATTGACCGCCTGGTGAGTCGCGTACGGCAAAGGCTAGCCACAGCCACCCAAGGCCGACAATACATCACGACCGTCAGGGGGTTTGGTTTCCGGCTAGAGGTCGATCCGGCGCCACCGCCTTCAAAGGACTAAACTAAAGGCTCATCCTACCATGTTGCCCGTGATTGTTCCCGCGGCGGGCCTATCGCGCCGCATGGGAACGCCCAAACAGCTGCTGGCTCTCGGTACAGGCACCTTGCTGTCCCATGTCCTTGATACGTTGCTAGCAGCTCAATGTGCGCCGGTAATCTGTGTATTGGGTCATGAGGCTACCCGCATTGCGGCGTCGCTGGGCTCGCGTCCGATACAGACGTTGTTCAATCCCTGTTATCACCAGGGCGAAATGCTCAGTTCCGTGCACACCGCGTTGCGATGGCTGCAGTGGCAGGAAACGTTCCATGGACCTTGGCCAGGATGCTTCATAGCCCTGGGCGATCAGCCTCTGGTCTCAACTGCTCAGGTGCGGGCCCTTGCACAGGTCGCCCATGCTCATCCGGAAACAGTGATCTATCCGAGTCATAACATGCGCCGTGGGCATCCGTTTGTCATTCCTGCCTATCTCTGGCCCCAGATCCTCGCCCTACCGGTAGGAGCGTCATTGCGTAGTATCATGCGTCATCCGGATCTGCCCGTACGCTATGTTGCGATCCCATCGTCTGCCATACTGCAAGATGTGGATACACCCGCACAATATCGTAGAATCCGGAGGGAATTTAACCAGCAACCGGAATGACGCCATGTCGTTGCATCTTTACCGCAAGCTCCAGGAACTGGCCACTGCAAACGGGCCGGTAGCCGTGGCGACCATCACCATGGTTAAGGGCTCCGTACCGCGGGAAGTGGGGGCTAAGATGATCGTTCATCCGCTGGGATTGCATGTGGGCACCGTTGGCGGTGGGTGCGGGGAAGCGGACGTGATCCGGGCCGGTATGGATGTGATTCAGGACGGCGTGCCCCGGAACGTCCGGGTTGACCTGACCGAAGATATCTCCATGAACAGTCTGGGAGTGTGCGGAGGCATTATGAACGTGTTCGTTGAACGCTTCACGCCTGCCGACCAATGACTCAGTGCCAGCATACAGGCAGCATCCTGTCTATAGGATTTACGAACGCAACCGGGCCTATCCCGCTACCCCGTTTAGCGGGACGGTGGTTTTGTACGACTTTTGACGTGCGGGTACCGTGAAAACCGAGATCCTGAACCGCCTCGTTCAAGCTTTACAGAATTTTGAGGCCGTGGCCCTGGTAACCCTCACCGATGCGAAGGTGCCAGGATCAGCCCGGTCCACACTGGGGGCACAGTGCCTGGTGTGGTTGGATGAAGACCATGCTAACGTCGGTGACCTAATCTTGAACGAGACGACCACAGCGGCCGTACGGGCCGTCATACGGGACCGTCGTCATCGCTCTGTACATGTGACGACGGATGATGGTCAGGACCTGGAGCTATTTGTAGAAGTGCACCGCAAACCGCCTCATCTCCTGATTGTGGGGGCAGGCCATATTGCGGTCCCGTTGGCGGCGATGGGTACCCTATGCCAATTTACGGTCACCGTGCTGGATGATCGTCCGCAGTACGCCAACGCCCAACGCTTTCCCCAAGCCGATCAGGTGTTAGCCGCTGATTTGTTACCTGCTCTACGCTCCTTGCGCAACCAGCACCAGCTGGACGACCAGACTTTCGTGGCGCTAGTGACACGGGGCCAT
This sequence comes from Caldilineaceae bacterium, assembly GCA_965116185.1. Taxonomy (GTDB): domain Bacteria; phylum Chloroflexota; class Anaerolineae; order Caldilineales; family Caldilineaceae; genus Bin34. The sequence goes on from OZ220492.1 coordinate 1,873,148, forward strand.
CAATACGATGTGGACTGCCTAGCGGAACTCATCCATGACGATTTGCCCTACATCGGTATGATTGGGAGCAAGCGCCGGATCCGGGCCGTGTTTGCCCTGCTACAGACCGAAAAAGATATGGCTAAGTCCCTTTTTACCAACGTGTATGCCCCTATTGGTCTCAATCTCGGGGCTCAGACGCCGGCCGAAATCGCTGTCGCCATCATGGCGGAGATCATCAACCTGATCCACCAGGGCCCCATGCCTTCCTTCCGAGACGAACTGTAAAGACACTCTTTGCCTTTAGCGGTATCCCCGACGCAGCCGGTGTTCCATATACCGCACACCCCGGGTGAGCAACAGCACCAGGATAAGGTACATAGCAGCCAGAACGGTCAACGACTGCATGTACAGGAAATTGCTGCTGAAGTAGAGCCGTGTGAGTTGGGTCATGTCTTGTACCCCGAGTACGGCTACCAGGGAAGAATCCTTAATCATCGCGATGAAATCGTTGCCCAGGGCCGGTAGGACATTGCGAATCGCCTGTGGCAGCACCACGAAGCGTGTGGACTGTCCATAGGATAGGCCCAGGGAGAATGCTGCTTCCCGCTGCCCCTTCTCCACGGACTGAATACCGGAACGAAAGATCTCCGCCGAAAAAGCCCCGTAGCCGATACCCAGAGCTAGGATAGCCCGCGCTTCATTGGGTATGTTACGAATGGTGATGGGTAGGCCTAGCGTGCTCAATCCATTCACCAGCAGTGGGGTCAGGGCGAAAGCTACATACAGTAGCAGCACGAGCATAGGAATACCTCGTGTGACTTCCACATACAGGGAGGCCACATTGAACAAAATGGGATTCCGTGAAGACCGCATGAGCCCGAAGGTCACCCCAATGCCCACTGCCAGGATGTAGGCGCAAAGGGTAACCGTGAGGGTGATCACAAAACCCTTGAACAGAATCCGACCGGCCGTCAGCAACTCGGGTTTCTGACCGGAGATGAACCAGAAGGTCTGATTCACCTGCGCATGGGTCAACAATAGGTAGAGAAAAAATAGCCCAGCCCCTACCACAACCAAAAGCCACCAGGGCCAGGATTCCAACCTATTTGCTATCGGCAATAGACGGGGAGGGGGCCCTCCAGTGGATTCTCTCCTGTTGTTCGTCATAGTGCTTTGTCTCTCTGAAACTAGACACGGAACCCTTGTCCGTGTACCTACCTGATTTCTTCCTATGTACCTACCACCTGACAAACCACAAGTGGGATTGGCGGATAGGCGCCCACGCTATGAGTGATACTGTGCATGCAGCCACAGGGCCTACGTTCACAGCTATCTTGCCGCGCCATCGCTACCGTATGCCTGCCCTATTAGGAGAGCAATACCCGGGATTGTGGATCTGCCTTGGGGCACAACAAGCAGTTGGGATATCACCCACCGACTGGACAAACCTACCCTGGGCGATATCCCCCAGTCCAAGTAGAGGCCGGCCATACCATAGAATTCTTCTACCCACGCTATGTCCACCCTAGACCCACTAGGGCTACGCGCCGATCCACCAGTCCCGCGACTAGCCTGTCCCAGCTCTGCATCGAATCTGAGCCCCGGGCCGGGCTCAATCAATAATATTCTGTACGGTCTGCACCAACGTATCCGCCTTCAGTTCAGGCAGATTGAAACACTGGGCGTGCAGAGCTGCCGCGAGTTTGTCGGCCAAACCACGGTCAAAGGCTGAATGTTCCATATTGATGACCACCGAACGCACTTCCGAGTGGACATAAAGCTCGGCAATCCGCATGGCCTCTTCCTGAGCCGGTTGGCCTGTCATACTGACGTTACCCGCACCATCCGTCAGCAGGACCATCATGGGTTGGATTTCAGGTTCCCGGCGCTGTACGTTTTCAAATACCTGCCAGGCCACATAGAGACCACTGCTCAGAGGGGTCTTCCCACCCACCGGTAAGTCTATCAGCGCTTTCTGGGCCAATTCTACACTGTTGGTGGGCGGTAGTACCAGACGGGCCTTATCGCGCTGGAATACCACGAGCCCAACTTGATCACGGCGCTGATAGGCGTCGATCAGCAGACTCAATATAGCCCCTTTGGTTGCCTCCATGCGCTCACTCGCGGCCATTGACCAGCTGGCATCCACCACAAAGAGAATCAGGTTACCGGTCCGCCGCACCCGTATTTTCTTCTGCAGATCATCCACTTTCAGCTTGAGTGCCAGTGTATTGTGAGGGTCCTGTGCCTGCCGTTGTTTCTGCAACGGGGCCGCTGCCCGCAAAGTGGCATCAAAGGCTACATCTTCCGGCCTGGGCCCGGCGGGTATAGCTCTGATGTACCGGCCTCGTTTACGGTTAGTACGCGAGTAGGATCTTTTGCCGGCTCTTTCCCGTGTCATTTTGTCCAACGGTGCCGCAACCCGTTGGATTTCCACCTGCTCGCCTATCTCAACTTGCTTCTGCGTTCCTTTGCGATCAGCGGACGATGAACTCTGCGGTTGGTTACCGTCAGGCTGGATGAAGTCTCCTTCACCCTCTTCCTGCTGGTCCGTTACGGCTGAGTCATCGTCCGTATCACTTTTTTTTCATCGGTGGCGGAAGTACCTTCCACTTCTTCCGTAGCGGCTTGGTCATCATCCATCATCTGCTGGGCCGTAGCTTCGGCCTGTTCCATGTTCTTCTGGAGATGATCAGGATTTAGATAGGCATCCTGGAAAGGTTGCTTTTTCATCCGGTGTGGTAAGGCTAGTTCTGCGGCACTCAGGATGTCTTGGGACGTAATATGTGTCCGCCCTTTTAGGGCGGCCTGGGCCCGCGCCGTTTTCAGAATAACGATATCCGCCCGGTGGCCATCTACACCGAAATTAGTGGTCAGAGCTGCGATCGTATAGAGATCCTGCTGTGTATACGCGACTTTCTCATACAGATCACGTGCAGCCATAACACGATGCCCGAGTGATTTCTCTGCCTCGATCCAGTCGTTCACGAATTGTTCGGGCTGGGTGTCATAGGCCAGCCGACGCTGCAGGATCTGGACCCGGGCCGTGGGATCGTCAATGCCGGTGACATCAACGGCATGGGCAAAGCGATCCAGCAGCTGCGGCCGCAGATCGCCCTCTTCCGGGTTCATGGAACCAATCAGAACAAACCGGGAAGGATGCTGCACGCTGATTCCTTCACGTTCCACGGTATTGATCCCCATGGCGGCCGAGTCAAGCAGCAAGTCAACCACATGGTCATCCAATAGGTTAACTTCATCCACATACAGGATCCCCCGGTTGGCCGCGGCCAGGACACCGGGTTCAAAATGTTTCTGACCCTTCTGGATCGCTCGCTCAATATCCAGTGTCCCCACAACCCGGTCTTCCGTAGCGCTTACCGGAAGATCAACGAAGGCCGTGGACTTCTGAATAATTTTCATCTCCTTGACGTTCGGGTAGCGCTGGCACTGTTCGCAGGCCTGTGCAGGCTGTATGGGATCACAGTTGAAAGGGCAATCTGACACTACGGCAATGGGAGGTAGCAGAGCGGCTAGGGCCCGCGCCGCGGTGGACTTGGCTGTTCCTCTTTCCCCGCGGATCAGAACACCACCAATTTGGGGATTGATGGCATTGAGAATTAAGGCCCTTTTCATGCGCTCTTGGCCCACGATGGCCGTCAGGGGATACGTGGTATGCATTGGTAACCCTTCCCTACCCTTTTGCTCGTTCCGGTATGGCGGCAACCGGGAACTAACCGACTATGTCATCTCACAGTATAGTATTGTGTCGTCTATAATAGACAAGAATGAATCTTGTACCGCCATCCGCCTGTAACCATTTTCGTGTCCATAACGTATAAGGGATGGCAACTTCTGCATTAGCATTCTCCGGTCATGACCACACAAGACAATTCACGTCAACGGCAAAACAGGCTGCTACGACAGGCATGCCAGGGTGACCATGAAGCGTACGGTACCCTCTTCATGGAATATTACGGAGCATTGCTCCGGTACGCCTGGCCTATGCTGCAAGTACAGGAGGATGCGGAAGATGCCGTCCACGATGCTTTTCTGAAATCGTGGACACGCCTTGACCGGTTGGATTGTGCCAGGGGCCAATACAGTACCTGGCTCTTTGCCATTACCCGCAACTGTTGCCTGGATCGGCTGCGGAATCGCAAGCGACGCCCCACATCCTCCATAGACATCACACTGTATGAACTTATGCCCGGCGCGGACCCCACCATCGATCCGGAAGGCATGCTGGCACACCACGACCTGCAGACAGAGATCATGGGACTGGTTGCTTCACTGTCGGCCACGTACCGGGAAACGATCGTTCTGCATTATTGGAATGACCTGAGCGTCAATGAGATCGCCGACATCACCCAAACATCCGTATCAAACGTCAAGTCCCGTTTGTACCGGGGCAGACTACGCATAGCCGAACTCTACGCTGAACGCTATCCGCAACATGCCCAAACCCAGGGTATCGCCCCTGTGCCCATCCTGGATGCCTTGCTCGGGCAACCGGCAGCGAGCTGATCAGGCTAATCGTAGTAGGCAATGGGTTAAGAGCCGTTGGCAGCACCGGTGGGGGTACTTTGAAACATCCTGAGTTTGTGAAATTGATGGTTTCCCAGATGCTGGATGGGAGCATTACACCGCAGGATCAAGAGCGCCTTGAACGCCATCTTGAGCACTGCGCTGCCTGTCGTGCCACCTGGCAACAATTACAGGCAGCGGAACGCAAGCTCAAAGTCGGTATTACCGTACCGCCTTCACCTACCTTGACGCGCAAGCTGGAAGCCAGTCTCCTCACATTATCACCACGCAGATCTTCGGATATGGGCGCACAGGGCTACCAACTCGGTCTGCTCGTAGCACCCTTTCTGCTGCTTTGTACCATGGTCTTGATGACCCTCAGTACAGTGCAGCAACAGCCAATGCGATTGGTGCATGCCTTCCTCGGCTACCTCCCCCGGATCATTGCGTATATCCTGCGTGTCTTGCATTCGGACCTGATGCAGCATTGGGCTCTAAGGGTCCAGATCCTGCAAAGTCAGCTCCAGGACCAATTGCACAGTCTGAGCCAGATGTCAGGACTCCAGTCGGTTCTTGTAGGATATCTGGGGACTCTATGCCTGCTGGGACTAGCCGGCCTCTACCTGCTGGCGCGGCTGAATCTACAGTCACCGGAATGGGCCAAACGTGCTTCCCGCGCCTGAAACACCCGGTGTCTCTGCACCATCCTCAATGCGAACCTGCATCATACGGTAACCAGCGCTTGCGGTATTGAGCATATTTGGACGCTAGATGCGTCCAAAAGGGACCGACACGTCCATAGGGATGTGCCTGGGCTAGGGCACGCCGGAAACTGTCCGGAGTATTGTCAAAGGGCGGTATGTACATACCGCAGAGTCCCAGTTCGTGTGGAATGTGGGCATCACTGCCTGCCGTGACCAATTTAGTGTGTTCCACCGCTAGACGGGCAGCACGTTGATTATCCGCTGCCCAAAGACAGCGGGAATTCCGGACCTCCAGGGCATCAACCCGCTCAATAATTGCGCGTGTATGCATCGGCCCCAGGGCAGAATTCCGTACGCGATCCAAGGGATGCGGTATGCTGATAACGGCACCCTGGTGCTCCAGACGGGTGAGTGTTTCGTCCAGCGATAGTCCCCGGGGTACTTCCTCCTGTACAAAATACGCGATGACTTCCCCGACGTCAGTCCGGATTTCTTCCCCAATGATGACGAAATCCGGCTCCTGCTCATGTGCAATCTGAGCCCCTAGGATGCAGTTGTGGTCCGTGATAGCAATGCGATCCAGACCGAGACGGTGGGCGCGTTCAAGCAGCACAGGGATCGTGGTCAGGCAGTCTTGGCTGAAATGGGTATGCATATGGAGATCCACTTTCAGCATTGTCTGGGACATGTGATTGGTTTGCCTAGTGTTGGCAGGACAAGGGAGTGTAACGGCCGGGATTTAGAGTTGAGCCCGGAGGAGGCAACATCTCGTGGATCTGCTGCGCCCAACTGAGCAACAATTCATCTTGTCCCATAGCCGTCGTCAACTGCACGCCTGCCGGCAACCGTACGCCTCGGGCGTCTGTGGCCAGCCCCATAGGCATCGTGATAACCGGTACGCCGGCGTGGGTCCAGGGCAGATTCATGACCGGGCTCCCCGTGCTCTCTAAACCGTAGGCCGCCGTCGTCACCGCAGCAGGACTAATGAGAATGTCTACCTGTTCCTCCTGCATACGGCCATGGATCTGCGCCCGTAGCTGCGCACAGCTGCGAGTGCATGCATGCCAGCGGGACTGGGGTATCTGTAGGCCGGTACGGATTAGCTCCGCAGTGCGCTGGCGGTAAAGAGCTTCAAAGCGTGCAAACCACGCACGGTGGCGCTGACTGAATTCATAGGCAATGAGATCCGTATGCCGGGCAACCAGATCCTCAAAATCGTGGAAGACAGCCATGGGCTTGATAGTGAAACCTGCCTGTGCCAGACGCTGGCTCCAGTCCTGCACATAGCCCACCATGGCCGGAGCGGCCTGTTCCAAGTACTCGTCCTGAAGCAATCCCAAGACGGGTAAGGCCGGCTCTTGGGCCGCTTGCCAGCCATCTACAACCTCCGCTGCCACTGTCAGCATAGTAGGCCAGTCTCGGGTCATCAGACCGACATGATCAACGGTATCCGAATACAATAAGAGACCATCACGGGCGATCCGACCGAGTGACGGCTTGTACCCCAGGATGCCGCAGAAAGATGCGGGCCGAATTACGGAACCCACCGTTTGAGTACCCAGGCCCACATCAAAAAGACCGGCGGCTACGCCAGCGGCTGAGCCACTGCTGGATCCTCCCGGCGTATAGGCCGGATGCCAGGGATTTGTAGTGGGTCCAGATTCAAAATAGGCAAACTCGGTGGTAACGGTTTTACCCACCACATGCGCCCCAGCCATACGCAGACGCGACACGACCGAAGCCTCGTGGCCCTGTAGGAGGCTGGGTGGCAGGGCCGTACCGGCTCGGGTGGTGAAACCCTGTACATGAAAGATATCTTTCACGCCTACAGTCAAGCCGCTCAAGTGTGGGAGTAGGCCCGGCAGGGGCTCAACGGCCCGAGGCCATTGTGAGACGGCCACAGACTCAACCAGCGATTGCACAGTCGGTTCCTGCCGCCCCATATAGGCGGCCATCGCGGTGTGCCAGGTCGCGCAGGCATTGTCGTTGCGCCAGGGTTGTCCCCAGGGCGGGCGATCTGCCCGGAGCAAAGGCGAGCGTGCGCCAGGGCATTCCAATGCCAGCATATCCGTCAATCTGGCCTCATAGTACTAATCGGGAACGGAAGTCAAGCCCGAAATTGGTGACAGCTTCCTGGATGGCACTCTCTGAGCCCATCACTACGTTGTTAGCCTCTCTGGTGGCTTCCGCCATGTAGGTGGATATCTGCTGTAGATGTTTGGTTTCAGTGGCCAGAATTTCATCGCGGTGCTGCTGCCGCAGCTCCCGTGTGCTGCCGGTGAGATAACGACTCAAAGCGGCTTTGCCTTGGGCCTTGGGCTGCAGGTCGTGGGTGATGGCCCCGAAAGTCCCAATGATCAGCTTGACTAGTTCGTCCGGGGCCATCTCAAGCTGAGCTAAGAAGTTGGCCGTTGCGTCATAGGTTTGTAGAGTTTCGCCGATGTTGGGATCACGGTAGGACACAAATGAGAGATGACCGCTGAAACGATTGTAGCTAGCGGAACAGCCGTACGCTCCTCCCTGTTCTCTGACCTTGGACCACAGCCAGGAGGTATTGATCAAACGGGTCAGGACATTGATAGCACCGTGATAGGCATAACCCGCGGTCGCTAGATCGTACCGACGGCCTACACAATTCACGGGCATAGGCACGATAAGGGCTTCATGCTCCGGAGCAGACTCTGGAGTCCAGTGCTGCAGCTGCACGGATCGATGCGGCAGCGCCTCCAATACGCGCTTCAGTTCAGTGCGAAGAGGTACTTGGTCCTTCTCCGGTGACGTAATGCTGATCAGCAAGTTGCCGGACTGTAGGAGCAGCGATCGCATTTCTTCCAGAGCCGCCAGGATGTCTGGCCACTGCTGCTCAAAATCATCCGTAATGCGACGGATCCACAGTAGGGCTGAGATGCCGTCGGTTAGTTCGTCTAGCCACTCCACTTCGGTAGTGTTGGCCATTAAGCGGGTCCCCACAAAGGCATGCCCAGCCGGGATGAGTGCGGTTTCCAATTGTGTACGGGCCTGCAGCAACAGCTGCTGTACGCGGGATTTGTTGTCTAGTTGGGCGTGTACCAGCATATCCGTAAGCAGGGAAGCCATATCGGCGCACTGGTCCTCTAGGCACTTGGCACTGACAACCAGATAAGCAGCAGATGTAGTGGCATCAAACTGATCCATGATCAGATCACTCACCCCCATGCCGCCTGTCGTGCCTGCAATACGTCGACTGAAGGTAACGAAGTCTTCCTTTGTGGTACCGTTCTGACGCAGAACTGATTCAAACAGGTCTAGATACGGCAGATAGCGCTGAGGCAGTACATGCAGATTGAACAGCAAATTGACATAAACAATTTCGTGCGTAAATATGTCGTGCGATAGCAAGGGAATGCCCTCCAGATCCTGTTCCTGACAAGGATATTCCCGTGTTTCGCGTTCAATGTCGGACAGGGCCAGTGTAGGCAGCGTGGCCAGGGCCTCAGGTGAATCCGGCTCAGCCTGATACTGTTGTAACCAAGCACTCCTAGCCACGAGTTGAGAGCGATCCTCTGGACACAGGGTTTGTGCATAGGCCGACAGACGTGCCTGTTCCTCTTGCCGGGCTGTCTGTTCCACCTGCATATCCGGCCGTAGAGTCACGGTGGACCGGTGCGTATTGTGCAAGAGATAACGTTCCAGGACATCCTGCAATACCTGTTTGTTGCCGCGAATTTGTGTTTTGGCTTGATGCAGCAATTCACGGAAACCCAGTGTCGTTGTCCCCAGGCGCTGATCGTACATGGCGGCCGGTAGTGCATTCATCATGAGGGCTAGTCCCTTGGGAAAAGACGTATTGCTGAATTCCCGCAGGGCGAACTCCGTGGAGTTCAAGACAGCCTGAATTAAGTCGTCCGCAAACCCCGTCTGCACCAGTTCCGCCAATGTGCTACTGACGGTTGTTTCTACTTCACTAAAGCGGGCGGGTTCAACGCCCGTCATGCCCACCGTAAACGTGGGTTGGCGCTGGTTGAACGACACGCCGGCGGCAATGACATCTTCACCCAGGCCTCGATCAATCAGGGTCTTGTAGAGAGGAGCCGAAGGGCTGCCTAGAAGACAACTTGAGGCCATGCTCAACAGAATGCGCTCCGCACGGTCCGGGATATCAGGCATCAGCCAGTTGCACGTAATGAAACCTTTGTCACTGCCGGCGTCCGTAGGCGTAAAACGAAGCTCCTGATGCCTATGGCCGACTTCCCCGCCCCACAAGGGAATACGGGTATCAACAGGGCGGTACGTGTACGTTTGGAACACATCATTCAGTAGGGTGAGACGGCGTTCCGGATCATCATCACCGTAGAAAAAGATGTGCGCATTGGAGGGATGGTAGTGCCGGGCATGGAATGCCTTAAGGTTCTCCCAGGTTAAATCTAGGATCGTGCTTGGAACACCGCCCGAGTCGTAGGCATAGGGGTGGTCTACGAAGAGGGAGTTGAGCGAGGCCCGCATCAGTAGGGACATGGGCGAAGATTGCGCGCCCTTCATTTCGTTGTAGACGACGCCCTTAAATTGCAGCGGCGCTTCGTCGCTCTCCAAATCAAAACGCCAGCCTTCCTGTTCAAACGTCTCACGACTGAGCAAAGGATGGAAAACAGCGTCCAGATAGACATCTACCAGGTTATAGAAACTCTTCAGATTGAGACTAGCGATGGGGTAGACGGTTCGATCTTGACCGGTAAAGGCGTTGAGAAAGGTATATAGCGAGCTCCGTAACAATTCCAGAAAAGGCTTCTTGACCGGGTATTTGGCGGAGCCACACAATACAGCATGTTCCAGGATATGGGGTACGCCGGTGGAATTGGGTACGGGCGTCCGGAAGCTAATGCCAAACACCTTGTTAATGTCGTCCGTTTCAATGGATAGCAGGCGCGCTCCCGTACGACAGTGGGCAAAGTAACGGGCGTTGCAGCGCAGCTCCGGCACCCATTGCTCCTGGATTAGTTCAAAACCATGCTGAATCATGGCAGTCTCCGTTGTATTGGCTCATTTTATGCGGTGTGACCGGAAGCTTCCAGGCACAGTGTGAACACCGTATTCTCCTCCACAGCCTGGTCGCTGAAAGGCATGGGATGGTACTCCCCTTCACGCCACATGCCCATCTGATCGTAATAGTGGCGGCTCATGGGATGGCCTGATTGGCCGGTGTTCACAACGGCCTGCATCGTGTCCCAGTTGCCGACTTCCATGAGATTGCGATAGGCGGGTGCGACCTGCACAAGGCTGATTGGTTTACCGAGTTCCCCCACCGTCTGCAGGGGTGTCGTGGCGTCGCCCGCTATCGGAAAAGGTCCCCGATTGAGCAAGGGGCGCAGAATAAAGACACTGCCCATCAGGTGGCTGAAGCGGATCTGGTGAATCCGTCCCCAAGCCCATTTGCGCGTAGACTCGCCCATTTCACGACGCATGGTACGCACCCCGCGCTGTAGCACATCCTGTAGGAACGTTTCCCGTGAACGCGTCCGATCCTCAACCGTATCATGATACCAGCGTGCATGCGGCTGATGCTGCAGAAGGTCCAGCAGGTGGGGCAGGGCCTTGAGCTTGAGGCTTGAGGTGGTGAATAGGGGATTGGAAGCTTTCCCGAGAAAGCGTGGATAAAGAGTAGCCAAGGGTCCACTAAAGGCTTCCTCTAACAGGGCACTCAGCAGGTAGTGGAAGATCAGGGCCCCTTCGCTTGCGGTCTCCATACGGTAATTCCATGCCGTTAATACCTTCAGGGCATAGCGCTCCCAGCTGTCCTGAGGTTTAAGGCGGATCAGAATAGAGGTCAGAGCTTCCGCATAGGAGCTATGGGAATCAAGCTGTACCCTGCGCAGATCGGCCATCGTGATCGCGGGCAGATCCGTCAATTGCTCCGTGATGCGTTGGGCCCGATAGCCCGGATCAAAATCCTCCCCGAGCCAAATCGGTGAAATGGGTGCCGTGATGCGGTTGTTGGCGGTCACTATTATACCGGAAGGGGGGTTGACGAAACGGGGTAGGTCGGCATAGGGGACATATCCCTGCCAGTCGTTCGCCGTGTCCCATCCCGCCTTGGGTAACAGTCCTAGGTCCTGCCCACGGATGGGATGCCGTCCGATTAAACCATAACCGATATCATTCCGGGTGTCGGCCACACTAAGATTGAGAGCCGGGGAATTCCAGTGTGTGAAGGCGGTCATGGCTTCCTGACAGGAACCCGCTGTCAGGATCGCCAGTAAACTGTGCATGATATGGCCGGGTTCGTGGCCGGTCCACTGCAGAGACAGCGGGAGCCGGTCAATCTCCGGCACCAGATCCGTGATGATAGGGCCGTGGCGCGTGATCCGGATGTCCCGTGTCACGGGTTCGGACCGACCCTTGACATGGAAAATTTCCTGCACAACTTCCAGAGGGTGCCAGGCGCCATCGCATTCGTACTGATCGGCGTGGTCCGGATGTAGGCGTTCCACGAACAGATCCTGCACATCCGTCATGGCCGCGGTAATACCCCAGGCTACATCCTCGTTGTGACCAAAAACCAAACCCGGTGCGCCCGGGAACATGGCACCACACGCCTTGATGTCAGGGGCTTTGAGATGCTGTTCATACAGTGGGCCGGGCATACTGACCTGCAGGTGGGGATCGTTGCAAAGCATGGGACGACCCGAATCGGTGCGTGTACCGGACACGGCCACACTGTTGCTCCCCTGGCCTGGCGTAGCGAATGGCAGGAGGGCCTGGACTTTTTCGTACGCCTGGAGTAATGCCTGGGCCGTCAGTACCAGGCGTTCGGTGTCATCTGTGTCCAGCTCGTCCAGTATGGAAGGGGTATGGGACTGCGCCACCATGTTCAGATCCACCGCGGCTTCGGTCCCCAGATGCTCCAGAAACAGGAGACGAGTGATCTCACCATCCCAGTTGACGCTCAGGGACCAGCCAATAAACTTGGCCAAGGCCAGGCAATTGACCGGTTGCCAGGTGTCAGGGGTATAGCGCAGCAGGCGGAATTCTGCGGCCAGATTACCCTGCTGCTGCTCCATGTAGGCGTTGATCCCTTCACAGTACCAAGCCAGGATTTCTTGCTCGTGAGGCCAGAGTATCGCCAGCTCGGCCTCAGCACTGCGGCGGAAGCCAATAGTCCGGGCATAGCTGTCGGCTTCCAAAGCTGCCTCACCAAATAGTTCAGACAGCGTACCATCCGTGATGCGACGCATCTGCTCCATCTGCCACAGTCGGTCCTGGGCATGCACAAACCCTTGCGCCCGAAAAAGATCCGCCTTGGTGGCTGCTTCAATATGAGGAATGCCGTGCACATCACGCTTGACAGTGACATTCTGATCCAGAATGGACAGCTGCATGCGACCATCCAGATCCGGGACCGGACGGGTCATGAGCCAACGGTAGACATAGGCTAGGGCCCCGCCTGCCACCAGTGCAAGACCAATCAGGGCAAAAGCTATCGACTTCAGGTAGGTCATGATGTTTTAATAGGCATATGCCAAGCAGGCTGGGGGCGACAGGACAGTTCCAGACAGGATCATCATGCCATGGTATGAAATTCGTCTAGAATTCTACAACTCATGCCTAGGTGGAAGACGTGTATACAATACTGGCCATCCTATTAAATACTCCGGGACCGTAGGCAGGCATTAGGGACAACCGCCGGCTCTGCGGAGTCAGTACTGTGTCCGGTCGGGGCACATTGGTGGCACTAAATACCATCTAACAGGAGACGAAAAGAAGGTTATGGAGAGACACTCGTATACCAAGGCCCCAGGGCGAAAATTGATGCGTCATCCTTCGGACCGGATTCTCGGCGGTGTTTGTAGTGGCATCGCGGACTTCACCGGCCTGGCGCAGAAAAAGGTACGCCTAGTGGCCCTCATTCTGTTGCTTATCCCGTCAGGCGGTGTTGGGTTACCTCTCTATGTGTTGTTGTGGCTGTTTTTGCCTGTCGGAACACAGGCTATGGGCGAAGTGCAACCGCCTATCATCCGTTCCAGCAAGTACCGAGCCAAGCAACTGCCGTCTGATACCGGACAGGAACCGGAGCCAAGAGTGTGAGCCGCTCTGGGTCCTCGAGCCGCATAGGCTTATGCTGTGCCGTTTAACCTAAGGGTGCTAAAGAATAGAGGACAGCAACCGGTCCGACATTCTCGTGGGAAGGGGGCATACACGGCGTAGCTCAGACTAGTTCCGCCCCGGCAATACCCTGTTCCCCCGCAATAGCGTAAAAGAGATACACACGTTCCGCATCGCGCAAAATACAGGGATCGCGCAGCTGATGCGCGGGGGTGTGAATCGCCCCCCGCACGGAGGGCACGCGGGGTTCTTCACATCCCTCATAGTTGTACTCAGGACGCAGAACTTCCATCATGGGCCCCCTCGTCCACTGCGTCCAGAGCGCTCGGGTGTCAATTCTTGTCCCCAGAATCCTTTCTGGCGTATCGCCCACACGCGTGGTGTAGACGGTCAAGCCTTCCGGGCTGGCGTCTACGGCAAAATGGCGGTACTCAGGACCGAAGAGCAGAGGGCCGGCACTAAATCGGTCCCGGGCTTGACCTTGCCGGCGGTACAGTAAGCCCGGCATAGCCAAGGCGTATCCTACCTGGCACCAATGGAAATAGCGCCAGTAGCTAGGCCCCAAATTTCTGTCCCCGGATACGAAGTGCAAGCCATCTTGGGAACGCGCTAGCAGTGTGCGCTGCCCTTGCAGATAGGGGAATTGACGTGCAAGATCATCCTGCATCCATTCTTCCCGGACTAGCAGCGGTCCGTGGTAATACATATCTATGGTTTGCTGGGCATCGTTGACATGCACATCCGGAGAGGCGATATGACCATAACACGGCGTCTGCACTAACTGCAGAGTGCCAGGCTCATGTAGCCGCCAGGGCCCCGTCAGGGCATCGGCGTACGCTAGCCGAATGCTAGTACCCTGGTGGTGACCGAAGTACATATAGTACCGGCCCAGCGGGTTGGGAAGCCATGTCGGTACCGCAATCACCGACGGCCCGTTGATGTTGCCTTCCAGCTGTGGGTATTGCGCCACCGTCAGCAGAGGATTGGTGGCAAAGCGCCGGCATGTCCTTAACGGTGGCATTAGGGCTCCACCGTGTGTTGGTGCCATGCGGGCAGCGCATACCGCCGGGGGCAACACGTTACCATGCTCATCGTCTCATAGCCCTCCTGAACCTGGATGTATCATAACAGCACCCCATACCAAGATAGGATCGGTACCATGAAACGGAGCGAATTTTTCTTTGCGGAAAGTGGAGTCGCAGGCTTTATGCATCGGGCCTTTGTCAAGTCCATGGGTTTTGACGACCTGGATACCGCGCGGCCCATCATTGGCATCTGCAACACACGCAGTGACCTTAACAACTGTCATGGCAATTTTGACGACCTAGCCGCAGCCGTGAAACGAGGTGTTTTGCAGGCCGGCGGCCTACCTTTGGAATTCCCCACTATTTCCCTGGGGGAGATGTTTCTTAATCCGACTTCCATGCTGCTGCGCAATCTGGCGGCCATGGACACGGAGGAGATGATTCGGGCCCAACCGCTTGACGGGGTTGTCTTGCTCGTCAACTGTGACAAAACAATTCCCGCCGCTCTCATGGGAGCTTTCAGCGCGGATCTGCCTATGATCGTCTTGTCCGGTGGCCCTATGCTGAATGGCCATTTCCAAGGTCAGACGCTGGGGGCTTGTTCGGATTGCCGCCGCCTGACCATGGAATATCAGGCGGGAACTCTGTCAACTACCGAGTACCAAGCTATAGAAGATGGTATCGTGCGCAGCCACGGTCACTGCATGGTCATGGGGACAGCTTCCACAATGAACAGTCTGTGCGAGGCCCTAGGCGTCGCCTTACCCGGTAATGGCGCGATTCCGGCCGTGGACAGTCGCCGTTTGCGCCTCGGCGTAGCAGCCGGCCGCCAAATCGTGCGTAATGTTGAAGCCGACCTACGCCCTTCGGACATTGTCACTCCGCGTTCGTTTGAAAACGCCATCACTCTACTCTGCTCGCTGGGCGGGAGCACGAATGCAATTGTACACCTCTGTGCCTTGGCTCAGCGTATGGGCATTGAACTACCTCTGAGGCTATTTGATCGCATAAGCCGTGCCACGCCCATGCTCACCAATGTCAGGCCGGCAGGTACTTACCAGATGGAAGAACTGTTCGCGGCGGGCGGTATTCCCGCAGTGATGAAGGAGTTGTTGCCATTGCTACACGGTGACGAGATGACGGTGACGGGCCAGACGCTAGCTGCTAATGTGGCCAAAGCGGAAACCTACGCTAATGGTGTGATCGGGAGTCTGGCCCAGCCCTTTGCCCCCGAAGGTGGCCTTTCCATTTTGTACGGTAATCTCGCACCGGACGGTGCGGTGCTCAAGCACGCTGCAGCGTCACCGCATCTGCTGCAGCACCGCGGGCGGGCCTGCGTATTCACCGGTTTTGATGACTTGCAGGCCCGTATCACCGATCCCAACTTAGACGTCACACCCAATGATGTGCTCGTACTGCAGAACGTAGGGCCGTTAGGGGGGCCGGGCATGCCGGAAGTAGGTAACATCCCTATTCCGCCCCACTTGCTTAAACAGGGTGTTCGGGACATGGTACGCCTTTCCGATGGACGCATGAGCGGCACGGCATTTGGCACGATTGTGTTACACATTGCCCCGGAGAGTGCCATTGGTGGCCCCCTCGCCTTGGTGCAGAATGGCGATGACATTGAGCTGAATGTGCCGGAGCGTACTCTTACCCTGCATGTACCCACAGCCGACCTACAGCAACGCCAGGCGGCATGGTCACCCCCTGCTCCCGCCTATAACAGGGGATATGGCAAACTGTTTCTGGACACGGTCACACAGGCACACCTAGGATGTGATTTTCGGTTCCTGCATGACCGTTCACCGGTTGGTGTGACGGCACAGCCGAAGTTCTAAATCCGTGCCCATAAGGCATACCGGGACAGGTATAAGGGGATTGATACTTTGAGAATGTGGGTCCCGGTCAGTAGAATGGTGCTAGTAAGCAGGGAGAGGTCGCATAGTCTGGCCGAGTGCGCGGGCCTGGAAAGCTCGTAGGGGAAACCCTCGAGGGTTCAAATCCCTCCCTCTCCGCCTGACCGAGCATCAAGTGCCGGATGTCATCGCTGCGTCGTCGCTGGGTCCCGTGCGGCGATTCCGCGTGAACCCCGTCAGGGTCGAGAGGCAGCAGCGGTAAGCGCGTCTTATCGGGTGACATGGGAGTGCCTGGTTGTATGGCGCAGCGATGACATCCGGTACGAATGTTGATTTACCCGGAACCGCGGGATACCTGTTGGCGTAGTTTCGCGACCATTTCCCCCATGGCCTGCCGTGCTGCCGTGTATTGAGTCAGGGAAGGATCCGGCCCCCGGAGAGCCTCTAGCACGATGTGTTCTGAGGCCACGAATTCATCGCCAATATCGGCGACTTCGGCCGCAATGTCTACCGGAATGGTGGACACGCCATTGACGTCACAGTGCAGAAGATCATTGGGCTTGATGGTGATGCCGCCCACGCGGATCGGTACATTGATGTGCGGGAAATGGCAATAACCGTGGGCACAGATGGTGCCGCTAGTGAAAACCGGGAAATTAATAGCCCGTACCTGATCCAAATCACGGCCTGCCCCACTAGTGATGAGGCCCACAGCACCGAAGGTTTGGTATGTTGTACACATGACTTCCCCGAAAGTAGCTGCGACCGGCGGATCGTCCAAATCCTGAAAGATGACTATGGGCGGGCCGGATAGTTCCGCAAAGTGACCTACTAGTTCCTCATTACTGCTGTAGCTGTCTCCTACAGCAGGCGCAGCGTCCGCGCGGAAAGTAGCCGTGGCGGCAAAGCCTACAATCGGTCCCATTTCCGGGAAGGCAGCTTTGATGCGATCGTTCATGAAACCAACATTGCGGGGGCGTACATCGAACAGTTCAATAATGTTGCAAATGGTGGGTGTATCAAAAGTAGTCAGTTTCTGCAGTGTCTGGGTATCAAGCATAGGTATAGTCCTTGTGCCGGCAACCAAGGGTTGCTGATAGAATAGCGACAATAACCTGCATTCTGCAGCATCAACCGCCTTCCTCCCAACTAGCTGCCCTACCCACGGCCTTTGTATCCCTCGGAACGGGTCCACGCCTCAACAGTGTTAGAACAGCGGTATTTATTGGGTATGCGGAACGACACTAGGTAGAATCTACACAATGCATGGAGGTAGAATTCGTACCTGTTGTGTTCCAGGCAAGCTACGGGATGTCTCCAGGCTCATCATATCCACAACCGAGGTTTTTTGATGTTTGCTACCGCCAACGTGGCGCTTATCCGTGGCCGTAACCGCCGGACCTGTACCTACCGAGCCCTGGATAGCGTGCGCGATGATATAGAACCCAAACTGCATGAAGAAGTGCTGCTGAAACCCAATTTCCTGTCCGACCGGATACAGTTAGCCTCTTCGCATGCGGACACCGTGCGGGGTACGCTTGACTTTCTGCTAACGTCGGACACGCCACCCCGTCGTGTCGTAATCGCGGAAGGGAGTGCGGGGTCCACCCGGCAGGCCTTTGACCGCTTTGGCTACCGGGACCTGCGCACCGAATATACACTTGACATTGAACTGGTGGACTTGCACAATGAAACCCAATGGCAGGAAGCTACCATATGGACAGCAGGTGATGTCCGGCAAACGGTGCGTATGCCCCGCATCCTGCTGGATGCGCCCTGTACCTTCAGTCTCGCCCGTGCCAAGACCCATGATGTCTGTGTAGTTACCCTAGCCCTTAAGAACATGATTATGGGCACCCTGTACCAGTCTGATCGCGTATTAATGCATGGCTATGGGTCCCATCCGGAACGATGCCAGCCCATGGAAGCCAAATATCTGAACATCAACCTAATTCGGTTGGCGCGTTTCCTAGCGCCTGACGTGTCCTTGGTGGACGGCATTTCCGGATTGCAGGGTAATGGTCCGGGGGGTCGGGACAAGATCGATTTGGACGTGATCGCGGCGGGCGTGGATGTCTATGCCGTGGACACGGTAATGACCAAGGTCATGGGGTTTGATCCTAACCTCATGGGCATCTTACACTATGCCCGCGTCCATAATCTGGGCTGTGCTTCCCTGGAGCGCATTCACGTCATGGGGGCTTGTATTAAGGACGTGTGCACCCGTTTCAAGCCCCATGAATCAACGCCTTTGCAGATGCAGTGGCAAAAACAAAACGCCGACGAGTTGCTAGCATTCTGACGATGGGGGAAGACTGATCTTGACTTTGCATACCTTCCGGGAGGTAAAACGATAATGACCTATTCCATTCACACAACGCTAGGCGAACTTCTGAAAGAGGAACGCAACAAGCAAATCATGGAAAAGCACCTGCCGGGTTCCACTAGTCATCCCATGCTCCACATGGCTTTGCACATGTCCCTGCAGGAAATCTCTATGTACCCGGAAGCTAACCTGAGCCAGGAAAAACTGCAGGCCCTGCTTGCCGACCTGAATCAGCAGACCCCTTCTTGAGAGTATGCGGAATGCTCGGACTCTAATCCAACAGTTGTCCGACTTGCTATACACACCGAGCGTTTTCCCACACGTCCGGACACCAGCGGTCCCGGTCGGGGGCGGTCGGTGGACCGTGTCCTAAAGTGGCTCGCCCAGCATATCTGGAGCAGGGGATTGGCGGCCGACAGCACCATTGTGCCGGTCGTCATGTGGCCGTTGTTGTTCATCCCCGTACTGTTGCTTTCCCAGTTGATTGCCCCCAGTCCTATCTGGATGGGGTTACTGGTCGCACTGCTCAGCCTGTATCTGTTTTCCTACCTATGGCTACGTATCCAGGTTGACCGGATTACCCTGACACGCCGCCACGAGAATCAGGTGCTGGTGGTGGGTGATGAGCTGGAAATCATTTCGCAGGCGGTAAATCCCAGCATCGTTCCCGTCCTGTGGTGCCTGGTTACGGACAGAGCGCCCACACGGTATGCACTGCTCAAGGACCGTGTAATTTCCATTACCGGTACCAATACGAGTGCGTGGAAAGAGACATACGTATGCCACCGTCGCGGGCGCTATCAGTATGGCCCGACCACCCTGACCCTGGGCGATCCCTTAGGCTTGTTCCTTGGTCATCGGCAATTTACGGCGACAGCGCACGCTATCATATACCCGCGTGTGGTGCAGTTACCCGCTCTGATTTGGCCGTATCAGAGTCGCAGCGGTATGTGGCAACAGCGGCGCCGACTACAGGCTACTACACGGGCCCCTATAGTCCGCGAATACACACCGTCTGACAGTCTCCGGTTTGTACACTGGCGCTCCACGGCACACAGAGGTGAACTGACAGTTACGGAAGTGGAAAGCGAACCGGGTGCGCGCCTAGCCATCGTGCTGGATCTTTTCGCCCCGCATCATGTAGGTAGTGGTCGACAGGGCACACTGGAAACTGCGATCATGGTGGCTGGTAGCATGGTGGCACAGACCGTCAACACCAGCGATCACCGGCAGTGTGGTCTCCTGTTCGCGGAGCGGTCGGACCAGCCCGTCACACTGGCGCCGGGGCAGGGTGTAGGCCATATGTGGGAAGCCCTACATGCCCTAGCGACCGTGGATGAAGGTCAGGTACCACTCCCCCTCCTGCTGGCCAAATGTCGCTCCCTGATGACCATGCAGCAGGAAGATTCCTTGATGGTCATCACCCCTTACCCTAAGGCCGACCTGGAGGATGAAACTTATCTTTGGTGGTTGGCGGAACTGGAAGTTCTGCGGGCGAGTGGGCGGGCCTGTGGTATTACTTTTATCCGCCACCCATCGCAGCGCGACCAGCCGTTGCCTGGCTTCCTCGGTCCTCACGTTGCTGCGTTTCCGATCACAATTTTGGAAACGGATGCTCGTTACGTACCCTTGGTTACGTATAACAGACAGCGTACAGAGTATATTGTTACGCCTTCTGGCGGCACTACCCGAATTGAAGTAGACGAAATCGTGGGATGAAGAGCCATTCCGACACTCTGCCCACTGATTTTGGGACCGTCACGGAGGATAGTCACTGGGTATGGCGTCTGTTGCAGGCGCTAGGTGCCCGCTGGCGTCCCCGCCGGGGATGGGGCGCTTTTCTGCTCATGCTGGGGCTGCAGCTGCTATTTACCGTGTCGCTGCGCAATACGGATTGGGTTGATTTCAGTACGGCTCACCTACCGCCTGAAAGCCTATCTCTCGCGAGCATGCTCTTTATTTGGGTCGTGATTCGTCCCCATGCCCGGCCGGCACTGCCCAAACGGCATTTGCACCGCATAGGATGGGGTCTGGCTTGGCTCATGCTGGGTCTATGCCTGTGGCTCCAGCAAATGACTAATCTGCTGGGTCAATGGCTGCAGTGGAGCTCTGCACAAGATCTTCCCCTGGACATGTGGTTGCAGGCCGGCGCGTCCTTTTTCACGGAGGTTAGTCAGGATTCGGTGTTGAACCTGATGAGTCGGTTTGCCTTCTGGTTCCAGGGTGTGCAAGGTAGTGGGGCCCAGCAGGATGATTTGATTTTCATTGGTCTGATCAGTCTGGTCATCTTTATCTTGACTGCACAGGCCTGCTGGATGTTTGTTGCCGGGTACTCCATCTTGGCGGCCATGACCCCTTCTCTTTGGCTTTATGCCCTGATTCTGTACTACAGCCAGGGACCGCGGCTGGAACTTGTCGCGTATCTGGCCTGTCTGTTTGGGTGCTGGACCTGGAACCAGCACCGCAGTCTAGTAGCTCAGTGGATCACCGCCCGTGCCGATTATCCCGAAGGCATTGGGCTGGATCGAGCCTTGGCGGTGCTGCTGGCCCTGGTCACTATGGCCGTACTAGTCCTTGTTCTGCCCAGTATACGGTTTGACACGATCCGGGATTGGACCAATCGCCTGTTAAATCCGGTGGACGAAGTCACAGTTGATTTGGGCCAGCGCATGTTTCCGGAACTGCAGAGCAGATTCCACGGTCGGCGCCAATCCGGTGCCGGCGGCCTGCCTAACAGCTTCCTGCTCGGCAACGCACCCGACCTATCAACCCGGGTAGCCCTTGTAGTGAGTACGAACAGACAGCTAACCGAAGAGCAGGGCTTTTACCTACGCGGCATGACCTTCCAACACTATGATGGCCAAGGATGGTCCAATGATCCGGCGGCGGCTACGTCCCTGCTCCCCGCTAACACACAGCTGGATGCCGTAGCGTATCCGCATACGCGGGATATCTGGCAATTCATTGAGGTCAGGAATGCTTCCCCGGTGCTGTACACCATTCCTGAACCCGTACAGTTCGCGGTCAATGTCCGACCGGTGCAGGATCGCGTACACGATCAGGTGATTATGTACCGTACCGCTGACCGTCCTACGTACAGTGTGCTGTCTGCCATGCCTCTATGGAGTGATGCGCTTTTGGGCACCGTACCTTTGGACGCCTACCCCGCACTGAATGACACGAATCCGCTTGCGCACTTCCTTCAGATCCCGCCTACCGTGTCAGAGCGGACGCGTGAACTAGCGGCGCAGCTAACTCATGAGCTGGATACGCCTCATGCCAAGGGCTTGGCCGTGGAACGGTATCTGCGCACTTTGCCTTATGATCTGGATGTATCGCTTCCGGGGCCCCAGATCGAGGATCTGGCGGATCATTTTCTCTTTGATCTACAACGGGGCTATTGCGATTACTATGCCACCGCATTTGTGGTGCTCATGCGTTTGGCCGGGATCCCGGCGCGTTTTGTAGTTGGCTACGCCCCCGGATATCTTGAACCCTACACGGACCAATGGATCATTACAGATGCCCAAGCTCATTCCTGGCCTGAAATCTGGATGCCGGGAATGGGCTGGATTCCATACGAGCCCACTGCCGGACGCAGCGCGATGGCACGGACTTATAGGCCCCTGGAACCGGACCCTGCAGTTGACCTCCAGGCTGCAGCGGGCGACCCGGACAGTGTGACCACGTCGGTGACGTTTTCATTGGATCCGCAAATGTGGTTTTGGGTAGGTCTGCTGCTACTGGTGGGGGCCCTAACCGTGTTCTGGCGCCTGCAAACGCGTGATCCGGATCCGTGGCAGGCACTCCTGGCATGGGGCCAACGCCTAGGCCAGGCCAAGTTCACATGGCAAACGGAACGGGAATACGCGGCAGCTCTACGCGACACACTCAGGGCGCAGTCACGTTGGACTACGGAGGACCAGCGCGTCGTGGAAGACTACCTGCAGCGCATGACTGAGGAGGTCGTGGTGGCCAAATACGCGGTGCCCGCATCTGATCCTGCGCGCGACCACATCATCATGGAGAACTGGATGCGCCTGCGTGCACGGTTTTGGCGGATTTGGATTTTCCGGCACTAGCACTATAATGAGTGTTCAGTCCACGCAAAACTATGATTCATGCCGCCTGGGCTCTGCTCTCAGTTTGAGCTGTCTCCGGAGCGCTGTCCTGTGTGGACGGAGTTCATAGTGGCCCGCCTGCCTAAGAGGTTGCGGTATGGACAATACAAATGGGGCATTGCCGGAACACCAAGAGAACGCACAGTGAAAATTAGGGGCACAGTTCTATTAGCCTTCCCCCCTCGTGATGTCTGGCAGGCTTTTATGGATCCGGAGTTCGTGGCCCAGATCATTCCTGGGTGTGAAAGTCTGGTTCCCGGTCAGCAAGAGGGGGAGTTCACAGCCAATTTGAAAATTCGTATTGGTCCCATAGCCGGCAAGTTCAAAGCGGAACTACAGCAAAGCGACCTGGTCCCGCCTGAAAGTTTCCGTCTGCAGATCAAGGCCAAGGGGCCTGTGGGCTTCATTACGGGGCATGGCCACGTAGAGCTTGAACCGGTCGGCGCGGACACATCCATGCGCTACGATGGCGAGTTGGATGTTGGTGGGCGTATGGCTAGTGTCGGGCAAAGATTGATTGAAGCGACAGCCAAATCCATGATCAACAAGGGCGTTGACCGTTTTACGGCGCGCATGGAGGCCCTATTACAAGAACAGGATACGGTCTGATGCGGACGGGCGCGAGGCAGGAGCATGCAGTACGTTAGCCATCTTGTGCCCCCCCGGTATCAGGTATGCGCTGTCTTCTGTCTGGCGATCACAGCCCTGGTTATAGCGTTGAGTTTGGTGAACTGGATGTTTTCGGATTAGCAAAAGGGGCCAATGGCAAAGGAGCGATGGCGATGAATGTAACCCTGACCGTCAACGGGGAAGAGCGGAGCGCGGACGTTGAGCCGCGTCTGCTACTGGTTGATTTTCTACGGGACACCTTAGGTCTGACAGGAACCAATATTGGCTGTGACACGAGTCAATGCGGCTCCTGCACCGTGCATCTGGATGGCCAGGCCGTCAAATCCTGCACGGTGCTGGCCGTGCAGGCCGATGGCACCAATGTCACCACGATTGAAGGTTTGGCCACCAATGGCCAATTGCATCCCATGCAACAGGCTTTTTGGGATCAGCATGGCTTACAGTGTGGTTTCTGCACACCGGGCATGATCATGGCCGCAGTTCGTCTGGTGGAAGATAATCCGGCGATCAGCGAAGCTGAAATCCGACATGGACTGGAAGGCAATATTTGCCGCTGCACAGGCTACCAGAACATTGTGAAGGCCGTGCAGCAGGCGACCCAAGCAGGATAGGGAGGTATAAAAATGGCAAAATACGTGGGCGAAAGCGTAAAACGGGTAGAAGATCCTCGTTTCATACAGGGCAAGGGTTCTTATGTCGCCAATCTGCAGCGCCCCAATATGGCATATGTGGCGGTCCTACGGAGCCCCCACGCCCATGCCGACATCAAGAGCATTGACACGGCGGCCGCCGAAGCGCTGGATGGCGTCCTAGCGGTCTTCCGCGGTCAGGATTTGATTGATGGCGGGGTGGGACAAATGCCTTGCGGTTGGGTCGTACCGGACTGCAAAGTGCCTGTGCGGTGGCCGGTAGTCCCGGATCGGGTGCGCCATGTCGGCGACAGCGTGGCGGTAGTCGTGGCAGACAGCCCCTATGTAGCGGAAGACGCACTGGCTCTGATTGATGTGGACTATGAAGTCCTACCGGTCACAGTGGGAGCCAAAGCTACTACCGCGGACGGTGTCGTGCAATTGCATGAGGACATTGACAACAATATTAGTTACGCCTGGGCCCTAGGTGATCAGGAGGCCATGCAGGCCGCCTTTGCGCGTGCGGCCCATGTCGTGGAACTGGACCTGACCAACCAGCGTCTGATTCCCAATGCCATGGAACCTCGTGCCTGTGCGGCGGAATGGGATGCCGCCATGGAAGAAATGACCGTGTGGACCACCAGCCAGAATCCGCATCCGATTCGGCTGCTGCTAGCGGCCTTCACGCTGGGCATTCCGGAAAACAAGCTCCGGGTCATTTCGCCGGATGTCGGCGGGGGGTTCGGCAGCAAAATCTTCCATTATCCGGAAGAGGTCATAGTGCCCTGGGTTGCCCGCGCCATCAATCGTCCCTGCAAGTGGGTGGCTACACGGTCCGAATCCTTCATAACCGATTCACAGGGACGAGACCACGTTACCAACGTCAAAATGGCCATGGAGGCGGATGGTACGATCACAGGTCTCCATGTCCAGACCTGGGCTGATCAGGGCGCATACCTATCCACTTTCGCCCCTCTGATTCCCACTGCTCTTTACATAACTTTACTTTCCGGTCTGTACAAAATTCCCGGTATCTGGGGTGAAATGTGGGGTACCCTGACCAATACGGTGCCGGTTGATGCCTACCGCGGGGCAGGCCGCCCGGAGGCGTCCTACCTCTTGGAACGGATCATGGAATTAGGGGCGCAGGCTGTGGACATGGATCCGATCGAGTTCCGGCGCAAGAATCTGATTCAGAAGGAAGATTTCCCTTACCAGACACCTGTCGCCTTCACGTACGACAGTGGCGACTATGTGGCTCTGTTTGACAAGCTAGAGGAATTAGCCGGTTACAGTGACCTGCGGATCCAGCAGCGGAACCAAGTAGCCCAAGGCAAACTCTGGGGCATTGGGGTGTCCGGCTGCATTGAGGCCAGTGGTCCGGCACCTTCGGCCGTAGCAGGCAGCCTCGGCAGTGCCGTGGGCTTCTGGGAAAGTGGTTCGGTACGTGTTCATCCGTCGGGTAAAGTGACCGTATTTACCGGTTCACACGCCCATGGCCAGGGACACGAAACCACTTTTGCCCAGGTCGTGGCAGACGAACTGAACATTGACATCGGTGATGTGGAAGTGATTCACGGTGATACCGGACGCGTACCCTTCGGCATGGGCACCTACGGTAGTCGCAGCGCGGCCGTAGGAGGCAGTGCCCTGGTCAACAGCGCAGCCAAGATCCGTGACAAGATGATCAAAATTGCGGCTCATCAGCTGGAGGCCAATCCTGCCGACGTGGAATTCAACGCGACTTCGGGCCAGATCCAGGTCAAGGGGGCACCTGATTCCGGAATGGCCTTCGGTGACGTTGCCTTCGCTGCGTACACGGCCCACAACATGCCGGAAGGGATAGAGCCCGGACTCGAAGAAACAGCCTTTTACGATCCGGCCAATTTTACGTTCCCCAACAGCGCACACCTAGCCGTGGTGTCGATCGATCGGGACACCGGCGAAATCACGCTGGAAAAATATGTAGCGGTTGACGACGTGGGTAATGTCATCAATCCCATGATCGTGGAAGGTCAGCTGGTAGGCGGTGTCATCCAAGGTGTAGGTCAAGCTCTGTGGGAGCACGGTATCTTTGATGACGCAGGCCAACTACTCACGGGATCCATGATGGACTACACCCTACCGCGGGCTGACGGTTTTCCCGCGATTGAGACCGGACGTATTGAAACGCCCTCTCCGCACAACCCGCTAGGAGTCAAGGGCGCCGGCGAGATGGGCACCATCGCTGCGACCGTAACCGTCGCCAATGCGGTCATGGACGCGCTGTCACCCTACGGAATCAAACACCTGGAAATGCCCTATACGGCCGAGAAGATCTGGCAGGCCATTCATTCGGCCAACGGCCGCTAAGTCGTGACTATAAAGGATGACTATAAAGGAGTTTAGCCATGTATCCAGCCAAATTCAGTTACGTTCAAGCACGTTCGGTTGATGACGCCATTGCCCAGATCCAGGCCCACGAGGACGCCAAGCTCCTGGCTGGCGGCCATTCGCTCCTGCCTGCGATGAAACTGCGTCTTGCTGAACCGTCCACCCTTATAGACATCGGCCGCATTGATGATTTACGAGGTATTTCGTACGGTACGGATGGCGAAATGGACTGCCTCGGTCCCTTGACCACCCATGCTACGATTGCCCGCTCTAATCTTGCCGAAGCACTAGTGGAGGCCGCGGGTGGCATTGGTGATCCCCAGGTGCGCAATCGCGGTACGATAGGTGGTAACATCGCACATGCTGATCCAGCCTCAGATCTGCCCACCGTGCTGACGGCTCTCGGGGCGGTGATTGGAGTTAGGGGACCTAAGGGCTCCCGCTCTATTACGGCCGCCGATTTCTTTGTCGATCTGTTTGAGACCAACCTCGCCGAGGATGAGCTAATCACAGTGATTTCCGTCCCCGCCCGCAGTGCCGGTACAGGCTCATCCTATGCCAAGTTGTTCAATCCTGCCTCGCGCTACGCCATGGTGGGGGCTGCTGCCTCTATCACTCTGACCGGTGATACTATTTCCCGTGTCAGTGTGGCGGTAGGTGGATTGACGCCCACGGCCACCTGCGGCCGGTCTGTGGAGGAGGCTCTGCGCGGACAAACCGTGGAGGCCATTGCGGATGCAGCACAGACCATCCAGGCCGATATAGGCGATGACATCCTGGGCGACATTCATGCTAATGCCGAATACCGCAAGGCTATCCTGCCTGTATTTGTCCAGCGTGCCCTTTCATCTGCCGCGGCACGCGCTGCTACCTGATTCCCACCAGGATAGCGGTTTCTTTTATTGATGCCGGGGGGGGGAGATCGGAATGGATCTGCTTCCCCCGGGTATTAACTAAACCACCAGGTTTCACCCTGATGTCCGGGCTGCTAGCAGATCGCTGGGCGGTTGTGCTGTCCGTTGTGGGGAAGGGCCGCACGTAAAGTCCTGCAAGCCATCTGTACAGCCCGGTTGGGAGTAGGATTGTATGCTTCGGTTTTGCCTGCATACGGTGCAGGTGACTACAGAAGGTATAACTCCCTTATGACTTGGTAGAAAATGCGAAATGGGCATCAACCCAAACGAGAGGCGGACATTGCCGTGTGAATGGGACATGAAGTGCGTAGCTGGGATGTGTATCTCCAATTCCGTTTCTGCGCGTGGCTCATGGTAACTGGACAAACATAAGACCTTCTGGTCCGCCATCAGCTGTAGCCTGCGACGGACACGTGCGCCGTATGTACGCCACGCCTTGAGCAGCTGCATGCAAACACAAGGATGTGATCAACGGTTGATCCAGATATCTACGCCCAACATCTGGCGCACATGGGAGAGCGTGACGGAACGGACAACCCCATTATGGTAAGGTCCGTACCTGCAGAACAGCTAACTCTGCAGGGTTCTCTAGTAGCCGGATTCCGTTGTACTCTGTTGTTGACCACGTGTATCCAGTGGCAGTGGGTAGCCCCGCAGTGTGGAGGGTACCCCATGGCCGCGGCAGCAAAGCGATACTGTAATGTTCAGACCCCATGATTCACTGTCTCAAAATCAAATTCGGTCGGGATTGCGGTGGCTGTATGCGGAAGGCATTGCCGCCTTGGGCCTCAATAGCATTATTACCAGTGGTTTCCTCACGTCTTTTGCCCTGTTGCTAGGTGCCAATGCCTTTCAGGTAGGGTACCTGAGCGCTGCACCATTTATCTTCCAGCCCCTACAATTGCTCTTTGTGCCCCTGACTGATGCATGGCGACAGCGCAAGCTGGTGTCCATGCTGGTTGGGCCACTGATTTTCCTGCTATGGATTCCGGTGGCCCTGCTGCCGTTTATAGATCTGGCACCGTCGCAACGCGTTGCTTTCCTACTCGTTTTGGCGAGTCTACAAGGCATTCTGCGTTCACTTTTCGCTGTCAACTGGCAGAGTTGGCTCCGCGATCTCATTCCGGGCCCCATTATGGGCAGTGTTTTCGCCAAACGCATGGTGTTCGGTTCAATTGCTGCCATCGTG
This sequence comes from Caldilineaceae bacterium, assembly GCA_965116185.1. Lineage (GTDB taxonomy): Bacteria > Chloroflexota > Anaerolineae > Caldilineales > Caldilineaceae > Bin34. The sequence continues at coordinate 1,901,503 of OZ220492.1, forward strand.
TTCAGTTTATCCGGTTCGCTATTCGTGGATTACTGGCGTACGGCAGATACAACTCGTGACGAGCTTCAGGGCTATACTCTTGTGCTTATTTGTGGGGTAGCGACCCTGGGAATCATGAGGCCACTGTGTATGGCGCACATTCCGGAAATACGGATGTTCCGGGCTGCAATGCCCCACCAGTCTCTGTTCCTAAGCCTAGTGATGCCTTTCCGGGATCCATCTTTCCGCCGCCTGCTGATTTTTCTGTTCGTACGTACCTTCTACGTGACCCTCGCTACTCCCTTTTTTGCCGTATACATGTTGCAGCAGCTCGCCTATCCGCTTTCGGTCGTAATTGTGTTCACGGCCCTCTCCCAAGTAGCCAATGCCTGGATCTTGCCTCTGTGGGGCAACTACGTCGATCGTTTTGGCGGCAAGGCCATTATGTTGGCCAGTGGGTCTCTCATGATGCTAGTTTTGCCCGTCTGGTCTCTGCTCGCAAGTGTGGATAGGGGCACTGTGAGCTCGGGCTATCTGGTCTATTTCATCATCGCGTTTTGCATGATCCTGCTAGGCATATCCACGGCGGGAGCAGACATTGCGACCAGCATCATGATCATGAAGCGTGCCAAGCAGCACAATAGCAATGCCTACCTGTCAACGGCCTCAATTGCCGGTAGCTTAGGTGCCGGTGTAGGCCCGCTGGTAGGCGGACGTCTTATTGATGTACTGCTGCAACGTCAACTCACTATTCACGTTACATGGTCTGGTCCCATAGCTTCGCAGGCATTCACCGGTCTCCATCTGGGCGGGTATGAATTCTTGTTCCAGCTCGCGTTCCTACTGGGTCTGCTTGCTTCCAACCTGCTTGCTCACATCCATGAGGATAAGAACTACACACGAGCAGTGGTGGTGGACGCGCTGTTCAGAAACTCGACTGACATGGTACGTGCCATGAACGTGATTCCCGGGGTACGTTTCCTACAGGCTCCACTGGATTTCGTGCGTCACATTCCGGGTATGGATACGGTGCTAGGTTTGACTCTGTATCAGTTCTCAAATGCCATCCGCCTAGCTGTAGCAACATCGCATGTCAGCACCAAATCCGCCTGGACACTTGCCCTAGCCGTCAAAATTAACCTGGCTCGTGTGCTGCAGGGCAAGGATAATCTGGAAGCACATGCTGAAGAGATAGCCTATCATGCGGCCCGTGGAGCTACTCACGCAATCTGGGAACTGGATACCGATCCCCATCTGATCATTCAAGGTAGTCTCCTGGGCATTGCTCAGGAACTGGGGGAGCGCATGGATTCCAAAGGGTCCCGCCGTGCACTGCGCGGCATCGTCCGCGGTGTGATACGAGGAGCCCATGAAACACGACAGGACCTGAACGCACTCATCCCAGCTATCTACACGGCAAGCCTTGATGCCGCCGGGCGCATGGCCATCCATCCTGTGCAGGCCGATCGCATTGTACGGGGCGCCATGCTGTACACTGCGACACGTATCGGACGGCGGGCAGCCCGTACTGTACACCAGCAGCTGAATAAGATGAAGCACCCCCAAACACCACACACTCCCTGATCTGGAAGTCTCCAGGCGCTAGCGCCCGACTAGAAGCATCCCCTGGTCCACACCAGACACGGCAAGAAGTCAAGATGGGGCCCCTTTACTAGACATAAATCAAATCAGCCTTTACAACGAGGGTGGGGATGCTGTGAAATCGGGTACGATGAAGTCAATGAGTCGTATCGTAAAAGCTAAGGGGTTTTCGATAAAGGGCGAATGTCCAGCACCCTGAATAACTTCCAGATTGTTAGCATGCGGGATAGCCAGAAGAGTATCAAGCGCTACGGCATACGGCGTGACGTGATCATCACGCCCGCGTATCAGCAATAGGGGTACACTCAATTGGCCTGCTCGATCTCGACAGTGCCAGACTTCCAGGCTGCGGGTAAGGCCGTCCAGTGCACGGGACGAGTAACGTAGTGCATCCTTGACGAGCAGATTCAGCAGAGCTTGGTTGGCGGGAACGGTCAGATCCAGTTTCGGCATGAGCGAAGATAGGAAGTCTTCCATGCGTGCCGGATTCTGCAGGAGGGTCTGTAGATAGCGATACACCTCAGGCGGGGTTGCAATTCCATCTAGTGGGGGGGGAGCTACCAGTATCAGAGCCGACAACCGATGTGCATAGCGCAGGGCATACTCCAGGGCTACAGCACAACTGGTGGAATGAGCAATTAGGGTCAGTCGAGACAGGTTTAGGGCTTCTACTAGCTGGTGCAAATCATGCAGCTGTGCCGGTATATTGAAAGTCTGCTTTTGGCAACGGGTATCGTCTCCTCCCCACAGATCAGGTGCGATCAGGTTAAAATCATCCGGTATGATTTCAAATAAGGGCCACCACCACCATTTGGAACCTAGATTGCCATGCAGGCACAGTACAGGTACACTCTGCGTGTTACCCTGTTGCAGAAACACGGTGGTGCGATCTTCATCCGGTAGTGAGATCGAATGTACATTGGGGGTGGAATCCGTCTCAGGGAAGACAGGTTGTGATCTGGACATGGTAGTAGGATATCAGGTGGTTACGGATTATAGCTGTTGCACAACTAGCCTCTATGTCAGTACCGACAGTACAGGATAAATTTAGATGCTACCGGAATTATGCACCTGTTGTGCATGACGATGACCTGGCTTCATACACCCTTTCGGGAGTGGGCGTTAGCTCTATTTTACTCTGTATAACGTTTCTTATACCGAATAAAACAAGAATGGCTGGTTCTGAAGGTTTAAACTAGGACAGTAAACTCAGAGGTCGTTTAGACCCGCTTTTACCATCTGCCTGAGCACAAAACGCTCGCACTTGCCAGGATGCCCGTCTTTTTTTGCCCCTCTTCTTCGCCCCATTTTGTCTAGCTACGCCCGTCCCCACCCTTGCAAGATGTGAGTTCTATGCGTAGTCTACACGATAGTCCTCAGTGTAGTATGATACTGCCCGCATAAGATAGTGTAGTTGAGGGTTGCGCAAAGATGCCTCGGGACAGGCAAGACGATTTGATCGAACCGGATCAGGCTCCGGAGTGGTTAGAGCAGGCCTATTACAATCAGGTGGCATGGGGATTCAAACAAGTTCAGTGGGAGTCCGCACTAACCCAGCGGCGGTTCGCGCAGGCCCAGCATTTTCAGGAGCAGACCCTGTTGTATCAGTATCAGAACTTGCAGCAGTACCAGGAGGTCCAGCAGCGGTTCGCGCGGGTCCAGCGTTGGCTTGCGCAGGACTCACGGTCGCTCGGACAGGCCCAGTGGTGGCGCATGCAGGCCCAGCATTTTCAGGAACAGGCTCAGGCGCTTCAGAGGCAGGCCAGGGAGTGGCAGGATAAGATCCATGAGGGGCAGGAGCGAGCCCATGAGGCACTGGAGCAGGCCCAGGAATATCAGGAACAGATCAAGGGGTGGCATGGCCGGCATGGCCAGGGATCTCAGGAACAGATCCAGTGGTGGCAGGAGCATATCCAGTGGTTTCAGGAGCTAGCCCAGGGTTTTCAGGCGAAGGCCCAGGGATGGCACGAGCAGACCCAAGGGTGGCAGAAGATGGCCCAGGAGCTTCAAGAGCAAGCCCAGGAGTTTGTGCAGGTCCAGAGGCGGCACGAACAGACTTCGGGGTTTCAGGAACGGTCCGAGCAGCCTGTGCAGGACCAGCTGCTTCAGGAGTATCTTGAGCAAATCACGTGGGTGTATACGCAGCGCCAGCAGAGGCATGCACGGGACGAGGCACGTCTCGTGCATGCCCACTGCTGGCTTACGCAGGAAGAGGAAGAGCTCAAGAAGATTCATGAGGGACACGAGCAGGTCCGGGTACGATCAGAGCAAGTCCAACAGTGGCTCAAGCAGTATGAGCCGGAGCTGACCCAGCGGGAACAGGAACTAGCTCAGCGGTTTGAGGCGGATGCTCAGGTGCTTCAGAGGGATGCCCAGGAGTTGCAGGCACAGGCCCAGGAGTTGCAGGCGAATGCCCAGTATTTTCGGGATATAGCCCAAGAGCTACAGGAACAGGCCCAGGAGTTGCAGGTGGATGCCCAGGGTTTTCAGGAACGGACCCGGAGAGTTCAGGTGGAGCTGGTCCAGGAAGCTCAGGAACAGGCTCAGCGACTTCAGGATCTGATCCAGGGTTTTCAGGAGCAGGTCCAGTGTTTTCAAGATTACAGGCTCGGTGGGGACACGTAGTCCGATAGTGATATCACGGTCTACCGCACACTACCGTGTATGAGCAGGTTGAAGACAATAGAGGCCAGACTTCTTGAGGTTTCCCGGCGAGACGCTGGAAAATCTGAGGCCGTGCTATTCCCCTGTAGCCACGTCTCTGACTGTGTGCAATCCCGTAGATATTGCTAACCAGAGGTAGGCACCCATCTAACCCATCTAGGATTAGTAGGCGCAACGGGACTTGGTATCCCTATCTAGGCTTGTGGCCCTGATAGCCCCGACAATATCGTTACCCGTACCGCATCACCCCATCCAGCGCCCGACCATGCAATCCTGGGGTAAGGCACGGGAAGAACTGTCTCTCTCAACAGACCTACCAAGCGGCGGCTTTTCTACCGAACTCACCACTTTATTGCGGTGTAACCGATTACTAGAACGACCATTGGGAGCAGCTGTGACTTGGGGGCCAGGTGTTGGCATCTCGATTTTATGTAAACTAAGTAATAGCTCCCCGTAACCAGTCCTGCGGCACGAAAGCGGCCGCACTGACGAGGATGTGATCCGTTTTATACTCAGCGGGCTGTGTCGACGACACACGGCCCAGAGCCATTTAACACCAACAAACCGGGCCTATTCTCGCTCAGAACCGCAGGCGGTTCTTACCCATCTCCGCTAGGACACGACAGAACTCAAACCCTGACCTTGAACATGCACCGCCAAGGAAAATATTCACACAGGGAAACAAGGAGGCAACTATATTCACAGTGGTTTGATCCCTTACCAGACCACAAGTATCGCCTACGACCAGAACACTCCCAATTACCGCGGTACCGCGCAGCCTCGGTCCCGTTCACGCTATATGCAAACACTGTCTCAAGACCATAATGATCCATCCAGACCTACCCATACCGGCCAAGGACTCAGTCATGCGCATAGAACACACCACCTACCAGGGTATCTAGGCTACATTTATGGCTGGACCGCGATGTGGTAAAAGTCATACTGACTAAAGGCGTGAGCCTGCTGATGTCTATCGTCCGGCAGGTGCAAAGATAGCGGCACCCTTGATCTCTTGAACTTCTGCGGACGTTGCGGGCAGATCTGGGCGAAGTCGCATTGGGCACATTTGGTGGCGTGGGGACGCATGGGAAAATCTGACTGTAAAATGCCTTGGACAGCCCATTCCACATTGTTGCGGGCAGCGTCCAGGGCTTCCGGGGTAATGGGTACCGCAACCCGGTGTCCATCTTGCAGGAAATGGACATTGCCGGTTTTGACGGGCTGGTCCAGTACCTGTTCCGCTGCCGTGGTGTATAGCTGGACTTGTAACGCCAGCGCAGGCCAGTCTAGATCCGTGCTGTCACGGGCTGACAACCCCTTTTCACGCGTTTTGAAATCAATGACTTCCGCATCTAGGACAGGACCCTGCTCATCCTCCTGCAACAGCAAATCAATAGCTCCCGCAATCGTACAGTTTTGCGCCGGAATTTCAAAGGCTGCCTTAATTTGACGTTCACGTGTGAAGTCCCTACTAAACCCCCGGACGTAGTTCTGGAGCACTTGTATAGCCTTTGTACGGGCCCTTTCATAGGGCCCTGGTTGCGTATCCGGATCCTTGCTGGCGGGGACATGTTTCAGATGAAAGGTGTCCGCCACTACCTGGGTCACCTGGTCAGAGTCGGGCACACTGTCCGGATAGTGTTGATGGAGTTGCTGAATGCAGGTACGCACGGACTGACCGTACCCGAACATTTCCTTGATGACGGGTTTGAAACCATACCGTTGCCGGAACTGGTAGATTCGTGGACACTGCAGGTAATTTTGGATTTCGGAGACACTGGTGGGGTAGCTGGTCTCCTCAATCCGCCGGCGGGCTCTGGCTTTGGATAAACCGGGCAGCTCCTTATTCTTATCACTGGTCACTCCTGGATGCTCCGCCAAACGTTGGGCGTACAGGGAAGGTGTCTGCCTTCTGCGCCCGCCCGGCAGCTCGGTGGCCCCGCTGACGTAAAGATAGCGTTCGGCCCGGGTCACGGCAGTATAGAACAGACGTGCTTCCCCATCATGCGTCGTTTGATACGCACCGCGCTCAAGTGCGGATGAAATGACATCTTGTGGCAACCAGCCCGCATACTTGCGCACCCGACCCGGAAATCTTTGGGCCTCCATATCCACTACAAACACGCAGGGGAACTCTAGGCCTTTCATGCCATGGACCGTGGATACCATGACGGCATCGGGCCTTGCCACAAGATTGTCGGTGGATGTATTGTATCCTGTCGCGGCCGTGTACATCAGGAAATCAAGAGCGGAAGCAAAGCGCGCTCGTGAATCAACACTTATGTATACGGTTTCCACGTCCTGCAACATGCGACTGAAAAGACCGATACTCTGCATCACATCGTCCGGCAAATCCATGTCAGCCAGGTTGTAGGCGCCCAACAAGTCGTACAGTAGCTCTTGGGGATAAAGACGCTCCCGCGGACTATCCTTCGTTCGGTGAATCCGGGAGCCCCACCGGGACAGGACCCGGGCTAAGGCATGAAAGCTAGCGCGGCGATAAGTAGGCCGGACCCTCTCCTTAAAAAATTGTTCCACTTGATGGCGGGGCGGGTTGTGGGTGCGCATGAGTTCAAAGGTATCACGAAGCACAGTGACCTTTCTATACTCAAAAGGAGAGCCTCCCCTTTCAAGACTGAAGGGAATGTCCAGGGCTGCTAACGCCTGCGTGAAAGCGGTGTGGCGCGGCTTCCCGTCCCCATCGCTCACCCGTGTGGAACGCATGAGAATAGCGAAGTCGGCTGGCGTCAAGCCACGGAGCTTACCCGCATCTTGATAGGTGGTACCCAGCAAGTCCCGGATCCGCTTGGCTACCCAAGCCGCTTCCGCATTCCGGTCTGGAAACAATGGCAACACTTGGCACGCCTGAGGGGTTGGGTTGGCATGTGCTACGGGTTGCTTAGCGCGGCGTGCAGAACTCAATTCGGCGGCTGCGAAGTGGTCAGCAGCCTGCACAATAGGTGTAGTGCTGCGGAAGTTCACATTCAATGTATGGACCTTGCAGCCCGGGTATCGTTTCTGGAATTCCAGGATGTGGCCGACATCCGCGCCGCGCCAGGCGTAAATAGCTTGATCGTCATCGCCTACCACGAACAAAGTGGCGGCCCGTTGTCCCAAAAGGCGAATGAGGTGCTCTTGACCCAGGTTCACGTCCTGATATTCATCCACCATGAGATGGCGAACGGTGCTTATGGCCTGCAGGACTTCCGGTTTCCGCGCTTGGAGAGCGTCCACAACCAGGCGGATCATCAGAGAAAAGTCAAGATATTGTGTTCGTTGCAACAAATCCCTCATTTCTTGCAGGAAAATACCGAGTTGAGGGTCCGTGTTTTTGATTATGGTGAAATCCAGTACTTCATCGTTGGCCATTGTCCACGCATCGGCCGCCTGTGTAATCACGCCAAAATATCTTTGGGACTGGTTGTAACGCGGATTGTCCCGAAACGCCCTCAGATTCAATTGGGCGTAACGTGACATCAAAAAAAGCCGGAGCCGATTTTCATCCAGCACATCGTACTGACGGTAGATGGGATCCATATCACCCAGTACACGCTGACAGTAGGTATGGATCGTACCGATGTACATGGCTCCCAGTACAGTGGGGTCCAACCTAGCTGTCTGCAAAGCTTGCGCTACCCGCTGCTTGATGGCAGCAGCAGCTTTGTTGGTGAAGGTAAAGGCCACGATGCTTTGGGGACTCGCGCCCGTGGCAAGCAGGCGTGCTATCCGGTACGCCAAGGTACGCGACTTGCCGGAGCCGGCACAAGCCAGACACAATACCTCGGAGGCGGGATCCACCGCCGCTCTGTATTGGACCGGCGTCAGATGGTCCTGCAATACTTGGTTAATGTTCATGGTCTTGGAGCCTGTCTTATGTTGCATAGCGCCAATGTATCAACAAACCTCATTACTACCAAAAGAGAACACGAATTAGGCGGATTTGAGGTAGGGTTGCCGTCATGATGTCAAAAGTGGTCCTAGGTGCCAGGAGCATATATCTCCTTGGGGGGACTTATATCTGCTGCTCGTTCCTTTGTCGTATTGACGGGAGCAGGTACGATGCGGAGGTGTAATCCTGTTGACACTGCACCCTGCGGTACTACTCTCTGCTTGGCTCATGTCGTGTCTCGGACCTACCAAACTGTCAAGTGCAATGCGCTAAACCGCTGAATTACAGACATGGTCTAATTAGATTCTGGCTTTCATGGATCTATAAGAGGCTTGCTTAGGACACCGCTCCCGTCATCACTCCACAATCACGCCAGTTATGTAATGTGTGGATCCTATTCACTCTGTTTTTTTACGGCAGTAAGGTAACAACCGATAGTTGTGGGCTCAGAGCAGGCAACTATCCTGGACACTACCACCCTGCCCGCTAAGTACCCCAAGGAGGGACGATCCCGCCTATCTACCACATACCATTTCTGCTGCTCACAATGATCACAAAAGAATGTTCCTCGTTGAGACTGATCTTGCATGACACAACGTTACAGAATGCACCGAGGCCCGGCCGTAAGGTTCATCTCGGGAACTTACCCATAGCCATCATGAGACCTCATCCGTGACTGGTACGCTCTGTTTCGCGAGCTTCAGGCAATACGTTCGGGCCGTTCCTGTCGGAGATCTCCATCATGTTGATCAGTACCCGGGACAAGGAGTTTCATTTTCAGAAATTGATTCTAAGTCTGGCTCCAGAACCTGGACCTACACCTGATATGGAGAGGGGCGGCACCCACTTTCTCTTTATGTATACTGGAGGCTATGAAGATCAAGGGGTTCACCTAGTCGGGACAGAAACAAGACTATGATGTTGATAGCCGGATATCCACGGGTTTCTACTTCGGTTGCTATCCCGCAGGCCACGCGTCGTATGTGATTGCCGCTGAGGGGCACCGGCAGTGCCCTATCGTAGAGCAGGTGATCGGTCATGGTGATATAGACTAGGGCATGGCAGCGGCGAGGGCGGAACGGGATGCCGCCCTCTCAACCCGGGCCGGATGCGGTCTAGTTGTCCCCAGTGTCTTCAAGCCTGAAGTTCAATTTCCCCTGCCGCAAGGTACACTCTGGAGCTAAGGCAAGCTCCCGAGCTATAGCGGTTCCTCCGTACTACGCTGTGCATGGTATAGAGACGAGGGGAGTATCAGGATGGCCGGGATTCAGAACTCTATACCGCAACGGCTAGGTGGGCTGAACCTATAGGTTGCGCATCCCGCCATCATGCTATAATTAAACTTATTTGTGGGGTGCTTCCGGCATTGTGCGGACGGGCCGATGTCCATAGACCATAGAGCTGTCTGGGCCGTTTCCGGCGAGGATCGGAGCAGCACAGGGCTCCCATCCTCCTAGACGAGGAGGAAAGAATAATGGAGACAATGAACAAGGTAGCGTACAGGAACTACGGCAAGCGGCTATGCCTGAGGTTCAGGCCCAAGTAGTGGCGGCCCACCTGCCCGACTGGTCGCAGTTTGCGACCAAAGAGGACATCAGTGCACTCCGTGTGGAGTTCGGTCGGTTGGAAAATCAAATGACCGGACTAGAGAGCCGGATGGAAAACCAGATAACCGGACTAGAGAACCGGTTGGCACGGATGGAGAACCGGTTGATCCGCTGGATGGTGGGTATTTTCCTGACCTTCTTTGCTCTGCTAGGTGGATCCGTGACAGTGGTACTGAATCTCACGACGGTCCTGAACGCCTTGCGTGGTTTCTGAGTCTAGCGTCGGCTCTAAACTGCGGTCAGAGCTGTATCCCTTCCGGAGCACGCCGGTTGCCCTATTCTCCCCGTTACAGCAGCCGTGAGGGGAAACAACCAACATCCTTGGCCTGCCGAGGCCAGTACTGATCCAATACAGGCGAAATTGATCTTGGGCCAGAGGGCCACATCAGGGTCTATAGTTCCAGCCCTACGCCAGATCCTCCATGACGGTGGTCAAGGACACGAGAATCCCGCAGTAGAAGGGTTCCATCAGTAATGTTGACCACACCTACCGTAACCAAACTTGCACATGAGGGAGCAGCCAGGTCTTGAGATCCCGGATAGCGCATCTACGTGGGATCCCCTGGACATCAGGGGAGCACTCATGACTTGGTCCCCCTAGTGTAGGTACGTGGGGTCCCGTCAGGGTACAGATATCGGTAGAGGGTATTACGACTGACACCCACCGTGCGGCAGATCTGAGCAATGGAGATGGTGCGATCCCGCAGCAGGGCCTGGGCTGTCTTCATCTTGTCAGGCGTCATGACACGGGGACGGCCCCCTTGACGACCGCGTGCCCGGGCCGCCGCCGCACCCGCGAGGGCCCGCTCACGAATGAGACCCCGTTCGTACTCGGCGAGAGCCCCAAAAAGCTGGAATATCAACCGGCCCATCGGCTACCACGTTGCCCGCATCAACACGCCCGCACACATCGAGGCCCATGCCTACAGAGAGAGTGATGATGATATCGGACTGGGACGGTTGGGGGCGTTTATTTACAGTAGTAGTGCTACCCGCATCCCTGTGCCATCCCCGAAGGCAATAATAGTGGAGTGGAGTACAACAGTACCGAAGCAATGGTCAGTTGGGTACCTAACGAGGCGGAAATTAGAAGGTATTTGAAAGAGCTTAGGGGATTCCAATACATAAAATGAGAACAGTATCCTTACAGCGGAAGTCGTTTTCGTTGCGAACCCACCGAGTATCAGGTTAGTATTTTTTAGGGGGGGATAGGCCTGAAGTCAACTCCTGGTGCGATCACGGCTCTAAAAGAGTTCCGGGGTCCGACACGCATAGTGTTACGTTCAGTACCTTGGAACCTAGTCACGAATATTATCAAGTGTGGGTACAGATCGCCAAGAGCAAGCTTTGTGGCGGTAGCATGTACGCTTTTTCACCAATCTTTACCACACTGGATGCCCCGGGCCCGATACCCACGGTCTCCCCAGAGCTCATAGCCATGGCTGCCCCGGGGATCATAGGGCCTGTAGTAGGGCAAGTTATTGAGACAGCGGGCCCCCCATCGGTGCGCCGAAGCTGCAAGCAGAGTTACCTGCCACGCCCCACGTAACCAGGAGAAGCTACCGGCCCCGGTACGCTCAGGATCACGCCGAGAGTCAGCCCAGTAGAGGCCTGTCAAGCGTCCCGTGATACAGGCTCGTTCCGCTTTGGTTTCAACCTGCAGATCTTGGATATCCGCCTTGGTAGCGAACTGCGATCAATCGGGAATATAGGTCGCGATCACTTCGGCCTGCTCCCAATCCATGCCAGCGTTACGCAAGCCTACTAGGCCCCTCTTGTTAATCATCTGCTGTACATAGTGACCCAGGATAGGTCAAGTGCGGTGATTAGGTGCCTATATACCTGCACATAGCCAATGCCAAGGAGCCCGTGGCCAAGGCGGACGAGAGAGAAGCACACTTTTCCGCTGCCTTCCAGGCCGAAGGCGTGCCTCCCCTCCCCTCAATTAGATCCCCACAGCCGCACAGGAATAGGAGATGCCCGTGGTCCCTAGGGATATGCCTACGCCGGCGGGCGAACCCCGGCACGGGGCCTCTATGCGGGGCTATTGGGACTGTGGTGGCTGTCTGATGCTGATCCCGCCCCGTGCCCTAGCGGCACGTCTATGTTAGGCAAGGTACCCGACAGTCGTAAGAAGATGTGCGTGGGGCTTATGATGGCGTTGCACATCCTGAGCTATAGCGGTTCCTCCGTACTACGCTGTGCATGGTATAGAGACGAGGGGAGTATCAGGATGGTCGGGATTCAGAACTCTATACCGCAACGGCTGTGGGTGGGCTGAACCCATGGGTTGCGCATCCCGCCATCATGCTATAATTAAACTTGTTTGTGGGGTGCTTCCGGCATTGTGCGTATGGGCCGATATCCATAGACCATAGAGCCGTCTGGGTCGTTTCCGGCGAGGATCGGGGCAGCACAGGGCTCCGATCCTCCTAGACGAGGGGAAAAGAATAATGGAGATAATGAACAAGGTAGCGTATCAGGAACTACGGCAGGCGGCTATGCCTGAGGTTCAGGCCCAAGTAGTGGCGGCCCACCTGCCTGACTGGTCGCAGTTTGCGACTAAAGAGGACATTAGTGCACTCCGTGTGGAGTTCGGCCGGTTGGAAAATCGGATGGAAAATCAAATGACCGGACTAGAGAACCGGATGGAAAATCAAATGACCGGACTAGAGAACCGGATAGAAAACCGGATGGCACGGATGGAGAACCGGCTGATCCGCTGGATGGTGGGTATTTTCCTGACCTTCTTTGCACTGCTAGGCGGGTCCGTGACGGTGGTACTGAATCTCACGGCAGTCTTGAACGCCTTGCGTGGTTTCTGAGTCTAGCGTTGGCCCTAGGCTTCGGTCAGAGCTGCACCCCTTCCAGAGCACGCCGATTGCCCTGCTCTCCCCGTTACAGCAGCTGTGAGGGGACGCAACCAACACCCTTGGCCTGCCGAGGCTAGTTGCTGATCCAATACAGGCGAAATTGATCTTGGTAGGCAGGCAACGTGGACACGCCTCCACACAGTCCTCTCTAACGTCTAGCCTATACATTCTTCCTAAGAAGAGACAGTATTTCCTAGTGCCCCTATGCCAGCCGCCCTGCCGCGTCAAGGGTAGGTACCCGTCAAGCACCTCACCCCTGTCCAGGTCGTGCACAGGATCGACTCTCGGTATGTCTAAGGCATCCAAGAAAGGATGAGCGATATCCACACAGCGAGCTTCTTGCTCCAGCACTGTCGGGTGGGTACTTTGATTTGGAGCTGAGGCGCTTGACGATGGAGGCTCGACTGCCTGGATGCCGCACTTGGTCAGAAAGGGGGGCTGAATACCCTCACAGCTAGTCAAGCTCGGATCCCATCTCGGGACCGGGGAAATACACAAGTCATATCAATCTCATATGTCGCCCGTAGTATGGACCAGGGACTTCGTCCTCACGTAACATCGCGTGCTAGAAAGAGCCCAGGTTTATAGTTCCAGCACTACGCACTGTTCCACCAAACCCTCCATGACGGTGGTCAAGGACACGAGAATCCCGCAGCAGAAGGATTCCATCAGTAATGTTAGCCACACCTACCGTAACCAAGCTCGCACATAGGGTAGCAGCCAGGTCTTGATCTCTCGGATAGCGCAGGGGCTACGCGGGACACCCCCCAGACACCAGGGACACTCATGACTTGACCTCCCTGGCGTAGCTACGTGGGGTCCCGTCAGGGTACAGATATCGGTAGAGGGTATTACGGCTGACACCCACCGTACGGCAGATCTGGGCAATGGGGATGGTGCGATCCCGCATCAGGGCCTGGGCAGTCTTCATCTTGTCAGGTGTCATGACACGGGGACGGCCCCCTTGGCGGCCTCGTGCCCGGGCCGCCGCCGCACCCGCGAGGGCCCGCTCACGAATGAGACCCCGTTCATACTCGGCGAGAGCCCCAAAGAGCTGGAATATCAACCGGCCCATCGGCGTTGTGGTATCCATCTGTTCGGTGAGCGAGACGAACTGGACGCCCTGCGTCTCCAGGCCCCCTACGAAACCGAGCAGATCCTTGAGATTGCGGCCGAGGCGATCCAGCCGCCAGACCACCAGCACATCATCCGGACGGAGTTGCTCACAGAGACGTTGGAGGGCGGGCCGGTCGGCGCACGCGACAAAGCCCGAACAGGTATCGGTGAAGAGGCGCTCGCAGCCCACAGCCTGGAGGGCATCCTGCTGCAGGTCGTGGGTCTGTTCGTGGGTTGAGACGCGCGCATAACCGAATTTCATGCGCCTATTGTACTAAAACTCAATACACATGACAAGATTTGGCATGTAGTTTTTGGTAAGACTTTTGGACATGCTCTAACGTTTTCAAGGCCAGATTTTCGGTCTTGGACATCCTTGTGTCAAAAATCATGCCTTTTGGGACACATGGAATTGGGTACATGCAGCTGCATGGTAGCGGCGGGGAGCTCCGGAGATCAGGCACGTTGGCCCCCGCCCGGCGGGCAGTACCGGGCGGGGACTCATAGCCAGCGGGCCTTGGATAGGGCTTCTTACGGTTGGGTCCAGATCACACGTTGGGGGTTGGACCAATTGTCACATTCCGTAGAATAGGACCGTACCCGTACCGCGTAGCGGGTTCCCGCTGTTAGACCGGTGATATCGGCTACCCGTGCCCCGGTTATATGCTCTACCGCTTCCCCGGTAGCTTTGTTAATCACTTGGTAGCGATATTGGGGCGGGTCCGCCGTCAGGCATCGGCGGGGCTTATCCGCTCTCGGCTTTCCCCAAGTCACGGTAGCATGCGTACCCGCGGGCGTGACGGCCAGTTTGCGGACGGGGGCCGGGGGGTAATCCCTGGTTACGTGGGGCGTGGCAGGCAACTCTGATTGCAGTTCCGGGGCACCCGTGGGGGTATTCCCCGTCTCAACAACCTGTCCTACGGGGCCTATAGGCTCCGGGGTAGCCGTGGGTAGGGGCTCCGGGGTGCTTGTGGGGAGCGGGGTATTCGTAGCCGTGGGGAGAGGGGTATTCGTGGCTGGGGGTGTATGGGTGGCTGTGGATAGCAGGGTATTCGTAGCCGTGGGTAGGGGCGTGGCTGGAGGTGTATGAGTGGCTGTGGGGAGCGAGGTAGCCGTGGCTGTGGGGAGCGGGGCGTCCAGCGTGGTAAACTTTGCCGAGACGGGATCGGGGCGAGCGGGGAATCTTGAGTACTCTTCCCAGCGATAGGGGCCACCAGAGTACCCACGACGAGGACCCTCCTTCCACTCATAACAATCCGTATGGACTATATCCACTTTATATTTGTGGCCAGGCTCCAAATTGCTGAATGTAACACTAAGGGGATACTGACCCTCAACTTTTTTAGTGACGTAATCTGTCCAGCCTTTGACTTTAGGATTGTGGGATTTGAGAGAAACCTTGGCCCTGCAATAAACCGTCCCTACAAACTTTCTATAAGCATTTTCATTTCTATAACCAGTTTTCGTCCAACTGACCCCATTGTGCGTCCAACTGACCGTTGCTTCAGTACTGCTGTACTCCACTAATATTGGTACTTCGGACGTGCTATTAGGATGCTTTATCTTTATCACACTCTCTGTGGGCACGGGCTCCGTCAATGCGGGTAACGTGAAAAAGTGCATACCCACCTCTTCCCCGCATAGTATTGAACCAGCTTTATTGCGACATGACACTGGTAGCCTTAATGTGTATCGGTGGCCGGGCTTCAAGTCTTTAAATGTAACGGAGCCTTTACCATTTTCTAATATGATTTCCGTTTCTATTGGTGGCTTATCCCCCGACACAAACCAACTGTTGTTGCGACTCCATTCTTGCAAATATACGGATTTGCGCTTCGTATTAGAGTACACGTTTACTCTCGGCCCTAGATACCCAAAATTCCCGGGATATCTAAGGTATGAGTGGACTGAGTTGCCAGTGCGTATAAAGCCCCTTTCAAAGACATTAAAGAAAACCGTTGCTTCGCGGCTGCCGGTCACTACAAACCGGTGTGTGAACCCCTTAATAGCGTGCTGTGCATGGGGGGATGGGCGTATTGGAATAGGAGTATCCGAACTCCTAGACTCAAAAGTGGGCTCCGGCGTGGGATGAATACCGCCATGATGCGCTGCTACGGGCTGGGCACGGGTAGCGAATAGCAACATGATGGCGAGTAGGCCCGTGGTCGCCGTGAGTAGGGCACGGTGTATAGACATAGTGTTCTCTCCTAATTAACTCTAAGGCCCGCATGGTATCACATAGAACGAGGGAATTAATTCCCTTGTCTTTTGGGACACCATGAATTGGCACGGTTCGGGCCCCCGCTTAGTGTTCATTACCGTGCGGGGGCTCATAGCCGGCGGGCCTTGGGCCGGGCTTCTTACGGTTGGGTCCAGGTCACACTCCGTAGAATAGGATTGCACTAGGGCCGCGTATTGGGTCCCCGCTGTTAGAGCGGTGAGATCTACTACCCGTGCACCGGTTTCCGTGTGATCTACGACTTCTTCCCTGTCACTCTTGTCACCCACGGCACCGGTCCAGAGCACTACTTTGTAGCGATATTGCTGCGGGTCCGCCGTACGGCACCGCTGGGGATGCTGCTTGCCGGTCCCCACCTTTTTCCACGTCACCGTGACATGAGTCCCCGCGGGGGTGATGTCCAGGTTGCGGACCTTAAAGGGGGTAGTTTCTCTGTCGTCACGTGGGGCGTGGCCGGCAACTCTGTTTCCAGCTCCGGTGGGGGCTCCCGCAGTCTCAACAACCTTCCCTACGGGGCCTATTAGCTCTGAGGTGGCCGTGGCTATGGGTTCCGGGGTGACTGTCGGCAGGGGGGTACTGGTGGCTGTGGGTTCCGAGGTAGCCGTGGGTAATGGGGTGTTGGTGGCTGTGGGTTCTGGGGTGTCCAACGCGGTGAACATTGCCCTCCTATGGCCTCCCCAACACTCTTTACCCTTGCTCCTGGAGACCGCTACCTCCACTAGGTACAGGTGACCGGGATCCGAGCCGCTTAGTGTTACGGTCAGCGGATTGGATGCCGGTTTTCAGACGACGCTATGATAACTGTTGTCGGGCAAGTGAAGAATGGTAACCCGGTACTCAATGGGCTCGCAATACCAAGCTGCATTTTCATTAAGTACCCAACTGACCGTTGCTTCAGTACTGCTGTACGCCACTATTAATTCTAGTCCGCTATGACCCCAGGTCTCCACCGCGGCGGCAGGCCGCGCATTGGTGGCCAGCAGCACGATGAACAACAGGCCGGTGGTAGCAGTAATTTTTTGACGGGATAGGATCGCACGCATTCTAACCATAAATAACTCCCGAACTTGGCTTTAATACTTTTATAACACTGCTCGGGATGATCCTGTTATTACGAACCAGACGTGAGTTGCAAGCTTTCTTAGTCAGGGCATCAATTGGGACTTGACGGTGTACGATACCGTCATGCCGACTACCGGGAGCAGTCCGCATGACCCCTTATTGTAGTGCGTCCCAGCTCTTGTTCTCATACTAGGATCGCTTATAATGGTCTTACCGGGCGCAACGCACCCTGCGCGGTGCCTGGTAACAGTCTCCCCCACGGGGCTATCTGTGTCGGAGCTGATGAGGATCGGAACGACACAGGCAGTGTCGTTCCGCACCAATCAAGGGAGAAGGGTATGGAGATGATTAACAAGCGGGTCCTAGCAGGCTTGCGTAACGCTGGCATGGATCGGGATCAGGCCGAAGTGATCGCGACCTATATCCCCGATTGGTCACAGTTCACCACCAAGGCGGATCTGGAGGACATGCGGGCCAAAACCAAGGCGGATATCCAAGACCTGAGGGCTGAAACCAAGGCGGAACTGGCCCGTATCACGGGACGCTTGACAGGCCTCTACTGGCTCGTTGGAGCTCTCGGCGTGATCCTGAGCATCCTGCAAGGGATGCCCTTCCTTGTGCAACTGTTCTAGTCTGTTCGTGGGATCTGCTGTCGGCGTGGTCGGTAACCCAGTATTTAGATCCGTGGACCAAGTGCCTGCGGTGGATACCGTATAGCACTCGCGGCATGCTCATGCTAGCAATCTCTCACCCATGGACTTCTTGCCTACGTGAATCACTGCTGAGGCCAAGACACAACCTTATCCGTCATGTTTGGATCGTAGCCACGGGAGAGGCCCCGGGGCCTGGGCGTATAATGGGAACACACATAACAAGCCGCAATACACTCTTGAGGTAGATATGGGAGAGGCAGCGATAACAGGAGTCCGGTCTTGTGCTTTGGACGCGTATAACCCTGTTCACCACTTATTGGGGTCACACATGGTCCCCATCGGACATCTCAGCTCGTGGGCCACGCATGAGGAGTCTGTGGTACATGTGCGCTGTCTGCGTGGCGCGGTATAGGTCACCAGCGTGGAGCAACTGGGCCACACGACAGCATCACGCTGCCCGATGCTGTCAGTCCCTTGCCCTACTTTCAAGGTAAGGCGGCGCCGGAAGCGTACCTCTGGCATAGTAGTCTTTCCTATACCATCCTACATCCTGTCTGTTTCTTGGGAGCCCACGGTATCCTCATCATGATGGATGTGTCTCCCTATCAGCGGTTGCGAGAGGCTGGGTTTACGGAGAAGCAAGCCTACGACCATTGCCGTCTCCATGCCTGATTGGTCACAGTTTGCTACCAAGGCGGATCTGAGGGACATAACAGTCAAAATCGCATTTCTGCGTTCTGATATGCAGCACGTGCAAAACCGGACTATCTTAGTTGTAGGGATGTTGGTCCTGGGTAGTCTGCCGCTATGGATGTGGGTACTCTCATTGCTATCGGCATTACCGTCATAAAATAACAGGCGTGGTGGATCAAGGCCCCACACAGCCTTCGCAAAGGGGATTACGATCCCCTTTGCGAAGGCTGGCTCCCACTAAGAGGGCCAACAAATACCGGAAACCTATCCACCATGAGTTCAGCAGCTCCGCCACTGAACACAGCCCGGTTGTCCATCCGGTTCCAGACCCACCGCGCGGACTTGGACCGCACTTTTCACGCCCTGCTAGCGAGGCCTACATCTCAGGATGCATTGTGGGAAAGTATGCTAGTTCATTATGGCTGCTACCGCGTGAAATTTAATCCTACAAGGCCGATTTGCAGCTTGCCCCGCGTTATACTCTGGATCGGATGCGACTGCATCCGTTTTTTACCTGACCATTAGGCCCGTTGCGGTGCACAGCCTTCCGGAGCCCTCACATGAAATATGTCAAATGCCGCATCTTCCTTCTCTACGGCCTGGAACACAGAATGCAATCCGGATCCGCTGGCCATCCTCATGGGCGATGAATCCTAGCTGTAGGTACAAGGCAAAGACCTGATGAAACGGCAGAGGTACCCGTTTCATATCCAACTTACATCCGCCTGCATGCTGATCTTGAGCTTTGTCAGGATTGCGTTCGGAGCGCCGGGCATAGAAGGTTGTCATGCGGGGAGATCAAAGCAGGAAGCCTGTAACAGGATCAAATTTTCATTACTCCTCTTCCGTATATCTCCCACATCCGGATAGTGATGACTCAGCGTAGCATCCGTCCGCAGCTATCCTAACCATACAACCTTCGGGGCTGGTGCCATGGATACATCTCAGTGGCCGGCCTAGGCCAGACCGGATACGCGGATAGAAATAGCAGTGGTGTTGGCTGTGTATAAGTGATCGAGGCGTTCAGAGCCGATACGGCTAGCTGACATCGCCGGCCTACCGTAAAGCGGATCCAGACCGTATAAATCCAACGGAGCATCCTGTCCAGTGTTGAGCTGTCACTACTGGTAGTCAACACTGATGTCCATAATAGCTAGCTCTTGTGCTGGGTACCAGGGTTGGAACGGAACGCAGATTGACGATCATACCCAGTGGCGTTGATGATATTGTTTAGTCGGTTCTGGCGTAGAGGTGCGTATGACCGGTCGGGCCGTAACAGTCTTGTTGATTCCGAATTCGCAGTTGTTCATAGCCTCCAGTTCCTCAATGCCGGCGTTGAGGAGTTTGTCAAGGTGAGTCACGAGCTAGATGCACTGGAACATGTCAGGGGGAGGATTGTGATACGTCCCACAGCAGTCCAGGCACGGCAGTTAGGTGCGTCGCCCGGTACATTCCACTCTACAAGGCGCGATATTCGTTGCTATACATTTCCGCTGACGCGCACAGAGAGCAGGCGGATCATGGTATGAGAGAGCAGCATATCCCTAAGGGCACCTAGCCGGAAGTAGGCCAGGATGTGCTACTAGCACATCCCAGTCAAAAGTGCAATGTCTACAGTGGTGATATATACCACGTATACACCAACATAGTGGTGACAATTATCACGTGTACGCCAACATACAACAAGCTTATAGCTAGGGTAGTAGCGATGGTGGCCTTGAACCAATCGGGCCATGATTGCCAACGTTGTCGGAGTGCTCTAAACATGACTCCCTCCTGTTTTGGTGGCAGGGCAGGGAAACCTACCCTGCCAATGTTGCCGGAGTGTTCTAAACACGACTTCTACACTCTGACCGTACACGCCCCATTAAAAGGAATTGTGCTTACCCAAGGCCCTACATACGCGTATAACGTGCCAGATACCCCCAAGCGCCAACCCAATCCGCCTTGTGCATAATCATATTGAGAATGCTGCACAAATTGTAAATCCGTAAGTGGAATATTGCGCAAATGGGGCACAACCGTATGGCTTTCAAGACGCGTAAAGGTATTAGATTGATTGTCTACCTGCAAATAGGCATCATGGCGAATGTCACCGTAGAATAAGTCGCGAACCGACAAGCAAGCCCGGTATTCTCGGCGTGTCCCTAGTGAGTCTGATAACGGTGGCAGAGCCATAGGCGGTATTTCTATATCGGTGAGCAATCCTTGTGACAGAGAGTTCATCAAAGCTGTTAGGGACTCAAGTTGGCTGCGGGCCTCGATCTCGGTTAAGGGACTAAAAGAGGCATACGGATTGTACTCTATATTGGGATATTCCTTGGCCAGCGCTCTCAATTCCTCCGCGGTCAAAGAAGATACAGTAGCATCTGAGGCCCATGCAACAGAGGTCGTGACCCCCAACAGTAAAACCATCACAACAAGACAAAGCAGTAAGGTCTTCATGAAAGTTCTCCTGCAAAAACAAAAAGGCCCTGTCCTATAGACAGAGCCAAGGGTAAACCAAGGAGAGCAAGACCATCATCCCATGCCGGAGTGCTCCCGGCTGGAGGTATCTTGCGGTTAGCTCGCCACTGTCCCGGCCCCACACCATCGGATGGAATGCAATAGGGAAGGGATATGACGAGGAGCAATCTAGTCAACATAGTATTAGAATATTCGGATCCGCACGGCCAAGTCAATGTAAGAAAACATACAAACTGACCATTCTATGCGGCTTAGGAATAGCCCAGAGCTGCAGCGGTATCCTCGTACGTGTAACGTACCCGCAAGGGATGATGAAAATCACGTCAGGGTAGGCGTTGTCATCCGCCTGGCAAAGTAGTGGATTGGAGTGGATTGGCTAGCCGTGGGTACCGTGAATAACTGCTGTCTGGACTTGGTCATCATGCGGTGATAGGTGCAACGTCAGTCTCGTTGAGGTGCAAAGAGATTGCCTCAGCTGTGCTCGGTGATGACCATCAGCCTATGGAGGGCTAGCAACGCGCCGCGAACATAAGTTACCTGTACCTGTGCACTCCAGATACCCTTGGTAGGGAAGGAGCTTGCGGACAGCCCCGTGCACAGGTGAGCCATTCTGTACCATGGACTAATGTTGTTCTGTTAGTAGATGCCAAGAGAGACCGATCGGCTTGTAGCGTCCAGGCCGGATGCTTGTGTCCATAAACACGTCCTTAAATCTATGTCCTTATTTTATATCTAGTTAATGTTTTATGTACTATGAGAGTGACGGAATCTGACTGGAAAATGTTCGTACTATGACACAACGCATCGGGTATGCCCGCGTCAGCACCCTAGATCAAGATCTCTCCCTACAACGGGACATGCTTCTAAAGGCTAAGTGCCACCACATTTTTGAGGATCGCCTGCCCAGTACCACATCTAAGACCGAACGGCCCGGTCTAGCGGAAGCCCTGAACCACTTGCGCGCCGGTGATACCTTAGTGGTGTGGCGCCTAGAACGGCTAGCCCATACATTGCGCGAACTGCTGACACTCGCTCAACAGCTGCAGGAACGGCATATTGCCCTGCATGCCCTCCAGGAAGAGCTGGACACAAGTACTCCCAACGGGCACCTGCAGTTTCAGCTATTCGGAATACTCGTTGAATTTGAGCGCGATCTAATGCGGGAGCGAGTGCGTACAGGGCTGCTAGCGGCTCGAGCGCGTGGCCGTAAGGGCGGCCGTCCCCGTGCCCTGACTTCTGACCAACTTACCCGGGCTAGTGCTCTCATGCGGGACCGTCAGCTCACAATAGGTGAAATCACAGCCCGGCTTGGTGTGAGTAAATCTACTCTTTACAAGTATCTGCATCCTGATGGTACACCCCGGTAGCAGCATATCTGCAGCGGGTGATCTCTCTATTTTTGTTTTTATGTAAAGATAAGGCGTGGTCAGGAACAAACCACTAGCATTTGGATTTGTCCCTAGCGGATTAAGTGCAGGCTCGTACAAAATGCCGCGCGCGTTGTGTACTAAATAATATATATGGTAGAGATGGCTTAGCGGCACTTGGGCACGGTCTGATCCTTTGACCAGGGCACACAACCAATACGGTAGACTAGCTAATCTCTCCAGTTTTTATACTGCCGCAGCTACAGCTGGGATCGTCCGCTTTAGTTCACCCGTGCTCAGCGCCGTGGCCCTAGCCCCGAATGCCTGACGTATGACGTTTTCAATTTCAATGATAGGAGGCCATGCCCCAAAGGTCTTGTACGCACCGTAATGAGCAATGCACTCCATGTGGATAGGTGCATCAGGTCAATAAATCAAACACGGCTTCATCTCTATCCCGTACGAGGACGGTGGATACAACTGGCTTCTACCCCCCTATGCATGGTGTCCTGCAGGCTACAACATCGGCTAGTTTCCTTGTGTGTATTGTTTTGACGGCCCCAGTGAGCAAAGGGCGGTACGTCCTTTAGGGAGAGATTTCAGATACTACCCGCCCAATCTAGGAGCAAGATCAACCCCATAATAGCGGCTATTATTACCAGGATCGCTATGAGTGCGCCAACCCCGACCCCCATTGCTATACTCGCGGTCAGCCCCATGATACGGGCTGCGGTCCCCATGCACCCGCCCAGGCATGATCCACCCTTATGCATGGTGTCCTGCAGTCTATGCATCGATTCGCCTCCTAACCATGGGACCAAGGGTGGGCAGACGCCTACCCGCGGTCAGCCAAACTATTGCCGGTTCCCACCGGGTCTGGTAATGCACTTATGATACGGTAGGGGAAGTTTCCGGGCAACGAAGTACATCCACAAAAAACCGGGAAGCGAGTCGGTACCTGCAATCTGCGGACGAACAGGGTACTTGTGCAGGAATTCCCACTTCTTCTTGGCCAATTCATTGAGGGATGTATCGTGAAGTTGAGCCGGCAATCCCAGCTGTCCCTTCCGCAGCACGTGCGTGTGGTACAGTAGCCATAGTTACAGACTACCTAATTTGAGAGCATGCATGCAACGGATGGAAGTCTACGGTTATATACTATATATAGAGAGATACAACGCAAACGGAGCACGTGAATCTACTGCCACCGGTACGGCAACGGGTCAGGCCATCATCTGCATGAATTCGTTCTCTTGTAGTATCTTGACATCCAGTTCCCGGGCCTTCCGCAACTTACTGCCCGCAGATTCACCCGCTAACAGGAAATCGGTCTTATGGCTTACCGAGCCGACTACCCGACCTCCCCGCGCCTTGATCTGTTCCGCCGCCTGCTCCCGAGTGTAGCGTACCAGCTTGCCGGTGATGACAAAGGTCAGACCCTGCAAATTAGCCTTAGCCACCAGGGTATCCATAGGGGGCGATGCCGATCTTCCTACTGCCAGTCCAGCCAAATGCAGACGGTGTAGTTCCTGGCGATGCATTGGATCCGCAAAATGGGACACTACCGCTTCGGCAATCTCTTTGCCCACGCCGTCTATGCAGGCCAGATCCTCTCTTGAAGCGTGGGCGAGAGTCAGTAGATTAGGAAAACCTTGTACGATCAGTTCTGCAACCTGAGAGCCCACGAACGGGATGCCCAGAGCCGTAAGGAGTCGGGTAGGCGGAAGGGCCTTCGCAGCACGCAGACCCGCTTGCAAACCACGAATACGTTTGTCTCCATATCCCTTGATGTGCGCGATCTGATCCCAAGGCAGGGCATACACGTCAGATAGCCGGCGGATCAGCCCTAACTCCACAAACAGGATGGCCTGTTTGGAGCCAAAGGTGCGAATGTCCAGGGCACCTCTTGAGACAAAATGCTCCACGGCCCGGATCAGCTGCCCCGGGCATGAACGGTTTGGACACTTAAAGGCTACTTCCCCTTCATCCCGTTGCAACGGGGTCTGACAACGGGGGCAGGCGGTGGGTGGGGACCACACCTGCTCCTGGCCTGTGCGTAAATCCGGTAGGGCTTTGAGTACGCGGGGAATTACATCCCCCGCCCGCGTAACCAGCACCGTATCCCCAACGCGCAGATCCAGGGTTTGAACATAGTCAAAATTATGCAAGGTTGCATGTTCAACCGTTACCCCGCTTATAGTGACCGGTTCCAGGGTAGCCCGCGGTGTCACCGTACCGGAACGCCCCACGAATACCTCAATGTTCTGCAGACGCGTAACGGCCTTAACCCCTTCATACTTGAAGGCAATAGCCCAACGGGGTTCCTTGCCGGTATAGCCTAACCGGGTCTGCAAAGCCATAGAGTCCACTTTGATAACCAGACCGTCCACGTCATACGGCAGTTCATGTCGGGTCTGATCCATGCTTTGGACAAAGGCGAGTAGTTCATCAAACTGGTCGTCAGCAAAGTGCCGTATCTGTGCAGAGACGGGGAAGCCCAAATCTCTGAGGTACGCTAGATGGGTTTGTTGTCGGGGTTCCACAATGCCATCCGGACGGGCATTGATAAGCTGGAAGACCCAAAGCTTCAAGGGGCGCGCGGCGCTGATTACGGGATCCAGCTGACGCAGACTACCGGCCGCAAAATTGCGGGGATTGGCATATAGCTGCCGGCCCTGGGCCTCCTGGGCTTGGTTAAAGGCGGCAAAGTCCTGGCGGGTAACATAAATTTCACCCCGTACCTGAAGATGGGAGGCAATGGGGGCGGTACAATCCGGATTGGTCGGCACACGTAGGGGAATCTGAGGGATGGTACGGAGATTAGCCGTCATATTTTCACCCACCTCTCCATTGCCCCGGGTGGCCCCTAAATGGAACACACCATCTTGATAATGCAAGATAATGGACAGGCCATCAATCTTAGGCTCAACGACATAGGCTAGACGTTGGTCCTGGTCATCTTCAGTACCCAGTTGGCGCTTCAGACGGGCCCGCCAATCACGTAGTTCGTCCAGACTGAAGGCGTTGCCTAAGCTGAGTAGCGGTATGGGATGATGCACTTTCGCAAATTGGGCTTGCGGCTCTCCGCCCACCCGCTGGGTGGGACTATCAGCGGTCACCAGATGGGGATAGGCAGTCTCCAGACGTTGGAGTTCACGCAATAACGCATCAAATTCCGTATCGTCCAGCGTCGGTGCATCCAGCACATAGTAGCGGTACTGGTGCTCCCGAATCACGGTGCGCAGGTGTTCCATGCGCGTTGACGCCTGCGTGGACTGCGCCATTAGCCCTTCACCACCGGCTCGGTTGTCAGCTGTGTGCCTTGAGCCCATCCGACCAGCCCATCCGCGGCCTGCAGACGCCACCAGACTACACCCTCAATCTCAACCGGATAACCGGCATACGTACGTCCCGGTTCAAGGATGTCAAAAGACGTGCCGGCTTCATACCGCTCAGCAATCAAATGGGGTGTGTTCACGCCCGGTTCCATCCAGAGAAAGGTATATTCTGTGGCGGCTGTTGCGTATACCCTGGTGCCGATATTCCAGGGCATCGGCGTGGGTATCACGGTGGGTGTCGGAGTTACTTGGGGTGTACTTGCGGTCGCATCTGCGGTTTCGAGGGAAACCTCATTATCCTGAATCAGAACGGTGGCGTCCGTGACTGTACGCTCGATCAGAACCTCAACATTGCCTTGTGTTTCCCCCAGCGTGCGCGGATCGGGACGCAGGGCTTCCCACATACCTACCCATCGCTCCCGTGCATTGAAGTCAACGGCAAATCGTTCAGGCAGCCGTGCCATTAAGTCAGGCCATTGGTTGCGGGCCAACCCTAGTACGGTAACCGTCCCTAGTATGACAATCCAGCGTCGAAAATGCCGTCTCCGGGGAGGCTTGTTGGCCGGCGGCTGTGGTGACGTAGGAGGAGCCGGGAGGGGCGGCTGTCTCTGGCGGAAAAGAGAACGCAAATTCATAGGCATAGTCCGTCACAGTTAGCTAGGAGAGGTAGTCGCATGGCAATAAGTCAACACGTCGGATAACGAGCGTGTATTAAGTACCTGGGCCGGTTCAAGACCGGCCCTGCGGGCCACACCCATGCCATAGCGCATGACTTCCAGATCCTCTGTGGCATGGGCATCACAATTCAGCACCAGCAGGCAACCGGCATCAGCCGCCATACGAGCATACTTGTCATTAAGATCAAGACGGGCCGGGTTACAGTTGATCTCCACGGCAGTGCCGGTCTCCCGACAAGCGTCCAGAATGCGGGGTATATCCAGGGCACTAGGAGGACGTGTTCCTACCAAACGACTAGTAGGATGCCCCAGAATATTGACGTGCGGATTGTGGATTGCACGCAGACAGCGGGTGGTGATAGTCTCAGCATCTTGGCGCAGAGAACCATGTATACTGGCTACTACCACATCCAGTTGGGAGAGCACCTCATCGTCCAAGC
Organism: Caldilineaceae bacterium; assembly: GCA_965116185.1. GTDB lineage: Bacteria > Chloroflexota > Anaerolineae > Caldilineales > Caldilineaceae > Bin34. Next base: position 1,928,168 of record OZ220492.1, read on the forward strand.
CTAAAGAACCATCCGCCAGAATCTCGGCTTCCACACCGGTTAGGAGTCTGAAATCCAGGTTTTCTTGCGCAAACTGGCGATTGAGGTCTGCGATTTCGGCTGCCTGCCGCGCTAGCAGAGCACCGTCTAGACTGTCTCCAAACCCATGTCCCAAGCCATGGTCCGTGACCCCCCAGTACGTATACCCACGTGCCATAGCAGCCCGAGCCATCTCCGCCAGAGAATTCCGGCCATCACTATATGTTGTGTGTGCATGCAGTTCCCCTCTCAGGTCTTGAACCGTAATCAGGCTATCGGCCTGCCGTGGTGCCTGCAGCGTGGGTGTTCCCAATACCGTGCGCTGTTCCGGGGCCAGATAGGGAAGCCCAACACGCGCCAGAAAATCAGCTTCATCAACTACCGGATGCTCCGCCGTAGCTTCGTCATCGCTTGCGGGAGTGTTGCCTCGTATCCAGCCCGTGGGCCCCGGCTCCAAGCCGTGTGCCTGGCCTTGGGCCAGAAGAGCCGCCCAGAAATGACTGTCGCCCGTAGTACGTACCAATTCAGTCCACCAATCCGTCGCGGTCGTAAATAGAAGCTCAACGTCAAAACCGACATGTAACGTCACATGGCAGACTGTCTCTGATTGCATATGTACGCGAGCAACGGGAGGCAAATCCCGTACGCGTGCCACCACGGTAGCCGGGTCTGCCGTTTGGATCAGGACTTGAGCGGTGGCAATGGTGTCCTGCCAGCGACGCAGTTCACCCGTAACCGTCATCCGCGGAATAAGGGTCTGATCCGTGACGGCCGCCAGCAATTTCAGCAATTTTTCAGTGGCCGGCAAGATCAGGCCAATAGGTTCGGCGGTATCGGTATGCTGTCGGACCTGTTCAATGGCGATCAGAATCCGGGCCTCCGACTGGGCGGTGAAGCCCTTGAGTGTTCTGAGCTTTTCCTGGACCGCCGCATCGTAGAGATCACGTACGGTAGCAATAGCTCTTTCTTGCCATAGGGTCATAGCCTTGCGGGGACCGACACCGGGTATGCGCATAACTTCAATCAGGCCCACGGGAATTTCCTGGCTCAGCGCGGTATAGGCTTCCATCTGTCCATCAGTGAAAAGAGACTGGATTTCCCGGGCAATACCTTTACCCACACCCTCAATTTGCTCAAGGGTATCCTGGGCTACAGCATCCACAATCCCGCAATCCAGCTCCGCGATGTGTGCCGCTGCTTTGCTGAGGGCAGCAATGCGAAACCGGTTCTCTCCCTTTAGTTTCATGAGATCTGCGACGTTCCGCAAAGCGTCGGCCACCTCACGGTTGGTGTAGATGCGTTCACACATGTGCTAGTTCTCTGTCTATACCGTGTATTATCACCTGACTCATTCACAAGGACTGAGACTAAGCTAGTCTATAGGCCACGGCTCATAAGGCAAAACAGGACACTGATGCAATTTTATTGTACCCGCTGGCACCTCACAGCACGGCCCCGATAGCGGCCCGTAGGGTCCTGTTGGGCAACGATCTGATCCCGCGCCGTTTCCTGTTTGTACCGGTGAAACGCCTCTGCCAAATCACCCTGCTGGATGTTGAGTGCCCGGTGGTGTGACCACTGGAAAAAGGCAGATATTTCTTTCTCAGCAGTCACGAGTTCCCAGTAAAACAGCTCGGCAATGGGGCCCCCCTCTTCCAGGGCCCCAAGATCATGAAAGGCATGCAAGGAGCGGCACCGGTCGTATGGTACCTGGCGGAATTCCGTCTTCCAGCCCCAGCTTTCGGGCGCCCCCGCTACACTTTCCAGCACCACATAGTCAGCATGCGGGGAGCCATTCAGCGGTAGGCCGACACTGCCTGGATTGATGGTATGCCACTCATGGGCCCGCAGTTCATCACGCTTGAAGGGCGGATTCGGCGAAATGGGTGACGGAATTCCCGGTGGTCGGGCCACCCGGCGTTCGCCCGGTACATGTGTATGCGCCGTGACGACCGTATGCTGGGGCACGGTGGCCAGCAAGCGAGCGGCCTCGGCATCGGAAAAGAATGTGAACAGACCGGCACGTGGATCACCCGGCATGCCATGCACAATCCGCAACGGTTCCGTGTCAGGCCACAGGAGTGTCAGATCATCGGGCAGTGTGGCGAGGTAATGGCCCACATGGACCGGGATGATTTTCTGAAGCGCATGCAAAGCACCCCAGCGGCGTTCGTCGGCTACATCCGGATGCATGCGGTCGGAGTCAAAATCCAGATAATAGTATTCATGATTACCGCGAATCACCAGCCAGCGTGCTGCCATGGCATATTCCACTACTTCAACGCTGAAAGGTACCGGATTGATCAAGTCACCGGCCAGGATCACGTAGTCCGGTGCCAACGGTGTGAAATCGGCAACGACCGCTTCCAAGGCGGGCAAATTACCATGCACGTCTGCAATAACTGCTAGTTTCATCGCGCAATCGGTACGCTCCAGGTGGTTACACCGCGGCCAGGGCCGCCGCAATCTCAGCTGCTAGCGCCCGGGCCCGGGTGGGTGCATCTCCCACGTACTGAGTGACCTCCATCAGATCCCGAATCTGGTCGGGATTAAGCCAGTTACGAATTTCCGCATCCGCCATGAGCCGTGCATCCAGGCGGTTCGGCTGACCCTGCCGCACTTCATCCCACACGGCCAGCGCGTGGCGCCGCACCACTTCATGCAACACCTGCCGATCACCACCGGACCGTGCTGCTGCCAACATGACCCGTTCGCTGGCTGCGAATTTGCCATAGGTAGCTAATGTCTCCGTAATGCGCCGCGTGTCCAGCTCAAGTGAGCTCAGCAGACGCAGGGATTTCACCAGAATTTCATCCGCCAGCAGAAACACTTCAGGTAGATACAGTCGTCTGTTACCACTGTCATCCAGTGTCCGCTCCAGCATGGTATGGGCATGGTTCTGCCAGGCCACCGTGACCTGGGCTGCGATCTGGCGTGCCAGGCTGCAGATGTTTTCCGCCGTAATGGGATTGCGCTTAAAGGGCATGGCACTAGACCCTACCTGGTGCTCGCCAAAGGGTTCCCGCCATTCACCCCAAAGTTCTCCCTGCAGCAGACGACAATCCAGAGCAAATTTATGCAGGCTACCGGCCAGACTACTGATTGTGTGCAGGATAGCGAGTTCTTGCCGGCGGGGCATGGTCTGGGTCGCGATCCGAAAGGCGGGAAGCCCTAACTGCGCCATGACGCCCGCTTCCATGTGCGCTACGGTATAAGGAGTGTTCTGTAGAAGATCCTGATAACTAGCGGCAGTACCCACAGCGCCCTTGATTCCCTTGCCCTTCAGGGCCTGCTGCTCACGCCGCAAAGCGTGCAGATCCTGCAGCCAGTCCTGGCCATACATGGCCAGACGGTAACCGACTGTCGTGGGTTCTGCCGGCTGCATATGAGTAAAAGCCATGGTGGGTACATGTACCCATTGCTCAATGCGCTCCCTGGCACAATCCAGTAATTTGCACAGCTTGGTGCTCAAGTACTGCAAGCCGGCCTGCAAACGCAGGGCGTCTACATTGTCCAGGGCATCATTCGACGTTGCGCCCAAGTGAATAATACCGCCGCCTACCGGGCACTGCTCGGCATAGGTCATGATTTCGGCCATGAGATCATGCTTCACATCCCGCTCGATCTCCGCGGCCCGGACTAGGTCAATGTCGTCCTGATGCGCCCGGAGATCAGCCACCTGGGCGGGCGATACGATCCCACAAGCCGCCTGACTTTCCGCCAGAGCCACCCAGAAACGACGTAGGAGCCGACGCTTGTGCTCTTCACTCCACACCTGACGCATCTCGGCACTACCGTAGCGCCAGGTCAGGGGGGAAATGAACGTTTCGTGACGAAATTCCATACTTTAGGATCTCAGACGTTCCGTCCCTGTTCGTCAGGCCGGTACATGGTAAACGAATAGGTAAGCCTACGCGTTATTGACGATGATCTGGTTACGTTCCGGTCCCACCCCAATCAAGGAAACAGGGACCCCCACACTATCCCGGATGAACGCCAGAAATTCCTGGGCCGGAACCGGCAGATCCGTGAACGTCCGGCACTCCGTAGTAGCTTCCCGCCATCCGGCAAACGTCCGGTAACAGGGCTTGGCCCGTGCCAGCAGTGCCGTATCCGGCAGGTAGGTTGTTTCCTGACGACCATCGGGCAGCTCATAGTGGGTACAAACCTGGATCGTCTCAAATTCATCCAGTACATCCACCTTGGTGATCGCTAGGTCGGTCAACCCGTTAAGCCAGGCACCGAAGCGCAGGGGCACCAAGTCCAGCCAACCACAACGGCGTGGACGACCCGTCGTAGCCCCATATTCGTGTCCTACATCCCGCAGTCGTTGCCCGTCCGCATCCTCTAGTTCGGTGGGAAAGGGCCCTGTACCTACAGCCGTAGAATAGGCCTTGGCAATACCCATAACCTTGTGAATCGCCTGCATGGGCATCCCGGCTCCCACGGCTGCATACGCAGCTGAGGGATTACTGCTGGTAACAAAGGGATATACGCCCCAATCAAGATCACGCATGATGCCCAGCTGGCCTTCCAGCAAAATATTATCTTCCCTCTCCAGAGCTCCACGCATCATGGGTACAGTGTCAATAATCCGCGGTACCAGGGCATCCCGAGCCTGCTGACAAACTGCAAAAACTGCATTAATATCCACAGGTGTTGCACCCAGGGCTGCCATGTAACGATTGGTGCGGGCCACAGCGTTTTCCAGACGCTCTTCCAGCCACAGGGAATCGAGCAAATCGCCTAGTCGCAAGCCGGAGCGGGCCATCTTATCAACGTAGGCCGGACCGATGCCCCGCTTGGTCGTACCGATGGCCTGGCCGGATTCACGCACTTGCTCTTCCAGTTCGTCTTGTTCCCGGTGGTAGGGCAGGAGAAGCTGGGCCCGGTGACTGAGCCAAAGGTTCCGAGTGTCAATGCCCGCCTGCTCCAACAGCGCAATCTCGTCCAGCAGGGCCAGGGGATTCACCACGCAGCCCGTACCAATAATGTTGGCCGTGTTCGGGTTAAAAATGCCGCTGGGAATCAAGTGCAGGGCAAATTTGCCCTGATCGTTGACAACCGTATGACCGGCGTTGTCGCCGCCCTGGAAACGGATAACCAGATCGGCCTCTTGGGCCAGAAAATCAACGATACGGCCTTTGCCCTCATCACCGTACTGGGCCCCTACTACTGCTGTTACTGTCATGATCTGATCCCTATCCTCGTGTCATAGCACCGCACAGGGCGGCCGCTATTGTTTTCAGATGCGTGATTCGCCCCCGTCAACATCCAATACGGCTCCAGTTACCCAGCCGGCTTCGTCGGAACATAGATACAGTGCAGCATGCGCAATGTCCTCAGGCTGTCCCAGACGTCCCAGCGGGATAAGCGGCAACTGGGATTCAAAGAATTCCGGTGGTTGTTCAGCGAAGGCTTCGGTATGCACCAGGCCAGGGCGAATCACGTTGGACCTAACCCCCTCCGATGCTAGTTCCACAGCTAGATGGCGACTGAGCCCCTCTAGGCCCGCCTTGCTGGCCGTATATGCCGCATCATCGTACTCACCGGCTACAGCGCTGACGCTACTGATGTGCAGAATGCATCCCTGGGCCTGAATCAGGCTGGGTAAACAGAGACGACACAGATGAAAGGCTGCATCCAGGTTCGTCCCCATTACATCGTGCCAATCTGTCATCTCCAGGTCCTGTAGGGGTTTGCCCGCCGATGTGGCCGCGTTGTTCACTAGAATGTCTAGGGTATCCATGTGCTGTAGGGCAGCCTCTACAATATCTTCAGCCTGGGTCACGATATCGCCTACAACCGGGTACAGGCGCGAAGCCTGGCGATGATTAATTGATTTGACCAAGGCATCCATCTTCTCTTGGCGGCGGCCACAAACGGTAACCTGGGCTCCCATAGTCAGGAATTTCCGCGCAATGGATGCTCCCATACCCGTGCTGCCTCCTGTTACCAGTGCCGATTTGCCTTTCAGGCTAAACAGCGATCGTCTAGGCATAGGCTGCTTCCGGACATGGCCGCTGAAAGAGGCATACTGTCTTCAGGCTACGCCAGCCATCATCACGCACGATGATGGCTGCAGATAGCCCACTTCATGAACCTATCCATGCCTTTGGGGACTCCCTGGATAGGGACGGATCGGGCCCCCGCCTGGTGTGCAGTACCGGGCGGGGGCTCATAGGCGGGCCTTGGATAGGGCTTCTTACGGTTGTGTCCAGATCACACGCTGGCGGTTGGACCAATTGTCACACTCCGCAGAATAGGATTGCACCCGTACCGCGTAGCGGGTTCCCGCTGTTAGACCGGTGATATCGGCTACCCGTGCCCCGGTTATATGCTCTACCGCTTCCCCGGTAGCTTTGTTAATCACTTGGTAGCGATATTGGGGCGGGTCCGCCGTCAGGCATCGGCGGGGCTTATCCGCTCTCGGCTTTCCCCAAGTCACGGTAGCATGCGTACCCGCGGGCGTGACGGCCAGTTTGCGGACGGGGGCCGGGGGGTAATCCCTGGTTATGTGGGGCGTGGCGGGCAACTCTGTTTGCAGCTCCGACGCCCCTGTGGGGCCGTCCCCCGTCTCTATAACCTCCAGGGTGTTCGTGGCTGTGGGCAGTGGAGTAGCCGTAGCTGTAGGTGTGTTGGTAGCCGTAGGTAGGGGCGTACTGGTGGCCGGTGGGGTGTTGGTAGCCGTAGGTAGGGGCGTACTGGTGGCCGGTGGGGTGTTGGTAGCCGTAGGTAGGGGCGTACTGGTGGCCGGTGGGGTGTTGGTAGCCGTAGGTAGGGGCGTACTGGTGGCCGGTGGGGTGTTGGTAGCCGTAGGTAGGGGCGTACTGGTGGCCGGCGGGGTGTTGGTAGCCGTAGGTAGGGGCGTACTGGTGGCCGGCGGGGTGTCCAACGCCCTGAACCCTGCCAGCCCACTGAAACAAGTTGTCCACTTCCCATTGCTATTGATATTGATGCCCGCTACCTCCAGCATGTACAGGAGATCAGGTTGCAAATTGCCGATCGTAACACTATACGAATCGGATGCTGGCGTTAGCATTAGGAAGAATGAGGAGTTACCAAAAGCCGTGTTATGCCAGACAGCTCCGTGTGCAGGGTGAATGTAAAAAACTCTAACCATGTACTCTGTGACCTCGCACCAAGGTACCTTTTTGTTTACCCAACTGACCGTTGCTTCGGTACTGCTGGGCTCCACTGTTACTTTCAGTCCGCTTGACGCGGCAGCAGGCCGTGCACTAGTGGCCAACAGCACAATGAATAACAGGCCGGTGGTAACAGCAAATTTTTGACGGGACAGGATCGCAGGCACTCTAAACATAAATAACTCCCAGGCTTGGCTCTAATACTTTTTTATAACACTACTCGGGATTGATCCTGTGTATGGTATCACTCCGCATGGTCCGAGTCCAGCGCTTGGGGCACTAGCTCAAGGCGACCGCGACCAGGGCACTCGGCACGTCCGCGTCCGTAGGACTAGTATCCGGGGCCGCCTCCCAAACCCGGGTTCACACAGGCCTGGATAGTCTAAGCACTCCATCTTACCGTAACGCCGCATTGTATCATGCAGATTTGAGATTGGAGCAGATATGTTCTTCCCTGCCCTATCAATTCCATCGTCGTTTGCCTGTTGGCTCACCGCACCCTATGATCTAATTCTGTATGAACTTTTTCCGGCTTCCCGATGTGTGTCATGGCGACCTTACCCAACATTCTTCTCATGACCTCAGACCAGCAGCACTGGAGCACCCTGGGCTCCCTCAATGCCCGGATCCATACACCCGCATTGGATCGTCTATGTGCTGAAGGGACGCAGTTCCGGCGCGCCTACTGCCCCAATCCCACCTGTTCGCCGACCCGGGCTTCCCTGATCACCGGGCAATACCCGTCCCGACACGGCTGCTGGGCCATTGGGGTCAAACTGTCGGAAAACGTGCCTACGGTGGGAGAACAATTCACGAATCTGGGCTATGCAACGTCCCTCATTGGCAAAGCCCATTTTCAGCCGCTAGCGTCCACGCCCGACTCACCGTCTATTGAGTGTCAGCCACTATTACGTGATCTGGCCTACTGGCGTGCTTTCAAAGGCGACTGGTATGGCTTTCAGCGCGTAGAAACCGCACGAATGCACGGCCATGAATCGCACGTAGGCCAGCATTACGCCCTCTGGATGGAAGAACAGGGATTACCGAATTGGGCTGAGTATTTCCAGCGCTGGCCGCGTGATCCGCATGACAAATATCCAAACCACTACCTGGGCGGTGGAGATACCTGGGATCTACCGGAAAGGTTTCACCACTCCCATTGGGTGGGAGAACGCACCTGTGCGCAGATTGAAGAGTACGCGGCAGCGGGCCGACCTTTTTTTCTGTGGTCCAGCTTTTTTGATCCCCATCCTCCCTATGTCGTTCCTGAACCCTGGGCGTCCATGTACGATCCCCAGGACATGGCAATCGGTCATCTGCACGAGGGTGAACTGGATACCATGCCCCAACATCATCGCCGGACCCAGGAACCCACACCGGACTTCTCTGCGTGGGACGAACCCGGTGGCCATGGTGTACACGGATTCCATTCGCATCTGCATGATCCGGACAACCTGCGTTACTGCATGGCTCTTTATTACGGTATGGTAAGCCTAATGGATGCCAATATTGGTCGGATTCTCGCCACACTAGACCGTTGTGGCCTGACTGATAATACACTCGTTGTGTTCACGTCCGATCACGGCCATTTCCTGGGTCAGCATGGACTGATCGCCAAGGGCCCTTTCCATTATGAAGACCTAATCCGGGTGCCCATGATTGTGCGCCAACCCGGTACTGTGCCGGCCGGCCAAACCTCCGCAGCTCTACAAAGTCTAGTGGACCTACCCTCAACCTTTCTGGACGCCATTGGAGCCGACATTCCCACCATCATGCAAGGAGTTAGCCAATGGCCCACATGGCAGGGGCAGGATGAGTGTGCGCGCACCTGGGCCCTGGTGGAAAACCGCCATAATCCGACTACCGTGCACCTGCGCACTCTGGTGACTGCACGGTACAAACTGACGCTGTACCGTAATACCGCGGAAGGCGAAATGTTTGATTTGATACAGGACCCCGGCGAAACTCGCAATCTGTTCCAAGACCCGGCCTATGCCGATACTCTAGTCCGTTTGATGCATCAGTTCCTGCAGGCTGAGATGGAGCGTGAATCCTCGCCGATGCCACGTGTGGCCGGTGCCTGATGAAGTGTCCTCTCTAGGATACCGTTGGGTTCGTGGCGGATGGCAGACGTCACGCACAGTGATCCGGAGGTGTGCTGCCCCTTAGTCGTCCCCGGTACTGCATCCATAGAGCCTAGCTTGGCCCTCAACACGCATCATCCTTGAGGGCTATATAGCCCCCCCAGTATTCCGAGTTATGTAAATTTTTCTGCACAGCCCTATTGACATCGCACATAACACGTGGTACGGTTTTGGACTGGACCGACCAATGATAACCGGATTAGGATACAGCGCAGTCGGTCCCTTTATATGACGTCTACAACTGCTACCGACCCTCCATCTCAGGCCAACGATTTCCACTTTTTTGTTCGGCCGCTGCGCTATTTATCACAGCAAAAACTGCGGGTTGCCTACGCTTATCTAGGCTCCTTTGGTCAGTCTGCCATTGCGCTGCTGATTCCCCAGGTGGTCAAGTTTATCGTCGATTCTGGTATTGGCGGCCTACCGCTTGACCAGAGCATGCCCCTTGTGGCCCGCCTACTCACCGACACACGCATAACCGGATCACAAACGTCCCTTGTAGCCTGGTCCGTCGCGTTCTTGCTCCTTTTGAGTCTCCTGCGAGGCTACTGTACCTATCTCTCCGGGGTAAGCTCCGAGATAATGTCGCAAGGCGTGGCCTATACGCTGCGCAAACAGATGTACGAGCGGTTATGCCGTCTTTCCTTCCGTTTCCATGACACGTCGCAGGCCGGGGATCTTTTGGCACGCGCGTCACAGGATGTTGAACGGCTTCGGTTCCTGTGTGGACGGGCTCTGCTGAGCATTGTCAATGCCCTGTTGCTTATGGTAGCCACCGCGGTTGTGTTGGTACTCATGAATCCCACGTTGGCCCTCCTGGCCATGAGTATCATACCCCTCCTCACCTATCAGGCTTGGAGCTTTGCGGCCCGTTACCGTCCCCTATCGCAGAAGATTCAGGAACAACTGGGCGCCCTCACCACAGTCCTGGAGCAGAATTTGCGGGGCATCCGCGTGGTCAAGGCCTTCGCGCAAGAAGAAAAACAGGTGGACCAGTTCCACCAAGCCAATGATGAATGGTTCAGCTTGTCGGCCACCGCCGCGCGGCTGCGTTCCATCCGCATTCCGTCCCTTGATCTAGTGGCCGGTCTCGGCACAGTGCTGGTCATCTATTTTGGCGGCCGTGCCGTCATCAGCCAAACCCTCACGCTGGGTGACCTGCTGGCTTTCATCACGTACCTGGGTCAGTTGATCATGCCTATCCGCCGCATGGGTATGATCATCCCCTTTGTGGCTATGGCAGGAGCCTCCAGCCAGCGTGTTTTTGCCGTGCTGGACCAGGAATCAGACATTGTTGACCGTCCGGGTGCCCGTGAGATGCCCCCGGTTGAGGGCAAAATTGCATTCCAGGACGTGTCCTTTAACTACACGGACACGAATCGGGCGATCACCAACATCAGTTTCACACTGGAACCGGGTCAGATTCTGGCTCTGCTAGGGCCCACGGGATCAGGCAAATCAACCCTGATTAATCTTCTGCCACGGTTTTATGATCCTTCCAGTGGCACCATTCGTATTGATGGCATTGACATTCGTGATGTCACCCTACATTCCCTGCGGCGTCAGATCGCGAGCGTTTTGCAAGATCCGCTTCTGTTTGCCACTTCCATCCGTGAAAACATAGGTTTTGGCGTAGCGAATTTCACGGAAGAGCAGATTGTGGAAGCGGCGCAAGCTGCCCAGGCTCATGAGTTCATCATGAACATGCCCCAGCAATATGACACGCGAATCGGTGAAAGGGGTATCACACTGTCCGGAGGACAACGCCAGCGTATCTCCATCGCCCGGGCGCTGATTACCAATCCTCGTATCCTGATCCTGGACGACGCCACCTCCAGCGTAGATACGGAGACCGAGCGTCTGATACAGACGGCTCTGAACCGTCTGATGGAAAATCGCACAGCGATTGTGATCGCCCAACGATTAAGCACGGTCCGGCGGGCCGATCGCATCCTACTGTTAGATAAAGGGCAAGTCGTGGCCTTTGGCACCCACGATGACCTGTGGCAGACGGCACCTTTGTACCGCAGCATCTATGAGGGTCAGATGCATCACGTATGACCCTTCTCTACCGTTTTGCCATGCGGAGGCAATGAGTATGACCATTGGAGGCGGCTCCCATTATTCTTCAGTGGTCCGTTCCGTACGCCACAACACCCCGGACAACGATGACGATGATGTCAAGTTTTCCCGTTATGTACTGGCGCGCCTACTCGCATACCTCAAACCGCATGCCGCTAAAATGGTGGCGGCCTTTGTGCTAATGCTCCTGGTCACAGGCCTTGCCCTGTTGATTCCCTTTCTGATCAAGCAAGCCATTGACATCCACATTGCCGCCGGTGATCTAAATGCTCTCCGCAACATAACCTTCGCGATTCTGGCAGCGTATGGCGGTACCTTTGTCTTTCAGGCCCTCCAACGCTATTACATGGCCTGGGTTGGCCAACGGGTGCTGGCGACTCTACGTCTGGAGCTTGTCACCAAATTACAAATTCTGCCCCTTGAATACCATACCCGACGTATTGTGGGCGTCATCGTGTCCCGTGTCATTGGCGACGTAGCGGTCATCAACGAGCTGCTATCCCAAGGTCTTATTCAGTTGGTAAGCGATGTCATCCTGCTGGTGGGTATCATCTGGGTTATGCTAGCCCTCAACGCGGAACTAGCCCTGCTTACTTTCACTGTGCTGCCCGTCATGGCGGTATCCTCCTATGTCTTTTCGCACAAGGCACGTGAGCGTTTCCGCCAGACCCGGGCCTTGGTCGCCCACATGATTGGCAATCTGGCCGAATCTCTGACCGGGATGCGCATCGTGCAGTCGTTTGGTCAGGAAGAAAAGATGTCCCGTCTCTTCGCGCAAGACAACAACGCGACACGTATGGCTAATATCGCTTCCATGCGTCTGGCGTTTATCTTTCTGCCGTTAGTAGAGATTCTGAGTGTAGTCGCTACCGCTCTCGTCCTGTGGTTCGGTGCTCGGGCCGTAATTCACGATCTGAGCAACGTGACAGTCGGTGTTATCGCGGCGTTTCTGGCCTACGTCACGCGTTTCTTCCAGCCTATTCAGGAATTGAGCCAGCTCTTCACTACCATGCAGGCCGCCATGGCAGGCGGCGAAAGGATCGTAGAAATCCTGGACACGGACGAAAAGGTACAGGATCCCGAATCAGAACGGGAGATGCCCCCCTTAGTAGGGCACATTGAACTGCAGAACGTTGCGTTTCACTACGACGAAGAGTTGGCCATATTGCATGACATTGACCTGACCGTCACGCCGGGCCAGACCTTGGCACTCGTGGGTCCCACGGGGGCCGGGAAAACCACCATTGCCAACTTGATTCCCCGTTTTTATGATGTCACAAGAGGCCGCGTGTTGATCGACGGCATTGACGTGCGCGAGGTTACCCAGCATTCACTGCGCTCCCAGATGGGTATGGTGACCCAGGAACCACACATGTTTCCCGGCACGGTGGCGGACAATATTCGGTTCGCTAAGCCTGATGTCGCCATGGCGGAAGTGATCCGGGTCAGCAAGCAGGCCAATGCTCACACGTTCATCCTGGATCTAGTGGATGGCTATGAAACGGTGGTGGAGGAAGGTGGCACCAATCTGTCGACTGGGCAGCGCCAATTGATTTGTATTGCCCGCGCCATTCTGGCCGACCCACGGATTTTGATCATGGACGAAGCCACGGCGAGCGTTGACACCGTGACGGAAGCCATGATCCAGAGTGCCCTGGATCGCCTTCTGGCCCAACGTACATCAGTGGTGATTGCGCACCGTCTCAGTACCATTCGCCATGCCGATCGGATTTGCGTTCTGGAACACGGGACCATCACCGAATCAGGCACACATGAGGAATTGTACGCTCTGAACGGTCTTTACCGTTCGCTATACGACATGCAGTACCTGGACTATGATCCTGTCCCGCAGCCCGCGCATGCATAGCGCAGGGCAGGCGCGATCGCAACCAGCCCATCTAAAACAGCGGTACGAGCATATACAACTAGGGTTCTTACGGGCTCTAGCTCTCGTGCCGGATAGTAGTACTCAGGGCCTGGCCACAGTGCCATCCGGCCAGCGCGCCTGGCTCCACTGCACCACATCCGTACGGCACGGGAAACGTGCCGCCAGTTTTTCATCCACGTCAATCCCGAGACCGGGTGCTACGTTGGGATACATATAGCCGTTACGGATTTCAGGGGTGCCGGGAAATACTTCCCGGGTTTGCTCTTGAAACCGGCACCATTCCTGGATACCAAAGTTGTGGGCCCATAGGTCTAAGTGCAGATTGGCCGCATGGCCAACGGGAGACGTGTCACCAGGGCCGTGCCAGGCTGTCCTGACGTTATAGGCCAAAGCCTGTGATGCCACATGACGGGCTGGTGTCAGTCCGCCCATCTGGCTCACGTGCATGCGCAGATAGTCAATGAGACGTCCTTCAATAAGCGGGGTCCATTCCAATGGATGATTGAACAGTTCACCCATTGCGAGAGGCGTAGTACAGGCTGTACGCAACTGGGGAAACCAGTGGATGTCTTCCGGAGCCAAAGGGTCCTCCAGAAAGAACAGACCGAAGGCATCAACCTGCCGGGCAAAGTCAATGGCGTATACGGGTTGTAGCCTTTCATGCACATCATGCAGCAACTCTACCCGGTGCCCCACATGCGCACGGACGTATTCCATCATGGCCAGTGTTTCCCGCATGTAGGTTTTAGGATCGTAATAGGCGCCGGGTGGATGACCCTTTGGATGCACCATAGTATGCCCTTCACCGCCATACCTTCCCAGCTGAATCCGGATAAAACGGTACCCCATGTTCTCCAGGGTTAGTACCGCTTCCAACACTTCTTGGGGAGTACTGCCACTAGCATGGACATACACATGCGCTGCTTCCCGGGAGCGGCCACCCAGCAAATCATGGACCGGCATCTGGGCCATTTTGCCCTTGATGTCCCACAGGGCTTGATCAACGCCCGAAATGGCGTTGTTCTGTACCGGCCCGTTGCGCCAATATCCGTTGTTCATGGCCAGATGCCAGAGATCCTCAATCCGACTGACCGGCCGGCCAATAACAAACGGGGCCAGATGACGCTCAATCAGGCTCACTACCGCTTCCCAGCGTTGCGTAAAGGTAGCACAGCCCACACCGTACAATTCCGGTTCCGACGTGAGTATCTTGACCACAACCAGGGGCGTGTGTTCAGGCTGGGTGGCAATCACCTTGACATCACGGATGCAGATTTCATGGGTCATGACAATAGAAGCTATTCAGTGATACGATTCGCAGGTATATACATTGGCAATGGACGGATAGCCTTACATCTGAACTAGCGTCAGCAAGATTACCGTGGCACCGGGGGATCCTTATCTTGAAACCGAACATTCTTGTCTTCATGACGGACCAGCAGCAGGCGGCGGTGGTGCAGCCTGACCATCCGTGTATTACACCACACGCCACGGCCTTGGCCAAGGCCGGCATTCAATTTACTGCTGCCTATTGTCCGACAGCCCATTGCTGCCCCTCCCGGGCTACCTTCATGACGGGTCTTTACCCGAGCCGGCACGGCATCCACAATAACGTCAACACACAAACTGCTATCAACTACGAGCTACAAGCAGGAGTGGAGACCTTCGCGGAGCACCTTAAGGCTGCCGGCTATCGCATGCCTTTCACCGGGAAATGGCACGTGTCCGCCCATGAAACGCCCGCCGATCGCGGTTGGGACGTTTTAGATCCCCTGCCCCGGCCAGGTCCTAGTGTCGCCCGGGATGTCGATCGTTGGGAACATATAGCATTTGACCAGGAACTGCCGCCCCGCACGCCCGGACATGTCCAGCGGCCGGGTTGGGGCGACTTTGAGGTGTACCGTACCCTGGACAATGTGGGGGAACGTGCCTACGAAGGCTTGCGTGATTTTCAGGTAACGCGCAGAGCCATTCAGTGGCTACGGACCGCAGCCGGCCAGGAGGATACCCCTTGGATGCTTTGGATAGGCACTATCGGCCCACATGATCCCTTCAATGTGCCCGCCCGTTACCGGGACCTGTACGATGTTCGGCAGATTGAACTGCCCGCTAGTTACGCCGATTCACTGCAGGACAAACCTGCCATCTACCAGCGCCAGCGCCGGCAACTCTGGGATCAGCTAACACCGACCGAAGTACGCGATTCGATTGCCCACTACTGGGCGTACTGCACTATCCAGGACGCCTTACTAGGGGAAGTCCTGGATGCACTGGAAGAAACGGGACAGGCTGACAACACACTGGTCGTGTTTCTGTCTGATCATGGTGACTACTGCGGTGCGCATGGCCTTTACCTCAAGGGCGTACCGGCTTTTCGAGAAGCCTATCACGTGCCCTGCATTATGCGCTGGCCTAACGGGATCACCAATCCCGGCCGTACGGTGGATAAACTTGTTTCCCTCGCTGATTTCGCTCCCACTTTCCTGGAACTGGCCGGTATAGAAACAAAGCAACGTCCGACAGGGGCCAGCCTAGTACCATTTCTGGAAGATTGCTCTCCCACCGCCTGGCGTGAGTTTCTTTGTACGCAGCTCAATGGTGTTGAACTGTACTACACACAGCGCACCGTGTTTGATCGGCGGTACAAATATGTCTTCAACGGCTTTGACTTTGACGAATTCTACGATTGGGAGAAGGATCCACATGAGATGACCAACCGTATTGACGATCCGGCTTATGAGCCCATACGCCGTAGGCTGATACGGGCCCTTTGGGAATTCGCTGCCCGGGAGGAAGATCATATCTTCAATCCCTATGGCACTGTCGCGCTCATGCCCTACGGTCCCGCCCTAGCTCTCGGACAACCTGCCGGTGCCAACACCTCGTAACACCCATTCAACGCGCATATTTTGGCCACCGATTCGCAGAACCATACCCCTGATACATTCCCTTGCATACAGGAGATAAGCCATGCCCCAGGTCAATGTCCAGACAGCGTCCACAACGGTGGATGATTTATCCTTTGACGCCCACACACTGGATCCAGCCCAAGCAGCGGCACGATTTGATGCCTTGGGTGCCATTGTAGTCCGCGATCTGTTGACTCGGCACGTGCCTGCGGTTACTCAGGATACCATGCGGACAGTGGATGCCGCCATCGCGACGCTGGATCAGGCCACCCGTACGGAAGTCGGCTGGACCACACCCAACGGCTCCCTGTTCATTCCGGCACCTGCGGGGTACGATCGGGAACAGCAGATCATGGTGGTGGGAATGAACTACTATAACAGTGCGGCCTTCTTGCATTCCGCCCTAGATGAACGGCTACTGGACATTGTGGCTGCTATCCTAGGACCCAATATTGAAACCTACAATGCCGGTCAGGTCCTGGTCAAGGAGCCGGTAGGCGGGCATCCCAAGCACCTACATCAGGACTCGGCCTATTTTGAGCACAAGTACCAAGGACCGGTGGGTGTTCTTACCTACTGTGTTGACACGAATGTGGCCAGAGGGGCACTGCACGTGATCCCCGGTAGTCACCGCATGGGCCAACTCGATCATATTGATACATTTTCCCACCTGGGTCTGGATGAACATGAATGGCCCTGGGAATCCGCTTTGCCTATTGAAGGGCAGGCGGGGGATGCGATTTTCTTCCACGTGAAGACGATCCACGGTTCCAAACCCAACTACACCGACGTGGCACGCCCTGTCTTTATTCATCGCTACCGGCGTCCCGATGACTACGTCATTGCCTCAGGCACCACTGTGCAAAATCGGCGGAGCGTGGAGCATGATGCCTCTCGTCAGTCTCGTGGGCTCATGGTGCGCGGCGTGCGCCCGTAACCGGCACCGATCACCCAGGTAGCCAATCAAGGGTGGTATTAGGGGCTAGGGCCAGTCCGCAGTAGAGCGTTAGCCCCTACACTATGACGGAGATGAACCGGTGATTTCTGCCACCAGCTGAAAAAATGCACGCTTGCGCGGCGAGCTAATGCGCCAATCTACCGGCACACTCTGGAAACCCTCGTTCCAGCCCTCACCCTGACGGCGGTAATCAAAGAAGCCCCAGCCGGCATGTTGCGACAGCGCAGCCCGCATGTTGTTCCACGGATCCTGGAAGCGGTAGTGATCATCTTCGTTAAAAAGGATAGGCTGGCCCCGATACGCAGGCGCCTGCCGACAAGCACGCACCATATCCGCAATGCGGTCCGGATCTTCAACACCATTGCCATGCAGCAGCAGAAAATCCGCTTGGGCCATGAGATTGGCAGCTGGCACTGAATTACCCTTGAGACTGGTGCTCACGAGTAGGCGTCCCGCAGGCGATCGGACCTTGCCCATGCTACGGCTCTGTACCCGCTGAATCAGCTCGTGACAGCGTTGAGCGGCCACGATCGAGGCTCCGTAGCCATATGGTGTCCGCACTATGTCGACTTCATTGCCAATTTCGATCAGGACATGGGTGTAGCCCTGCGCTAGAATCCAGTCTACTGCGTTATCCACCGCGTGCACGATATGCCGTTCGGACGTGAAGTGCGCGAACTGGCCAAAGTAAAACAGTCCTAGGATCACGACCAGACCCAATTCGTCAGCGCGATCCAGAATCTGTGACAGACGTGTGAAATAAGCAGGCTGCAGAGTACCACTAGCCGTGAAAGCCGAATTGATCCAGGGTTGCTCGCGTGAGTAGCCAAAAGGACTGCCACCTTGGAGATTCAGAGTGAACGCATTCAGGCCGTGCGCCTGCCAGGCCGGCATGTTCCGGATAAATGCCTGCGTGTTGCGTGCCGCATCCCAGGGACCGTCCGGGTAGTTCCACAGGGACTGTGTGTCGGCATTGGCATCGTCAAAAATTCCCTGGACCATGCGGCTGTTGAGCAGGAGACCTTCAATGCGCCATCCCGCGTGATATACCCCGGCGTAGGTCAGACATCCATTCACGCAGAAATCCTCACCCTGCAGACTGACTACGGTCTGGCGGATACTAGGCGTAGGGAGCATGGCAAGATGTTCTGTCGCGACCAACACGTATGCTAACTACCCAGGTACTTCCAACTCTGCTCCCCACCTGGTACCGGTTAGACAGGCTGGATATAGGAAGGCGCGTAGGCGTAGCGTTTCAGGCACAGGGTTACCTCGATCGAACGTCCGGGTGGCAGCACCAGACGTACCCAACGATCCTGGACTACAGTCGTAGTCCCGTTATCAGCCGCCTGGTCCCGTACACTCTCAATACGGTGTTCACCGAAAGCACCCCCCTGGATCACCAGGATGTGCTCCCGGCCCGGATGCGGATTGCAGAAATGCACGGTGACGGTTTCAGCATCCATGGCCGTAACCAGGGCACCGACATCCGGTGGCAGACCGGGACGGCGCGCCTGCGCATCAAAATAACGTAGCCGTGTGTGTAGCAACCCCCCATGGTAAATCACCTGAGGCCCACCACAGGTCAGCTGCAGCAGGCCCTCTGTATGCACGGGATTACGATTCTGCCAATGATGAACATCCCAGGTCTCGGGATCACCGTCATCATTCCGAATCAGATCCATACGCCGCAGCACTTCGCGGTACTGCACATCCAGGATCTGTTGGGGATAGTTAGGTAACCGACCCTGCAAGTACAGGAACCAAGGCCCCGCATGTTGGTCGTCGCCCTTACCCCGTCCCGGTGCCAGCCGACGCCAATCTGCTTCCAGTTCCGGTATCCGCTGCAGTCTTTCCCAATCCTGGGCAGCCTGGGACATGAAGTAGATTTGCAGCAGATGCTGTGGACGGAAAGGGCGGAACGAGGTCCAGCCGGCATCAGTACGGCGGTAGGGCACCAACCACTGGCCTTCCTCTTCGCACCCCTGGCTCTGGATATAATCCAGTTGCTGACGGGGAATGTCCAGATAGCCCATATCACCCGTCATGAGCACTGCATTCATAGCGGCGATGGTGAGAGGTTCAATGATAGTAGGAAAGCCGTGCGGCCAGCTCCAGCCGTAGTAGCCACCCCACCACTTGCCTTCCATGCATTCACCGATCTGACCGGTGGGCCCCACGTTATCAGGGCAGATTCCACCATTGTGCGCGATATGCTCAGCCCAAGTCTCAATGTAATCAAGCACCCAAGTACGGTACCGGTCATCACCCGTTAGGGCAAAGGCGTGGGTTATCAGACTGGTGGCGGTCAGGTTGAGAGGCACATCACCCCGCATCATGCGGGCGTTGAGCTTGGCTAGAATCGCATCAAATGTCGCATCGTCATTCCAGTCCGCCTTCGCGACTATCTCGTTGTGTCCCCACGCTTCCTGCCGGAGGGGTACATTGAGATCCTCATACGGCACGGGATACATGGACAGAACCCAACGATGAGTTGCCCAGTCTGCGCCCGAGTTTACGTAGCGGGGCCCTCGACTGCCGGTAATCGGCGAGCGCATCTGTTTCAGGTCTGCATCCCAATTGTCTGCCTGGGCGTCCTCGCCCATGTACATGCGTGCAAAGCGTAGGGCCCGCGCCCGATCCGGTTCACGCGTTGGATCAGCTAAACCGAAGTAGTAGAAGTACAGTGACGATTCACCGTGATGCATCCAGTCGTAATAGCCATCAAATTCGCGATGGATCTGGCCATAGGCCGTGAACTGGCGCGTTACCGCATCCCAGAGGAACCGGCTCTGTTCATGGATATGCGTAGCCCCACCCAAAGCGTAGAACAGCGGCCAGTTGTGGTAACTCTCATAGCCATCGTCGGAGCCGTCCATGCCAGGCCAGGTATCCCGCCAGACGAATGTGCCGTCAGCACGGGTATAGCGCGCTTGGTACATGGGGGCCACATCATTCATGACATCAATCAGCTGCCGCTGGCGTAGAACCCATGCCGGCACGGTACGAATCAGATGGGCGCTAATTTGCTCCATGTCATCCTCCCGGACAGATGGCCTAGGCAGACCTAAAAGAGGTTAGGTTACTTGACCTCAAAGATAGCTTCTACTTCCACAGCGTGATCATCGGGAAGCTGCATACCGACCGCACTCCGCGCATGTTTGCCCGCCTCACCAAACACTTCACGGAACAGATCGCTGGCACCATGAATCACGCTGGGGGTATCGTTGAAACCAGGCCCCACATTGACCATACCCAGAATCTTGACCACCCGCACGACATTGTCAAGGGAACCAATGAGAGTCCGGACTGCTTGCAGGCAACTCAACGCAGATAGGCGGGCACCTTCGTAGCCCTGGTCAACACTAATATCCACACCTACCTTACCTATAACGGTATTACCCCCAAAGCTGGAAACCTGTCCTGAGGTGTAGACCATGTTACCGACACGCACAGCATGCATCAATCGGCCCATTTCCAGCTCAACTTCCTCAAATTCGATCCCCATATCTGCAATTTTGCGTTCGGCTGACATAACCACTTTGCTCCTTGTAATCCAGTTCCTTTAGATTGTTCCATACTTTACCGTTACCTGGCATCACACCACTACTCTGGCATCCAGTGATCCAGCACCATATGCTCACTGAATGACCTGACGCGCATGGTCCGGACATCGTCTAGATCCAGTGCAGCACTGGGCACCATCCCCACGATCTCGGTGACACGTACTTCCGTACCGGCCCGACGTGCCAACTGCTGTACTCGGTCAAATACTTGACGTGGATTCACGGTATGGTAATCCAGCAGGTTGCAGCTCACATGCACATCGTCACCAATCCGGAAGCCCCGGGCCTGAACCAGATCGGGTCGGCGCACCTGCCGGGCGATATGGCGGGCCGTGGCCAGATCAGGCGCGTCCAGCACATAATTGATGGCGATCAAAAGCGGACGTACACCCAAGACCACAGGCCCGCACACGCGTGGAGTGCGGGGTCCCAAGTCCGGACACCACCGTGGATCGGTGACCACGTCACGATACCAGACTTCAAATTCACCCCGGCGAATGTCTGACAACCGCCGGCGCTCGGGACGCAACGCTGCCTTTCCATACAGATAGACACATAGATCCAGTTCATCCGCCACACGTGCCGCCAGCTTTCGCAGCGCTGTCACACATTGAGCTTCCTGCTCCGCATCCAATGCTACCCAGGGACACACGTCCGTAGCGCCCAGACGTGGATGAGCCCCCACATGCCGGGTCATATCGATCCGGTCTGCTGCACAAGCAATGGCCCTGAAGGATGCATCGGCGACGCGATCGGGTACTCCCATAAAAGTCAGGACGGTGCGATTGTAGTCCGGATCGGAATGTACGTTCAAGACCGGTACCCCTGCCTGCTGTACGGCTTCCATCAGACAGGTAATCAGCTGCGGATCACGGCCCGTGCTGAAATTAGGAATGCATTCGTATACCGGGACCGACATCAGAGCGACAAAAAGCGAACTACGGATGAGACACTGGGCAGCAGACAGAAACCGGTTTTAGGCGTCGCGCAGTCTCTGCGCGGCCTGTTCCGGCGTGATGTCGCGCTGGGGCTGGGCTAGCATCTCATAACCCACGAGGAACTTACGAATGGTAGCCGAGCGCAGCAGGGGCGGATAATAATGGGCATGCAATTGCCAGTGTGGCTGTTGATCCGGAGCCTTAAGGCAAGGTGCACCATGCCAGCCCATGGAATAGGGCATGCTGACATTGAACAAACGATCATAGCGGTCCAGCACCACGGGCAGGAAATGAGCCAGACTGATCCGCTGGGCTCGATTCAACTGGGATAGCGACTGCACAGGAGTACGGGGCAGTAACAGGGTTTCAAAGGGCCATATGGCCCAAAAAGGCACCAATAGTACCCAATCTTCGTTCTGAGCTACCAGCCGCTCATGTAGTGAGAGTTCCTGCTCCAGGTAATCCATAAGTAACACAGACTGCGTACGCTTGAAATAGGTGCCTTGCTGGGCATTTTCCCGCTCAGGTTCCGTGGGGATGTGGCGGGTGGCCCAGACCTGGCAGTGGGGGTGTGGATTCGAGCACCCCATACTTTCACCCTTGTTCTCAAAGATCTGCACGTATCCGATACGGGCATCCTGCTCCAGCTCCGCTTGGGTATCCATCCAGACATCAACTACGGCTTGCACCTCGGCAGTGGTTAACTGTCCTAGAGTTTGATCATGGCGCGGATGGAAGCAGATCACCCGGCAGCAACCATGTTCGGCGCGGTACTGGAACAAAGGATGGTGGGAGGCAACGGCTTCGTCCGGTACTTCCTGCAAAGCCGGGAAATCGTTGTCAAACACGAACACGGAAGTATACGGAGGATTGATCTCGCCATTAGCCCGGGTATTACCCGGGCAAAGATAACAGGTAGGATCGTAGGCGGGTCTGTCCCGGCCGATGGATTCATCGATATCGCCCTGCCAAGGTCGTTGCAGGCGGTGGGGCGAATTGAGAATCCACCGCCCTGTCAAAGGATTGTAACGACTGTGCGAATGGGCGGGAAGCATGTGGACATACCAGGATAGGACTAGGGGTGCTAGGCTGCCTTTTGTAGAGCCTGATGTCCTAGGGCTACGGCCCCTAGCACGCCCGCCCGATTACCCAATACGGGGGGCACGACGAACTGATCCAGTTCTTCCAAAAGGCGCTTTACCTGCAAATAGCCTTTCATTTGTTCCCGGATCTGCTCACGCACCAAGGCAAACAGAAAATCGTTGTCCATGACACCACCCCCTAGAATGACCATTTGGGGCGAGAGGGTATAGATGAAATTCACAATACCGGAAGCCAGATATTGAGCTTCCAGGGCCCAGGCCGGATGATCCGGGGGAATGGTCTCACCTTTCATTTGCCAGCGTCCTTCTAGGGCCGGCCCTGCCGCCAAACCTTCCAGACAATCGCCATGATACGTACACCAACCCGGATATGGATCCTGTTCAGGATCCCGCGGCACGAATACATGCCCCATTTCAGGATGTAGGAGGCCATGCATCAGAGCGCCATTAACCATGCCCCCGCCACCAACACCCGTGCCAATGGTCAGGTAAATGAAGGTGTCCAGGCCCTGGGCTGCTCCCCAAACGTATTCGCCCAAGGCCGCGCCGTTGCAATCCGTGTCCATGAGGACCGGCACTTCCAGCCCTTCTTGGAAGATACCCACCAAATCAACGTACTGCCACTCTTCCTTGGGGGTATTGGTAATATAGCCCCAGGTGGCAGAAGATCGATTCAGATCCACGGGTCCAAAGGACGCAATGCCAACCGCCTGTACATCTGCACGCCAGGTCTGCATCAGCTTGAGACATTGCCCTAAGGTTTCGTCGGGAGTTGTAGTGGGAAATCTTTCCAAGGCTAGAATATTATCAGGCCCTGAGCCCACGGCACATACAGTCTTGGTACCACCCGTTTCTATGGCGCCTACAATGGTCATGTTGCTCTCAGATATCGTGTGTCGTATAGCGCGAATGGCCCTGCAAACAAATTATAGTGCTATAGCAGAAAATTGCGATGGAAACACCCCCGCGCGCTTTACCGCTCATGACGCTCATGACGTCCAACGGCATCCTGAACGCTCCACGGAGCACACCGGCCCTGGGACCGGAAGCAAAGAACCACATACCTTTCACATCTTGCGGATCGCGGTACACCATGTCGCAACGTCTGGTGCCCGGGATCAAGCCGGGTAGAGTAGCACTCGTGTACGGTGGGACAATATACATTTGGGGCATCTGAGGCTCCCTGATCTCCCCATGTCATCATGCCGCCGCAGCCGGGAGCAAGCTCTTTTATGTCATTTGCAAGCCATAACTACTGCCCACGTTGTCAGACCCCGTTGTGCACGGCCCATGAGAGCCATGTTACATACAAACATTGCGCCCAGTGCGGTTACCGGCATTATCAGGAACCCAAAGTAAGTGTGATCGCACGCATAGTACACGCGAAGCGCATCCTACTGATTCAGCGGGCCGTCAATCCTAACCGCGGTGCATGGGGCTTCCCCGGCGGGTTTCTGAATGTGAATGAAATGCCGATAACGGCGCTACAGCGGGAAGTGCGGGAGGAAACATCTTTGGATATCGCCGTGCAGACTCTGCTCGGTATTTTTCCCATGGAAGGACGCGGTCCCGGCATACCGGGCATTGTACTCGCGTATGCTTGTATCTGTCTGAGCGACCCCGAGGATCTCCGGCCCGCTGACGATGCCCAGCAGGCCCGATGGTGTACCACCCATCAAATGCCGACCCCCATTGCCTTCACCTCAACACGGGAACTGATTCAACAATGGCAACAACAGCTCACGAAGACATGACTGGATGCACCCTGTCATCAGACCATCGCACTGGTAATGCTTGTGCGACATGAGCACACTCAAGACTACACCGGAAACAGCAAAGTGAATGAACTGACTCATACTTCGATTTTGATCACAGGCGGTGCCGGCTTTCTGGGCATTAATCTGGTACGCTTTTTTCTGGCCCGGCAATGCCGGATCACAGTGTTAGATTTAGCTCCTTTCACCTATCCGGAAGCTTCCCAGGTGCACGTGCTGCAAGGCGATATCCGTGATCGGGATATGGTGGCCCAGGCCATGCAAGGACAGGATTTTGTGGTGCATACGGCGGCAGCCCTACCTCTCTATTCCCCCGAAGACATTTTCACGACCGACGTGACCGGCACGGAGTTATGCCTGCAGGCAGCTCAGGCCGCCGGCGTGCGCCGTTTTGTCCATATCTCCAGCACGGCGGTATACGGTATACCGCAACACCATCCGGTGGTAGAGACAGACCCTCTCGTCGGAATAGGACCCTATGGCCACGCCAAGATCCAGGCGGAGGAGATGTGCAATCAGTATCGTCTGCAGGGCATGTGTGTTCCGGTGCTGCGGCCCAAATCTTTCATTGGTCCCGAAAGATTGGGGGTATTTGCTCTACTCTACGATTGGGCCGCCTCCGGCTGCCATGTCCCTTTGCCCGGTGGGGGACGACACAGCTTCCAGCTCCTGGATGTTGAAGATCTTTGCCATGCCATTGCCCTAGTTCTTACCTGCGAGGCAGAGAAGGCGAATCAAGTCTTCAACGTAGGAGCAGCCACCTACAGCACTATGGGCGAAGACTTTCAGGCCGTACTGGACTATGCGGGATTCGGGCGCCGCGTGGTGAAAGTGCCACTCAAACCTTCCCTAGTATTCCTGGACCTAGCCTATCGCCTGGGCCTGTCACCCATTTATCCCTGGGTATACCAAACCTTGAATGTAGAGTCCTGGGTATCCATTGACAAAATCCAATCCACCCTGGAATTTGTTCCCCGCTTTTCCAACCGGGACGCCTTGCTTAGGAATTATGAATGGTTCCAACAACGGGACGTGACCGGAACGAATGAGGGCGGCCTGACCCACCGGGACGTATGGGCGCAGGGAATTCTGGCCTTGCTGAAAAATTTCTTTTGAGTACGGTACACTTAGCCTGACCGGATCGTTTTTTGGACCACTGCGCGCATAACAAGTAAAATGCGCTGCTCTCTGAACTGGCAAGCACGATGTGGGAAGTCAAAAATGGCGCGAACCAAGGTCCTACTGAAAGAGGCGGTTGACAACCTAGGGATGGCCGGCGATGTGTGCACTGTAGCCCGTGGGTATGCCCGGAATTACCTCATTCCCAACAATCTCGCGGTGTGGGCTACGGCCAGTGCCCTGAAACAGGCCGACGAGATACGGCAAATGGGGTTGAAGAAGCTCGCTATGCTCCAGTCGGAAGCCCGCGCTCAAGCCGAAGTGCTGAATGGCCGACGGTTGCTGTTCCATGAACTGGCCGGTGAATCCAATCGGCTCTATGGATCAGTTACGGCCATGGATATTGAAGAGCGTCTACAGGATGATACCGACCTTTTGATTGACCGGCGCAAGTATCTCATGGAAGGTCCTATTCGCCAGTTGGGAGTCTTCCCTATCCGCATTCGCCTGATGCAAGACATTGAAACTTTCATTGAGATTGGTGTTGTGCGTGAAGGCGAAAACTGGGATGATGCGGAAGTCTATCGGCGCTTGAACGACAATGAGGTAGAGGACCAAGCCACGGACAGCCTAGAGACAGAGTTGAGTGATTTGACAGAAGACGAGGAAATTCGGCAGACCCTGCGCGAAATGGATATGGCGGTAGAGGAAGATTCCCCGTAAGCAACATACAAAGATACAAGCCCCATAGGTAAACTGAGAGAACTCCGTTTTGCCTATACTGAACCACCGGGATCCCCTTAGTACGGTGGTACATAATTCGTACGCAAACCGGACCCCTTGGTAGGCACGGCAAGGGAATTCGTCACCCGTAGCCCTTTCAGGTATAATGAAGGGTACAATTGCCTAGATGTTACCCTTTTGTCGGCTTTTGCGCCTGGGTTTCCACGAGCTTATCTCTCCTGATTGATGGTCGCTGATTCAACCAAAATTTCGGATACTCCCCCTCATAACCAGCTTGATGCGTCACAGGCCAACGGACACTATCGCGGCCAGGTACGCACCCAGACCATCACGGCTGAAATAGAGACCAGCTACATTGATTACGCCATGAGCGTAATCGTGGCGCGGGCCTTGCCCGATGCCCGCGATGGCCTCAAGCCTGTCCAACGCCGTATTCTGTATGCCATGTATGCAGACCTGGCTTTGCGTCCTAATTCGTCCTACAAGAAGTCGGCCCGCATCGTGGGCGAAGTGCTAGGGAAGTACCATCCCCATGGAGATGAGGCCGTGTATGCGGCCATGGCACGCATGGTACAGGATTTCAGCCTACGCTACCCTCTGGTGGACGGACAAGGCAATTTCGGCTCCATTGATGGTGACAATCCGGCTGCCATGCGGTATACGGAGGCCCGCCTGGCCCCCTTAACCCTCAACATGCTGGAAGACATTGACAAAGACACAGTGGATTGGGGGTTGAATTTTGACGACTCCCTGGAAGAACCCCTCGTTCTACCTACACTGCTGCCCAACCTGCTGGTCAATGGGACGAGTGGGATTGCCGTGGGTATGGCAACGAACATCCCCCCCCACAACGCACGGGAGATTGTGGACGCCTTGCAGTTTCTGCTGGACAACTGGGAACGGCGGGCAACTGTCGCGCTGGATGAACTAATGCAATTCGTCCAGGGGCCGGATTTTCCCATGGGCGGGCAGATCCTGGGCGCTAAGGGTATACGCGAGGCCTTTGCTTCGGGACACGGTCGGATCAGGCTGCGGGCCGATGCCGAGATTGAGGAACTGCCCCGCGGTAACCGCCATCAACTCGTTTTCCGCTCCATACCCTATCAGGTTAACAAGTCGGATCTGATTGCCCGTATTGCAGCTGTAGTACGCAGAGGGGAACAGCTGCAGGATATTGTTGATCTCCGTGACGAAAGTGACCGCCACGGGATTCGTATTGTCTTCGTCCTCAAGAGTGGTACAACTCCGGAAAGAGTTCTGAATCAACTGTACCGACACAGTGATCTGGAAATCACCTACGGCGTGAATCTGCGGGCTCTGGTCAACTTAAGACCCCAAAGACTCAATCTGCACGCAGCTCTATTATGTCATCTTGACCACCGCATTGAGGTGGTCACACGTCGTACCCACTACCTACTTCAGCGAGTCCAGGATCGGGCCCATGTGCTGGAAGGTCTGCTGACTGCCATCCTGGATATTGAGCGGGTCATTCATATTGTCCGTTCCAGTGACAGTGCCGCAACTGCACGCACACGTCTCATTGAAGCAATCACATTGACGCCCGTTCAGGCCCAGGCAATTCTGGACATGCAGCTGCGACGCCTAGCCGGGTTGGAACGTCAGCGCCTAGAAGAGGAGTATCGGGAAATCCAGGCCCAGATCACTGCCTATCAAGCTCTGTTAGACGATCCCCAACAACTACGGACTCTGATCCGGCAGGAACTGGAAGATTTGCGGGGACAATGCCAGGATGAACGCCGCACGCAAATTCTGCATGGGGTGGCTCCTGAACTATCTGATGAAGAGTTGGTCACCATACAGGATGATCTCATTAGTTTTTGGGCCAATGGCAACATACGTCGGACTTTGGCGGACGATTTTACCGTCCAGGGCCGTGGCGGTGTGGGCGTCACCAATCGGTCAGAGCGGGAAGAAACCACCATAAGCAAGTTGCTGTTCGCTAATTCCCTCGATTCGCTGCTCTTTGTCAGCAACCGCGGGCGCGCTTATAGCGCCAAGGTGTACAACCTACCTACTGGGTCCCGCACTGCCAAAGGCAGCACCGTCCGTGGTGCTATCAGTATGGAACTAGCAGATGAAGCTCCTGTGGCATGGGTGCGTATCCCGACAGCTACAGACTACAGAAGTCTGATTTTGATTACGCGCAAAGGACGCATCAAGCGCTTACCCCTATCCCGTTTCCGCAAGCTAACGGTGAAGGGCAAGCGGGCTATCACTTTACTGCCCGGAGACCAAGTTGTGAGCGCCCTTGTTACGGATGGCCACAGCGACCTGTTGCTTGTTTCACAACAAGGCAAAGCCCTCCGCATGAACGAAAAAGCGGTACGCTACCAAGGAGCTCAGGGTTCCGGTGTGCGTGGCATGCGATTGATAGGCGATGATGCAATCAGCAGCAGCAGCGTGGTCACCGATAACGACTGTGTACTCATCGCGTATGCCCACGGCAAGGGCAAGCGAGTCAGCATGCACGATTGGCGTACATTGGGCCGCAATGCCCAGGGCCGGTGGATTTTGCCCCGGCGTAAGCGTCAAGAACTAGGTCCCGTTGTGAGTGTTGACCGTGTCGGGAATGAAGCCGATGTGGTACTCGTCTCCGTCAACAGCATGTTGGTACGGATTCGCGGGGCTAGTGTTTCTTGTCTGTCCGCATCCGCAAGCGGGGTGAAACTCATGGGCCTAGGAGAAGATGACAGGCTTGCTGCCGTGGCTGTCTTACCCCTATCTCAGGCGGAAACAGACGAGGGGATCTACGAGGAACCGGAACCGGCCATGAATATGGGGTCTTGACGTGGTCCTCCTATCAAGATAACGATTAACAATGGCATGAGATTTGTCCCACTGAGGACCAAATCTACAACCCCGAGAGACAAAGCACCTAGCACAAGCATATGAGGGTATGTGTGGCCTTAGGTATTTCTCCTTGCTCATGCATCAGAGTTCACAGGGACTCACCCGCCTGGACATTGTCCCCGGGTCCCTCCCCGCAGAGTTTACCTTTCACCTCAGTCATCTTCGTCAACTTCAAGAAGTCTTCGGATTTTGCTGGCACCGGTCAACCATGTACGAACTACAGGCAGCAACAATCATAGATACCGTTTGCTCTATCCGGGGGTAAGCACTGCAACCCTGCGCCTGGATCTGGTTGATTGCATAGAACGGGATGTTCCGTTGCGGATCCAGACAAAACAGGACATCCCCTACATTCTGAAGTGGGTGTGCCTCTACTATACGGGTTATCTTTACAGGGTAATAACGAGATGGCATGGACAAAGAGTCCAACAACGTTCCCTGTGACACCTAATGCTATAATCAGGCTATTGCACTAAGCTTAATATCCGTCTACTCCATTGAAAGTGCAGGTGATTGCTTTGGCTACCAATTCTTCCCCTGAAATCCTTGAAATTGATCTGGATGTCATGCGTACACCGGAAGCACAACCGATGAACGCCCAAGCCACAGTATCCGGTCAGGCCATCCCACCTGCTTTATCTCCGCTCCCGCCAAGTGTTGCCCCGCGCCCGCACACTCCTACCGACGTTCCGGCAACACCAGTTCTTCCGCCGACCCCGACAGAAAATACGGTGGCAACCGAGGATACATCGCGTCCTGTACTACGCGATGTACTGGAAACTGCTGTGCTGACCGTCGCGATCTTTCTCCTTGTCCGTTCCGTGGTACAGAGCTATCGAATTTCCGGCACATCCATGGTACCCAATTTTGAACATGAGCAAATCTTGGTGGTTAACAAGCTGGCTTATGCGCTGGGCGACCCCCAACGGGGCGATGTAATTGTGTTCAATTATGCGGATGGCGAGGAGCGCGATTTCATCAAAAGAGTAATTGGCGTACCTGGGGATACAGTAGAAATTAAGACTGGCAAGATATATATCAACGGTTTGGAAGCAACGGAACCCTATGCATTCGTACCTTCTGATTATGATGCCGGCCCCTTGTTGGTGGAAAGAGATAAGCTCTATGTGTTGGGAGACAATCGTTCCAATTCCGAAGACAGTCATCTCTGGGGTCTGCTGGATCAGTCCCATATTGTGGGTAAGGTTTGGCTTTCCCTCTGGCCTGTGGATAGCCTCGGCTTGATTGAGCACCAGGCTTTGTCGATTCAGCTGCCCATTGCACCGTAACGCACTGTCTACACCTGTAGGCTAGGAGGAGAGTGCGGGTGTCCCGAGCGCACATTTCTGATTACGGTATAGTTATCGGCCACCTGTGGTACTGTGCTGACTGCAGGAAGGAATTCCTAGCCAATCCTCACTCCATGTTGAAGGGCCTTAAACTCACCGCAGTTCAACAGGAACGGCTGCTGCAATGGGCGGCGGATCCTATTACCCTGAGTGACCGGCTCAATACCGAATCAGGCCTGGACCCGGAAACGTTTCAGCTGTCTCTCATACATCCCCGTGCTCGCCTGCGTCATCTGGGCGTACAGAGACGAACATCTTGAGCCCGGACGTACCTAGCCGTTATGCAGGAACTAGTGCCTGGTTTGTGGCAGTTTACCGAACTGTACCCCCGGGTGAACACTTATCTTTGGGTAGGACAGGAGGGTCTTACCCTGATTGATGCCGGCTTTCCCGGCAACGGGCTGATCATGCTGGCCGCGATGCGTGATAACGGTTTTGATCTAAGCGATGTATCCCGCATTGTCGTTACCCATGGCGATCTGGATCATATAGGGGGCCTTTTTGAGCTGTATCATACCCTGCGAGTCCCCATCTTCTGTCATCAGAACGAAGTGTCGCTACTAGCAAAACCACAGACTCGGATTTTTCAGCATTCCGTCTGGCACCATGTCGTGAATCCGTTCCTTCACGGCTTGATGCGGATAGATAGATATCAATGCCATGGTATTACCCCTACCCAGTGTGTCTCTGATCAGGACCTGATTGGCGGCGAGTTGCAGGTGGTGCATACCCCTGGCCATACTCCCGGCCATATTGCGCTGCTGCAGGCAGAAAGAGGCATCCTATTTTCCGGTGATTGCTGTCTTGTACGACAGGGGCGCATCAGAGGTCCCGCCGCAGTATTCACGCCGGATATGCCGGGGGCTCATCTGAGTATTCTGAAGCTAGCCTGCACATATAGCGATTGCATCAGGACCCTAGCCAGTGGCCACAGCCGGCCACAACTCCAGGGAGCAGGTCATCTCCTACGTATCTTTGCTCAGGAATTATATTTGTAGTACCACTTTCCCCCAACGGTATTATAACTAGGACACCCACCGCCACTCCGATACCCACCAATACGTCTGTCCGCTGTTCCACCCTATTAGTACACTCACCCCGTCCCGCCTACGGCCACGGACGTGACCCAATACCCTGTACCACGGCGAACGTCTTAAGGCGTATCATCGCGCCCACTGACTGCTGCCTTCCACCTGCGTGTTGCCTGCACACCAGATCTACCATGATACCGACTATGCAAATTTCTGGGAATTGGCATACTAATTTGACAATCTGCTTCCCAATGCCAACTCATCAAGTGCGTGTACGTGTTGATATTGGATAATCCACTGCAGCAGGAGTATTCACAATGACTGCAATCTCATTCAGTCCTCTATTGCCAATGGATGGTTTTGCCATTGGCCATCATACGGACCTTGTCTACGGTACTGGTACCTCCGTTGTTCTGTGCCCCCAGGGATGCATAGGTGGAGTAGATATCCGGGGAGGAGCCCCTGGAACGCGCGAAACCGCTTTGCTAGATCCGACCTGCAAGGTGGCTGTAGTACATGGCTTAGCCTTGTCTGGGGGCAGTGCGTTTGGTCTAGGCACGGCGGACGGAGTCATGTCCTGGCTGGTTGAACGCCACTTTGGGTATAACACCGGCACGGCACTAGTGCCCATTGTGCCATGCGCGATCATCTATGATCTGTCCATTGGTCCAAAGAAAGGCAACAGTAAACCCACACCCACCGCACAGAGTGGGTACACGGCTTGTGAACATGCCCGGTCCGACTACGTACCTGAGGGCTGTGTGGGCGCTGGAACGGGCGCGACAGTAGGAAAATTTCTGGGCATGGATCAGTGTATGAAAAGCGGGGTAGGTGCGGCTGCCCTGCATACTGATACAGGCATCAAGGTAGGAGCACTAGTTGTCGTCAATGCTGTAGGTAATATCGGTACTGATACGCACGTACGGGCGGGAGCGCGGGATCTTGAAACCAACGCCTTTGTGGATGTGCATCAGCTATGGTCACTGGGCGAGATGACACCTCTCATACCCCTGGGGAACACCACCATTGGTGTGGTGCTAACCAACGCCCAGTTGAATAAGGCAGAAATAACCAAGGTGGCCCAAATGGCACATAGTGGCATTTCACGCGCTGTATGGCCTAGTCACACGCCGCATGATGGGGATACCCTTTTCGCCCTTGCCACCGGTGAAATACCCAGTGACCATGGTCAGATTGGCGCCATGGCTGCTCTGTGCGTGACGGAAGCCATTCTGCGATCTGTACGAAATGCTTGTTCTCTTTTTGGTATTCCTGCCGCATCTGATATAGAGTCGCAACCGAATGACTAATTTCTGCAGGTACAGACGAAGAAGGGATCCATGTCCATCAAATGGATGCAAGACAGGTCTTGTCCGTGCGTGATTCGATGAATGAACTCTTTTTGTGTCATCCGGTGATTTGCTGAGCACCGCTCGCAAACTAGGAGTCGTGGAATGGACATTCTACGGCTCTTTTTTTCTGCACGGGAGAAAAACACGCGTTGAACGTTTCCTTGACCCTGTACCGTACTTTTCTGGCGCAGTATCTGCGTCCTTTCAAGTGGCAGGTAGGATTACTAGGCTTCATGCTGATGTGCAACTCTGGCTTCAGCGTGTACGCACCCCGCATTTTGCGCAACTTCATTGATTCCCTGCTTGTCACTGCTGATATGACCCGGCTGTTGCAGATTGCCGCATGGTTCTTGATCATCCACGTGGCTCGGCAGTTGACAGTGGGAATTGTAGGATACTTGGGAGAAAGCGTGGCCTGGAACACAACTAACCGGCTGCGTATTGATATGGTACGTCACGCTCTGCACCTGGATATGAGCTTTTTCCAGCAGCATCCCCCGGGCGTTATGCTAGAACGCATTGATGGCGATACCAATCAATTGGCCTATTTTTTCTCGCAGTTTGCGATCCGTTTCCTGCGTAGCGCACTGCTGCTAGTAGGCATACTAATTGCTGTCAGCTGGGATGATTGGCGCCTCAGCATCGCCATCGGCCTGTTTATGATTGCGGCCATCATATTGCTGTTCCGTCTGCGTAGTTTCGGTGTGCCATTCAACGCTCGCCTACGCGAAGCCGCCGCCGATCTGTACGGCTTTGTGGAGGAACGACTCTCCAGTTTGGAAGATATCAAGCCTCTAGGTGGTAGCGTCTACATCCTGCGCCAGATGATCACTTTTGTTGAGCGCCAGGTTTTTCACGGACGACGGGCCTACGCCTTGGGCAACCTAATGTGGCCTACCACGCTGGCACTGCTGGGGATAGGCACAGGTATTGTCCTGGCCTGGGGCGGCTATCTAGTCCAGCGAGGGGACATGACGGTCGGCACCGTCTACCTACTGTTCAGCTACATGAATCTGATGCTCTGGCCTCTTGAAGAACTTTCCCACCAGATGGAAGAGCTCCAGAAAGCTGGCGGCAATCTGGTCCGTGTGCAGAATCTGCTCACCACCCGGAGCTCGCTGGTTGACGGCACACAGCACGAGCTAGGTTCCTTACCCGTCCGGCTTGAATTCGCAGATGTGTCGTTTCAGTACGCCGAAGACGAAGAGCGGGCACTCCACAATCTTTCTTTCACCGTGGAACCTGGCCATACGCTGGGCATCGCTGGCCGCACGGGTAGCGGCAAGACCACGATCATGCGTCTCATTACCCGGCTGTATGATCCTGACAGCGGGAGCGTTCGGATCAATGGGGTCCCTGTCTCCCAATTTCAGCTGGACTTCCTGCGCGCCAAAGTGGGGGTGGTCACCCAGGAAGTTCATTTCTTCCGGGGAACCCTACGTCAGAATCTGTGCATGTTTGATACTAAAATCAGCGATCGGCGCATTAAGGACGTACTCAATCGGCTTGGCCTGCAAGATTGGTTGCAATCCATGCCCAAGGGCTTGGATACCCTGGTAACCAGCCGTAGTCTTGCCTTGTCGGCCGGTGAAGCCCAACGTTTGGCTCTAGTCCGTGTTTTTCTGCATCAGCCTGAGCTTGTGATCCTGGACGAAGCTACCGCACGGCTTGATCCAGCCACCGAAATGGAAGTAGATAGAGTTCTGCAGGAACTACTGACCAACCGTACCTGTATTGTGATTGCACACCGGCTCAAGTCTATTGAAAAGGCCGACGACGTTCTAATTCTGGAGCAGGGCCGGAAAGTAGAGTTCGGAGTTTACGATGTGTTGCGGGCGAATCCGGATTCACGTCTGAATCAGCTGCTTGCCCTAGGGTTGGAATAGCGATGGAAACATCTACCATGCACCCGGAAACTCAGCCAACCGGTGATCGAAATACCAAGACTTTGCGTCTGAGTCTCAAACTGATCCGCACTCGGCCGGGAATTTTCATACTTAATGTGCTGGCCTGGACCATAACACATAGTCTGCCCTTGGTTCCCGGGTATGCCATCAAAGTGTATTACGACGGTCTAGTAGGAGATGCCCCCATAATTCTGACCCCTCTCCTGTGTGCCCTGATTCTAGCTTCCATAGGTATCACTAGAGGTCTGACTAGTTTCGCCGGTTCGTGGTTGTGGGGTGATTTTGAACTGAGACTTATGGGTTTGATGCGTCTCAACCTGGTGCGCTTACTTATCCGTAAACCGGCAGCCCGATCCACGCCGAGCACTTCCAGTGAAATGATCAGCCGCCTGCGGGACGATGTGGAAGAAACGTTTAGACCTACCGAAGAAGTAGTGGATGGCTGGGGGGTCTTGGGTTTTGCCGTGGGGGCCGTGATCATTATGGCCGGCATGGACTGGGTGGCCACCCTGATAATCGTAATTCCGGTTTTCCTCTCATCACTGAGTATTGAACTAGTAGACAAGCGGGTTACTACCCTGCGCACGGCTACTCGCATCGCCAGCGCCAATGTCGCTGAATTTATTGGCGAGGTATTCAATAGCCTGCTGGCATTCAAGCTGGCACCGTCTGCAACCGGGTTGACAGAGAGTCTACAGAATCTGAATCAGACGCGCCGGCAAGCTGCCCTGAAGGAAAAGCTCCTATCCCAACTCCTGGAGAGTCTGTCCGACATCACTACCGCTCTATGCACAGCTCTTATCCTGTTTTATATCATCCTGTCTGACCGGCCTACGCTAAGCACAGGGGAACTAGTGCTATTCATTACCTATCTGGATCGAGTTTCTGACTACGCTGGCTGGATCCTGTGGATGATGACTAGTTTCAAGCGCGGCCGTGTCTCTCTCGCCCGCCTGAACGACGTTATGCCGGAATCCGGCCGGACAGCGGATCTTGCCTATCCCGAGCCACTGCAGGCAGCAGAAGTTGCCGCTCAGGTTGAACCTGGACATGATCTAATTTGCCAACGCCTCAGCCTACAGGGCCTCACCTACCGGTATCCGGACTCGGAATTTGGTGTCCACAACGTTAGTCTGACGCTGAATCAGGGCTCCTTCACCGTGCTCACCGGGCGCATAGGAGCGGGTAAGTCTACGCTACTAAGGCTAATTCTAGGCCTTCTGCCTCTGCAGAAAGGCCAGATCCTGTGGAATGGTATGCCAGTACGCGTACCGGACACTTTCATGACACCGCCACGCGTGTCCTATACACCTCAAATTCCTAAACTGTTCAGTGATAGTCTCACCAACAACATCACCCTAGGTCGTCCCACACCGATGCCTGTGCAGGAGCAAGCATTATACGATGCGGTATTTGACCACGATTTGGCCATATTGCCGGAGGGTTTGGGTACACGTGTGGGGCCCCGGGGCCTGCGCCTTTCCGGCGGTCAGATCCAGCGGGTGGCCGCGGCGCGTATGCTGGCGGCTCCCGCGGGTCTGCTTCTAATTGATGACGTGTCAAGTGCCCTGGATGTGGACACGGAGAAACTGCTGTGGGATCGGATCATCACCCGTTTCCAGCCAATGGGCAGTTCAGAGGATCAGGAAACCTCCAAACCTACCTGCCTGGTAGTTTCACATCGTCACCGTGTCCTACGCCATGCGGATCAGATTGTAGTCATGCGAGAGGGCGTCGTAGAAGCAGTGGGGCGGCTGGATGAGCTGTTGGCATCTTCGGACGAAATGCGGGCCATCTGGGCGCAGGGGCATTCTGAGGCGTAAACGCACCCAGAACGCAGTGCAATCCCACTAGGTCTCACAATGTGCCGCAGGTACCAGACATCCATGGCAGCCACGTCAATAGCGCCCTGGTAGAGCTATTGAATAGCCGAAGGATAGTTCATGTCCAAAGACGGGTACAAGCAATTGCCGTAGAGCTGGCATTCCACTTCCATGCCTTGGGCAGATAGTTCCGTCACACTCTGGTCCAGATTCAGGGTGAATAACGTGCTCATGTTGTCCGCTACATCAAAGGCTACGAAGCGTAGGTTGTGTACGGGAGTATCAGGTACCACAGGCCAGATGAAATTCGTGTTCGCCCAGTCGCGGAAAGGGTAACTAACTACGGTGACCTGATCCAGGGCCAGCATATGAGTATCATACCAATGGACTCGGAATTCCAAATCGGTTACAGCTTCAAAAAGGTGAAAATCCACACCCACATGTGTGAATACGTCGGCCGAACGGAAATCCGTGACATACAGATCGCGGAAACCCAACACCTTAGCACCTTGGGCCTGCGTGACATCTAGGCGCGCGATCGGTTGTGCGCTATCAAGTATGTCAGAGACATCCGAGTCCCATTCCGGCAGCCTGAGCCGAAACAGTGCCCGGTATGAGCGGGCGCCAGGTAGCACGGACGTATAGGGACCATACCAGGCACCGCGTGTGTGCAGTGCAGGATCGCCCAACCATACCTGGCCATCTCGCGCCAACATGTCCTGGGCTATGGTTCCTGAGTCTTCAGTGAATGCCAGAGCACTCTGTTCCCAGGTCCAGTCACGCCCCATGCTCAAGCCATCCCCGCTAGCCCCTGTTACCTTTACGAGCAGCTGCTCACGGCTGTCGGTCTCAAAAAGCGAAGCCTGTACATGGTCCGGGCCTTCATGGTCAACAGTCACCCGTACGGTGTCCAACAGCTGCGTTCCCGTCAGCAATTTGAGTTCAAGCACGGTACCTGACATCGTATCCCTAGGCATGAACCAGATATACGATCGGGAATCCAGAGGCAGGGTTAGCGGGAATTCGGACACGTCTACTACCGTATCATCGTCCGATGTACTGTCGTCCTGACTAGTATCCTGTATCTGTGACACAGCATCTGCCGGGAGCTCTTGATCCGTGGTGACTGGGTCCTCAGGTTGACTTTCCTGCGCGGCCTGCATGGCCGCCACATCCGGTGCTACATACGCCACGGGAACGGGTGCGGTATCGGATGTAATGTCGTTGATTTCCACCGTCAGATCAGCACTATTGGCAGGCACTACGGCCTCAATATGTATTCCGGAGCCCACTACGAAGTCCCTGGCATCATTCACAATAAGACAGCCGAGCGGTGCATTGGGTGTAGAGCTGCTGATATGAATATCGCTATAGTAATGGCCCAATATCTGGCAGTAATTCAGCCCCTGCCGCGCGAAACGCTGCGCCCCTAGCTGGCTTAGCCCCCAGCCATGCCCACGGCGCTCCATGCCTAGTGCATTGGGATCGGGTACGCTGTCTAGATAGGTAAGATAACTATGCTTCTTCGTAGGATGGGCATTTTCCGCTGAATACATAGACAGAATAGGCAGGCGATTCGGATCCGCCACATCCTGGATGATCACGCCGACGGTAGCCTGCGCTGCCAAGTCGGACCGTGCATGGCGATAGTCACACATGACCTGGTTATTGACCCAATCCGACACGTCAAACGGATAGGTGTCAGCGCGATTCTGGTAGATCTTGTTCCAGGCATAGGTGCGGACCGCAATGGCCACAGCTTTCAGGGCCTCCATCTCCCAGGTGGGCGGTACTTCAGCGGGCAGTACACGCGCCACATATTCCTCCAGGGCTATTTCCGTTATTTCATTATGAGCTACACTCTGTCGGCAGTAGTTCTGCGGGTGATGTCGGACCCGAATGCTGTGCGGTTGGAATGTGCCGATGGCGTCCGCGGCGGCAAGCTGAAGTCTATCCTCTTGGGTTTCGGCCGTAGTCTGCACAGCCTCTTCAACCTGGAGTCCTGTGTCCAGATCAAAGGTGGCGGCCATTTCTTCCGGCGTCGTGAACTCCAGCTGGGACTGCTCATTCCAGACCGGTGCATACCCCGCCATAGTGGCCACGGCATTACCTGTCGACAAATCGTAAATATGAATTTGCCCCAGGCCGAGGGTCTCGGTACCGGTAGGGAAGAGATCGAACGCTACCAGTGAGCCATCGGGATTGCTCTGGACATGACCTAGATGCGTTAGAGGGGCGTCCACCACCAAGTCGCCTGCGATACGCAGGCGGGCGTGTGAGAGGAGCGAATCATCACGTACGAACGAATTTTCGCGGGGTGCGGTTGACGACTCAGCCGCATCCTGGCGCGCAAAAATTGACTGGTT
The DNA here is from genome assembly GCA_965116185.1 of Caldilineaceae bacterium. Lineage (GTDB taxonomy): Bacteria > Chloroflexota > Anaerolineae > Caldilineales > Caldilineaceae > Bin34. The sequence goes on from OZ220492.1 coordinate 1,967,256, forward strand.
GACGGCCTCCACCGCCAACGGGTTACCAAACTCTGTGAGAATATAGAACCAGAATGCACCAAGTATGGATGGCCAAAGCAATCCCAAACTTACGGGACCGATGACCGAACGCCAGACGGGCTTGCTGCGACGAAAGTGATCCATGAGCCACCTGGTCGTTGAGACCTATTATTCAATTAACTCTATTTTACTCCAAAATTCCTGGAGTGTACGAACCCGAGGGCTGCCTAGGCATCTCTTGCTTAGGCTTTGACATAGCCATCCTACGTCTATGGATTGGTTAGACAAAGGCAGACGTTGTTCTGAATGATTACGCATTTCCGATCTATAGCCCCTGCATCACAGCCTGTACATGTCCGTGCACGGTAGAATTAGAGGGAATTACCTCACTGCAAACCCGTCCAAGCCATGGTGGTGAGGACAATGCTGAGGATCAGTAGACGATAGAAGCGGCGATTACGCCACAGGAACCAGTACCAAGACATGAGGCCAACCGCTAGCAATAACATGCCCAGGTTGGTCAGCATCAGGTAGCTTACAGTGTGAAAATGGGAGCCATCCATGCCCATATAAGACGAACGGCAGGAAATTCAGTTGCGCTAGGCACCAAGCAGGGATCCCATCTCACATAGCGCGGTCAGGATCGCTTGTTCCAAGGCGTATCAGCCGCAGCCATCCGTACGGGCCACAGAGACCGCAACCTCGCATCGCCTTACTTACATCCCACCTGGATACAGGGAAAGGCTAGTACAACCACGGCCTCAAGCCTACCTTGGCTGATTGCTCCTAAGTGCTTTTCACTCTAGTTCACACTGTAGGAGGATATTGTCAGGAATTCTCTTGCTATACGGCTCTGTGTACTCGTTAGTTATCCCCAGATCCAGCCGAGACTAAAGAGAATACAGTACACCAGCAAAATAGCGGAAGTTTGGGCGAGCACTTTATTGAGCACGGGGCCTTCCTGTGTCCATACGGTTCGTATCACGGGCAGAGCCAGCAGGAAACTAGCGGCGGGCAGGAGTGTAGTGGTTGGTGGGTCAAACAATCCAAAAAGAACGAAAGGTACAACCGCAGCACCCAGCAGACACAGGGTGTATTCCAGGCGGCCAAAGCGGCGGCCAAAGCGGATGATCAGGTTGCGGCGTCCCGCGCGCGTATCCTGCTCAATGTCACGCAGATTGTTCACTACCAGGATACCGGTGGAAATCAGGCCTGGACCGATGCCTGCAATCAAAGCCTGCACGTCGATCTGATTAGTTTGCACATAAACGGTACCGGCCACGGCCAAAACACCAAAGAAAAGTAGGACCATCAGATCGCTCCAGCCGTTATAGGCCAAAGGCCGTGGGCCCGCCGTATATAAAATCCCCATACCTATTCCTATAACCCCCAGCCACAACAGCAGAGGGCCGCTGGTTCTGACCATGATGGCACCGGAGGCCATACAGATCAGGAACACAACGCCTATGCCGATGCGCATCTGGGATGGTGTGACTAGGCCCGCCTGAACGGCCCGGGTGGGCCCTAGACGGTCCGACCGGTCAGCTCCCTTAAGAAAATCGTACAGGTCATTCACGTAGTTGGTACCTATTTGCAGTGTGCAGGCACTGACCAATGTGAGAACCGCCAAAGGCCAGTCTACGGAGCCTGTACTGTACACCAGTACTAGACCCATGATCACAGGCGTAAGGCTAGCGATGAGAGTCTTGGGCCGCGCTGCCAGTATCCAGGCCCGCAGGGAGAACTGAGAGACAAGCATATAGCTTCCACCCACGTTTACGTTACTGCCCTTGAGGCATTAGGCTGCGCGGCTAATCCAACTGCTGTCACCGACCACTTGATCCCCACAGCCAAGGTCATCTGCTCACTTGTACCCTTGTTTATGCCTGTGTGTGTCCCTGTCGTGACGGAAATTGATCCGCATAGGCATCCCATATTAGAATAAGCACGTAGACAGGTGGAAATACATGTTACCCTCTGCTCTACTCTATGTTAGGTCAATAATCCAAGGCACAGGACAATGGCAAAACAATCCAAGGGTCCCCGAATTTTAGTAACCATGAAAAGTACGGAAAGTACGCATCGGTATTTGACCGAGAAAAATCGGCGCAATGACACCACACGCCTGGAACTGAAAAAGTTTGATCCTATTCTGCGGCGACACGTATTGTATCGGGAATCCCGGTAAGCATCCGCGTCCTTGCCCGTAACGCTTGCCGAGGACACTCTCGTCATAGAAACATAAGTCTATAAAAGAGCATGTATGGATAATCTCTCGGTACAGAACCGGCCACCATCCAGGCGAACGTGGGGTGGGTACCTAGCACTATGGGGCAAGGGTATGTGCATGGGCGTAGCCGATCTAGTACCGGGCGTATCAGGCGGGACTATGGCCCTCGTTCTTGGTATTTACACCGAGCTGCTCGCGAGCGTGCGTACACTAACCCTCCGCTCCTTCTGGTTGGATGTAAGATACCGGCAATGGCGCCAGGCTGCTGACAATGTCAATAGCTTGTTCCTGTTGGTTCTGGGCGCGGGCATTTTGAGTGCCGTTCTCCTGTTCTCTCACTCCATTGTGTACCTTCTTGAGCACCGCCCCTTGGAAATATGGAGTTTCTTTCTGGGTTTGGTGCTAGCTTCCACAGTGCTTGTAGGGCACAGAATTAAGCACTGGAATATCTCCCTGGCCTGCATATGCCTTGGGGCGGCCATCTTAGCTTTTGGCCTTGTCGGCCAGGTGCCGTTGGTCCTACCTACGACCTGGTGGTTTCTGCTGCTGAGCGGTGCGCTGGCGGTATGTGCCATGATCCTACCTGGGATCTCAGGCTCGTACATCCTGGTTCTACTGGGGCAATACCACACCGTGCTAACTGCCGTAAATGAGCGTGATGTCACGATATTAGGTCTGGTTGCCTTAGGGGCTAGCGTGGGTCTGCTAACTTTCACCCGCGTTCTAAGTTGGCTACTTCACCACTATCCCCGGGGAACCCTAGCTGTCCTGACCGGATTGCTGTTGGGTAGCCTGCGTCGTATCTGGCCATGGCAGGCAGAATTAACGGCTGCGGAAACCGGAGAAGCCACAGCTTCCCTCAACGTATGGCCACCACTTCTGCTCAATGGCACAGTGAACCCTGAATTGCTAACCGCCCTGCTGTTTGCCGTGCTGGGTCTCACCCTAGTCCTAGGCTTGAGCTGGCTCGCCGCGCGGTACACGACTCACGAAGAACAGACAACACCCTAATCTTGGCTACCTTATGTGCTGCGGCGCAACAGTTCGGTAGCTTGCGACAGATCAAAGACCCAGACTTTGTGGTTGTTGCTGTCCACAACCAGTAATTCTGCAGACTGTGGATCGTAGGCCAAGCCTAAGGGCAAAGCAGCCTCAGTTGCTTCCGCTGTCAGGTCTATGACACCCAAAGGTTGTCCTACCACGTCAAAAAACACCACCTGGCCGTTTGCGGGATCCGACACGGCTATGCCGAAATCAGGAATAGTGGCAATATAGGGCTTGTGCAGCGCGTCCTGGGAATTCCACATGCCTGACGGTATGGCTATGGTGGCTAGAGGGTCTAGGGCACGTGTCAGCAACTGGATGCGATGGTTCCAGTTATCGGTAACGAGCGTATGCCCGGTTTGCTGATCAACCCAAATGTCAACCGGTTCGTCAAAATAGCCTAGATCTACACCTGAACCGCCCACCTCTTGCACCAATGAGCCGTCTTCCCTAAACACCATGAGGCGCTTGTTGCCAGTATCCACAACCAGCACCTGGTCACCCGGTAGCATATCCACACCGCGTGGTCCAAAAAAATGGATGGTCTCTGCGGGCAGATCCGGTTGCAGATACCCTAGTTGCCCCCACTTGGTTTGGAACTGCCCTTCCAGATCTAGGACCTGGATACGGTGATTCCAGGTGTCCGATACAAACAGCAGGTCTGTGTCGGACAGTGCAGCGCCCCACGGCTCATTGAATTGTCCATCACCTGGTTCCAGGGGCCCATCCCCATCCGGATCTTGGCACAGGGCATTCACATCGCTGTCCAAGGAGCAAAAACTACCTGTAGCCAGGACCAATTGATTCTCGGCATCCAGTACGAGTACACGATGATTACCACTGTCCGTAAGCACCCGTAAGCCGTTAGACGCAATCTTGATAGACCGCGGGGTCGTCAGCGGTAAGCCGGCAAAATCCCCTGTAATGCTTGGACGCTGCGGGAATTCAAAGCGTGTGAAAGCACCCGACGCGAGCCGACGGGGCGTAGAAGCAACCTCATCCAGAGACTCCGCCCAAACAAGCGGGGCCAAATCGTGTCGGACGTACATATTGAACTCCCTACGATGCGGCCATTGGCGGGGATCGTAGTGGGGATATGCACGGAAGAAGAAAATGTCTTTCCAGCGCTGACGCGCAGCCGGATCCAACCAGTCCGCTAGCGAAGCGCGTGACCACTGTTTGTACGCCTCGTCAGGCCACCAGATAAGCCGATAGGTACGGACAGCATGGCTCAACGCGAGCAGGGGGCCTACCTGCTCGCGTTGATTGGGGCCTGCTAGAACGACGGGCTTCGTCGTGAGATCATCATTAGGCTCCCGGTACAGTTGTGCATTGGGGTATTCACGAAAGTACCATGCCATAGGCCACGAGTTATCATCGTCATAGGACACCGTGATCGTCTTATCATCATGAAGATGTTGGCTAAGGGTCGCAATTTCCGTCAGCGCCTGCTTGACATCCGGTGAACCGTGCGCGTAGGTAAGGGATTCGGCAGCGTTGTCATAGTTTACGAAGCTCAGCCGATAAGATGCGCGGATAGTTATTAGTAACAGAGGTATACAGAGGCCTATGACCAGGATAGAAAATCGCTCTGATATTTGGTGTTTGGTCATCAGGTACCAAACACCCCAGGTTACAAGTATGGTACCGCCCCCTGCGTTTACCAGCCACTGCCATGTCTGGCGTATGGCCTCAACATCCCGGCCCCCAAACGGTAGCAGGGGTATAGCGGCAATCCAGCCTAGTATCCCGACCGTCAACGCCAACAACGTCATCCATGATTGTCTTTGCTCGCTCCGAAAGCCATGGAAGATGCGGTCCAGACCATAGCCCCCCAACAGACACATAGGCGTAACAATGTGTGTGAGTAGCCAGGGCATGCGTTCGCCGGCATAGGTATAAGCTATCCAGCTCATGATCCCCCACCACAGCAGGAGGAGGAAAGGCAGCGGCATAAAGGGAGTCCCCGAAGATGTCCGGGTGTGGTCATCCGGACCTGCCCGTAGCCATTGCCCAAAGGAGTACAAACCTAGGGTACTGCCTAACAGGGCGAGTAGGAAGGGCAAGAATTCATACAGGGAAGTCAGTACCAGGTAGTAGTACCAGGGTTGGCTACCACGCTGCACTTCCTGCTGGGACATCCAGTATCCCAAACTCCCGACTACTCCGGAAAGCAGACCCTCTAAATTGGTCAGGAAAGTAGAAAAAAAGAGTGCAATAACAAGATAGAAAAGCAAGAATGTTACTACGTATGCCCACCCGCCAAAGGCAGTCGTCCAAGCCCGGGGCCTGAGAATACTAAACCACAGCCCGCCGCAGATCAGGCTCACGGCAGCAAGACTGCCTGTCAGTATGCCCGATCGCATCACACCTTCCGTAGAGGTATCCAGAGGATCCCAACCCAGGACTAGATGTAGTACGGGGGCGAGGAAGGGCAGAACGAGCAGGGCCATGGCAATAGCCACATCCCATAGGCGGTAATCATGTTGGGCCAAGGGGCGGGGTAACAGGCGGGACACTACAGCTGTGCCGCCACAGAATAGCCCCAGGATCAAGCCCGTAATAAAGTGATTTTCCTTGCTGATAAAGCCAAGCACCATGCCCAGACATAGGCCCCCCATCCACTTGGCTTGACCACTCTCCACGTAGCGCAGCAGGCTGTACACCCAAATCAGAGTGAACAGTACAATATAGATGTCATTGCGGATGTACCGGCTGTGGAAAAGCAGGGAAGGGCTGAGGGACAGCAACAGCCCTGCGAGCAGGGCACCCCAAACACCCAGATAGCGACGATACCACCACATGCTGCCCACCGCCAGCGTACCCGCCAGGGCCGGCAACAGCCGGGCCGTAAAATCAGATATGCCCAGCAACATATAGATCAGGGCATTGGTGTGAAAGAGCAAGGGACCATGCATCATGGGCTTGTGCACGTATTCGCCACGGTCATGGAGGTAGTAGGAATACAGAGCGTGCAGACTCTCGTCATGGCTCATTGCGCGCACGTCAAGATCAATCAAGCGCATCCACAACGAAGCCAATAGCAATAGGCCCCAGAGTACATGCTCCAGCCGAAGACCAATGGCCTGGCGGTGCTGGGACCACGCTACGAGCACTTTGACATTCGTATGCAGGATTGAATGGGATGTGGACATGGATGATGGTGCCATATTGTCTATATCAGTCCCTAGGCGAAACGATGGTACACAAGGTCATAAGGATTACGAATCGGTCATGGAAGCCGGTCGCGCCAGGATGAGAATCCCGTCCCGGTCGTATACCGGTCGCAGGACGGAGGACAGGAGCTGCTGCCGTTCTGCGGAGATAACGTATTGCTGTCGTTCACGGGGCCCTACATACACATAGCGGATATTCCAGTTCACCATGGTCTGGAGAATCTCTTCCTGTGTCCCCGTAGCGTATAGCCGGGTCAGGATCTCCTCCCGATCAGCAGCCATCACCGCATAGGTATGACCACGCCACTGCCTCTCATGGCCAGGCCACCCCAACAGGGTAGGCATGCCGGTAAAGCCGCTGACACGGCTCGTGTCTGCTTGATAGCTTTGCCCTACGGCTTCAGCAATGACATCCCCAGGGCGCGCACGATCCCGTAGCCACACTAGGGCGTCAACCACTGCCGGATTATGCACACGTAGGCTACGGTTGATATCCAGTGTGCGTATGGCTGGAGCCTGGACTTTGCTGCCAATAGCTGCTAGCGGATATGCCAGTCCCGTCAACAAGAGGACTGTTAGGAGCGTAGATGCACCGACTGTGGGCCAGCGGCGGGGCCGGATGAAACCCAGCGTCACCGTCAGGGCCATGACCGGAGCTAGCAGATGCCAAGCTTGGTAATGGAACTTGAACACGGTATTCATCCGCATCAAAGCACCGAACTGGTCCTGCAGAAACACGAATTCCGGTATGTAAATCAGACCGATTCCCGTAGTCAGGCAAAGCAGCAAAAAGCCATGACTAGCGGATGTACCCTGGCGGTGGCGGGACCACCAGAGCCAGGAACCCAACTGGACCGCTCCCAGCCCCAGGAGCAGGCCCAGGATCCCTGGTGTCAGGAGGCGCTGTGTCCACCGCTCTCGGATCAGAACACTCCAGTTCGGCTCGTCTGTTGGCATTATGGTCAATGTATCCCAGATCCGGCCACTTCCCCAGACTGCTAGTAAAAGTAGAGCCGGCACCAGCCACGTGAACAGAACAGCCACGCCGGCCACACGCGCAGCGAGTAGGCGCCGCTGCGCGAATACAGTCAGAAACAGACTACTCGCAACTAACAATGCTCCCCACATCACCATGAGCTGGACTGGACGTGTCGGATTGATCCAGTTGAGCTGGATACCCTGCACTTGCGACTGGGCAACGAGCAGATAGGGCAGGATCAGAACGGCAGCCCCCCCTAGCAGCACGAGGACGATGACCCCTAGTACACGGATCCCGTCCCGAATCCTTCCGGTACTTTGCTGCCAGGCACCTACACTGAGGCTGAGGGGCAGCAAGCACAACATACTCACCAGATCCCAGGAATTGCTAAAGTATGCCGCACCTATCAGCACCAGGGCTAACCCCATATGCCAGTACCACATCGTGGTTCCTGTCGTTCCCGGTTTCTGATGGGTACGCAGCAGTCGTTTACACCATTGTCGTGCGTTGTCAGGCAAACTCGGTGCTGCAAACAGCTGTAGGGCCAAGGTCATGGCCACAAACAGAAAAGGGGCGAATAGCACGTGTGGATGATTATCCCCCAAAATGTAACTGAACATGGGGAATTCCGTTATGACTTCCAGATGTTGGCCGTCAGGGCCCTGATCGCTCACGACCCGAGCGCTGCGCCACCACCACCAGTCGCTGTGGATCACAAACCATTGCCCGGTCCGAGCAGCCATCTCAGGGAAGTTGCGTATCTGTAGGCGGGTATACCAGGAATTTGGGCCTACGCCCAACGCGTATAACCACTCCCAGAAGCCCTGCAGATTACCCATACCGGCTACACATATACCGGACAGAAGGCCTGCTGCTAGGTTGGGCCCCTGTTTCAGTTCTTGATGCTTCGATTGCCCGTGCTGGCGCCAGATAGCACAAGCGTTGTAGCCGATACTCCAGGCTCCTAGCCAGAGCAAGGCATACCAACTAGCCTGCCCCACGTTATAGGCTAGGGTCGGCACCACCTGTGCGGCTTTGGCCAGACACACCAGCATCCAGTAGCCTAAATAGTAGTAACTGATGGAAAACCCGGCAAGCCAGGCGTCCGCGGGCGGATAGTCCCGGGTCATCCACAGACTGTTCATGAACATGAAATCCATGGGTTGTTCGGTATGTTCAATGCCGGCATCGTGGGCCACAACCCAGATCCAACCTACGAATACCAGAGCAAACACCAGCTCCGTCATCCCGATCGCTATGCGCGGTGGTCCCGCGGGCCAGTCTAAACCATGGCGAAAGTGGTGACGTATCTCATGCCGACGGCGTAACCACACCAGCGCACAGCAGAGCAGCCACACCAACCACGGTAAAGCCGCCCCGAAGGGGGCCCGCAACCAAGCAAAGGCTACCCAGCTTCCCAATCCCACTACTAAAAGGGCTAGAAGCTTGGTAATGGCGTAGCCCTGATCCGGTAGAGCAAAAAACAGTGTACGGCTGATGTAGATGAAGGGCAGGCTCAGCACTTGCAGCACCAGATACCAGCGTAGGACCACACCCCATTCCATGGTTGCCATGTCCTACGGGAAGTCTTGTTGCATATTGATGGGGAGTGCGTATATGCGGGATCCCGGATTCTCGTATACCAATTCCAACCATCCCCCTGCTGCCAACTCCGCTACGTATTGAACCCCCTGCGGGTGCGTTATCTGTTCCAGTTGTCCGGCGTACACCAGACCGATGCCATTCTCAATCAGCAGCTGATACATGCTATCTGTATTTTCGGCATTCCAGATAGCATGCAAGGCATCCGAACGCTGGCTTACCATGTGGGGCTCACGCTGTTCAGTCTGATGCATACCCAATAGCCCCGGCAAACCGGTATGGGATGCAATGCGCGTGCCGGCTTCGCGGTAGTAACCCAGAACCGCCGATTCGAGGATAACCGGATTAGTGGTCACATGGGTATTCAACCAATCAATAGCTTGACGATCATAGGCCATAGTCACTCTACTATCGGCGTCGCCCCACGTATAGGTGGCTGTCTGCATATAATCAATGCCATTCAGGGTACCGATGGGAGGCACACCAGAGGGAAAACGCTCGGTCAGCCGTGCCGGTGTACCCACCAAAGGGTACACGAGAGAAGCCGCCAGCAGGATCCCGAAACCACCTGCGCACATGCGCGCCACAGGGACCGACCATTGTGCCCGAATCCATAACCATAGCCCCGGGAGTAGCATGGCGCAAGCGACAGCCGCCAGAACCCACGCCTGCAGGAAGAATTTGAAGAGGGTGTTCATACGGTAGGAGTTACCCCCCGCCAGAAAATCCTTCACATACACTACCTGCGTACTAGCCCAAATACCCAGCACGAGCAGCAGCCAACCCAAGAGTAGGGACCGCGGCGTCCCCAGCGTAGAACGACCTTTCCACAGCCCCCATACGGTGATGAGAAGCAGGGGCATGATTAATGCGAGCGTGGTGTGGTGCCACAGTAGACAGAATCCCACAACGAGCAGACACAGTACGCTCAGATCGCGCATCTCCCGCTGTCGGCTTATCAGAGGCTGTTCCTGCCAAAGCACCCTCAGGTACGTGACCAGCCAGCCTAGAATGACGGTGTAAAACAGTCCCCAAATGCGTAGCCAGGGGAAGAGGGGATCGCCTTGCTTAACCCAGCCTAGACCACCGGTAGCAACCACTTCAAAATGGCGCCACAAGGGGAAGAGCGCCCCCAGAGCTATCAACACACTCAGCATACCGGCCACAACGGTCACAACAGCCCAATGCTGAGACCAGTATCGACGTCCATAGGTAATCCAAAAAAGAAAGTGCAACGCTCCATAAAGGGGCAACTCCCACAAGTTTGTGGCGATGCCAATGGTACTGACAACGACACTCACTACGCCCAGGGCTACCACCTGGCGTTTATTGACTGCGTAATAGCTGCCGAAGATAAAGCAACAGAGTAATGTGAGCGTAATAGGCATGACGAGCAGATGGGCATGCAGATCACCGAAGAGGAACGTCCAGAAGGGGAATTCATTGATGGTATGGGGAATAACGCGACTCGGTGCCCAAAAATCGTAGTCCAGCCCAGCACGGAAACGCAGCAGATGTCCTAACTGCCAGGCACCGTCAAGATTACCGATACCCGTCAACAACAGGGGAGCCCATAATCCCTGGATCAGACGGGTGCGCCAAGTGGGGGACAAAGCAGCATTGTCGTCCTCTGCCTCTTCATTCCTAGTGGTGACTCGCATATGGAAATAGAAGGTACAGGCCCATGACAGCAAAACTACCTGGGCGAATAGCGCAGCCAACGCTACGTTGTAGGCCACTTCCGTCCAGAGTCCCGTCAACTTGGTCTGGAATGCCACCAGATAGTGGCCCCAGTAGTAGTAATTGAGGAATTTGCCGGCGAAATGAGGATCAATGGGAGGAAACGTGGGGCTACGGAGAATACCATTAAGAATAGCCAGATCCATGAACTTTTCGCCACCTGTCCAGGGCTGCCATAGGTCTGGGTTAAATAGCCGTACAACCACAAACATTAAATAGGCGAGGGAGAAACCGATTTCTTGCCATAACAGCAGGCGCCAGCGACCACGTAACCGGCGGGCCATAGCCTGCCGTTGGTGCCAAGCCAAGAAGGCTGCGGCAACCCCAGCTATCAACACCGTGCTCCACACACCCGCCACAGTAAAGATAGGGATGCCCAGATGTGCTCCCCACCAGACCACGAAAGCCAAACCGAGCCAGCCCAAACTGCGTGCCAAGGCATAACCGGCATCAGGTAAGCGCGCAAACAGGATAAAGCAGAACGGCCAGGCTATGAGACCCATGAGCGCCAGGCCCGCCCACCAGGTTAGGGCTGCGGCCCAGGCTCGAGAACTTGCGAAATTATTGAAGCGAAAACGATCAGAAGCACGCGGTGCGGCCAGATCATAATCCAAGCTATCCGCTTGGGACTCACCCAAAATAAATTGGCTCACCTGGGAGCGAGCAGAGCGCAGCGCTTGTGTGATCCGACCAGGCTCCGAGTCCGCATGGTGGTCGTCCAGACTCAGGCGGGCCAGTAGGGATGTAGGAAAAGGTGACGGTGGCAAAAACCAATTCTGAGCCGAATCCACATATCCCGTCAACAGACTATCAAGCTCCTGCTCTGACAGATGCCTGACTTTAGCAAAGATTCTGACGGGAGGGTGATCGTACAAACGCCAGCTCTCATCCGCCAAAGTATCATCAAACTGCAGTCCCCAGAGCATGGGGAAATGGATCTCCTGATGCACTTCCTCAAAACCCAAGTCCCCGTTGAACAGCAGTTCATAATAGCGATTAGCCAGAGGGTAGCGTTCCGGTAAGCGTGGAATCGCGGCAATCACACGGCGCGAACTGAAGATTATGTAATCCGCTTCCAACAACCGCTCTTTGAGCAATGTCAAGCTGCGTTCGGTCTCATCGTCAAACGGACTCCAGTCGATCGCCTTAAAATTCTTCTGTGGCAGGGTGGGGTCATGGGGCAGCAACAACGACCTTGGCTTCGGCAACCAATCGTCCCATCGCTCCCAGAACACTACGGAGTTGTCAGGCGCGTTGTGATACATCCACCGACTAGCTTCAAGCCACGTATGGTTACGCATGTATATGCCGTTGATGTTGGCACCCAGCCAGAAGATGGATCCCAGCACTACAATCCATCCCCAGGACAGACCCACCCATTTAACGGCATTGCGCACCCGGTCAGAGAGAGCTGCACCGGGAGACGGGTTGACTGTCCACCAATGGCAGCACCAGGTTACTAGACCGGTACCCAGCAACACTACGGACGGCAGCATAGGCAAAGCGTAGCGATTGAACTTCGCAAGAAAGGCTCCCGTAGGACCGAAATACAGCACGATCCACAGCATGATCAGCCATTCACCATCCACGAGACGGGGCAGCCAGGTGGATGAGCCGGTCCACAGAGTGCGGCCCATACGCAGCAACGCCCATAGGGTACCGGCCAGAACGGTCACACCCAAGGGATACCAAAGCCCCCACTGCAACTGCTGCCGTATGTTGTACAGATAAGGCCAGGTGCCTCGATACTGGCGGGTGAAGGGCCAGTCAAAGATACCCGTGACCATATTGCCCTGTTGCTCAAAAACGGCAAACCGGAAGGGCTCCCAATCCAGGAAGACAAAGGGACTAGTGACAACGAAAGTAACTGTGGCAATGCTAATGATGGCCAAACACTGCCGCGTTAAACACCATACCAGCCCGCGCTCCGCGTCCCCCCGGGATTTAGCACGACGCCACTGCAACCAGAACAAGGCACCACATAAGAGGGCGATCGGGAAGGCACTGAATTTGGACGCGATACTTAGTCCTATGCCCAAACCGGTCAGCCCAATGCCCCGGAACGACCCTGGATGGTCCAACAGGAATAGGTAGCCTAACAAGGTCAATGTCACGAAAGTAGTGAGTGCAATGTCCACCGTGAAGAAGTGGCTGTCCTTGAAGGGCATGACAGCTATTGCCCATAGGAAAGCCGCCAGCAGTCCTGGACGTACACCATAGAGACGCCGGGCACTCAGATACAACAACCCAATTGTCAATGCATCAAGTAAGGTAATGACCAGTCGGCCTACCAACAGAAAACGGGAGGATGAGTACGGGACATCCGCCGCGACTTCTACCCAAGTGTCCGGAAGCCCCAGAGCTGCTAGCAGCGGCGAGGCATGGCTGACCATATTGGATGCTAGGACCCCCAAATACAGGGGAAAGTGACCGTAGGTAAAATGTCTTTCCTCATTTTCCCTAAGGTTCCAAAAGGGATTCAGATGGCTTAGACGAGGATGCAGGAGATTCTTGAGGTCCTCTGGCATCCGGATAGTAACGGCATAATAGGAATTGGACCTTTCGTCCGGATGACTTTGCATACGCTGGTCATAGTCTAGATGCCAGAGGCGTAATGCCAGTCCGAGCAGTACAATACCCACCGCCAAGAATGTGGACACACGGGACAAATTGACTACTGGCCAGGCAGATGAATGCAGAAAGGTCTTCATGATGTACTAGTCCAGTTGCGTACGCTAGGCTTCCAGCCTTGAGGTATATCAGGCTGGAAACCTGTATCCATCAATTTGCTAACTACACTACTGACCACAGTAGATTTTCCTTTATTTATCCGTTTCCGATGGGGTACACAGGCATGGCTCCGTCCGACTCCCAAGCCGACCTGAGATACAGTCCGGGTTACTGTTCGGACCTGTCCAAGCACTACCCGGTGTAGGCAGGATCCATATTATGCGATCCGGATCGGCAGGCGGGGGCCAAAGCAGATATACATCCACCCACTTGCTCCAGGTACGCCAGTCGTCATCGTGATAGCCGAGGTCAATGTCGTAATAGTTCAGTCCACCTCCACGATCCAGCACCTGACCCTGTCCATACCCTGATACAAACACCTGCGTACATAACGGAATCCACCTGTGCATGGCCACTATGCCATTCCGCATTCTGTAATTGGCATAGGTAAAGCCGTACCAAGGGGCATCCACGGGGGTACCGGCACGGGAGGCACTGTAACTCGTGGCATACATACGTATCTTGCGCCAGTACGCCAGGGTATTCCCGTCTTCCGTAACAAATTCCGTCCGCGTGATACGTTTGCCAAAGGCTATCTGCCGATCAACAGGTGCCGGATCCATCCAGGTCATGGCATGCAATACCTGCATCTCCTGTCCTGCCGGATAGCTTAGCCAAGTGCGTGTTCTTTGCCTGCCATCAGTCCCGGCCACCCGCACTTCCCGGCGGTCCAGCGCCAGGGCATCATCACCCACCCATAAAGTCTGGTAGGGTACCGTCTCATCCACTGTTTGGATCTCCCGCTGCACACGGTGCACCTTGATCACTAGGTCCGGTACCAGGGTGGCGGTTAGGACAGGTTCCACTTGATCCCAGGGTCCGATCCCAATCCGGGCTTCGGCCAAAGCCGCACCTACAGTGGCTTGAGTCGTCAGTAGCTCAAGCGTAGTCCCGTCGATCTGCAGGGAGACTGTCATCCCCGCAGTGGACAGCAAAGCAGAAGCCATGACTTCCCGGCCCGCGGGTACTCGGGATGCCGAATCTAGGCGGCGGGCGGTGGCAGCAGAGTGCTGCCCCATCGCCCAAGTCCCGTAGGCCGCTGGATAACGGGTGAAGGCTAAGCTGATAGGGGCTGACATGAGATGATTCCTAGTCTGGATGGTACCGCTAGCCCAGGATGGTTCCGTAGCCAGGTCTTTTCCCGCCAAGATCAAGACCACCAAAATGAGCCATAACCTTCGTTTCTCTTTTTGGGCAAACAGATAGCGGATAGACATGTTTCTTATCGCATATAGCCGGCAGGCATTATCCCACATACCGTGAAGCGTACGGGATATTCCGATCCTGTTGTATCTCAGTGCTCCGTCCAGTAACAGTAGCTAAGAAGCAAATCCCACAGCCGTCACGCACCTAGCAGCGTGGAGTTGGGTGTATTGAGGTGAGGCAGGGTACGGCAGTCCATCACAAGTACTACACGGTTCGTACGTCATAGTTACCTAGTGCCGATGGTATGTCCAGAAATCATGGTCCACGTTACTGCAATTCGCGCGCGAATTTTTATGGCCCCTGCAAAGAAAGGGCACACGTGATTTTTCGAGTATTCAGCTAAACGATACACTACGACTAGCTATGTGTGCATCAGCGTGCTGCACCTCCGACAGCATAAAGAGCGGATCGGATGTGTTGTTCAGCCCCCGTAAGCTTGGGCATCCGCAGACTCGGATTTTCCGGATAATCCAAGATTTGGGGTAGACGTAGCGTGTAAACCATCCGGGTATGGGGGTATGCTGTGATGCTGTAGAAAAGGGCGCCAGGCGATCGTCATGTCTCCTCACGACTGCCTGCATACGGTCAATCACCTAGGTAAACGGTGCACAGTTCATGCCTAACAGTTTCCTACAGTTGATACGGTTGGGATCAACCGCGGGCCTAGGGCACAGGATGTCCAGGGCACCCCGATCCGCGTAGAGCACCACACCGAGCCATGTTAAACCAGCCGCAAACAGGATCTGGGCCATGCTAGCCTCGTGATACGCTGCCCAGTCATTGTAGGTCTGTATCGCGGACAACACGCTAGAGATGATGTACGGGGTCCCGGACAAATCGGCACCGGCATGGGACGAATCAGGAGAATACCGGGTAGGGATCGAGGACTGGACAGGCTTCGGGCAATAGGTCTGTGTGCGGCTCGTAAGGCAGCTGCCAACTTGGTCTGCAGCTATCAGGCTCTCGTATTCCCGTGTGTTATGCACAGTGAGGTTGGCCGGGCTGGGTTCTGCGGTTAGTAGAGTGCAGGTGTGAGACACCGCATCGTTCCGCCAGACCTCAAGATTACTGAGATATGGCCGATATAGGAATGGAGTACCTAGTTACTTCACATACCGAGCAGATACTGGTTCCTCATACACTCCGAGCTTGTTTTCGCGCATAGGGGCTTATTCAACCTATACCCCTATACAAGGTAATGAACTAGGATACAACCCAACTCTCTCCCTTTCGGCAGAAACCGTGAACGGAGCGCGTGGGGCAACTAGCTGCTATATGCTTCTGTTGTACCTAGGCTAGTCCTGCTAGCATGCTATTAGGACACGGACCGCGCAGATTGTGAGGTTCCGACATATTATTATGTCCTGTCCGCACCCACAACCCAGCATAACCGGGAAAGAAATAGCCCTATGCAACAGATTGTGTTAAAAGAACCGTTTTCCCTGCAGAGGCAGACCGTGCCTGAACCTGAACTCCAGGTCGATCAGGCTCTCGTCCGTGTGCGCCGCATCGGTATTTGCGGTACGGATTTACATGCCTATCGGGGACGCCAACCCTTTTTCACCTACCCTCGGGTACTAGGCCATGAACTCGCTGTGGAAGTGGTGGCTATTGACGCCAATCCACAGAATCTGACACCCGGTGATCCCTGTGTCGTACTGCCGTATTTTGAATGCGGTTCATGCATAGCCTGTCGCCGTGGCAAGACGAACTGCTGTGTAGAGCTGCAGGTGCTGGGCGTACACACGGATGGCGGCATGTGTGAATATCTGAGTCTGCCCGTTGACCGCTTGCTACCGGCCACGGGGCTCACCCTAGAACAAATGGCGCTAGTAGAAAATCAGTGTATCGGAGCCCATGCGGTACGCCGTTCCGGGCTATCGGCGCAGGACAGTGCTCTAATTATCGGAGCAGGTCCGATTGGCCTGGGGGTAATACAGTTTGCCCAGGCGACAGGAGCCCAGGTCATGGTGGCCGACATCATGCAATCCAAACTGGATTTCTGCCAAACACAATTGCAGATTGAACAGACACTGCAGGTTGACGATTCTTTCCCGCAACGACTACGGGAAGTCACCCACGGTGATCTGCCCACAATCGTATTTGACGCCACGGGACATCCGGCCTCTATGGATGCCGGCTTTACCCACGTGGCCCACGGCGGCACGTATGTGTTCGTAAGTTTAGTGCAATCCGACATCACCTTTTGGGATCCCGAATTCCACAAGAGAGAAATCTCGCTGCTGGCCAGTCGCAATGCCACCCGGGACGATTTTGAGCAAGTCATTGCGGCTATGCAGGCGGGCCGAATCGTGACCGACTCTCTGATCACGCACCGCACCTCTTTCACTCAGGTGATCGCCGACTTCGAGTCCTGGCTGGATCCAACTAACAACGTCATTAAAGCTATGGCTTGTCTGTAGTGTTCAGTAGGGGCTAGGCAGTCTATACGTATTGCCGGCTACAATAACTTCTGTACTACCGCCGCTAGATCGGGTATAGGCCTACTATGACCGCCAGGTTGTTGGCCGCAGACCACACAGGGAATCTGGCTGCGTACTATTATGCTCCAGCAAACGAGGAACCTAGGACTCATGCAAGAATTCGCCCTCACTATTAACCTGGTTGACGATCCCGACAAAATCGCGCAGTACAAGGAATATCATCGGAATGTCTGGCCGGAAGTCATTGAGCTACTGCAATCCGTAGGCATTCGTGATATGAAGATTTTCCTGTTGGGCCGTCGCATGTTCATGCTGATGCAGGCCGATGATGCATTTCAACCTGAGCGCGATTTCGCGCGGCTGGAGGCCTCTAGCACACGGTACAATGAATGGCAGCGCACTATGGATCAGTTTCAGGAACGGGTGCCGGAGGCGCAACCCGAAGAACACTGGGCTGCTATGGAAAAGGTGTTTGATTTTGCCGACTATGATTGAGAACAAGTGCAGAGAGTGCCGAGAAGCATCGATTGCCGCCACGGAGCCGGCAGCGACCCCATAGATACACGGAACACAGAGCGGGCTCGTTCTTGTATGAAGTCGGAATCCTAGTTCTCCGTCCCGGCCGTTCATGGACTAGCCTCGTGGGAGATCACCGCGCATGTTGGCAAAAACCGGGGTTCTATGGAAAATGCCTGCGCCCGTTCAAAACAGTCCGCGACCTGCAGTAATAGGTGCTCACTGTAGGGGCGCCCCACAAACGACAGCCCAATCGGTAGGCTGGACACGGTGCCCATGGGCACCGTAACGTGGGGGAAACCGGCCACGGCGGCCGGTGATGAAAAGGCCGAGGAGCCGCGCGAGCCAAGCAGATGATCGACCAGAGCGGCAGGATTCGCGGTGGGTGCCACCAGTAAGTCAAGGTTATGCCCATCCAAAACTTTCAGCAGACATTCATCCCGGGGTAGGCGAGCTAGATCCGCGACCGCCTGCCGGTATTGGTCATCTACGGGATCCGTCGCCTGGGCCTGGAGCAGCAGTTCCTGACCGAAAATGGGCATGACGACCGCCGCATGTCGCTGATTAAACGCGATAAGTTCTTCCAGATCCCGGATAGGCGGAGCAACAGAATGGGCTCCCAGGAATGCATTCAGGCCCATCTTGAATTCCGTCTTGAGTGCTAGCCCCTCCTGTTGGCCCCAGCTGAGATTGGGCAATCTCAGATCACGGGTGAGTAGGGCACGCAAATCCTGTAGCAGTGTAGTAGCAGATAAATAGAGCGGATCAACCTGGGGTAGTAGCCAGTCCAAGTGCAGAACACCGATCCGGACACCGGCCAGATCGGATGCGCCCAGCGATTGCGCAAACCGGAAGGAAAATCCCGGTGGTATCGTCTGAGTAGCCGCATCGGCCGGATCCGGACCGGCCATCGCTGACAACATGCAAGCTGCATCCCGTACCGACCGTGCCATGGGGCCAGCCGTATCTTGACGGTGGGAAATAGGAATGATGCCCGTACGACTTACAAGGCCTACCGTTGGCTTGACCCCCACAATGCCATTCTGGGAGGCCGGAGCGATTATTGAGCCATCGGTTTCAGTACCCACGGCTCCAACGCACAGTCCGGCACTCACGGCCACGGCCGAACCACTACTGGAACCACAGGGATCGCGATCCAATACATGGGGATTGCGGGTCTGGCCTCCCACACTGCTCCAGCCGCTTGAGGCGTAGGGAGAGCGAAAATTGGCCCATTCTGACAGATTGGTTTTGCCCATAACCAAGGCCCCGGCGGCGCGCAGATGCCCAACTACGGGTGCGTCCACATTGGGTGTCCAATGCTGCAGGGCGAGTGAGCCGCCGGTCGTGGGCAAAGCCCCGTGCATCAAAATATTGTCCTTGATCAGAATCGGCATCCCCCATAGCGGTAAGGAGGAATCTGGGCTCTGGCGATCCAGAATCTGGGCAGATGTACGCCAAGCGGGATCGAGTGCTAACACGGCCTTTAGACAGGGCCCTGTCTCGTTATACTTGTTCACGCGCTCTGCATACCGGGCCCCCAATTGGAACACGGTGTCTTTGCCCGACAACAGATCCTGGCGCAACTGCGTCATGGACCGCAAACATGACACATGTTCATTCATGACGTGCTCCTCTTTGTTTTCTTGTTCGTAGGCAGGGCCAACAGGCCAACCGCACGGCTTCCCTCATCCTGATTGCCAACCGCCTTGTCCTATTGTGGCTGATCCATAGGGAGGTGGCGGATACGCATCAACTCAACTACTTGAGGATCCAGATCCGGATACGCAGAAGCCGGACAAGACCCGACAGCATGACGTCATCCCATGAATGTCCTTGACCCATAGTACCGCTCGGTTTTGCGCTACCACCGTCTATGACACTCAGGGACAATACAACCTACTCGGATCTTTACTATGTGGCTGGAGCTAGACTGATGGATTGTATATCCAAGAGCAGTTGGCTACCCGCGACAGGATTTAACACAGCTCTGCGATACCTGTGAGTGCAAGGCTTGATTGGCGCTACGGCACACAAGTACAAACGCCCCTTAGGTATTCGTCCAAGCTCCAAGTACAATAAGCAAAGGCTGACGCGGGACAATTATGGCTCAAGCCTCGCTACTGCTTCACAATTGTTACCCAATATACTGTCCTCCGTGTGTCTGTCTAATTTTCTTTGCACTCCAGACCCACATTTGCATGTCATAAGGAGTAAATCGTACGATGTTGCCGGAAGCCCAGGAACTCAAAGACAAGATAATTGCCTACCGCAGGCAAATCCACCAAAATCCGGAATTAGGGTTTCAGGAATTCCGGACAGCCCAACTTGTAGTTGATGCTCTGCAGGAAATCGGTCTTACCGATATTACTACCCAGGTAGGACGTACGGGGGTGGTCGCCCACATCGGGGTGGACAGCGGCCCGCGCATGGGTATTCGGGCCGACATGGATGCCCTGCCTATTCAGGAAGAGGTGGAACATGAATTCAAATCGGTCCATGCCGGTGTCATGCATGCCTGCGGACACGATGCCCACACCGCCATGCTGCTAGGCGCCGCCGAGCTGCTGCACAACCACTACCAGGCTCATGCCCACCAGTGGCAGGGCCAGGTACGTTTGCTGTTTCAGCCGTCAGAGGAAGGCTCCGATGCCCAAGGTATCAGTGGGGCCACCGCCATGATCATGGATCAGGCTCTGGAAGATCTTGACCGAGTAATTGCACTCCATGTTAATTCCGTTAAACCCGCAGGCCAGATCGAGTTGTGCGATGGCTTCGCTCTAGCTGCCGTTGACAGCTTTGAAGCCTGGATCCGTGGGGATGGTGGTCATGGTGCTATGCCCCATCAGGGTGTAGATCCTCTATACATTCTCAGCTCCATTTTGCCCCAGCTCTACGGTATTCCTTCCCGACGCATCGATCCGGCGGCCAAATGCGTCGTCAGCCTCGGCCAGATCAGCGGCGGTTCCACCGACAACGTCATTCCGGCGGAAGTGTATGTCCAAGGCACCATACGTAGCCTAGACGATGCCGTCCGCCAGCAGCTCTGGCACGAAATTGAGCAGTGTTTCCAGATTGCCGAACCGCTAGGTGGTACTTATGCCTTCCGCTTGCACAAAGGGTATCCGGCCATGATCAATGATGCGCAGGTGAATAATTGGCTACGCGCAGTAGCCACGGATCTGACGGAGCCCGATGCTATTGTGGAAAGCCCTTCGCCTCTGAGCATGGGCGCCGAGGATTTCGCCTACATGACACAGGCCATGCCGGGCTCCATGTTCATGCTCGGGGCGGCTGTCAATGACGGTGGTGCCCATCACACACCTCGTTTTGACATCGACGAGGGTGTGTTACCCCTGGGTTCAGCCATGCTTGCCGAAACCGCCGTACGGTTCGTGACGGGACGCTATACCTGAACGGCTTGACTATACCTGGCATAACAGTTGCATGACATTATGTCTAGTTGTTCCGTGGCCCTTGATAGTGGATATGTACGTAATGTACTCTTCCGGCTGATTGCTATCGACTCACGCAATCCTATCCTGATGCCTGGTGCCCCGGGCGAAAAGGCCATTGGCGAGTTTATCCATGCCGAACTCCAACGCCTGGGTTTGGACGTCACCTTTCAGGCAACCGCCGATCCTACACGTCCGAATGTAGTGGCCGTGGTACCGGGCACAGCGCGTAGCACCACACCTTCCCTAATGCTCAATGGACACATGGACACCGTAAGTGTGGAAGGTATGGCAGCTCCCTTCACACCCTGGGAGCAGGCAGGCCAAGTTTATGGGCGCGGCAGCCAAGATATGAAAGGAAGCCTAGCGGTCATGCTCGGCATTGCGGCCTGTCTGCAGCAGGAGCAAGTAGCACCTCCCGGCGATCTCGTGCTGGCGTTTGTTACTGACGAAGAAGCTGACAGTATTGGTACGGAAGCCTTGGTCCAGGAGTATACATGTGACCAGGCCTTGGTACTGGAACCCACGGGCATGAAAGCGGCCATAGCACACCGAGGCTTTGCCTGGTATACCATCCGGTCACAGGGCACAGCTGCCCACGGCAGCCGCTATCAGGAAGGTATTGACGCCATTGGGAACCTCGGCTCCTTGTTGCACGCCCTACACCGGCTTGCGCATGAACTGACGAGTCGTCCCGGTTCACCTTTGGTTGGCCCACCTTCAATGCATATGTCCACTATCCAGGGCGGCACCGAGTTCAGCGTCTACCCAGCTCAATGCACCATGACACTGGAACGGCGGACAACACCTGGGGAAGACATGGTAACTGTGACCGAAGAAATCCAGACGCTAGTGGATGCCGCCAATCAGAGACTGGGATCTTCTCTACTGAGTCTGGAAACCGGCTTGGTCCGTCCTAGCTTTCAAACGATCTTGCCTAGTCCTCTACTAGAACGGTTGTCAGTCGCCTATGAACATACCCTGGGCACGCCACTGGAAACGGTGGGTGCTCCTTACTGGACCGATGCCGCTCTCCTAGCCGCAGCAGGCGCCGACAGTCTTTTGATAGGGCCTCTCGGCTTTGGGCTTCATGCCATTGAGGAATGGATCGATCTGGATTCCGTGATCCAATTGGGCCAAGTCCTGCTAGCGACTATTCTGAATCCTGCCGTCCACTCTGAGACAACAACCACTAGCGGATAACCGATCCTACAGGCGCGCTTGCAACAAGTTGGGACATCCATAGCACCAACGTTACCGGTCCCATGCGGTGGGATAAGTAAGAAGGGGAAGCTACGCAGACTTTGGCTCACCTCCGTCTGTGTACGGGGCGTAACATCGCGCACCAAACCGGACTTTTGCCCTGGCTCAGCCGTATCCGTGTCAAGGCATACAGATCGCACACATTGAATATAGACCAGTGTATCTCTTGACAGCGTATTGCATCAGGTGCCCTATGCCATACGGTATGAAATCTTAGGTAATCCTTCAAGAGGCACCGTACCGGGACTTCAGTCTAGGGCACTTTCCAGGTGGTTAATAACCGTATCCAGAACCTGGATACGAGCACAGCGCTTGGATTCAGCCGCCACAACGGTCCAGGGTGCTGCAGGCATATCGGTTTCTTGTAGCATATCTTCAATGGCCTCTTCGTAGTCTGCACGTTTGTCGCGGTTGCGCCAGTCTTCTTCCGTCAGTTTCCACTGCCGCAACGGCTCCTGCGCCCGCCTTTCAAAGCGTTTGGCCTGTTCCTGTGCGGAAATATGCAAGAAGAACTTCACCAGGACTATATCTTCCTGGATCAGTAATGACTCCCAATGGCGTATTTCGGCAAAGGCCCGATGCCACTCCTGTTTGCTCGCGAAGCCCTCAACCCGTTCTACCAGCACCCGGCCATACCAGGTCCGATCAAAAATGCACATGCCCCCACGTCCTGGCACGGCCGGCCAAAAACGCCACAGGAAGTGATGACGTTTTTCCCGGGCGGTAGGCGCCTGGTACTGATGCACCGTGTAATGACGCGGGTCCAGCGGCTGGACTAGGCGCCGGATGCATCCCCCTTTACCAGCCGCGTCCCAGCCTTCAAACAAGATCAGCAATGGAGGCCCCAGCTGCCCCCCAATCTGGCCGCCGAGTCGCAGCCGCAGTTCCAGGAAACGTTCTTGACGGTTGGTCAGGAGGCGCTCGTAGCGCGCCCGTTTCATTTTCCCGTTCAGGTCTATGTTGTTCAGAATGGATGGTGCCATCATCACTACTCTCCTATAGCGCACATGTCAATGGTAGAAATTAACAGTTAACATCTTCGTGCCTACACGTCTGCAGACCTATCGTATCCCTATGCTAAGAGGTAATAATCACACTTATTTAGAATAAGGGAAAGCTGTCATTGTCGGTCTCATGAGCCGGCAACCGGTCTCTCATGGATAAATTGGGCTAGCACCAAGCCGGACACGGCCGCCAGGGTAAAACACAAGAACGTGGTCTTGTATGATGCATCTTGAGTCCAGCCCATGGCACTGAAATGCGTGTACAACACCCCGGCAACCGATGTGCCTACGGCTACCCCGACAAAACGGACAAAGCTGTACATACCGGCCGCGATATTACTTTGGGTCTCACTGATGTCCAACAGCGCTATCCGGTGTAGAGCTGCCAGCATGGTCCCTACACCCAGCCCTTGGAGACCCAATACACAGCCTACGGCCCACAGCGGTGCCGCATCAGGCAGTAAAAACAGGGCAACCAGCACCAGTATTTGGATACTAAATCCCGCTATAAGTGGCCATCGGCTACCCCAGCGATCCGCGAGCTGGCCTCCATAGCGGACCATCAGGGACATGGCCGCCGGATTGATCATAAGCATGAAGCCCATGGCCACACCCTCAAGCCGGTACAGATCTGCGAGGAAGAGCGGCATCAGGAGGCCGGTTGCCCCCATCGTTACCATGCGCAGAGCAGCACCCAGTGAAGCCTGGCGAAACAAACACAGACGATACAAATCAAGATCAATGAATGGATTGCGCGCTGTACGTTCACGCCACACAAAGATAGCGAGTAACAGAAGCATAGCCACTGCCAGCCGCCAGTCTGTTAGCGGAGCGACACCCGTAATGGGGCGACTCGACAGAAACGCGAAGAATGACACAAGAGTCAAGGCCAGTAGTCCAACCCCTGCCCAATCAAAACGGCGCCACATATCGGGCTGAATCTGGGAATAGCCTGCGGGGATACCCTTGGTCACGGCGATCAGGGCCAAGATGCCCATGACCAAGGGCAGCGCGAAAGCAACACGCCAATTCCAGGTTGCCAGCACAATGCCTGCCAGCAGAGGGCCGACAAACGCGATGGTGGGGCCCACGGAACTCCAAGTACCTAGCGCCTTGCCCCGTTCGTCTTTAGCAAAGAGTGCGGCTATATAGGCCATACCTAAAGGCATCATGCCGGCCGAACCAAAGCCCTGAATGCCCTGGCCAAGCATCAATATGGTAAAGCGAGGTGCTAACATGGATATAAGTACCCCTACCACAAACACAGCCGTACCGGCCAGCAGCAGACGGCGGCGTCCCACCATGGAGCTCAGGCTGCAATACACGGGCATCAAGATCATGAACGGGATGGTGAAGGACATGGACAGCCACGCCAAGGCTTCTGCCGAGAGCTGAAAGGTGTCACGAAACAGAGGTGAGGCTACCCGGACTACCGAGGAAGCCATAGGCATCAGGGATGAAGGAAACATCAGGGCAATGACAATCATCCATGCCGTCTCACTGGAGATGCGGTGGAAATAGGCTCTTGTACGGGCCCGAGACAGAAACGGAGGGAAATTGAAATGGATCATGGCGAGTCTGGGCCCCCTATGGTCAACCCTGATTACGGGCCAGGCCTAGGTGCGTCGGGTTAATGTACGGAGCAGATGGCATGCAGGAACGGGAACGCCGTGCTAGGTGGCCATCCCGACATAGCGGGAAGACAACTCGGGCGCAGCGGTCTGCAGACGCCGGGGAGGCAGCCCTTGGACGATCGCCTCTAGATCGTCAACCACCATAGTGCCGATGTCCCACAACCCTGTGGGCACACTACCCGCGCGATGGGCCGATAAAATGGCCTTAGATGCTGTCCGGATCGGGTGGTCGGGCGCTAGGGGTTCTTCCGGGAAAACATCAATGACCGCACGGAACTTGCCCGCCAGCACCAATTCGGTCAGAGCGTCAAAATCCACGACGTGGGACCGACTCATCAACAGAAAGACTGCATCGGACCGAATCTGTGCCAGCAGTTCGCGACTGATCATGGCCTCATTCTCGGCGCTGGGCACAGCTAGCACGAAAATAAGGCGTGATGAGGCCATCAGTTCGTTGAGAGCTACCGGTGTGCAACCCTGACTGCGAATGTAGCCATCGCTGATCCAAGGATCATATACCGCTATGTGGGGCCGAAAAGGTGCTAGGAGGTCCCGCAGGTGGTCCGCCAGACTCCCGAATCCGATGAAACCAATCGGCTGCTCAAACAACATAAAGGTGTATGTGTTGCTGGCATGCAGGTATTTTTCCGTGCCCGCTCGGAAATTTCGGTCTTCTTCCACAATACCTCGGGCAGCGGCGATGGCCATACCCAAAGCCATTTCAGCCACCTGCGGACCAAATGCCGGAGCCGCGGATAACACCCGGATGTACTGCTGATGGCAGTAGTCATAGTCCAAACCGGTCGGAAATCCACCCGAAACCGACAATATGGCTCTCAGCTGCCGGGTGTCGTACAGGATGTCGCCGTACCGCCATGTGGCACAGACCACAGCCACCACATCCGGCAATATCTTGGCCGCATCGTCCAGGGGCATAGGTTCATCCCGGGCCCAGATGGGATCACAGATGGAGTGCAAGCGCTGGCGGTCTGTCGGGGAAAATATCTCCTGCATTTTGCGGAAAGACGGATCGACTAGAACGGCGGGCAAAGACATGGCACTACGTCTCCAGCATGTGATGGCGCAAGCGCGCGTAGCAAGAAAAAACCGGGAGATCCCGGCACCGCATCTGATGCGTCATAGGCTGAACACGCATGGACAGCAACAGCCCCCAAGAACGTACTGTGTCGTTGCGACCGCACATCTCCATCTCACACAGTCATCCGCTATGGGACACCATCTTGACGCATCGCCCAGTCAACTGACAGCTTACCGTTTCAGACAATTTTCTATACGTGGCAGAGCATATGGTTATAATGCACGGCATGTGGCAATTCTCTTTGCTACATTATCATGTAAATTGATACGCTGTGACAATCTGGCGTCCTGCCGGACTTCTTTTGTTTTTGCCCCGATTGCCCATGATTGCCGTCAAAGATCTGTCCAAGTCCTATGCCTCCCAGATTGCCTTAGATAATGTAAGTTTTGATATCGGACAAGGGGAAATCGTCGGCTTGCTAGGCCCCAACGGCGCTGGCAAAACCACTTTGATCAAGATCATAACCGGATACCTGCATCCCGATGCGGGTACCGTGATGATCCAAGACTTTGACGTCATGGAAAACCCCTTGGATGTGCAGAAGCAGATCGGGTACCTCCCGGAAAATGCGCCCCTGTATCCTGAGCTGACGGTGCAGACCTATCTCTCCTTGATGGCTGATCTGCATCACATGGAACCTGACGTAAAGGTGGAGCAAATTCTGGAGGCTGTGGATGCCACCGGGCTGCGTGATCGCCTTTCCCAGCGCATTGGCACTTTGAGCAAAGGCTATCGGCAACGGGTGGGCATTGCGCATGCCATCATGCACAAACCGGCCCTACTCATTTTTGATGAACCGACGGTTGGGCTTGATCCCACTCAGATTCTCGAAATCCGTTCCCTGATTCGTGCCCTGTCTGCCCATAGCACCATCTTATTTTCCACGCATATTCTCGCCGAAGTTGAGGCTCTCTGCGATCGAGTCCTGATTCTACTCAACGGGTCTCTACGGGCGGATGACGTGCTCAGTGACCTGCGCGGCACGGATGAAGTTATTCTGGTACTCAGTAAGGATGTCACCAACCTGCGCAGTACATTGGCCCAGCTACCTGCCGTGGTCAAAGTGATCCCGGAAGCGGACTCCCAAGCGGCTAGCCGGTACCGCATTGTTGGTGATGGTGCCCGAGACCTAAGTGCCCAGGTATTTCAGGTTGCCCGTGAGCACAACTGGCCGGTCCAGGAGTTGTACAACGTTGAAGCCACTCTGGAGTCAACTTTCAACTCCTTGGCTCTCGCTGGCTAACCGCAGCACTACTTCCCCCCAATTGCCCTCGCATGGCAGTTTTCTTCCGGAGAAGCACGTTATATGAGACAGTATCGTTCCCTGATTAGTAAGGAACTTGAAGGGTACTTTGGTTCACCCATGGCCCTCATTTTCCTGGGTATTTTCCTGGTTGCGACCCTGTACACTTTCTTTTGGGTTGAGGCGTTCTTTATTGGCGGGCTAGCCGAAATGCGGGGTCTGTTCCATTGGATGCCCATCCTGATGATCTTCCTCATCTCCGCCCTGACGATGCGGCAATGGAGCGAGGAACAGCGCTCCGGCACGCTGGAAACCCTACTGACCCTACCTGTCGGCGCTATCACACTTGTCTTGGCTAAGTTCGCGGCTGTCCTGATCATGGTGGCTCTGGCCATGGCCCTGACCCTGCCGCTAACCATTACCGTCTCTACGCTGGGCAACTTAGACTGGGGGCCCGTAATTGCCGGCTATCTGGCTACACTCCTGCTTAGTTCTGTCTATATCGCCCTCGGGTTGTTCACTTCCTCACGCACCGACAACCAGATTGTCGCCCTGATGCTCACGATCATCATAGGCGGCCTACTGTATTTTGCCGGTACCGGAGTAGCCACCGAATTCGTACCCTCCAGGCTAGGTGCTTTGCTGCGCGCGCTAGGTACCGACAGTCGGTTTCAGAGCATTCAGCGGGGCGTGATTGATCTGCGTGATTTGCTCTATTACCTGACCTTGACCGCGGGGTTCCTAACCCTCAACGTGCTGTCCGTCCAGTCCATTCGCTGGAGTAGGCATCATAGCCACATCCAGCTTCGTGAGTCGCTGCTTTCGATTCTTCTCATCGCCAATCTGATCCTAGCGAACGTGTGGTTGCATCCCCTGCGTTTTCTGCGGGTTGACGTGACCCAGCAACGAGAGTTTTCCCTGTCCGGCACTACCCGGTCCCTGCTGTCAGGGCTGACCGAACCACTGATCATCCAGGGCTTCTTCAGCGAAAAAACCCACCCCCTGTTAGCGCCCGTCGTCCCCAGTCTCGTTGATATGTTGTCAGAATACGGTATTGCCGGGGGCCCATTGGTAGAAGTAGAGGTTTTGGATCCCTCCACCAATCCGGAGCTGGAAGTAGATGTTACCCAGACTTACGGTGTCCAGCCCATTCCCTTCCAGGTAGCCGAGCGCTACGAAACGTCGGTACGCAACTCCTATTTCCATGTTCTACTACGCCATGCGGATCAACATGTTGTACTCAGTGTGTCTGAATTAGTGGCTGTCAATACGGCCCGTGACGGTAGCACAGCCATCACCCTGGAAAACCTGGAATATACCCTGACGCGCGCCATCAAACAGGTGATCTATGGTTTTCAGAGTGTTGAAGCGGTGTTGGAAGCATTGGATGAACCGGCCCGGCTATCGTTCATCGTAACGCCTGACCTGTTGAGTGAAACCGCCCGCGAGGACATGGCTACGGTTGAGGAAATAGGGCGGGAATTGGAAGCTAGTGCGCAGGGCCAGTTCATCTTTGAAATAGTCGATCCCGATGCGCCGGACAGCCAGTTCCCGCGCGACACACTTATCAATGGGTACGGTCTACAACCCTACCCGGCTGCTCCCGATGTACCGTCCGCATACTATTTTCACCTGATTCTGGAATTGAATGATCAGCTGCATCTCCTGTTTCCCCAAGGAGAAATCAGTCGCCTCTCCATACGAAACGTCATAGAAGAGGCCATACAGCGCAATTCGCCCGGTTTTCTGCGTAACGTGGGGATTTGGCTGCCTCCTGCCATTCCTACGCAGAACCTCCTAGGCCAGCCCATGGAGCCCATATCGTCCTGGAACAATGTGGTGGAGGCCCTGTTCGACGAATACACGGTGGAACCCGTAGACCTAGAAGCGGGTCTAGTCGGGGACCAGATCGATGTGTTGGTCCTGGTAGCACCGCAGCTGCTGTCGGAACGCGCTCAGTTCGCCATTGATCAGTACCTAATGCGCGGCGGATCCCTAATCGTAGCGGCCTCCCAATTCGCGCTTGTTCCGGACATGCTCTCGGGGCTGATGTCGCTCCAGCCCATAGGGGGCATGACGGATATGCTGGAACACTACGGTGTCCGGACAGAGCAGGAACTCGTACTGGATCTGCAGAATATGCCGTTCCCTGTTGCCGTGCCGCGTACCATTGACAACATGACCGTCAATGAGTACCAGGCTATAGACTATCCGTTCTTCGTGGATGTCCGGTCTGACGCTATGACCAAGGGCAATCCAGCCCTAGCTAACCTGACAGCCGTGACCCTCAGCTACGCGTCACCCGTCTCATTGGTGGAAGAAGTCAACGCGGATCGAGATGCTGAAATCCTGATGTACTCCAGTCCTAATTCCTGGCTGTCGGAGGATATCAACATTCAGCCGGATTTTGAACAGTATGCGGAATTTGGCTTCCCCATACCGTCGGAAGACGAAAGGGCATCCTATCCCCTAGCAGTCACGATACAGGGACGATTCACCAGCTATTTTGCCGACAAGCCCAATCCCTGGACAGAATTGGCGAACGGGGAAGAAGCTGAGGCCGAAACCGGTGAATTCAACGTCATTACAACGTCGCCTGAGGACACTCGGTTGGTTGTAGTGGGCAGTGCTGAATTTCTGGACGATGCGATCCTCAATCTAGTAGGCATGCTGGTATATGACCAGGTCAACAACAATCTGTTATTCCTCCAAAACCTCGTGGACTGGTCCCTGGAGGATATTGAACTCTTGTCGATTCGGGCCCGGGGTAGCACGGTACGTGTACTGAAGCCCTTGGAACAGAGTGAGCAGGTTTCCTTGGAAATCCTCAACTATATACTGGCGTTACTAGCTCTCGTCGTCGTCGCAATCGTGTGGCGTTGGCGCTCGTCGCATCAAACGCCCCTGGGTGAACAGCAAGACGATTTTCTGACGGTGTAACGGATTAAGATTCATGTCCATGATTTCCACCCTCTTTCCCACCCGTTCCCAACTCCGCCTGGCCACTTTGCTCAGCGCCCTGCTTCTGCTGCAGATTGTGGTCACGGTCGTGGTTTTTATGCCACGGGGTAGTGCGGCTTTTGTACCGCAGCGCCTCATTGCGGCCATGCAGGATACAGCAGTAGCCGAGCTGCACATTGAAGACATGCAAGGGACAGTAATCCACCTAGACCGTATGGGCGAGGCCGAGTGGGTCATTCCCGAAGCTGACGGGTTCCCTGCCTTGGAAATTCTGGCGGATCAGTTAGTGGAAGATATGGTGGAGCTAGACAACGCCCGCCCCGTAACCCAAACGGCCGCGAGCCATGAGCGCCTTCGCGTTGCGCCCGACAACTTTGAACGCCGGGTAACCGCCACCCTAGAGGACGGCAGTGAGGTGGTGCTGTATGTGGGTACAGCACCACTGCCCCGCGCCACCCATGTCCGCGTGGATGGCGATGACAACATCTTTATCTCTACTGATCTGAAACACCGGGAAGTATCCACCCAGATCGCCCGCTGGGTAGATACCGTATACTATTCAGTCAATCAGGATAAGGTGCGCAAATTCGCCCTAACCAATGGGAACGGCACCTTTGAGTTCGTGCGCGACGAAAACGATGAATGGCAGATGCAGGGCCTAGCGGAAGAAGAACAGTTCAATCCGAATAACTTAATTTCACTCGTGACCACGATCTCCACCATGAGCCTCACCCAACCTCTGGGTAATCAAGCAAAACCGGAATACGGTCTCCTGCTCCCTCAGGCCAGTGTGCTGTTGGAAATCCAGGACGACGATGCGACATCAGAGGTTACCATTCTCATCGGTGCTGATGCCAGCACGGCCAATCGTGTGATCCTGAAGTCTTCGGAATCGCCCTGGTTCGTGGAAGCCAACCGCTTTACCGTCGATCGCCTGATCGAGCGTACCCGTGAGGATTTCTTGGCTAAGCCGCCGGAGGAACCAACCCCCGACACTACCATGCCCGACGCGGTTCCGGAGTAGGCGAGAACCCAGCTGCGGATCGGGTCCCGGTGACTGACAGTGGGGACCGTTGTGGCTAGTAATGTTCTCCTGCCTGACATTGAAGTATTTGACGCCCTCGTTCCATATCTCCGTACCCACGGACTGTTGACACCGGGTGAACAAGTCGTGTGTGAGCGACTAGCCGGTGGTGTGTCTAACCGGACCGTCAGAATCAAACGGACACAAACACCCCATCTTGTCATCAAGCAGGCCTTATCTAAACTGCGGGTACCCGTTGACTGGTTTAGCAGTCCCCAGCGCATTCATAGAGAATATGCTGCCCTCGGCGTTTTTGCACGTCTTCTACCGGGGCAGGTCCCCCGGGTACTCTTTCAGGATCGTGCCTGCCATATCATCGTCATAACTGAAATTCCCCGCCCTTATGTTAACTGGAAAGTTAACATGATGCAGGGTAATGTATCCGTGCAGCACTGGCGTGAATTCGGGCAGATGCTGGCACGATTACATATGAGTACCACCCAGCCTAGCCAAACCCTGCCCCGGGAACTGCATGATCGCACCTATTTCCGCTCTCTGCGGCTGGAGCCCTATTACACATACACGGGAACACAGGTTCCGGAGGCACAGGCGTTCCTACAGACACTCGTACAGGAGACCATGCATCAGCGCCTGTGTCTGGTGCATGGCGACTACAGTCCCAAAAATATCCTGCTGGCCCAAAATCGACTCTGGCTGCTGGATTTTGAAGTATGCCATGTAGGCGATCCGGCTTTTGATGTGGGCTTTGCTTTGACCCATGCCCTCAGCAAAGGGCATTATTTGGCCGCGCAGCGGTGGCAGCTGCAGGAGGCCGGCGTACAGTTCTGGCAGGCATACAGAGCACAGAGGAATCTTTGCCCGCGTGATCCCGGCCTGGAGTCGCGCTGCGTGCACCATACACTGGCCTGTCTGCTGGCCCGTGTAGCCGGGCGTTCACCTCTGGAGTATCTGGACGATCAGCAGCAGACGGTACAGAAACGGGTTGTCCTGGCGTTGTTGCACGATTTACCGCTGTCGCTGCCGCAACTCATCACGGCGTTTCTGCTGCGCATTGACAGGGCTCCGGCTCCTTCCTGATGGGCCTCCTATGCCTCGAATCCAAGAACTGCGTGCCCTGGAAATCTTAGACAGCCGCGGACGCCCCACGATACAGTGTACCGCGCACCTGGAGTCTGGTGCCGTGGGCCTTGCTTCAGTTCCCTCCGGGGCCTCCACCGGACGCCACGAAGCCTGGGAACTGCGCGACGGCGATCTGCAGCGCCATCGTGGCGCTGGTTGTCTACAGGCAGTTGCGTATATTCAGGGCGAAATTCTGGACAACCTGCGCGGTCACGAACTGTGTACCCAACGAGCACTAGACGATCGCCTGGTGCAGCTGGACAGTACCACTAACAAGGCACGCCTCGGGGCCAATGCGCTCTTAGCTGTCTCCTTAGCCTTCGCCAAGGCCGCAGCCAGCGAGCAGGGCCTGGAACTGTTTGCGTATTTTCATTCTCTGCTCCCCATCGCGCTGCGCACAACCTGCCGCCTGCCCCTACCCACCATCAATCTCTTCAGCGGCGGGCGGCACGCCGGCCGCCAGGTGGCGCTTCAGGATGTCCTTATTGTGCCGCTGCCTGGCGGTACGCTACCGGATCAGATGGCCGTCATGGCTGAGATTTACATGACGGCCGTTGATTTCATACGAGACAAATATGACATGCGCCACTTGACCGCTGATGAAGGGGGGCTAGCCCCTCCTTTCACTTCGGTCCAGGCCATGCTTGAGGACGCCGTAACCTGTGGCGAAACCGCCGGCCTAGTGGCTGGACGGGACTTTCAGATCGCCATTGACGTTGCGGCTAGCCAATTCTTTGATCGGAACATCTACCGGTTTGATAATCGACTACTATCAGCCACCGATTTGATCGACCTCTATACGCACTGGTGCGCCACATACCCCATCTACAGTATTGAAGACGGCCTGGCTGAAGATGATTGGACCGGCTGGCAAGCCATGTACAGCCGTTTGGGAGGGCGGACTCTTGTCCTGGGTGACGACCTGCTGTGCACCAATCCTATACGCATTCAACAAGCCCAGACCAAGAAAGCCGCTAATGCTCTGCTCCTCAAGGTCAACCAGATAGGTACGGTGACGGAGGCCCTGGATGCCCTGCAGCTAGCGCGGCAGGCGCACTGGCATGTTGTGATTTCGGCACGCAGCGGCGAGACCGAAGACACCTGGCTTGCAGATCTAGCGGTCGGTTGGCACGCCGATAACATTAAAGTGGGCTCCATCACCCAGTCGGAACGACTAGCCAAATACAACCGTCTCCTCGCTTTGGCCGCTCAAGGTCTACCTTCAGTTTGATGAGAATGACGGGAGCCCAATCCATGTTTTATACTTTGAAATACACATTCCTGCTTCACTTCTAAATATAAATAGGAAATAGGCCGTACGGAAGACCCTTGTAGTCCCCGTGGCCCTACTCTTGATTCCACAGGAGCTGGATACATGCTTTCCCTATCACCTACGCTTCTCAGCCCTTTTATTACGGACATCCTCCACCGGGCGGGTCTGCCCGCAGAGCAGGCAGACAGGACAACGGCCCATCTGGTGGAAGCAAATCTCATGGGCCATGACTCGCACGGCATCATCCGGGTTCCCGGCTATGCTGAGGCCCTGCAAATGGGTCGCATCCAACCACTTGGACAACAGGCAGTGGAAAGAGAATCAGCGACGGTGACTGTCCTTGATGCCCGGCACAGCATCGGCATTCTGATGGCCTATGAAGCTATGGACATGGCTGTGGTCAAGTGTCAGGAACACGGGGTAGGGGCCGTGACCGTCCACTCCGCTAGCCATATAGGCCGCCTGGGGGCTTTCCCCCCTCTGGCAGCTGACCGGAACTGTATTGGTATTATCATGCTGAATGGGGGTGCCATGTTTACGGCACCCTTTGGCGGCACTGATCGGCGCCTTCCCCCCAATCCCATTGCCATCAGTGTCCCTACCGCATCCGGCAGCCCTATGACGCTGGATATCACCACGAGTATGGTGGCCGGCGGTAAATTGGAGGTACTGGCTGCTCGACAGCAACCGGCCCCATCCGGATGGCTGGTAGACGGAGCCGGTCAAACCGTAACGGATCCCGCGGCCCTACGCACTCCCCACGCTGCCATGCTACCCTTAGGAGGTGCCCTGGGCCACAAGGGTTATGGTCTGGGCATGATGATCGATGTAATGGCCGGTAGTCTGTCTCGTGCCGGCTGTAGCCGTGAACAGCCGACCCGAGGAGCTAGCGGGTTTCTTTGTCTAGCCCTCAATATTGAACATTTCGTGGATAGAGAGGAATACTTGCAGGAAGTGCAGCACCTGATCGACTGGGTTAAGTCCTCCCGTACTATGCCCGAGGTAGAGTCTATTTATCTACCGGGTGAATTGGAAACCCTGACGATACAGGAGCGCACCGCCTCCGGCATTCCCATTGAAGACACCACCTGGCAACGGCTGGTCCATACGGCCAACACGTTGCACGTTGCCGTCCCTGCCCTTTGAAGTCATGTGAGGGAGAACCACCATGTCCAATACTACTTACCGGATGGAAAAATTGTTTCGTTCACCATACGCTGTGCCCAACGGTATTGCCCTAGCGCCGGAAGGCCTATGGATCGTCGATCAAATTAGTGATCGGCTGGCCCTAGTGGCGCTGGATCAACCTAACGAGTACGACATCACCCAATTTCTGCGTGACATACCCAGCGAATCATCTAACTCCAGCGGAATGTGTTACGCCCATGGTTCGTTGTGGCTGGCCGCTAACGGTGCCGCAGATCTATGGCGCCCGGCCCGCACCACGGATGCCGTGGCGCACATGGGGGAAGTCCTAGAGGTGGACGCCGCCAGCGGTGCAACCCTGTCACGTCATTCCATTCCCGGTGGCGGTGGCACCCATGGTATTGAAGTGGATTGGGTTCAAGAAGGATATATCTGGCTTAGCACTCTCAAGTACCAGACTTTGAGCAAAGTGAAGATGTCCGACTGGTCGGTGGTCGCTACCCTACCCTTGCTACATGACCGTTCGCATGGGCTGGTCCGCGCCCATGAATCTCTATGGCTGGTCTATACCAACCAGCGGCAAATCGTGGAAATGGACACGGAGACCGGGGAGGTTGGGCGTATTGTGCAGATCCCTGAGGATATGCCGGAACCGCATGGGCTCACCCGTGAAGGTTCCCATTTTCTCTACTGTGATGCCACGTCAGGCTGGATCGTACGGATCTATGACGTACTGGATATCGGAACGAACTACAGGTAGGGCCAGGGCAGGCCTGTGGTTTCTGCCCTCTAAGGACTATACGACGTGCGCATGAACTGTCATGCCGGCTGTGCCGCGTGCTGCATTGCCATCACGATTAGTACGCCCATTCCGGGTATGGGTCCCAAACCGGCAGGGGTTCGCTGCATACACCTCTCTGCCACCAACACCTGTCAGATTTATGATTCTCCGGAACGCCCCGCGGTCTGCCGAACGTTTCAACCGTCTCCGGACACCTGTGGCCAATCACCTCTAGATGCCCTACGCTTGTTAACGGAAATGGAACAGGCTACCACAGTCCCCATACGACTGGGCGCAGGATCTTGACCGGCTACTACATGAGAAGCACGCATCGGGACCGTGTCACACTTCTGCATGGTGCGCCAGGAACTTCTCTACTTCCCTGAGAGTGGGCGAACTACGGGCTCCCACACCACCAATCTGCAGTCCGGCCACCGCATGGCCCCACCGCACCTGTTGCGTCAATGTGGCCCCCTGCAGCCCGGCACGGATGAAACCGGCATTGAAGGCATCGCCTGCACCCAAGGTGTCAACTACCTTCACCTTGAAGGGTGGGACGGTTATGGGCTCTGCCCCTTGACAAGACACATGGGCACCCACAGCCCCTTCACGCATGACGGCCACACACTGCCCCCGCTCTGCTAACTGGGCTGTGGCCGCTCTCATGTCGGGCTCGTCCGGAATCAAATGAAAGAGCTCTTCGTCCGCTGATCCCAGGACATAGTCCGCACGCGCAATCGCCTGCCAGATGACGTCAATGTAGGATGCCGGCAAACGATCGCCTTCCAAGCCCAGACGTAGATTGAGATCCAGGGAAGAACGCACGTTGTACGCACGAGCGCGATCCAGGGCAGCCAGCGTCGCCTGGCACCCTTTGGCCTGCACCATACAAACACCTGACACATGCAGCCAGTCCGAGGGCTGTAGGGCCATAGGTTGAATTTGACCTTCGTGTAGTTCGGCAAAGGCCTGATCCCGCCGTGGCCAGCCCAACACGGTGCGCTGTCCCGTCCGGTCAATCAGGGCGATGACCATCATGGTGGGCCGCTGGTCGGAGTATTCAACCCCGGTCACGTCAATGCCTTCCTGTACTAGTTCCGCGACAGCACCGCGCCCAAACAGATCATCGCCGGCCACACCTACAAAATGTGTGTCCACGCCCAGGCGGGCCAGGGCCACGGCCGCATTGGCTATGGTTCCCCCACCGTGTACCTCCGGTTCCGGCTGCTGCCGGGCATTGCCTTGTTCTTCCGGAATGTGCAGGACTAGATCCACACACAGATCGCCCACAAGGAAGCCGCGTCCGCGTACAGGCACTACGGTCACCGCACCCCCTGCGCCGCGGCAATGAAGGCAGCCACACGCGTCTGATCCTTGCGTCGCGAATGAGACTTATTGGTGTGCGTGAACGAATCCACTCCCCATGGCCGCACCTGGCGAATCGCGGCAGCCACGTTGCCGCTGTGCAGGCCACCGGCCAGGAGCATCGGCAGATGAACTTGACGCACAATCGCGGCACTGACGGCTAGATCATGGGTCCGGCCCGTCGCACCTATATCACCGTCCGGTGCCGGTGTGTCCAGCAATAGATAATCGGCTACACTCCGGTAGGAGCGCGCTAACGCTACCGTCCCTTCGTCCACAACGGGGATTGCGACCATGATCTTGACAGGGGATACGAGGCCTCGGATTTCGCCTACCTGGGCCGGGGACATTAGACCAATGTTCCCGGACAGATGCAGGAGATCGGGCTGTACGGCTTGCACGATGCCAACGATTTCGTCCGTGTCGGTGGCTGTCGTCAACGCATTGCGCAGGACCCCTGATTCCGCGGGTACGGCGGCATACAGGTTACGACAATGGGCAAAATCCACCTCACCTGCGCTGCGTCCTCTTTCTCCTGGCTTGACCCCGATGAAATGGACACCGGCCCTGACACCGGCGCGTACATCGTCGACATGCACATACTCATAGATTTGAATCTTCATAGGTGTTCTGTGCTGCTACTTCTTATTCCGGTGTATGAGCAGCCTGTACAAAGGCCTGCACTTTCCGGATATCCTTGTGGCGTGTATGGGCCCGATTGGTGTGTGAGTAGCTGTCTACAGCCCACGGTCGTACCTGCCGGATAGCCTCCTGGACATTGTCGGGGCTCAACCCACCGGCCAGGATTACGGGAATGTGTACCTGGCGCACAATCGCGGCACTCACGGCCCAGTCATGCACTTCCCCCGTGGCCCCCACACCCGGTACATGGCTGCGGTCCGTATCCAGAATCAGCCAATCGGCACTACGTGCAAAGCGCTGTGCCCTGCTAATGGATTCCGGACCGGCTACAGGAATAGCCATCATCACTTTAACAGGTGCAACGCGCTGCCGTAGACACTTGACCATAGCCGGATCATAGCGGTCGTAATCGCCTGACAGATGGATGACATCGGGCTGTGTCCGGACAACGGTCTCCACGATTTCGTCTTCGGTCCAGGCAATGGTGAGCGCTACGACACAGGCGGTGGAAGCTTCACGTACGGCCGCGAAGAGAGCACGACACAGTGCAAAGTCCAGCTCCCAGGGTAGGCGTCCCTGTTCACCCGCCGTCACGCCTATGAAATCAACTCCCACCTGCGCACTAGCGACAGCTTCATCTACTGTCTTATGCGCGTAAATTTGGGTTTTCATATCTATACTTCCTTGTACCTGCAAAAGTACAGCCGGACACCGTCCCTCAGTCTGTGCGTACCATGAGTGCTTGGTAATGTCGTTGAGCCATGGCCCGTGCTCTTTGGGCTGCCACGGGCGAAAAAACAGGCATGCCCACTACTTCTAGCATCAAAGTGGCCGCGGCCGTGGCTTGACAGGCTGCCATCACCGGATTCTGTCCAGCCAGCAGGGAGGCGCACAAGCCCCCTGCGAATGCGTTGCCGGCCCCGGTGGGATCCGCGACCTGGACCGACATAGCCGGCACATGGAAACTTGTTTCCAGGCCCTGGCCTGCGAGAAAAGCACCACGGTCTCCAGCCCGGACCGCGACGTAGGATGGCCCCAGACTATGCCAGTACTGTGCCGCCTGTCCCGGATCACTGACCCCTGCCGCATGACAAGCAGATGTACTGTCGGGACACACCACGTCTACCCGGGACACCACATCCATCATAGCATCCAGATTGGTCCAGTTATGGATGTCAATGAGAGGTTCCAAAGACACCATAGCACCCGTCTGTTCCCGCCAAGTCAGGGCTGCTTTTACCATCTCCTCGTCCGGCAACTCGGTAATCAGGTGTATGCCCCGGGCCTGACGGTAGGCAGCGGGCCAGTCAATAGTCTGGGCAAGGAGCCGGCTCCAGTTGCCTTCCCAACGTACAATGGGAACAGGATTGCCGGCCTCATCCAGCATGTTTTGATCTTCGTCATACGACATGCCTAGGCACGGTGTTGTCAGGTGCGGATACTGGCACCAACCCTGCAAGTCCACATCCAGGGCCCGGAGCTGGCGGACATGCCGGTCGCTCAGATCGGTGCCGGTACGCGTCAGCAACCCGACCGCAGGCTGGTATAGGCGCATGCCCCACGCACCCTGCGGACCGCCTCCCCCCAACAAATTAGTCACTACATGACCTGAAGGCAGACGTAGGGTGTCCAGAATGATTTTGCCGTATACCAGCAGTTCAATCACGATTCACTCCAGGGCCCGTACCTGCTCCATATAGGGTTTGACCCGTTCTTCTGCGATATGGGTCCCCCAGCCCGCGGGTTGGAAACAAGTGCCCACAAACGCACCGTCCGCGTCCACCAGCATTTCCGACACATTGTCATGATTGGTGTGGCCCCCTAGCAGGACGGGTAGGGAGGGTACTGCTGTCTTGATCTCATCGATCATCTGCCGACAGCGCCGCGGATTCGGTTCCGCAATTTCCACTGCGTGCGCACCACAGCGCCAAGCATGCTCGGCTAACTGGGATAGCGTCAAGCCTTCCCGCGAACGATAGTGCATGCTATGAATTTCCGCCACTAAACACACACGCTGCGCTCCCAACAAGCGGACATATTGCAGGAAGCCTACCGGATCCGCTTCCGCGGTACCGTATACGCTACGGGTGGATCCCACGAAGGCAGTGTTGCGTGTAAAGGAACCGCCACAGGTATAAGCGACAGCCAAGGAGGCCTTCAGGGCATTCCAAAGTATCTGTACGCCGATCTGAAAGGTGTCGGGCAGTTCCTCAGCGACCCGGCGCACAATCATGGCTACCATTGCTAGGCGGGCCGGATCGACATGGTCACCCACTGGATATACGCGATCAATGGTCTGAATCAGCCCCCCGTTCGCGCCCCCATTATGCAATGCCCACGCGTCCTGCAGCGCTTTGTCCAACGCCCGGCTCTCATTCCCCGGTGTGTAGTGTGGAGTACCGGGCGCAGGCAGGAGGTGAATGAGCCCGAATATCTGTTTACTTTGCCCTAACTGATCGAGCTTACGCATCCGGTCATATCTCCGTTTATCCTGCTTCCAGGTACCGGATACATGATCCGGAGTTCCACCCCAACTAAACGCGCATCTGCAGCCGGTATAGCATCAGGGCATAACCACCCGGGTTTCCTTTTTCACAGATGCATCTATTCAGTGTACATTGGCCCATAGTGCTTGCCCAATGATTTGAGGAAACAGTGTCATTATGTCTTTCCGCTCCCAACTCGTTGAGGCAGCCCGTGGTGACCGCATCCTAGACCTAGCTCTCCTGAATGCACAGCTCGTCAATGTGCTCACCTGCGAGACATACGCCGCTGATGTGGGTATTTATGGGGACCACATTGCCCTAGTCTGTCCCGCCGGATCCCAGCAACTGCAAGCCCAGCAAACGGTGCATGCGTCCGGTCAGTGGCTAGCACCGGGGTTTGTGGACACGCACCTACACATCGAAAGTACTATGGTGACCCCTCCGGCCTACGCCGCCGGCGTCTTGCCCCGGGGTACGACTACTTCCATCATTGATCCGCATGAGATCGGGAACGTACTGGGCAAGCAGGGTGTACGGTACATGATTGACAGCAGTGCGGATATTCCCCTGAGTGTATTCGTTTGTATTCCTTCCTGCGTACCGGCAGTGGAAGGCGCGGAGACCGCCGGTGCGGTCTTCACAGCCGCTGATGTGCAAGAGATGTTACAGTGGCCTCGTGTGCTGGGCGTGGCGGAAGTCATGGATTATCAGGGGGTGGTCCAAGGGGATCCCCGCATGCTGGATATCGTGCAAGTGGGCCTTGAGGCGGACACCATCATACAGGGGCACTCGCCTCTGCTGCGCGGTCGGGATCTGAATGCCTACATAGCTGCCGGCATACATAACGATCACGAACTGCGTGCTGGCGCAGAAGGCCTGGAAAAATTACGCCTCGGTCTCCTACCCCTGCTGAAGGTCAGCAGTCATGGCAATCATGTTCCCCACATTCTGCCTACCCTACTCCAGGCCCCTCATCTGGACATAGCCTTATGTACGGATGATATTGAACCGGCTGATCTTCTCGCCAACGGACACATGGATCGTGTGATTCGGGAAATGATTTCCCATGACGTGCCGCCCGTGCGTGCTATTCGCTGGGCTACCTGGATCGGGGCCCAGCATTACGGGCTGCGGGATCGCGGAGCCGTGGCCCCCGGTCTACGTGCTGACCTGGTCCTGCTGGATTCGCTGGAGGAGGTACGGGTACAGGATGTATTTGTTGGTGGGCAACATGTAGTGAGCAACCAACAACTCTGCGTGGACATTCCGCTAGATCGCGTGGAGCCACCCGGTGGCAATACTGTACGCCTGCAATCCTTTACGGCTGCGGATCTAGCCCCCCATCCCCCCATACAGGAAGGAACTGCTCAGATCAACATCATGCATATTCTGCCTTCCCGGCTTACGGAACTTCGTACGGTCACCGCTCATGTCAAAGAGGGAGAGATCCAGCTGGATTCGATCGCGGATGACGCTTGTTTTGTGGCTGTCATGCCCCGCCATGGTCAGGAACACAAACCTGGCCTGTCCATTCTAACCGGACTGAATCTCCAGCGAGGTGCGGTGACATCAACGGTGGCCCACGATTCACACAACCTGCTCGTTGTAGGTCGCAATACCGCGGATATGGCAATCGCTGTTCGGCACCTAGTGGCCTGTCAAGGCGGGATCGCGTTTGCCGTGGATGGTAGCATACTGGCTAGTGTCGCCCTGCCTATCGCGGGGCTGATGTCCGATCTCCCCGTTGCGGATTTTGCTCAGGAAATGGATGTCCTGAACGATGTGGCCGTTGAACTAGGCATCAATCACCGCGCCAAGGCCCTAGCAACCACAGGCCTGGCCTTAACGGTTATTCCTGAGATTTCTGCCAGCGACACAGTGGGGCTGCTGGATGTCGCTAGTCAGCAAGCTGTACCCTTGTTTGTCTAGGGATGGTTTATCCACTATAAGGTAAAGTTTGACCCACGGCTTCCCCTGGCAATACCTAGGGGTCCGCCGAGTCTGCACTGCATCCGCTCGCGGTGTGCAAGATCCTCCCGGCACAGCGCCATGGGGTACCGTTCCGGGCTATGCCTGAATTCACGAAGACAACGGGGCAATCCTATGCATCTTGAAGGAGCCACCCCAGAAACACTGATCCAATCTTTATTCAAGTAACTCCCGGATAAGGAAAAACTGGAAAGACTGTTACCCCGTATCCAATCACCACATCCTGAACCGGACAGTAATACAAAAGCGGAGTAAACAGTTTAATTACTGGCGCTGGGATGTTGTCTCTTAGCCATAAATGGCTAAAGATGGCTAAACACCATGGTTTTAGGCTTGGATTGACACTAAAACCATACTTGGTGTATATAAAAATCAAATCCTTTGTAGCACACAACCTGAAGTCTCTGGAGAAACAATGTCAAGAAGACAATTTCTAGTCGGTATGCCTAATACCGGATCTCTAAAGGAGAACTGTTGCATTCTCTTGTCATTTGCCTTTTATCCTGAGGGATCAGAATGGGTAGGGGACTGTGATGAATTGGGAATCTGCACTTACGCAGACACCTTAGATAATGCCAGGACATCCCTACTATCTCTCGTTCAAACTACCATGGATATCTATATGGAAAATTCATCTCTCAAGAGTTTTTTGAATAGGAACAATATACCGGTATTGCCTGCTAACACAATGCAAAAACTGTTTAAGGATGAAGATAGTTCTAGGAAAGAACGTCACTACGAGTTTCATTTGCAACCTGCTGTAATCTAGACTATGTCTAATTCCTTGCCGGCACTGACAAGCACACAACAAGTGGTACATGTTATTACAAATTGATCCTGAAATAGCTGTGTGGCAGGGTGTTCATCGACAAATTTCGGGAATAAACCGATCACGTCCCTAGCTTACAGTAATATTGCTTCTAGCGGGCCCGATCCCAGCACCACCCATACACTCACTCGCACTGATGTAAGGCCATCATGCGTAGCCGTACACACCCGGTGGTATAGGTGCAGACAACTATATTGATGCCAAGCTATACTAGTTTCAATTCTCCCGGTTATACATTGTGTCCCGCCTAGGCAACCAAAGGTACGCTGACTTCACACGTTTCCCGTAGCCCAAGAACCCAAAGAGCTAGAGAGATGCAACACACTACCCCGCAGGATATTATCCAAGATGCTATCAGTACCCTAGTTGAACAGAGTACGCAAATTACCGACGGTAAATGGCTTGAAACACTCACCGTCAACATAGCACCCTACGTCAAAGAGTGGGATCTCGCCTGTTGCTGGTACTGGTCTGAATGGCCAGAACGTGAAATCCACTTTCCCCACACCACCAACCAAGATGTGGGCATTGATGCTGTAGCCCAACGCCGTAGCGACAATGAATACGTCGCCATCCAATGCAAATCCAGACGGCTTGATGACCATGGCAATGGCGCTCCTATCAGTAAAGCGGAAACGGATAAGTTCGCCAGCGCATCTTCCGGCACGTTTTGGGCGGAACGTTGGATTGTCACCAACGGCAATGCCCCATTAAATAACAACGCCCAGCAGGTTCTCTCAATGGCGGACAAGCCTATCAAAATGGTGGACATCGCCCACGACCTACGGCAACAACACGATACGTTCACCGAAGAGGATTGCCCCCACTGCACCTCCAACCCTGATGGCGAACCACGCCGACAGACCAAAACCTGTATGCAGACCCAAGCCATCACCGAAAGTGTACGCATCCTCAAAGAACACGCACTATCAGCAAGTGGCGGTCTACCCATCGGCCAAGCCCGGGGCAAGATCATCCTGCCTTGCGGTACCGGTAAGACCCGTATCTCTCTGCGTATCATTGAGGAACTCACACCGCTCGGTGGGCTATCCATCGTTCTCT
This sequence comes from Caldilineaceae bacterium, assembly GCA_965116185.1. GTDB lineage: Bacteria > Chloroflexota > Anaerolineae > Caldilineales > Caldilineaceae > Bin34. The sequence goes on from OZ220492.1 coordinate 2,011,379, forward strand.
GCCCATCCATCGCTCTAGTCGCCCAGATCAGGCGTGAGTATCTCCAAAACGCCCTAAAGGATCTAAGAGCACTAGCCGTGTGTTCCGACGAAACCGCCGGCTACGACCCCAAGAAGGAAAGCGCGCGGAACACCACAGTTGACCCCACGATAGACAACAGCAACGTAAGCGCATCCGAAGTTAAGGGTAAAGTCACCACGAATGCAGTGGAGATAGCCCAGTGGATACGTGATGGTCAAGGTGTCAGTCAGGTAAGCATTATCTTCGGCACGTACCAGAGTGGTCGCCGCATTTCCGAAGCACTCAACGAAACAAACACTAAGGCTTGTGTTCTCATCGCTGATGAGGCACACCGCACCGCTGGGCTGCGGAGAAAACGCAACCGTAAAAACAGAGCTCTTATTGACGAAGAAAAACGCCTGCGCAATTTCACACTCTGGGACGCCGGAAGCCTACAACCGAGTTCTGGCCTACTTACTGACGAAGAGGAACGCCTGCGCGATTTCACACTCTGTCACGACAACGATGCCTTCCCGGCTATGTACCGCGTCTATCAAACTGCTACGCCTCGCATCTACGACACCCGGAAGCAGATGCAGTCCGGCGATTGGGTTGTACGTACCATGGATGACGAAACCGTCTTCGGCGTAGAACTATATCGCAAGAGTTATGTCGAAGCCGTCACCAACGGTTGGCTGGCCGATTACCGCATTATTGCCCTGGGCATTAACGATCCGGAAGCCTACAACCAGGCAAATCACCTGGCCGCTAATACCAAGAGCAAGGGGCGTCGTGCCCTTACGGCAACGGACTATCTGCGAGGTCTGGCCTTCGCCCTTGCTATGGGTGGGGCTACTCAAGATCGGGAAGCGGGTAACGTACCCATCAAATCCTGTATCGCCTTTATGAATACTGTGGACAAATCCAAGAACATGGCCCAGGATCTGCAGAGCGATACCGTAAGGGCTTGGCTTCAGGAGTGGCTTCATGACAACCGGCAAGGGCAGTCTGCCACGCATTATACGTTGGAGCACCTAGACGCTACCTATAACGTCACGGCAAGAGAAAACGCCAAGCGCAAACTAGCGGAGTCTAGCGCAGATAGCCCCCATGGCATTATCAATGTAGGGATTTTTGGTGAAGGTACCGACTCCCCTACGTTGCACGCCGTAGCTTTCCTGGAAGCCCGGAAAAGTCCCATTGATGTCATCCAAGCCGTAGGACGGGCTATGCGCACCGCTCCGGGCAAAGAAAGGGGTTACATCATTTGCCCGATTCTGATTCCGCCCAACACGGATCCGGAACAATGGCTCAGTACCAGTAACATGGAAGAGGGTTGGCAGGAATTGGGACAGATACTTCTTGCCCTGCGAGCCCACGATCAGCGTATTGAGGACAACCTAACCGATCTACTGCAACTGTACGTCCCGCAGCCACCGGCAGCACAGCGCACTCTCGTCGCTGTCGCCCGGGGAGAAGGCAAGCGCATCCAGTACAGGGAGCATGAAGGCCCTCCGGGTGAAGCACAAGAAGCTGTAGAACGGGTACTTGAAGGCAAAAGCACGCTGGTAAGGGAATTTGACTCCATTTCTTCAATGGAGACCCTAGTGTTACCGACAGAGAACGAAGCCCTACCAATCGATACTGAAGATACCAACACTGCAAAGCCAAGGCGCTCTCGTCATCTTGAACCCACGCAAATCATTACAGGCAAGGAAAATGATGATGGCAGTATTGAGTTGCGCATAGATACTATCGTCAGAAGTAAACCGGCAACGGACGGCACGCGTGGTACCGTGGATATCCAAAAGTCCAAGGCCAGAGCTAAAGCCATGATTAATCAAGGCACGGGCGTACGCATTAAGTCCAAGCGCGAGAAGAAACAGCGTCGGCCTCGCACGGTAAGAGACAAACAATCTGCTATACAACTGCTGCTACTCAGTGACATGGAAGAGTATGGCAACGCCATCAAGATGAATCTGTTGTCTAAGTCTGGTCTGGTTGACAATCGTGTAGCCAGGGACCTGAACATCTTGGAAGCCAGCATCCAGGAAGCCACCCATCACTTGAAGAGCGACAATTTGCAGCAGGTGCTTGATCGACATTTCGGGTTAGACAATCTGCAGGACAGCAAGCGGAGCAAGCAAGCTGACGGCTGCACAATCGCGGCGCTGCTAATGATGAACGCGGCTATGCTGCACCAGCGCATCGCTAATGGTGACTGGTTATCGGGCGTTGCCGACCTCTCCACCGTCAAGAATGCTACCAACGTAGTCAATATGACCCTGCGTCAGTGGAATGCCATTATGCGCCACGATTTCCTACCTGTCTTAGAACCGGCGGTAAGAGCCATTGAAGCCATTGAAGACACGGGTAAATTGGCGGGGCTGGAGCGAGCTCTACGCCACATCGCCGCCGAAGCGGAACGTATCGCCGAAGCCTACGCTGACATGGGTGCCGACCACGCTGGCCCACTATTCAACAAAGTCATGGGCAATCAGGCTTCTGACGGGGCCTTCTTTACTAGACCTGTAGCCGCATCCCTCGCCGCTCGCCTCACGCTAGATGCATGTGGCTCCCAGGACTGGACTAATGCCCAGGTCTGGCAGGAGTACAAAACCGTTGATCCAGCCTGCGGCAGCGGAACATTATTGGCTGCCATGCTCACTGAGATGAAACATCGTGCCTATACACAAGGAGCCAGCGAGACGCAAATCGCAGCACTACAAAAGTTAGCCGTTGAGGAAATCCTCAAAGGGCTGGACATCAACCCCGTATCTCTCCAGTTGGCTGCATCGCAGTTAACCGCCGGTAATCAAGACATTCGCTACAAGCAAATGGGCCTGCACCAGATGCCCTACGGACCGCATCCGGGAGGCCCTACCAGAGTATCAGCAGGCACGTTGGAACTGCTGAGCCAAAAGACTCTTGTGTCCCGGAACGACGAGTTGGACCTAGCGGATGAGCACATTGGGTCATCAAGCGTATGGCAAACAGATGATGCAGAGCTGGAGGACGCCGTTGATGCGGCCAAGGATGCCCGCATCGTTATTATGAACCCGCCATTCACCAATCGAACGAAGATGGGGGAAAAGTTCCCTCAGCAAACACAACGGGGATTACGGTCCCGCGTGGATGCCATGGAGCAGTTACTGATCCGCAATGACCAGACCCTAACAGGCTTTGTAAACAAGAATGCGTTACGTCCACTATTCGTCGCATTGTCGGATCGATGCTTGCATGGTACACGCGGCATCCTGACGATGATCAACCCGACAGTCGCTCTCAGCTCTACGTCAGGGCTACATGCACGGCGTATTCTCGCACAGCGCTACCACATCCACACGGTGCTCACTTGCCATCAGCCAGGGCAAGGTAACATGAGCCAGAATACTAACATTAACGAGAGCCTCATCGTAGCCAAGCGCCACGACGGTCCCAAGCCTCCTACCCAGTTCATCAACTTGGACCGATGGCCTATGAACGACACAGAAGTCGCTGATCTGCACGACTGCCTCGCACGCGGTATGTCAGGCTTAATCCCCAATGGTTGGGGTGAAGTGTCCACCTGGCCTACCGAGCGGATCGAAACGGGTGACTGGACACCGGCCATCTGGAGATCGCCTGTACTCGCGGAAGCTGCCTACCGCTATGCACACCACCCTGACCTGTACAGCATCAAAGCAACTGGCCTGTTGCCATAGGCAACAGGCCAGTTGCTCCGCGGTTCCTTCCAGCAGACCACAGCTGATACGCAAGGAAGTTTCCCAATACTGAAATCAAAAGGTGCGGACAGCCAAACAACGATACAAAGTGCGCCCGACGAGTACTGGATACCCAAGCAACGGCATGCAGAGATCCCTGAACTCATTGACGACACGCACCCAGCAACGACCCAAATCCTGCAAAAAGCTGGCTACTTGTTGATAACCGCTGGCCAACGAACGAATACCGCCCGTCTCACGGCCACGGCTAGTGACAAGAAGTATGTTGGCAACGGCTGGATGCCCGTTACGGGGCTATCAATATCGGCTGCTAAAGCAGTTGCCGTGTTTATCAACGCAACGCCCGGTCGGTTGCAACTCATGCGCAGTCCGGGCAAAACGCTTAGCTTTCCTATCTATAGCGTTGCCGAATGCGAGAATATCAAGATTCCTCCCATCACAGATGTACGTGTCCAGCAAGTCCTTGTTGACTGCTGGGAGCATACCCACGCTATGGAAGTCCCCCAATTCCGCGATGGCGAATGTAACGTACGTCGTCTGTGGGATGAAGCGGTAGCCGAAGCTATGGGTTGGGATGCCGCCGAACTAGCACATCTGCGCCAGCTGCTGCACAAAGAGCCGCATGTCCGCGGCCTTGGTGCCAATCAATACACGGATGAAGCGGAAGAATAAGAAGGCGCTACGTGGTATGCCCTGGCTGGCCTTTTTCCCTTTCCGCCTTGGTCCTATACGGCGTTCCCTTGACACACTATACGGTCATAGATGGAGTGCTACGCTACGCAGCAGGCATTCCAGAATGGTCGTTGATGTCGCTCAGCGATTCCGTCACACTAGTCACAATGTTGTTGCCACCTGTCTGCTCCACATCGTACGCCCCGGAGAAGCCGCCAAAGAATGCTTCCCCCACCGCATCGGCCAGATATGCAGCCAGCAGTTCACCAGGCACAGCGTAGACCATGGGGCTGAACAAGGGATGAACATCCTTGGCGACCGGCATATGTGACAGGCCAAATGCGGTTAGGTTTTCCAGGGCAGGAGACACCAACACAATCCTGCGTCCAATCCGCTGCATGGGAGGCAGAATTTCTCTGACTCGCGAAGTACCACGGCCCTCATCTGTGATAACGAACGTGGGGGCCGCAGGTTCAATACGGCTGAAATACTGGAGATGGGCCCATTCTTCCGTATCCTGTCCCCAGGCATCACGGCCCGCGGCCTCCAGGATCTTGGCCGCAGAAAACAGGGCCGTAGCCAGATTAGGGCCATCACCAACAAAGGTAAAATGGGTGTGCTCCGCTAGTTCCTCACCCAGCTGCTGTGCGGGGCCCTGACTCAGTTCCAAGGTCTCTTCAATGGCGTCCGCGGTAGCTCGCAGGGCTTGGCGATACGTTTGTGCTTCATCCTGCGTGATATGGCTACGCACTTCGCCCAGACGAATAGCCAACAGCCATAGAGTTAGCAGCGATATGCGGTAGGAACGCACACCGGGGGCAAACACAAAATCCGGGATGCGACAATTGAGAATGCGCTCGGCGGTCTGGCCTAGAGGCGCTTTCGGATTGCCAGTGACTGCCACCGTCAGGGCTCCTTGCTCCCGCGCCACCGCCACGGCTTCGCGCGTACGACTCACGGCACCGGACACGGAAATGCCGATCACCAGGGGATTCCGCCATATAGTGTCCTGAAACTCCGGTGCTGCATACCGCGCGGCGCGCATTGCAGTAGCGGCTTCCGTAGGCACGCCACCTATACGCTCAAAGGCCCATTGAGTGGCCACGGCGGCCATATGCGAATCGCCACAGCCGGTGGTCAGAACCCGCTTGACGGACAGCCACTCCTCATGATTCAGGATCGTACGCACCCGTTCATCCAGGTCCGTAAATTCAGACCGTATCAGATCAGGTAGGCTTTCCACTTGGGCAATCATGGCGTTTTTATGCATTTTGCTTATCCTTCCGTTTTGGCGTATGGGTCAATGAGGCAAGTCAGCTTCCGGTAAGCCCCGTATCAATGCGGATCTTGCAGAAAGCGCTGCACATCATCGTGCGTAGGTAGGTAGCCCCGGGGCCCCAAGGCAGTGACTGACAAAGCCCCGGCAGCATTGGCAAACACCAAGGCCTCAGTCAGCTCTGCCCCACCAAGATGGGCTGCGGCAAAGGCACCATGAAACGTATCCCCGGCCCCGGTGGTGTCAGCCACTGGGTGAACTTCGTGACCCTCACAATACAGGGCTCGTTCCCGGGTTGCTCCAATGGCGCCGCGCGCACCGAGAGTGAATAACACTATTGAGGGCCCCCAAGTCGTTAACTCCTGAGCTAGCTCAGGAGTTGGTTCTTGCCCGGCCCAGGTGCGTACCCCAAACTGGTTGAAGCTGGCAATATCCGTCACCTGCAGAACTTCTTTCAGGTGTGCCCGGTCATCATGGCTATCCGGTTCAATGTCCGTCATGACCAGGGCACCCCGTTCTCTGGCCAGCGTGGCCAGGGACACGAACTCTTTGGCATGCGGTAGCATGAACAGGATCCGAGTCCGTTCCAGGGCTTGTCCCAGTTTCTCCAGATCATACGTAGGCGTGAAATGGGACACCAACAGAATGACTTTCTCGCCTGTGGGATCGATCAGGATCACCGTGAACGGCGATGTTTCACCCTGGCGGATATCACACAGGGAGGTGTCAACACCGACAGCTCGGTAGTCGTCCAGAATACGCGTGCCTCCCTCATCCTGGCCTACCTGACACATGGCATGCACACGCAACTCGAGGCGGCTGGCGGCACAGGCCATATTACCGACCGGCCCTCCCGAAAACCATCCCACGAATTCCGTCTTCACCTTCTCGTCATGGCTCGGAATAAAAGGTACTTTCAGAACCAGATCCGCATCAATACCGCCCAGGGCCAAAATATCAATGTCACGTACTGTCGGGGGCATGTGAGAAAACGTCTCCGCACACTGCATGGATGCGCCGGGAACCAGCTAGCACTTCAGACCGTTGACGGCAGAGGAGCAGGCCCTAACGCGTCACCGCTCCCGACTACAACGTTCCAGAACATTTCGCGGAACCGCTGCACGTCAACTGCCGTGCTGACCGCCACTTGCGTGCCCATGGCCGGCTGCCATGCTGATTCCTTGGCCACCCAGGTCTGAGGACGCTGCTCTACCACTGTCATACCGCGGGTCCAACGGCCTTCCAGTTCCACCCGCACAGGCCACCGTTGGGTTGTCAAGCCTGACGGAGCAATGACGCTTGCCACGGCTCCCGCATCCCCGATGGACACGGCATCGCGCTCAAAATTGTCCTGCATAAACCGCAGCAGCTGGCCGGCCAACCAGCCGCTCGCGCTTGTACTCGTTAACATAGTCTCAATTTCTGAGGTGTCAAATACTACCTGCGTGAACACATCCCAGGTATACATCAAGACATCAACCGTGCTGGTTAGCACGATTTCGGCTGCCTCCGGATCCTGGCGGATATTGAACTCTGCTGTCGCGGAGGCATTGCCCATACCTACGGCGCCTCCCATCAGGACAATACGTTGAATACGGTTTTGGACCTGGGGATATTCCCGCAACAGCATGGCAATGTTGGAAAGAGGTCCCAAGGGAACCAATGTGACCGGAGTCTCGGCGGCCAACAGGACCTGGGCCAGATACTCCACAGCATGCAAGTCTTCCGGGATACGGGAAGACAGGGGAAGGGTTGTGCTGATGCCACCTAGGCCATCGTTACCATGGACGTAAGCCGCACTCACCACTTTTTCCAGCAGCGGGTATAGGCGACCTGTGGCCACTGGCACATCCTGACGACCGGCCACCGCAAGCACCTGTAGGGTGTTGCGTGTCACCAAATCCACAGCGACATTGCCTGTGACACATGTGACACCCAGGAGATCCAGATCCGGTGATTTGGCTGCTAGCAGGAGAGCAAGGGCGTCATCCACCCCTGTATCAACGTCCAGAATGACAGGAATACCCATGTAAAACACCTCTGCAAAAACGGCACGTGCCGGCAATCAGGGGGCGACTTGCCTCCACCACGAGACAAGACGCAGGCTGCGTATGTCCAGTCGGAATACGGCGATGGATCCCGTCACTTCAGGATCAGGACCATCAATAGCGGCCCAGGGCATCAATGAGAAGCTCCAGGAAACCCGCTTCATCGATCGCCATACCCACTTCCACATTGGCCGGTTCACCGCGCTGCGGACCCCGATCCTGTACCGGTGTGCCGAATCCCCGCAGGTGCCGGTAATCACACACGGTCATACCATAGGTCAGTTCACCCCGGGTTTCCACGGTGACGTGCATCGTTTCCCATTGCAGCAGTTCAGGTTGGATGAGGGCTGCCACGGCACAGGGATCGTGCAGAGCCGCCTTGCGAATACCGGAGCGGCGGGCACCGGCATCCAGATAGAAGGTCAGCAGATCCGCCACTACCGTACCGACATGATTACCGAGGGTCTTGATACGCGTGATTTCCCGATCGGTCGCATTGGCCTGTTGGGTCAAGTTCAGGCCGCACATCTTGATAGGGGCTCCACTATCAAATACGATCCGTGCTGCTTCCGCATCAAACCAAATGTTGAATTCGGCTGTCGCAGTTGAGTTGCCCGATGTCAAGCTACCGCCCATCAGGCTGATGCCGGCCACACGGGACACAATCGCAGGACACTGACGTATGGCCAACGCCACGTTCGTGAGTGGGCCTACCGGGATCAGCCAAACATCGGTTTCGGTCATGAGGGTTTCAATGATGTAGTCAACTGCATGCTGATCGGCCACGGTCTTTTGGGGAACCGGAAAATCCGGTCCGTCCAATCCGGTGTCGCCATGGATATGGCCCGCATGGACAGGTGCCCTGAGCAGGGGCGTATGGGCGCCCTTATATACGGGGATATCGGTCCGGTTCATCAATTCAACGATTTTAAGCGCGTTGGCCGTCACCTTCTCCAGGGTCTGGTTACCGGCCACTGTGGTGATACCCAGAATGTCCAAGTGCTGATCGGCCAGTAGTATGGCAAGGGCGTCGTCATGGCCCGGATCACAATCAATAATCACTCGCTGCATGTCGTGTTCCTCATGGCAATCTGGACAAGACCCCGTGCGATCGCCTCAATGTCGTGTTCATGCCGGTTGGCAGCGACAAATTCAGCGTAGGGCTCGGTGGGTACGGCATGGAAGCCACGCAGAGCACCGGCTAGTGAGCCCGCGATAGCGGCCACTGTATCTGTGTCGTTACCAATACTGGCACCGGCCACCACCGTTTCCCAAGGATCACCCTGGGTAAAGGTAAACAGGCCCACGGCCGCGGGCACGGATTCACAGGCCATAACTGAATTGCCAATCAGGGCCTCAATGTCGATCAAAGCCTCCTGCATCGAATCAGCGGCCAGGGCTAGCTGCACTGCCAACCGGATCCGACGGGCGATGGATGGTCCGGGTACCATGCGCGCATGTGGATGCAGTCGGGCGAGTTCTTCACCGCGCTTGGCTCCCTGCACCGTGGCCTGTACCACTGAAAAGGGATCGGCGTTGTCCGTCAGGGCTTCTGCACAACCACTCGCGATGGCACAGGCAGCCGCAATGGCGATATTGGTGTTATGGGTAGGAATACAGGTGGCCAGAGCGGCCTGACATGCACCCTCTATGTCACCGGGATACATCAGGCCGGCCGGTGCCACACGCATGGCAGCCCCGTTGGTCGCCCCCATACTCGCTACCTGCCTCCGGGAAGTCCCAATTAGTCCTACTTGATAGGGATCGGCACCCTCACGTAACGCCGCTACTACGGGACGGGTGGAAGGGCCCATATTGCCCACGTGGGGCGACTGGTCTGCCCAGCGTAGGAGACAGGCTCGCCATACTTCCTCGTCTAGCATGCCGTCGGCGGCGATGATGTCCTCCGCCAGATAGTACATCTGGCTGGTGTCGTCCGTGATCTGACCGCAAGTATTGCCTTCAGCGCCCGCAAAAGTGTCGGGCGGTGGCGGCATGAGCTTGCGGATCGGACCGTCATGTGCGGCATAGATTTCGTCTATGGTCCACTGCTCGGTAGCCGCCCCCAGCGCATCGCCTAAACCGGCCGTGGCCAGGGATCCCAGAATGCCGTCAAACAGCGTTTGTTCATTCATACCACAGGACCTTTCACTCATGGATTGATGGTGCCATACATTGTTACGAGTATTCCCAAGAGATGCCTTGTTATGACCATGCTGAGCGTACGCGGTCCCAGTATAAGTCCTTCAACCGGCCAGCATCCACTTCCAGGCAAACATGGACATTGGGTGGCTGCTGCCATTGCCCCCGCCAATCAGGAATGGTCTGGCCCTGTGTCTTGTCCTGGCCCATGTACACCTCCACATAGGTCTGCTCGGTACGGAAAAGGGTGGGATCAATCGCGTATGCGATCGCCGAAGAGTCGTGGACGAAGATACCGTCTATACCCTGTCGTTGGTGGAACTGCAAATAGAAGGGCACGATGCGGGCTACAAAATCGGTAGCCCTATTCCCGGTCTGGCCCAGCTCTTCTAGATAGGCCGGAGACATAATCGTGGCTGTCGTGACATCCAGACCTACCATCGTCAGCGGCCAACCGGCGTGGAACACGATGTGCGCCGCCGCCGCGTCGTTATGGATGTTGGCTTCTGCCACCGGCGACGCGTTACCCTCTCGCTGCGCAGCACCACCCATGATAATCACTTCTCGGACTGCCGTAACGATCCGTGGCTCCAGGCGGACCGCCAGGGCCAGGTTAGTTAGGGGGCCTACCGCTACCAGGGTCACTGTACCGGGTTCAGCCATAACTCTATCCACGATGAACGAGGCCGCACGTCCTGCCGTGGGGCGCGTCTGTGGCGCCGGCATGCCGGAATTCCCTAGGCCATCCGCGCCATGCACCATGGCTCCGTGCCCATGATAAGGATGTAGCAGTGGCTGTTCTGCACCCCGGACAACGGGAATATCCGTACGCTCCACGGTCTCCACCAGGCGCAGAGCATTGTTAGTGGTAACCTGGGTACCTCCATTGCCAAAGACTGTGGTTATGCCTACTAGATCCAGTTCCGGTGAGGCCATGGCGAGGAAAAAAGCCATTGAATCGTCAACGCCGGGATCCGTGTCATAAATGAATTTGCGTGGTGGATGGGCCATGCCCTTATTCTCCCTGACTTAGCTCCCTCACTAGGAGGCGCGATGCCTATCCTTTTAAGCCCGTGAGTGCAATACCCTGCACATAATAGCGCTGTAGGAATAGGAACATCACAATGACCGGTAGGGAAGCCACCACGGAACCGGCAAATGTGCGCCCCCAGAAAGTCTGGGTCTGTGTAGTCTGTGTGGCGATCGCAACCTGGATCATCTGTAGCTTGGGGGAACTGATCACGATCAGAGGCCAGTAAAACAGATTCCAGATGAATTGGAATTCCAGTAAGGCCATGGTGATGATGCCGGGCATGGACAGCGGCACAATGACGAGCCACAGAATGTGAAAAAGATTGGCCCCATCCATAACCGCCGCTTCATCCAGATCGATGGGAATGTCCCGCATGAACTGCATGAGGGCAAAAATCACGAAGGGACTAGCATACCAGGGGAAAATCAGACCGCTCAAGGAATTCTCCAACCCTAGCGCATCCACTACAATATAGAGAGGCACAATGGTAGCCTGGAACGGCACTAGCATCGTGGCAATCACGAAGACCAGCAACACGTTCTTAAGGGGAAAACGCAGGCGGGCGAAGAAATAAGCAGCCAGCGTATTGAAGAATAGGGAACTCGCCACCACAGCCCCTGACACCAGAAAACTGTTGCCGAGAAAGCGTTGGAACTGTAGACCAAACTTCTGGCCATCGTCCGAGATGCCAAAGATGTCCAGATAATTTTTCAGAGACCATTGGATCGGCAGGATCGTCTTCCACGAGAAGGGATAGAGATTAGCGAAAATTTCAGACTCTTCACGGATGCTGCCGAAAAACATCCAGAAGAAAGGAACGGTAAAAACCAGGAAAAGAATGATATAGAGTACGGCCAACAACAGCGTCAGGGCATAGTGACTCAGACGCCCTCTGTGCCTGAGCAAATACCGGTCCTGGGCCTCGGCGGTACGCAGATTCCCACCGATATCTTCCAGCAGACTCATGTTCGCTCGTACTCCGCGCTGTCCTTAATAGGCCACATCAGACCGGAAGGCACGCATCTGAATTCCACTCACCACCAGCAGGATCAGCAGCGTGACGATCGACATGGCACTGGCAGTACCCATGTCCTGGAAAAGAAAGCCGTATTGATAAATGTAGTAGACCACCGCCTTGGTCGCTTCCAGAGGGCCGCCCCGCGTCATGGCGTAGACCGGCACAAATACCTGGAAGGAGAAGATGGTCTGGGTGACTATCACGAACATCATGACCCGGCGCAGAAGCGGCAGCGTAATGTACCACAATACCTCCCATGGTCGGGCGCCATCCACCACCGCCGCTTCCCGGTACACGACGGGAATACCCTTGAGCCCGGCCATGAGAATGATCATGGAGAAACCCACGTCTTTCCAGATCATCATGGCTGTCAGAGCGGGTAGGGCGCGGCGCGGATTGGACAGAAAGGCCTGCGGGGGAATATCTACAATGGACAGCAGGCTGTTGATCAGGCCTAGCTGCGAGTGATACATCATGGACCACAGGATCGACACTACAATGACGGATGTCACAACCGGAGTGAAGACCGCACTGCGCACAAAGGCGGTGGCCAGATTCTCACGAGCTAGAAAAAGGGCTAGCAGCAGGGAAAAGAATACCTGCAACGGCACTTTGTAGAGGGTGAACTTCAGTGTCACCCAAAGTGAATTACGGAAGAAGGAATCACTGAAAATGGCCACATACTGATCCAGCCCCACAAAATCCCCAAAGCCTCCAAGAAGGCTGTACTGGTAGAGGCTGGCCCGCATGGCGGCCAGAATAGGCAGATACCGAAAGACGGTGAAATTGATCAGAGCAGGTAGAACAAACAGGAACGCAACCAGGTAATACCGACTGCGCCTGTTCCAGATGCGGGACCAGCCTTGTGCGGATGTGGAAGAAGGTGAGGCCAGCACGATGTTTGCTGCCGTTTGGAGGCTAGGTAGGGAGAAAGCTTCCTTCCCTACGCTAGCCTCCAACCTGGTTCAATAGAGAGTGCCTAGAGGCAACGGTGTTAGTTGTTCCATCCCGTGTACTTAGCGACAAGACCTTCAAGGCGACGTGCCGCCGCGCTCAACTGTTCCTTGGGATCCGCACCAATCGCAATGTTGGCGGCCGCTTCCGCGAACAGCTGCTGGTACTCGGTGTAACCCGGTGTCTGAATACGCGGGATGCCAAAGTTGTTCATAGCGTCCAGCCAAATGCGCTGCTTGCCCTCTTCACCATATTCGTCCAATTCATTGAACAGGCCGATATTGGCAGGCAGTTGTCGCACGTGCTTATACCAAATACGTGCACCATCATCGCTGGAGGCATAGCGCACAAACGCCAAGGCTTCCTCAAAATGCTGGGTGTTGGGCGAAATACCGTAGTGCCAGCTGCCCGTATGGCAGACAGGTGTCTTGAAGTAGGGAATACCTGACACGCCCCAGTTAAAGTTGCCTTCGCCATGGATGCGGTTCAGAGCCCCGATCCGATTGTCAGGGGTGACCATGAAAGCGGCCTGGCGACTTTCAAAGATATCCGGAATGGCTTCCACCGGTGACACCTTGTTCTTCAGGTGAATATCCTGGTAGAACTGCATCGCCTCAACGGCCTCGTCCGTATCCAAATAACCCTGGAAAGTTACGCCGTCGTCCCCCATGCCCTGGTAGGTCGGACTCCCGATCTCGCCATTGGAACGGCGGAAAATGCCATGCTCGTAGTCACCGGTCCAAGTACCCTGGCCCCAGCGCACACCCCATACTTCGGGAACACCATCACCGTTTTCGTCCATGGTAGTGTCTTCCCAAGCTGCCATGGCTTCTTCCATGGTCCAGGCATTCTCTATGCCGGACGGAGGCATGACACCGGCCGCGTCCGTGAAGTCCTTGTTATACATAAGCAATGAACAGGACTGCATGATAGGGGGCCCCAGGAACTCGTCCCGGAAACTGCCTTCCTCAATGGACTGCGGGAACCACTGCGCCATTTCCTCTTCTGAGAAATGGTCGGTGAGCGGCATGATAACGCGGTTGAATCCGTAATGCTTCATGTCCGGGCCATCGGCCTGGAACAGATCCCACGGCAGCCCTACCGCTACGGACGACTCAATCTTGGGGAACAGTTCCCGGAAGGGCACGGTTTCAAATTCCAGTTCAACATAGGACCATTTGCCGTCCTCAATCTGCTGGAATTCAGCCAGAATTTCCCGCCAGGCGTTCAGTTGATCGTCATCGGCCAGAGCTAGGAAGCGCAGAGTGACGGGGCCCATCTCGCCTTCGTCCTCCATCATGTCGTCATCCATGGCCATGGGGGTAGGCGTCACCGTACAGGCTGCTAGCACCGCAGCGCAAAGCAGCAACAGCACTGCCGTTACATTCCATATCCTCATCTCACGTTTCTCCTTATTGCGTTGGAACAGACCGTCTACGTCGTACTACAAAACTCCATAACATCCATCGCACAAGATCATGCGCACAAGGCAAGACCGCACTTCACGGGGCCATTGTACAAACATTTGTAAATCTCTATGTAGTATACCTTATGCAATGACTGCCGCTATACTAATCTCCTTGGTTCCATTGGCTTACACATCGGTTTTCTGGTTGGGATGATCAGACCATCTCTACTACCGTGCTTACCTGCCGGGCCGGTACACTTACATCACCTGCACCTGAGTCGCGGCCCTGCGGTAACGCTGTACCGCCTGGCTTGATATATGGTTGAAACTGGCAGGCAGACCAAACTGCTCAATCGTGAAACTGGCACTGACGACACCACGAAGACTTGCCTCCAGTAGATCCAAGTCTTCGCCTAGTCCCGTCAGTATCCCACCACAAAATGAGTTGCCGGCACCGGTGACATCCACCACCGGCACGGGTACGGCCGGGATGCGCCAGGCCTGTCCATCCGCTCCCAGTGTCCAAACACCCTTCTCACCCATGCGCACAACGATAGCGCTCGCCCCCCAGGCCTGTAGGGTTTGAGCCATAGCCGCTGGCTCGGTGTGGCCGGTAAGACAATGGGCTTCCTCCCAATTGGGCAGGAAAACGTCGCAAAGCTGGAGCAAGGGCTGCCATTCTGCTTGAGGCAGGCGGAGAAATTCGTCCATGGGTTCAAAGACGATACGCGTCCCTGGATGGCGCGCACGCAAAGTGGTTATGGTCTGTATGGTCTGGTGTATGGTGGCCCCACACTGGACATGAAATCCGGCAGCTAAATGCCAGTCCGGCGGGATTTCCGTCAGTTGGACCTGTTGGTCGTGAAATTCAGCCGCCGAGGTGCGGAACACCTCAGACCGATGTCCATTCTCCTCAAACAGCTGCCAAGCCCGGGGCGTCGGTATGCCGGGGCGAGACACCAGTCCCCGCGGATCCACGCCCAAACGGTCCAGGTCCTGCCGCATGGATGGCGTAAAGTCATCGCCGAGGTACGCGACTAGGCCCAACGGCCCTTGATGCCAGACCCGCATACCCATTACCGCATGGGTACCGGAACCGCCTAGCGTGCCCATCATTGTACGGCCATTCCAGAGCACAATATCGTCAATGATGACGTTGGATATGGACACGTATTGGACAGGGGAGGACACGGAGGCACCTTAGGGGCTAGCATCAGCCAGCAAACACACCTTCACCTGCCGCGCACGCGGTCCATCAAACTCACAAAACAGGATGCCCTGAGAGAAACCGGTCGCTAAGGTACCATCGATCACGGGAACCGTAACGGAATGCCCTACTAGTGTACTTTTTACGTGGGCGGATGCGTCGGCCGGAGTGTCAAACTGGTGGTGAAAATCGGTGCGCGTGGGCACAAGACGATGAAGTTCGTCCCGTAGGTCCTGGGCTGTTGCCGGGTCCAGAGGGGAATTCAAGGTGAGGCCGGCCGTTGTATGGCCACAGAAGACCAAACAAATCCCGTCCCGGACGCCATGGCTGTCTATCACCTGTTGCACACGTTGGGTAATGGGCAGCACGACTTGGGCTTCCATACTATCCAAGGCTACTGTCTCAACAATCATACGGGTCTTCCTACCTCTGCAACGGTTAGAGTCAGCGCTAAGCGCATGTCAAACGAAGGATGTCCGCCACGCCGGTTCCTGGGCTACCATCCACAGGATCGCCAGAGTCTTGGCCAAATGCATGATGTCAGCCATATGGACGCGTGGTGTGTCCTGAAAGTGCGTAAAGGCGCCGGGACAACCGATATGCGCAATATTGGGTGTTGCCATCAGCATGGACACGTCATCACTCCGATTCAGATAACGTCCCATTTCACGGACCTTAATGCCCCAATCCGCCATTTCACGGTTTAGTGTCCGCAAGGCAGACAGCAGATAGGGTGGTGTTACGGCACCACGGGTACGACTGGTAAAAGCTTCCATAGCAGCGCCGTGCCCGAAGGTGTGCGGCGAGCGGGGATCCACAGTGGAATCAAAGTCCAGATCCTGAATGTCGCTTACTACAATCAGGTCGGGCATATGGGTGGGCAGGGTACGCTGGACCAAGCGTGCAGTCGCCCGTGCAAACGTAGGCGGTCCGGCTTCTACTACCCCCTCCTCCTCATCGGCAAAGATCACCAGTACGGAGGGCCGATAGCAACTTACGGCCATGCAGGCCAGCACAAGAGCCGTACAGCAGGCTGCATTGTCAATAGCCCCGTACACCATATCCGTGTCGTGATCCCACTGGGCTGCGGTGGCGTAGCACACACGCGTTGCCAAAGGCAGATCATCTGTCTCCGTCACAAAAAAATGGCATGGTTCGCTGGTACTGGCCGCGGTCGGCTCCGTAATCAAGGTACCCCGGGCACAAATGTGGGCCGGCGCATAGGGTTCGGCCAGATCCAAAGCCACGGCCGACCGTTCGCCTGGATTCTGGCGGGATTGGCAATAGGGTGTTACCGGGTAGCGTCCATCCCGATAAGGGCCGGTCAGAAAGCTGATATTGTCCAGGTGAGCTACAGACCACACGGGAGCTTGGAACGATTCACCTAGGGCCACCACTGAGGTTCCGGTTTGCAGATGATTCGTAGTGAACCGAATAGCCTCAGTCTGACCGTCTTCCTGTTCGAAGTCTGACAGCAACCGGTGCAGAATAGGACCGCGTGTATGGCAAGCAGTTAAGGTCGGCGCATAGGTATCCGCCAATGTTCGGAAGACATCAAAAGTCCGGGATGCGGTTATTACCTGATCCAACCGCGACCGAAAATCCGGGGCTTGGACCTGCAACGCGTCCAGTAAGGGGAGAGACTGCATAGTCAGACCTGGTTCCCATAGGTTGGGCTACCGGCAGGCAGGGCACCGTACTCTCCGCCCACTCCCATCTGCCGGCAAACTACGCGTGCAGGTATCCTCATCTTGGCTCTCTACCGGCTCGTGTGCATATCGTAATTGAAAGCTTAGGTTCTGCCTTAGACCTCAGTATACTATGCCTACTATGCTTATACGATACTCGTACACCCGACAGACACGGACCTGTGCCTCTAGGTAGGCAGGAAGCCGTATCACAGACAGGTGACGCTGAGCCATGAGTTTTGCCGGCTAGGGATAGGAACGTATCCCGCTGGTATTGTCATTACTCTCATGTGTGCACATGTCGTCCGGATGAAACTCAGGTTGTATCACTGATGACAGACGTGATTCGAACGGAAGGCCTGTCAAAGTCCTACGAGGATTTTGAGGCTGTGATTGACGTTTCACTCCACGTGGAACCCAACGAAATTTACGGTTTTCTGGGCCCAAACGGAGCCGGCAAAACTACCACCATCATGATGTTATTAGGTCTGGAACAACCTACCCGGGGCATGGCGTACCTTCTAGGAACTCCAGCCCATACGCGTAACTTCACCAGTCGCCGCAATCTGGGAGCCCTTGCCGAGCGTCAGGTTTTCTATGACGACATGACGGCGCGGGAATATCTGCGTTTTTTCGGGCAACTCTACCGGGTAGAAGCTTTGGACAATCGGATCAACGAGCTGCTGGAACGCGTCCACCTGCTGCCTGCCGCAGACGCGCGGGCACGGGATTTATCCCGGGGTATGCAGCAGAAACTCGGGTTTGTGCGCGCTCTGCTCCATGATCCGGATCTTCTCATTTTGGATGAACCGGTCAGTGCACTGGACCCGCGGGGCATTGTTGAGATCCGGGAACTACTGCTCGCCGAGGTGGCTAGAGGCAAAACGGTGTTCATCTCTTCCCATGTCTTGACGGAGGTGGAACAGCTGGCCCACCGTATCGGGATTATGAACAAGGGGCGTCTAGTAGCAGAGGATACGCTCGCCAACATCCGGCGGCGCCTACAGCCCGATGTCTCTATGCGCATTGAACTGGCAGGAGCGACTGCACCATATGCGGATCTGCTGGCCGCCCAAGCCTATGTGGCGGACGTAACGGCTGTTGAGACACACCTGGCCATCCGGATCAAAGGGCAGGATGTGCGTCATACCAAAGCGGCCATCTCCCAGCTGCTTTTTCAGCATGGAGGCATCATTATTGATATGCAAACGGACGAGATGAGCCTGGAAGAGGCCTTTGTCACCATTACCGACAGCAGTGTGACCCTTCTGTTGGATGACTGACCATGGCTCCTGATGTTACCGCACTGGCGAATCCCATGCCCCGGATGGTGCGCTCCTGGCGGCGTAACGCCATGCGCCTCATCTTCACGCGTGACTGCCAGGCCCTCCTGCTATCCACCAATACCTGGGTCATTGCCTTAGTCGGGGGCCTGATCAGCTATCTCTTTCTCAGCAGCGACACCCAATCCGTCGTGGATAGCGGTCTGGCCATCCTGTCAGGTGCTTTCAATTTCCCTCTTTATGCCATTCTGGTCGTTAACGCACTCTATCTGGCGCTAGCCTCCGTTACTTCCATTGCCCGCGAATGTGAACAGGGCACCCTGGAAACCTTGTTTTATGGTCCTATTGACAGCATAGCGTATATAGGCGGCAAACTAGCGGCGTATGGCGTTACCTATGTGGTCATCTTGGTAGTCTGTGCACTCAGCTATCTGCCGTATGCTCTCCTAACCGGTTTTACTATGCCCTCCCCCATCTGGGCGGTGATCGGTTTGTCTGTTCCTGTCACCCTGCATGTGGTCGCAGTTGGCTTATTCCTTTCCATCACATGCCGCCGCGTGCGCACCAGTCTGGGCTGGTTTCTCGCTATCGTGCTGATTCTCCTAGCCTTGCAATTCAGTCCCGATCTCATCGCACTTGCACCCACTACCAACCGTTTCTATCAACCCATGCGCCTGGTGCGCGAGGTCCTGGAACGTATTCATCTGGTTTTCACCTGGCTGTCACCGTTCGCTCTGCTGATCAAGGGGACCGAAGCCGTGCGTCGTGGGGATATAGGCCAATACCTGGAAGCCTTGCTCGTTACTTTGGTCTTCACGACCGGTTTTACCCTTGGCAGCATGGGACTGCTGCATCGCCGGGGAGTTCGCTCATGACCACAATGCTTCGCCGGTGGCTGATAGGAGCAGCCCTCGCAGTACTACTCGTGTCAGGCGTAGTCCAGGCCCAGGATCCGGAACGGCGGACGGAATTGGTATATGGGGTCAACGCCGCCTTAGGCAACGTGTATGAAGGCGTTTTCTATCCTGCGGAGCGGAGCACGCTGTTCCTCATCGCCGACTCCGTGTCCATCATTTCACCCCGCATGACCCAGGTCTATTACTGGCCTATCACCAACAAGCAAGTAGCTGACTGGGACGCACAAAATGATCCGGTAGTGGGGATACTGGAAATACGCCGCCGGGGTCGGCAGATACAACAAGTGGAACAGACCGACTACCTGATTCAGTATCCCGATGGCCGTGATCGGAGCACAGCCCAGCTGTATCTAGGTGATCAGGCCCACCAGCAGTGGGCCCACTTTGAACAGCTGCGTGACCAGTTTCGCCGCGACGTATCCGCCTACTATCAGGACCTAGTCAGTTATCGGCAGGACTTGGATGATCGCATCGCGGCCGGCGAGTTAACCGGTGAGCCTTCCGCACCTCCTGTGGAACCGGCCCCTTTTGTGTTTTCCAGCACGGAAATCAACCGTGGATTTCCCGTCGCCCTGCCGCCCGGACGCTATACGATCCGGATCGTGGATTCGCAGGGACAGACTATACCGCGCACCCAGCGCCGCCTGGAGGTGTTCGCCCCCGTGGCACACGGTGTGGCCTACAGTGTAATCCCCCATGATCGTTACACGTTTCCCGAACTGAGTGACGATGTAGGTGAGGTGATCTATCTGCGTGACGATGCCCAGGTCTACCTGCAACCCTATGCTCAACAGGAGTTCCAGGATCGCCCGCTCACCCGTTTGCAGGACCCCCAGGCCACCACCGGTCGTCCCGACTTATACCGCTGGCAGCAGCAGCGTGAAATTGAAAGCGGTACCTTGGTCGTGGCGAGCCGCAGGTTGTGGTTCTGGCCCCGCAGGGTGCAGCTGCGTGAAATTGAAGTTGAAGGACGCCAAGTCACCTTGGTAATACCAAACAACAGTGCTAAGCGGATTGAGCGTCGTCCTTATGCCATTCGCCAAATCACGGGTGCCGCCCTAGGCTATGAAATCCATGATCAGACCACGACGACGCACGAAACACTCCGGGAACGGCGTCCCGCCTTTCATGGCTACTGGCTGAACGCAACTACCTTACCCTATTCTTCCCGCATCTACTTGGAAGGGCCGGATGGCACCCCCATCCCCGGCAGCGAACGCCGTGTCCAGGTCGTACGTACCCAGGTCCCGGGATGGTCGCTGCTCCTATCCAGCCTCCCGTTTGCGGCAGCTCTGCTGATCACCGGCCTGCGGCGACGACGTTTCTCCCGACTACCGCGGGACATGGAATAGGGTAACACGGTCCCTACAGCGCCTGAGGCAACGTCATGGCTACCCCGCAGGCACCGATCCAGCTGGTAACTCTGGGTGATTTGGTGGCCGATCTGGTTGCCCCTATCCCGACCCTACCTATTGTGGCGGGGCAGCACCAGCGATTGGACTGGCTACAGTTGGAAGCCGGTGGCACCGGCAATACACTGGTCATGGCCGCCCGTCTGGGTCTGCAGACGGTGGCTATCGGGGCCCTGGGTGATGATCACGCCGGCCATGAGGTGGCTGCCATCCTGCACCGCGAGAACGTAGATCTGGAGGGAGTCGTTTACGCAGAAGATCAGAAAACTACCATCGCCATCGTATTTGTGGATCACAACGGCGACCATGTTTTTGTAGGGGCCTCAGACGAACCAAGCCCTCTGCCATTTCAAGCTAACTGGCCTGCTTTACTGACCAGAGCCCAGGCGGTGTTTACCACGGGGTACGCCATGCATCCCCGCACTCTTTTCGGGCCTGACAGCAACCTACAGTGCATGAGGACAGCGCGTACCCGGGGCTGCCGCATTTTCATGGATCTGGGGCCGGATGCCTTCATCGTGGAACCGGATCGTGTTGCCGAAGCCCTAACGTTAGCACATGTAGTATTAGCCACCGACCAGGAACTGTGTCACTGGACTGGCCAGACTGCAGCGGGCGCCGCAGCTCGTCAGCTCCTGGCCACCGGTCCCGAAACCGTGGTTATGAAAACCGGGGCGGCGGGCTGTGTTATCGTGCGTGCGCAGCAAGAAATCACTTGTCCGGCCTTCAACATCACTTTGCGTGACTCGGCAGGGGCCGGTGATGCTTTCGCTGCCGGGTACATTGCCGCTAGATTGGCGGACATGGACGAATTCACAGCGGGTATGATCGCCAATGCCGTCGGGGCCGCAACCGCAGCTCGAGTGGGCACAGGCAGTCTGCTGCCGTCACGGGCCGAGGTAGCAGCCCTATTAAAGACCAGGGCACTCCCCATGACGCCCTGGGCATAAAGAACAGGGCCTGGGCGCTTCCGGCGTGCGTCGGCAAACAGCTAGTGCCACCTTCCTAGAGAGCCGGCACCGGTTTAGCACCTGGCCATGTAGCTCCCTACCGTAGTCACCCTTTCATGATCCAGCCACCGTCCACGTTCAGAACCTGCCCCGTGATATTGCGGGCAGCCTCAGAACAGAGATAGAGGGCAGCCTGCGCAATATCATCCGCGGTTTGGGGACGGTGCAGCGGTACGAGACGGTGCAGTTTGTCCTGCATCCATGTGTGATAGTCCGGCCGTTCTGCCGGTGCCAGCCGTGCCGTATGGGCTTCATACACGCGGTGCTGCATGGGCGTATCCACAATACCCGGTGCGATCAGGTTCGTGCGCACCCCGTACGGAGCTAGATCCAGTGCCATCACCTGCCCGAAATTGATGAGCGCGGCCTTAGCCGCACTGTAAGGCGGATCATTCTGAGCACCATATTGGCCGGATACGGACGCTAGCAATACAAAACTACCCTGGCGGCGTGCCACCATAGGCTCCACGAACGCATGCACCACATGCACCGCACCCTGTACGTTGACTTGGTACACGCGAGGCCAATCTGCCGGTGCCAAGCGCCAAAACGGAAAACCCGATTTGCCGGATCCCATGCCCACCACATACAGGACATGGGTCACCGGATTGTTCTCCTCACAGGCCTGCGCGGTCGCCTGGATAGTGTCCCAGTCCGTAACGTCCGCCACATGAGCGGTAGCGCCCAGTGCGCGGGCCACAACCGTGACCTCCGGATTACGATCCACGAGACTGAGCGCAGCGCCCTGTTGGGCAAAATATTGAGCCATTACAGCCCCTATGCCCTCGGCTGCGCCCACAATCACCGTATGTGCATGGCGAATTCCCTGCATGTATCCTTCATCCTTCGTTGCTTACCACAGGACCGGTTGCCTTGGCCCGGGCATACAAATCCTGCAGTTCAGGATCCCCGTCCACATCCCGCATGGTCATGGACACACCGCGCTCATACACGGGTTGGCTCCCCTGACGAAAATAGATCCACACCGCGGAGGTATTGTGTGAGTCATCAGCAAAGTGCACTCTGAGCCCATTGGGTCGTGTGTATGTAACCAGTCGGGGCGGTGTTTCCTGCTCGTCGCCCCGGGCTCTGTACCGCTCCACCGCCGCCATGTCCAGTTCTACGCCCAGCCCTGGAGTGGCGTTCACATGGACCAATCCGTTGCGCAGTACAAGTGGATTCTCGATTAGGTCATCTTCGTAGATCTCCATACAGGTGATGGCAGGCCACTGGGCATGGGTCAGGACCGCTCCCAGATGTGTCGCCATAGCCGTAGTCAACCCCGTGCCCACCATCTGCAGAAAAAAGGGCATGTTGAACGTAGCGGCCGTCAGCCCGCCCTGCATGATGCGGGACACCCCACCCGTCATCACGAAACCGTCACAGACTTTCCGGTCGCCCGTGCGACGGGCCAGGGCTTCGGTGTAATGATGGGCAATGGGCAGGGCTACGGCCTGCCTAATTTCCTGATTGCCGGCCCCGTCATCGGGGGGTATGGGACCTTCAATAATCGAGAGTTTGGGAAACTGAGCCTCCAGTTTCTGCAGTACCGGTACACCATGCACGGCCGACAGGAGGAAATCGTTCCAGTCGGCATCAATTTGGAAGTGATCGGGGGTAACCGCACTGATCCGTGTCAGTGTTTCATGTACGTCAAACCAGGGTCGGGTCTTGATTTTCATACTTGTATAGCCCTGCGCAACCGCTAGCTCCGCTTCCTGTGCATACAAGGCAGGCGGCATGTCATGCCCCCAATGGGACATGGGACAGTGATGACGGCAAGGCGCTCCCAGCAAACGATAGACCGGTACACCGGCGGCCTTGCCCGCTGCATCAAACAGAGCCATCTGCAGGCCGGCACCCAAGCGATCATTCCACATTATGTCAAACGGATTGCAACCAATGACCTGCTGAAGATGCGGAGAACGGCCCCAGGTATAGTGCTGGATTGTTTCACCTACCCCCACGACCCCGGAGTCCAGGGTCACCTGTACGATTTCTATCTCAGACCAGGCATGGATCCGGGCACGTTCCATGTCCCAACGAATAGCGGACCGCGTAGGCACCCACACCAGGTGCGCTTCCACGGCGACGATCTTCGGCGCTTTCATCGCTGCCTCCACATTCCGATCTGCCCTATAATGAGTTCGTGGGTGGGATGTACAGTAGGGATGTTAGGACGTGTGGCATGTCCACTGGCTCGGTAACACGGGATCGCCCACCTGGCTGGCCCGGGCCATCCATGTCATGACGCACCGCTCATCCTGAGACGTGGAATAGCAGGATGGATAGACGCTTCGTTCCGCGTGTGCCGCCGGCATAGCGTTGAAGAGTTCCTGGGCCATGGCAGGTGTATAGGGTCCGCCACTTACCAGCAACACGGCCGCCTGCACACGATGGGCCATGCCTCGCGGATCAAAATAACGCAGGGTATCCTCTACCTGAGACACCCGGTCCGGGTACTGCCGTAGATAGTCGCTGATCTCCGCCAGAGGATAGTCGGTTGTGTGGGGTACGGCTGTGGCCCTGTACAGCCCCAGGTCCATACGGCATACCACATGCGTCACCGTAGGTACGAGTGCGGCCGTCAGCAGGGCTAGTTCATGCCCACGACACAGCAGGGGGCGATCAGCCCTTGCCGGCAAGATAGCGAGAAACCGGGCTCCCAGCACACAATCCTCCACCACTCGCGTGAGACCATAGGTCGCCACGGCTTCAATACCGGCCGTCAGGAAGCCGGGAAAGGCCGCCGGCAGCGTACTCCGGGTTAGACGCATCCCCCGGTGCTGGAGCGTGAGCGTAATGAACTGCTGACGTACCTCGTAAGGTGCCACATGAACGGCACTGCCATAGGGCGGAATCAACAGCAAGGCAGGGTGGGGACCGGGTGCCGTCGGCAAACTCAAAACCGCGTACACGGTCTCATCCCTGTCTAGCGTCCATTCCACACGCCAAGTGGTACTGAAAGCAGTAGCATGCAGGGGCAGAATACACTGCGTGACCGGAATCGAAGAGATCTGGAGTGCATGGACACGCTCCTGCCAGAAAGCTTCTATAGTTGCCGTATCATGCATAGGAACACCGGGCCTATGGCTGTAGATGCTGTTGGAGAAACGCAGTCACCACAGGGCCATGATGAATGCCTCCGGCATCATGACCGTGACCCTCGTACCGGTATAGCTTCTTATCCGTAGAACGCACCTGTGCAAAGGCCGCTAGTCCCGTGGGGGGTGGACATACATCATCCTGCATGCCCAGATTCATGATGAGGGGGCACTGAATCCGATCGGCAAAGAACAGACCGTCAAAATAGGACAGGGTTGTGGCGACCTGCGAGTACCGATGGGGAAAGCAGCGGAGATACTCGTTGATTTCCTCGTACGGCGCCGAATGCGTCAAGGTGATGGCGGCCATCATACCCGTAAGATAAGGAGCCCCTACGGAAGCACAGGCTACTTCCGGTCGCAGCCCCGCCGCCACCAGCGATAGGCCTCCACCCTGGCTGCTACCCATCACACCGATGCGCGTAGCATCGATCTCGGGGCGGGCTAAGGCGAAATCAATGGCTCGCAGGGCGTCGGCATAGAAACCACGATAGATATAGGTATCCGGGGCCTCAATGCCATGAAGCATGAGACCGGGATAGCCCGGATTGATCACATCACTACTACGGAGTTTGCCCCGAGGGGCCACACTCAACACTGCATAACCCCGCATCGCCCATTCCCGTCCAATAGCCGGTTCGGAAATATAGCCGGGATACTGAATCACCAGCGGCAGAGGACCGGAGTAGGCAACCGGCCGTGAGTACCAGCAAAACACTCGCACCCCATCCAGGGAGGCATAGGTTACTTTACGGACTTCCACATCGGGAGTGGAACGCAGATCGGAATGCCGTTCCTCTACCTGCAATGGCAGAGCTTGACAGGCGTCCAGGAGTTCCGCCCAAAATGCTGTGAAGTCAGCCGGTGGCTGCATGGACACGGATGCAACGGTGATACAGGACATCCGGGACGATTATACTCCCTGTTTTCAGGCTGCCACTGTAAGATAGGGGAATTCCCTGTTTCATCGTACCACGGGAGTAGATAGGTATCAAGGCAAGCGCGGTCACATGCCAACCACCGGTTTTGCGGAGCGCCCGCAAAATGGTAAGCAGTTCCATGTAGACGAAGTTCATCCCGAGGCACTGTCGGGGACAGTGGCCGGCGTCGGGGCTATGCCTTCATATCCTTTGACTGCTGTCCCGATCAAGAAACAGTGCGATGGTGGCGATGCAGAATGAGCAGTGATATCAGAATGAAATCATGGAGCAGAATGGACACATCGCAGGGCAAACGGCCAGCACGACGAGCTATACGGCGCATAGAATCTACCCAGGTAGTATAACTCGGCACGTCTACAGTGAAAACGGCCCAGATCTTCATAGGTCCGAATATAGCTGTGGTCACTAGTTCCTAGCTTTCGTGATGCAGTCGCTCATACAGGGCAGGGTGCTGGGACACAAGAATCAGCAACCAACATAAGGTGACCACTATTGTTTTGTAGTCCGCGAGTATCATAGACACAATGTCATCACACACATCCCGCTCGCTGAAGAACAATACTTGAAATACTTGATTGAGGGAAGATCACAGCTAGTTGCTTCTGGAAGCCGATCCGGACTATCCCAACTTCAACCACCTGCCCGACGAGGTGACGAGCGACCACAACCGGCAGTTCACCGGTCGGGTCACTAATGAGAACCTGGAGACCATGGTACCTGCGCCAAGGTCACCAGAGGTTCTAGCATTGTCAACGGGCAGATGTTTCTGAGGGGCATCCCCGCTAGCTACGACAGTTAGCCCATCATGGGCAACGACCAGTGGAACCTCGGCCCAGCTGCTCATGCTCCCCGGAACAGGCCTGCGCAGCCTGGATATCCCGTGGTGCATGATAGTCCCAATGTCGACCAGAACTGTCGGGACCATCCCATCGTGCCTGTTACCTAGCGCACCAGAGCCAGGTTTGAGTTTGACGGGTTCGCACCGCGGATCCAGGTGTGCCTGAAATTGACACCGGGGCCTTGACAAGGACTTAAACGGCATTACTCTATATAGAATTAGAGTAGCCAGACAACCGAGATTAGCACAAATGATGTACGATAAAAACTCAGCCCTTAAACTGCTCCGTACCGGTACCGGTATGCCCCATGCGCAGTTTCGGGAAGGGCAGGAAGATGCCATCCGCCATGTAGTGGAAGGCCAGGGCAAGTTGCTCGTTGTCCAGAAAACGGGGTGGGGCAAGAGCTTCGTCTATTTCATCGCCACCAGACTTTTACGGGAGGCAGGTGCCGGGCCTGCGCTTCTGATTTCGCCACTGCTGTCGCTGATGCGCAACCAGATTGCGGCGGCTGAGCGTATGGGATTGCAGGCAGCATCGATCAATTCTGAAAATCGACAAGATCACCCAATTGTGAAAAGTAGATTGTACCGTGATGAAGTTGATATTTTGCTTGTGGCACCAGAGCGTCTTGCTAACCACGATTTCAGAGACAGAATATTGCCAAACATCGGAGACCGCCTGTCGCTGTTAATTGTGGACGAAGCTCATTGCATTTCAGACTGGGGGCACGATTTCCGTCCCGATTATCGGTTGATCATGCGCATGACGCAGAGGTTACCGAAAAATATCAGGATGCTTGCTACCACAGCAACGGCCAATGACAGAGTCATGGAAGATTTGATCAATGTTTATGGGCCGGATATCAAGACTTTGAGGGGAGAGCTGAGCCGGCCTTCCTTATTGTTGCAGACCATCCGTATGCCGAGTCGGGTTGAACGATTGGCATGGTTGGCAGAACGTCTGCGGGAGATCAGGGGTTCAGGAATCATCTACGCATTGACAATCCGCGATGCCCACCAGGTAACGGAATGGTTGCAGTCGCAAGGGATCCATGATGTAGCGAGCTATACCCGTCGTTCGCCCGACAAACCGGAGCTGGAAAACGCTTTACTCGAAAACCGCGTCAAGGCTCTGGTTGCGACGACCGCTTTGTCCATGGGCTTTGACAAGCCAGACCTAGCTTTCGTCATTCACTACCAAACCCCTGGTTCGGTGGTACATTACTACCAGCAGGTTGGACGGGCCGGGCGATCGTTGGAGGCGGCTTACGGCATACTGTTGAGCGGTGTCGAAGAGACGGAAATTACCGACTACTTTATCCGTAATGCTTTTCCAACGCAGGAAGAAGTCAATCAGATCATCACGGCTCTAGAACAGCACCCGGCAGGACTTTCCTTGACCGAGTTCATGCATGAAGTCAATATCAGACATAAACGAGTTCAACTAGTTATTGAGTTGCTTTCCCTAGAATCCCCGGCACCGATAGCAAGTCAGGGCAGTAGTCAAAAAACCAAGTGGCAGTTAACGCCTGCGAAGCTAAGCGAAGATTTCTGGGCGCGCGTAGAGCGTTTGACTTCGGTCCGCCAAGCGGAACAACGACAGATGCAGGAATACGTGGCCCTTGATAGTGGTCATATGGAGTTCCTTATCAAAGCACTGGACGGGAATCCCGAAACTGTCCAAGTACCGGATTTGCCGCCGCTTTCATCCGACGTGAAACCGGAAACTGTGCGACTTGCTACCGAGTTTCTGCGCCGAACGAACGTAGATTTTGACGAGCGTAAACAATGGCCTAACGGTGAGGGGATTCCTGTACAACTGAGGGCCAAAGCCGGAAAGGCTCTGTGTCACTGGAGCGATGCTGGCTGGGGCGGACTAGTACAGAGCGGGAAATATAGCGAGAACTATTTCAAAGATGAATTAGTGGATGCTTCAGTACAGCTGATTCGAAAATGGAATCCCCAACCCACTCCGGTTTGGGTGACCTGTATCCCGTCGCTACGTCATCCTGATTTGGTGCCGGACTTCGCGCAACGGTTGGCAACTGCTCTCGGTTTGCCTTTTCACAACTTGTTAGTCAAAACCGATGACCGACCGGAGCAAAAGAAAATGCAAAATAGCGTCCAGCAAGCACAGAACGTGGAAGATTCCCTCGCCTTGGCACACGATAGGGTACTACCTGGTGCGGTTCTGTTAGTGGACGACATAGTAGACTCCAGATGGACTTTCACGGTTGCTGCATTAATGATGCGGGAACAGGGATGCAGCGCCGTGTTTCCCTTCGCTCTTGCTTTCGCTGGGAGTGAGTGAATCCCATGGACGCGAAACTTTCCGCCAATACCGAGGCGATCTTGTTGCTGACGGCACCATTACTAATCGTTGGTAGCAAAAGTGCCGGTACTGTCAAGCCACTATCGGCTCTCGATTATGATAAGTTAGCGCGACAACTCTACAAGTGCGATTATACGCCTGCTGACCTTTTGGGTCAGGAATCACACGCAATATTACACCAATGCAGACCGGCGTTTGATGAAACTAGGTTGGAAAGTATCAGCAGTAAATTGGAAAGGATCAGCAGATTGTTGGAACGTGGATTACGACTGAGCCAGGCAGTTGAGAGATGGCAAACTCGTTCCATCTGGGTCATCAGTCGCGCGGACCCGGATTATCCTCTGAGGTACAAACATCTGCCTGGGCGAAAACGGCCACCCGTCCTCTACGGATGCGGTGACAGGAGCCTTTTGCAGAATGGTGGCTTGGCCGTAGTCGGCTCGCGTAGTGTAAGTGCCGAACTGATTAAGTACACGGAAAACGTCGGGCGGTTAGCGGCGGAAGCACAATGCATCGTTATATCAGGAGGGGCCGATGGTGTCGACCAGGCATCCGTGCGGGGCGCATTGACAGCTGGTGGTTCCGCAGTCATTGTCTTGCCTGGCAAGATGGAAGACGCCGTTATGTCCCGAGATAATCGGGACGCATTGATGAATGATTGTTTAGTGCTGATATCGCCATGTGATCCCAGAGCGAAATGGTCAGTTTGGCAAGCCATGGAACGCAATAAGTTGATCTATGGTTTATCCGATGCTGCCCTAGTGATCGAATCCAGCTATGACCAAGGTGGAACGTGGGCTGGGGCCGTTGAACAATTAGACAAATTGCATCTCGTACCCGTGTATACACGGGCAGTGGGGCCATGCAGTATCGGTTTGGCCGAATTGTGCGGTAAAGGTGCTCTTGAATGGCCAGAACCTGAAACCGCCGATGACCTACGGGCGGTTCTGGCCAGTCAACATATCACCCCTGCAGCGGCCCCAACCAACCAAACGGCTCTCCCGTTGGCTGTCAGCGAAGTTGTCGAAACTCCTGATAACGATGTAGAACGGGGTGCGCTGTCAGTATGTGTAGAGGAACATCCAAGGGCATCGGCAGTAATACCGTCAGATGAACTACTAACTGCGGCAGACCGGTTGCTCGCACAGATTGATAAGCCAATCACTGAGTCTGAGGCTGCAGAACATCTCAATGTCCGAAAAGTGCAGGCCCGAGACTGGCTTAAACAACTTGAGCAGGCAGGAAAATATCAGCGCAGGTCCAAGCCAATACGTTACGAGCGCGTATCCCAGAGTACTGAACTACTAGCTGCGGCAGACCGGTTGCTCGCAGCGATTGACAAGCCAATCACCGAGTCTGAGGCTGCAGAACATCTCAATGTCCGAAAAGTGCAGGCTCGAGACTGGCTTAAACAACTTGAGCAGGCAGGAAAATATCAGCGCAGGTCCAAGCCAATACGTTACGAGCGCGTATCCCAGAGTACTGAACTACTAACTGTGGTAGACCGGTTGCTCACAGTGATTGACAAGCCAATCACCGAGTCTGAGGCTGCAGAGCATCTCAATGTCAGTAAAGTACAGGCCAGTGATTGGCTTAAACAACTTGAGCAGGCAGGAAAATATCAGCGCAGGTCCAAGCCAATACGTTACGAGCGCGTATCCCAGATCGCCACTTCAATGTTTTAGCCAAGTTGACCTCAGTCTGCGCACCAACCCGTGCCGCTTAGTACGATGCCTCAAAATCCTGTAAATTGCATCACCTATCACCTGTGGCAGGGGCTAGAGGGCGCAACAGAACGCGAGTACCAGCAAAACACCCACACCCCATTTAGGGAGGTATAGATCACTTCTTAGATTTCCACGCGGGGTGGGGCGCAACTTGGATTTCCGTACCACCACGATCCGTGATGGCAGTTTTCAACAAACGTTTAGGGCTTTAGTCCCAAACGCCATGAAGCCAGCCGTTGGCTGCATAGGACGAATGTGACGATGACAAAGGGTATCCCAGGTAACTACTCCCTGTTTTCACGCCTGCCACTGCAAGGTAAGGGGAATTCCCGGTTTCATCGTACCTCGAGAATGAATGGGTATTAAGGCCGGCGCAGTCACATGCCAGCCACCGGTTTTGAGGAGTACCAGCAAAATGGTGAGCAGTTCCATGTAGGCGAAGTTCATACCAAGACACCGCCGGGGACCGCCGCCAAAGGGCATAAAGGCATAGTCCCGGCGCCGGATGCTGTCCCGATCCAGGAAACGGTGCGGATGAAACATATCCGGATGCTGCCAGTGTTGCGGATGGCGATGCAGAATGAAGGGTGAGATCAAGATGAAATCATGAGGCTGAATGGATACGCCGCAGGGCAGCCGGTCAGCATGGAGAGCGATGCGGCGCATGGACCACCCGGGCGGATAAAGACGGAGTACTTCGTCGATTACGGCGCGTCCATAGCGAAAACGCCCCAGATCCGCATAGGTTACAGTATCTGCGGTCACCAATTCCCGGCTTTCCCGGCACAGGCGTTCATACGTGGTGGGATGCTGGGATACAAGGGTCAGCAACCAGCACAAGGTGGCCGCTGTCGTCTCGTAGCCCGCGAGCATCAGAGACACAATATCATCACGCACATCCTGCTCACTGAAGAGCAAGTTATCGTCCGCGTCACGAGCTCCCAACAGTTGATCCAAAATACTGTCTCCAGACACCGCCTGCCGGTCACGCATCGTGATTTGATCCATCACGAAACGGTTAATCCGGGCCATAGCACGATGGAAAGCCACAGCCCAGGGTGTAGGCCAGTTCACCATGCACGCAGGTAGCAGCGCCAGCCAAACCTGATGAGACACGAGATCATCAAATGCGCGTAGAAAAGTCTGACGATCGCCTCGGTAGTCACGCCCAAACAGAGCGGTAAAGATCACGCCCTGTGTAATGGCCACGGCCGTGGTCTCCAGATCCATGCCCCGCCTGTCCCACACCTGCAATTGCTCTATGGCACGCTGGGCGTTGGCCAGGGCTAGAGGAAAGTAACGACTCAGCTCCTGATGAGAAAAACTGGTCTTCAGCTGCATACGATGCCGCCGCCAACGCGCACCCTCGGCATTGGAAATGCCATCTCCCAGCAACTTCTGGGTGACGGACAGATGTTTGCCGTATCGGTCAGGCTCGTCCTGCAACACGTGTTTGACATCGGTAGGATCGGATAGCAATGTCATGTTGTAGGGTCCGACCCGCACATAGGCCACGTCCCCCTGTTCCTGCCATGCGTGCAGGAGTACTTCATGGAGATTGGCACGCACTAAGCTAGATAGAGTCCGCCGCCAGCCCAAACTTCTGTACGGGCGGGGTTGTATCAGGTGGGATGTAGGCATGTGCCAAAATCTGAGACTGTGTTCAGTACTGCAACGAGATGGTTCCCCAATCAGGAGGGCATGCTCTTTTCAGAGGAATTATAGTAAATTGGGGGTGTTGACAGAGAAGGGAAATAACCCCATGGAAACTGAATGGAACTCATTGCTTCTTCTGCGAGTGTGATCAGGTTTCCAATAACTACAAGCTTCTGCAGATGCCCTACCACTGCCACAAATGCTATCAGGTCTTTTCTATCAAGCATGGCATCGTCATGCAGAGTTTCAAACTGGGATATCAGAATGGGGCCCTCGCTATCTACCTCATGACCGTAGGGATCAAGAGCACTTCCAGCCTGAAGCTATACCGGGATATCGGCGTAAACTAGCAAAACTATTTAAAGGCCAGGTATAGGGCCGTAGTCCTGTCCAGGGTCGTAGGACCACAAGGGATGCTACACTGGACAGGTTAGCAGGACTGGTAGTGTCAGGACTACCCAAAAGACCCTACAGTAGTTTGTGCTATAGTGATAATCTAAAGGTTTGCCACGAACATGGCCATCATTCTCGGTGTTGTATAGAGGAACGCACGTTTCCTTGCAGCATGCACTTGGATGTTGATTCGTTGTGGTCAACACCTCTCATTCCTTAATGCACAAGGGGACGATCATGAAGATAGTAGTGGCGTTTCCCCAGGACGGAACGTCCGAGAGCATAATCTGGAGGTCTTGTTCGTCTGGCGGCGGTGTGCCCAGAGACAGTATCATACTGGACGTACTGGGTTTTGAGGATTTCCTCGACGAATTCAGCAATAGCAAGGGCAACTTCCCGTTGGGAAACTATGTCACGCCAGTAGAGACGGACATTCCTTGGAAAATCATGGCCTTGACGGGTAACTCAGGAGACACCTCATGAAGAAGAGTTATATGATATTGCTGATTCTCCCTATAGTCACTCTTCTCATTCTGAGCGTAAGTGGTTTGGCCCAAGACAATCCTGAACCCGCCTTGACTCAGCGCCTGGATAGTTTGGAAACTCGCATTGTCATACTTGAAGCGCAAGTACTTTGCCTGCAGGCCAAAGTGGTCGATCCCAATCATGAAGACTGTGATCTAGATACGGTAAAAGCCGAAGTTTCCCCTTTCATATCTACCCCTACTCCTACTGCCGTGGTCACAGAGACACCTGAACCCACCGTTACGTTCACCCCAGAGCCTGAGATAACCGAATACGTGGATGGAGTCTACTTGGTAGGCACGGAAATCCCTGCGGGTACCTACCGCAGCCCGGGAGGTCCTTTCTGTTATTGGGAGCGGTTGTCGGGTTTGAGTGGGGAATTCACAGACATCATCGCCAATGAATTTCGAGAAGGTAATGCCATTGTCGAAATCCAGGAGACGGACAAGGCCTTCAAATCCACGGGCTGTGGGTCATGGACACTTGTAGAGTAAAGGGAAATTAAAGCATAAAATGGTGGCTCTACAGGTGCTTTGTCCTACCGACTTTATCCCTGAGAGCCTCGTGCATAATGCAGAAGGATCGGAAAACGTATCACACGCTCCTGTTAGTGCTGTTTCCACATCGCGCACTTGCGACAATACTTGTGGTGGCTATAGCTGATGGAGTACCCACCCGCCCCCAGTAGACTTCAGAGTTCCTGCAAAACCTCAACCAAACGCGCGATCACCTGTGGTCGTTCCACCGGTTCCAAAGTCATGGGGTTGACGAAGATCGAGTTGTCCGGCCCCGGTGCCACTGAAATAGCCGGTTCGCCCGCTAGGAGTGCAGTTATGACTTTGTCCCGAGCCCAGCGGGACGACGAGGCAAAATCCACTTCCATGCGCGGCAAGGGCTGGCCTGCTTCATTGGGAAAGCTACGGCGGGCACATAGATCCGGGAAGAGGCCATTCAGGGTCGTGCACCATTGCTGTACAAGGGCTTCATCCTCTGCCCTGCGTGCTTGCTGATCCAAACGCAGGTAGCGCCGGACCGCAGCCAGCAAGCCTACCATCTCTTCCTTACCTACCTTCATGGGGCGCCCTAGTCCGGGATGAGGTGCCCCAATGGCGTGGCATGCCTCTATCCATTGCTTCCGACCTAGTAAAAGCCCCGAAGACTGTGGGCCGCGCAGATCTTTACCGCCGCTGAAGATGACCATGTCCGCTCCTAGAGCTGTGAACGCCCATAGGTTGGATGTCGGTGGCAATTGAGCTGCCGCATCCACTATGACCGGCACGCCACGGGCATGGCAGATGGCTATTACTTCCTCCAGAGACAGCGTACTGGACTCACAGAGATTACCTGCAAACCAAATCAAGGCTGCCGTATCCGTATCCAGTGCTGCCTCCAGTTCCCAGGCAGCTGTCTGTGTGGCGTTGCCTACTTCAATGATCTCAGCGAAGGCCTGACGGATCGCATAGTCATACTGGTTGCGCTGCATCCGATGCACAACCACCTTGCGCCGGGGAGACTGTGATGGCAGACGATCCAGCTGTGCTGGATCCCCTTGGGTCAGGCAGGCCGCAATGGCCAACACGATGCCCGACGCCGCACCACAACAGACATAACAAGCTTCGTTACGGGTCAACCGGGCGATTTCCGCGCTGATGCTTTGCTGCAGTGTGTGCAGATCCACAAAATGCTGGGCGGCCTGCCGCATTGCCTCCACCACCTCAGGCGGCATAAGAGAACCGCCCAACTTGGTGAGAGTAGCATTAGCATTAATGACAGGCTTCAGACCCAGATCCGCATAAAGTGACGTTGCCATGGTCCAGCCGGACTTCCTGTTTGCGTCGGTCCCGGCTGCATCCTTTCAAGCTATGACCAGATCGCATGCTTCCGCAGGCATCCAGTGCGCATCCTGACCTACCCACTTGACATTACACCCTATGGGATTGGTCAGGGGTACGGAAACGGTCTGGCCGGATGTATGCTCAGCGAGTGCACGTCCCAAATCGTTGACCTTGGCCTTCGTACCTTCACGCGGATTGTCAATACCACGCCCGGTGTAGACAAGCTTGCGGTCCCGGTCAAAGAGGTAAAAATGGGGCGTCCGCAACGCACCGTACGCCCGCGCCACATCCTGCGATTCATCACGAAGGTAGATCCAGGGGAAATTGTGTTCCGCCATGCGCCGCACCATGCCTTCAAAGTCGTCGTCGGCTGCAACATGCACACTGTTGGAGTTGATGCCTACGAACCTAACCCCTTTGTCCGCAAAAGCATTCGCCGTAGCCCGCGTATTTTCATCGGAACCAACGACGTAGGGGCAATGATTACAGGTGAAAAACACCACGAGCGTGTCGGCATCAGTGAAACTGTCAAGGGAATAGTGTTGGCCATCCGTAGATAGCAGGCGGAAGTCCGGCGCGGTTTCTCCAAGCTGTAGCGTAAAAGCCATTGTCAATAATCCTTGGTCCTGTCAAAGCGGGCAAATGTGCTTTGCATTATACATGAGTGTAACTCTCCGGCGCGCAGGGTCTAGCCATCCATCCGTGCCGGCCTCGTATAAAGGACCACAAGGATCTATAGCTCTCGCGGGGGCACAGTACCTATACAATCATCCACACAATTCGTCCTACGAAACCTGTGCGAGGTACTAGAGTGTGCCGGGAGCCATCCCCGTATATCCAGAATCTATCCTTGGCAGAGGCAGATCGTCCTCAATCGTAGCGCAATGCCTCCGCAGGGAAAATACGGGATGCTTGCCAGGCTGGCAACAGAGCCGCCACTAGAGCAAAAGCATAGGTTAATAGGATGATCACCCCGATGGAAAGCCAAGGCACGGGGAATGTCAGTTCGGTCGCGAATTCATAGAAACGCGCGATCATCCGATCACCCATGACCATGCCTGTCGCCACACCTATGCCTATACCAGCCAGGGCAATGAAACTGGCTTCCAGTACGAAGATCAGGCCAATGGTCAGCGGCCGATAGCCGATGGCCCGCAGCACACCCACCTGCTGGCGACGTTCTACCACGGAGCGGCTGCTGATCACTGCCAAGCCCGCCAGTCCCACCACTAGGCCCAAGGCCGCAAATCCGCGAAATACCTGCAGCACACCGCGGATAATAGCCTGTCCCGTGATGAACCGATCAGCGAATGACTGGACGTTTATCCCATGGCTGATCAGGCTTTTTTCTAGGGCCCGGGCGGTGTCCCTGACATTGCTTCCTGCAGCAACCTTGACATAGTGCTGCTCAGGAGCTATGGGCTGTCCGCGCAAGTATTCCAGTACCTGCCGATTCACCTGTACCTGATTGTAAGACAACGCTTCGCCCTCTTCCAGAACGCCAATCACCTGTACCCGGGCGGTACGCCGCTCACCGCTGGCCTCGGATACTAGTTCCAGAAATAGCTCAGAGAGTGGCATCTCCTGGGTGCTATCGGTATCGTCAGCACCGATCCCAAACCCGCCACGTACCACAGCGGCATCATCACGGGAAGCCAGCGCTTCCCAGACAGCAGCATCGGTGGCATACCCCTCCGCCCTGCGCGTGAAACCATATACCTGACTAACTTGGGTAGCGTAGCCGGCATTGACTCCCAGTACGTTCTCATCATAGTTAACGTAGGCATCAGAGGAACTATCGCCGGTGACATCGCTAATCCGAACCGATAGATAGGAACTGGATCCCATGACCGCCACGTTGGCGATGGGGAATTCCGGCATGGCCTGTAGTTCGGTGTCAAGGTCAAACAATGGATCGAACACACTGAGCAACCCCGGTGTCAGCACCAGATCGAAGCCGCCTGTATGCTCTTCACTGGGCTGGGCGAGAATCGCCGTGGCCCGGATGACGTAGGTCATAACCACAACGGTCAGAATCACCATGGCGAAGAGTAGCATGGCTACGCCGGTGCGAAAACGCTGACTTAAGGGATATGCCACTGCGATCCGTATAGCGGGTGCTACGGTGCCCATCAACCCGCCTAAACGCAGGATGCCCCGAGCTAGCAGATCGGCACTCCCCATAATCACGAGAATGGCACCGCTCATGATCACGGGGCCGCTGAGGACAAAGGAAAGCAGCAGCAGAAACGGCTCCTGATCCGTAATAACTTCCAGGGTGTCTTCCTGCCAGGAAACTGCCCATACCACCACTAGGCCAATGCCGGTGAGGGTATAAATGAGCTGCTGTCGGCCTAGGGCCGACATAGGCGTATAGGCCAGGACCCTATTCCCGCACATGGCCATACCACCCAGCATAATCGTCGCTGCGATCAGAACCAACGTTTGTTCCGTGGGCTGATAGAGGCGGAACAGATACAAGCCACCAGCTAGCAGCGCTAGCCCCGTGCCCCACTGGATAATCTCCGGCCATCGGGCCCGGACTGAGGAGCGCGTAACGGACGGCAGATCCTGAATGGCTGCGACGATGGTCATGCGGCTCACCCGCCACGCCGATAGCGTGACGACCACCCAGGTCAGCAGAACACCCAGGCAGTAGGCAATGACGATGGAAGCCGGTTCCACCGACCATTGCAGAGACCAAAGGGTTGATTGACCGCCCAGCTGCTGGTTAACGTCATAGAAAAATCCGCTCAGGAAACCCAGCATGCTGAAGGCCACCAGCAGGCCTAGTCCCAACCCGATCAAAGCTGCTGCCAGATCGTATACCAGCCCTTCGGTCACGAACATGTGGACGAGGTGTCCCCGTCTCAGGCCTACGGCCCGCATGACCCCCAGTTCACGTCGTCGCTCTGCGGCCAGCATGACAAAGATCAAGAATATCAGAATCACCCCGGCCAGCACGGACAGTGTGCCTGAGATAGAGAAGAGCGTACCGAAGCTCACTCCGGCAATGTCGGCTCCCTGCAGAGCCAGGCGCTTGCTCAAGGGCGAAAGTACCAGGAATTCATCGATCGATTGCAGGATGTTGGCTAGCTCCCGGGCATCGTCTGTCGCTAGCGGTAGTTCCTGTAACCATGACCGCACGGCCGGATTGCTCAAAGCTATCTGCAGCGGTAGCTGCTCCGGAACGGAGATAGATGCCGGCTGCGCCCAGGCGGTCTCGGTGATGAAACGGATCAGCACTTCCATGTCACGCTCAAAATTGGTACTCCCAATCAGATCGTCAACGAAGGTAGCTACAAACTCCGGCAAGTCCGTATTGTCGCCCTCCTGGGTGAATGGGTTGCGGGCTCTCGGGGCTGCGGCCTGAAGCACAGATGCCACGTCCGGCGTTGTGAGCAGGCGCTGCAGGCGGTCAAACTGCTGTTCGTTCAGGGCATAACCGCGCAAGCGCTGATTCACAGTGTTGGTATGTTGAATACCGGACAGCCGATCCCCCTGATTGGAGATAAGGATGGCGTTGATACGTTCAGTCATGAAAAGCAATTGCTGGGCTTCCGCAATGTCCATCATGACCACCGGCAGCAGTACACCAAGAGGCCCGGCTTCCCGGATGATGCCGCGTACGCGGTATGACACCGGGATAGGCCCAATGAAAATCTCAAGCTGATCCCCCACCTGCGCATCCAACTGTTCCGCGCCTAGAGCGCTAAGGTACACGTCACCCTGATGCATCTGCATGCCAAAGCGGGCCAGAAACCGGTCCGTATCCTGGCCCAGGGTAGCTAGGTTGAACTGTGAAAACACATTACCATTAGTGATGTTCGGCAGTTCCAGGCCTAGGTCGGTCAGGGATGGCACGGTGATCGTATCATCCGGACTCAGACCCAGGGCTTCCAGTACAGGATCATCGTCGTCAATACCCAGCGCCTCCAGGCTAAGTTCACTGAGACCGGCCTCGTGTAGCAAAGAAGTGTCAAAGCCCATCTCCTCCAAGGTGGCAAGATCCACACGCAGTTCGCTGAGGGTAAAGGTTTCACCATTTATTTCCCATAACAGACTACCCAGAGCCACCAGAGCACCCACGGCCGTTTCAATATTCTCGGGCTGTGTCCCATCGCCCGCCGTGATGTCCTGAATGAAACCCAGCACCTGGGCATAGAGATTGATGGTGTTCCCTACGACGAAAGGAAATACATTACCCATACCCGGTTGCAGATCCGCGATGCGGACAGGGCTGTTGTTCATGTCATGGAGGCCAAATTCGGTCTCATAGGCCTCGTCAACTGCAAAAAGCAGGCCCAGCGGTTCACCCTGGCCCGAGTGCAGATTACGGATGATGGTGGGGAAGAAAATCGCCGCGGCAACACCGTCTACCAAAGGCTCGTCAATGAGTTGGGTCCGCAGATCCTGATAATGCTGCTGTTCAATTCCGGGTAAACCATCCAGCGCAAGATCTTGCAGGCTATTCACATCCCCTTCGGCTAAGCCTGTAAGCAGGGACACGATCCCGCTGTCCTCCACGTCCCCGACACCGAGTTCTACACTTACATCCCCCACTTCCTGTATTAAGCTCAGGAGAAAGGGTGGGACGACAACCTGATCAATGTGGCCATACGCCTCTACCACCTGGCGGCGTATGGACTGATTCAGAGAATCACCCAGACTCAGGGCAGCGGCGAATATGATAGTGCTGAGGGTCAGTCCTATCATGATCAGCAGAGACTGCAGGGGGCGGCGCGGGATGTTGCGTATGCCCCACTTCGCAATGATAGGGTGACGGAAGGCAAGCAGCAGCATGCCTGCAACGAGCAAACCCAGCGCGATCGCACAGCCAATCGCGATGGAATTCAGCATATTCACGCGACCGTCTCCGGCGCGTCCTGGATGAGTGCGGGGGGTACGG
This sequence comes from Caldilineaceae bacterium, assembly GCA_965116185.1. GTDB lineage: Bacteria > Chloroflexota > Anaerolineae > Caldilineales > Caldilineaceae > Bin34. The sequence continues at coordinate 2,051,432 of OZ220492.1, forward strand.
CATCCGTCACAATCTGTCCCATGCGCATATGTACAATGCGATCACAAAACTCTCCTACTTGCAGATCGTGGGTGACGATCACGAAGGTCTGGCCATACTCCTGATTCAGGCTCTGCATGAGATCCAGGATTTCCTGCGAGGTATCTTCGTCCAAATTACCCGTGGGCTCATCCGCCCACACAATGGCAGGGCGGTTGGCCAGGGCGCGGGCAATGGCCACGCGTTGGCGCTGGCCACCGGATAGCTGTGCAGGTCGGTGGGCACTCCATGGCTCCAGGCCTACAGTGGTTAAGATCTCGCGCGCCCGCCGGCGGGCTTCCCGCGTGCCTACCCGGTTAACCAGCAGGGCCAATTCCACATTTTCCAAGGCCGAGACAATCGGCAGGAGGTTGTAGGTTTGAAACACGAATCCCATATGGGCCGCGCGGTAGCTCGTGCGCTGCCGGTCGTTCAGGCGGGCCAGTGACCGACCCTCAATAAGAATTTCGCCGCTGTCAAAGTAGTCTAGGCCGGATAGGCAATTAAGGAGCGTGGTTTTGCCACACCCTGACGGTCCCATAACAGCCACCATTTCGCCGGCTAGGATCGACAGGTTCACTCCCTGCAAGGCATGAACGTCAATCTCCCCAGTGGTAAAGCGCTTATGGACATTTTTTACTTCAATGATGGGATCTGGCATAGACATACCAAGGCTTCAGATTACCGGACAGCGTAATTGATAAATTACCATAACGTACCGGTTGGTGCCCGGCGTTTCCTAATGCATACGCTACAGACTTGCTCCAGGACGCGCTGGATTAGGGTCTGACGTGCTATATGATAGGAGCACATTACCACATTCTCCCGGTGCCGGGAGAGTAAGGCCACCCATCCGGGAGCTTCATCTCGTTTGGGCCTGCGGTGTACCCCAACGCATGAGATGCTGCAGGCTTTATTGAACCCATCCACCTCCTCCACTGCTGTCACCGCAGGACGGGGATGTCGATCAGCGCCAACGGTATAGACCATTCCGAGAATCAGCAATAAGATTCATGATTGCTTCCCTGTTGGCCATCCATATAACCGGAGGCTGCTATGACCACGCTCAAGCAAAATGAAGTGACCACGCTGGAGTTCACCGCGTACAAGCACTACGACAATCCTTCCCGGGATGTCTCTTTGGGCGCTACTATCACTAATTCTGCGGGGCACACGATACGTATCCCCGGTTTCTGGGACGGTCACCGGTCCTGGAAGTTGCGTTTTGCCTCCGCGCAAGAGGGAGAATTTACGTATGTCACCCACTGCAACCATGCCGATGATCCGGGGCTGCATCAACAGAGCGGTACGATTGCCGTCCAGGGCCACAATTCACATAGCGTACTGACGATCGAGGGGCCGGTAACCATTGCCCCGGACCAACGTCACTTTGCCCATGTGTCCGGCCAACCCTTTGCCTGGCTCGGTGACACCTGGTGGATGGGCCTGACTCGGCGTTTATCACTGTCCGGTTTTAAGGAACTCGTGGCTGATCGCGTACGGAAAGGATTCAGCGTTATTCAAATCATCGCAGGGCTGTATCCCGACATGGATTGGCACGATCCGCGTGGCGAAGGCGACGCGGGCTTTCCCTGGGACAAGGATTTTCATACTCTTAATCCCACCTACTTCCAACAGATGGATGTCCGCATCTCCCTACTCGTGGAAGCGGGCCTCATGCCCTGCATCGTGGGATTCTGGGGTTATTTTATGGATTTCGCCGGTGTGGAAACTTTGAAACTCCACTGGCGCAACCTAATCGCCCGTTATGCCGCTCTCCCCGTATCCTGGTGCGTCGCGGGCGAAGGCCTGATGCCGTACTATTTGCATAGTGACCGGATTACGGATAGGGCTCAGTGGGAAAAGGAACGCAGGTCCGCTTGGTCGGACATGGCCCGTTGGATCCGCCACCAGGATGGCTTTAGGCGTCCGATCACCATTCATCCGACCCGGTTCGGTCGCCGCCAGGTGGACGATCCGTCCACCCTGGATTTTGAGATGCTACAGACCGGACATGCCGGTTTCCCGTCCCTGACCAGCACCATTGATATGTTGGAGGAAGCATTGCCGGCCACCCCCACTATGCCGGTCATCATCAGCGAGGTCAACTACGAAGGCATTTTGGAATCCAGTGGGCCGGATATTCAGCGGTTTCTGTATTGGTCCAGTCTCCTGTCCGGCGCGGCGGGCTTCACCTACGGGGCCAACGGCCTTTGGCAGGTGAATGGCGAAGAGATTCCGTACGGACCTTCACCCCATGGCATGGCGTGGGGCGGCCCGTCATGGCGTGATGCCAGCCAGCTACCGGGTTCGCAACAGATAGGTTTGGCGAAACAGCTGCTGGACACATTACCCTGGTGGACGCTTCAGCCTGCTTCCACCAGTATGAGTCATCACGCCACACCCACTGATCGCATCGGACCCTATGCGGCGGTACTAGAAGGCGATATCCGCATCGTGTTTATTCCCGCACCCAGCATTTTCCTCATCCATCGGAGCGGTCTACGCATGCTGAACCTGAAGCCCCACACGTCATATAAGACGTTCTGGTTCAATCCCAAAACAGGCGAACGTACGGCATTGGGTGCGATGTCGGCGGATACCAAGGGATGTCTGCGTCTGCCAACTCCCGACTTGATTCAGGATTGGGTCTTCGTAGCAGCACCCTAACAGCTCAAGAGGCATAGATTTATGACCATTGGTCAGGCCGGCCTCCCGGCCAATACCACAGGCAACAGGCCAGGCAAGAATAGGACGTGGGAGGTCAACGAGATCCAAGGAAATTGGCCGGACGGGTCCCATGCCTATAAGATCATTTGGAGCGCTTCATACTCGGCATGTTCACAACCACGCGCCGAGCGGATAACGGATTCGATTCTATGACTGCTGACGCCGTACTGGTCAACGCACGCATATATACCAATCAACCCCGCCAGCCTTGGGCAAACGAAATGGCCCTGTATCAGGGCCGTATCATGGCGGTGGGTCCCGTGGGCAGTACACGGCAGTTCTGTGGTCCTGGCACGGTGTCCGTTGATCTGGAACAAGCCCTGGTTTTGCCTGGACTGTGTGATTCGCATATTCATTTCACCCACTACGCCCTGTCCTTACGCGAGCTGGATCTTTTTGAAGTGCCTACCCTGGATCAGCTAGTGCACAAACTGCACACTTTCGCCCTATCCTTGCCCACGGCCGCATGGCTGGTGGGACGTGGCTGGAACCAGGATCTGTGGCCCGAAAAGCGCTTTCCTACACGGCAGGACCTGGACACCGCCGTGGGCCAGCGCCCCGTATTACTCTACGCCAAAAGTGGGCACGCGGCTGTCGCTAATTCAGCCGCCCTGCAGCGTGCCGGGATCACGGCCAGTACCGAGTCGCCGGAAGGGGGTTTCATTGCAAAGGATGCGACCGGTCAACCGACAGGCATGCTATTGGAGGGTCCCGCCATCAAGCTGGTGGCTGACCGGATACCTGCGCCTACGCTGGACCATCTAGAAGAGACGGCTCAGGAAGCCCAGCGTCAACTACACGCGTGGGGCATCACGGCCGTACATGACTTTGACGGACACCAGGGACTGATCGTATTCCAGCATCTATTGGCGCATCAGAGGTTGCGTCTGCGTGCCGTCAGTCATCTCGCTCAGGATCAGTTGGATGACGCGATTGCCTTGGGTATCCGCGGTCCCCTGGGCAACACGTGGCTGCGTATAGGCGGTCTGAAGTTGTTCGCGGATGGTGCCCTGGGACCGCGGACTGCCCTCATGGTAGATGCCTATGAAGGAGAACCGCAGAATTACGGTATGGCGGTGGTAGATAAGGAGGAAATGCTGGAACTGGCCACGCGCGCTACGCGCCATGGCATCGCAACCTGTGTGCACGCCATCGGTGACCGAGCCAATCACGATGTGTTGGACGTTTTGCAAGAAGTGCGCCGTATTGAAGCAGACCTGAACCTGCCCCGGCCAGCCCGGCGGCATCGTATTGAACATGTACAGGTGCTTCAGCCAACGGATCTACCGCGCCTAGCCCAACTGGATATCCACGGTGCGGTGCAACCTATTCATGCTACCCAGGATATGTTCATGGTGGACACGTACTGGGGCCAGCGGGGCCGGCTGGCTTATGCATTCCGTTCTCTCCTGGATCAGGGCACGCGGCTGGCTTATGGCTCGGATGCCCCCGTGGAAACACCTAACCCCTTTGTGGGCATACATGCTGCCGTGACCCGCCGCCGGGCTGACGGTACCCCAGGCCCCGATGGCTGGTATCCGGCGCAGCGCCTCACCCGGGCGGAAGCCATCCGCGGCTATACGGCGGATGCTGCCTATCTGGAAGGCCAGGAGCAGGTCATTGGCACTCTTGCCCCAGGCTACGAGGCGGATTTCTTTGTACCTGATCGCGACCTTTTCCATTGTGCGGATGACGAAATTCGCGCGGCTTCTTCCCGGCTGACGGTGGTAGGCGGAGAATGTGTCCATGGCGATTTGTCGTGGCCCTGGCCTGACAACCGGAGCCTTACATGAAATTGTCATTGTCCGTGCGCGTAGCCGAAAGTTTTACCAACAAGCGCATTTCAACCGTGCCGTTTCCCGAATTGGCCCGCACGGCAGCGCAGGCCGGATATGCCGCACTTTGCCTGCGCGCATCCGTAGTGTCCATTGATGACGATGAAGCAAAACGGGCCGCCATCCGTACAACTCTCCAGGATTGTCACCTGGCGGTCTCTATGGTCACAGGCGACTTCATGGTACCGGAGAACAGCGTGGCCGGGCCATCTTGCCTGCGTCACATCACGCCCTATCTGGATCTTTGCGCGGATATGGGCAGTGACTTGATACGGGTATGCATCAAGTATGCGGATGATATTGCCTGGGCCCAGCGCGCTGCGGACGAAGCGCGGGAGCGTGCCATTCGCTTAGCCCATCAGTGTCACACTGCGAGCCGCTTTGAGACGGTTGATCAGTCCCTAGAAGTACTCCAACAGATCAACAGGCCGAATTTCGGCCTCATCTACGAACCGGCCAATCTAGCCCTCTGTGGGCAATCATACGGCCCGGACACTCTGGCGCGTTTCGCACCCCACTTGTTCAACGTCTATCTGCAGAATCACGCGCCGGATCCAGCAGGTACTTTGGTCATGCCTACCTGGTCGCAGGGTAAAGTACCTTCAACGCTATACCGCTTCCCGGACGCGGCGGGCATTGACATGCCAGGCGTTATACTTGCCCTCAAGCAGGTAGGGTATGCAGGCTATGTCACGCTGCATCATACGCAACTGGACCGACTCACGCCACTGGCCGCTGCCGTGGAAAGTGCACGCTATCTGCAGAATTTACTGGACATTCACTAAGCATCCGACTATGGGATATTTCAGGGCAAAGGAATTAGGAACCAGCGACATGCATATAACCCAAGAGCAGCAGGAACAGTATCGTACCCAAGGCTATTTCATCCTGGAAGCCGTGATCCCGTCCGATATGCTGAACGGTCTACGACAGGAATGTGATCGTTTGGTGCGGGAACACGATGCGGAGATGGAGCAAAAAGGTGTGACCACCCATGGCATCACCCATTATAAAAAGCGCTACTTTATCAGTAACCGGGGGCAGGAAAGCACTGCCATTTCCCGCTTCCTTTTCAGCGACCTGATGGCGGACGTGGCCCAGGCGACCCTGGGAGACACCGTGTTTCTGTTTAACGAACAGTATGTCGTCAAGGCACCTGAGGTGGGCACGAAGTTTGCCTGGCACCAAGATTCCGGCTACATCGGACACTATCATACTCCGTATCTTTCCTGTTGGTGCGCCCTGGACGACATGTCACTGGAGAACGGTACTATTTTCGTGTTGCCCTATGACCGGGCAGGCATGACACCCGACGATCTTTTCGATCACACGGTGGAAGCCGAGACAAACGACAAGGTCGGGTACGACGGTACCGATCCAGGTATCCCGGCCATCGTGCCTGCCGGCAGTGTCGTGGTCTTCTCCAGCCGTACCCTGCATCGCAGCGGCCCCAACACTTCGCAAGGTATGCGGCGCAGCTACCTGGCTCAATACTCTCGGGAGCCCATTATGAACCGGGAAGGCACCGGGTTTTGGGGCCAGGCGGTACCTTTCCTGGAAAACGGTCAGCGCGTACGCCGGCGCTGATGGATAGCCTAGGGAATGTCATCTGAGACACCCTCGTACCGGATACTCCATCCGGCATGTCTGCATCGCCTCTTCCGTATCTAGAGACTCCTTTTATGCAGAGCCCTTCGCCCCACACTATAGGCCCGGAACTAGAAGACCTCATCCGGAGCACCTTCATTGATTTCACACAGACGTGTGAATTCCTGAAACAGCCCGTAGTCGTGACCCATGCGGATCGTATCACCTATTGGGACGTGAACGGCAAGGAGTACCTGGACGGTCTGAGCGGCGTCTACGCAGCGTCTTTGGGACACAATCACCCACGTCTCAAACAGGCGTTAGTTGACCAGCTGGATCGTGTGACCCTCGCACCACCTATGCACGGCATTGCTGAAGTGTCCCTGCAGCTAGTTGAAAGTCTGCGCCGTATCACACCCCCCGGACTGGATTTCGTCAAGTCCTTTAGTGGCGGCTCGGAAGCCAACGAGGCGGCACTCAAGTTCGCGCGCCAGTATCACAAATTGACGGGTAATCCCGGCAAGTTCAAGACGGTTTCATTCTATGGCAGTTACCACGGGGCCACGGCGGGTGCCATGGCTGCCAGTGGGACCGGGAATCGCAAGACCCAGTTTGAGCCCCAGCCGGCGGGCTTTCTGAAAATCTTCCCGCCCACCCATTTCCAGGATGTCTGCCGGAACTGGGACGAGTGCAATGCCATGGCCCTGTACATGGCCCGCCAGGTTATCGAAAACGAGGATCCGGCCACGATTGCCGCCCTGATCATGGAACCAATTATTCATCTGGTGGGCATCGGCGTGCCCACCCAGGCTTTCCTAGCCGGCCTACGTGCCTTGTGTGATGAGCACAACATTCTGCTCATCTTTGACGAGATCATCACCGGCATGGGACGTACCGGACAGATGTTCGCGGCCCAGACGTTTGCCGTTACGCCCGACATCCTATGCTGTGGCAAAGGCCTGTCAAGTGGCGTCATACCTTTGAGCGCCATGATCACGCGCCGGGAGCTAGCCGCGGCTTTCTTAGGGGATGCGGCTGACATGCGACACTTTGGGCACGGCCACACCTTTGCGTCCCATGCGCTGGCTTCGGCCGTGGGTATTGCCGTGATCCAGGTCATGCAGGAAGAGGACATCTGCACCAATACACGTGTACAGGGCCAGTATCTACAGGAGCGTCTCATGGAGCTGCAAGCTGAATTGCCCATTGCCCATGTGCGTGGTGAAGGGCTCCTAGTGGGCTTTGATCTGGTACAGGCCCCAGGGGACACCGCGCTCTGTCCGGAGTTGGGAGCAGTACTCAAACAGACTGCACTAGCACACGGCCTCGTAATGCGTGTACAGTCTACATGGGGAGCCCTGGCGCCAGCCCTCATCTGTCAGACAGATGAAATTGATCAGATTCTAGAACGTCTACGTGCCTGCCTGCTGGATGCCTGGGATCGACTGACGTAACCGGTTGCCATGCAGCACGTACCCCTTATCCTGATAGTAGAAGCCTTGGACGATGCAGTGACAGCTAGGGTAATGCGAGCATCCCAACACCTGGTTAGGGGCCCTGCTTCGTGCTGCGGCTCCCTCGCAGGGCATGCATCCTACTCCAGGCTTACACGTACGGCTGTGGCCGGAACATAATGGATGATCCCAGTCAGAACACGGGGATATTACATCCTATAGTCCTAGCTCTCTAGCCCAGAGTGCGCACTGTCGCTGACAGGAGATCCGCAAAAGAGCTAAGCATAGCCGGCCCCAAGCCGGCTAATCTAGTGGCAGCCATCATCTACCACATGGGCAGATTACTACCTGAACGGGCATTGAGTGGGGTGGACAAACACCTAGGTTGATGTAGGATACGTCTTCCCTTGACCGTTTTGAGCGCTGTCACTGCGTGTCTCCTCAGGCCTCATCGGAGGCGCCCACCGGCGATGTCACTGATCACGTGCTGTTGGGCTGTGATTGCTACCCAAACCTTCCATTCCGATGCTAAGGCCGTATCCTGAAACAGGACGGAACCGGAGCCCAAGGACGAGTGCCGGACCAGCGGATCACCAGGACCATGAGCAATGACTGTGATCTGCGCGACATAGCGCCAGTCACCCAAGGTATGCCAAACAGTTGGCTCGGGGATGTCCCATATCACTTCCAGCTGATCCGTTCGGAGGTCGCCATCTTCCCGGGGATGCCGTACTACGACGCCGGTCAATGCTCCCAGACGCAAATGGGCGGGACAGTTGGTATAGGCGGCATCAAAGGGATTACGCTGGGCCCATGTGGGCTGTGCCAGGGACACCATCAGCAGTATGCCCAACACGAGCGCGGCCCGTGAAACCATCTTAATGAATGTCAACATAAGCAATTTTGGAGACCTTACAGGCACCATTGTTACTCTTGTATCCTAGCAAATCTCCGGATACAACAGGCAAATGTCTCTAGGAGAGCAGATGTTCTCCAGACAATCCTCAATACGTGGGATGATGCCCCCTTACTTCTTGACAGGGGGACGGGATAGACCGTCAAACTCGCTACCGGATTACAGTCCCTTTCCCACAGGGCGTAGGCCACCAACCGGGTACTAGGTCATGTTTGCCGCCCGCGCCGCACCCAATCATCATCCCTGTATCCCACTACATGTAATCCCGGACTGCACAGGCCGGTTCCCGTGTGCTTGGATCCTGGACTATGCAGCCCCTGCGCCCGCATGGCAGCCAACTATGGCTCTACCCGTGGCAAATCCAATACTCTTCTTACGCAGCGCTAACATGGCACTTATATTCCCTGTATAGGATGTAACTATCGTTTATATACAGGTCGTACACAGGACCACAGTACAAGGAAAAAGGAGTTCACTATGACCCGCCTAACACGATGGAATCCCCTATGGAACTGGGGCCCGGCACCCATGCTCCGGCTTACGCCCGTCAATACAGCAGCCGCTAGCACCAACGCCTATCTGCCACCTATGGATATTGAGGAAACGGAGGACCAGTATATAGTCACGCTGTCGGTGCCCGGCTTTAGCCAAGACCAGCTGAAGATTTCGCTGGATGATGATGTCTTGCACATTCAGGGCACTCTCACCAACGACACCGATGGCACGGAGGACGTAGCCGGTCACAAGTACCACCTGCGCGAGCGCTGCATGAATCGCTTCGCCCGCTCCGTACACCTGCCGGACGGCATTGATGCCGACCAGATTCAGGCCCGCTACGAAACCGGGATCCTGACTCTAGCCATTCCAAAGCCCGTTGAGGTGCCGCCTCGGCAGATCGCGATCGCAGTTGGCTAACAGTCTGTATCCGTCCATATACATGTCCAAGGCCCCATGCATATGTGGGGCCTTGGACACCCGGAACCGGCAGAATACAGCCGCTGAAGGTCTCCCGGCACTCTACGTAAGCCTCCCACCTTGAGCGCCCCACCCTTGTGGTGACCTACCACACAGCCGTGACGGGGTACAGCAGCCTGTCGACCGTATGGCACTACTACTGCCCTACTGCCCCAAAGCAATGGGCGTTGCGAAGAGACCGGCTAGGTGGCAATGTCTCATTCCTTTCTTGTCCTGCTCTCACATCCCCACAACAGCACGCCTAGGCATGTCGGCTACCTGCCAGGATAAGATGTATCTGTCGTTACGCTCTATCCACAAGGTCGCAACCCAGAAATTGCCTTCCAACCTGCCGAGCTGCCTCTAGCACGGAATAACTCCCCGCCGCCGGATCGAGCACCACATCGTCAGGGTCCGTAACCGCTTCAATCAAAGCGGACTGGAGGTTTACGGGCTTGGCATGCACATGGGTACGCCGGACGGTCTCGGTCCACACGTCGGGAATATCGTGCCGTTGCCATACGCCCTTCGCACGTTTCGGAGCCGTTTGGGCAATGACCAGATATTCACCGTACCGGCGCGTACGATAACCCATACCCATACGGTCCTTGTTCCAGGTCACGAGATCTACGATCTGCATCCCTGACGGAGCTAGCCATGGCCTAACGCCCGTACACAAATGGTACTTGTCAACCCAAAGAAATAGATGGCCCGATGGTTGTAGGGTACGAGCAATACCTTCAATAAATTCAGTGATTGTATGCTCGGTCATCTGTTGTAACATCGTGCGGCGCCGGCCCCGTGTCACACCCTCGTTGCCATACTGCATCTTATCCAGCACACCACGGTACTGCGGATCGAAAATACACAGTGGCACAGACGCCGCCGGCATCTCCGCCAACAGGCGCAAGCCATCATACCGATTGGGCCGGTTTAGGGGCAGAGGCCACGCACTAGAGGTCAACGGCGTAGAGCCGGGATGTCGCTCAGAGGCAAACACGGTTGTCATACCGGATTATGTCTCCTTGCTGCGGGCTATCGGACACACGTAGTCACCCCAGCCTCATTGTCCACGCATGATCCGAAATACGATCAGGTACCTGTAACATCACCGGCTGTAGAAATACCCGTCACACGACTCAGCCCCTGATACGCCACGGCACCCAAACGGACATCCAACATCTCGCCAGCTTGCAGCACACGCGTGGCGTTGTGTGCCTGGGCTTCCTGGAAATGATGATAGGGTGCAGTCCAGGGTTCCAGCGCGATGTTGTATGTACGTCCATACCAGGGATGAGTGAGGCTGCCCCGGTACACCTGCCAATACCAGATAGATGTAAAAATCTCCGTCGGCCAATACATGCCGAAACCAATCTGGCGATCCTGGTTGGTGAGACCGTACCAGCCTGCTTCCAGGTCATACAGAAACGCCAAGTCGTGTGATTGCGTGGTAGGCGGAGGAATCCGGCTCAAATCAATGGTCTCACCGTTGCGGCCTAGGACATGGGGCCAGGTATACTCTTCGCCGGATTCTAAGCGGGTAGTGTCTTCAGCTTCCACAACGCGGACTTTAGCTCCGGCTAAATCCACTACGCAGGAAGGATCGAGGAAAGGGGCACCGAAAGCCGGATGATGCCCCCATACGATTTCAAAGGGTACCTCGCCCTCGTTGGTGATGACTTCATGGAAATGCAGGGCTGACTGGTAGCGATGCAAGGTCACGGTCTTTTCAATGTGCAAGGGCGACCGATAGGTCCGGACGGAGAACTTGACGGATACGCATTCCGGATCATCCATGAGAATCTGCATGCCCCACGGCATCAGCGGTGTCTCACCGTGCAGGCCAAATTCGCCCGCCGCAAATTCAGTAGGATATCCGCCCACGGGAAAACATTCCTGCCAGCCGCCGAAGTAATAATCCAAGAAGGGACCGTCGGCCCGTGCGTTGGTGGCGACGAAGTTGTGGGGATTGCGTACACCTAGGGGTGACCGCCACATGAAATCCGTGTCGGTGGGTTTGTGTAGGAACTCAAAGATGTCGGTGCCCTTGTCCACCAGAATCATGACGCGCAGGATCTCGTTCTCCATGACCAGTGAGCGCAGGCCCCGGTAGGTGAGCTCGGTCAAGCGACAGCCGTAGTTTCTTTCATGAGCATAGGTGGGATACAACATACTTACCGTCCTTGAAATTACGTACAGAGCGGCCAGCCGTGGCCGTACAAATCACGCAAAACCGATTGTAGCCAAATACTGGCGGCTGCGCAGAGCACTAGCGTAAGGAGATCCCAGTCCGGGAATCACATCCTGTTCCACTGTAATGTAGCCGGCATATCCGTGCGTATGCAGCCAGTCACGCACGGCCGGAAAGTCCACATCGCCCTGCCCCAATTCACAGAAAATGCCCTCACCCACCGCCGCGAAGTAGTCAAGGTTCTGAGCTTGTACCCGACGGGCCATAGTCTCAGACCAGTCTTTGAAATGCACGTACAGGATCCGCTCCTGCAACCGTGTCATATGGTCAAGAATCGTGTCTGCCCGGTTAGCCCCTAACGCAAAATGGCCCGTATCAAACACGAGGCCAATGGCCTCATCTGTCATCTCAGCCCAGCGCCCCAGTTCGTCAGGTGTTTCCACATAGCCCGCGGCATGGTGATGAAATACGGTAGGAATGCCTACTTCTTCCCGGACAATACGGGCCGTTTCACTACAAGCCCAGGCCAAGGTTTGCCAACCGATGTCATCCAGAGCCATAGTGGGCGTGATGCGGCCCGCCTGGCTGGTTCTAACCGGATCCGTTCCGTTGTCCAGAGCCAACACCAGGAAAGGTTCAACTGACTGCTGATTGATCGCCGCGACCCGGGCCAACTGGTGAGCCACTCGCAGGTTTTCCGCCAAGTTACGGGTCCAGCAATCCCGATCTTGGAGTGGGGTACCTACATAAGCCCCTGTCAGATCCAGACTACGCCGTTTCAATTCATCCGCCAGCAGGATGGGGTTGGTGGGAAAGAAGCCCCAGTCACCCAATTCCGTACCGGTATAGCCCGCCGCGACCAACTCATCAAGCATGACGGAGTAGGGAGTACGATCCCCCTTGACGGAGCCGAATTCCAACGTGCCCCATGAACAAGGTGCGTTGCCAATGCGGATGTCAGACATGGCTTTTATCCCCTGTTAAGCCAGCGGCAATCCGTTCCCACCAGGGTCTGTATACCAACTGCTTATGTGAATCATGATAGTGCTATTGTGTATCGATCCGCAGTATCCCTGGCAAATTTTGCGCCTGACAAGTCCTGTATCCTCCGACATACCAGGAAGACTGCCGCACCAACTTGATACAAGATGAGGAAACAAGGCCAGCACAGCTAAAAGCTCCCATCTCCAGGATCTCGTAGATGCGGACATTGGTGGCCGGTAGCTTGATTCCGACTTGCACAGGGCATCCTCACAGGCTTGTCGCCCAAGGGATAGCGGTTGAGAGTATTGACGTCCTGCCACACCATCGCGCACAGGGCTTATGCGCAATGCTGGACTGTATCTGCAGCCATACGGCTTCTCGTACCTGGCACATGACACCCTTTCCTGTCTAGGCCTGTGCTGTCCCGTTATCCGACCCAGAGCCACTGGACCGAGAGAGGATGGACCTGTCAACAGAGGAGACCAAAATGCGCGCTAAGGAACTCAAGGATGCTCATGCCATAGGTCACGTTTAGGTTACCGGCTCCCTAAGCGAGCGCCGTCACATCCGCCCACCTATTGTCCTGCCAAGACCGGACAGCGGCATGCTGGACTTCAGCCACGCGTAGAGCATCCGCTACCGAGGGCGTGTGCGGACGGTTGTGATACAGACTTTCCAGAAACCGAAACGCCTCCAGAGCCTTGAGATCGTCATAACCTAGCCCAATGCCCGGCCCCGGCTGGAACCACGCGAAGCCCGGATGCTCGGGGCCCGCCAGAACCCGTGTGTAGCCATCATGGACATCGGCTTCCAGACCCGTGTGCGCCTTGCTGTGCGGTTTGTATACGGCCAACTCATTCATGCGCTCAAATTCCCAGTGTACCGCCCCCTGGGTACCATGTACATCAAAGGCCATATCACACTTGGGGCCATACATGACGCGGCAGCCTTCCAAAATACCGCGCGCACCATGCTGGTACTCCACCAGCATGGCAACGTAATCCTCATTAGTGACCGGGTCCGTCGGATCATCCGATCTCCCTAGACTGAAGTGAGTTCCCCCACCCGCTGCCGGCAGCGGTCGCGCCCCAATGAAGTTGTGCTGCAAGCTGGCGATCCGGGCAATCGGTCCTGCGAGCAAAAGTGCCATGTCGATCACGTGCGAAAGCAGATCACCCAGAGTACCGAAACCGGCCTGGTCTTCCCGGAAGCGCCAGCTGAGCCGGCTCAGGGGGTTGTGACCGTACATGGAGAAAAAACGCCCCCGGTAATGAGTGAGCGTCCCTAATGTCCCATCCTGGATCAACTGGTGCGTGTACTGCACCATTGGGGCCCAGCGGTAATTGAATCCCACGCAGGAATTCACTTCCGTGGCCGCCACTACCTGGGCTATCGCTGCCGTGTCCTGCACGCTGCGGCCCACCGGCTTCTCACAAAAAACATGCTTGCCGGCATGTGCCAGGGCGGTGACAATATCCCGATGCAGGAAGTTGGGCGTGGCCACCGACACAACCTGAATATCCGGATGACGAACCACGTCGCGCCAATCCTGTGTGGAGGCTTCATACCCGAAGCGGGTTTGGGCCTGGTATGCTCGCTCTGCGTCCGTATCCGCGCATATGACCAAATGCGTCTTGAGACCGGAACGATGAAACCGCTCGCCGATCTGGCCAAAGGCCCGACTGTGGATTTCACCCATCCATCCCATTCCAATCACACCGATACCGAACTCAGACATGGCACTCCTTGCCCATCTTCACCACGTGCAACAGACCGGACCGCGCCGCAGGTGTCACACTAACGCCGAGGTGATGACCTTGACCACCTCACCTCGTTGACAAAGGTCCAGACCAACAGGTAAATCCTGTATGGGCATCAGATCATGATTCAGGACTGCCGGGACCAGGGCTCCGGTTTCAAGCAGCCGAATCGCCTCAGGAAAAGTGTTCACGCCTACAAAGGTGCCGAATAGGGTCAATTCACGCTGGGTGATCAATCCCTGTTCTATCCGGGGATGCCGGCGATTAATGCCAAAGCAACAGATTTGGCCCATTATGCCAGCACAGGCGATGGCGGTATCCAGTTGACCGCCTACCGCATCCACAAGTACATCTGCCCCTTGCCCCCCGGTTTCCGTCATGACAACCTGCCGCAGATCCGTATTCGTGACGTTGACGGCAATGTCCAGGCCTGCTTGCCGGGCCAGCGCCAAACGCTGGGAACTCAGGTCAGCAATGATAACCCTGAGGCCGGCCGTTTGCAGCAGCATACCGTGCAGGATGCCAATCGGACCGGCCCCGATCACGACACCGGTGGTACCGGTCTGTAGATTGAAACGGTGAAAGCCGGCTAACACACAGGAAAGCGGCTCGATCCAGACGGCGTTCGCCACGTCCAGCTCTACCGCTACGGCATGGAGTGCTTTCTCCGGAGCCAGTAGATAGCGGGTGAATCCGCCATCTCGGTGAATCCCTATGGTAGTCCAATGGGCGCAATGATTGAAGTGTCCCCTGGTACATTGCGGACACAGGTCCTGATTGAGTTCACGGCAGGTCAGGTTAGGTGCGACCACGACCCGCGCACCTACCGGCCAGCGCGTGACAGCAGGTCCCACCTCTACGACGTACCCCACGCACTCATGGCCCAGCACTGTGTTATCCTGCGCGTGGTGGCCCGGTGGCGTCTTCAGGATCTGCAGATCAGTGCCACAAACCCCGCAGGCCTCTACCTCAATTCTGACCCAATCCGCCGCTACTTGGGCGAGATCCGGTTCATCCCGTTCCTGTACGGCAAACAGCCCTTCACGGATAAAAACTCCTGCTTGCACACCAATCACCTCGCTCCGATTGGGCTGAAACGCCCTTATACATGTCTGGGGTTACCATATTGCCGCCTGGGCGGTACCAGGCGCATGGCCTCCTTTTTAGGCCCAGCGCTCCACCACTACTTTCGTCTGTGTGTAGAATTCAACACCATGCCGGGACTGGGCATGCAGATCACCAAAAAAACTTTCGTTCCAGCCACTGAAAGGGAAGAATGCCATCGGAGCCGCCACACCAATGTTGATCCCCACATTACCAGCGTCCACACCATACCGAAAAGCCCGGGCGTCACGCCCGCTGCGCGTGAATAAGCAGGCCATATTGCCAAAGGCCCGGGCGTTCACTACTTTGATGGCCTCGTCAATGTCACGTACATGCATCATACTGAGAACGGGACCAAACACCTCTTCCTGAGCCAGCGGCTGGTCCGGCTCTACGTGATCCACAATGGTGGGGAAAATCCAATGGCCGTCGTTGTAACCGTCCACGGCCCGACCACGGCCATCCACTAGAATACGGGCGGACGTGTGGGCAGCCTCACTGACCAGGCCTTCGATCCGAGTCCGGCTAGTGGCCGTGATGACCGGTCCCATTTCCACACCTTCATCCAGACCATAACCTACACGGCGCATCCGGGCCTCTTCCACTATAGCTTCGGTGAACGGATCGCGAGCCTCACCTACGGTAATGGCTGTGGAAAGGGCTAGACAACGCTGCCCCGCACAGCCAAAGGCACTCTCGGCTAGAGCCGCTGCTGTGCTGGCTACATCTGCGTCCGGCATAATCACCACCGGATTTTTGGCGCCCCCCTGGCATTGGGCCCGTTTGCCCCGGGCGGTGGCGCGAGCGTACACATGCCGAGCGATAGGTGTTGAACCTACAAAGGAAATGGCACGTACGTCCGGATGATCCAGCAGAGCGTCAACTGTTGCGGGGCCCCCGTTGATCAGCTGCACCACTCCGGGCGGGAAGCCGGCTTGTGCAATGCAGGCAAAGAGTTTCTGGCAGGTGAGCGGTACTTTCTCACTGGGTTTCAGCAGAAAGCAATTCCCCGTAGCTACGGCATAGGGCAGAAACCAGAGGGGAATCATACCCGGGAAATTGAAGGGCGTGATGGCAGCTACAACACCCAACGGTTGCCGGATCATGTGCTCGTCGATCCCTGTAGCAATATCTTCGTTGTTCCAACCCTGAATCAGCGACGGCATGCCGCAAGCCACTTCCACATTCTCTATGCCGCGTCGTAGTTCCCCCTGCGCTTCCCCCACTGTCTTCCCGCACTCCTGCGTAATGGTGCGGCTGATGTCATCAAACTGCTCCTCCAGAAGTCTCTTGAGTTTGAACAGAGGCTGGACGCGATCCACCACCGGGGTACGTCGCCAGTCCCGGTAGGCGGCTTGCGCTGTCTGCACCGCCGCATCCACTTCGGTAGCGGAGGTCAAAGGCAGTGTGGCCAGTTCGGTGTTCGTAGCCGGATTAAGCACCGGCAGCGTCGCCGTTGCCTGGCTTGCCACAAAATCTCCATTGACGAAATTCCGTACAATCATAATTTTCTCCCGTTCCGATGCGCCCCTAACCCGGCAAGCAGTGTGGCCAGCTTAGAGGAAATATCGTTCCTGTGCACGCCTCTGTTCCCATTCTTCCCGCGCCGCATTCACGGCATCAATATCACTCACCGCGGCCACAGGCACATCCCACCAGCTTTCGTAGTTATCCACGCCCACGTAACGGTCGCTGCGCACGTGAATCACCACCGTTTGCGGGATGGTTTTAGCGTCCCGCAGGGCCTGTACAACATCCGCGACACTCTGGCAGCGAATGACGTGAGCACCGAGACTAGCCGCATTGGCCGCTAGGTCCACCGGTAAATCTTGTACATCGCCAATGGCTTCGTCAGTAGGCAGACCACCATTTGCCGGGAAGGCATAGCGGGTGCCAAACCCGCTCTGGCCCAGGGAGCGGCTGAGGCTACCAATGCTTTTGAAGCCACTGTTGTCCAGCAACACCAAAGTCAGCTTATACCCTTCCTGAATCGCAGTAACGATTTCCGTAGACATCATGAGATAAGAGCCGTCACCCACTAGGACATAGACTTCGCGGTCGGGATCGGCCATTTTGATACCTAGCCCACCGGCAATTTCATATCCCATGCAGGAATATCCGTACTCCATGTGAAACTGACGCGGATGCCGTGTGCGCCATAGCTTGTGCATATCACCGGGCAGACTGCCGGCGGCCCCCACTACAACCGCATCCGGATCTCCGTACGCGTTAACGGCACCGATCAGGGCCCCCTGCACAGCAGTCCCGTTCGGTGCCGTCGTCAGGCTATAGATACGGTCAACTTCTGCCTCCCACTCGTTATGCAGGGCCTGGGCCCGGGCCCGCCGGCTAGCCGGCAGTAAGCCATCTGGCAGCAGGGAGGCCAGTTCCTCTAGGGTGGCACGTGCATCCCCACAGAGGGCAATGCTACTATGCTTGCCGGCATCGAATTCCGCGACATTAATGTTGATGAACCGCACATCCGGATGCTGGAACGCGGTCTTGCTAGCCGTGGTGAAATCGCTGTATCGGGTGCCGATACCCAGCACGATATCAGCTTCGCGGGCCCAGCGGTTGGCGGCTGACGAGCCGGTCACACCCATGGCCCCCAGACAAAGTTCGTGGGTGTAAGGGAGACTACCTTTCCCGGCCATAGTTTCCGCAACCGGAATACCGGTTTGCTGGACAAAGGTCCGCAATGCTTCGGTAGCATCGCTGTAGATCACACCTCCACCAGCGATAATGAGCGGCTGACGAGCCTGGCGCAGTAGGGTGACGGCCCGTTCCAGACTCATCCGATCTGCTCGAGCCCGGGGTACATGCCAAACGCGGTCGGCAAACAGGGACATAGGATAATTGAAGGCCTCAGCCTGGACATCCTGGGGCAGGCATAGAGTCACGGCCCCGGTCTCAGCCGGACTCGTCAGGACGCGCATGGCCTCGGGCAAGGCCGTGATGAGCTGATCGGGACGGTTAATCCGATCCCAGAAACGGCTTACCGGGCGCAAGGTGTCGTTGACGGACACATCCTGACTGTGTTCCGATTCAAGTTGTTGCAGTACGGGGGCTACGTTGCGCCGGGCAAAGATATCACCGGGCAGCAGGAGCACCGGCAGACGATTGATGGTCGCGGTGGCTGCACCGGTCACGAGGTTGGTAGCCCCAGGCCCGATGGAGGTGGTACAAGCCAGGGTCCGTAGACGCCGGCTGTATTTGGCGAAGGCAACCGCCGTGTGCACCATGGCCTGCTCATTGCGCGTCTGGTAATACCGCAGCGCAGGATACTGCTGTAAGGCTTGCCCGATGCCGGCCACGTTACCGTGGCCAAAAATACCAAAGCAGCCGGCAAAGAAGGGCTGCACCACACCGTCTCTTTGGGTATGTTGTACCTTCAAGAACCGCACCAAAGCTTGGGCCATCGTCAGACGCACTGTACCTTGTGGCTGGTCCATTGTGCTATTTCCTCTGTTTGCAACAGGGATTACCATCCCCCGTGACGGTCAATAAAGGCCGTGACTTCATCCCATGTCGGCATGAAGTTGGCACACCCATGTCGGGTTACTACCATAGCCCCACACGCATTCCCCAGGCGCGCCGACCGGGTCAGCGACCAGCCCTTGACCAAACCGAAGATGAAACCGGCCCCGAAAGCATCTCCGGCTCCCAAGATGTTGTACACATCCACCGGGAAACCCGATACGTCTACGGGGGCACTGTCGCAGGTATGGATACGTGCGCCCAACGCCCCCACTTTCTCCACGACGTGCGCGGGGCCGGCCGCCTGGATCCGCGCAACGGCCTCCAGCACATTACCTTCTACCCGAGCATCCGACACCTGGGAATGCGTCACGGTCATCTGGGTGGGCTCGGTCAGTACTGCCGCGTTAATTTCATCGTGAGTGCCTATCACGATATGCACGTTGGCTAACACGGAGCGGGCCACGATACCGAAAGCCCGCGGATCATGCCACTGATCCGGACGAAAATCCAGATCGAAAACCACCCGGTTACCCGTGTGCCGGGCCAGCTCGGCCGCATACATGGTCGCAGAGCGACTGGGTTCACGGGCAAGATTAGTGCCGGCAAACTGGAAGACCCCTACATCTTGCACGGGCGCGGCCAGCACATCATCTATGGTCAGGTTGAAATCGGCACAGTTCTCCCGATAAAAGACAAGCGGGAACTTGTCCGGGGGTTCGATCCCCAGGAGCACGGCGCTGGAACGCAATCCGGGTTTGCGGACCACGTAGCGGGTCTCCACACCCTCCCGGGTCAGGAAAGCATGAATGAAGTCCCCGACCGGATCATCACCCAAGCCTGTAATGAGAGCTGCCTTGAGGCCTAGACGCGTCACCCCCACACTGATGTTGGTGGGTGAACCACCTACATAGGCCGCGAAGGAATTAATGTCCGTGAAAGGGGTTCCCACATCGTTGCTGTACAGGTCAATGGAGGAACGCCCCATGTGCAGAGAGTCGTAACCGGTTACGGATTGAGTCATGACAGGCTGTCCCGTCGGTCTTTCGTTACGTCAAGTCAGCCACGACCATGGTCGTAGAGTGGGACATCCGGGTTGGTGCCGCGGTAGGCATCTTTGACCCAAGCGTAGCGCGGATCGTCCTGATTGGCCAGGCTCTGAGCACTGCCGGCCAGCACATTCAGGTAATAGGTGACGTAGCCGGGCGGGCTCACCACCGGATGGTAGCCTTCGGGCACCAGGACCACGCAGTCGTTGGTAGGACGCACCAGGGCATCAATAGGCCGGCCGGCTTGGTGCATGGGGGAATCAGCATCGGTGTATACCCGCTGATAGGCATAGCCGGCCGGATCATAGTGACCAAAAACATCAGGCTGGGTTGAGGTAATTTTGTAGTAGTAAATCTCCTCTAGATCCGCTTCCACCAGCGTACCGTGACTGTCTTCCCGATGCACGTCATGCTTGTGGCCCGGATAGCTGCTCCAACCGCCACTGGGTGTGTACACTTCTACTAAGACCAGGCGAGAAACCGGGGATCCCGGTGGCAAGGGATCATTGATCTGGCGCGTGGCGTTGTCGCCTCCCCGCAAGTTCATGGGCACCTGGTCAGGGAGCGTCAGAAAGGGGGCGAACTCTGTGTGCGCCGGGGCCCAAGCGACAGCAAATTCGCCCGCCGTGTCGCAGGTGACTTCCAGATCCGTTCGTACCGGCAGATACAGCATGTGACAGGCACCCGCAAACACGTGGGACCGGCCTCCCACATCCGTCCATTGGCCTCTATTCGTGGTGATGGAATAGGTTCCACTCAAGTTGACGAAGGCCAATTCACAGTCGCCGGTTGCAAAGCACCAGGTGTTGCCTGGTACCAAGCGACGCACCTCAAAGGAAATATAGTCCCAGCCTGCCATTGTTGGTGTGACGCGCACCACAAGATCCGGATCCTTCGTGTCACTCGCCGAGCGCGGCGGCACCAGAATGTTATCGCTCGTGTAAATCATGGATCAGTCCATGGAAAGCCGAGGAGAAGCAGGGAATGGAGATGGCAAGGAAGCACGGTTAGTGCAGGAGAGTATGACCGCCGCATCAGACAAAGTATAGGATCGCTAGCAGTCAGAAGCAAATGATCCGGAGGACCTCTGTCCCTTCTTTGCCCTAGGTCTCCGGCAGCATACAGAGACAAAATCCCCATAGCCCCATAGTCTGTTTGTCATCTGCCCATACCGATAGATCGCGCACAGTGTGGTCCATCGGTGCACAACGTTGTCCAGCTCATACGGATTAGGTACTATACAGATACCATTGTGCTTTGCTCGGTCCCACCGCCATGCGTGTACAGTCCTCAACCCGATGTCCAGGCCTGCTATGACAGCTTGCGTATGGGTAGGGGGACAAGTACACTGGACTCCACACGGAAAAACATGCCTGCCGACCACCTGCAGAGCACAACCGTACACAAGCAGTCTGCATCCGCCATCAATTCCCCACAGTGTATGGAGGCAAGGCACGATTTATGTCATTCAAGCTTGGATTCTGCACTCTCCGCTGGCAAGAACCGGATCTGGAACCGGCCTTGGAACTACTGAAGGAAGCAGGCTGGGACGGTTGGGAAGCACGGCTGAATCTGGACTGGCTGGGAACACCCGCACGTATTCGTAACCTATGTGAGCGGACGGGTATGCCTCTGGCCATTCTGACTGCACAGGGAACACCGGACGACGACAACCCGCGCACTTTTGAAATCAACAAGCGTCGCATGGAATTTGCCGCCGAAATTGGGTGCGACTGTTTCATGTATATGCATGCCCTGGCTCCCAAAGCGCGTCCCGCGAACCGCGATGAAATTGAACGGGCCGCCGATCAAGCAGATGCATGGGCTGCATACGCCGCCGATCTGGATCTGGAACTTAGTTTCCATATCCATACCAACCATGTGGTGAACTCTCGAGAGGAGTGGGCTATTTACATGAACCGGATATCTCAGGCTAAACTCTGCCTTGATGTCTCCCACGCGCACCTGTGGGGTTGGGATCCGGTGGCAGCATTGAAGCACTATCAGACTCAGCTGAACTATGTTCACCTGCAGGAATACACAGCCGTGGATATTCAGGCGGAACGATGGTTTTATCCCGACTGGGTGGATGTTCACGTGCCCGGGCACATGGATTTCCCCGCTATTCGGGAAGCCCTTGAGGAAATAGCCTTCAAGCGTTGGGTCACGGCCTGTCCCGGCGCCCCTATTCCGGGTGCCGACTCACCTCTGGATGAGGCACGCCGGAGCACCGAAACGTACATCTATCTGCGCACTATCGGGTTTTGAGGTAATTCCCGGTCACGCCCTTATAGGCGTTGGGTACGATAAAGTAGACACGGGATACCCACACGCTAAAGCGTATGAACCGGCACTAGTCTATACGGTTCTTCTGTTGGTCTAGGACCCACAGGGTTATTGATTAATTCAAGGTGTCCAGGGCAGGATGGGATTCCTCGTATCCGGGACGTGATCAGTAGCCCAGCGTTTTGTCTACTACGTTGCGCAAAGGCTGACCATCCAGGTAAAGGCGCAGATTGTTTTGAAAGAAGGTGAGCATGTTGCGGTGCCGATCCGCTGAGAAGCCTGCCTGATGCGGTGTCAAGATCAGATTCGGTGCTTCCCACAGCGGACTGTTGGCGGGTAACGGTTCCGTTTCTACCACATCCAGCCCTGCTCCGGCAATTAAACCGGACTGGAGGGCCATACAGAGGGCATCTTCATTGATGATACCACCGCGGGACACATTCACGAGCAGGGCGGATGGCTTCATCCGAGCCAGTTCCGCATGGCTAATCAGGTGATAGGTATCGGCTGTCAGAGGGCATGCGCTAACGACCAGGTCCGCCTGGGGCAGAAACGCATGCAGGTTGGCCCGCGTTGGTGGACGGATCTCCTGCACACCTGCAAAGGCAGTCTGTACTGGATCTAATGCGAGGACCGTCAGGCTATAGCCTGCGCCGCGCTTCACGAACTCCTGCCCAAAGCCGCCCATACCTAGAACTAGCGCCGTGCGGTTACTCAGCTCACGTATGGGTACTCGGGACCAGTCCCGGACCGGAAATTTGGTTACGGTATGGTGAATACCCCGTGCCAGGGCCAGCAGCAAAGCCCAGGCCTGTTCCGCACCCGCCTGCGCGTACAAGCCTGCCATGTTGGTGATCGTTACATCAGATGCAATCAGGGCTGGGAACAAGACCTGATCCATACCTGCCGAAGCGGATTGAAACCATTTCAGATCTGTGCAGGCTTGAAACACTGCTTCCGGCATCAGACCGAGAACTACCTCGCTCCCGGGAGCCATCCGGACCGCTTCGTCTACGGTACGTGCGTGTAGAACGCGATGGCCCACTGCCACGGTGGCCAATTCATCAATGTCTGTCTCCACCATGTGGGGGAAATAAATCAGAATCTGCATGGAATTCCCTAGCAGGTGCAGAGAAATGGATGAATAACAATTAGAGGCAACGACAGAGCTTACGGCCCATCTGTGGAAGACGAGTCTGAGGAAGTATCATTCCGGGGACCAGGAACGTCCACTAGAATTACCTGCCGGTTCACTTCCACCGGAAAGGTTTCGGCTTGGTACGGCCCTTTGATGGGGCCTTCCGCTACCACGACATCGTACTGACGTACACGCACTCTTTCCGGATTGTGCCAGGACTGGCCTGTGCGAATGTCAAATTCCCAGCCATGCCAGGAACAGCGCAGGATTTCGCCCTGCCGTGCGTACGTCCGGGCTCCCGGTTGGCTAGCATGGAGAAATCCGGTGACGCGGCCCGTACAGAGCGGTCCTCCCTGGTGCGGACATGTATTCCGCAGAGCAAAGTATTCTCCTTGCAGATTGAAGATACCGATCGAGCGCCCTGCAATTTCTACGATCTTACGGTGTCCGACCGGAATCTCGTCCACTGTGGCGACAGCATATTGGGGCATTTGTCACCGGGATGCGACTGGCAACTGGTAAAGCGCTAGCGCATTGTCCCCCATAATGGCCCGCCGCTGCTGGAAGGATATGGTATGGGGAAGCGCCCGGTCCGGCGAATCAAAATCCCAATGGGGATAATCCGTGGCGAACATCAGGCGGTCCGACATATCAAGTTGGTCCAGCATTTCGTTGAACTGGTGGGCTGCCAACGGCTCCTCAATGGGTTGGGTGGAAATCCAGAAGTGCCGACGTATATACGTGGAGGGCAATTCACGCACGCGGGGCAGTTCATGAGCTAGTTTCTTGTACCATGTATCCAAGCGCCATATCAAGGGGGCTAGCCAACCAAAACCGCCCTCAATGATCACAACCTGCATGTCGGGAAACAGTTCAAAGACGCCCTGGCTAACAAAGCTGGTAATCTGGGACTGGAAACTTTGGGCCATGCCCGCATGGTCCTCAATGTAGAAGCTAGGCCATCCCGCACCCGTCATGGGATTGCCCCCGGTCCCGCCAAAGTGAATGGCAATGGGCAAACCGTATTCCAGGGCCGCTTCGTACATGGGCCAATAACGCCGACTGCCTAGGGGCTCGCGCGTACGCGTGATCAACAGCACCTGAACCATCTCGGGATGGCGTCCCAGACGGTGAATTTCCTCCGCCGCCAGCTGGCCATCCTCGTACGGCACAATAATAGAACCGCGCAGGCGGGATTCCCGGGAAGTCCAGTCCTCAATTTGCCAGTCATTGATGGCCTGAGCCATGGCCAAGCCAAAATCCAGATTGATCTGTTCCCCCACTCCCGTTAGCGGCGTTAGCATGCCATAGGCTATGCCCCACTCATCCAACAGCTGGGACTGCAGGAATTCAAGGTTGGATCCCGGTATGGAGCCATCAGGGGGCCAGGCATCATGCCTAGCCGCGTTGGGCATGGCACGGGGCATTAGGCTACCGGTATATCCGATACGACCAAAATTGTCATAGTGACTGCGCCAGTAAGGTGACAGGAAGCGCCGCAGGGTATCTTCCTCAATGGCAGCGTGAATATCGGTATCAACAATTGTTAGCTCCGTTCTAGCACCCTGGGTTTGGGTTTCACGCACGGAAGGAGCACGCATAACCATGATATTTCTCCTAACGGTTGGCCCGCGAGCGTATCAGCTTACAAGACACGTTACATAGGTTGTTGCTTATAGATTTTTATAAAATGACCGGGGATTGTCAAAACACATTTTACGGCGCAATTCGGGCGAAATGTAATCCGGAATCGCATCCGTCAGGGAATCACCATGCCAGTGGGGATAGTCAGTGGAGAAGAAAAGCAGATCTTCCGCCCCAATCTGATCCATGATTTCTTGCATATGCTCCGGATGTGCGCTCGCATCCAGAGGCTGCAGTGTCCACCGAAAATGCTGGCGGATGTATTCGGAAGGCCAGCGCTTGACCCAGGGAATGGTATGGCGCAGTCCTTTCCACTCCTTATTCAAACGCCACATAAGGGAAGGCAGCCAGGTAAATCCGCCTTCCAACAGTACAACGTACAAATCCGGAAACCGATCAAATACCCCTTCGTACACCATGCTCATGACCTGGGATTGAAAAATCTGGGCCATGCCGACATACATCTCGTAGTACGTTGAGGGCCAGCCCACTCCGGTAGGTGGATTGCCCGTAGCCCCACCAAAGCTGATAGCCAGACGCAGGTCGTGTTCAACCAAAGCCCGGAAGAGGGGATCGTAGGTGCGATTGCCGTAGGGTAGACGGGCCCGCACAGGAAGCACCACTTGCACAAAACCGGGATGGTCAGCCCAACGGGCAATTTCCGCCGCGGCCAGTTCGGGATGTTGGCTGGGTACAACCAACGAAGCCCGGAACCGAGCATCAACGTGCAGCCATTCCTCTACTTGCCAGGTATTCACGGCTGTCGCCATATCTACGGCGAGATCCAAGGAGTGTAAGGACTGGATGCGATACGTAGTGTTGAGAATACCAACCGAGATCTGCAGCGGATCCAGCACGTGCTGGCGCATTAGCTCTACCCGAGTGGCAGTGGCCAATTCCTCATCCTGATAGATATCGCGCCAGTCCGGATGCAGGGACGTAGCGATCTGCATAGGATAGTCATTAGCGTCAGGTCCTTCATACGAAGACTCTTCCGCATAGTCCACCCAGTACGCCGGCATATAGGGGTACAGAATGGTCTTGTTGGACACTTCGTTATGCAGGTCACAGTCAATCATGATGAGCGCATCCATTCAATCTGTTGGCTTGCGGATCCAGGCAGCACTGCGATCTCGCAGTACATCATCAGTAGCCTACCCGTCCTTTCATGGCAGCTCTCCAGTCTTCCTGGAGCGGGAAGCTACTATCCACACATGCTGTGGCAAGAGAAACTACAGAGGCTACGGGCTGCCGAATATGCTGGCTGACTGCGTACAGGTGATGCATGGTCATGTACTTATCTCTAGTAGACCTATAATGCCTCAGGGCATGCTGCGGGCAGATGGTCATGGCAAACGACTCTATTTGAAAATATCACATGTGCGACGCTGCTCCAGCATCATTTTGACACCATTGAGTTGGAACACATGCCGTAGAGGTGTACGGTTCCGAGAGGCGGCTGTTGTGTGGTATCCCCATGACGTTTTCTGTTTACCCACACCGGATATTTCCCCAGGATCCTATCAGCATCATCTGTCGGTTGACAATACACAGGGCATCTCTGGAACCTGTCGTGCCTGCAGCATGATACTCTGACATGGCGGGTGAACTGAATGAAAGCAGCTACGTGAATGTAATAGACGCAGGATATTCACACCCCTGTGATGGCGAAGAAGGGCATCATGTGCTGGAAGTCATCAACGCAATCTACTTCGGTGATCCAGGGCCCCGGCATCCCACTAGAGGATATGCCGCGGCCTGTAAGCAATAGGAGATCCAATTTGCTGATTGTACCAAGATATTATTCAGCACCCACCACCTTTTTCAACCGGGTACAGCGTCCAGATTGAGGTTCCACCAGTGCCAAGTTCTTCATGCCTCAACTCCAGACAAAGTGCTTACCCTGCGGCGCTGAGCGAGAAACTAGCCGTGCCTCTGGATCGCTCCTTCTTCAACGCCTTGAGTGAATCCAGCACTGCCCCCGTGGAAGGCGGGGCGCTGTGGATGGTATCCACAATAGACGCGGAAGATCAACTAGCACACGGGCACTAGAACATGCTGGCCCTGGAAGCATCCAGCGAGAACCGTCTGCCAATAGAAGTTTGAGCAGGCCTATAGGCCCGTCTCCAGCTGGTATGCTTTCTCCCACTCTGATCCGATAAGTGTATTAACACGTAGACATCATGAGACGCTCAGAATGACATCATTATATCCCCCGGTTTCTCCTGCAAAACTTTGTGGGCACTCAAGGCCATCTGTGGATGTACAGGAGAAATAAACCGGAACCTTTTCCTATTAGCCCTAAAAATGCCTTCGTGGAGAAGAATCTCTATCGCACCGTGGATGAGAAGGGCGCATCCGATTTTGAGCCCGAAGACACATTGAGCTACCTAGAAAGCCAGGTGGCTCCAATTATTATGGACATTCTCAAGACCGTACATGCCGTACGTGACAAGAAAAACCCCAATTTCCTTTGCAGCGGGAGCAAACGGACTGGGTAAAACAATTTCTCTATGCGATGGTTCGGCGCACACCGGAAGGTAGCCAAGATTGGCTAGGCCCTGTCTATGATGATGTTTTCCGTACGGTAGTCAATCAATGTCGTATACAACAAAGACAAGAACCCTTTGACGATGAATTCTTCATATAACCGGAGGTAAGGCAAGAGGCAAGCACTTTGCGCCAAAGGCTCCACACGGGTTATGCCGCCGGCAGCCATCCTGTCATTCAAAGTTTGAATAAAGAGTTCTACCTCAGAGTAGGTCTCCACATATATGTGGCTTATCGTACCGGCACTCCCAAGAACAGCTTTATACTCGGCAGTCGCGGAGTAACTGTCCATCAAGTAGATTCAGAGCCCCAATCATCGTGGCTGCCTGTAGCTCCCGATATAGCGCTAGGGGCTATCTCTAAGCCAGACTATATCAGTGTCACCCTACATGGCACAAGCAATTTTGTGACAGAATTGAACAGAAATATCGTAGCGCAGAGTGAAGCGATCGTAGGGCATTCCAGATCCTTGGTAAAGACGCTCACCAGATACACCTGAAGGGCTACGGTGTCCACTCACCGCCAGACCCCTTGGCTAGCCGCTGTTCTGACTACACCAAAAAACTATTCTTTTACGGTAGGCGCGGTACGAAACCAGGCGTGGGACTTAAGGTGCGTTGATGTTATAGAGCCTCGGTCCTCCCTCAAGTTCTGGGGGAGGACCGAGGCCGTTTGCATGTATGACCAGCGCAGCGGGCTACGGCTGTGTCCAGATCGCACGCCGGAAGGGAGACCAATTTTCGCACTCATCGGAATAGGCCCACACGAGCACCCCGTACGCGGTCCCCGACGTCAAGCCGGTGAGCTCTACCGTCCGTGCACGGATCATGGTGTGCTCCACGACTTCTTCCCGATCGATCCTGTCGCCCACGGCGCCGGTCCAGAGCACGACCTTGTAGCGATATTGTTCCGAGGGCGTACACCGCGCGGCGGCGCGCCGCGGCTTAGACCAAGTCACGGTGGCCGTGCCGTCGCTATCTCCCTCTATCGCCAGATAGCGCACGCCCCGAGAGGGTTCTTTTGGGGCCACCTGTGTCGGTTCCGGTGTCGGCGGATCTGCTGGGGGAACGGTGAAAGTAACAGAGTTGGCGTCCCAGCGTTGACAGGGGGTACTCCAGGCGACCACAGTGACTCTGTAGCTTGTCCCCGGGGTCAGACCGGTCAGGGTGTGGCTGGTGGTCGAACTGCGCGTTTGACTTTGAAGCGTAAACCACCCGTTTCGCGATTTCCGCAGCTGGACATCGTAGTAGCTGATCACGCAGTCCGCCGTGTTGCCCCGCCCATCGGTCGTGCCTTCTTTCCAAGTGACTTGCGCTCCGGTCCCTTGGGCATTAACGACGACTTGAATATTGCTGGGCAGGCCGACGATCCGATTGGAGGGCTCGGGGCATCCGTTGTTGGGCTGCTGGCAGGCCGCCTCCGCTGGCGATGACGGCATCAGGACCACCAGGGCGAGGGACAGGAGCGCTGCGGCCGCGAGCAGGGCCCAGTTCAGACCACCTCGCTTGCCGGCCGGCACGGCGCGCACCACCTCTCGGGTCGGAAGTAGAGATCTAAAGTCAAACATAACGTAACTCTCTCTTGATTTATAGACAATGTATAGAACCGCTGGGCCACGAACGGCAAGGGGCCGTACACAAACCCCCGTGCCAGCCAGTGAACCTATCCGGTTCGGCTCCTCAGTAACCATATGGATGGATATTAAGAATGGATAATATATAATATACTATATAACACTATGCTGGCTAGGACCCAATTAAACCCTGCCGTGCTGACCTTCCTCCCGCGAGTGTGCGATCGTCTGATGTTCTGCCGCCACTGGTTGATGGTATCCCGACCAGAATCCTAGGTGGCTTGACCCTTAGGTTGTGTGTGCCGGTCCCGTTGGTCAACGGTTGACGGCAGCTGCAAGCCCTTCTTCATCAGGGCATCAGTTTGAGATAATGTAAAGTTCCTAGAGCCACTGATCTTTCGGCATAAGTCCCGAATTTTCATCCTGGGCTTAGGTCTAGCCATGTGCCACGATCCGTTTGACGTGGACTGGCACGCTATCATGGTCATATCCTTCCTGTTTTTCGCGGCACAGAAGTACCTCATCCAGGGGATTTTCCCCACCGAGCTCAAGGGTTGAAGGAGTCTACGGACTTGTGCTATACCATGACAGCATAGAAGCTGTGCAGAGACACAGGTGCCTGCTAACGGTGAATCTAGGTCATAGTGGCACAACCCGTCCTATACGGACACGGTATGCAGCGGATACGATATCCACATAGAGCCTTGTCCGCCGGTATTTCCGTGTTGCGTATGGGTCGGTCCTTGTTGGTGCCTTCGCCTAGTCAAAATGCCCGGAAACTATACCCCATCCAGCCAACCTATCTCATGACTGAATCTGATGCCGGACGCCGTTAGGCTCCGGGACAACTGGCATCAGGTCCAGCCATCATTCCCGCACAGAGCGAAACCGGAATGCTCCCCTGTAGTTGGTTGGTACGGCGTGCCAGAACTTTCGCCTTGACACAAACTCAGTTTTGACACGCCTTTGAGTAATGCTGCAGCTCACCGCGTAGCGTTGCCCCACCGTCAGATTGTCAATCGTCACCGTCCGCGGGAATGTCTCCTGCTACTTGGGATTGGTGCCCCCGGTGATCTCATCGGTGCGCTGTAATACCTTTGTAGCAATACTTCGGCGGAGTCGCCTTTAAGGCACTAGAGGCAGCTTGCTCCTGTCAGGGCCGCATCCCAAGTCACCGTAGCGCTGATCCCCGATGGAGTTACATTCAGGATTACGCACGGAGAAAGGCAGTCTCTTCCCCATGGTCGCTGACGTAGTCGTAAGCGCAGGCGTGTCAATAACCACCACCTGCAATAATAATGTCGACTCCAGTGTGCCAGTGGGGAGCGTCAGCGTGGGTGGGTTATCAGTAGGCGAGGCGTTCAACGTGGTGAAGTAGTGCAGCGGCGATCCCGATCGTTTACTGCACGCGCTCTTGAGGACCACTATGTCCACCATGTATTGGTTTATTTTGACTTCAAATTGCTGATCGTAACTCTAAGCGAACTGAATGCTCTGTGGAGACAACATCTCTGCATCTCTACCATATTAATCAATACACCTCAGCGCAGGGAAAGCGGGAAAACATACTTACGACACAGAGCATCACTGTTCCCTATGCAGACGGGGAAAACAATCCAGCTGGTTCTTCATCATGACGCGTTCAGCCAGGTGTAACGCCTCCTTCTCTTGCAGGAAGCCATCCTGTATTTCCTGCTGCAGGGTGTGCGTGAGCCACCAGCGGGCCTGCATGGCGTACGCGTACGCGGCAAACGGCCAGGTCGTATCACCCCCGAAAACAAACACCTTGTGGAGCGGTACCGCGTGGATCGCACTGCGTAGCAATGTGGCCGCATTGAACGGATTGATACTCCAGGCCCAACACATGTCAATGTAGACGTTAGGGTAGTGTTTGGCCAAGGCGACCAGCTCTTCGGCGTAGGGATACGAATTGTGCATCAGGACGAAGCGCGTGTCCGGATGTGTCGCCAGCAAACCACAAAGATGCCGGCAGGAAATGAAATCCAGCGGCATGCGGCTATGGCCAGCGTAGTATCCTGTGTGGATTTTAATCGGCAGGTCGTGCGCGGCAGCCAGCGTGGCACACTGAGCCAGACACCAATCACCCAACAGCAGCTTGTCCGCTGTGGACACGGTAGAGGGCGCCTTGAGGTACCTGTCCAACACAATAGCTGCATCCGAACGTTCCCGCCGTTGCCAGGTCAGAGTTCGATCATAGGCGTGTTGGGTTTTACAAGCCACGGCTTCCTGGGCTCCCAGGACGAATACGGCTTCAAGCGCCGATTGTAGGTCACTCAAATTCCTGATCTCAACCCCCGTTAGGCGTGTCAGTTCCTCCATATCGGGCGTACCCTTGACCAGTTTGTGAAGTGAGATGTCGTACAGGAAAAAATTGGGGTTCTCCTCATCAGGATTAATATCCACCGTGAAATCATCGATCTGAACATGATCCAGCCCCGCGTCCTGCTGTAGGATCTGGTGGCGAGTACGTGTCTCAATCAGCTGTGCGTGCTCAGCCTGAGCCGCCTCCAAAGACTCCGGGGTCAGTTCTGCCAGATCGTAAAAATGCTCGGCGATGAGTCGCACGGCTTCACCATAGCCCGTATGGCAACACTTTTGCCATGCGGGCACAACGGCCCGAAACCGGTCAGCCACAGTACCGGCAGTAGGGTTGGTCAGATTCGTGACCGCCCCGGCGTCCGCGCCTGCTACCACTAGATCAGCCGTTACATAGTTCTCAAATAGAGACACCAGTATATCTATCCGCTCAGGCCCCAAATCGTAGTGACGCCGCAAATGTTCATGCGTGTCACACAGAGGGATTTCTAGGATTCTGTGCACAAGCTCGGAATCACCCAACCGAGACCAGCAGGCCGGGGGCAGATTGGTGTTACTCATTACGCTTGTTTCCCCTTCAACCGCGCTTTCTGACCCTATTCTTGATCGGATCTAAATTGCCGGCAAATGGAGGACGGGAACCGGTCCTCCGTTTCGTCTATGCTGGGGGTAGCTAAACACTTCAACGGGCCACCTTTGAGACGCGGTCGGAACCTATATAGAAACATACTTGTTATTGATTGCCTTTGGGATCAGCCCCCATACCACAGCTACCATTACCTGCAGTGACTGAGTTTGTACTTTGTCATATGGTTACATCCTTGTCTCTTTATGCCAACCAATGGAATTTTGGCACAGTTTGGTTCGGCCTGCATGATAAGATTGTTATCGGTTGGCGTGTATCCACGCCGTATCTTAGGATCCGCGGTGCCCCCAGAAATGTGGAGTGCCTCGCAGGCGTGAGCTTGACGGTCCCCGCAGTTGGGTGATGTTTCTGCAAGCTAGCTGTCGAGACAATGGGCAGACTACATTCCCTGGGGCGATCTGGAAACCTACCACAATTCCTTGGCCTAGAGTCATGTCAGCCAGCCGAGCTGACTCCACCAATGAGAGGTATGTATGAATAGAAACACGTGGCCCAATCATATCCGTATGCTTTCAAGCATGGGACTATTGCTGCTATTGCTAGGATTAGGGATCGCCGGCTGTACAATCCCCGGTGCTCCACCGGCTGATGACAGCGGGAACACTCCGGCCGCCGCCCAAGCCAACACATCGGTTGAAACCCAACCGGAAGATACATCTGCGGAGACGGCAGTGATGGAGACAGAGGACTCCTCTGCCCCCGAGGAGGATGCGGCTGCATCCCTCATGTCTCCTAGGGAATTCGTCTTGGATGACAGTCAGACCGAAGCACGCTTCATTATTGAAGAAACATTGGGTGGGGCCCATACAGTGGTGACTGGGGTTTCATCTGCCGTGACCGGCTCGCTCACGACTAGTCCCGATCAGATAGCATCCACGGAAGTGTCACCTATCGTGATCGAGACTACGTCTTTCGTCACGGACAACAACATGCGCGACGGTGCCATTCGTCGGTTTGTACTCTATACCAACCTGTATCCGGAAATCGTCTTCACACCCACCACACTCCACAACGCGCCGTCCTCAGTGGCGGTGGGCGAGGACTTCGCATTGGACATCGAAGGCACGTTGAGCATTATGGATACCGTCAGAACCATCACGTTCGCAATCACGGCCCGCTTCACGTCAGAGACGGAACTAGTAGGCTATGGTTCCACCCAAATTGTCCTAGAAGATTTTGGGATCACAGTGCCTATGCCACCACGTGTAACCTGGGTGGCGGACGAAATAATTCTGGAGTTAGACTTCACGGCCATGGACGTGTCTACTTCCGCTACCAGCGCAGCCCCGGATGCGAGCTTCTCCTCACGTACTTAGAGCAACCGGACTTTGGACCTTCGGTACAGCCGGCAGCACCGTCCATGGCTCTACGTACAAACTGCATGAGCCTTGATGATGAAATCTTTGCTTCCGATTCCCCGGAGATGCCCCCTTGTTCCCGCTTATAACTTGTGTATAGAAGCAACCGCGGACGTGGCAGACTGCTTCCCGCACCTAGCGGATTGCACCTCTGGTCCGTTGCGGACCTTTGTTCATAGCCCCGCAAGGTTGAAGCCGCTAGGTAGGCTTTGAACCCTGTCTAGCCGCAATACCCAGGCGGGGTATCCCGCTTGGGTATTGCCAAGGCGGAGCTACAGGCAAACTTGGAAGCTACCAAGTGGTATCACGGCCCACCCGTTTCCATAGTGTGGCCTTCCCACAAGTCATAGGCGATGGCCCCTTGCGCCTGACGCGGTGGACTGATGTCCAGCAGATGGCAGAGGGTGGGTATGACATCTACGGCGTGGATGTATCCCAACTGATCCGTGTCTCTCTCATAGCCTCGTTTCAGGCTCGGGCCTTCCAATAGGAAGGCACCGAAACTGGACGAAAATCCATTGTCCGTGGGTAGAAAGCCCCCGTGATGGGCCCCGAATGCCAGCGGAGCACCCACAGAGCCACCGCCCTGAATGCCTTGCCACTGGGGATAGTAGCCGCTGACGTAGTCGTGGTCATATACAAACACGATGTCACCGCATTGAGGTCCCCATTGGCCCAAAATGTAGGCATCCCGTTTGGGTAACGCAATCGCCACAACGGTCTGGCCGGTTTCCTCGTCCATCCAGGTACGCAGGGCCGTCAGAAGACGCCGTTCAATGGCCTGGAACCGGTCTGAACCCGGCTCAGCATTGATTTTTATGTCAAATCCTCGGCGGGGCAGGTATGCTGTCGTTCGCTTCCAGTCAATCTCGGTCGCCGCAATCCGATCCTGATCCTGCGCAATGCCTGCTGCCCCGTGCTTGAGAACCAGGAATCCCTGGTCGTACAGAAATTTGCGTACATTGACCACGCGCACGTCCGGATAAGCCCCATGATCGGCCAGGACTCCCACATAGACATCATGCCGCCCCTGTTCCCGCCGGGTTTCCTGCATGCGGGCCACGATCGCATCACCTACCTGATAAGCCTGGCGAAATAGATTCATTACCTCATCCCGGTGTGCCGGATCGAAACCGGGACACACCGGATCCACATCCGCTAGATGAATGTGATTGAGGTAATCAAAGAGATGCCAATGGCAGGTGAAGTAGGCACAATCCTGTTCCACCAGCATGTAATGCCCCACTTCAGCGAACCAGTTGCCTTGATAGGCGCATTCTTCCAGCGCCGTTGTGAAATCCGTCATGCCCGAGGTATAGGGCATCATAGAGGCATGTTCTTGATAAGGGCCAAACCGCTGGAACAGAGTGTCCTCCAAGGTGCTGTCACCATAGCAGAAGCCATGGGTATAGGTGATCTGACTGCGGTACAGCTTGAGATAATGGCCACCGGGATCCAGATCCATCACCTTAAAGCGCAAAGCGGCCGGCACCCGTCCGTCCGGTACCGCGAACTCGTCCGTGAGCCATGTGGTCCATTGGGCGGTCGCAGCCGTGGCTACGGGCTGGCGTCCATTCCGATGGTGAAACAGCTGAACCCGGTCATAGTGTTCATGGGTGGCAGTCACCAGGATATGGTAGGTCCGTACGGGCTCACCCCAACGTGAGGTCACTGTCAACCGGGTTGCCAACGGCGGCTTGTGGCTGGCCGGGAGGTTCTTCCAATCAACCGCCTGTTCTAACCGCGGCATGCCTTCAATGCTCCGAGAGCCGGGTACCGATGCACCGTCATGGCCGATCATGAAGTCGTCACCGCTGCCGGGACCGGTTTCATACGCCTGGCAGGCCGCCACTTCAAAATCTGTGTGCGCGTGGCCCGGATGACCCAGACCGTCAATGACGAAACTGTGGGTATAGCCGGAAGGATGGGCCCCTGGATAATGCAGCGCGGCGCCCTTGAGTCCCGCACGTTCCAGCGCGTTCCACATGCGTTCCGCCCGATTGCTCCGGCCGTCAAAGCTGTCAATATCTAAGCGGGGTGCCAGTGTTGTTTCCCACGTAGACACTTGATGGGTTCCGGTATGCGCACCGGTGGAGAGTGTAGCCCAGTTGGTGGGTGTCCAGACCGGCAACGAGCAGTAGGTCTGGTTACCGGTGCCGTCGCGCAGAAGCCGGGCAAAGGCTGGTAACGAACCTTCACGTACGAAGTGCTTCACCATGGGCAAGATGAGCCCATCCATCCCAAACGCATAGATTTTTCGGGCCATATAGCCTCCTTCCTGCAATTCCTGACAAGATGACTGTTGGGTACGCTACGGCGTACCGTCTTCATAGGCTCAGTCCGGCGCCACCGTCCACCTTGAGATGCGTCCCCGTGATCATGGCTGCCTCATCCGAGGCGAGAAACAGGAAAGCGTATGCAATGTCTGCGGGCTGCACCAGACGGCCCATGGGTGTGGCATGTACGCGGCGCCGATAATTCGCGGGCTTATTGATACTAGTCGAAGCATCATTGGGACTGTGCGGTGCGTTGTCCCGTAGAAAGGGCGTGTCCACATGCCCCGGTGACACAAGGTTGCATCGGATCTGCTCCGCCGCCAGGACCTGGGCCGTACTGACCGTGAGGCCATGTATACCCACCTTGCTGGTAACATAAGCGGGATTGCTCCCTGCCCGACTGGTAGCTAGTGAACCCACGTTGATGATCGACCCCAAGCCATTGCGGCGCATGGAAGGCACTACGGCCTTGATTCCGAGGAAGGTACCTGTCAGTGCCGTCTGCAGGATGAAATGCCAATGCTCTTCAGTCTGTTCGTCAAAGCCGTGCCGAATGTTGGTGCCAGCGATATTGCACAGAATGGCAACAGGCCCGAATGTGTCTTCCGTGGCCTGTACGGCCTGCTGCCAGTCAGCACTGCACGTCACATCCACATGCTGGAAAATGCCCGGCAGCCCCTGGGCAGCCAGTTCCTCCCGGACGGCATGGCCTTGCACGTCGTTGATATCCGCGATGCAGACTCTAGCCCCTTCCTGAGCAAAGAGCAGAGCTTGGGCTCGTCCCATCCCGCTGGCACCCCCTGTGATAATCGCGACTTTGCCGGCAAGACGTGCCATGATGGTACTTTTCCCTCTCTGTAGCGCCTTGGGATAACCGCAGCGGGCTTGACGGTCAACCTGGCAACAAATCGGAACGTCCGGTGTACCGCGCTACGGCATCCGGGTCCAGGGTAAGGCCGAGACCCGGTTCCGCAGTGATCGGCAACATGCCGTCGGCATCCAGTGACCAGCCTCCCAGTTTCAACTGATCCACATAAGTGGAACCGGCAATGTATTCCACTAGATCCGTATGCGGAATCGCAGAAGCCAGCTGCAGATCAGCGGCAAGGCCTACGGCCGTATTCCAGCCATGGGGAATGAAGCGTATGCCCTGTTCCTCGGCCATCCAAGCAATACGGCGTTCTTCGGAAATGCCACCTACCTTGGTTACGTCCGGCTGCACGATATCAAAGGCATGGGCCTCCAGCCAGGGTTTGAAGGACTGCCGCCGTGTTAGCACTTCCCCACCTGCGATGGGTACGGGTGAGTGCCGACGCAATGCCACGAAATCGGCCAGATCGTCGGGACGGAGCGGTTCCTCAAACCAGGCTACCTCATATGCCGCCAGCATCCGGGCCGTACGTAGGGCCCACGAATACCCATGAGGCCAATAGGCATCACTGCCGCCGGCATCAACCATCAGCCGACTCTCAGGTCCGATCGTATCACGGGCCACTTGGACAATTTGCTCATCCAGCGCAGTACTATGACGACCAAAGGGTCCCCAACCCATCTTGAATGCCCGATACCCTTTGGCTTGCAGTGCCAGCAAGGTGTCACGCAGCGGATCAGGTTCATCCATGAGCAGAGAGGCATAGGGCATCACGCGATGCCGATAGCGTCCCCCCAACAGCCGCCCTACCGGTTGCCCGACTGCCTGGCCACAAATATCCCACAGGGCAATGTCAATACCACTGATGGCGTGTGTAAGCGAGCCACCTCGTCCCATCCAGAACGTGTTCTGGTGCAGGGTTTCCGATACCCGTTCCGGTTCCAGTGGATTCTCCCCTTCCAGGAGTGGCCACAGCACCTTCATAGCACCTTGTACCAGTGCTTCATGAGTGAAGACGCTGCCCACACCGAAGATCTCTGTATCCGTAAGCACGATAACCAGAGTGTGGACACAATCGTCTTCCCGGATCTCTTCACTCCAGCCCCCTTGCGGAGTGGAACCTCGTAAGCCGGCAACACGTACTTCCGTAACTTTCATCCAAGAACCTGTTCCTAGGTACTATCCGGTTGGGTAGTGCAGACAGGAAACCCCACCACCGTGTGGTTCCATGCACTCACCGCGTCCAGCGCAGTAAATTTATCGCCTTCTGCCCCTATGGATAGTCTACCAGGCAGGTGGTATACTGCCTATCCTACCTGCTCCACATCCTAATCTAACCGGACATCCGGGTAGTCAGATCGGAGGCCTGCTTAGGGTAGAGACCGATGGGATTCTACCGTGATTTGCTATGCTGGAGCCATCATCCGGATTGCGCCCAGACACAACAAGAGAACCATGATGGAACTGAAATGGACTTCTGATCCCGAACTGTTTGCGCTGATGCGCCAGCATCTGTTTCCGGCCGTGGTGGGTGATATCATGGATACCCACGGCTTGCGGTTTCAGTTTCTACCCCCACAGGTCCGGCCCATTGAGCCTACTATGGTAGTGGTGGGCCGTGCCATGACAGTACTGTCCCATGACATCCACCGTATGCCTGACCCGGAAGCAGTGGCAGATACAGTGCCGTTTGGTCTCATGATGGCAGCGCTTGATAGCCTGCAGCCCCATGAAGTATATGTATGCACCGGCGGTTCACCCGACTACGCACTCTGGGGCGAGTTGATGAGCTGTCGCGCTGCATACCTGGGAGCGGCCGGTGCCGTGCTCAACGGATACCACCGGGATACGCAGGGTATTCTAGATCAAGACTTCCCTACCTTCTCCTACGGTGCCTTCGCCCAAGATCAGGGACTGAGAGGCAAGGTAGCGGATTTTCGCGTACCTATTGCCATCGGGCGCGTCATCATCTTGCCGGGTGACATCATCTTCGGTGATCGCGATGGTGTATGCGTGATCCCACAGCAGGATGAAGAGGCTATTCTGCAGGAAGCCTGGACCAAGGCCATGGGTGAAAATGTAGTACGGGATGCCATCCTGCAGGGCCTAGGGGCGGAAGAGGCTTTTCGTACCTACGGCATTCTCTAACACAATCCGTATAAACACTATGCTGGATGCTAAGCACATAGGCTGTGATCAGATCACGTGGCATGGCGTCAACCCACACCGTATCCTGGCCGAGATCGCACAGGCCGGATACGCGGGAGCCCCTTTCACTACAAAGGGCGCGGAGACTCCCCAAGCCCTGCAGAGCCTGTACAACCGGTTTCAGTTGCAGCCGGCCCCCGGCTACTTCAGTGAGGCATTCTGGCAGGTGGCGCGGGAAAGGACGATTCTGGCGCAAACCCACCAGCATGCTGCCTGGACCCAGGCCCTGGGACTGTCAGAGCTGTTCGTAGCCGCCGCCGGCACATCAGAGATCATGCCATCCGGACGGACTCGGCGTGAGGCAGCCGGCGACGTCACAACCCACGATCACCTACCCGCAGCCGATTTTCAGCGCATGGTGGACATGCTGAACCGCATCGGTACCATCACACGACAGTATGGGGTACGCACCTGTTTCCATAACCATGTAGGCACACCGGTGGAAACGGCGGCAGAGTATGCACGACTGGCGGAATGGACGGATCCGGATTTGGTCTTCCTAGGACCTGATACAGGTCACCTATATTGGGGCGGTACCGATCCCCTAGCCTTCATCCAGCGCCACATAGCACGTGTCAAGGCTCTGCACATCAAGGATGTGGATGCAGATGTAGCACAACATAGCCGTGACCACGGCTGGGATTACGCAACCACGGTTCAAGCCGGTCTATGGCAAGAACTCGGCACCGGCTGTATTAACTTTCCTGCCTTGTTCCAGGTACTGGAGAATGCGTCTTTTACTGGTTGGATCATCGTGGAAACTGACGTCACCCAATTAGAGACGCCGCTGGCGAGTGCGCTGGCAAACCGCCAGTACCTTCGTCAGTTCGAGTAGGACTGCCCTATATAGAAGCAGGCTCTGTGAGTACCCTATTGAGCCTGCCCATCAGGACACGGTAGAGTACAGACAGCCCCGGTAGTTACAAGGCCTAGATCTTGGACAACAGTCTCCAAAGACGTAGGGCCCTGCCTGTTTCAGTTCCCTTCACCCAGACGCTGTGATTTAGCGAACTGCTCTTCCATATCCGCCTGACAGGTTACGCCCCGGGGTTCTGCACAGGGAGCGTCCAGACCTTGGGCTGGTACCTCAGGGTCGGTGAGTTCCAGGAAGCAGCGACAGATATACCCTTTCTGACCTAGGCCCGGTACCGTGACCTTGACCCAGTTGCCATTGTCAGTAAGAGTTAGCCCATGTGTCTCTGCCCCAGCTTTGATAGAC
Organism: Caldilineaceae bacterium; assembly: GCA_965116185.1. Classification (GTDB taxonomy): domain Bacteria; phylum Chloroflexota; class Anaerolineae; order Caldilineales; family Caldilineaceae; genus Bin34. The sequence continues at coordinate 2,091,597 of OZ220492.1, forward strand.
ATGAACTTGTCCAGAATGGGCCAGGAGCGCACGTAGAGATCTTGTTCCGAGATATTGCCTTGAAGGCGGACGGGCACCGGCGGATTCAATTGTGATTCAAAATCCTTGGGTTCTTCCAGGGGCACGGCCGGAACCTCGGGTTCGGCTTGCCGACCGCCGCCACACGCTCCTAGCAGCAGGGATACTAGCAATGGACACAGTATTACTATGCTGGCCCACCGCCGAGGCCTAAATGTCCTTGTGAGGGTCGTGGTCAACGTTTATCGCTCCTGCAGTTCATGCGTACCGCTTCTGGAGTTTATGAGATATGCATGGATACACCGACAACCGCCGTCACGGGCGGGATGACGCTTCTTGCCCTGTTAGGAGGAAGCGTCATCCCTGGTCAACCCAAGCGGCTGCTCGCAGTGAGCAGCGAGCGCACTATTCAGAAGCTGCCGTTGAGGTGAGATTGAACATCACAAACTTAAATTCCGGCCACCAAGTGAAGGGCACCGCATAGACGTGATCTGATGTGGGCCATCCTTCCCAATATGTCTGGTTGAAAGGCATGACGTAGGTAGTTTGAACTACAGCGAGCCCCGGCAGCTGCTCAAAATAGATGCGCACAGCCTGCCGATAGAGATCTTCGATTGCCGGGTCACTCGGGCTCATGGCCTCGATCTGATTCATCACATCGGTCAGTTCCGGCACATTCAGGCGTACCCAGTTGCCCGCTGTGGAACGTTCCCCAATCGGCTTGGCATTGGTATGCTTCCAGTCCGCAAAGGTCATGGGACCCTCTGCCCAGTCCCCGCAGAACCAGTGGGATGTCATATCAAAGGTACCCATCTCGCGGGCTTCGTTGAAGGGACCGGATTCGAGTTTCTGCACATTGACTTCAATGCCAATCTTACCCATCTCCTCCGCTAGATCCAGCGCGATGTTGTGTGGGGCCACCGCAAAACTGGGCACTATGATAGTGAAGGACATGGGATTACCTTCACCATCAACACGCACACCATCAGTACCTTTGGCAAACCCTAGATCGTCCAGGATTTGTTCGGCGCGGGCAGGATCGTAATCGAGTTCAAATTCGGCGCGGATATCTTCAAACGAATAGCTGTCATGCACACCCCAGTCCGCCCAAGGGAAGCGGGCGGGCACCGTGGGAATGCCAAATAGCAGGTCAGCCGCTTTCTGCCGGTTCAGCACGGCGTTGATCGCATGGCGTACCTCAGGCAACGACAGGGGATACTTGGCCGTATTGAACCAGACACCACGGGGGCAGGGATCACGCCAGCCGGCCAAAATTACATTGGGATTGGCCTCAACGGCCGCGGCTTGGAGGGCACCATCCGCCAAAGCGTGGGCATGGTCAATTTTATTGACGCGCAGATCCGCAATTTCCGTTTCCGGGACCCGCTCGTTGCGGATGACATAGTACTTGGGCCCGACATCATACCCCATGCCATGAGCCCAGTAGTTCTCATCCTTCTCCCAAACAATCATAAATTGATCCGGGAATTCTTCCTTGAGCTTGTAAGGACCGGTCAGCACAGGCGGAAAATTCTTGAACTCAAGCGGATTCTGGCCTTCCCATACGTGCTTGGCCTGGACGGCAAAACCCCAGGCACGGGCAAAATGCATGTGAAAACGCGGATTGGCTTGGGTCAGGTTGATAACCACCGTGTGATCATCGGGGGTCTCAACGGAATCCACCCACTCCTGCATAGTGGCTCCCCAACGCAGAGCCGCATCGGACTTGACCATATCAATCGTGAAGGCCACGTCGTGCGATGTGAAGGGCGTACCATCATTCCAGTGAGCCTCCGGGCGCGTAGTGATGGTCATCTGGGTGTAATCATCGTTATAGCTGTACCCATCGGCCAACCAGTATACGAATTCACCCGTAGCCCAGTTGATGTTAAACAGGTGCTCTTGCCCCGCTTGCCACATGCCCCGGGTATCTCCACTGGGCACAAAGGGGTTGTAGCTACTAAACACGCTGAAGGTGCCGGTTTCATTGATGATCACGGCCTCATCCCGTGGAACCGGAATATATTCTCCCGCCACATCCGATGCTTCTGTCTCCGGGGCGGCACCTTCGGTCATGGGAGATGCGGTACAACCTGCCATGACCAGTACCAGTACCAACCACACTAGACCAAAACGTTGAAACTTCATGCAACGCCTCCTTCACAAAATCGCGGAACCTAGACGACCATATCACTAACTATGCCGCCACATGTCCCGGATTGCGCCTGGCAAGGGTCATGCGGTATAGATACACACAGTCTGGATCGGTCAGCAGATTCTAGCACAGTTTCTTTACAGCTTCTTGAATGAATTCCGTGTTTTCCTGTACGCACTACCCTCAAGTTGTATGTCCGGTCAGGATGCTGGCAGAGGCATAGACACCGGTACTTCCGCGCCATCCTGGGCTGCAGAGCGCAACAAGCCGTCAATGATGACATTGGTCATGAGGGCTTCCCAAGGATCAATGGGCGATGGCTGTGCGGTCCGGATCGCGTGATAGAATGCTGCGGTTTCTCGACGAAATTGTTCCTGCGGCGGACTCATCTCCACCCGCAACTTGACATCTGTCAGTACTCCCCAGCTATCACGGTACACCGTAAGCTCCGGCGTGAGCTGCAGACCGCCCTGTGTGCCCAAAAGAAACGTCTCCCCCACGGACTCCATATGCATGGCCCAGACCGCCTTTAAGATTAGGACAGCTCCATTGTCAAACCGGATCCAGCCAGCTCCGAATTCCTCTACGTCTAGCTGCGCCGGATCCCACTGCCAGTGAACTCCACGTTTGGGTGGGCCGGCATGGCCGATTTCAGTCAGTGCGAGGCCGCTGACTGAAATCGGTAGGGGATGGCCCATTAACCACAACGCATCATCAAGCGCATACACACCGATGTCCGCCGTGGCCCCGAAGCCTGCAGTAGCTTGGGAAATGAAGGTACGCCCCGGGATGCCCCGCCGGCGTTGAGCGACCGTCTCGGCATAATAGATGTGTCCCAGATCCCCGCTTGCACATACTTCACGTGCCGTCATGACATCATCGGAGAAACGAGACTTAATCCCGCACATCAGGAGTTTGTCATTCGCTCGCGATGCTTTAACCATGGCCACGGCATCGTCTAGCGTTGCGGCCATGGGTTTCTCCACCATGACGTGTAATCCTTGGTTGAGGGCATCCACGGATGGCTGGGCGTGCGCTTGATTAAAGGTACAGATATGGACAGCATCCAAGCCCGGGTGCCGCACTAGTTCCTCGTGCCGTTCATAGGTATGGGGAATGCCGTAGCGATCCGCCATCTCCTGGGCCCTGCCGGGCACGATATCGGCTATAGCGACAACTTCAACGTCGTCCAATGTGGCCAGGGCCCGGAGGTGTGCCCGGGCAATACCGCCTGCGCCTATGACGGCGGAGCGCAATTGGGACTCATTCATCGCACACCTTGCTTGTTTTGAACCGAAGATTATGGATATACCTGACGCGTACTCAAGAGTGCTGTCAGACCCAGCTGACGGGAACTATAGTATAAAATACGGACGGGCTTTCCTGCCAGCTAGCTGTGGTTACGTATATCCCGGCCTTTGGTGCGCCCCTTCCTTCTGCTAGTGATGAGAAGTTCCATCCATGAAGCCGATCCTGACCTACGTCGCGACCCGTCTGCTCATATTCATCCTGAGCATCTGGGGTGCCTTCACGGTCGCATTCCTTTTCTTCCGCATGATGCCGGGCGACCCCGTTTCCGCATATCTGACATCCATGGAACTACAATACTCCATGACCATTGATAGCAAGGATGCCGAGGCCATGGTCGCTGCCTATAAGGAAAAACTGGGGCTGGATGGCACACTGGCCGCACAGTACTGGCGGTTCCTGGGCAACGTGTTTCTGCGCTTTGATCTGGGCCCTTCCATGATCGGATTTCCCACGCCGGCGCGTGACCATATTCTGCGCCATCTACCCTGGACCCTATGGTTGCTGGGCATGTCTACCCTACTTTCATGGGTACTAGGTTTCGTGGTGGGGGGAATCGTGGGGACTTTCCGCAAAAATATGGTCTCCAATATCATCACGAACTTTTCACTCTTCATTTCACAGATTCCTTCTTATTTCACCGCCCTTTTCGCGCTGTTCCTTTTTGGTTACTGGATTGCCGTCCTGCCTACCAGCGGTGCCTATGCCCCCTCTATACAGCGCGCCTTCAGTCTTGAATTTATCGGTTCCGCCCTGCGCTACGCCATCATGCCCGCCTTGGCCGTGATTCTGGTGGGCGTAGCCGGCACTCTGATCTCAACCCGTTCGCTGGTCATCACGATCCTGGGGGATGACTACCTCCATTTCGCGGAAGCCAAGGGCCTACGCCGCGCCCACATTCTGCGGCGGTACGTTTTGCGCAATGCCATGTTGCCGCAGGTCACGGCCTTGGCCCTTTCCCTAGGCTTCGTCATGAACGGGTTTTATCTGGTTGAAATCATTTTCAAATATCCCGGGATGGGCACTCTGTTTCTAACTGCTATTTCCCGCATGGATTACAACACCATCCAGGGCGTTGTCCTGATGAGCATCACGGTAGTACTGACCGCCACGTTCCTGATCGATCTGTTCCTGCCTCTGATCGATCCACGGGTACGGCTGGTCAACAATTGAGACTATGTTCCTGCTTGAAGCCTGGCAGCGCAGCAACTATTTCCGGGTCGGCAGCATCATGCTGTCAGTACTGGTATTCGTGGCCATCTTCCAGCCCTGGCTCAGCGGAATCGTTATCGGGCCCGATGTATCGCCCATGTCATTTGGCACGTTTGAGCCCTATCTGGCACCTTCCGTCCAGCATCCGGTCGGCACGGACCGACTGGGCCGGGACTGGCTGGCCTTACTTTTTGTCGGCGTACGGGTCTCCATGCTCATCGCCCTGATCGCCGGCACTACGGCTACGGGCATCGGTATCGCCCTAGGTTTCATCGCTGGCTACAAGGGAGGTTGGCTTGACGCCGTTCTGCGCACCGGCACAGACATGGTTCTGGTGATTCCCAGTCTGCCTCTCCTGATCACACTGGCTGCTTATCTACCCAGCATTGACATCCCGGTGATGTCCCTCCTCCTGGCCGCGTTTTCCTGGCCTTTTACGACGCGCGTTATCCGATCCCAAGTGCTTTCACTCAAGGAACGGCCGTTCGTGGATCTGGCGCGTACCAGCGACCTGGGTGACATGAGTATCATCTTTCTTGAGATCCTACCCAATCTCTTACCTTATCTGGGTGTGTCGGTAGCCGTTGGCATGAGTTCCGCTATGCTGGCCGAAATCGGACTGCAGCTGATTGGGCTGGGACCAGGTGATATCAATACGTTGGGCCTCATGATCCAGTGGGCAGTCAACTGGGGGGTGTTTGCGTTGGGCAAATGGTGGATCGTGTTTGCGCCGGTGGGCGCCTTGATCGGTTTTTTTGTGGCCCTCAATCTCATCAACATCGGGCTGGAAAACGCCTTTAATCCTCGCCTGCGCGCGGTAACAGGAGAATGACCTGCGATGGTTGCCGAAACCCTGCTGTCCATCCGTGATCTGCGCATCCACTATGAAAGCGTCCGTGGCACCTACAAAGTTGTGGATGGTGTGGATCTCAACATCTACCGCAACGAGATTTTCGGTCTGGCCGGTGAATCAGGCTGCGGCAAATCCACGTTGGTAGAAGGTATTCTACGACTTGTTGTCCCCCCCGGACACATCCGGTCAGGGCAGGCCCTGTTCTACCCGTTTCCGGAGCGGTCCGACGCGGGCATGGATCTGGTCCGGCTTGATTATGGCCAGATGCGTGATATCCGCTGGAAGCATCTCTCCTATATTCCCCAGGGTTCCATGAATGCCCTGAATCCGATCATGCGCGTACAAGATCAGATGCTTGACGTGGTGCAAGCCCATGAACCGGGACAGCGTAACGAGGTAGAGGCCACCATTCGTGAACTGTTGGGTCTGGTGGGCCTGCCGGCTTCGGTGGGCCGTGCGTATCCGCACGAGCTGTCCGGCGGCATGAAACAGCGGGTCTGCATTGCCATGTCCATGCTACTCCGCCCTGCCCTGGTCGTGGCCGACGAACCTACGACCGCCCTGGACGTCAATGTCCAGCGGGCGGTCCTGGATATGATCCGGAATCTACGAGAAGTTCTGGGTGCTACTGTCATCTTCGTATCCCACGACATGGCCGTTCATGCGGAACTAGTGGATCGCCTTGCCATTATGTACGCAGGCGAAGTGATGGAAATTGGCACCGTCTATGAGATTTTTGATGCTCCTCAGCATCCCTATTCCCGCCGCCTGATCCATTCCATCCCCGCTCTGGGCAGCAAACGTACCCGCCTCGAATCGATTCCGGGTATGGCACCTTCGCCCCTAGATTGGCCACCCGGTTGTCGCTTCCATCCGCGTTGTCCCGATGCTCTGCCGCTATGCACACGCGTGGTACCCCGTCCTATTGCCTTGGAAGGTGAGCGGGTCGTGGCCTGCCATCTCTTCGATCCGGAAATCGCCCTGGAAGATGAATCGGCATGAATAGTTCCCTGCTCAGTGTTGACAACCTCTCGGTGGTGTTCCGTGACAGCGGCCTATTCCGTGAGGGCAAGACCACTGTGGCCGTTGATGATGTTTCGTTTGACGTACCCGCTGAACCGGTGATCCTGACGATCGTCGGCGAAAGCGGTTCCGGCAAATCCACGCTGGCCCGCGCCATCCTGGGGCTTACCCAGCCTGCTCAGGGTACAATCCGATATCAGGGCCGTTCCCTAGCCCGGTTCAGAGCAGCTGAGTGGCACGCTTACCGCCGTGCGGTACAGCCTGTCTTTCAGGACCCCTATGCTACGTACAACCCTTTCTACCGTATTGACCGCGTATTGCGCGTACTGGTCCGGAAATTCCGGCTGGCCTCCAGCGCGACCGAGGCGGAGAACATCATTGAAGATGCCCTGCGTGCCGTTGATCTACGTCCCCAGGATGTGCTGGGCCGCTACCCGCATCAGCTTTCCGGCGGCGAACGCCAGCGCGTCATGTTAGCACGCGTTTACATGATGCGGCCCAAGCTCATCATTGCAGACGAACCGATCTCCATGATCGACGCGGCACTACGCGCTCTGTTTCTGAATATCCTCCTTGATTTCCAAGAACAGGGTATTTCATGCATCTTCATCACCCACAACCTAGCGACAGCCTACTATCTAGGGGGCGAAATCATGGTGATGTGCCGCGGTCGCATTATTGAAAAAGGGTCCATGGATGACGTGGTACTTACACCTTCACATCCGTACACCCAGCTGCTGATCGATTCGGTGCCATCCCCTAATCCCCACCAACGCTGGGAAGAGGACAGCGGTGCCTTTGCCGTTGAAGCTTCCGAATTTGAGTTCAGTGAACACGCCTGCGTGTTTCAAACTCGCTGTCCTGAGGTCATGGATATCTGCCATGAGCAACGGCCTCCGTTTCTGCTTGCAGACAACAAGGCAGGACAGCAATGTGCCTGTTTTCTATACCAGAAACCCGTACCCTGATGCATATGCACCTCGGTGTCAGCAGCAGCTACCGTGGCGCAAGTCCTTCGTTTTGCCGAGTGCGGCTCGTGCGCAAGCCAGACCAGACTGGACGCGGGTCGGACCTAAAATACATATGTCTATCAGTATCATCATACCTAATCCGGAATAACTACAGGCAGTCACATACTTTTCCGTTTGCTGGAAATTCACGTACAATGGAGCACGCTTAGGTTTCAGCTACTACCCGGTAAGGTAATCTTGGCCCAAGCGAATCGTTTGCACGGAGGAACCCATGGCATATTCACACAAGAATAAGAAGGGCGTCACCTACTACTTACACGCCAATGAACGGCAGTCCAAGTCAGGTAAGACCATTCAGATGTATTTCTTCGCCCGGGAGGTCCGCGATAACGCCCTGGACCAATTGCCGGAAGGATACGAAGTAGTAGAAACAGCCACGGGCATGCTGGTTCTCAAGAAGAAATAGGGGCTTATATACGTGACTGCACATTCGCGTCCGTATATGGTTCTGAAATGGTATACACAGCCCCAGGGCCCGTGTTGAAGCTCTGGTGGTGATAGCCCTAGCCGGCAAGACTATAACGTGCTGCCGCATTGATATCTCGCTCCGCGACCAACCTGCACGTTCTACGACGGTGGGTCTCGGTTCTACCGGGAGAGTGGCGGAAGCCACAGCGATGGCCATCCTGTGCGTGTATTGTGGAGTGACGTCTACGGCTACGAACTCCTAACCGGTTCATACCTTGTACTGGAGTTGTGTGCGTAGTCATTCTCAGTTGTGCCCTAGCACCTCGCGGTTTAATCTGGTCTTAGCGTCAACAGTAGCTATTCCAGACATCCGGTAGTCCTTCGCGAGGATGTATGTATATGGCCGCGCATTGGTACAACGCCTAGCCCCGCGATGTCGCGGGGCTAGGCGTGTGTTTGTTCGGCATGTGCAGGCTACGGTTACTGCACCACCTAATAGACTGATAAAGTCCCCTTGCTGCTCCAACAGATGCCCACACACCTAGAGTACATGTGGGACTTAGGGGGCAAATAGCGACTGAGCTCGTACCGTACACTCCCGTCTATCAATCCTCGCAGCCGGGAACCTACATCCGTTAAGCTGGAGATTGATGTACACCCGAGTAGCAGTATTTTGGTTGGGTGTTGGCAGCGGTCGTCTGATTCCACAGAGAAGAGATTTTTGTCCCCATGCCGGCTCCCACCCAAGCGACCGGAACGCCTCTCCACTGCCCGTAGCCAGCCCCTGTCACTAGCTTGCTTGAAGTCGGAACTCCACAAAGGGCTTACTTAGGCGGAGTACTAGGTTGCGAATCAGTACCCTATTAGGCTCGCGATCAAACACATTTATCCCGTTTGTCCCTATCTAGTCCTCAAGCCCCACTCCCCAAGCCAACAGTGGCCATACTGGATCGATGTGGCCACTGTTGGCCATATCTATGCTGGACGACCCGTCATGGAATGGAGTGAACCGTCCAGCATAGTATTAGATATCTGCAAACTATAGAGCTGCACTCAACGCTTGATCCAGATCGGCAATGATGTCATCCACATGCTCAATGCCGATAGATAGGCGCACGTAGTTCTCATTGACTCCCGTTGCTTCCTGCTCTTCCACGGACAGTTGGCTGTGAGTGGTTGAAGCCGGATGTATGGCCAGAGTACGGGCATCTCCAATGTTGGCGACATGGTAGACCATCTTGAGGGCATCAATGAACTTCCGCCCGGCTTCACGCCCCCCGGTCAGTTCAAATCCCACCAAGGCACCGTAGTACGTACCCCCCATGTAGGTGTCAGCCCTGCGTTTTTCTTCACCCGCAAAGAAAGACGGATAAATGACTTTGGTGATCCCGGTCCGTTGCGCCAGAAAATGCGCCACGGCTTGGGCGTTTTCACAGTGACGCTCCATACGTAACGGTAGACTTTCCAGGCCCTGAAGGAACAGGAAGGCGTTGAAGGGACTCATGCAGGATCCCAGATCCCGCAACAGGGTGACACGTGCCTTGAGAATGTAGGCAATCGGGCCCAGAGGTTTCACGGCTTCGATCCAGACTGCACCGTGGTAGCTAGGATCCGGCTGAGAGAGCATCGGGAAGCGATGGGCATGTTTTTCCCAGTCAAAGGTCCCACTGTCCACCAGTAGGCCCCCTATGGATGTCCCGTGTCCTCCAATGTATTTGGTGCTGGAATAGACGATGATGTGAGCACCATGATCAAAAGGCCGGCAAATGACGGGCGAAGCCGTGTTGTCCACGATCAGAGGAATGCCCAAATCCTCACCGATAGTGGCGACTTCCCGGATGGGGAAAGCCTGTAATTTGGGATTGGGCAGTGATTCAGCGTAATAGGCCCGCGTTTTTTCATCGCTGGTCCGGCGGAAGCTCTCCGGATCCGCCGGATCCACAAAGCGAATTTCAATACCGCATGTTTCCAACGTGTTGGCGAAGAGATTCCAGGTCCCTCCATACAAATCGGTTGAACTGACGATATTATCCCCCGTGCGGGCGATGTTCTGGATCGCAAAGGCTGAAGCCGCCTGGCCTGACGAGAGTGCCAAAGCACCGACGCCGCCATCCAGCGCCGCGATACGTTTCTCCAGCACATCACAGGTAGGGTTCATGATGCGGGTATAGATGTTCCCCAATTCTTTGAGCGCGAACAGATTTTCGGCATGTTGCGTGTTCTCAAACTGGTAGGCAGTTGTCTGGTAAATGGGAACCGCTACCGCGCCGGTGACAGGATCGGAACGATACGCTGCATGCAGGACGACAGTTTCAGGATTTGTGTACTCGGACATGAAGGTCTTCCCTTATTGTTATGATGTCATAGCACCTAAAGCACACGGGCTCGTGACTATATGCTTCATCCCATCAGGCGTCGTCAATACAACATCACACTTGCACGGATGGACCACGGCCACGCTCCCGTAGAGCATTCATTATAAGATACACATCCAAGCAAAACCTTGAACTTGATCCAGCCAGGGAACAATGAAATCAGGATAGACTGCGCAAGCGTGCGAGACTCATGCACCACTCCTGGCTCCGTGTTACAGTAGCACCAGGAAAAACACTCTATCTATGTTCCCCTGAGGTTTGTCCATGTCATTGATCGGAACGCCCATAGCCATCATTGACACGCCGGTTTTGTGGGTCGATCTTGACGTCATGGACCGAAATATCGCGCACCTGGCCCAGCATTTCAACCAGGCCGGTATTGCCTGGCGCCCGCATGTCAAGGGTATCAAGGTGCCTGCCATCGCGCAGATGGCCATCCAAGCAGGTGCGATTGGAGTCACCTGTGCCAAGGTCAGCGAAGCCGAGGTAATGGTGAATGGTGGCATACGTTCGGTGCTGGTAGCCAATCAAATTGTCACGACACCGAAAATACAGCGCCTAGCGGCACTCCAGCGTCAGAGCGAAGTGATGGCGGTGGTGGACGATGCGGATGTTGTACACCACACAGGCCGGATTGGTATTGAAACCGGCGTTGCCATCCCCTTGCTGGTGGATATCAACACGGGCATGAATCGCACCGGGGTCACACCGGGTCCGGAAGCGGTCACGCTAGCGCACTTGGTGGACACCACACCCGGGGTGACGTTCCAGGGCGTGATGGCATATGAAGGACATGCCCTGGAAATCCCGGAGACGGAGGCCAGGATCCGCGAGATTCGCCGGGCCGTGGGTGAATTGACACGTACTGCCGCCCTGTGCCGGGACGCGGGACTAACCGTCGCGATCGTCAGCGGCGGTGGTAGCGGCACCTACAAAGTTATGCCCTTCCAAGCAGGCGTAACCGAAATCCAGGCCGGTGGTGCTATCTTCACGGACGAGACTTATCCCACCTGGGGCGTGGAGACCGAGCCGGCGCTGTTTGTCCGCACTACTGTGACCAGTCGACCAACATCCAATCGCATCGTGTTTGACGCGGGATGGAAAGCGCTTCCAACCTGGGCCCAGGATCCACGTCCCCTGGGCATAGATCATGTGACCTCTGTAGCAGCATCCGCTGAACATGGCATTGTCACACTGGCGCAGGACAACCCGCGGCCCCGTATTGGCGAGGCCTATGATTTCGTTGTGGGCTACAACGACAGCACGGTGTGCCTGCACGATACCCTGCTTGGGATCAGGCAGGGCTGTATTGAGGCGGTATGGCCCATTCAGGGCCGCGGCAAACTGACCTGAGGCTTTAGAGAGCGGCAATCAACGCACGGTCGTCTGCGGCACAGCACACGTCAGCAACGAGTCTTTGGGCTTGGCGCTCTTGACATGATCGCCTACTAGTCAGGGTGTAGCAATAGACTGAAGTTCGTGATTGAAACGCAACCGGTTGCGGTAGAGAGGAAACTTCTGCGTGATCATGCGCTGGACATAGTGCCCCTGCAGGAGATAGATAGGGGGATCTCTGCTCATGTTTCGTGTGTCCGGTACCAGACTTCGTTGCAGAACACGACGGTGTCACCAGCGTGCACAACACTCGAAATTCCATTGCTTAGGTAGGGTACGCGGAGCATTCCATTGATGGATAGGACAACTCCCCAGGAAGTCCAAGGAGCTGCAAAATGTTTCGGAGGAATTGGCTTGTCTTCACTGTCATAGAGTGAGCGTCCAGCCCTCCGTAGACAACCCAGTTCACACTACACCACTAGATTCATCATCCGTCATGGGTGCTATGATGCATACCCTAGCTCAGTTAGCTGAAAGCCATGAGCATCCACCCTATTCAAGCGGATCCCGATAGCGTTGGCTCAGGGCGCTAGTTTGATCACTTCATGCGGCCAGGTTCCCGCGATGCGCTGGCCGTATTCGGCTTCGCCCCCGGTGGCCTGTGGTCCGGTAATCGGTACCAGAAATGTCTCCTGCTCCGTTCCCAAGTGATAATCCGTGTTGAAGAAGTGGTATGCCAGTCCCGCACGCTCCTTGTCAGACCGATTCTGCTTAGTGGCATGGGCCGTGCCATAGTTGAAAAACGCCGCGCCGCCTGCTTCAATCTCAATAGGCACTTCCTTACCTTCCACACCGGCAATACGGATGTGATGATCCGAATTGGGATCTCGTGAATGGGTGAAAGCCTGCAGATGGCTGTTGGGAATCACGTGTAGGGTGCCATTCAATAGCGTAGCGTCGTGTAGTGCAATCCACATCGCTGTCCCTTTGGTGGGATCTGCCAGCTTGAAGTACGCGTTGTCCTGATGCCAGTCGGTACCTATGCCCTTACCGGGAGGTTTGACAAAAATCTGATCAAGATGGCGCACAAAAGGATTCCCGATCAGCGAACTGATGCACCGGATCACTTTAGGGGCGAAAGGCAAGGCCCGGAATAGGGCACTCTTGTTGTGCAGCGGAATGATCTGATAATTGACTGCGGCTTCCGGCTCGGTAGACACGTTGCGGCCCACACCTTCCGTCTGTAGACGGTGCAGTTCCTTGAGCATGGCCTGAACTTCCTGCTCGGAGAACAGGTGGGGGACGGTGGTGTAGCCGTTGTCCCGGAAGTGTTGCACTTGCTCCAGCGTGATCATGTCATGGTCCTTTCGTGACAGGATGGGTAAGAAAATACGTTACCCTTTGATTGTAACGTGTAAGTCAAGTTGTCACCCGCGCCGCGCGGTAGCGGCCATAACCAGACACGTCCAGACACCGGGCGTTCAATGTTCATGACCGACCTAAGGGAGCTCGGTGCCCACGTTCCCTGCTCTAAGGGCAACCATAACCGTCAATCCATGGGATATAGGCTACAGCCACCGTCTATCAGCAGCACCGAGCCTGTCATGTACGCCGCTAGGTCGGAACATAGAAAAAGAAATCCATGGGCCACGGACTCCGGCGTCTGGAGCGTGCCTAAGGGTATGGCCTTGCGCGCACGGGCCTGATAAGCCGGATCGGTGTCCCACTGCTTTTTAGCCATGCCAACTCCCACAATACCCGGCGCGATCGCGTTGGCCCGAATTCCTGCGGGTGCTAGTTCCCGAGCAAATCCGCGCATGAGCGTCCGCATGCCCGATTTGCTGACGGTATAGGCCGTGATGTCAGGCCAAGGCACATCCTGTACCCAGGAAGTGGTGTAGATCAGGTGTCCCGGGACATGGTGGCTCTGCCAATAGCGGACAGCTGTCTGGGACACCATAAATGCTGAACGCAAATTCAGGTCCATGGTTTCGTCAAAGTCCTGCAGGCTAAAGGTGTCAATCTGGCCTGGATGTACCAGCCCCGCGTGACAGCATACAATATGGGGCAGGTGCTGTGCAGCCTCCAGTTGACTAAACAGATCCTGTACCGCGTCCAGATCGCGGCAGTCACCTGGATGGTAGCTGATCGCCAGGTGCACCATGCCTGCCGCGGCCATCACCTCCTGGGCCGTGTCGGTGGTCAAAATGTCGTTGACTAGCACGTGGGCTCCGTGTTCAGCCAGGATCCGAACTACAACGCAACCTATTGCGCCCAGGCCGCCTGTGATGAGAATACGCTTTCCTGTCAAATCAAGCCTGTTCATAGCTGTGTCTTTTTCCTATTACACACGAGCAAATCTCACACCCTTACGCAGATTATAGGCCTCCACGATTTTATGCCCACGGACACCGTGGTTCCGACCTGTTCGCGCGGAACGGCATACCCTGCTTGGCGTGAGTCTCAGGTCCAGGGTTGCAGCCTTTGCCATATTCGCCTGTACACCGGGTCTCCTACGCAGCCCGGACCTACCGTAAGAGAAAACGATGGGTAACCATCTGATCCCGTTGTACACCCACCTAACCAATCTGCTGCATGCATTTGGTGTAAAGCCCTGGTTGTAATGCCGAAAGCCTTGAAGCATCAAGCCCTTGAACAGGGACATCACTCCCCGTGCGGATGGTGGCTGGATCTGGAATTGAGCCAACAAGAGTGATGTGATGGGGCCGTGGAACCGGATCACCTGCACATAGAACTTCTTGGGCCGCGATCCCACCGTCACATTCCAGGGCTCCATCCACTCCATGGCCCTCTGTCCGGTTCATGATTTGTATCGGGCCTCCTGCCGCTACCGGATTCACTACTTAGGCCATACCCAGGACTAGGGCCAGCTTGCGGTGATAGCAATTCGTATCACTCCCAACCACGGTGTCTACCGGAAAGTGCAGTTTTTATGTAAAATTTCCAGACTCACTAGGGCCAGCCCCGATACAAGCACCATGTCGGCTTGAGCGATCCTCATGCGTTCGGCTGTACTCAAAGCTGGTCCTAGGCCACAGCAGGCCATAGCAGCGCGATCCAGATCATATCCATCTGACACCGGTACCGACTGGGCAGAAGGTTTCAGCATATACTGCACGAAGGTGGTGGTAGCCCCGCCTAGCACTGGCTAGGCACCAGACCGTATGGCCAACATATGGCTGGCTGGCTGTTGGAAATTACTAATGGAATCCATGACAAGCCTATCAGGGTGCATAGAGCTGCCAGCAACCACCCTCAATCCCGAGGCACTTCTTCTTCCGCACGTTTCACCAAGGCTTGCATGTAGCCAATTGAGAAAGCCGTACCGACCCGGGAATCGTTGGCCATGTTGGGAATGTGATCCGGAATTAGGACTCCATTGAAACCCACTTCCTGCAGGGCACGCATAGCACGATACATGTCAAAATAACCGTCATCCACAAAGGTTTCAACAAAATGGGGGAGAGGTGCATCCACATTACGGAAATGGACCTTGAAAATCTTATTCTGCCCGCCAAAGTCACGGATGGATTCTTCCACTCCTTTCCCCATGAGCTCGCCACCTTCCAGCCAGCAGCCAACACAGAAACAGATGCCAACGTTCGGACTATCCGCCACTGTCAGAGCCCGTGCATAGCCCTGATGGCTGCTGAAGATACACCGCGGCACCCCTGCTAGCTCCAGGGCTGGGGGATCGTCAGGATGGATGCCGATCAGTACACCTTCCTCTTCAGCCACGGGGGCTACCTCAGTCACAAAGGCTTGGTAGTTGTCCCAGATTTCCGCCTCGGTATAGGCGCGCTCGTGGGACTGTGGTAGGTAATACCTCTGATCACGCCACTGGCCGGCGGTAGCGGTGGCTAGATTGAACGCCCGGGCATCGGCGCCACCCCGCGTTGCTTCCCGTTCCGTACTCCAGATACCATTGGCCATGTGCGCATAGGTCGTGTACGGAATGCCAGCCTGCCCCAGCGCACGCAGGTGAGATTTATATTCCTCCACCTTGGCGTCTCGGTGGCTCAGATTCAGAACGATAGCATCCTGATTATGGACATCGGAATTACCGAAACCATAGATTTTCAGTCCGTGATTCTCAAAAAGTTGACGGCGGCTCGCATAGTATTCGTAATGAGCGTTTTCACCCGTCGTCCACAGCACGACATACTCAACCCCCATCTGGCGAATGAAGAGCAATTCCTCTTGTGTGGGTTCCGGCGACACCTGGGCTGCAATTTTCATGCCCCGCGTAATCTCAAGCATATTGGCCATGATTGGGATCCCTTCCATCCAGGTAACATCTCTCATCACAGTATGCATCATCTTGTGATGGCCGGCAATTCGGTTTGGGCCAACCTCAGTACATGGCCCTCATGCCCAGTCCCAACCGATCAGGTAGAATGAAACTGCATTATCACGGGGATCGTCCCTAGGCAATCCCGTCTCGTAGATTTGGAGATCTGCTATGAAATTGATCACATTTTCCGCTCACGGCTCCCAGCGTCTGGGTGTTCTGCTTAATGATGACCAAATTGGCGATGTCTGTCGTGCAGATAGCCAAATTCCTGAAGATGTCATTGATTTCCTGGCAGCAGGCGAAACTATGCGGGCCCGCGTAGCGCAAACGATCACCGGTCTCAGCACCGACCATATCCTAGCCTTGGACGAGGTGCGCGTCGGTCCCCCTATCCCGCATCCGGACAAAATCCTCTGCATTGGGATCAACTACAAGGATCACATTGAGGAAACCAACTCGGAAACGCCGGAACATCCCGTTGTCTTTTCCAAATACAGCAACACAATCATTGGCCCCAACGATCCGATCCACCTCCCGGCCATCTCGCAGACTGTGGATTATGAAGCGGAATTCGCCGTGGTTATGGGCCGGACTGCCCGCAATGTAAGCAAAGCTGACGCCCTAGACTATGTGGGCGGCTACACCGCCCTGAATGACATCAGCGCGCGTGATTTCCAGCGCCGCACCAGTCAATGGGTCATGGGCAAATCCTTTGACACCTTTGCGCCCATCGGTCCCGTGCTCGTCACCGCCGACGCTATTGCCGATCCCCATGCCCTGGACATTAAGCTGCGCCTCAACGGCACGGAAATGCAGTCATCCAATACCCGACAGTTGTTGTTCACCGTCAACGACCTGATTGCCGACATCACGGCGGTGATGACGCTGGAACCCGGCGACATCATTTCAACCGGCACCCCGGGCGGCGTGGGCTTTGCGCGTGATCCCCAGGTGCTGCTACAGCCGGGCGACGTTGTAGAGGTAGAGATCCAGGACATCGGTGTGCTACGTAATCCGGTGATCCAAGGTATCTAAAGTCGCAGTTTAGGCTAGGCTGGCGTGCATCCTATGGCAAAATAAGTCATGAGGTCGTGCAGGACACCTCATGGCAGCCCTGTACCGACTACGATCCTGTCTCAAAAACCAACTTGAACTAAGGAGCTGGACATGTTCGGTTTCCCCGCTACGGCTGAAGTGACCCAGGAACAGGTGGATTTCTTTGCACAAAACGGTTTCCTTATCGTCAGACAGGCACTATCCGCTGCCAAGGTCACGGAACTGATGGGCGTCATTGAGCGGCTAAAATTCGATTTGGAGCGTTCCGAACACCGGGCGGCCACCTACGGTCTGAACATCAGGCCCATCGTGGACAAGGATGATGCTTTCCTGGATTTACTGGAATGGCCTACTACCTTCCCCAAGGCAGTCCGTTTTCTGGAGCATTTCAACTTACAGCTGTGCACGTCACATCTCATCATGGTGCCTCCCGATCCTGAGAAGCGTAATATTGGCTGGCATCCCGATGGCGGCAAACCGGGCATTGGCTTTTATGGCCGGCGCGCCCTAGCTAGTCTCAAGATTGGCTACTTCCTGACGGATCTGCTGGAGAGTAACATGGGCTCACTCATGGTAGTGCCGGGATCCAACCGTATGGATGGCGGTCCATCCTTCCTGAATGGCACCCAGGATCCCGTGGGTGCGCTGGAACTGAAAGTCCATGCCGGCGACGCCGTCATTTTCGGGCAGCCCACCTGGCACGCCGGTGCTCCAAACTATTCACACCAGGATCGCGTGGTCCTCTATTACGGCTACAACTACCGAATCCTACGTCCGATAGATTACGAAACGATGCCCCAGGAACTGTTGGCCAAGTGCACACCTATTGGCCGGCAGCTGCTAGGGCACAGGTCGAGTCATCTCGGGTACTATATCCCTCAGGACGAGGATGTACCGCTGCGTGACTGGTATCGGGAGCGGTTCGGCGAAACCTGGCAAGATCTCTGAGCCAGCCATAGGTGAAGCAGCCATGGGGCCTCTCCACCCCCACACTCTTGCAAGATCGTTATGTCTACCGCTATCAAGGCCCTGACCTTTGACGTTTTTGGTACCCTGGTGGATTGGTATTCTTCCATTGTGGCCGCAGGACGACAGCTGGAGGCACGTACCCAGATCACTACGGACTGGGAGCAGTTTGCCCTGGACTGGCGGGCAGGCTATGCGCCTGCTATGCAGCAGGTTAACCGGGCAGAAGTACCCTGGCAGCCGCTTGATACTCTGCATCGCCGTATTCTGGACGATTTGCTCCCTCGTCACGGCCTGTGCGGCTTGACCGAGGACGAAATCAGGGACTTCAACCTGGCCTGGCACCGTCTCCATGCCTGGCCTGACGTGCAGGAAGGAATGGCGTGCCTATACCCGCATTATCGGATCGCGCCGCTGTCCAACGGCAACGTATCCCTGCTGGTTGATCTGGCACGTTTCAATAACTGGCGGTGGGATTGTGTTCTGTCCAGTGAACTAGCCCGTGCCTATAAACCGCGCCCGGTAGTCTACCGGACTGCGGCGCGTCTGTTGGGTCTGGATCCCCAGCAGATCTTGATGGTAGCCGCTCACACCGCTGATCTGAACGGTGCCCGCCGGGTGGGTTTTCGTACAGCCTATATTGCCCGCCCTGAGGAATTCGGATCGTTAGCAGACCCGCAACAGAACATGGATACGGCCCAGGCCTATGCATTCGAGTACTATGCACATGACCTAACCGAGCTAGCCCGGCAGCTGGATGTCCTATAATGCTATCGTCGGTAGCCATGATGGGCGTACCTATCCGGCGGTATCGGGCAGATACTGGGCCCCGGTCGCATAAGGAATATGATAGGAAAGGAGTCGCCTTGGTGGTAGGAATGAGGATATATGGCCTGTAGATCACTACTCCTCATCTGCACAGTTTGCCTAGCATTCCGTACATTACGGTCCTGTGCCTATGGCTTGATGCCGGTTATCAACAATGAATAGGGCTGTCTCGATCCAGCCGGTGGCTACTTGGCTTCCGACCGCTTCCATCCCACAATGAGGAATCATACCGCTGCTAACATGAGTCAAACACAGATAGTGGTTGCCCTGGGTCCTGGCCAGGAAAATGCCTTACGTCTCATTCGCTTCCGCCATCCTGATTCCATACTGCTTGCCGTTCCTACCAACCTGAAAACCCACGAAGACGCTTTCAGGACCCAGTTACCAGGCCTGGAGTGCGTTTCGGTAGAAGTGAGTCCCTATGACTTCAACAGCACGCGGCGTAACCTGCGTAATGCCCTGCGACATTCAGACACGCGGACAGTTGAAATCTGTGTGAGTTCAGGGCCGCTAGCGGTCCGGACAGCCGCCATGCAGCTAGCCCGAGACAAAGGCTATCGAGCCTCACACATCACATTTCAGAAATGTCTGCGGATTTACGATGCGTTCCAACCACAGGCCACGCCCGAAGTTGCCCACAACACCCTAGAATGCTACCTAGCCACACGGGACGTTGAGATGAGGGGCTGTTTCCCAGTAAACGACGCACTCTATAAGATTGCGGACTATCTGCTGGAACATCTGGACATATGGACTCACGTGATTTCCTGCCTGCGACGAGCGCTGGACCCAAGCGGCAGTCCTACAGACGGCAAGATCCTGTCTGTCTCCCGGTCGCGCTTGCAACCAACCCACCTGAACATGCTGCAGGAGTTGCAGGAACACCAAATCATAGCGGGGCTGAACTGCAAGAGCGGCATGGTCTCGGTTCACATCACCGAGGACAACTGGAAGTACCTTGATGGTCGCTGGCTGGAAGTGCTTGTTTTCCACCGCCTGGCCGGTCTGTTTGATGACAGCAGCTGTGGTCAGGAACTAAAGACACCCGAGAAGACACGTGAGATCGATTTCATCGGTCTGCAGGACGGGTATTTCACGCTGATTTCGTGTAAGACATCAAGCCACTCTTACGAAAAGAAACATCTGCAGGAGCTGCAGTCGCTGAGCCAGCAACTCAGCGAGCCCAATAGTCTGCGTATTTACGTGACAGACCGCGTTCAGTCCAGCTCCCAGTCAAATCGGGAATACGAGGACTTTGTTGCCTTCGCTCAAGCCCAAGCCATTGAGGTGATATTCGGGAACCATCTCAACTATCTCCGTGAAAGCGTCGATCAACTCCTAAAACAACGTCGTGCCTAGACATACCCTTATGGCCCCGCCTCCTTCACACTACCCGCGCTATGCACTATATCTCTGAATTCACGCGGTCCAAACCCATTGCCGTATGTGTGGCGCTGAAATTGCCCAAGGTCCAACTCCCCCAGACCCTAGGCTCAGACAATAGCCACCCCAACTCCCGGCATTGGCGCAAAAACTGGCGGACACAGATGGATACAGCCTTTAACACTATGGGCATTGAAAAAAAGAACGTATCCCAATCTCACTACCAGGGCCTACTAGAAAAGCTGGAGCAGGCTCTGCACAGCGTCTATGCTAGGTTCTTGCTCGGCACAGTGCCGGATCCCACTATAACGGACCGCCTGGACCTGATTCGGGATCTGTGTATCCTGGGACGCTATGCGGATGCTTGCCGCTATCTTAACCAGACGATAGCGCTACAAACTCTGGAGGACGGGAACGATTCGCTTGAACTAGCCAACAGTTACCGATGGCTGGCCCGCATGCAGCTGTCCAGCGGTCACGATGACGCCCGCCATAATGCACAGACTGCGCGGGACATCTACATCAGCAATCTGGGACATAACAATCCGGATGGGTTTGCATGCGATCTGATCGTGGCGGAGACAGCTCTCAGTCAGGAAGACCTGACGGTCGCCCAAGACATAGTCAGTGACATTCTAGTCCGGGCTGCCGTAAGTCAGACACCCGTACCTCTCGTGGAAGCCCGGGCCCTGCATTTGCAGGCCCTGGTCGCAGGCATACAGAGAAAGCTACCACTCGCCCTTGAACATGCCCGGAAAGCTTCAACGCGTATTCAGGACAGCGTAGAGGACGACCCTTTGCTACTGCCCAAATACCGGATGTTTGAGGCTATCCTCCACCGAAAAATGGCCCAATGGGACGAAGCGTGTGCGTGTTTTGAACACGCACATATCCGGTTGCGGACTCTCTTGCCTGACCATCACTTTGATATGGGTTACCTTATTTTGGAAGCAGGCCGTTTCTACATGCTGAAAGAGGATCTGGAACAGGCCCGCACGCTACTAGAACAAGCCCAGGTCATCTTTGCCAAACTGGAGCATGCCAAACTGGAGCGGCTCATCACTGCCACATTCTTGGCCCGCCTGCATCGCATAGGTGGACATTTCAAACCGGCCAAACACATGATTCGCCGCGGGCGCAAGGCTGGTAATAAGCTTCAGACTGCCAACTCAAAGTGGCTCCAGGCTGCCAATGCGGAGTGGCAATTCCGTATAGAACTGGAACGGGCCCATATCCTACTGCTTGACGGCAAATACGCGGAGGCGGAGCCTAGCCTCCAAGCCTTGCTACATGACCGTTCCCAGCTCATGACACCTTCCCAACAGGGCGAACTTCATCTGCTGCTGGGTCAAGCTCAATGGCAGCAACACAATCTGGATGCTGCCAAAGCCTCCTTACAGCAGGCTTTGCATTTCCTACACCACCCGATGCTGGTGGCCGAGGACTTGCATCTGCGGACACGGGTCCTGCTCGATCTCGCTGAGCTGCGGATCATGGAACAGAATCCGGCCAACGCTCGGCAAGCAGTCCAGGATGCCCAACACAATCTGGCCCTACATACATTGGAACAGGAGTGGCTCACAGGTCGCAGTGCGTACCTACAGGGCCGTATCGCCCTGATGACTGAGGATTATCTCCAGGCCCAAAGTCATTTTGAACAAGCCCTGGCCCACCTGGAATCCAGTACCGCACCCTGCGATAATCTGTCCGCCAGCTGCACGTTATGGCTGGCACAATCTTTGTTGAAGTCAGATCACATTGCACGAGTTGTGGCCGTTCTCCAGCCTATGGTAGACAGCCAGGAGTATAAACACCTGGCAGCGCAAGAGGACAGGATGCGCGTACTCTATTTCTTGGCCTTGGCTCTGTACGCTGAAGAGGACATTGATACCGCCTTCAAATACGGCCAGCGTGCGTACAAATGTCTGGGCAAACTGCCGGACGGGCACCTGTCCCACACCGAAGAGTACGAAATTCGTCGGTTCATAGGCAGTTTGCATTTATACAAGAACCAGTACCAGCCCGCCATTGAGATACTGTGTACACTGCTGGACATGAACACTCGCCTGTCTCTTGTGCCTGTATCCGTGGCAAGCATTCACGATCAGCTGGCCGGCGCGTATCTACACCTTAAACAACTGGCGAAAGCAGAAGATCACTGGCGGCAATGCCTGGCCATATACCAGCAAGTTCATGCACCGACAAGCCTACCCGTCTGCCAGGTACGGGCCCGGTTAGCCGGTGTCCTGAAACGCCGGGACCAATGGGACCAGGCCCTGCACGAATATCTGATCCTTGATCAGCATAGTCCGCCATCCCTACCCCGTCAGTACACGATCGCCCACCTACAGTACCGCCTGGGCCAAATGGCCCCGGCTCAGGAACGACTGGAACAACTAGTGCAGTCACCGGATCGGCTACGGGACGCCGGTCTGGATCCTCTGAACCTCTTCCTACTGCTGAGTCGGATCCACATCAGTTGCCGGCGGCCCCAAACGGCCCGGTCCGTGCTGCAGGAGGTCCTGGCGCGTTTTGGTCGCCAAAGCAGTGACGGTGTGATCGCTGAGGTCAACCAAACACTGGCGGAACTGATGGAACAGCAGGGCGACCTAGCGGCTGCCGTTACCTACTGGCAACAGGCACTGACGCGACATGAGACCCAAGGGGCAACGGAATCGATCTGGCAATGCTGCCGAAAACTGTTCCGATTGTCATGGCAACACAGACAATATGAGGCCAGTCTTGGGTACGGCAACGCGGCCCTGAAATTGGCTACAGCCCATGCCGCTCTGTTCAAAAAGCCCCGCATCATTCGCTTGTGTCTGGATCTGGGCGCGAAATACGCCACCCTGGGCAAACCGAGCGAAGCCTTCAAGTGCTATGGGAAGGGCGTTGCTTTAGCCGATGTCAATAAGAGCCGGAAGCATGTCCCTCTAGCTGCCCAATGCTTCTTAGCCACGGCTGATCTGCTGACACTCTCCCAACCCGCCGAAGCGGAACGGAAGCACCAGCGGATACAGGATTTGTATAAGCGGAAAGAAATACAGCCCGACACCACCCTGGCGCAAAGCTGTATGCAATACGGGCTACTGTTGTGGGACCGCAACGAACTGGAGAGAGCACTGCGGGCCATGACCTCAGCCCACGACGCGCACCAGCATGTGGCGGACCAGGCGGAGCATGCGCCCGTACCGCACAGCCAGATCATGACGCTACAATACCTGATCCTGCTGCATGCTGATTTGGGACAGCCAAAACAGGCCCTCAGTTTGTTGTCGGATCAACTGCAGTCTCTGATGCAACGACTGCCTCACAAAGACATACCGCGCCAACTTGCGCTCACAACGGTTCAGGATCAAGTGCATCTGCTAGGTGGGTTGCCGGCATGACACTTATCGCTTGTTTACCGGGTCCTATCAAGTTTGTGCCGCGGCGTCCTCTGTTGTACTAGTGCGCATTTCGCTCGGATCGAGATAGTTGGCATCATAGTAGATCTTTCGCTCAAGCCCAAGCCATTGCGGTGATATTCGGGGATCATCTCAACAACCTCTATGAAATCGTTGGGCAACGCCTGGATCAAGGTCGTTCCTAGATATGCTCCCCGTGTCCCCGCCGCTTGTCATACCACCTGCACCATGTACTACATCGCTGAATTCACACGTTCCAAGCCCGTCGCCGTATGTATGCAATTGAACTTACCCAAGGACCCACTGCCCCCGACCCTAGGCCCCGACAATAGCCTCTCCAATTCCAGGAATTGGAGCAAAAGCACGTCGGTGGTGAGCGCCATCAATGCTACGCGCGGTAAAATCAAGCAGGTATCCCAATCTTACTGTCAGAGCCAGCTGAAAGAGCTGGAGCAGGCTCTGCACAGCGTCTTCCATACCAGGCTACCGCTTGTTATGGCATCGGATCCCGACATAGACGACCGCCTCGCCCTGATCCAGGATCTGTGCACCCTAGGGCGCTATGCAGATGCCTGCCGTTATCTCAAACAGACTATAGGCCTGCAGGGTGACGGCAACGATTTGCTTGACCTGGCTGACAGTTACCGGAAGCTAGCTCACATGCAGTTAGCGAGCGGTCACGGTGACGCCAGTCATAATGCACAGACTGCGCGGGACATCTACATCAGTAAGCTGGGGCGCAACCATCCGCATATGTTTGCATGTGAGCTGATCCTGGCCGAAACAGCTCTCCACCAGGAAGATCTGACGGTCGCCCAAGACGTAGTCAGTGATATTCTGGACCGGGCTGTTGCGAGTCAGACACCTCCACCTCTCGTGGAAGCCCGGGCCCTACACCTGCAAGCCCTGATCACAGGCATACAGGGGAAGCTGTCACACGCTCTTGATAATGTCCAGAAAGCCTCAACGTGTATTCAGGACAACGTAGACGACCCTTTGCTACGGCCTAAATACCGTATGTTAGAGGCTATCCTCTACCGGAAAATGGACCAATGGGACGAAGCACACACGTGTTTTGACCAGGTCCATACCCAGTTGCGGACTCTCTTGCCTGACAAACACCGTGATATGGGCCACCTTATTTTGGAAAAAGGCCGTTTCTACATGTTGCAAGGGGATCTGGAACGGGCCGCTAACCTGCTTAAAGAGGCCAAGGACACCTTCATATTGGAGCACACCAAACTAGAGCGGCTCATTGCTGCTACATGCTTAGCCCGTCTGTATCGCATAGGCGGACATTTCAAAGATGCCGCACGGATGATTCGCCACGGGCGCGAGGCGGGTGATAAGCTCCATGCGGCCAATGCAAAGTGGCAATTCCGTATGGAACTGGAATATGCCCACATCCTACTGCTTGACGGTGAGTATGTGGAGGCAGTGTCTCATCTCCAGGACTTGCTACGCGACCGTTCCCAGCTCATGACATCTTCCCGGCAGGGCGAACTTTATCTACTGCTGGGTCAGGCTCAATGGCAACAACACAATCTGGATGCTGCCACAGACTCCTTGCAGCAGGCTTTGTGTTCCCTACGCCACCCGATGCAGGTGGCCGAGGACCTGCATCTGCGGACACGGGTCCTGCTCGATCTCACTGAGCTGTGGATCATGAAACAGGATCCAGTCAATGCCCTGCAAACAGTCCAGGAAGCCCAACGCAATCTGGACCTGCATACTCTGGAACAGGAGTGGCTCACAGGACGCAGTGCGTACCTACAGGGTCGTATCGCCATGATGACTGAGGATTATCTCCAGGCCCAAAGTCATTTTGGACAGGCTCGGGCCCACCTGAAATCCAACACCGAGCCCCGCGATAACAACCTGCCCGCCAGCTGCAAGCTATGGCTGGCGCACTCGCTGTTGAAGTCAGATTCCACTGCAGACTGGTGGTTGAGGAATACTCTCACATTGAGTTCCAGAGCACGCTCTCTGCCGAAGTCAACTCGCATTGCAGAAGTTGTGACCATTCTCCAGCCTATGGTAGACAGCCGGGAGGATAAACACCTGAAGGAAGAGGACAGGATTCAGGTGCACTATTTCCTAGCCTTGGCTCGGTGTGCCGAAGGGTCCATTGACATCGCTTTTAAACACGGCCAGCGTGCCTACAAAGATCTGGGTAAACTGCCGGACAGACACAGGCCCCATGCAGAAGAGTACAATATTGGTCAGTTTATGGGCAGGCTGTATTTAGAGAAATGCCAATACCCGGCCGCCATTCGTGTGCTGCATGCACTACAGGAGGATATGAACGAACGCGCCCTTGCACCTGTGTCCGCCATTCACGATCTGCTGGCTCAAGCATACCTACGTCTCAACCAGTTAGCGGAAGCAGAAGATCACTGGAGGCAATGTCTGGCCATATACCAGCAATCTCCTGCACCGACAAGCGTACAACACATTTACCAGGTACGGGCTTGGTTAGCCGATGTCCTGGAACGCCAGGGCCAATTGGACCAAGCGCTGTGCCAATATATGTTCCTTGATCAACATAGTCCGACAAGTCCGACATCCCTCAAGATCGCCCACCTACAGTACCGCCTGGGCCATCTAGACCCGGCTCAGGAACGGCTAGAACAACTGGTACAATCACCGGCCCGGCTGCAAGACGTCAACCTAGAACCGCTGAACGTCTTCCTGCTGCTGAGTCAAGTCCACAAAGAACGCCAGCAGTTTGACGATGCCAGGACTGTGCTGCAGGATGCACTGGCACGTTTTGGCAACCAAAGCAGTGACGGTGTGGTCGCTGAGGTCAACCAAATACTGGCGGAACTGATGGAACAGCAGGGCGACCTAGCGGCTGCCATTACCTACTGGCAACAGGCGCTGACGCGACATGAGACCCAAGGGGAAACGGAATCGATCTGGCAATGCCTCCAGAAACTGTTCCGATTGTCACTGAAATACAAACAATATGAGGCCAGTTTTAGATATGGCAACGCGGCCCTGAAATTGACTACAGCCCATTCTGCTCTGTTCAAAAACAAAAAGACCTGCATCATTCATTTGTGCCTGGACCTGGGTGAGAACTACGCCACCCATGGCAAACTGAACGAAGCCTTCCGGTGCTATAAGAAAGGCATTGATGTAGCCGATGTCACGAACCAGGAGCATGTCTGCCTAGCCGCCCAATGCCACCTAGCCAAGGCTAAGCTTCTGACACCCTCCGCCTCCGCTGCAGCGGAACAGCAACACCAGCAGATACAGAATCTGTATAAGCGGAAAGAAATACAGCCCGACGATGTCCTGGCGCAGAGCCATATGCAATACGGGCTACTGTTGTGGGACCGCAACGAACTGGAGACGGCACTGTGGGCTATGAGCTCAGCCTACGACGCTGCGCAGCATGTGACAGCCCAGGCGGATCATGCATCCATAATATCGGACAGCCAGCTCATTAGCATGACGCTACAATACCAGATCTTGCTGTATGCTGATTTGAGACAGCTAGAGAAGGCCCTCAATCTGTTGAAGAAGCTGCAGCCTCTGATGCAAGGCCTGTCCCGCAAAGACAGACCGATCTCACTCACAACGGTTCAGGAGCAGGTGCATCTGCTGGGTGGGTTGCCGGCATGACGCTCATCGCTTGTTTACCGGGTTCTATCAAGTTTGTACCGCTGCGTCCGCTGTCGTGCTATTGCGCATTCCGCTCGGATCTACCCCCATGAAAGGCAGCATCAGTGTGCTGGGAAGACTGAGACGCATTCGCTGACGTTCGTTCAGATCGGGATAGTTGGCTGCATCATAGTAGATTTTAACCCTAGGGCAGCACCGGGGAGAGTACTTGAAAAAGTATAGTCACCGCTCCCCACCACGCCAGGGCAATATACCGTGGGGTATGGCTTCCACGAACAGGTCGGACGTGCCCCTAGCCCGTTACCTGTATGATAAACGGCAAGTTCTGACTGCCTTCCAAGATGCCTGGCAACGAATGATAGATACTCTTGTGACTCCCCGGCACCAGTCCTTCGTCGCCGGTATTGACGTCATATACCGCCACAAACAGGCCGTTCTGCATGATGCCGTTGACACATCAGCCGTAATGGTCGGATACAGGGACTACGCATCACCTCGTGCAATGAGGTTACCCATAGGCCCTTATCAGCCCGGATGATGTCTAGATAACCATGCTCCAATCAAAAGGGATCACCCAATAGAGCCGTTAGATAGGACAGCTGCGTTGTTGATCAGATTGTGCTAGGCCTGTCTTCCGTCAGCAGAGCATGGGGAAAACAATAGTGTGTGAGCTTCAGTAGGTACTGCCTGGGCGCTTTGCGCATCCAGAAGCTCACGCAGTTCCGACAGGAAGCCTAGGAGCAGGGCATTCTCCACTACCGCGAAACCCTTGCCGCTCAAGTAGGTATTTTCCCTTCCTTGGTCATCAAGGTTGGTTCATCCATGTCCGTTACCGCTAGGCAGTGGCAGGCTCGTTGACGGGTATGTGATCTACGCTAGATCCTCGGCATCTAGCCATACGCCAACCAGATGGGCGTTTCCCGCCGGGTCGCCATAGTTTGTGTAATCAACCAGATAAATCCGGCCACTGTCCAGCTGTAGCCAGGAAGAGTAACCATGATCCGGAGCCGGGGGTTGGTCCGGATGATTGCCATGGATCTGGATCATGCGTTCCCGCTGGTACTGGTCGGGATATACCTGGTGTGCGGCATCCCAAGACCAAGCAAAGGGCGCCAGACTAGTATTGCGCACCTCGTACGACACGTTTCGCCAGAAACTCCGTCCTCCCGTACCCACTTGGCCCCAGGCCGAGTAGCCGCGCAGATCGCCGGCACGTCGGGCATCACCCGTGGGTACCGATTCACGGAATACGCACTGATGGATGACAGTCTCACCATCCACCTTGATCTGCAGCCAGCCACGCCGGTGGTGCAGGGTCACCCGCCGCGTCTGGGTCATATCGATCTGATGGAGGAAATCAACCCCGGGACGTGACCAAATACCGTTGGCCGCTATGTGCACCACGGCCCCAATCTGCGCCACCGACATGAAAGCACTCGCCTGATTGGCCGCCCCTTCCACCCGTAAGTGGGCTTCCAACGTTACTTCACTGAACGCACTTTCGGGCGGTAGCAGGCAGTAGCGGCATTCATGGCCCGGCAGATTGTCAATCACTAGTTCAGAGCCATCCAGGTGTGCCGCGTATCTACGACGCGGACCGCCAATCTGATACCCCAGCTCCTGCTTGAGGTCACCGCACCAGCCGTAAGTGCCCAGGGGGCCGTTGACGTGGCGCCCCGCGACAAAAATGCGGCCATCGGATAACTGCTTGGCATACGGCCGGTCCAGGGCAAAAGGGCACATCGCCGGCGGGGACCAGGTACGGCCCTGATCCGCCGAGAACGTCACGAAGCTAGGGGTTCCCGCATGATGGTTTTCGCGCAGAATGCAGGCCAGTTCCTGGCCGCCATCCAGGATGACTATGGCACCTTCACAGTAGCGGTAATAACCGTCATGGGCCACCACGCCCCGGCGTTGCCAGGTCCGACCTCCATCCTCTGACACCGTCAGGATCTGACCTAGTTCCTGAGTGTCCCCAAACATGATGTGGGTGCCGACACCGAGGCTACCGTCAGGTAGATCCAGGATGCGATCCGGCTCAAAACCCATGATGCCATAGTTGACGTGTTCACTCCAGGTTCGTCCTTCGTCGGTGCTCCACCATACCCAGTTGCCGGCGGGCTGGTCTTCATGGAAAAAGCTGTGGTCATCGTGATCGCAGATCACGGCCAGGCGCCCGTCTTGCAGCAGACTGAGGCGGGGCGTCACCAGTCGGTGATCCCCTCGGGCCATCACGGCTTCCGCCACCTCAGCGCGTTTGGACCAGGTTCGCCCGCCATCCTCACTGGCGAGGATCGTCAGGACCTGATTCACCTGTGACCAATGGGAGTCGGTATCGGCATAGACCAACAGGAAGGTGCCCGAGGGCAAGACTACGATGTCAGGATTCTTGGTAAAGCGTCCCGGACTGCGCCAGATATCAAAAACCTTGTGGGCAACCGAGCGCGGATGAATATGCATGGGTCTCCTGTACTACCAGTTTCTGTACTATGCCCCGTCAAGCGGCGGCGCGTGATCGGGCCAAATCGCTGTGCAGCGTGTCGAGTGCCGTACGCCATTCAGCATAGGACAGGCGCGGAGTTGCGCCATGGAGCGCAATGGGCACCCGTCCCGTATTCCGTAGCTTGTCGCGCATGAAATCTTCACTAGCTTGAACTTCCGGAGCCAGCCGGTGGTGTTCCGGGATGCGCGTATACCGAATATCAATGCTCCACCGCACGGCATCCGTAAGGTTGACCGTACTTTTATGGAAGGTTAGATTAGAGAAGAGGAAAATATCGCCTTTGCGCATAGGTAACAGTACGGACTTGCCCCGTGCCTCCACGTCCTCAAAAGTCCGCATGTTCTGGTCGGAACCGCGGGCTCCCGGTAACAGACCCCAAGTACAACTGCCGGGCATGACTTGCAGGCAGCCGTTAGCCTCGCTCACATCCACAAGCGGGATCCACACCGTTATGATCCGGGCATGTTGGCTTGCCGCGCCATAGTACTGACTGTCCTGATGCCAGGGAAAAGCAGTGAAGGTACTGTTGGGTAACTTAGGTCGTAGGTGATAATCCCCATTGAAACCGTAATCGTGGCCTAACAGAGGTGCCAGTGCCTCCACAATACCGGAGTAACAGATCAGATTGTACAGAGCTTCCGACATGGCAATGTTGTTCCAGCTACGCAGACGGGCTTCACTCCCCCGGTTGAGGGCCACCAACCGCGTCGCAAAGGGAAGATCGGCATACGTATCCGCAATCTTACCTTGCCGATAGAGATCGTCAGCATATTGTCCGATAGCCTCACTGATATGTTCAATCAGTGAGTCAAGGATCGCGTGGGGGATCACTTGCCGCTGCAATAGGCAGCCATCACGCTCAAAATCAAACTCGTCTTGCATGGTTACACTCCCAATTCGTGAGCCGTGGGCAGTCCGGCCAGCCGGTCTTCCTCAATCCTGAGATGCAACACACGGTGCCAGCACTGAGGCATGAAGAGATGGAGGAAGGGCGGATCCGCAAAACCGTCTACATAGGAACATTGAAAATTCAGGAAGGCACTGGCCCCCGGGTCGGGGCGGCGTGCCATAGTACAGAGAAAACCGGGTTCACTCCAAGTACGTCCCCCGTCACGTGACAGTGAAGCCCACAGCTGACCGCGGTCCTTCATACCCTCCATCGTGCCGTGCAGTCCCTCATACGTGGACTGAGAATGCACGTTATGATGCAAATTTACCCATGTCTGGCCGTCGGACAGGGGAAACAACATCGGGGGTGCATCCGGGTTGATCATGGAGGTGGGTTGGAATTCCGACCAGGTCCGGCCATCGTCCAGGCTCCGGGAATCCCAGAGATAGCCGGTAGGAGTGCGGACTAGCAGGTACACTTCGTCCCCTGCCACGGCCAGGGGACGCCCCTCGTCCATGCGTCCTAGAGGGGCTGTATGCCATCCTCCGTGTCGTTTCCCGGGCAGCAGTTCCCAGGACTCCCCTTGATCTTCCGAGCGCAAGATGTACTGGCGAGTTAAGAGCGGTCGATAACTCCAGTCACCCTCATGGGTACCCAATAGCCAAGTACCACGTTCCGTCTCGCACATGCGCATCACGGACATACCGCGGAATTCCGGATCGTTGTCAGGTCGGATCAGGTGCGCTTCGGACCAGGTCCGGCCGCTGTCGGCGGAAAACCGGTAGCCGATGGGGGCATTTTCATGCAGGCCGTCGGCGCGGTTGTACATACCCCACTGCGGCTGGGTGCCAAAAGCGTACAGACGCCGGCTGTCGGTCGGTTGCAGGGGGATAAATCCATGCTGGTTGTAATCAATGGTAAAGGCTACTGTGGGACCACACCAGGTTTGTCCCTTGTCCGGCGAGCGGTAGGCCAGCATTTCATTGACCTTGGTCTCGGCATGACCGTAATGCAGACCATCCGGAAACATCAATAGATAATCGCCGTTGGGGGTGATTGTACCGCGAGTCTCATATAGGCGCCGGTGCTCATTTTGGGCTACGTGTACTACCTGTCCTGTTAGAGCCGGATGGCGTACCAGAGCTAGTTCCTCGTCAAGCAGCAAGTCGCCCGGCAAGGACACAGATGCAATCTCCTGCAGGCGCAAGCGGATAGTATCGGCGATTTCCATGGAGGATTTTCCCTAGGCGCTTGCGCGCGGTCACCCGACGGGACCTAGCTGCTCAGTGGGTCTGCATATAGTGATGGATCGTATCAATGATCAGCTTGACGTCATGCCGAACATCCTGTAGCGGGGTACGACACGTGGCCTTGTTAACGATGCAATTGTAGAACGACCGCATCTCCTGGATGAAAGCACTGTGCCAAGCCACAGCCGGTGAGCGCGCCATGGTCATGCCCTGGGCATCAATTTCCTGGATCGTGATCTCTGACAACTGGCCTTTAGAAAAACCTGTGGGATACTTCAGCGTAATCCGTTTATCGTCGCCACAGATCTCCAACGTTTCCTTGAAGTCCCAAAGATGTGGTAGATCGATCCAGGTACTGTTGCAGCGAGCACCGTTGGGATAGGCTAACTGCATGGTGACCGCACGCCCCGCTTGCCAAATATCCACACTGTCAATGTGACTGGGTACTCCCATGATCTGGCGCAAACCGTACAGGTCGTGGATCATGCTACCGGCAAGTAGAAAGAAGGTCCGCTCCACAGCCGGGGGCACTTCGCCAATTGCCTGCAGTCGCGATTGGCGCCGGGCGGCTTGGGTATCCGTGATCACTTTCTCCGAAATGTCGTCAAACCGTTGCACGTCAAACTGTTTGAGGTGCAGATCGTTGTTAGGGTGAAGATGGTGAATTTGCACGAAACGGATATCCATATCCCGTGCTTCCGTGGCAGCGATTTCAAACGCCGGATCATAGATTTTCATGTATCCTGCCTGGCCCACGGTTCCGGCGGCTTCCTGGGCCGCGATTAAGGCATCAATTTCCTCCAGCGCAAAACAGACGGGCTTCTCAATGAACAAATGCTTCCCGGCCTCCAGGGCCGCGAGGCCGTAGACTGTTTTGGGATCAGTCTGACATAGCACCACGGCATCCAAGCCAGAAGCCAGAAACGCATCGTACTCAATGAAGTGATTGGGTACATCAAACCGGGCGGCCACATGCGCGGCCGCCTGCGCTGAGACATCACATACGGATACTACCTCATACAGATCCCAGAGTTCCTTGAGATTGGGTAAGTGGTGCACTTGGGCAATGGCACCGCAGCCTACAACCCCGATTCGCACTTTGTTCATGGCTATGCTCCGATGGGTGACAGTAAGACTCAGGTAATGGCCTACAGCGAGCAGTGCTTACAGCAGTCTTCGTGAGCGGTCAAGATGAGGACCGAGGCGCCAGTTCGTTCCAACTGTCGTCTAAGGCCGCCAGACGGATATGCAGGGCCCGTAGAGCATCCCACATTTGTTCCCGAGTCCCTTCGTCAAAATTGCCGCCTTCCTGCACGGCCTGATTGATCTGAGCCACCCGGGTGGCGGCTTGGGCCAGTTCAGCGGACAAGGTGGCCTGCTGCTGCAACAGGTCCTGTACGGACAGGGCAGCATCCTCCTCAACATCGTATTGGGTATTGGGCACAAATCGGGATGGCATTTTCGTACCGTCCTCATGCCAGAAGGTGTGGGTAGGCTGTACATGGGGTGTAACCGAGAGGTACATGATCATAGGTTCATTCCCAATCACACGCACCGAGTGCATCTGGTCTACCAGGGCGATACACATTTGTCCAGGGCCTAATTCTTCCTTCTCACCGTCAATAGTGAATTCACAACGACCGGATAGGATGAGGAAAATTTCCTGCCCCAGATCATGCGTATGGCCCTGAGCTGACGTACCGGGTTCCATACGCAGGAAGCGGGACCGAATCTGAGGCGTAACCAACATATTCCGGATATGCTCCGGATTGCGGAAATCATAGACGGGAAAACCCATAAGAAACCCCTTGGTACGGCAAATGCTAGAAAGAAGCCAGCGAAATTAGTGATTGGCGCGAGTCTATGTGGACTGGGCATCCCCATGATATACGCTCCCCGGATAAATTGCTAACGCCGGAAAAGGACAGCCCCTGGCTCATGATAGCAGTGGGGATGTTACGTCTCAATATGGATGGCGCAACGAGCGTGGGTGCCGATTTCTATATCCCCCTATCATTGGGAAGCAGCGCCAAGCCGAACCGTGAAGTCATCTGCCCACATCTCTGTCGGGAGGGATTCCTCCCGACAGAGACGCTACTTGCCGGCAAGAGCCCACCATCCTGAGACGTATACTAAGAGGGCCGTGGGGCAGGGATAACCCTTGGATTCAATGAACATGTTCGGAGCCGGTGCACCCAGGGCAACCCGGCCCTCTCGTCGGGGCTGATGGCTTAATTAACTAACCGGCCGGTTCTTGCGTACCGTGGGCCCTTGATGCGCCTGCAGCACGAAGCCATCATTCATTCTGCATAATCAGAGGGCGGTTAAGAGGCACGCTAGGGCCGGTTAGATACAGCACTGCGACACGGAGTACCAGGGGGTACCGGCAGGCATATTGGAGTGCTTTGCCCCATAGTCTATATCCCCTCTGTAGGGATCCCTGGAGTCCGTTGACGAGGCTCTTCAGGGGCCACGGCCACCCCGCGGCACGGGGGCATGGTAAGAGGTGGTCCGACCTTAAGGCCCCGGGGTATAGCCAGTGTCGGTGCGGAGGTGCTGATGTGGATGGCTGAGAACGTTGCGATCTGCATTCACTAGTTCGCTTTACACACCACTCAGTCGGGTTGCAGCTCCCGCTCATCCAGTTGGAACCACGGGATGGCACCGGATTCTACCAGATCCTGTACGTCCCGGTCGTTGGCTATACTGGCCACTATGGCAAGAGTCGGCTGACCTGTGAATTCGGTGATGTAAGCCGCATTGCGCTGGGCGCGTTCGGTGTCACGCCGATCGGCAGTGAATGATGCTTCAGCGGCTACGTAATGAGTGTTACCGTGAGTGTCAGTGGCTTCTAGTACCAGATCAGCAGCGTAGAAACTGCGCCGTTCACCGAATGGTATCTGGTCGGCCCTGCCGGATTTGCGGACCATTCTGGTTAGGTCGTCTCGGCCCAAAGTGCGCACGAAATCAAGCTGAAGCATTTCCAGGATGGTCTCGTGGTGGTCGCGAAGCAACATCCGGGTGGCGTTGCCTTTGAGGATGGCCAAGGTAGCGTCGGTGCGCTTGTTGATGATCTTTTGCTCCTCAATGGAGCGGTCAATTCGCTCAATGGAGCGGTTAATCTGGATAATGGAGCGGTCAATTCGCTCAATGGAGCGGTCAATTCGCTCAATGGACTTTTCAAATTGGGTGTTGCGGGCCTCTTGTTTCTCAATGAAGTCTTCAAAGCGCGCAATGAAGCGGTCGAATTGGGCGTTGCGGGCCTCTTGCTTCTCCATGAAGTCTTCAAAGCGCGCGTTGTGGACCTCTTGTTTCTCCATGAAGTCTTCAAAGCGCGCAATGAAGCCATCGAATTGGGCGTTGCGGGCCTCTTGTTTCTCAATGAAGTCTTCAAAGCGCGCAATGAAGCGGTCGAATTGGGCGTTGCGGGCCTCTTGCTTCTCAATGAAGTCTTCAAAGCGCGCAATGAAGCCATCAAATTGGGCGTTGCGGGCCTCTTGCTTCTCAATGAAGTCTTCAAAGCGCACAATGAAGCCATCAAATTGGGCGTTGCGGGCCTCTTGCTTCTCAATGAAGTCTTCAAAGCGCGCAATGAAGCCATCGAATTGGGCGTTGCGGGCCTCTTGCTTTTCAATGAAGTCTTCAAAGCGCGCAATGAAGCCATCGAATTGGGCGTTGCGGGCCTCTTGCTTCTCAATGAAGCTATCAATTCGGGCGATGAGCTGGTCGAAGCGTGCGTTAAAGGTCTCTTGTTCTTGGATGTGCTGGAGTACGTAGTCGGTGAACTTGGCGAAGCGTTCAGGCAGGGCTAACAGTTCTTCGCTCAGCAGTATGTTACGCACTGCGGTGCGGAATTCAGTGTCGTTTTGTAGAGCTTGGAGCAGATGCTCTCGTTCAGCTAGTCTCACAGCTGCACTCATACTAGTGTCATCTTCCATAGAGAAGATTATACCATTACTAATCGTCTACCTATCAGGCGCAATCACCTGATAGGTACACCGGGCGACGACGGTCGCGCGTCTACCAGACAGGTTCCGCCCGAAACGTTTTGCCGCGGTGCAAGCCCCATGCCCAGGTGATTCATGCCATGAGCAATATCGTAAGGTCGGGTAAGGCAACTTTAATAGAGCTAGGTCCCTCACTCAATATCACTCGTATATCAAAAATCGGTTTATGGCATTGCTCTACAGGAGCAGCTAGCGGCGTGGGACGAGGTATTGGAACAAGGTTAGTTCTATTACTTGCCTTACAAAAATCGCGAAACTCGGTATCCGATCCAGCAACGAGGGGACCATAAAGTTTCGCAGACAATATGGAACTATTGGTTTGCGGTCATGCTGCGGCTTGGGTCGTTGTGGATCGTCTGCACAATTCACATGGTGGTCATTGTGCGTGGTCTCCTGGACATGCCGTTTTGCATCATGGCACCGTGGGGAGCTATGAGTCGTTGGATTGGTAACCCTCAGCCTATAAAACCGTCTTACCCCATGCTAAGGCGGAGGCGTTGGTGCATCACGCGCGACTAGCTACTACTCCCATGCCCTCCAAGTGCCATGGCTGCGGCTGGCTGCTTTCCTGGATGATTTCCGGCCAGGCCGTAACCACGTTGTTGAAGGCAACGGCCCGAGAGGAGTCATGATGGTTGTTGTAGTGGTCGTACAGGATGCGGGCGAGGCGTTCCACGCTATCCAGCCGGTCGCCGGCGTGCCGGGCGACATCAGCACAGCCGGTCACCCCCTGGCGCTCTTCGCCCGTCTGCATATGGTAGGCCATGCGTAGGCAACCTTCCCACGCGGTCAGCGCCGCCCGTGGGTAAGGTCGTGCGGCATCATACGCGTTGATATCATAGAGAGTGACCTGTCCTTGGCTAGCCTGCAGCAAGCGATGGGTCTGTACCAGATGGTCGTCAATGGCGAGGTCATAGGTGCGGGCAAGGGTTTCGGCCGTACCGTAATCACCCTGGCCACTGGGATACGTCTGTAGCCAGTCCAGGCAGAAACGGCTGGCAGCATCCAGATCCCCCGCCTGTTCCCGCAGGTAAGTGTCTACGGCATCGTTAATAGCCATTAAAGCCTGACGCACGGTCACGGGTGTGCCGGCGAGAGTCTCCACCTGCGGATAGCGGGAATAGACGGCCATGCCCAAGCCGATAGCGGCCTGACGTAGATCCACAGGGGCCATATGTGAGGCCTGAGTT
Organism: Caldilineaceae bacterium; assembly: GCA_965116185.1. Taxonomy (GTDB): domain Bacteria; phylum Chloroflexota; class Anaerolineae; order Caldilineales; family Caldilineaceae; genus Bin34. The sequence continues at coordinate 2,128,739 of OZ220492.1, forward strand.
AACCGGTCCAGGTGAGGACGCATATCCCGGCCCAACGCGGTGAGAAACTCGCGGCGACTAGCAACGGGTGCGTCGTCCGGCCGTGGCCGGCAGACGAGGACGACTGAGGAGGCTAGCGCATTGGCCGCCAGGGCATTGGAACGGCCCGCACGCTCCGTGCGCATGGGCCAGGTGCCGACAATCTGGAAGCCGGCCTTGACTAAGGCCGCCAGCATGGTTTCCCAACCGGTGGAGGCAATGCCGTCCCGTTCCTGCTCCTGCTGCTTGTAGGCATAGAAGATGGAGGAGGGGAACGCAGGGTTACATCGCTGCCGTAGCAAGCGTAGGGTTTGTCCCATCAGTCTTTCAAAGCGCTCGTCGGCGTTTTCAAAGCGTGGGGCGGCAATCATCTCCTCCTGTGTGGGGACGCGGATGCCGGCGAGCAAATCCGGATAGTGCTCGCGCAACAAGGGACGCAGCCAGACATAGAAGAAGTCGGAGAGTTCGGCGTAGCTAATGTTGTCATAGTAGGGCGGGTCGGTCACGATGACCGGGCTATGGGCCGCGTGGTGGGTTGTGGCTGCGTCGGCCTGGTAGGCTGTGCCGGGGTGCACATGCCGTGGGGAGGCTTCCACGACTTTGGCAATCCATTCAACTTGCGCCAACCAATTTTGTGTTGATCTTGAAAAAGGATTGGCTTCAGCGAAGTCCCACACCATAGGGATTGCTTGTCGTACGAAAACGTGGGCGACAAAGTCGCCCACGTTTTGCCAGGTTGCGAACCTAGAGCTGCTATCAGCAACTCTTCCAATGGCAAAGGCCAAGTACGTGCAAACAGCACGGGCATAGTTTGCTTCGGCCCCGTCTTGTTCTAGCTGTATCTTTATATCCGCTAGCAACGCACTGAAGGTAGTCAAAGCCACCAATTGCCGCGTCATGAATAGCTGGTGCCAGTGGGTGATCCCGTACCCACGACCGCTTACCTTGTAAGCGGTCGTGGGCATTTTTTGTGGCGGTACCGCTTCTGGGGGCGGTTGGGCAGAGTGCGCCGTGTATCTATGCCCATCGGTAGGAGACAGGAACAACCGCTTACGATCCCCTTCAGCCACGATACACGTCATCACCTCGCCCATATGACCCGCCCGTGCTTGTTCCCGCACATACGCCAAGGGTACCGCCCCACTACAGGCCAGGCAGATCGCCCCGTTCCGAGTCACGGTCCGCGTCCGGGCGTGTCCCTTGCCGTCCACACCCACCAACGCCACCGGCGGGCACTCCCCACGGACCGTGAAGGACACGGTCTTAGTTTCGCGATCCACGGCTGGCCATAGCCAGTGAGCGTTCCCTTTCTTCTTGGATACCTGGAACGTCGTCAAGAGCGGTATCGCTACTCCGCACGCCGGGTTCGGGCAGGGCACCGTCCGCGCCCACAGCCACGCGATCACTGTCGCTTCCTGGCCATCGGGCCGCAGGACCGGGGGATAGAGACGGCCAATGCGCGCCCATGCACGCTCCCGCATCTGACGTCCGTAGTACCGCACATCGGCCGCCAGACCCGACGCGCCCTGCCAAGGCAGGTGCCGCGCGTGCCGCCCGCGGCCCACAGTCAGGCTTAGAGAATTGGCCTCAGGATGCACCGGCGGACGATCCGCACACGTCGCCGGCAGCTCAATCAAACCCTTCGTAATCAGCACCGCTACAGGGTTGAGGTCGGTACCCACCGCACGCAAACCCAGACGCTGGGCTTCTAACGGGATCGAACCGCCCCCACAGAACGGATCATAGAGCGGCGGCCCCTCACGCGCCAGGTACGACAAGACATCAGCCGGCTCCGTAGGAGCCGGCTGATCACGGCTGCGGGCTATTGAACGCGCGATCTCATACCGCGCCGCCGATAACAAAGAGACATCATTCCGGTTCTCCCACACCACCAACCGCCGCAGCAGGCCATGCAAACGCGCGCGCTCGGCCCGTTGCATTTCCAACGTGGGAAATTCCTCCTCACAATCCACCGGATCATCCACCAGACTCGCAAAGAGCACCGCCCGACACGCTGCCAACGGACGGCGAGCCCACCACAGATGCAGCGTGGAGGGATGGCCATGACGCAGCGACTTCTCGCGACCCGACTCCGCGTTGATCACATCCAGCGGTAAATCCACCTCGATCAACTTCCGCCGGTAGGGGTGCTTCTGATCTCGCACCTCTCCGCTACCTCCCATTACGATCTGCGCGATGTGCACGGTGCTCTGAGCCCAATCCAGGGTTTGGGTCTACCGCAGACAGGCCCCTACAAGCATTCGGCAGGGGTATGTAGGACAACAAGCCAGATACGTCTTCTACGTTGGCCTTTACGCAAGGGTAGCACGGTTCCACCATCTAAGCCATTCCCGAGAGCCTAACGCCCGTCCGCGCCTAGGAGGAGAGAAGCGGCACAGCAGGAAACACAACCCACTAGCCATCCGAAAGCAACGCGATATCTTAATAGGTCTGTCATGTACCGAACTCGTGGGCTATCTCTCTATAGTCCCTCTCGTGAGGGGCCGGAGTGGGCCGGGAGCCACCGGAGGCAAACCGGCTAAGGCTCCTCTGGACATGGTCGGAGCGAGAAGAGATCTGGCGGCATACGTCACGGGGCTGGGTATAGGACTACCGACATGAGTGTAGGAACCGGTGTATATAGTCGTCTAAGCCTTTACCTTAGGACTTAGGCTCCGAACTCCGAAGCGGATTCCGTTTGCTCCAACCAATGGTGGCGACCACTCTTAGCCTGAATATAGAAATGTGTCCGGGGTGGCGCGATATTGCCCCGTGCCGGATAGTGAGCAATGGCATCCAGCACCAAATCAATGCCCAATCCCGGTGCATCCGGAACCACCATGTGGCCTGCCCGGATAACGGGTTGTGGCGTCATAACCTCATAACGCTGTGGGACATCGTCTTCCAAGTGTTCAAGGATTAGGAAGTTCGGCAACGTGGCGCAGAGATGAACAGCAGCCATCTCTGCCACGGGGCCCAGAGAGCCATCGTGAGGGGCAAAAGATACGTAGTGCGTGTGCGCCAGGGCCGCGATCTTGGCCATAGCCAGGAGACCACCGGCACGACCGGTATCGGGTTGCACTACGTCAATGATGTGTTGTTCAATTAGTTGGTTTACTCCCCAAGTATAGGAATGTCGTTCCCCGGCAGCAATGGGTACATCAACCTTCGCCGCCACCTTAGCCAAGGCCAGCGGATTGTCAGGCGCGATTGGATCCTCATAGAATAGGAGATTGTATTCTTCAAGCGCCTTACCGAGCTGGATGGCATCGGGTACGGTCAACCAAGGTGGACCATGCACATCGACCATGAGATCAATGGTCGGGGCGAGTTCTTCCCGCAATGCCCGGATCTTGACCAGAGGATTGGTTACGCCACCCGTCTTGAACGCTGCGAATCCGCGCTCAATGTACTCCTGGCATTGTTCCGGGGTGTGGGCATGGGTATAAAGACGCAGCGCGTCGTGCAGCTTGCCTCCCAGTAAGTTCCACACCGGAACACCCAGGGCTTTACCCTTGAGATCCCAGAGGGCCATTTCAATACCTGATACGGCCCCACTGCCTACAACACCGGTCATACCATGACCCATCATGGCCACCTGCATACGCTGGACCAGGGCCTCAATTAGAAACGGATCTTGGCCTAACAGCACCGGGGTCAAGTCCTGGATCGCCGTGTCTACAACCCGGGGCCAGCCGCTGGCCTCCCCGACACCGTAAAGACCTTCGTCGGTCAGCACTTTGACAAAGAGCCAGTGCCGAGCCCCCCAACCTCCGCTGTCCGGTACGCCGGCATGTACCAAAAACGTTTCAATGGCTGTAATGTGCATAGTGGTCTCTTCCTGTTCAGGGCATACCAATCGGTGTACCGGATATGTCAAGCGGTGGCGGTGGCCAGTGATCACCCCGTTGCCCCGACAGATTGCGGTTTTCCGTATAGACAAAATCTGGTTCCGTTATCCCCACCAGCTCACCATCCCGCACCCAGGTTCGATCGGCACCGTACAATTCAGCCATAAGCTGCTGTTGCAAACGCTGGCGATCGGCGCCAAAAGCTGGATCGGTGGCTAAATTCCGGATTTCGGTGGGATCCGCATCTACATCGAACAGCTGCACCTGATTACCACAAGGATAGTAAATCAGCTTGAGAGAACCGCTGCGGATCATCCGACTGGCCTTGGTCCCTTCACCGCATTCACCGTATAGATAAGAACGAGATACCGGGCTGAATATGGACCTACCTTCCACTGTGTCAGGCACGTCTACCCCCGCTAGATCAAGCAGGGTGGGCATAACATCCTGCCATCCGACTAGCCGATCCTCGGTACCCTGGGGCTTAACCCGCTCATCCCCCTTAGTTCCCAACACGATCATGGGTACGTTGGCAGAGGCTTCATAGTATAGGCGTTTGGCGAATAGACCATGGGAGCCTAACATGTCCCCGTGATCCGCGGTGAAGAGAATAATCGTATTATCAAGAAGTCCTTCCTCCCGCAACGTGCCCAGAACCAGACGCAGTTGATGATCAATATGCGTGCATAGGGCATAGAAGGCACGCCGGATACGCAGAATTTCCGCTGCACTCATGTACAACCATTTGGACCGAATGACCTTGAGGTAATGGGGTAGGTCGTCTGGTATATCACTCCAATTGCCGTGGTCGGGACTGTCCATCTCCATGTCCCGATACAGATCGAGATAAGCTTGCAGAGGCACGAGCGGCGGATGGGGATGTGTGTAGGAGAGATACCAAAAACCCGGACGTGTGGGATCTCGGCGCCGGATCTGTCGGCACATGGTGCGTGTGATCCAATTCGTCGGATGTCTTGCCTCCTCCATGTGAAAGGCGCGCCATGTATACTCATTGTTGCTCATGCCGTGGGCAAACCCCTGTCCGGGCACACCCTGTTCACCCAGCCATAGATCGTAGTCATCAATGGCACCCAAAATGGGGCGGCCTTCTTCCACTAGCATGGCATCGTCAAACCCAATACGATCCCGCTGGGGGTAGACATGCAGTTTGCCCACTGCCATGGCCTGGTAGCCGTTGTCACGGAACGTCTGGGCCAGGGTAGGCAGCCGGGGCATAGGTTCCTGGACCTTGAATTCGCGGTCGCCATGGGTCCGGCAGGTCGTTCCCGTCATCAGCGTGCGCCGGGCCGGAATGCATACCGGGCATTCACTGTAGGCGTTGGTGAAACGCATCCCGTTACGGCACAATTCATCCAAGGTCGGAGTCTGGATGACGGGATGACCGGCAGCTCCTAGCAAGTGGGCCGGCCAATGGTCGGTGCATATGAGCAAAACATGAGGTTGGTCAGGCATGCCAAACTTCCCTGGGTTCGTGGTGTAGCAGCTATTATCCCTACGCGTATACCAGTGGTTGACAGGAGCCGGAAACGGGTGCTGTCCTGCACCAAGAGGGATTCGCTTACTATAATAACAAGACACTGGTTCTACCCCATACTAGAGGCTGCACCCGCGCCTTGAGGCTCCGGGCCCGCCACACCCTGAGGTATAACCGGTGATTGCAGACCTGGAGGCTCTTCCTTATGAGTACGGTAGTTGAAGTGCGGGTTCCTATTAACGCCTTGGTGGGAGAAGGTCCCATCTGGGATCCACAGCAAGCAATTCTTTGGTGGGTTGATATATTGTCCAGCAAGCTGTACGCCTTCAATCCGGTCAACAATGAGAACCGGGAATGGGATATCGGCCAGCACGTGGGGACCGTTGTACCGTGGCAACACAATCGGCTCATGCTAGCCCTGCGGCATGGCTTTGGTACCTTTGATCTTGACACCGGCACCGTAACCATTCTCAATAACCCCGAATACCATCTGCCTGGCAACCGCTTTAACGACGGCAAGTGCGATCCGGCTGGACGTTTCTGGGCTGGGACCATGGCCTATGACAATCCCACCGACCAGGGCAGCCTATACCGCATGGACCCTGATCACACGGTGACCAAGGTCTTGGGAGGTATTGGTATCTCCAACGGTATCGTCTGGAGTCTGGATCATGCCAACATGTACTACATCGACTCCACCCGTTACAAGGTGCGATCCTGGAAGTATGATCTGGATACAGGTTCCATCCGGGATGAAAACGTCGTGCTCAGCGTCACGCCGGAGTTTGGCTTACCGGACGGCATGACGATCGATGAGGAAGGTATGCTATGGGTCGCCTTCTACGGCGGCAGTAAAGTCTGCCGGGTACATGCCACAACAGGCGAAATCCTGGCTACGATTGAACTCCCGGTATCCGCCATTACAGCCTGTGCCTTTGGTGATCCTGACCGGGACACACTTTATATCACCAGTGCCGCCCAGGGCCTGACAGCGGAGGATTTGGCAGCATCCCCCCGGAGCGGAAACCTTTTCTCAGTGCAGACGGGGTTCAGGGGTGTATCCACAAATCGTTTTGGTGGCTGACGTCAGCTTCCGTCAGGACTTCACCTGACGATACGTACCTTCTTAGTAGGGTACAGGGGATTGTATCCGTACGTTATCCTGCCGCCCATGCTGACAGTAATCCGTATCCACGGCATGAATGCGTACGCGGTCTTGGCGGTACACGGGATGCAGGTAAGGATTTTGGTCCAATTGCGCGGCCGTGAATAGTTGCTTGACCTCAAAACCGACAGCACCTTGTTTCTGCCCTACATAGACATGGGTGTATCCCTGTTCACATAGGATTCGGGTGGCCAGAGGAGAAGATAACGGAATCATCTCTAGTGATGCAACCAAGTTGACCCAGTTTGCGACTTGGTCAGCACGGACCGGCTTTTCCAGCAGAGCGTATTGAGGCGGCATGGAATTGGCACGGTGAGTCAGGAGCGGGATCCACCATCCGGCATCGGCTCCGACCACTGTGCGCCCCCCGTATACCCGAAACCCTGAGACGAGAAATTGCGCATCATCCGCCGTGTACTCGCGGATCCAGGCCATGGCGTACATGTCAGCCGGCGTCACCATGTTGAACTGCTCATCCAGAATGTCTCGAGTCCGAGGCATGGCCAAGACGGTGATGAGCAGACACATCAGCAGAGCCGTTTGTGGCATGACCGATGCCCAAGTCGGACGTGTATGCCGAACCCAATCCAGCAGCCAGCCCACTAGCCAACCGGCCAGGATGCTGCAGGGAATGTACATAGCAATCACCACCGCGAAATTCTGTAGTTCGCTCATGAGAGGCACACGCAGTAGACTCAGAGCCACCAAGGCACCCAGACTGATTCCCCAAAGCCCAACCAGAAATGCTCTGCGGTGCGCTACGATGATGGCCAAGATCCAGGCCCCACCGGCCCATTGCTGGAACCAGCGGGGATAGTAATCTGGCAGTGATCGCCAAATCTGGTAGTCGCCCCAAACCCAATTCTGGGGGGCACCTCCCAGACTGATGGCCGCACGTCCCACCAGAATACTGCCCCATAACCGCGCGAATTGAGGTGACACGAGGAGCAGGCTGATACCCACTGCAGCCAGCAGATTAAGCAAGCCTTGGCGCCAGCGTTGCATATCCCGCCTCCAGTCCGGCACAATCCAAAACAGGAGCAGGAGTAGCGCAAACGCAGCGTAAAAGAGGGGCATGCGATAATAGCATAGGGCCATACCCCCTAAGGCCAGAGCCGTGATACCTGCACTGCGGAACCGGACTCGGCGCTTCTCAACCAATAGCCAGAGTAGCAACATGGCTACCGGTAAGACCGCTTGGCCACTCAGCTGGGCGTAGCGGCCCCAGTTGACGTACATGGCCGGCATGGTTGACAGGAGGCCACCGGCAAGCAAGGCGACAATGCCAGCCCAGCGGTTGCCCGCCGCTACCCACACGGTGATGGGGTAGAGACTTAGAATGGCTATCACGTTCAGAATCTGACCTCCCACCAAGGTCGCCTCCACACCCGTGAAATTCATGAGCAGGCCGAGGACCGTCACATTGGCGTGAAACCCGAAGTGATTCGTGAAGGAAAGAAAGTCAGCATACGGCCGCCACGAGTCAAACAGCCCCCCCTGCTCCAGCATGCGCTGTACGATAAAGGCATGTTGAACCGAATCGCCCCATAGCGGGGCCTGCACCGCGCGCAATGTCCAGAAACGGGAAAACAGCAGGCCAGCCACCACCAGGAGAAATGCGCCTTCATCCCATGACCTTATCTGTAGGGGCCGCCAGGTCGGCAGCCCATCGGGACCTGGCGCCCGCCATAGGGATAGGGTGCGCCAGGCGAGCAAAACGATCCCCAGACCTATTGCTATCAGAGGTATACCTCTCCCCGGATACAGGCCAAACAGATCGAACCAGACAAAAAGAAGTGGATAGAGCGCGACCGACAGGCCTAGCGCCACACACAGGCGGCCTATCCAGTTGTGCAGGGGATGGTCGGCTCCGGATCGGGGCCACCAGGCCACAAGGCCCCACCCGGGAACGACAAATACCAGGAACGCAACAAGCACCAATACGGCCTGCGTCAGGAGCCAGGCACCACGATCTAGCAGCATGGCCCCACGGGAGAATACGGGCCGCATGGCCAGCTGCCCATCCACCGGCATCCCCGACAGATACAGACTACCATTGACGTAGACATGGGCAGGACCTGTTCCCAAGCGTAATGAACCCTCAGCAGGAGGAGCAATTTCCAGGAAAAAGGACCTGTTCCTAGACGCCAGCGCGTTGGGCCAATGCAAGCGTACCCACCGCCCCTCTACCGTAGGTACCAACTCCCATTCCAGTGATGCGACCGGAAGCCGGTCCGGATGTGTGAAGAGCGCTACCGGCACGGTCAGGCGCTCCCCTTCCCCTGCAGCCCACACGTCCAGGGCCCGAAAGCCCGCACTCTCTAGGAATAGAGTTTGCCCCACAGGTTCCACAACTTCCTGCATCATGCTCGTCTCGGGCTGATACACAGGTACATAGTCCCGAAAATCGCATCCCGTTATCAGAGCACTCAGTCCCAGGCAACCAAGCCAAAGGCAGTACCGAAGCAAGAGGGTACGCAGCGGCGGGAGGGCTTGAGGAAGCATACAGGGTCCAATTTCACTGCAGGGGCATGAGCAATCTACACTGAGTTTAGCGATGTCCGGGTTCCTTGCTCAAAGAATCGAGCCACGGGACAACGATAGGTCAACAGGTCCGTGCAACAGTGATGTCGGTATGAACCAGATAGAGGGTCAGGCAACCTACAGGGCCCACGCCAATATTGCATTCCTCAAATATTGGGGGGTCAAGGACGGCAATCTTAATCTGCCGTACACCAATTCCCTGAGCATGACTCTGAGTCATGCCCATACTACCACCACCGTGAAGTGGCTCCGGGCACATCCGGATGTGCAAGACCAGGTGATCATCAACGGGCGTGTTTGTTATGGGCCTGCCCTGGAACGCATCGTCGCACATCTAGACCGTATACGGACACCCGTTGATCCCATGCTCAGAGCCCATGTCCACAGCCAAAATAACTTTCCGGTTAGTGCGGGCATTGCCTCGTCAGCCAGCGGTTTCTGCGCCCTGACGCTGGCCGCCCAGTCTGCACTGCCAGGCCAGACTGTGGATGATTGGCTGTCTTTGGCATGCCGGGCACGTCTCGCCAGCGGTTCGGCCTGTCGGAGTTTTTTCGGTGGCTTCGTGGAATGGGAAGCAGGCCAGGATCACACATCCAGTGTGCCTTATCAACTGCACCCACCTGATCACTGGGCTCTGTACGACATTGTCACGATTCTTGACACCCGGCATAAGGCGGTCAGTAGCCATGACGGTCACCGCCTAGCCGCCACTAGTCCGATTTTGTCTACACGTCTCGCTTATGTCACGGAGCACCTGTCTGGCATCCGCCAGGCGTTGCAGGACCGTGATTTGGATCGCCTAGGTCCCATCGTGGAAGCCGACGCTCTGTTCATGCATGCAGTGATGCTGACGTCACAGCCACCTTTGCTTTACCTGAACAACTCATCCGTACAACTGATGGAACTAGTCCGGAAATGGCGTTATCAGGATGGCATTCCGGTGTATTTCACAGTGGATGCTGGCCCTAATTTGCATCTGTTATGCGAAGCAGAAGTATACGCAACCATTGTTAGCAGGTTACGCCAGCTCAACTTTGTGCAGGATGTGATTATCAACCATCCCGGCCCCGGCCCCGTACGCCTGACGGAGCCGGTACCTTTCCATGAGACTACTGCGATCTGAGAACTCCAGGCCTATATCGTCTTTATGTTCTTGGGATATAGGCATACAGGGTACCTAGGCTTTGTCCTCCTACTAGCTAGGCAGTGCGCTGGAACGCGCACCAAGGTCTTGATGTGCATCTACCTTACCGGCAGGAGCCTAGTCCTGCAACTGCTATCCCTAGGCCCTGCGTTATACTGAGGTATGGACATCCTCTATATTCATCCGGCCAAACAGGAAGTCACCGCGCAGTATGGCAAGTACCGTGCCAGTCCCTATTACCCTCTCATACCGGTCGGTATGGTCGGTATGGCCAATCTGCTGCGCCAGGAAGGCTGGGATCTGCAGGGCCTAAACCTACCCCTGGAACGCATGTTGGACACCCGTTTCAACCTGGATACCTGGTTGCAGGAACTCAGTGTACCGCCTCGGCTGGTCATGATCGATTTGCACTGGTACGAGCACAGCTTCGGCGCTATTGATGTCGCCCGACACGTGCGTGCGATACTACCCCATACCCAAATCGTAATTGGCGGCCTAACGTCCACATTCTTCGCAGACGAAATCCTGCGGGATCACACGGTCATTGATTATGTGATCCGGGGTGACGGCGAGATACCCCTGCTGCGCCTGGCGGCAAGGGTATGTGGGGGACAGGACCATCCCCTGGATACCATACCCAATCTGGTCTGGCGTGAGGGTACACGCGTGCGCAATAGTCTCGCGTTCTACACCGCTGACGCCGCCATGTTGGACAGTCTGGATTTCGTCAGCATGGATTGGCTGCACCACGCGCCGGGCAATGGTGCATTGCAATATACTGGCGGTGGTCGCATTGAACCCTACAAGCCTGTCAACCGGGGGCACTGGCTGACGATCGGGCGGGGCTGCGTCTTCAACTGCATCTACTGTGGCGGTGGCCGGAAATCCCACGAGGAACTAGCGGCCCGCAATGGCTATGTCATGCGCGATCCCACGCTTGTGGTTGCGGATATGGAACGCCTGGCTACGGAAGGCTACAAACAGGTATCTCTATCCTTGGATCCTGCCACTTTTCCGGCTCCGTGGTGGCGAACTTTCTTCGGTGAGATGCAGCGCCGCCGGCTTCGCATCGGCATCTACAACGAATTCTTTCAGTTGCCTTCCCGAGAGTTCATACGCTTGCTGGGTGAAACGGCGGATCTGGACCACACCGAAGTAGCCATTTCGCCTCTGTCCGGCAACGAGGAGGTGCGCCGCCTCAACGGTAAGCATTATGCCAATGAGCGCTTTCTACGCATGTTGCAGTACCTCCAAGAATACCGGATTCCGCTTTTCGTCTACTTCAGCCTCAACCTGCCGGGAGAAACCGTAGTCACGTTCCGCGAGACTATTCGCCTAGCCAAGGAGATAGGCCTGGCCTATCCCCGGGATCGGCTGCGCATGCTCAATCCCTGCCATACCATCGATCCCATGTCCCCTATGAGCCAACTGCCCAGTCACTTCAAAATTCATGTTGAATACAACACCTTCCAAGACTACTACGATTACTGCCAGACTACAGGCTGGGAACCACGTCAAGTGATCCGGGGCGAAAAGCGCGGCTTTGAGATGGAAGGACGCCCTACCCCGACCGTGGAACAGATGGCACGTATCTGGGACATGTTCGCCCAGACACAACCGTTTCAGTGCTTTCCCGTAGCCCGCGTGTGGTAGTAGGCGACAGGATCAACACCGGGCATCCCGCAACCGCTCCAGTCGCTTCAAGGCTGTCTCTCCGTGTGGCAGCCAACCATTCAGCCACCCCCTAGATTGCCCTTCTGCCCCGGACTTGGTTATATAATGGTATTTTACGCTTTTTTTAGGAGCTTGCCAGGAGTGACCGGCCGTTTGCCGGTGGATGTTGTGTACTCTTGGCTTCGTATCGGATAACGTATGCCTGCTAGCGGTAATAACAGTACCTTCATTCGCGTTGACGATTTCAGTCAAGTGGAGGATGACGCTGAGGTACCTGTCTTCCGTGACACACAGGGCCTAGTTGTCACCGAATTGCTACGGGAGCGTGCGGTACTTGTGGGTGTGGAAATCCAGTCGGAACCCAGCATGCTATCCCTAGCGGATTCTCTGGATGAACTAGCCTTGCTGGCCCGTACCGCGGGTCTTGAGGTTGTGGCTCGTCTCACACAGCGGCTCCAGACGCCCAATCCCGCGTCCTTCATTGGCTCAGGTAAGGTGCGGGAATTGGTGGCCGTGGCAGCAGAGCAGCAGGTCCAGGTTGTGATCTTTGATGTTGAGCTTTCCCCACGGCAGTTGCGAGTCGTGGAGGGAGCCTTGGGACAGAGCACCAAAGTCATTGACCGAACAGCACTCATTCTTGACATCTTTGCCAAACACGCCCGCACCCGTGAAGGCATTGTGCAGGTGGAACTCGCCCAGTATGAGTACCGCCTGCCGCGCCTTACCCGTGCTTGGACCCACCTAGCACGGCAGGCCGGCGGCAACACGGGAGGCAGTGTCGGGCTGCGTGGGCCGGGAGAAACACAGCTAGAAATGGATCGCCGGCAGATCACGCGCCGGACCACCAAACTCAACGCCGACCTGCAAACCATTCGCAATCATCGTTTGCGCAGCAGTGTACGTCAGTCACAGGATCCCACTCCACGCGTGAGTCTGGTGGGCTATACTAACGTGGGCAAGAGCTCGCTTCTGAATCGAATGACACAGGCGGGAGTCTATGCGGACGACCGGCTGTTTGCCACTCTGGATCCCATTACCCGCAAGTTCGTTCTAGCCAATGGCCAGCAGGCCCTGCTCACGGACACGGTGGGTTTTATTCAGAAGTTGCCCACATCCCTAGTCGCGGCTTTCCGTGCAACTCTTGAAGTAGCCAACGACGCCCAAATCTTGTTGCATGTTGTAGATGTGTCACACGCGAGTCGACTGGAACACATCACGGTGGTTGAGGAAGTTTTGGACAACCTGGGTGCTGGCCATATCCCCATGATCCTGATCCTGAACAAGATTGATCGCCTGCCGGCGGGCCACGAGCCCCTGGCCCAACTGCCCGCAGGCTATACAGAGCCTTACGTCGCTACTGTGTCCGTCAGCGCGGCTGAAGGCTTAGGGATCGACGAACTGATCCGGATATTGACCCGAACCCTCGCCGCTCAGATGGAGCAGGTGGCCGTACTAATCCCCTATCATCGTGGGGATCTGGTATCACGGTTCCATCAGTATGGGCATATTGAGGAAGAAACCTACTGTGCAACGGGTACCTGCATTCAGGGCCGCGTACCGCATCAGCTAGCCGTTCAACTCGCCACTTTTTCACATAACTAGTACTCCCCTCGGCACATCAAAAGGAAAATACCACCATGTCGTCAAACACCGTGTCCATTACTGACAATCGGAGTGGTGTGACATATGAGCTTCCCATAATTGACAGTGCTCTTGAGGCCCGATCTCTGCAGAAAGTACGACCTGCACAGGGCGAGGCCGGCCTCATATCCTACGATCCCGGCCTGCAGAATACAGCCATTGCCATCAGCCAGGTCACGCTAGTAGATGGCCAGCAAGGCACGCTTTCCTACCGCGGCTACCCGATTGAGGATTTGGCCCAGCACTCCAATTACCTGGAAGTAGGGTATTTGCTGATCCATGGGGAATTGCCCACAACAGACGAAAATAAACACTGGCGCACCAACATTGTGTCCTGTATGGAGGTAGATGTTTCGATCCGCAACCTGATCCGGTCCTTTGCCCCTGACGCACACCCCATGACGATCCTGATCAGTGCCCTCGCGGCGCTTGGTGCCCTGTATCCTGACAGCAAGAATGTCCTGGATCCGGTTATACGGCGTCAACAGATCTACCGGCTACTCGGGCAGGTGACTTCAATAGCAGCCTACATCTACGGACACACCAACGGCCTTGACACCCCGGATCCGGACCCGACAATCGGTTATATCGGCAATTTCCTGCGTATGTGTCGTTACTTTGGTCTTGATTCGGTGGAGCGCAATCCGACCATCCAGAAAGCTATGAACGCCTTGTTCATTCTGCATGCTGATCACGAGCAGAATTGTTCTACCAACGTCATGCGGACTATTGGTTCCGCGCACGCCGATCCATACAGTTGCATGGCGGGAGCCGCCGCGGCCCTGTATGGTCCCCTACATGGGGGCGCCAACGAAGCGGCCCTGGAAATGCTGAAGAACGATATTGGGACGCGGGACAACATTCCGGACTTCTTGGAAAGGGTGATGAACCGCAAGGCGCTGCTCATGGGCTTCGGTCATCGTGTCTACAAAAATATGGATCCCCGGGCCACACTCATTAAGAATATGGCGCATGAGGTCTTTAAAGTCACGGGAAACAATCCTCTGATTGATATTGCTCGGGAACTGGAAGAGGCTGCTCTGGCCCACGAGTACTTCCGGGAGCGACGGTTGTATCCCAATGTAGACTTTTACAGTGGCATAATCTATCAGGTTCTAGGTATTCCGGCTCCATTCTACATAGTTCTGTTCGCCATGGCCCGGACTGCCGGTTGGTTAGCGCACTGGAATGAATTGATCGAGGATCCGGCTCAGAAAATTGCCCGTCCCAAGCAGATTTACCGGGGACCGGACATCCGGCCGTTCCTACCTATAGAACAACGTTGAGAGCTGCTACCCTAGCTTTTGCTCCGGTAGCCTAGTGGGTCGGCGATGGCCTGCCCCCCACCATGCAAGGAGATCCGCTATGACCAAACCGAAGGTGTTCGTAACGCGTGTCATTCCCGAACCTGGTATGCAAATGGTGAAAGACTATTGCGATGCCACCATATGGCCGGGTGACCTGCCACCGCCCCGGGAGGTGGTGCTGCAGGAGGCGGCTGATAAGGACGGCATTCTGTCGCTTCTCACCACACCGATTGATCCTCCGGTGATGGATCGCGCCGGATCTCGATTGAAGGTCATTAGTAATTACGCGGTGGGTTTTGACAACATTGACGTCAACGAAGCCACAAGCCGGGGGATTCCGGTCGGACATACCCCCGATGTCTTGACGGACACCACTGCAGACTTCGCCTTTACCCTATTGATGGCCGCAGCACGTCGTGTGGTGGAAGGAGCCCAATACGTCCAGGCCGGTCAGTGGCAAACCTGGGGGCCTTCCCTGCTACTGGGTGAGGACGTGACGGGAGCCACCCTCGGGATTGTGGGCTTCGGGCGTATCGGCCAGGGTATGGCCAAACGGGCGGCCGGCTTTGACATGCGTATCTTGTTTCATGACGATTACATTCCGGACGATGCGCCCATTATTGACCAACTGAACACGACCAAAACCGATCTGGACACGTTACTGCGTGAATCAGATTTTGTGTCGGTGCACACTCCGCTGACCCCGGCAACACACCATCTACTGAACGCCGACGCCTTTGCCCGGATGAAAGACTCCGCCATCGTCATTAATACTGCACGTGGTCCGCTCATCGATCCGAAGGCCCTGTACACAGCACTGAGCACCCGGCAAATCCGGTACGCAGCTCTGGATGTGACTGAACCGGAACCCATTGCCGCGGACAGTCCGCTACTCGGTCTGGACAATCTCATTGTGGTACCCCATATCGCCAGTGCCAGTATCAGGACACGTAGTCGTATGGCGGAAATGGCGGCCAATAACCTCATCGCCGGGCTTGAGGGACACCGTATTCCCCATTGTGCCAACCCCGCCGTGTACGCTGACTAGAACCGACGCCCCGATTCCGGCTCCATCGCGCCTGGCACCTTAGGCCTTCCCGGTTGGCTGCCGGCGTGAATTCCTGCCCAGCTTAGATTGAACGGTGCGGTGGTTCGGGGGCAACTACAGGAGGCGGGTCACCGAAGCAGTCTTCGATCATGTCCATAACCTGTTTATCCAGATAGGCTGCATAGGGCAGATCAGGGAGTCCGCTCTGGCGTACCCCGAGGAACTCGCCCGGACCACGGAGGGCCAGGTCCTTTTCGGCAATGTCAAAGCCACTATCATGGTCCACCAGGATCTGCAGCCGTGACCAGGCACTTGGCTCCTGGCTACAGCACACCAGAATACAGGTACCGGGATACTGGCCCCGACCTACCCGGTTGCGCAGCTGATGCAGTTGTGCCAGACCAAATCGTTCGGCATTTTCAATAAAAATCATGGAGGCATTGGGCACGTCGATCCCCACTTCAATGACGGTCGTCGCCACTAGGACGTCAATGGTACCGTCCTTGAACTGCTGCATGACCGTGTCCACATCATTTTGGGGCATGCGCCCGTGCACCTTGGCCAAGCGCAGTGTGGGAAAAATATCCCGCTCCAGCCAGGCGAATTCCGTTTCTACCGCGCCTACCCGCATGAACTCGTCTTCCATGTCAATCTGCGGATACACAATGAAGGCTTGGCGCCCCTGTGCCACCTGACGTTGCAGGGAACGGAACAACGCCAAGCGCTCGGCTGGCTTCGCCAACACCGTCTTGACAGGAGGACGAGCTTCAGGACGAACACGGATTTCCGTCACATCCATGTGGCCCGTCAAAATCTGGTGCAGGGAGCGCGGAATAGGCGTGGCCGATAGGGAAATCACATGGGGCACTTCAAATTCCGGTGCCGGGTGTATGTCGGTGTGATCCGGGATGAATTCGGGGTGGCCCAGTGCATTACGTTGGGCCACTCCGAAACGGTGTTCCTCATCCACAACCACTAGTCCTAGTCGGCTAAATTGCACCGTGTCCTGGATCAGAGCCGTAGTACCGACCAGGATTTTGGACTGTCCCATGGCTATACGTGTCCTGACTGCCTGTTTTTCGGCTTCGCTTTGCGCACCTACTAGCAGGTCGGGCTGGAAATCCTGTAGTGAGGCCACACCTTTGACCGCCTGCAAGACAGCCACCAGAGAAGCCATGTGCTGTCGGGCCAAGATTTGAGTAGGTGCGACTAGTGCAGTCTGCCAACCTTGTTGGGCGGCTACTAGCATGGCGGCCGCGGCCACGACCGTCTTACCACATCCGGCTTCGCCCCGGATCAGGCGTTGGGCGGGTGCATCACGGCTGATGTCCTGCAGCAGATCCGTGATCGCAGTCTTCTGCTCTGCGGTCAAGGTAAACGGCAGGGCCTCTCCAAAGTCCTGGACAAAGGTCGGCTCACTACCAAGCCGGGGTGCCTGCTGGTTCAAGCGTGCGTGCCGAGCTTCCTGCAAGCGTAGATGCAGACGATACAGATCCTGAAACACCATACGGCGGCGCCCTGTCTGCCAGTCTTCTTGGTTGCCAGGAAGGTGTAGATCATGCACCGTTTGCCGGATAGACGGCAGATCAAACCGCTGGCGCAAGGCCGTGTCAAGTTCATCCTCCAGCTGCTGATGCATGCGCGCGTCAAGTAGGGCCCCAATGAGCTGCCGGAGCAAAGAATTCGTCACGCCTTGGGTCAGCGTATAAACCGGAATGATGGTATGGCGTGGTCTGTTACCCTCGTCTATCCGCCGCAAATTTTGCTTGACGGTGGCCACATCAATCGCTTGGAACTGTGGATTGTTGAGAAAACGGCGTCCATTGAATTGACCGACTTCACCGTAAAAACAGTATAGTCCGCCTTCTTGTAGCGCTGAGTGTACCCAGGGATTCCACCACGTTATGTCAATTTTGTCCGTACCGTCGGCAATATGGGCCCGTACACCTCTTTTGGCGATCTGACGGCCAAACCGAAAATGGCCTAGCGAGCCGGTCTGGATACGGCCCATGACAGCGACAATCTGTCCGGTCTGAACTTCGGCCAACGACAAGTTGGCAAAGGCCTGGTAGCGATGTGGGAAATGAAAGAGCAGATCGTGCAGACTGTGTATATTCAGGACACGCAGGCGCGCGGTCGTGCGCGGTCCCACCCCCCGGAGCACATGCACGGGATCAGAAAGCGCCACATCGGCCGGGAGGATGGGAGGATGATCTAGAGTACGATTCATGACTTGATGATAGTTGCTGTCTTCAGGGTCATGGTCAAGATCAGGCATGACAAGCTCCTGGCTGTCACACCAAGCCATAAGAGCATCCGTTATCTGACGACGCTGGTGCCATGCGCAATGCGGATACACACCCAGTAACTCAGTGACACCCTGTAGCACGTCAAAGGATAGGTCCGTTTGCATGGCCTCCTGGGCCCAGCTCAGGCTCAGGGCCCGCAAACCACCCGGGACGCTGCGATTGGCATGCTGCTGGTGACACTCCAGTTCCAGGGTCGGACGGAGCAGCGCTACGAGCACGCTCCGGTGATGCGAGGCTATATCCTGGCTACTCACAGATCATCCTCCTGCACAATTACACCAATCATGTTGGGTCCTAGGTGAATGGCCAGTGATGGGGGATAGGGAAGATGCACTATCGTTAACTGGGGATCATGCTGTCGGAGACGCTTCTCTAATCTGTCCACCACGGGCTGATAGGCGTGGTGCAGGACACCCACTTTGCGGATGAAGGAAAATTCTACGATGTAATGAAACAGTTTCTCCACTAACTGTTCCTCAGTCTGTACTTTTTCCACTGTATGCAGACGGCCCTCCTCGATCGTTAGCAGGGCCTTGATGCGGAGCAAGGAACCTAGTAAACCCTGGGAAGCAGGTAGATGCGCACTACGCTGCACATAATGCATGCTTTCGGCAAAGAAAAACACAAAGAGGGTAGGTACGGTGCGGGCGACCTGACGGCTTACCTGCATTACGGAAGCACCGTGGGACGCGGCCGTCACGGCTTCTTCTACCAAGAGGCCTACCCCCATAGACACACTACCGGAATCAATAACCCGTACGGCCACGCCCTGCACATACTGCGCTGCGTTCGCAATGGCCTGAAATGTGGGGCTCAGATAGCGGGACATGGTAATGGCCACCACATCTTGGTTGGCTGATTCTGCCTCATGCAGGATCCTAGTAATCATCTCAGGCTGAGGGGACACGGCTTGGGGTATAACCCGATGGAACGGATGGCCACTGCCGTGCAGGCGCACAAATATCTCGTCGGCGGTTATAGCACTCTCTTCCAGCTCCTCGTCTAGTAGTTTGATGCGATTCGCGATCACGCGTACCGCCTGACGTTCGCCTAGATGAGGTGCTAGAAAAGCGTTGCTATCGGTAATGATACGCAGATTCGTCATGAGCAGCACGGCTAGGGATTCATGCCTCGATTACTCCAGGACCAGCCAGTACGCATGATGAGGCTGGCGTGTGTCCACCCACTCTACATCAAAGTCGCCCGCGTCATCCGCCAAACGGGTCGACAGTATCCGGTCGCCTGCCTGGTCAGCCCCAACCCCTCGGTACACGGTGATTAAGTCATACGTGTCCTGTCGCTGCCGCTCGGCCTCTACCAGCAGAAAATCATCCAGCAGATTGGATAGGGCTTCCCGAAACAGAGCACTACCCCCAATGGTGTCGCGGCCATGAGCCAGCGCTACCCAGTGACCGACCTCCGCCCTGCCCCGTGGCGTTTCTACGGCACGAGCGGAACGTGCCAGGGATCCATGCACAATGCGGTCGGCCTGGGCTTGCATGTCGGCCACGAGCCGGCGCCAAGGGCAGGCAGGTTCAAACCCGTACATGGCCGCGACCCCATTGGGCAGGGCGGGAACATCCAGTACGGCGACAGTGCCGGGGGATTGATCGGCACTAGCCTGTCTGGCCGCGGCGACGGCATTGCGGTTATTAGGTAACAGAATCACTTGTGCGCCCCCGGCCTGGACCATGGCCTCCCGGAACTGGCGCACGCTAGGATTGAAGGAAGCTGCGCATTCAATTAAGCAATTGACACCCAGCGAGGCGAAGAGGGACGAAAAGCCGGGTGTTGAGGATACGGCCACAACCGCGGTCTCATTGCTCCGGGCCGGTGTCACCACGGAAATTCGTCCTTCCGTGAAGGCGGTTTCCCGATCCGCCTCCGCTTGGCCTTGGATCATGGCTGCCATCGCGTCCATGTTTTCCACTACAACGTCCGTTATAAAGCCCACGCGGCACGCCCAACTAAGAATGGGTCCCGGATCCAGGACATGCAGGTGTACCTTGACCCAATGGGCGTCGCCGTCAACCAGCGGGTATTCGCCCATGGCCGCGACTTGTGCCCGTATGGTATCCACGTCCAGTCGGGGTTGGTGGAGCAGAAACTGGATATCAAAACCGTAGACTTGATCCGGAATTTGAGTGAACCGCATAGGAACTGCTTGGTCCTCGGTCTTGGCATCCTGCATCAGCTCAGGATCCGGCATTTCGCCGCGATGGCCCTTCAGCAGTCCTTCCAGAAAGAGTGCGAGTCCCCATCCCCCGGCATCAACTACGCCCGCCTGTTTCAGGATCGGCAGCAGTTCAGGCGTACGATCTACGGACGCTTGCGCTTCCTGTACAAGAGCCGCTAGGAATTCCTCAAAGGACAGGTCAACGCTCAGGGACTGGGCAGCGGCGTCAACATCATGCGCCACGGTCAAGATTGTGCCTTCCTGGGGATTGTCCACAGCCGCATAGGCCCGGGCACTCCCTGTCGTCAGACCACGCCTGAAGGCGGCCAGCGACAGGTACGGCTCCTGCTGCCAGGTCTCGCCCATACCTTTCATAAACTGACTCAGAATTACACCGGAATTACCGCGTGAGCCCTCTAAGGCTCCTTGCGCGGCCCTCTGCCAAAGTGAGCCAATATCAGCCTGTT
The DNA here is from genome assembly GCA_965116185.1 of Caldilineaceae bacterium. Lineage (GTDB taxonomy): Bacteria > Chloroflexota > Anaerolineae > Caldilineales > Caldilineaceae > Bin34. The sequence continues at coordinate 2,149,578 of OZ220492.1, forward strand.
TACTGTCGGCTACCGCCTGGCACGCCGCTTTCAGGGTCAGCCATAGGTTGATGCCCGTATCACCGTCGGGCACGGGATAGACATTCTGCGCATTGAGCTGCTCGCGGTGGGCACCAAGCCAGAGCAGGCTGCCATTCAGCATAGCGATAAGCTTCTCACCAGAGACTCGGGTAGCGGATGTATCCATGAGAAGACGGGCAGGCACGAAAATCCGTAAGCTGGAGCAGAACCTGATTTCTATTCTACTCTTTTCACTCCCAACAGGCCCGGATTTCATGTATTAGGTCACACGGTAATATATGCATAATATATGCAATATAATCCTGACCTACTTCAGACCTTTCATAATCCCATACGCAGGCCATCTTTCACCGTTGCCGCCGCTTCTTGCAAAAATAGGCTATTCCCATTAGAATGCCTTACTTGGTGGTTCAGCCTGTTCTAGGCTTGGGGACCTCCAGTGCTTGTGCTTGACTAGTGCGTCCTGTTCCGAGAAATCCCATGCCCAAATGTGACAACTGTACCAAAGGCCCTCTGTACGGCAACAACCGCCCCTGGTCCAAGAAAGCCACGCGCAGACACTGGAATCCCAACATTCAGAAAGTCAAAATCTGGCAGGATGGCCGGTTTGTCTCACGCAAGCTCTGTACCTCCTGCCTTAAATCGCTCAGCCGCTAGCGGCTTCACACCGTAGATCCGATACCTGTCCACACGGTGTAATTAACGATGCTGAGTGGGGCATCCTAGGCATCAATCCGCATTTGCTCCCTGTGCGCAAACGCCTTGTAGTCTGCTTAGCGCACGCAATCGGGCATGTCGGCGTAGATCCTGCAACCATAGATACAACCAAGCCACTTCCCGGACAGCAAGCAGTGTCTGGAGGGTTGGGCTGTCCAGGTGAGGGCCACACAGGTATACCTGCTTGATAAGCTAGGTCGTATCAGCGAACGGTCCCATTCTGGGACCGGATCTCCTAACAAATTTTAGGGTGGCTACCCGCCAAGATATGTACTAGGCACAGATAGGCCTAACCTAGTAGTTTCATCCCGAGATAAATGTTACGGCTCGGAATCGGATCCGACGACCATACCTTGCCGTAGCTAGGTCTCGGGCGGTCACAGGCTCTGTGATCCTTGTTGGGATTCGGTGCGCAGGCGTAGCTGGCCACATCCTGCATCCATGCTGATACCACGTCGCACCCGGACACTAACCGGGAGACCACAGGCACGGACCTGCATAGCGAACTCTCGAATATGGTCGTCAGTTGAGGACTGGAAGGTATCCCCGGGAATCGGATTGAAGGGAATCAGGTTGACGTGACAGAGCAGTCCACGTAACAGTTCTCCCAGCTGCACAGCAAGACTTAGATCATCGTTGACCCCTGCCAGCATGACGTACTCAAACGTGACCCGCCGGTTCGTGGCCTGAATGTAGCGCTTGACAGCATGCAGAAGGGCTTTAAGCTTCCAGCGCTGAGCAGGCGGTACCAACTGGGTACGCAACGCATCATTAGGTGCATGTAGGCTCACAGCTAGGCGCACCGGCAGGTCTTCCCGGGCCATGGCTACTATCTGTGGGGCCAGACCAATGGTGCTCACCGTGACATGGCGGGCACCCAGGCCGTACAGATGGGGCGATACAAGCATCCGAATGGAAGACCACACCGCCTCGTAGTTATGCAGGGGCTCGCCCATACCCATATAAACAATGTTACTGACCCGGGCCCGGTGCGCCTTCAGGTGAATGTCAAACAGCTGGGGATAGGCCAGCAGCCGGGAAAGGAATAGGACCTGACCCACGATTTCACCTGGCGTGAGGTTGCGGGAAAGCCCGCCTAGACCTGTCGCACAGAACTGGCAACCCATAGCACATCCCGCTTGACTGCTGATACACAAGGTTTGACGCTTGTCATACAGCATCAGAACAGCTTCTACACTTTCACCATCCTGGAGGCGGAACAAGGCTTTCAGGGTATCTTGCCGTCGGGACACAGAGTACGTTTCCAGCTCTAGTGGCAACACGGCAAATTCCTGTGCCAATTGTGTCCGCAGGGCGGGGGGTAGATTGGTCATGGCCGCAAAACGATCCACGTATTTGCGGTAAATCCAGTCTTCCATCTGGGTCCGGCGGAAGGGAGGTTCCTGGCGGTGGTGCAACCAAGATGTCCAGGTATCGGGAGGTAGATCCAGCAGGCTGGTTTTGATAGCGCCGGGCGACGTGTTGTCCGGCTGTGTTGCGGTGGGTATAGTCTGAGACAGGGGTAGGGGCCGGGAGGCGGCAGTAGACAATGGGCGTTTCATGATACAGCCCGGACAAAGTCAAACACTTGGTCTTGCGGTTCTACCCCTAGACCTGGTCCCTGTGGCAGGTAAAAATGGCCCTGACCACATGTCATGTCCGTATGCACCAGCTGCACATTCCGGTCGAAAATGGAGTGCTGATACTCGTGCATGGCAAAGTTGCGGATAGCGGCGGACACATGGAGACTAGCAGCCTGCCCAAGGCCAATGCCTACGGTCGCATGAGGCATGACACGGCAATGGAAGGCGTCGGCCAACAGACACACCCGATAGAAGCTAGTAACCCCCATATGCAACATCTCGGGCTGGATGATGGACATGCACTGAGCCCGCAAACGAGGCAGATACTCATGCACCGTGCGCAGTTCCTCGCCTACGGCAATGGGTGTCCTTACATTTTGCGCCACATGCCGGAGTCCTTCAATATCCTCGGGGGCGACAGGTGCTTCCGCTACCGCTAGACCGTATGGTTCCATAGCCGTGATGAGAGATACCGCTTCCTGTCCCGTGTACCGCCAGTGGTAGTCGGCCAGGATCTGCGGTCCCGGGCCTAGCGCCGCACGCAGAGCCTGAATTTCGGCCAGCTCCCCTTCCTGGGCCACCGCCGCGGCAAACTTGACGGCGGCAAACCCCCGTTCTATCCAGGACTGGGCGAGGGCTGTTCGGGCCGGCAAGTCCGGTTCCGGTAAGCCGGACACGTACGCGGGCAAGCGGTCGGCGCGCCGGCCACCCAATAGCAGGGACAGCGGTAGATCCAGGAGCTTGCCCCGCAGATCCCACAACGCCATGTCTAAGCCCGCTATCGCATCCAGCCAGAATCCCCCGAAATATCCCCGTACGCGTAGGCTGTCATACAGATCATCAAAAATTGCCGCCACCTGATGGGGGCTACGGCCCACCACCATGGGTTCGCCTAGGCTCTCCACAATCGTGGCGACAATCTCCGGGGCCACCACACCGAAACATTCACCCCAGCCCACCAGTCCATTCCGGGTCGTGAGCCGGATCAGTACCGTGTGATCATGCACGCTGTACACGGTACGATTCGCGGGACGTACATAGATACCGTGGGCGTTAGGCACAATACCCTCTGCCAGCGGTCCTAGATAGGGAACGTCACGGGGGATCTGCAGGGCAAATGCCTCCACGCTTGACACTACGTCCATGTCAAGAATCCGCCACGCCGCCGTCCTCATGGAAGGCACCATACACCTGGCGTGCCAGGGTCCCGACACCACCGGGCGTGAAGTCCGGTACGCGGCGGGCACAAGCTTTTTCGTTCAGTTCCACACCCAGACCGGGTTGCTGCGGTGGATAAATGTAGCCGTTCACTACAGGCAAGGGTGCCGTTACGAATTCCTGGGCCCAGGGATCGGTATTCGGATCGATCATTTCCTGAATCAGGAAATTGGGGATCGCTAAATCCACATGCACACAGGCTGCTGTGGAGAGAGGACCATAGGGATTGTGTGGGGCTATACCGGCATAGTATACATCCGCCATAGAGGCGATTTTCGGTAGTTCCGTGATGCCGCCCGCATGACAGCAGTCGGGTTGCAAAACACTGGCCGCGTTATATTCAAGGATTTCACGAAATCCCCAGCGAGTAAACAGCCGTTCCCCGGTAGCGATGGGCGTACTCAGTTTCTGCTGTACGCCGGCCATGGCCCGAGGGTTCTCCGCCTGACACGGTTCTTCCAGAAAGAAAGGATTGGAATCAGCGAAAGCGTTGCCGTAGAGCACGGCCATCTGAGGCGTAAGTCGACCATGTAGATCCAGCAGAATGTCCACCTCATCACCCACTGCCTCACGCACGGCTTGTAGTCGTGCGGCCGCCTCCTTGACTTTGACAGGACCGGACACGATCTCCGTGATGGGTACCGGCACAGTCTTGATAGCGTTCCAGCCCTTCGCTACCATGGCCAAGGCGTTCTGGATTATCGTGTCCGTAGTGGTACCGCCGAAATGGGTGTACATGCGTACTTTGTCCCGCACAGGTCCATTCAGTAGTTCATATACGGGGCGCCCGTACTCCTTGCCCTTAATGTCCCAGAGCGCCTGGTCAATGCCGGAAATCGCCGACAAGCCTATGACACCCTGCCGCCAGAAGGCACTGCGGTACATGATTTGCCACAGGTACTCAATACGCAGGGGATCTTCCCCCACAATCATGGATGCAAAATCTTGAATGCATCCTGCAACCGCGCGGGGTTTGCCTTCCAGGGACGCTTCGCCCCAGCCGATCAGACCGGTCTGATCGGTTTCCACTTTGACAAAGATATAGACACGGTGGGTCCCAGCGGCCAGAATAGGGGAAATACGTGTGATTTTCATAGACGGTTAGCCCGGATTACACTGTATTTCAATATTTGTACTCGTTGCGCACCGGGCTGAAGATGTCCACCACCCTAGCCGTATCAGCACCGGATACGGTTACGGCATGTTCCACCCCGCGGGGTACAAAGAAAATCTCGCCGGGCCCTACTGTGCGGGTCTGGCCGTGCATGGTGAATTCCAGTGTGCCCTCGATCACATAGCCTGCCTGTTCTTCAGGATGACTGTGCGGAGGCACCACGGCACCAGGACGCAGTTCCACTAAGGAAATCATGATGTTATCGCCCCAGAATGTCTTGAGAGAAGGTCCTTCCGGGCCAAAAGGTTGCAGGGCATCCCGCTCTGATGGCTTGAAATAGGGCATGGTTAACTCCTGAACCCCAAGGGCACGGCAACGATCTGTCGTTGTGGTGGACCTATTGGCCCAACAAGATAGTCATCTACTAAGCGGATACTAACTTTTTATATGGTTACCTGATGCAGAGTATAAGGTATCCTGGTGCCGTGTACGGGATCGTGGCTGTCCTGCACGGCCCAGCACACGGCCACACAACAACCTCAGGAATTCCGCTAAAGGTGCATAGGCAAAACGGGGTACTTGCTACGGGCCTAGGGGGTCTGGGGTATGTTGCGTTTAGATTACGCTTACCGGACTTAGGACCGGCACCGGGTGTACCGAGCCGAGCACTCCATAGGCAGTACACGAACTTCGCATCCGTCCGTACCGACAATGGTGGGTATGATACCCATGTTGATCTAGGCCCGAATCCTCCACTGCATCCCTGTAGCGACTAATCCTGTCCCGGATTTGACCTCGTCATACATTATGAAAGGTGTGCAGGGTCAGTGTAGTAAGGCTGAACTTGAGTGAATTATTCCTTCTCTATGTCGCTATATGCACAAAATGGCTCCACACCTGCCGCACTGCTGTCTCCCTGCTTTTGCGTACGGTATGTCAGGCATGCAGGCACATTAAAACACCCGGTCCATTTCTCCCACGGGGATCTCGATCAGAGTATGCCGTTCCCGTTGCAAGGCCTCTGCCAATATCTGTGTAAGTTCCACGTCATTGTGAGCTCGGTATCCCTGGGCACCGTATGTCTGAGCCAAAGCAGGAAAATGCGGATTGTGCAGCCGGGTGCCTAGGATCCGCATATCAAACTCTTCCTTCTGGGCCCGCAGCACATTACCGTAGGCATTGTCGTTGAACACTAGCAGCACAGCATGAATCCCGTGCTGCACAGCTGTGGCCATAGCCCCGGAACAGTAACCAAAGCCTCCATCCCCCGAGATAGCCACCACCGGGCGGTCCGGTGCAGCTAGCTTGGCCCCCAGTGACATGAGGTACGCGGCCCCCAACGTAATCTGGGACGAGGAGGTCAGCAGGCGCCCGGGCGGATCCAGAAACAAATAGTTGCGACTGTAGTAGCCCATTTGGTTCATGCCCTGGAGAAAAATAGTGTCAAGTGGAGCCGCATCCCGAATGGCCTGCATGAAGCCCCATTGGGGTTGCAGAGGGCGGTCCGGCTCCCAGCGCTGCGCCTTGAGGTTTGCTAACTCCTGAGAGCTGACCCTAGATGGATCGAGAGGATTACCCCGAAGTGCTGTACAGATAGCCTCTAGGGTGGCCTGTGCATCGCCTTCCAAGGCCAGCATATCGCCCGTGACACGGGTGCACAGCATCTCGTCAACATCAATCTGGAGTACACGCATGGGGAACCCACTGAAATCCTGACCCGCACCAATGACTAGCACAAGATCGTGCGTATAAATCCAGTCCCGCATCGGTGCATGGCGCATCTCGGCAGCACCCAGCCCTAAAGGATGACTGTCACCCATAATGCCCTTGCCGCGACGACTGGACACTACAGGTATGCCCTGTGTAGTGGCGAAATTACGGAGCAGGGACTCGGCTCCGGAACGAAATACACCGGCCCCCACCCACAGGAGTGGACGACGGGCTTGCCGTAACCAGGCCACGGCCTGCTCTATGTGTGGTGCCACCGCTCGTATTGGGACAACCGGTCCCGACGGCAACTGAACCTCGTCCACTTCCGCTAGGACCCGCGAGGGCACTACTAGCCCCACGGGGCGCGGGCGGCCCGACAGCATCTGCCGATAGGCTTCTTGCACGGCGCCGGGAATCTCTGCTACAGATTCCACCTGAACGGCCCATTTGGTCATGGTTTGCAGTGTGCGCAGTTCCAGTTGATTCCGCCGTAGGGCCGGATTGGAATTGACGCTGGTTATCAGCAGCACCGGAGATGAATTGGCAAAAGCGGACACCAGGCCGGCACTGGCATACAACAACCCGGGTCCCGGCACAACCAGCGCCACGGCCGGTTTGTTGGCGATCTGGGCATAGGCATCGGCCATGAAGGTGGTTTCCTGCTCGTTGCGCGTGGATACGTACCGGATAGTTGGATGCCGGTATAGGGCATCCACAGCTTCATACTGGCCCGCACCAGGCACACCGAATACAATATCCGTGCCCATACGCTCCAGGGAACGTATTAGGGCATGGCCACCATTCATCCTAGGCATGTTGTTCCTTCTTTTGATAAGTTGACCGTGCTAAGCATGTCTATAGTCAGAGCCAGGGCTAGCGCAGAAAACGACAGCATACCCGCTGTGGAGTTATCGGGTCGGTATCGTGCCGTTTTGTCCCTTCAACGCGAAGCACAAACACCCAGTCTCTAGGTCGTTACGAGGCAGAGGGCATCAAAGCCACATATAAGTGTCAGAGTGTCAGACACCCGCTTGTAGAGCTATGGAACCCCTAAAGTCTATGGATTTGTAGGCAGATCCCAATGGGAAAAGAAGACTTGTGTAGCTATTGTAGGTGATTGCTAGAGGCCATTCAAACGAGTGGTGCCTTCCAGCCACCTACAAACAAAATTTATGTCTGGACACGCACCATCCCCTATGTAGTGTATTACTAGTCAGGTGTGGGGAAGACGCAGTCTGGACCGGTGATGCACCCAGATCGTCCTAGCATACGAGCCTTTGCTGTGTGGGCAATATATTGATATTGTTTCTACCTATGCGGGGCACGGAATCCCCTAGCTGGGGGGATTCCCGCGCATGGGTAGTGTCTATAAAAGTCTGATGTCGGGGGATGTTGCCCCTACCATATGGGATCTCTGCCTGTTCCAGGAGAGTGATCTAGAATGAGGAAATAAAGATACGAGTCTTCCTTCACTCCATATTGGATCATGACAATATCCCAATTGACCGCGGCAGTCGCCCTGACACCCTCCCTGTACGCCTCTATCTTTCCCGCAGCGAATCACGAGTCCCTGGTTCAGACGGCCATCCTCAGACTACAAGAACAGGAAGAGCGTCTTTCCCAGGACAACTTGATCGAACTTATCCAGGGCTGTGAAGCTGTGATTTCGGGCTGGGGCACTCCACCCTTTACCGCCGCAGTGCTGGATGCAACGCCCGAACTCCGCATCATCGCCCATTCCGCCGGCACCATCAAACGGTTACTCCCACCGGTGGTGTTTGAGCGGGGCATCCGGGTGGTGCACGCCGCAGGCGCTATCGCACCGGCAGTGGCGGAAATGACGGTGCTCCTTATGCTCATGTGCCGCCGCAACATTCACAATCTCAACCGACAAATGAAGGAGGGAACCCCCTGGCCACGACCAGACATTCTCGGTCTGGAACTGAGCGGAGCGCGAGTGGGCGTCATCGGTGCGGGTCATACCGGCCGCCATGTCATTCGTCTGCTGCACGCGTTTAATACGGAAATCTGGGTCTATGATCCCTACCTGGCAGCGGACAGGGCTCAGGAATTGGGCGTGATCCGCAAACCTTTGGCCGACATCATGGCGCAGTGTTCCATCATCACGGTGCAGGCCCCGCCCACCGCAGAAACACGCAACATGATCAATCGTAGCATGCTGGATCAAATTCAGGATGGGGCCCTTTTTGTTAACACGGCTCGTTCCCACGTGGTAGACGCGGACGCTTTGTACGAATCACTGCAGGAAAATCGCTACCAGGCCGCGCTAGATGTGTTTGACACGGAACCTCTACCAGTGGACAGTCGTCTGCGTGAGCTGCCCAACGTGACACTGACTCCTCATGTCGCGGGCCAGACGCTCAATGCCCGCGTGCGCCAGGGAGCCCTGATCGTGGAAGAACTCCGGCGTCACGCTCGCGGCGAACCACTTACTGCCGAAGTGACCCTGGACATGCTAGCTACCATGGCGTAAGGCAGCAGGCAAAAGATATCTGTATAAACGCGCCGATTAGGCAATGGGTTCCGGACAGAGAAGGGAACTGACATCGTTCCCCTGCAAACTGGATGGTGGATCTGTTCGCATCAGGGTCTACCCCTCGGCGCGGGTGCCGCGCTTCTGCTGTCCCTTCGTCACGGAGAGTGTGCTAGTGGGGTCAACGTCGGTACTGCCAGCATTACCTTCCGTCATGGTGACCACAGCCGACACCGCAATAATCTGAGGAAAACTCTGGTAGCAGAGTCCCACTGATATTGCAACGGGACTGTTGGTATTTACGGAACGGATATAGAATTTTGCACTGCCTGTGTGCTTGGGAGTCCCATCACAGTGTAGTGAGGAGTATGGGCACCGGGATTAGGAATATCGTTCCATTCACTAGTACTGATAATGCATAATCAAAGAGTCAGAGAGCGGCTACTCTCTGAAGCCTGTTGCCCTCACACGATAGCCAGCTAAGCGAGGATTGAACCTTGCATGTCTAATCCGGGGGAAGGTAGCACCCTATGTCAGAAGGAGGGTGTTGTTCTCGCCGCCGAGCCGATGTGAGTTAGCCTGTGGCGTGGGGCAGTTGTGTAAAACTTGCAGACTTAGCAATAGTGACCTAGCATCAGTTTTCTTGCAACCTTAAACCTATTGGCCATTGGCAAATCGTCACCTATGAAGATCTCTCTGCAACGACAGGTACTGCACGCCAATGCACAGGGCAGGGCCACCTGGTACACGAAGATACAGGCCCTGCACATAGATCCTGCACGCTGCACTATTATCGTATGTGATGTCTGGGACCACCACTGGTGTCGCGGGGCGGAAGAGCGCCTGCATGCACTAGTGCCCCGTATGGCCCAAACACTCACGGCAGCGCGGCGCCAGGGCATACCGATCATTCATGCTCCCAGTGATACGCTTGACTTCTATGCCAATTCGCCAGCCCGTACCCGTATCTTGGCTGTTCCTGACATTCCACTTCCGGTTGAGCGGAATATACCTGATCCGCCTCTGCCTATTGATGACACGGACGAAGGCTCTGACACCGGAGAGGTCCGGGTCCGGAAAGTATGGTCTCGCCAGCATCCTGCCTTGGCTATCGATCCGGAACGGGATATGATCTCTGACCAGGGTTCGGAAATCTACCGTTGGCTACGCTATCGGCAGACGGAGTGGGTTTTCCTCATGGGTGTGCATACCAACATGTGCGTGCTACACCGCACCTTCGGCATTAAACAGATGGTCCGGTGGGGCGTTAACATTGCCCTCATACGCGATCTGACCGACAGCATGTACAATCCCGCCATGGCCCCCTACGTCTCTCATACGGAGGGCACTAATCTGGTCATTGGCTACATTGAAAAGTTCTGGTGTCCCACCACACATAGTCAATATTTGTATGGCCTGTAGTTTTGTCCATCTCTGATCCTGAGCGGATCACCACATCAACAGGAAACGGAATCCATGCCTACTGGAACTACCAATCAAGTTATTGTTGGCTGCGGCTGTCACCACATCGCACTGCAGACCCGGGACTGGGAAGCATCGCTCGCACTGTACCGAGACGTACTGGGCATGAAGGTCACCGCCCAGTTCGGCTCCCCTGAACGCAAAGTCTGGCTGCTGGATATGGGTGATGGTAGTCATATGGAGCTTTTTGAACCCACGACCGATACCCTCGCTCCGGAGGCCGCAGCTCCGAATGATCCCATCTTCCATTTCGCCCTAGCTACGTCCGACACCAGGGGTAGTACGGAAATCGTGCGGCAGGCAGGGTACGAGGTTACCGTGGAGCCCAAAACCGTGGAATTAGGTGCTATGACCGTCACGATCTCCTTCTTCAAAGGCCCCAGTGGCGAAGTGGTGGAATTTTTCCAGGTACACTGACACACCCCACGGATAGAACCCGGACATGTGATCAGCCTGTCACCCCCGCCTCTAGGACCGGAAGGCCGCTAGCACCACTCTTATGGCTTCTCGGGAGGCGGGGCAGACGTTCCGGGCGGCCCTGCGTGGCGGCCAAATCCCTATTTGACATTGCCTATGAACGCATCAGGCACTCTGCGTACATCTGTGACGCCGCCCCTGGAAGCTTGTACCCGGCTTTTTCTGCAGGGACCGTACGGTACGGGCAAGACCAGTCTGGCTCTGCAACGGCTCCAATGGCTGCACCGGCAATTTCCTGACATCCGTTTAGCGCCCACCGTCATCGTGCCTTCGTTGTACGTAGCGCAAGAATACCGAAAACGGTTGACGCGTCTGCCTATCCATGCCGGTATCCCCGTGCGGATTCTGACATTCAACACACTGGCACGGCAGGCCGTAGATCTGGCCTGGCCTGCTATCGCGGAGGCCTGCGGTTTTGCTCACCCGAGCACGGAACCCATTTTCCTTAATTTGGAAACGTCGCAGTACGTATTGTCGGAATGGGTACTTGACATGGTACACAACGGCAAATTCGAGGCTCTCATGCAGAACCTGCGTTTTGAACCGAGCCGTCTTGTCAGCCAAATCCTGGACAATCTCACCAAGGCCTCCCTGTACCAATACTCACTAGAAGAGGCCTACGCGCGGCTCATCACCGCTCTACCCACAGGTACTAGCAGACAGGGACTAATCAATTCGTACCGGAATGCCCTGCAGATCAGCCAGCGTTTTCGTCGTCACTGTTTACGACACGGCCTGGTCGACTCCAGTCTTTTATATGAGCTCTTCTATCAGGTGCTAGGGAACGAGACCCTATTGACGCGCCTGATTCTGGAGCCCTGCCGGCACGTGATCGTGGAGAACTGTGAAGAACAAGTCTATGCCTGTCACCGCCTTCTGCAGATTCTGATACCGCACACGGATTCTTGTGTGTGCGTAGCGGATTCGGAAGCGGGCCTACGCTACTTTCTCGGCGCATATCCTGAGGGGATAGCTGCCATCGCCCAATTGTGCCCATACCGCTACACCGTGCAGCGGGATCCGATTTCGGGACGGATCGGTCTGGAAGCCCGTCTCCGGCATATTATCAACCCCCGTCCCCTGTTTCCCATTCCGGCAGCCCCTTGTGAGCGCATCGTAGAGATATGCCGTCAGGACCCGCTCGATCGGACAGCAGGACATCCAGACGAGTTCTTCCGTATCCAGTGGCATGAGCATTACGCCGAAACGCTGGTCTGGACAGCGGATCAAATCCAGAGTCTGATCCAGGACCGCAATGTACCACCGTCCCAAATCGTTGTGCTAGCACCCAATGTGCCCAATGCGCTACGTTTTACACTTCAGCAGCAACTGCGTCAGCGCGGTCTGGATTTGTATTCCCACCGGCCTAGCCGGAGATTGCTGGAAGAACCCGCAGCTTTGGCTATGCTGGGGCTCGCGTATCTGGCTCATCCGCACTGGAAGATACCGCTTGACGAGATCCAGAAACGTATCGTGCTGTTGATGTCCATCACAGGCCTGGAAGGCTGGCGGGGCCCCTTACTCTCTAGGGACTGGGGCCAATCTCAATACTATAGGTTTACGCAGAAAGCCCGGTCGTTTCAGGAGCGCGTGGGACAGCGTAACGGCCTCCGCTATGACAACCTGCGTGAATGGTTGCGTACCTACCAACATGAGGAACAGCATTCGGCCCTGGACATTTTCCTAGCCCGTCTGCATGACGAAGTGCTGGGCAAGACAGGATTTCGTTTCGTCCACGATGCGGATGCTGTGCGGACAGCCCGCCAGCTCGTGCGCTCGGCACAGTCTTATCGTCACATTACAACCGAATACCGCATTCCCTTGGAAAGGCTGGATGTTCACCATGATCCGGGCCAGGATTACGCCCAGCTGGTGCGCACGGGTCTAATCGGCAACCTGTATCTGCCCGCGGAAGGACCGCCGGCAGATGTGGTAGAGCTCGCACCGGTACATTCTTTCCTCATGCAGAATCGCACGGTACAACACCAGTTCTGGTTGGACGCCAACAGCATGGCTTGGGGCCAACGTCTGCATCAACCTCTGACTCAGCCCTTCGTCCTGGCACCGGCCTGGTCAGGTCAGGAGTGGACGGATAGAGAGGAACAGCGCGTATGGCACTGGCATCTGTACCTTCTGCTCATGGGCCTGTTGCGCCGCACCCGTAACCAGGTGCACATAGGACTCAGTACGTTCGGACCCAGAGGATCGGAACAGAAGGGTGTTTTGCTCCGCGTGCTCAATCAACTGTTCATGCAGGAGGCCCAGCAGGAAGCACCCTAGCCCTGACAGACGGATGTTCGTTTGGGGCCCTGGCTGCTCCTTCTCCCTAAGCCTTGCGGATCGTACTGCTCCTTGTGCTACACTTATTATCATCGGCATCAGCCAACAATTTGACATTGTAGGAGCATACGATATGCAACCGGCAGCAGTGCCTGCAGATTTGCCGGACTATTGCCTATTGAGTTCAGAACAAGTTCGGACCTATCACCAGGACGGCTTTCTAGTGTTGCCTAATGCCCTGACACAGGCCGAACTAGACGAACTCTGCGCCGAAGCCACCGCGATCTGTCGTGGGGATCGGGGGGCTGTGGAAGGTGTTGTTCCGGCCCTACCTAGCGAATCGGAACCCGACATCCTGCGGCGTTACCTGTGTATTCACTTTCCCCACAAAATATCCTCCGTGATGACCCGGTACCTAGCTCATCATGCCATTGTCGGTGCTCTACGGCAGCTGATCGGGCTCAACGTGAAATGCATGCAATCCATGCTGTTCATCAAAGCCACCGGCAAACCGGGGCAAGCCTGGCATCAGGATGAATTTTTCATCCCCACCCGTGACTGTTCCTTAAACGCCGCTTGGCTCGCCATGGATGACGCCAATCAGGCCAATGGCTGTCTGTGGGTCATTCCCGGGTCCCATCGCGATCGTCTCATCTGGCCCCAGCGAGAACACAATGATCGTCGTTTTGACTGTACGGGCGAAGCCTTCCAATTCCCCTATGCCGACAGCGATGCCGTCCCGGTGGAAGTCCCGGCGGGGAGCATCGTATTCTTCAACGGCTACCTACTGCACCGCTCCTTACCTAACCGGGCCCAGAGTGGCTACCGCCGGGTTCTGGTTAATCACTACATGAGTGCTGAGAGTCTCTTGCCTTGGTTCCTGCCGCGTGAGGGGGAACATCAGGGCATCAACGATTTTCGCGATATTGTCATGATCACCGGCCAGGATCCCTACGCTTGGAAAGGCATTGAGAACCGCATGGTACCCAAAGTCCGGCCTAGTGGTGAGGGCGGATGCGTCAAGCAAGAAACCAAGCACCGGAACTGATCTTGTCTGCGATCGCCGATTACTGGAATGAACGATACACCAGCGGGTCCACCCCCTGGGATTCCGGTACCACTCCACCCGAAGTGGAAGCTTTCTGGCAGCAACACCGTTCCCGCTTTACGGACGGGGATGTGGCCCTGGATCTAGGTTGTGGCACCCTGACTAATCTGCAGTTCCTGGCGCGCCAGGGTCTGCGTGCGTACGGGCTGGACGCGTCCTACATAGCTCTGCGACGGGGTTATGCAAAACTAGTTGACAACCAGGCCCAAGAGCATGATTTCAGTGCCTTGGTGGGCGATGTCACCTGTCTACCCTATCGGAACCGGCTGGCCGGATACATTCTGGATCTAGGATGCATGCATACCCTGGAGCTACCTCAGCGCACCACATACGTGGACGAACTATGCCGCGTGCTGGTACCCGGAGGCTATTTTCACCTGTTTGGTTTTCTCCGTGTGTCACCTACCTCACCCGGCCCCGGCGAACGCCGTTTCTTTATTCCGGGCGAGCTGGATGAGCTGTTTGCTGACCGCTTCACCCTCGTGTCCGAGGACATTGATGCCGAAATCCAGGAGGATCGAGCAGGTATCTGGCGTCTCATGCAGTTGCTTTAAGGCTATCCGGATAGCGGCTGCCCTTGGCCGCTTGTTATTAACGCTCATGCCCCTGTATTATGTCTAGTTCGGATCCGTGCTTTCGGCTTGACACCCATCTTGATACTCTGTACCGGGACACGGCCAGGCAGCTGCCTTGTGCCACCGGGGACCGGCATACCTTTGCCACGTGGCGGGTTGAGGCCTTGGAGCGGGTACAGTCTTTGCTGGGTCTTGACTCACTGGATGCACCCCGGATTACAGAGCAGACGCTGCTCCGGAGCCAGGACTGTGGCACCTACACGGAAGAAAAATGGGCCATCACGACGGAAGACGCTGTAGTAATACCTTTGTATTTTCTCATTCCGCACGCAGCAGGACCTTACCCAGCCCTCCTCGTACTACATGGCCATGGACCTTCGGTCCAGCACATCCTAGGGCATTATCCCGATACGCAGACTGCCCTACAGCAACGGGCCCTGGACGACAATTACGCCCAGCGTTTTGCGGAACTGGGCTATCTGGTATGTGCTGTAGAGCAACGTGGGTTTGGCGAAAGACTATCGCATTTTGAGCCCCGGGCAACCTACCCCAATTCCTGTCGGCACCAGGCATTCTTCTATCAGATGATGGGCCGCACACTCATTGGGGAACGCTGCCGCGATGGCCTGGTAGGCCTTGAACTCCTGCAGCAGCGATCCGATGTCGTACCCACCCGGATTGGAGTCACAGGCTGCTCGGGAGGCGGTACCATCACGCTATGGCTAGGCGCACTGGAACCGCGTCTGCGCGTTGTCGTACCGGGCAACTACTTCTGTTCCTTTCGGGCTTCCATCATGGATCTCAGGCACTGTGAATGCAATTACGTGCCTCATGCAGCCCGTTTCTTTGAGATGGGGGATATTGCAGCGTTGGTAGCCCCTCGTCCCTTCTTGGCTATCCAGGGTATATACGACGAGATTTTTCCAATTGAAGCGGCCCGCCAGGAATTCCAGACCGTGACGCAGGCATATACACTCCTGGATGTACCCGACCGGTGTGTTATGGTGGCAAAACCCACCGGTCATGCCTATAACGTACAGGCCGCCCATGCGTTCTTCACCCAATGGCTGTAATGCCACCTAATCGGGCAGCTGTATGTCATCCCCGGATCCGCGCTTTGCCCTTGATCATCACTTGAACCGATTGTACGCAGACGCACCCCGTCCTCTACAGCTACAAGCCACTACCCCGGATACCCTGTATGCTTGGCAAGTGACCGCTCGTGAACGCCTACGGGAGCTGCTCGGCATCGCGGACCTACCACAACCCCAGGTCGTGCACCATGCATGTCTAGGATGCTGGGCATACGATGGCTATACGGAAGAAAAGCATCAGATAACGACGGATGAAGGGGTCGTGATTCCTCTGTATTTATTGGTCCCACGCACTACGGATCAACATAGGGCCCTGCTAGTCTTTCATGGGCATACGCCCTCAGTACAGTACATTTTGGGTCATTTCCCCGACTCCGCAACAGCCACGGAGTACCGAGGCCGCCACGGTAATTATGCCCAGCGCCTAGCGCAGGCCGGCTATCTGGTCTGTGCCGTAGAGCAACGTAGCTTCGGTGAGCGGCAGTCCAGCACTGTGGCACACCGCCAGCATCCCAATTCCTGCCGTCATCAATCCTTCTTCTACCAGATGCTGGGCCGTACTATGGTGGGCGAGCGCTGCCGCGACGGCATGGCGGCCTTGCATTTTCTGCAGGAACGATTCGGCCCCACCCTCAGCCATATTGGCATCACAGGCAACTCAGGTGGTGGCACCACAACCCTGTGGCTGGCAGCTCTGGACAAACGATTTCAGGTCGTGGTGCCAGGCAGTTATTTCTGCAGTTTCCGCATGTCCGTGATGGACATTCATCACTGCGCGTGCAATTACGTGCCGAGTGTGGCCGCCGAGCTGGAAATGGGTGATCTAGCGGCTCTGGTTGCTCCACGGCCTATGCGGTTCGTGCAAGGGGTTCACGACCCCATTTTTCCCTTCGCAGACACCCAGCAGCAATTCCGTACCGTCACCCGAGCCTATCAAATCCTGGACGCCCGGCAACGGGTGGACCTAGCTGCATTCCCGACAGAACACGCCTACCACGTGCCTTTTGCCGTTGACTGGTTTGATCGCTGGCTGTAAGCCCTGGACTCCAACCCCGGATTGGGCTTCAGGTGTTTGGAACCTGCCTAGGTTTTTACACTATACTGGTAGGACAATGCACAGGGCACGACCCCTAGTCGCCTGGTGTTGTCTCCGTGCGGATTCCCCGGGAAACATGAGATGAGAAACGGCTGATGTCCAATTCCCCGTCCACGCCCAACATCATTCTGATGGGTATTGATTCCATCAGAGCGGATCACATGAGCTGTTACGGCTATCCGCACCTAACGACACCGCACATGGATCGTTTCGCGCAAAGTGGCACACTGTTTGAAAACACGATCAGCGCCCATATTCCCACGACCAGTGCCTACGCGTCTATGCTGACGGGCCTGGATACTTTTGGTACTCAGGTGGTGGCCCTGCGTCACCGCGGCGGCTTACGGCCGGAAGTGAAGACACTCGCGGAAATTCTTCGCGGCCATGGCTACGACACCACTTGTGTGGGTTTCACCGGTAATCCCAGTTCCCGTGGCTTTGACCAGTACCTGGATTATGCCGGTTGGGGATCGTGGGCCGCTGGCCGCAGCCCGAAAGCACAGAATCTCAATGAAGTGGCCATTCCTGAACTGAAGCGGATGGCCGGGAGCGACCGCCCTTTCTTCCTCTTTTTGCGTCACATGGACCCCCATGCACCCTATCTGCCCCCGGCGCCCTTTGAACGCATGTTTTATGACGGGGATGAACTGGATCCCACCAACCGTTCCATGGATCCGGTGATGGCCTTTAAGCCTTTCCGTGACTTCTTCCGGCTTTGGATGCCCCCGGGTATCACGGACAAGGATTACGTGATTGCCCAGTACGACGGGGCCATCGCCTACATGGACGCGTGCATCGCCAACCTCTTTGAGGCGATCAAGGCCCTAGGTCTGGAAGAGGACACACTGGTTATCATCAACGGTGATCATGGGGAGACCCTTTATGATCACGAATGCTGGTTTGACCACCACGGTATCTATGATACCGTCCTGCATGTACCTCTAATTTTGCGATTGCCCGGGTGCATTCCGGCTGGACACCGCGTGTCCGGCTTCAACCAGCACAAGGACTTGGTACCTACCATCCTGGACTATCTGGGCCTGGAAGACCCCGAGATGGCGTTTGACGGTCGCAGCCTGCGTGCCCTGATCGAAGGCCGAGTGGCTTCCTTCGAATCCGGTATCTACATCACGGAATGCACCTGGATGCGGAAGCATGGGTGGCGCACCGCGTCCCACAAATACATTCATGCACTAGAGCCGGACTTTCATTTCAAGCCTACGCTTGAGCTATATGATCTGATCACGGATCCGGACGAGAATCACAACCTGGCACCGGAACAGCCGGAGCTCTGTGCCTGGATGGAACAGCAGATGCAGAACTGGATTCGGAAACGGGAAACCGAGACCGGACTACGTAATCCCATCCTGCATCAGGAAGGATGGCATGGGCAGGAGGGGATCGACTACTTCTCCTCTTCGCAAGAGGCTTATGACACACTCCATATCGGTGACACGCGGTCGGCTGTCCGCCTGCAGGCCCAGGATGCAGCTCCCCAGCAGGATGACAAATAATCGCCGTAGCTATCAAACCAAGGAGCAGAATGCCATGCTTACCCCACAGCAGATCAACCGGTTTCAAGCCAACGGGTTCCTCAACGCCGGCAAGGTGCTGACAGACCCGGAAATACACACGCTACGCGACGAAATTATGCGCACCATTGAGGATAGGGACAAGGCGGATGTGCCGCAACCCGTGAGTTGTCGGAATCTTTCGCCCCGAGACGAAGAGCCCATCTGGCAGATCGTGGATATCTGGCTCTGCAGTAAACCCTTTCAACAGTTAATCTACCATCCGCAGATTACGCGGGGATTGGCCCAGCTGACCGAGGCGCAGGAACTACGTATCTGGCATGATCAGGTGCAGTACAAACCGCCTCAGAAGGGCGGTGTCAACATGTGGCACCAGGATGCGCCTCTTTGGCCCATCATCGCGCCCATGACCGAGGTCACGGCCTGGATCGCACTGGACGACGCTGACGAGAGCAATGGCTGCATGAGCATGGTCCCCGGTTCTCATCAGTGGGGCGACAACATGGAATTTCTGCGCACGCTGGAAGCGTATGAAGCCATGCCCGCGACATTCCAAGGCCATGCCGTGCAGGTGGAGCGATGTCCGGTTAAGGCAGGCGAGGTCCATTATCACCATGCCCTAACCTGGCATGGCAGTCATGCCAACACGAGTCCCCGGCCGCGCCGTGCCATCGCTATGCATTACATGACGCAGGACACGCGTTATGTGGCTAGCGGTCAGCACATTATGAAACCCTACGTTACGGTCCAGGACAATGACATCCTCCAGGGCGAATTCTTTCCACAGGTATATCCGCCGGCCCGCCACTCCTGACATATCCACCAACCCCAAAGGCTCTCTCCATGTTGAATGTAGCGATTGTCGGCATCGGCAATATTGGTAAGACACACGGTCGGGTGTACCAGGAACATCCGGATACCCGCATCGTCGCGGTGTGCGATGCCGTGACAGATGTGGCCAAAGCGGGCAGCGAACTGTACGGCGTACCACATTTTCTATCCGTGGACGAACTGGTAACCAGTGGCATCCCCATTGACATGGCCAGCGTATGCACCGCAGGTGTGGAGAACGGCGGCGACCACTACGCACCGACGATGGCCCTGCTGGCAGCCGGCATCCAGGTGCTGGGAGAAAAGCCGATCTCCAACGAGTTGTCCAAAGCCCAGGAAATGGTAGCGTTAGCACAGACCAAGAACTTACGGTACGGCATCAACCTGAACCATCGTTTCACCCCGGCCGCACTGCGTGCTCGGGAATGGGTGGACAGGGGTCGGCTCGGCGAAGTGAACATCATCAACATGACGATGTGGATCAACAATCCTAATGAATCTTCGCCCCACTTTCACATGCGGGCCCTACATCCCCACTCCCTGGACGTTATGCGCTATTTTGCCGGTGATGTGGCTAAAGTACAAGCCTTCTTCAAAAAGGGCAAGGGCCGCCGGATATGGTCCAATGTACAGGTCAATCTGCTTTTCACCAATGGTGTCATTGGCCATTTGACCGGCAGTTACGATGCGGGTGGTAGCTATGGCTTGGAAACGCTGGAGGTAGTGGGCTCCGACGGACGGTTTGTCCTCCGCGAGGCCTGTCAACACCTTGAATTCTACCCGCGTTTCAGTATGGAAAGGGAAACCTATGATTTTCTGGGCGGCATGATGGCTTTCCCGGAAACGTTCAAGTCCCGCATTACGCGCTGGATCGAGCAGGTCAAGGCTGAAGTAGCCCCCGCAGATATTGATGCCTCAGGTGTGGATGCCCTCAAGGTACAAACCATCATTGAAGCCGCCATACACTCATGGGAAACGGGTACGGTCGTGACCCTGTAGGACTACAACAACGTGGCATTGGCACAGGGAGGCATTATGAAATTGGGTTTGAATTCCGTTCTGTTTGGGAATTGCGACATTGAAACCGCCTTCCGGTACACCCGGATGGCCGGCTACGATGGTATCGAGATAGGGGCCATCCCCGGTATGTGTGACCATCTGCCCCTGGATGACTGGCGCGACCGGGCACGTAGCATCAAGTCCCTAGCTGCCCGCTATGAGCTGGAGCTCTTGGCTATAGAGCAACCACAGCAAGATCGCGACATCATGGAAAGTGCCTTCCAGGCCGCCGTTGCCACGGGCATCCCGATCGTGAATTGTGGTCCTGGTGGCATCTCCGACGATGAAGACAGTTTGCAGCAATCCTTGGACAATCTAGGCTATTTGGCGGACCGGGCGGAACATTACGGGGTTACTTTGTGCGTGAAAGCACACGTGGGCTGCAGTATCTACAACACACCCACCACGCTACGTGTGATGGAAGCCATCACCAGCCCGGCCTTTGGTATTGATATGGATCCCAGCCACATTCACCGCGCCATGGAGAATCCGGTGCAGGCCTTGACCGCCGTCATTGCCCGCGTCAAACATGTCCATATTCGAGATTGCAAAGGACGCCAGTCCGGTCCGGGCAAGCCGGAAGATCAGGCCAACGGTCGGGGTGACATTGATCTACTGGGGTACATACGCGTCCTGCAGGATCATGGCTACACAGGCCCTCTGAATCTGGAAGTCATCGGCACCAAGGCCGGCGGCTATACCCTGGAACAGTGCTGTATCATCGCGGCCGAAGCCCGGGGACACATGCAGGCTTGTCTGCAAGCCTGTGGTGCCCGTTAAGTCTATTCTGCAACGTTCCTATCCTGTACGGGCGGTGCATTTCCGGCATCGTCCGTTGCCTTTCGGTTCTATACTCATATGTATTGTTTGTCGGCATGTGCGTATGAACGCTGAGATCATGGACCAGGAAACCTGAAGGGATAGTCATGAGTCTCGCGTCTGGGCGTCGCCTTGCCTTTCCGCTGCAGGCTTCACTCGCTACCCTGCTACAGCCCTGGCGTTTTCTTGCACGATACAACTGGCAGGATCTACCCGCGGACACGGTTGCCGGGATTACCACAGGTGTGATCCTGGTGCCGCAGGCCATAGCCTACGCCCTCATCGCTGGCCTACCGGCAGCTGTCGGTCTGTACACCGCCATTATTGCGGCGATGACGGCTGCGCTATGGGGCTCTTCCCGACATCTGCATACCGGTCCCACTAACGCAGCTTCTCTGCTCGTGCTGTCCACATTGGTCACGATCATTCCGGTCGTGACCAATGCCAACCTATCCGCGTATATTGCCGCCGCCGGCGTCCTAGCCGTGTTGGTGGGTATCTTGCGGCTGGGTCTGGGGCTTCTGCGCCTGGGCTTCATCGTCAATTTCGTATCCGACGCCGTTATGGTGGGGTTTACGGCCGGTGCCGGCATGCTCATCATCGCCAACCAGTTGAGCGGCTTCCTAGGCTTGGAAACGCAAGCGAGTACCCGGTTTGTTCTGACCATCCGTACCATCTGGTCCCAGGCTTCTTCCATCCATATTCTCAGTCTGCTGTTGGGCCTCGGGACCCTTGTACTTATTCTCGTCCTACCTCAAATTCACCGGCGCATTCCCGCCCAGTTCACGGCCATGACCATCACCTCCTTGTTTGTGGTGGTTCTGCACCTAGAGCAGGCAGGCGTCAGGCTCATTGACCCCATACCCCGTGGCCTACCACCTTGGCAGAACCTCCCGCTGACGGATTGGGATTTGATACGGCAACTGCTACCCGGAGCCGGGGCCATCGCCATCGTGGGCTTGATTGAGGCTCTGACCATCTCCCGTTCCCTGGCCTCGTCGTCTGGCCAGTATCTGGACAACAACCAGGAAATCGTGGGGCAGGGCATCGCTAACATTATTTGTGGCTTTCTCTCCGGTTATACCTCATCCGGCTCCTTCACGCGCAGCACGATCAACTATACGGCGGGGGGACGCACCCAAATGGCGAGCATCCTGTCCGGCGTGTTCGTCCTCGGGGCTATGCTGGGCCTGGGGCCCGTCATTCAGTTCCTATCACGGCCGGTGCTAGCCGGTTTCGTGATCGCCACCGCACTGAGCATGATCAGTTATCGACGGGTACGTCAAATTCTGGAGACTAGCAAGTCGGAAACGTTCATTATGACGGCGACGTTTCTAGCGACCTTTCTCCTGCCTTTGCAGTATGCCGTATCCCTGGGTATCATCACCTCCCTGGTCGTCTACGTATATAAAACCAGCCGTCCCCGCGTACTGAACCTGGTACCCACTGCCAATTACCGGCACCTCCAGGAAGCCCACGATAGTGACACCAGCCTGTGTCCTCAGCTGAGTATTCTCAGCGTGGAAGGCGATCTTTACTTCGGCGCTGCCAATCATGTGGAATACCTATTGCGCGACCACCTACCACCCTTTCACACCCGACGCTATATCCTGCTCCAGCTGCAGAACACCGTCCGCATTGACATTAGTGGCGTCCGTATGCTGGAAAATTTCGTCCGGAGCGTCCGCCAGCGGGGTGGTGATGTATATTTCTTCAAGGTCACGGATGCCGTCTTCCATGTGTTTCAGTCATCCGGCTTTATCCAATACGTTGGGGACAATCATTTCTTGAACGAGGATACGGCGATTGAGTACCTGTTCCACCACGTGCTGAATCCCAAGGAATGTATCTACGATTGTGCGCATCGCGTGTTCCAGGAATGCCGCAATTTGCCCAAAATCGCGATCCCTTTCCAGGACATCCTGCAGGATGCGGAGGATGACGTGCCCGTTACGCTCATCCCGGTCACGCAGGTGGAGCAGCGCTTGCAGGATCCGTCTCTGGTCATCGTGGATGTGCGGGAACGCCTGGAATGGGATCGCGGCCATATTCCTCAGGCCTATCATGTACCCTATTCCACGTTCAATCCGCTTAACCATATTCTGCAGCAAAAGGAGATCGTACTGGTGTCCAATACCACCCGGCGGGCCCGTAACATCGCCCGGGTGCTGCACTATAGCGGTTTGACCAATGTCAAGGTACTGGATGGGGGCATGACGGCCTGGCGCAGGACATCCCACTTACTCGCCCTGACGGAGTACCGTTGATGGCACACGCTGACTTTCTCACCGAATCCCACATCAACCTGGGCTTTGAACTGGCCCGCGCCACGGAGATGACTGCTCTGGCCTCCGGTCGTTACGTTGGTCTGGGCCTGCGGAATCGGGCGGATGAAGTCGCTACCGAGACCCTATACCGGGAACTAAACGAGATTCCCTTCAACGGCTATATCGTCGGCAGTGCCCATAAAGGTCTTATGCATCATGATCCCACGGCTCAGGCTATCCAGGTTGGCCGGGGGCATGGCCCCCCCATGGATGTGGTGTTTGACGCAGTTGACGGGGCCAACTTGCTTGCCCAAGGCCGTCCTGGTGCCATTTCCGTCATCAGCGCCACCCCTCACCATACGTTGTGGTGCCCCGAACCAGCCTTGTATATGCAGAAAATCGTAGTGGACCGGAGGGTAGCATCAGCTTTGGTGCCCGAGTGCCTGAATGCACCGCCCGGCTGGGTACTAGCGCTGGTCGCCCGCGAATTAGGCAAGGACATCAGTGATCTGGTGGTGTTTGTACTGGATCGACCACGGCACATGAACCTACTTGTGGAAATTCGTCAGGCTGGGGCTAGAGCCCAGATCCGCTTTGACGGTGATGTTGCCGGTGCCCTCCAGGCCGGTAATCCCGATAGCCGCATTGACGTACTAATGGGCACCGGAGGAGCCGTTGAGGGTCTCATCGCGGCGGCCGGTGTGAAAGCCCTGGGCGGTGCCATTGTGGCGCGCTTGGCTCCCCAGAGCGACGCGGAACGGCGCGAAAGCCTGGAAGCAGGTCACGACCTGGACCATATCTTCACTACCGACGAACTGGTACAATCGGACCAGATTTTCTTCGCCTCAACCGGCATCACCGACGGTGAGATTCTACGGGGCGTGACCTATGCGCGGCAAAGGGCGTATTCTCATTCCCTCATCATTCGCGGGGAATCGGGCATCCTACGCTATGTACAGACCGAACATCCCATGGCACCTGATCGGATCTGAGACACAGAGCCTTGTACCTTACGGCAAGGCCCAAACGTGAGGCCGCGGATGTAGTCCCAAGCTTCTCAATTGCCACATGATGCGGCCACAGTGATCACGCGAGCGGGCTCTGCACACTGGTATCTCGGTTTCCCAATGACTACCCTAACAGCCATCGGAACGGAAGACAGCGGTTACCACACTGCTAGCAAAGTGCGCGTATGGCATGCAATCTGCCCTGCTCTAGGCTCTATCCACACCGGTTCCTAACGTTGTGGCAGTCAGAGGCAGTTCCTAATTCTACGCCCAAAGCCAGGACTATAGTAGAGAGGGTGAGGGTGGTATTATCTGGAGCTCTTGGCTGCTATCGGTCCAGACAGGCGGCGACAGCGTCCACCACGGCGGATCCGCCAAGGCAGGTGTCCGGGGAGGAGTAGCTAGCTCTGACCGGAACCTGGTAACCCTCAGTCGTATATCAGAATCCCTGTGCCGTGAGCCGTAATGTAGTCCCAGTCGTATGTCACACCCAGACCGGGTCCATCCGGCACGGGGACGCAGCCATCCGCCCCTAAAGCTGCTGGCTGATCACTGTATCCGTTGGTGTAGACGGGCGGTATTGAATTGGGCATACCCGGGCCAATCAGGGCCATCTCGTACATGTGCGTATGCGGCAGGGCGGACATCAATGCACGGTGTCCAGGGCCACAGGCATGAATCTGGATGTCAAAGCCCAGAGCCTGACATACGTTGGCAATCTTCAAGGCTCCTGTAATCCCCATGTCATATTCCGGATCCACATGGATCAGGTCACAACCGCCCTGGATCAGGAAGTTGGCTTTCTGTTCAATGCCACGCACATGTTCACTGACCAACAGGGGTGTGCGCAGCTGGGCCCGCAGCCGCTGATGGGACAGGGCTGAGACACCGCTGTCACGATAAGGATCCTCGTACCAGAAGAAATCGGCTTCGTCACAGGCCCGACCTACTCGTAGGGCATCCATATAGGTACGGAGCTGGCAGGCCGGATCCAACATCAGACGCCAATCAGTCCCCACGGCCTGGCGTACCGCGTGCACATTCCGGATTTCCTCTTCGACATTGCCCTCATGCCAGCCATGAATCTTGAAGCCGCGGAAACCTACTTGCTGGCACTCCAATGCATAGTCCACATAGGCCTGCACCGAATCCAAGCCTCCCGGCTCACGCTGTCCATGATACGTGCTGGCATAGGTCGGGAGCCGATCGCGAAATCCCCCTATCAGTGCTGCGACGGAGGTATGCAGCCGCTTGCCCGTCAGATCCCAGAGTGCGAGATCCAGCGGACCGTGGCCCATGTGATCGTAGGCCCGGACCTCGCGTTTCATGTCGTCCCATATCGCTTCCCGATGATGGGGATTACGCCCAATGAGTAGGGGCGCCAGCATCTGCATCTGCCCCAGCGTGGCGGGTGTACCGACCCAGTGGGTTACATATTCGCCTTGGGCACCGTCAGCGCACTGAATGCGTAGAGCGAATCGGGTTGTCCGCAGACGTGCGCCCTTCCGGTATACCATGTTCCCGACCCCGGTGGCCGCATGGGTACCAAGGGCCAGATCCGGTACTTCAAAATTGAAAGGATGAATTTCAACGCGTACGATGTGGCTCATGAGGCCCGGTACCAGGACGATAGGATGGGACAAAGTCATTGTACAACCTGCATATCCGATCGCACATCCGACGGGGGAGGTAGGCGGCAGGTCCTGTCTTGGCACCCTTCGCCTCCTCACTATGTCCGATGTCCTATGCACCCACTGCCCTACCGGTTAGTTGCCCCCAGAGCAGTCACCGCGTATACTGACCGCCAAACACAACTGGATTGCACTAGAGTAGTAGGCGGCAATCAGGACCCAGAGAGGGAAGTGCCCAGGCTGCAAGTCTTCCCGTTCTTCTTCCGTCGAAGTCGCTAGGAAGCCAGAACAGGTGAGGCCTCGGCGTAGCCTGTTCCGGGTAGGCCCGTTACAGCTCAAAGAGTGACACCCCTTACTAAGGAGTGTTAATCAAGGTGGTACCGCGGAGACCGTTTCGCCCTTGAGCGAAGCGGTCTTTTTTTCTGGAGAGCACTCAATGACTAAGCCTGTCAGCCACACCTACCAACCCCACGATCATGAGGAAAGTTTGTACGCCTGGTGGGAACAGCAGGGTTTTTTCCGACCGGAAACCCAGGAATCCCTGGGCCAGTCTGATCCTGATAAAGACCCTTATGTGATTTCCATGCCGCCCCCCAACGTAACGGGCGTACTGCATCTGGGGCACGCCATCATGGATGCTATGGAGGATTTCCTGATCCGCTACAAACGCATGCAGGGTTATCCGGCGCTCTGGGTCCCCGGCACCGACCACGCAGGCATAGCTACCCAAAGCGTGGTAGAACAGCAACTGGAAAAAGCCGGCACATCCCGTCAGGCTCTGGGCCGCGAGGCGTTTGTACAGGAAGTCTGGGACTGGAAGGATGAATACCACAGCCGCATTTCCGGTCAGCAGCGGCGCATGGGCATTTCCTGCGACTGGCAGCGCGAGTGCTTCACCATGGACCGGGGCCTGTCCCACGCCGTACGTAGTTCCTTTGTGCAACTGTATCGTGAAGGCCTGATTTACCGCGGCACCTACCTGGTGAACTGGTCGCCCAAACTGCACACTGCCATTTCCGATTTGGAAGTTGAATATAGTGAGGAACCGGGCACCCTATACACCTTCCGCTATCCGCTGCAAGAGGGTGACGCGTACATTCCCGTGTCTACCACACGGCCGGAAACGATCCTGGGGGATACGGCCGTGGCCGTACATCCGGAAGACGAGCGTTATCGGCATTTCATTGGCCAGCGGGCCCGAGTGCCTCTTATGGATCGTCTCATACCCGTTATTGGCGATCCGGCTGTGGACCGGGCATTTGGCACAGGAGCCCTCAAGGTTACTCCGGGCCACGACCACACGGATTATGAGATCGGCCAACGGCACGAGCTGCCGATTCTCTCGATCCTGGATGCCGATGCCTGCCTCAATGCCGAAGCCGGCCCCTATCAAGGTTTGTCCCGTGAGGAAGGACGCCGCAAGATATGGCAGGATATGGAAGCCCTGGGTCTAACTTTGGAGACTCGGGACTATACGGTGCGCGTGCCGCGTTCCCAGCGCAGCGGTGAAATTACGGAACCCATGATCAGCACGCAGTGGTTTCTACGGATGCGCGACATGGCCGACGCAGCCCGGCAGGCCGTGCAATCCGGCCGGATCGAAATTGTGCCCCAACAGTTTGAAAGCGTCTATTTTCACTGGCTGGACAATATCCGGGACTGGTGCATATCCCGCCAGCTCTGGTGGGGGCACCGCATCCCGGTCTGGTACGGGCCGGATAAGCATATGTTCTGCGCCATGGATGTGGAGGAAGCGCAGGCCCAAGCGCGTGACCACTACGGTATGGATGTAGCCCTGGACCAAGATCCTGACGTGTTAGACACCTGGTACAGCAGCAGTTTGTGGCCGTTCAGCACACTGGGCTGGCCTATCAATACGGTTGATCTCCAGCGTTTTTATCCCACCGCCGTCCTGGAAACGGGCTACGATATTTTATTCTTTTGGGTTGCCAAGATGATCATGATGGGGCTCAAACTGACCGGGGATATCCCGTTCCGTACCGTATACCTACATGGCCTGGTGCGGGTCGCGGACGGCCAGAAGATGAGCAAGTCCCTCGGCAATATCGTGGATCCGCTTGACCTGATTCGTGACTACGGCGCGGACACCCTGCGCTTCACCCTGCTGACTGGTACCACACCCGGCAATGACCTCAAGCTCAACCCACAGCGCATGGCAAGCAACCGCAATTTCACCAACAAGCTGTGGAATGCCTTCCGTTTCCTGCACGCCCATATGGCGGAGACCAAACTACCGTTGGCAGCGTCAGACAATCCGTTCGCTACCACCTTCCAGGTTCCCCCTCCCTCTCAGTTAGCCCTTGCTGATCACTGGATTCTGGTGCGCCTGAATCAGGTCGTGGCCGATGTGACACGGCTGATTGATAGCTGGCAGATTGGCGAGGCAGGCACGCAACTCTACAATTTTCTCTGGCATGAGCTTTGTGACTGGTATCTGGAAGCCGCCAAGATTGACTTGCACGGTACCAACGCACCGGCCCGCCGCCGCACGGTGACGGTATTAGCGTACACACTGGAACAGAGTCTGCGCTTGCTCCATCCGTTCATGCCCTTTCTGACCGAGGCCATCTGGCAGCAGTTGCCGTCTCTGCCCCCATCCGTCCGTAGCATTATGATGAGCCGCTGGCCCGTGCCAACAGCTAGGGCCGAGCAGCCCGCCCAAGACTTCATGCTCCTGCAACAGATCGTCCGGGCCATTCGTAACATCCGAGCTGAGTATAGTATAGAGCCAGGGCGGCGGATCACCGCTTGGTTGAAAGCACCCACTGATACGGTCCTGTTGGAAGCGAATCAGGCACTGCTATGTGCTTTGGCTCGTCTAGACAGTGACCACCTGCGCATCGCGGCTGACCTACCGGACACAACGCAGTGCGCCACGGGCACCGTGGGCACGGTCACCATATATATACCCTTGGCAGGTTTTCTTGACCTAGCGGCAGAACGCACGCGCCTAGAAGGAGCCATAGGGGACATACAGGTCCAGCTGGATCGCTCCTGTCATCTGTTGGAAAACCCGAATTTTGTGAACCGTGCACCATCCTCCGTGGTGGATCGAGAACGGGCTAAGATTACGCGTCTCACGCAGGAACTAGAGCAACTGCTGCGCCGTTTAGATGAAGTGGATCCCGTCAAATCCTGAATCACGGTGCCTATGTCGCTCCATTGGTACTCCCTTCATTCCGTCTCTGACGGGGTACGTGTGCTATACTCACAGCGTTCTGTACGATGGACAACAGGTCTCTGCACGACACGGGAATAGGCCGTGAATTCACCCAAGAACAGCCCTTGCTCCCATGTGCTCCATTACCTTGGGCCTGCTGTAGTACATCCGCTCCCATACGACAAAACTCATACGGATGCGCACTGTCGCGCTACGGATCAGACACGTCCCCATACGGGCAAAGGATAATTAGATAGTGGCTGAGCTGTCCCCCGCGGAAAAATGGATCCAGGAAGCCAAGCGGCGCGTAGCTGAACGTAAAGGCGAGACGTATGATCCAGACGCGGACGCGGCCACTGAGGCTCCGGTTACGGAAGCCCCAGCCGTGACACCACCCCAGGAGGAGCCCGTCACCGCGGCCGTACCTGCGGAGGATCCAGACGCGGAGGCCTCAGCGGCCCCAGCCGCACCCATAGAACCTGCCCCGA
This sequence comes from Caldilineaceae bacterium, assembly GCA_965116185.1. GTDB lineage: Bacteria > Chloroflexota > Anaerolineae > Caldilineales > Caldilineaceae > Bin34. The sequence goes on from OZ220492.1 coordinate 2,179,362, forward strand.
CAGCCGATACGACACCCATCTCTAGCCCGGCCACGGCGGCACCAACGAACCAGCCGACCCCGGCACCTAAACCTGCCCCGGCCGCTCCCACGTCATCTGACGCAGCAACATATCCGTACACCAACGTACGCAAGTTATCCCGGCGTGAATTCCTGGCCTATTCGTGGGCCGCGGCAGTCGGTATTGTGGCCACCCAACAACTAGTGTCCACCGGTCTACTCATGTATCCACGGTTCAAGGCCGGGGAATTCGGCGGCGATTTTTTCCTGGGTTTGGCTTCCGCTCTCCCCGATCAGTCTTCCGCACCTCAGGGTGATCCCATCGGTAAGTTCTGGCTCGTCAACACGGAACAAGGCCCACGGGCCCTCTATATGGTCTGCACACACCTGGGTTGCCTCTACAAGTGGGTTGAGGCTAATCGACGCTTTGAATGCCCCTGCCACGGATCCAAGTTCACCCGGGAAGGCGTGTATATTGAAGGCCCCGCCCCCCGCAGCCTGGATCAGTTTGTCATTGAAATCCAGGAAGGTGGTTCCGTCGTAGCTTCCACCGAGGCCACTGCAGACGGTATACAGCCGCCAGGAGTGCCCAGCAGTTCCGCTGAAATTGTGGTCAAGACCGGACAGCGGATCCAAGGGTCAGCCATCTCGTAAACCGCAACAGGCCGGTAACGACAGATTCCTCACCTGTGGCTTTGCATTCCTGTGTTTCTCTGCGGCAATCCATGAGTTCTAGCTGATGGCAGTACAAGAAAAAACCACTAAGAAGAACTGGTTCAGCTCTCTTCTAGTAGCTCTTAACGGTATTTTCACCTATCTCACAGCAGGTATCAGCAGCAGCGAATTTCGGGGTATGCTGCGCGGTGAGCCGCCGGGCCGTCCCAATACACGCCTGCGACCCCACGCAGACGCCTTTCTGCTGCACATCAAGCCTTCTTACTATCACGAGAGCGTCACGCGCTTCACGCACACCTACCGTCTGGGCTTGCTGTCCACCTATCTGTTTCTCTTTGAAACCATAACCGGTATCATCCTCATGATCTGGTACGCCCCTTCCCCGGAACGGGCGTATGTGGACATGATTCGGCTGCTTAGTAACGTGCCTTTTGGGCAGTTCATGCGCGACCTACACCGGATCGGTGCGGAACTGATGGTCGCTGTCGTGACTCTGCACATGGTGCGCACATACCTGACGGGCAGCTACAAACCCCCACGTGAATTCACCTGGCTTACGGGTGTGATACTGCTGGTGATCACCCTGTTCCTGAGTTTTTCTGGGTATTTGCTGCCTTGGGATCAGCTAGCTTTCTGGGCAGTCACCATCGGCACATCCATGGCTGAAGCCGTGCCGCCTACCTTCGTAGGTGAAATGATCAACCTACTCGCCCGCGGTGCCCCTGACATCGGGGCCAACGGTTTGTTACGCTTTTACCTGCTGCATGTCTTGTTCCTGCCACTATTGCTGATTCTCTTCTTCTTCGTCCACTACTACAAAGTGGTGTTGTACGGTATCAGCTTACCGGCCCAAGAAGAGGAAGTGGGCGAAGACACGGCCAACCGTGTGCCCGCCAACCGTCGGGTGTACTACCTGCCCGATGTCCTGATTGACGAAGGCAGCTTTCTCCTAGTGGTGACGGCCATCATCACAGCCGTCACAGTCTTCCTATTCCAGGCCCCGCTGGAACACATTGCTAATCCGCAGCAAACACCTTTCCATACGGTTGCGCCCTGGTACTTCTACTGGCTGCAGGGTCTGCTCAAGATCGCGGACAAGATGTGGGCGGGTGTCATCATACCGGGCGTCCTGCTAGTGCTGTTGATGGCAATCCCTTACCTGGATCGTAATCCTAGCCGGCGCGGTGCGGATCGCCGGGTTGCCACCATCGCGGGTGTCATCGCGGGTGTCGTTATGATCATTCTGAGTTGGATGGGTACACCCCAATACGCGGTCCAGGGTGCTCCCTCCCTGGAAATCGTACAGGAACTCATGCCAGAGGAAGGTACGGGTATTTCGCGGGAAATCGGCTACATACACCTACCTTTAGGTAGCTACGATTCCCGTGAAGAATACGAAACGCACGATCATGAATTTGATGAACTGCTGGCGGAATTTCGGCATGCCCTGGCGGACTGGGAGGAGAAAGTAGACGATTTCAATTCACCCTACGGCATTCTCACCATTTCCCAGGATCAGGCCAATCTCAAACGTCTCAACTGGGAAATCGTCTGGCTGAACGCAGAAGGGGAAGAGGAATTCTTTACCCAGGATTTCTGGCTGCATCGCGATTCTTATTACTGGGAGCAGTATGGTATCAAAAAATACGGCATTCCCGAGTTGTTGGAGATGACGAACGGGACAGCCGAGTCCCCGTAACCTCAAGGTTGGACTTCCTTTTATGCGCAATCTGTACGTTCGCAATTTTGGCACCAAACTGATTACCGGCCTGGTAGCCAGCTTTGTTCTTGTGGTGTGCGTAGGTTTGACGGCCCAGACCGAGGAAGCCCGTATGGCACTGCAGACCAATAGCTGGGAGGGGCGACGCATTGAAAACGGAGCCAAAATCTTTGCGGATAACTGTGCTACCTGCCACGGGCGTCAGGGCCAGGGTCTACAGGGCATTGCGCCTGCTCTCAACAGTCATTACTTCTTTACGCGGCGGCTGGACGACGTAGGTCAAGAGGGGACCATGACCCTAGCCAATTATGTGCATCTCACAGTAGAGGCAGGTAGACCTAGCAAACACAATACCCAGTGGGTCAATCGCATGGTGCCGTGGAGTTCCCAGTTTGGAGGTCCTCTGCGGGGCGATCAGGTGGCGGATGTCGTACTCTATATCATGAATTGGGAGGAGACGGCACGACTGCAGACCGTGGACGAAGATCCGTTCCAACCTTTCCTGGATGTACCCAAACCGCCGGAACTGCAGAATATCGGTGTGGATCCGGATCTGGAATACGAACCGGTGCAGCTCACGGTCAGCTCAGTTCTTCCCAAGGGGGATCGGGCACCTGATTATCTTTTTGAGGCCATGGCCTGCATCGGTTGCCACAGTCTGGACGAAAGTGAGACACCTGACAATCCCGGAGAACAGGGTCCCAATTTTGGACGTATTCACGCTATTGACACATACCGCGAAGGAGTAACCGACGCGGCAGCGTACCTCAAGGAAAGCATCATAGCGCCTGACAATAATCGGGTTCCAGGGTACGATGACTCCATGCCGAATGATTTTGCGACGCGCATGGCGGAAGCAGAAATTGAGCGCCTGGTGGCTTGGTTGCTGGACGAGAACCGGACCTACACACCCGACGATTTGGAGGACTAAACCGGGTGTAGCGCCGACCTGAGTGCCACGCCGCAGCGCACGTCGCTGCTTGCGGCCTAATAGACATTGCATTCGGCGGCTTGGATAGGCTATAATCAGATCGTGTCCTATGCGGGTGTAGTTCAGTGGTAGAACGTTAGCTTCCCAAGCTGAATGTCGACGGTTCGAGTCCGTTCACCCGCTCTTGATCGTTGTATTTGGAGAACACCTCGCTCACAGCCCGCGTAGAGGGTTACGTGAGGTGTATAGCCTGCCGGTTGGGCGAATCGCGTTCTCACCACCGGGAGATGCGTTCCGGGTCTGTGCCGTTTTCTCCATGCCATGTCCTCCCTTTTCCTATCCAGTGAATTTCTGTACCTGGCAATTCTGCTAGGTGCCACAATTCTGTTCATCAGCAACCGACTTAGCATTGAACTCACGGCCCTAATCATCGTCGTGAGTCTGACCCTTACGCGTATTCTGACACCGGCGCAAGCCCTTTCCGGGTTTTCCAACAGTGCCACCCTGACAGTGGCCGCTATGTTTATTCTGAGCGAGGGCCTAGTGCGCACGGGATCCCTAGAGAACGTGACGCTCTATCTCGCTCGCTTTTCGCGCGGTAATGCCCAACGCTTCCTCATTCTGTTGGGCCTGACGATTCCGATTGTGAGCGCCTTCATCAACAATACGCCAGTGGTCGTGATGATGGTACCCATCGTCATCTCCCTATCTCTCCGGCACAATTTCGCACCCTCCAAGCTGCTAATTCCGATCAGCTATTTCGCTATTCTGGGTGGCACCATCTCCTTGATTGGTACCAGTACGAACATCCTGGTCAACGAGTTGAGCCGCGAAGCAGGCAATGTATCCTTTCGCATGTTTACATTCGCTCCTCTGGGTCTAATTTTTACCCTGATCGGCGGCATTTTCATCGTTCTGCTCAGCGATAAATTACTACCCGATCGTTCCGGCACTGGACACGGAGCACCGAGTCACAGTCACGTATATCTGGCCCAGTTTCAGGTCCCACGCGGTTCATCTCTGCTTGGCAAGACCATCCGTGATGCTTTCAGTCACGTACATACGGCTCCTATCATGTACCGACGCATTTCCGGTCTGCGCCGCCTGTCTCCCACCCCGGGGCCCAATGCACCGACACCGTCTGATCTCAAGCTGTTGCACCACCGCCGGCAGCAAGGCCCACTCGCTGCGGACGCCTATGCCAACGCCGCTATTGAGGTGGGCGATATTCTGCTCATGTCAGGCACCGCCAATGACATTACACGTTTTCGGAGTCGGTACGAAGTTATTCCCTATACAGCGGACACGAGCCCGGAACACCTGCAGATTGAGTTGGATCCTAGTCGTGTCACCGTGCAGGCGGTCGTTCTATCTAATTCCTCCCTAATCGGATTATCCATACTGGACCTGGCGGCCCTGGAGCCGGCACATATTACCGTGATGGGCCTTATGGTGCCGGAGCAGACCCAGATACAGGCTATGCCTATACGTGAGATTCGCAGTGGGGATGCCCTGTTACTCGAAGGTAACCGGAGCGCTCTCACCATGCTGCGTGACCGCTACCGGGTCATTTTCATTGAAGGTATGGAATTGCAGGGATCCCAGTTTCAACGTAATAGCATTGCTCTGCTGATTATGGCGATGGTCATTCTGGGTGGGGCCTTTACGTCTATACCGATTTTTGCCCTGGCTTTTGCGGGCGTCATCGCCATGATCCTGACAGGCTGCCTGAGCGTGGACGATGCGTTTCGGGCCCTGAGTCCACGCACTTTGATGCTGATGGCAGGTACCATCCCGCTAGGACTAGGCATGCAGGCCTCCGGCATCGCCGACTACATCGTACTTTTTCTCACGTCGGGCAACCTATTAGCCAATCCAGTGGTGGCTATCAGCGTTCTATATCTCATCACCTCCCTCCTGACCCAACTGATTTCCAACGCTGCCGTAGTCGCCCTATTAGTACCCATCGCCCTGGGTCTAGCACAGCCGATGGGTCTAGCACCCACCCCCCTACTTATGGCGATCGCTTTTGGGGCTAGTGCCAGTTTCATGTCACCTACGGGCTATCAAACCAATATCATTGTGATGGAACCCGGTGGGTATATCTACACGGATTACATGCGCCTAGGTGTGCCTTTGCAAATTATAATGTGGGGATTAGCCACAGTATTCATACCGCTGATTTATGCCTAAGTTCTCTGACCAAGGCTCACTCTGGAATTTTCGATTCTTATACTGCCCTACATACAATACGACAATCCTTTGGCCTTGCGGCGGCGGAGTTCATGCCCGTATACGAATACGTCTGCACCGAATGCACGACACGCTTCTCCCATTTATGGCGGACCATGGTCAAGGCCACATCCGGTACGTCACCGCCTTGTCCGACCTGCGGAGCGGAAGCGGCGCAGCGCGTTATGTCCGCGCCGACGGTTCTAAACCGGATGGGAGGTCTTACGCCCCAGGAGACCGAACAGGTGAAGGCAGCTGAAGAGCGTGTCGCTGCCATCACACCGAAATCCCAGATCGAGGCGCTGCAGGCCAATCGTGCGCCATCGGAAACGCTGTAGGCCATTCCCTAGCTTCTGTTTGCCCGGCTGATATGGATTTTGACGCCTGGTTGTTGGGCCAAGAACCCGGATCCGCACGCCAGCGCAATCTGCCGCTGGGGGTTAGGGATCATCTGTGGCAGGAAGCACGGTTACGGCAAGACTTAGAAGCTAGAGTGCGCACCGCGTTTCATGCTTGGGGCTACAACGATGTCATTTTGCCTATGTTTGAGTTCGCCGATACCTTGGATGCGGCGATTTCCACTTCTTCCACTCTGCGGCTGTACCGCTTTCTGGACCAGGAAGGCCAACCCCTAGTCCTGCGGCCGGACATGACTGCCGCTGTGGCCCGGCTGGTGGGGACGCGTCTACCGGCAACACAGGGTCCCTATCGGTTCTGCTATGCGGGGAGTGTTTTCCGTCATGAGGAATCCTCAGGCCTGCAGTATCAGCAGGAATTTCGACAACTGGGCATTGAGCTGATTGGCAGCGCGGATGCGCAGGCTGATGTTGAAGTGCTGGCCTGTCTATCCACCACGCTCCACGAACTACAGCTCCATGAATTCAAGACGGTGCTGGGACACAGCGCCTATGTCAATGGGTTGCTAGATGCCCTGGAGCCGGCACCTGACACAGCCGAGCAGCTACGCTGGGCCCTACACCACAAAAGTGAACATGCGCTGGCGCACATTCTGGATCGGGGGCCCATTACCGGTGATCTACGGCGTGCCCTGGAAGCTGTGTTGGGCCTGTATGGCACCGATCCCCTGGCTGTACTGACACAGGCGGCTCCTTACTGCGTCAATCAACGCATGGTCTCCGCCTTGGACAATCTACAGGCCATCTGTGAAGGGTTACAGGCCTATGACGAGCTGAAACACGTCATGATCGATTTGGCGGAAATCCGTGATCTGGACTATTACACCGGCATGACATTTGAGATCCTGCTCCCTGATTCCGCCATGGTGGCGGGCAAAGGGGGACGCTATGACAATCTGGTCGGCCGTTTTGGTCCTGCGCAGCCCGCGGTAGGCGGCACCATGCTACTCGATCGACTGGTCAGCCCCTTCGTCACGGATCAGGGCCCTCATCCATTGACGCCCATTGCCCCGACAGTGCTTGTGCAATACACCCGCGATCCCGTGTGCTTACGCTGGATTAAACAGGTACGTCAAACCGGCATTGACGTGGTCGTGGATACATCCGAACGCTCGCAGGACCAGTTCATACGCTACGGTCAGGAACTGCAGGCCTGTTTCATAGTGCAGTGGTGCGCAGCCGCGGGTGTTCTGCACGTCCTACAGGCCCCATCGCATCTGCCGCAGGCAGACTTGACGCTGACAGCCCTAGAAGATCTGCTCCGGCAGGCAACATAGGGTGCATCGCATGCGGCGGCGAAGGATACGGCTTTCATGACTGAATTGCGCCCCCTACGCGTAGCGATCCCAAAAGGTCGCCTGGAAGCCGACCTATTCGCCTATTTGCGGCACGCCGGATTGCCCGTGACCGCGTTTGCCGATACGCGCCAACTAACCCAAACTACAGCAGACGGCCAGTTTGAGTATATTTTGGCCAAACCTACCGACGTATCCACCTTCGTGGCGTATGGGGGGGCCGATGTGGGATTCACCGGTCTTGACACGCTCCGGGAAGAAGGCGTGGATGTGATTGAAACGTTCACGTTACCGCTAGGCTATTGCCACCTATCCCTGGCGGGACCGCCCGCCTGGCAGGGGTGCTCCTTGCACCTTTCCAGTCAACTACGGGTGGCCACCAAATACACCCGGCTGGCATCCGCTTTTTTCATGGCCCATGGCATTAATGCGGAAATCATCAAACTCAACGGTTCCGTTGAGTTGGCGCCCTTGACCGGTATGGCAGACATCATCCTAGACCTAGTGGAAACCGGCAATACCCTACGTGCCCACGGCCTGGTCGAATTGCACCACATTATGGATAGCCAGTTGGTTGTGATAGTCAACCGTTCGGCCTATCGCCTGCGGGTAGATTGCATTGATCCCTTCCTACATCAGCTACGATCAGCCCGGGATAGCCACGATACACGACAGAGCATGGCTAGTGACAGGGCGTCTACGCCGGCCCGGATCTTACCAGAAACTGCTAGGAGCCAGTATGGCCCTCATAACTGAATCCCAGCACATTGGGGGGGTACACTGGGTGTCTCCTCGCTGGTATGAGGATCCACGTGGCCGCTTCTGTGAATCGTTCCGTCAAGAGTGGTTCCCTGAGCGTGCCTGGGACGCAGTGCAATGCAACCGCAGCGAGAGCGCTGCGAACATACTGCGCGGCCTCCATTATCACTTTCACCAAATCGATTATTGGCAAATCCTGGCCGGCAGCATTGAAGTGGGTCTGGTAGACCTACGCCGCCAATCCCCTACCTTCTTACAGCAGGAAGTCCGGCGCGTGGACGCGGCATCCGGTACGGGACTGTACATCCCACCGGGTGTAGCCCACGGGTTCTACAGCCTGAAGCCAACGTCCCTGCTATACCTGGTGGACCGGTATTACGATGGATCAGACGAATTTGGTGTACAGTGGAATGATCCGGAACTGGACGTGAAGTGGAGCTGCACCCAGCCCCTACTTTCTGATCGGGACACTCGTACCCCCCGCTGGATCGATATTCCACTCTCTGACCGACCCACATAGAGATCCCTATGAACGCACCCATCCGCATTGGCGTTATTGGCGGGAGTGGCGTCTACCAGATCGACGCTCTCACCGATCACCAAACTGTGACCCTAACCACACCTTTCGGTGATCCTTCGGATGCCTATATCGTAGGCACCCTCAAAGGACAGCGTGTTGCCTTTCTCGCCCGGCATGGCCGTGGTCACGTTATTTCACCCACACGCCTCAACCATCGGGCGAACATTTACGGGTTCAAGAAACTGGGGGTTGAATTTTTGATCAGTGCCAACGCCTGCGGCAGTCTGCGCCCGGAATTTCAGCCCGGTACTATTATGGTGCCCAGCCAACTGTACGACAACACACGGCGGCGTACCCTGTCGTTCTTTGACGATCCCGGAGTCGGGACTGACGGCATTGTCGTCCACATCCCCTTTGCACAGCCATTCTGCACCTGGCTCAGTGACATCTGTGTGCAGGCTCTGCACGATACGGGTACTGTGGTACACGACGGGGGCAATTTCATCACCATTGAGGGGCCACGCTTCAGTTCTCGGTTTGAGAGTGATACCTTCGTTCAATGGGGCGCGGACATCATCGGGATGACTACGTCCCCGGAAGCACAACTAGCCCGTGAAGCCGAGATGAGCTTCGCAGTCCTGGCACATATTACGGATCTGGACACGATTGACCACGACGAGCCTGTGTCCGTAGAGGTCGTGCTTGAACGTGTCCAACAGAATGCTACCAAGGTCAACGCAGCCGTAGTGCGTGCCGTGGAGTTGTTGGCAGATGCGCCCCGCTCACCGCATGCGGACGAGCTACAGCACGCCATCCAGTCGGATACCTCACGTATTTCACAGACTCAAATCGCTCTGCTGCCCGAACTACTAGGTAAGTACTTTGCCGAGGCCTGACCGGGAGTGTTATCCATGCCCACTGAGGCACAGGCCGCAGAGCTGCTGGAAGGCCTAGTCGCCATTCCTTCCGTCAGCCGTCATGAACGTGCAGCCAGTACATGGTTGGTAGAGCAGATGGCCCACCTCGGTTTCGCACGTGCCCGGGTAGACACAGTGGGTAACGCGGTCGGCGAACTGGGTACAGCGGATGCCCCCCATCTGATTGTCTTGCTGGGGCATATTGATACGGTACCCGGCAATATTCCCGTCACTCGTGTCACCACCCCACAGGGCACACGCCTGAACGGTCGAGGTACCGTAGATGCCAAGGGATCCTTAGCCAATTTCGTGCTAAGCGCAGCCAATGTTAAAGAACATATCCCGGCCGACTACCGTCTACTGGTAGTTGGTGCCGTGGAAGAGGAAGCAGCTACATCCCGCGGTGCACGGCATATCCGCGATCTCTGCAATGGTCAAGATTATCCCGTGCCACGTTACTGCATTATCGGGGAACCTAGCGGCATCCACACCATCTGTCGCGGTTACAAAGGTCGTATTCTCATCCGCCTGGAGATCAGCCAGCCCACAGCACACACGGCAGGCCCCAGCCGGGAGGTCGCAGAGTGGATCGTGGCATATTGGAACTGGCTACAAGACACATTGGACTTGGTCAATACGGGCACCAGTCGTATGTTTGACCAGGCGTCCCCCAGTCTGCGTGAGTTGGAGACCCGGTTATGGGACGCGTCCCGCAACCATGTTCAATGCTTGATTGGCATCCGGTTGCCGGAGAACTTCAATGTTAGGATCCTTATTCAGCAAAGCCTGGAGTGGATCACAACCCACACGCAGGCCACTATAGACAATCCCACCATCCATATAGACCCCGACACGAACCAGTCGTTTGATTTCGCGGATGACACACTACAAGGCGCTCTCCATTTCAGTGGCTGGGAACCAGCCTGGCTCGCATCCCGCCGCAATTCCCTGTGCCGCAGTCTACAGGGTGCCATTCGTCAAGTGCTGGGTCAACGTCCACGCTTCTCGGTCAAAACCGGTACTTGTGACATGAACGTAGTCGCTCCTGCTTGGCAGTGTCCGATTGTGGCCTACGGCCCCGGTGACAATCAACTGGATCACACACCTGACGAACATATCATGCTGCCCGAATTCTATCAGAGCACGCAGGTACTGACCCAGGCCCTCACAACCCTCATGGCTACGCCATAAAACCTGATGGAGCCTCCTTGCGCCACAGAAGCACTCTGTATGCGCTCCTATACAAAACGATGCGTCCCGCAGTCCCCAAAAATGACCGCATAGCCGTAGCGGTGCTTTCTGCGAACTACGCCTCCGGTCAGACATAGATCGCGTCAAATCTTATCAAACCAATCGTTATTGATTTCCACTACCTCAACTGTCTTGATACGTACACCTAGTTGCAGTTGCCGCAGGTTATCCATCAACTGTTCACCATCTATCAGGTCTATGGGTGGGGCCCCATCACGTGTTGCTTCGGCCCGCGCCCCCACCGTAAAGTACCCTGTGGTTACGATGAGACCCCGGTCCGCTCGGCCTAGCATAGCCCCACGAAAGTTCCGGACTATATCCGCACCTACACTCCCTTGGTACCGCTTGCACTGGAAAAGGACAGGAAAACTGATTAAACCACCGAACTGAATGTGCCCTTTGCCATCAATACCCCCATCACCGGTCTTACCCGTGACATCAACGTCGGTAAAACCGGACTCACGTAACAGTCGTGCGCATAACCGTTCAAACGCATCCGGGGCCATGTTCAATAGAATACTAAGTAGTGTTTCACGCCAGGTCTCCTGCGCTACGGTTTCATCCTCAACTTCTCCCTGGACCATCCGCACACTACCTTCAGGCTTGGGAGCTACCGTGTCTGCCTCGAGATCGAAGGTTGTATTACGTCCGTTCGCGGTGAGCGACCAGACGCCACGGTGGGAGTTCTCGATCAGATCGTATCGTTTGAGGTGCGTCCTAGCCCATGCTAGGTTGTATTCCAAACGGGTTTTGCTACCCCTATCATGCGGAATTTGGACAATGTCATCCGACAATGCCAAGTGCTGGATGACCCAATCGTGTATTTCACCATTTGAGGCACTGCCTCCTAGGGCCTGAATAGCCTCAAATACAGGACGCATAAGCTCCCTGGAGGATGGTACAGAAGCTAGGGATGCTGTTTCAGGCATAGGCAGACACTCCTTTTGGCCTAAAGAGTTCGTTAGATCTTGTCAAACCAGTCGTTATTGATTTCCACTACCTCAATGGCCCTAGTCCTGATACTCAGACCTAGCTGCAGTTGCCGCAAGTTATCTATCAGTTGTTCACCATCTATCAGGTCTATAGGGAAGACCCTATCACGTGTTGCTTCGGCCTGCGCTATCGCTGTAAAGTGCCCCGTGGTTACGATGAGCCCCCGGTCTGCTCGGCCTAACATGGCGCCACGAAAGCTCTGGATCGCATCCAGACCTACACTATCCTGGTAACACTTGCACTGGAAAAGAACCGGAAAACTGATTAAACTGCCGAACCCAATGTGCCCCTTGCCGTTGATGATACTGTCGCTGATCTTGCCCGTGATATTGACTTCAGTGAAACCTGATTCACGCAATAGGCGCACGCATAACCGTTCAAAAGCATCCGGGGCCATAGCCACCAGGATGTCCCGTAACATTTCGCGCCAAGTCTTCGCTACGACTTCACGCTCAGTTCCTTTCCTCGCAACCCGAACATACCGCGTAACATCCTCGGGATCAAAGGTTGAAGTATTACAGCCATCTGCGGTGAGCGACCAGACACCGCGTTGGAAGTTCTCGATTAGACCGTACTGTTTGAGGTAGGTTCTAGTCCAAGCTAGGTTGTATTCCAAGCGAGTTGGGCTGCCCCTACCATGCGGAATTTGGGCAACGTTATCCGGCAATACCAAGTCCCGGATGACCCAATCGCGTATTTCGTCATTTGAGGCACTGCCTCCCAAGGCTTGAATAGCTTCAAATACGGGATGAAGAAGCTCCTTGAAAGACGGTACAGGGTCTAGGGATGCAGTCTCAGCCATAGGCATGTGTCCCTTCTTTTTTATTCCCGAGTACTTGGCTACCTTGGATAACACCTGTCACTAGCAGTGAACGAGGAAGATCGAATAAAGGGGCACTGCCGTGCAGACTGTATCTGGGCCAACAGTGTGCCGTCTCTGATTGGGTATCCACGCCCTATCACAACGAGGTTATGATGTCCTCGTCAGGCGCTCCCATGATGTTGTAGCCACCATCAACATGAATGACTTCGCCTGTGATACCGGAAGCCATGTCGCTCAGCAGAAACTGGGCCATGTGACCTATGTCTGTCTGAGAAATATAGCCGCCTGGCGCCACGCGACCGATATACTCCCGACTTTTTCGAAAGCCGTCAATACCGGAAGCGGCCAGGGTCTTGATAGGCCCGGCGGATATGGCATTAACCCGAATGCGGTCTTTACCTAAATCCCAGGCGAGGTACCGCACCGAGGCCTCCAACGCCGCTTTGGCCACTCCCATAACGTTGTAGTTGGGCGTTACTTTCTCAGCGCCGAAATAGGTCATGGTGATGATGCTGCCCCCTTCCGTCATGAGCTCACTCGCGTGCCGGACCAGAGCAATTAAACTATAGCAACTTATGTCAAGAGTCTGTTGGAAACCTGCGCGGGACGTGTCGCGGAAATGACCTCCCAGATCCTCACGGGCGGCAAAGGCAATGGAATGAACCAGGAAGTCCAGAGAACCATAAACTTCCTGAACCTGGGCGAAGACACGGGCGATGGCCTCATCGTCCGTCACGTCACATTCTTCTACAAACTGGCTGTTGATGCTGGAAGCCAGTGGGCGCACGCGTTTGGCGAGGATCTCGCCTGCGTAGGTAAAGCCCAATTCCGCACCCTGGGCATGGAGGGCTTGGGCAATCCCCCAGGCAATAGAATTCTTGTTGGCTACTCCGAATATCAAACCTTTCTTGTCTTGCATTGTATTCATGGTGATGATCCTTGGTGTGGCGAGGATATGTGTATTGTGGTCTTACGAACCGACGAATTCATTAGGTAAGTCACAGGCCCTGACTGGCAACGGGGTCAGGGAGCGGAGTTGTCAGCTAATGATAACCCTGCCTATCCTGTCTGCAGGCGTGTCCCTAGGCAGGATAGATCCCCCTATTTACCGGACGAGCTTTAGAAACCGCATTTTGCCGATCTGGAGAATCCGTTCCGACTGCTCGGGCAAGATAACCATGGTCTGGGGATCGGTCGCCGTAGTTCCATCCAATTTCACGCCCCCTTGCTGGACTAGGCGCTTAGCTTCGCCCCGACTCCTGACCAATCCTGCTGCATGCATAACATCTAAAAGAGTCATGTTGTCCTTGACCCGGAATTCCGGGGTATTGCTGGGTGCATTCCCTTGATGCATACGAGCAGCATCCTGAGCTGCAGTCTGCGCCCGCGCATCGTCATGAAACGTGCTGACGATTTCAGCCGCCAGCTCTCGTTTTACGGCCATCATGTCCTCGGCCATTCGTGCCTTGACCGCCTGGAGCTGTTCGCTGTCCCAACGGGTAACCATGTCGCAGTACAGCGGGATCACCACGTCGGGTAAGTTCAGTACCTTGGTGAACATTACACCGGGCGCATCATCAATGTTGATGGTATTACCGGCCGACTTGCTCATGCGCATCACACCATCGGTGCCCGGCAGAATGGGGTAGGTAAGTATGGTCTGTGGCTGCATACCTTTGGCTTCCATTAGTTTGCGGCCGGCCATCAGATTAAAGAGCTGATCAGTGCCCCCTATCTGTACGTCGGTTGACAGGGCCACGGCGTCATAGGCCTGCATGAGGGCATAGAAGAATTCATGCAGCCAGATGGCGTCCCCGCGTTCGTGGCGCAGCCGGAAGTTCTGACGAGCCAGAAACTGCTGCACCGTGAACTGACTGGCCATCTCAATAACGTCGGCGAAAGTCAGATCTTTGAGCCATCGGTGATTGTAGTCCACGGTAGTGCACGCGCGGTCCAACACTCTGAAGGCCTGCGCAGCGAAGCTTTCCGTCTTCTCAAGTGCCTCTTCCAGCGTCTGCTGGTCTCGAGCCGTTTCCTTGTCACTGGGATCGCCTATGGTACCGGTGAACGTGCCGATCAGAAACACTACATCATGCCCCAGTTCCTGGAACTGGCGTAGCTTACGCATGGGAATTGTGTGACCTAGGTGCAGATCGGTGGTAGAAGGATCAAACCCGCAGTAAACACGCAGCGGTTTGCCTGTATCCCGACACTGTTCCAGCCGTGTGGTTAGTTCCTCCTGCATATGGCGACGGGTCTGTGCATCGCCACAGTCCACGCCGCGCATCAGAATTTCTATTTGCGCCTGCACCGGTTGAAAGGAAGAACCCATGAATTATCACCGTTCCATCGCTGCCTCATTGTGGCCATTATAAACATGCTGCTTGTTCATGATTGGAATTTGGCGGAAATTATCTGCGTGTGCACAACCCGTCTGCCACTGTCCGCCCGGGGGCTGGTGCAATGCATTCCTAAACGGCTCCCCGGCGTGATGTAGAGACAACACCATCAAGAATCCGGGAACATAAGGGAACCTGATGTTAGAATCGAAGCTGTGAAAATTATCAGCAATCCCCATCCGAACATGGTTGCCACGAGCCCTCCTTTCTCCCTCCATGACACGTTCCGGTACACCGATCTCGCGGACCTGACCCGACGTCTCGCCATGACGGACCAGGCTATCGCTGCCGTTGCGGATACCGAGCTTCGGGCCTGCCAGGAACTCCAGAACCAAATGCGCCAGGTACGTGCCGTACTATTTGACATGGATGGCGTGCTTTATCGGGGCGATGAACTACTATCCGGCGTGCGGGAATGCCTGGACTACGTGGAGAACACTGGTCGCCACATCCTCTATGTCACCAACAATGCCACCCGCACGCCCGCCATGTTCGTGGACAAACTGCAGGCCATGGGCATTGCAGCCCGGGAAGACCAGATCCTGACCAGCGCTGAAGCGACCGGAGGTTGGATGGCCCGTCACATGCCTGCTGGCAGCAAGGTACAGATCATCGGGGAAGCCGGCGTCTGGTCTGCCATGCTCTCACGCGGCTTCAAACCCGCTAACAAGCCTCAGGACGCGGACTGTGTAGTCGTGGGTATGGATTTTCACCTTGACTACCGCAAGTGTGCTCAGGCTACTCTCGCTATCAAGGCAGGTGCCACTTTCATCGGAACCAACGAAGATCCCACCTTTCCGTCAGAAGAGGGCGAAATACCCGGCGCAGGTTCCATCGTGGCGCTGCTGCGTACGGCCACCGGCCAGGATCCCATTGTCATAGGTAAGCCATATCCCGGCATGTTTGAGGAAGCCATGTCCCGCTTGGACCTAGCAGCTCACCAGTGTCTGATGGTCGGTGACCGTTACGAAACGGACATCCAGGGGGCCCAGGACCTAGCCATGTGGACAGCCGGTGTCTGCACCGGTGTTACAACGCACGCGGAATTCTGGGCCAAGCACCGGAGCCCCAATTTCATCCTCCGGGACATGCACGAATTCCTGCACGTGTTTCGAGACTTAGCCCTATTTGTCTGAATGGGCGCACGAACACCATAAGGATAAACGTACATGGAATCGCTCTGTCCGAGTCATTATCACCCGCATCACAGGATTGGTGTCTCGGCGGACCTAGGAGGGGCAACATCTGGTATAGTCAGGACAGAGTGCAGGCTCCCTGGTAACCCCAACGGGTTGATACTGATACATTGCACCATACAAGTCGGTTCTTTCTGAGGAAAACATCATGCGTAGACTCGTCAAATTACTGGTTTTCTTGCTTTTTGTGTATCTGATCGTAAGGGCAGTCCGGAAATTGCTGGCGCCGGCGGATGTAGCCACAGGTACCATCCCGGATCAGGACACGACTCCATACGACGAGGCCCCTCTGGGCGGAGAAGTCAGTCCGGACCTGCTAGAAATTTTAGTTTGCCCGGACGACAAGGGGACGTTGGAACTAGTGGATGAAGGCAAATTTCTGCTCAATCCACGCAAGGGATACAAATACCCCATCCGGTCCGGTGTCCCCGTCATGCTGATCGACGAAGGACGCAAATACATGGACTCGAGTGCCGTAGCCGACGATAGCCCGTCTGAATAAATTCTCTGCAGCTACCTGTCTCTTGCCCCTACAATCGGAACCTGCCTTATGCTGTATCCGCAAACCAATTTATGTCGTACTACAGTTGATCTTGGTGGCTTCTGGTCGTTCCAGATCGATCCCCAAGGAGTGGGCGAACAGGAGCAATGGTATTGGGCCTTGCCTGCACCCCGCCTGATCGCCGTCCCCGGGAGCTGGAATGAATTGTGGTCCGAATATCGTGACTATCTAGACGACGCATGGTACTGCCACCGCTTTACGGTGCCCCGGCACTGGGCTAACCGTCGCCAGGTATTGCGGTTCGGTTCTGTCAACTACCACGCCCAGGTGTGGCTGAATGGAGTCAGTCTAGGTATCCATGAGGGTGGCCATCTGCCCTTTGAGTTTGATGTGTCAACCCAGGTCCGGGCAGGGGAGAATGTTTTGGCCGTGAAGGTCAACAATACCCTACGGCCGGAGCGCGTGCCAACGGGTAACAGCCCCTCTTCGCCGTTTGGGGGCTTCATGCGTAGTCTGCCCCCTGCGAACTTTGATTTCTTTCCCTACGCTGGTATCCACCGCCCGGTGACACTGTACACCACGGACACCTCCTACTTTGACACTCTTCAGGTTCTCACCGGCTTCGACAAGCGTGATGACGGGACAGTGACAGGCTGGCTGGATGTACGTACGGCTATGGTCGGCGCATCCGCGGACGATAGCGTGACCTGTACCGTACGCGATGGGGATGAGATCATAGCCTCACAACACCTGGTTAGCGAAGGCCATCAGGCATCCGGGCGGCTGTCGATCACACCGGCCCATCTGTGGTCGCCCGCTTCACCCCATCTTTACCAGTGCGAACTCACGCTACGGGATGCAGAGGACGAAATTCGGGATACCTATACGCAGAGCGTGGGCATTCGTACGGTGGAAGTAGCGGATTCCCGGATTCTGCTCAACGGGGAACCCATTGAGCTCAAGGGCTTTGGCAAGCATGAGGATTTTGCCGTGCACGGCCGCGCCTTGAATATGCCGCTGATCGCCCGCGACGGAGCGCTCTTCGCCTGGATGGGTGCCAACTCGTACCGGACTGCCCATTACCCCTATGCGGAAGAGGCCATGATGTATGCCGACCGAGCCGGGCTTCTCATCATTGACGAGATACCCGCCGTTGGGCTTATGTTCAATGACGGCGACGAGAACATTGCCACCAGACTGCAAACCTGTAAACAGCAGTTGACCGAACTGATCCGGCGGGACATCAACCATCCGAGTGTCATCATGTGGAGTGTGGCCAACGAGCCTATACCCGTTGATATGATGCGGCGCTTCCAAGGCCAGGAAGTTGATGCAACAGTGGACGAACCGGCCACTGCATTCTTCCGGGATCTGATTACCCACGGCCGAGGCTTGGATACATCGCGCCCGTTCACCCTAGCCGGGGTCATGGGAGGCCCCGTGGCCTGGCTGGATCTGTGTGACGTTGTACTGATCAACCGCTATTGGGGCTGGTACGTACATGGTGGTGCCCTAGACCAAGCGCGTGACGCCCTAGCCCGGGAACTTGATAGTCTCCATGACCAGTTGCAAAAACCCATTATCATTTCCGAATTCGGTGCCGATACCCTCGCGGGGCAGCACAGCGATCCGCCTACCATGTTCTCGGAGGAATATCAGGTGGACATGCTCCGCATGTACCTGGATGTGGCAGCGGACCGACCTTTCGTAGTGGGTCTGCATGTCTGGAATTTCGCGGATTTCAAGACGGGGCAGAGCACCATGCGCTTCAACGGCATGAACTACAAGGGAGTCTTCACGCGCGAACGGACGCCCAAGATGGCGGCCCATTTCCTGCGCCACCGTTGGCGGACACAAATCAACGATGAAGAGCCAACAGTTTCTCCGCTCATGAAGGAGGCATTGGAGGTTTAGTCGTTGGCGGACACTGATAACGGCGTGGGACCGCCCCCAGGCCCCAAGCGGATGGATGTAGGGGCAGATTACCTCTGTAGACTCTTTGGAAACAGCTGGTGAATCCGCTCTGTGCACAGAAAGAACGTAGTCAGCAGGATCATGTAGGCCACTATGCGCACCGGCTTGGAGGACAGGATCTATATAACTCAATTAATCCCTGCCGAGCAATACAAATTAAATTGGCCAGCCTGAGCTTAGCCGTAGCCTCCAGAGACTGTTGCTGTCAAACACAACAGTCCTATCACCGGAGCCAATTCGGCACCATGGCCCAGTACAGGTATAATTTCCTAGTCACCAGCCGTGATTCATTATCACATCAAAGGAAGGACACTCATGCCGAGACCTGTAACCCTGTTTACCGGTCAGTGGGCCGATTTGCCCCTGGAAACACTGGCCCAAAAGACAAGCGAGTGGGGATTTGACGGACTAGAACTAGCCTGTTGGGGCGATCATTTTGAAGTGGACAAGGCCCTGGAAGACGATGCCTATGTCCAGACCAAACAAGACCTGTTGGAAAAATACAATCTGGGTTTCTGGTCTATTTCCAACCACTTGGTGGGCCAGGCCGTGTGCGATCCGATTGATGAGCGCCACCAGGCCATTCTACCCCCCTACGTGTGGGGCGACGGTGATCCTGAAGGCGTCCGTCAGCGGGCTGCCGAAGAGATGAAAAACACTGCCACTGCCGCCAAACTGTTCGGCGTGGATGTCGTCAACGGTTTCACAGGCAGTGCCGTGTGGGCCAAGTTATATTTCTTCCCGCCCACGTCCCAGGATGATATTAAGGCCGGCTATGCTGATTTCGCCCAGCGCTGGATTCCGATCCTGGATCACTTCCAGGCCCAAGGCGTGCGCTTCGGGTTGGAGATTCATCCCACCGAAATCGCCTATGACATCATTACATTCCAGCGTGCCTTAGATGCAGTTGACGGTCATGCGGCCTTCGGTATCAACTTTGATCCGAGCCACCTGATCCATCAGTTCGTGGACCCGGTGGAATTGATCAACGCGTTTCCGGATCGCATCTATCACGCCCATGTCAAGGACAGCAAGGTCCAGCTAACAGGGCGCAACAGTATTCTGTCAAGCCATCTGGATTTCGGTGATTATCAGCGGGGCTGGGATTTTGTATCTCCCGGTCATGGCGATGTGGAATGGGATCCTATCATCCGGGCCCTGAACCGGATTGGCTACGAAGGCCCCTTGTCCATTGAATGGGAGGACAGCGGTATGGACCGTGAATTTGGTGCCCAGGAGGCCCTAGGGGTAGTACGCCAGAACGATTTTCCCTCCTCTGATATCGTCTTTGACGAAGCGTTTGCGGATTGACTCGTGGTTGCATACCACCCAAACAAGGAAACAGAGCAATGAGTGATGGAAGCGGCTTTACGGCCATGGCAGGGGCCCGCGCTGAAGGCGAGGCACCCGAAATCGGATTTGGCATGCTGGGCTATGCCTTCATGGGCAAAGCGCACTCGAATGCCATGCGGAAAATTCCCTACATGATGTATCCCCCACCCGCCATTCCCGTTCTGGAGGCGATTTGTGGGCGTAATACGGAGGCCACAGCGGAAGCCGCACGACGTTTCGGCTACCGCAACACGTACAATTCGTGGGAAGCCATGCTGGCCAACGACAATGTGCATGTGCTCGATAACGGCGGCCCCAATGATGTACACGCTGCTCCTTGCATTGCAGCCGCAGCCGCGGGCAAGCACATCTTGTGTGAAAAACCGCTGGCGCGCACGGCAGAGGAATCCAAGGCCATGCTGGATGCCGTCAACAAAGCGGGCGTTAAAGCCATGGTGGCTTTCAACTACCGCTTTATTCCCGCGATTCGCCAGATCCGACTGCTCGTGGATCAGGGCTTGTTGGGCCAGATTTACCATTTCCGGGCCGTATACCTGCAGGAATGGATTATGCCCCATTACAACCTACCCATGATCTGGCGCCTACAGAAAGACCATGCCGGCAGCGGGGCCCTAGGCGATTTAGGGGCCCACATCATCGATCTAGGACGTTATCTCGTCGGTGAGGTCAAGAGTGTGGCGGGTATGACGCGCACCTTTATTGACGAACGTCCTTATGACGACGGCACAATGGGCAAGGTGGATGTGGACGATGCGTTCGCCGCGGTCCTGGAATTTGAGAACGGAGCCCTGGGTACCGTGGAAGCCACCCGCTTCGCCGGCGGCCGCAAAAACGGGCAGCGCATTGAAATTAATGCGGAAAAGGGCAGTGTGGTGTTCAATCTGGAACGCCTCAATGAACTGGACGTGTACTGGAACGATGGCGATCCCAACGTCAGCGGCTTCACCAACGTGCTGGTCTCCGAACCATCTCATCCCTGGTGGGAGAACTGGTGGCCCCAGGGCCATATCATCGGTTGGGAACACACCTTCGTACACGAAATTACACACCTGCTCGATTGCATCGTCAATGACCGTGAGGTGGCTCCGATTGGCGCAGATTTTGCAGACGGCTATCGTAACGCCGTGATTTGTGATGCCATCCTCGAATCGGCTGCTAGCGGTCGGCAGGTGGACTGCGTTTATTAGATACCCAGCCATCCATATCATCCTCCATAGGGCCGTACGTCTGGTACGGCCCTACCAGATCCAGGAGACTATGCATCATGAGTGATGCCTACACCCCCCAACCGGAACACAAGTTCACCTTCGGCCTCTGGACCGTAGGTAATATTGGTCGGGACCCGTTTGGGGATCCGGTACGGGATGTGCGCAGTCCCGTTCAACTCGTACAGCTCATGGCGCAAGCGGGAGCCTGGGGTGTCAATTTTCACGACAATGATCTCGTGCCCATTGACGCCACACCGCGGGAACGGGATCGGATCATTACCGACTTCAAGGCAGCCCTGAATGATACCGGTCTGGTCGTACCCATGGCGACCACTAACCTGTTCACCCATCCCGCTTTCCGAGACGGTGCGTTCACCAGTAATGACCCGGAAGTGCGGGCCTATGCGCTGCAGAAAACCATGGCGGCCATTGATCTCGGGGTGGAACTAGGGGCCGAAACATACGTATTCTGGGGCGGCCGGGAAGGTACCGAAACCGATGCAGGCAAATGTGCGGTCAGTGCGGGACGTTGGTTCCGGGAAGCCATTAATTTCCTCTGCGCATACGTCTTGGATCAGGGTTACCATCTACGGTTCGCCCTTGAACCCAAACCCAACGAGCCCCGGGGCGATATCTATCTGCCCACGGTGGGCTCCATGCTAGGCTTCATTGCCACCCTTGACTATCCCGATATGGTGGGTGTGAATCCGGAAGTGGCCCATGAACACATGGCCGGTCTGAACTTCATGCATGCTATCGCCCAGGCCTGGGATGCGGGCAAACTGTTCCACATTGATCTGAACGACCAGAATCTAGGTCGTTACGATCAGGATTTCCGCTTCGGGTCCCATAACCTCAAGCAGGCCTTTTATGTAGTGAAATTTCTGGAGTCAGTCGGCTACGATCAGCCTCGTCATTTTGACGCCCACGCCTACCGTGCCAGTGATTACGATGATGTACTCGCCTTCGCCCGGGGCTGCATGCGGACATATCTGATTCTCAAGGAAAAAGCGGCGCAATTTGACGCGGACGCCGAGATCCAGGCCTTATTGACGGAGATCAACAGCGATGATGGCTCTATGGCCGGTTTCCAGGGTGCCTTCAGCCCGACTAAGGCCCAGACCCTCAAAGCGCATGCCTTCGATCGGGACGCCTTAGGGCGCCGCAGCCAACCCTACGAGCAGCTAGACCAGCTCGTCACTGAGCTGCTTTTGGGGATACGGTAGGCACGTCACGAGCTAGATCCGCAATCCCTACGAGCCGGACTTGGGGCTCAATAGACTATCGGTTCCTGTCTGCCTTTGTCCTATCACTGGCGTGAGACAGTTTCTGTCCTGGTGCGCATCACAGAGCCCGCTAGCTCATGCTGTACTTCCATCCCGCGGGTAGGGCATAAATATAGCTAGGCTGTCCCAATGCCTGCCCTATACGGTACAAGGTCTATCTCATCTCCTTGTGCTTCACCTATATCATGACTCTCTCCATCGGCATTTGCGTGGCGACGTATTAATCTTGCTTCTTCCACACTTCTGGTCCGTGGTTGGTTTTGCGGAGCTATCTATACCTGCATGGAGAATTGGTCTAAGGTGCTGAAACTATGGCAGCGACCAGACATGGTGAGTTTCCGGATATCACACCGGTAGGATTCCTGTGTCTATACCACGGTTCCTCGGGGCCGGCTCGGTCAATATCCTCGGGGATCTAACAGATACCGGCCAACCTACTCTGCCCTGGTTCCTACCAGATCGAAGTACTCGTAGGTAGTGGCGGGGCTACCCTTTGCTTGCATCCTGCAAAGCACTATTCAATGCATTATTTCGCTAAGATAGGTCAAATGCATTGACTTTGTCCGGGATCTTCTGTTACAGTTTGCAGTCTTGTCCAACGATTGCGGGAGCAAACCGGGATGATGGTTATTGATAAGCGGAATCATTGAACACAAGCGGTATCTCCTGATCTTGTACAGATCAGGAATACCTTTGTCTAGTTGGACAGCACAAGGACAACTACATTGGAACGTCTGCACGCGGAATACATTTTTCCTGTTCACAGGCCACAGAGTGCTCTGTGGCTCTTTTTTTGACGTGAGAGGATATGCATGCAAAGCAGCTTTGAGCACAGTCACGTACTGTTGCGCACACCTGACTATGACCTCAAGAATACTCTGCACCCTAACCGTGCCGTCAGCTTGTGGCGTCTCATCACCGGATACCACTCTATTTATGTCGTTGCCACGCTATGCCTGGGCCTATCCGCCTTAGCCCGTGCCGGATCCCTTTACCTGTTGCGTTACTTTGTGGATACGGTGCTGTTAACCGGCAATCGTATTCTAGAGCTAGCGCCCTGGTATGCGCTCGGCTTTGTGGCTTTAGCTGCAGTCCAGGGTGGTGGTAGCTTCTGGTCCGGTAAACTAGCATCCCAGACAGCCGAAGGCATCTGTTGTCGCATACGCAATTACCTATACGACCATCTGCAGCATCTGTCGTTTACGTTCCACGACCGGATGCAGACCGGCGATTTGCTGCAGCGAACCACATCCGATGTAGAAGCCATTCGCAAACTGTATGCCGTGAACCTGACAGGTATCGGCCGTATCATCATGATGCTAGTGGTCTACGTCACGGGCATGTTCATATTGCAGTGGCAATTAACCCTGATTTCATTGGCCATCATACCCGTTGTCGTCGTGCTGTCACTCCTGTTTTTCCCGCGCATTCAGGCGCGCTACGACGAAGTACAGAAGCAGGAGGCGCGCCTTTCCACACGCTGGCAGGAAAACCTCAGTGGTATACGCGTGGTCCGCGCCTTTGTGCGCCAGGCATTTGAGCAGGACATAACCGAAAAGGAGAATCGCCAGTTTCTGCAGATGGGACGCCGCTTAGTCCTGATGCACGCAACCTATTGGCCTCTTTCCGACATTCTGACCATAGCCCAAACTGTGGTATCCACATATCTCGGTGCACGTATGGTGATGGCGGGCGACATGACGGTGGGATCCTTTCTGGCTTTTACCGGCATGCTAGGCCAACTGATGTTTCCCGTACGCAATCTAGGTCGCCTCATTACCCAGTTCTCGGTTGGTTGGGTGTCATATCAGCGTATTGCCGAAATAGTGCAAGCAGACCGGGAAACCCTGGAAGACCAAACTTGCAACGCGCCCTCAACCCTTACAGGCGACGTGCACTTTCACCAGGTGGATTTCGCGTACGCCCCCCGTGACGAGATTGATGATGAACCGCAGACCACGATCAAACACTCACCGGTCGTTCTGAATCAGGTATCGTTTCACGCCGCACCGGGACAGGTAGTCGCCCTGTTGGGACCTACCGGGTCGGGGAAAACGACGCTAGTATCACTGCTGCCGCGCTTCTATGACTATACGGCGGGCCGGATTCGTCTGGACGGGCTTGAACTCAGGCAATATCCCAAGTCATTTATTCGGCGCCATATCGGCATCGTGCAGCAGGATCCCTTCCTTTTCTCCACCACCATCCGTGAAAACCTGCTGCTGGGTGTCTCCGAACAGATTACCGATGAGCAATTGCATGCCGCGACGCGGGCTGCCTTCATTCACGAGGCCATCTGCAGTTTTCCTAATGGTTATGACACCGTAGTGGGTGAGAAAGGTGTGACACTTTCCGGAGGCCAGAAACAGCGTATTACCATTGCGCGTACATTACTAAAGAATCCCCGCATCCTGATTTTGGACGATGCCCTGTCAGCCGTTGACGTGGCCACGGAGACCAAAATCCGGACCGCTCTGAAGACTCTGATGGAGGCACGCACCACCTTCATTATTGGCCATCGGATCCAATCCATTATGCACGCAGATCAAATTCTGGTCCTGGACAAGGGCCGGATCGTGCAGCAGGGCACACATGCCGAATTGATTGCCTCTCCCGGCCTGTATCAGGACGTGTACCAGATACAGACCCGCATTGAGGACGAACTGCAAACTGACCTAACGCAGAGTGTACAGCCCGTAGCGTCTGCGAACGGGCAGGATACTTCCCGCACCGCGATGCCGGTTCCGACCTAAACAGAGGTAGTACCATGGACCAGCTATACCACGAGGAAGAAGAATTCGAATCCGCCTTCAATCGCCAGACCGTGCTGCGTCTGCTAAAGCTGAACCTTCCTTATCGGAGACTGCTGACGCTGTACCTGGGCTCAATTATCGGCATTGCCGTTGTGGACTCCTACTTCACATTTTTGTCCAAGCGTCTCATTGATGAAGCCATCCTCCCTGGCGATCTAGCCATGCTGAACCGTCTGCTCGTTCACTATGGTCTGGCCGCGGTGGGCATTGCACTCACTGTGTTTGGCTTCATTTACGGCGCCGGCTCCCTGGGAGAATTGATCCGGTATGATCTGTGCCGCCGGATGTTTGCGAAGCTGCAGAACCTGTCCCTCGCCTATTTTGATCGCACGCCCATCGGCTGGCTGATGGCCCGCCTCACGTCTGACTCGCGGCGTGTAGGGGAAATGGTCTCCTGGGGATTTCTGGATCTAGTTTGGGGCACCGCCAACATTCTGATCGCGCTTGGCTTCATGGCTGCTATCAGCTGGCAGCTCGCGCTGATCATGCTCGCCATCATTCCCGTGTTGATTGCACTGGCGATCCGTTTCCAGCGCAGCATTCTACGTGAGTACCGGATTGTGCGGCGTACCAACTCCCAAATCACCAGCGCGTTCAATGAAAACATTACCGGAATCCGTGTTGTCAAGGCCCTGGTGCGGGAAAAAGCCAACTTCAATCGCTTTCAGCGGTTAACCGCTGAGATGTTCGGGGCCAGTTACGGTGCCGCCTGGCTCTCGTCTCTTTTTCTGCCTACGGTGCAGCTCCTCACATCATTTGCCATAGGGGCCATCATTTGGTTCGGTGGCTGGCAGTTCACCTTAGGCACCATCACCGTGGGCGGTGTACAGGCCTTTGTCTCCTATATCACATTCATGCTCTTTCCTATCCAAGAAATGTCACGTGTGTTTGCCGAGATGCAACAGGCCATCGCGTCCGGTGAACGAGTTTTCAGTCTGCTGGATACGGAACCGGACCTTGTGGACGCTCCAGATGCCCACGCGCTGCCCGATATGCGGGGCGACATTGAGTTTGCCAACGTACATTTCGCCTATGAAGAAGACAAACCCGTGTTTGCTAATCTGAACCTGTATGTTCGCTATGGGGAGATGATAGCTCTCGTAGGACCCACCGGCGCGGGCAAATCTACGCTGGTAAATCTCGTAGCCCGCTTTTATGATCCGACCGCCGGTGTGATTCGTGTTAAGGGCCAGGACCTGACCACGCTGACCCAACAGTCAATACAGTCACGCATCGGTATGGTATTGCAGGTACCCCACTTGTTTGCCGGGTCTATTCTGGACAACATCCGTTACGGCCGCTTGGAAGCATCCGAAGAAGAAATCATGCAGGCAGCCCAACTAGCCGGCGCCCATGAATTTATCCAGGCGATGCCCGAGTGCTACCACACCCGGGTAGGGGAAGAGGGACTGACACTATCAGTGGGACAACGACAGCTGATCAGCATTGCGCGTGCTATCTTGGCTGATCCCGATATCTTCATCATGGATGAGGCTACGAGTTCGGTTGATACACTGACGGAGGCCCTAATCCAGCAAGGCATGGCTGAAATTCTGCGCGGACGTACCAGCTTCGTGATCGCCCATCGGTTGTCCACCATTCGGCAGGCAGATCGTATTCTGGTCATTCGTCAGGGTGGCATTGCCGAAATGGGTACCCACAGTGAATTGATCCAGGCCCAGGGCTACTACTACGATCTCTACTCCCGGCAGTTCCGGGAAGAAAAGGCCCGCCACTTGGATCCCTTCCATGATCGGCGGCCCGTACCTGCTACACCCTGAGGACACCCAGCCCCCTTGCGCTTGGAGCGCAGGAGGCCTCGCACAGGCAGTCCGTATGGGTAGGGCAAGCAGACAGGTTGGCACTGGCACAAAGAAGGTAGCGCCCCCGCTAGAATTCGCCCTTCCGCTGGAATCGCAGTACGATTCACTCATTCGACGGGGGCACCCGCTACCCGATCCTAGTTTGCAAGGAACAAGAAAAATATGTACAAATCGCTTAACGTCGGTGTCTTGGGCCATAGGCAGCCTTTTGCGGAGGTTTGTGCATTGGCCGCTCGCTATGGTTTTACGGGAGTGGATGTGGCGGGATCGGAACTGCACCAAGACAACCTAGACACGTTTCGCCAGCTGCTCACCACGTACAACCTTCAGCCGGGACTTGTCAGTCTACCCCTGAATTTCCGTGGCACGCAGGCCCAGTTTGACACCTGCTTAACACAGTTACCGGAACAAGCGGCACTAGCCGTTGAACTAGGTTACACCCGAACTACTACCGTGGTAATGCCCGGTGACAATCAACTGTGCTTCAGGGAAAACTGGTCCCTGCACGTGGAACGGCTGCGTCCCCTCGCTGAGATCCTGGAGCATCACGGCATCCGGCTGGGCTTGGAATTCATTGGCCCCAAAACGCTGCGCCACCAGTTTCAACACGCGTTTCTGCACACTATGGATGGTGTGCTAGGGCTGTGCGCTGCTATCGGTACACCCAATATGGGCCTGCTAGTCGATCTTTTTCACATGTTCACCTCACACAGTCACCTGGAAGATATCCGGTTCCTGCGACCGGAGGACATCGTCTTGGTCCACCTAAACGATGCGCTTGCGGGTCGAAGCCCTGATGAACAGATGGATCTGGAAAGAGATCTGCCCGGTGCCACGGGCATGACTGACTGTGTGGCCTTCCTCCACCGGCTACGGGCCATTGCGTATGATGGTCCCTGTACAGTGGAGCCCTTCCAGAAACGTCTGCATGCGCTGACCCCTGACGAAGCTGTCCGTGAGACGGCAGCCAGTCTGGATGCGGTCTGGCAGGCTGCGGGGCTCTAGCGGGGTCGCAGCGACAAGAGCTGCTGTCGGGCTACTTCCCAGTCTGCTGGCGTATTGAGGTTACGAAAGGAGTCCCACGAGGAATCCAGATGCTGCAGATCGTCTTCCGGTACTGTATGCACACGGATAGCTGGCCAAATGGCCGTCATGCGCCTCTCGCCCGCGTCCAGGGCCTCAATGATCGCAGGTAGACATGAAACGTGATACAAGGCATGCAGCACCTGAGCCCTGCCGTGGACAATGGGAATCACGGCCTGGGAGCCGGCAGAACCAGGCGCCTCCCGGCTATCCAGTAGGTACTGTAAAACAGCCGGCTTGACAAAAGGCATGTCGCACCCGAGAACAATAGCCCATGCCGGGACCTGTGACAGCGCTGTTGCCAATCCCTGTAACGGACCTTGCCCGGGAATGCGATCCGGCACCACCATGATATCGGGCGTGCGCGGCAATGCTGCCGCTACCGCCTGAGCGTTGGTGACAAGCACGATCCGGTCCAGGGACAGATTCTGACGAATCCGTGTCACTATATAGGCGAGCAAGGGCGCATCGTGGCCTGGCACAGGCAACAAGGCTTTGTGCCGCCCCATCCGTCTGCTCGCGCCTCCTGCTAGCAACACCAGAGAAGGACGCATGGAAGGAACAGTCCCCCGGGTATATCTATCGGGCGAAGGTGGGGTTTAGGCTTTGTTAGTTCCCACACGCATAAAACAGATAGTGAGAGCCGTTCTCACTCCTTGGCATCAAGGTAGGACACCACGTCTCCCACGGATTGGAGGCCCTGGGCCTCTTCATCACTAATCTCGCTTTCAAACTCTTCCTCAAACGCCATGATCAATTCCACTAGATCCAGACTATCGGCGTTCAGGTCATCACGGAAGCTAGCTTCCATGGTTACAATGTCACCATCCACGTCCAGATTCTCAATGATAATCTCCTTGACTCGGTCAAACGTTGAACTCACGGCGTCTCCTCCTGGAGCAAATCGGATCCTTGATGGGGGTGAGGCATTCACTCCGGTGGATACCTCAATATCTGCCAAATCTTAATGGGTGATAGATTCAGAGTCAATAATGGCCTGGTCCAGCCCCCTGACTAGGACGTCCGGCTTGTATATAACGTACCCGCCCCATACCGATCCTTCCCTTGCACACTAGGATACAAAGACCTCAATGAGGATTGCAGAACGCAAGCACGATCACGTGCGTATCAATATGGAAGAGGACGTGGAAGCGCACGAGGTGGGGAATGGGTTTGATCAGTTCCGGTTCCGACATGTGGCTCTCCCGGAACTGGACCTACAGGCAGTTGACACGTCCACCTATTTTCTAGGACGCCCGCTTTCCTGTCCCCTGCTTATTAGTTCCATGACGGGCGGCACCCAACGCACGGATGCAATCAACTATCACCTGGCAGAAGCAGCACAAGAACGGCGCATCGCTATGGGTGTAGGCAGCCAGCGCATCATGATTGAAGACCGGCACACGGACATCTCCTACTGGCAAACTCTGCGGCAAATTGCACCTGACATCCCCCTTCTAGCCAATTTGGGTCTTGTGCAACTCAATCACGGTTTTGGCCTATCAGAGTGCCTGGACGCAGTGGACACCATTGAAGCCGATGCCCTAATTTTCCACTGCAATGCCCTCCAAGAGGCCGTGCAGCCCCACGGCAACACCAACTGGTCCGGATTATTAACCAAACTAGGGGCTATCTGTGCAACCCTGGAGGTACCGGTCATCGTAAAAGAAGTAGGTTGGGGCATTGATGGGACCATGGCACAGCGCCTACTGGAGGCTGGGGTATGGGGCATTGACGTAGCCGGTGCCGGGGGCACTTCGTGGTCTGAAGTGGAAAGTCACCGGGCGGTCTCAGCCAAAGCAAGGCGCGTCGCTGCGTCCTTCCGGACATGGGGTACGCCCACTGCACAGTGCCTGGCAGAGATAGCACGAACATGTCCACTGCCGGATTCTTCTTCTTGGTGTTTAATCGCCAGTGGTGGTATCCGTTCCGGCATTGATGTCGCCAAAGCCTTAGCTCTGGGCGCCCATCTAGTTGGTATGGCGGGTCCGTTTCTGAAACGGGCCATGCATTCCACCGCTGAGGTCATTGAGGAAATAGACATCGTGCGTGAAGTGTTAGCCATTACTATGTTTTGCACTGGCACCGCGTCCGTGCCGGGACTGCGCCAGATGACGTTGCACCAGGTCTGACATCCAAGTTCACGCGGGAAAGTGATATGTCCCATTCCGACTCTACCTCTCCCGGCAGCTTCTCTCCCCTGCTGCGGGCCTGGCGCGCACCGGTTGAGGAAGCCCTACAACAATATCTGGACAGCCCTGATCCAGCCCTGGATGCCCACTACGGCATGATGGCATACCACATGGGGTGGGTGGACAAGGCATTCATGCCAGCGCGCCGTCCAGCCGGCAAACGTCTGCGCCCTATGCTCGTTTTGTTAGTATGCAATGCGATGGGGCTGGATGTGATACGGGCCCTGCCCGCGACTGCCAGTGTAGAAATTTTGCATAACTATTCCCTTGTGCATGACGACATTGAAGACTCGGATGAAGTACGCCGGCACTATCCCACAGTTTGGAAAGTATGGGGACGAGGTCTCGCTATCAACGCCGGTGACGGCATGCAGGCATGCGCTTTTAAGGCCATGCAGGATCTGACCCGGAACGGCTTTGATGCGGCAGTGGTATTGGAAGCCGTGTCCCTACTTACGCGCACCTGTGTGGAACTGACCGAAGGCCAATTTTTAGATCTGAAGTATGAAAGGGATGACTTCGTGACCCTGGGGGAGTACTTTCAAATGGTCAAGGGCAAGACAGCCGCTCTATTCGCCACTTGCCTGGAAGTCGGTGCGTTGTTGAGTGACTGTACCTCTGCCGTGCGTCAGCTCTTTCGACAAGCCGGTCAGCAGACAGGGTACGTCTACCAGATGCGGGATGATCTAGCAGGCATCTGGGGCCTCAAAGAACAAACGGGTAAGATAGCGTGCAAGGACATTGCGCGCCGCAAGAAAAGCTTCCCGATCGTCACCGCCATGAGCCATCCTGAATCCGGTCCGTGTATGCGGGCACTGTACGCACGGGAGCGGGAAGAGAACATCACGGAACAGGTCACCGATCTATTGGCCCGGTTTGACATCCAGGCGCAGTGCACAAAGATGCTGCAGCAACACACGGATCGCCTGCACGCACTGCTATCCGAGCTAGAAAATTACATCGGCTGTGACTACGACACCCTGGCGCCCTTGACACACTATCTCAACACTCTGTTAAGCACACCCGTGCAAAGTGAATAGTCCCTCTAGGTGATGCCCTAACAGACTAACAGGTACTTGGCCTGGGTTGTAGAGGGATTAGCAACTGCAACCTGGCGCATACTGCGGAAGTACCTCTAAGGTTACAGATATTATGGCAACTTCTTGCGCATCCCCAGAGGGCAGAACTCAAGTCCTGCCCTCGTAAAAATCCGCCAATGCCTCATTGGCGGAGCATGCTATGCCCGGATGCCCGCCATTTCCTGGAGCATATGCCAGTTAGCCAGGCGATCCGCCTGGGAACGCAGGAGGATTTCGGAAGGATTACCCTCCCGATCGAACTGTTTGGCAAATCGCCCTTCCGTGCGGGCAAAACTGATGAAGTCGATCTTTTCACCCGTCTTAGGTACCACGTACCAATCATCCTTAGAAGCCGGATTACCTTGCAGACTGAGGCGCTCCTTAATGGTATCGCCTTGGTCCGGATTATAGATGAAGACCGGGAATGCCCGGCTTTCTACCGCGAGTTTGGCCTGATGCCGGGCCATGTCGTCAGCCACACCGTGTTCCGGTTGACAGGTCGTGAAGGTATTGATCACGGCCGGTCCCTCAAAGGCTGCCGCTTCCAGGATGCATTTATAGAAATGGTTGGGAATTGAGGCCACGGTCTGAGCGACATAGGTGTTGGGGTGCATCATGGCAATGCGGCCAATCTCCTTCCGCATTTCCGTCTTGCCGGGCTTGACTTTACCAAAAGCATACATCTTCGAGTCCTGTCCGGTATAGGATCCTGTGCTGGTCTGACCGCCCGTATTGGAGTAGACCTGGGTATCCAAGATCAGAACCTTGATGTTCATACCGCTCGCCAGCATGCGACTCAGTGACTGGAAACCAATGTCCAGCATCGCACCGTCACCGCCCATTACCCACAGCTGCTTGTCTTCCCAGCCCTGCTGGTCCCAGCGCATCCGGATGCCCATCGCGAACGCCGGGCCGTTCTCAAAGAGCGAGTTGCTCCAGGGCACGATATAGGGATTGTAGGGATAGGTACTGCCATACACCGTATTGCATCCCGTACTAGCCGCGATGCCGATGTTCTCTGCGCCATAGACGTAGCCCAGGGCTGCGAGCCACATGCGGATGACCGTCGCTTCACCGCACCCCGCGCAGGAACCGGCACCGCCCACATAGAGCATGCTCTGTTCGGCCAGCATCATATCCACCGCCACCCGCTCGTTGATGTACTCCTCGGGAGTCGGCGGTAGCTTGCGGAAGAAATCAATGCTTTTTTGGTAGATGGGTACCGTCTTATCGCCCTTCTGGATCATCTTAAGAGCGTTGTACCCCAGATCCGCACAGGCCTCAACACATTCCGCACAACCCTTGCATTTGGTCGGATCAATGAAAATACCAAACTTGCCCGGATCCTTTTTGCGCCGGGCCGGCATCTTGAAAAACTTATTGGTCTCCGCAAACTGGTCGGCCATAAAAGTCCGTTCCGCGTCCGCGTCAATCTGAGCCAGAGCCTGTTCCAGTACATCCACCTTGACCACCTTGCCTAGGATGGCCGTATCGGGGCACTGGTTGACGCAGCTCATGCAGCCTGTACAGTTACCTTCAATGTATTCGGGAATTTCGGGTGCGATGTAACTGAAATCGCGTGCGGCCCCGGTACCGGCGGGAATCACGGAACGCGCCACACCAATGTCAACGGGCAGCTGTTTTTCCCCCGTACCATCGTTGTAGCCCGCCACGATCCGATCGAAGAAATCATTGACGTCAACGATCGTAGTGTCAAAACCTTCCTGGGTTCCGTTCCGGCTCTTGCTAATCTTAGTAATATCAACCTGGTCAGTGGTAACACCAGTAACACCCATCATTGGCTCCTATGTGCCTACGCACAATCCTGATATGCGATTGAGAGAATACAAATAGCAACGCACCATCCTTTATACGAACAGCTCAATCACTGCGTTGGAATCGAACTTGGGCGCAGAAATTTCTAGCGCCTTGACGTCATCCGCCAATTCGATCACGGATTCGTACCCACGCTGGACAGCCCGGAGATTGGCTTGCACCACGGCCTCGCCGCGCTTGCCGAAGTACTTCCGCAACGCGCTCTCTGCCCGTTCCATGACCGCCGAGTAGGTGAGACCGGCATCGTCGGCGAACGGTGTCACTTTGAGGAAAATACCTAGCAGCACAATACCCTGCATACGAACCGAAAGATCCGGAATAGGTGCTTCCTCCCGCGCGATCAGGGCCGCGTCAGCCGCAAATACTCGGATATTCTTAGTCCGAATTGTGTCTTGGGACTTGGGGGGTATGTCCGCCCAAATTTCTACCGGATCCGTCTTGGATGTCTGTACGAAGATAGCCCCGTGGTCTAGGATGCCGCTCAGAGGGTTGCTCGTAACGAAGGCATTCACATCATTCATCGGGACGAAGTCCACATGATTCAGTTCGCAGTGCGTCAGAATCGGTTCGTCAGCCACCGTCAGGTAATAGGTAGTCGGCAGTCCCTTTTTCTCGGACCCGTATTTGGGATAGGCCTGCACCTTTTTACCAAACACGTCGCCGGCGATCGTAGCGATGACCTTGTTCGTGGTGACGGAACCAAAACCGCCCACCGAATGGCCGCGCATGGAAAAAGCACCGGGAGGTCGTAGATCCGGGTCCTCTTCCGGTGGCAGGGTCAACTCGCTCTCAATGCCCAAAGCAAAGAAATACTGATCTCCTTCCAACATATTGCGGACCAAGGCTGCGAAATCGGAGGGCCGGACATCACGGCTGCCCAGTCCGGCTATCCCACTGAAAATCGGGGGGATCCGGGTAATGGTAGGAAAGTCGGGATGCCCCATCATGGCGTCGCTGAAGGCCGCCTTGATGTCGTTGGTCAAGGGATTGTTGGGGGCTAGGGCATCATCCATGCGCTCAATGATGGAGAAAGCCTTCATATCCTTCAAGGCTTCCACTATCTGGCGGCCCGGGAAAGGTCGGTAGCAAGCCACATGTACGATCCCGAGCTTGATGCCAAACGTGTCCCGCAGATAGTCAATGGCAGCTCGTGCCGTCTCCATGTAGCACCCAATACCCACAATGGCGTACTCGGCGTCTTCCATCCGGTACTGCTCAATGAAGTCATAGTGGCGGCCCGTGTATGTATAGAACTCTGCAAAGGCTTGGGCTACGGCCTCCGGCACGCGGTCATAGTAATAGCGCTGGGCTACAATGCCCTTCATGTAGCTGTCTTGATTCTGCACCACGCCGGTCATGACGGGATTCAGGGGATCAAACATGTTCGGGATCTTATGACTGGGCGGCCCGACGAACTTTTCCATGAGCTCCGGTTCAAGCAAGAGGACGTCTTCCACCGTGTGTGTGGTCAAAAAGCCGTCCTGTACGTTCAGGAACGGGGTTTTGGTATCCTCAGCCACGCGCCGAGCGATCAGGGCCAGATCCCCGGCATCTTGCGCATTCTTGGCGAAGAGAATACCCCAGCCACAGTCGGCGACGGACATAATGTCATCATGACCGGCGTGCACATTCAGCCCTTGTCGGGTAATCGCTCGGGACCCGATATGAAAAACCACCGGCAGCCGCTTACCACTGATGGTGTAAAGTACCTCTGTCATCAGTACGAGACCCTGCCCCGAGGTGAAGTTGCTGATCCGGCCACCGGCCACAGCAAATCCCTCACAGGCGGTCGCGGCACTGTGTTCCGACTCGGGTTCAAGGAACATGAGCCTATCCCCCCAGATATTGGTGGTACCATTGGCCACAGCCGCCCCATATCCACCGCCCATTGTCGTGGTAGGTGTGAT
This sequence comes from Caldilineaceae bacterium, assembly GCA_965116185.1. Taxonomy (GTDB): domain Bacteria; phylum Chloroflexota; class Anaerolineae; order Caldilineales; family Caldilineaceae; genus Bin34. Next base: position 2,214,544 of record OZ220492.1, read on the forward strand.
GGGATAGGCACAGGCACCCTGTGTGATATGGGTCTCAACCCACGTCACTACGCCCGAACCATCGGATGTAGTGGCAATACCCGGGTAGGGAAAGACCGGTCGTACACCATTTGTGCTCGCCAGTCGTCCATTTGGACTCATATGCCCGTTGCTTGCGCTCTTATCAGCCATCTTAGACCCCTTTTACCAGTTCCCTGGGACTCAGGCCCAGGGCCCAAACCCGATCCTATAGGTTGTCCCTATCCTACAGCGTAAACCAAGGCTATCACTTGTCCCGGAGCCGTGACAGGGCCAACGTATGCTGTGATGATATCACAGTCTGCGATCTACATTCAATGGCATAAGCCCCCAAAAGTCAGACCTGTTCCGCAAGTCCCACAGCAACCCCGTCCGGCAGCACGGAAGCTAGGTATACGCTAGGCCATACCGGCGGCTCTCCCTACGGGCGACAGACAGCATTGCCGGTTGGCGGCTGGGGGCGCGGTGGCGAACCCGGTGTGATGTTGTACTGAGCCAGGTGTTCCAGCACTAAGCGCAGGACCTGGTCTGCTGACAGATGACGCGTGTCAACGTGCAGATCCGCGTGCGCCTGGGCGTGCCGCAGACGACGGCATTCCGTTACGTACCTGTGGCGTGACCAACTAACATCCGGTCGGCGTTGCTGCTGGTGCTCCAGAGCCAAAAAAAGAAAGATCAGCAGGTCGGGTGGATGCAGCCGTCGCCACATATCGGGTACCTGGCTGTGCTCTTGGCAGGCAGCCCGCACATTGTAGCCACGCGTGCGCAGAGCCGTGACCAAAGTGCTTTTACCGGACGCACTGAAACCCACGACTTTGAGCAAAGGGCACGGATTATTCACAGTGTCGATTCAGCGTTCTTCCGGTAATCATCGGAAGCCTATTCAGTCAATGGGAAAATCAACGGTCATGTGGCGAGCGGTGGACCGGGTGCCTCTGGATACCGTTTTAATCACCACGACGGTGAGATCATCCTGCGCATGTCCCTCATCAAGGTCCAGAGCTACTTGCAGAATATGGTGCGACAGCTCTTCGGCTGACATGTCTTGATCCGCATCATCCTGTAAAACGAGACGGGGCAGATCCATCCTGTTGACAGCCGAACGTCCCGCCTGCCAGATACCATCCGATGCTACTACGACTGTAATACCCTGTTCAATAAGGAACTCGGAGATGGCCGGGCGCGTGTTGCGATGGATACCTATCGGTTGGCTGGTTTCGTCCAACAGGATGGCATCACTAGCCGTACGGATCCAAGCCGGACAGCGGCTATTGCGGCTGACTAACAGCGTGTAGGAATCCAAATCCAGACTCACAATCTGCAGTTCGGCACTCACCTGACCACGCCGATAAGTGCGTAGATAGTCATGTGTGGCCCGCGCCACCGCACCATCACGTACGCCTTCGGCCAGCAGCGCAAGTGCCTTCCGCACCACGAGGTTGCTAATGTTCTTGGCACTCCGACCACTGCGCTGGCCATCGGCTAGCACTGCGCTGAGGCCTCCATGCGGCCGTTCCACAATTTCCACGGTGTCCCCGCTCTCACGGGTAGCATATTTGTGAATCTTAGAAACTGCCAGCTGCACAAAAGGAGGGGGAGCCATGCGTCAATGCCGTTTCAGGGCAAAGTATCTTGGTCATCGCCGATGGGTGACGGCGGCATAGGCACCGGCTTTTCCCGAAAGATCTCATCAACATTCATGAAGGGAGCCGGATTGCAATAACCGCCCCAGCCATCACCCCGGCGATAAGGGATGACCCGAATACCGAAGTGCACATGCGGTCCCGTGCTGCCACCTGTATTACCGGAAAGGCCCAGATGTCCACCCCGGGGGAGGATATCGCCTACGGCAATGGGAATTTCACTCATATGGCCATATAGGGATTCGCCCCATGCATGTTCCATTAACACATACTTGCCGAGTCCGCCGGCATTGAAACCCACGCGGAGGATCCGGCCGGCATCAGTGGCCAAGAGCGGCGTACCCACAGGCATAGCGAAATCAAAGCCGTTATGGCCTCGCAGTCTGACCCGATCGTAGTAGAAACGCTGATAATAATCCGGATTGCTGCCCCAAGCCTGGGAAAGGGGGAAATAGCCGGCAAAGGGTTTGGCCACATGCACATGATCGGCCAGGAAATCATACATCAGCACGCGAATCCCGCCCCGGGTACTGTCCACTACCCAGCCGGGTGGCTGCGGCGTGGGCGGATGGTGTACCTGTACCTGCCACCAGCGCATACCATCCACCATGTGCGGCCCATCCTGAATCTGCATCACGCTGCGGCGCGGCACCCGCATCAGAATATCCTCCGAAGGCTTGCCCACATCACCGGGTGTGACTCGGATCCGGATGAGATCAGGTGCCACGTGCATGACCGTGTCCTCCACGGCGAAGATACTGCGTTCCCGGGTGGTGGGTTCCCGCGTAGGCACCGGGGCAACCTGCACGGGCAGGGGATCCACAGCTAGTTGGAAGGTGCCATCCGCTTTGGTAAGTGCCATCCAGCCCCAGATTTTTTCTTGGGTCTGCGTCATGGTAGCGATTTGCCACCACACGCGCTCGGAGGCTTCCTGGGGACCGCCCAGGACCCGACACAGCGTGTTGCGTGTCACCTGACCGAGTACATCGTAGGCATCCTGGACTTCCTGTCCTGGTGTACGGCGGATTTCGCTCTCGGCAATCACATAAATTTCACTACCAGGCTGGAATGGATGTTGCTCCGCATCCGGCACTGGCGGTGGCGATTTGTTGATTAGATCGTAGCCGGTTGTCGTGGATTCGGCAATCCAGCCCTGGAGTATCGGTTCCGTATCCTCCATGGTTGCTACTTGCCACCAGATAAGCTTGTCCTCGTATTTGGGCCCTGCTTTGATGGTTAGGGTCAGACCGGGAGCTAATTGCATCACAATGACATCCGGAGCTGCCGCCTCCAGGCCCGGCAGCCGCCGCAGCAGGACGGGTTGCCAGGTATAGACAACATCGCCCGTCTGGAAATTGGGTGTGGGCAAGGGCGGCGTGCCCGGTACCGCAATCACCTGCAGGTTGCTTTGATCTCCCTTGACGATTTCCTGTAACCAACCATGTGTCTGCGTGTGGGAAGGATAGGCACAGCGGACCCGCCACCAGATGCCATTTTCCACAAACTGGGGTCCTTCCAGTACAAGCCCTGGGGTGCCGGCCGGAATGTCCCGCACCACATCGTTGACATCCTTGGTCTGGGTTCCCGGTGTATGCCGCAGCTGGGTGTCCTGACGCAACAGGAAATACGTTCCGGGGGCCATTGTGTCGTCGTCCAGGATGGGAGCAGGCTGGAAAGGCGCGCTCAGATCAGGAGCTCCCGTGATCCGTTCCAAATGGGGCCTGCCATCGACTCCGGCCTGGACCAACCAGCCTTCCACCGGCTGCTGTTCCGCATCTGTTGTGTGAACGCGCCACCAGATCAGGCTATCCATGAGCACAGGACCGTCCGCTAGGAGACATTGCTGGTGCACGGGCAGTTTGGTCACAATGCGGTCGGCTGCTACGCCCACATAGCCCGGCACAGACCGCAAATTCAGCATCCCTAACGTTTGCACTACCATACCCGGCGCCAGCGTGGTGCGTTTTTCCAGGTTATCCGGATCCGTCAGTGGTACCCGTGACGGATCCCACTGATAGCGGTGCTGCAAGGCTTGCTGTAGATCTGCTACTACCTGTGCACGTTCCGCCAGACGCCAACGGTCGCCCGGACTCCGCGCCCAGCGGTAGAGAGCCAAAGCCCGAATCTGCTGATTGCCTTCTCCCTGGTTCCATGCATTGATTTCCGCGTACGCCTGCCGTACCCAGCCAGTAGACTGATCCAACCACTCCCCAAACTGATCACTCTCCACCAGGTAGACGGGCAGGTGCCGCATATGGTAGGGAATACCGAGCATGAAGTCTTGATAAGCACGAAAGCCACGCCGCCGGTTCTGATAGTGGCCATCAAGCCATACGTCCTGTGTCACGGCCTCCGGGTCGGCTTGTACCGTGAAGGCGTGCAGAGCTACCCCATCGCATCCGTGAGGGCCCAGCCGCAGGAGGATATCTTTTAGGTACGTGACCCAGTCCCCCTGTTCATTCCCGGCATAGCGCGTCTGCGTGTTCCACGGCGTGACGGCACCGACCAGGACTTTACCCTGCTCCTGCACGGCGAGGATAGCCTGCCGGCACTGCCGGTAACAGGCAGCGTACAGATCGGGCGTGATGGTGTGCCCCCGGGATAAGGTATTGTCCACCGGGGAATTGCTGTGCAATGCATCAAACCTTTCCGGCAGAGAACGCAGGATAGCCTGCACTTCGGCCGGGTCACTGATCTCGCCCAACAGGGGCACATACGTCTTGGCGTACGCACCGGGCCGGGAAGGCCAGTAGTTCATCTCATTGCCGATCACCCAGATCTGACAGCCTGCGGACACCGCCACAAAACGGGCACAGCGGGCAGCGAACTGCGCATACTTGACGGGCTCGGGCAGAGTTCCACCCGGATTGAAGGCATGCTGTAGCTTGACGATGACACCAAAGCCCCGGTCGGCCCACGCACTATAATCAACACCCGCGTTGTCGGCCCGATCCAACCCAATATACTCATTGAACACAATCCAGCCCTGTACCCCAGCGTCCAAGAACAGTTGTTCCCCACCGGCATCATGGAGACCGTACAGGGAAGTCGGTTCGCTATGCATTAGTACGTTACGGTCCCACCTAAATATGAAGACAGGGGAATAGCCTCCGCAAGCCCCGAGGTATTAGCGGGCCTCTGCCATCTGCAGTTGGGCCTTGAGCTGTTCATGGTAGGTTTGGGTAATGGGATATTTCCGAATCGCCAAAAGGGATAGGATTACCATGAGTGGGGGCAGAATCCCGATAATAAAACGCAGGGCCACCACGACGGACTGGGGTTGCACGATATCAGTGCCGACCGTTCCTTCGATCAAGCCTGCCTGGGCCAGGATTAGGTTCACGATCAGCGCTGCGAGGGCCGAACCCAGCTTGCGGAAAAACGTCATGTAGCCGGCGAATATCCCTTCCCGTCGTTCACCCGTCTGCAATTCGTCGTATTCCATGACATCGGGCAGCATGGCCCAAGGCACCGTGATCCCCGCTCCGTAAATAAAACCCAACCAGAGGCAATAGGGCACAAAAGCCCCCACCGCTCCGGCAGGGAATATGGCTGCAATGGGAATGGATAGGATCCACGATAAGCTAATCACCACATAAGCCCGTCGTTTGCCCAGGCGGCTCACCAGCCAGTTGGTCAACGGCATCGTAACCAAAGCCGCTAACAGGAGCAAACCCGCTAGGTTATCGTCCTGGCCCGGCCCGGTCTGCAATACCAACTGTAGATACCAGATGAACGACACTACTACGAATTCCAGTCCCGTAAAGGCTAGGAAGTAGGCAGTTGATAGCGCGCGAAACGGCTGGTTGCGGAAGGTAGACCGAAAAGCCGTGAGCAGATTCATGGGTTGCGGACGCGAGACATCCATGGGTTCTCGTACCCGCCAGAAGATCAGAATGGGCGCAATGATTAAGGAAGCACCGAACAGGATGCCGGTCAGGGTGTATCCCTGTAGGATGCTGTCAGCCCATCCCCAGACCAGCGTGAGGTCTTCGGCCATACGCTTGAATAGGGCTGCCGTGATCAGGGCACCCAGGAGAAAGAAGGAATTGCGCCAGGCCACGATGGAGATGCGCTGCCTATAGTCCTGGGTGATTTCGGCCATCAGGGCCGCATGGGGTACGGAGAAAATGGTGTACACCGTATCCAGGCTCAAACTCACCACGACGTAATATACAAAGAGCCAGGTACCGCTGGCTGGAGACGGGCGGAACCACAGGAGGGCGAAGAACAGTCCCAGAGGCAAAGCCGCGGCCAACATCATAGGGCGTCGCCGACCCCAACGGGTGACGAAACGGTCACTGATAACGCCCATTAACGGATCATTGACGGCGTCCCAGATACGCCCCAAGAGCAGGATATAACCCACGGCTGTCGGCACCAGACCGACCACACTGACCAGAAAGTAATTCAGAAACAGCGAACGAGTCGTAGCGGCGATGGCGGAATTCCACTCGCCCGTACCGTATATCAGCTTGTACAAAAAGGTCAGTCTGTTTGTGGGCGTCATAGGCTCCCTTAGCCTGCTAGACAGCACGTATTGTTATAAGGTGTTCAGTGCTGCTGCATCCGGCAATAGAGGACAGGGATCTTTATTCAATATATCACCGGGAGCTCTATTCAACACATGGAGGCCTTGAATAGAGCTAGACCTGCGGGGCAGCCGGCGCGGACGACCATTGCAATTCCACGCGGCTGACAGCCCGGTTTTCCACTTGTAACACACGGAACCTAACGTCGTCCACCCGATCTTCATCTCCTACCTCGGGTATACGATCCAGGTGGGCCATGACCCAACCACCCAGGGTATCCACACCTGTGATGGTAAATTCCAGATCATAGAGCTGCTGCAGTTCCTCCAGCAGCATATCGCCACGCACACGAATATGATGATCGTCCAATTCCTCTAACAAAGGTGGTTCCCGGTCACTTTCATCCTGGATCTCCCCGAATATGTCCTCCAGCAAATCCTCCATGGTGACCAGGCCATGGGTACTCTGAAACTCGTCCTGCACAATCGCGATGGAGGTCCGGCGGCGGCGAAACTGCTGCAACATATCCCGCAAGGTTAGAGTCGCCGGCACGAAAAGGACCTCATCGGTATAAGCCTCCAGGTTGAAAGACTCTGCTCTGGCCTGCCGGGCCAGCTTCTTGTAGTAGACAATGCCGCAGATGTCGTCCAGATCCTCTGCATATACCGGATAGCGCGACTTCCGGGCCATCCGGATGGTATCCCAGACCTCATCGTATCCGGCCGCCACTGATAGTCCGACCACGTGGATACGGGGGGTCATAACTTGTCCCACTGTGCGATCCTCAAAATCGCCGATGTTTTCCAGAAAAACAAAATCGTCCTCCTCGATCTCACCTCCTTCATAGCTTTCCGCAATGAGGATGAAAATCTCCTCTTTGGAATACGTTCGGCTGGACTCCTGATCGATGGGGATCCGCATCAGGCGCATCAAGAGATTCACCGATCCATTCAGAAATCGCACAAAAGGCTTGAGCACGATCTCACACACCCGCATGATACCGGCAATCCGCAGCACAACGGTTTCAGGCATTTGCACTGTTATGGACTGCGGTACCATTTCCCCAATGACCACATGCAGGAAGGCCAGTGCCGTAACCGACACGATCAGGGCAAGTGAATCCGTGGGGCCGGGGGGCAGAGGCACCCAACCATGCAACACATCTTCCAGCCAATGAGCCACCTTTTCCTCGGCATACATGCCCAGGCCCAAGCTGGCCATCGTAATACCAATCTGAGATGTCGCGATGAAGGCTTTCCGTCTGTTGGTATTGCGCAGTATCTCCAGGATATAGCCCGCCTGCCGATGGCCTTCCTCCACGCGGCTGGCAATACGGGGATAGGGTGTCAGCAATATAGAAAATTCTGCTGCTACGAACAAGCCGTTGGCCGTTATAAACAGGCAGATCAGAACGACCGGTAATAGTCCGTTAAGCAGTGGAAGCGTCAGTAGAGTATCCATCAGGGAAGACGTAAGTACGAGATACGTTCAAGTAAATCGGCATGCACAGGCACCCGGTAGGCAGTCACTTGCCGGCCCTGATAGGCATGCGCGTGGAGTTTCAGTGGTAGCGTATGGTCTGTTCTCGTTGGGGTGAGGCGCGCCCCGGATGCGTGTAAGTGTGTAATCTGACGCTGCACCTGTCGGGTGGACAGATGCAGGAACTGCGCTAGGTTTTTCACCGGTACACGCGCATCAATCCAGAGCCAGTCCCGATCGAGAAAATGAAAGGCGGAGACTTCAGCGTCAAATTCATCCTCAATATCCCCGACCACGATTTCAATGATCTGTTCAAGCGTGACGATGCCGGCCGTGGCACCCTGCGCGTCCATGATGCGCACCAGGTGCTTTTTTTCCCGTTGCATCATATGGAGGCCCTGCTCCACCGTGGTATCTGCCGGTAGGGATGGAATAGGTTGAATCAGCCGTTCCGAGCCTTTCCGGCTTTCGTGATGGCAGAGTAGATCAAGCAGATGCACGGTACCCGTCATCTGGTCCAGCGATTCGCCAAAGAGCGGCATCCGCGAATAGGGTGAATTGAGAAGCAGTGTAGTCCACTGGGCTACGGTCAGCGCATCGGGCGCGGCAAAAATATCCCGGCGTGGAGTCATGAAGTCGCCAATAGGCCTTTCGTCAATACTGAGCGAGCTTTCGATCCACTGCAGTTCTTCTTTCTCCTCCTTGTCTGCCGCCCCACTTTCCCGCGCAATCCGGCGGATCTCGTCCTGGGTCAGTACTAAACTGTGCTCATGCGCCATACCGAGACCTAGCAAACGGAGAATAGCCACACTGAAGAAATTGAAAATCGTTCGAAAGGGGGTGAAAAGCGTGTGGTACGTTCGGAGGGGATGCACAGTTCCCATAGCCAACCGCTCAGGAAAGCGAATACCGATATTCTTGGGGATCAGCTCACCAAAAAATATCTGAGTCAGGGACAGGATAAGCAGCACAACCCCTGCCGATATCGATGATGCTGTCGTCGGATTGCCGCCTAACCGTAACACAACCGGTTCCAGGCGATGGGCGAGGGCACCCTGACCGACAAAGCCCAAGACAACACTAAGCAGTGTAACGCTGATCTGGCAGGTGGATATATAGGCACTTAAGCGGTGAGGGGATTCAATAATGCCAGCTACCAGTCCGGCAAGCGCATGGCCTTCCGCATGGAGCTGTTGAATGCGCGAGCGCCGTGACCCGGCTACGGCAATCTCCGTAACCGTGAAAAAAGCGGCCAACAGCACAAGCGCAACAATAATCAGCAGGACCAGAACGAGTCCCATGAACTTTCGGCCACCGTGTACATGATAGGTAAGGCCCCCGAACCGTCAGGAAACCTGTTTACAATGTTACTGTACTTCTTTGACAAAACGCTTGGCTTCTTCCGGTGTAGACACGATCCGACACGCCTGGGCCTCCAACAATTGGGCCAACAGGTGCCCCATGGCAGGCCCCGGTGGTAGACCCAACCAGCACTGTAGATCTGTACCGGACACGAGAGGACGCGGCTTATCCAGCCCTGTGTCGGCGAGTAAGGCAAGCATGCTCCGGCACATCATGTGAAAACGACATTGGGTGTTCAGCCCGGTCAGAGGCACTACAGCTGTCACTGCATCCAGAACGGAAATTATGTCAACTACAACAGAAACTTTCCGCGTCCAACCTAGCTGCATGCGTAGACGGTGCAGGATCCGGCGCTCCGCAGGCCGAAAATCGGATTGCATCAGGTGAGTGAGCACCTTAACGCATCCCTGCATAACCGCCCTGACATGCTGGCTTTGGCGGCGGCTGAACCCACTGGCCTGCATATAGTCGGATACGGAACCAGATACTGGACCTGATCGCGCATGAGCACTGCCACTCGGCCTGGATAATCCTCGAACTAGTAGGTACCCCAGATACAACCACCACTGGCGACGTGTAAAGCCAGCGCCCAGTGGAGCCTGAACAGCCTGCCGTAGTTGCTGATCCAAAGTATTGGTGACTGGATATTGGTGCCACCAGAAGGAGAGCGTGGTCGGATCATGGCAAGCCAGGACCTGGATGCGATCCATAACCGTAAGAGCTTGCACACAAGTCAAATGGAGCGCATCGCCGATCTCCTCTACCGGCCAACAGGGCAGCAGCTGATCGAGAAGCCCTGTATCGTCAAGCTGCTGCAAGACATGGCTGACGGGACGGTGTGCGTGGGTCAACAGGGTCCATACTTCCGCCCGGAGCCGAACGGGATGAACTCGGGCGACCTTGTGACACCACCGCTGTATGAAACGGATCATGTCCCTGTCCAGTTCCAGGTCACACACATGTCCTAGGCGGAACATACGCACCATGCGTATTGGATCAGCTAGTAGGTTGTCCAGTGCTACGGGTCGGAGTAGCCTAGCGGCCAGATCCGACCGGCCACCAAAAGGATCCCACCAATAACCTGTAACCGCGCTCTCTGTGATATCCAAGATTTCCAGCGCCATCGCGTTGGCAGTACAATCGCGCCGAGCTAGGTCAGCATCAATACCATCTCTGTCCAGGGGGGTCAAATCCATGGTCAAGGCTTCGGTATCGGCCGTCTGAGACCTCCACAGCAGGCGCAGAGATGCACGGGTTTCATCCAGCACGAAGCCCTGCCAACCATGGTGGCGGGCTGTGGTCAAGTGGACAGGAAAATCCGCGATGTTCGGTAATACCAAATCCATGTCGCGACTGGGCTCTCGGCCAAGACAGGCATCACGAAGGAAGCCTCCTACAATATAGATTGTACCCGGGTTGGCTTCGCGCAGCACAGACAGCATAACCTGCAGCCGTTCACATCGAAGGGGCAATCGGACGACCTCATGCCCGGAAGCGGCAGACATCATAAAGGCTTAGGTTCTCTTGAGGTTACGGGTAGAGGTACTACAAGTACGGACATATCCTAGTGAAGGCCCGGAGCTTCCCAGCCTGTCCGATAGGGAAGCAGGTCTGTGTTAGAATGCCCTTTGACTTCTCTTGCCTGGGTTTGCCCCATGACGTTACCCCAGTTCCAGTTGAGCGTTGATCAGCTCCAGCGCCTGCTGACCGATGCATTATACATCGCGGAACGCAGCCTAGCTGTCGCCATCTATCTCTCACTCAAGCTCCAGAAACCCCTGTTTCTAGAGGGCGAGGCCGGCGTAGGCAAAACCGAAATCGCGAAGGTTCTAGCCCGCATTCTCAAGCAACCCCTGATTCGTTTACAGTGTCATGAAGGTTTGGATGTCAATACCGCGGTCTATGAATGGAACTACACACAGCAGATGTTGCACATTCGCATGCAGGAAGCTGCCGGCCAGGCCAACCCCGAGCAGATGCGCACCCATCTCTTCAGTCCCGCTTTTTTGCTCAAGCGTCCCTTGTTACAGGCGATCGACGGCTCCGGGGATACGTCCTGCGTACTGCTGATTGACGAACTCGATCGCGCCGACGCCGAATTTGAAGCCTTTCTGCTGGAACTGCTGTCGGACTTTCAAATCACCATTCCTGAGCTTGGCACCGTTAAGGCCCGGCACGTCCCCAATGTCATCATCACATCCAATCGTACCCGAGAGGTCCACGACGCACTGAAACGCCGGTGCCTATATCACTGGATCGACTATCCCAGCTTTGCCAAGGAACATGCCATTGTCCTAGCCCGCATACCCCATGCCCCCGAGCAGCTCGCACATCTGGTGGTCCAATTTGTGCAAGATTTACGCTCCCAGGAACTGTACAAAATTCCCGGGGTGGCGGAAACGCTGGATTGGATGGAGGCCCTGATTGCCCTGGACGTTGAGCAACTGACCGAAACCGTGGTCCAGGAGACCCTGGGAGTATTGCTCAAATATCGGGACGACATTGAATTCATGCAACTGACCGAAGTCCGTCAGCTGATTGAGGCGCTTGGCGTCCACGAGAGGTTCCGGCATGTCAATGCTACGGAGTGAGAACGGAGCGGTCCCTCACCACGCCCAAGGCCATCTACTAGGCAACATTATTCTCTTCGGTCGTCTACTGCGTTTCCTAGGCCTTGAGGTAACCCCCGGCCATATCATTGACATTGTGGCCAGCACTGATACAGGCCTCATGGCCCAGCGGGAGGATTTCCGGAGTGCCTGCCGCGCCCTGCTGGTGAAACGTCCGGAGCAACGAGGGCTTTTTGAACTGGCCTTTGATCTCTTCTGGGTTCCCTACCGCAAACAACCTTTGGACACCCTGACCCTGGGCCAGCTGATACGTCGTGTGCAGCAGCAGCGGAGCGAGGATACGGCCCGTCTGACTGAAACCGTTGCCGACCCGGCGCTGACTCATACCCGGGCAGAACCGGAAATCGTCATGACGTACAGCACACATGAGACATTCCGGCACAAGGACTTTAGCCGGATGGAGGAGGAGGAACTAGTCCAGGTCGCGTATCTGATACAACAATTCCAATGGAATTTGACGCGCCGGACACGCCGATCGCGGGTACATGTCCATGGCCGCCAAGCAGATCCGCGCCGCTCCATGCGCCACAACCTACGCTACGGTGGAGAACCACTCCACCGAGTCATGCGTTCACCGACACACAAGCCCAGGGCACTGGTAACTTTGTGTGACATCAGTGGCTCCATGGAACGATACGCCCGCATTCTGCTGCAGTTCGTGTACGCCCTGTCGCACCGCATGCAGAAATGTGAAGCCTTTGTTTTCAGCACGGATCTCAGCCGTATCACGCGTCAGCTCCAGTTCCGTTCCGTGCATGATGCCCTGCAGCGCTCCGGGCGTGAAGTCCACAACTGGGGCGCAGGTACACGCATTGGGGAATCCCTACGCCAGTTCAACTTTCGCTGGGCCCGCCGTGTCCTAGGCGAGGGTGCCGTGGTCATGATCATCAGCGACGGTTGGGACCGCGGGGACATCCCTCTGTTGCGCCGGGAAATGGCGCGCCTACAGCGTAGCTGCCATCATCTGATCTGGCTCAACCCGCTGCTGGGCTCTCCGCTGTATGAACCACTCACCCAGGGCATTCAGGCTGCCCTGCCCTTTGTGGACGACTTTCGCCCTGTGCACAATCTGGCCAGCCTGGAACAGCTAGGCAACGCCCTAGCACAATTGGCGTAGCATAGACAGGAAACATGAATCCTATGACTGAACTTCTTCCTCACATACAAGCCTGGCAGGCACAAGGCCGCCGGATCGCCGTAGCCACCCTAGTGGCCGTATACGGCTCGTCTCCACGACAGCTGGGGGCTAAAATGATCATCACTGACAAAGGTCAGATGATGGGATCGGTCAGTGGCGGCTGTGTGGAAAGTACCGTCGCCCAGGAAGCGCTGGCCGTGCTGGCTAGCGGCCAGTCCCGGCTCGTGGACTACGGGATCAGCGATGAACTGGCCCAGTCCGCGGGCTTGACCTGCGGTGGTACCATTCAGGTATACATTGAACCACTCGTGGTGTGAGCTAGTTACCTCTTGGCCATTGACGTTCGTGCTGAGATCCAAATTCATACGGCCCGCGCCACCGTCTGGCAGGTTTTCACCAATATAGCGACGTGGCCCCTGTGGCATATCCAGGTTGAGCATATGGAATGGGTAACGCCCGTACCTTGGCAAGAAAACGCGCTGCTGCAGCTCAGGATCAAACCCCTGGCTACTCCCATGGTCATTCAGGCCCAGATGAAGAGTGTGGTACCCGCCAGCCTAGTGGTGTGGGAGAGCCGTATCCCGGGCCTTACAGCGATCCATGTATTTGAATTCATGGACTCGTTAGGTGGATGCCGGGTCCGTGAAAAGGAGACTTTCCATGGTCCCCTAGCGCTCGGCCTACTCCTTTTGCGTGGACGCCAGACGAGCGCTTACACTCAATCTCTGCACAATCTCAAACAATTTGTAGAAGGCGGCATATGATACCCCTTACCTTTCAGCACACGTCGGGATTATCCGCTATGCGCCCAACGAGTGAGGCCCTGTGCTGGGCGTAGACTCGGGCGCGAACGTACTCTGTCAGTCCCGCTATTGCGATAACATAATGCCCTAGGATTGAGTTCACTTGGTTATGGCTCCAGGAAGTTGCTCCAGGGGGCAGACAAATTGCGATAACATAATGCCCTAGGATTGAGTTCACTACGGTCATAGCATTTAGTGACGATGGGGCTCGCTGTCAGGACCTTGGCCTCTTCCTGACCGTGGGGCGGGGATACCAGCCATGCATCTAGTCAGACACAGCCGTATGGCTTTGGTAAAACCGGACTGCCTGCTGGTGGTGATGCACTGCTAGTTCCCGGTCGGTAGTATACGAAGAAGCCCGATAGGACAAGCACGAGGAGTCCGACAGCAGTTTCGGTTAGGCGCAGAAATACGCGCATGGCGTCTGCAACCACGCTCGGTAACACAATCGGGAAACGGTCTAGTGCTCTCACCACAACGTTAAGAGAACAGCCAAGCAACTAAGTCGGAACCAAGGGCTCTCTTGCCCTGCGCCGAGAACACATACCTATATAATGTCCAAGTCCTGCCGGGAAGTAACACGATCAAAGCTGTGACCCTACGCGGATGGTCCCATCTCCGGACACTGCCTTCATCGTGTATTTTGCTGCCCCCCTCTATGTAATTCTACGTATTTTTATTGGTTGAACTCATAGCATGCCCAGGAGTTGGTCCGCCATGACGGAATGGCCTGATTTGAGTGCAGGTGCCCTGCACATCTGGAACAATATCGCAGAGTTCTGGGACTCGTACATGGGCGACCAGGGCAACAATTTTCACAACCAGCTGATCCGCCCTACGGTGACTCAATTACTGCAACCGGTCCCTGGCATGAAAATCCTGGAACTAGGCTGTGGTGCCGGGCTGTACGCACGCGACCTGGAGGCTCTACAGGCAGAGGTCATTGCTACGGACGGGAGTGCGCGCTTTCTGGATATCGCGCGCCAACGCCACCAAGCGACATCAATTGTGTTTCAGGAACTGGACGTGACATGCCAGGAACACTGGGATCGCCTCCAGGCTGCCCATCCCACGTTTGACGCTGTTGTATGCAATATGATGTTCATGGATGTGGCTAGCATTGATCTCATGTGCACCCGGGTAAGCCAATTACTCAGACCGGACGGGGTCTGGGTGATTTCACTTATGCATCCTTGCTTCAACACCGCCGACATGCAGTTAGTGGCCGAACAGACCGAAACCCGACGGCGGAATGCGATCAAGGTCTATCGCTACCTACATGTGGAACCGTTTCTGGGCTACGGTATACGCACACAACCGGAGCAGCACATGTATTTTCATCGCCCTTTGCAGGACATCCTGGGGACTCTGTTCCGTGTAGGCCTGGTCGTAAACGGTTTTGTGGAACCCGCTTTTCCGGCCAACCTGGACCCCAGCATGTTCCAACCCCTGTCCTTCGGTTCCATGCCTGATATCCCTCCTGCTGTTGTCATCCGTGCCCTCAAACTCTGAAGACCTATCAACTTCACCCGCACAACGAATGGATACAGGAGCCGCCAGAAAGTGCCGGACTACGCCAACAGGCAGCGGCGAGACGCATCGTTGCCCGTTGTCTCCATCACAGTGCAGAACATTGACACGCGGATTTGGGGTGTCAGATATAATAAAATTTGCCTTACCGCCAGCATATGTATAGGAATCACTATGGATCTCCACTTGCAGGATCGCGTTGCGGCAGTCGCAGGCGCCAGTGCCGGCCTTGGATTCGCTTCTGCCCTGACTTTAGCCCAAGAAGGATGCAAGGTAGCCCTTTGCAGTCGTCGCCCGGATCGCCTGCAAGAGGCTGCAGCCCTGATCCGGACTGAGACGAAAGTGGAAGTGCTAGTCGTACCCGCGGACATGGGGACACCATCAGGCCCTATTGAATTTGTACAGCGAACCGTACAGCATTTCGGTCAGCTTGATATTGCGGTAGCTAATGCGGGGGGCCCGCCAAGTGGTCCCTTTGCCGCCAAGTCGGACGCGGAATGGGAATACGCAGTTCAGTTGAACCTATTGAGCGCCGTGCGCATGTTTCGGACAGCACTGCCCACGATCCAAAAGAGTGATCAGGGGCGGCTCATCGCCATCACGAGTATGAGCGCCAAACATCCTCTGGAAAACATGGTTTTGAGTAACGCGACCCGGGCGGGCGTCCATGGCATCGTCAAGACTCTGAGCCGCGAAGTGGCTGATACCGGCATTACCGTAAATGCCGTCTGTCCTGGTGTAACTAAAACTGATCGCCTGGAGGAGTTAGCACAGCAGGAAGCAGAACAAACCGGCATCACGGTGGCGGAAGCACATGCCAAGCGGGCCGCCACCGTACCGATGGGACGGCTTGGTGATCCCATGGAGTTTGGAGCAGCCGTGGCCTTTCTGTGCAGTCGACAGGCAGCCTTTATTTCCGGTGTAGGCCTGTTGGTGGATGGTGGATTCATGGGCGGCATGCCCTAAGCTAATCGAAGTTGTATGTCGCCCGGTTACGCACGCTTTCTGCAGTGTATCCAGACCCAGGTGCCGGTGGCTTTGGTCACACGGCTGATGGAAACTCAGTCCCATCACCATCTAGCACTGGATGCGGAGGGTAACACCACTGGTTCACTGGGCGATGACGCCCTCGATCGGGAAGCTCACCGGTTGGCGCTTGCGGATCTGGCCCGTGGGCAATCACGTCGTGTGTCGCTGACGATCGATAAAGTCCCTTACACCCTCTTTGTGGATGTGCAATGGCCACATAGTCACCTGATCATTATCGGTGCGGTACACATCGCCATGTCTCTGGTCACCATGGCCCGTATCCTTGGCTTTTACACCACGGTCATTGATTCGCGCTCCGCTTTTGCGACCCAGGAACGGTTTGGGCAGGCAGACGAGCTGCAAGCCAAGTGGCCTGTGGACGCGCTGCAGGCAATGCCGCTGGGTCGTTCCACGTATCTAGTATTCCTGTCACATGACGAAAAATTGGATTATCCTGCCCTACAGTTCGCACTGAACCAGGACATCGCCTATATCGGGGCCCTAGGCTCCCGGAAGACACACGCCAAGCGATGCCAGTTTCTGACCGCGCAGGGAGTGCCGGCAGCTAGACTGGAACGTATTCACGCTCCCATCGGGTTAGATATCAGGGCCAGGACACCCGAGGAAATCGCGTTGTCCATTCTCGCGGAAATCGTCACGATCCGGAACAGCTAGGCCGTCCTTGAGCCCTCACGCCATGCTGTCCCATGGACCGCTGATTATCTTGGACTACACCCACCACTATGAAACGTCCACTTGCTTCCCTCAACCATGTCTCTACGGCCTATTTTGACGAACGCGTGCTGGAGGACATCACACTCACATTCCTAAGTGAGGAAACTGTGGGCGTAGTTGGACGCAACGGTACGGGCAAAAGCTCCTTGCTTAAGTGCTTGTGTGGCGAACTCCCGGCAGATGAGGGCACTGTCGTCCGGCCCCGGGACCTGAGCATAGGATACCTGCCTCAGGAATCGGAACTAGCAGGCCATAGGCAAGTACTGGAAGTCATGCAGGACGCCCATCCTGCTCTGACCGCGGTTGAACGCCAGCTGACGGCTCTTGAAGACCAGCTAGGGCAACCGGCAATATTCACTGATGCAACACGCCTTGAGGAAGTCCTGGCGCAACAAGCACATCTGCTGGAGGAATTCACGGCGTTGGGTGGTCCCAGCCATGCCAACACCGTCCTGGCCACACTACGCCAGGTGGGCATCCCGGATGAGCTTCACCACCAACCGGTACACACGCTGAGCGGCGGTCAGAAAAAGCTGTTGGCGCTCGCGCGCATTCTTGTGGGACAGCCCGATCTGCTTCTGTTGGACGAACCTGACAATCATCTGGACATCCAGGGAAAACAACTGCTGGAGCGTATCGTGGGTGAGTTCAGCGGTGGGGTGGTGATCGTGTCCCATGACCGTTACCTACTGGACTTCATTGTTGATACCATCATCGAAATGGAACGCCGCAAGGCCTATATCTGGGTAGGCAACTATTCTGAATATGTCGTCCAGAAAGAAATTGCCGTCCACCACCAGCGTCAGCAGTTTCGGGCCCAGCAGAAGGAAATTCAGCGCCTGGAAGCCTCGGTGGCCCGCCTGATGTACTGGGGCTCTACGTTTGATAACCCCAAGTTCATTACCCGAGCCCGCAGCATGCAGAAGCGCCTTGACCGTATTGACCGCATTGAAGAACCCCTGACCAATACCGCGTCTATGCAGCTGTCTCTCGTGAACCGACGGAGCAGCCAGAAGGTACTGGAGCTGCAGGATGTGTCCATCCATTTTCCCGGTGCGGAAGACGCACTGCTGCAGGATCTCAATCTGATCATCTGGCGTGGTGAGCGTGTAGGCCTTGTAGGGCCGAACGGGGCCGGAAAATCCGTACTTTTACATATGATCACCGGTAACCTACAGCCTACAGCCGGCCAGATCGTACTAGGACCGAATGTCACGATCGGTTTCTATGACCAGGAACACAAAAACCTGGATTATGGCAAAACCCTCGTGGAAACGATACGTCATGCCCATCCAATCACCGAATCCACGGCCGTCAGTTTTCTACGCACCTTCCAGTTCAGTTACCAAAAGTGCCAGGAACGGGTAGCAACCCTTTCCGGAGGGGAACGCAGTCGGTTCCAAATGGCCCTACTCATGCTCCGACAACCCAGCTTTCTGGTGTTGGATGAACCCACGAACAATCTGGATATCCAGTCGGCGGAAGTGCTGGAGGAAGCCCTGCTTACGTTTGAAGGTGCCATGCTGCTCGTGTCACACGATCGGTATTTTCTGGATCGCTTGGTAGATCGCGTCATAGTGCTAAGCCAACACCAGTTGCAGGAATACAGCGGCTCCTTTACCGAGTACCTCATGGAAGAAGCCATGGTCAGCCTGGATGTAACCCGTTGAAAGCCCTAGCAGTGCGGGTCAACTACCACGATCGCGCACAGGAGGAAAAGTTCATGTCTGACTCCTTTGCCATTCTCGTAGCTCTGGCAGGTGAGAATCGCATTCGATCCTATACATGGCATCATGACACGAGTACCTTAGAAGCGGCGGGGGCATGGCCAAGTGGTGCACGTCCCGCCCCGATGGTCGTATCCCCGGATCGGCGGTTTCTCTACGTAGGCCTGCGGGGTGACCGGCAGATAGCTCTGTTTCAGCTGTCCACACAGACGGGTGCGCAGTGTGCGCACCTGGATTTGATTCAGCGGGCACACTATGATTTGCCTGCTGATCCCTGCTATCTGAGTATAGACAGATCCGGCCAATGGCTCATGGCTGCCTATTATGGTGCCGGTGCAGTCACCGTGCACGCTATTCATCCTGATGCAACCCTGTCAAGCACACCCGTAACGCACATACGGACAGGATCCAAAGCCCACTGCATTCGGAGTAATTCCGACAATGACCTGATTCTGGTGCCCCATGTAGGCGCAGAGAATAGCATCCATCAGTTCTATCTACACGCAGATTCAGGATACCTGGCCCCCGGTGCCCGCTATGGCGCCGCTAGAGCAGAGTTGGTAGGCCCTGAGGGGCCACGGCATTATGTCTATCACGAGGCGACGGCAAGCGTGTACTTCGCTAACGAGCACGCTTCCACCGTCACACATTACCGCTACGGCCCTGAAGGTATCCGGGAACGGGTAGCCACCTGGCCAACTCTGCCTTTTCCGGCAGGACACGCCAATACGTGCGCCCAGATACACCTGACCCCTGACGCGCGTTTCTTGTTCGTCAGCAACCGGGGCCATAACAGTATTGCCATCTTCCAAGTGGATGACCAAACAGGGTGTCTGACTCCCTGTGGGTGGCAGGAAACGGAACGTACCCCTCGGGCTTTTGCTATTCTGCCGGACGGTTCCCATCTCCTGGTAGGGGGACTAGATAGTAGCTGCATTTCGGTGTACGCCATCGATCCTACCAGTGGGGCGCTGCGATTCCGCACAAGGTGTTGGGCAGGGCACGCCCCCATGTGGATCCAACCCCTTGCCCTAGACTGAGTTCGCTTGGGCGGACACCGGGATAGGTAGTACCCCATACAGCAACTTCAGGTCAAGGAACATCAGAACTTCCAATTTACGCAGACGGTACGGGCATTCTCGCCTAAGGCTCATAAATTTTCGTGTTATGGTAGTTATAGCAATTTGACTAAGAATGCATGTTCTATTACTATTCTATTTATTGTAGTCCTATCACACTGTGTAAGGAGCACATAGCTATGCCCAGAACCGGTAAACGAGGGAAGTACAAGCTACGGGCCCTCAGTCCCAAACAGAAAAACATGTTCAATTTCCTGGTGGAATACATTCACAAAAACGGTTTTCCACCCTCCATACGCGAGACTGGTGATGCCGTGGGTATCAACAGCACTTCGGTGGTGAATTACAATCTCAATAAGCTGGAGGAGCATAGGCTCATCTCCCGCTGGCGGGAAGTGAGTCGTGCCATTAAAATCAACTATCCACGCGCTCGTGAGTTGGGATTTCAGGTGGATGATACGGATGACAACAAAGTCATGGCGGTTCCCGTGCTCGGGCATATCGTCGCTAGCAATCCGGTGGATATCGGTCAGGTGCACACGTGGCAATCAGCCGAGGAGTGGATCGACATCTCACCCGAACTAGTGGACGATCCCCGTTATGTGTTCGCATTACGTGTTATAGGCGATTCCATGATCGATGCCAATGTCGCTGACAACGATCTGGTGCTGATACGCCCTACAACCACACCCCGCAACGGCGATATGGTGAGTGCATGGATCGAAGGGGATAGTGAGATGACGCTGAAGCGGTATTATCTTGAAGGTGACAATGTACGCCTACAGCCATCGAGTCCCGATCCACGCTATCAGCCAATCGTCCGTCCCATTGATAAGGTGAAAATTCAGGGTAAGGTTTTAGCGGTTATTCGCCGCACCTTCTGATCCACACCTGCAGACCGTAGTCTGCACTCCTTCAACCTGACAGTACTATTGCCCCTCTTCCGATCCCGGATCAGGCATGTCAGATTCGGCACGGCTTTCTGCATCAGATGCTGGTTGGCAGGAGCCAACCCTCGGACCGTCAGGGGCCTGGGGATGGTTGTTAGCAGGGCTGCTGTGCAGTCTAGGATTGCTCTGGCTACAGGTGGTGCCCCGTATCCAGGGCCCCCACGACGTGACGGTCCTCCCGCACGCAACTATACTGCAGCCCAACCAAGCCGTTGCCGCGACCGCTCCGGTCCTCGCGGATGTGTCCTGCCGGGCGGTAACCGGTGATACGGTTCCGGCCACTACCAATACCTGCTCTCCCCCGATGGTATGGCGTGGACAGTTCCAGTACACGGGGCAATACCTGTGGTTCAACCTGGTCCGGGACAACCAACCCGGTTATCTTGCGGTCCAGGTCGCGGGGCAGCCGGCCTCAGAACTCAATCAACACCTTGTTTACCACCTAGCAGAGGGAGAAACGGCCAGCTATCTGCCTTTGTTCTCACCGTACGAACATAACAACATGCGCCCGGAGCAGGAGTGGATCCTGGTTCATACGGCGGTGGGCCAAGGACCGCACCAGGTCACATACGAAATCGGCGGCGACCCAGTCATCAAGCAAGGTGATTTGATTCAGGCCGTGGGTGTTGATCTCCCTTTCACCCCCGGCTGGCCTCGGAGCCCCGGCTTCCTGCTGCTGTTGGGTGGTATCCTCAGTCTCACCGTGCAGTGGCTGACACTTGATCCATGGCCACGTGCCATACGCTTCCTGGTTAACACCGGTGCAGTCATACGGGACTCCTGGGATCGCTACGCACCCAATACTCTGCTCATCCAAAGTGCCTGGAGCCTTGGTAGCCTTGTTCTCGTGGGTGTGGGTACCCGTGAACATCTGTGGTGGCTATCCCTATCTGGCCTGTTGGGCCTAGGTCTGCTGGGCCTGAAGCGCCCTGCCTGGTGGCTAGGTGCTCTGCTCTTCGGACTACCTTTTTATCTTCACCCCGTTCCCCTGTTACCTAACTTTGCGCTGAACCTGATTGAAATTGGCGTGTGGGGTGGGGCAATCTTAGCCTTGTTACATGCCTGGCACAAGCCGCCAGTTCATTTGCTTGAGCGGCGGCTCCGGTACATCGGGCTTCTACTAGGCGGCTTCATGATCGTGGCTCTGTTCTCTGCGGTTGACGCGGCCTTTCCGACACAGGCATTCCGTGAGTGGCGTACCGTGTTTCTGACCGGCTTCGTGTTTCTGCTCGTATTGGCCTCCATCCTACAACATTCACCCCAGCGCCACCAGGATATAACTCTTCTGATTATCATGTGGCTGGCGGGTGCGGGCGCCATTGCCCTGTTTGGCTACTACACCTATTTCCTTGACAGCTCTTATGTCACGGCGGTGGATGGCGTACGGCGCATCCGTGGCCTGTATGGTTCACCCAACAACCTTGCTCTGTACCTGGAACGCACAGCTCTGGTGACACTGGCCCTATTCGTCTTGTCTGCCAGTAGACGCCGCCGTCTGCTGTGGGGACTGCTTCTAGCAGTCCAGGGCGGGGCTCTGCTGCTTACCTTTAGTAAAGGAGCTCTGCTGCTAGGTGTACCCGCGGGCATCCTCGTCCTGCTCGTTGTTACTATGCGCCAGGCACATCAATGGCCTGAAGCCCCCCGTGTACTATGGCTCTTGGCCGGTGCTGCCCTGCTGGGCATCGCACTCCTCGCTCCCTTTCTGAACACGCCCCGCTTCGCTAGTCTGTTGGATGTGCAGCAAAGTTTCCCGAATCTGGTGCGTCTTCAGCTCTGGCGCAGCGGTCTGCACATTTTTCTGGATCACGGCCTCCTGGGGGCAGGCCCCGATAATTTCCTTTACTTGTACCGAGGGTTCTACATTGCGCCTACCGTCTGGAACGAACCAAGCCTGAACCATCCTCACAATCTTGTCATAGACCTACTATCTCGCTTGGGCTTCCTGGGCCTCCTGAATGGCCTCATGTTCCTAGGCGTAGGCCTACGCCAGCTATATGCATGTGTCACAGACAGGCAACCCCGCAAATCCGCCCTAGGCTTTCTAGCCGCTGCCGTGGCCGGTATAGTCCATAGCCAGGTGGATGCTAGTTACGCATTGCCCGACATCATGTTAGTCTGGGTACTACTCTTCAGCCTGTGGAACTTTCTTGAGCTGAGACAGGGTCCGGATCCGCTTCTCAATTGAGAATGCGCGCGAGACCTTCGGTCAGGACTGCGGTATTCATTTCCCCAATCACGCGCGCCCGTACAATACCTCGTCGATCGATGAAGAAAGTAGTCGGGAGGCTGTATACCTCGTAGGTCCGTGACATACTGTGATCTGGACTTTCTACGGCTAGGGAGTAATTGATGTTAAATTCCTGTGCCATAGCCCGCGCCGCGAGTTCATCGTTGGGTTCCACCAGTCCCAGAATACGTATCTCCTGCCCGAACCGATCCGTGGCTTCTATGAGTTCAGGAATCTCGCGGCGACAGGGCGGACACCAGGAAGCCCAGAAATTAAGTACTAACGGTGTCCCGTCACTTTCCCATGCGATCGGCTCACCGCTGTATAGATCGTACACCTCCAACGCAGGGGCCCGGTGCCCAAGCAAGGGCCCTTCCGCGGTTGCTAGGGCATCGGGGCTAGGGGTTGGGGATAGCCAAATCCAGCCTATCCCCAGCATGAGGACAGCGATGGTTGCAACATACCAAAAAATTTTGGCCTTACGTGGGGGCAGCCCAATGCGCGTGATGCCTACCATTCTATTCACACCCAATCAGAATGGAACGTACCTTCGCGGTCAATACGCTGATAGGTGTGGGCTCCAAACAAGTCGCGCTGCGCCTGAATCAGATTGGCAGGTAACCGGGCACTACGGTAGGCATCATAATAGGCTAGGCTAGCACTGAGGGCGGGTACGGGAATACCCAACTGTACGGCGGTAGCCACTACCCGGCGCCAGGCCGGTAGCCGTAGGGCGACAGCCTGTCGTATTACGGGATCCAGCAGGAGATTGGCCAGATCGGGATTACGGGTGTACGCGTTGGTGATGTCTTCAAGGAAACGCGCCCGGATGATGCATCCGGCCCGCCACACGGCCGCGATACGACCCAGATTTAGTTCATAGCCATACTCCAAGCTGGCTTGTCCCATCATGGCCATGCCCTGGGCGTAGGCGCTGATCTTACTGGCGTACAGGGCCTGCCGGATGGCCTCCTGCATGCCCGCACGATCGCCCTCATACACCCCTGAGACCGGTCCCGGGAGATGCTGGGCCGCGTGGACTCTTTCCTCTTTCTGGCTGGACAGAATCCGCCCCACAACCGCGGCATTGATGGTAGGAATGGGCGCACCGATATCAAAAGCGTCCTGGCTGGCCCATTTGCCTGTTCCTTTCTGAGCGGCCGTATCCAGCACCAGATCCACCAGAGACGTTGCGGATTCGGGATCGTGGGCCCGAAAAATCTGGGCCGTGATTTCAATCAAGAAACTGTCCAGTTCGGCTTCGTTCCATGCCGCGAAAACATCGGCTAGAGCTGTGTTGTCCAGCCCTAGTCCCCGCTGCATAAGATCGTAGCATTCCGCGATGAGCTGCATGTCACCGTACTCAATGGCATTATGTACCATCTTAACGTAATGGCCCGCCCCCCGGGGACCCATGTAATCCACACAAGGATCACCGTCAGAGGGGGCCTTGGCACTGATGGCTGTGAACACCGTGGCCACCCGGGTGTAGGCTTCACGGGAGCCGCCGGGCATGATCGAGGGCCCCCGCAGAGCCCCTTCTTCACCACCACTGACGCCTACCCCCATAAATTCCAGTTCCTGGGTTCTGACCTGCTCCCAGCGCCTGTCCGTGTCATGGAAATGGCTGTTGCCGTTGTCTAGAATAAGATCGTCCGGTTCCAGCAAAGGTATAAGCTGGGCCATGACGCGATCCACCGCTGTCCCTGCCTGTACCATGATCATGACGATACGGGGCCGCTGGAGGGACGCCACGAATTCGGCCAAGGTATGAGTTGGTACCAACTTGCGTTCCGGGTGACGGCTGACGAACTCATCGGTGCGCGCTGTGGTGCGGTTGAAAACGGCCACCGTATAGCCGTTGCGCTCCATGTTGAGCACAAGGTTCTGGCCCATAACGGCCAAACCTATAAGCCCTATATTGGCTTTTGACATAGTAGTAACTCCCAGGGACAACGTGGAACAAGACAACCTGCAGATGAACGCGGGCCCGGCTGCAGGCGTGTACCCGCCTGTCGATCCGCGTCAGATACTTCGCGGATTCCGGCCCACCACACCACCACAGGGCACGCATAAATCTTCGGGGAAGTCGGAGCGAACGGCGTAGGAATGAATTTGCACGTTGCGGCCAATCTGCACGCCTGCCGGTAGGTGGGCCGACTGCCCGATCAGGGTGAGACCGGTATTCAGTACTTCCGGCAATTCGTAGTTGGGGCATTCATCCCGGCCATGACCAATCAGTCCGTTTGCTTCAATTACCGTATGTTCGTCAACAACGCAGTGGTCTACTTGGGCACCTTCCTCTATCACGACATTGCGCAGGATGATGCTGTCACGTACCTGGGCCCCTTCCTGGACAACTACGCCGGGCGAAAGCACGCTGTGATGCACATGGCCTTCAATCACACAGCCATTGGAAATTAGATTGTTGCCGACTTTCGCCCGGGGACCAATCCGGACCGGGGCTAGGATCTCACTGCGTGTGTGCACCACCCACTGGCGGTTGTACAGGTTCAAGGCAGGCTCATCGGCGATCAGAGCCATATTCGCTTCCCAGAAGGCCTGGACCGTGCCCACGTCCGCCCAATAGTCCGTGAACTCGTACGCATGAATGGCCGAGTTCTGGGCCAGAAAGTAGGGAAGGACATCCCGACCGAAGTCGTTAAGCTCGGGATTATCGGTCAGGGCCTGTGCCAAGTCTGACACCCGGAAGACGTAAATGCCCATGCTGACCAGGGTGCGGGCGCTACGCCGGGGTTTTTCCGCAAAAGAAAGCAGACGCTGTTGATCATCCACTACCATCATGCCATAACGAAACGCATCCAGGGGTGAAGCGATATACCGGGTTGCTACCGTTACCGGACTATTCAGGGCTTGATGCTGCTGCAACATGGGGCGGTAATTCATGAGGTATATGTGATCACCTGCCAGTATCAGCACGTGCTCAGCCTGCTGGTTGGCAATGTAATCCAGGTTGCGGCGCACCGCGTCCGCGTTGCCGCGTTGCCACCCTCCGTACGGCCCCCCCATGTAAGGCTGCAGTAACCGCACGCCCCGGGAGGCACGATCCAGATCCCAGGGCTTACCGATACCAATGTGATCGTTGAGTGCACGGGGCATGTATTGGGTCAGCACACCCACGTTATAGATATGACTGTTGGTTAGATTACTCAGGGGAAAGTCGATCAGCCGGAATTTCCCACCAAACTGCAGCGCAGCCTCCGCTCGGCATTCCGTCAAGGCGCCTAACGTTTCGCTAGACCCCCCCGCCATGATGAGGGCTAATATCCGATCCATACGGCATCTCCCACCGGATTTCCGCTCATCCGGTGATGGTGGTGCCATGCACCACATGCCCATCCGCCGGAAAATGGTTCTCGTTCACCAAGCTCCCGATCAGCACATTCGCACCAATCCGGTACCGGCTAGGAATGAATGCCTCTTTCCCGACCACGGTGAGACCGGAATGGAGTTTATCCGGTGATTCCTGGTTGGGTTCGTGTGCACCCACCGCACCGATGTGAGTCCCGGTGCCCACGATCACGGATTTGTCAATCACAACATTCTCTAAGCGGGCGCCGGGGCCAATCCAGGTATCATTCATGATTATGCTTTGGGATACCGTGGCGCCTGCACTGACGTGGACACCGGGGCCCAAAACGCTCCGCTGTACCTTGCCCTTGATGACCGAACCATTACAGATCATGGACTGAGAAACCTCGGCTTGTAACGACAGTTTCACGGAGGGTAATTCAGCGGAGCGTGTCAGTACGGGCCATTGCCGATCGTACAGGTTCAGAGGGGGATCTGGTTCCAGCAGGGCCAGGTTGGTGGCCCAGTAGGAGTCCAGTGTGCCTACATCCACCCAATATCCGTCAAACTGGTATGTGAAAACCCGATCCTGCGCTTCGATCATGGCGGGGATGATATCCCGCCCAAAATCGGAGCGCGGATGGCCTTGCTGACCCTCGGCCAAGCACTGCATTAGGCGGGTCCGTGAGAAAACGTAAATCCCCATGGACGCCAGTGTACCCTTGTCGCAGTCCGGGGGCTTTTCGTGGAATGCCCATGCACGGCCCTGTTCATCCACCTGTATGATGCCGAAGCGGGATGTCTCCTCCACAGGGACTGACATGACTGCGACCGTCAGATCCGCGTTCGTGGCCTGATGCTGCCGCACGAGAGGAACGTAATCCATTTTATAAATGTGATCACCGGAAAGAATAAGAACCAGATCCGGATCTTGATCATCAATAAAGAAACGATTGTGCCCGATGGCATCTGCGGTGCCGCCATACCAGGCCTGCCCACCCGGGGTAGTATACGGCTGCAGAATGTGAATGCCCCCCTGGACACGGTCCAGATCCCAGGGTTTGCCAATACCGATATGATCCTGCAAGCTGTGTGGCTGGTATTGGGTCAGCACACCCACGGTGGCAATACCACTGTGCACACAGTTACTCAAGGTAAAGTCAATGATGCGAAATTTGCCGGCAAAAGGCACAGCCGGTTTGGCACGCTTGTCAGATAAGGTCATTAACCGGGTGCCCGCGCCCCCGGCCAGGATCATGGCTACAATTTTCACACTTACCCCTGTCTGACTACATCCCCATGATCCTGAGTGTAATCAATACGATTGACCCGTCCAAAACGTTGAACCTGTACCGGAGAAAAATCGGGAACTACGCTTGGGCTCCAAGAGACCTGGATGTGGTTTCACGCCGCATCTCATAGGGAAATCCTAAAAATGTGGGCCTTTGATGCTATAATCAGCGGTTGGTACTGTTTGCACTGGACACATAGCCTGGATAAGGGCAATAGACTTGGTATTTTTCACACTGCGCGATCGGGACAAGGGAATATGGGGCTGATGCTGCACAGGACGCTTTCACCTCACTTCTGGACTCATGAATTCACCGTCAGTAACCAGAATCTGAATTTTCTTTACAGCGAATTGGCGGAAGGGACTCTGGGTGTACCCGCCCCCTTTGACCAACTAGCCATCAGTCTGATCCAGGAATGTCAGGATACCGAAAATCGGCAGGTGCAGACCCTACTAGCACGGGGTACTCTCTACAGACCTAGTGACCGGTATAAAGTGGGTCAAACTCTGGTGTTCACGGCACTGAATTTCCGTGTGGGCATGATCATGGACATTCGGCCCGGACACAATCCGGAACATGGTGACTTTGACGTTCTGCAGGTAGCCATGGAGGACCCGGACGAAACCCTAGAATTTGCCGCCCGTCTACCAACGGAACACACGCTCAACGCCCTAGACCCAGCGACCCTGCAGGCTGAATCGCTGATGTCGGCCCACGAAATTCACGACCAGTTCGGCGAGGAAATTGAAGCCCGAATCCGTCATGCTTTCCAGCAGGGCGAAAGGGCCGGCGAATTCCTAGAATGGCAGGGGGGCTGGTTGCTAAAAGATTCCTTGGTGACCATTAACGAATTCAGTCGCAATATCGCTGAAGCCAAGATGTTTGATGTCAATCGGCCCGTGTCCAGCCAGGAAATTCTGGCGGAAATCAATCTGGATGTAGGATCGCTGGATCCAGCCCTAGTGGACCTGAGCCTGGACATTGGCCTAACGCAGGATTCACGCTTTGTACCGCTATGGCTAGATGGGGAAACCCAGTGGTTTACTAGCAGTTTGCTGCCGGAAGTAGCCCGTAACCGACCGCCGCTGCTGCATCCTGTCCCCATCCATTACCAATTTTCCCCTTTGGACCGCACACTGCTGCAGTTGGAGGATGAGCTGCATGATGAATGGAGTGAACGGCAGAACCTGGCTGAAACACCCGGTTTTGCTTCGGTCTATCTCCTTTATCCCCATTGGCACCACGGCACCCTGCCGGTGACACACCAGATAGGGCAATTACTCCCGTTATCGGATACGAAGCTTGTCCATTTTGTGATCCGCGATGGCTTGAACGGTAACCCCTTGCCCTGCTGGTACGTTCCCGAAGGTAGGTACATCTGCGGTCTGGACGCGTTCTATCAGGAACACAATATTCCGGTCGGTGCTCATCTCCGTCTAGAGCGACAAGCAGACGGCAGCCTGACACTCAATTACCCTCGCCGCCGCGGCCGGCGGGAATGGTTGCATGTCCTGGACGTGCAGGATGGCGCCCTGCAATACCATCAGGCCAAAAGTCAGGTCAACATCGGCTGTGAATACCATCCCCAGCTGCTAGTGGCCACCGAGGACGAGGCAGCTATCACGCAATACCGGGCAGAACATGCGGATCAGAAACTGTTTCTGTTGGTTGAAACGTTGGTACAGGCATTGGTCAAAGCCCAGGATCATGTACATGCTGCTACGGTATACAGTGCCGTGAACGTTTTTCAGCGGCACGCTCCAGGGCCGGTATTCCATGCCCTGATTTCCAATTCCAGACTGCAGCAGTTGGATGATCAGCTCACCTTTCGCCTAGCCGGGACGTAGAAGCACCCTGTTTCTGCCCGCCACAACGTACGCAGCGCCTTACTTACGCGAGGAATTCCGAATTTATGTCTGTCCCAGGCAACTTCAGTACTCTTATAAGTCGGTTCGGTACCACGGTGGATACCAAGTTCCACATTGATTACAGCTGGTGGGAAAAAAGTAATCTTGACTACCGTGTATACCTTTACGCCCAGTTGTGTGAGGAATGTCGCGACCGCTTTCCCAGCTATCAGAGCACGGATCAGGTGGATTGGGTGGATCCGGATACCGGTGAGGTTCACAAGGCCGATGCCCTAGTGGAGTGTCTAAAGGCAACTTGCCAGCATCAGGACGGTTTCATTGATGATGGTGTGCCTTTGACCACGGCCTGCTTCCGTGTGTTTCTCACCAATCAGAATATGCCCCTTTCTCCCAACGAACTCAGCAAGATTTTCAATCAGATCCCGACCGTGGTCAACCATGCCAAGTGGACGGCCGGCAAGATTCTGCGTACGCTTACGGGTCAACAGATCTATCTCGGGCTGCGACCGGTACCCTGAACTTGTCAGGGCCGGATCCGCCATCCGCTCTCTTCTGTCAGTAGATAGCGATGACCGTGTCCGCCCGCGGTATCCGGCTGAGCGCACGCGAGACACGGCTCCATAGTTTAGCCCCGGTTATATCCTGGTAGGTTGTTGATGTTATAGTGGGAGAAGTGCGTTGCAACGCTTGACTATCCTGTGCTGACGGCAAGCACTATCCTAACGGGGTCGGCCTAGCTTCGGAGTCACGCCAGCCACAGTCGACAGACAGGGTGCATTCACGTTTACACTGCGTACCCGACACCCACCCACACTTGAACTATGGACGCAAGCTCGGTTTCCACAACCTACCTCCGCTGCTTCCGGCAGTGTAGTGCGTCCCAGAGACACGAAATTGACGAAGTAATCTACCGCTGTCCGGCGTGTGGTGGGCTACTTGAGGTGCACCATGAACTAGGGCCGCTACAGGAAGCCTACACGGGGCCTGAGTGGCGTCGTCTGCTGGACAGCCGGAACGGCACCACCCTATTCCCCTATGGTAGCGGTGTCTGGCGGTACCGAGAATGGGTGATGCCATCTCTGCATGAAGACAATATCGTCAGCATGTATGAAGGCAACACGAATCTGTTTCACGCGCATAGTCTGGGCCAAAGACTAGGGCTGGATGATCTTTGGATCAAGATGTGTGGCAATAGCCACACGGGCAGTTTCAAGGATCTGGGCATGACCGTGCTCATAAGTGTCGTCAAGCAGATTATAGCGGCGGGGAGCCACCCGATCGAGGCGGTGGCTTGCGCTAGTACGGGCGACACGAGTGCGGCTCTGGCCGCCTATGCGGCGGCGGCCAATATTCCGGCCATCATCTTTCTGCCCCGGGGCAAAATTAGTCGCGCTCAGCTCATTCAGCCCCTGTCCAACGGTGCCCATGTGATAGCGCTGGACACTGATTTTGACGGTTGCATGGAAATTGTGCGGACCGTCACCCAGGAACACAATATCTACCTAGCCAACTCCATGAACAGCCTGCGCATTGAAGGACAGAAAACCGTAGGTCTGGAAATCGTACAGCAATTTGACTGGGAAGTACCTGACTGGATTATTGTACCCTCCGGCAACCTAGGCAATATCAGCGCCCTTTACAAGGGCTTACAGCTGTTGCAAGATCTCGGCCTCACCTCCCGTCTGCCACGCCTCGTAGCGGCACAAGTGGAAAACGCCAATCCCTTATATCAGAGCTACCAGGCGAACTTCACACGTCAGATTCCGGTCAAAGCCCAACCTACCGCGGCCTCCGCCATCCAGATTGGCAATCCCGTCAGCTACGACAAAGCGGTACAGGCGCTCCAAGCGAGCCAAGGCCTCGTAGTCTCTGTATCTGAGCACGAATTAGCCAATGCAGCGGCCTTGAGTGATTTATCCGGGATGTATACCTGTCCGCATACCGGTGTGGCGTTGGGGGCTCTCATACAACTGGTTAGCAAGGGTGCGATCCGGCGCCAAGACCGTGTGATCGTGGTCAGCACAGCCCACGGCTTGAAATTCACGCAGTTCAAGGTGGACTATCACGCTAATAGTCTGCAGGCGGTTGAAAGCAGTCTGCCGAATTTGCCCAGGGAGCTACCTGCCGAGTACAAAGCGGTCAATGCAGCCGTTGAGCACGTGCTGCGCCACCATCAAAAGAGGTCAGACACAGACAACCGACCGCACCCTTCACGAAAGGGCAGTATACTGAAGTAGCGTCCTACTCACCTCACCTACGTGCCATGATCGATCCTGTATCGCACGCTCATCTCGATCCCGCGCCTTTTTCACAGGGTCGCATGGACTTTGCATGGACACCATCGACAACGAAGGAGATGGAACTGACACACGCTGGCTGGAAGCGTGGCAAAGGACTAATTGGTGGCAATCCCTGGCAACGTCCCGGTGCACATGGTGTGCCAGCCTGGGCGCACAACCGCCAGTTCGTACGTTCGCTGATGCCTGCAACATCCCAGCCGCGGAATCACACAGCCTTCAGGCAGATACTGCAGACATGGCCGGAACGGGAAGTGGAGATCGGTGTTGGACGGGGCGACTTTCTGCTGGCCCGGGCCCGGTGTCACCCCAGTCGGTTCTTTTTGGGCTTTGAGGTGAAGACGAGCGCTGCGCGCAAATTTCTGCATCGAGTTGAAAAGGCCGATCTACCCCATCTCTGGGTCACAGATGACGACGCCCGTTTTGGGTTTGGCCATTTGCTGGCCCATGTGCAGCTCACAGCCGTGCATGTGCTGTTTCCGGATCCTTGGTGGAAGCCTAAACACCAGCACCGGCGTCTGCTAGTGGCACCGTTCATTGAACTACTAGCCAGTCATTTACAGCCTGGCGGACTGCTCCATGTACGCAGCGACGTGGCCGCCTATATCAGCTGGACCGAACACCTAATCCAGCGCTCCGGGCATTTCCACGCGCCTGATACGGCTCTGCTGGATGTCCTGGAGCCCTATCAGCCTACCCACCGCGAGCAATGGTGCCGTCAGCAGGGACTACCGGTCTTTGCGCTAACGTGCACGCGACGCTGACCCTCCGTCACTCACTTCTTACAAGGATCGTCTTTATGCCCACCATTCCCGTATGGTATAGGTCCCGTCACCGGCCGGTGTCTAGCTCCTTGCAGGGGCCGCTCCCTTGTACCGTCATTGTACCCGCCCGCAACGAAGCCGCAACCCTCTTCCCGATTCTGCATCAACTAATAGGGCTGGTGGATGAAATCCTGCTCATTGATGGGCACAGCACTGATGGTACGGCGGAAGTGGCGCAGTCCTTGAATGTCCGGATCCTGCGTGACAATGGTCGTGGCAAAGGTGCCGCCCTGCGCCAGGGTATTCTCGCCGCCCGCAACGAATTGATTGTATGCATGGATGCGGACGGCTCGCATGATCCCCATGACATACCCGCACTGCTTGCCCCCATCATCCAGGACCATGCCGATCATGTATCCGGTTCGCGCATGAGGGGAGGCAGCGATGAACTGCATGCCACTTGGCGGCAGAGCATTCGGCTGTTCTGTACTCAACTCGTCACCCTTATCATCAACTACACCCAAGGTGTCCAGCTGACGGACTGTGAAAACGGATTTCGGGCCATTCGCCGTTCCGTCGCCCTGGATTTGGGCCTGACCGAAGACATCCACACGATTGAGCAGGAAATGGTCATCAAGTCCCTGCGGTGCGGGTATCGCATCTGTGAAATTCCCACCCATGAATATCCCCGGGCCAACGGCGAATCTACCCTCTGCCTGGCACAGGTCTGGCACCGCTTTGTCCTGACTCTGTTCTATTACCTCTTCATCTGGAACCCCAAGCGACGTTCACCCACTACCGTCTAGGGGACACGGCCAGTGGTCTTACGTAAGCCCCTACCCTCCAGCCCTGATCAGGGCTCCGGTGTGGGTGTCGGATCTGACCGCCCCAGCCCGCAGGAGCACAGACAGGTTGGAGCACTCCTACTGCTCTTTGGCTTGATAGCCGGTTACTTCAGTGTCCAGGTACCGGCCTTTGAAACACCGGACGAATTTCAGCACTATGCCGTTGTGCAGCACATCGTTACCTGGTTTGACCTACCTAAGTCGGAACCCAACACGCCCGGTCTCTGGCGTCAGCAGGGTGTTCAGGCACCTTTGTATTACATGGCAGGCGCTCTATTGACGTTCTGGATCGATCAGTCCGCATTCCCCCTAACCGCCCATCGGGTCAATCGTTTCGCCCGCCTGGGACAGACGTATGCTACAGATAATCGTAATTTCTTCCTGCCCTACGCCGCCGATGGTTGGGTGTGGCACCGGGAATTCCTGGCCCTGCACGTGCTCCGGTTTTTTTCCGTGTGTCTAGGTGGCACCGCTCTGTATGCCGTGTACCGCTTCGTGCGTCTGCTAACGTCCCATGAGCTAGCCCTGTTGGGCACTGCTACCTGTGCCTTCATTCCGCAGTTTGTCTTCATTGCCGGCGCAGCCAGCAACGATAACTTGATTACTGCGCTGGCCTGCCTCCTCCTGTGGCACCTGGCTTTGTGGGTAAGAGATACCCAAGGGAACACCGTGGACTATGTGACCTGCTTTCAGCGCCGCCCCTGGGTCCTGGGCGCCCTACTGGCTGCCGCCCTGCTGGCCAAGCTCAGCAGTCTAGGCCTGGCCGCCGTCTGTGGCCTGGTGGTGACCTGGGTGGCCTGGCGCCGACGTAGCCGGTACATTCTCTGGACCGTAGGATGGCGGATGGCCTTGTCCGTCACAGTGCTAGCCGGCTGGTGGTTTGGTCGCAACATCTGGCTGTACAGAGACCCTTTAGCGTGGAATATCTGGGAAGGCAATATCACCCTCCGGGATGCACCTTTACAGCTAGGGGCTCTGCGACGTGAGTTGCCAGGTATGTTTCAGAGTTTCTGGGGCCAGTTCGGATGGCTGACCGTACCTTATCCCTCCTGGCTGTACGGGATCCTGGCTACCGTGACTGTCTTGCTCATCCTGGGTGTGGCGTACTGGTTGTGGCGTGCTGCCCGGACCTTGGACCCGGAAACGTATCTGCTGGAGAACCCCTCTGTGTTCCAGGCCGGTATCGCGGTGGTCTGGCTGTGTATTCTGATGTTCTCCTGGTTTCGCTTTATGTTGGTGGCGCCCGCGGCCCAGGGTAGGTACCTGTTTCCCGCACTCTGTACCTTGGCGCTCGGCATAAGCCTCTGTCTGGCTCTTGTACCTAGACCCTGGCGGTATGGGGCC
The DNA here is from genome assembly GCA_965116185.1 of Caldilineaceae bacterium. Taxonomy (GTDB): domain Bacteria; phylum Chloroflexota; class Anaerolineae; order Caldilineales; family Caldilineaceae; genus Bin34. Next base: position 2,249,148 of record OZ220492.1, read on the forward strand.
TGGTGCCTGCCCGGAGCTCTGGCAGTTCTATGTGTGCTTACCCCTACCTGGATTATCCGACCGGCGTACCTACCGCCTGCCGTCACTCAGTATGCGGACCTATCTCTAACACCCACGGAAGCCGTGGTGGGACACAATTTGGCGTACCCTGAATTTCAGCTGGCGGGCCTACGCATCGCCGATACTTTTATACCCGGTGCCGCCTATCCGGTTTATGTACGCCTCACGGCTCTGAATCCGGTTCCGGAAGATTATGCGCTGTTCTTGCATCTGCGCGATGAGGCAGGTCAGACTGTGGCACAATACGATGGCATACCGGGAGGTGGTCTGTGGCCTACCAGCCAGTGGCCCGTTACCGAAACCCGCACGGAGATGTTTACCCTGCGCATTCCTTCTCACCTGGAACCGGGCATGGCGGGCACGATTGTGTTAGGTTTGTACCAGCCCTGGACTTGGCTGCGTCCTCTCTGGTGCCCTGATCCGAAACGGATGGATTGTGCTGACACAGCCACATTGCCCAACGAATACGTGGTTGACTCATTCCGGATTATCAGAGCAGACAACTGAAGGCGCGCACCGCATCGGGTCTAGCCATGCCTGAGTGCTACCGGCTCCCGACTATGGATGTAGGGATCTTGACACTTGGGCTCTTCCGCTATCGGGCTACCAAGCTGATCTGACTGACATAGGTAACGTAATCATGGCCACTAGCGTGAATGCGGACGTAGTCGATGGTCTCTGGCCGTGTCAGGGCCAGCAAATTGAATAGATCCGGTGATTCGTAGGCAAACCACGTACCCGCAGGGACTTGTTCCCCATTTTCGATCCAATAGCCCGGAATCGGATCTTGGTAGTAGAATCCATAGCCCCAGGTACGTTCCTGGCCGTAGATGTCGGTATACCCAATCTCAACACGTATCGGGAACTCGGAACTCAAAACGCCGGCACCGGCCAGACTCTGGTAATCAATGCGCAGGTTCAGGCGCAGGAACAGGCGCTCGTTGAGGGACACATTGCGCTCAATCTGTTGACGCAATTCGTACTGGTTGTGGGCATTGTCATTTTCAAGTCGCCAGAAGTGCACCATCCAGCGTCCATCCTGGAATATGCGGTCCACCATAGGCGGAGGGACATCGTTGGCGACGATCCGCTGTGCCCATGAATCTTGTAGTGGGCTCTGAAAGTCCCCGTTGACTATCATTTCCGCCGCCACGTCCTGGGAACGAATGGACACTGCTTGCGCTGTGAAACCAATCCAATTACCTTCCTCCAAGGTGAATTGGTCCTGCGCCTGATTATGTCCTTGGGCCATGCCATCCAGGGCCGTAACCTCGGTCCGCTGTTCATCAACCGCGATGCGGTAAACGCCATCGGCCAGATCCACCTGCCCGTGCGGTGTTTCAATCCGCATGTCTACTGTCAGCTCCTGGGGCATGAGGGTCACCACGCGTACCTGGCCCTGGCGTAATATCAGATGCACATCATGTGGCTGGCCATTGCGTCGGAAGAGGGGCCGGCGCACGCGGATGATATCCAGTACCGTGTCGGAAGACAACTGCACCGAATTAAGCATGCCCCCAGAAACACTGGAATCAAACAGTCCCAGAACCCCTTGCTTGGCTTCACCCTGTGTAATGATACGGCTGTTTTCGCTGATATCGGTCACGGGTTGCGTGACGGCGATCGGTTCCGCATCGCCGCCATTGTACAGATAGACGGTGCCGATCGTGGATTGCAGCAGCAGTTCACCCGGCACCTTAGCATGACGGTACACATATTGGGACCCCGTGATCAGTAACACCAGCAGCAGACAGAAGGTAAGAAAACCGGTAAGAATGATCGTCCACGCCAAGCGCATGGGATCATTGCGTATACCCGCCAACCGGAAGGGGTCGCGCTTCCCCACCGCGCCACCCGCCTTAAGGGCCGGCGTGGGTGTTTCTTCAGGGGCTGATGCATCCATAACCGGTCCACGTCCCCTATCAGTGCATCAACAGAGCCATGCCGCATTCCGTCCGTGCCCCACGATAGCTCCTCAATTCCATGCTGCATCCGGCACACCGCCATGGGGCCCTGGAGTGGCCGCGAATTCGTTCAGGGCCGTGTGTGCTGCCTCTACCAGGTCCGGATCGTCGGATGCCACAACGGTCAGCAAAGCCTGATAGGCGATGGCACCGCCAATACGGCTCAAAGTTCTGATTGCCTCACGACACAAGCCAATATCATGCTCGTATTCCACAATCGTCAGACAGATATCCAGGAAACACTTAAGCTGCAGGTCACCCGCGGCGTGCAGGGCGGCCTTCTTTACCGGCAGCACCGCATCGTCAAATGCCTCCTGAACGTATCCTTCCCAACTACGATCGAGGCTGTGCCCCATGGCTATGAGCGCACTGACACGCAGGTCCTCAATGTCCGCCACGACAGCGTCTTCCAGAACATGCTGAGCATCTACATCACTGCTATAGCCCATACTCTCCAGAGCACAGCACTGCAGCTCCAGCGGTTCATGGGATGCCTCCAGCAACCGCAGGAGCGGAGCCAGCAGAGCTCGTCGGGTCGCTCCCGGCCACGACCGCAATTCCCCGTTCAATAGGAATTGGCCCACTGTCCGGATCGCGGTCCGGCGTACGGACAAAGCCGTTTCCGTGGTCAGGAGTGCCAGGATAGTAGGAGCCATCTGCGAGTCCACATCCACGGCCAGGCCCTCCAGAGCCAGTTGTCGGACATAGGGTTCCGGATCGGTCAGTAGGTACTGAAAGAACACGTTGAACTGCAAAGCCGGACTGTTACGTGACATCTCCAGACAGCCACGAGCTACACGGTGCCGCTGGCGTACGGGAATCAGCAGCCAGAAAGACGCCAGTTCCTCCGTTTCGGAGCCCTGTAAATCCGCTAGACAATGCAGATTGTAGTGATTAGGGGAAACAGAGCCAGTGACCAGGGCGTACAGCAGGTCCTGTACCGTGAAAACGGTCTGTGCCACGCTTGGCCTTGCCATACTTAGGACATTCCTGTCACGTGTTTAACAGGATGAACAGCACGACACAGGCCATGAAAGTTGGGATCAGCCAAGGTACAGGTCGCGGCACAGGCCGCATTTCATGGCCACATTGGCTGCATACGATGAGGACCGCAGGCTGGCGACTGCGACAGGATGGACACCGGACGGTACGGGCCACACTGCGCAACATAGTGCCACAAACACGGCATTTGGTAGCGGAGGCATAGTTGTCGGTCCCACACCACGCACACGGATGTCGACGTCCTAATTCCACGGTAGAGTGATCCGTCATGACATCCTTGCCTCTACACCACAGAGTAGGCTAGCCAACCGCGCTTAGCGTCCCAGGATGCCATACCAGTCAATGGCCTGTTGTGGCACCCTCAGATCTTGGATTGTGATGGCTACCATGGCCATGAGTAGCAGAGCCATGCCTACCATATGAACTACCTTTTCCCGGGAAGGTTCAATCGGCTTGCGCCGCACGACTTCAAGTAGGACAAACAGCAGACGGCCACCATCCAATGCGGGCAGCGGGAGTAAGTTGATAACTGCGAGCGCGGCACTCAGAGCTGCCGTGAGTCGCAGCACAGGCAGCCACAGACCTGTATTGGTGGTCGCCTCAATGGCATCTCCAACCATAGCAGCAATGCCGACGGGACCTATGAAATTGACTTCTGCGCTTCCAGCCTGTCCACGCATCATCTGGGCAGGCAGGCTCAGAGTAGCCCAAATGTACCCCAGGGTATCCACAAATCCCAAGCGCAGGGCTTGGGCAAAATGAATGTAACCAATCGTAGTTGAGTTGGCAATGCGAATGCCAAGGGGCCCCTGGCCCTCAGGCGGTGTGGCACGCGGTGTTATTGGGATCGTAATCCATTCCTGTCCTTCCCGCAACACCACCAGAGGCACTTCCGTGTCCAGATTTCTGTGCGTCTCCTCAATCAGACTCTGACTGCCTTGGCTCAGAGGCCTGCCGGCCAAGGAGTATACCTGGTCGCCCGCTTCAAGCCCCGCGTGGAAAGCCGGGCTATCCTCCGCAATACCGGTAATCACCGTGCTCAGCACTACCTGATAATCCATATCAGCCATTAGATCCGCCCCGGTTTGCTCCTCAGGTACCGGGATGTGCAGTACTTCACCCGCCCGCAACAGGGTTAGTTGTCCGGACGCAGATGCTGTTTGTGGCCTCTGGGTTCTCTCGGCAATTCTAACGTCGGTAAGAAGCAGGGGCACCTGGATAGGCTGGCCATGGATATGCATGAGAATGTCACCGCTCTGCAAGCGCAGTTCCGCGGCCGGGATCCCGGCAGGCACTGCCACCAGTTCAGGCATGCCGGTCGGCACGGGTACGCCAGCACGGTACGTAATCGAAAAACATAGCAGGGCCAGCAGCAGATTCATGGCGGCTCCCGCCCCCAAGATCAGCAATTTACGCCAGGCCGAAGCAGCAGCAAACGAATCAGGCGCCGGATCATCGTCGTCCATGCCTTTGAGGCGGGCGAAGCCACCATAGGGAATCCAGTTCAGGGTGAAATCCGTGCCCTGAAACGCGAAAAGCTTAGCCAGACGCGGTGGATACCCCAGGCCAAATTCCAGGACCCGGACACGTGTCCAGCGCGCTGCCAGATAGTGACCTAGCTCATGGATGAAGATGAGAAAACCCAGAACTACGAAGAAGCCAACAAGACGGAGAATCATTATGAGCAAAGAAGGTAATAGCCGTATGGCAAATGGATAAAGCAGGCGCAGACACGCAATCCACCCTTGCATTATAGCTATGAACGGACTACCAGGGTACGAGAGAGACTACGAAAATCATTCTTGGCACCACGTTCAATCCGGTAAATTCGACAGCCTACAGACACCGCGAGACCAAGCGTGTACCCATCGCGAGGTCCGGATCCAGCATGAGACGCTGGAGGGCATGCGCCGGACGGCCGTCAAAGATATGGACTATAGTACTTGGATAATCGCGCACGATCGCAAGACAGCGCTTGACTTTGTCCGCCATGCCACCGGTCACATCAATGCCCCGGCTAGCACCCAACGCCATGCCTAGGTGCGCCAAGTCGTCCATTTCTATCCAGGGCACTACATTGGCTGCCGCTAGGCCTTGTTGGGGATCACGCAGGACTCCCGGCACCTCGCCTGCGAGCAGAATGCGGGACGGGCGCAGATAAGGCACCAGGCAGCGAAATACCTCTTCCGTACTAGCGATGGCAATCCCCTGGCTAGTATCCAGCATAACGTCGCCATGCACGACAGGAATAAGGCCGCGCTGCAGAGCCTGCACGACACGGTGGCCATCTCCCTGGACAATAGTGCGATTCATTGTAGTCCAGCAAGCACTGGGCTGCACACTCCAAGCAGGTAGTTGTAGTTCCAGCAACCAGGCCACCACCTGGCGGACCAGGCGCGCAGCACTGTCGGCGGTAAGCGCCGCCCCATACCAGGCATCCGGGTGCTGGACGCCTGGTGCAAGGCCATATTGGCGGGCAGGTACATGCCCAAAACTACCGGACCCAATGCCCAACAGCAGACGCAGGCCAGGTTGCGCTTGCCACACGTGGGCGATCTGACGACACAGTGCCCGGGCCAATTCCGTACGCAGTGCTTCAGGTCGGGTCTTGTCCGTTAGCAGGGATCCGCCTAGCTTCAGAAACAGGCACTCCGGCGCTGGGGTGTTGGGGTTATGCATGGCATCTCTAGCCTGCCAGAGCCAGGACGGCCTGCAGCAGGGCATGATCCTGGTCCGGGACGACCGTGCGTAGATCCAGAAGTAGCCGGTCACCACTGATGCGAGCTACCACAGGTGGTTGGCCCGCGCGCAATTGGGCTGCCTGGACATTCGGTTGTGCTATCTCCAGGGCCAGGGCCACAGACTGGATCGGATATTGGGGCAAACTGCCGCCGCCGGCAGCAGCCTCGGTTTCTACAATACAAGCGGCAATCCCGGCTTGTTGGATAGGCGTCAACAAATCGGTAGCTCGCTGCCGGAGTTCCGTGAGAGACTGCATTCCCATCGCTAGAACCGGTACTTCCGTTAGGGCCCGATCCGCCAGATGGGCCTCCAGCGTAGCCTCCAGTGCTGCCAGCACCATCTTGTCCACACGCAGCACGCGCATCAGAGGATGGTGTAGCAAACGTGCCACGAGCGTCTGCTCCCCCACCACAATCCCCGCTTGGGGTCCGCCCAGCAGCTTATCGCCACTGAAAGCCGTAAGGTGGGCCCCTACACGTACGCTCTGTTCTACCGTACAGTCCTCGGCATATACCGTGGTATTGGCACGAAGTAGACCACTACCCAGATCATGTAAGATTTTCACGTCTCTCCCCGTCTGCCGGTTGTAGGCCGTTACCATGGCCACTAATTCGGCTAGAGAGGGTTGATGCACAAAGCCGGTTTGGCGGAAATTGCTTGCGTGCACTTGCAGCACGGCAGCCGTGTCCGATGTTAGTGCCTGTTCATAGTCCGACACGTAGGTCCTGTTCGTAGTACCTACTTCCACCAAGTTAGCACCACTCTGGGCCAATATGTCCGGAATGCGAAAGCCGCCACCAATCTCCAGGAGCTGGCTGCGGCTTACAATCACGTCTTGATTGCGGCAGAACGCGGCTAGAATGAGCAGCATGGCAGCGGCGTTGTTATTGACCACTACCGCATCCGCGGCCCGGGTTAACTGGCGCAGTAGTGCCCGGCAATGGAGGGCACGCTGAGAACGGCCTCCCTGCGCCAGACTGTATTCCAGGGTGCAATAACCCCGTGCCACCCGATTTACGGCGTCCAGGGCTTGAGCACTGAGAGGTGCTCTGCCCAGATTAGTGTGTAGGATCACGCCCGTAGCGTTTATGACCGGCACCAAACTGCGGGCGTAGCGCTGTGCCAGGACTGCTGTTAAGCGCCCGATCAGATCCGGGACAGCCGTGGAGCACGCTTCGCCTGTGCGCAATTGCTGTCGCACCTGGGCGAGAACTTCACGGGCACTCTGGGTGGTTGGCACAGGACCGTAGCGGGCCGTGAGTGTCTGGACCTCCGCTGTATGCAACAAACGGTCCAGGGATGGCAGTGTCCGCAAGCGGGTGCGAAGGTCGGAATTCATGACAAGAGGAGCGTATTCTAAAACCAGATAACCGGTTACCTACGGGGATTCAGGTGCCAGATCCCCAAATCGCAGTGCGCACTGCGAGCAAGTGGATCAGTTTTTCCTTGGCTTGTTGCTCATCGGCTATTCGTACAATGCATCAACATGTGTAAAGGTGATACTGCCAGGCGAATCCACGATCGTAAATGTATAAATGTACTATTGTCTATCAGTTCTTTCTTAAGCAATTTCCCTCCAAATACCGTCTATCTATTATCGCTGTTCTGAGTGTATTCTCTGTGATAGTGTGGTGGTCCTGTACGAGCTCCATCATACAAAGATAGGACCAAATAGCAACTAGTTCTCTCTAGCATGAAAGAGCTTGTCCATTCGGAAGGAAATTTGGATGTACTTGGCGACAGTATAGTCCATCAGTAGTTACGGGTGGGTTGCCGTAAGGACAGTCAGTAAGCGTTTCCACACTTCCTCCGTATCTAGGTCAAGTTCTCCAGACATTGGATTATCACTTGTACTGGCAGGCCAAGGATCATACCAGCCCTTATGCTCCCGGGCATCTATCGTCAACGTATTGCACTCGTGCTCAGATTGCCAAGATGCAATGAACAAACCTTCGTCCAAGTCAAACCCGATAAACGGTTGAGGCAAGTCTAGGGGCCAATATGATGCCATTACTTGTTTCAACCAAACAGCTTGCTGTTGTCGGTCGTGAAGGATATCCTCTTGACTCTGTTCCACCAGTACTAGTTCGTCAATACGCACTGCTACCGGAGTTTGAGGAGTGTGGTATCTGCTACTAGTGGCGACTATCAACTTTCACATGTTCTTGGTTGCCGGTCAGAATAGTGATGGCTACCTGTAGCCATCAAGGGTTGTTAGGAGCCTGATGATCTCGGTGGGGTTAATAACGCGGAATTCCATAGATCCCCTATGTATAAGTGGATTGCTGAACCATGGACCATGAAGCGGTATCATTCAAGCGCCTGTTCTTGTTCTCAGAATCGCAGTACAACAACACCGAACCCAATGTCACTGTACCATACTGATTATAGGCTTGGGTACGCTATGGTATCATCCAAACCTGTATACCATTCCTACATTGACCTTAGTGGGCATGATGCGTTGCCGGCGGTGCATATCAAGCTAGCATACTGGTACCACGGCTGGCGGTTGGGAATTCACCATGAACCCTTGATTTAGCAGTCCGTGAAGACTCAGGCATTAGGGTCTCGTCATTATCGATCTACCACAGCTGTAAAGTAGGATGGACCGGGTACCGAGCGCCCCTACGGGACCATTGAAGACCACAGGCTTTCATGACCACCCAAAGATAGCTCACGGCGGAAGTACATGCCTAGTATCAGTACTTGATGAGACTGGAGCTATCAACGCTTACCCATTACGTTGGGGTCCCCTGGTATACCATTTGGACAGAGTCTAGTTAGAGCGGGTGGGAAAGGACCCACGAGCATCCTGTGATCCCCGATCAGTGTAAATAGGGGATTACTTCGTCAACTGGCTGCGGCACATGCAGACCGCTTAAACCCAGTCGGATAGAGTAGCGGTTACGCATTGAGTCACGGTATGAGCTGCGCTGCTAGACATGAAGGGTCTGTAGGGACTCCAACCGGGCGTGCAGAGGTAAACCCGGCGACTCGTTAATAGGAGCATAGGGATTGCCGGCACGCAGGAAACGCAGTAGGACGGGGCCCGTCGGTGATACGGAAAGAGTGCTGAACGGCGACAATGGTTCGTGATAGGCCAGAATACTGATGACCCGGTAGCCGCTGGTGATCAATCCATGGCAGGCACCTTCAAGATGGCACACCCCATCCGTGTTCAGGGCAAAGGCGGAAAGGGCCACGAGAAAGGTACGTGGGGACACGATACCCATGACTTCTGCTGTCCAGTCCACATTAACTAGATACCGCGTTCCCCATTTCAACGGACCTAGGGTGTCCCGTAATGCCCGGTAGCGGATATGATGCGGCGTATGATAGTCGGTTATGACATCCATATCTAGAGGTGGGGAGCATTTTGACAGCGTGAGTTCAACGTAGCCATAGAGATACCAAAACAAATCGCACTCCCAGTCGTAAGGCAGCGGGCTATCCATGTCTGTGGTGGTGTCTCCATCCGGCATGTGCTGATCTCCGGCTAACGATCGGCCCTCGCGGTTGTTACGGTAGCAGCCAGGGCGTGTAACCGCTTGATAAGTGAGGGGCCTGTCGTTTCTTCCGTGTAGTCCGCAATATCATTCGCGAAACGCCACAGCACCAGATCAGTCGTCTGGGCTGCTTTCAGGACTGAGGCTGAAGCCTTGACATAGCCTAGAATGCCGATTACGTGATGGTCTGCCACCACGAGCTCGCGGCAAGCATTCTCCAACTTTGTAATGTGCTCGTGGTCTAGGGTCAGAGTTGCTTCACAGGCCAGAAATATGCGGGGAGTACCCGGAGCAGACCATGCAATTTCTATCAATCGGTCAATACGGTTAGCATAGATGTTCAGGGGCAGTTCTAATTCTTGCTCTATGCGGTACCACTTCTGCGGAGCGTCACCATCGGCCCACAAGATTTTCATATCTAGGCTTTCGCCATAGATGGGGCGCAACGTGCGATTCACTATGTGCCGGGTAAACCCTTGCAGACTTTTTTCTAAATCCTCACCCTGTCGACGGTCGGACATGATGTGATCGCGATGGAGCCGCGCTTGCTGGAGTTCACGCTGGAGTGCAGCAAAGCCCTCTTCTCTTTCTTGCTTAGCGGCGGCAAAGCCCTCTTCTCTTTCTTGCTTAGCGGCGGCAAAGCCCTCTTCTCTTTCTTGCTTGGCGGCGGCAAAGCCCTCTTCTCTTTCTTGCTTGGCGGCGGCAAAGCGGCCTTCCACCTGCTGAAAACGATTGTCTATCGCTTGGAAACCTGCTCTGACTTCTGCAGACAGGTTCTGAACAATGCCTTCTAGCGTTGTCATACGAAGTTTTAGGTCCTGCACGTCGGCGACCAGTTGGTCCAGTGTAGGTGGTGACTCTGAGGACGGAGAATCGGTGGGATCGGGGACAGAGCGTGGTGTGAAATGCGTACGGACTTTTCCCCATAGTCCGCGTGCTGTGGCGGACACCGTGGCTACCCAGCTCTCAACTTTATCCATCCAGGTATTAGCCCGTGTACAGAGTGCAGGCAGATCTTGCGTAGCCTCGTAGTCAATATCATAGGCCAGGACTACCCCTTCTTGATGCAGTACATCACATTCGACTTGTTGCGCACGCCGGGCATAAGGACGTAGGCTTGACAGACAACCTAGGGCACGATCTATCAGGGAACCTAGGAAAGTCCTGAGCTCCAGCTTCGATTTATGCTCATAGTCGTGATGACCGTAGGGTTCCATGTGCGTGGTGGGCGTGCCGGATCTCCGTACACTGAAATTATAACCGATTGCACATTCAGGGGGCAGGGCGGTCAGTCAATTGTGAATCCGAATGCTTGCATCATCAGCTGAGCGGGAATGCGCTATCATAGAGTAGATATACGATTTTAGCACACCTGCATAGGGTGTAAACAAGCTCGTAAAGGGAGGGCACACGTAACCCTAGATCGACTGGGCTAGTAGTAGGGTGGGTTCTGGTATGAAGGCCTAGGGAGGATGCCATGGTGAATCAAACAAGCATTGGATGGACCGCAGCCACTTGGAATCCGCAGTAGGCTACATCAAGGTCTCACCAGGATTACCGGGCAGGCCACACCCGCTAACATTTCCGATCACGTCTATATGCCCCCACCCGCTGTCTGGGGATAACGACTGGATTGATGTTTATGGATGATTCCATACAGTGGGATTAGGTTACTGTAGATGACAGGCGCTGTATCTCCACTCTACATGTCTTCCTGGCTTCTAACAACCAGAGCACCTATCCACCGCAATATGCGATGGATAGCATTGAGCTAATCCTGTCCGATCCCAAAGTTTCCTACGGACCTCAACCGTTGGCCGGCTAGTGAGAGTTCATTTCAGCAGGACATATGGCTATATAGAGTCAGAGTGGGGCCGAGAACAGCTGTTCCTACGCTGGTCGTACTGGAAGGGCTTCTTGCTAGCAGGTTAGGCCATGGGAAGGATTGACTGCACGTGAAGGGCAGAAGGCGGGGGGCAAGGAGCGGCACCGGGTCACAGTAATCTGCTGTAGGTCAGTATGGACAGCACCTAGGACCAGTGGAACCTAGACGCGATAGCCATCCTTAGCTCTGTCACGGTAACGGCAGATTCGCTGTTTGGGCACAACCGGAAAAATGCAGCCAAGCGGGAATGGACATGGGGGATTTTTACCTAGTGTCCTAGTCTTCTGTGTATCCGTACAATGGCAATCCTTGTCCGCGCTTTACGCGCGGACAACTGTAACGTAACTTATTAAGCAACAAGATCGCAATCCGGGACGTGCTTGACGGATGTCGTCTCAACTGCACTTATCTCAATGCGCTAGTGAGAAGCCATCGCTATCTGTGCCATCTTCTGCCAGGGGAGCTCGGACCGTCATCTGAGCGGTGCTCGCTTAGTACAGACTAGAGGCCCTATTCTGCACCATCTAGGGTACACCCGGCATCATACTCTCCCGGTGCGAACCATATACTAACGCACCAGGGCGTAAACTCCGCGATCCGCCCCCCGCTCACCGTAACCTCGTAGCTCCCGTCTTGGTTGCGCGCCACCTGCAAGTGAACATCACGGCCGATGGCGCGGGTCTCACCATCCTGCATGACCGCGTAGTCGTCCCTACCCCAGCCGACATCTGTCGCGAAATCAGGGTTACGACGGTCGTATAGCGCGGGGCCTAAACGGGCTTGTATCCCTGTACCGGTGGATTGGTCATACCGACTTACCAACACTCCATCGTAACGAAACGAACGGCGCGCGGTGGGCGCCAATGGGTCGTACACCTTGGGTAACTCGTCCACGTAAACGGGATTACGCTCGTCTAGTACCTCCACCGTCGTAAATGCGTACTGCCGTCCGGACGATATCACGAGGAACTGGTCACCCTCCACACGCGGGGGATGCAACGTGTACGTTCCCACGTCGCTCAGGTGTAGCGCGACCTGTGCCGGATCGATCCATCCCGCGGCATAACGATTCACCGCGAGTGTTGATGGCATGTCCTGATACCAGCCCCGCACCCGCACCAGTGCTAGGCTGGACATGAAATCCAGGGCATTGCTGTACGGATTGGGCGGATCGCTACCCCCATCCTCTTGAACTCCGTCCGGGTGCCACAGAACTTCAGCGTAGGAGTGAGGCCAGTTCATCCAGGCATGACCTATCTCGTGCACCAATAATTCCATATTCGCCTCACGCAGACTCACAAGTCCGAAGTTGGCACTGCCATTGTAGGCAAAGCCGCCTGTGTCCGCCGTCACGTCGGTCAGTAAGAGACGGTTCAGACCACCCGGTGCCCCCTGGTTACACGGGTACTTGTCCGCGGCTGCTCCCCGACAGTCCATCACCCCTGCAAGTCGCAGCCGCTGACCTTCCACATCATCGGGCGAACCGGATCCTTCCAACACAAAATCGTTCCCCGCATGGAACCTAATCTTGAGTTTGCCGGCCGAGATCTTCGCGAAATAGGGGGCAATGTGTGCGTTCAGGAGGCGTACGGCTTCCTCCATACTCATGTCCTCCCGTGTCCCATCATCTTCAAACCATCCGGGCGCATCCGGCGGCACACGGGTAATGTCAACTGCGATGTCCAGATGGCCAAGGGAGTAATAGGTCGGATCAACCGGTGGGTCCAGATGGGTTCGATCCGGATATTTTCGAATGGGGGTACATCCTTCAAAGCCCATGTAACCGTAGCGCAGATAGCTGCCATTACCGAAGAATCGGATGAGTGACAATGCATCGGTCCCGCCTAGATCAACCATCCCGGCCTCAAGCCAAGGAGATGTGGATTTTGCCGGGGATAGGCATGAATACGGCTCGGACTCTCGCCACCAAGGCTGCGGTTTCAACCGTTTATTCCACGTAGCGAAAGGATCAGCCACAGGCGATGTGGGTGTGAAGGCAACAGTCGGTGCGGGAGGAAGGAGTAGCCCAAAGGGCCGTGGTCTTTGTGGGGGTGGCGTGGCGGGCGCCACTGCCTGCGCCGTCAAAGTTGCGTCCGGCTGCCTGGTACAAGCGGTGATACAGAGCAGAATCAGCGCTATGCCGCATACTCTGAGCCATCCTGACAAGCTCCTATTGCGCCATGTAAACATAGCTTTGTCTGGTAGGAGTGTTGAGGCAACCCTGGAAGCTAGGGGGTTGGGCCAAGTCAGACCTACACTAGGAGCGCCTCTACCCACAAGTTTGTGCTGCCCTCTGCAGTCCATGCCAAGATGCAGTAATCATCGTGGGTATCGGGGTGTATTTGAGAATTCCAGACCTCGCGCATACGCTGTTATGCCAATCTTTACGCCAGATCAACCTGGAAGTGGCCCATCCAAGACAGCAGTATAGAAGGATTCCAAGCACCAACAAAAGCCGCTCCGGTTCACCTTCTGCTCGCGACTCAGTCGGCTGAAACGAGCCTGTTGTAGGCATATAGCAACATCTGCAACTCCAGGCACAGCAGCAGAGCGCAGGCAAACCTGCTTTGTATAGCTTGATGGGCAGAGAGGGACTTGAACCCCCGACCCCTTCGGTGTAAACGAAGCGCTCTAACCAGCTGAGCTATCCGCCCACGTGATCGGTTGCGAAGACCAATCAGGCAGGCAGTATACACGTATGAGGGCAATGATAGGGAATCAAGACATAGATACCGTAGTGACTAGACCCAAGACATGGACTACAGTGGACTGCCAAAACACAGACCAAGGGCAGCTCAGACTTGCTGTTTAACTCCCTCCAGTTAGTCGGCCCTCATCTACTGTCCTACTTTTGCCCGTACCACCACGCAGCCGATTCAGGGACAAGTTACTCTCTGGGGAACGTACTAAGGGCAGCGGCAAACATGCCTCCGGCTATCTAACTCGCTCAAGCGGCCAGACCGGTAGCCTTGCGGTCCAGTAGACCGCGCCAGGGCTCAATCCGTTCGGACGCAGGGGTTGAGCGCTGTTGCTGTTTCCAATACGCTACTACATTCTGAATGTCACTGTCACTTACCCAACTGCCCTGCACACGCACGTTCTTGCCCCGCTCCGGATCCCGGAAAAGCATATCCCCTTTGCCCAACAGAGATTCAGCTCCGGGCGTGTCCAGTACTACCCGACTATCTGTATTGCTGGACACGGCGAACGCGATACGAGTGGGAAAGTTAGCCTTGATCACGCCTGTCAGGACATCCACACTGGGCCTCTGGGTCGCCAGGACAATATGAATGCCGGTAGCACGACATTTTTGTGCGAGACGGCAGATGCGGGTTTCGATCTGGCTATCCCCTACCATCATCAGATCGGCTAGCTCGTCAATGACCAGGACAATATAGGGCAGGGGCGGCTCCTTGGCGTGGATGGCAGAATGTTTGTTGTAGCCCTGAATATGGCGTACACCCAGTTCACGGAACCGGGCGAAACGGGCATCCATTTCTAACAGTAGCCACAACAACAATGTCGGCACCGCCTTGAGGTCGGTTGCAACCCGGCCCACTAGATGGGGCAGACCGTCAAATGGTGTCAGTTCTATCTGCTTGGGGTCCACCAGAACTAAGTTAAGGGTATCGGGGCCATGCTGCATGAGCAACGAAGCCAGAAGCACGTTGATGCAGGTGGATTTCCCTGTACCGGTGGCCCCGCCTACTAGCAGGTGAGGAGCCCGACTTAGATCTGCGATGATGGCCTCACCGGACGTGTCACGTCCCAGACCGATCCTGAGGGCACCCGTATGGGTCTGGAATTCCCAACTGTCCAGGACACTGCGCAACTCTACCGTATGCCGATTCGAATTGGGTACTTCAATCCCCACATAGGGACGACCCGGTACGGGCGCCAGATAGCGCAATCTTTCCACTTCCATGCCCAATGTCACGTCATCGCGCAACGCAAGTATGTCTCGTACCCGCACAGGGCGCGGTCGGGCATGGCCGGTCTTCTGGCACGGTTGCACGCCATAGCGAGTAACGGCCGGACCTACCTCAACTTTGACTACCTTGACCGGCTGGTTAAATTCGGCATAAATACGTTCCAACGTCTGGGCCTGAGCCTGGGCTTTGGCTTCGTGTTTCTCAATGGTGCTCTGCGACAGTAAAGCCAGCGGTGGCAGCCCACGGGGTTGGGAGCCCGTTTTCCGGTGCACGGTACGCCGGGCGGCAGATGTAGAGGTTTGTGCTCCGCGCCGGGAGGTGGCATCCTGGTCCGCTTCAGTCCGGGTTGAGGCCTTTTGCGGTTGGTTCCGGACTGCCTGTGATCTAGGCGGATCACCAGTCGAGACCGCTTGCGCTGTAGCACTCGATCGGATACGGTGGCGCTTGTTCGGCGGCTGAGAGGATGGCGTGACGGCCGATACGGCGGTCTGGGCGGCCTTAGTCCCATTAGGAGTCGGTACCTCTCTCGGATCGGTCCGCCACTGGGACCGCCATCGCCATATGCCGCGGGCAATTAGCAGCGGCCCCAGCATGAGCGGTGAATAGCGTACCAGCAGGAACGTACCTATCCAAGCCACGGCGTGGATCACGGTCCCAGTGGCCGGGCGTCCCAGGGATGCCATGAGCATATTACCCAGAGCGCGCCCGAACATGCCGCCATGATGGCCGTCAATGACGACACGCCAGTCAACGGTATAGTGTTCCCAGACAAAGGAGCTAGTCATGAGCGCCAGCCACAACAGATAAGCTCCTACCATGCCTTCCATGCGCCAATAGCGCGCACGATGACCAAACAGAGCCACCATGCCCACACCCACACACAGCAGACCGAAATAGGGAGCTGTCCATCCCATCAGCAGCGTGAGCAAAGCCACACCCTCGGCAACAGCCAAGTGTAGGAAACAGAAAAGACCTAGCATGATCGCGCCCAGTCCAAAAATTTCTTCAAAACTGAGGCGTTTGATGGATTGTGTTTGCGTTCCGCGGGATGTGCGGAAAGTCACATCGGCATTCCGGACAATCGGCAATAAGGGGGGGCAAAACACCACTGGAGACAAGTGAACTTGAATCGTGCGTACTATGCCGGCCTCTATATAAGACGAATGAATGCGCGTTTCGTTATGTGCGGTGTCAGAGTCGTCTGTTGCCACGCTCCGCGTTGTTCTGCATCTTAGCCCCTTCGTTCCGCTCCATTTCCCGGATAATGGACGCAACATGATCAATAGCGACACGCTGCTTACGGTAAAGATCGCTTTCGCTCATGGCCAGCATCTGCGCAATATCGCGTACCCGCTTGCCTTGTATGAAGCGCATATCCATAATCTGGTACAGTAGAGAATCGAGATGTCCCAGTTCCGTCCCCTCTTTAGGACGCATGCGTGCAATGGCTTCACCCAGGACTAAGCGTAGAGCATGGCTTGGGTTGCCGTTGGTTTTCTCCAGGCTTGTCTTCACGATCTGCAGTTGAATCAGGGGACTACGTGTCAGGCGTGGCCCCCCCCAAAAATCCCGTAGAGCATCCCGCACCCAGGACGTGAATTTGGGATCATGCGGTTCATCCGGCCGCAGAAGATCCGGTACGATGGGTCCCGTGGATGCGGAATAGGGCACTTGGCTGCGTAGGCTCTGGATTTTGTCAATGTCAGGAATGAGATGCCGTAGCCCGCTAAGCACATTCAGCTGCAATTGACGATCCCAGAGTGCTGCCGTCATCCGCTCACGCATAGACTGTAGAAACGCACTTTGCTGGATATCCAGGTTGGCGGCGGGCCGCCGTACTTCAACGCCCATGACCCCCAGAAAAACCGGGCGCTCTGCGTCCTGGGCCTGCCCATGCAAAGGCCACAGATGCAGCTGATCCATCACCATCGGTCCGGGTGTGTCCTGGCTGTGCTTAGCACTTTCCACGAGAGTCCGCAGCATCCGGGCCCAGTCCGGACCGGCCATGATACTATCCGGATCGGGCCAATCACCCACTGTGGCCTCCACAATCAGGCGTGAATTGGATATAACCGCGACAAAGCCGCGCGGTGCTTGCAGGAACTCACACAGGGCCGTGAGGTGATTTTCCATGAACTGCTGAATGTCCGCAGAGGTCAGCAGCCTACGATCCAATTCCCGGATCCAGGTGATTTCCCGCGTGTCATCCCGGTAAATTAAATAATCTAGCAGCGGCTTGGAAAAACTCAGAGCCAGCTGTCCCACGACAATGACCCCCGTCACCACCGCAAACACGACCATATCCCGGGGCAACCCGAGGATTTGTTCCACCTTGGGCAGGGTCTGCATAGCCAGGATGACCAGACTCGCGATGACAGGCCCCCGAAACAGGAATTGAAAGAGGCGATACCGGACTACCCGATCCGGTAGGCCGACACCGTAATAGGCAACGGACAGCATCATGAAACCGAGCAGAGGGGCTACAGCCAGATTGGTCAGAATGGAAAGCAACAGCACCGTTGTTTCAGCCTGTGCCCCCCGCTCCCCAATAACCAGCAGGTATGGAAAGGAACCCAAGGCGGGGGCCACGAAGCCCCATAGTAGGTACGTGACCCTTGTCCGGCTAAGGGACGTGAGGCAGCGCCGGCGTGCCAGCAAGACATCGTGGATAGCATGTCCCAGAGACACGAGAAAGACACCCGCAAAAACCCAGAATAGAGGCCCTGCTGTCAGATGATACAGGTTAGAAGGCACACGCGCTGGGGCCACCACCCAATCTGTCAGTAGGACCCCCAGGGCAGTCAATAGGCCCAGCCCGGTCAAGCCAAGTCCCACTAGATGGCGCTGCCGTGAAACCACCTGGGTAGCCTGGAGAACGGAACTCGCAAAACCGTAATAGCTGGCGGGCAGGAAAGCAATACCTAACCACTGCAAGCGCAGCCAGGTAGTAGCTAGGGTCAGATCGGCAAGGCGAATCAATACGATGTCAACGGTTACGACCACCAACACGCACAGCACCATGTACGCGAAACGGCGTGCTACTTGGGAACGCGCATTGTAGGTAATGGCATAGGTTATGAGGGCATACGCCACGATGGCCACGATGGATGTCGCAGCGACAAAAAGGAAACGGAGGTAGTCAACGAAGGTCAGGTCCAGCAGAATCTTCATCTAGCGTGCCCATTCCAGTTCTTCGCGCGTGACAATCCAGTCCTCGCCAAAACGGCTGAAGTGCAGACGAAAACCGGCCCCGGTTAGGAGTGAGCGGTAAATGCGCATTTTCATGGTGGCCTTTTGCAGGCTGTGGAAACTGATGGGATCCAGTTCCACCATGGGACCATCGCCGATTTGGGGCTTGTGCTCGGGCTTCAGCCAATGAATACGGCCCGCAAAACCCAGTTCCCCAATGGGTTCCTGGCCATCCGTGAACACAAGCAGCTGGGCAAGGGCTTGATCCGGGCCGCGCGGCAGCGTGCGCCGCTGCCCCAACTTATGGATCAGGGCCGTGCGCCTGATCCGTACACTGGTGGGTTCGTCCCGATCCGTACAGCAGTAGTAGGTGGTCAACGCATGCAATGACGCGAAGGCGTGCTGGGCACTCATGAGACGCAATAGTTCCTCGCGCACGGGCATCCACTGACTGCGCCAGTGGGCATCCTCCACAGCATCTCCATACTCCAGCAATTCGCGCGTACGTTCCGCGCCCATCCGCTGCAACATGGCTACTGGTGTCAGACAGGCAGGATTCTGTTTGGCTCGTTCCAGAAGCGTTGTCGGATGACTCTCAGCGTCTGCACTGACACCTCCCGTGCGCCGCCAGCGCAGACTGAATACGCTCCCCAAGAGTACGGAACCCAGCGCGATCAGCACCAAGATCCAGGCCACAGGATCCATGGCCGCCTGCAGGGTGGCCATGGATGGCCAGTCACTCCAGGTGCTCGCATCTCGGAGTTGATCCAGGAATTGTCGTAGGGCTTCCATGCCAGTTCATCCGCTTCTCATTAATTTGGCATTCTCCTGCCTGACACAGGCTGTGTTAAGGACCCGGTCTACGCAGCCATGGGTAACCGGCTCTACGCAGGTGCCACCGGGTATGCCCCATTGTACTGCTTAGGGAAACCCCACGTGTCGGCTAAGTGTTCCCTCTGACCATGGGGCCCGGAGCTTTTCCAATCACCGTTCACAGTAAGCGGATTTGCACAAAACGCATTAGGCTCAGCACGCCCAACGCTACCCCCAGCAGAATGCCTGCCAGCAGCAGGGAGACCGCCAAATCAATTTCAAACCCCAAATATATCACTACCGGCATAGTCTGCGTACGACCGGGATAGTTGCCGGCGAAAATCAAGGCGGCACCGAATTCGCCCAAGGCGCGGGCCCAGGTCATCACAGCACCGGTCAGAAGTGCAGAGCGTGACAGCGGGAGTGAGATATACCCCAATGTCTGCCAGAATGAGGCGCCATCCAGGGCACTGGCATTTTCGATTTCGCGATCTACTTGCTCCAACCCCAGTACGGCGGAACGAATATACAGTGGACTGGCCACGAACAGTTGGGCAAGCACCACCGCTGTACTCGTGAAGGCGATGGGTATACCGGCTTCGTACAGAACATGTCCCAACCACCCAAAGCGCCCCAGCAGCAGCAGCAGCGCTACCCCCGCCACCACAGGCGGCAGAATCAAGGGAATTTCAACCAGCACCATCAGGCAGCGCTCCCACCACAACGGCAGATGCCCCTTGGCGAGTACATATGCTAGCGGTGTGCCGAAGAGCACAGCCAGCCCCGTAGTGATACTAGATGTGTGGAAGGAGAGGGCTAGCGCCGACCAGATCTGTGTAGCCGAGAGTGGGGATCCCGCTACTTCTCCGCTCACGCTGCGCACGAGCAGCGTGGCTACCGGAAGGAAGAGGAACAACACCATGGGTAGACTCAGCCAGTGCATGATGCCTAGCGAACCACCCGCAGCAGACCGTCGGTTTGTGAGACGCGCCTGGGCCGGGACCGGCGATAGCCATTTCTTACTCGGGTTCATACACCTCAAAACCAAATTGCTGCATCACTCTCTGCCCCTGCTCGCTCAGGACAAATTCTATGAATTGCCGGCTGGTCTGGGCTTGGGAGGAAGCGTGCAGCGGTGCTATGTATAACACAACTTCCACGTTGCGCGCAGGTTCTAGCCACACGATGTCCAGACGATTGGTCACGGCCAACGCATCGGAGACATAGAGTATAGCGGCATCCACTTCGCCCGTTAACAGCCGATTACGTACGCTACGGGCATTAGCGTCAAAGGTCAGTATATTGGCGGCGATCCGATTGCGTGCGGTTGCCGTCAGCTTCCAGTCCGGCAACGCCAGTAGCTGGTCCGTGTAGGTAGCCAGAGGTACCCCGGGGCGGGCCCACGCCAACCGCACCCCGGGCTGTGCCAGATCCTGTAAGCCGGTAATGGGCAATGACGCTTGAGGATGAACGGCTAGGGCCAGCGCATTGCGGGCCAGGCGCGTGACATCCTGTGCCTGTATCAAGCCGGCTTCAAGGGCCCTGGCAATTTGCACTTGATCCGCCGTGGCCAGCAAATCCCCGGGGGCTCCCTGCATGAGCTGCAGCAC
Source organism: Caldilineaceae bacterium (assembly GCA_965116185.1). Taxonomy (GTDB): domain Bacteria; phylum Chloroflexota; class Anaerolineae; order Caldilineales; family Caldilineaceae; genus Bin34. The sequence goes on from OZ220492.1 coordinate 2,269,851, forward strand.
GAGATAGTGGGAGCTGGCGAAATTGAATTCTAACGGCCGGTCCGGTATCTGTTCTTCCCACAAATGGCCCAGTGCCGTGAAGGGTTCAAGCAGAGAGGTCGCCGCCAGGATGCGCAGCGGTTCCTCTTGTGCCGGTAGATCCTGCCCGCGCTGTGGCAGGGCTTGTCCACAAGCCGTCAACAGCAACCCGCCGAGGAGGAGAATAAGCCACCGGCATGCCTGGAACTGGCAATGCTTGCTCATGGCTGCACCCGCTCTGTATCACTGGCCGCTGCGGACACCATGGGTATCGGTGGCCTCCCACGGCGGGCCATCGGCCTAGATCAGATCTGCTGATGGACAGATATCATTCAAGTTGCACTGGGTACACTGGGGACGCCGGGCCTTGCACACGGCCCGACCATGCAGAATGATGCGGTGGGAAAAATCAATCCATGTCTCTGTGGGTAACCGCGACACCAAATCAATCTCCACTTTGTGGGGATCGTGGTGTCGGGTGAGGCCTAACAGGCGCGTGATACGCTTCACATGGGTGTCCACTACAACCCCTTCCGCAATACCAAAAGCTACCCCCAACACTACATTGGCGGTCTTGCGGGCAACACCTGGCAGAGACAGTAAATCTTGCATATTGGCAGGGACTTCGCCCGCGAAGTCGCGTACGATGGTACTACTGGCTAACTGGATGTTTTTGGCTTTGTTGCGGAAGAAACCCGTACTGTGAATTAGGTTTTCCAGTTCCGGGCGCGGGGCATCCGCCATGGCCTCGGGTGTGCCGAAACGGGCAAATAGGGCTGGCGTCACCTTATTAACCCGCACATCGGTACACTGGGCCGACAGGATAGTAGCGATGAGCAGCTGGAAAGGCGTATCGTGATGCAGCGCACATTGGGCATCGGGATAGGATTCCTGCAAACGGGCTACCACCAGACGGGCAAATTCCCGCTGCCGCGGCGAAGTTCGTTTTTTCCTGATCATGGACATACGCCACCTACGCGTCTCCCGTTGCCGGGCATCAGGCTGCCATCAGCACGTGACCGGTAGCAAAACCTGTTGCCGGCGCCCTTTTACACCTCTTCGTCACCCTTAACAGCCAGCCGGGTCTCCAGATCTTGACAAAACCGGCGCATGACTGAATTCTTCACGTCCTTATGTTTAGTCGTCTGCCGGACAAATTCCAGGATTTGCTCGCCCTGCAGAACCGGCACATCGGGGTTCTGTACCGTCAACTGCACCTGCGGGTTGATAAAAGCCACCGCTCCCGTAATAGGAATGGTGGCATACTCCTGAGCATCAGGATGATCCGCCACCTGGGCATCCAGAAAGCGCTGTATTACTTTGACGTATTCCTCAATCTCACGGGAAGGGTTGCCCAGGCCCTCCTGGGCAAAGAATGTGAGCAGGCGGGTCAGCGTAAACGGTTCCCGCCAGCGGTTACCCTCTACCCGGATCCGGCCCCGGTCACTCCGCAACACCAACGCCACGATACCACAGGGTCCTACCAGGAGATGGGCCACGTCGGGAAAGACCCAAGAAAATAGGGCGAAACGGTTGTCAAGCCCCTTGAGCATACGCGCCAGGACCTGATCGGGTCTTTCCAACAGCTTGGAATTGGGCCAACGACGCGGAGCGAAGCGATTAATGAAGTAGCTACCAATGCTGGCTGCCACAAAACCGATGATCAGGGTAGCAAAACTGATGGGAGCGTAGTGGGTAGCGATGAAAGCCACAAAGGGGTTAGTCTCCGCAGCCGTCTGAGCTATGGGCATATTAGGCGTAAAACTTACCATCAACCCTCCCGCAAGGGATAGGACAGCCACCATAAAGAGGCGTTTGCCCAAGGTTTCCCGTTTCTCGATGTATTCCGGGTTGCGATATACCTTCATGCAGCACTCAGGCTTCTATTTCCTCTGTATTGGATGGACCCTGGCAGTACACTTGCAGACTTTGGGTCATCCGGCCTACAATATCCCGTTCCACGCCTTCCTTGGCCTGCCGCATGACACTGTGCATGGACTGGACATTGCAGTTGCCGTGGGCTACTATCACAATACCATCAACTCCCAGCAAGATCGCGCCACCATATTGACGTGGATCGGCTCTATGCCGAACCTGCTCCAGCTGCCGGCGCGCTAGCCAGTACCCGGTGCGGCCACGCCAGCTGGCCTGAAATGCTTGCCGCAGCGCGGCAGTATATAAGCGGCTGGCAGACTCCATGCCTTTGACCAGAAGATTACCACTAAATCCGTCGGTGACCAGCACATCCACCGTGCCCTGTAGCAAATCGTAGGGTTCGGCATATCCGTGATATGTCAGTTGTGGCATAGTCTTCAACTGGGCATGGACAGCCCGAATCAGATCATTGCCCTTGCCCTCTTCCCGACCGTTGCTCAAGACACAGATGCGGGGATCGGGCAAGCCCATGCCGTGCTGGGCGTATTGAGCTCCCAGGAGCGCAAATTCCACGAGATGGCGCGGCTGACAATCCGGATTGGCCCCGGCATCCAGCAACAGTACGTATCTGTCCGGCGTCGGTAAGGGAGCCGCCAGACAAGGACGGTGCACACCGTGGATGCGGCGCACGAACAAAATGGCCGCGGCCAACACCAGGGCCGTGTCGTCCGCCGACACCAGGGCATCCACCTTGCCTGCCCGGAGCAACTTGGCTCCTATCGCCGGCGCCGTAGCCGCATTGCGCAGTCCCATCTTGGTCTTGGACAGACTGGATGGTGCGGTCACCTCCTCAATATCAACTGCGAGTCTGGACAGATTCCACGGGTTCAGCAGCGCCTCAATGCGTTGTGGGACCCCCAGCAAAGTCACGGCCAAACCAAAATCCTCAGCGGCGTGCAGGGCGCCATGAATAATAGGTTCAGGTCCGTGATCACCCCCCAGGGTATCAACGCCTACCCTCACCTGACGTGCGGCTAGCGGATCCATCACGATACAGGTCCTGCGGTCGGTGGAGGCAAGAAACCGCAGGACGTGCCGGCAGACATCCAGGGCGTCGGTACTATCGGCCTACCTACCGTAAAGCAAGCAACGAGAAGCGCTTGTGTGGAAGACGGATACGGGATTGGGATTGTTAGCACTTGAATCACAAAGCTTTGTGACCTGCTAGCCCCAACACACCGCGGCCCCCCAGGGCAACGATGGCGGGATCCAGTTCAATCAAATGACTTTCCACCACCTGTAACTGTTCTTTGGCCTGCTGCAGAAAAGCGGCGGCTTCCGGAGCCATGTCCGCGTGGGAAACGGCCACTACCGCAGGGTCGGTGCCCAGGATCTGATGCATACGCTGGATGATGTCCCGCTTGGCTCTCGTGCGTCCCCGCGTTTTGCCTACCGGGATCACTTCCCCTTGTTCGATAGCGAGGACGGGCTTGAGATTCAACACGTTGCCCATATTTTTCTGCAACGCCGTCACGCGACCGCTGCGGGCTAGGGTATCCAGATTTTCCACCGTCAGGAAACCCCTAATCTCGGTTCTGAGTGCGGCCAGACGGTCCAGACAAGCCGAGAGTGAGTACCCCTGGCTCAACAAGCGGGCGGCCGTGATGGCCTGTAACCCACTGGTAATGCTAACCCCTTGCGAATCCCACACCTGGACCGTATCTGCCGCGAACTCGGCCGCCGCCAGGCGCGCCGCATTGTATGTGCCGGACAGTTTGGAACTGACCACCACACAGAGTACGGATTCGGCCCCTTCGGCTAAAGCCTGTGCATAGGCTGCCGTAAACTGTTGAGGGGTCGGTTGACTCGTGGTGGGATGTTCAGGTCGTCGATCAAGTTCCCGGTAGAACTGTGGTAAATCAATATCCCGTTTGAGGCGAAACTCATCCGTACCAAACAGGACGGAAGTGGCTACTTCGATCATATGGTATTGGTGCAGTAGTGCCTCAGGCACATTGCTGCTGGTGTCCACCACTAAACGGACTGTGGTGTGTCGTTCATCAGTCATATTTTCGTCCTGGTCTGCGCGTGTCGTTACGCTTCCGGGTCTGCCTGGTACGCATAGGCCTGCTTAATCACATGGGATGTCTGAGCCAGCACATCGGAAGCCAGGGTACTGGCGGCCCCCAGCGTCGCCGCACACTCCCAGCCAGCCTGGGAATGAATCAGGGCAGCAGCCCGAGCCGCTTGGTCCGGGGCCCGATCTTGGGCCAGTAAGCCAGTGACCAATCCCGCCAGTACATCACCGGTCCCGGCTGTGGAAAGGGCCGAATTAGGCCGATGGAGCACATACAGCCTGTGCTCATGCGTCCCTATCAGACACTGATATCCCTTCAGCAACACTGTGCAATTCCAGGTGACCGCCTTGGCGATAACCCTATCCCACTCCGTTTCCATCATGGGCGCTATATCCTGGCGGCAAAGGCGTCCCATTTCCGCCAGATGAGGCGTCAGCACGGTATGGGCCGGCAAACGGGTCGGCCAGTCCTCCAGCCGTGCCAGACAGTTGAGCGCATCAGCATCCAGTACAAGTGGAACATCCTGCATGGCACGATGGTCCCGGTAGGCTTCCAGAAACTTGTCTACAAAGGCGATCGTATTCGGTGTACATGCCAGACCACATCCCAGCAACACGGCGTCGTAGGCGGACCATTCGCTGCGCAGCAGATCTAATGAGGCGGGACTCAGGGTGCCGTCCCCGTGCGGTAACGGCAGGAACGTCGCATCCGGTAGGGCCGGGATCAGCCCCGCCTGAATACAGGACGGCACTGCTGCCGTCACCAGACCGGTTCCTACGCGGGCGGCCGCCCGGGCACTGAATAGCAGGGCGCCCGGATAACGCTGGCTACCACCTACGCACAGGGCTTTCCCGAACGTACCTTTGTGCCCCCAGTCCACCCGTGTAGGTAACAGGGCAGGGAGATCTTCCGGCTGTAGACCCTGTACCGGTAGGGCTACCGCCTGGTGTTGCAACAGCCCGATCTCCTCCACTGTCATCAGGCCGCAGAACGGGAAAGCCCGGGGATGATACATACCGCGCTTGGCCACACCGAACATAACCGTCAAATCGGCCGCCAGGGTGTGCGGATCTACCTCTCCCGTATCGCAGTTCAAACCACTGGGACAGTCGACCGCACAGATATGCAACAGGCCGCGGCGTAGACTGTAGGCCGTATCCAGGATCCGGGCCAGAGATCCCGTAATCGGTCGACTGGATCCTGTCCCCAACAGGGCATCTACACACCATGTGGCCAATCGCAACCAGCGCCGGAGTATGATTTGGTCCTGATCATCCTGAGCCCTCACGATCGGCACTTTACGTGCCCGCAGGGCGGCTACCAGCGTGTCATCTGCTACGGGGCGGTTCCAGAGATAGACGGAGACGCGCTCGCCTGCATCATGCAGATAACGGGCGGCGATGAGTCCATCCCCACCGTTATTGCCGGGACCGGCTAACACCACCACGGGACTGTGCGCTACCCCCTGAGCCGCCGCATAAGCAAGCAGCTGCCGGGACAAAGCACGGCCCGCCCTGTCCATCATCTGCATCTGCGTGACACCGCTCTGCAGAGCCTGTTGCTCCAGGACCTTCACCTGGGCGATTGAAGTGATAGGGAACATAAAAAATTCAAACCAACTAGGTACGGGCCATCATATCCGCAATGGGGTAAGCGCCACGCTCATACCATACTAGAACATGTTGCCCCGCGTTCTTCCACAACGAAACTTGGTGATCGGTCCATGACTATCTTTCCGCCTCGGTTGCTGCCGGTGGTGTACGTTCCGCCTCGGGGGTGATCTCGGTTCCCACGAGATAGACGGCCCGCCACGGTTTGTATACGCTATGCAGAGTTTCGGTACGCACCTGCTCGCCCTCTTGGATGCTGCGTTCTACGGCAACCGTGAGGCCCAATTTTTCCGATTCTACCAACCGCTGCACGCCCGGGGCCAGGGAACTGTCCGGCAGGTATACGGGGTCAGGCGGGTCCACGACCGCTGAAATGACAGGTTCGGATATGGTCACAACACGTTCCGGACGGGTCCCATAGAGGTTGAAAGTCAGTGTTCCACCCGTGACGTCCAGATCCGGCTGCAGCAGCAAATAGGCCGCTGTATCGTTACGAAACTTGAAATCCACATAAGGCGCAAAAATGGTGGCATCCTGTCCCGGCTGTCCGTACCAGGACACTACATAGCCATGGTTATACCTTTCCACAATCGGCAGACCGGAAGCAAAGGCCGCCCGAAAAATCGTGGTGCTAACCTGGCATACCCCACCTCCTACACCGATGGCGGTCCGATCCCCCCAGATGATCGCCGCATCGGCAAAACCGGCCGCGGCGGTAATCTGGCCTACGTGTTCATTGAAAGAGAAAATGTCTCCGGGTGGAATCAATATGCTCTCAAATTGGGCCGTAGTTAACTCAATGTTGCGCACGCGGGCTGCACTGCTGCCGCGAAAGTAGGAGGTGCCCGTACCCACAAGTTCGCGGATACCATACTGGTCCAGATTGTGTCCGCGCAAACGCGGCTCCGTGAATGTCAGATGCAGACGGGTTTCATCCAATCCCTGCTGTAAGGCCTCAACGATCGCGGTTACCGTCTGTTCCACATCCAAAGCCACACCCATCCGACTAGGCTCCTGCACATACAAGCCCCCTGCACTGGCATCAAAGCGGACCCGTGCATTACGGGGTGTACGTTCAAACAAGGGACTCCAGATTTTGACTGCTGCCGCCAGTACATCTCTGTCCAGCACCAAAGGTTGCTGCTGCACGACCGCCGCCGTGATCCACTGCGGATCCAGGGCCACACGGTGCGTGAATTGCGGATGACTTAGCAACAGCGGTTCCGTACGCAGCAGAGCGGAGGCACGGGACCATATCCTTGCCGATGCCTCATCCGTCTCCTCAAGACGGATGGGTGTGACTAAGCCATCTTGGATCACTCTGTCGATTTGCGCTACCAGCCACTCCGTATCTACCTGTGGACTCTGGGATGGGGACCGCACAGCCAAATCACGCAAGATGGCAGTGACAAAATGGTCTATCTCATCTGCCCCGTATACGGCCTGCACTTCAATGTGGATACCCGTTCCTAAGGCCGTAGCCTGCGCTTTCAGGTTTTCCCCTAGTGTCCCGTCACGCCCGATCTGATAGGCCTGGTCAACCAGGTGCGCCAGGAACGGGGAAGACACGGGATGCGTACTTCCCAAGATCCAATGCTGGTCGCCATACCGGACCTGTACGGGCGTCCGCTGTATGTGTACACCCTGTTCTTGCAACAGAGTCAATGCTTGGGGCCGGGTCTGGCCCGTCATGGCAATGCCCGCAATATACACTCCCGGATAAATGCGCTGGGCGTACCAATAGGACCAGGCCGCCGTGGCCGTAGCACCCATCGCGGCCAAGAACAGCAACAAAATCCCGGTGCCGATGGCCAGACTAGTCCTGTCTGGCAACCGGTACCGGAAAAACATAGCTGGCGGTCTGTAGCTCTGGTGCGTGTTCATCCATCTTTGCCTGCCCGCAAGCAACCGGGCTATGCTTCATCGGGTCCCGCTTACGCCTCTGCAGCCAAGACCTCAGCAGCTTCCAATTTGTGAAATAGGATGCGGGGAGGTTGCAATGTCTGGCCAACCGGCAACCGGCCTGCGGTCCAGACACCGGTGGCACTACTGTGATCGTAACGCAGTACCATATGTTCGCCCCGGGCATCCTGTACACGTTCTGTAAACTGGACACCAAAAAGTTGTCCCTCATATCCCAAATCCTCGTGCAGGGTCTGAGCCGCAAAAGGTAAGATAGGTGCCCACATCAGTTTCAGCCAGTCCACTGCCTGCAGTGCCGTATAGATGATGGCTTGGGCCTGTGCGCGATCACGCTTGATCACTTGCCAGGGTTCGCGCACATTGAGGTACTGGTTGACCCGCTGGCTCAGGCGTCGACATGCTTCCAAGGCAGCCTTGAGCTTAACCTGTTCATACAGGTTACCTATCTCCACAAAGCCACGCTCAATCTCCGACAGCAGCGCATAGTCTTCCCCTTGGAGGGAGCCGGGCTCAGGCACTCTGCCGTCACAGGTACGATACGCGAAGCCTAGTGTCCGGTTCACCAGATTGCCCCAATTGGCCACCAGTTCGTTGTTGACCCGTTCCACGAAGTCTTCCCAAGTGAAATCCACGTCGGCACTTTCCGGGGCCATGGCCGTCAGGACATAGCGCCAGGCGTCGGGTTGGTAGCGTTCCACCACATCATTGATTGCAATGACGACGCCGCGACTCTTGCTGAACTTCCGCCCCTTCATATTCAGGTATTCATTGGCCGGCACATCATAGGGAAGGCAGAAATCCCGACGCCCCATCAACATCGCCGGCCATATAATCGTGTGAAACGGAATGTTATCCTTGCCAATGAAATTGTAGATGCGGCTGCCCTGCTGGGCCCCCGTTTTCCACCAGTTCTGCCAACTGTCCGGTGCACCGGACAAGCGTGCATACTCCACGACGGCACTAAGATAGCCGATGACCGCGTCGTACCAAACGTAAATGCGTTTATCCTCATAACCTGCCAGCGGAATGGTGATGCCCCAGTCAATGTCCCGCGTGATAGGACGGCCCCGCATCTCATGACGTTCCAGTTCCGACAGTGTGAAGCGATAAACCTGGGGGCGCCAAAAGGACTTTTCGGTCTGGATCCAGGACAGCAACGCGTCATTCATTTGGTCCAGAGCCAGGAAAAAGTGCTCGGTCTCTCGTATCTCCAGGCTCGTGCATCCCGAAATGGTAGACCTGGGCTTGATCAGCTCAATCGCGTCGTAGAGACGACCACAATTGTCACATTGATCACCCCGGGCTTCGGGTGAGCGGCAGAAGGGACAAAGACCCACAACGTACCGGTCCGGCAGAAACTGCTGGCTTTCCGGATCATATAACTGTTTTTGGGTGTCCCGGTACACCAGGCCATTCTCCATGTGCGCCAGGAACATTTCCTGGGTTACCTCCCAGTGCGTCTGGGTATCCGTATGCGTGAAGAGATCAAAGGTCAGACCTAGCTTCTGGTACGCTTCAACGAAAAGAGGGTGATAACGTTCAACCACATCCGCAGGCGTCGTGTTCGTTTGCTGCGCTAATACGGTGATGGGGGTGCCATGCGTGTCTGAGCCGCTCACCATCAGCACCTCATGACCGCGCATTCGGTTGAATCGGGCGAAGATATCGGGAGGCAGATACGCGCCCGCGATGTGACCGATATGCTGCATGCCGTTCGCGTAGGGCCAAGCGACACATACCAACACTTTGCTTTTATTCGTCATCTATCCTCCTCAAGGGGTACCGGTAACTGCTTCCTGATGACTGTCCGATCCGCCTCGGTGGTGCTGGATGCCACAGAATAGCCCAGGACCGTCGGCACTCTAGGCCATTCCTTCTGATTACGAAGTATAATGTCCAGGGTTCTTTTCCCTCGTATCGTGCAGGCCGCCCAAGCGGCAGGTTCTGTTTGCCAGGCTCTCAGGCCCGGGTGCTATTCTCCTTTCGTTCACTCAACTCTGACCTTCATGTCGACTCTGCAAGGTATCAATAATTCGATTGCCCGTTCCTTTACGGTATTGTGGAAAACCATTCGCTCCGTATACGAGGATCTATTCCTCTTCGTATGGATGAGCATACTCTGGTGGGTTGGGACCGTGACCGTCATCCTAGCTCCCCTGGTCCACATGGGCTTGAACCGGGTAGCCTACCGCGTCGCCAACTACCGGCGCATTGACAATGATTTCTTTTATACCGGCGTCCGCATGAACGTGCGTGAGGCCTATCTATGTTATGTACTGAATTTGGTGGCCACGGGCGTGCTTTGGTTCTGTATCTGGTTCTACGGCAACGTGGAGCTTTTCTGGGTCAATCTCATGGTCATCCCTCTGCTTTGGATCGCCCTGTTTTTCATCCTACTTACACAATTCGTCTTTCCTCTGGTCTGGGAACAAGACGAAAACTCCCTGCAGCTAACCTACAAGAATGCCATGATCCTGGTCCTGCGGTATCCACTCTTCTGCATTCTGGTATTGGTGCTGAAGGCCACCGTCCTGATTCTTTTTTCCCTGCCGGCAGGCATTCCCCTCTTTTTCTTCGGTCCTGCCTTTTCGGTGGTCCTCTCTAACTATGCTCTGAACTATCTCTTGCAGGACATGGGGCTAGCTCCGCCGCCCCCCGACTACGTGCGGTAGTAACGATTCTAGCCCAGGTTGCCGGGGGTTGTAGAAAGTACCGCGCTGGCCAGCGGGACATGGACCCATCCAAAACAGGCTTGGGTCCGAGGGGCGGGAGTCGTACGGCCAACAGGACAACGGTACCAGGATTCTAGCATCCTGCTCCTCGCATACCCACACAGATACTTCCGACAGCTCCTGGCCCATGCCGATCGGAGCCACCCTATGGTAATTGATAGCACTTTCAGGATTGGCGGCGCCGGCGTCGGCGAGCTGGACGTTTGCTGCGCTCTTCGATTAATGCCAGGGCCTTGGGCAAATCAAGGTCCGCCGGATCCATATCCTTAGGTAGGGAGGCATTGAGCCGATTATGCTTGACGTAAGGACCATACCGGCCATCCAGCAGTCGTACAGGCTGCTGATCGTCAGGATGTGCGCCCAGTTCCCGGAGGACCTTGGGAGATGCACGCCGCCCCTTCTTCTTCTCAGCTAAGAGAGTCAGGGCACGCTCCAGTGTAATGTTGAACACCGTATCGGTACCGGACAGAGTAGCGTACGTGCCTTCATGGGTGACATAGGGCCCATAGCGCCCAATATGGGTGGTGACTTCGCTGCCATCTTCCGGATGCGTTCCCAGGCATCGGGGCAGTGACAGCAATTGGCGGGCCTGCTCCAGGGTTATGGTCTCTGCTTGCATATTCTTGGGGATGGAAATGCGTTTGGGTTTGGATCCGTCATCGGGATCCGGCCCCAGCTGCAAATAAGGCCCATACCGACCGGAGCACAGATAGATTTCATGTACCCCCTGCTCATCCAGGCCTAGGGCCTGAGGTCCCTGGGCTTTCTGGGCAAAAAGTTCGTCCGCCACTGCCGTAGTCAGATCCGCCGGGGCCAAATCCGGCGGCAGTGCAGCGATCAGGCGCTCCGCGGCCTGGCCATTGGCCGGCAGATCCTTCTGGATAAAGGGCCCATACCGACCGATACGTACAGAGTACGCCAAATTCGGCAGGTCAATGGCGCGGAACAGCTCCGGTGCAATGCGTGCATCCTGTTCTTCTACTTGGGTTTCCAGACCTGCGTCCCCTCCATAGAAGCTGGCTACATACTCCAGCCAGTTGGTTTCACCCCGGGCAATCTGATCCAATGCGTCTTCCATGCGCGCCGTAAAGCCGAAATCAACCAGGTCAGAAAAAGCCTTTTCCAGCATGCTGACTACGGCAAAGGCCGTAAATGAGGGGATAATTTCTTGGCTTCGTTTGAAAGCGTATCCGCGGTTTTGGACGGTTTCAATGATGGTAGCATAGGTGCTAGGCCGACCTATGCCCTGGTCCACTAGTGACTTCACCAGGGCGGCTTCGGTGTAGCGGGCCGGCGGCTTGGTGTCGTGGCTGGCAGGTACCAGATCGTGCAGATGTAGGACTTCGTTTGCCTGCAAAGAGGGCAAGGGTGCCGAAAAAAATTCGGGCCCTCTGTCCTCTACTTCATCCGATGGTGGAGGTGCCTCCACGTAGAGATTCAGGAAACCGCGTACCTGGATGGTGGTGCCCCGGGCCCGAAATTCAGCGTCAGTGACGGCAAAAGTCTCCGGTACAGTGGTACCGTTCGGGACAGGGCTGTTCTCTGCAGCGGAACGGACGCCGATGCGGACCGTAATGTTGTTCAGACGGGCGTCAACCATCTGCGTGGCCAAGGTGCGTTTCCAGATGAGATCGTACAGACGACCTTCCTCACCCGTGAGACTCTTTTCGGCGGCCGTGGCCATGGTCTCACCGGCCGGACGAATGGCTTCATGCGCTTCTTGGGCATTGCGACTGCGGGTTTTGTAGACGCGGGGCTTTGGCGTCATCTGTGCGGAGCCAAACATGGTCTGGACCCGGTTCCGGGCGGCCGTAATGGCCTGGCTACTCAGATGAACCGAATCCGTGCGCATATAGGTAATGTGGCCGTTTTCATACAACCCCTGGGCAATGCGCATGGTCCGTTTGGCCGTGAAACCAAACCGACGATTGGCCTCAATTTGCAGTGAGCTTGTCGTGAAGGGCATGGCCGGACTCCGCCTAGTAGCACGTTCGGTCACATCCAGGACGGTCCAAGCCATGTGCGGCAGCTGGGCTGCCACAGTCTGGACTTGCTGTTCATCCAGAACCCAGGCATCAATTCCGGCAGCTAGTTGTCCCGTCGCCTTATCCAAATCTTTGCCCGTCGCCAAACGCCGGCCGTTGAGAGTGTGGAGACGGGCCTGGAAATGTGCTTCTGCGTTCTGCCGGGACGCAGGCGATAGCTCTGCCTGCAGATCCCAATAGGTACCCGTGACGAAGGCGCGCCGCGCCCTCTCCCGGTCCACAAGCAAACGGACGGCTACGCTTTGCACCCGACCTGCCGACAGTTTGGGCGCCACCTTTTTCCAAAGTAGTGGCGACAGGGTGTAGCCCACAAGACGATCCAAAATCATACGGGCCTTCTGAGCGTTGATCAGGTCATAGTTGAGCTGGCCTGGATTCTGGAGTGCCTGCAGAATCGCGCTCCGGGTAATTTCGTGAAATACGATGCGCTTGACGGGAACCTGGGGGTCCAATACGTCAAAGATGTGCCAGCCAATGCTTTCACCTTCGCGGTCTTCATCCGTAGCAATGATAAGTTCATCGGCGGTTGCGAGCGCTTTCTTGAGGTCTCGCACAATCCGCTGTTTCTCCGCGGAAATAACGTAAATGGGTTGATAGGCATCGCGCACGTTGATACCCAAGTTGGCCCAGGGTTGTTTCTTGACGCGGGCCGGGATTTCACTGGCCGACTGGGGCAGATTGCGAATGTGTCCCCGGCTGTCCAGGACCACATAATCATCCGATAGAAAGGACTTGATAGTCCGGGCCTTAGTCGGAGATTCAACAATAACGAGCTTGGTCATGTATACCTCAGGCCAATCAATCCAATCTCTTCATCTGCGGCTGTTCCCGTATGACATTTGAAGTCATGGGACGAGCCTGTCGTAGCATAGATAGCACAACGTTATACATCAATGTGAATCCAAGTCCAGCAATTGTAGGCCCTTGTTGTCGTGAATACCGTTCTTTTTCACTCCTCTACACAGACCCGCACTATCGTGTGGCTCATACTCGTATTCCTGACCTGCGGGCTCACGGCCTGCCAGATCGGGCCCGTGTCCCCGGCCGGTGCCGGGATCGTATCCGCGGTCCCCGTGACTACCGAATTCATGCCGTTCCAGTCTCAGTCTTGTGAAGGCTCATTTATACCACGGGACCTAGCGCATATAACTACGGCCGCGGGTTTCGCGGTCCGTGGCTTTGACAGCAACGGTTCCGGGGTAGCGGGGGGTGATCTGGACGGAGACGGGGACCTGGATCTGGTCCTAGGCGGCTATGCACAGCCTAGTACGGTGCTCTGGAACGAAGGCCAGCTGAACTTCACGGCCCAGCCACTGGGTAAGGGCCAAGTCCGGGAAATCCAACTCGTAGACATTAACGGGGATAGCCTGCTTGATATCGTCACGACCCAGCGGGGTGCCGGCCTGCAGGTTTGGCAAAACCACAATGTCCCGAATCGTGCACAGCGCTTTGAGTCTCTCGTGCTGGCGGGCGTGACGGTACCTCTGTATTCAATGGACTGGGCGGATGTGGATGGCGATGGTGATCTCGATCTGGGCGGTGCCACCTATGACGCCGAACTACTTGACATGTTCGGTAGCGAATTCATGCTGGGCAACACGGCAGGGGCCTACCTGTTTCAGCAGCAGGATAGCCTGTATCACATGACCCGGCTGGCAACGGAAGCCCAAGGACTGGCCAGCCTATTCTTGAATGTGACCGGCGACACGCGTCCGGAACTGCTGGTGGGTAACGACTTCGCTGTGCCGGACATGATCTTTACACGCGGGGATCAGGGCTGGATCGCCAGTTTCCCCTTTCACGTAACTACCCATTCCACGATGAGTTTGGCTGTCGGTGACATTGACAACAACGGTCTGCTGGATCTCTACGCCACGGATATGAAACCTCCTTCTCACGATCCTGAGGTGATGGCAGTCTGGGAGCCCGCCATGGCCACCATGATGTCCGGGACCATGGAGGATCACGATTCCACCCAGCTGATGGAGAATACATTGCAGATAGCAGGGGGTCCTACTCAAGACTGGCACAATGTCGGCCAGGCGTTGGGCTTAGATGCCACCGGATGGAGCTGGTCCGGTAAATTTGGGGATCTGGACAATGACGGCTGGTTGGATCTATACGTCGTCAACGGCATGATGGAAGAGCAGCTCTTTGGTCATTTGCCCGATCACGAACTGGTAGAAACAAATCTGGTGTTCCAAAATCAGGGTCAAAGCGTCTTTGTGCCCGCGCCGCACTGGCAGCTGGGTTCTAGGCAAAGCGGCCGTGGCCTACTTATGGCTGATCTGGATTTGGATGGCGATTTGGACATCGTGATCAATAACATGCGGGGCGCTGCCCAATTGTTTGACAACCGCCTGTGCACCGACCATAGTCTTGAACTCGATCTCCGCTGGCCCGCTTCTCGCAATACGCATGCCGTCGGTGCCACAGTGGAAGCCGTGACGCCCCAGGGTGTGGTCACCCGCCGAGTCCAGGTAGCGGACGGCTATCTGTCCGGTAATCCCCCGCGTCTCCATCTGGGTCTGGGAACGGCCGGTGCCACCACCCTAAAGGTGATCTGGCCGGATGACCGGATCACCTGGATCCAGGCACCCCGTAGCAATGGCCTGATTACACTCACACGTCAGGATTAATTCGTATGCCCAACGCTGCGGACGGGTCTGTGCGGTACCGTATCGTCAAAGCAGGGTCACTCCGTCAACCGACTGCTCGTTGGACATATTCTCGCGGAGGGCTAGCATGTCAACGCGTTCCCGCTCCCGGTCGGTACTCTGAGTATACCGAAGCCACTCAGCCGGTGCATTGATATCCTGGCCTCCATGGGAGGTGAGACGGGTACGGACATTCAGGAGCACCGGTGTATTGATGCTAGCGCCCGCTACAATAGCCTGGCCTTTGGACAAATTCGGTAGCTCCTGCAGCAGATCGCGCCCTACGCTTTCCACCGATTCGGCAATCCGGCTCTGATCCGTGGGATTGATGATACGCATGATGCACTGGGTCATGCATTGGCTCAGCACGTCGCTGTCCAAACGTCCGGGACGCTGACTGATCAAGCCAATACTGACTCCGAACTTGCGTCCCTCGCTCAAAATGGTCTTGAGTATATTTGAGGTCACCACTTGCGCATGGGCGGGACTGAAGTTGTGTGCCTCTTCCAACAGACAGAAGACAGGGTAGCCCAGGTAATCCCGGTCTCCCGCACTTGCCTGGTTCTTGACCGTCGCCTTACGGGCATCATAGGCGCGCCGCAACAGCGTGGCGACGATGACCTGCTGAGCCGACGGATCGATTTCGTTGATCTGCAGGACGGTACACTGTCCCGGATGAAACAGATCCCGTAACTCAAGCTGCAGGCTGTCACTGAATACTGCGTTGCGCCCTAGGGATGCTTCCAGACGCCATTCAAGCGCCTGTACGGTACCTTGGTTACTGTTCCCATCCTCGCTGTCACTGCTTGTCCTCACCGCTTCGATCAGGTCATTGAGTGTATAGGCCCCTTTTTGGGCCTTGAGAGCCTGCACACGGCGATAGGCTTTGGCAAGCTGATACTCCATCTTTTCCGACAGGTTGGGTAGAAAATAGGTCAAGTCCCCCAGCGTTAAGCTGTCGATTCTGACTTTGACTTCGTCGGGGAGTAGGATGCGGACGTGCGGGCGGTAGCCATCCTCATGATGAAATTCGTCCCGGTTGGCTATTTCCTGCAAGGTACCGTATTCGCCATGTGGATCCACAACCAAGACGGCAGCGCGGTTCTTGGGTCTCATGAGCTCCTCAAGCAAGACCCCGGCCAGATAGCTCTTACCACTGCCGGTGCTGGCAATGATGGCCAGATGCGTACTGGTAAACTGGGACACATCCAGGACGATGGGTACATCCGCCCGCGGCCGGCTGATCAGATCCCCCACATAGGCACTACCCGCAGCCGTGGCAGGCAGAGTGCTCAGTACAGCAATGAGCTGTTCGTTAGTGGCCAGGAAAACAGGGGTGCCGCTTGAGGGTGCAATGCGGGGATTGACAAAATCTCCCAGCTGATGGTCAAAATGGCCCATGATAGCCACAGTCAGAGCATAGAGGTCAGTGTCTGCACCTGATTCCAGCCCTGTGCCGGGACCACGAAAACCCAGGAGCTGAGCAATGCCGGCAGGCGGTACACGCGGATCCGCCATGAATTCGTCGGGCCACAGACGTACGGCTTCCCGCTGGGTCACGCGCCCGAAGATGATCCGGTCATCGGCGGCATAGAAATACACGAACTCGCCGAATTTGGCCAGCTGTTCCGGATCCGGTGCGATGACCTTGAATTCAGCAGGGATTTCGCCAGGTCCCTTGACGGTGCCAATGAGAATACCGTCCTCGTTCAACGTACCACTCCCACAATGGATCGCCAGGCCACGATGTTGTAGATGACCGCCAAGGCTTCTTGCTGTTCCGGAAACGTGGTCTGCAACCAGCGCAGCTGTTGGATGGCCAGTTGGCTCACCAGAGGATGGTTGTGCGCTACCAGGGCCGTGAGATAGTCCATCGTGAACCGGCCTGTGCTGGACCGATGGAACGCGCGTATGGCCGCATCTCCCATGGGTGTGACTTCCGCATTGATCAGGGGAGCGTAGGGCGGTATGGTCTGATGATAGACACCTTCCATATCTTGCCAGCCTATACCCATGATTTCCACCATGGTAAACGCCGGCTGCATATAGGTCGGCAGAGTCACCTCACGGGCCTCGGTTTCCAACTGGCTGCGGTTGGCCATGCCGAATTCCGGATCTGTGATATGCGTGTCAAACACTAGACCAATCACATAGCCGAGATCCCCACCCCGGTGGTCTTCCAGGGCAATGGTCAGGAAACGACCAAAGGAAAAGTCACGGGACGAGGGCGTATAGATGTCTTCCCGTTCCTTGAAGACCCGGCAGAGATACTCAATGTGGGAATTGGTTTTGACTATGCGTCCGACAGGGTACGACGGCTCTACAGTGGTAACTAGGTCCATCCTCGCTCTCTGTCATTTCGGGGCGCAGACACCAGCCACGGGTGGTTCATCGTCCCCCCATACCCGACAGCGTAATCCCGCGCTGGAACCAGTTTTGGCCCACCATGTAGACCACCAAGACAGGCAGCAGGGCTATCACAGATCCGGCCATGAGTAAATTCCATTGGGTATTGTACTGCCCCTGAAAGGCACTAAGGCCCACAGGAATGGTCCGCATATGCATAGACGTGGTAACGACCAGCGGCCACAGGAAGGAGTTCCAGGACCCCAGGAACACAAAAATGGCCAGCGCGGCCAGGGCCGGTCCACTTAGAGGTAGGATGATCTGCCACCAGATACGAAAGCTAGTGGCACCGTCCATGCGGGCTGCTTCGTCCATTTCCATTGGCAAACCGCGAAAGAACTGGCGGAGCAGGAAAACGCTGAAGGCAGAGAAGGATGTAGGTAGGATCAGGGCGTTGAACGTGTCATACCAGTTCAGCACACGGGAAATGATGATGAAATTGGGAATCATCGTCACCTGAAAGGGAATCATCAGGGTAGCCAGGTAGAGCAGGAACAGGGGGTCCCGTCCTCGGAAACGGAGACGTGCAAAAGCAAAGGCAGCCAGCGCAGACGCACCAATTTGGATGAGAGTGGAACTAACACTGACCAAGGTACTGTTGAAGTAGAAACGACCAAAGGGCAGCACGGTGAAGGCATCTCGATAATTAGACCAGGCCCATTCCGTGGGTATCAGCTGGGGCGGATAGGTGAAAATGTCCCGTGGCACCTTCAGGGAGGTAGAAAGCATCCACAAGAACGGTCCCAGCATGAAGATGCTGCCCAGCAGTAGCAAGATATGCAGTGACCAACGGGCCGGCCGGCCGGCCGGGTTAATGGTGGGCTGGCCCGGATGGCGGGCCGATACCGGCTCAGTCATCGGTCTCGTAATGGACCCAGCGTTGTTGTAGGCGCGTCTGGGTAAAGGTAACGGCAAAAATAAAAGCGAACAGTACCCAGGCAACCGTACTCGCCATACCAAAACGCTGGTACTCAAAGGCGTTGACATACACGTAGTACACGATGGTGGTGGTCGCCAGTGCCGGTCCCCCCCGGGTCATAACGAAGGCTTCGTCAAACAGCTGAAAGGCCCCAATCATCTGGATGATCATCAGGAAGAACGTGGTGGGGCTCACCATAGGCAGTGTAATGTAGCGAAATCGGTGCCAGGCAGTCACACCATCCACGTCAGCGGCATCGTACAGTTCCTGCGGAATCGCCTGTAAGCCGGCCAGGTAGATGACCATGGTAAAGCCGACATTTTTCCATAGGGTGAGCAGAACCACGGCGGGCTTGGCCCAGCGTGGATCGTTGAGCCAGTCGGGGGGCTGAATCGGTAGACCGGTGGCCTCATTGAAGCGCCAGATGGCCGCGCTGATAATCCCGAAATCCTTATTGAAAATCCACTGGAAAATCAGGGCCCCGGCCACGATGGTAGTCACAACGGGCATGAAATACACGAGCCGGTACAGCGTATTACCCCGTACGGCCTGGTTCAGGGCCATGGCCAGCAACAGGCCGGCCAGCAGCTGGAGTGGTACGATCGTAGCCGTAAAATATAGAGTGTTCCCCAATACCTGGAAGAATATCGGATCACGGGTCAGCAGGGATATGTAGTTGGCCAAGCCCACAAAAGAGGCGGGTGACAGCAGCGTCCACTCAAACAAGCTCAGGACCAAAGCCACGATGACCGGGATAACGACAAAGAGCAGAAAACCGGCCAAGCTGGGTACCAGGAACAGATATCCTTCCCATTGCTGATCGGCGCGGTACCGGCGCCAGCGGGAAACCGTCGTGAGCGGGGAAACGGACGAGGACACAACAGAGCTTGGATCAAAAAAGCGGATGCCCGTAGGGACCACGGACATCCGCTGCATGACAAGGCCGTAAGGGTTACCGCGGGAACCCTTCGTCAGCCAGATACTGATCTACGCCCTCACAGATCGCCGCCGCCGCTTCCGCCGGCGTCATTTCACCGGTCCAGATGCGGTCAATATGCGGTGATACCAGGTTGCCGTTCAGGTAGCCCCATTCCGGGAAATAGCCGAAGCGGCCTACGGTAGCGTTCATTCCCTCCGTCAGAAAAGCCTGTCGGTTGGCCGGCGACTCATCCGGTTTGAGGAAGGCGTCGGACTGGGCTGTGGATTGCAGGGCGGGGAAAATTTCGCCTGATGCCGTGTAAATACGCTGACCACCATTCGTACTTTGTAGCCACTGCAGGAACTGCCAAGCCTCTTCCTTATTATCGCCCCCCGAACTCATAGTCCAGGCGGCACCCCCCGCACTAGCGGCCCGGCGGCCACCTTCCGGAATCGGCACCACGGACACATCATAGTTCATTTCGGCGGCATTGAAGGCACTGACCCGGCTGGCGTTCTGAATGATCATCGCCACCTGACCTGACTGGAAGACGGCAGCATCGCCACCCGCCTGACTCAGGTTGGAGCTGGTCATGGCCGCATTGCTAGCCATCAGATCAGCAAAGAACTGCAACCCGGCTACGGCCTGGGGTTCGGTCATGACACATGTGGAAGGATTACGGTAGTCATCCAGTAGGTTGCCATTGTTCTGGAGCACCCAGAGCATGTACTTACCGCCTTCCATACCCAGGCCATAACGGGACACGCGGCCGCTGTCATCCACGATTTTCAGTTGATCGGCGGCAGCCTGCAGATCGTCCCAGGTCCAGGTATCATCCGGATAGGGAACCCCTACCTCGTCAAAAATATCCTTATTGTAGTAGAGAACTTCCAGGCCAATATCACGCGGGAATCCATACACGTCCCCATTGTACTTGGCCGATTCAAGCAGAGCAGGCCAGTAGTCATCCAGATCGTACCCATCCCGCTCAATGTAGGACTGAAGGTTTTCCAGGACGCCTTCCGCGGCGTATTGAGGGGTAGGCCATAAGAAGAGCACATCCGGAATGAGTGCTGTGTCACCGCCCGCCCACAGCGCTTGGATCTTGGTGAAGTAGTCACCCCACGGTTCGGCCAGGATTTCAATAGTGACATCCGGGTTTTCGGCCATGTACTGATCAGCCACTGCCTGGTGCGTAACAAGTTCAGCAGGACTACCCCACATAGCCCAGGTTACGGTAGTTTGCTCCGGCGCTGATGGCGCAGCGGCGGGAGCGGCAACACATCCGGCAGCCACCATAACGAATACCAACAGCAAAGAGATCAAAACGGTCTTGTGTACCTGCATAGGATTTGCTCCTCCATCAGTAAATGGACAAGAGAGATGGTAAAAGGTTGCCTTGCTATTATATACCAACTGCGCAGTGACGGTGTGTTCAATGGCCATGAGCAGCCCCGCTGTTTGTGTGGAGCACCCCATCAGGATACGGTCTGTTGCCTAGGGCGGCAAGGCAGACGCAGATCCCCGGCCGGCTGACAGCCTAAATCCACCCCCCTGCAGCTAGCACATACTACGGCAGGGACATCTCCACCACCAACATCAAGGCCCCGTCGGGCCGCGGGGCCTATGAGTTATTTCTAAAAGACAACCCCGGTCTGACCAAGAAAGGCAATATCCGGGCCTAGCAATGAATGAAGCACATCGCCAACATGGCCTTCCGGCACGACTGTCAGCCCGGGAGAACCTCAGTCCCGATATTCAATATTACATCCTAACAGTAGCGCTGATGTCAGGCATTCTAAGACTGGAAGGATATAATCACGGAGCGGACCATGCGCTGCCCACGGGCAGGCCCGTTCACCAAGGCGGGGATCTATTATGCCTAGGATGGATTCCTGTGGGTTGACAAGACCAGAAACAAGGATCTACCTAGTGTCACATTCACCATTCGCGGAAACGCGCCAGACTTTCCAGACCAGTGAGGGCTCCTTTACCTTCTACCAGGTGCACGAATTGGAGCGGCTGGGGATAGGCCATGTCAATCACCTACCCCTGTCTCTCAAGATTCTACTGGAGTCGGCACTGCGGCAGTTTGATGGCTTCAGTGTTACAGCCGAACATGTTGAACTGATTACAAATTGGAGCCCCGAGACCGCGGGCAAAGTGGAAATCGCGTTCAAGCCCGGACGCGTCATTCTCCAGGATTTTACGGGCATTGCCAGTGCCGTTGACCTAGCTGCATTACGCAGTGCTTTGCAACGGATGGGGGGCCAACCGGACCGCGTGAACCCGCAGGTGCCCGTGGATTTGGTCATTGATCACAGTGTGCAGGTGGACCGGTTTGGTTCCCGGTTCGCGCTCATGTACAACGCCGAAAAGGAATTCGCACGGAATCGGGAACGGTACGAATTCCTGAAATGGTCTCAGAATGCCTTTAACCACTTCCGGGTTGTACCTCCGGCCACCGGCATCGTCCATCAGGTCAATCTTGAATTTCTGGCACAGGGCGTCCTAACGGATCATACGCCCGCAACGCCCGTAGCCTTTCCCGATTCCCTGGTGGGCGCCGACAGCCATACGACCATGATCAATGGCCTCGGGGTGCTCGGTTGGGGCGTGGGGGGCATTGAAGCCGAGGCCGTCATGTTGGGACAGCCCATTTACATGTTGCTGCCGGAGGTCATCGGCGTAAGGCTGACGGGGGCCCTACCCGACGGCACCACCGCCACCGATCTGGTCTTAGCGGTCACGGAAGTGCTGCGGTCTTATGGCGTTGTGGACAAGTTTGTGGAGTTTTGCGGGCCCGGCCTGCAGCTCCTTTCCCTGCCTGACCGCGCCACGCTGGCTAACATGGCACCGGAATATGGCGCGACCATCGGTTTCTTTCCTACAGACGCGGAAACGCTGCGCTACATGCATCTTACGGGCCGGTCCCCCGCACAGCTGGAACTGGTGGAAGCCTACGCCAAGGCGGCTGGATTCTTTCATACGGCCGACACACCTGAACCTACCTTCTCCGATGTGGTGGAGCTTGATATGTCAACCATCCGCCCTTCAGTCGCAGGTCCGAAACGGCCCCAGGACCGCATTGACCTGGCTGAGCTCCAAAGGGCATGGGCCACCATACTAACGGCTCCCATGGGGCCACAGGGGCTGAACGTCGCCGCGGATCAGGTACAAACTGCTATCACGGTAGAGCAGGAGGACCACACCTTTGATCTCAAACACGGGGACATTGTCCTGGCCGCCATCACTTCTTGCACCAACACCAGCAACCCCTCGGTCATGATCGGAGCCGGCCTGCTCGCCCAGAAGGCTGTCGCCCAAGGTCTGCGCACCAAACCTTGGGTCAAGACTAGCCTAGCCCCCGGCAGTAAGGTGGTCACGCGGTATCTGGAAGCCAGTGGCCTCACACCTTATCTGGAAGCGCTGAATTTCCACACCGTTGGCTATGGCTGCACTACCTGCATTGGCAATAGCGGTCCGCTACCTGCCCACATTGTGGAGGCGATTCATGAGGGTGATCTAGTGGTGTCGAGCGTGCTCAGCGGCAATCGGAATTTTGAAGGTCGCATCAACGCGGACGTAAAGGCGAATTTCCTGGCGTCACCCCCTCTGGTAGTTGCCTTCGCTCTAGCCGGAACCGTCAATATTGATTTGGTTCACGATCCCCTAGGCTACAATCCGGACGGCCAGCCTGTGTTTCTGCAGGACATCTGGCCTACACAGGCCGAGATTCGGGATACCATCCTCCGCTCCCTGGATCCGGACATGTTCCGTACCCAGTACGCTAACGTGTTCACAGGCAACGAGACCTGGAATGAAATCGCTAGTGCCGAGGGTGCCCTCTATGCCTGGGATGCTACCAGCACGTATGTCCACGAACCTCCTTTCTTCCGTGATCTGACCCCGAACCCCCATCCCTTGGCCCCCATCCGGGGAGCACATGTGCTGGCCATCATGCCGGATTCGACTACTACGGATCACATTTCACCGGCCGGATCGATTGCGCCTGGCACGCCGGCCGCCCAGTACCTGGAAAGCCTGGGCATTCCACGCCCTGAATGGAACACATACGGCACACGCCGTGGCAACGATGAGGTCATGCTCCGCGGGACCTTCGCCAATGTACGGGTCAAAAATCAGATGCTTGATGGCAAGGAAGGTGGCTATACCATTCACGTGCCTTCCATGGAAGAACAGAGCATCTACGATGCCTCAATCCGCTATCAAGCTGCCGGTACGCCTCTGATCGTGCTGGCAGGCAAAGCGTATGGCACCGGCTCTAGCCGGGACTGGGCGGCCAAGGGTACGCAACTGCTGGGGGTGAAAGCGGTCATCGCTGAGAGTTTTGAACGTATCCATCGCAGCAATCTAGTCGGTATGGGAGTCCTACCCCTGCAGTTCAAAGATGGCGAGAACTGCGACACGCTGGGCCTGACAGGCCTGGAAACCTTTGATATTCTGGACATCTCGGACAACATGCTACCAGGGCAGACGTGCCGGGTACGCGCCACTGCCCCTAATGGCACAGTCACCACATTCAGTGTGGACAGTCGGGTAGATACACCCGTGGAAGGAGAATACTACCGACAGGGTGGCATTCTTAACACCGTGCTCCGCTCATTCCTGCAACCGGCGACAGCTTGACCGGAACAAGCATACTCGGGGACCTGTCCTCCCGACTCGGTATCGGGAGGACAGGTCCGGTCAAAAAGCTTCCTGCAGATCCACAGGAATGAGCAAAGCCGGTTCGTCGGCCTTGACTGCATAGCCGGCAGCGTCTGTCACCGGCATCTTGTCCCCGGTAGCCGTTGCGTACACCATCACGTGTAGGAAATACTGGCTGTCTGCTTGCAGCTGTAGCGGTGCTTCCACATGGCTGAAGTCCAGGAACACCTGATCACGGGCGTCCGCCTGGACCGGGAAGGATCCTGATTGTTCGGTGTGGGGCATCTTGTGCCTAGTACCATCCGCGCGTTCTTCAACCAACCAGGTAATATATCGGTAGGTTTGATCCGGCACATCCAGTACTTCCCAGTACAGTGTTAGCGGTACGTCGCTGGTGCTCCATAGGCGCTTACCCACTTCAATATGCGCCAGACGCAGCATCTGACCGAAAGTAGCCTCTATGTGAACACCCGGCAAGGCTGGTACGTCAGGCAACGGATTGGGGTCTTCCGGCAGGAACAGAAACAGACTCAAGCTCGCGTTCGGGTGGTAAAAGCCCCATTCCCGGGCGGTATACATGTTGTCCCGAAACCAGGTCAGTACCTCATGTCGGGGATCTTCATAGGGCAGAGTACGATCCTCGACTAACCAGACGCGCGCATAGTCTTGGGTTAATTCCGTTAGCCGATCCGACACGGTCACAAACCAATCTTCCTGGCGGCGGATATGAGGCATGGCTTTCCAGTCGACTTGGACACCCGCGGCCCGGGCCGCCTCTAGCTCTTCCAGCGGAAAGTAGTAGCGAAACAGACGCCAACTGTTGGGCCCCTTAAAAATCACCAGATCATCTTCCCGTAGCGCATCTTCCAGATAATCTTCGCTTACATGGGCGTAATCCGGTGCTTTGGAAAAGACAGGGGCCTCGTAGTAGCGATAGGAACTGTAGAGGGTACCGCCCAAGACTAGGGCACCACATACGACCGCGGCCCGCTGATGGTATCCCGTTAGTGCCGCCAGTCCTGCCGCCACTAAAATAATGTAGACACCGACCAGTTGGCCGTGGTGCCGCGCCGCCATGTAATTGGGTTGCAGCAAGGAGGCTGCAAACAGGACTACTACGGGCACCAGCAGGTAGGTGCCTAGGAACCAGCCCTGCCGGCGGCGATGCGTGGGGGAACGGATCGCGTGCCAAATGCCATAGACGGCCAGGCCCTGAAACAGAAGATCCAGCCAGCCTACCTGCTCCACGCGTGTGCTCAGACCCGTGCCGAAGGCATGAAAGATTTCCTGCAGAATGTCCAGCACACCCATGGCGACGTAGTTAGATCCGGCACCGGGCTGGGACATGATATAGCGGTACACTAGGAACGCCAGGGTTCCCGTTAGCAGCAGCAGAAACGTCATCATCTCCACGGCCAGCTTGCGATCGAGACGATGTAGATAGATGAAGATGAACATCCCGTGGAGCGGGATCATCATGATGGCATAAAAATGAGTAGTCAGAGCCAAGGCCATGCACAGCAAATACAGAATGCCCCACCGGGTCGCCTGCCGGAATTTCTGTCTCGCCATGGTCCAGCTGTCCATCCAAGCCCAGAGAAACCAGAAGGAGGTCAGAGACACGAGCATCCATAAGGCGTAGGGGCGCGCTTCTTGGCCATACCAGAGTACGAACGGATTGAGAGCCGCCAGACCCGTAGCCCAATACCCGGTATAGCGTGGGACCAGGGACTTAGCTTCCAGAAAACGCGCAAAGCCCCAGATGGCAGGTACCAGCAGGGTGGCACACAGCAGAGAGACAAAGCGCAGGATGAAAACACCGTCGTCTGTTACACGCAGAAGCAGGCCCAGCAGCACGTAATAGGCAAAGGGATGCTGATCCCAGGTCACTCTTTCGTTGTCGCCATCCCAGAGCACCAACCTACCCCGCAGGAGATCACCCCAGGCCTGTTCCGCCCGTTGCAGACTGAGACTTTCGTCCCACCACATGGGCTTGGCGTCCAGATCAAAAACCAGACGGGTAAAGGCCAGCAGAATGCAGGCGATGACGAACCAATGCGCCCAAGTATGGCGGGATTGTCGCCATGACCGCAGAATACGGTTCATGGCAGGCAGGTGTGTGGCGTGCAGTTCATAATTGGTATGGGCACGTTCAAGCGCTTTAACGGTCGGCACAGACAGGATATTGTACTGCAACAGGATACACCAGTAGCAGGTGCTCTACACTGTGGGCACAGGCCGTGATGCCATATCCCCATGCCCTAACCTACTATCCATAGCCGGTAGATAGCGGGCACATCCCGATCCTGCTTCGTACTCCATATTGACTTGCGCGGTCCCACAACGGCTGCCCCCGGCACACCTGCAGCGGCATGGGCATCCTGCAAGGTGAAAGTACCGGGACAGACGGGCAGCCATCCGGGTGCAGTTCCTCAGTCTACTCTACGATATACGTTCCTGACATTGGGCAGTCGCTCCAGTTGGGACATAACTCTTGACAGTTGTCGGACATCCCGGATTTCCAGTTCTACCTGCACTTTAGCGATATGTTCCCGGGCATCCACCCGGGCATCGGCACGCCGCATATTGATATTGGCGTCCGTCACTACACCGGTGATATCACGCAGCAACCCAGCCCGGTCATAGGCTTCCACCTCTATCTGTACGTTGTAGAAGTTCTGGCTTTGTTCCTTATCCCACTGCATAGGGACAATCCGGGCGGCTTCTGCCGGATTGTTCTGGCGGGGTACGAGATTGGGACAATTCACCTTGTGCATGGTGACTCCCTTACCGCGGGTTATGTATCCCACCACATGGTCGCCAGGCAGTGGTTTACAACAACCGGCGGGCTGGGCATACAGTCCACTCTGTCCCAGAATGGTCACACTGGACATAGTTTGGGCTACCGTAGCCGGTTTCTCCTCAACCGATAGCAGATTTTCTAGCTCTTGTTCTTTTCTTTCCTGCCTTTCGCGATCCAGGATCTTCTGTACTAGGCTATGGACGCTAATGTCCGAATACCCCACCGCCGCCAGAAAGTCGTCTACGTCGTTGTAATTGAACATCTGGGCCACTTCTTCAAATCCATAGCGGACGGAATAGCGTTTCAATTCACGGTCCACCACGATGCGGCCATGGGCTACGGAGGATTCCCGGGCCTGACGACGGAAATAGGACATGACCTTGCTACGTGCACGCTGGGTGCTGATGTAACCCGCCTCCGGATTGAGCCAGTCACGGCTGGGGCCGCCTCGCTTGGCCGCAATAATGGTCACCTGATCCCCATTCTGTAACTGGTAATTCAGCTGTACAATGACGCCGTTGACCTTCGCTCCCCGGCAGCGTTCACCTAGTTCCGTATGGATGTGGTACGCGAAATCAACCGGAGTCGCGCCTCGAGGAAGATCAATAACGTCCCCTTGGGGGGTGAACACGTACACGCGATCCTGAAACACGTCTGTCCGAATGCGGTTCAGGTATTCTTCCGCGTCTGTATCATCCTGATGCCAATCCATCAAGGCGCGCAGGAGTGCAATCTTGTCGGTCAGATCCCGGTTAGGAGACTTCCCTTGCATGTCTTTTTCTTTGTATTCCCAGTGTGCTGCCACGCCCAGTTCCGCTACTTCGTCCATTTCGTGTGTCCGGATCTGAACCTCCATGGAGTGTCCCCCAGGCCCAATGACGGCTGTGTGCAGGGACTGATACATGTTGCCCTTGGGACTAGCAATGTAATCGTCAAACTCACCCGGAATAGGCTTCCAGGTACCATGAATCAGGCCGAGGGCCGCATAGCAGTCGGTAACCGAGTGGGTAATGACGCGAAAGCCCTGGATGTCATAGATTTCACTGAAGGGTACCCCTTTACGCTCCATCTTCCGGTAGATGCTGTAGATGTGTTTAGGACGCCCCATCACCCTAGCCTGGATATCCGCTTCCTGCAGCTGCGTCCGGATCAGATCCGCCGTTTTCTGCACCCACTCTTCCCTGACGCGCCGCTTCTGGGCCATGGCCTGCGAGATCTCGTCATACACCGGCCGATCCAGATGCCGAAAACTGAGATCTTCCAGTTCCCACTTAAACTGGCCGATCCCCAGACGATTGGCCAGGGGAGCGAAGATCTCCAGGGTTTCGTGGGCGATAGTCTTGCGCTTGAGAGGCGGTTGGCCATTCAGAGTACGCATATTGTGGACACGATCCGCGAGTTTGACGATCACGACGCGAATGTCATCCACCATAGCCACAAACATACGGCGCAAGGATTCCTCCTTGCGATAGGACTGTTCCTTACCCTTGAACTGGCTGAGCGTATCAATGCGCTGCAGCTTGGTGACTCCGTGCACCAGGTTCGCAATAACGGGCGAGAAGTGTTTTTCCAGAATGTCAAGGGAGCAGTCCGAATCTTCCACTACGTCATGCAGCAGAGCGGCACACAAAGTTTCTGCATCCATATTCAGTTCACGGAGAATATCCGCCACTGCCAAGGGATGCAGAATATAGGATTCGCCCGTCATCCGCGCCACGCCGTCATGGACAATATGCGCCGTGACAAAAGCGCGTGTAATCAATCCCCGGGCCTCGTCCGGGATAGAGTCCGGTAAGGCCAGCATAAACGTATTGAACGTATCTAAGGCCAAGGGGTCAAAAGTCAGGGGAAAGGGATCCGCGAACACCTCCGCCGCGATCGGAACTGGATGTGCATGCTTGAGCCATGTACGCATGGCCGGAGACAAGATTTGGGCACTTTGATACACAATGGACGGATTGTCACCATGCACCGCGGGCTCGGATTGTACATGGAAGTGGTGGAGGCGGCCAGGCGCCTCCGGATCCTCATTCTGCAGCGGCATTACGCTCTGAGCATCAGTAGCCATAAACACACAGATTCCTTGGCAAGTTACAAAAGAGCCTGAAAGGTAACCACTTCCATGAGCATGGATGCGCTTGAACGCTGGCAAAGGAATGAGTAAATTTCGCTGTCTACAGTATAGTCAAGAAACAGAGCCTATACATGTACCGAATCAGCCTGCCGGAGGATTCGACATCCAACCTGAGCCCGGTCTGCCTAGTGTATCGGCCGCGTGCTACCCCTCATTACATTCTGCGGTAGCGTGCGCCATCCATTCCTGATGCACAAACGTTTCAATCTGCCTAGCGGTCCGGGCGGGTTCTGCAAAGTCCATGTCAAACCACTTGATGTGCGACCATTTCCGGAACCAAGTATACTGGTGCCGGATGTACCTGTGCGTCTCCGTTTTGATATGCATCACAGTGCGCTCCAGCGTTACGTCCCCCGCTAGATAGGGTAGCATCTGCCTGTACCCCAAAGCGGACAGGGCCGGCAACGCGGGATCGTACCCGGTCGCAAGCAAGGACCGTACCTCAGCGACCAAGCCCTGGGTCAGCATACTGTTCACACGGGCGTCCACACGCTCATACAGGAGCTCCCGAGGGCAGGTTAGACCGATACTGCATATGGGCCATTCCAACGCACGCCGGCCTTCCAGGTGAATTTTGGACTGTCCCGTCTTAATGAACACCTCCAGAGCCCGCATGATGCGTCGCCCGTTCCGAGCGTCAATGGTCGCGGCCGTGGCAGGATCAAGGTCCGCCAGACGTGCAAAAAGGGCCTCCACACCCTGTGTAGCCAGGATGGTCTCCAGTTTCCGGCGTAGTGCTACATCGGGAGCCACCTCCGGGATGTTAAGGTTCTCACGGATGGCTCTGAGATACAGAGGCGTTCCTCCTACCAGAATCGGTACGCGGCCCCGGGCCCGGATGGCCCGGATGCAGTTGTGGGCCCGGGCCTGGTATTCGGCTAAGGTCAGGACCTGATCCGGTGCACAGATGTCGTATAGATGGTGCGGTACACTGTTTCTCTGCGGCCACGTGGGTTTGGCCGTACCTATGTCCAGATCGCGGTAGACTTGACGGCTGTCCGCATTGACCACTTCGAGGGGCCAGCGGGCCGCCAGGCGTAGGGCGATATCCGTTTTACCGATCCCGGTGGGGCCCAGGAGAACCAGCACAGGCCAAGCCTCGTTTGCCATATGTACGCCGGGTCTCAGAGTGTAGGGCGGACGTAATGCGTGGCCAACGGCCGAAAGCTATAGCGATGTTCGGGGCAGGGTCCTAGTTCCCCTAGAGCGGCTGTATGTTGGCGGGTCAGATAACCACTGTTAGCGCCAAACCCGTAGGCCGGGAAACGGCGGTCCAGCTCGGACATGCATCGGTCCTTGTACACCTTGGCCAGCACCGAGGCCGTCGCAATGGACAGATGCCGGGCATCACCCCTGACGAACCGTAACTGCTGACACTGCGTGCCCAGATTCAGTGGCCAGGCACGAACCCAGTCCACCAACACCACGTCAACATCTTCGGGCAAACCCCGAATGGCACGCTCCAAGGCTGTGCGGTTGGCATGTTCAATCCCCAGCGCGTCTATTTCCCGTGCGGACACGGTACCGAACGCATGATGGCGAATATGGTGCTCCAGGTCCTGGAAAAGGCGCTCACGCCGGGACCGGGAAAGACGTTTGCTATCATGTACATCGCGCCAGAAACCGGTCTGGTGCATACCCGGATGGAGAATTACGGCCGCCGCGACCAGCGGCCCGGCAAGAGCACCTCGTCCTGTTTCATCCGCGCCGGCTACTAGATGACCGCACTGCCAATGCGTCTGCTCCAGAACCAGATCCGGACCTATGTCGCCCTGAGCATTCACGGCGCCTCAGAATGGCATGGGCCATCCCGGTTTACTGCTTCCGGGCAATAACCTTTTCTTTCAGACGGGCCGACTTGCCCTGGCGCTGACGTAGATAGTACAGCTGGGCCCGCCGCACCTTGGATTTACGCAGCACTTCCACTTCCACTACATTGGTGCTGTGTAAAAGATAGGTACGTTCAACCGCTACCCCATGTGCCGCTACCCGGCGCACGGTATAGGTCGCCCCGGCGGATGTACCACCCCGGCGCGCAATCACATTCCCTTCAAACCGCTGAATACGTTCCGAGCGGCCCTCGGTAATGCGCTGATGCACACGCACTCTGTCCCCCACGTCGATCCGTGGGGTATTCTCCGTAACCGGAGGTTGCAGTGAATCGAGGAGTGCTTGGTACATGATACGGAGATCCTTGGCCGTCAGACGGAACTTGATCGGAGACAGAGATAGTAGCATAGCCCTCAACATTTTTAATAACCGTCATACCTGTATTATTGCCGAGAGGCGTATCAGGGCACAGCTGTCGCATGTCAGCTGTGTCCCCATGCCCTCACCTAGGGCGTGGCGTCAGGTGAACGCAGAAACATCAAAGCCCCGTTCCGCTAATAGCTGGCATTCGCACGGGCTTAACTGGGCCCGGCACAACAGATCCGGTCGCCGCGCGGCCGTGCGCAGCAGTGACTGCTCTCGCCGCCATTGCGCTACGTTAGCATGATGGCCACTCACCAGAATGTCCGGAATGGCCATGCCTCTGAACTCAAACGGGCGCGTATAGTGTGGTCCTTCCAAGAGATACTCCATTTCCCGGGTATGGCTGTCCATACGGACACTGTCCGCAAACCCTAGGACCCCCGGCACCAGACGGCTGACGGCTTCAATTACGGCCATGGCCGGTACTTCTCCCCCTCCCAACACAAAATCGCCTAAGCTAATTTCGTCCGTAACCAGGGCCTGGCGGACACGTTCATCCACGCCTTCGTAGCGACCACAGAGCAGAGCTAGACGCGGTAGCTGACATAGTTCCTCCGCAACCGTTTGGGAAAAGGGGCGTCCCTGCGGAGTCAGTAGGATAATGGGACAGGGAGGGGACGTGGATGCCGGAAAGTCCAATACGTGCTCAACGGCTGCGAAGATGGGTTCCGGTTTAAGAATCATGCCCCCGCCGCCACCATAGGGTGTGTCATCACACATATGATGAGGATCTGTGGCGAAGTCGCGAATGTTATGCAACACTATTTCTATTAGGTTCCGCTGCAGAGCGCGGTTGAGTATACTTTCGGCAAGAAATCCCGTAAAGATGCCGGGAAATAACGTAAAGACATCAAATCGCACACTGGCCCTTGGCTCTTTCATACAGATTCCTCCTGTGATCTTGATCTGATTTTACCCTGACCATGAATCACCGATCAGGAATGGAGGGCGCTACCGCGCGTTTAGTCCAAGCGTTACGTACGTGGGCCGCTTGGCTGTACCGGAACGGGCAAAGGCTTGGCGGCAACATCCGTCAGAACTTTCCCGGCGCAGCCAACAGACTAGGTGGCGGGATCGTACGGCAGCGTTCTATATCTTCCCTACGTCGTTTGGGCTCTGACCTCTGGGCCTTCAGAGGGCCGCCATCGTCATGGGCACCCACTGCCCTATATCCCTATCTGGTCCTCGTCCCACTCATTGTTCTCGTTGTTACCATTCTCCTGATGACGGGGCCGGGCGGTCTTTTCTCCGGTTCTGCCCCCGCACTCACCCAAGCGGTTGAATCTGTAGAGCTGGTTGCTACCCTTGCTGTAACGCCCGTATCTGCGGCGCCCAATAGGGAACCCCCTGTATTCACCCTACATGAAGCAATCGTTACTCCTTTGTTCCAGCCAACTGCTACTTTGACGCCAACTCATACCCTAACCCCGACGCATACGCCTACCTTTACACCGACGCACACATCCACACCAACCCTCACACCGACATCTACGCCGACCCTCACACCCACATCCACACCGACCCTCACACCGACCCCGACCGCAACGCTGACACCAACCCCGACGCTGGCCCCGACGCCGACGCTGACCCCGACGCCGACGCCCATCGTGTACCCCTACCGCAGTCACGCCTGGCCCACCTTTACACCAAGCCGGGGCGACCATCTGTGGATCAATCACAGGTTACTAGTCGGCCATGCTAACTTCGCCTATGAACGCGGTTTTTCGTACGGGACGGATATGAATGGTCGCTATGTCCTACACAATGGGATAGACCTACAGAGCACAATGGGAGACCTAGTCCGAGCTAGTGTAAACGGGGATGTCGTTTTCGCTGGTACGGACCCGCACAACCGTCTAGCCTATTCGTTTGACCGACCTTTTTATGGCAAGGCTGTCGTCATCCGATTGGATCGACGTCTACCGACTCCGGACGGCGATCAGGATATCTTTCTCCTCTTGGGTCACTTACAGGATGTATACGTACAGGCGGGCACTACGGTGACCGAAACCGACATCGTGGGTTCAGTGGGACAAACCGGGATCGCCATTGGCCCCCATCTACATATGGAAGTTCGTGTCGGGGCAAACCGTTACCAGAACGCAGTCAATCCGTTACTCTGGATTAAACCGCCCCGGGGGCGAGGAGTTTTAGCCATCCGCCTCGTCTCAGCGGACGGCCGTATCTGGGAAAGTGCGCATATCTATCTGACCCATGCCGATTCCAATACAGCTCTGCACACCCAAAATTACCGGGTGGCAAACGGCATCCAATACGATCCTTACTGGGGCGAAACCACAGCCGTGTCCAATCTGGCCCCCGGCCTCTACACGTTGCGCACTTCCCTGCATGGTGAACAGCTCACCGCCCAGGTTCGCATTGAGCAGGGCAAGACCACTTTCGTGACCATGATCAGTCAGCAGTAACTAGTACATACTGTCAATGCCGGAAATGGCGCGTTCCGGTGAACATCATACTCATTCTGTGTGCATCGGCCGCCTGTATGACCTTCTGATCACGCAGGGAGCCCCCCGGCTGCACAA
Source organism: Caldilineaceae bacterium (assembly GCA_965116185.1). Lineage (GTDB taxonomy): Bacteria > Chloroflexota > Anaerolineae > Caldilineales > Caldilineaceae > Bin34. Next base: position 2,303,437 of record OZ220492.1, read on the forward strand.
TCGCCCGGACACCCGCCCGCGCTGCCTCCTCAATCCCATCGGGAAAGGGGAAAAAAGCGTCGGATGCCATAACGGATCCCTGCGCCCGCGTGCCCGCCTTATGGGCCGCCATATGCACCGCGTCAAGACGGCTCATCTGGCCTGCGCCAATACCTACCGTACCCACTCCCTGCACCAACACAATCGCATTACTCTTGACGAAGCAGGCCACCTGCCAGGCAAAGGCCAGGGACTGTAGCTCTGCCTCTGAGGGTTGCTGACGCGTGACACAGGTCCAACTAGCGGGGTCCAAATCCGTCGTGAGCGTATCCTGATCCTGTACGAGCACGCCACCCAGCATGCTCCGCAGATGATAAGGACTGTCCTGGATATCGTTCGCCTGTAGCAGGCGGATGTTTTTCTTCTGCTTGAGCCGGGCAAGAGCCTGAGGCGCAAAATCCGGAGCGGCGATCACTTCCACGAAGATCTGGGCTAGGGTGTCTGCCGTATCACAGTCCAAGGTCCGGTTGCAGGAAACAATGCTACCAAAAGCACTGACCGGATCACACTGCAAGGCATCCCTATAGGCCTGCTGCAGATTGGTCCCCGAGGCGATACCGCAGGGATTGCCATGCTTCACGATCGAAACTGTGGGTTCGGCGAAAGCATGGGCCGAACGCCAGCTGCCATCCAAGTCCAGCCAGTTGTTGAAACTCATAGGCTTGCCGTGCAGCTGCCGGAATGGCAATACAGATCCAGGAGCAGCGTAGAAGCCACCGCGCTGATGCGGGTTTTCCCCATACCGACATTCTTCAAGCCGGGTCAGGGTCAGGGTCAGCTGCCCAGGTAGTTCTAGCGGTGGCGTGGCTGCCTGATCCTCCAGGTAAGCGGCAATAGCCGTGTCATAGGCTACGGTGCGCCGAAAAGCCTTGACCGCCAATTGGCGCCGCAACGCCGGACTGACACCGTCCGCTGTCCGGAGGGCTGTCGTCAGGGTATTGTAGTCGGCAGGATCTACCACTACCAGTACATGCTCATGGTTCTTAGCGGCGGCCCGCATAAGGGCCACCCCCCCAATATCGATCTGTTCCAGGGCTGCTGCCAGTTGCGTTTCGGCTTGAGCCACCGTTTCCTCAAAGGGATATAGATTGACGATCACCATATCAATGCGTCCGATACCGAGATCGGCTAGTTCCCGTTCGTGCGCGGGCGTGCGCAGAGACAGAATACCGCCATGGAGCTGCGGTTGCAGGGTCTTAACTCTGCCATCCAGCATCTCCGGATAGGCTCCTAGGTCCTCGATCGGGGTCACGGCCAGACCAGCGGCTGCCAGTACCGCGGCCGTACCGCCGCTAGCGATGAATTCCTCTGTTCTATCCGCTAGGGCACGACAAAATGCAGCTATGCCGGACTTGTCGGCAACGGACACCAATATACGCAACTTGGACATACGGTCTCCTGGCCTGAATGACCTACCGGTATAACGATCCTGACTACCGGCCTATACGAATTGTAGCCACTGCTCCGGTTCCGTTCCACTTTCCCGGTCCGTGTGAATCACGGTGTAGGCGGGGAGTGGGAGAACCCGGTACGGTATGGGTTCTTGACTCCCCACTCGGCCCGGCGTACACTGTGCACGAATCACGATGATGAAGACGAGTACGCTGATTCCGCGTTCACAGAGAGTTCGGAACCGCTGAAATCCGAACAGCGCAGCACAGCGGAAAATCCCTTCGGAGTCACGGCCCCAACCGGGGACAACCCTGTAGTAGGCGCCGTCGGTGTAGTGTCCCGTTATCGACACGCCCCGGCCTCAGTTGGCACGGGGTACGAAGGTGCCTGGTCCTGTACCGGGAACTGGGGTGGTAGCGCGGTTCTTGACCGTCCCCTGTCGGGGGGCGGTTTTTTTTTGTGATATGCACACGGGAGAGCAGGCATGGCAGATCAGAAGGCATCCCCGGGATTCGCTCCGGTGGCATCCCGGATTGATTTCCCTACCCAGGAAAAAGCCATCATGCAGCTCTGGCAAGAACATTCCCTGTTGGAGCGCACCCAGAGTGAACGACTGGACGGCAAGCCCTATACTTTTTTTGAAGGGCCTCCCACAGCTAATGGGCCTCCGGGCATCCATCATGTACTAGCCCGCGCCTTTAAGGACATGTTTCCACGCTACCGAACCATGCAAGGCTACCGGGTATTGCGCAAGGGCGGCTGGGACACCCATGGTCTACCGGTGGAGATTGAAGTAGAGAAGACGCTGGGCCTCGGGGGTAAACGGGCCATTGAGGAGTACGGTATCGCACGGTTCAATGAGCTCTGCCAAGGGTCGGTCTCGGAATACATCGGGGATTGGGAAGCTATGTCGGAACGCATGGCCTTCCTGGTTGATATGCACGATCCCTACGTTACCTACCATAAGTCATATATCGAATCCCTGTGGTGGATCCTCAAGCAACTTTGGGACCGGGATCTACTGTACCGGGGCTTCAAGTCCGTGCCCTACTGCCCCCGTTGCGGTACCCCACTCTCTAGTCACGAACTGTCGCTCGGCTACCAGGAAAATACGGAAGATCCTAGCGTTTATGTCAAATTCAAGGTAAGGCATACCGTCAACACCTATTTTCTAGCCTGGACTACCACGCCCTGGACCCTGCCCGGCAACGCAGCCCTAGCTGTGGGACCGGATCTGGACTATCTCAAGGTACAGGACAAGTCAGGCAGTATAGTATTCGTCGCTGCGGAACTAGCCCCCAAGGTATTGACGGGCGGGTACACGGTTCTTGAGCAGGTCCGAGGCCAGGATCTGCTGGATATGGAGTACGAACCGCTCTACACCTTCCTGCCCACGGCCAAGCGTCACGCTTATGTCCTAGCCGGGGACTTCGTCACAACAACCGAAGGAACCGGCATCGTGCATATTGCACCGGCCTTTGGGACCGACGATCTGAATGTAGGACAGCTGCATGATCTGCCCATCTGGCAAACCGTGCAGCTGGATGGCACTTTCCGGTCGGAAGTAACCCCCTGGGCCGGACAATACGTCAAAGATGCGGATCCGGCTATCATTGCGGACCTGCAGCAGCGAGATCTTCTCTATCAAGCAGGCACCTATGTACATACCTATCCCTTCTGCTGGCGCTGTGATTCCCCGCTGCTCTATTACGCCAAGGAAACTTGGTACATCCGTACGAGCCGGTGCAAGGACCGGCTCGTCGCCCTGAACCAGGAAATCAACTGGTATCCGGCCCATATCCGGGATGGGCGGTTCGGGCACTGGCTCGCCAACAACGTGGACTGGGCCCTGGGCCGTGACCGCTTCTGGGGCACCCCGCTGCCCATCTGGCGCAGTGATGCCCCCGGGAGTGACTATATGGTCTGTGTCGGCAGCCTGGCCGAGCTGGAGGAACTGACAGGTCAGGATCTCCAGGAACTGGATCTGCACCGTCCCATGGTTGACGATATCACCTGGCCGGCACCTGATGGTGGGACCATGCGCCGGGTTACCGAAGTAGCGGACTGTTGGTTTGACAGTGGGGCCATGCCCATCGCCCAGTGGCACTATCCTTTCGCAAATCAGGATGTCTGGGAAACCCACAAACAGGCCGACTACATCTGCGAAGCCATTGATCAGACACGTGGCTGGTTCTATACCCTCCATGCCCTGAGCACACTGTTGTTTGACCGCCCTGCTTATCGGAATGTCCTGTGCCTGGGCCATATTCTGGCAGAGGATGGTAGCAAGATGAGCAAATCCCGCGGCAACGTCGTCAATCCGTGGGAGGTCATGGAGCGGTATGGCGCGGATGCCACACGCTGGACCATGTACACGTCAGCCCCGCCGGGCAACAGCCGACGCTTCAGTTTTGGCCTGGTGGAAGAAGGAGTCCGGAAGTTTCTCCATCGCCTATGGAGCACCTACAGTTTTCATGTGACCTACGCCAATTTGGCAGCGTGGGTCCCGAGCCCTATGCCGAGTCAACCGGACAACGAACTGGACAGCTGGATCCTATCGGAATTGCAGGTACTCGTCAGTAGTGTCACGACCGCGTATGAAACCTACGATGTGCTGGGCTGCACACGCCCTATTGTACGTTTCGTAGAACGTCTTTCCAACTGGTACGTACGTCTCAACCGCCGCCGTTTCTGGGATGGGGACACCGCAGCGCTGGCCACTCTGCATGAAGTGCTGGTAACCCTGTGCCATCTGATCGCGCCGGCCACACCTTTCATCGCCGAGGCCATGTATCAGAACCTGGTGCTGCGCCAAGATCCCACCGCCTGTGATACCGTACATCTGAGCCGTTGGCCCATGGGACATCCATCCCGTCTCAACGCAGAGCTCAATGCGCACATGACCCTACTGCAACGCATCACCCGCCTGGGACATGCCGCGCGCCAAAGTGCCAACCTCAAAGTGCGCCAGCCACTGCCCGAAGTTATCGTGCAGTTGACGGATCCGGCGGAACAGGCTACCGTAACCCGGTATCAGGCTCTGCTGTGTCAGGAACTGAACGTCAAGCAGGTCACCCTGGACTCGGCAAGCGATCTGATCCAATTTGAGGTTTTCCCACTGCCCCGGCAGCTAGGTCAGAAGTACGGGGCCGGCTATCCACAGATCCGGGCAGCCCTAGCCCGGCAAAATCAGCAGGCACTGGCGGAAACCATCACCCGCGACGGCACGTTGTCCGTCGCCACGCCAGACCAGGAGTTTCAGATCACACTGGAGGAAGTTGAGATTCGGAAGACGCCGCGACAGGGCTTCAGTGTAGCGGACACCGTGGGCTGTATGGTAGCCATCCCGACGGTGATACCGCCGGCTCTGCTGCGCGAAGGGTACGTTCGTGATCTGGTACGTCACATTCAGCAGTACCGCAAGGATCAGGGGCTGGACATCTCAGATCGCATAGTCCTACAGTTTGGAGAACCCTCACAGCTATTGAACGCTATTTTGGCTGAACATGGTCCCTATGTACAAGAAGAAACCCTGGCCGTAGATATCGTCTTTCAACCCATTCCGACCACGGCTGACACGCATCAGGTAATCCTGGGCCATGAAACGGTTGCGCTTCATATTAAGAAAATCTGACACACAGGAGACAGCATGGAAATCATTACCTTGGGAGGCGGTTGCTTCTGGTGTCTGGAAGCCGTGTATCTCGACATGGTGGGTGTAACGCGTGTTGTGTCGGGGTATGCCGGCGGACACACAGCGCACCCTACCTACGAACAGGTGTGTACAGGGACCACGGGCCATGCCGAAGTGGTGCAGGTGGAATTCAACAATGACGTCACAACCCTGTCGGAAATTCTGGCAGTCTTCTTCGCCATTCATGATCCCACCACGCTCAATCGACAGGGCGCGGACGTAGGCACCCAATATCGTTCGGTCATCTTTTACCACGATGAGACTCAGAAAGATATGGCTACGCACGTGATGGAAGAATTGACGGCGCAAGCGATCTGGTCAGACCCCCTCGTGACCGAACTACAGCCGCTTTCCGTATTCTTTGCGGCCGAGGCGTATCACCAGAACTATTTCGCGCAGAATCCCCATCAGGGCTACTGCCGGGTAGTCGTAGCGCCTAAGGTGAGCAAGTTCCGTTCCCAGTTCGCTCACAAGTTACGTGCAGATGCTGCTGCCTAGTGATGAGCTTGAACGGACGCAGTCACCAGTCAGAGTGGCCCTCGGTCCCATAGACGGATACACCATTCCCCGGCAGCCTCCGGATTCAACATCTACGCACAAGTGCTGCCGAACATAAACTAGTTGTACGGCTGCCTGTTCACTACGTCCCGGGACTCTCCAGGGCATGGACCTGTCCGACCGTAGCAGGTAAACAGCACGATAGTGCATCCGGCTGTGGCTTACAGCTACGTTCCCGTGCCCTGGCGCTCCAGGGATACCCTCCGTACGTCATTCGTGCCCTGGATGTGGAATGGTGCCATGCGGCTTAGGAGCCAAAACACGCGAGTGCCATGCGATAGCCCTGCCCCAAGAGGACGGCAGCGCCTTCCAGGTGGCGGCCCATGATAGCGATGACAACACTACGCCCCGATGGTTCAGATTCATTCTCTCATGCGTTCCTAATACGACTACTCTCGGATACCGGTAAGACTGGACCATACTGCTTGCCAAGTCTTCTGTGACCGTACCGAGGAAGCCGTGGCACAACCAGCAGGAGCAGGATGTACTGTGAGCCGCCGCAGCCGAAACGGTTTCGGCTCCATATCGTGAGGATCAGGCGCTACATTCCGCAGCCTACGGGAAAACGCGGTCACAAATCCAGGAGTTGTATCCCATGCCGGATGGTTGACGTACAGATGGCAGCCATCGGATGCGAGTGGTACTATGAAGGCGATCTTGATACAGTCCGGAAAGCGCCACGATCCTATCTGCTATGTCCGAAATCAAGCGTGTTCTGCTTTTAGCGACAGCTCAGACCTACCGGGCACGTGCGTTTCTGGACGCAGCTCAATCCTTGACCATTGACTGCTTTCTGGCCATTGATATGGATGCCGAGTTGGCCGCCTCTGGTCAGCATGGTTGGGGGTTTCCTTTCACGGATATCCCCAAAGCCGTAGATCGCATACGGCAGTTCCATGAGCGTACGCCACTTCAGGCAATCATCGCCTTAGACGATACCGGATCCCTTTTAGCCGCGACTGCCTCGGCCGCTTTGCACCTGCCTCACAACACACCGGCGGCAGCCCAGGCCGCCCGGGATAAATTCGTCATGCGCCAGCGATTAGCCCAGACCACCCTGAACTGTCCTCGCTTTGTCCGGGTTACGGCACAGGATTCAATCATAGAGGCTGCTGCCAACATTGGATACCCCCTGGTGATCAAACCTCTGAACCTGAATGGCTCACAGGGCGTCATGCGTGTGAATACGGACGCCGATCTGCAGGACAAGGTCCAGCGCCTACACACCATACTCCAGCCGGGATCCGTTGCTGTCCGTCCCGATTTCCTCATGGAGAGCTATATTCCGGGCACAGAGATCGCGGTCGAAGCCATCCTCGTGGACCGGCAACTGGAAATCCTAGCCATTTTCGACAAACCGGATCCCTTAGAAGGCCCTTTCTTTGAAGAATCCATTTACGTCACTCCCTCCCGCCTGCCCACTGCAGTACAGGCTGCGATCCATAACATCACGTGGCAGGCCACCCAGGCGTTAGGCCTAGGGTTTGGTCCGGTTCATGCCGAACTCCGGAGCAATAACCAGGGACTATGGATCCTTGAGGTCGCCGGACGCTCCATTGGCGGCCTATGTTCCCATACGCTACACTTTGGTGCGGACGAGTCACTGGAGACGCTGATTCTGAAACATGCCTGTGGCCTGCCCTTGCCGTGCCTGCAGGCTCCCCGTGCGGCGCGCGGCGTGATGATGATCCCTATTCCCCAGGCGGGGTTGTTTGGCGGTGTGGAAGGTGTGGATGCCGCGCGTCAGGTGCCTGGTATCACGTCCATTGAGATTACCGCTACCGAAGGCTATAGTCTCAAGCCACTCCCGGAGGGCAATAGTTATCTAGGCTTCATTTTTGCCGAAGGGACAAACCCGGCCGCCGTGGAGCAGGCGTTGCGGCAAGCCCACAAGCATCTCGTCATCCGTATGCGGCCGGAATTTGAATTGGGCACGCGGACGTGAAGGCCCCCAACGACCCCAGGCCGGTTATTTGGTGCGTTGGCCCTTGGTCTGCTGCAGTCCCGGGCCCGGAACACCTTCCGGTGTCCAACCTTCCGGCATCGGGGCATCAGGGCCGAAGAAGAAATCCTCCATCTGCTGCATCAGGAATTCGTGCGCCTGCAGATCACCCAGACTCAAGCCGTAATGGTTGATAAGGATCACGGAATGGCGCATCCACATCTCCCAGGCCATCTGGGAGATGGATTCGTAGATGCGTTCACCAAGTGCCGTGTTGTAGGGTTGTTTCTCCAGACCGGGCAGTTCCCGTCTCAATTTGGCACAATGCACCATGCGTGTCATGGATCACTCCCTTCCGCTTAGAACAGTCCGGTAGCCTGCCCGGTCGGCCTGGCCCAACTCATCCGTTTCTGTCAAAGCCGCTGATCGGATTCGAACCGATGACCTACGCTTTACGAGAGCGTCGCTCTACCGACTGAGCTACAACGGCCTGTACTACCTATCGCTACAGACTAGACCCGGGTTACATAGCGTCCTTCGCGCGTGTCCACACGCAAGAGGTCCCCTTCCTTCACAAACAAGGGGGCTTGGAGACGCAGCCCGGATTCCAGTTCCACCGCTTTAGTCGGACTGTTGGCGGTGTCGCCGGCAATAGCAGCCTCCGCCCAGGTTACCTTAAGATCCACCGTAGTCGGCAACGTCACTCCGAGCGGTTCATCACCGTAGAACTCCACGTCAATGGCCTGATTGTCCGATAGGTACTGCGTAGCGTTCCCCAAGGTCTCGGCTGACAGGGCAATTTGCTCAAACGTTTCCGTGTCCATGAAAACATACTGATCGGCATCCGGATACAGATACTCCATCTGACGGCCTTCCAGGCGCACGTCGTTCACCCGGGCTCCACTGTTGTATGTTTTCTCCACCAGGGAACCGGTACGTACGTTGCGTACCTTCAGACGTACGGTGGCCCCACCCCGGGCCATTTTGATGTGGTTGTAATCCACTACGCGCCACAACTGTTCTTCTTCCGTGAAGATGTTGCCCTTGCGCAGGGCAGTAACATCAGCCATACTGCTCCGATCCCCGGATGCCAAGCTCGCATAGCAGCATAGTAATGCGGAAACGGGCTTGCTGTCAAAACCTGTGTTTAGGCACTACCCTAGTTGGGCCAGCGCACGACGCAATCGCTCCGCCACATCCGTGACGTCACTGGGTACAGCCCGCAAAGCTTGCTGAGCTTCGGCCACACTGAAGCCCATTTGGGTCAGGGCTAGCAGTACATCCTCATCCTCCTGGACACTGGGCGCTACGGCCTGCAAGTCCGGATCAAGTTCCTTTACCTTGTCCGCGAGCTCCATGATGATCTTCTGTCCCGTCCGCGTGCCAATACCCGGGGCCCGTGCGATAACATCCGGTTCGTTCTGCACGATGGCTCTAAGCAACACGGGGATGGACAGCGTCCCCAACAAACCGCTCGCTGCCCGGGGGCCCACGCCGTTGACCCGCAGCAGTAATAGAAAAAGGCGGTATTCGGCAGCGGTGGCAAAACCATACAGGCTCATTTCCTCCGCCCGGACATAGAGATGGGTAAAGAGTGAAACGACCTCTCCTTCCACCCACTCCGGTGCTTCCGGATTGGCCACAAACACCTCTAGACTCAGGCCCGGACTATCCGCCAGTGTGACGATGAGTGACTGGCCCTCCCTTGCTTCAACACGTCCTTGGATACGTCGGATCATGTCTGGTACTCCTGCAGGTCCACACGGTGGCCCTGAAGGGCCTGTTGATACCGACTCTGATATAGATGGCACAAGGCTACCGCCAGGCCATCTGCCGCGTCATCTGGCCTGGGCACATCGGACAGCCGCAGTGCTAACGTAACCATCTGCATCACCTGCTGCTTGTCCGCACGCCCCGAGCCGGTCAGAGCCTGTTTGATGACGGTAGGAGCGTACGCAAATACCGGGACACCCGCCTGAGCCGCCACAAGATTCACAATACCACAAGCCTGACCTACGGCAAAAGCAGTGGTGCTATTCCGACCGAAATACAACTGTTCAATAGCCAATGCCCGGGGTGTGTACGCAGCCATCATATCCTGCAGATCCTGATAGAGGATCTGCAGGCGTGTGGGCAAAGCATCCTGCTTGGACGTGACCAGGATGCCACAGTCGTGAAAATTCAATGCCTGATCTGTCGCTTCGGCTACTAGCCCGTATCCCATGCGGGCAATGCCCGGATCGATGCCCAGAACTAGGGTCATGATCGGTAGATGGCCCTTAGGCCATCATAGCCTCCAGCACATCATCACGGAGTTCCATGTTGTGGAAAACACGCCGCACATCGTCCAGGGCCTCCAGTGTTTCTATCAGGCGCAGCACGGCCAGGGAGGCCGTGGTGTCCAAGGCCACCGGATTCTGCGGGTGCATAATCAGCTCCATAGAGGTATATGCCACGCCCGCTGCCTCTAGCGCGCGGGACACATGCCCCAAATCCGTGTCGGCCGTATAGATCTCAAGCGTATCCGCTTCGTCCTGGATATCCTCGGCTCCCGCCTCCAGGGCTAGCAGGAATATTTCTTCCGTCCGCGCCATAGCATCAGGGGCAGTCGTCATATCGATCACGATCAGGCCCTTACGCTCGAATTGCCAGGCCACGGCATTGGGTTCGGCCAAAGTACAGTTGGCCCGGTTGAAGACACGACGAATCTCAGCGATCGTGCGGTTGCGGTTATCACTTAGGCACTCGATCAGTAAGGCTACGCCATGGGGACCGTACCCTTCATACAGAATTTCCTCAAAATCAACGGCATCCCGGTCCTGGCCCGCCCCGCGTTTGATGGCCCGCTCAATAGTATCGCGCGGCATGTTTTCGGCTCGGGCCCGCTCAATGGCCAGGCGCAGAGTGAAATTGGCTTCCGGGTCCGGGCTACTCCGTGCCGCCACCTGAATTTCACGGGTCAAACGGGTGAAAATCTTACCGCGAGCCGCATCTACCGCGCCCTTGCGGCGCTTGATGTTAGCCCATTTTGAATGTCCTGCCATATCCGTATTTTCCTGTCGCGCGGGTCTAGACGGAGTGCGTGTGCCTATGGGAGTGTATCCAGGGCCTCAGCGGTGGGAGGGCGAATCACCGAGGCCAAGGTCGGATCGCTAGCCCACGATGATGGATCACGTTTCACGGCTGCTTCCAGAAAACCCAGGAACAGCGGATGAGGCTGTGTGGGACGACTCTGAAATTCCGGATGGAATTGACATCCTACCATAAAAGGGTGTTCCGCCAGCTCCACAATTTCAACTAGGTGCCCATCAGGTGACATACCCGTATAGCGCAGGCCTTGCCGGCCTAAGCTATCCCGATACTTGTTATTGAATTCGTAGCGGTGCCGATGCCGTTCCTGGACCTTGTCATCATACCCCAGGGCACTGTACGTCTGATGGACAAGGGAATCCTGCTGTAGTATACAGGGATAACTGCCGCGCCGCATGGTGCCCCCCAGTTCATCGATTTGCTGCTGGTCCGGCATGAGGTCAATGACGGGATGAGGAGTACGGTTGTTAAACTCCGTACTGTTGGCTTGGTGGAGCCCGGCGGAGCGGGCCAACTCAATGCACATCACCTGCATGCCTAGGCATAGGCCCAAGAAAGGTATCCCACACTGGCGGGCATACGCGGCGGCTTGGATCTTGCCTTCTACGCCCCGCCGGCCAAATCCGCCGGGCACCACAATGGCATCAAGGTCTTCCAGATAGGGTATGGGATCACCCTGTTCCAGCAGTTCCGCATCAATCCAACGTAGATCGAGCTGTCGCTCCAGGGATATAGCCGCGTGCACCAGCGATTCCTTGACGCTTATATAAGCATCTTCCAGTGACGTGTACTTACCAACCAAGCCCACGACTACAGAGGTTGTAACCTGCATGGAGGTTTGGACATACTCCCGCAAACGGGTGAGTTCAACACCAGGCGACTGCATATCACGCAAGCGGAAACGATCCTCGATCCAGCGCCCCATGCCATGGTCTTCCAGGGCCAGCGGCACAGAATAATGGGTGGCTGCCGTTTCCAGGGGAATCACGGCATTGCGGGTGACGTCACAGTGTAAGGCTACTTTCTCCAAGATGTCCGGTTGGATCGGATAGTCACTGCGCAGGACAATGATGTCGGGCGGCTGACCATTACTACGTAGCACACGCACGCTGTGCTGGGTCGGCTTCGTTTTCAGCTCCTTGGAGGACTGGAGGAAAGGAAGGAGCGTAACATGCACATACAGAGAATTGGAAGGGCCAATCTCGCTGTACATCTGCCGAATGGCTTCTAAGAAAGGCAATCCTTCAATGTCCCCCACGGTGCCTCCAATCTCCACCAGCACCACATCCGGATGGTTATGTTCCACCGCTTTGTAGATGCTACGCTTGATTTGATTGGTTACATGCGGAATTACCTGAATGGTGCCCCCCAGATACTTTTGGCCCAGCCGTTCCTCATTGAGCAGATTGGCGTAGATTTGACCGCTAGTGACACTGCTGAGCGTAGACAGGTCGTTGCCGATGAACCGTTCATAGTGCCCTAAGTCCAGATCCGTTTCGGCGCCGTCCGCCGTGACGAAAACTTCCCCGTGCTGGTAAGGTGACATGGTACCCGGATCAACGTTGAGATACGGGTCCAGTTTCAGTGCCGCCACCCGGAGGCCACGCGCTTTCATTAGGAGACCAATGGAAGCCGCCACTACGCCCTTGCCAATACCTGACACCACACCACCGGTGACAAAGATAAATTTTGACATGTCCGTCTTCTCCGTCGTCTAACAGTGTGTACCAGGGGTGGAAACAGGACCGGGGTGGTTCCAAACCGCCGGATAGGCTACGACAAATGCCAATACATACTGTCCGTCATGCGCTAGGCTAACGGCCCAGTGCTCAAGGTGCTGCGTAGCCGCAATCCGGGCTGCCGCTGCATGCAAATGCAGCTCTGGTGCACCTGTACCGGGGTGGCGTGCTATCTCAATGTGTCGCCATGCAACGCCGACCCGCCACAGGCCCGTGCCTAGGGCCTTCGCGGTGGCCTCTTTGAGGGCAAACCGACCCGCCAGGGCTTGCTGGTCAGCACTGCATTCATGCTGTTCACGCTCCGTGAACACCCGCGTGCGAAAGCGGACCGGATGACGTTCCAACACACGGACAAAACGGTCCAGATGGAGCAGGTCTACCCCAGTTCTAAGCACCGGATCCACCTACCGAGGGCCGCACATGCCCCCGACCCACACCGCGGTAAATAAAACCTAGCGCCTGCATGGCCATCGGATCGTAGAGATTACGGCCATCAATGAGTACACGTCGCCGCATGCAGGACGCCATACGCTGCATATCCAGATGTTGGAATTCGTTCCACTCCGTACAGACCACTAGTCCGTCCGCCGCCTGCGCCAAGGCATACGGATCATCCACTGTGACCAGCCGGGCATTGCGCTGCCGGGCCTGGACCATAGCCGCCGGATCATACGCCTTGACTCGGACCCCCAGGGTCTGGAGCTGTGCAATAATGTCCATTGCGGGCGCTTCCCGCAAATCATCGGTTCCGGGCTTGAAAGCTAGTCCCAGCACCCCCAACGTACAATCCTTTAAATCATCCCCCAGAATGTCCTGCAACTGCTTGACTACCCAGGTCCGGGCCGCCTGGTTCATGTCCAGCACGGTCTGTAGGAAAGGAATGTCCACCTGGAAGGATTGTGCTAGGTGGTTCAGGGCACCAACATCCTTGGGAAAACAGCTGCCGCCAAAGCCCAATCCGGCGTTCAGAAACTGGCTGCCAATCCGGCTGTCCAGCGCCATGCCCCGGGTCACGATATCTATATCAACCGCCACCGCCTCACACAGCCGCGCCATATGGTTGATAAAGCTAATACGGGTGGCCAGATAGGCGTTGCTAGCATATTTGATCATCTCCGCGGTGCGTAGGTCGGTGATGATCACCTCCGCCTCCATGGGACGGTATAGGTCCACCACTTGCGCGGCGGATTCGCGATCCAGACATCCCAGGACGATGCGGTCCGGATGCATGAAATCCTGCACCGCCGACCCTTCACGCAGGAACTCGGGGCAACTGACCACATCCATCTTGGTCCCTTCCCTAGTTGCCGTCTCTAGAAGACCTTCCATCCAGTCTCCTGTACCCACGGGCACCGTACTCTTGTTAACCAACACCACATTCGAGCCCACGTGGGCCATAATATCCGCCAGGGCAGTCTCTACCCGCCGCATGTCAGGATGGCCGCAATGGGTAGCCGGCGTATCCACACAGACAAAGACGAATTCGGCATCCGCCAGGGCGGTGGCATAGTCGGTATAAAAGAACAGTCGTTCTGCCTCTTGGTTGCGCTGCACGATTTCCTGCAGACCTGGTTCATAGATAGGTACGTGTCCTTGGCGCAACAGGGCGATTTTGGTGGTGTCAATATCTAGGCAACGTACCTGGTTGCCTAGATCCGCAAAGCAGGCACCCGTAACCAAGCCGACATAGCCAGTGCCCACTACCGCTATGGCAGCCATCAGAAATACCAGGCTCTCATCTTACCGGTCTTGCCGTTGTATAGGAGTACGCTAGACATTGCGCCAGTCGCAGTCATACTATTCCGAGTCAGGATGCACCGGATCCTATACTAGTACCTGCTACTCAGAGCATACGCCGGTGCTGAGTAAACCGTTATGCCCAACCTAGTACCGGAATGGATCACGACATCTTGCAATCCCTGGATTTCTATCTATTCGGTGTGGGCATTAAGGCCGGCGTCACACCTTCTCCCATCACTTTTTCAATGGCCATGACATGGGCACAGACAAAAGTGAGCCGGAATTCCTCACAGTCACACTTCCAACTCTGATGACTGTACTCTATCATATGGTCCGAATGTTCTCCCGTAAATCGGCACTTGAAGGATTCGACGCGTATGCGTTCATCCCGTTCGTCGTAGTAGTGTTGTGCCTTTATGATCCGACTTTCGGGGGAGTACATAAGCAGGGTACCTCCTCTGATACTTTAATAAGCGCAGGGCAAAATACTATCCAAAACATAGAATAGCAGGCTTTGGTCGCACAATCTGTGAATCGGGACCACCACTCTAGCATGCCGGACACCTGTCCGCGCGGTAGAGCTTGCCCCAGAAGTAGCTTAGTCCAGCGACTATCTTCTGTCTGTAGCATTCAGCACGACACTGGGACGAGCCCATCACAACGGTTATGGTCAGGATTGGCGATAGGCTCCCAGCAGCGGGTCCGAAGCACGGCATTGTTTTGGTTAGGTTTGTAATGCCACGAAAGCCATTGCCTACTTCAGTGTAGTATAAAATCGGGTACAAATCTATATAATACATACTTCATTGTCTGCAGGGGCATATAGGCACCAAACTCTCCGCAGCGGACTTTGATACGTAATAAAGTGCAGAGGCAATAGGCCAAGGCTCAACAACCCAATTTTCGTTGTATCAGTGCGCTCGAAACAGTCAGAAATGGACGCCCATTCCCCCTCATCATATTTACTCATTTTACCTGCACCTAGGGCTTCCTTAAGGGAAAAGAAGAGGGTTTATACACTGCCCGCTTCCTGTGCCCTTTGTCGTGTATCTTGACACACTGAGGCTACATTGAATTCTTGTCACCTGTGAGACCAGCCATGTTGCGTACCTTGTTTGACGGTTCTCTCAAGCACTTCACCACCCTTATTCTGGTCCTGCTGCTGCTCTTGGTACTTGCCGTGCCACCTATCAGTTTGCTGGAACGCCTGGGATTACCTGACGTAACCGCCATGATACAGCGTGGTATAGATATTAGAGCAGGGGACGGGGGCGTAGTGGAAGATCCGGCAGGCGTAACCGTAATCTTCTATCCGGAGTATGTAGACCAGAGCTTCCAGTTTTCGATCGACCACGTACCCCAAGAGCGCTTCACGGATCTGCCTACCGCCGCCAGAGCCTGGCAACCCGCGGTGGATGCCCTACAACCGGCCGGCCTCGTACCGCAAAGCCCTCTGTTTGAGTTCACGGCCGGCGAAATCGGTGCTGGCTCGCGGGTCACGTTACGCATGCCTCTCCCGGAGACGCCGGGTCAACTCGAAACGCTCAAATTTGTCACATGGCGCAACCAACGTTGGGAAATCCTGCCCAGCACCCTGATCCGATCCGAGGTGCTGCTGGAAAGTTCCCTTAATTATCTGCCGGACAACATGCTCCTGGTGAAAGATAACACGTCCCATCTGACCTCCCTGGCGTTGCTACTGGCAGGAGACCAGATCCCGGCACCCAACCAAGGGGAACTCTACGTCGACTACGTAGCTATTCATTACAGTCAGCTGCGGGGAGACGGAGGGCTGGAAGGGATCATCAATCCTCTCGAATCGGAGACAACACCGTTTTATCTGGCCCTCAGCAATGTCCAGGCAGACGGCACGGTCCGCGCGGACCTATTAATCAATATGCTACAGAGTCCCGGTCAAATTGAGAATCAGATAGATGCCATCCGGGAGGCAGTTGACACCTATCAATTCCACGGCGTGTTCCTGGATTATCAGGGGCTGTCATTACAACCCCGCACGGGGCCACAGTTCACGGCCTTTGTTCAACGCCTCCATGACGAACTAGCGAACCAGGATCGGACACTGATAGTGCGGGTGGAAGCACCCCTACCTACGTCGGCTTCCATGTGGGACACACACGGGTATGAATGGACAGCCCTGAGCCAGATCGTGGATACGCTGGTGGTACCGGCCCCCATCAAGCCGGGCGACTACCGACCCGGTGCCTATCCCTTCGAGTCCCTGCTCCAATTCGCCACCGGGCGCGTAGCACGCCACAAACTGGCGATCGCGCTCATGCCCAACTCGGTGGTCAACACCGGTAGTGAGTTCCTCCTGCGCCCGTTTACCGACACGGTACGCGCCATGATGGGCCAACTGGAGGTAAAGTCGTCCGACAATGCACTCTTGATGCGGATGAACCGGGATCAGCTACGGACTGCCCCGCTTTACGATCCCGTTCTGCACCAGTATCGCTACGAAATTGTGGGACCCAACAATGTACCGTATGAAATCCATGTGAGCGATGGTATGTCCCTACGGTACAAACTGAGCATACTGCACCGCTACAACATTCCGCATGTTGTACTAGACATGACTGGGTATGTGGATGTCGATCCCAACGTCTGGCGGGTGATGGCGGATTTCAAGAACGCCCAAATCAGTGATGAGATGATACCGGCAGAGTACAAAATCCAGTACGAAGTAGAGCAGGATGGCGAACGTAAGGCCAGTCTGGCCGTACCCTTTATGGAAACGGACAAGAGCTTTCCGTTACAGGGTGGAGGTACCTACAAGGTAGACGCCACCGTATTCATTGACGGCACGCTGCAACCGAATCTGCAGGCTTCCCAGACGCTCCCGGTATCCCTAACCCCTGCACGGGTCAGTCCGAATCCGGCTTCCACAGAGCCCGTCCTAGTGCCCGGTCCCAGTTCTAACCTGATCGCCCGCAACGGTCCCGGCAATAGCCATGCTGTAACCGAAATTCTCCTCAAGGGTAAAACCTACGACATCATCGGTCGCAACAACGGCACAACCTGGATTCAGATTGAGGATGAACGGGGCCCGGTAGGTTGGGTCACTGTCATTGAGGCCAGCTCTTTTATCGAAAATCCGGATCGCGTCAAGAATTTGCCGGTCATCACCCTCAAGCCGGCCACCAGCACCCCCACGACACAGGGCACAACCGCCTCACATCTATGGGGATATGGGGTCCAAGCTCACCTGTTGGGCGTAGATGCCGAACAAGCGCTCCTAGTAACCAAACAACTAGGTTTCAACTGGGTGAAACAGCAAATCCGCTGGGAAGACTTTGAGTCAACGTCCGGTAGCATCTCTTGGGAAACTATTGATGGCATTGTGGGCGTGGCAGGCAAGCACGAAATTTCCTTGCTTTTCAGTGTATTGGCGAGTCCCGGTTGGGCACGGGAAACCAACTTTGATGCGGCAGTGACAGGACCGCCGGCAGATTACGCCGTTTTCGCCGGTTTTCTCGGCAAACTTGCGGCACGGTATTGCAATCGTTCCTTAAAAGCCATTGAAATCTGGAACGAACAGAACCTTCATTACGAGTGGGGTAATCTCCCCTTGCGGCCGACCGATTACGTCCGCATGTTGCGGATGGCATCCGAAAGTATCCGGCAGGCCTGCCCAACCATGCTGGTGGTGAGTGGCGCTCTGACACCCACAGGCACCAACCAGACGCTGCAGTCCCGGGGGGGGACCACCGCTGTGGACGATGTGGAATACCTGAAACAGATGCTACAGCAGGGGGCCCTGAACTACGTAGATGCCGTCGGTGCTCATCCCAGTGGGTACAATGTGCCCCCCCACACCACCGTCGCCAACTACTGCTCGGTTATTCCCCAGACCGGAAATACACATTTTGGCGCCGGTTGTGAGGCCAACAACCCACATCGTTCCTTTAGTTTCAACAGCACCATGCAAAGTTACCGTAATCTAGTAGCGCAGTATGATGCATCCAAGCCTATTTGGCCCACCGAATTCGGATGGGCGGTGAATACATCCGGAACATCGTATCCGGGATACGATTATGCGCTGGACAACAACTACGCCGAACAGGCGGAGTGGACGGTTTCCGCCTATACGCTTATGAAAGACTGGGGCTGGGTGGCCGCCCCTATTCTATGGAATCTCAATTTTCGCGTCATTGCCCCTGGTACCGAAAAGGAACAGTGGGGCATCGTCAATCCGGATTGGACACCGCTGCCCGTTTACGAGCGCCTGAAGGCCATGCCCAAGTAATCAGAAAAACTCTATTGTTTGTATTGTTCGCTGCTCCCATACCTCATTGTCCTGCCAAGGAAGAGATGGCTTAACCATGACTATGCATCGTACCCTTTTTCGTATTGGCTTCCTTCCTATTCTGCTGTGTGCCCTGCTGGTACTGATCGGCTGCGGCAACCGGGGAACAGAGCCGGATCCACAGTCACCATCTCCCTCGGTGCAAGAACCGGAAGCGATGCCCACGGCTACATCATCGGTTATGGATTCTGCGGCTACCTCTACACCTATTCTGGCTATCACACGTTTTGACATCCAGGCCGTGGAGGGTCCCGAATACATTTATCCTCTCGTCACGCGCGTACCGGGTGGAACGAGTGTGACTCTCATTGGCCGTAATGCTAATGGCTCCTGGCTGCAGGTTGATCTCAATGGCACCCCGGCTTGGATTGCGCACTGGGCCCTGGACTACGGGAACGACGCTGGCACCCTACCCGAAACCCGCTCCGAGGTACCTTATCCCCAAGACCTGCGTAAGGAGGTCCAGCCGGGTTCTCCTCCTCCCATTACCTTCGGGTATGGGCTCCAGGCCCACATGATCGGGACCAACATTGAACAAAGCCTAGTCGCCACCCGTGATTTGGATTTCAACTGGCTAAAGCAGCAAATCCGCTGGAACATCACGGAGCCGGAACCGGACCGGTACAACTGGCGCGACCTAGATCTGATTGTGGAACGGACCACATATAGTGACATCAATCTGCTGTTCAGTGTCGTCACCACGCCTGACTGGGCTCGTGAAATCGGGTTTGACGCGACCGTGGACGGTCCTCCGGCCGATCCCCAGACCTTGGCCCGCTTTCTGGGGGCTCTGGCCACCCGGTACTGCGGTACTTCGGTCAAGGCCATTGAAGTCTGGAATGAACAAAATCTCCATTATGAATGGGGCAACCTACCTCTAGTGGCAGACGACTATGTGAAGTTGCTCGCCCCGTCCGCGACCGCTATTCGCGACGCCTGTCCCTCCATGTACATTATCAGCGGTGCACTCACACCGGGCGGCAATGTGCCCGGCATCGCAGTAGATGATTTTATTTATCTAGAAGCCATGCTCATCGCCGGTGCGGCCCAGTATGTGGATGCCATTGGCGCCCACCCCAGTGGTTATAATGTACCCGCTCAAACGGTTTGGCAGGACGCCTGTGCTGCCATCATCCAGTCGGGCAACTCCTTCAACGGTGCCTGCGACAATCCCCATCATTCCTGGAGTTTCCGCTCCACCATGGAAGGCTATCGTTCCATTACCCAACAATATGGAGTGGATCTGCCCATTTGGCCTACGGAATTTGGTTGGGCGGCCGGCGGGGCCTATCACGAAGCCTATGGTTACGCCAACGACAACGATTTCGACGAACAGGCTCTGTGGACCCGCCAAGCTTTTGAGCTGATGCGGGGATGGGGTTGGGTTGGCCCTGCCATCCTGTGGAATCTGAATTTCCGGGTTATCGCGGATCAGACCGAGCGCGCGCAGTGGGGGATTGTCGCCAATGATTGGACGCCCCTCCCCGTATACGAGGCTCTGAAAGCTATGCCCAAGTAATCCAGAGCTTCAGGTGGGGGGCGTGATCAGATTAAAAAGGATCCAAAGGCCGGTTTCCAACGTTTCCGTGATCAGTGTGAAGAGATCTTCGCCCACCAGGAGCGCTTCGGCATAAGCCTGGGGTAGATCGGCGGCTCTACTCTGCGCGAGCAGAGCTCCGCACAGGGCCGCTACCAGGATACCGCCCAGCACCGTGCGCATTCCACGCACGGATAGGTGGGGGCGTACCGGGGCTTCTTGGAATCGGCGGTGCCCCCGGAATTTTGCCCTCCCGATGAGAAACACAGGCTTGCCCTTTCCTTATAGTATGATATGCTCCAAGCAGCAGAGTGCTGATATCATAGCATTATGGGCGAATATGGGTGAGTAGCTCAGCTGGTTAGAGCGCACGGTTCACATCCGTGAGGTCGGGGGTTCAAGTCCCTCCTCGCCCATCTGCAGCCAGCCCTGATCCTCACGTGCCTACCCTGCTCTCTGTGCTCCAGGCCCCTCCGGCCTGTCACATGGTATATCCGTTTATTTGTGGATTGGCAGCGCAGCAACCCATGACTCCAACATCCCAGCAGCATGCTGAGCTGAAACACCGCTTAGATCAATTTGACAATAGCGAAATCAGTTTGGTTCACCTTGAGCATTTGTGTGCACAGACGGGCCTGGATTTGTATCTGGAAGACAAGCTCTTCGTCTGGCTGATGGACGAACTGCATGACCGGGGTATTCTGCTCTCTGATGCCGACACTTCACATGAGCCGGAAGCGACGGACAGCGGCACGGTACAGGATATCCAGCAGGATATTGAAGCCATCGTATCCCTCCAGGCAAACGAGGAAGACCGGCTGCTTAACGAGACGGAGACCAAGCAGCTTCTGCTCGCCGTCAAGGAAGGCATGGCCGCCATGGAAGAGCTGGAACAAAATCCCGACTCCCCTCATCGGGAAAAACTAGAGCTGCTCATACTGAAGAAAACCGAAGCTGAAACCACCCTGCTCACACGCAACCGTGGCCTGGTCAAGAGCATTAGTCTGCAGTTCCAGTCCTCACTGCATTCCCTGACCCTGAACGATCTGGAACAAGAAGGCAACATGGGCTTTCTCCGGGCTATCAGTAAGTTTGACCTGAACCGAACCACCCGCCTGTCCACCTATGCCGTGTATTGGATTCGGCAAGCTATCCAGCAGGCTATCGCCAGTCAGGATCTTACAATTCGGCTTCCCGTCCACAAGCGCAATGAGATTCGGCAATACCGGATGGCCGTTGAGGAACTCCGCGACGCGATAGGACGAGAACCCTCGATCCGGGAAATCGCCCTGAAACTGCTGGCTGCCAATGCAGAAAATCAGGCGCAAGTGCAGAGGCTGCAGGATCAGGGTGGGCAAGCCGAGCCATTGGATCGTGAAGTACTGCATCGCATGGAAGAGCACGTGAAACTGCTCTTGTCATACCGCCAGCAGTATCCCACTAGCCTGGATCAATACATGGATGTGGACGAGCCGGATCGCTACGAGATCCTGACGGACGAGAACGTGCTGTCCCCCGAGAATATGATCCTGAAAAGAGATCTAATCGGCAACGTGGCCGAACTGGTGTCTAGTCTGAAGGAACCCGAACAGACGGTGATGCGGCTGCGCTTTGGCCTGGGAGGCCAGCGTCCGCGCAAGTACGCGGAAATTGCCAAGATCCTCAACCAGGACCGAGATATGGTGATCCTGAACAACGAGCAGCCATATACGGGCCCCAAAGTGAAGCACATTGAGGTTCAAGCGCGCCGGGCTCTATCCCGGCAGCAAAGGGCCAACAACCTGGCTACGGACGAGTAACGACAAACAGGACTGGCACCAGCCTCATAAACGGAAGGTAGTGACTACATGCGCTACAGCCAACTGGGTCAAACCGATCTCCAAGTGTCCGTACTGGCTTTGGGCTGCTGGCCTTTCATGGGCGGTGATGTCTGGGGATCTCAAAGGTTAGAGGATTCACTGGCCACAGTTGACGCTGCCCTGGATGTGGGTATCAACTTTTTTGACACCGCTATTGGCTATGGTAACGGGGAAGCGGAAAGAGTACTGGGCCAGGCACTGCGGGGGCGGCGTCAGGAGGCGATCATCGCGACCAAACTAGGGCCTAAGCAACTACATCCGAACCGGCTCCGTCAGACCTGTCAGGCTAGTCTGGTGAATCTCCAAACCGACTATATCGATCTCTATCAAGTCCACTGGCCTAACTGGACCATACCTGTAGAGGACACTGTAGATGGCTTGCAGGAACTACAAACATTAGGTTGGATTCGGCATTTCGCTGTATGCAACTACGGTCCTCAAGATTTCACGGACCTTACCCAACACGTCACGATTCCCACCAACCAACTACCTTACAGTTTGCTGTGGCGGGCCATTGAGCATGAGATCCAACCCTTATGTCAGGAACAAGCAGTGGGCCTTATCTGCTACAGCCCACTCATGCAGGGCTTACTGACAGGCCGTTACACTGCACTGGACGATGTGCCTGCAGGGCTCGCCCGCACGCGTTTGTATGCACGGGAGCGGGCCATGGCGGAACACAACGATCCGGGCTGCGAAAAGCTAGTCTTGGATGTGCTTCAGGATATTCAGGCTATTGCCGACCGTCTTGGACATACCATGGCTACTTTGTCGCTAGCATGGGTTCTACAGCAGCCGGGCGTAACTGCCATTCTGGTCGGTGCCCGCCTGCCGGACGAGTTACACCGGAATCTGTCTGCCTTGACTACCTGTATCTCCCCGGACGCTCTGGACGAACTAGATCAAGTGACCCAATCGCTCAAGGACTATCTGGGCACCAATCCGGACATGTGGTTCAGTCCCGGCCGCATGCGCTAAACGCTACTTCCCTTCCCACGTGATACGTGTAACACGCAATTCCCCAATGGTGCCGGGGGGATGGGTGCAAATCCAGTATCTGGATGGTAGCAGACAGACCCTACCTCTCACCAAGCAAGTTGCCCGGTGAGGCTACGATGCCGGTAGCTGGGATGAATCCCAGCTCCTTCCCATGCGGTAAGCATAGCTAGCGATCCCGTAGTCTGTTGGTTGCGGGGGAACGCATCCTGCCCCGCGGCTAAAAATCCACGCCTGCTATTCCCGTAATCCTGCTAAGGCCACACTTGACGGATGCCGGGGCCCAGTGGATCATAACCACGCCTTGTATGTGCATCCACAACTTCTTTTCAGCGGGCAAGTTCATGCAGCAGACGGTGATACGCTGTTTGGCTACGCCGGAAGCTTGTCAAGCGGAAAAACTCGTTAGGGGAATGAGCCTGTTCATCCGGCAGTCCAAAGCCAAAGTTGACGGTATAGATCCCCAGATGGTCCCGGAAGGCACCACAAATGGGAATGCTGCCCCCGGAACGAGTGTAGTACGGTTCCCGTTCATACAAGGTACACAGCACTTTGCGGGCGGCCTCATTGCCCCAGTGGTCCTTAGGCATAACGTAGGGTTTGCCGTTCATGGTCAGAAACGCAACGGAAGCTTCCACACTAGCAGGCACATGGGCCAGGACATGACGCTGTAACAGTTTACGGATGGTTGCAGGATCCTGGTGCGCCACCAGGCGGCACGTAATCTTGGCATGTGCCATGCTGGGCAGCACCGTTTTTATGCCTTCCTGCTGAAAACCGCCCCAGATGCCATTGACTTCCAGGGTAGGCCGATGCCAAGCTCGTTCACGCGTAGAATACCCCTGCTCGCCATAGACAACGGCAACGCCTACATCTTCCCGGTATGCATCCTCGTCAAAAGGAATTTGAGCGGTGTCACGGCGCTCTGTCGCAGTTATAGGTTCCACCGCGTCATAGAAGCCGGCAATCGCGACCGAACCGTCAGCATTATGCATATCCGCCAGCAACGCTGATAGGACATGAACGGGATTATGGATGGCTCCCCCGTAGCTGCCTGAATGTAGATCACGGGATGGGCCCCGCACATTGATCTGAATCCCGCAAATGCCCCGCAGGGACACAGTCAACGAAGGAGTATCAACACTCCATTGTCCCCCATCGGAACTCACCGCGAGATCGCTTTGGAAAGATGCCTTTTCCCGGGCCAGGAAATCGCTGATCTGAGGACTGCCAATCTCTTCTTGACCCTCAAAACAGAACTTGACATTGACGGGTAACCGACCCTCCGTCTGGAGCATGCTTTCCAGGGCGACAATCGGCGCCAGCATGTTGCCCTTGCTGTCCGAAGCGCCCCGCCCCGTAAGTCTGTCGTCCTGTATCCACGGCTCAAAGGGTGGTCGGGTCCAGAGGGCCAGGGGATCCACGGGCTGGACATCAAAATGTCCGTAGATCAGAATCGTGGGCTGATCATCGGCATGCAGCCAGTCTCCATACACTACAGGATGACCGCCCGTTTCCATGAGACGGACATTTTCCATGCCGGCCTGCTGCAATCGGGCTACCACCCATTCGCCCGCGTGGCGTACATCACGGGCATGATCGGGCAAGGCTGAAATACTGGGTATGCGCACAAAATCCACGAGTTCCGCGACATACTGCGTCTGTTTCCCTGCCATATACTGGTCAAAAGTCATGGTCTACTTCTCTGCTTCTATTGTCCATTCTGCACACGGTGCACAACAACCGCGGTACGTCTCGCTTACCCCAACCAGTCCGTCATGCGGTCATGTTTGCAGTCATAGAAAAATAGGCGTGGTCCTGGGGCAGGGAACCACGCCTATGGATATCATTGTCCGCTACGGTACCTACTTAGGCAGTTGCTGCAGGGCCGTATAGGCCGGCAGCGGAGTCCAGTCGGATCTGACAATACCCCACTGGGCCCGCTCCGTTCCGTTAGCCACTACGCGGAAATTTAGGTTCCAAAGGAAGGCGGGGCCTGCCCAGTTCCAGTTGGACATCATCCGGAATGCTTCCACGGTCCATGTTGCCTGTTCCTGGAAACTGTTATCATCCGCGTAGCCATAGGCATCGTGGTAACGGCCCCCGGCCGCCCAGCCGAATTCCGTCGCTACGATGGGTAGATGGCCCGCCCCGTTGGCGACCGCGATCTGACGGTACCCTTCCATGGTAGAGCGGAAACTCCAGGAATGGTGCGGCGTGTCACAGGCCCCGTTGAAGGTGTTGCCCGTTGTACGAATGGTCTGACAGGCATCTTGCCAAGTTACTTGTGGCGGTACGTTGTAGCCACTCGGATGGGCACCAATAGCATCCACATATTGGGCCATGCCTGCGGACAGCATCTGGCGCAGGTAGGTGAAGTCATCCACAGCTAGATTGCCGTTGTCACCTGCCGGCGTTAGAGCACCGGAAATAATGAACATGGAAGGACAGGCCCGCCGAATAGCCATTGAGGCTTCGCGGAGCAGCGCCACATAATTACCGGCGATCAGGGGTCGGTTCCCCCATTCATAGTGTAGATTCTGTTCGTTCCACACTTCAATGGCCTTCAAGGAACTATTGCAGTAACGCCCGGCCAGGGCCTCTAGATAGGAGGCGAACGTGCGGTTGTCCACGGGCGGTCCATGCTCCACGGCCCCGGCTTCCCGCGCCCAGGCCGGAGCTGACACCACACTGAACAGCAGATGGACGTTGGCATTCTCGGCTCTTCGGGTCAGGTCGTCCAACTCAGCCCACTGCCGATTGCCCTGGCTCGGTTCCATATGTTCCCAGCGCACCTGCTGCTTCAGCCATGTGAAGCCCAGGTCGTTCACATGGCGCAGGACCGGACGGGCATTGTCACTGCCAAGAGCATGGGCTTGGATGCCATATGCGAAATCAAGAGTCGCTGCGGATGGCTGCGCCGTACCCGGTGTGGGTGTGGGTACCGGCGTTGCCGGTACACCCGGTGTCAGTTTCTGCCAGCGCAGGGACAGTGAAGCCCGTTCACGCTTATCGTAATACTCAACACGCACCCGATGCGTACCTGCCGTCAACGCCTTATCGACGAAGTACGTCGTAGCCGCTTGATCCTGCCAGGCAGCCTTGAGCAGCTGATCGTCCACGAACAGCCGCATACCGTCGTCCACAATGACAGTGAACCGGTAGGTGCCATCCTCAAACACAAAATCTCCCTCAAACCGGGCACTGAAATTATCAGCGTACACACCGGTACCGGGGGCACCCAGTCCCCAGTCTTGACTGAGGGGGGCACTCACCGTCTGGCTCAGGGCGGGGGCACCCTGTAGGCTCCCGTTGTTGTAGAACGAAGCCGTGTAGGCATTGGTGGCGGGAGCGGGTACCGACGCGGCCGGTGTTGCGGGTGTGACAGGGGCGCCCGGGGTTGGCGTAGTGCCTCCTGCCGGAATGACCAGTACCTGTCCGACAGCCAACGCGGTGACGTCCGTGATACCGTTAGCCCGTATCAGTGCGTCAACCGTGACTCCATGGGCCAAGGCGATCCGAAACAGGTTATCACCGGACCGAACCGTATAGGTCAGAGAGGTTGTCGGGGGCGAAGGGGTTGGTGGCGGGGGCGCGACCGGTGTGGTCGTGGATGTTTCATGCGGAATGCACAGACGTTGTCCGATCTGCAGCAGATTGAGGTTGACGATACCATTGGCATTGGCGATGGCCGTTATTGAGACATCATAGCGGGCGACAATGGCATACAGACCTTCACCGGCACTCACGATGTGGGTGTGGGCACAGCCCGATTTCTCTTCCCCTGTCGTGGAAGTGGCTGCAGGCACCCGCAGCACCTGTCCCACATAGATCAGGTCCGTGTCGGCCAGACCGTTGAGTGCCTGGATGGCTTCTACCGTAGTGCCGTACTGCAGGGCAATGGCCAAAAGAGTGTCACCGGTCAGGACGACGTGCTGGCGGGCATTCTGGCTTTGGTGGAGTGCACTTGCTTCCACCGACTGTGTCGCCAAGAACGGCAAACCCAGCAACAGGATCATAACTGCGATACACAGGGGCATGCGGCAACGTGTAACAACATCAGCCATGCCTTCACCTCTTCTTTGCAATCCGACGCTGACAATCAACCAGGGCATAAAGCACCCTGCCGAAGGAATCAAGCAGGCACAAACCACCATGGGGCCTGATCATCCCCTCTTATAAAAGACGATTCAGCATGGATTCCGTTGTGTTCAAGCCATGCTAGTACATGGCTTATCCCGACACAATCCCGGAGCGGTAGGGCGCGCTTGTCTGTTTCCCGGATCGGGGCCCTGCCTGCTTATCCCACTCATGCATGGTATCTCTATCATCAGTATTGAAATACAGAGACTGAGAAACTGCATATGTGCCAAGTCGGATACCAAATAGCTAGACTGGTACGGTTGGAGCAAATTGATACGGGAAAGGACAATACGCCATGCGCTAGGCACAGCCAAGAAGTTCGCTCCCACGCGATGGGATGCAGATCCGCACCGGCTTGAATTCCTACACTCACCGGATGGGCGGATCGTCTTGTGAGCGCCTAGATGCCATTGGGCTGGACAGTCAGGTCTATGCTTCCATGTACACCTCTAACTAGAGGGTGTGGTGGCACACGGCCAGAGCTCCGCTCAGCACAACTAGTCCGGGGATTATTGGAGCAGATGCACACTTTGATGCCGACGAGTATATTCAGACGCTCAGTCTGCTTACCTGCTTGATGCCGTAGCAGCAGCCTCTGACACGCGAACATGATCACCATGGATCTGCACCCATCCTCTAGCATCCGTAGCCCCACTGCCGGAGTCTGGAAGACAGACGCATGCACACCCTAGCGTGAAGATACCCTACATACGATCGTGCGCTCCCGGATGGGGATTAGCTGCCGTCAACACGCCTAGCCTACTGTCAAGTCCCGTAAAGGAAGTAAACCATCCCTGACAGCAGGGAATCCAGACACTGCTGCATGTACGTACGTACTGCCAATGGCGTCGTCCTAGGTCAATAGCTCTACTTGTTTCTTGAATTTATGTCAATAATCAGCTTTTCTAAGGTGAATTCGGCTATGAGACAAGGTATCCGGTGTGTCCCGGTCAGAGTTCCTGCTGCTCAAATTCACGTCAGTGCAGCTGTGGCTTCCAGGACCGCAAACGTTTCACCTTGCGATATATCAAAAAAAGTTTGAAGTAGCGGGATTAGTCTGGAAATATACCTGGTTCCTGACCAGTGGGCAATGATCAATTTGCACCTAGGGGACGCGGGCCCCACGTTTGCCCGGATCTTGTGCTGGAGGACAAAGCCCGCTTAGTCATACCGCACGTGCACGCTTAAGTAGCACCTCAGAGGAGGCATAACATTAACTTGCCATGGATGACAGGCTACCCTAACAGGATGCTTCATCCTTGTGGGAGCCTTCCCATTCTTGTGAAACAGCAGCGACATGAAAACATCTAATATTGTTCTGCGGTAGCCTCTGCCAGAATGGTTTCCATTTGCTGTTGAATAATATCCAGCGCCGCGGCAGCAGTCATCTGACCTAGGAAGGCTGCTTCATAATGGGGCAGCACCGCCGTACGCAGCAGCTCGCTATGATTCGTCCCCAGGGAGTCATTAGCCGCCAGATCAGAGTCGAAAGCTATATCTAAGAAAACTGCACCGCCCCGGTCCACCATATCGTCGGTTAGGAAGCCATCGGGGCGGCCGGACGGGACGGAAAAGCCGGTTTGGCCTAGCACCAAGGCACCGGATCCGATAGACATATGCTTGAGAAACGCGAAGGCTTGATCTGGGTACACCGTGCCCTCAACGATGCCAAAACCGGATGTCCACATCATGGTTGTGTCGGGCCCGCCTGTAAAAGCAACCGGATTCCGCACGACGTGCCAGTTCAGTTTATCCTGGTTCTGCATCAGCAGCACGGTGTCAATAGTAGTACCCATCCACATGGCCAACTGTCCCGATACCTGGCGTGAGCCCGCACTTGCGATCTGCAACTGCTCGGGTGAAGGGGCGACCCCATGCACCCGAATGGCGTCAATTAGCCATTGCAGAGCTTCCTTGTTGCGGTCATCGTTGGCAGTGGGTGTTGCGAGATCCCAGTTCCACCGATCAAAGAGGCCGGGTCCCTCGTTGGCCCAGAACCAATGTTCTGTGGACCAGGGCTGGGTATGGATACCTAAGCCGAATATCCGCTCCTGGCCTTCACCCGTGGTGAGTGCCATAGCAGTGGCTAGGCAGTCCGCCCAGGTCCATCCAGTCACGGGATAATCCACGCCCATGGCGTCAAAAACGTCACGATTGTACATCATGGCGTGGGTCGCATAATCCTTGGGCATGCCATACAGGGCATCGTCAACCCGATACAAATTCAGGAGAGAAAGAGGTACCGGATCGGAGGCATAATCCACGTCCGCGTCCAGGAAAGGCTGCAAATCCAGCAGCATATCTTGCTTGCTCCATGTCCGTGGGAGACCATAGGTAGCTACAATGGTTACATCGGGTGGATCACCGGCAGCGATCCGGGAATCGACGTTGGCCAGCATTTCCGGCCAGCTACCGAGGATGGGACTCACAACCAAATCCACATCGGGTTCCGCGTCCTTGAACTTGCCGAAGGCCTCTCTATGCACGTCATCCAGTTCGTAGCCAAGATATTCCAGCTGCATGACTTCTAGGCCCGGCTCGTTACGGGCGGTAGGTGGTGCCATTTCACAGGCTGCTGCCAGGACCGCGATGCCGGTCAACCCGGTAAACTGCAGGAAACATCTGCGTCCCATATCTAAAGCTGCCATCATGTATCTCCTGGACACGAAAGGATCCCAATCCACCACGGGTTGACCGTTGGCCGATAGGGCAACAGCTTTGAATCATAGTCTAATGAAGGACAGATCCAAACCCAATGCCCACTGCTGCAAGACCAAGGCTCCGAACTGACATAGGACCTAGCGGGGTCCAACTCTCCTAGTCTGTGGACCCCGCGTACGTGCTTGCGGCGGTTCCGATCCAGTCGCAACGGCTTCCCTGACCCCATCGCATACGATCGGGCGTTCCTGCATGAGCACGCCCACGTCTAACCGTGATATTCATGTTACGATTCAAGGTATCCCTTCTGCTTACCAGATGTCAGGATAGCCAAACCCTATGAAGGCCGTATCCATTACCGGAGAGCGCTCCTACGCCATCAACTCTCTGCCTGACCCTGTACCTATGGACGACTGGGCCGTCATCCAAGTGCAGACAATCCCCATCTGTACCGAATACAAAATGTACGCCAAGGGGCATTCCCTACATGCCGTGGGCCATGAAGCGGCCGGGATCATTGAGGAAACGGGCCGCACAGGGCGCCTGGCCATAGGGGACCGTGTCCTGGCCTTGCCTCTGATGGCCTGTGGCAGCTGCGCCTATTGCATGGATGGCGACTATATCTATTGCCAGGTACGGCGCGAACACGACGGGTATATGGGCACCTATGCCCAGTACCATCTCAAACCGGACTGGATGTGTTACCGCATTCCCGAGGACATTCCCTTGGATCATGGTGCACTGGGCGTCTGTGGCCTGGGTCCATCCTTTGGAGGCCTGCAGCGCCTTCAGGTCACGGCATTTGACACCGTGCTTATCACGGGCATGGGGCCTGTAGGGTTGGGGGGTGTCATTAATGCCAAGTATCGGGGAGCACAAGTGATTGCTGTGGAGTCGCATCCCTACCGCCAACATCTGGCGCGGACGCTTGGTGCGGATCATGTACTGGACCCCATGGCGGACGATATCCTGCCACACATTTATGACCTAACTGCGGGCCAGGGCGTGTCCAAGGCGCTGGATTGTTCCGGTAATCCTCAGGCCCACCGTCTTTGCATTGATGCCGCTAAGCGCCTCGGTCAGATCGCCTTTGTGGGCGAATGTTCCGCAGACACTGTCATCCGCATCTCCCCCGACATGATCCGCAAAGGGCTCACTCTCGTGGGGTCCTGGCATTACAACCTCGGAGATATCGACCACCTGATGCAGGTCATCCGGGCTGAAAGAACTAGACTGTCTACCTTCATCACCCACCGTTTTCCCCTGGACCGCGTCCAGGATGCCTGGGAACTGCAGATGACGGGCAATTGTGGCAAAGTGTTGTTGAAACCCTGGGAAGAAGCAACATGACGAAATTCCGATGTGTCATCGTTGGTGTAAGTGGCGGCCGTGCCAACGGTCATGCCGCAGCTTTTGCCCATATGCCCCGCGGGGAACTCGTGGCGGTGTCAACACGCACGCAGGCTAACCTAGACCGTTTCGCCGACCAATGGAATGTGACCGCCCGCTTCACCGATTACGATCGGATGTTTCGTGATATGCAACCTGACGTTGTGTTCGTCAACACGCCACCACATGTACGGTTGGAAGTCCTGCAGTCTGCGGAAGCGCACGGCGTCCGCGGCTTGATCGTGGAAAAACCGCTGGCCATGCAAGCAGAGGACTATCAGGATCTGTGCACTTTCGCCCAATCCGCCCGTCTCCGGGTGGCCATCAACCACCAGCTGCACTTCCATCCCCGACGTCGGCACCTACAAGCCCTCGTGCGCGCCGGGGCCATCGGTACCATTCAGACCATACGGGCCAGTGCCCGTATGAACATGGCATATCAGGGCACCCATGTACTGCAGGCGCTTCAGGCCTTTCAGCCTTCGCCCCCTCAGGAAGTATACACAACCCTGATGGCAGGTATTCAGGGTTTGCAGCCCACCCCCCGGATGCATATGGCTCCCGATGAATGTGCCGCCCGGATTGTCTTTGCTGACGGCTCGCATGGCTTTTTGCAGTGCGGTCCCAACGCCCCACTAAACGATCCGAACGATACGCGAAGCAGCCACCATAAGCAGGTGACCGTCATAGGTACCGAAGGCTCGGTACACTGGTCCATGACCTCGTGGGCAACAGTGATACAGGAACAGACCGCTAACGGGCAGCACATCTACCACGAGGAGGATATCTTGGGGCAGGCCCACATGACTGAAGCCATGTTTGACTGGATAGAAGATGATGACAAGGTACATCCCCTGCATCTGGAAGCGGCTTTGCGGGACTTTCGCGTACTGCTGACCATATACACGAGCGGACTATCCGGACAACCGGAGAATCTGCTCAAGCCACCTCCACAGCACCTGCTAGACACGCTGCGCAACCGGCTGGCACAAGCCTAGGGGACCATCAAGAAAATTTGTGTGTGCCATACGCCTGCATGGGAGAGGGCTCGGGTGAACAAAATCCACCCCTTCAGTGCCCTGCCGTTCCGTTCTCCCGCATGGTCAAGGTTGTGATAAGGTCCTGTAGGCGTACCCTGGAGTTCTCTTCATCCCGGCGGTGTCACGTACCGTTTAGCGGAAAGTGTGCGCGCGGTTGTAGCCTCTGGAAAGGAAAGATAAACACATGCTGGATATCTATCGTGAGGATCACGGCGGCTGTCTCACAGACGAGCAAATCCGCTTCTACGATAGTGAGGGATACCTCATTGTGCGCGAGTTTCTGGACACTTCAGATCTACGGCCCACGATAGAAGCTATGGAACGCAAGGTGGACCTGATTGCCGAGGATCTACTAGCCCACGGCAAAATTGCCAACCTGATGGAAGACCAGCCCTTTGCCCGGCGTTTGGCAGAGCTGTTCCGCGATCTGACCGATGAGGATTTCCTGAAGTTTGGCCGCGGCTGGCGGGATCGGGATCCGGGATACTACGAAATTATGGCCAATTCCCGGATTCTGGACGCTGTCGAATCACTGATCGGGCCGGAGATCTTTGCCAATCCCGTCTACAATACACGCCCCAAAGTACCGCGTGTGGCCGCCGGGGCCGTGCCCTGGCATCAGGATAAATCCTATTGGCCTGACTCTAACGCTAATCCGGTGATCACGGTCTGGGTCCCATTTGTGGAAGCCAACCTGCAGAATGGCTGTCTATTCATCATGCCACGCACGCATCGGCAGAGAGTGAAGTCATGGCACCAGGAAACCTACTCGGGTACCGGATTTCTGGAGATCGACAGTGAGCACATGCCGGTTGAACACGAGCCCCTTCCCCTGTTGGTTGACGCGGGTGACATCATTCTGTTCAATGACCGTTGCATCCATATGTCCAAACTGAATCGCTCCGACTCGGTCCGCTGGAGTCTGGACTTACGCTATCAACCTACGGATCAGGATCAGATGCCCGAGCATGGTGTGGGCTTCCTGGCACGAAGTCAACTCTATCCGGAGCGCGTTGCCACACGGGAAGACTGGTTGGCCCTGCGTACGGAACGGGAGGCCTAGATTCCCGGTAAGACCCTTGGGGCAGAATCACCAGCGGATTTATATACCGGTGGATCCGGTCTGCTAGCTGTAATTGGTCCCTAGCCCAGGTGGCGGTCTAGTTCCTGTTGCCACCCCTCCAAAGGCAGTGGTCCCGTTTGCATCCGCAGCAATTCGCCCCGTCTATTTTCCAATCTGAATACGGGTGTGGCCCAACGAGACGGTAACAGTTCGCTCTCTGCGATCTGCTGCCGTGCATACACACCCTCACGGGCCACCGTATCCAGACATGATTGATATTGAGGCATATCAAGGTCGGCAGCTTCCGCTAGGCTGGTCGTAAAAGGGATGCCTTCCCGAAACCAGCGGCTATGGTCTCCATAGAAATCCAGCCAGAATTGCCATTCGGCGACGGCACCCTGCTGTTGGCCGATGCAGTACGCGGCAAAATGGGCATCTTCCCCCCAATCACTGCTTAGAGCCATGTCAACAAACACAAACTGTACCTGGCCCGGTACGGCGTACAGGTCAACAAGCTGCGTCAATGTATCCCTATGATGATGCGCACAGCCCGGACAGTTGGCATTGAACATTTCGTAGACCGTCACTGGCGCCTGGGGCGATCCCACATACAGGAAGGCTTCGGGGGTATACCCAATGAAAGGTTCTTCTACCGCATCTGACAGCGTTATGTCCGCAGCCGGCACTGGTGTATCAACCGGTGCAACACTAGGGACCTGGCTGCACGCTACCAACAGCCAGGACATTAGGAGGACACCCGTAAGCCGGAGCCGGGCTAGGTGATTTGACATGCTGAAGCGCTTCTCTCAGGTATGCCTGGATCCTTCCTTCATTCTATATTGCCATAGCTGTTGCGGTTAGTCCGTGTGTTGGATCCACTTGAAACCATGAGCGTGCACCTAGCGCCGACGTAAGTCACGGGTCACAAACACAGGACACAGTCGGTGATCCTAGGTAACATACAGAGTGGAGTCTAGCCGGCCGGGCGCCTGTCACATTGAACTGTTCTTATGGATGAAACGCCCTCCTCCATGGAATGTCTCACTTCGTGCGGCGGTGGTGCTAGATGGGGGCATCCGCGGGCAACATGCGTCAACCATGGAGTGAGCTATGCTATGATTGCGCGATCTTTCCTTTGTATTTACGTACCTTGAGACCCGTTCATGGCGGATAAAGCATTGAATCAAACCGGTGTATCCCTGGACAACACACGCTATGACCACTTTTGGGGATACAGGGACACCGCGTTCCGGCTGAATGCCAGGGGTCATGTTGAACTGATTGGTAACCGATATTTGCTGTCAGGCTATGAAATGCCGGCTTTCAGGCCTTTTGTTGACGACGTGTTTGGCCAGGAATTGGACTGGGTCAACACGAAACCCGCCAATGACCAACCGATTATCCCACCACCGGTAGCCAATCCCTCTTTTGACAATCGTCTGCCCTCCATACTAGGGGAACACCAATATACGGACGACGTCCGTGAACGGCTCATCCACAGTCATGGCCAAACCTCTTCCAGTGAACTGTATCAGGTCATTTACGAGAATTTGGAACGCGTGGCTGATCTCGTGGTCTGGCCTGAATCTACCGAAGACGCGCATCAACTGATTCGTCTGGCGGCGGATTGCAATGTCTGCCTTGTGCCGTACGGGGGTGGTACGAACGTCAGTAATGCCCTGCTCCTGTGTCCCACCGAAACCCGTAAGATTGTTTCCGTTGACATGCGGCGCATGAACAAAGTACTGGAAATTGACGAATGGAACATGTCCGCGCGGGTACAGGCCGGGATTACGGGCAGCGAACTGGAAGATGTTTTGCAAGCGCGGGGGTACATTGTAGGGCACGAACCGGACAGCATGGAACTGTCCACGCTTGGCGGCTGGATTTCCACCAACGCCAGCGGCATGAAGAAAAATCGTTACGGCAATATTGAGGATATCGTGGACAAGGTCACCCTGATTTCACCCCAGGGCGAGATCACACACCTGGATGCAGCCCCGCGCCGTTCCGCCGGTATTCAACCCCGCGACCTGGTGTTTGGCAGCGAAGGGAATCTGGGCTTGATTACCGAAGCGACACTGAATATTCACAAGGCGCCGGAACAAACCTTATATGGGGCCTACGTATTTCCCGATTTCGCCCACGGTGTGACCTTCCTGTATGAACTCAACCGCTCAGGCCAGCTACCGGCCAGCGTACGCTTGGTGGATAATTTGCAGTTCCGCTTCAGCCAAGCTCTCAAGCCCACGGCCACCGGTGTCAAGGTCGCGGAGCAGAAAATCCAGCGCTTCTTCCTGGAAAAAGTTCTGCAATACAACCTGCGGGAGGTGTCCGCCGCCACTGTGGTCATGGAAGGTACCCGAGAAGAAGTAGTGCGGCAGCGCCGACACATCGCCGCACTCGCCCGCCGGCACCGCGGCGTATCCGGAGGTGCCGCCAACGGACAGCGTGGGTACATGCTTACGTACGCTATTGCCTACATTCGGGATTTCCTGGCTTCCTATTACATATCCGGTGAGACATACGAAACCTCTACTACCTGGGACCGCATCCATCCGGTCGTGGACGCCGTGATCGCGAAAGCACATGAACTCCAACAGAAACATAAGCTGATGGGGAAACCGTTCATTTCGGCTCGGGTGACCCAGACCTACCATACCGGCGTGTGCATTTATTTTACCCATGGCTATTGCAACCAAGGCCTAGATGCGCCCTTGGAAGTCTTTCTGGACATTGAAGACGAGATACGGACAGCGATCCTAGAGGCGGGAGGATCTATTTCCCACCATCACGGTGTGGGTAAACTGCGCCAGAAGTTCATGGACCAAGCTATAACACCCACCAGCATGAAAATACTCAAGGACCTCAAGCGTAGCTCCGACCCCACTAATATTTTCGGGATTGGGAACGGAGTGTTCACACCCGACACGCGCCCGGAGGCTTGATGCCCTACCGCGCCTGCAACGGCTGACGGCGGGGTAGGCCTTGGGCGCGCGGGTAACGCCTTGGCGTCCGTCCCGTCTTCCGCACCACCGCCACCAGCCGTTGTACATCCCGACCGGGCAGGGATACGGGTATAATCTGCTCCACTTCGGCCTGCAGAATGGTCAGAGCGGTCTGGCCTATTGACAATTCCGCTGCAAACCCGGGCCCTTTGTAGACCAAACACAAGCCCCCTTCGCGCACAAAAGGGAGAACATACTCCAGCAGCGTGACCCAGGGGGCCAACCCCCGCGCCACCACTACGTCGTAGGCTGCGCGGTGTTCAGTCGTGTGGGCTAATTCCTCCGCCCGACCATGAATGGCCCGTGCCCCCTGCAGAGACAGGCTGTGTACGACATGTTCCAGGAAACGGATCTTCTTGCGCGTGCCATCGATCAGAGTCAAGTTCAGGCCAGGAATGAGAATCTTCAGAGGAATTCCGGGGAAACCGGCCCCGGTACCTATGTCCGCTAACCGCAGTCCGGACACGGACAATCCCAGGTGCGCCGGTTCCAGCTGAGACCATACCCCAACTGAATCGAGAAAGTGCAAACAGACGATGTCGTCCGGTTTCGTGATAGTGGTCAGGTTCATCCGGGCATTGCCTGCCACCAGGAGTTGGGCAAAGAGGGCAAACTGCTCCAATTGCAGCGGTGTCAGCGTAAGGCCGGCCTCCTGGCTGCGTTCGCGCAGGAGTCCCAACCAATTCTCTGCTGCCCCGCGTGGCGCAAGAATTGTTTCTCTTATAGGCTGATCAAGGTATAATTCCTGATTGTCTTGATTCACGTGTCTCACTGGAATTTATACATAGTTTTGAGAGGTGTTCCATAAGTGTAGATCTTCGACCTGGCGAAACCCAGGACAACCTTATCCGTCGCTTTCGCAAGGCGGTATCTGAAGCACGCATTTTGCCTCAGGTGCGCCAAAAGCGCTGGTTTACGTCCAAGAGCGAAATCAACCGGATCAAGAAACAGAAGGCCATCCGTAAGGCCCAGCGGGGGCAGTCCCGTGCTCGTACTCGCCGCCGCTAAGTGGTAACGTCGCAGCTGCGTCACAGACGGCATATACACTACCTATATCCAACAGAGAGGCCAAGAACGTTATGAGTCGTGACAGTCGTGACAAAGTTGAAATGGAGGGTAAGGTGGTTGAAACCCTGCCCAATGCCACGTTCCGGGTGGAACTAGAAAACGGCCATCGTGTGCTGGCTTACCTGTCCGGTCACATGCGCAAGAATTACATCAAGGTACTACTAGGTGACCGGGTCAGTCTGGAACTGAGTCCGGCAGACCTGACCAAAGGGCGTATCACCTACCGTCACCGCACCCCTATTGCCTCCTAATAGACATCTGCAGAGAGGGTCATCCTATCAACGCAGTGGGACCTAAGAGTCCGTGTTCTCCTGCTGCCACGCTCTGATCGCTTTGGCTAACACCTGACGCTCGGCTGCAAACGTCAGCAGGTCCATGGCTTCTGCTAACGGTCTCCAGATGGGGTGAAACTGGGCCTGATCCGTGGAGGGCCGGCAGGTTTGGGTTTGAGAGCGTAACTCCATCAGAAAGTAATGCTCGGTGCGTAAGTATTCTTGCTCTTGATAGTGAAACGTAACCTGGGCAGCCCCCAAATCCCGCACTATCCGTAGATCAGCATAGCCCGTCTCTTCAGCTGTCTCCCTGAGTGCTGCCTCAGCCGGTGTTTCCCTGGATTCAAGGTGTCCCTTGGGCAACCGGATCTCACACCGTTCGGGCCGATCGAGCAAAAGGACTTGTCCTTCGTGAATGACTATACCGCCCCCGGTCACGTATCGTATGGGGTGTGAAGCGTTACCTGTTGGCACAGTGGCAACAACCATACTTGCCGGTATCAGTTCAAGACTACGCCGGACACCATAGCATAGTCCCCGAGCGGCTCAGGCGCAAGCCGAGCCGACACAGCTTTTCTCAGGACTAACCCTAACTTCTAGCCCTCGTAATCTTCGTTGTACGAATACGAATCGTAGTCGTCCTGGTCCTCACTGAGGAAATTGCCGTCCGGGGCCGGAGCTGCGTAGGTCTCTAGTACATTAGCCCGACTCAGGGAAATACGCTGGTTGTCAGTATCTATGCGTAGGATCTCCACCTCTACCCTGTCACCCTCCTGGATCGTGCTGAGGGGATCCGGCTCTGAGCGCGGTGCAAGCTGGGAAATGTGAATCAAGCCTTCTACACCCGCTTCTAGTTTGGCGAACACACCAAACGGCTTCTTCTTGGTGATGTCAACCCACACGACATCACCGATTTGGTAGCGGCTTTCCACGGACTGCCACGGTGTGTTGGTCAGCGCCTTGAGACTCAGCTTAATGCGTTTTTTCTCCATATCAATGTGCAAGATCTTGACATCTAGCACATCGCCTTCACTGAAATGATCACTGGGATGCCGGACCAGATCCCAATCAATCTCACTGATATGCAGCAGTCCTTCCACTCCGCCAAGATCCACAAAGGCCCCGAAGTCCCTGATGTTACGTACCGTGCCCTTCACCACCTCTCCGACTTTGAGAGTAACCAGCCGGCTCCGTTGCTCTTCCGCATTCGAGTCCTTCTCGGCCAACCGATTTGACAGCACCAGTTTGTGTTTTTCCCGGTTGACCTCGATCACTTTCACGAGCAGTTCGCGCTCCTCGTTCACCCATTCCCGCAGGATCTCTTCCCGTTCCCGCGGATCGCGGGAAGAGGGGAAATTCCAAAGGTGGGACAGGGGTATAAAACCTTCCTCTACCTGACCAAAACGCACCAGCAAACCGCCCTTGTTAAAACGCACAGGTTTCGTCGTGAACGTCTTGCCTGAACGGAGGGCATCTTCGGCCTGTTGCCAGTCTTCGTCCCGCCACAGACCGGTAATGGTCAGAGTATAGTAAGGTAATTCATCCTGTTCATAGTTGCGCTGTGAAGGACGAGGCGTATACTGCACGAAGAAATCACAGCTGTGTCCCTCTTCCTGCAGCTTGTTACGCAGTTCGGGCGATAGTTGGGATAACTCCCGCTGGTTTACCTTGCCCTCATACTTAGCGCCATTGATCTGGACAATGATTTCTCCGTCCCGGATTTCCACTACAGTACCATGCACCACGGAATGCAACTTCACATCCGCCAATTCGTTGTCGTAATCCTTCCGTTTATGGTGCGGCTGGCCTGACTGACCATAGTGCGGAGAAGCAATCGACTCGTCCCGGTAACTCATAGGGGCACCTACAGGCTGTTCTTTATCCTAATTTCCTTGACCACACAGGCACTCAAGCACCGAACCGGAGCCATATCACTGGTCCCTGACTTGAAATCCCTGCCAATAACACGAACACGAAAGAAGACAGTATCCCTGGGTGTGGGCATTCGGATATCTCATTCAAGCACGTCTACAACACACAAACACTGGTCAAACGGGTCTGCCGGATGGCAAGTGGCTTGATGAGAGCGGGAACGTTGAAGGAAAAGCCAATCTACCAATCATGGGGACTCTATCACTAAGTTCAGACTTGCACCAAATCAATTTTGTCCCAAGCCCCTTTATCCGGGCGTATCCTAAACCCTGCTGGAAGTGTCATCCGCGGTATCCACCCGGCGTCCAAACACCGCGCCCCAATACTCCAATTGGCACAATACAATTTTGCGGGAATTCATTTGGTTCCCCATCCCCAATGAGCCCAACTGGATTGTGTGCAGACCGACTGTACATCCACCCGAACAGGACAGGCTTTCCCACCAACGCTGCTACCGTGGTCCGGAAAGCCTGTCCGCCTCACCTTAGGGTTATGACCCACGCATGTTTATCACATGTATAGGCATTATCTAGCGCCGACGCCCCAATTCTTTGACGAGTCCGGATCCAGACTATAGGATGAATCTAGTGCCCCCTTAGCTCAGAGGATAGAGCAGAGGTTTCCTAAACCTCGTGTCCCAGGTTCGACTCCTGGAGGGGGCGCTGTGCACCCT
This sequence comes from Caldilineaceae bacterium, assembly GCA_965116185.1. Classification (GTDB taxonomy): domain Bacteria; phylum Chloroflexota; class Anaerolineae; order Caldilineales; family Caldilineaceae; genus Bin34. Next base: position 2,343,593 of record OZ220492.1, read on the forward strand.
TGCTAGTGGTACGAGGGCAGATAAGCGGCATGGGCGTCCATAAGTTCGTCCACCATAGCCCAGATTTGATCGAGATCCAGTTCGGCAGCGGTATGTGGATCCAACATCGCTGCATGGTACACATGTTCCTTCTGGCAGGTCAAGGCAGCTTCCACGGTTAAGGCTTGTACGTTGATGTTGGTCTGCATCAGAGCAGCCAGATGCGTTGGCAGTAGGCCAATGTGCGTAGGCTGGATGCCGTTCTCGTCCACCAAACAGGGTACTTCTACACAGCAATCCGGCGGCAGGTTGTCAATCAGGCCGGCGTTCGGAACGTTCCCGTAGATGACACGGGGAGTACCTGTTTCCATGCTGTGGATAATCAATGAACCATATTCATGGCTGCGCTCCACTTCATAGAGATTTTCAAAAGAACGGCGGGCATAGGGCAGATGCTCCTCTGCTACCCCGGCTTCCCGCATGGAGGTCAGAAATTTATCGGTCAGATCGGCATCCGGATTCTCAATTTTCTCCTTCATGAAGCGCCAGCCGGTGATCTGGATTTCGCAGCGCCTGAGGTATTCGTCAATGGGGATGTTGAGGGACTCGATCAGATCAGGGCGATCCCGCTTCATGAACCAGGGCACATATTCCGCGAAATGCTCACTGGATTCAGTGACGAAATAGCCTGTACGCTTCAGCATTTCATAGCGGACCCGATTGTGTGCCGGCACGCGCCCTTCCTCCAGAACCTTCCGGATCGCAGGGTACAAATCCGTCTGCTCCTGACCGTTACGGCGTACAAACGACAGGTAAAAGGCCATGTGATTGATGCCAGCACATACATAACTGGTTTCCTCCACGGGTACATTGATATCACGCGCCAATTGGCTGGCAGTGCCCTGGACACTGTGACATAAACCCACCGTGGCAATCCCCGTGGCCTGGGCAATAGCCCAGCAGTTCATGGCCATGGGATTGGAATAGTTGAGCAGTGTGGCGGACGGACACCACCGTTCCATGTCATGGCACAGGTCAAGCAGAAACGGTATGGTGCGCAGCCCCCGCATGATGCCCCCAATGCCCAATGTGTCGGCGATGGTCTGGTGCAGACCGTATTTCCGCGGTATCGCGAAATCAGTAACGGTACTGGGGCGGTAGCCGCCGATCTGCACCATGTTGATAGCGTAATTCGCCTCCCGGAGTGTGGTTTGACGATCTGTGGTAGCCTCAATCGTGGGATGGGCACCGACCACCGCAGCTAGCTTGTGCGCCATGAGCTCCGAGGTACGCAGACGCTCCGCGTCAATGTCATACAGGGATATGGTGACATCCTGCAGTTCCGGGTAACTAAGAATATCGCCGAGGAGCGTTTTGGCGAAGACGGTGCTACCTGCACCGATAAACGAGATCTTGGTCATGAGGGGGTTGCCCGCGAATGAAGAAAGATATTCTGGTCCAGTGGCTAACGAGGGAAACCTGACGTGGTCCCAGAACTACATGGTAGCGCACGGCATAGTAGAAACCCAACGGTGCTAGCTAACGCTGCACTGCTTACAGGTCGCGGTCCGGTTATCCTCCAATCCATACAGGCCCCTTACTGCCACAAATCACGCAACTGTTGCCAGGTGTTATCTTCGTACATTCGGTAGAAACCGATCACCAGATAGATGACGATGGCAATCAGGAGTAGGGTCACGATCCATTCGCGCCGGGCCCATGACCGTTTCACTTCCGTCCAGGCTGCCCGGGGACGGGCCAGAAACATCACCGCTGCCACGAGCAGCAGCAACCACAAAAGGCCCCGAAGTTTCATGGGGCAAACCGTGGAGCAGACCAGCTCCGGTCCGCCGGCCAGTGCTTGAGAGCCACCGGATTATCCGGGCTGCATTAGATGATGAAGCGCGCCAGCCCGATCAGGCTAAACAGTACTACAGACGTACCTGCCAGCCACCTGATATCACGCTTTACATACGCATAGGACTCTGCCATAGGCGGCTTGGCAACAGGTGGCTGAACCACAGCAGGTCGGGCCGATGCGGATGCGGGTTCCGTGGCAGAGCTCGGAACCGCAGAAGACGGTACGCGCACGGGAGCAGCTGATGCGACCGGCACGGGCCGGCGTGTCTGTTGTGCTTTACCCTGCCCCTGTTTGCGTCCCCGATTTCTCTGCCGTCGTCTTTTGGACATTGCGCTATACCCTTTACGTGATTTACTGTCAATCGATCCCGTCAGCCAGAGTCTGTATTGTACTTGATCACCCGGTGGATCCTACTGGAAGTGCGGCAGGAGGGGCAGGCACTCCGGTTACCGCTACTAGAGTCATACCCACCCTGTCCGCATATGCGTACTCCTTAGATGCACGGGGCCACCACATCCTTCATGCCGGTGGTACCGGTGTTACAGAGGGTCAACTAGCCGCCCGCCTTGACACAAACCGGGTTTGACCGGTGTTCCAAAGCCGATGTATTTTGGTGACAATCTGCTGTAGTTCCTGTACCCGCAACATTTTCAGGCCCAGCCCGTAGACTAGTACGCCGGCCGTCACACTGGCACCGATGACCCCCAGATCATTTCCCAGCGAAGGCGGCAGCCAGAGAGACAGGCCGGCCTGTCCGCCCCAGACCACGGCTGCGGCTACGCCCGCGGCCAGGATGATCTTAGCGAATAGTGGTCCCAAAGTGGCGGGTAAGTCATGCCAACGCTTGAAGCCATGCCTACACACCAGTCCCAGCATCACAAGCATATGCCCGGCATGTTTCAGTGTATCAGCCCAGACGAGGCCCATGAACTGGAAGGTAGGTTTCAGGGTCAGGGCCACCACGAAATACAGTGCTACACTCCCAATCCCCACGGCGGTTGGTAGTACCGTGTTCTTTCGCGCATAGAAAGCGTTGTTGAGTAGATGATCCATGGCAGCGCAGAAGGCACCCAACAGGTAGACACGCGTGGCCATCAGCACCTGTTCGGCATCAAAGGCGGTGAATTCACCACGCAGGAAGAGAATACGGATCAGAGGAGCACCCAGCACAGCCATAAAGAGTAAGACCGGTACGATCAGGAGTGCTACGTAGGCCAGACCTTGCAACAATCGGGTCCGGTATTCCTCCATATCCCCCCGTTCAAAAGCCCCACTCAGCACAGGGAGCGTAGCTAGGCCCGCCGAAATCGTAATCAGTCCCAGGGGCAACTGCTGCAGTGTGGTGCCCGTCCGCATCCAGGCGATGCTGGATACGCCCGTACCACTGGCCAATCTGCGATCCGCAAAGATCTGGATCTGGGACACCACGAGGCCGAGCACGATGGGCAGATAGCGCACCAGGATTGTGCGCAAACCAGGATGCCACAAGATTCTATGCAGCGTAATGCGCGCCTGCTTGAGATCACAGGCCAGAATCAGGGTTTGCACGCCTATACCTACCCAAAGCCCCACCACCAACGCGTGAATGTCCCAGCGCGCTGCACCGAGAGGTGCGAGGACTACAATACCCAGATTAAATAGGGCATTGGCCACGGCCGGCCAGGCAAAACGGCGCATGGCGTAGAGCACGGCATTGAGTACACCCGCCATGCCCGTCAACCACAAAACCGGCCCCATCATGCGGACCAGGCTAGAGGTCAGTTCAATCAGAGTCGGATCGTACTGGGCAAATCCCCCCGCCATCCACTCGGCAATTAGGGATGCCCCCAGCAGCATGAGAGTCGCAGCTAGCAACAAAACGAGGCCCATGATAAGCAGTAGGGCACTGACCAAGCGATTGAAAGCATGCGGCGTGTCCCGTGTGTAGCACGCCGCAAGCACGGGAATGAACGCAGAACTTACATAGCCCCCCACGATCAGATCGTGGAGCATGATAGGAATTTGGCTGGCGACTGTGAAAGCGCTGACTTTGCCCGTCTGGCCAAAGAGACGGGTAATTGTGATTTCACGCAACAACCCCAGCAGTCGACCCACCAGAGAGCCCACGGCCAGGTACAGTGCATGACGCACCGTAGCGTCAGTATCGGGGACGTCCTGGGGTAAACGCCTGGCCATCTAGACTGCTACCGGTATGCAGTGGACCCTGAAGCCAGAGGTATTCAGGATCCACTGGTCATAGGATGTCAGGCAGGGCAAAAGACGCGGACATCTTCGGCAAATTCACGCGGATCATGGTCCTTGCCATGGAATCCTTCCTCAACCAATTCGGCCAGAAACTTCTCAGCCTGCATAGCGGCGGCGCAACCCTGCCCCACACTGGTCGCGACTTGCTTAAACACTTTATCCTGGATTTCACCGGCGGCGAACACACCGGGCACATTGGTCCGCATGTTCTTATCCGTTACTAGATATCCTTCGGCATCCAGATGGAAATCCTGCTGGTACAGCTCATTGTTGGGGATGTGGCCAATGAAGATGAATACGCCATCCGTGGTCAGCTTATCCTCTTCCCCTGTCCGCGTGTTTTGGATGTCCACATCGGTCACGGAGCCATCGGAGCCCGCGTTGATGCTCGTCACTACTTGATTGAACAGGAACTCCACTTTAGGATGTGCACGTGCCCGATTTTGCAAGATCTTGCTGGCACGTAGTTCATCTCGGCGGTGGATGATGCGTACGCGGGAGGCAAATTTAGTAAGGAATAGGCCTTCTTCGAGCGCACTGTCTCCACCGCCTACCACTATTACATCTTTATCTCGGAAAAAGAAACCGTCACAGGTAGCACAATAGCTGACCCCCTTACCGGTCAGTGCCTGTTCACCGGGCACCTCCAGGTAGCGGGGCCGTGCACCGGTCGTAGCAATGATGGAACGAGTACGATACTCTTGACCGGACGCTGTGCGCAACCGAAATGGGTTGGCATCCACGACAATCTCTGACACATAATCAAACTCAACTGTCAGACCAAAGCGCTCGGCCTGGGCTTTCATACGCTCTACTAGTTCAGGACCACCCAACGCCTCCGGGAAACCCGGGTAATTCTCAATTTCATAGGTCAGGGAGACCTGACCTCCATATTCCTCACCTGTGAAGAGGATAGGCTTCAGATTGGCACGGGCTGCATATAGCCCCGCCGTGAACCCCGCAGGGCCGCTACCGATAATCAAAACGTCATGAATCGTTTTTGCATCCGACACTATTGACTGCACAACACCATTGGTTTCAGACATGACACTGTTGACTCCTCTTGCAGTTACTTGCCCACGTGCCTACACCGGCACCTGATGCAGATTCACAGGCCTTCCATTATACGCCGTACTGGCAAACACAAACGTAAGCTGCAAGCGATAGCCCTATTCTGGCGTGAAAACAGCAGGAAATAGCAAGACTGAACAGGTCAAGCGGAGTGCTGCATCTCGTAATAGGTACAGGACAAGCCCTCAAGCCAAATTACACTCCTCTGCGAACCATGCCTCTGTGCGAAAAAGCACGCGGTGCGTAGCCTGCAGACTATCCGAGTACATACACAACTCGGCCCCTACAACGCTGTAACTATGCATGATAGCCCTTGCCTCTAGCCAGCCAAGGCTACCTGTCACAAACCTCACGAGGGTGATAAGTCCCCGTGTGTGCTCACATATTGTCACCCCGGTTCGTACTCATGGTCATGTTCCATTTGTTCCTGAAAGCCGGCGGCATACAGGTATCTGTGTACCTTGACACGGGCCCATTCCGCACCGCGACTGCTGGACTTTGGCAGTATCCAGGCCTCTCCAGCAAACTAATACCGTGTAGGAAAAACGGTATGGATATGCAGTAGGAGCTCGGCCACGCACCGGACGGCAGTCTTGATCCGAGTAGTCGCACACAATCAGGCTGGGTGATTATAGGGAATCGCGTGGTTATCATCAATAGCCCATTCCCTATCGTCTATGCAGCACCTGATCATATGGATGCCGAGATCAGAATGTAAAAATCTTTTCATGGACTAGTAGGAAAAATAGATTGACTTGTCAGATCCAAACTGCCGAGAGCGGTGTTGTACACCCAAACGAGATCTTCGTAGTCTAAGTATCTCCGGTTACCCATAAGGTAATCGTTCTAGGACAAGCAAATGCTATAACTGCCTTTATCTATGTCACGGAAGATACTTATCCAGCGGGGCGTTACGCCACTGGCATCAGCAGCGTTCCAAAAGCATTTCCGGGGCACCCTTCTCTATTCCCCTCACCGACTTCGTTCAGAGCGTTGTCGTAATGGCGCGAGCACGCCCAGTAGTCATCATCAATCATCATCGTCATCATCGCTGTAATAGTAATAACTTGAACGCTCCCGATTCAGGCGTGCATGTGCGGACAGACAGAGCGCACTTCCAGCGGAGAGCGCTGACTCAGCACTGATGTTGTTCAGATAGGCTATATCCCTTACTGCAACGCCATAGGCATTGCCAATCCAAGTAAGCGTTTCGTTTGGATTGACGATGTACGCCACCTATAGGTACACGGAGAGACTGACCTACCTGCACCGAATCGTAAAGGTTGAGACTAGAGTTAAGGTTCTGCAGTTGTGATAGGGAAATGCCGTGCCGTGTAGCAATAGATTCGTAGGAATCACCGGGGCGTACAATGTAAGAGGAATCAATCGCCTGGGCCCAGCTCGCTGAGGTAGCCACGCCTAGCAGCAGTACGCAGGCCAGCAACACAGAACCCATTCGCAATCCCTTCCCGATCCCGAAATGTATAAATTTCATGGCATAGCCCTCACATTCATTGAGCATTCTGATGCCAAGAACTCTCTCATACTGGATACAAGAACGACTTATTGTAACTAAATAGTATATTTGAGCTCAAGCAGGCCTGACCAAGGGTCTGAGTGCCTATGAACGAATCAGGAGGCGTAAGCAATTGACAGCCCATTGCGATCAGAGTAGATTGAATGCTAGGTGTAACTGGACAATCTGCTCCCAGCAGGCAGTGCGGAATCACCTAGTATCAGGATCTCGTACAACCTTCCGGAAGCTTGCTCGTCGTAGGAATTGGCTATGACCTCTACCTGTCTGATGTGTTAGAGGCAGGCATACGCCTGACGGAGCCTGGAACACCACCCAGATGACGAAGTGAGCTTGCTTAAGTTCAGCCCTTCCGAACCACCAAAGCTACCCAATCTTCCTGGGTTCGTCTCTCTATAACCGTGCAGTCTTGCTCATGCAGACAGGTTTCCACTGCGGGTGCCTGGTCCTCAATAATCCCCGCCAGGATCAGAATACCTTCGGGCTGTAGTCTGTGCGTCAGTTGCTCATGCTCCAGCAAGTGCACAATGACATGTGGCAGGATGTTAACCACCACGATGTCAAACTGGCCGGCAGGCGGTAGGGAACCTTCCTGTAATGTCCATGAGACCTCCGTCATTGTCGCAATGGCATTATGGCACGCGTTCTCCGTGGCCACCTGTAGCGCCACAGGATCGGTATCGGTACCGATAAGGGCGGTCATGCCCAGCTTGGCCGCGGCTATGGCCAGAATACCACTCCCTGTCCCTACATCCAGCAGGCTTGTGTGCTGAGGAGCATACCGTTCCAGCAAAGCCAAACAGAGCTGGGTTGAAGGGTGCAACCCCGTACCAAATGCCATGCCCGGGTTAAGACGCAGCACCACATCACCAGGTGCATGTCGGGACTCGTCCCAAATGGGTTGGACCACGATGCGTGTGCCCACCCGGAAAGAAGTATAGTGTTCTTTCCAAGCCTCCTGCCAGTCCTTGTCATCCAGAATCACCATCTGGGGCTCTGGTATGTCATACAGGCGTGAGAGCCACCATAGTCCCTCGGTGATCTGTTGCTGCAGTTCTTCCACTCTCTGGCCTATGGGGGCGAACGTCTTGACCCGAACATGACGAGCAAGAGACAGATCAATTGCTTCCGGGTCCAAATCCACATCCTCGGGAAACCCTGTCCCTTCAATGACAGCCCCACCACCGGCCCCATAGTCACGTGCATCAGCGTCCCAGTTCCGACCGTTCAGGCGATTGAATAGCGCACAGACCGCTTCCGCGGCTTCAGCATCCACATCCACGCTAATCTGGACTAGTCGTGTCATGGCTACTTACCGCACTGCCGATGGTGTACTATCCCTCCGCCTGATATCCACTACCGGAGGGTCCACGGCACGTTCCGGGTCAGGACAGAAAATCCTGGATGCGGTTAAAGAAGCCGCGACGAGGTTCGTGATTCTCGGTACCAATCGCCGTGTCCAGTTGCCGAAACAAGTCTTTCTGCTCTGTGTCCAGGCGAGTGGGAATCATGACGTTGGCCGTAATGATCATATCTCCTCGACCTACAGATTGTAGACGCGGAATGCCTTTGCCCCTTTTGCGGAAGGTAGTGAAGGGCTGTGTGCCTGGGGGAATATCCAACTCCTCCTCATTGCCTTCCAGAAGGGGCACCGTGATCCGTGTACCCAGAGCGGCCTGAGATACGGTGATAGGAACCTCAAGATGCAGATCGTATTCATCGCGTGTAAAAACAGGATGATCCTGCACGCTGAAAACGACAAACAAGTCGCCGGCGGGACCACCGTTGAAACCCGGTTCACCCCGCCCTGCCAACCGCAACCGCTGGCCCTCGTTCACACCGGCCGGAATGGAAACACTAATGGTGCGCTTAACCGGTACCCGCTTGTCCCCGTAGCACTTTGTACATTTGACTCTGATTTCCTGGCCGACGCCACCGCAGGCGGGACAAGTTTGCTCCGTGGTAACCGGGCCGAACAAGGGCACTTCTTGCCGGTAGCGAACAGAACCGCGGCCCTGACAGTGGGTACAGGCTTCGGGTGGATGTCCCGGTTCAGCCCCGGATCCATCGCAATGGTCACACAGTTCCATCGCCTCAATATCCAGATCTTTGGTAACCCCAAACGCAGCTTCGCCGAACGTGAGTGACATCGTAGCCCGCAGATCGTTACCCTGGCGTGGTCGGCGGCTGCGGGCCCCCGACTGCCCTGTGTGCATACCGAAGAATTGCTCAAACAGGCTGCCAATATCCCCCATATCCACAAAGGGAGACCCACTCATGCGCTCGGCATCATGTCCATACTGATCATACATTTGCCGTTTCTGATCGTCGTTCAGGACCTGGTAGGCTTCCGCAACTTCCTTAAACTTGGCTTCCGCGTCCTCCGCTTTGTTACGGTCAGGGTGATATTCCTGGGCTAGCTTGCGGAAAGCGCGTTTAATTTCGTTCTTGGTGGCGGAGTGATTAACACCGAGCACCTCGTAGTAATCTCTTTTGGCCATGATTAGATCAGCTTACCATTGTTCACTGTGACTTCAATCCGCGGGGGGTGCTAGAGCCATTAGACCGACGCTAAGGGCAGCCAAGGGCAGTATCAGACCGCCCAAAATCAGCCAGTGACGCAGGGATTGCATCGCCGTGTGTGATGTGACGATCAGAATGAACCACAGGACTATCGACAGGAGCAGCCAGGTTCTGACACGTGGATGGGAACGTAACCACTGCACTAGTATCCTCACAGGCCGAATCATGATTGAGTATGCTGCAAAATCCGTATTTTACACGCTTGGCGGTACCTAGGTGTGAACTTGCGTTCCTACAGGGACTGTGATGGTCGCATCCTGGCACTTCCGGGGAATCTATTCCCCCGTTCCTGCGCGAGGATTGCCGCTCCCGGAACACTATGGACTGAGCCCACCACTACATTAGGTTATTATACGATCCGGAACGGCAGGCGGTAATGCCGCACCGCGTGTGTGCCCAGGGATCATCCTAGCCCGCCACGCGTATCCCTTGTCTCTATAATGCCTTAGATTGTAGGCTGCGCCACAAAGCATCCACCTGCCGGATAAGTTCCGCTCTGGTCCCTAGGTTGTATATGACATGGTCGGCGCGTTTCACTTTCCATGCCTGGTCGGACTGGTTAGCCAACCGCCTCTCGCCTTCCTCACGGGACATACCCCGCGTTGCTTGTAGCCGCGCGAGCTGTATCTCAGGCTCCGACACGACCACCCATACTTCATCACACAGTTGTCGTGAGGTGTTGGCCTCCAGGAGCTTGATAGCTTCAATAATCACCACGGCCGCCGGCGTTTGCGCCAGTTCCTGCACTGCCATGTCATACACGACAGGATGCAGAATATCTTCCAGCTTACGCAGTTGGCTAGTATCGGCAAATACGATGTTACCCAGACGCTGACGATCAATGGCCCCGGACGCATCAAGAAGCTTGGCCCCAAATGCCTGTACCACCGGGGCAAAGCCGGGGCCTCCCGGCGCCAGTGCTTCCCGGGTCTTGCGATCCATATCAATCACATAGGCCCCCCGGTCCGCCAGTAGCGCAGCCACCGTGGATTTACCGGTGGCAATGTTCCCCGTCAGCCCGATGATACGGCGCGTTGTCGATTTTCCCATGTCGTCTGCAGTACTTCCCATTCATCCCACTTCCGGTCTGCCTGATCCTGCAAAAACTTGTGCACCTTGCGCAGTTTGCGAATAGCCTCAACATCCTGCCGGGCGCTGGCCGTAGTCAGGCGCTCCAACACCTGACCCACTTTCTGTTCCAAACTTGCGATGTCCTCTTCTAGATCCTGGATCCGTGAGCGCAGAACGGCGGGACGGTCCAGGATGTTGGTGTGACTATCCATGCCGGATGGCTGTCCATTGTTAGCCGCACCCTGTGTCTCGTCCTTATTGGTGCGCTTGTGGGTCAGACTCCGCTGATACTGATGCCACGTTTCCGGGCGTACCGTCAGTTGGGCGTGATCACCAACCGGGGCTGTATCAATCAGCCACAGTTGGGTGGCCAGGGCATCTACCAATACCTGGTTGTGGGTCACCAGCAGGATGGTACCCGCGTACTGCTGTAGGGCCTCCTGTAACACTTCCAGGCTATCAAAGTGGCTGCTCGGTTCATCCAGGATCAGGAAATTGGTGTCGGCCAAAGCTAGCCGGGCAAACATGAGCCGGCTCTTCTGTCCGCCGGATAGCGTGGACACGGGGCGAAATACATCCTCACCCTGTAGCTGAAAGATGGCCAAGTGATCGCGAACTTCCTGATCGAGCAGGCGTTTCTGCTCTTGAATGATGTCAAAGGGCGTGCGCGACGCATCCATCGTAGCGTAATCGTCCCTGACGTGGTGCTGGGCAAAATACCCAATCCTGACATTGGCTCCCATGGTAACGGCGCCTGTAAGTGGAGCAATCTGTCCCACCAGCGTGCGCAGCAGTGAAGACTTACCGGTTCCGTTGGCACCGAGCAGGGCCACCCGGGTAGTGCGGCGAATTTCCAGGTCCGGTACCTGGAGCACAGGCTGATCTTCGTGATATCCCACCGTCAGGCTTGCAGTACGGATCACGATGTCACCGCTCCGCTTCGTGGAAGGAAAAGCCAGTTTCCAGACCTTATCCTGTTGCGGTTGAGCCACACCATACTGTGCCAGATAACGTTTCATGCGCGTTTCCCGTCCCCGCGCTTCCCGGCTACGCTGGCCTGCCTTGTAACGCCGCACGAAGTCTTCGGTTTTGGCCACGTAGGCTTGCTGGGCCTCATATTCCTTCTCCTGTCGGGCGATGCGTGCTGCCCGCTGGGCCCGGTACTCCGTATAACTGCCCCGGTACACTTCCAGACGGTGGTGTTTCAGTTCCCAAACACGGGTTGTCACTCGATCTAGAAAATGGGGATCATGGGACACAACAACGAGACTGCCCGGCCAATTCTGCAGGCACCGCTCTAGCCAAGGCATGGTGGCTGCATCCACGTAATTGGAGGGTTCATCCAGCAGGAGTAACTGAGGTTGCTGTAATAGTAAATAGCCCAGATGCACGCGCGTCCGCTGGCCTCCACTCAGCTGGGCGACGGGTTCATGCCAGGCACGTTGTGGGATGCGGAGATTCCGCAGTGCTTCCTCAATGCTGCGCTCCGTATCGTATCCGCCCCGCTCCTCGTATTCCATTTGCCGCTGTCCGTACTCCGTAATTAGGTCCTGTCGTTGATCCGAATCCGCGCAGCTTTCAATGGCTTGGGTTAGCTGTTCCAGTTGCCGGCCCAGTGTATGGACAGCGTCAAAGGCAGTGTTCAGTAAAGCAAAAACCGGACGCCGATCTGCGCCCAATGGCTCCTGCTCCAGGTACCCTAGTGTCAGCCCCTGGCAGCTCCACATACGGCCTGCATACATGACATCGCGCTGGGCAAGGATACGCAGGAGTGATGATTTGCCGCTGCCATTGGGACCCACCAGGCCAATCCTGTCATTCCCCTCAATTCGGAAATCCAGTTGGTGGAAGACGATTTGATCCCCGTAGCGCTTTTCCAAATCCGAAGCAACAACAAGGCTCATAGTGCATGCCCTAATGGACGGACGAAGCTCAATACCATGCCAAGATGAGGCTAAGCGGCTCTACCATACACGGTGACCGGGGCTCGCATTGCCTCCAAGCACCCAATCTAGTACTCAAGATTGTTCCGTTTGCAACAAACTTCATTCTCAATCGTCTTATATGGTACGGCTCGTTGTGCCAATCGTTGGTGATTCCACGGATTTAGGGCATTCTGGGTAGAACCTTTATCGTGTATCACGGCAAGAAGCTAACAGGCAAAACCGGAAAGGGTATTGTGGCAATTAAGCAATTAATGTTCAGACACCCCGGTCAAAGTTCATAGTATTGCATTAATATTAGCGTATAGCACACGAGTCGGGTTACCAACGCCGGTTGTAGATTATGATTTGTACAGGGATATCCTTTCATGTATGAATCCTGTCCTGTACCGTGCGGACGGTACTGTGCTTTGCTGGAGGCAAGGTACCTAGGCGTCTTCCGGTTTCTGTCTTTCCGCCAACTTTTTGTCCCTAGCCATCCCCGGTATCCGAACTGATATGTTCATGAGGAGTCTGACTATGAGCCAGCGAACCCTGATGAAGTTTACACAAGCCTGTCTCCTACGCTTAGGGGTCCTTGTTATCCTGCTAGGCCTAATAACGAGTGTCACCCTGGCTGCCACCTCAACCACCTCCTACATCATCCGCTCGGGCGATACCTTAGCCTCCGTAGCGCGCGATCATGACGTCACCCTGGATGAACTTTTGGCTTTGAATCCCGCCATCACCGATCCCAACGGTATTTACGTGGGGCAGACCATCCAGGTACCCACTGAGGATAAGATGCCAGGCACCGAAGCCGCCATCTGTCCTCAGCCTTACACGACCAAGGCGGGTGACACCTGGGCTAGTGTTGCCTCCACCTACAATGTGGAGGCGGGCGTGCTAGCGCTTGTGAACAACATGGCGCTGACGCAAACACTGACTGCAGGCAAGGAACTCTGTATTCCTACGGTTCCTGCAACCAGTACCCCAATGACTACACCGATATTCGCTCGTACTCCGATACCGGCCACTCCGATACCGGCCACTCCCGTACCTTCACCAACGACCAGCCCACCACCCACGCGTTTGCCAGCACCCGGTGAAGGTCCAGGCCAGTGGTACACAATACAGCGAGGAGATTATCTGAGCCGGGTTGCAATCCGTCACAGCTGTACTACACGCGTGGTAATTGAGGTCAACAACATTGTCAATCCCAGCCTCATTTTCGCGGGGCGTCGCATCTGGATTCCGGCCAATTGTACGGCGCTGATCCGGTTCCTACCCGCTATTCCGCGGTACGTGCCGCCCACCCCTGCACCCACACGCGTGGCACCTCCGCGCCCACCAGCCCCTGCAGCGACACCTATCCCTATCCCGGCGGCACCGCCCGTTCAACCTCCACCGACTCCAATTACGACCTCCCTGTCCTACACAGCCCATGGTCCTTGGACTGCCCAGTACTTTAACAACATAAATCTCCAGGGGAATGCTGTGGTCAGCCGGCAAGACCGGCAGATTGTTTTCCAGTGGGGCGCAGGTAGTCCCGCGAGTGGTGTGCGTAGCGATGGATTCAGCGCTCGTTGGACCGGTCGCTTCTTCTTTACGGGAGCCAAATATACATTCGCGGCCCTAGCTGACGATGGCGTACGGGTTTGGGTTGACAACCAACTTGTTCTGGACGGATGGAAAGATCAGTCACAAACCCTATACTTCGCCGAATTCACCCCCCGGTATGGCAATCACGACGTGCGTGTTGAATATTATGACACGCGTAGCGACGCGACTGTCATCGTGAACTGGGCCCCCAGCCGCTAGTCCAGGAGTGAGTTCACGATGCAAAAGACACTAGTTTATATGCCATACCGGACAGGCAATGGGAGGGAACGACTTATGGCCAGAACCACTGCGTATTGCTTCAGGGGGTGGCTGGTATTGACCAGTGTGCTCCTGTCCATGCTTGCCCTCGGCAGCACTGTTTTTGCGGACCAAGAAACCTCATTGGGCGGTGATCGTTTTGAAATCATTGAAGCCAGTGCACGCGCTGCGTACTTCACCATCATTGACGGTGATGATTGTAGTGACACGGATGAGAACTGCACCGCCAAAGTAACCTCCAACAAGGACATCACAGACCACTCCCAGGATGGCGGTGCGACTAACCACGAAGTAGCCTGGAAAAATGTCTTTGAAGGAGCCTGCACCATTTCTGGCTCAGACGAGGCTGAAAACGAAGACTTTGAAGAGTGCTGGGCGGGGCTGAAGGATGGCTTCAGCTTTGATGTGTCCTGGCCGATTATCCTGCCGGACGCTAAGTTTGACATTCGTCCCCACTGCGATGAGGACGACACGGCATGTGCCGTGGAGCTGGGTATCTGCTACAACCCGGAGGATTGTCGGGATGGTAGCTCCGTCAAGCGGGCCCGGGACATGGACGAAGCTTCCAACCAAATCGCGGATTTCTGGGATGATGCCGGAAGCTGCTTGTACGATGATGATGAGGATGACGTTTGGGAATGTATTGACGATGAGTTCCAGGATTGGCTGGATGATGAGTTGAGTAGTAATGACGATTACGATGATCTGATCGACGAACTAGAGCGCTCCAGCCACGATGATCTCGGCCTGTCTATTCTGGACTACGATGATGATCTGAACGAAGTGGAAGATGCCGACGATGACGAGGACGAGGACACAGAAACGCGACTGGAACGCTATCAGCGTCAGTGGCGCACCGCTTCACCGACAAACATCTTCCGTAACAAGGATGAAGTGGACGAAGGTCCTTACAGCTTTCCTCCGACCGCGGATGATTACCTTACGGTTAATCTAACGCGTTACCTTGACTACGAAGGTCCTTTGCAGGTGTGCAACACCGTTGTCGGCTGTTTCACTCTGACCGGCAGATCCACCTTTTTCCGTCAATACATGCAGAACTTTTTTGTTGTGATCACAGATTCCAAAGTCATGCGCTGTATGGATAACGCAGGGTGGGATACCGATGATGATCACGCTATTCCCTTCAATCATCCGGACTTGATTGCGTGTGACACCCGGATCAAGACCGCTGTGGCCCAGTGCCCAGCCGAAAACATCGGTTCTAAATACACACTGTTCACCCTGTACGACATCGGCCTGCTAGGTGATCTACTAGCGGTACCGGCCAATATCCATCAGATGCGCCTTGACGTGGAACAGGCCCGTGTCAGGGCCCCCGGCTGTCTGTGTGCTGCCGGCTTTAAGGAACAAAACATGGTCCTAAGTGGCAGCCGGGGTGATATGCCTTGGGAGTACTCAGGAGCCCGTCAGCCGCAGGACCTTTGTGACTGAATAGCGTTCACCTTACAAAATTATGAGAAACCTAACACCGCCGACTTGAAGTCGGCGGTGTTAGGTTAGGCTACCCAAGACGCGCTGTCGTAA
This sequence comes from Caldilineaceae bacterium, assembly GCA_965116185.1. GTDB lineage: Bacteria > Chloroflexota > Anaerolineae > Caldilineales > Caldilineaceae > Bin34. The sequence continues at coordinate 2,359,284 of OZ220492.1, forward strand.
CCTGGCTCAGCACCGCTTGTGGCTGCGTGGTGTGATATACTATAGTGAGCTTGGCAGCCACCTTACCGATACTGTACTTCCCGGCTGGAATGACGACTACCCAGCCAGATCCCCAGATGTGGGGTTAGCCCCCGCAGGATTACTTCGGTCAATCTGCCACATAGCGGGGAGGAATACCGTATATACTCTTGTAGTCGTTGAAACCACATAGGAGAAGTGCTAGAGTTAAAGCCCTGGGTCCTGGTGAAGTTTTGGATTGAGCAAGGGGCATTTCGTACTAAATTCACTATCTACTACATTGTTTCCCGTTCGCGTGCCCCTAACCGAACATTACTCCTGCCCAGATCCGCCTAGCAGGTCTTAACAATAGGATGGATCCTGAACGCGAGGGAAATAATCATGAAACTCATACGCTCCAGAGTGGGGAAGGGACCACGGGTAATTGTAATCCTGCTGGTCTGTATGCTTTTGTTGAGTGTGGTCGCCTCAGCAGTCTGGGCCCAGGCGGTTATGACTTCCTCTTATATTGTCCGCCCTGGCGATTCCTACGGGACCATTGCAACCCGGCACGGCATATCCCTGTCGCAGCTGCAAGATCTCAATACCCACCTCAACGTTTACGGTTGGGTCCCGGTGGGCCAATCCCTCCGCGTGCCTATCGGGGGTATGCATGCACCCTCAGCCCGGCACTGTCCTGTGTTACACATCGTCAATCCTAACGAAACACTCGCTTGGATCAGCGGTGCCTATGGCGTTGCCGTAGGAGATTTAGCCTATTTGAATCACATCAGTCCCAATGCAGCCATGTTCCCCGGGGCAGTACTCTGTCTGCCTGCGCATGCGCGTCTGTGGGGATTTGCACCCGTACAGGCAGGTCCGGTCATCACTCACGTTCTTCCTGCTGTCCCTCCAAGAGCACCCCCAATTCCGACAGCCGGTGTGCGGCACCACCACACTCTGGTTGGTCCCTGGACCGGGTACTTCTATAACCACCTAGGGACGCCAACCTATGTAACATCGCATTCGGCCGGCCACATCAATTTCAACTGGGGTACGGCCAGCCCGGCTGTTGGTGTAGCGGCGGACTATTTCAGTGGTGTGTGGATGGGCGACTTTTACTTCACGGGGCAAAACTACCGCTTTACTGCCCTGGCCGATGACGGTGTCCGCGTTTGGGTAGGCGATACCCTGGTCATTGACGGCTGGAAAGAGCAAGCAGCGACACTTTATTACAAGAACTTCGCGCCATCCCGCGGAACCCACACCGTACGTGTGGAGTACTACGATGCGTCCATGAACGCCCAACTGATGGTGGACTGGGCCCCTAACTGAAGCCCTGTCACCGGATACCCTCCTGTTTTACCACTCATGAGGAGAACCCAATGAACATTTCAATCTCCTGGACCGCTCGGATGCTTGGGGGTGTCCTCAGTTCACTCCTACTATTGGTTTTCGTACTGCCCTCTCCGGCACAGGCAGACAACACGCGTACGCGCATTGATCAATTTGAGATCGTGCGTGCCACATCCTCCTACTCCCGCTGGACGACAGCCGGCTGTATGGATGAGGATGACATTGATGACGGCTGTTATGTTAAGGTCACCGCAGACAAGGATCTGCGAGATTACATCCAGGACGACCTTACGGGCAGTAACGCGGAAAAATGGAAAACACTGTTTGAACAATCCAGTATGTGTGGCGGCCTGGACGATGATGACAGTTACAAGCAGCTCAATGAGGATTTCAATGAATGCTGGGAAGATGGCAACTCTGAGGGCTCCGCCACGGTGGAATGGCCTACCCTCGATCCCAGTGAGCACTTTGAGGCCAGCGGCTTCTGCCGTTCGAGGGATCCAATCTGCGCCATTACCATCACCATCTGCTACAACGCCGATGAATGTGACGGGCGCAGTAGTAATGACGATGAATTTGAAGAGGATGACGGGGCCAAAGCCCAGTTCTTTGACGACAACGAATCCTGTCTCTATGATGTCCGACGGGACACATTCACCACATGCGTGAACCGGGGCTTACGCAGGGTGTACGACTACCTGCAAGGCCGCGGGCGTTATACCTACCAAGCTCTGGAGACGGAACTGGAACGCCGCGGTGTCAAGATCGAATCCTATACCCATACCACCTCGCGCGTACGTGACCCGTCCTACTTTGCTACCTATGTCTACGGTCCCGTGTTGCCCCGGGCCAGTACATCTTACGTGCCTAGCCCGAGTTACGTGCCCAGCCCACGCGGGCCCTTGACCCCAAGCGGACGTTACCTGGTAGCCAATTTCACGCAATACCTGGAGGCTCAACCTTACACACGGATTTGTGACACTGCCCAGGGTTGTATCAACGTGATCGGTGAATCCCAGTTCTTCCGCTCCTATATAGGCAACCTGTCTGTCCGCATCACTGATCCCAACGTGCTCAACTGTATGACGCGTCGTGGTTATGCCTCCGGCGGGGGTTATGAAGTGGCTTTTGGTCACCCGGATCTAGTCGCATGTGATCAGCGCGTAGCCCGAGCCACCTCGCTGTGTCCTGCTCCGGGTACGGGAGCCAAATCCGAACTTCTGGCCATGTACAACCTAGGCCTTCTGTCCAGTCTGATTTCGCCGGCCCTCGCCCATTCCATGCAAAACGAACTGAACACTGCGTCCTACACCACACCGGGCTGTCTCTGCAATGCCGGTTTCCGCTACGGAGAGATCCTGAGCTCTACTTCAACGACCGCTGATCCCTGGCAGGCAGGTGCCGCCGTTAGTTCCGCTCAAATCTGTTACTGACCGGGAGAGTTCTGTGTGCCTGTTATCCATAGAGGTAACAGGCACACAGAACACAACAGACCATACACCCATGGCAAACTGTCCCTGAGCCCATACAGTTTTTGACAATCCGGGCCATATGGCCTATTCTGGGCGCAGTTTCATATACGAACGACTGTGACTTGGCATAGTAACCGTCGGGTCAGCGGCCAGAGAACTCCCGGTTGGTGGAAAGGGAGTAACGCCCAAAGACGGTGAATGGACCAACGAGTTGTGCGCTGAAAGGCAGTGGATACGACCAAGTAGGCAAGCCGGCAACGCATCCGTTATCAGTGCGCTGGGAATCGGATTCCGATCCCGTTCCCGCAGAGTGAGTCCAACCCCCTAGGGAACAGGACTAACTGGGGTGGCACCGCGGTGGTCCCAAGACTTCGTCCCCAAGTGTTGCATACACAGTGACGCTTGGGATTTTTGGTTTGGGGAGGATTTATGCCCATTGTCACGCCATCTCTGGACATAGTGCGCGAGCACCAGGCCCAGGGCACCAAATTGCCGGTGTACTGTGAAATACCAGCTGACATGGATACACCGGTGTCCATTTTTCTCAAACTCTGCCGGCGGACCGCGACCCGCCAGATCAGGGGCGACCAGGATGCCGCACCCTGTTTTCTGCTGGAATCCGCTGAAGCCGGTGAACGCTTTGGCCGTTACAGCTTCATTGGCCTGAATCCGTCCCGTACCCTCACTGCCTACGGGGACAAGCTCGTCATCGGCGAGGAGGATGGCACCCAGCGTCACCTCAGAGATAATCCTTTTACTGTGCTGCGGCAGTATCTGGACGCAGAAACGCCTGTACCTTGGCCGGACCTGCCCCGCTTACGCGGTGGGGCCGTAGGGATGTTCGGGTACGACATGGTGCGTTTCATTGAGGTCCTCCCCACAACGGCTGCGAACGCAATTGGCACCCCCGATATGGTGATGCTATTCACGGACGAACTAGTCGTGTTTGATCACGTCAAACACCGCCTTCTCGTCATGATCAACCTGAACCTCAAGGCTACGCATCTGGAAGCGGAATACGCCCGGGTTTGTCAGCGGCTCACCGCTATCCAGGATCGGATTCGCGCACCTTTCGCGGAACCGGCCCTGCCGGTCCAGCACAATCCCGCACCCTGGATTTGCACCCATACCCATGCGGAGTATGCGGAGATCGTGCGGCGGACAAAGGAATATATCGTGGCCGGCGACATTTTCCAAGGTGTGCTCAGCATGCGCCAAACCCGGGACACGGAATCCGATCCTTTTACCCTCTATCGCGCCCTGCGTATGATCAACCCTTCCTCCTACATGTTCTACTTTGATTTCTCCCAGGTGCCAGGCGTCCAGGGCCCACCGCTACGCCTGGTAGGCTCCAGTCCCGAAATGCATGTACGTTTGGAAGACGGCTGCGCGTTTCTCCATCCTATTGCGGGATCACGCTGGCGGGGCAAGACGCCGGAGGAAGACGACCAGCTGGCTGCTGATCTCCTGCAAGATCCCAAGGAACGTGCAGAACATATCATGCTAGTGGATCTAGGACGCAACGATTTGGGACGCGTCTGTACCTACGGCAGTGTACAGGTCGCGAATATCATGCAGATTGAGCGTTACAGCCATGTCATGCATATCGTCAGCGACGTGCAGGGCCGTCTACTGGACAACATGGACGCCTTGGACCTGCTATGTGCCACCATGCCCGCCGGTACCTTGAGTGGAGCTCCCAAGATTCGGGCGATGGAAATTATTGAGGAACTGGAGGGCGAACGCCGCGGTCCTTATGGAGGGGTCGTGGGTTATGTAGGCTATGACGGTACCATGGATAGCTGCATTACAATCCGGACCATCACCATGCAAGGCCGCACCTGCATCCTACAAGCGGGAGGCGGCCTAGTAGCGGATAGTGAACCCGCGTACGAGTATCAGGAGGCCATGAACAAAATGCGCGCGCTGACCGTAGCCGTTGAGCTAGCGGAAAACGGCTTACAACACTGAAGGAGGAATGAATTATGGCACATGAACGCAAACGCATTCTGACGGGTGACCGACCCACGGGTCAGTTGCATCTGGGGCATTATGTAGGTAGTCATCGGCATCGTCTCCGGCTCCAGGACGAGTATGAATGCCTTTTCTTGATCGCGGACTTGCACATGCTGACGACTAAACCGGATGCCGCCAGCATCGCCGCCATTGCGGACAATGCGCGCTCCATCGTGCTGGATCACCTGGCGCTTGGCATCGATCCCAACAAGGTTACCTTCTATTTGCAGTCTGCCGTGCACGAAGTCTATGAAATGCAGTTACTCCTGAGCAGCCTGATCACGGTGGAAAGGCTGCAACAGCTACCCACTATTAAGACTATGGCCGACGATGCCCATATGGACCAGATCCCCTACAACTTGCTGGGGTATCCCGTCCTCCAGGCTGCTGACATTCTTATGCCCAAGGGCGACCTGGTACCGGTAGGCCAGGACAACGAAAGCCATGTAGAGCTCACACGTCAGATCGCACGGCGGTTCAATGCCGCATACGGAGAGGTGTTTCCCATTCCCGAAGCCTATATCGTGGGCGGGACCCTGGTCGGTACTGACGGCAATGCCAAAATGAGCAAGAGCCTCAACAATGCGATCTTCCTCAGTGACGATGCTCAGACTGTAAAACGGCGTGTAATGGGTATGTATACGGATCCCAACCGGATACGGGCGGATATTCCGGGTACGGTAGATGGGAATCCAGTGTTTGTCTATCATGATCAGTTCAATCCCAACAAGGCGGAGGTCGCCGACCTCAAGGCCCGCTATCAAGCCGGGACCGTGGGCGACGTTGAAGTCAAGGAAAAACTAACCCGAGCCCTCAATGATTTTCTGGACCCTATGCGCGAGCGGCGTGCACATTACACGGCCCAAACCGGTTATGTTGATTACCTGCTTGAAACCGGCACCCTACGGGCCCGCCAGGAAGCCCAAAAAACCCTGCAGAGCATGAAGAAGGCCATGGGGCTGGCAGGTATTTGGAACCGTATTCGGCGTAGCGCAACAAAATACGCCAAGAAACAACAAGCTTCTGCAGGAGAGTAGTATGGTTGTTATCATTGATAACTACGACAGTTTTACCTATAACCTAGTCCAGTTCATGGGAGAACTGGGTGCAGAACTCCAAGTATTTCGCAATGACCAAGTTACGCTCGCGGAAATCCAGGACCTAAAGCCCAGTCACATCGTCATCAGCCCGGGGCCGGGTACACCCGCGCGGGATAGTGGGATCAGCAATGAGCTGATCCAGACCATGGGCGATGCCACACCGATCCTAGGTGTGTGTCTGGGCCAGCAGTGCATCGGCCACGTCCATGGCGGCAAAGTAGCAAACGCACCCCGCATTATGCATGGAAAAACCAGCTTAATTCACCATAACGAGGAAGGATTGTTCCAAGATATGCGTAATCCTTTCACAGCCACACGTTATCATAGCCTGATCGTGTACGAACCGGTTCCCGCAGATCTGGAAGTCACGGCACACACGGCGGAAGGCGAAATCATGGGGCTGCGCCACCGCTCCAAGCCTATCTTTGGCGTCCAGTTCCATCCCGAGAGCTTTCTCACGGAACAGGGACCGGATCTCCTACAAAATTTCCTTGATATCATGACCTGAATGGCATGAACGACCCTCAGACCGACCTGACTGCCAATGTGCTCAGATACCTACAGACATCCTCCCAGAGCCCTCTGTATGGTACCCAAGTGGCATTAGTCCAGACTCTGTCCGGAGACCAAAACGCGCTCTGGTGGATACGGTCGAACGAACGGGACATGGTCTGCAAAATGTTCTTGGATGCCGGCCAGGCACGGGGACGCCGGCAATTCAATAATCAGGAGACAGCGGCCCGTCTAGGGATAGCCCCGATCCCCGTCACCTTTGAGCGTTATCCGGAGGGTCTGTCCCGCCAGGTCATGGTGTATCACTGGATCCCTGGAACCCACCTGAATGCCCTGGATGCAGTGCACCGGGATCACTTAGCTGAAGCCCTCGTTGTAGTACATACCCAGGACCCGGCAGGCCATGCGCGCCTGTCACCGCATCCGGTCAATCCCCAGTACCAGTGGAACCTGATACAGGGGAGTCAGCAGCGCCTTGAGGCATGGCTGGACGCACAGGTACCCGATGATTTAACTGTGGCCTTGCGTCATGTCCTGACTGCTGTGCAGACACAGGGGCAAGCCGTACTGGCCGAAACGGATCCCGCACCCCCTGTGTTGGTACATGGCGACATCTACCCGGAACATTGTCTGGTGGACCCAACCGGCCTGCGGCTGGTAGATTGGGAAATGGGAGGGCTCGGGGATCCGGCCCGAGAGGCCGCCCACGTATTGATTCACGTGTTGCGTGGTGTGCCCGCTACCGACCGCCAGCATTGGCGGGACCAGTATCTAGCCCACATGCAGGAGCCTTCCCTAATAGCGCGTATCCGACTATATGAGATATTGCTACCGGTCGCCAGTTGTTTGGATTTGGCGCTGCACCTTCTATGGGCGCCCGAGCCCACTCGGGAGGATTTTGTGGGCACGCAGACCTTGCTGCACCTAGCTTTTCAAGAATGTCTACTGGATGTCAGCCGCGCCTTGACTCTGGATTTTGAAGGCGACGAAGTCGCCCATATCGCCCATATTTTCCATGCGCGTCTGGGACAGACCGTCTCTACCTATGCAGGAGCATAAATACAATGAGTACCGATGTGAATTTTTCTGACGTGATCCGGGACATCATGGCTTTCCAGGATCTGGAGCGCGATCGGGCACGTGCCGTGCTCACAGCAATGGTATCCGGGCAGGCTACAGACGCGCAGATTGGGGCCTTCCTCGTGGGCATGAACATGAAAGGCCCCACCGTGGATGAAATCACCGGATTTTACGAGTCGCTTATGGCGCACGCCACGTCCTTTCCGGCTATCCCGGATCTGGATCCGCTGGTAGATGTAGTCGGCACGGGTGGCGATGGGTCCCACAGCATTAACATCAGCACCACAGCAGCCCTCGTAGTGGCCGGCTGTGGTCTGAAGGTAGCTAAGCATGGTAATCGCGCCGCCAGCAGTCGCAGCGGTGCCGCCGACCTCCTGATGGCCCTGGGGGCCAACGTAAACTTGACCCTGGAACAAGTGGCTGCATGTCTGGACGCCGTGGGCTTCGTGTTCCTCTTCGCCCCCCACTGCCATCCCGCCATGCGGTTTGTGGGCCGCGCTCGTCAGGAACTGGGCATTCGCTCCATCTTCAACCTGATCGGGCCCCTATCCAATCCTGCTCCTACGACCCATGTCCTGATGGGGGTCTTCAGTGCCGAACTGCTAGAAGCCCTCGCGGCCATGCTACAGCGAGTGGGGAAACGCGCAGCGATGGTGGTGCACGGCGCCGAAGGCATGGATGAATTTTCACTGGCCGGCCCCAACCAAGTCACGCATTTGGTTAACGGTACGATCCGCTCCTTCCGTGTGGATGCCACCGACCTTGGCTTTCCGCGCGCCTATCTAGCCGACATTCAGGGCGGCACCCCTAAGGAAAATGCCCAGATTACCCGCCGTATTCTCAGTGGTGACCTCAAGGGTCCCATGCGCGATGTGGTCGTACTGAACGCTGCCGCGGCGCTTGCCACGGCGGATGGTGATATCGCTGCTCACATCGCAGCCGCCGAGGCTAGTATTAACGAAGGTGCCGCACTGCATATACTTGATCAGTACATCGCCAAGAGTCAGGAGCTGGCCACATGAAATTCTCCAAGCTGGATATCGCTAAGTTTCAGGGCAAGGTCCTGGATAAAATCATGGCCACCAAGCGTGGCGAGGTCAAGGAGGCCCAGGCTCAGCGCCCCCAGGCGGAGTTGATCGCCCTAGCCCAAGTAGCGCGGCCGCCGCTAGACTTCGCGGATTGCTTGCGCCGGGAACCCGGTGTTAGCGTGATCGCCGAGATCAAGCGGGCCAGCCCTTCTCGGGGCCTAATCGCACGGGAATGGGATCCAGCAGCGATGGCCACGGCCTATGTAAGGGGTGGTGCCGCCGCCGTTTCCTGCCTGACGGACCGGCAGTATTTTCAGGGTGATCTAGCATACCTGGATCTGATTGGCAACCGGCTGGAACAGGAAGCCCACCGGGTACCGATCTTCCGCAAGGATTTCCTCTTTGACCTCTACCAGGTATACGAGAGCCGAGCCGCGGGAGCAGACGCCATTCTGTTGATTATGTCGGTGCTGAGCAACAGTGATTTCCGGCAACTCACCCAGCTGGCGCATGATCTAGGTATGCAGGTCCTGACCGAGGTGCATAACGAGCGCGAACTGGACCAAGCCCTCACTCTGGATGCCCGCATCATCGGGGTCAACAATCGTAATCTACATACGTTTCAGGTTGATATTGATACGACGCGTCGGTTGCGGGAAGCCATTCCGAACGACCGGCTGTTGGTGAGCGAAAGCGGCATCAAGACTGCACAGGATGTCAGGACTATGGCTGAAATCGGCTGTGACGCTATTCTGGTGGGGGAAATGTTTAGCCGCTTACCCCAAGCACGCCGTGAACGTAAAGTACGTGAATTCGTGACCGCGGGCTCTCTAGAAGTCGCGGATGCCACGGCCACCTGGACCTGACACCAAACCATAGTCATGCAAGTCAAAATCTGTGGCCTCACGAACAGTGCTGATGCCGCCTGTGCCTGCCAGGCGGGGGCGGATCTATTAGGGTTTGTTTTCTATCCTCCATCTTCACGCTACGTGACGCCGGCCGCGGTGCATGACATCATTCAGACTTTACAGACACAAGGTCATCTAGCCTCAGGACACATCCGTACAGTGGGTCTCTGCGTAAATCTTGCCCCGATGGAACTAGCTCAGACCGCCCGGCAGGCCGGTGTTGATTTGCTGCAAATTTACGGCACATACCAGCCGGCAGACCTGAAGGGACTGCCGGTACGGATCTTCAAGTCCATTCGGCCTGCCGATCAGACCGCTGCATGGGAAGAAGCACAACAGTTCGCCCCCCTGGGTACCCCGGATGGTCCCCAGCTGTTGGTGGACGCCTACGAAGAAGGAGCTTGGGGCGGTACGGGGAAGCTAACAGATTGGTCCATCGCACACCGCCTCTGTACCCAGTACGACAAAATTCTCCTAGCAGGAGGTCTAACTCCCGCTAATGTCGGCATCGCCATGCAGCAAGTCAGACCCTGGGGAGTAGACGTTTCCAGTGGCGTGGAAGCCCAGCCGGGGCGTAAGGACCACGACGCGGTGCGGGCCTTCATCCGTAACGCGAAGCAGGGAACAAGCCGACTGCACCGGACCAATGACCCAGCACCTCGTATGGGACAGGAGTAAGCGACTTGGAAATTCTGGGCGGACCTCTGTACGCGGTAGCCGGAGCGGGTGAATCGCACGGTCCCGCCATCGTGACCATTGTCTTTGGGTGCCCGCCAGGGCTCCATATTACGCGTGACGCGGTGCAGGCCTACCTCGATCGACGCCGTCCGGGTAGCAGCCGTCACGGGACCCCTCGTCGCGAGGAGGATCGAGTCTACTGGATGAGTGGTCTGTACCAGGACACAAACTTGCTGGAAGGGCCACCGCTGTATAATTCCCTTGATCCTAACGACTCCCCTATCGATTCATACAGTGCCGGCTTCACCACTGGAGAACCTTTGGCGGCCATCGTGTTTTCCCGGAGTCGCCGCTCGGAACACTATAACCAGTTCCGGGGCCTCCAAGGCGAAGTCCGCCCCGGGCATACGGATCTAGTGAAACACTACAAGTCTCGGGGCTTCACCGATTTCCGGGGCGGGGGACGTTCCAGCTATCGTTCCACCATTTCGGACGTCATCGGGGGCAGCGTAGCCCGTTTGTATCTGGCCCAGCACTTCGGCACCCGACTGCTTTCTTCCATTTGCCAGATCGGCCCCTTACAGACAAACATTTCCCTGTTAGAGCAGGTCCAACAGCTCCCGCGCCCCATATCCCCCACGGACGTGCAGATGCTGGAGGATCAGCTGACCTGCCATGAACTGCATACACTGGACGCGGACTTTGCCCAGACGGCGGGTGAACTAATCAAGCAGACTCGTATCCAAGGCGATTCACTGGGTGCTGCCATTGAGGTGGTAGCCGTGAATCCGCCCCCCCTAGTAGGCGATCCTCTCTATCAGAGCCTGAAGCTGCGCCTGATGGGATCCCTGGGCGGCCTGCATGCCGTTCAGTCCTGTGAAATGGGTGCAGGTCGCCAGGTGGTAGCGCGGCGGGGCAGCGTAAACAATGATCCGATTCGCCGGTATGGCTACAGCACCAACCATCACGGGGGCCTGCTAGGTGGTATCACCACGGGCAATCCACTTGCCTTCACGGTAGGTTTCAAACCCACCTCATCCATTGTCCTACCTCAGGCCTCCGTGACTAAAGGCTTTGACGAAATCGATTTTCGGCTGCGGCAGGGACGACACGATCCCTGTGTGGGTGTGCGCGCCGGGATTACGCTCGAATCACGCATGGCCATTGAACTGATGAATGCCGTGCTGACATACCAGGCTAGCTATACTGAGCCCAGTCACTTCCAGTTGTTTCCCACCCCCTGACGTGCCATGTCCACCCGACACACCAATATTATCCTCACGGGCTTCATGGGCACAGGCAAGACCACAGTAGGCCGCGGATTGGCTATGGCCCTGCAGCGCACTTTTGTCGATCTGGACGATGTGATCGAAGCCAAGGCCGGTTGTGCAATCTCCGCTATTTTCGCGCGGCAGGGAGAAGCAGTCTTTCGCCACCTGGAACAGGCAGCCTGCCGCGAAGTGGCCCAGCAGTCAGCGTTGGTCATAGCCACCGGCGGCGGTACGATCATACAGGCGGGTAATCGGGCCATACTAGAACGGACAGGCTGTCTCGTCTGCCTTACCGCCTCACCGCAAACGATTCTAGAGCGGGTGGGCCGGGCGACACATCGGCCTTTACTTGAAAGCAGCATGGAATCCCGATCTGAACGGATTGCTTCCCTACTGGCAGCACGTGCCCCTCACTACCAAGCAGTCCCCCTGCAGGTGGATACGACAGGTCTATCCGTGCCGGAAGTGGTATCTATCATTCAGCAACGGCTGGCTGTGTGCGCGCCAAAACCATGAACACCAAAGGACACAAGATGGCGCAAGTAGAGAATTCTATACAGAAACTGCAGATCCGCAGCCCTGAAAATGTATATCCCATCTGGGTGGGTGAAGGCATGCTGCAGCAGGTGGGTGCCGCGATGCAGGAATGTGGCCTGCGGCAGACTGATGTAGGTGTTGTCACCAATCCGCAGATCGCAGATCTGTATCAGACAGCACTAGCAGACAGCTTAGTGCGGGCCGGTTTTACCCCGCACATGTTAATCATGCCGGAAGGCGAACGCTACAAGGTTCTGGACACAGTCCGGGACTTGTATACCCAATGTATCCGGGCGGGTCTGGACCGGTCCAGTACCATCGTGGCCTTGGGGGGCGGGGTGGTAACCGACGTCGCTGGCTTTCTGGCCGCTACTTATCTACGTGGTGTACCCTATTTCCCGGTTCCCTCCACGGTCCTATCTATGGTCGATTCGTCCGTCGGTGCCAAGTCAGGGGTCGATCTACCGGAAGGCAAGAACCTGGTCGGTGCTTTCAAGCAACCTGTCGGCGTAGCGATCGATCCCAGCCTGATGGATTCGCTCCCGACAGCTGAAATCGTGGCGGGCTCCGCTGAGGTGCTTAAACATGCCCTCATCAGTGATCCCATGCTACTGACGATGCTAGAAACCGATGGCCTACGCCAGCGCACTGAGATTCTGACCCGTGCCATTCAGGTCAAGATTGACATAGTGGAAGAAGATCCGTACGAACAGGGTCGCCGTTCAGTCTTGAATCTAGGACACACGTTTGCCCATGCTCTGGAACACGTAAGTGACTACCAGATGCGGCACGGTGAGGCCGTAGGCCTCGGCCTCGTGGCCGCTACGTACATGTCGGTGCAACTAGGCCGCTGCGCCCAGGTCACAGCTAACCGTATTGAACGGCTCGTACACCAGATGGGTTTGCCCACCCGCATACATCAGATCGTGGCGGCCCCGGATCGATTCCGCTATGCCCCGCAAACGTTGTACGATGCCATGGCGACCGATAAGAAACGGCAGGGGTCACGTCTCCGTTTCGTGGTTCTGGATGACATCACCGCTGTCCATATCATCGATCATCCAGGTACTTCCTTCGTTTTAGATGCCTGGTCCTACATTCTTACCGATACCTGAGCAATACCATGGCACGTTTTCTCATTGTCAACGGACCTAACTTAAATCTGTTGGGTTCGCGTGAAATCCAGTTTTACGGTAGCACGACCCTAGCGGATATTGAGGCCGACCTGCAGACCCGATTTGGTCAGACACATGAACTCCGCTTCTTTCAGTCCAATGTGGAAGGCCTCATCATAGACACCTTGCACGCAACGCGGACCTGGGCCGACGGCATCGTGATCAACCCCGGTGCCTACACCCATTACTCCTACGCCATTCACGATGCCCTCAAGGCCATCCGGCTGCCTACCGTGGAAGTCCACCTGAGTAACATTCACGCCCGTGATGAGTTCCGTCACAAGTCTGTGATCGTGTCCGCCTGTCTAGGCCAAATTAGCGGCCTGGGCGAACAGAGTTATGCATTAGCCATTACGGCTCTCCTGTACCATCTGGCATCCGCCTAATACCTTTTCAATTGGACTTTCAGATTCCTGATGCGCTACCGGTTACGGCTTCGGAGTCAATCGTCACAACCATCCTGCCGGCCCTTGCGCTCGCTATGGATCATCAGTATTTGGCTGATAGCAGCAAGTAGCTTCGTCACCGGTTGTGAGTCCCTGGGCACGTCCAGCCCGTCAAGTACCGCCGTAGTGCGTGTCACTACCACACCGTCCGGATCACAAGAGGACACTACGAGCAGCACGGCATCCCTGGCCGGCACCTTTTTCATCTGGCATTCCTGGACCGGGTCCGACTATGAGGCACTCGTTACGATCCTGGAACAAATCCAGCAGGAACATCCCCACCTGATCCTGGCGCCCCAGTTCGTGGAAGCAAGTCAGCTTCCGACCCAATTGCTGAATGCCATTCTGGCAGGGGCAGGGCCCCATCTCTTGTTGGCGCCTGCCGCCTGGTACCCGCAACTGCAGGCGGATGAATTGATCATCCCCTTCAATGATGTGGTACAGGAAGCGGACCTGTCTCATTTCGTAGCGCCCGCTCTGTTTGGTCTGATTCATGATGGCCGGCTCATGGGGCTTCCTATCTGGGCCGAGACGGTTATGCTGTACGTAAATACGGATCTGATGTCCTGGTCCAAAGTCCCGAACAGTACAGAAGAACTGTTGGCCCTGGCTAAGACGGCAGAACTACCCTTGCTGGGTCTGTACACCAATCTGTTTCATCTGTCCTGGGGCTTTCCTGCCTATGGCAGCGTCATGTTTGATACCGAATACCGTGTGGTACTGGATCAGTCCGCCGGGTCTGCCGCATTTCTTGCCTGGCTCAGCACCGCCGCGGCCACGCCGGGCATTGATGTCAGTCGGGATTATGAGAACCTCAAACAAGCCTTTCTTCGTCAGGAACTAGCCCTGTTCGTGGACGGTCCTTGGAGTCTGCCTGAGTTCAGCCAAGCCCTGGGCAATGCCTTGCGCATACGGGATATTCCTGCCGGCCCTGCCGAAGAGGCCCGTCCTTGGCTCACGGCGGAAGCCGTGTATCTGGTGGCGGGGCAGACGGACCTTCAAAAACAGGTCAGCGCTCGCCTCGCCCTACTTATGAGCGAGGCGGAAGAGACCTTGATTGCTACTGCCTACCGCTTGCCGGCTGTACAGAAAAATATGAACCTCGGCTCAACACCGGTACAGGAGTTTCGGGCTCTCCTGCCAATGGCCCACTACATGGCCCATCGCCCGGAAATGGTGAGTGTTTGGAAGCACGGACAGGAGATGCTACAAGATACCGTGACGGACACGCAAGATCCGGAAGCCCTAGTCACACGCTTCACCCTGTTAGTCAATGAAGAAAACGGCAAGTAATTCCGTCTCTTACATAGGCTGCCTGCATGTCTGAACAGCACCAAGTGCGACTGGAAAGCAGTCCAGCCCACATTTTCGCGGCTCTGTACGAGCAGCTGCCTTTTCCTCATTTTACCGGACCGCGCCAGGAACTAGTCTTTACTTTGGGGATCACGGTACTTACGGGCACAGTGACCGTGCAGGGCCTAGTCGTTTCGTTGCTACGGGACCATCAGGTTCTATCCGAGCAGCGCTGGACTGCCGCCATGTTGCAGCAGCATACCGGGCAATCTAATCTCATCATCCAAGCGGGTACCGGCCTAGCGCTTCAGCACCTCTACTTCAACTTACCGGGTTATGTTCCCTGTGACCGCGTACAGGCTGTGGTGCTCCTGCAAGCAGAAGGAACCCACACGGTCTGGAATGAGATGATCCAGATCCCGGTAACTTTTCCGGAACAGGTGACCGATCTGCACTTTCCCCTAGCCGGAACCTGGTGGAACATACAGGGCTCCGACTGGACAGACCACCACAAAGCGGAACCGGTAAGTCAAGCCTACGCTCTGGATTTTGTGCAATTGGGCCCTGCCTCAACTTTTTTCGCCCGCGACGGCACCCGTGTTGAAGATCACTTTAGCTGGGGAGCCCCTGTATACGCGCCCGCCACGGCGCGCGTAGCGCACGTCATATTCGATATGCCGGACATGGCCCCGGGACAGGTACCGGACCCGGCCATGATGCAGGGGGACGCCCGGCGGGTACTGGGCAACGCCGTGGCTCTGAGTCACCGCAAAGGTGAATTCAGCTATCTGGCCCATCTCCAACAGGGCAGTATTCAGGTCAGAGTGGGGGATCACATCCGCCGCGGGACGTTGGTGGGATATGTGGGTAATAGTGGCCATTCACCCGGTCCCCATCTTCATTACCATCTCATGAATGGCCCCAATCTGTTTCTGGATCAGGCGCTACCTGTTCGATTCAGTCACTTCTGGGCCGGGCAAACTTGGTACGAACAGCCCACCTGTATCCCCACCCGTCTCATTGTTGAGGGCGCCACCAGACCTACATAAGACCATTGTAGACCGGTATCCTCATGGTAGATCCTAGGATCTACAAGCCTACACAATCTACAACGTCGTCCCTACCGCGCTACGACAGGCATACGTATGAACCGGGAGTGAGACCGGGGCTCAACACTTTGATCATGTTGTGGCAGGGAGCTTTTCCTTGTTAGAGGGCATCCGGCTGTGCCAGCGGCCGTACGGAGTGGTCTGTCCTGAGCCACAGACCCCAGAAAACGGCCAGGATCAGAAACCCACTTGTCAGGACCGTGAACGCGCCCATGATACCGAGATCTAGTCGTTCCGCCACCACATCCGGAATAGCCACCCCAACGGCTCCCAGTAGATTGAGCATGAAGAATTCAAAAGACAGAATATGATCCCGCATGTGGCTCGGTGTCAGGCTGAGCAGCAGCTGGCTGCTGAAGGTCCAGAGAACCACAGCGCCCACAGCACGTAGGGCTACCCCTAGCAGCAGCACGGCGAACGGCGGCACAAAACCCTGCATGAACATCCCCATAGCAGAGATCAAGTAGGCCAGCAACATAGCCCGTCGCATTTTGCTGTGGTTGTCACCTGTAACCAGACGCACGACTAGGGGGCTGAAAAAGCTGACACAACCACCTACCGAAAATATAACCCCCAGCAGCAACGAGCTAGGCCCAATATGGGGATAGAGCTTGCTCAGCATGATCTGGAGCACTTGCGTAGGGTTATAGCTAAAGATGGACACGAGTGTCTTCTTCAGGGCAAGCCACAACAAGTCTCTGTTCCGCTGGAGGAATCTGAGCAGATCGCCAAAGGTAACCTCCTGGGCACTGGTCTCCCTGTGTGTACTCCGTGAGCGTGGGGAGTGGGGGGTCTGGTATTGCAGCTGCAGGAGCAGGAAAGCCGAGAGCAGGAAGGTGCACGCATCAATGATGAACGCAGTCTGGATGCCAAGATACGTCGTGGCCACACCACCCAGTGCAGTGCCCAACGCCACCATGGCAGTCCAGCTGAGTGACCCCAGCGTATTGGCAGCGCCCAGTTCCGCTTCATTCGCCACCACGTCAGGAATAATGGCTAGACGTATGGGATAAAAGATACCGCTCAGGAAACCCTGTACGGCGATGAGCGTGTACAGCAACCACAGCTCATGGACAGTATCCACCAGTAGCAGGGCCAGTACGACGCCTACCCGCAGCAGGTCAGACAAGATCAGGACGGTGCGTCGTCGGATGCGGGCCGCGATGTATGGAGCCAATGGTGCCCCGAGGACAGGTGCCACCGTTCGGACGCCCACCAAGATACTGATAGCGGAGCCTGTATTCGTTAGGGATGTGACGAGTTCGGTAGCCGCAATGAAATTGAACCAATCTCCAAAAAAGCTGACAATTTGCGACAGCCACAAGTAGCGGACATTGGTGTTACGGCGGAGAAGAACTATATATTGGGCAAGATTGTTGTTGATGCTGTGTTCCTTTGCCTGAACCGCAGAAGCATACTAGCCATGCCTCCCGGCGCAGACCCATCTACGATACCGGGCATAGTCAGTACCAAGCCGACCCCGGTAGATCTGAACGGCCTCGTGGCCTTGGATGGTGGAGTTGAAGCTGTACTACTGTGCGTCTTCTTGGCCCTTGTCAAGAGATTGTAGACGGTGATTCACCTTGACATCAAATTGGCGTCGGGCGCAGTTGCAGTGGGATTGCCGGCGGGACACTAATAGGTCATGAGACACGGGTAGGTTTTGGTCATCCCGTGTCACCGAGCATGCCCGCTGACACGGATATCCAGGCCTATCTGCGTCGGGAATAGTGAGCCCGTTTGATGGCCATACATGGTGTACATGACACAGATTGCAGCATCCTGAATCCGGAAAGTTCTGCTACAATGCGATCTGTAGTGCATCCTGTGTCTGGTGGGATGTCCACCGATGTTCAATGGCAGGAGATGGATTGATGTTTTCCATGCTTACCGTGGCCGCTGAGGCTCCCGACACGAATCAGGCCAATGAAATGCGTATCAGGCTGTTTACGGCTGTGGCCGGTATTGTGGCTATTCTAATCGGCCTACTTCTAGTGCGCTCAGCCAACCTGTATGCCCTGCTTGTGGCTCTCCTTATCGTGGGGATCGGTCCTGTACTGGGATATGCCCTGGCCACCAACACAATGGGCCGCAGCATCGTACCGATGCTCCTAGGAGGCGTAGGCAGCACGCTGGGCGTAGGGGTACTTTCAGCCATCTTTTGGCCTATTCTGGTGGGGGCTACGCTGCGCTCCGTATCCCTGGGCAAACTCCTACTATGGAGTGTGATCTCTGACATTATTGGCCTGCTGGCCGTATTTCTGATCGTTGCACCGACCATGGGCCAGAATCCGGCCTGGATGCAGACGGGATTCCTGGTCTGGGGTATTCTGTGGAGCTTGGGTGTCAGTTATGCTCTGTCCAAGTAACGTTTCATAGTTTGAGGCAGAGTTCAACCCTAAACACCTAACCGCCCCAGACTCCACTAGCCCACATTCACATAGCAAGGCGCTCCAAGAGAGCGCCTTTTGTTTATGTGCAGGCCACTGCGTAAACCCGCTACCGCCTATTGTTTAGAGCTGGGGACAAATTCTATTCTGGGCTTGCGCTATACGACGACTGTAGGGCCATCTAGCCCTGACGAAGGGTCTGGCATCAGGGTGGTGCACTCAATCACCACCGCGCATCAGCCGATGAGAACCTCTATAGTGACAAGCCGGTTATCTCTACTCCCTTTCGTCAGGATTTCCTTCTACTTTGTGTGAAGTGCACTATATCATGCAGAAATTTCGGTAAATACAGGGAATATATAGTACGCCCACACAACAGGCTATGGCCGATTCGCATTCTATTTATGCATATTATATAATTCAGGGCAACTTGAATGGTTAAAGCTGTGCCATGGGCGGTCACACGCTAGAGGTATCAGGAAGAATCAACCCGGAGTCAGAGCCTGCGTTTCGGCTGACGTAGCAGGATACGCTCCGGGTATCCGGGCCGCGCACAGAGTGTTGACAGCACAAATACACTATGAACTGGAACTCCACGTCGCTGGAAGACATCTATCATCTAGCATTGCCAGTCGGGACGGAACTGCTCACACCCGATGCCGACCTGAACGTGTCCGTACTTTGGGCTTGCTGTAGCCGGCCTAGTCCCCCGGTGTTGCCTACGCTGGGAGGCAGTGAACTAGCCCTGCTCAGCATGGATGATCTGCGGAGCTTTGAGGCTAGTGGTGGTCTGAGCCATGTCATCCGGCGTCTGCAGGAAGTCCACATTGCCGGGATTGCGGTGCAGGGGAGCATGAGCACCGAAGCTCGTAAGACCGCTAGCGCCATCAATATTCCCCTGTTTAGTATTCCATCCCAGGTCCACCTTCCTCAGGTGGAACGTGACATTATCCGCCTGATTGTCGATCGTTCGGCTTACATGCTGCAACGAGCCGCTAGCCTGCAGCGCGAACTGAATCAGATTACCTTGGATGGTGGAGATTTAAACGTCATCGCGGAGCAGATACACCACGTCACGAATCAACCTTTCATTGTGCTGGACACCGCCGGTCACATCGTCACAGCGTCCGGTTTCACACCCAACCACATCGCCAATACCCATCTGCAAACTATGCTGCCCAACATTATGCAGTTGCGCAGCTGGGCTGTACGTATACCCCAGGAGGCCCTATCTCACCACGTGGAAGTACTGGACCTGGCCTCCCGCGCCCCTTTACGCAGGTACCATCAGGCAGCCATGAGCGCCGTTATAGTGGCCGACGATATACAGGGCTACTGCCTGCTACTCCGGCGTGTCACCGATCCGGCCAAACTTTCGCCGATCGAGGAAATGGCCGTCATTCAGGGCGCAGCAGCCGTAGCCCTGGACTGGGTAACACGCAACGCCGTGGGAGCGGCCGAAGAGCGTCTACGGGCGTCTTTCCTGGATGAATTACTGGGTTCCAACATTGCGGATGAGCAAGCATGGATCCGCCGTGGCCATTCCTTGGGATACAACCTTGAACTGCCACACGCGGCTTGGGTGATGGAAGCCGAGCAAATTCCTGATTGGCCCCAACCCATGCTCCAGGTCCTGCAAGAGCGCAACATGACCGTCCTCTCCAGTTTTCGTGATCAGGGTCTTCTGATCTATTGCCCGTCCGCCACCGATCCCGACACGCACGTGCGCCAGGCTAAGCAGGAAGCTCTAGGCATTGTAGAGCATCTGCAGGAACGCCACCCTCAGGGCAAGATATACATTGGTATAGGGTCTACGCAGACAACCTTGCGGGAATGGCTGCAGAGTCAACAGCAAGCGTGGGAGAGTCTCCGTGTCAATCGGAAGTGGGGCACGGTCCCGGTCGCCCATTTTGCGGATCTAGGACTTTACCAATTCCTGTCTTCGTTGCGCACCTTGCCGGAAACCGAACATTTCGTCCAGACAACACTAGCGGATTTGCAAGAATACGACGCGACCCACCACGTGGAGCTACTGGACACCCTGAACGCTTACTTCAGCTGTCACGGTAACATCAGTCAGACAGCCGCTCTACTCCAGGTACACCGCAACACCCTGACCTATCGTCTGAATCGCATTGCCGAGATCATGTACATTGATCTTGAAGATCCTGATGTGCGCTTTGGCTTGCAGTTAGCACTCAAACTGCGCCATCTCTATGCCTGACGCGCCACTAGCACTCACATTGCCATGGCGGACACCTTCAGGCCCGCGGCATGGGGATTACCAGATCGTAGGGATAATCCGTTAGATTGATTAGGTTGCCGTCGGGATCGAAGGCTACGGCATCTTCTACCCGGACTCCGAACCCCCGCTCCGGATAGTATAGACCGGGTTCTACAGTGATGACATGACCGGGCTCCAGGCGTGCCCGATTCCCCGGATCCAGGTTGAGATTGGGGCCTTCGTGAATGTCCAAACCTATGCCATGTCCTAGGCTATGCACATAGCCCTCGTGGGTACCCGGATGCGAACGGATTGTTTTGTGTCCATGCGCTTCATAGAAATCGCAGGCCTGGACCTGAAACTGACTGCACCGTTGACCTACGCGGAATCCCGCTAGCACCTGATCTAACAGGGTCTTGGTCTGTTCCCAAGCTTCCCAGACGTGATCGGTGGCGTATCCCAGACTCCAGGTCCGGGTCATGTCATAGAAATAGCCACTAGCTCCTTTGGGAAAGATATCAAAAATGATGGCCTCGCCCAGACGCAGAACCTGATCATCAGAACCGGCATTGTGGGGTACGGCCGCTTCATGACCCTGCGCGAAGATGGTTTTGTGATCCTCAAACAGTTCCTGCTCGTATAGACGTCTGCGCAGGAAATGACGCACATCTTCTATGGTCATGGGCTGCCCCGCGGCTGTCGTCACGATCCCATCCCTAACCGTCTGTGCCTGCAGAAACTCCTGGACCTCACCCACAACCCGGCAGGTACGGCGTCCTAGGGCCGCCAGTTCCGCCAGTTCCGACGCATCCTTGGTTTCGCGCGCCACGGTAAAGAGGGTTTCGCCCCATTCCCCGGCAATCTCTGTGTTTTCCAACCTGTCGGCCAGCGCGTTCAGCAACAGATACGTGGCACCCAAATCTCCCTGCCCATAGAAGCCTAGACGACCATTTAGAGCAAAGTCCGCTATCACCTGCAGCAGGTAGTCAAGTTGGGCCGACAACCGGTTTCCTTCATGTTTCTGAATTAGGGCATGCAAATTGTAGACCTGATCCCGATCGATCAGATCCATACTCGTCTGGGCCGCATTATCCCGTTCCATGGAACCGTGGATCAGGGTGAGGGGGCCACCCCGGCGCTTACAGATAATGGCCCTTTCCAGATGGATGGGTCCTGCCAAGTATTGCATGACGGGATTGCCCGACGTGTCACCCATGACAATGAAGCTGTCCAGGTTGCGGTCTTGCATTAATTGATCCAGATGCGTCTTCACGAATACTCCTGAGGATGTGATGGCCCACATACTATCAGTGGGGAAGCTACAAACCAAGGTATAGATTGAGCAGGTGTTTCTGAACAAAGAACTTATAATGGGCAGCGATACCGTCCCCTAAGCGGGTTCCCTGAGTGATGGAATAACCACCAGTGCTGTCGCCGTTCCGTATTGAGATTCGCAATATCAGTAAATCGTACCAGGAAGGCACGAAGTACCATACAGTATTGCAGAATCTGACCTGGACCGTGGCCCCCCGGCAATTCACTGTTCTGCTAGGAGTCTCGGGGAGTGGCAAGAGCACACTACTCAATCTGATCGCCGGCCTAGATGCACCTGATCAGGGTTCCGTGGTCTTCCAGGGCGCGAAGAACCATATCGTCTGGAATCAGCTAGCGGACAGGGAACGTACCCGTTTCCGGTTGGACCACATTGGCGTCATCTATCAGTTCTTTAACCTCATTCCTACCTTGACTCTGTGGGAAAACATCTTGCTGCCTCTGGATCTGGCAGCCGCACCTCGTACCCGGATGGAGCGGGCCCGCCTGCTCCTGGAGGAGGTGGGTTTGGCGGATAAGGCACAGTCTTTACCCCAGGCAGTGAGCGGCGGTGAGCAACAGCGGGCCGCCCTTGTCCGGGCCTTAGCCAACGAACCCGTCCTGGTTCTGGCCGATGAACCTACCGGAAACCTGGATCAAGCCAACAGTCTCCATGTGATTGACATCTTGATTCGTTTGTGCGAGGAGAACCAAGCCACCCTGCTGATTGCCACCCATGCCCAAGAACTAGCAGATCGGGCAGATCAAGTCATGCGTCTGGCCAACGGCCAATTGCACGTACTGTAGCCTCATGCGGCGTAATACGCCTTACCGCGTCTACCTGACTCTGTTGCGAAGGCAGGTCCAGCGCAAACTGCTGATGACGATCCTGATGCTGGCAGGTGTGACCGTGGCTGTCGCTATGGTCACATCGATCGATCTGGCGAGTGACTCATCTTTGAAGGCCTTGGAATATAGTACGCAAACTCTGCAGGGTAAGGCAACGCATATCATCACGGCTCTGCCCCGCCTGATTCCGGCGGAGATCTACTTCCGGCTGCGCACGGAGCTGGGAATGCGCAACAGTGCCCCTATTGTCACCGACTCCGTACAGGTCGTCCAGATGGAACAGGCTTCCATGACCCTACTGGGTGTGGACCCCATTGCCGAAGGACCCTTTCGTTCTTACTTGGGCTCAGCGTCCCCCAATCCCTTTGGGACTGCCTGGACCCTGCCTCTCATTCGCGAGCCCTATTCCCTGCTGATGAGCCAGGCCCAGGCCGCGCGCTTCGGCTTGGAACCCGGCGCCATTCTGACACTGCACTTCCAAGACAGGGAGCAGGCTTTTCACCTGCTGGGCTACATTGATCCTGCCGTGCCCGACACGACGGGCACTCTGGACCGCCTACTAGTCACCGATATTGTCAATGCCCAGGCGTTCCTGAATCGTCCGGACTCCCTGGATCGCATTGACCTCTTGATCGCACCGGAAGACGAAGCGGACGTGATGGCCCGCATCCAGGCCTGGCTGCCCCCATCCCTGGAACTTGAACCGGCCAATCGGCAGATGGCAACGGTGCGGCGTCTGACCGCGTCCTTCCGTCTCAACCTGGGCGCTCTGAGTCTGCTGGCCGCGGTGGTCAGCATGTTCCTCATCTACAACATACTCAACTTCCACGTGATGAAGGAACGTCGTATGCTGGGTATTCTGCATGCCTTGGGTATGCAGCGCACCCAACTATTTGGGCTGATCTTGCTGGAAGCGACGATCGTCGGTCTAGTGGGTGTGGCAGTGGGCGTGGCTTTGGGCTACCTCTTGGCCTCCCGACTGGTAGATCTCATCACGAATGTCTATGGCGATCTCTTTTTTGTGGAGACGGTACGCATCATCATCCCCACGCAGTCTACCTTCATCAAATCAGGCCTGATTGGCCTGGGCTGTACCTGGCTCGGCGCAGTGGTGCCCGCCTATAACGCAACACGAATTGACGTGGCGCATGTGATGCGCGCGTGGGGTACAGTGGAAGGCAGGACCACACCGGTGACGCGGTTCAACGCCATTGCCCTCACACTGCTGTTAGTCGGCAGTATCATGCTGCTGCCTCAGCTGCCCCTAGCCCTGACGTTCACCGGCATTTTTGCCGGCTTAGTGGGGTGCGCTTTTCTAGTCCCAACCTTGCTGCGCGGGATCATCCACCTGTGCCTGCGCGTGGTGACGGGCGGGCACCGACCGATCCTGGTTATGGCCCTGCGCCAACCCCTGCGGCGTCTGGGCGCAAGCTCAGTCGCGGTGGCTTCGCTGATGCTATCTCTAAGTGTCATCATTGGTATAGGCACCATGGTCGGCAGTTTTCGCTTGTCTGTGGAAGACTGGCTGGAACAGGTATTACAGGCCGATATCTACATCACCACTGGCCAGAACTACAGCCATTCCTTCCTCGCGGCGGCCCCCGACACCCCTACTTCACCGGTTAATGCCCCCAGGGTACCACCCACCGTCCTGACCGCACTCGCGGCCTTGCCCGGTGTGGCACAGGTCACCACTATCTATGAAACAAAACTGCGATCGCCGGCGGCCGGCTTGATCCACACTATGGTCCTCAGTGACGATGACGCCAAAACAACCCGCCAGTACACTTCCCGGCTCACCAGTGACGAAAATATCTGGGACGCGGCAATCCGTTGGAATGCGATCTTTATCAGCCAAGCACTCGCCCACCAGGAGAATCTAGGGGCAGGCGACTTCCTGCCTCTCATCACCAAGCAGGGCGTGCAGGAATATCTGGTCGCGGGTGTCATGCAGTCCTATGAAGTGGTCCCCACCATTTTCCTAGACGATTCCGTCTACCAGCGGGCATGGGATGAAAGTTTGATCACGGCCGCAGCACTGCGCTTAGCCGAAGACGCAGCGCTGCCCCGCTTGGCAAGCGCCATTGAAGAGATCTTCCGCCAGGCGGACGTTGATCTGATCTATATACGGAATCAAGAGCTGCGGTCCGGTACTATCGCCCTGTTTGACCGTACCTTCACCATCACCAGAGCTCTGCAGGTACTGGCTCTGCTGGTATCGTTCATGAGCATCTGGGCTACCTTGATGAGTATGATGCTTGATCAGGCCCGGGAATTGATCACTATGCGGGCTGTCGGGATGAATCGGCTCCAGATTGGCTGGCTGCTGATTCAGGAAGCGCTCGTGTTTGGCCTGAGTGCCATCATCTTCGCCATCCCACTGGGGCTACTACTTTCCACTATTCTGGTATATGTGGTCAACGCGCGGTCATTTGGCTGGTCTCTGGAGTGGATCCTACAGCCCTGGGAGTTAGGTAAGGCTTTGGGCGTCGCCATCACCGCAGCCCTGCTCGGCTGCCTTTATCCCATCTGGCACTTGCGGAAGCACGCACTACTACAAACCGCCCACAGCGTAGACTGAAACCAGAGCTACGCGGCTACACCAGATAACCGCCGTCCACCTGAAACGTTGCTCCCGTTGTGTAATCGGAGGCGGGCGCAGCCAGGTACAAGGCTAGACCCGTCAGATCACGGGGTTCACCCACTCGCCCTAGAGCCGTGCGGTCCGTGTACTCCTTCACCCACTCGGGATTTGCCAGGAGGGCCTGACTAAACTGAGTCTGAATGAGACCCGGTGATATAGCATTGACCTGGATGTTGAAGGGGCCCAGTTCGCGGGCCAGAACCTGGGTCAGCATCAGCACGGCTGCTTTGGTCACGCCATATACGCCCAGCCCGGGGGTGGGTTGGTGGCCGGCAATAGAGGCAATGTTGACGATCTTGCCTGCGGCTTGCTCCTTCATGGCTGGCACAAAAGACCGGGCGACACGCTGATAGCCCAGCACGTTGGTGTTGAACGTACGCTGAAACACGTCCGTACCGGCATCCAGCACGGATCCAAAATGGGGACTGGTGGCAGCATTATTGATCAGAATATCCACCGTCCCCCATGCCGCTTGCACCTGCTCTGTCAACTGAGCAACTTGATCATCGTAACCGGTATGGCAGGCGATAGGTAGCGCTTCCAGTCCCGCCGCAATCATGGAGGCTGCCAATGCCTCCAGGGGATCCGGATGACGCGCTACCAACACCACCCGTGCACCCGCACTGCCCAGAGTCCAAGCGATAGCTTCCCCAATACCACGGGACGCCCCGGTGACCAGGGCTACGCGGCCTTTCAGATCAAAAGGATGGACATCTGTAGAAGGAGAGTGCTTGGGCTGCATGCGGGAATTTATCAGGCAAGCGGTGCGTTCCAGCCAGGTATTCAGCCAAAGATGCCCAGACTTACATACTTGCTGCCGTCATCCGGTAACAGAGTCACCACCGTACCCTCGTTCAGATCCCGCGCTACAGCCAAGGCACATGCCACGGCACCGCCGGCACTCAGGCCGACAAAGAGTCCCTGTTCCCGGCCCAAAGCCAGTGTTGTTTCCAGGCTGCGGTCGGGACTCACCAGTAGGTTCTGATCCGCTACGGAGGCGTCGTAGATAGCAGGCACCAGGGATGACGGCAGATGCTTGAGCCCTTCAATCACGGACAGTTCATCGGAAGGCTGGACAGAGATCAGACGGATGTCCGGATTGCGCTCTTTCAGGTAGCGCCCCGTACCCACAAAAGTACCGGTAGTACCTAATCCACACACGAAATGGGTGATCTGGCCCGCTGTCTGGGTCCAAATTTCAGGGCCGGTAGTGCGATAGTGTGCTTTCCAGTTGGACGCATTACTGTACTGATCGGCGTAGTAATACAGATCCGGTTTGGCTGCTACCAGTTCCCGGACCTTGTGGATGGCACCATCGGAACCTTCCAGCGGATCGGACCGAATCAGTTCGGCCCCGTAGGCCTTCACCAACACTTGTCGCTCTTGACTCACATTGGCAGGCATTACCAGATGTACCCGATACCCTTTCACGGCCCCGATCTGGGCGTAGGCGATGGCCGTGTTGCCCGAGCTGCTGTCAATGAGAATACGGTCCGGTGTTAGGGCCCCGGCGGTTTCGGCATCGCTGACAATGGCATAGGCGGCCCGGGCCTTGACCGAGCCGCCCGGATTGAACCATTCCGCCTTGGCCAGTACCCTGACGCGGTGGGATACCCCCTGATGATGCGCCCATGTACTCAAATTCAGCAAAGGGGTATTACCCACCAGGTCCAGCAGGGAAACCGGTGCCTGTGTTACCCCACGCGGCCGGGTAGCTTCAGGCATAAGCTCCTTTCAGGCCGGTACGGGAACGGCTGTCTCGTCGGCTTCCATGCTAGGCAAGCCACAGAATTCTTCGTAGTCAATGAGTTCTGTGATCTCCGGGTGGTCGCCGCACAGAGGACAATCCGGATTCGGGGCTACCTTCAGTGTACGCACAGTCATGTCAGCAGTGTCAATCATGAGCAGACGGCCTGCCAGTGATTCACCGAAACCCACGAGGAGCTTGATCGCTTCCAGGGCCTGCATGGAACCCACAATACCGGGTAATACGCCCATGACACCGGCCTCAGCACAGCTAGGCACCTCACCGGGGGGCGGCGGATCAGGATAGAGGCAGCGGTAGCAGGGCCCTGTACCGTCGTACACTGTCACCTGTCCCTCAAACATGAAAATGCTACCATCCACCAGGGGTTTACCCAGCAGATAACAGGCATCATTTACCAGATACCGGGTGGGGAAGTTGTCGGAACCATTGATGACAACGTCATACTCGTCAATGATATCTATCGCATTGAAACTGCGAATAGGCACATTGTAGCCCTCAATTTCCACGTCAGGATTGATGTCCTTGAGGCGCTCTGCCGCAGATTCGATCTTAGGGCGGCCCACATCCTTCTGCCCATGCAGCAGCTGGCGTTGTAGATTGGATACATCTACGGCGTCGTAGTCAACAATGCCCAGGCGCCCCACACCGGCTGCGGCCAGATACATGGCGGCGGGACTACCCAGACCTCCGGCTCCGATCAGCAGTACGCGACTGTTCAGCAATTTAATTTGGCCTTCTTCACCAATTTCGGGCAGCATAGTGTGGCGGCTGTAGCGGATCTGCTGTTCATCTGTCAGCACCGTAGGCACGCGGAAGGCATAGCCCGCATTTTTCCAACCGTTGAAACCTCCAATCAGCGAAATGGGCTTGTCATAGCCCATTTCCTTGAGATTGCGCGCCGCTAGCGCGGAGCGTACGCCACCGGCACAATACAGCACGATTGGCTTGGACCGGTCGGCCTGATGCTGTTCCACCTGCAGTTCCAAGTGCCCGCGGGGAATAAACGTGGCATCGGGAATGTGGCCCTGTACCCATTCGTCTCGTTCCCGGACATCAATGACGGTCAGGTCATCTTCCTGTGCTTGGCGCTGCTGTAACTGCTGCGCCGTAATTTCGGTAATTTCACTCTTGGCCAACTCCACCAGTTGATCACGATTACGTCGAGCCACGGCAACCTCCTTGCCTACTGGGCGATTTCTGTTCTCAGCCGCCGGCCATGGCCGGCACGATGGAAATACGATCATTGTCGGTAAGCGGCGTCGCAAGGCCTTCCAGCGCACTGATTTCGTCGTCGTTGCGGAAGACATTGATAAAGCGTTTGACTTCACCGTTCTGATCCAGAATCTTCTCTCCCACCCCCGGGAAAGTCTCTTCCAGGACCTGCAGGGCTTCCCCCACCGACTGGGCTCGTACGTCTAACTTGGCCTGGCCGTCGGTCAAGCGACGGAGGGGTGTAGGAATGAATACAGTCACCATGTTTCTTACCCTCAGGTTGAAAACGACAAAAGGCATGTCAGCCAAGAGACCGCAACTGCGGATCCCTTTATACTCTGTGAACCTGCATGATAGCACTGTTAGGAAGCGATTTCTCTATGCATTCCGTTTGAATGGTGGCGGATAGGGCGAAGGCTTCAGGGATTGTGCGCCGTCACGATATCAGCGTCTACCACCTGAATAAACCGAACTTCCGGGTTGTCCGTGGAATCAGGCCGGGCATATACCACATAGAAGGGTCGAGCCTCTGCGATACCTGCGACTTGTAGGGCGGGGGGCAGCTTGGTCGCGGCGGAGGCGTAATAGGCAAAGAGCCCGGGGCGTGTTTCATCAAACACCACTTGTTGGACCAGGGCATCCAGGTTGCATTCAGGATAGATGTCGCGTAACAGAAATGAACGGATTTGAGCCCCCGGGACAGCGAGGGAACAAATGATGTAGTGTGCGTCTGGGTAATGGGCACTCCAGGCATCGGTGGCCGAAGGATATGCCTCGGACGCGGGATGGGAGTGATAGATGGCGATCATAGTATCTCCCACTTCCTCAAAATGGAACTGCATCATGAGTACCTTGTTGTCCACTTGATAGTTAATATGTCGGTCCGTAGCGACATTAGCTGCCGGCACCAGTTCCTTGGCCACGCCATCCCGCCCGCGGATGATGCCGCATATTTCGTCTGGCTCACCCTGGCGTGACTCCCGAATAATTTGTTCCTGCATTGACTGAGAAAGAACAAGACATGGTCGCATAGCACACCTCGTAGCGGGTACGGTGATCCTCATTATACTACTCTCCATGAGTAAGGAGAGCGGTTTGCCAATATTTTGGACAGTTGTCGATTATGTGGACATGGACGTAGAGGCTCGGCTGACGCGATTCGTCCGAGCCCTGGGAACTAAACTCAGGCCTGGGTCCAGGCCTTGACATTTCCGGGCAGTGGGGCCACGTATGTGTCCCTCAGCACAACTTCGTACAAAATTCAAACAGACGCGATGACAGAAAAGGTAGGGGGCCGTATCATGTAATGATAGCGCCAAGGCCGACATGGCATCACCAGACCATCGTGGTAGCCACGCGGCTGGCTCTATCACTCTTAGCCTACGTGTTAAGACATAGTAACAGCATCCTGCCCTGATGCTACCCATGCTTAGCCCCGATACAGTACGCTGCGTGCTTGCTCAGGAGGAGGTTCCAGCATACCGGCAGACAAGAGATGATGCGTACATTACTAAGGTGGTATTCGTACGTGCCCTACCTCCTAACAGGGGGCCAGACAAGATCAACTGATGTAGAGACTAAAGCAAGTACATTGTATAGTCAGAGGTAGACAAGGCGTCCGGGCCCCGTTCAGGGTGCCCCGTTGTGGCATGACCTGATAACACGCTATGGATTGGACATTTCAACCTCTCACCACCTTGGGGCTGATAGCCTTCATATGGCTTTATGGACGTGGTAGCCGATCGGTACTAGGGCGCTTACCCGGTAGCAACTTCCCCTATATTCTGAGCTTTGTCCTAGGTATTCTGTGCCTTGGTGCTGCCATGTTGTCGCCCTTGGCCATGCTGAAACACAAGTTTCTCTTTGCCCGTTCCTTGCAGCAGGTACTGACAGGTATTTTGGCCCCGCCTTTACTCTGGCAGGGTCAGGCCTTCGTATGTGCCTGGCAGGGTATGCCCATCCGGGTGCGGCGGGGCATACGCCACGTCAGTCAATCTATTCCATGGGTACCGCGGACCTTCATCTGGGCCACGTCACCGGGTCTGATTTGGCTCTTCACGTTAGGCGTGTTTGGCTTGTGGCATGACAGCACTATTGTTGACTGGGTTATGCCCAACATTGGGTTGGCTGACGCCTTCCTTTGGTTTTATTTCTTGGCGTTTGTGCTCTTCTGGTGGCATGCCATGGCTGCCTTACCTCGTCTGCATAGCGCCCTCCCGATTTGGGCCCGCATTGTATATCTGATTGTGGGCGGTGAAATTGCCAACATGGTCACAGGCATAAGTCTCGCCTTCCGAGCGGAACCGCTGTTTGCCTACTACGCCGGACAGACACACACGAACGGTCTGTCTCCCTTACAGGATCAGATGATTAGCGGTGGCATCATTTGGGTCACGGGTAGCTTCGTGTATGTCTTTATTGCTATGACCTTGCTCGGTCAGGCTATTTTCCGGCAACGACCGGCCCCACCGGTCCCCCCACGGGATTGGCAGACCGCCTCGCTGGACACCATTGCACCGGGCCTAGAACAACGACTGCAGCCCCCGAAACCACTGGATTAATCTCCATAGCGGATTGTACCCGCCGGGCGGCCCATGCGGCAGCCATCAAGGAGCATACGGACAACCGGTTTCCACACGTGTGTAGCAACCGGACAGCCCATCCAGGCATCGTGTTGGACTTACCCCGGATCACGATCGGCTTCCGCTAGGCTATGCATATTCCCGATCAAAATAGGGCAAGCGTTCCTTTGGTGGCCCCTGGCATGGCAGTCTGCTGGGGAGGAGGCACACAAGGCCGGGTCGCGTGATCAGCCTCACCGATATCCTTGATGGGACAGAGCTGCTCGCAGACCTGCATTGGCGGTAAATAGCGCAACCTGTAGGCCTGATGTCAACTGTGTGACATACGGGGGTCCGTTGTAGGTACTTTCTCACAGACCCCATTTGGGAGCGATTCTCAGCCTATGGTAGGATCTGGACTATACCTCAGCCAACAGTGAGTCAGCCTGTGGACTGTCCTGCCTGCGGTCAGCATAATCCTGACGACAAGAAAGTATGCTGGAAGTGTCAGACTGAACTTCCACCACCACCACCGCCCAAGAGACCGCCACGCACTTATTGGGGATTACCGGCCTGGGGCTGGATAGTATTCGTGGGGTTGCTGTTTTCCTCCTTCCTGATTTCCCAGTGCCAGGCACAGGGACTACTGGGCGGAGGTTGATCCTCACTTTCTGCCGTTGTTTTCTCCCACCCTTCTGCCTTCCGCACAGGCCCGGCAGTCTTTTCGCGACAATCTGCTGACCTGGCATGCCCAGCATGCTGAGTCGTATCCATGGCGCTCCCAAGCTGTGGGTGAGCGCGATCCGTATCAGGTATGGATTGCCGAAGTCATGGCGCAGCAAACGCGGCTGGCGACTATCGTGCCCTATTTTGAACGCTGGATGCAGCGGTTTCCCCGCGTCCAAGACGTAGCTGCCGCACCGGTACAGGATATTGTTAAATTGTGGGAAGGGCTAGGGTACTATCGCCGGGCTCTGAACATTCACAGGGCGGCACACATCATAATGGAGCAGCACGCTGGACAGGTTCCTTCGGTGCTTGCGGACCTCCGGGCTTTGCCCGGTATTGGTCGTTATACGGCCGGGGCCATTCTGTGCTTGGCTTTCAATCAACCCGAACCGGCGATTGACGGTAACGTGGTTCGTGTCTTCAGTCGCCTATACCGTCAGCCATTCCGGGCTTCGCGCAAACGGGATCTGGACATCATTGATGGCGAGATTCGGGCCATTCTGCAACACAAGCAACCTGGCTGCCCGGGTATGGTGGCGGAGGCACTGATGGGCCTGGGCTCACGCATTTGTCGGCCCCAAATTCCCCGCTGTGGTCAGTGTCCAGTCTCAGCCCACTGCCGCACGTACCATCATCCTGAATCTCAACTCCGGATCGCTTCTCCGCGACGCCCGCGTTCCGAGTTGTCTATCCGTCACTATTGGGGGCTGCTGCTGATGGCCCATCACACCGACGAACTGCACCTATTACTAGTCCAGCACAAGCCTTCAGGCATGCTAGGGGGATTATGGGGATTTCCTGCTCTGGCCCTAACTGCCCACGAAGTGGCAGACAGTTTGAATCTACAGGCACGGGTACGTGACACTCTATCCCTGGAAATTGGTCCAGTCACGGAATTTGGGTCATTTACCCAGGACTACAGCCATTTTCGACGCATCCAAAAGGTATACCAGGCTACATGTAGCCGGCATGACCCTATCACTGATCTGTGGGCTGACGTGCGCTGGGTACGGCCCAGCCAGCTATCGGCGCTGCCTCTGTCCGTCCTGGACCAGCGCATTGCGCAAACCCTCCACCACAATCAACTTCAGCACGGTTAGCACGGCGTGACGGGCTCAGTCAGGCAGCCATGCGGTTCACATCGTCGGATGCTGTGGTTATGATACGGGGGGGCACGCCCTGGAGTACCACGTCCGCGGTCACGATCACGCGGGTTACGTCGGCTTGGCTCGGAACCGTAAACATGGTATCGAGCAAGCAGGTTTCCACAATGCTCTGCAGGCCTCGAGCTCCGGTACCGCGACGGAACGCTTCCTCCGCAATAGCCTCTAACGCCTCCAGTTGGAACTCCAGGGCCACACCTTCCAAACGAAACAGTAACTCGGCCTGACGTACCACGCTGTTGTGCGGTTCCACCAGGATCGTGACCAGCATGTCCCGATCCAAGGCTTCTAGGCTGGCGATAACGGGCAGGCGACCGATGAATTCAGGAATAAAGCCGTATTTTTTGAGATCTTCAGGCATGACATGGCGGAGTATAGCACTTGCGTGCCGGAGACGATCTTCGGTTTCCCGCAGTCGGATTTCCCGTTTCCGTTCCTGCTCGTCCACCGGTAAAGAGGCTCGTTTTACCTCGCCTGTCGGCGCATCCGGAGGTAGCGTTGACGTGCCGCGAAAACCCATTTGACTTTGGCCACCCCCTACCCGTTTACCGACGACCTCAGCCAGACCCTCAAATGTCCCACTGCAGATGAACAAGATATTACGGGTATTCAGCGGAATGAATTCCTGTTGCGGGTGCTTACGCCCGGCCTGGGGCGGTACATTGGTGATGGTACCTTCCAGGATCTTGAGCAGCGCCTGCTGCACGCCCTCACCACTCACGTCCCGGGTGATGCTGGCCGACTCCTGGGATTTACGCGCGATCTTGTCGATTTCGTCAATGTATACGATACCGCAGGACGCTTGGTCCACATCCCAGTCCGCCGCCTGTAGCAGGCCCACCAGCAGGCTTTCAACATCTTCCCCGACATAACCGGCTTCGGTGAGGCTGGTAGCATCCGCGATCGTGAAGGGCACTTCAAGCAATTGGGCCAATACCTGGGCCAGCAAAGTCTTACCACTGCCGCTAGGCCCTATCAGCAGGACATTGTTCTTAGCCAGAATCGTATGCTGGTCCGGCGCCGGCAGCTGTGAGGTGCGGGCGCCATGGCGGAATATCCGTTTGTAGTGATTGTATACCGCTACCGCCAGCACTTTCTTAGCCTGGGTTTGGCCGATCACAAAGCGATCAAGATGCTCAACGATTTCAAGGGGACGAGGCATGTGCGTCGGCTGGAAAACGGGCGGTGTGCCCGTTTCCGTTTCGGCTTCCAGGGGATTTAGGGAATCGTCCGTCTCTTCCGATTGCAGATCGGGACCGGCAAAGGTTGAAGACATCTCAGTGACACACTGATCACAGATATGGATCCCGTATTTCAGCCCGGGATACATCGTAGTAACCGTGTTACGTGACGCTCCGCAGAAACTGCACACCATGGACGATTCGGTGGTCATGCGCTTTTCAGGTCTCCTTGGCCTCGGGCACTACACCATTAATAGATGGCACATTCACCGTGCCGTCCCGTACGGAAACAATGTGGGTGGTGTCACCCAAGACCTCATCCACTAAGCCGTATTCCTTGGCTTCGAGGGCATCCATGTAGCGATCCCGCTCAAAGTCCTGTTCCACCTGCTGCCATTCCTTACCCGTGTGCTGTCCCACCAGATAGAACAGCTGAGTCTGCAGTCGTTCCTGTTCCCGAAAAGCACGGCGGACATCCTCCGTATAGCCCTGCATACCGCTACTAGCCGGGTGCAGATGTACACAGGCATGGGGCAGGGCATACCGCTTGCCCGCTTGCCCGCCTGCCAACAATACCGTGCCCATACTAGCGGTGACACCCACGGCAAAAGTGCTAACGTCGGCCTCAATCATCTGCATGGTGTCATAAATGGCCAGGCCCGCGTAGACACTGCCGCCAGGGCTATTGATGAACATGCGAATCTCCTGACTGGTATCTTCCCGATCCAGGAAAAGCAGCTGGGCCACAATCACGTTGGCGACCTGATCGGTGACGGGCGTACCCAGAAAAATGATCCGTTCTTTGAGCAACAAACTGTAAATGTCATAGGCGCGTTCACCGCGCCCTGTGGTTTCAATTACCATGGGCACAACGCCCTGGGGTTCAATCGGGCCATAGGGATCGTGCATGGCACCATTCCTTGTGTTGATATCAGCAAGACCGAGCCAGTCTCAGCAGACCGGCCGTGCATGCTCCATTGTAGATGGCGCGGGCGCAAAATTGTGTTTGCATTGGGTTTGCATTGGAGGGCCCCGCTCCTGGCCCATCCACGTCAGGAAGTCTGGGTTGTAGCAGCCGCAGGCACGTCCACAGGGGTAGCTATCTCCTCCGGGGTATCGGACGCATTGAGGGCAGCCAAGAATTGATTAGGCGAATGGGTACCGTCCGTACACAATTCCACTAAGGCATTGTGTCCCATCTGTAGCAAATGCGCAGTCATCTGACGCTGGCTCAGCAATTCCGCCAACTCGTTTTCGGTCATGGCTGGCTGACGATTGGGGTCAGCCGCATTGATAGCTGCCTCGGCATTGCGGGCGGCGTCTTCATGGAGCTGGCGCTGTACGTCTGCGGAAATCTGGATATCCTCCAGGCGAATGAATTCCCAGACCAGCAACTTGTGCACTAGTTCGGTTTGCGCCTGTGTCCGCAGGGATTCCCGAAATTCTTCCTCGCTTTGATTTGTGTAACGCAGATAGGTTTCCAGATTGCGGATACCGAAATGGGCTAAGCCGCTCAATCGCTGATTAACCAGCAGGTCAATTTGGTTATCCACCGATGCGTCCGCAAACTCAACAACGGACACATCCTCTAACAGCTGCAAACTTTCCTTCAGTTCCTCGTCAAAAATGCGGGTCGCCTTCTGTGTGCTCATCCGCTGCCAGAAAATATCTTCGTATTCCTCTAGGGTGCGGGTTTCTTCGGATGGATCGAGTTCCAAGGCAGCCATCAAAGTTTCCGCATTCCAGGGCGCAGCCATCTGGCGTTCCACAGTAACGACACGAATGGCAAAGTGAGCGGAGCGACCTGCGTAGACACTTTCGCTGTCTTCCGGATAGGTCAGTACGAATTCCTTGCTGTCACCGGTGTTCAGACCCAGGATCTCCTGTTCCAAATTGGGTGGGCCAAGGGGATGTTCCGCTGACAGTTCTACTTGCCACTCGTCATCTTCCAACACCACTTCGTCCGTGGGCTCCTGATTCTCGTCTAGTACCACTCCCTTGATGTCCAGGATCACTGAGTCGTCCCAGGCAATAGGACCGGTCACTTCTTCCCGCCGGGCGAAGCGGTCACATAATCCTGCTTTCTCGTCTTCCTTCTCCTGGGCCGTCAGTTCAAGATCCCGCGGTTCAATGCGGAGTGCACGGTAATTGGTGGGAAGATCCACATAAGGCTCCAGAGCAATGGTGAAAGTGTACACCACCGGCTCATCGGCGATCTTGTCCAGCTGCACATGTTCCGGCTCGGTGATCTGGGCTTCTGCCAGAAAGTATCTCAAAGCCTGCTGCGCCAGATCCTCATGGGCTTGGGCTAGCAGTGCGGTGCGTCCCACGTACCGTTCCAATACCCGATACGGAATCCGAGACTTGCGAAAACCCGGAATGTTGATGCGTCCTGCCAGCTTGGAGGCTACCTCCTTGAGGGCACCCTCCACTGTGGACGGGTCAACTTCAATCGTAACTCTGAGTTCTCTGTTACCCGCAGGGGCAGTTTGAGCTTTCACCGACAGACTCCTGAAGCAGTCCCCAACCGACACAGAGCCGTCCCTGTGGACTCTGGACAGCGGAGGCAATCACACGCACGCAGGGCCTGTGCAGGACCCGGCTGCAACGAAAATGCATTGTAGCATAGCAACATGTGAATTTCTTTTCTTTACCGTGCTCCTTGCGGTCAGGCAACAGAAGCTACAGGGGGACCATCACGCAGAGCGGATACGCCACGTGCCCACCGCTCTGTATGACAGCACTTGCCGGGACTTGCATATTCCGATTGCGGCTAGTTGTCCAGACAGGCAGCACACCAGATACACATGCGCTTTGCGCATCCCCAACCTACCCAGGTCACAATCCAGAGCCATCCCTTAAGCCTACGGCCATGCCATGTGGCACACGCCACACCACCTGCTATCAGGTCCTATTAGCATCTTGTTCCCGCCCATTTTACATCCCGTACCAGGACGGCATGCGGGGCCACGTGGCGGCCTCGCTCGTGCCACGCGAAGTAGCTGGCGAGAGGGCATCATACTCGGACCCGGTACCTACCGCGATCTGGACTACGTACGACCGAAGGCTTTTTCTAAGGCCTGTGCAGTGAATTGAATGATGGTGGGACGGCCGTGGGGGCAGGTCAGGGGCACCTGGCAATGACCCAGTTGCTGCAGCAGAGTTTCCATTTCGTCAAAGCTGAGAATCTGTCCGGCTTTGATAGCAGCCCGTTTGCAGATAAGCTTGACCAGACGGGCCTCTAGTTCCTCTTGCACGAGGTTACGATTCCGTTCCAGACACTGCAGAACATCGCGGAGCATGGCACCCGGTTCGCGGGCTTCCAGCTGGGCCGGAATGGCGCGTACCCGATACGTATCGCCCCCAAACTCTTCAATATCAAAGCCCAAGCTTTGCAGTAAGGAAAGATTGTCCGCCACGATCCCGGCCAGTTCCAGGCCAACATGCAACGTTTCAGGTACCAGTAGGTTCTGGCGGACCGTTTCCGACGAGTCTCGTACCTTAGTCATCCATTCCTCATACAGGATACGTTCATGCGCGGCATGCTGATCGACCAGCACCATGCCCGTGGTACTTTCCGCTACGATGTACATGGTCCCCACCTGACCAATGATGTTGAGAGGAGGCAGATCCGCCACCTGCATGGGAGGCGAGGCTTCCGGACGCTGCACGGGGAGCTTGGTAGCACTACGCGTCTCCAGTTCCACGGTGGGTAGATTCAAGGCCAGTTCCGCCTGTACTTCCGGGCTAGCCTGGATACGGTCCGGACTATCAGTCAAAACCTGGCCCACAACGGCGGCGTCCGGCACGGACATTGCGGTCGTTAGCGCTTCTTCAATGGCACGTACCAGGATGCCGTAAATACGCCGCTCCTGCAGTAGACGCACATCAAGTTTCTGGGGATGCACATTCACGTCCACTTGGTTGGGATCAAGTGTGAGGAACACCAGGGCCAGTGGCGAGCGGCCTATAGGAAGACGACCGTGAAAGGCCTGGACTACGGCATGTGCCAGGGGCCGGTGCTGGATCCAGCGGCCATTGATGAAGATATCAATGTGACTACGGTTGGGGAAGTGGATCGAAGGTGGGGATACATACCCGGAAAGAGTCACCTCTTCCGTCGTCGCCGCAAACGCGATGGCGCCGCGGGCCAGGGTTTCGTCATGTAGGTCATAGAGGATTGCACGCATATCACCCCGCCCATGTGTCTCTAGCAGGGTACGCTCGTTGTGGGTATAGGTGAAGCGGACATGGTTGTACGCCAACGCGTAACGCTGTACAAGTTTAGCCACGCGACCTGCTTCGGAGGCCGCCGACTTGAGATACCGCTGCCGCACAGGCATATTGACGAATAGGTTCTCCACGCACATTACGGTGCCGGGTGGGTGCCCAATGGGTTCCGGTTGCCCTACGGCACCGCATTCAATCCGAATGCGCGATCCCGATTTCTCCTGCCGCTGACGGGACACCAGAGTCACATGACTGATAGCTCCGATGCTGTACAGGGCTTCCCCCCGAAATCCCAGCGTGTCCAGGTGGGTCAGTTCGTCCGCCGTCTGCAGTTTACTGGTGGTGTGACGGTGAAATACCAGCGGCATACTCGCAGCCGGAATGCCGTCGCCATCATCCGTCACCCGAATCTGGGCGACGCCACCCCCTACCAACTGGACAGTGATGGATTGGGCCTGGGCATCCAGGCTGTTTTCTATCAGCTCCTTGACCACGTTGACCGGACGCTCGATCACCTCGCCCGCCGCAATCTGGGCGATTACATCCGGATTGAGGAGGCGGATTGTATTCATGAACACCCGAGCCGGACAGAAATAGCAACTCAGTCGTCTGCACAGGTACCGCAGATGTTATAAAAGCACCGCTGCCGGCTCTACAGAGCCTAGGGTGATCTATAGGGTACACAACCAAGTACCTTTAGGAACCTGTTCTTCAGCATATAATACTCCATGCTGCAGCATGGAGGAATACCCTTGTCTGCAGCGCGCTGCATACCCATGATCAGAGGAACGATATGGTTCACACGGCATCCAGGACAGACACCCGCACCATACCCGCCATCAGGGACATTCGTCGCCAGTTCATTGACTTCTTCGTGCAACGTGACCACGAGCCCGTGGCCAGCGGTAATCTTGTGCCCGCAAACGACGATACACTGATGTTCACTAATGCGGGCATGGTGCAGTTTAAGGACTGCCTGCTCGGCCGGGAAACACGTGCGTACCGGCGTGCGGTCACGTCCCAGAAATGCTTGCGTGTCAGCGGGAAACACAACGACCTGGATGAGGTGGGACCGAGTCCCCGGCACCACACGTTCTTTGAGATGTTGGGCAATTTTTCCTTTGGTGACTATTTCAAGCGGGATGCCATCCGCTTTGCCTGGGAGCTCGTAGTAGAGGAATGGCAACTACCCCCCGAGCGTCTTTGGTTCAGCGTGTACGAGGAAGATGAGGAAGCCCCTCAGTACTGGCGTGAAGTCGGAGCCGATCCCGCACGGATCTTGCCTTTCGATCGCCGAGACAACTGGTGGTCCATGGGCGAGACCGGTCCCTGCGGCCCCTGCTCCGAGATTCATTACTACTGGGGTGATCTCAAGTCCCAGCACCCGGATGGCGTCAATCGTGATGACGAGTATCTGGAGTTCTGGAATCTGGTTTTCATGCAGTACGACCAGGTAGCACCAACGGAACGGATACCGCTCCCTAGCCCCGGGGTTGATACAGGAGCCGGCCTGGAACGTGTGGCCAGCATCCTACAGCACTGTGACACCACCTACGACACCGACGCGTTCCAATTCCTGATGGACCGTATCCAGGCGTTGGCGGGACAAACCAACGCCCAGCGCCGTCAGCATGAAGTACCGTACCGTGTCATTGCGGATCATGCGCGTGCCGTTGCGTTTCTCATGGCCGAAGGGGTATTGCCGGGTAATGAGGGTCCCAACTACATCACGCGCCTGATCCTACGCCGCGCCGCACGTTTCGGCCGCCTGCTTGGTTTCCATACACCCTTCATGGCTCAGGTCGTGGAAAACGTAATTGCGGAAATGGGTACCCATTTCCAAGAACTGCGTCAGCGCCAGGACTTCATCTGCCAAAATGTGACAACGGAAGAAACCCGTTTTCTGCGCACGCTGGACAATGGCCTGAATCATTTGGAAAGCATGATCGCAGAAAACAGATCCCAGAACCGGACCGTAATTTCAGGTGCCCAATCCTTTCGTCTATGGGACACTTTCGGTTTTCCACTTGATTTGACTCGGGATCTGGCACGAGAACAAAACATGACGGTGGACGAAGAATGCTTTCAAGCACTCGCCACCGAGGCCCGGAAGCGCAGTCGTCAGCATGCTACCCCGCAGGTAACATCCCGGTCCGCCATCTATAGTGAAGTATTGCAGCACCTGCAGGCCCGCCAGGCCCTGCCCGCGGCGGGGATAAACCATCTGATCTATGAAGGCCCGACTCAGGCCACCACACGGGTGCTGGCTCTGCTGCAGGCCGATCAAGTCCAGGACACGGTACAGGCCGGCACCGAGGTTGAAGTCGTTGTGAGCGATTCGCCCTTCTATGTTGAAGCCGGAGGCCAGGTCAGCGATACGGGTGTTATTGAAGCCGCAACACACCAGGATCCACCTTGGTCCCTACAGGTCCACAATGCGCACTGTCCTCTGCCCGGTCTTATTGTTCATGCCTGCACGGTCACGGCAGGTACGCCACAGGTAGGGGATCCGGCCCTATGCCGGTTGGATGCAACCCGCCGGGCTGATATCATACGCAACCATACGGCAACCCATCTCTTGCATGCTGAATTACGCCGCTTGTTGGGAACTACCGTGCATCAGGCGGGTTCCCTGGTGGCCCCCGAGCGTCTGCGTTTTGATTTCACTTTTGACCGTGGTCTGACAGAGCAGGAAATCACGGCGATTGAAGCAGCGATGCGCCAAATGATTTGGCATAACTATGCCGTTACCGCCAGCTGGGAAGCCTACAATGATGCGGTCGCCACAGGTGCCATGGCCCTGTTTGGCGAAAAATATGGCGCTAGCGTCCGGGTCGTCCGCATCGGTAACGGGACGTACGTGAGCCAGGAACTATGTGGCGGCATGCATGTGACCACCACAGCGGAAATTGGCTCATTCTACATTGTGAGCGAAAGTAGCAGTGCTGCGGGCCAACGCCGTATTGAGGCAGTGACAGGCCGGGCTGCTAACCGGTATGTAACTACTCTCCTGCAACGCCAGCAGCGTATAGCGACACTGCTCAAGACCCAACCCGACATGCTCGTACAGACGGTCGAGTCGCTACTAGACCAAAACCGACAGCTCAATTTGGATCTTCGGGCCAGCCAACGCAATCAGGCCCAAGACCAGGTGGAAGTACTTTTACGTAATACCATACACATTGAAGATCTAACCTGTGTCCTGGGCCAAGTTGAAGCCCCTAGCCTAGACCTTATGCGCGAAATGTGTGATCGTGTTCACGACCGTTTGGGCCAGGGGATCGTGGTACTGGGTGCCCAAATCAAGGAAAGACCCCACCTAGTCGTTGCGGTTTCCCGGGACCTAGCCGGGCGCGGTGTGCATGCCGGCCACATCGTGCGCACCATCGCTCCCAGTATCGGCGGCGGCGGCGGCGGGCGCCAGAACATGGCCCAGGCGGGTGGACGCAACATGGCAGGCATGGAGCAGGCATTGGCAAGCGTGCCCGCGGTGGTCGCTGATCTCCTGGTGCAGAAAGCCTGACCCGGATCTCTGTATCGTAGTCTGACACTGGTTCAGCCGTGCCCCGCGTCATTCGCATTACCCGATTTAGTCATCTGCCTGCCTTGCTCCAGCAGTTACATACGAGGCAGTCAACGGTGATTGTTGTGGAGGGCTTCCCAATACGGGGCCAAGTACGCGATTGGATCTTAGCTTTGGCTCAGCAGGCACGTCAAGAGGTGGTGCCTTTGGTGTTTTTGGCCACTGACAGGATGATACGCCAGACTCTGCGCAGCCAAGACGTACCTGTGGTGGCCCATATGGATGCCGCTCACCAGTACTTGGCTACGCAGAATCGTGCGCCCACACCATCCCCTCCGCGTCGGATGCGCCGGGCCCGGCGCATCCGTTTTCCACACCGCGCCGGCCCGTCGGTAGCACGTGGGCAAACTCTGTACCGCTGGGTATCACTTATTGCCTCAACTATTCTGCTCTTGCTTGCCCTAGGCACTATCCTGGCATTCCGGCAGTATGTGGCCCCCGGTGCCACTATTGTGGTACACCCTCAGTCCGAGCAACTTACGGTTGAGGTGCCCATGTCTGCCAGTCTCTATGTGACAGCACCTGATCCGTACACCGGGCTGGTGCCCGCTGATCTAGTGTCGGTGTTCCATGAAATCCAACGTAGTGGTGTGACGTCGGGCCAACAGCGTGTCCCGAAAGAAAAAGCCCGCGGCTCCGTGCTCGCGCGCAATGTGTCAGGAACTTCTGTAACCGTGCCCGCCGCCACCTATGTCCAAACGGGCACGGGTCAGGCCATCGCTTTTGTCACAGAGGACGAAATAACCCTGGCACCCGATCCACAACTTCAAACTTTGATCTCCATAATAGCTGTCGAGGCCGGAGAAGAGGGGAACGTCCCTGCCAACAGCATTAACACGATTGCCGGTAATCTAGCGTTTAGGCTCCAGATCACCAATCCGACCCCGACGACCGGAGGCTCTTCGGCGTGGCAAGCCGTAGTAACACAACAGGATCAGAATACCCTGCAGAATACAATGCTGCAGGAAGTGCGGCAACAGGCCTATGAGCTGCTAGTACCCGCCGTAGCCGAAGGCCATTGGTTGCCCCCTGAAACCGTGCGTGTAAACATACAGTGGACAACAGCCAACTTTTTCACCGACGAAGCCACCCAATCCCTAACCCTCACCATGATGGTCCAGATTACCGGCCTCACAGTCCAGACCGCCGATTTGCTGGATTATATCATGAGCCAAGTGGAAGCCAACACACCGCCCGGAGCCCGGCTGCTCGCCC
Organism: Caldilineaceae bacterium; assembly: GCA_965116185.1. Taxonomy (GTDB): domain Bacteria; phylum Chloroflexota; class Anaerolineae; order Caldilineales; family Caldilineaceae; genus Bin34. The sequence goes on from OZ220492.1 coordinate 2,402,323, forward strand.
CCACCTTAAACTTCCAATTCCAGCCTGAGGTGGTGGCCAACCCCACGGAGGTGAGCTTCACAGTGGAGTCGGCAGCCACCTACGTACAGGCTGTGGATAAGGCCCAGATCCGCACCCTCGTGGCCGGCAAAACTGTGCAGGAAGCCCAGCAACTGCTGGCGCACCTAGCCCCTGATATTCAAATACAATCCGTCACCCAGTCCGTCCTACCCCGTCTACCCCGGCGTATCCAGGTACGCACCCAATTCCTTACGGATACAAGCTGAAAACCGTGATGGACGTGCCGATCCGCCCCCGCCTCATGGCCCTAGACGTTGGTCGCATCCGGATTGGGATTGCGCTCAACGACTCCCTGTGGTTGGCGGCCACACCCCTGGAGGTGCATCAGCGCACCAGTCGGCGCGAGGATTTTGCGCACCTCTGCCGCCTTATTGAGCAGCATGACGTGACCGCTGTGATTTGTGGCTTACCTCTGGAAGGCACCGGTACGGAAACTACTCACGCCCGTTATATCCGCGAGTGGGCACTGCGCTTCGTGCAGGCGCAGCGCGTTCTACTAACCCAGGCCCGTGATGTGATCTTCTGGGACGAACAATTCACTTCAGTCGCCGCCCGTTTACAGCTGATGGCTTCAGACGGGGCCCGGCCTCCATACACAGACGCGGTGGCCGCCGCCATCATCCTGGAGGAATACATGCGGGCACAGGACCGGCACGAACCCCGTGACCTGGGACGTATTCACGGCTAACCGCTTGGTTTCTTCTCTATGCGTACACTGTCCACTTCCTCACCCCGCGCCCGCCGGCGCATTGCCCGTTACCGCCAACAGCTCCAGGCATCTCCGAGCACCTCCACGACGTTTCCCATGCGTAAGCAGGCAAGTCTCTGGTCCCATCTATGGCGGTTCAGCCTGGTACTGTCTGCTTTGATCACCATTTTCTGGTCCTGGCAGCTCATGCAGGTCTTTCTAGCAGGCCAAAGAGCACACGTTTCCCAGCACGACCCGCAGCTGCTTGACCTGCATCAGGCCTATAGCGCCCTGACACCGGACAATATTGAGCACAAAATCCTGTCGCTTAGTCTGGAGCTGCAGGAACCCGGACTACAGAAGACCCCGGACGGGGATCCGGTCCCCAAACCCTTCACGATCGGCATCGGTGAACCAACGCTGTACATCGCTTACCGGCTGGAGAATGCCGGCCTGGTCACCAGCGCCGAACTTTTCAATCTCTATATGCGTGTCCACCATCTGGATCGGCATCTGGAAGCCGGTAACTACATGCTGTCCGCCACCATGACCATTCCCGAGTTAGCTACCGCTCTGCAGCAGCCCAGCTATGAGGAGGAGGTGGTCACTCTGTTTGAGGGGATGCGCATAGAGGAATTTGCGGAATTGCTCGCGGAACATTTTGTAATTGAGGCCGAGCCGTTTCTAGAAGCCGTACGGCAGCCACAGACCCTGAATCTGGTGGACGACTATAGTTTTCTGGCGGATTTGCCGGAAGGCGCTAGTTTGGAAGGTTATCTATTCCCCGATACGTACCGCTTCCCCGTGGCCACCGATGATCCCGAAGTTGTGATCGCCAAATTCCTGGACAATTTTGCCCGCAAGATTGGGGGCCATCAACTGGAAGGCAGTCGCACTGGACTGTCCCGCCATGAACTGGTAACCCTGGCCAGCATTATTGAGCGGGAGGCACGTCTGGCCATTGAACGACCACTGATCGCCAGTGTATATGTCAATCGTATCAAGGGCGACTGTACAGCCGAAACAGGCCGGCCTTTCCTAGAATCGGATCCTACCGTGCAATATCCTCTGGGTAACGCGGACACAGGTTGGTGGCCCCCCATTCAGATCGCGGACTACAATCGAGTCAACTCGCTCTACAATACATTTCTCTACCCCGGTCTACCACCCGGCCCGATCGCCAATCCGGGCTTAAGTGCGCTACAAGCTGCCTATGAACCGGCACAGTCCGTGTACTGCTATTTTCATACCATGGACATTGACGGTCGCCATGCCTTTGCACGTACCTACGCTGAACACCAGCAGAACGTACTGCGCTATGGCGGTGGCTGATGAAAATTTTATGCGCAACACCGCATCTGTTTCCGGATGTCGTGGGTGGTTCGGGGCTGCATTCTTATCATCTCATCCGCTATCTGGCACAGGCAGGGCACGCCGTGGATGTTCTGCACCCCTATCCGACCCGCCATTTCCCGGAATGGTCCCAGGTCAAGGAATTCATGCTACCTTTTGGCCGCACCGTATTTGACTACGCCGGCCATGTTAAGGATTGGATTGGTCAGCGGCGGTACGACGTGGGGTACAGTGATGGCTTAGCACTCCTGCGTTATATGCCACAGCGCACATTTCCCTGCATCTGGAATGATCACGGCCTGCGCGAATTCCATCCGCAACACTTCACGCAGTATTGTCGTGTTACACCCAAAGCCGGTCTCAGGGAGCTGGTGTTCTACTGGCCGCGGATTTGGGCGCGTCAACGCATGGCGCGCACGTCGGACTTTGTGGTGTCCATGGGGGGTGATATCGATCATATTGTGGCCAATGTTTTGCAGGTACCCAGCACACGCATATGCCACCTGCCCAACGCCGTGGAAGCCGATCAGTACCCGGATGTCACAGTTCCGCCCGCACCAGGTGATCCGCAGTCATTTCTCTTTGTGGGTGAACTGGGTTACCGCAAGGGCATTGCGCTCCTCCTGGAAACATTTGCCCAACTGCAGGGACAGGGAGCCCGGCTGCGCCTCGTAGGTGACGGACCGATGGCCCCTGTGATACAGGCAGCCGGCTTGCCCAACGTCAAGTGGGTCGGGGCGAAATTCGGTTCCGAGCTACACAACGAATATCAACAGGCCGGCTGTTTCGTGTTCCCTACCCTGCTGGAAGGAATGCCAACCGCCGTGCTGGAAGCCATGTTTCTACACAAACCGGTTATTGCTGCGAACGTAGGGGCCATCCGTCTGTTGGTGTCGCCCGAGACTGGAGTCCTGATACCTCCCAATGACGTGCAAGCCCTCCAGGCAGCGATTCGGACTATGATGAACCTAGCCGTAGCCACCCAAGTCCGCATGGGGGCCCAGGGCCATAGCCTGGTCCAAACTCGCTATACCTGGCAACAGGTGGCTCCGGCCTACCTGGCCTGCTTTCACCGTGCGGCAGCCGTGCCCCTCCGCTCTGCTCCAGCCTAAAAACGGCAAAGGACGCCTGCCACCCTGTATGTTCCTACCGTATTATAATGACAGCAAACTTAGTCAAGCACTCCGGTGTTGTGGTAGCAGTTGGTGCCGTCATCTTGTGGGACAAACTGCTGCGTTCATGAACGAAGGTGTGATGCCGGAACGACCGGATCCAGATCCCGGTGGAACGTGGCAGAAACGACAAATGCTTGCCATGATAAAGTACAGTAGTTCAAGTCATCCGCGCAACGTGTCTGCAGAGCTCTCACTCGCTACCGCGTTGAGCGTATGGCCCTGCGGTACCGCGCATGATATACCTCTGATCCATAAGCAACCGCCGGCTCCGGTACCGGAGTATGAAAGCTCTGCATCGCTTACCGGTCTGGCGAGGAGGATGACATGCGTGTACTGATGCTTTCCTGGGAATACACACCCTACATCGTGGGTGGGCTGGGGCGACATGTAACCGAGTTAGCCCAAGCCATGAACCATATCCAGCCCCGTGCTCAGGAGCTGGAATTGCATATTGTCACGCCTGATCAGGGCTCCGCTCCGGCCTATGAACTGCACGGTCACAATGTGCATATTCATCGGGTACCTTTCGTTCAACCAAGCACTGGTGATTTGTACGACACCACCGTACAGTTCAATACCCATATTGTGAACACGGCGCAACGCTTAGCCCAAGACGTATCGTTTGATTTGATTCACGTGCATGACTGGCTACCGGCCCAAGCCGGCATAGAACTCATGTACCTGTGGCAAGTGCCACTGTTGGCTACGGTGCACGCCACCGAAAGTGGTCGGCACCACGGTCATCTGCACAATCCGTTAAGTCAGAAAATCCATAGTATGGAAGAAAAGCTGTGCCACGAGGCCTGGAACGTAATCGTGTGCAGCTATTTCATGCGTGATAGTCTCATGCAGATGTTCCAGCTGCCCGAGGAACATTTTCACGTTATTCCCAACGGGATCCAATGGCAGTCATTCACCCAGCGTCCTTTGGAATTTCAGCAGCTAGAGCATCAATACAAAGCCCATGGGGAATTTCTCCTCCTCTTCATTGGACGTCCAGTGCCCGAAAAAGGTCTGCATGTCCTCCTGGATGCCATGCCGGAGATCCTGACCCACTATCCGCATAGCCGCCTGGTGGTCATAGGCCAGGACAGCCTGCTGTGGTATGACACCGTCCATGAGCGCGGCTTGGGCCACGCCGTGTTCCTGTTAGGCTTTGTGGATGATCAGACACGCAACGGTCTGTTGAAGATCGCGGATGCCGCCATCTTTCCGAGTCTCTACGAACCTTTCGGTATTGTTGCTCTGGAGGCCATGGCGGCCGAATGTCCCGTTATCGTCTCCAGCGTGGGGGGCCTGAACGAAGTCGTAGAACACGAAAAGACAGGCCTGACCGTGTACCCCAACGATCCCCACAGCATATTTTGGGCGGTGGATCAGATCATGATACATCCTATTCCCACACGGCGTCGGGCTAAGCGGGCTTTTTTCCTGGTGCGCGATCAATTCAGTTGGCTGCGTGTCACCAAACGCACCCTCTACGTGTATGAACACTTGGTGGACTACAACACCAGAAGGCAGTGGTGAGGTATGCTGAAAGCAGCCATTTTTGATTTTGACGGATTGCTGTTAGATACGGAAACACCGGAATTTGAGTCTTGGTCACAGGTCTTTGCGGAACAGGGAGCACATCTGTCCCTCGCAGACTGGACGCAGTTTGTGGGCACTTGGGTCGACAGCCGTCTGCATACCATGCTGGAGGAACGTGCCCAGCATCCAGTGGACCACGACACCGTCCAGGCCCGGCACCATACGCTTTTTCAGCAGAAGCTGGCCCCCAAGGATTTCTTGCCGGGCGTTCGCACACTCATCCCCGCGTTGCGCCAGGCAGGCGTAGCGGTAGCCATTGCTTCTAATTCGGATGCCGCATGGGTCACGAATCATCTGCACACCCGAAACTTCCGACATCATTTCCAGGCCATTACCACGGGCGACGAAGTGAAAAACCTGAAACCGGCCCCCGATCTGTATCAGCTGAGCCTGGAACGCCTAGGCGTCACGGCGCACGAAGCAGTTGTCTTTGAAGACTCCCTGGCTGGCGTTCAGGCCGCACTCACAGCCGGCCTCACAGTGTTCGCCGTGCCCAATGCGGTCACCCGCCATCTTACCTACCCGGCCGAGGCCCGACGCCTCAATTCACTAGCGGACGTAACCGTACCCTTGTTGCAGCAGCTGAAAACCGCGCCGGCCAGCTAACCCGGTCCCACGCCTTACAGCAACCTTTCCAGAATCACAGGCAAGTGCACAGGCTCCGCCGGAACGTACCCCGGGCTTCGTCTGGGGCTACCCCTGGTTTCCTATCCGGTTACATCACCGGGCTCATGGCCGGATCGGTGCCATCTTCCTTTGAGGACCTGTCCAGCATCAAGCTCCTGTACGGCCTAGCCCATGACATCAGTGTACAAGTGGGTGGGACAATCCGGAATAGCAGGCCCTCTTGTGTTTGATAGTATATTGAGCATTACTACATTAGAACATGCCGGTAAGACTTGCCGGACACAAAATGACAACCCACTCCGCATCTTCTCCCGTGACCATCATCGGCGGCGGCCTGGCTGGCTGTGAGGCTGCCTGGCAGCTGGCCAACCGCGGTCTTGCGGTAACCTTATACGAGATGCGGCCCGTGCGGTCTACACAGGCACACCAGAGCGATCGCCTAGCCGAACTAGTGTGCAGTAACAGCCTGGGCTCGCTCATGCCGGATCGTGCCTTGGGCATCCTGAAACGTGAACTCCTACAACTGGGCAGCCTGCTTATTAGCACTGCGTGCCGGCATGCTCTGCCCGCCGGCAGTGCTCTTGCTATTGATCGTGAGGCCTTTGCCCATGAGGTTACCAGCCGCATTGCAGCCCATCCGGGCATTCAACTGGAGCGTCAAGAGATGCACCGGATTCCCGCGGGGCCCACGATTATTGCCACCGGTCCGTTGACGAGCGAAGCTCTGACTACCGCGATTCAGGATTTCACCGGTGAAAAGAAACTTTACTTCTACGACGCGGTGGCGCCCATTGTCTATGAAGACTCAATCGACATGAATATCGCCTTCCGGCAGAGCCGCTGGCAGCAGGATCCAACTACAACGCAGGAGGACGGTGATTACATCAACTGTCCGCTGGATGAAGGGCAGTACACAGCGTTTGTTCAGGCCCTGCAGGAAGCTCCCCGCAACGCTATGACGGGACCCGACCGGGAACTAGAACGGTATTTTGAAGGTTGCTTACCCATTGAGGTGCTGGCGGACCGGGGGCTGGAGGCTTTGGCATTTGGCCCTCTACGCCCCGTCGGTTTGCGGGATCCCCGGACAGGATACAGGCCGTATGCGGTAGTCCAGTTGCGCCAAGACAATGCAGCGGCTACCCTATTCAATATGGTGGGTTTCCAGACCAACGTGCAATGGGGGGCCCAGACCGACATCCTGCGTATGCTTCCCGGCCTGGACCATGCCCGCTTTGCCCGTTTGGGTCAGATGCATCGCAACACGTTTATTTGCAGTCCGGATCTGTTGTATCCCACCATGCAGTCCCGGCACCGAGCCGATCTGTTTTTCGCGGGCCAAATCACCGGTACGGAAGGCTATGTGGGCAGTACTATGGGCGGTCTTGTCTGTGGTCTCAACATGTACCGTCTGCTGATGGGGCAGGAACCCGTCACATTCCCACCAGACACCATGATGGGAGCCCTGCTGCACTACATTACGCACACGGATGCCAAGCATTTCCAGCCCATGAAGGCCAACATGGGCCTGCTACCACCCTTAGCCCAACGAATCAGACGCAAACGGGCTCGCTATCAGGCCTTTGCTGCCAGGGCACAGCAGGCGATGTCTGCCTTCATCACCGCTCAGGATCTACACGCTAATACGTATCCTGAGCCCCTGAACGACACAGCCCTGCAGCTGTTGGAGGAACCCACAGCCACTATAATCGGATAAATCCCGTCCGATCTACACGTACGTCACAGTAGACGACAGGCCTATCGTGTCCTGTCCCGTGTCAGCCGCCGCCCGCCTTCATCTCTTGCCCACGCCGCTTTCTTTGCCCTGAATGACATTACTGCGCAGGTATAGGGCAGACTTGGGGGTTTGCTCCCTGCTGTTCCTGTTCCCCTTTCTCTGGCTACTGCCCGTTCTGCTCGTCAGTTGGACCGGACTCTCCGTCCTTCCCTATGACACATTGGCGCTGCGGGAACTCTGGCAATCCCTGATGCCGGACACCATTCCCCACAACGCAGCTTTGAGTGATGTCCTGCTGCAGAACTTCGCTTGGCGGCACCTACTCAAGACCTACGTGGCCGAAGGCACGATTCCGCTCTGGAATCCCCATAGCCTCACGGGCACTCCGTTTCTGGCCGGGGGACAGGCCGGATCACTCTACCCCCCCGCGGTTCTGCTGCTCTTTGGTAATCCCGACTTCACCTACGCGCTGTTTCTAGCTAGCCACATAGCCCTGGCTGGCATCAACATGTTCGTGTGCGGACGCACCCTACACCTCCGGCCCCTGCCCGCGTGCCTGGCGGCCTTAGCCTGGATGGGGGGGAGTTTCAACATTACCCACACACTCCTGCCCACCGTTCTGGCCACGGCTGCCTGGCTGCCGCTCATTTTGGCCATGATCGAAATGATCCTACGTAAGCAGCAAGATAAGGGACCGGTCAGTTTTCGCCCCATTCCCTATCTGCTGCTGGGGGCTGGTGCCATCACTATGAGTGCCCTGGCATGGAATCCCGAATTCTTCGCTTATGCCTTGCTGTTTGTCACGAGTTACACGCTGGTCCGGCTCATTGCTCTATACCTGAACCTGTGGCACCAGGAACAGGCCGAAGCCGTCCAGGCTCCGCCGGCTTGGTACAAAGCGCAAGCCCTACCCCGCACATTGAAACAGGGAACCTGGCTGGGCCTCATGTTGATCCTAGGCCTGGCTATGGCTGCACTTCAGATTATTCCCTTCGTGGAAAACGTGATGTACAGCTATCAGGATACAAGCGCCTCCTTCCAGACCATCTCGGACCTAGCATGGCCTAAGCGTCAGATCCTGACCTTCTGGGTGCCCAACGCCTATGGCAATCCCACCCATCACCGCTGGTTCAATTTCTGGCACGGTACCTGGGAATTCGCACGTCTCCGTCCCTTTAGCCTGGCTACCCAGGCCCTTGATTGGGGCTTGCGCCCCTACGCTGTCGGTGCCAGCTATGTAGGTTTCATCACTTGGGCATTGATTCTCACGGGACTGGTAGGAGCGCTCTCGCGGCACGTATTACTTCCCGTCCAGCGGCGTACCGTGTGGCTCCTGCTGATCCTGGGGAGCGTTGCCTTGCAGTTTGCCCTCGGTACACAACTTTATCGCATCCTGTACGCGATTCCCGGCTGGTCTGTCATACGTTCCGCACATAACTGGAATTTCCTGTTCTCTTTTTGTCTCGCTTTGCTGGGTGGTATGGGCGCCCAAAGCTTACTGCAGATTACTGGCATCAACCATCTCACTTCTCTGCCCCGACTCCCTGACACCATCCGTAAGCGGCTGCAACAGGTCATCTCTTGGATAGGGAGTGGCGCTCTAGTCTTGAGCTTGCTTGTGTTCCTGGCTTTTGGTGTGGCCTGGTGGCAACCTGACTGGTATATCCAGCCCATCCGTCAGGTGTTCCGTCTGAGCGAATACGGCCCCCAGGTTTTCACCGACGTGCGCATGTTTTTAGGCTACCAGATGGGTAACGCCTTACACCTGGGAACAGTGGCTCTGGGTACAGGTCTACTGCTGCTCTGGAGCACACGTATCCGGCACCAGGCGGCCGCGTACCGTCCCTATTTGTTCGGGGGGCTGCTGGTGGCGCTACTGGTCGGAGATCTCTTACTGTCTCATGGTCGTTTTTTCCCCCGCGTCGATCGCAGTCTGACTCCCGTCACTACCCAACCCCCGGTAGTACAGTTTCTGGAGGAACACGATCCCGCGCATCATACGTGGCGTATGACCACTTTGACGCAACGGAACCAACGCCTGCTGGACGCGAATCTGGGTTTCTATTGGGGCTGGCACGATTTACGTGGCAAAACCTATCTTGTCCCCAAGTTGTTTCAGCAGTCGTTTGAGGCTCTAGGTCAATTCCGATGGCGGGGTCGTAATGTTGATCTGCATCACAATCGGGCGGGCTACCTGTATGCAACCTATGCGTCGCCCGCCTGGCTGGACTCCCAGCTCCTGGATCTCTGGAATGTCAAATACCTGATCACAACCTTCGCCGTCCCCAAGGCCTCTTGGCAGGAAATCTATCGCGACGACACGGTATACGTTTTTGAAAATCAGGAGGTATTTCCCCGTGCTTTCCTGGCACCGCATGCGGTGACGGTGACTACAGACAAGTTGCCTTTCGCAGAGCACGACCTGGCCACCACCGTATTGCTGGAAGGACCGGAGGCTCGGGAAGAGGGCACCCCGCAACCGCCCGGATTCGCTGCTACCGCCACCATCACTCATTATGGTCCCAACGAGGTCACACTCCAAGTCCAGACTTCGCATGACGCCTGGTTGGTTTTGTCTGAGGCCTATTTCCCAGGGTGGAAAGCATTCCTGCAAACAGACGACGCTCGTGACACAGAGCAGGAGCTAACCATCCTGAAAGCTTACGGCTCCCTCCGTGCGGTTCCCGTGCCCGCCGGCTTCGCAGGGAGCGTGCGCTTTGTGTACAGCCCTCTCAGCGTGCGCATGGGTCTGTTCTTTAGCTTTCTGGCCCTGATCAGTGCCGTCATGCTATTGCTGTGGTGGAGCTGGAATAAATACCGCCGCACGGATGCCACCTTGACGGAATCGGTGATGGTGGCCAAGAATTTCGTGGTGCCCCTGAACCTAACGCTTATCACTCGGGGCATTGATTTCGCCTTCGCTATGTTCTACGTCCGACTGCTGGGACCGGTGGGTACCGGACAGTTCGCCTTCGTCATAGCTCTCTATGGCATCTTTGAACTGATTTCGCGCTTTGGTCTGGATACGCTGCTGACCCGGGATGTAGCACGTGATAAGTCCCTATCTCATCGGTATCTGACCAATGTCTGTGTTCTGCGCACCGGTATCTGGGTGCTGACCACGCTGCTCATGCTGGGCGTGACGCTCGCGTTCTGGTGGTTTGGGCGGATCACACGCATGGAAGTGAACACCATCCTGATCTTTGCCGTAGCCATGCTCTTTGCCGGGTATGCCGATGCTCTGAGCGCGGCGTTCCACGCCTACGAAAAAATGGAATACCCGGCAATTCTGACCACCATTTCAGCGCTGATTCGGGCAGGTCTAGGAGCCCTGGTCCTCATCCGGGGATGGGGACTGCCGGCGATTGCCTGGGTGGCTGTCTTTACCGTGATTCTGCAGGTCCTTTGGTTCTATCTCACCATGCGTCGGAACCTGTTCCGGTGGCAATGGGAATGGGACTCGGCGTTGCAGCGTTGGATGCTCTGGCACAGCTTTCCCTTCATGGTAAATTCGCTTCTCGCCAATGTCCTGCTCAACATTGACATCTGGCTCCTACGTCTAATGGCCGGCGAAGTGGCCAGCGGCCTCTACAGTGTGGCCCTAAAATATCGCTTTGGGATCACCATCATCCCGAGCATGTTCAACTTCGCCGTGTTTCCCCTTTTCAGTCGCTATGCCCGGCAGACGGGGGATGGGCTTATGGGAGCCTACCGTCTGAGTATCCGTCTGCTCACTATGCTCAGCCTGCCCATCGCGTTCGGGGCCACGATTCTAGCCAAGCCCCTGGTCCTGGTGGTGGGGGGAGCAGAATTCATTGACATTGATGAATCACTAACCGTGTTGAATCGCACTTTCGCCTACGTGGGCGGGGCGCACCTAGCCTTACAGGTGGTTATCTGGACCATCGTTCTCAACTTCATCAACGCCCTGACCCAATACGTTTTGATCGCTCTGGATCAGCAGCGTTACCTCACCAAAGCCTTCGTGCAGGTTGTGATCTTCAATATCATGGGCAATCTCCTCTGCATTCCCACCTTCGGATACGTGGGGGCCGCCGTTGTCACGATTCTAAGCGAGCTGTTCCTGTTTATTCCCTTCCAACTGGGTATCCGACGACATCTGGGACAGGTTGGCTGGCTGCCCCTGCTCTGGAAGCCGGGATTAGGACTCGGTGTCATGGTACTTGTGCATCTGGTACTACAGGCATTGGGCTGGCCGCTCTGGTTTACCGGGCTAGCCGCTGGTACCGGGTACCTAGGTATACTCTATGTTACGGGGGAACTGCACGATCTACTGGGGCTACTGCCCTGGCAAAACCTGAAGACCCTCATCCGTTTGGGCACTGTCAATCCCTGATATAACGGTACCGGACTTCAGTCCGTTTAGGCGGTGGTGACGGGATATCGGCACCGGCCGAGGATCATACGCGAAAGTGGGCGTGCACCCTGATGGCTGCTCACCCTGATAGTTTTATACATCACCGTGATGTGCGTTGAGCTGCAGATTTTGCCTTAATCGCCCAGCTCATGACGGCAATGCGGACAAATGAGCGCTTCCCTCCAAATCACTTCCGCACAGTAGCGACACCTAGTCGGCCTAAGCCATAACGCGTGCAGCAAAGGTACCACGGGCACGAGCAACACATATACGAACCACCTACCGGGTGAGCCTGCACTTTTTCCACCAGACGATACCTAATGCCACCAAACCCAGTCCCCATGCAAACCCCAACAGCCCTATAACATTAACGACAGCACTAATGAGCGCGATCTCGTTGATACCAATGGTAGACATGCTCATCTCCTGTTTATGTTGCCATTCACTATCCTTCAATATGGTGGATGGCTGACACACACAAGCTAGGCTTGGATATACTCAGCACCATACGCCCCTCCCGATACAATACAATCAATGTGCAGCACGTGTTTCTGGTGGATATCCTGGTCACTATACACAAGCTCGTTACTATGCGGTCAGAGTTTGCAATGAAGCGCGTATTCATTAGCCCCGCTGCCTGTCCTACTTCTCTACTCAGTACGCTAGAAAGATGTGCAGTGTTGCATCAGCATACTTAAACCAAAGAGCATCCCTACCCATGGAACTGGACGCTACGGATCCCAGGTCTATTGATCATGTATCCAGGTCCCATGGAGGAAAATCTGAGCGGCATGTCCTGCTGACATCAGCAGAGACTTGCCCAATTTTGCGCTACCGGGCTGCCTAGCCGGTAGATTGCCTTGCTTGCGGCACTACCAGGAAAACGCCTGGATTGACGAAAAGGTAGTGGCATCATATACACTGAACAGGCGCAGTGAGCCCAGTGCCTAACCGGGCTGTCGGTACATAAACACAGCGAAATTGTTGGCTATGGGATATGCAGTATTGACATGTGGCAGTGGCACCTTAGGGTTGACCGCGCTTCCGTACTTACGCTCTGTACCCCATCCCGTGAACTATGCATGACACCCAGTTCCAGTCCCTGATGCTGCAGATCCTGCAGGATCCTGCAGGCCTCCCGGATCAGGCTCTAGCCGCCCTGTCTACCGCGGACTGGCACCGGATACAGGCCATGGCCCGTCGTCAGCGTATCACTGCATTCCTGTATTTCCGCTTGCGTCAAAGCCCGCAGATGGCAGCCGTACCGGCTGAGGTCCTTGAAGCGCTAGCCGCAGCATACCAGGAACGCACCATGCGAAATTTGTTCCTGTTTTCGGAACTGCGGGAACTGGCCCAGGCTCTACATGATGTCGGGATTCCGCTACTGGTGTTGAAGGGTATGCATCTGGCGACTACCGTATACGAAGAAGTCGGTCTGCGCGAGATGGACGACATTGACGTGTTGGTACCCCGTGCCCATCTGCAGCAAGTAGCCAACGTCATGCAGGATCTAGGATATGTGAGTAAGGAGCCGATTGACGTTCCCCGCTGGTCAGCGAACGAGCACCATTTGCCCCGCATGTTCAGTCCCCACAACACGGTGGTGGAAGTACACTGGAACATCACCTGGCCCCGGGATCAGTATTCTTTGTCTGATCTGGATGGCCTGTGGGACCGGGCTTGCCCACTCACCATCGCCCAGGTGGAAGTCAGCTGTCTATCCTCCGAGGACTTGCTGCTCCATCTGTGTGTGCACGCTGCCTATCAGCATATGTTCTATACCGGCCTGCGACCCATCTGCGATATCACCGCTATGGTCCAGGCGCATCAGAACGAACTGGACTGGTCCCGTGTGATCACCCAAGCACGGCAATGGCAGTGGGCACCCGGCGTACATCTGATGCTGCGTTTGGCCCGGGAATGCCTAGGTGCCGACATTACCGACGAAGTTTTGATAGCGACGGAGGCGGCACACAGCGAAGAGGCCTTTCAGGCAGCCCTGTTCATGCTTTGGAACATTGAGTCAGATGTCAGTGCCCTGCCTCGGAATTTGGCCCGCATGTGGCATCGTACTAGTCGTATCCAACAAGTGCTGGACATTCTGCGTGCCTTGGTACCTATTCCCACCCGTGTGGCCAAGACCTACGGACTGCCCGCTAGTTCCGCCCGGGTGTGGTGGTACTATCCTCGCTACATGTACGACTTAATACATCGGCAGTACCAGGCTTGGCGTCAGCTCCGGGAGAGTGATCCCGAAGTACGCCATATGGCTCTGTCCAAGAGTGTGCTGATGGATTGGCTGTACGATGAATCGTGATGTGGCAAGCCCCTCTTTGCCCTGCTTGCGGGATGTTTCCACCCTCTCGACCATGAACCGCGAATGTGTTTATGTCAAGTGCAGGGAAACGCTCTCCGATTGTGGTGCTTCGGTCTGAAGCCGCGTCCCATCCTGATCCCAACCCGGCCGTGCCCGCTCCACGGCACCACTGGTGGGTTCAGGTTACGGGACTAGTACGCCTCCGGCGCCATCCTACATCCGCGCGCGTCCGTCTCTGGGAAATTGACGCGTTACGGGGCGTTTCCATCGTCATGATGGTGATCTATCACTTTATGTACGATCTTTTCTTCTTCGGGTATTCCCGCCAAGTGTTTGAGATGCCCTTCTGGAGTGGATTCCAGACCGCCACGGCTTCATTGTTCGTGCTGTTAGCGGGGGTGTCAACCACCCTGGCGGCCCAATCTCGGCGGTTGACCGGGCTGGATTTCTGGACGCGCTGGTGGCACACCAGCCGGCGGGGTAGCGTGATCCTAGGCTGGGGCTTCGTGCTATCCCTAATTACCTATCTCGTTCTGGGCCCCAAACGTTTCATCCAGTTTGGTGTGCTCCATCTAATTGGCTTATCTATCATTGTCTCGTACCCTCTGCTGGGCCGTCCCAAGACGGCTCTGTTGCTAGGACTGGGGTTGCTTGCCACCGGCGAAGTACTGGATCACCAAACCTATACCGGTTGGCTCACCCGTCTGAGCTGGCTGGGCTTCATTCCGGAAAACTACGAAGCCGTTGATTACTTTCCCTTTATTCGCTGGTTCGGTGTGTTTCTGATCGGCACCTTCATTGGGACTACAGCCTTTGGCCGTGGTCAAAGATCATCCTGGCGTCCTGATCTCGCAGCACGGATACCTTTTGTCTGGTTGCGGGCCCTGGGTGTGCGGTCACTGCCCGTATATTTGCTACACCAACCTATACTGTTCGCCGGCTTTGCGGCCGTGGAGATCCTACGGCTGGGGTGGCGTTTATGGAGCAGCTGAACCGGGAGGATCGCCCAGCAGCTGGCGCACCCGCTCCAATGCATCCTGCCGGGTGACACTAAGTCCGTCCAGACAGGCATCACGCAGGTGCCGTAGAACCTGGCCCATAGGCGGGCCCGGCACATAGCCCAGAGCCCTCAAGTCGTGGCCATTAAGTACAGGCCGCATGTCCCGCCACACGCTACGGTACCGTTCCACCGTAGTTTGGAGTTCAGGACGCCAAGCTACCAAGGCCTGCAGGACAGCGCCCGAGTAGCCATCCAGCAACTGCACGACCTGGCTGGGCTTGAGATGCTTAAGGCAGACGACAGCATGATGCCGGATCAGGTACCGGAACTGCTCAATGTTGGCCATAGTCTGCCGCGGCAACTGGAGGCGTTTACGTATAATCCAGTCATCACTCTGAAACATCAGCAGAATCCAGAGCGCGGCCTCCCGGTCACGGCTATGCCAGGCTACACGCCTACTAGCAGTGCAGATGTCCAGCCAGTTTGTAGTTTGTATCCCGAGCCGCGACAGCACCTCTAGCTCCATCAGTCTTTGCAATATGGCCGGCATCTGCGTTTCCTGGAAGATGTGCTGGATTTCGTGACAGATCCGGATAGGGGACAAGGTATCCAGATCGGCTGCCACTAGGGACTGCTGGAGCAGGGCTAGGGTATGCGGTTCAATCTGATAACCGTACCGCTCGGCATAGCGCACAGCCCGAAAGATACGGGTGGGATCATCACGGAAACTGGCATCGTGCAGAATACGGACGAGGCCCTGTTCCAGATCAGCTAGAGCTTGCGGGTGGTGGTGTATCTGCACGGCTGGTCTACCAGTGGTCAGAGCCAGACAGGACGCTAGATCCAGGGCCAAGGTATTGATGGCAAAATCCCGACGGGCCACATCGTCAACAAAGGTACTTGGTGTCGTCACCGGCAGGGCACCGGGTTGTGGATACATTTCGGAACGAGCCGTGATCAGATCCATACTCAGGGCTAGGTTGCCCACTGTGGGGGCACACCATACAGCTGTCTGGAAGTCATCATGGATTCTAAGTGTGCCTCCCCAGCGCTGCTGCAGGTCCCGCCCGACAGCACGAGCATCACTTTCCATGACGATGTCCATATCCTGCAATAGTGCTTCAGGTAGCGCATGGCCATGTAGATGGGCGAGCATGAGCTCACGGGGCAGACCTCCAATCACCCGCATTGGTAAGCCTCGTTCAACAGATACCTCTTGCAGCCGGGATAGAGCCTGGATCAGTACTGACAGCCTACGCTGTATTGCCGCTGTATTGAATTGCGGGATCAAGGTTTTCTTGAGAACCATGTAGTTTTGGGCCACTCCTACGTATGCTTGGTGGGCGTACCTGGTGCCGCCCATACTGAACAACGGCCTATACACACCTTAGCTTATTATGTAGCTCCTACACGGGCTGTGTCCGGCTTACCCGTGCTAGCCCCGTTGCTGTCTACCTAGTGGCGGCTCATCCCCTTCACAAGAAAATTCCTGGCTGGCGTACTCAGCTGCTCGGACTAGGAGCCCGTCACACCAAGCCCGATAAAGCACCATCCGTGCCGATAGGCCATTGGATAGGTAATCCCGGCCCCCGCGCATGAGGAGCTAGCATTGAGATCCGCAGCCAAGTTTTGCGGGAAATACGGCGGAGGTTAACAGGCTAGGGCATCATTCGTAGCCGCTCCCTCAATACAGCTGCGGGTTGGGACCGGTCGTAATACTAGCCTACTGTGACTTAGCAGCACGGTCACCGGTCGTAGGATACCAGTTCAGCCTGCTATTCCGCACCGTATGGTTGGCCCCGGTAAAGCATTGAACGCCTGAGACTACCCTTGGCTCACTGCTTGCTCATTTTCTACGCCCAAATCCTGTCCCGTTGGGGCATCCCCTAGAGGGCCACGAGAACACTCATACCTTGAATGCATACCCTGCGTAGCCCCGCAAGTGCACGGAGGATAGACCGTTTATACAGTCAGCACAATGGAAACCACCGGTACTTCCACATAATTACCCCCGACTGTTGTGCCTGTACTCCCCTAACTCCTGTTGCTAGTCTCCATGCTCTCCGTCAGCTGCTAGATACTAGATATTATGTACAAACTGTAAATATAGTATATACTGTCTAGATAGTATCGTTCACAGCGATTCAGTTGACGGCACGCGGGACAGGTATACACAAGTTGGAGTGAGTGATGGAAACCTACGGCCACTACGACTATGAGAATAAACTGGAGCCACGGGCCTTGCTAGGTACCTTGGTTGAGCGCACCCTGAGTTATCTATCGAATCTGCGTCCTTATGCTCATCGTGCACAACAAGCTGCCTGTGACGTGCTGCATACGGAAGGGATGGATCTGGCTCATGCCATTACCCACGTCGCTACCCAGGATTTGCCGGCACTGTGTATACAGTCCGACATCTGGACTCAGAAAGTTGTGAACTGGATGGCAGCTGTATCCGACACGGTTCGTGGATTATGGGGACAAGCCCGTACTTATTTCACGTCGCGCCGTACAGGCCTGCCCACTGGCCAACCAGCCCCGGACCAGCCCCCGACTTTTGCGCAACTGGCCGCTGATGTGCAGGAACTCAAAAGGGAGATGGCAACCATTAAGAGCCAAGTCGCGGACCTGACGGCAGAAATGAGAGCAGGTTTCCAGGCAATAGCCGGTCGTTCCCAGCAAGTTGATGACCGCTTCCAGCAAGTTGATGACCGCTTCCAGCAAGTCGACGACCGCTTCCAGCAAGTCGACGACCGCTTCCAGCAAGTCGACGACCGCTTCCAGCAAGTCGACGACCGCTTCCAGCAAGTCGACGACCGCTTCCAGCAAGTTGACGACCGCTTCCAACAAGTTGACGACCGCTTCCAGCAAGTTGACGACCGCTTCCAGCAAGTTGACGACCGCTTCCAGCAAGTCGATGACCGCTTCCAACAAGTCGATGAAAACTTGACCGAAATTAAGCAAGAACTACATCAAGCACGACTACACCGAGATCACATCATGGCCGAACGCCGTCAGGGCGAGAAGTTGGAAGTACAATTGGATGGATACGTTGAGCACAACCTGAATATCACCTGGCGTCCCCCCTACGGGCCAAGACCAGAGGAAGATATTTTATGGATAGACACGCACGATGCCCGCCAATGGCGTCGCTTGAAGAAAGAATTAAACCTGTCTCCCGATCCTTATGTACGGAACATTGATTGGCTCACGGAACTCCAATGGCCTACACAGACTACACCCCGGCTGTTCCTAGCATGTGAAGCAACCTTAACCTTGGACCGTGAGCATATTACTAAGTTAGTGAATGCCTGCCAGCAGCTAATAACCGCCGGACATCGTGTGGTAGGTATTCTGGGCTATGTCAAGGCATCTACCACGATCCTGGACGAGGCCCGTGCGCATGATTTGGTCCTACTCCACTTTACGGAAGATATGGATCCAAAACATGTCACCGAAGAGACAGCAGGTCCGCTGCTGACCACCCGGTTACGTGATTTGCCCCCTGCGGGAACCGCCCTGTCGCCCGGAACCGACTAGCTAACCTCATACATGGTGGTTGTAGTAACGTATAGCGCCTCAGTATAATCCGGTAGTGTGTCCACCTGCTAGGCGGGTTGGGACTGGCCCCGTGTGGATTCAAACTCCACGCTCTCCGATGCTTCACCCCACCCCATGGGATACCTATGACGATCCTGGCGCCTCCCCCGGCCAACTCATCATCTGTACTATCCTAGGATAGCAGCTGAACACTCATCATGCTTGCCGTTTTTCCACCCCAATTTATACCCCCTGTCCGTCCTTACCCACAGAGACTCTGACAAGCACCAGCGCTGTCTATGTGTCAATCCAGTTAGTAGCGAATATCAAAGCAACTCAGGATGTAACGCTTGAGCTGGATTGTCAGGTTACCGTGGAGACCGACGAATGGATTGAGTGGTATCTACGACCCCAGTAACACTGGGCTAACCGAGACAAGCAGTATTCTACGAGTCTGTAATTTGCGCCTATATCCACCGTGAAGCTCCCTGGCATACCATTTGACTGGACCGGATCGTATGGGGAAAACTGAGGAACATGCCAGACTGATAATTCAAGTAGAGCAAACCGGACATAGTCGTCATTCCGTCCAAGCACAAAGCAAGGTCGGGGTAAACAAAGGCCAGTTGCTTCCCTGTGCTGCCGTTGCTTGGCCTAACCGGACATAGACCTGTTGCCAAGTCTAGCCCAAGCAAGCCATAAAGGTAGAGGCATCAGAATTCGTACTGGGGAAGGCTGCGTTGCGACCATACTTTCGTGCATATCCCACCCACCTGTCCTGCGCACAGGGCATATCGTTGAGGATAGCGGACACCTCCTAGCGTCAGGGTTGCGTGCCCCCGTTCCCAGCGTACGGAAACCTTTGAATGAGCCTATACAATGTATAGAGCACCGGATGCTGGTGGCGGGCAGGCCGAGGTATCCGGCAGTTTATCAACGAAGGATCGGGCAGCAACGCATGAAAATCCTGCTCCTGGGAGCTCGCGGCCTGTTGGGCGGGGCTCTGCAGACCGTATTTGCGCAGGAAGAACTGTTAGCCTGGGGCCGGTCGGAATGTGATATCACCTTGCCCACGGTACAGAAGCGGATCCTATGCGCCGCACCTGATGTCGTGGTCAATGCCGCCGCCTGGACCGATGTAGACGGGGCGGAGAAACCTGAAGTCTGGGAACAGGTTATGCAGGTTAACGCCTACAGCCTAGCTTGGATCGTACAGGCCTGCAACGAACTGAACAGTCAGTTGGTGCACATCAGCACCAACGAAGTGTTCCCCGGTACACCAGGCCAATATTACACCGAAGAAGATGCCCCCCAACCTATCAATGCGTACGGCCGCAGTAAGGCCTTGGGTGAGCGGATCATCCAAGAAGCTGTCCGCCACTGTATTGTACGGGTCAGCTGGTTATTCGGACCACATGGTGATCATTTCCCCCGCAAGATCGTACGGGCGGCGGATCAGTATGGTCAGTTGCGGGTAGTGGACGACGAATTTGGTAGTCCAACCTACACCCTGGACGCAGCCCGGCAAATTGCGCGTTTGGTCAGGAGCCAGGCCCACGGTATTTTCCATATAACCAACCAGGGGATCATCAGCCGCTATGTTTGGGCGCGCCATATTCTGCAACACACGGGACGCCAGGACATTGTAGTCATGCCTATTTCCCATACCCAGTGGACGCGCCCTGCGCCCACACCGCTGCATGCCGTACTAGTGGCCCAGCAGTTCCAGAAACGCGGCTGGGACACAATGCCCACCTGGCAGGATGCAACGCAGCGTTACCTGTTGCAGGCATCTGATCTGAAAGCCTAATCTCTGGGCATAGATCCGTAACGGGCTGCTTATGCTCTCAGCCTTTGGTTTTATCCGTACCGGGCCATGATTCCCTGGCCCGGTAACTCCTATCCACGCCTACCCTATCCGTGGTTTCTAATCCAGGTACTCACCGGCTGGATAGTCTGCTTAGTCCTACTCAGCTGTAGTCCTCCGTCGCAACTTCAGATCCCGGAACCGGAGCCCACACCATCACCGGTACCGGAACAGGTCATTACCCTGTTACCGTTACAAGGCCCCCTGACCGAACCGGAAGCTGAATTGTCTGGGTTGGCCTGGTTCCAAGATACCTTGGTGCTGTTACCTCAGTATCCCCATATGTGGAACCATAGTGTGTTTGGACTGCACCGCCATGATATTGCCGCGGTATTGGATGGATCCAAGCACGCACTGAATCCCTTCCCCATCCCCCTGTCCTCATCTCCACCTCTGTATCGACTGGCAGGGTATGAAGGGCTTGAGGCCATTGCTTTTGACGGCAACAGGGTTTATGTAACTGTTGAAGCCCGGATGCGGGACTATATGCAGGGTTATCTGTTACAAGGAACAATTCAGGAACAGGACGCTAACCTGCAGATAACCCTGAATGGCCCCGCGGTGCTAGCACCCCAGACTTACCTTATGAATCAGGCCTATGAAACCCTGCTCCTTTGGCAAAACCAGATCATCACCCTATATGAGGTGAACGGCACAGACATCAACCCAGGCCGAGCTGCCCTCGTGCATGACGATCAGCTGCAGCCTCAGCCCGCCTGGACAGTGCCCGCGATCGAATACCGGATCACCGATGCTACACAGCCCGACGCTCAGGGTCGTTTCTGGGCCGTTAATTTTCACTGGCCGGGCAATAAACGCCTCATGCCTACCACGGATGCCCTGCAGCAACAGTGGGGCGAAGGCTCCAGTCATACCCAAACGGACATTGTGGAGCGTATTCTGGCCCTGCAGATTAGAGAAGGTGCGATCGTCCTGCAGGATAAGCCACCCTTATATATGGCACTATTAGACAACGTGGTGGCCCGCAACTGGGAAGGCATCGTACGCTGGGATGAGCACGGCTTCCTACTCGTGACGGATCAGTTCCCCACCACTCTGTTGGCTCATGTGGCTCAGTAGTCCCAGCTGCACCTCAGTCTGGTGCCGACATCCGGTGTTGATGTGCCGTACGCATTTTCATACCCGTACGCCAATGAATGTCTTTGTGTTTCCAGTTCCGCAAACGCCACAACCAACCGACGGGATACCCCAGCATTTTGGCCACATCACCCACCAAACGAATCAGCGGGATCAGCAGGATGGCCTCACCCATCTGCCGGGATGACAAGCGGTATCGTCCCAGATGCCATACGCGCTGGAGGGGCCGCCAGCAGTAGATCAGGGCTCCCAGGCAGAACAGACCGCGTCCCCAGCGCCGGGCTGGACGTTGCGGGCTACAGGCCATACGCAGCAGCCAGGGTACAAGCCCTAGATAGGTACCATACCGAATCAGGTGCCGTTTGGGCCACAAGTCGGCTTTGCCATCACCGCGTGCGTATAGATAATATTGCTTGAAAAAGCTCCGCCAGGATGGTCGTGGCGGTACCCGCACGACGGACAGTTGCGCCAATGGCATGGCCTTGCGTCGGCCCTCTGCTAGGTGTTCCACCTGTCGATCAAAGACCAAATCCTCACAATAATCAAGCCACTCGGGAAAACCGCCAACTGCCTGCCATGCAGATCGGCGAAACAGCATGGAACGTCCCGCTGGCAGAAACCGTTCGGGATCCACATCTTGTTGTAAGGGCAACGTAGTACCGGCTAGGCTTGTCTCCCAGACGCTTTGGACCGCCGGCAGAAAAAAACCTGCCACGCCCTTCACGTCCGGATCATCTTGATGCTCCTGCATGACACGCACCAGTTCCTCTAGCCAGTCCGGCTCCAGACGCACGCCGGCATCCGTCACGGCAATGAACTCGTGGTGGGCCCGTTGGATGGCGGCGTTGCGGCCGGCACTGATATTGGCTCCCGCCTGGATGAAGACACGGATCGGCATCTGGGCCGCGGCCTGTACCGAGTGGATGATGGAAACGGAATCGTCCGTGCTGCCACCATCACAAATGACGATTTCAGCAGGACGTAAAGTCT
This sequence comes from Caldilineaceae bacterium, assembly GCA_965116185.1. Lineage (GTDB taxonomy): Bacteria > Chloroflexota > Anaerolineae > Caldilineales > Caldilineaceae > Bin34. The sequence goes on from OZ220492.1 coordinate 2,424,741, forward strand.
GTGCCAGCAAGTCCTCCAATACGGCCCGCAGAGACTGCCTTTCATTCAACACAGTCATGACAACCGATACCTTCATGCTGTTGCCTCACGCCAGAATCTACCAACATCGCCGCGGTCCATTATCCCCTACCCGGGGTTCCCATGGCGTGATCTGTCTCCTGCTCGTGTCATTCACCGGGGAGATGACACAACAACCCATAACCGAGATCAACCCGGTACTTGTTTGCCCCGCACACTACCCCTGACCTGTGTTATCCATATGCCCTTTCAGGGGGCCTGCCCGCAGCCTCGGTACCGTCTATGTAGCCGTCGTACCGGTAAAGAGTGGGGGTGGATCATCCCGTTCTTTGATACCCCAAAGCCCCGAGGCAAGATGCACAAGCCGTCCTCCTGCGTGTATCTGAAAATTTAGATCTTGGTCCAGGCCACGTTGTGTGATCAATCGTGTGTAGATGTCCTGGGCAGAGAGAGGACAGCCCGCCTCTTCCAGGATCGCGATGATGGCATCGCGTATATGAATTCGAGTCGCCCGGGCCTGGGTTGCAGTAGCTTTCTGGTGCCAAACCATGCGATTTAAGCTTTGCAGATGCTGGGAGTCCTGCAGTACGTAATTCAGGATGTACTTAGTGAGCCCAGGTAGCGGTCCCAATTTCTGGAGTACCGCTGTCAGGAGTTCACTTACATGCCACTGACGGGCAGGTGGTCCCCTAAGAACCTGCTGTTCAGCCACCTGTATGATGGGCGGAATCTGATCCGGTGCTATGGGAATGTGCTGTTCCAGACCATACATACCGCGATTGAAGACAATCGCCGTATGGGTGATAGCTTTGTGTATGGATTTGGCCGGTAGTGACTTACCCGCCACTTCCTGGATACGGTGCTGAATATCCGTTAGTGACATGGGCTCGTCCGCGTTGGCCAGCACGTAGCGGACCCACCCCGCATAGGTAGCGGGCTTCAAAACCAGGCCCTGGGGACTCGCTACAAACCTACGGCTTAACCCTATTTCCTGCCAACAGAGTTCCAGGTCCCCTCTGAGCAGTCCCTGGCCCCGGTGCAGCACATAGCGTTTGCACACGCTGACTGGAGCCCCTGCCCATTTATCCGCACGGAATTCCCGCTGCAGATTGGTACAAAACGTCTCCCAGTCCCGCTGGCTCAACGACAAGAGATAGGCAACGTGCCGGACATATACCATATGTACGTCCCCGGCACCCCAGCGCTGTAGCAGGTAGGCCATAAGTGTACTGTACCGTGCCATGCCATGCAGACGGGGATCCACTTCTACGGCCCCTAGGAACGTCAGAGGGTACTCGCGGCAGCGCAGCATTTGGGCCAGGTCATGGGTCAGAGCCTGGAACCAGGCGCGCAAAGGAGACAACTCCTGTACCGCTTCAACTTCCAGCTGCCGGATACGTTCCCGGCTCAGATCAAATGTTTGCGCGATGTCGGCCAGGGATTCCGGACTCGCCATGAGTCCCATCCGGCGTTCCAGGACAGCGCGTTTGCGCCCGTCCATGTTCTGTAAGAACTGTTGTACACGGATCCGCAGGGAGTCTGCCGCGCTCGACTCCTGCAGGGAACCCGGATCAATCGTTATGTCCATACACCTGTCATCGTGAATGCACACCAACAACCGCCCGGTGGGGCCACCGGGCTCAACGTCAACTCCCAAGCCCACGGACCCAGTAGCCTGTACCTCTGTAAGACAGATAGTAGGCATGCTGAATCCACAAAATTGATATCAAGTATTGTAGCGCATGGCGCCTCATATTGATTCACGGATTGTAAGACCTCAAGGCGTGTCGGCTGTGGTTGTATGGTGCGCCTCGTGTTATCTGTATCTTCTTGGCACGGTACTATTGCCCCACGTCATACCCTGGATCCCGCAATACCAGACACCCGGCGGCAAAATGGCAAAAGATGTAACGGTGTTATGTCCCAACCTCCGGTGATTACATAGAATAGAGCAGTAAATCAATTCACCCGGTGTACCAGCCAGCCCGCTGTCCCGTGTTCACCGCTATACTTCATCCCTACCTCCGCCTATGAGCCAAGCCGCACCTCTTTAGCCTGAATTATGGTGATGGTATACCCGGAACCCTTGCCCATATGCACGCTCGTTTCTCGCTCGATTCTAACTGCCCTCCCCTTTTTGTGGCCCTGGATTTGGAAACCACGGGCCTAGCGTACGACACCGACACCATCCTTGAGATTGGGGCGGTTCGTTTCAGGGATGCACAGGTATTTACTACGACCGTTGAGGAGTGTGACCTACAGCAGCTGGTAAACCCGCAGCGGGATATTCCCGTTGAGATTACTAAGCTCACCGGTATCACACAGAGCATGGTGCAAAATGCTCCTACCTGGAATCAGATCCGGGATCAGGTGATCCAATTGCTTGCTGTCCCCGTGAGTCATTTCATCGCCCACAACGTGCAGTTTGAAATCCAATTCCTTACGGCCCAAGGTGTGTCGTTGACTCATCTACAGCAGCTTGACACCTATGACATGGTGCATATGTTTATGCCCGGTGCTTCACGCGCGTCCCTAGGGGTGGTCTGTCATCGGTTGGGGATTTCCTTACGACAGGCCCATCGGGCTGACCACGACGCCCTAGCAACCGGCCAGTTGTTTGTGCGGTTGTGGGAACGCATGCAGGAGCTACCGGATGCCACCATCCAGCAGATCATTGCGCATATGCCTCCTGATTGGCCGTATCAGGATCTATTTCAACCGATCGCCTACGCCCGCAACCTGTCCGCGCTGAATACCAACACGGCCGTAACGCCTACACAGGTCCAATTCACACGCTTGACGGACATTCCATCCCGCCCGCAGGTATCAGAAACCGACAGCGTTGATACCCAAGTAGTAGCCCGGATCGTGCAGGCACTGCGTCCCGCTACCGGCACCCGGCTGTCCGTACCTTGTGACGCAGCCCATAGCGCAGCTCTCGCCCAGGCCTGTGTGCAATGGGCAGCCCGGGACCACCGACACCTCCTCCTCTGTCTACCCGGTTTCCATGACGAATCCTACCAGACTCGCATGCTTCAGACTCTGCAGGACTTGGCCCAAACCATAGCACCGGATCTGTGCATCACCTATTTACCACACCCGGAGCGACAGATCGATTTCACACGGCTGAATGCCTGGAAAGCAGGCCGTACCCTTGATCCGTGGGAGACACGCTTTCTAACTAAGATTTTGTCCTGGTGTTCCCTGAATCCAAGCCATCATCACCATCTGCACAGCTTGTTCCTGTTCGCACACGAAACGGCCGTCTCTGACGGCCACATTCTGTGGCCCCTGGTATCAGGTACAGCTAGATCCACACCTGCTGATCTGGCCCCCACTAGCACTCCTTGGCCACGGCCGTTGACGGCCCCCCACAGGGGTGGGATCACGGTCATGGTACACGACACGTTTCTGTTCCATTTGGACGCCAATCCGGATCTAGCCCGCACCTTTGACGGCCTGGTGATTGACGACAGCTGGAACCTGTTTTGCCAAATACCGGCAGCCTGTACCCGGGCCTGTTCGCTGTACACACTCACATATCTCATCGCCCGGATACGGGACCTAGCGGTTCCTAGCTCCCGTGAAGTAGCTGGCGGGATCGCGGCCTGGCTACAGAGCCTGTCTGCGTGTGACGTGCCTCTTGCCTCCCTAACGTTTCACATGGATAACCTGGACCAGAGCCTGTCCCGCTTCATACAGGCTTTGCGTGGTGTAGCCACCGACATGCAGGATACAAATCCCCGGTCCCAGCCGGTACTTCGGGACATAGCCTCCCTCACGGTTTCCACCCACTGGTCTGCCACGTGCCAGACATGGCAAGAACTAACCACACACGGACAAGCATGCAACACGGCGCTGGATGTCCTAATTGAGGCCCTGCCCGACATTGACGCTGATAGCGTTCCCGACGAGGCCCGCTATATCCAGCAGATCCGTGGCTGGCGTGACCAGCTCCACACCAGTATGCAGCACATTACCCAGGTTCTGGAACCCAGTCCTCAGCACTCAGACCATGACCGTGCGTGTCTGAGCTGGATGGTGCTGCAGGAAGACGCACACCGCAATGAATTCAGGACCACGACCTTGTGGACTGAAACCTACGTCCGGAATTACATACGGAGCGCCTTTGATGCGGTCCTCTTTCTCTTCCGGAATAATCGGGAGCCGCCACAGCCTGATTTTCTGTCCATGCAGTTGGGACTCCAATCTTGTTTACAGGCTGACCCGCTGCCGGCTCCCTCAACCAAACCGGCTTTCCAGATTGTGGTTCCCGCCATGTCCCGGAATCCGGAGCCACCGCAAGTAGCTGAACTGCTGTCCGCACTCGCACCGCAGGTTCCAGGTCACACACTAGTCCTGTTTAGCAGTCGTTTCGCGCTCCAGCAAACCGTGATGAATCTGCAGACAACCCCTATCGCTCAGACCTCTGAGCTCCTGGTGTACGATCACGATGCATGTGCAACGATCAGCAAAGCTATGACCCAGCCCGCATCGAAGCTGTTGTGTGGCACCTTTGACCTGCTGAAACAGGTGCCTTTGGACAACGTTAATCTCCAATGTGTGGTTGTAACTCGCCTGCCCTTCCCGCCACGTGTACATCCTATCCGTGACTACCAGGCCCGGCAGGCCCAGGAACAAGCTTTGAGCTACAACGAATTCCAGACCTTTGTGCTACCTACTACCCGGGCTACCCTGACCCGCGTAGTGGACCAGCTCATTACCCCGACTAGCCCGCGGGGTGTGCTGGTGATGCTGGATTCCCGCATCCATAAAGACTATGGCAAGGGCAACCGTCAAACGGGGCAACCCGGCATGGTCGCTACCTGGCCACGCGCTACGTGGACATTCCCACCTCTGGCCCGTACCGCCCAAACGGTAGGTGATTGGTTGACAGCCTCTTGACGCCATGAGCACGCCACGGTCCCCCGTTGCCGGTTCCGCGCCGGTATCAGTGCTGCTTGATGCCGGTCCGATCGCCCACCAAGGGGCCGGTCTGGGTCGTTATGCTACCGAACTCGCACGTCACCTCTGGTTGGCCCAGCGGGAACGTCTGACTCTGAACTTGTTCTATAACGCCCACAGTGGCCATCAGATGCCCGACAGCCTACAGGAGGTACCTCAGGTCCCTTGGCCCATGGGCCAATATGTCTGGCGTCTGTCAGTCTTAGCCTCCCAGCTCCTGCGCCACCGTGGGTACGAGCGGCGGTTGCCGGCTACCGACGTGTACCATGCCACCGAACACCTACTGCCCTATCTGGCACGCCGCACCGTGCTGACCGTACACGATCTCATCTTCCGGCACTTGCCACAGACCCACACCTGGAAAAATCGTACCTTTCTCAATGTGGGCATGCCTCTCTTCACACGGCGGGCGGATGCTATCATCGCCGTTAGTGCTCAAACCAAGCGCGATCTAGTGGACATGTACCGGGTGGAAGCGGACAAAATCACCGTGATTCCCGAAGGTATTGATCAGGACCGCTTTCGTCCCGTGGATCCGGGCGACCGTCTTCACCGTGATTTGCAGGCCCGGTATGGTTCCTATCTGCTCATGGTCGGCACACTGGAACCGCGAAAAAATCATGCCGTAGCCCTGCGAGCCCTAGCCCGCCTGCGCGCCTGCGGCCAGGCACAGCACCTGGTGATCGTGGGTGGTACGGGCTGGAAATTCTCGCCTGTACACCAAATGGTCAGAGATCTGGAGCTGGAAGAGAGTGTGTCCTTCATGGGCTATATTCCGGACGAGGCGTTGCCAACCTACTACAGCGCAGCACTAGCTCTGTTGCAACCCAGTCTGTACGAGGGCTTTGGCTTCCCCGTGCTGGAAGCTATGGCCTGCGGCACACCCGTTGTGGCCAGCAATCGGAGTAGCCTACCGGAACTGGCCGGAGACAGCGCTCTATGGATAGACCCGGATAATGATCAGCAACTGGCCCGTATCATCCAGGATCTGGCCCAAAATCCTACGTTGCAGTCCCAGCTGTGCCAGAAGGGATTGCAGCATGTCGCGCCCTACACGTGGGCGGAGACAAGCCGCCAGACCACAGATCTGTATCTCTCACTCGTATAACATAAACGGGCACCTACCCAGCAAGCAGACGCTGCGTAGGTCGTGTACGCTGGTGCGTGAGCCCCTACGGCGCTCTCTGTTACCCCGGGCGCAATACCTGACCTACACAACAGACATGGGGTAACGAACGCATCCCCCTATCATTCCGGGCGTCCCTACGCTAGGTATTGGACGCAGTTTGGGGCTTCGGCGTCAGTCCTCCATGCCCTGCAACGTTAGTTCCGTGGCGAAATGGCAACGTACATGATGACCCGGCACCGGTTCTACAAGCGGGGGGATTTCCACGGTACAGACATCCTGTGCGTATACGCAACGAGGATGAAAGTAACATCCGGAGGGCGGATTGGCAGGATTGGGCACATCCCCTTCTAGTACGATGCGCTCCCGCTCCCGCCGCGGATCCGGTACGGGAATGGCCATTAATAAAGCTTCCGTATAGGGATGCAGCGGATGAGCGAACAGCTCCTGAGTGGTCGTCATCTCCACGATCTGCCCCACGTACATCACGGCGACCGCATCACACACATGCCGGATCACACTCATGTTGTGGGCAATGAAGAGATAGGTCAGGCCGAATTCCGCCTGCAGCTCCTTAAGCAGGTTGAGGATTTGGGCTTGTACGGACACATCCAGAGCTGAAACGGGTTCATCGGCCACAATGAACCGGGGATTGAGTGCCAAGGCCCGCGCCAGACTGATGCGTTGGCGCTGACCGCCACTGAAAGCGTGGGGATACCGGTTCATGTGCTCGGGACTCAGTCCCACACTATGCAGCAGAGAGGCCACACGTTCCTGCAATGCTTGTCCCCGGCATACCTGATTGATGACCAGAGGTTCTCCCACAATCTGTTTCAGAGTTAACCGCGGATTGAGCGAAGCGTAAGGATCCTGAAACACTATCTGCATATGCTGACGCATGGCACGCAGCTCTTTTTGCTGCAGCTGCTCAATGTGTACGGGGTCGCTATCCGGCATCCGGTAGATGATTTCCCCGGCGGTAGCCTGCAGCAGCCGTACGATGCAGCGTCCGGTTGTGCTCTTGCCACATCCCGATTCGCCTACCAGTCCAAACACGGTGCCGTGCGCCACGGCGAAAGACACGTCGTCCACAGCCTTAACATGACCCACCACCCGCTTCAAAAAACCTTTCCGGAGCGGAAAGTGCATCTGCAGATGCCTGACGTCAAGTAGGGGCGGCACGGTATCTGCTGCAGTTGGTGATACCGAGGAGTTACTGTCGGGAGTGGGCATGGTGTCCATCTCAGTCTGCCGTCTTGTCCTGACTATTCAGCTCGCTATCGTAGAGATGACAACGTACACGCTGTCCCGGTGACACGACATGCAGAGCGGGCTCGTAGCGATCGCATACAGTCGCCATGAAATCCGGGCAACGTGGGTGGAAAGGACATCCGGGCGGCACCCGGGAAGGATCCGGAACCTGCCCCGCAATCACGGCTAAGCGTTGGTAGTTGGTGCTGGTCAAGCGCGGAATCGAGCGCAGCAGGGCCTGGGTATAGGGATGCTTAGGATGATAGAAGACGGTGTCAATATCGGTCTGTTCCACCACCTTGCCCAAATACATGACGGCCACTTCATCACACATTTCGGCGACCACGCCCAGGTCATGGGTAATGAAGATGATGCTCATGTGGGTTTCTGCCTGTAGGTCCTGCATCAGAGCAAGAATTTGGGCCTGTGTGGTTACATCCAGCGCCGTAGTGGGTTCATCCGCAATCAGGAGGGTGGGGTTACAGCTCAGGGCAATCGCGATCATAACCCGCTGCCGTTGACCGCCACTGAGCTGGTGCGGATAGCTGGCGAAGATACGGTGGGGTTCCGGCAGCCTGACCCGATCCAGGGAATGGACAGCCAGTTCCCGGGCCTCCGTTTTCGTGATATCCTGATGCAGATCAATGGCTTCCAACAGCTGATTCCCCACCGTATACAAAGGATCCAGCGATGTCATCGGTTCCTGAAAGATCATGGCGATCTCGTTACCGCGGATGCGACGCATATCCGGTCCACGCACCGGCAATTGCACGATATCAACGACTTCGGTGGTCTCGCCATGCTGTCGGTGGTAGTGAATCGTGCCAGCTTCAATACGTCCCCGATTCGGAACCATGTTCATGATGCACTGGGCGGTCACGCTCTTACCACAGCCGCTTTCTCCAACCAAGCCCAGTACCTGGCCCCGGGCCAGGGTGAAATCAACGCCTTCCAGGGCTCGAATCACACCACTCTCCGTATAGAAACGGGCATGTAGATCCTGTACTTGCAGGATAATGTCGGTCGGGGATGTCATGCGAGTTGACCGGGCCGGTTACAGAGCGAAGGGATCCACCGCATCGCGAATCCCGTCGCCTAGGAAGTTGAAGCTCAGGACCGAGACAATGACGAACGCACCCGGCAGCATAAGCCAGGGTTTCTTGATGACCACACCTACCGTCTGCGCATCCTGCAGCAACGTGCCCCAGCTTACGGCGGGGGGTAGGATACCCAACCCCAGAAAACTCAGGGCGGTTTCGGCCAGGATCATGCCGGGAATCGCCAGCGTAGCGATCACGATGATATGGCTTAACGCGTTGGGCAGCATGTGTACCAAAATGATGCGACCATGTGTAGCACCGGCGGCCGTGGCCGCCGCGGCGAACTCCATTTCCCGAAATGCCAGCACCTTGGCCCGGACCTGCCGCGCTAGGCTGGTCCAGCCCAACAGCGACAGAATGACGCTGATATAGAAAAAACGCTGCACGATCGGGATGTCAGGCGGTAGCGCCGCCGCTAGGGCTGCCCATAGGGCAATACTCGGAAAGGACATCAGCAGCTCAATGCTGCGCTGGATGACGGTGTCCACAACACCACCGAAATAGCCTGAAACAGTACCCATCACGGAACCGAGCACGATAGTCAGGGAAACACCAATCAGACCCACTGTCAGCGAGATACGACCGCCAAAAATAATGCGGGAGAACAGATCACGGCCCAGCCGATCCGTGCCGAGCAGAAAAACGGTGCCCGGCTCGTCCACTCCATACAGATGGCGATCGGACGGGAACAGGCCCAGTAGTTTGTAGGAATCACCCCGGACGAACAGTTTGAGGGGAAAGATCTGCGTGGTGTCATCCTCATGTACCCAATCCAGGTTATGGGTGTCCAACGAAGTGGTTGTGCCGTATACAAACGGGCGCCAGTGGAAACGACCCGTGGCATCCACGAAACGAGGCCGCTGGGGAGGCCGCGCAACAAAATCTTCGTCCGATAGCAGGTGGTTGTACGGCGTGACGAATTCAGCGAACAAGACCATGCTATACAAGCCCAGGAGCAGAATTCCACCGCCCACGGCTAACCGGTTCCGTAGAAACCGGCGCCAGATCAGGTGCCATAACGCAAGCTGGCCCACGTCACTCGCGGCCAGAGGGGCCGGTGTGTCCACCGTGGGTGGAACTTCCGACCGCGTTGAAGGCAGGGAAAGGGATTGTTCCGCCATGGCATCCCTTATTCGTGCCGAATGCGCGGATCAATGAAACCGAGCAGAATGTCTGCCAGGAAATTACCGACTACGAGCATAAAGGCCAGGAACATGAGAAATGTGCCAGCCAGATACATATCCTGCTGGCGTAGAGCGTTGAAGTACAGAGGTCCTGTGGTGGGCAGTCCCAATACAATGGACACGACCAGGGATCCGGAAATGATGGAAGGCAGACTAAGCCCCAGCAACATAATGAGTGGATGGATGGCGTTACGCACCGCATGCTTGATAACTACCGTGGATTCACGCAGGCCTCGTGCCCGGGCCGCCTGGACGAATTGCATGTTGAGAATGTCCAGTAGATTACCCCGCATAATGCGCATCAGGCCGGCGGTGCCGGACGTACCTACCACCACGATAGGTACCCACAGGTGCTTGACCAGGTCTACTACCTTGCCCAGACTCCAGGGTGCGTCCACGTACTCCCGCGAAAAGAGGCCACCCACTGTGAAACCAAACACCCGTTGAATCACCACCATGAGCACCAGTGCCAGCATAAAATCCGGTATGGACAGACCGGCCATACCCACCAGGGTTGCCAGATTGTCGCCCAATTTGTACTGATGCGTGGCCGTATAGATGCCGATGGGGATGGCCACCAACCAAATGAAGAGTAGAGAACCGGTGGCTATGGTAATAGTGAACCCCAGGCGTTCCCAGATCAGATCCCTGACTTCACGGTTGTATTCGAAAGAACGGCCAAAGTCTCCGCGCACGAATCCCTTGGCCCAAATCAGATACTGGATGTAAATCGGTTTATCCAGTCCATACCGGCGCTTCAGGGCCTCCAGCTCGGCCTCGGCCGTATGCGTGCCCTGAATCTGGCGCTGCGCCTGGAATACATCAATGTAGCTGCCCGGCGGCAGGTTGATAATGAAGAAGCCGATAAAGGAAATCATGATCAGGGTTGTGCCCATGTATATCAGACGGCGCACAAAGTAGGCGAGCATGATTCAGAGCCCGGTTCTGCTATAGGACAAGGGCACTAGGTACCTGGATTCCAAGTACCTAGTGCCTTCTATATGGCTTTACTGCTTGAAATACATCTGTTCCGGGTATACGGCCCCGAAATACACCATGATCCAGGGTCCGGTAAAGCCGCCTAGACCCAGTTGTTCCGTTGAGGGCACGTTCCCCACGTAGTCAAGATAGCTCACGAGCGTCGGGGTGTTGGCCACAGTGCCGATGACAAAGGGGCCATCCTCTATATGCACCCGAATGATGTCCTGGCTGAGCGCGAGCCGCTTGGCATCGTCCGGTTCCACGCGGGCGGCGTTATAAAGTTCCCATAGGCGCCAGGTAGGGTCTCCTTCATCCGGTTCTTCCCGGGGCGGTGTACGATCCAGCGGATCCATATCCAATTCCATGCCTTCCTTCTCGGTGCCGATCACTTTGTACCAGGCTCCGTACAGGGGAGCCCACCGGTTGTTATCTACCGGAATGACCCAGTTGGGGAAGACCAGGAAATTGGGCCCGTCTCCCAGGCCCCAGCAGCTGCGGATGTCAAATTCGGAGTTGTCCTGCAGTACGCCCATCTGCTCGTCGGGCACCGCGTTAACCTGTACTTTTAGGCCTACGGCTTCCCAACCTTCCTTGACAATTTCCACGTTCTGGGCATCCGCCTTGTTTTCTAGGCCGCCAGCGGTGCAGTCAATGCGCAGTGTCAGTTCGTCACCGCTAGGCAGATCACGATATCCATCGCCGTCCGCGTCCACCGCGCCCGCCTTATCCAGCAGTTGCTGGGCCAGCTCCACATCGTACGCTACAGCTAGATCTCGCCACTGGGCGTACAGATCCCGACCGGTTTCGTCCGCCGTGAACTCAATGGCCTTAGGGCTCATGGTGCCCGTAGTTCTTTCCCCGGTACCGAAGTAGACAATCTTCTGGATCTTTTCCCGATCAATGGCATGCGAAAGGCCCCGCCGGAAGTCAGCATTACGGTAAAGCGCACGTTTCTGGGGATCCTGATGGGTCCAGTTGGGATAGAGCAGGAAGGAAGCACCTCCTCCCACGTCCCACAGATCGGTCTTGAGCCCAACGGAGGCCTCGGCATCCCGGAATACCGACAGTTCACTCAGGGGCTGGTAGCGGCAAGGGCGCCCACAGATTTCCTGCTCGCCCGCGATGACCCGTAGTTTGGACACCTCCAGGTTCTCAACATAGGTCATGTCTACGGAGTCGATATAAGGCAGTTGGTTGCCCGCCGTGTCCACGGCATAATAGTAGGGATTTCGATCCAAGAGCAAGCGAGTCCCCGGTTCGTACTGCACCGGCATCCAGGGATTCAGAACGGGCGCATCCGGATTACTGGGCCAGTTGAGCTTCTCGTCCAACATTTCAAAGGTTTCCTGATCCGAGTAGTCGGGATGGAACTGCCGCAAATAGTGCTCAGGCACAAACAGTTTCTCGTTACCCGGAATAGTGCCGTTGGGCCACATAGCCAGGCGATCCAGAAATAGAGGTGCCGAGTCCGAAAATGTGAAGTGGAGCGTGTAGTCATCCACCTTGGTGACTTCGGTGACGGCATCCGCTGATTTCATGTAGTCGGGAGGCACGTCGGAGTGTCCTTCATGGAGCACCATATCGTTCCACCAGAACATGAAGTCATCTGCCGTGAACGGATCGCCGTCGGACCATTTCGTTCCTTCCCGTAGAGACAGCGTCCATTCCGTCTTATCCGCATTGCTGGACCAGCCCTTAGCCAGCCCCGGACGTTTATCCAGGCCGTCCTTCACCCAGTGCACGGGTGAATAAGCATACATGGCCATGACAAAATGGGAGCCGTTTGACGAGGTATCAAATCGATGCCAGGTACCGCCATACTGGCCAATTTCGTTGTAGGGTTCAATTACCAGGGGTTCCAGCGGCAGGCGTTCATCCACGGGGGGTAGATCACCAGCCGCGACCATGGCGGCGAGCATGGGAGCTTCACCATATGCACCATCCGCTGACATATCCGGATCAGCGGCAGCGGGTTCTGCCGCCATCGGTTCTTCTGCGGGTGCGTCCCCCGTACCACAGGCTGCTAGCAGGACAACCATCAGGCACAGTACCGACACCCATCGCAAGGGTCTATACATCGCTACCTTCTCCTTTACAGATTGCAAGGGGTAAGATCATTATACGTCATGTTCCGATTTACGCACTTGTTCCCGGAATCACCCAGGGTCACGCACAGATTCGCCGCCACTATCCGCTCTTGACTATGTGTCCAGTCACGCGGCGTACGGAGAAGTTCCACGCGCCCATCAGGCCCCTAATCCCCAGCACTGGAGGATTCACGTCAGCCGTATTTTCTAAAAGGCCATCAAGAGGTTCTGGTGACGGTACAGGGCCGGATGTGTCGTTCTCTTCCACCATGCACTCATGATGACACAAGTAGGCATGTCCTAGCGTACGTAGGGTAGGCTGGTGTTGACGAGTGCTGTCCGCCATATGCCGAACGGGTATCCGTTGCGCCAGCCGCACAGGTGTCGCAATGCCGTGTCAACAGTGCCCGGCATTGATCAGACTACACCCTTGTGACCGATCCAGTGGGGGCAACTGTACATCCGTATTCAAGATCCTCCACGTTGGTGGCCCATCCAAGCCCCAGGTATAGACGCAAGCTCGCCCATCCCTCTAGGGGCTCATTGCAGGTGTATACCTTGACTTTGCCGGCTACGCTGCCGCCGCTCCAGGCTTACCATGACGAACAACTACGCACCCGATCCGTTTACAGGCACTTGACCTGGGCCCCCGCGCAGGCAGTTGAAATATACACCTCACCTTGTAGGGACATCCTTTGCGGATATTGGGCTAGGATAGCGGCTCTAACCTCTTCCTCTTGACCGGTACGCACCAGCCCCACGACACAGCCACCGAAACCTGCACCCGTCAACCGCGCCCCTAGGCAGCCGGGCTGGGACATCATTATGTCGACCATAGCATCCAAGGCCGGGCTACTGACCTCATAGTTATCACGCAGGCTGACGTGACTTTCATACATGACCGCCCCTGCCCGTTCCATGTCATCCTCGGCAAAGGCCGTAGCTGCCCGCAATGTGCGGTCAATTTCACTCACCACATGCCAGGCACGCCGGTATACGTTATCCGACATGTGAGCACGACAATGCGCGACCTGTGCGGAGGTCACATCGCGCCACGAGGTTATGTCCGGGAAGCATTGCTGCAGCAAAACCAGTCCTTCATCGCACTCAGCGCGTCGCTGATTGTAGGCGCTGTCCGCGAGTGAACGACTAGCCTGGGTATTGCCAATCACAAGCGCTACATTGTCAGGCAAAGCCACCTGGCGATAGGCTAGGCTGCGGCAGTCCAGTAACAGGAGGCAGCCTCCTTGGCCCAACATACTGATGAACGGGTCCATGATCCCGCAGCTGACACCCACAAACTCGTTTTCCGCCCTCTGGGCCTGCAAGGCCAGCTCTGTATCCGGTAGGTTGGCCTGGGCCGTGGTTTTGAGGCAAAGGCCTGTGGCGATTGCCACGGCAGCTGAACTACTCAAACCACTGCCCATGGGTACATTGCCGGACAAGACACCGTCAAATCCCCGCAGGTCAATCCCGGCGTCCGCTAGCGCCCAGGCCATACCCATGATGTAGTTGATCCATAGGATCTGCGGGTTCCGACGTACATCCCGCACACTGAACTCCAAGGTTTCCCCATAGGCCGTAGCATGTATCCTGACCTGTTCATCCGTGCGGGCCGCGAAGGCTAAACAAGCCCGGAAGCCGAGGGCAGCCGGCAGAACAAAACCGTCATTGTAGTCAATATGCTCACCGATGACGTTCACGCGTCCCGGAGCCATGGCCAGATGCGTTGGCGCATAGGCATACAGGTGTTGGAAAGTCTCAACCGCCAGGGTCTCGGGATCAGGCAATGAGCGGATGGTCATAATGACATTCCTATGAGGGCTATCAGATCTTGTGCAGAATGGAATAAAGATTGAGGTTTGCCGTCTCCCCGTCGGCCTCAAACTGCACCAGCGGACGCAGGCCGTTGGCACAGGCCAACTGGGCTACTTCCTCTCGATTCAGGATATGCACATACCGGAGCGCCTGGACATCTCGGCTCCAGGTGATCAGGCAATCCCCGGCTTCCACCGCTGAGACGGGTACCTGCAGCACCGACCAGTCTACTATCTTGCGCCGCTGGCGTGCACTGTGATGGGGCTGCCAGTTGCTCAGAACGAGCAGTCCTCCCGGTACCAAGGTACGCGCTAAAGACGCCAGGACGCTACTACGCAGGGCCCAACCGGGCATGTGGTGTAAGGTGGCTAGACAGAATACTATATTGAACTGCCGCCGTGCGCCGAGTTGGGCGGTCCAGGTTGGGTCTGCCAGATCCGCCTGGAGAAACCGAACCTCCGTAGCTGATGAGTGCAAGGTGGAGGCTCGCGCCCGCGCATGACATAGCAGAGCGGCATTGGCGTCTACGCCTACATAGCCCTGCGGGGACAGGGATGTAAACACAAACGGGAACAGGCGGCCGTTACCACACCCGGCGTCCAGCACTTGGTGGGTACACACATGCCGTTCCATCAGGTACTGGCGGACACAATCCAGACCGGGCCAAATTTTGTTCCGGGTGGCTGCAAAAGAAGCAGCGACCTCCTGATAGAAAGCGGTATTGAGAGCCAACAATCGCCGGACCAGCTCAGGCTTCATCCCACGTTTTCACCCGCGTGAATGCTATAATGCAGCCGTTGAACTGCCTTGGATTGGGTCTGGAGTCCTCGCAAAAGACGGCACATGAAGCGAATTCTCTCCCACGAAGAGATTCCTGAACAGGTCAAGATCCGCACCGAGGAATGGCGGCAAAAGCGCAGGGATTTTGATCCGAGTATACACGCGGACGCCCTACAGCTTATCTTCGATCGCATTGTAGCCTGTTCCGAGGCAGAATGGGATCCGGACCGTACCCTGCGTGCAATCCTCGCCCAGGTACCGAAGGACGGTGCCGGCTTCTATTCCAAGTCCAATCTGGTTGCCGGTTACCGATACCTGTTGGACCTAGGCATTCTAGCCCCCGATCCCCAACTCTTGAAGCGCATTCGTATGAAGCCCATGCGCACGGCTAGCGGAGTGGCACCGGTGACGGTGCTGACGGCACCTGCCGGCTGTCCGGCCGCCTGCATCTTCTGCCCCGACGATTATCGCATGCCCAAGAGTTACATCCACGATGAACCGGGCTGCCAGCGCGCGGAACAGGACGGCTTCGATCCCTTCCAACAGACACGGGGACGTATTGACGGCTTTGAAAGCATAGGTCACAGTGCCGACAAAATTGAACTCCTGATCTTGGGCGGAACCTGGAGTGCCTACAGCAAAGCCTACCGTGAGTGGTATGTGCAGCGCTGCTTTGATGCCATGAATGCCGGTTCGGTGCCCGCATACCGGGACAGTCCATCCTTGGCCACAGCCCGGGAACGCAACGCCACTGTACGTCACCGCAACGTGGGCCTGGTAGTGGAGACGCGCCCCGACTGGATCACGCCGGACGAAATCGTACACCTACGGCAACTGGGCGTAACCAAGGTACAGATGGGCGTGCAGAGCCTAGACGACCGTATCCTGGCCCTGAACAATCGAGGCCATGATGTTGCCGCCATCCGCACTGCGGTCAACTTGCTACGTACCGCGGGCTTCAAGCTGCACCTACATTGGATGCCCAACCTGTATGGTGCTACACCGGACAGCGACCGGGCAGATTTTCACCGCTTCTTTACGGACCCGGCTATTCGACCCGATGAACTGAAAATCTATCCCTGTTCACTCATCGCGGGCACGGACCTATACAAGCTGTACGAAGAGGGTCAATATCGTCCCTACACGGAAGCGGAACTGGTAGCCCTGCTGGCTGACGTCAAGCCGGATATCCCATCGTACACCCGGGTGAATCGACTGTTCCGGGATATTCCGGCCCACCATATCGCAGCCGGCGTGAAAACGAGCAACCTGCGCGAGGTCGTCAAGCAAGAACTCGTTCGGCGCGGCACCCATTGTGGCTGTATCCGCTGCCGGGAGATCAGCCAGCAGCAGGTTCCCCTCCACCAGATTGCCCTGCAACAATACACCTATCGTACCGCGCTCACGGAAGAGCACTTTCTCTCCTGTGTAGTGCCAGCGGACACGGCCGGACAGCCGGATCGCATCGTGGGTTTCCTGCGGCTCAGTCATGTGTTGGAACCCACTGCAGGCAGTCATGCTTTTCTGGACGAGCTCCAGGGTACGGCCATGATTCGGGAGGTGCATGTCTACGGTCCTGCGCAACAGATCGGCCAGGACACAGCCGCCCATGGAGTGGCCCAGCATGTCGGGATCGGCACACGTCTGCTTGACCGGGCCGCCGAACTGAGCCGGCAGGCAGGGTTTACCCGTCAGAGTGTCATTGCGGCCACGGGTACCCGGGTGTATTACGAGCAACGGGGGTTTATATCCGGGGATCTTTACATGCATCGTTCCCTGTAAGCCCTGATGGACAGTTGCCCCGGCTGGGTTCAGGTTACGGGATACGCACAGCGCTGTTGATGCCTAGCACCTTGTCCGTAGCTTGCACGCTCATTGCCTACCAGCCACTGGATGTCCCCTATGTCACCCGCCACGTGTGCAGCCCCTACTCCTCCTAGCGTGGTGGGCGTTATCCTGACCTTGAATGAAGCCCAACACATCACGGCCTGCATCCGCTCCCTCCAACGCTTCCTCGATCATGTCATAGTCCTAGACTCGGGCAGTATTGATGGTACGCGCCAACTGGCGCAGCAATGCGGGGCCATGGTCCTGCTACATCCCTTCACGGATTATGCCCATCAGCGCCAGTTTGTGCTGGATGTCATCCAGTGTGAATGGATCCTCTTTGTGGATGCTGATGAACGGGTGCCCGCGGCCTTAGGCCGCGAAATCCAGGAAGCCTGCCGTGATGCGACCCTACACGGAGCCTGGATCCCCCGCCGCAACTACATTGTGCATGGTCACGTCCAGTGGGGTGGCTTCAGTCCCGATACCCAGCTACGTCTGCTGCGTCGTATCTACACCTCCTACCAAACCGCCGCGCCTGTACACGAAACGGCGGTTGTGGAGGGGCCCACGCGCACGCTGGACCATCCGCTCACACACTTCAACTATGACTCCTGGGCCCAGTTTCACACCAAGCAAATGCAGTACGCCCGTTTTGAGGCCCGACACACCCCAACGCGTGATCGGGTACCGGGCTGGGCCCTGCTTCGCCGGTTCTTGCAGCTTTTTCGGTACCGGTACCTACGGCTGCAGGGCTGGCAAGATGGCTGGCTCGGCCTGCAGCTAGCCGTTCTGCTAGCCTGGTATTATGGTGTACTGCCCTACGCCATGGCGCTGATACAACCGCCCGAGGAAGACGGTTTCTGATGGCCCATATTCTGATCATTGAAGATGAAAACGATCTGATTGACACCTGGACCTACTATCTGGAACAGGCAGGCCATAGGGTCACGGCCACCACCGAAGGGCCTGTCGGCTTGGAGATGGCCTGCGATTGCCATCCCGACCTGATCATTCTGGACCTACACCTGGCCCGTGACCATACGGGACGCCAGCTGACGGGTATGGAGATTCTGCGTGGCATACGTACCACTGCGGATATGCCCATCCTCATTGCCTCGGGCAACTATACGGACCAGGTGGATCGTGTGATGGGCTTCCAGCAAGGGGCCGATGATTACCTGATCAAGGGCCAGTTCGGTGTACAAGAATTACTGGCCCGTGTTGAGTATCAGCTAAACCAATACCAACGGGCGCGTACGGCCTGGAATGCAACAGCGGACAACCACTCCGTGCTACGCCAGGGCGATCTCACCCTGGATCGGGATTGGCAACTTGTGACTCTGTATGGCCATCATGTGGACCTAACCCCACTGGAATTCAGAATTCTGTTGTTCTTCATGCTAAATCCCGGGCGCAATGTCAGCCATGCGGAAATCTGGCAGTACGGTTGGCGGGATGCGCAAGCGGACACCGTGACTATGCGCAACAATGTCCGCATCCAGATATCCAGTCTGCGTCGCAAACTACAGGACTCGGATTCCCCCGAACCGCGCATCGTTAGTATTCGCGGCGTGGGGTACAGTTTCCGGGAATAAGACCGTGGCACACCGCCTGACAGGCCGCCTGTGCTGGTGCCTGCTGGCACTTACGGGGTGCGTTTGGCTGAGCTGGCCCCTCTTAGCCGGCGATACAGCCACTCCGCCTGGTCGCTTTCTCATAGGTATTCTGGTATTGAGCCTAGCCCTGGTCGCTATTCCCTGTAGTCTGGTCTGGCGGCATGAACAACAGCTCCAGGATTTGGTCGCATTGGTGCAACGGCACTGCCTCCATCCAACCGCCGGCGGTTCCAACACACGGGAGCGCAGGGACCCGGTTGGATATCTCAACCGAGTCCTGGAGCAGATCCGGCATGAGGCCCGCGTAACCCAACGCCATCACCAGCAAGAAATTGCCGCCCTGTATACGGGCATTGAGGAAATGGGGCATGGCTTTTTTATCACGACTGCGCATGGGGTCGTACAGTATCTCAGCCCCAAGGCACAACGGTACTGGGGGGTGCCCGATGACTGGATAACCGACACCTTGCGTACCCCCATCCTGTTCAACACCCGCAAACAAATGTACGACTCGTGGCACAAGGCTGTATCCTCAGGTCATCATGTTCGAGAGGTGTGTCAGTCCGCTGACAGACGGGAATCGTTGCTCGTTGCCCATATTCCCCTGGACACCACCCAGACCGAGCAAACCTGGCTTACGGTCCAGCAGGACATCAGTGAAGTATCCCTGATGCGCCTCATCCGCCGGGATTTCATTGGCAATCTGTCCCATGAACTGCGCAATTTGTTGGCCAAGCTGCAAGCCAATGCGGAAATCGCGGTCGTGGCGCGCACCGACTCGGATCGGGACAAATACCTGCACCGGCTGCTAGCCACCCTGCAGGAAATGAGCCATCTGCAGGAAGGTCTCATGGATCTCTACTTGATCGAGACGGGGTTGGAAACCGTTACCCCCAAGACAACCCATCTGCCGACTTTCCTAACGGCAGTCCATGACAATCTACTTGCTAGTGCCCTCAACGCCGGCATCCGCCTGCGTTTGGATACCGGACCGGATATTCGTCTGCCCCTGGACACGCAGAAGATCACACGCGTGATCACGAATCTGGTACAGAACGCCCTCAAGTTCACACCGGCCCAGGGAACAATTGCCTTAGGGGTCCATATCGGAGATCTGCCTTTGGAAAACGACGACTTCCGGGAGGGTTTGCCATCTAGTCTGTCCCTGGCTGAGCAGCGGCGTCTCCAACCGGGATCGGTCGCTATCATCAGCGTCAGGGACTCGGGCCGTGGCATTCCCGGCCCCTCCATTCCCCGAGTGTTTGAACGCTTGCACCAACTAGACACGAGTCAGGCTTCACCGGGTACCGGTCTGGGTCTATCCCTAGCCCGTCATACGGTCCGGGCCCACGGTGGCCTGATCTGGGCCTGCAATAACAGACCGGGACCCGGCATCACCTTTAATTTTTCGCTGCCTCTGCAGTGGGAGACTGCACGAGAACCTGTACTAGTCGCTCCGAGGATTGACGGTTAGAAAGCCAGACTTAGGGGATTTGTAGCTACCAGCCAGCGATAGAGCAAAATGGCCGACACGCCCAGCATGATACCCACCAGTGACTGATGCAGATCATGGTAGCGTAACCGGACACGGGCCCACACCACCAGAGGTATCAGTAGGAGTAGGGCTCCGAAGCGACCATCCAGATTTGCGATGAGGAAGAGAGCCGCCAACAGAAAAGAGATGGTCAGTGAGTGCAAGCTTACTTTCCAGTACCGCGTGATGAACCAGAAGACCAGGAACATCAGTACCGCTGCACTGTTGATGTAGATGAGCAACCCGGAGTAGGCCTGCAAACTCATAAAGACACCCAGGACAACCAGAGCAGCTATGGTAAGCCCCAGGGGCGTGGTCCGGTCCCGTCGGTCCTTCAGCTCAAAATCCAGTGTTTGGCCCCGCCAGCGCAGAATGCTCAGATAAATGCTGAACATCAGACCCAACGAACCCAGATGGATGGCGGCATATAGCAGGTTCTGGGCCACGGGCTCGATCAGATAGGGCAGGAAAAAGCTCGCGGCAAAAAGCAGGAGGGGATTCAGAACATAGGACACGATCCGAGCCAGGCGATCGGCGTGGCCCGTCACCTGTACCTGTTGCCGGGGGGTACCCAGGTATTTGCTTTCAGCGCCCATGGAGCGCGTGGATTCAGGAGACATGCCGTAGCGCGTCCCGACGTCGCTGCTTCATGCCGATCTCCATGGAAGCGGGATAGCGTTGTGGCAGATGTGACACGGTATTCAACCGTGTCAGTTCCGCCGTAGGCAGTTCCGTCGTGGTGGTGCCGGCGGTTTCTTGCCATTGGGCTAGCGTACGGCATCCTACAATACAGCTCGTAATGCCGGGTTGGGACAGGGCCCAGCGTAATGCCACCTGACTGGGTACACACTGCAGATCGGCCGCGATATCCAGCAAACACGCTAGCACTGTATCCGCCTGGGGACAGAAATAGGCCTGGGGGAAGGCCCAGTCCATCTCGGAACGGGTACCTGACACCAGACGCTGACCGACAGCGTATTTGCCGGTCAGGAAGCCACCGGCCAGGGGCGCCCATACGACTATACCCACCTGCTTGGTACGACACAAGGGCACAATTTCCTGCTCAATGTCTCGTACCACCAGACTGTACTGCGGCTGATAACACTCAATGCGACTCAACCCCAGCTGTTCACTAGTCCAAAGGGCATCACACAAACGCCAAGCTTCGTAATTGCTGCAACCGATATAGCGTACCTTACCCTGGCGCACCAAATCGTCTACGGCACGGAGCATTTCATCCAGCGGTGTTTCCACATCAACGTGATGAATATAGTAGATATCAATCCAGTCAGTCTGCAGGCGGCGTAGACTGTCTTCAACGGCACGCATGATATGAACCCGGGACATGCCGGAATCATTGGGCCCCGTACCGACGGGATTGAAGAACTTGGTCGCCAGGACACAGTGTGACCGACGGGTTCCTAACAACGCACCCAACATTCCTTCGGAACGTGAGTCGGCATAGGTGTTAGCCGTATCAATGAAGTTCACTCCCAGGTCCAGAGCGGCATCCAGTATGGCTGCCGCCTCTTCCTGTCCGGTCGTGTGGCCAAATGTCATGGTACCCAGGCATAACTCCGACACCTTGAGGCCGGAACGGCCCATGCGCACATATTTCATGTCATCTCATCCTGCAGGATCTGATCCTGTTCCGCCCGCAGCCGGTGTAGCAACGTTACCGGGGGCATGACCACCATGTCACGGGTTATAGTACGCCCCGCGGGTATGTCCACCTGGAGCGTAGCGCCCTGACAGAGCCCCAGCGGCAGGAGCCGATGCTGGCGGGCCAGGGGTGCTTTTTCACATAGGCCCACAACCGTATAGCCACCCCCACCATCAAGCACAGTACCCGCCGACAAATCCGTCTTGGCTACCGTGACCACTTCGGCCGTGGGTAGTGCCTGGGGCTGACCGGTGGCTTCGTGCAGTAATACAGCCCGGAGAATCGACAGAGGTGCCGTCACTGCGACGAGGTGATAGGGCCGATACAGCAGATACGTATGCCCATTCCCTCCGGCATAGCCCATATAGTCCAGCAGATCTTCCCGGGTATAAGGATGTTCAGCGCGAATCACGGCGAACACCCCCATGCCCAGAGCATTCGGCAGCATTGACACGCCGTCAGTGCCAACGCTATTGGCCAATTCCACCACACCTTCCTGACTCAGAATACCACCATCTGCCTCATGGCAAAACAACCGGGGGATCTGCTCCAGGGTCAGGGCGGGTTCATGCATCCCACGCACATCCGGTACGAGACCTGCCATGTTAGCGAGGGCCGTCATCTCAATCTGGGCCTTGGTGCCATCCCGGAACGAATTATACATACGCGTGTTAATAGTACGGCGGGCTATTTGTGCGGGCGTGAAGCCGAACCGATCAGGTACGGTGTCAGGCGTCCCTTCCCGATCATTGACGCGCATGATGGTACCACGCCCTGCAGCCACAACCGTAAAGCCCAGCAACCGAGCCCAATTGACCAGATTCATGGTCGCACCGGGTTGATCACCATCCACAAGCGTGTAGACGACACCGGCTGCGTCTGCCCGGTGTCGCAGCAGAGTACCTATCGTCACGTCCGCTTCCACATTAACCATGACTACATGCTTACCCTGCGCTATGGCCGCCGTAGCCATGCGCGCCCCGGATTCAGGGGAACCGGTGGCTTCTACCAATACTTCAATACGTTCACTCCCCGTCAGGGCCATCCCGTCCTGGGTGATACAGGGCACTTGACCGGTGATGGCTGCGTCTATCTGTGCGGCGTTCTCAGCTACCGTGACCGCTTCCACGGCAACACCCCAGGCGGTAAAGGCATGTAGGGCATGTTCCAGGTCCCGATCCGCCACAGCCGCCACGTGGATGCCCGGCATGGCCGCAATCTGTACAGCCAGGCCCACACCAAACTTGCCCGCCCCCACCAAGCCAACCCGAATAGGATCGTCCGCTGCCCGACGGGCCTGCAGCTTCGCTTCCAACAAACCGTACATCAGGTTTTGCGTGCCACCAGCATGGTTTCGATCCGATCCAATACTTTTTCGGCCAAGTGGAATTTAGTCGTCCGGGGCACTTCCTGGACGCCCCCGGCCG
Source organism: Caldilineaceae bacterium (assembly GCA_965116185.1). Taxonomy (GTDB): domain Bacteria; phylum Chloroflexota; class Anaerolineae; order Caldilineales; family Caldilineaceae; genus Bin34. Next base: position 2,448,121 of record OZ220492.1, read on the forward strand.
GGTCCAGGATCAGGGCCGCATTGTGATCCGAGTCAAACCCGATGCCGGGCTGACTGACATCATTGGCCACTATCAGATCCAGGCCCTTAGCCTCCATTTTACGCCAGGCATTCTGCTGTACACTCATGGTTTCCGCCGCGAAGCCTACACGGAGGCGGGGATAGCCCGTATCCGCATACAGAGCCTTGAGGCTGTCCAGAATGTCGGGATTAGGCACTAGAGTCAGAGCAGGCGGGCCCCATTCTTTCTTGAGTTTCTGGGCGCCGGCCGTCTCAGGTCGAAAATCCGCCACCGCCGCCGCCATCACTAGGACATCGGCCCGGGGACAAGCCTCCACCACTGCTTGCTGCATGTCCAGCGCGGTTGCCACATGCACCACATCATCGGCACAACCCTCGGGACAGGGCATCGTTGTGATCAGAGTAACGGCGGCGCCACGGTCCCGCGCAGCCTGCGCCAGGGCGATACCCTGCTTGCCACTGGAGTGATTGCCCAGAAACCGAACCGGATCCAGGGGTTCGCGGGTGCCGCCCGCGGTCACAACCAGCTTGCGCCCCGCCAGTGATCCTTCCCGGCCCAGTAGGGCTCGGATGTGGGCCACGATGCGGTTGGGTTCAACCAGCCGCCCGACGCCTATCTGACCTGACGCCAGATGTCCTGACACCGGTCCCACGATCCTGACCCCTCGGGCCTGCAGCACTTCCGCGTTGGCTTGGGTAGCAGGGTGATGCCACATGCCACCATCCATCGCGGGTGCGATCAGCAGAGGGCAGCAGCAGGCCAACGCCGTTACCAGCAAAAGTGTATCCGCTTGGCCGGATGCATGCGCGGCCATGAAATGGGCTGTAGCGGGCACGACAGCGAGCAAATCGGCTTCTCGGGCGAGCCGTGTATGTAAGATGTGGGCTTCCTGTCCCCAGAGATCCGCGGCCGCGTAGGCCGGATGTCCCGTTACGGCCTGAAAGGTGAGAGGAGACGTGAAACGAGCTGCGCTCACCGTTAGCACGGTATTCACCTGAACCCCCAGCTGGGTCAGGGTACTAGCCACTTCCACAGCCTTGTAGCAGGCAATACTACCGGTCACACCCAGCACGACCCGTTTGTCACGCAGGGCGGCGGAGGGTGTGATCACACTACGCTCCGTTACGTCAAGCTGTTTGCTGAAAGGCCAGCCGCAAGCCTTCCAGGGTTAGCCAAGGTGCATAGTGATCAAAAAGATGTGTATGATCACGAAAGATACGGGCCAGGCCGCCGGTACCAATCACGGTCATATCCGCACCTAGCTCAGTGCGGAAACGCGCGACCATACCCTCCACTAGACTAGCGTAGCCCCAGAACAAGCCGGACTGTAGGGCATGACGCGTATTACGGCCGATGGCCTGGGGTGAAGGTGCCAGATCCACGGTAGGCAACAGGGCCGTATGCTCAAAGAGGGCATTGGCCGCGATCTGGACACCGGGTGCGATGGCGCCCCCCTGGTACGTACCGTCACGGGTAACCGCGTCAAAGGTAGTGGCCGTACCGAAATCCACGATACAGGCCGGCAGGGTATACAGGTGTAAGACTGCCAGCGCGTCCGCCATCCGATCCGCGCCCACAGCCGTGGGGGGATCGTAGGCAACACGAATAGCAGGACACTGCGTGGCGGAGAATTGCAGCGGTACGATACCGAGCACCGTTTGGCACACATGGACCCAGACCGGTGTTAGATTCGGTACCACCGACGCCAGCACTGCCCCCTCCATACCGGAGACATCTACAGCGTGCTGAGTCATTAGGCCATGTAGGATGAAAACATACTCGTCCTTAGTACGCCGCCCATCAGTGGCCAGACGCCAATGGTGCCGGAGGTGTGCCCCGGCAAACAGACCCAGTGTAGTATGGGTATTTCCAATGTCAACACAAAGCAAAAGGGGCATGAACAGCCGCGGCCAACAACGTAAGAGTGTACGTTATTCTACCGAAGATTCGCTGTGACACAGCAGAATTTCATCGCTGTACAGTATTCAAGGCAGTCCAACCGGCTGCTCAGGTTGCAACCCAGGTATCCAGCTGGGGCAGCAGAGTCGTACGCATACGTTCCCGGGTTTCCCGAAATGCTTGACGTTTGGCGTCGCCCGGTCCTATGACATGCGAAGGATCGGCAAAAGGTACATGCACAACCTGGCCTTCGTGCAACCAAACAGGACATTCCGCCGCGGCACTGTCACAGACCGTGACGATCAGGTCAAAGGACTGATTCCGGAAATCTTCAAGAGATTTAGAGTACAGGGCTCGGGTCTCAACACCTAGCTCTTGTAGTACGGCGAGGGCCTGCGGGTGGACATGACCTGAAGGGGCAACACCGGCGGACGCGGCCTGCCAGGTGTTTGAGCAGAAATGATTGGTCAGCGCCTCAGCCAATTGGCTACGGGCTGAATTACCGGTACACAGAAACAGGACTTTTTTCATGGGGTCTCCATGGGGGCATGACACAGATTGTCCAGGTCAGGCTTCCGTGTCATGCACGAAAACCCCGACCGTACGAGCAATAGCACAGGCCAGATCGGCAAATCGCTCCACCTCGCGGGAAACGCGGATGAATTCATACAGGGCTGCAATATCTTCCGTCTGCTCCGTTTGTGCCATCCGGGAAAAGAGTTCTCGCTGCGCTTCACGCACTAGATCATCAACTTGGTCATCTTGGTCAATGACCTGACGGAGCAGAACCTGATCCTTGCTCTCCCAGCCCCTAAAGGTATCATCATGCATGCCCAAAACGAGCCGGTACATCGTATGAAAAGACAACGGCAATTCAAAAGCGGGTTTGGGCAAAAGCCGCTCGGTAGCGCGGGCAATGCCACGGGCCTGGCTGCCCATCCGCTCCAGGTCCAGGTTGATGTTGTATATTGTAATGATCAAGTGCAGGTCCTGGGCCACCGGCTGCTGGCGGGAAATCAGGGTAAAACAACTGGCTTCCACCTCATTCTGTAAACGTTTGACTTCCTTGTCCAATGCGTAGACCTGCGCGATCTGCTGCCTATCCCGTTTCACGAACGCGTTGAAACCTAGGGTGAATTGGTCACGTACCCGGCCTGATATCAGAAAAAGACGACTACGTAGCTCAATGAGCTGGGAGTCAAAATGGCTGCGTATGGTTATCATGCGGTTGTTGCCCCCTCTAGCCAAAGCGTCCTGTGATGTAGTCGTTGGTGCGGGCTTCACGTGGGCTTGTGAAAATGCTGTCCGTAGGACCAACTTCCACTAGTTCGCCGGTACGTGACTCAGGAATCACCGAGAAAAATGCCGTGAAATCCGATACGCGGGCAGCTTGTTGCATGTTATGGGTCACTACCACAATCGTATAACTCTCGGCCAAATCACGCATGAGCTCTTCAATACGCAGGGTAGCGATGGGGTCTAGGGCGGAACAGGGTTCGTCCATGAGAATAATGTCGGGCTGCACAGCTATGGCCCGGGCAATGCACAGGCGTTGCTGCTGACCGCCTGAGAGCGAAAGGCCGCTCTGCGCGAGTTTGTCCTTCACCTCGTCCCAGAGGGCTACCCGCTGGATGGACCGTTCCACAAGTTCATCCATGTCGCCCCGGAAACCGTGGATACGGGCTCCCCAGGCCACATTGTCGTAAATGCTTTTAGGGAAGGGGTTGGGTTTCTGGAAAACCATGCCGATACGCCGCCGAACTTCCACCGGATCCACATCGGCATCATAGATGTTCTTGTGCCGGAATTTTACAGTGCCGGTGGTGTGCGCACTATCTACCAGATCATTCATGCGGTTGAAGGCGCGTAGAATTGTGCTTTTACCACATCCGGATGGTCCAATCATAGCGGTGATCTTGTGGACAGGAACGTCCATGTTCACATCTGCGATGGCGTGAAAATCATCGTAGTAGATGTTTAGGTTTTCCACATGAAGCGCGAATTCCGGTGTGGGGCTATCAGCTGACGGAGGCATGGCTGGATTCCTGTCTGGCGTGTCTGCGGACGGCAACGCAGTAAGGGTTCAAAACGTTAAAGGCAGTGCGTAGGTGGGCGTGTGGGTACCCGCGTTTCTGCTGGCACATGCAGGCCTCCTGTTAGCTGCCCCTAGATACGTTGCTGGCCATAGCGGTTGCGTAGGAACACTGCTGTGGCATTAGTCACCAGCAGCATCGCCAGCAACACCAGAATCGCGGCCGCCGCAATGTTGCGAAACTCAACCTGGGGACGGGCTGTCCACTGGTAGATCTGGATGGGCAGGACTGTGAACTTAGAAAATATGCCTTTGGGATCTACGGAAATAAAAGTGGCGGCCCCAATGACCACGAGCGGAGCCGTTTCCCCCAGCGCCCGTGAAACAGCCAGAATGGCACCTGTCAGGATCCCAGGCAATGCCATGGGCAGAACATGATAGCGTGTCGTTTGCCATTTCGTACCCCCGACGCCATAGGAGGCTTCACGCAGGGAAAGCGGCACGGCCCGGAGCGCTTCCTGACCGTTGATAATGATGATAGGCAAAATCAGGAGCCCCAGCGTTAGACCCGCCGAAAGAATGGTGCGACCATTGGCTTCTCCGGCTTCCACCGTGCCTACCAGCGCACCGCTGGTGATCGCCACCAGCGCCCGCACGAAAATCACTAGTCCCAGCATGCCATAGATGATGGAGGGAACCCCGGCTAAGTTGTTGATGTTAGTTTCAATAATGCGTTCAAACCGGTTATTGGATGCATATTCCTCCAGATAAATAGCGGCCCCAATACCCAGCGGCACGGCAAAGCCAATGGTGATGGCTATTACCCACAACGAACCGAGAATAGCCGTGCGGATACCTGTCAGTTGCGCATGAGAGGACTGGGGACGCACCAGAAATTTGCCCGTTAACCAGCTCCGAAATTCCATCTGGGCCCGCTGGTCCTGTGCTAGGGCCTTAATTTCATCCCGGCGGGTGAGTGAATCCCACAGGCTGAACGTATCCACAATTTGAGGCTCCACGACGCGCGCCCGCACCAGATTCAGTACATCACTTTGCGCACGTTCCGCAAAAGGCTGTTCCCTCCGGAAGCGCCGCATCAAGCCTGCCGATACGTTCTGTTCCAGAATGCTCACCAACTGCCCCTTGTCTAGGCTAGTCAGTGAGGGCTGGTGTGTGGAGCGGGCCCACGTGTTGAGAACACCCTCGTCATCCGGAACCATCGAAATCCGGATCGGCGCAGCCGGGAAAGCCGAATTCAGATCCGACCATTGCGCGTCCGGCCGTAAGGCAATGTCCAGGTCACCGGGTCCTACAGCCGTTAGAAACTCGTTTGCTTGGGACACCAAGACCACCAACACGGCTCGGCTGCTCGGTAGGGGCATGCCAAAGGAGCGCATGCCCTTGGGAACGGCGGGGACTAGTTTGGAGGCAAGGAGCACAATATGGTGCGGATCCGCCAACGCGGCACTTGCTGCATCACGCCGTGAGTCAACTAACTGTACATGCTCCTGCTGGAGCAACAGCAGGAGATCGGGCTCCAAGGTATTCCGTACCAGGGTGTAGCCAATGGCACTGTTGATCACGTTGTACAGCAGGGTACCCAGGACCACAAGACCGACAAGCGTGGCCAGCCGAATGAGATACTGCCATATCCGCCCCACCATACGTCGGTGCGATGTCCGACGCGCTTCAACTGCACCCGTAGGGTACTGGCCCGACAGCATGGGTCCAGCAGGAGAGGAAAAACGCATCAGGTATATTGCTCCCGGAAACGACTGGCGATACCTCGGCTGATGATGTTCAGCCCCAGCGTGATGAGAAATAGCAGGAGGCCAATGGCAAACAGGCTATCGTAGTCCAGCGAATCGTAACTAAGATCGCCACCGCTGATGCGGACGATGTGCCCTGTCATAGTCTCAGCGGCACGGAATGGATTGAGGGCCTGCAGCCCTTGTAGGGCTTCGCCCCAGCCCGCGAAATTGCGGGGACCGGCCCCGGCGGCAATGGCCACGATCATGGTTTCGCCCACGGCCCGTGACATGGCTACGATAAACGCCGCTGAAATACCGGATAAGGCCGCGGGCACCACGATCCGCACGGCGGTTTCAAAACGGGTGGCACCCAGTCCATACGCCGCTTCGCGCAGGGCTAGGGGCACTGCCCGCAGGGCATCCTCGGCCATGGAGGTCACGAGAGGCAGCACTAGAATGCCGATCACTAGCCCGGCGGAAGCCAGATTGAACACTTCCACAATGTCAAACCCGAACATACGCCGTAACGTCGGTGTGACAAAAGTCAGGGCAAAGTAGCCATACACTACCGTGGGAATGCCTGCCAACACCTCCAGCACCGGCTTTAGCACGTTGCGCGCACGTACGGAAGCGTATTCACTCAGAAAAACGGCAATTAGAAGGCCTAGGGGCAACGCGACCGCCATGGCGATGAGACTGGCCCCCAGAGTAGCATTCACAAGGGGCCAAATACCGAAATGTAGGGTCTGGGGCTGCCAGGACCAGCCCAGCAGAAATTCCCTCAGGGATACCTCATCCCGGCGAAAGAACAGGAGAGCTTCCTGGGCCAGCATGAACACGATACCCACGGTGGTTAGGATGGAAATTGTGCCGCACAGCCATAGTACAGCCTGGATGATGTCCTCACGCCAGCGGCGGTGTCGGATTAAGGATGTGGCCGTGGCGGGCATCTGTGTCCGCTCGCTCAGCCAGGTGTCAGCTGCACGGGAATGTTCCATAAATATACTGTCTCGGTGCTACCTGAAAATCACAGCCTGTATAAGGCACAATATGGCTCCGGATTGTCCTGGCCAAGGTAATCCGGAGCCATCACAAACAGTCAATACGCGGTTCTATTCCGTCATCATATGCATGGCCATCTTCCAGCTCGCCAAGGCCATTTCGTAATCGGCCTGAGATGCCGGAAAATAGCCTACGTCCGTGATTTCCTCATTGGCATAGGTCAACACGAAATTGAGGAAGTCAGCCACCTGCGGCTTTTCCTCCATAATGTTGCCGGTAGTATACATGAATAAAGGACGTGCTAGCGGATAAGTCGCGGCGTCTACGTTCTCGGCGGAAGCGACCACATCATTGACCGATAGGACAGCCAGGGTATCAGCATTCTCTTGGTAATAGGCATATCCGAAATAGCCTATGGCGTAGGGACTACCCAGCACACCTTGGACCAGCACATTATCATCTTCACTCAGCTGGAGATTGGAGGCGGCCAGCAGCGGCTCCGGCTCCTTGTCAAAAACCTCTTCCACAAAATAATCAAAGGTACCACTGTCGGTGCCCGGACTGAAGCGTCGAATAGATTCCGTCGGCCAATCTGCATTCACATCCGCCCAGGTTTCGGCTGTTGAGAAGATCTGAGCCAATTCTTCCAGGGTCACGTTAGTGATAAAATCGTTGTCCTGGCTTACCACCACGGCCAGAGCATCGGTACCAACACGTAGTTCCACAGGCTCCCGGTCAATACTACGACAACTTGTCACTTCCTGGTCCTTGATGGGACGCGAGGCGTTGGAGACATCCGTTTCACCCGCGACGCAGAAGCGTTCAAAGCCGGCTCCACTGCCGATACTGGAAATAGTAATGCTGCCGTTATATCCTTCATCCACGAACCGTTCGGCCATACGTTCCACCAACGGATACACGGTTGAACTTCCCGCAATGACAATGTCACCCATGACCGCCATCGGATCAATCATCGGCAGGCCCGCGGGGCCCATCTCCATCATTTCTTCCTCGCCCTCCATACGGTCTTCAGCCATGTGGGCATCATCCTCCATCGCAGGGGCAGCAGGAGCTGTCTGGCATGCCGCCAAGGTCAAGGCCAAGGCCAGGAACAATACAATTTGCCACTTTCTCACGTTCATTTCTCCTCAGTACACAGCTGTTAATGCGCCCAATTTATAGCATGCACATTGCCCCCCTGTCAGCACCGAATCTAAATAGCATCATAAACAGAGATTAATCTTCATAAGCAGTAGAAAATTTCGTTGTGGCAGTGCGGAAAAGCAACTTACCCCCGCAGTTATTCCACGCCCGGCAAAACCCTCCCTGCACCTAGGGCTAGGACCAGTATCCCCGGACGTAATAGCTGGTCCCCACCAAAAACCTGCTACCCACCTCCGAAGCGGTGGCTGGACACGTGGTACATCCTAGGCAATCCACTGCATACTGCCCTAGCCTCGCCGCCAGTATGTACGCCACGTTGCGGGGCCAGGCTCATTTGCGGTCTACCTATTCGGATCAAGTTTGAGTTTCCGGTCATAACAATAGTAGAATTAGCTTAAGTCCTGGCACAGAGCCTAATCTGCCGTGCGCTCCTTATCAAGGTAAGGAGTTGTACGGGTGTGCCAGTGTACTTAGTAACCTTGACCTTGTCTTCCATACAGGAGAAAGCGTATGTCTCGGATTAGTCGAAGAAATTTTCTGCGTACATCAGCACTGGCCGGTACGGGGCTAGCCCTAGCCGCCTGTCTACCGTCTTCACCGGCAGAGCCCATGGCAGATATGGCATCGGACATGGAGGTGACCCAGTTACGCTACCAGTCACGTGAACTACAAGAAGCTGAGGGCGTGCAGGAACTATGGTCCGAGTTCTATCCCCAGTTCCGTGAAGCCAATCCTCATATTGAAGCGGAGTTTCTGCCCCAGCCCGGTGGTGTGAACCTACGGGAAGGCGTCCTAGCGCAAATGGTGGCCGGCAATGCCCCTGATCTGATCGAATTCTGCTGCTGGAGCTCCACGTTCTTCCTACAGAAAGGTGAAACTCTGAATCTGCAGCCCTACATTGAGCAGGATGCAGACGAAGTCAATCTGGACGACTACTATGACGGCCAGTTTGATCCCTGGAAAGACGCGACCGGCAACATTCATCTGATGCCCCGCTTTACCGGCACGATGGCCCTCTACTACAACATTGACATGTTTGAGGCCGCTGGGATTGACACGCCGCCGCATGAATGGGGTGCCTGGGATGTCAATGACTATGAATCCCTAGGAGCTAATTTTGTCTCGCGCGAGCAGCCCATTACCTGGGCTACCTCTAATTACGGTTTGAATTCTAACTGGCTGAGTCAGTATTGGATCCGCGGTTTTGGCGGCAACATGGTCGATCCGGACGACAATCGCATTTGTGGTCTCTGCGAACCGGAAGCAGTGGAGGCGCTGGAGTGGATGCGCAGCATCATCTGGGATTCGCAGATTTTCGCCTATGGTTCCGACATTGGCATGGGCGTGAACCAGCTTTTTGAAAGCCAGCGTATCGCCATGATGGAAATGGGACCCTGGAGTCTGGGTCAAACCATGTCCAACGCCACTTTCCGCTGGGACGTGGCTCCTTTACCAGCGGGACCACGCGACATCACGACACACCAGTCAGTGGACGGCACCATGATCTGGAACAAGACCCAGGCCCCTGATGAGTCGTGGGAGCTGATGAAATGGCTGACCAGTCCCATGTACGGCAAGCTGTATGCCAAGTGGGGAACTAAGCAGCCCTCACGGATCAGTGTGCTGCCGGAATTCCATGCGGCTCTGATAGAACGGGACGAGCGCTTTGGCGACATTGACATTGATGTGTTTACAGTGACCATTGAGAATTCACTAGGCGGTCCCGAGGAGATGTTTGCGGAGGACTTTGTGTGCAAGTCCCAGATCTTGCAACCTGCCTTTGATCAGGTCATGTTGCTCGGCGAAGCCCCTGTGGACCTGATATGTCGGCATGCGGAAATTGCCACCCGTTTCAACCACGGTGAGATCGCGATTGAGGATTTGGGGGCCGCTATGGATGCAGCTGCCAGCTAGCTGTCGCCCTCTTATACATCCTTTCTACCAAGCCGGTAGGTTATAACCTACCGGCTTGGTTCCTAACAACAAGGTGCCAGACACCGTCCCGTGACTACACTTGAGCCAACACCCACTTTGGGTACAGAGACCAGACAGCGCATCATGCGTCCGTCCCGCCGGGAGGCTTTAGTGGGCTATGCCTTCATTGCCCCCTGGATTATTGGCTTTGTGGTTTTCACAGCAGGGCCTATGCTGGCATCGTTGTATTTTTCCTTTTTCCGTACGGATCTACTGGACCTCTGGGAATTTGTGGGTGGACAATGGTACAACGCTTTGCTGCGTGACACCTTAGTCCATAAAGCCATGTTCAACACGGCTTACTACGCCTTCGCCATGGTGCCCCTCAGCACGACACTGGCATTGTTGATTGCCGTCCTCTTGAATCAGAATATTAAGGGCCAAAGTATCTGGCGCACGATCTACTACCTACCATCGGTGGTCGCTGGGGCCGCTGTGGCTATTTTGTTCAAATGGATCTACCAACCGGATATTGGTCTTCTCAATTCCATTCTGATTAAAGTGTTTGACATCATGGGGCTTGACATCATGCCCCCCCGCTGGATCTTTAGTCAGGAATGGGCCATGCCTTCCGTGATCATCATGGCCCTATGGGGCTCGGGCGGTGCCATGCTCATTTTCCTGGCAGGCCTACGCGGCATTCCCACCGCTCTCTACGAGGCGGTGACGATTGACGGGGCAGGTCCCGTGCGTAGTTTTTTCGCCATCACCCTTCCCATGCTGACCCCAACGATCCTGTTCAATGTCGTGTTGAACATCATCGCATCCTGGCAGGTGTTCACGCAGGTCCTGATCATGACCCAGGGCGGCCCCAATAACGCCACGCTCACTATGGTCCTGCATCTCTACAATACCGGCTTCAGCCAGTTTCTGTTCGGCTATGCTTCTGCACAGGCCTGGGCCTTGTTCTTGGCTATCCTCATCTTTGTTATGTTCGCCATCCGCAGTGCGAGTTCCTGGGTACAGTACGAACGTTAGATAGCCCTACTCTGCGTGCCATGGCAACTTCCTCTCGCTCTTCCCCCTTCGTTACTTTGATACCGAAGAAAGCGCTACCTCTTGACCGACTGCTGCAGCGGACGTTGCTGTACCTGGTAGTCTTTGGGGGTGCGATCGTGTTTGCGATTCCATTTTACTGGATGATACGTACGGCTGTGATGCCATCCTACCAGGTGAATTTGTATCCTCCTCAATGGTGGCCTGATTCATTTCACTTCACCAATTTTCGTTCTCCTTTCATTGGGCCTTTTCCTTTCTCTCAATGGTTCCTAAACAGCGCCATCATCGCGGGGATGAGTTCACTAGGTGTGATTCTGTCAGCTTCACTCGTGGGGTTCGGTTTCGCCCGCCTGCGCTTTCCCCTACGTAACACACTGTTCATCTTGGTGCTTTCCACGATGATGTTGCCGGAACACATTCGTCTGATCCCCACCTACCTTTTGTTCGTAGAGCTCAAGTGGGTTAATTCGTTTCTACCTTTGATCGTGCCCAACTGGTTCGCGCCGCCTTTCCACGTCTTCTTGATGCGGCAGTTTTTCATGACGATTCCACGCGAAATGGATGACGCAGCCAAAATTGATGGCTGCGGCTATCTGGGCATTTACGGACGCATTCACATGCCCCTAAGCCTGCCTGTCCTAGGCGTATCGGCCATCTACCAGTTCACTTTTACCTGGAATGACTTCCTACATCCCCTGGTGTATCTGCAGGAAGTGAACAACTACACCATTGCGCTCGGCTTGCGCCTGTTTGAGGGCTACATGCGCTCCAACATGCAGGACATGATGGCGGCAGCACTCATGGCCGTCATGCCCACCATTGTGATCTTTTTTGTAGCGCAGCGCTATTTTATCCAAGGCATTGTCATTACGGGAGTCAAGGGCTAACCTGCGGTCTGCTCTTTCACTGCACGCTGTTGGGTCATCCGGTGCCAAGAGCCGGAACGTTGTTTTTGTATTCAGGGAGATTGCTGTATGCATAATGCACTGACCGATGCCACTTGGTCTCGTTTCAAGACCGATGGCTATGTCCGCCTGGGCCAGGTCCTGGACCCGACAAAACTAGCAGCCCTACAGCAACGAATCAATGACATCATGATGGGCACGGCCAATGTGGATTACAGTCGCATGCTGATGCAACTGGATTCCATTCCCGGTGTCTCGGATGAACCGGGCCTCCAAACTAAGGGGCACAAACGGGCGACCTTGGCCTATCGGAAGATCCAGGATCTGGAATACGATGCCCTGTTTCTTGCCTTCATGCAGCATCCGCTGTTCAAACACATCTGTACCCGGGCCTATGGCATGGGCCGGCGGGTGGCGTCCTACCGCGCTATGTTTATGAACAAACCAGCCCGGGAAGGGACTTTTCTGGTCTGGCACCAGGACCGGTGGACAGCACTGGACCGCGATCCGCTGATCACCATCTGGACAGCTCTCGATCCCGTTACGGTGGACAATGGCTGTATGTGGGTGACACCGGGACGCCATCACAGTCTGATCAACCCCACGCACGGGTCAGGGTTTCTAACCGAGGAACAGACCGCGCAGCTCATCAAGGAAAGCGAGCCTGTGCCCTTGGAACTGGAAGCCGGTGAAGCTGTGTTGTTGCACAACCATCTACCGCATAGTTCAGGTGTAAACTCCACCGACCACGCCCGCCGGGCCCTCAGTGTCTGTTACATGGACGCGGATACGGTTTCGCAGGAGAAGCGCACCTATCCGGTGTTGTTTGGACATGATGCCCTCACACCGGAAAGTTCCGAAGTGACAGCGGGCTAGAACCGCCTCGTCATCCCGCCCTTACACCCTGGACGCAGGAATTGGATGGATATCATCCACCACAGTACGTTATGGTGTAAGCGACTCTCCATATCCTAAGCTCTAGAGCGGCAGCGACAACGCACGCGTACTCATGAGCGGGCCTGTTTATGTTGATTCACGTAATCGCTAGGCCCGCCTGTTGTGTCTGTTGTGTACGGCTAGGACGACACATACCAGTAGGAGACCACCCAGCAGGACAGTGGTGGCTAGAGCAATGCCCAGGGTGATAGACAATGCCGTACTACTCTGGGTAGAACCCTGGCTCAGAAGATATTCATACCACCCCCAGCCTTCATGCTGCTGAAAGGACAGAAGGTACTGTCCGGCCGGGATTAGATGCAGGGGAATCTCCTGATAGTAGTAATCCTGGCGCGCCCGGCGCTGGAACGTCCAGTCCACTACCTGAGCTACTACTGATGCCGGTGAGTCCGCGGCCCGCAGCATGATGGAAACGGTGCCCTGGCCATTGATATTGACAATCCGGATCTGGCGCGCATCAGCGGCGATGGCCAGGGCTACCTCATGCGTGGGTTCAACGGTGGACAGGACAAACGCGTCATGCGTGAGGCGTAGCGTGGATGCCTTATATCGGGCATTAGCCACACCGACGACCAACAGCAAAACACCAAAAACCGTGATAGCCGGAATGAGAAAAGTCCGTGACAGCAGCAGTCGGACATAAGGATCGTCGTGTATCGTTGTCGGGCTATCCTCCCTCTCTTGTGCCTGCGCTGGCTGTAGTCTGTGTTCAGCCAGTGCAGAAGGTAGCACATGCGGAGTGTCGGGAGCCCTACGTTTTTCACGTAGAGCAATCTGTTCAAACCACCAGCGCCAACTCATCCAGACGGGAATTGAAATCAGAACGCCGCAGATACTGACGACGAACACATCGGTCAACAGCGAACGTTGCAGCACGTCACGCCAGCGGTATAGTTCCGGCGATTCAGCAATCCAGATCAAAATCTGATCCCGTTGTAGTACAGCCCATGCCACGCCGGTGATCACAACAACTGCCGTCATACCACCAAAGCTGAATCCCCAACGACGGGCACGGGGCGTATACCCACCGAAAAACCAGCCGGCCGCAGCGAACAGACCTAGCAGGGCAAAGGCCACATACGCGAAGCGGGCCTCCATCAGACCCTGCCAGCCATTGCGCCCCGTAGTAACCAAGCTCTGCCACAGCACATGGGATAAGGGCATGGTTAACACGGTTGTGCCCGCAGCTTGGGCACGCGCCAGACTGTCTACCAGACCGTAGAACAGCGCCACCACCATAAAGCCGGCATACACAATACCTATAAGGGAGGTCAGGGCCAGTAGACTAGCCACTAGGCCCAATGCCAGACTTTGCAGCAACGAACGGTTGTCAACCCGTTGCATGGTGGAGATTGTACCCGACATGCCATTGCACTCTAGAGCGGTCAGGACATGGTCCTGTAGAGGATCAGGATTTTACCACGCGCTTGTGGATCGGGATAGGGTAAGGGAACAACCGACCGATCATGTAGAGGCCTGTCGGGGCCCTAGGGTATCCACCGGGGGTAGGACAGGAGTACCTAGGTGCGTGTCTCCGTCCAGGATACTTCACGAACGTAATGCCCGGTAGTCAAAGAACTGGGGGAGAAGGATGTTATTGATTCCTTCTCCCCCACATGGAGCATGACTTGTTCAGGAACCGGCTGCTTCCATTTCCGCCGCGAGGAATTCGTTGGTTTCGTCTTCCAACCCTTGCAGCGCTTCCGCCAAGCCTTCCTGGCCTTCTACGAAGATGGGATCCATCCACTTCTTCCAGATAGCGTCCCATTCCTGGTAGCCGGGCCAATAAGGGAAGGTCTTCTGGTTCTCAGCCGGAATATCCACGAAGACATTCTTGAAATTGGGGATTTGTTCGGCTGTTTCGCCCTGGGGCAGTCCCCATTCCCAAAATGACTTACGGGCCACGATCATACTGCCCATTACGCCTGTAGTCGGCAGCAGGTCCGGATTGGATAAGCTAAAGCGGATAAGCTCGTAGGCCATATCCGGATAATGCGAACCGGTGGGTACAAACCAGCCTGAATTACCGGCAAAGGCCACACGGCCTTCAGGCCCCTGAGGCCACGCGTAAACACCCCAAGGGAATGCGCCCTCAATGGCTTCATCCATACGGAAAGCCGTATCGTTCAGGGCACGATGCATGGCCACGCGGCCGGAAGCAAACGCAAATTCGCTCGTGAGCCCCATGGATTGGGTGTCTTCGGGGGTCGGCATGGCCCCGTGCTGCCAACGCAAGTCCCAGAGCAGCTGAGCCGCAGTCATCACGCCATCATTGGTGAAATTGGCCGAGGTATGATCGTCACTGAAATAATCACCACCGTAGGCTTGTGCGATGTTCCAGATGACGCTAGCACCGGGATTGATGTTGGCACCCCAAACCGGCATCCCATCCTCACTCTCACCTGTGACGGCAATGGCCGCTTCGGCAAAATCGTCCCAGGTCCAGCTGGGATCTACCGGATAGCCACCGACCTGATCATCCAGGAGGTGCCGGTTGGCATAGATGCCAATGGTGGCCCAATCATACGGCAGCGCATAGACGGTGCCATTCCAACTCATGGTGTTGACTGAGGCTTCCCACCAATCATCAGGCCAACCATCCGGAGGATAGGCGGCAACATAGTCCGTCAGATCGACAGACCAGCCCTTGGACGGGAATACTTGGCCCCGGGACTGGTGCTGCCAGGCCATATCAGGGGGTGTGCCGGCCGCCATCAGTGTGGGGAGTTTGGTCCAGTATTCAGCCCAGGGGATACCCCATTCCACCTCGGGCTCAATGCCGGGATAGAACGAGGTGAAGAATTCATCAATATGGAGCAGGAATTTGCGAATCTCGCCTTCATCTTCCCAGCTCATAATCTTAAAATCCCCCGCTATGTCCCGATCGACCAAGCCTGTCAGCCAGCGCTGGGCCATTTCCGAGTCGACAGGAGCTGCAGGAGCTTCGGCGGCCGGAGCGGTCGGTGTCGGGGCGACACAGGCTGCTAGAGCCAATCCGGAAACGGCGGCTCCCATGTGCAGGAACTGTCTCCGACTTAGATGAAACCTGTTCTTGTGTACCATCATAGTCTCCTTGCCATGTGGCTATTGAAATACGCAAGCCTAGCCCCAAACACAGGGCCAAACACCATTCAGTGCCCCCTAAAAGCCCAGGGGGAGGGCCAAGTCAGTATCCTGGAAGGTCAGCATCAGGCCGGTGGCAGTATCCAGGATCTCAAAGGTCACTACCCCTAGTCGGCTCTTACCGGGCTGTAGCGGACTGTCCAACACGACCGTATACCCGTCCCGGCTACCGTCTTGCTCAAGATAGGCGACCTGCAGAGCCGATTTAGCCGCTTTGTATAGGGTGCCGCCGTCATCCCGCACCAGGAGCAGATCACGGGCCACTACTTTGAGGGCCGAGCTAGTGTTGGATATGTTCAGGAAAACGACTAAATAGGTGTTGCCATTCGCCGCCTGGTAGGTGATATTGCCCTTACCCAGGATCAGATGTTTCTCCGGCACTTCCGTCAGACTGAGCTGCCAGCCATCGCTCTCTATGGAAGCCTCAAAATCAATAGCCTCGGCATCCCCCGTGCGGGTGGTTGCACCTCCGCTACAGGCAGCCAACAGCAAGATGCTCAGCGTAAACCAGAGACAGAGTGAACGATGCATGGACACGTCCCTTTACCCTTTGAGTCCGGTGGTTACGATGCCCCGCACATAGTATTTCTGTCCTGCCAGGAACAGCACCATGATAGGCAGAATGCTGACGACTGAGGCGGCCATGACCAGATGCCAGGGCGTTTTCATGGCTGTCATGGCCCGGAAGGCGGCCATGCCCAGGGCAATGGTTTTCTTGTCCATGCTGTTAAGAATGATCAAGGGCCAAAGGAACGCGTTCCAGCTGTCCATGAAGTGAAAAATCCCCAGAGTGGCCAGCGCCGGCCCTGTCAAGGGCAGGATAATACGACCGTAAATCTGGAAGAACCCCGCCCCATCGATCAGGCCGGCATCCTCAAGCTCCCGCGGTATCGTCAGCATAAACTGGCGCATCAGAAACGTGCCCCAGGCACTGAACATACCCGGAATGATGAGGGCGTACAGCTCATCTACCCAATGAAAGGTACGCATGAGCACGAAGAGCGGAATCATACGTACCGCAAAAGGCACCATCATAGTGGACAAATACACCAGAAAAATGGTATCTCGGTAGCGGAAGCGCAACCGCGCAAAGGCATACCCCGCCAACGAAGACGTGAACAGAACCCCCACCGTTTCCAGGGTGGATACCATGAAACTGTTGCGGAAGAACAGATGAAACGGCAAACGGCGCCAGATTTCAAGATAGTTCTGCCACTGCAGTTGCGCGGGAATAAACGTGGGTGGAAAATCAAACAGTTCGCCAAACGTCTTGAAGGAACTGGACACCATCCAGAAGAAAGGCAACACGAAAATAATGCTGCCACCCAGTAGTAATATCCAGGTTAGGACATCAACCGCAAGGCGTTGTGTGTGCCGGCCTAGTCCCAACCGGGGTTTAGGGGAGGCCAGAGCCAGGGTTTTCGGAGATGTGGCTTCGGCTTTCATCGGATATGCACTATCTCTGTCCTGACACGGGCATGCAGAAGGTCAATCCTGGGTAAAGCCATGCACCCAGGTGCGGGCCGAAGTCCACTGGACCAGGGTAATAACGAGAATGCAGAGAAATAGGACAAACGCCATGGCGGACGCGTAGCCCATCTTGAAATAGGAAAACCCGTTGTTGAAGATATGTAGCACCAGGGTAGTGGTGGCGAATGACGGACCACCTTGTGTCATGATGTAGAACTGGTCAAACCCCTGAAACGCGCCAATAAAGGATGTTGTCAGTACAAAGAAGGTGGTAGGCGAAAGCATGGGGATCGTGATGCGCAACAGGCGGTACCAGGCATTGGCACCGTCCATGATAGCCGCTTCGTACAGCTCTTGGGGGATCCCCTGCAAACCGGCCAGAAATATCAGCATCGCATAGCCAATGCCCTTCCAGTTGCTCATGATAATGAGTGCGGGCATGGCGGATCGGCTGTTGAACAACCAGTTGGGACCCTCAATATCAAATAGAAGATCCAGCAGATAGTTGATGATGCCAAATTCGGGATGGTAGATCCAGGCCCAGACGATGGCAGCGGCTACAGTCAGAGTGACATGGGGCAGAAAGTAGATGAGGCGGAAAGTGAAGACGCCACGCATCGGCCGGTTGACCCCTAGGGCCAGACAAAACGCGAGGAACACTCCCGTGGGGACAGCAACAAAAGTGTAATAAAACGTGTTGCCAAACGCCTTGCGGAAAATGTCGTCGTTGATCATGGCCCGGAAATTGGCCAGACCGTTGAAAGCGGGCATACTGCCCAAATCCCAGTCCGTGAACGTTAGATAGACCGCAGACAGAATAGGGAATACTAGAAAGATCAGAAACCCGATCAGGTTGGGCAGGATAAACAGAAAGCCTGCCCTTTCTTCCTGGCGACGCAATCCGGAAACTTTGACTGCCATCATTAATTCACGCTCTGCGTGCATGTACCCTAAGCGCGGGCCAAGTCAAATACAATATAGAGTTTTCATGAGATCATGAGTTTGAAATAAGTGTACCGTACAACAACGAGTTCACGCAACAATGGGTTTGCCATCCTCTAAGATGGTGACCCGCGTCTAACGAGTAGACGTTTCCCTATTGGATACTTGCGCTGCCTTAGGAGAAACCGTTGCCGTTATATACACTGTCACCCCGTACAATCTACCGGTAAGCCCAATGACCGGGGGCTACAGCAGGCGGAAGAAGCCGATAATTCTGTGCTACAGTGTTTCCCAAGTGGGGAACACGGCACTGATATCGGCCGTATTGTGATTCTGGAAGGCAAGACCCAATCGTTTTAGATTGGTAGCGGCATTCCGATCTCGATTGTGGCGGCGCTGGCAATACCGACATTGCCAGGTTTTCGTGGCCTCGGACACATCGGATAGGCGTTCACAGGCCGAGCAAAGACGCGTGGACGGGAAACGATCGCTGGCTAAAATGATGCGCTTGCGCGGATAGCGATCCATGAAGGCAGCATATTCAATCAGGTCGCGCAGATAGTCGTACCATTCCCCACTGTCTTTCTCCATGGTGCCCGTCAGGAGATCTTCAAACACCAGGATGTCAAAGCGCTGCAGCTGTTGCCGCAACCAGTCCTCCAGTTCCCGGTCACTCGCCGGACAACGAATACGATGTCCCCGGCTAGTGACGAAAAGTGTGGTATCGGAATTAACGAAGTCAAATCCTTCAGTTTTAGGCGGCATGGCTGCTTCCCTGTGATCGTCCTAGTGCAGGGCAATGCCTAGGTCATCGCAGATCGCGGTTATGTACGCCAGTGTCAGCGCCATTTCCTGATCGAAGGCTGCGGTAGCTACGCCATCGTGAGCGCGTGCCGTGCCGGGTACATCTTCCAGTTCAATGGAAATTACGCCGGTGAAACCAATATCTTGTAGGGCTACCATCACCGCGGTCCAGTCGATCTTGCCCTTGCCCGGTCGCCAATGGGCATTGGTCTGGCCATCGTTGTCGGAGAAGTGGGCATGAAACACACGTTCCCCCAGTTCATACACCACTTGCTCGGCAATCTCGCCTGCAGGAAATAGATGGCTAGGATCAAAATTCATGCCCAAACCGGATGATTGGACATGGTCAACCAAACGCATCATGGAGGCGGCGTTGCGTACCCAGCGGTAGGGGTGCGGTTCCAGCGCATAGCGCACACCGGCCTGGTCACAGATGTCACAGCAACGTCGCGTGACCTCCACATAGGCGTTCCAGTTGGCTTCCCAGTCATATCCTGGCGGGAGATCCGCACTCCACAGCTGCGCTACCGGCTTTTCCATAATGCGGGGCAATGTCAGATTGAAGGCATTAGGTGCTACCGTGTTCACCATGTGCGTGTCCAGCTCTAGGGCTACATCCACCATTTCGCGGAAATGGTCAACGGCGGCGTCCTGCTCTGCAGCATCCATACTGGCCATGCCGCGGGGTGTGGACACAAACTCGGAGAGTTCAAGGCCTAGATCCGCCATCAGGGTTTTCAAGTGCCGAATCGTCGCCGGCGTATAATAAGATTTCAGAGCTTCCCGGTCCCAGGCAATCAGTTCAGCCGCCCTGTATCCCAAGGCGGCAATACGTTGCAAGGCTTCGTCATAGGGGGGATGCCACTGGAATGGCCAGACACTCGCACCGATGCGCATGATATAACACTCCTATGCCCCAAGGAAGGGGATGTTTAGTTCCTGTCTCTGTTAGCCTAGTACCTAGTATAGTGGAGAATGGAGCAGTAAGGAAGTTCTACAGCATTGGCTAGTGCCTCATGGCCGCACATCCGCTCCCGGAACCTATATACCCCTCAGTACCGTCATGCTTACCCTATGCAATCCAGGAGACAGCAGATGACAGATCTCCAACCCTTGCGAGATTATTTTCACCAGCATCACAGCGCCATGGTGCAGTCTATCCGGGAACTTGTGGAGTGGGAAACACCCAGCTCTGATCACACCCGCCTGGACCGGTGTGTCGGTTTTCTGGAGGAGAAATTCCGCCGCTATCCGGTTGAGACCACCCGCGTTACGGCCGTGGATGCGGGGGATCACCTGCAGGTTTGCTGGCACCCGCCCAACACCACGCGAGCCCCCGTACTGGTACTCACACACTTTGACACGGTTTGGCCTGTGGGCCGCCTGGACACCCATCCGTTCCGCATTGACGAAGCAAACAGAGCCTATGGCCCCGGCATCTTTGACATGAAGTCCAGCATCATCGTGATGGAATACTTCTTCCGGGCTCTGCAGGACCTACAGATGGTACCGTCACGCCCCATCACCTTTCTAGCCACTTCGGACGAAGAGGTAGGAAGCCGTTCTTCTCAGACCCTGATCGAAACCGAGGCCGCCCGAGCGGCCTTCGTGCTAGTGCTGGAGCCTCCTCTACCGGGTGGTGTTCTCAAGACGGCACGCAAGGGCAGTCAGGCCCTGACACTGACCATCCAGGGTATTCCTGCCCACGCCGGGATCGAAATTGAAAAGGGCGTTAGTGCGATTGAGGAAGCGGCCCATCAGATTTTGGCCCTACAGGGCATGACCAATCCGGGTACAGGTATCACTGTCAACGCCGGCGTCATCCAGGGCGGCACAGCCGCCAACGTGGTAGCCGACCGCGCCGAGATCCATATCGATCTCAGAGGATGGCAACAGACTGAGCTGAGCCGTACCGCGCAAGCTATTCAGGCGCTACGGCCCGTACTGTCAGGCACTACACTGGAAGTAACCGCAGCGCGGGCCCGACCCGCTCTGGAGGATAGTGCCACCCGTGAGATTTTCCGTGCGGCTCAGGCACTGGCCTCTACCCTGAGCATGGAACTGCGATCTGATCGCACGGGGGGCGGCAGTGACGGTAATCTGACCGGAGCTCTCGGCGTGCCCACCCTGGATGGCTTAGGTGTGCCTGGAGCCGGTGCCCACGCGGATCACGAGCACATTGAGCTGGATCAACTGGCCGAGCGTGCGCTACTGATCGCCGCTTTGCTCTTGGATCTGTCGTTGTCATCCGAGGCCGAGCCAAAAGCTTTCTCGTGAGCTTCCTGCAAGGCCCGGTTTTCAAGCTGGGCATAAATTCGGGTGGTTTGTGGACTGGAGTGCCCCAGAGCCGTCTGTGTGATCGCTAAGTCGTGCGTGGTCTGGTAGATGCGTGTACCGAAGTAATGGCGCAGAGCGTGAGGCGTTATGCCCCGTTCTTCAAGGCGTGCCGTAAAAGCCAGGGCCTTGATCACATTCTGCACACTCTCGGTGGAAAGACTGAGAATCTGGTTACCGGCTCGTCGGTCATGCCGCGCGAAGACCGGCAATTCACCCACCGCGGACGTGACGGCCCAATCGTGTTCCCGGCGCTTTGCCAAGTAGTACTGGGTGGACTCCCAGGCTGTATCATCAAATAGCACCTTGCGTACGCGATTGCCCTTGCCCGTTACCCACACGGAGCGCTCATCCGGATCAAGTTCCCGGCGCTTCAATTTCACCAGTTCGCCTACCCGCATACCGGTAGACACCAGAGCCTCGATCATGGCGATGTTACGCAGTTTAGCGAGCAGGTCTCGATCAGTCGAATGTTTGAGTTCCACGGCACGGGCAGCCGTGATCAGGGCATCCAGCTCATGGGTCTTGGGTGGCCGGGGAATTAGGTCGGGGGGTCTCTGATTGGCCCGCAGACGTCGCACACCGTTCTCCAGGCGAGCAACCTCGCGGGAAGACAACGGCAACCAGTCACGGATCTGCAGGAAGCGTACAAAACTCATGAGCGCCGTCATGTAAGTGAGCAAAGTCCGATTGTGTACCTCTTTGTGCGTCAGCAGCCAGGTGGCAAGATTCAGCAGCGTATCCACATCCAGTATGGACAAATCCAGGGTGTGACAGTCCAGACCCTGTGCTGCCAGATACGCCTGCAGCTGGTTGAGGGCCGTGCGGTATGTGCGGCGCGTATAGCCGCTGCCGGTTCCGGCATCAAGCAGGAAGTGGTCAATCGCTTCTATCAAGGTCATGTACTAACTATTATAGCGGGATGTCCGCAGGGTATGGGGTACGGTATCTCGTTCAAAAGCTCTGCCAACCCACAGGATCGCGGCCCCGGGACAAGCAGACCAGCGCAGGATAGCACCCGGTGGATGGATTTCTTTCTCCTTAATTGTGATAGAATCGCAGCGGGTCACCCAGATGCCGAATAGCCCATATGTAATGCTGAGGAACTCTGAATGAGCATGAGAAAACGCATCACGGAAGCTCTGTCCCCTGAGCGACGTCAGTCCGCGGATGAAGAAAGCGCGGATTCAACAGCTCCGGATGGTGAAGAGCAAGAGCGGGCCCAAGAGTCTCCTGTCGTGGATCCGGACAGTCCGAATCTGGCGGAATCATATGGTGTGGGTATTGAATCACTGCTCCCCCAAAACGCGGACCGGTACTGGCGGGTACGGCGGGTACGGCATCTCACACCTGAAGAAAATCAGGGCAGACACCATCTTTTCATTCGTGTGCTATTTGCGGAAGACAGTACGGAAGAGGCACCTATTTTGGTGGAGTGGGACAATGGGCAGCAGGAACTGGTGTATTCAAAGGACCAGCGCGATCCCTATCAGACTATTGCTATGTTTACCTGGCAAACCTGCCGCGTACAAATGTTGGATGCGCCTAGCGAATCTGTCACTGGGCTTACGGCGAACCACCCCGATGAGCTGAACGAAGACGGTTCCCGTAGCGGTAATACCCTGTTCCATCATTCCTTTGAGATCGAATTTGAGGAAGTACTCGCAGCCCGTCAGCACAGCCAAATTCATGGTCATGTCCACAATGGTACCGATCTACTCCTGCAGCTGGTATCCGACGGTCAAATTCTGGGCGAAGGTACTATCCCACACAGTGGGGATTTCCGGTTCAATTCCGTGCCACCGGGTGATTATGTAGTACAAGTGGCACATCCCATATCTAAGACGATTCTGTCACAATCACGTGTCCTGAAACTGGATAGTCCCCATACCGTGCAGGTAGAGCTGGAAGTGGTTGATCCGGAGGAATCGGAAGTTCCAGCCCCCGAACCGCCCGCCCCGGCACCCCCCGTACCCACTCCAACCACAAGGGAAGAAACAAGGGCAGAATCACCGCCCACTGAGTCGAGCGCGGAAAGCCCCGTGGCGCCTATGGTTCCGGCTACGGAACCTGCGCTCTCGGCAAAGACCCTTGAACACTACGTGCTGTTTGGGCCACGCGACCATTTCGCCACCAAGGTATATCTGCCATTGCTACTGAACCAGCTCTTAGAAGCAAATGTTACGTTTGGGTTCAATGCCGAGGAAGCCGCCCACGCCAAGCGGGTCACAATTCTGGCCAGCCCCGATGTGCTGCCCAATACCCTGGACCAGGCCTTGCAGCAACAGGGCATTGTAGTACAGCGGGTCCATGGCGATCTTGAACAGATCAAGACCGCGATTGGCGTTGGTGACTGAACGGGTAAGACAGGATCACAAAATTGTCGTTCCGCGCCCTACGTAAGTCAGACCCTCAAACTAGGCTTGGGAAGTGGTGCAAACTACCCGCCTAGGGAAAACAACCCGTTAGGATATAGAACTATCCCGAATATGTTGGTACGCCACAAGTCCTGACAGTAACGGATACATCTCCGCCCTGTTCATTAGGATGCTGCGGCATCCACTGGAAATGCCTGTGACGGCAGGCCTGTTTTGCCCTACGCGGGACCCCGACTCGACTCGATCCCGCGCGTCGGCACCGCGCGGGATATGAAATCTCGGCAAGCATCCTGCTCCAAGAACCCGGTTCAGATATCCGCTAACCAGTGGGTGACTACACGCAATTTCGCTAGATCGTCAACCTGCAGCTTGTCCCGATCCAGTCCCATAGTCTCCAGCCTGTAGCCCTGAGTCTGGCCATGACCGGCCTCCAAAATTAGGTATACGTCCCACAATTCCGGCCCCTGTGCCTCTTCCAGAATTTTGATAAGATGCTGATATCTGCTCTTAAAACCCTCTAAGGACTGTGAACCCGCCTGCATTTTCAGTCCGAGAACACCCTGTCTCACTGCCTGGCCTGCAGCCTGTTCACGGGGCTCCCGCGGGGCCTTGGATACTGCAGGACTGGAATTTGCCGTGTCAGGCTCGGTTTGGGCTCTTCCAGCCGGCTGGTCAGACGGTACTTTGGGACTATTGCCATCGGAAGAGTTGCCGGCCCGTTCCGCCAATACAGTGTCAACACCTTTGACTTCATCCACTATCATAGACATTTCGTCACGGGCCGTGTTGTACTGCAGCCGGCCCTTGAACACAAACTGAACATCAGCGTCTAGGGTGGATTGATAACGCGTCCAGGCTTCCGTGAACACGACTCCGGAAAGATGTCCATGCATGTCCTCTATGGTGATGAAAGCCATAGAGGTGTTCTTCTTGGTGACGTGAGGGCGTAACTCCGCCACCAAGCCACTCACAATACATGTCTGACCGTCCATCTCTTGGGTGATGTTGGCGGTTGTGATCAGGGTAGGGTAATGTTGTGCCAGCTGGGTGTACACATGGGAAAAGGGATGTTCTCGCAGGAACATACCCAACAGTTCCTTCTCTTCGTTGAGAAAGGTAATTTCCTCTTCGGGTGTAGGTTTGACTGCGGGCAGGTTGATGGGCCTGAGCGGCACTGCCATGACTTCCTCACCAAACAAGCTCTCCTGGGGGGCTTCTGCATAGTCGTGCGATGCGGCCGACCGTTCCAGCATACTGTCCACACAGTCCAACAGCTGTTTCCGGTTACCCCAGCAGTCCAGTACGCCGCCATGGATCAGGAACTCCAAGGAGCGCCGTCCTACCTGTTTCAAGTTACAGCAGTCACAGAAATCCTCAAGCGAGGCAAAGCCCTGTGCCGGTCGTTTGGCGACGATTTCGTCTTCCATACCCCGTCCCGAGATATTCTTGATGGCAGCGAGGCCATAGCGAATGGCACTGCCGGGCGGAATGGGATAGGCATATGCAAGGCTAGCATCTTGCGTAACCTGGCTATCCTCCGGAACGTCCAGGGTCTGGATGGAAAAATCGGACTGGCTGTGGTTGATGTCAGGGGGCAGCACCTCAATGCCCATGCGGCGGCACTGATTCACGATATTGGTCACCCGGTCCGCATGACTCCGCTCCACCCACAACATGGCCTGCATGTATTCCAGGGGATAGTGAGCTTTCAGATACGCAGTCTGCACCACAATCTTGGCGTAGTCCGCGGCATGGCTCTTGTTGAAGCCATAGCCGGCGAACAGTTCAATGTCCGCCCAGATGGCTTCGGCCGTAGCGGACGGGATGCCACGTGTCTGGCTTCCCTGCAGAAAAATTTTCTTGGACTCGGCGATTTTCTTACTATCTTTCTTGCTGATGGCTATCCGCACCAGATCCGCTTCCGCCGCCGTGTAGCCGGCCAGATCACGCAGGATGGTGATGATCTGTTCCTGGTAGACGATGATGCCGTAGGTTTCGGCCAGGATGGGTTCCAGGGTTTCGTGCTTATAGGCAACCTTTTCCTTCTGGTGCATACGCCGGTTGTACTGCCCAATGTAATCCATAGGGCCAGGACGGTACAGCGAAATAGCCGCGATGATGTGGATGAATTCAGTGGGTTTCATCTCGCCCAGGGTTTCCCGGAAACCTTCCGATTCCACCTGAAATACCCCCATAGTTTCCCCACTCGCAATCAGGTCAAATGCCTTGGCCGTCTGGGGGCCTTCATAGGGAATGGTGTCAATATCCAGTTCGATCTGCTTGCGTTCTCGTAGCAGCCGACAGGTATCGCGCATGATAGACAGGAAACGCAGGCCCAGAAAATCAATTTTCAATAGCCCCAGGGATTCGAGGATCGGGAACTCGTACTGGGTTACGTATTTGGTGACCGTGTTCTTGCCGAGGCTCAGAGGCGTGTAGTGCCACAGTTCCCGATCAGCCACAATGACGGCGGCCGGGTGGGTCGTGGCGTTACGCGCCACACCCTCCAGGCGTTGTGAATAGTCCAGTATCTGGCGTACGGTCTCGTTTTCCCGGGCGGTTGCCGCCAAGTCCGGGTTGTAGTGGGCGTTCTCAGCGTCTAGCATCATCGACAAATTACCGCCGCGGGTGGCGATCTGTTTTGATAGCTGTTCTACTTCCTGTAAGGGCACGTCCAAGACACGGCCCACATCCCGGATAGCCGCCCGGGACTTCATCCGGCCAAAGGACACGATCTGAGCAACTTGATCGTCACCGAATTTCTGAATCGTGTAGCGCATCAGCTCTTCGCGCTGATCGTCCGGAAAATCCAGATCAAAATCCGGCATGGTCTGGCGGCCCGGATTGAGAAAGCGCTCAAAAAGTAGGCCGTACCGGAGCGGATCCAGACTGGTAATACCGAGGGCATAGGCGACGATGGATCCAGCTCCCGAGCCCCGCACGTTCCACCAGATCTCCTGCTTACGGGCGAAGTCACAGATATCCGCCACGATGAGAAAGTACACATCAAACCCCATGGCCGCAATGATTGCGAGTTCGCTTTCCATGCGCTCCTGAATTTCCGCGGTCGTCGCCCTGTCTCCATATATACGACGCAAACCCTCTGTAGTCAGATGGCGTAGGTACGTCCCATAGTCTTGGAAAGGTTCAGGCAAGGGGATGTCAGGTAGATGATACTGGTTGTCTTCCAGATCCACATCGCACATCTCAGCCACCAACAGGGTGTTATCAAAGGCCGACGCTGAGATGTCGGTCAGAGACCGGAAAGCCTGTTCTAGCTGTTCCCGGCTGCGTAGAAAAAAGCTGTCTCCTTGCATGCGCATGCGGTTGGCGTCGTTGAGCTTTCTACCCATCTGGACACAGCTCAGTACATCCTGGAACAGACTGTCCGTCTGATGAACGTAATGGACATCATTGGTGGCTAGCAGTTTTACCTTGTATTGCCGAGCCAATTCCAGGAGTTGCACATTAATCTGATGGAGTTCCGGATTGTCGTGATCCTGCAGTTCAATGAAGAAACGATCCCGCGTAAACACGTCCAGATACCAGCCCAGCCGTTCCTGGGCTGTCTCCCATTGCCCCCTGGCCAGGAGGGAGGGAATTTCACCCTGCATGCAGCCCGTCGTGCAAATGATCCCTGACGCCAATTCGTGTAACAGGTCGTGATCGACACGTGGTCGATAGTAATGGCCGCGCAGGTGACTCTGGGTAGTCAGGTTCAGTAGGTTCCGATAGCCGGTATTGTCCTGGGCCAGCAGCAGTAGATGATGATTCTGGCGGTCCTTTTGCGAATCCCGGCCTTCCATGGATCGGCCCCAGGTGGTCAGATAACCTTCCACCCCAAGGATAGGTTGAATCTCATACTGACGACAGGTGCGAAAAAACTCCACCGTGCCGTGCATAACTCCATGATCTGTCAGGGCTAGTCCGGGCTGACCCAGTTCGTGCGCCCGCCGGACCAGAGGCTCAATGCCGCTCATACCATCAAGCAACGAATACTCAGAGTGGGTATGGAGATGAACAAAGGAATTGGACATAGATTTGTCTGACGTATGGTGAAATACACGTGCTACCGGGACTCCAATGGGCTTGATCCTGGTAGCGAGACCGAGCCTAGGATCCTTTACATTACCACAACGGTCTTGGTGCCTACGCCTTCTCGTACAAGCGCTACTGCTGCCATCATATCGTCCAGCGCACAGCGATGGGACAATAGGGTATTTAAGGCCTCAGGCTCCGTTTGCAGCCAGGCATGGGCTGCGTGAAAATCCTGGACCGAGGAGCCGAAAGTGCCCGTCAGCATGATCTCACCATAGTGAAGCCAACGGGGATCCAGGGTCAGCATATGTCCACGTGGCGTACCCCCAAAAACGTTCACCACACCGCCGTTGCGGACATAGGGGAGTGCAGATTCCACGGCTTCCACTAAACCCACCGCGACAATCAGGATATCGGCTCCGCGCTGCTCCGTCACTGCGTGAATGGCCTGCCGGGCATCACCGTGGAGAGGGTTGAAGATCATGTCCGCGCCCAAGGCTTGGGCAGCAGCCAGTCGTTCCTCTTTCATGTCCAGAGCCAGCACCCGGGCCCCCAGCTTTTTGTTGGCATACACGTGCAGTTGCCCCATGGGACCACATCCCACCACGGCAACCGTATCATCTGGCCGGGTCCCACACAGGCGGGCCGCTGCGAGTACGCAGGACAGAGGTTCAATGAGGACAGCCGTTTCATAAGGCATATCACCTATGTCCACGACACCGTTCAAGGCCAGGATCTGCCGAGGCACTTTCAGATACTCAGCAAAGGCACCATTGATACCATGGCCCAGGCCGAATTCCCGCTCACAGAGGCTGTGTCGATTAACTTGGCAATAAAAGCAGGTGCCGCAAGCGGCAATGGGATACACAGCGACCCGCTGGCCTACCGTCCAGTCCGTGACAGCTGCTCCCACCTCCGCGATCGTGCCGGCTACCTCATGGCCCAGGATAGTGGGTAGATGCCGGGGTAGACTCTGCCCTCCCAGCTGTTTCACATCTGTACTGCAGACTCCCGCGGCTCGTACCTTGACCAGAATCTCATCCGTATCCGGACACGGCGTAGGCACGTTTTCAATGCGGATATCATTCAGAGCATGCACTACCGCGGCTTTCATGAATCTGTCTTCCTCATTGGCCTATCTCCTGCATCACACGCCACTGTTGAAGCAAATGGGCCAGACGGTCCGGATCACGTCGCCCCGGTGTCGCCTCCACGCCACTACACAAATCAATCCCGGCCGGCCGGGTCGCCACTATAGCTTCCCGGACATTACCGGCGTGAATACCTCCGGCCAGAAAACAGGGCGTAGGATACAAATCTCTGATTCGTGCCTGGACCTGCGTCCAATCTGCCACGTGGCCCGTTCCCCCCAATCGCATGACACCATCCTGGACAATCCGGGCGTCAAACAGTACGCGATCAGCACCTGCTTCTACATAGGCTTGGGGCATAGCCTGGGATGGCAGCCGTGGCACATGAATGGATTTCCACAATTCCACTGCTGTCAGATCACGGATGCGGCGTAGAAATTCCGGCGTCTCCTCGCACAGGAACTGGAGCGCGAAGGGCTGGATGCTTGCTAACACCTGTGCACACAGCCGCACTGAAGGATTGCATAGCAGAATGACAACTTTTCCCTGAAACGCGCCGGCTATGGATCGGGCCTGCACCTGGGACACGGTCCGTGGTGAGAAAGCCACGTCAACCAAAACCCCGCAATAATTGACCGCGGTACCGTTCAACAGGACCGCATCGTGGATCGTGGTCGTCCCACAAATCTTCAGTTCTCGGGACGGTACGTGAAGCTTCGTCAAAGGAGTACCCGATGGCCTTGATTGTCGGCCTGGGTAATGAAAACTTCACCCCCTCCATGGTCATCAAGCCAGATCCCCACCTTCTCCTGCAGAGAATCCAGCGCGTGACCGAAAGCGAATACCACGGGGCCCCAGCTACTCATACCCACTCCCTGGGCGCCCTGCGATCGCAAAAATGTCATTAGGGCACGCACGTTTTCCGTCTGGGATTGAATCTCCGCTGCCTTGAAACCTTGGCTCTGATATGCTTCCAGCCCCCTGCAGAACGTGCGCAAATCTCGTTCCAAGATGGCGGGCAGAATACACATCAGCAGAATGCGGCTCATAACGGCTACATCCGCATCGGGCACGGGACAGGTATCCGCAAACAGAGCACTTTCCTGCTTGCCACTTATGTCTAGTCCCTGGGGCCGACAGATCAGCACTTGCCATTCCTGTGGAAAGGAGATCTGCATCAGCACAGGCGGTGGGACTGTAGTACGCGCAGCGCCGGAGGGCACATAATCCTGTTTCGAATCCGACCCCTGGCGAAAGCCATGGCCACCATCCAAAATAAAGCCTCCACCGTCTACGGCGGCCGTACCTATGCCTGAAGTCCCACCGCGTCCTACCCAACGGGCTAGCCGGGAGGCGGACGTGGGTTTACCCGCTAGCAGCGCCACCGTTTTCGCAGCTCCTACCAGCACTTGGGTGGCACTACCGAAGCCGCTATGTGCAGGCGGCTTCTGACACACCTGGACATGTACACCCGGTACGTGCAGATGACGGCATACTTGCTCCAAGCTTGCTGTCAGCCGTGCATGCAAAGATAGCTCCAAATTATCCTGCACCTGAATCCGGTCAGCCTCCGTCGCCTCAATAATCGTAGGCGGATGCTGAATAGCCAGTCCTATGCCCCCATCAATACGCCCCATGGTCCCATTCATGTCTAGGAGGCCAAAGTGCAGGCGGGCGGGGAAACGGCATCGGAGACGCTGCATAGAAGTATGAGGAGACGCTGTGAGTCGTCATATTGGACGCAGGCTCCAATTATAGAATATGTTGGAGGAATGAGCTGGACACTATTCCTCTCTTCACGTTGTGGTTAGACTATATCCGACAGGCTTGGGTAGTCGTTTAGGCTACACACCGGGAGACCTGTATTGTTATACTGCAGGACAGAATTCGCTCTGTTTGGCCCTGGATTGCACAACTTCCGTGCCATGACTACCGTTCCTTACTACCAAGATCCTATCGCGAACCCATCCTTGCTGGAGGCATCCTGTCGTGTGCTGGAGGCACTGGTTGATCTGTGCCGTCACCACAACCGGTCTCCCGATCAGGTCTCCTTGATTGGCCTAGACGCACACACCTGGCCTGATGCCGGTCTCGGTATCCCGGAACCGGGCCGACTGTATGCTCAGACCCTGACACCCGGTCTCATCATCCGCTTCCAGGCAGGAGATACTACCTACACCTACCATACATCCCTACAGGGTCCCCCACGGAGTCTCGCACCGCCGCCTCTACTGGACTTGAATGAGGATCATCCCCTGATCGCAGATGCAATGCTGGATCTGGCCCAGTACCTGGGGGTAGGCTACTCTCAGATTAAACTTGACCGGACTGAGTCTCCGCGTCCGGCCCTAGGCACGGTGCAGGCATCCCCTGCCGTCACGTCTACATCCGCGACGTGGACGGTGTGGCTGCGCCATGGTAGTCAAGTCTACCGATATCAGGGCCCTGCCCCCGGTCCTCTGACTCGCCTTACGCATCCTTCTCCGCTACACACGGTACCGTGACATAGCTCCGGTTTTGCTCGTTTCTTACTCCGGAACTCTACTACCATACGGAAAGATACTTCATGCTAATGCAGCTTGCAGATGCTAGTAGGGCTCAGAGTTACGGTAGCTGATGTGGACTAGGCTTTTTCGTATAGCACCGCCGACATTGCCCACACCATATCAATGACACTATGGGATGTGATCTGAAAGACAAAATAGTAGCGACCTGCTACGTCTGCGTTTGACTGACGTCTACTCCAGAAAGGCAAACGGTTTGCGCCTGCGCAGCCCCACTACTCTGTGGCACTGCCGGCACCGGGCCTGATAGCTTTCAACACCCCCAACCAGGATCAAGGGATCGTCCACCCGAGCCGGTTTCCCGTCAATGAGGCGCTGGGTGCGGGAAGCGGGAGCACTACACACGGAGCAAATGGCCCGTAGTTTAACCACCTGTTCCGCTAGGGCCATGAGCTGTGGCATGGGTTCAAACGGATTACCCCGATAGTCCAGATCCAAACCGCTGACGATCACACGTTTGCCTTTGTGGGCCAGATAAAGGCATACGTCCACCACGCAGGCATCAAAGAACTGCACTTCATCAATGGCAATGACCGAAGTCGCGGACTGCAGCCTGCGGCACAGGTCTTGGGCACCATCGGCAATCTCCGCTCCGGTGCTGGTCTGGCCGTAATGTGTGACAACCTGCTTTTCATCATATCGATCATCCAGGCGCGGCTTGAACAATTGTACGGTCTGGCCTGCGATCTGGGCACGACGGACACGGCGCAACAGTTCCTCCGTCTTACCGCTGAACATGGAACCGCAGATAACCTCAATTGACCCTGTTCGTTTCGTCATTACATTCAAACACTCATTGCGTACGAGTTCCGTCTACTGGTGGTGCGGAGAGGGCTTACCGTAATAGCACCGATACCGAGCGTGAGTGCTCCGCAATAAGGCAGAGAAGGGCACGTCCGTGATTGTAGAATAGCAGTTGGCATCACATGGCATGGTCACCACCACGACTCATACTATCGGCAGGAGAGTCGTGCGCTTACGGCTCTCCAGGGCATATTGTGGATGGAGGATGAGGTGCAGACGTTGCGCTTGGACAGCGGTGGTGCCTAGATATTCTATAGTATCAAATCGGATCTGACGACTTTGACCCAAATCATAGGGGTTAGTTGCCTTGCGAACACCTTGGGTAGCCCCATGTTTAATCTCAGGCAACGGCCACTGCGTGTACAGCCGTGTGCCATCTAACACCGAGCGCTATTCCCAACTACCGCCGTACCGGTCCTACGCCTGAGGCCCTGAATTTCGTTTTATTTCGGGCCTACTGCAATCGTGGAACAGGATGCAACCTGAGC
Source organism: Caldilineaceae bacterium (assembly GCA_965116185.1). Taxonomy (GTDB): domain Bacteria; phylum Chloroflexota; class Anaerolineae; order Caldilineales; family Caldilineaceae; genus Bin34. The sequence continues at coordinate 2,480,861 of OZ220492.1, forward strand.
TCCTCAACCACTAGGGCAACGGGTAAGCGCAACCGGGGGGCCCTATCTTCACTGCGCTCAAAACAAGTATCTTTGCAAGAGGTTGCCGCACCTACTGCGGTGACGAAGGTGACTAACGAGCACCGCGTTGATCGCAAGCCTTAGTCAGTACTCTGCTGTACCGCCTCTTTGGCAGCCTCAACATCATCACCCCGAGCCCGGGCTCGACGTACGGCCGCGGCTTCCTGCTCACGCACCTGCTCCATCTGCTGGCGCTGCATATCCATGGACTGTTTTTGCTCCAGCCGTCGCATGAAGCGTTCCACCTGTCCGGCCGTGTCAATGATCCGCTGTTCCCCTGTGTAAAACGGGTGGCATTTACTGCAGACGTCCGTACGGATCTCAGGCCGGGTGCTGCCTGTAGTCCAGGCGGCACCACAGGAACATGTGACCGTCGCGGCGGGATAGAATTCCGGATGTATGCCTGGTTTCATGTTACTGCGTACTCTCTTGGACTAGCACACTGACGTTCTTACGGTTTTTGCGTGCCCACCCATAGGTGACCACCCCATCCTGCATCGCAAACAGCGTATCGTCCTTGCCTCTACCTACATTTGCGCCTGGATGGATTTTGGTGCCGCGCTGCCGCACTAGAATGGAACCGGCGCGCACCACTTCGCCACCGTAGCGCTTGATTCCCAGACGTTGGGCGTTTGAATCGCGATTGTTGCGGCTAGAGCCGCCTCCTTTTTTGTGTGCCATGACATTCCCTCCCTGTTACTGTCATGCGGCCGATCGACGTTCGCTCGTCTTTAGAGGTCACCCGTGATCGCCTCAACCTGCAGGCGTGTATGGTGTTGCCGATGGCCACGGCGTACACGGACCCGTTTCTTCGGCTTGTACCGGAACACACGCACCTTGCGGCCTTTGTGTTGGCCTGTGATGCGAGCCTGGACGGACGCTCCTGCTACCAACGGTGTGCCCACCCGAACGTTCGCACCATCCGCGAGCATGAGTACATCAGTCAAGGGAACCGTATCACCGATTTCACCCGGCAGTTTTTCCACCTCAAAGGTTTGGCCCTCGGTAACCCTGTATTGCTTCCCACCTGTACGCACTATTGCATACATGAACATTCCTCATAGCATTTGCGAGGCCAGCACAAGCAATTAGTATATCGCGGTCTAGGTAAGGCCCCAAAAACTAGCAGGTAGAGCACAGTATAAACACCAACGGAAAGCTTCTTCCGTGTGCAGCACAGGCCTAGTCCGGACCTAAGAATTTTCCTTGGACACAAACAAATCCTTCCAGGATCACGATGGCTGACCACCATCGGCCCATAACAAGCCACGGCCTGCTTTGGACAGGTGATTAAGTACTACGGGGCATATGACACAGGGAGCGTTCGTCTGCTAGGAAAGAAAGTAGAAAGTGGCACAGTGTGCAATTGAATTCATTGCCCGGAGGCTAGTTATACGTACAATACGCACTCTACCCGGCGTACCACCTACTGGCAGACAGAAAATTTCACGGGCATGGAGACACTACCCTCGGGGTCAACCTTATGGCAAAAGAACCTACTACCAAACACTATCTAGTTACACAGCTGGACTTTGCCCGCGCTGAATTCCAGCGGGTGATGCAAGATGTGTCGCCCCAGGAGGGCACAAGAGTCCTGCCCCCTTTCAACAGCCTAGGCTTCATAGTCGCTCACATGGCTGTCCACGAACACACCATGTGGATTCTGATGGGCCAGCAGCGGAAGCTGTATTCCGGCATTGGTGCACGCTTTGGTTCAGGCGCGGAGACATCAACACCTGACTGGGATGAAGTCTGGACCATCTGGCATCACGTTATCCAAGAAGCCGACCACTATCTTGTCACTCTCACCGACGATATGATGGACACCTTTCTCACTTTCCGAGACCAACCTCGGGAAGAGTCGTTGGGGCACACCCTGTTACGTGTGATCAACCACTACTGGTTTCATATTGGTGAGGCCCACGGCCTGCGTCAGGCATTAGGTCATACCGACATCCCGGACTTCGTCGGTGACATCCAGCGTACGCGTTACCACTGACAGGATTGTAATGGTGGCACTCGGGAGTTCCACAAAGCTATCTACATCCCCGCTTCAGCGTGGCACAGAGCTATACTATCCTGTACGTTACAAGGAGTGCTATCATGGAGTTCCTACCGCACGAAACGCACCGCGTGGAGCTGAACCTTGAGGTCATCGGTAAAGTGATGGCTTGTGTTGATGGCCGCACGAACACGTGGCGCTTGGACCCGGACTCCCAGTTCGGGCATCCGCTCTGGGCTCGGGCCAAGAAAAGGGTCGAAAAATCAGTCGCTTGGATTGTGCAGCAGAAAATAAAACGGGAAGGCTATCTCCCCGCTTATTCGCCCGATGCCAGGATTGAGACGCCCGTGGTCTATGCGATCCGGTTGCATCCCGGCTCCAGCGCCATCTTAGCCCGCAACTACGAACCCGAGCCCCCACCGCCCAATGCCCGGTACGTGCAGCATTAGTCGACCGCTAAGGGATCGACACGCCCTTTGACCAAGCCCACCAAGTTGTCCCACAGAAAGTCCCAGAGTTCGGGGTCTTCCATCATGAGACGGTCGGGATCGTGCCACATGAACTCCAGGCCCATGCTCGTGATCTCGGTGGCCGACAAATAGGAATGTGTCGTTCCCTTACCCTTCAGACCCTTGAACGGATTCGGCACCCGTGAAATTAACGGGTACCTCTTGATGCCTGCCTCTGACTCCGTGTACAGCAAACCCATATACTCGTCCATGAAGCGATTGACCCTCGTGATCTCTGACGCGTCATAGTTACGTTCGGGAAAGATGTCTTTCATACGTTGCGCCGGTGTCGTGCGGGCCCGATCGCCAATAGATGGCGTCATCCTCAGACCGGAATGCGAAGCCGTACGCAATACGCAACCCAGCGCACATGCAATATGGCCATGCACCAGCCAGAAGACAGGCTGAGCACAGCCCTGATGTGGGAGAAGGCAGTCATTCGTCCACACCGTATCCGCGTAGGAAACGAGACTGCTTGTCCAGGATGACACAGGCCATCCCGGAGTAGGCGCCCAGACACTCTACATTCGGTGCGAGTCTGGTTGGCGCACCTGCCCTTCCAGGTCAATCGGTAAAGTAGACCGTCGTTGGTTACGATTAGGCTCAGGTATATGACGACCAACCGACGATCATCGGTATAATAACCACCCTACATGTTGTCAAAACCTAGTGTCACGACCTCCTAATTCCCTGCAGGGCCGTACCCGGATGAATTTGCTGACGGAGCGTAAAGGGATTCTCCGCCCTGACACGTCGCATCTCTAGGATTAGCGCCGTACTCCACGTTTCAGAGTCGTAGGCAGCATAGGTTACGAGATTACGCAGCCGGCATGCGTGATATCCGCCCTGTCTCAACAGAAAGTAGCAGCCATTGAACTTCATGTCCCGGTCATCTCCAGCAAATACCCGGACGGGTTATGGGGCAAAAGTGTCCAGATCTAACCAGCAGAACCGGTAAGCCACGGAGAGCAGAGCTGATAGATGCGCATCTGATAAGCCATCTTGAAGCACTGTTGAGGCTCCAGAGCGTCTGGAGCGTGATAGATTACGCAGGACTATACGTGGAAACTGTCCCTGGTAGAGATCGACGAGATTGTTATCACAGCCGCTCCGGTATTACACCAGACCCAGATCTGACTTCTTTCCAGTGGTAGCTATCCTGTCTCCGAGCGCAATAGACATGGAAGGTTGTCGGCATGATCATGCCCCAGATACCGCATCATACTTAATCATATTAGCTTTGCCCCCTACCCGATGGGTGGTGCCATAGTAAACGGCGCACAGGAAAGCAGAATTCCCGAGCATCCCCGGTGCCGGGACGCGACGCGTGGAGCCGCAAGGAGTGGTATCGTCGTACCGGATCAGAGCCACCCTGTTCTGGTACAGTAGATTGTGTTGTCAAAGGAAAACAGAACTGGGTTGGTCGTGGCTGAGATCCGGACCATCGTTTTCAATTTTCATGGCTGCATCCTACACCCACTTCAAGATGAGCATAGACGAAAGCAGGTATGGGTCCAGGGACGCGACAGGCCCTTCTGACACCATAATTACTTGAACAGATACATTCCTCAACACCCGATGGGGTCAATGAGAATATCTTCGTTCCAGGCCTTGACAGGATCCGAGGGTTCATTGTAGGGCACCAGTGGCAGCCGGTGGGCATGATGTTCCAGCCAATCCGCCCACTGGGCCTGATCCTTGCCAAAGTCCTCCCCCGTAATGTTGACTAGTTCCGTATGAGCGTGTTCCGCATGAATCGCGCGCACATCCACCAGATACTCAATCAGGATCACATACCCGGTCGGACTGCCGCAACGAGCTAGACAGCGGCCCAGCACGAGCTCCAGGTACGCCAGGCGTTCATCTACGTAGTCGACTGCTAACGCCCCGGTCTTGGATGTGTGCTTACCGTAAAACGGTTCGTAGGCACGCAGCTGCTCCAGCATAGCCACACAATCCGGGTCACCCAGACGTTCAATGCCGAAGCAGACAGCCGATACGTAGTAGTACATGGATCGATTCGGATCCATTATGTCCGCGGCGGTTTCGTGCGCCAGCAGGTCAATCACGCGTTGCCATACGGGCTTGGCCCGCCGGTCCCGGGCCAAGCCTAGACTGTAGATCATGAAAGCCAGATTAGAGGCTGCGTTCTGATCCGGTGGTATCCCCTTGTACATGATAGTCTCAGTCTGCACAGGTAGATGAAAGCCCTGTAGCTCAACCAGGCAAGCCTCTACCAGCTGCGTAACGCCCCGAGTGGAGCCCAGCACTGCCAGTACCTGCGCCAGCAATAGCTTCAGATTATCGGGGACGTTCGCGTATCGGTCTTCCAGATAGGGTATGACGGTAGGCCCCGAACACATCATGTCCGCCAGTTCCACCCGTCCTACGTAGCGCACGTTGTTCTGCATACGCGCGTATTGATGCAGCGGCATATCCGGATCGATGCGCTTCAGCATCCGATCCAGTTCCGTGCGCGTGAATTGCAGCGGAGTCAGTCGCCGCTCCAGCACACGTCGGGGCAGCACACCCGCTGTCACCAGCCGGGCTTGCAGCGCACGTACGGGCAGGTCACGCGGCCGCACATCACATTCTATCGCCATGGCGGCGGCCAAAGCGGCCACGCCGCCGAGATTCTCTATATCCGGCTGCATGCGAGGGGCTGCCAGCGCATCGTGCGTAGCCGAAAAGGCCTTGCCCGACACAATTACGTTGTCTACGTTCCGGGGAAGCAGGGCACTCCAAGGAATTTCAATATCCAGATGGGGCGACTGCAAGCCCATCAGAACCCAATCCGAGGTGCTTTGGCCTTTGATGTCGTTGTTGCTGAAGGCGCGCATGACCACATCCGGGAAGGCGCGCTGCACCAGCTGATCGCTCAGCGTCAGGGTCGTGTCACCCTGGATGTGCCGGCTTTCCCGGGGGGCCATGTAAATTCCGTGATCTACGTCGCCCTCTATGCCGTTCCGACGCTCCGCCATGATACCCCGCGTGTAATCCTCTACGTTGGTGATATCCACCGAGCGGGTCTTGACGTTGCGTGGTCGGCCCGGCCGGATCACCTGGGCCATATAACTGTACATCATGGCATGGTCCCGCTCGGCCCCCAGCACATAGGGAGCACCCGCACAGGCAGCCACGTCGCCATCACCCGTGGCATCAATGGTAACCTGACCTCGAATCGCCATGGGACCTAGGCGCGTAGCCACGACCACACCGACAACAGTGTTATCTTCTACGAGGGAACCAATGAACATAGCGTTGAGCAGAAGCTGTACATCGCTTATTCGTGAGCCTTCCAATAGAGCGTGGATCTTGCACTCAATGTTCCATCGGGGAATGGGGCCCTTTTGTTTGGGATGTCCCGTACGCACATGGAGATCGTCCACCATGGATGTCACCTGACGTGAGAAACCGCCCCGGTGGCCAAACCAGTACGCATGGATGCCTCCATAAGTACCTGTGCCCCCAAGCCCCGGGTTCATATCCACCAGAATGGTCCGCATGTTGGCCTGCCGAGCGGTAATGCCCGCAATGCCACCCGCCGTGCCCCCGCCCACTACGATCACATCCCAGGGGGCACTGATCGGCAGCGGTGCGGGTCCAGTAGTGATGGTGGCATAGGCCACCCCGCGCTGGGGCTGTGCCTGTTCCTTGAGTACCGGCCCCTGTATGTTGGCCCGTTCCGGAACGTTGAGGGCAATCGGTTGCGGGGGCAATTCTACCCACTGTGTGATGAGGGCACCTAGGGTGCTGGCGCCATCAGGCTCCTGCCATTGCGCCCTCTGTGCTGCTGACACCCGGGCCGCCTCATTGGCCATTAGGACACGTGGGGCACTCACCCGGAAAGCCTGAGCAGAGGCAAGCTCCGTTGGTGCCTGTAGCATATCATCCGGAAGCCGCTCCCATGCCCGGAGCGGTGCCGTGGCGGGACCATCCAACTCATGGCTGGACGCTGCCCAGATGGCTTCACGGAAGTGAGCGTGATGATTTTTCAGATATTCCACTACGGCCAGACCCTGCAACCGGGCGTCCCGGTCACGCTGCGTCTGATCTAGCGCCGAATCCGTGCCCCGGGGCAACTCCATAGCATATTCCAGATGGTAGTGGCCGTTGCCCCCTAGTCCCGGATACACGGCCACAACCTGATCCTGAATCCGGGCCAAGGGCACTGCAATGACGGTGGATGTCAGGTCTCTGACATCCACGAATTCAAGGCGCCGCCGGAACAGGGAGGCAGGTGGTGGCTTCGCGAACGGCTCATCCAGCAGGCGCGCGATCAGGGCGGTTTCGCTGGCATCGATCACGTACTGACAGGTGACGATCTGGCGTCCTGATTTATTGCCTACAATGATGCCGCCAATACCGCCATCTACCGTCCGTACCAAGCCCACGGGCAAGGATGCATAATAGAGTTTGACCCCCACATCGCGCAGGGTATCTTCCAGGGCTAGCTTGAAACGGTCTTCATGCACGGGTATACCCTGCGGCCGGACTTCATCACGAGCTACCCGCCACGCGGTCGCCAGTGGTTCGTGCAGACCGCTCATACCAAAATCGGGATCAGTCACGTAGGGTCGGCCTTTTGCCATCATCTCGCGGCCTGGATAAGTTCGTGGCTCCACCAGCACCACGGTGTGCCCCCTGTGGGCTAGCTGCACCGCAGCGGTCAAACCGGCAAAACCGGCGCCCAGCACAAATACATCGCACGCATACAGCACCGGCAAGTCACGGACGGGAAAAGCGAGGGACATAAGGGCAATACGAATTGTCAGGCGACACCACGTCCGTGGTCTATTTCATGCCCGTAAGCACGATACCCTGCGTGATGTACCGCTGCAGGAACAGGAACACGATCATGATGGGGAGGGAGGCCAGGGTAGCCCCCGCCATGATCAGGCCATGGAAGGAACCGTTCTCACCCAGAAAATCGGCCAGGGCAATAGAGAGTACGTATTTTTTAGGCGAGGTGAGCACGATGAGTGGCCACAAGAAATCATTGTAGTTCCACATGAAGTAGAACACGGCCAAGGTAGCAAGTACAGGCGTGGATAGGGGAATAATTAGTCGATGCCAGATATACCATTCACTGGCACCATCAATGCGACCGGCATCGATCAGGGCGTTGGGAATCGTGAACATGAACTGACGGAACATGAAAATGGCGTAGGCACTGGAGATTTCCGGGATGATAAGGGCCCACCAGGAATCAGCCATCTGCTGCTGCACGATCATCAGGTACAGTGGGATCATATACACTTCAAAAGGGATGATCCAGGTGGCTAGAATGAGATAGAAGAACGTGTCCCTGCCGCGAAAAATGAATTTGCCGAAAACATAGCCGGCCAAACAGCTGACGTAGAGGTTGATGAAGGATTTGGTGATGGCGATGAACAGGGTATTGCGATAAAGACGATAGACATCCAGTCGTTCAATAGCGGTTTGGAAATTCGTAAGCGTCGGTGCCCGTGGCAGCAGCTGAGGCGGAAACGTGATCCATTCGGGTTGAGGCTTGAACGCCGTGGACAGCATCCAGAGAAACGGCACCAGCATGGTGACGGCACCCAGTGCCAACACCAGATAGTTGAGTACCAGAGAGCGGTCCCCGGCAGCAGATGCTCGTGTCAGGGATTGGGATTGGACCAACGTGTCCGTCTGTGCCATCAGAACTCCCAGTTCTCACGGGTAAGACGCAGCTGCAGGATGGTCAACGCGATGATGATGGCGAACATCACGAAAGCCATCGCGGACGCCAGTCCGATGAATCGATACTCAAACGCGTGTTTGAAGGTATAGAAGGAGATGGTCATGGTGGAGTTCAGTGGACCACCCCGCGTCAAAATATAAATCACGCCGAAGACATTGAATCCGCCAATGATGCCCGTCACAGTCACGAACGTCAAGACCGGTTTCATCAGGGGAATGGTGATGAAGCGTGCCAGATGCCAGCGATTGCCTCCATCCATGCGTGCTGCCTCGTAGAATTCAAAGGGGATACCGCGCAGGCCGGCCAGCAAGATCACCATCGTGAAGCCTAGGCTTCCCCATATTGACATAGCAATCAGAGTGGGCATGGCCCAAGTCGTGGAACCCAGAAACCACACCCGTTCTAACCCCAGCGCGACTAAGCCCTGGTTAATCAGACCGAAGCGGGGTTGTAGCAGCCATTGCCACACCAGCAGGATGGCGACGCCACTGGTCATCTGAGGCAGAAAATAAATCAGACGGAACACCAGGCTGCCGTAGCGGACGGGATTGATTACGAGCGTCAGTAGAAGGGACACCACGACGCCGCCCAGTGTTGCACCCAGAGCGTAATAAAAGGCGTTGAGGATCGAGAGGCGAAAGACGGGGTCTTGGATAGCTGTCTGATAATTCTGCAGGCCCAGGAAAAAATGCTCTTCTCGCAGCAGCTGCCAGTCGTGCAGGCTGATCCAGAGGGCATAACCTACCGGGAAAAAACGATATACGGCATAGAATACAAAGATAGGAATCAGCACCGAGACAATGAAGCGATGCTGGGTGCGTTTGAGACCGGATTTGGGATGCCGGGTCGCCCCGATATCCAGTCCGTTCAACATAACAGGAAGACCACGGGGCTGTACCGGTGGCTGGATAACCGTAGGCATAGACATGTACGGCGGGCGTGCTTGGGGCACCGCCCACCGTACATGTCTGCGTTACCTCATTTCCTGGCCTATGCCTTGATCAAAAAGGGCCTGCGCCTGCTGGTTGGCTATGTCCATGGCTTCTGCAACCGCAACTCCTTCTTCCAGAATACGGAAGTAGGCATCCCCATAGACGCTGCCAAGTTCAGGGGGTGGTTCAACGGGATCGTGTTCCAAGGCCTGCATCTGGGCGGCCATGGCCAGTCCGGCATCCTCCTGTAACCGCGGATCGGCCAGGAGATCCGCCCGTACGGGAGCAATGCTAATCATCTTAGCTAAAGACCAATAGGCTTCAGCCCCTGCATCCACGTACAGATATTTGAGGAAATCGTACACGGCGTCGTAGGCCTCGGTATCGCCCTTGAAGGCTGACACCGACAGCACAGTTGACTTGTAGCCGTAGAGGGGATCGGGTTGACCTGTCGGCGTAGGGGGTGGTGCAAAACCAAGTTCCGGGAAAATGTCGGAGAAGGTACTGCGCAGTTCGCCTACGATCCACGCCTGTTCCTCGGTCATGCAGGCCAGACCGGTGCCCACTGACTCACCGTTCCACGGAAATTCGTTGTCCCATACCTCATGCTTGAGGACCAGGTCCGTAATGTAGCGAAAACCCGCTATGGCTTCCTCGCTGTCAAATGTCGCCTGCACCCCATCACCTGTAGCATCAACCACATTGCCGCCTAGCTGCAACACCTGATTGTAGCCTAGCCATTCCTCCGTCGGTACCACCCCACAACGTGTGATGCCTCCCGCGTCACGCTGGGTCGTGGCCTCGGCTGCCGTCAGGAAATCGGCCCAGGTCGCGGGGGGGCGATCGGGATCCAAACCGGCTTCCTCAAACATACGGCGGTTATATACTAGCAAGGTACTACTGACGCCGGTGGGAATCACGTAGCGACCGTACACATCCCAGTCCACGGCGGGATAGACTTCTTCATACCATTCCGTGGTGAAGGTCTCTTCCGGGAACTCCAGCAGGAGACCTTCCCGGCGCATGGGAAAGAACTCTTCGCCCATTTTGAAGAGATGAGGATGCGTGCCGGCTTCCAGGGCGGCCGCGATCTTTTCCAAACGGCCCGAAATAGCTAGCACCTCAATGGTGTACCCATCCCGCTGGGAAGCCCATTCCTGGGCTACCTGGTCATACACGTCCATGCGGGGCTGCCACCATCCCCACATGACCAGATGTATGGGTGCCGCTTCCGGCGTGTCTGCGGTACCGGGCGACGTGGAGGGCATGGCACATGCGGCCAAGGCTAAACTTGCGCCTGCCAAGCCGGCTCCCTGCAGAAAGGCACGTCTACTGAATATTCTGGCCATAAGTCGCTCCTATTGCACGTAGTCGTTTACCGGATACCCATAATATCCCGGGCCCAAGCCGGGAAACCGAAGACGCGAAACGTAACCAATACTAGTTAATTGCTACCGTACCTAGTGTTCTTGGCTCTCACCGGAACAAGGTTTGCCTAGCCGGAGTCAAACCTTTTGTGTATTACACTACCCTCCTTGGATGCTGATTATACGCAAAAACGGCGAGCAGGCAAACCTCTACTTTCCAGCATGAACCAAAGCGGACTATCTACCCAAAGAGAAATAAAAGAGAAATAATGTAGAAAATGGCGCATACGGGATTCGAACCCGTATCGCCGCCTTGAGAGGGCGGAATCCTAAACCGTTAGACGAATGCGCCAAACTGCCATCACTAGATAACCATCATCCCGATTGCATTAAGAAGTTCATCAATCTCATTAACTTCATTAATCTCATTAACATACTGATCCTCATTAACATACTGATATTGCGTATCCACATAACAATAGCAATAGCTGGATATAACGTTGATCATATCATGCCAAATGTATCCATGACTGGGCATACAGATAGTATGAAAAGCATGGCCAGCGTAATCACGTAACACTATATGTGAGGGATTAGAAAAGTAAGCAACACTTTGCACATGGCTACTATGGAAGTAATTCCAACTCGTTTGGGCCCACGTATGGGTAGTCAAATAAGGTTGTAGCACACCTTCTATGGCGCGTAAAAAGTCCAACCAATTACTATCTCTTGTATTAATCGTAATACCTGTACTCATTATCAACTTCCTTGATATTGATACAATCTGCCATTGTAACGTGAACATTCTACCGTGTCAACTGCATCTTGGAGCGGGAACGTTGCCGCGAGTATAGGCTGGAGAATGCTAGCCATGTGGGACAGACCCGAACCACAAATGCCATTCCAGAGAGCTTACGGAGATGGATAATAGCCCAGCCAGCATTGAGTTCTATGAAAACCGGGCTGGACACGGCCTCCGAGTGCTAACTGCGCGTCAGACAGTCAGGATGTTTGCGATCAGACCCGTGCTACGTATACCTGCTGAGCACCCTACCTAGCAGGCCTTACGGTGAGACATCTGTACCGGATGAAGCATAGAGTGGCAGTGCTGCCTCCGAGCAACTATTCTATCCAAATCCGACAGACAGGTGTTCTCCCCCGGTTATGAGCTGCGCCTATAAGGGACATCTGGGCTGTTATCCGAAATTGAACGCCGAGCTACGTGGTATAATTAGCTCCGGTTTGACAGTACTAACGCCTGCAGCGCAGTCAGGACCTTGTTGGGCCCTGCAGCGCAGACATAATTTGGTAATCAGCAATCAAGCAATCAAATCAGTATTCTGACCTGGCTCTATGTTGACCTCCCCCCAGGAAATCACCTCTGTTCTCAACCGTGTGTTGCCCAAGGTGACGGTCCCTGCCCGTTACACGGGCGGCGAACTCAACAGCATCGTCAAGGATTGGCACGCTCCAGACAATCGTGGCAAGCTCGCTGTCGCTTTCCCGGATATTTACGAACTAGGGGGCAGCAATCTAGGACTGATGATTCTCTATGATTTGATCAATAAGCGGTCCGATCTACTGGCAGAAAGAGTTTATTGTCCCTGGCCTGATTTCGAAGAGATCATGCGGGCGGAAGGCTTACCACTCTTCAGCCTGGAAACGCGGCATCCCCTGCATGCATTTGACGTCATTGGCTTTAGCTTGCCCTACGAGCAGCTTTACACTAACGTCCTGACCATGCTGGATCTAGCCGGCATTCCTCTACGGGCGGTAGAGCGGGATGTACGGACACCTCTCATTGTGGCAGGCGGCTCCGGCTGTTACAACCCGGAACCCATGAGTGCCTTCTTTGACGCCATGATCATTGGTGAAGGGGAAGAGGTGATCTTTGAGATCATGGAAGCTCATTGCCAGTGGCGGGCCCGCGTAGCTACCGGTGAGGCCACCGTCCGTCAGGACCTGTGGCAGCAGTTGGCAGCCATTCCCGGCGTCTATGTCCCTGCACTGTATCAGGTGCGCTATGGCACCGATGGCCGTATTGCCAGCGTCAAGCCCACGTCGCCCACGGCACCTGCCGTGGTGATGAAACGCATCGTGCCCGTTCTGCCACCTCCCGTCACCAAGTTCATTGTGCCCTTCATTGACACCGTGCACAATCGCGCGGCCATTGAAATCATGCGCGGCTGCACACGGGGCTGCCGGTTCTGTCAAGCCGGCATGATATTTCGGCCGGTCCGTGAGCGGCCCGTCGCTGAAGTGTTACAAGCCGTTGACGAGATGATCGAACACTGTGGCTTTGAAGAAGTCAGCTTCCTCAGCCTGAGTAGCAGCGACTACACGTATGTAGAAGAGCTCGTACGGGCTGTGGTTGAGAAACACGGACACCGTCGTCTCACCATTGGCCTACCGAGCCTGCGCATCGAATCATTCAGTGTAGAGTTAATGGAGCTACTGGAGAAAGGCCGCCGCCGTTCGGGTTTCACATTTGCGCCTGAAGCAGCCACGGATCGCTTACGGGACGTCATCAACAAACCCATCGCCTCCGCCGAACTGCTACGGACGGCCCGGGAAGTGTATGCACGGGGCTGGACCACCATCAAGATGTACTTCATGATCGGTCACCCTACCCAAACCGACGAGGATGTGGAAGCCATTGCCGAACTCGCCAAGGCCGTGTTGGCGGTCGGACGTGCGCAAATCGGCCAACGGGCCCGCATCCGCCTCGGGGTCAGTACTCTGGTACCCAAACCGCATACACCTTTCCAATGGGTACCTCTGGCTGACGAGACCCAAATTTGGCACCATATCAACATTCTGAAATCCGCCTTGTCGGATCGCCATATCTCATTCACCTGGAACGAACCCCGCGAAACCTTGCTGGAGGCTTTCCTAACCCGTGGTGACCGGCGCTTAGGCCCCGTGATTCAGCGCGCCTGGGAACTGGGAGCTAAGCTGGACGGTTGGGGAGAATACTATAATTTTGCGGCCTGGCAACAGGCGTTTCAGGAATGCAACCTGGACATGGACTGGTATGTCCACCGTGAACGAGATGTCACGGAAGTACTACCTTGGGATCACATTTCGGCAGGATTGAACAAGGAATTTCTCCATGCGGAGTACGTGAACACCTACCGCGGTGGCGTGGTTGACGATTGTCGGGAACACTGTTTCAGCTGCGGTATCCTGGGACATTTCCGGGAGGAGCGACGGCATACTGAGGATGAAGCCTGGGGCTGTCCACCTCTCGGCAAGGACAAAACGCGCCAGCCGGTGGACATCGTGCCGGTCCCCCTGTACTTCAATGACGACATGTCCCCTGCCCTGACGGGGCAATTCACTGAGCGCGTGCCGCAGCGCCGCCAGGGCACCGTCACACACACCCTGATGCCTGACCGTACGGAGGTGTAACGTAGCCATGGCATGCCAGCGCATTCGGGTCACCTATGCCCGTGGTGAAGCCCTACGTTTCCTGTCCCATCAGGACGAATTCCGCATGTGGGAACGCACCCTGCGCCGGTCCTTGTTACCCCTCGCTTACAAGAACGGCTTCAATCCGCAGCCCCATCTACAATTTGCGGCCCCTTTAGGTTTGGGCTTCAGCGGCCTGCAGGAACGGGTGGACTTCCGCCTGGAGAGTTCCTACCATCCGGACGAGGTCCATACGCGGCTTACCACCGCTATGCCTCCCGGTGTGGTCATTCATAGTTTGCAGGAAATTGACCTGAAAACGCCTGCCCTTGCCTCTGAACTACTAGGCGCCGATTACTCCCTGCTGGTCCATGTACCGATGCTGACGGACGGTGACCTAAGGGTTGCCCGTTTCCTTGCACGCACCGAGATTTGGCGCACACGCCAGCGCAAAAAATGTGACTACCGGTACAACCTGCGCCCACTGGTACATGATCTAACGTACCGCGGTCAGCGTCTAGACAATCAATACCACGAATTTCGCCTGCGCGTCCAGATGTTGGAAGGTGCTACCGGCCGGCCTGATGAAGTGCTATGTGAACTCGGCCTGTCCGACCACGCCCACCTGTTGCAGCGTAACCGACTGTATTTCACGTCCTGCGTAGAAGATCAGGCATTCTTCGCTTCCTATACCCTCGTCCAGCAAACGGATATCGCCCATCCGTCCCATGTGCGCCCCGGGCCCTCCCGACGTAGGCGCCGCTATCCACGGTCGCGGGGCAGAGCACCACGACGTGTATCCAATGCCCGGGCCCAGGCCTTTAGTGAAAAAGCAGCTGAGGAGTTTCGTTAGTCCAACCGTTGCCGTCCTGCGCGGGAGCGGTTCTGAACCTGCAGTCATGAGATGTCAGTATCATGTCACAACGTCGTAACAACACCAAGCACGGTCTAGCCGGCATGGGGCATCGGGATGAGATCGCCCCCAAGGTGTTTGTGAATACCCAGTACCGCACCTGCACCACCGGTTTTGTAGTGACCAAGGAGTGTGTAGTCCTCATTGACACGCCCCTAGTGCCAAGCCAGGCCCAAGACTGGCGCAAGCAGATTGAGGAGGAAGCCAAGTCAAAGCCAATCGACTACATCTTGCTCACTGATCACCATCGGGGGCATGCCTTGGGCTGTCAGTATTTCATGCCGGCTCAGGTTATCGGTCATGAGCGGGCTCACAAGGAAATGCAGGGATACACGGACAATTTTCGGGAACGCATCCGCAACAGTTTCAAGCGCGAGCCGGAGATCCAGGCCCAATTTGAGGTCATTGATATTGTGCTGCCCGACATCACTTTCACCGATCGGGCGTCACTCATGCTTGGTGACACCAGGATCCAGATTGTCTATGTTGGGGGCCATACCCCCGCCACGAGTATTGTGTGGCTGGAAAAGGAACGAGTCTGCTTTGTCGGCGACACTATTTGGACTGATCAGCACCCCTTCATGGCTCAGGCGAATTCCCGGGAATGGCTCCAGGCCCTAAATCTGATTCGGGAACTGGACCCCGCCATCATCGTACCCGGTCATGGCGGTTATCTGCGTTCCACCGAGCGCATTAGACTCATGGAGGACTATATCAGTTGCCTCCGCACGGAAGTAGCGCGCTGCCTGGAACAAGGCAAGGACAAGGTGGAAACTAAGAAGGAACTCGTGGGCCCAATGCTGAGCAAGTTCAGCATTCCCTCAACACGCAAGTCCAAGATTGAGAGCCAGATCAGCTCCGGGATCAACCGTGTGTACCGGGAACTGCAGCGGGAGCTGCAGACCACGGGCCGTCTGCAGCTCTAAACCGTTAGCACCTACCATGGCATATTCTGTTGAAACAGCGCCACCTTCCACCCCTGGTGCTGCGTTGCGGGCCGATTTGGAGGAGCTAGAGAAGCTTCTGGTCAAAGTCAATGACACCACGATTGAACGTACTCTAACGCTCCTGGACCAGGCGTACCTCCAGTTGGCAGCTCTACGGGACCAGGGTGTTGATGTCAAAGCGGAAGAAGGCCTGTGGGCAGGATTTGAAGTCCGCTTGCAAGATACGGCCGGTGAGTTCGTGCGCGCAGCCCGCGCCCAAGGTGGGCTAGCTGCCTTGCGTCAGCTTCATGCACAGACGGACGGCCTCTGGTGGCATGTGGATGATCTGTACCGTACCCAGAACCGACGCAGCCTGTTCAAGGCTCTGCGCTGGCTAGGCGTCATCGCAGGCCTGGGGTTGGTAATATGGTTCGTTTTGACCTTTGTCATTCCCCCTGATGCCACCACGGTGCTGTTGACCGACATTACCTATGATTTGGAAAAATACATTGATACGCAGGATTTCACCACGGCACGAGCCCTAGTGGAAGATGGCCTGGTGCGCACTGACAATGCCGTGGAATTACTCGTGTGGGCCAGCGTCATTGCTGAACGGGAAGGCGATACGGCAGCCGCAGCGACTTATTGGGATCAGGCCCTGGCAGCCGATGTACCTCCCGATCGTCTTTGGGTTGCACGTGGTAACAACCGGTTCCGTGCCGGGGACCTGGATGGCGCGGAATGCGCAGCCCTGACCACGCTGGAACTAGAGGAAACCAACGCGCAGGCCCATTTCCTGATCGCCAGCATCGCAGAGACGCGGGGCGAAATTGACCGCGCTATTGACTACTTCAACAGCACATACGATTTGGCCGAACGTAACCAACCCCAACTAGCGGTTATAGCGCGGGTGCGGATGGGAAACATGCTGCAGTCACCAGGCTCACTCACGGCGCCCGCAGCCGAAGACGACGCCCCGGAGCGCACGCTGATTTGCCCGTAGGACGTAGTCGTCAGTCTTGGTCCGGCTGCCACGTGTTAGGGGTCGCGGAGCCGGCACGATCCACGGGAATGTCGGCCCGCCAGGTTGAGTCAGCGATGATCTTGGCTGGATCACACCGATCCTGATAACGTCGTGCTACCTCAATAACCTCAGTCAATAAGCCTTCACTCAGTGTGACCGGCTGCAACCCCAGGTCTAGGAACTGCCGGTTCTCAACCCGTAGTTCGTTCTCCAGCGACTCGTTGCGGGGATTCAGATAGTACCGTACCTCGGCCCCCGTCAGTCGGGCCACCATGGTGGCTAAATCACGTACCTGATGGGTTTCGGTGACCTGGTTGAAGATTTTGACCCGATCGCCCCGTGCCGGAGGATGTTTAATGGCCAGTTGCACGCACTGGACCGTGTCCCGGATATGAATGAAGGCCCGCGTCTGGCCACCGGTGCCGTATACGGTCAGGGGATGGCCTACCACGCCCTGCATGAGAAACCGATTTAGGACCGTACCGTAGTCACCCTCATAGTCAAAACGGTTGATGAGATGCTCATGCAGCAGGGTATCGGCCGTGTTGGTACCCCACACAACCCCCTGATGCAGGTCGGTGATACGGACCTGATCATTCTTGTTGTAGTAAAAAAAGAGCAGGGCGTCCAGGGTCTTGGTCATATGATAGACGCTGCCCGGATTAGGCGGATACAGAATTTCCATTTCATGGGACTGTCCGTTAACGTCCACCTGCACCGGTAGATACCCTTCCGGAATTTTCAGGCCTGCGGTACCATACCCGTATACACCCATCGTACCTAGATGCACCACGTGTATATCCAGGCCCGACTCGACAATGGCTGCGAGCAGATTGTGGGTGGCATTGACGTTGTTGTCAACCGTATAGCGTTTGTGGTGTGGCGACTTCATGGAATAGGGAGCGGCACGCTGTTCACCGAAATGCACTACCGCCTTGGGTTGGCGTTCCCGCAGGAGGGCAACCAGCCGGTCGTAGTCCGCGGCCAGATTCATGGCCACGAAGTCAAGCTCATTTTCAGTCTGGGCGCGCCAGGCCGCCATACGCGCATCAATCGGGACAATGGGCGTCAGGGATTGTGTGCCCAGTTCAACATCAATTTTGCGGCGAGACAGATTGTCTACGATGGTGACATCGTAGCCATGGCGCGAAAGATGCAGGCTGGTGGGCCATCCGCAGAAGCCATCTCCACCCAAGACCAAAATACGATCCTGTTTATTCATAACTCGCCGGGCGACTGCCGTTTCTGCCAGGTGACCCCCAACCAATGGCCTGGAGTCGGTATCATCGGTGCATTGTAACAAGCATCGGGAAGATTGAAGGGAAATCCATTTCTACCCTAGTTCAGTCACCTACACTTCCCTACAATGACCTAGTCTCATAGTTTGCCCCACCCCGGATCCCTGTTGTTCATGTCTTCTACATCCTCACCCCTGCGCATTGGCCTTTTCACTGAGACCTTCCTACCCAAGGTGGACGGGGTTGTCAACATCTTACAACTGGTGCTGCGCCATCTGGCCGCCAAGGGTCACCACGCGCTTCTGTTTGCACCGGCCGGTGGCCCCACTGAATTCGCGGGCTTTCCTGTTATACCTGTGAATGGGGTGACGGTTCCCTACTACAGCGAACTGAAACTTAACTACCCCATGCGTGACACTTTCCGCGCCCTCTCCCGTTTTCGGCCTGATCTGGTGCATACTCTCCATCCTTTTGTCCTCGGCCCCTTTGGTATGCGTATGGGGCGGCGCCTGGGGATCCCGGTGGTGGCATCCTACCACACTGACATTGCCCGCTACGTATCCTTTTACGGTCTCAGTGCCTTGCGTAGTGCCATCTGGACGTACGAACGCCATCTGCATAACCAGGCTACCCTGACGCTGTGTCCTTCTAGTGTCATGCGAGATGACCTGCGCCATCAAGGCTTCCAACGAGTGCGCTGGTGGCACCGGGGCATCGACACTCAGTTCTATACGGCCGGTCCTGTGGACATGGAAGTACGCCGGGAACTGACCCAGGGCCATCCGCATGATTTTCTGGTCCTGAACGTGGGCCGGCACGCACCGGAAAAAGGCCTGTTCGGTTTACGCGACAATCTGTTTCCCTTGGATGGGGTGCGTTTAGCCCTGGTCGGTGCGGGCCCCAGTCACGAAGATCTGAAGCAGTGGTACGCCGGCACGCCCACCGTACTGACGGGCTATCGCTACGGCGATGATCTGATCGCAGCGTATCGGGCCGCTGATGCTTTCGTGTTTCCTTCTACGACGGAAACTTTCGGCCTCGTAGCCCTGGAGGCAATGGCCTGCCGCCTACCGGTCATCGCAGCCCGTAAGGGCGGCGTCACCAACTCGGTCAAACATATGCGGACAGGGTTGCTTTTTGATCCTGCCACGCCGGGCCAAATCCGGGACTATGTATGCCGGCTGCGGGATGATCGGGCCCTGGCTCATCAGTTAGCCACGACGGGATGGCAGCATGCCCAGAATCAGTCCTGGCAACGTACGATGGATCAGTTGATCGATTTCTACCGGCTTGCCTTGCGGCAGCACCGCATCTTTGGCTGACGGGCCGGCAGCCGGGAGCCTTGCCACTGGATCGGTGTTGTCTTCCCATCTCTCCGTTTCGGGTGAGCACCCGACTTTCGGCTACAATCAGTTCCTGTATGGGCTGGTTAGCTATTCTGCAGCTGGATGAGGAGGAGTTGCTGTGAAACTGGGTATTTTGACGGGGGGCGGCGATGTTCCCGGCCTGAATCCTTGTATCAAGAGTATTGTTATCCGTATGACGGAGGCCGGTCACGAAGTGATGGGATTTCGGCGAGGCTGGGCAGGTCCTTTGGCTGTCAACCCCGATGATCCTGATTCCCTGGCCGAGCATACCCTGCCGCTAACGCGGTCTACAGTGAGGACCGTGGACCGGACCGGGGGTACGTTTCTGCACTCTAGCCGCACCAACCCGAGCAAGGTCAAGCGCACGGATGTGCCTGCGCATCTGAATGCAGCCGACGGTGTGCCCAACGCAGATGGCACGCTTGACTTCACAGCCCAAGTTATCCAAAATCTCGCGGCGCTAGGCATTGACACGTTGGTACCGATTGGCGGTGACGACACACTCAGTTATGGGGGCCGCTTGCACGACGAAGGAGTTCACGTGGTGGCTTGCCCCAAGACCATGGACAATGACGTATACGGCACCGACTACTGTATGGGCTTCAGCACCGCCATCACGCGTAGCGTTGCAGCCATCACCAATTTGCGCACTAGTGCCGGTTCCCACGAACGCATCGCATTCGTTGAACTCTTCGGTCGTAATTCCGGCGAAACCGCCCTTATCAGTGGCTATGTGGCCGATGTGGATCGGGTTCTGATCTGTGAGGTACCCTTTGTACCGGAAAAGCTGGCTGAACTAGTAGCAGCTGATAAGCGTGACAACCCCAGTCGCTACGCTATGGTCGTCATCAGCGAGGGTGCCACGATAGAAGGGGGAGACATCGTTGAGTCGGGTGATGCTGATGCCTACGGTCACCGCAAGCTAGGTGGTATTGGCGAAATCACCGGTGACTTAATTAAGACGCTGACGGGCTCTAACATCATCAACCAGAAGTTGGCCTACCTGATGCGCACGGGAGCGCCGGATGTCCTGGACCTGATGGTGTCCCGCACGTTTGGCCACTTGGCAGCCGACCTACTGCTAGCTGGCGTGAGCGGGCGCATGGTGGCTTTGCGTGACGGCAAGTATACACATATTGCCATGAGCGAAGTCACCCAAGGTGTGCGGCGGGTGGATGTAGATCGGCTGTACAATCCGGATACTTACCGACCACAAATCAAGGATCCGATGGGCCTGCCGATGTATCTGTATTAGCCTCTGTTTGGTTTCCATGGGGCTACTTGGCTCCAATCTTAGGGAAGCCCTGAGAGATGGAGAAGCGGTGTACCAGGCTTTACGCTAGCCAAGCACCAATCAGGGCCAGGCGTAGAGGATAGTGCACAGGGAGGGTATATGCCTGTGCGTAAGGGCATAGTAATCGTCTGATCGCTTTAGGATTGCAAGAGGAAAAACAATCCGGGCAGCGTGACCTGATCAGAGAGGAAGATGCAGGCTTATTCCCTGATCTCCCGTATCACCAAACGTGGGACGATAGTTGACTGGACTATGGCCTATGACAGCAAGCTCGACCACAACCAATCTCAACCGACGGTTATGGCATGGGTATCAAGGGAGACAGGCGACAGTTACCGAGTCCACTCATGGCCCTAGCGGCAGAAGATACAACGCTGGAGCGTGAACGGATCAGCATATAGAGCCTTTCTTGCCCCCGGTCTAGCTGCCAAGTATTGGGCATCACGGAGCCTGTACGAGTCATCTGGAATGATAACCCGCTCGATCAAGTCAGCGACGAGGTGATGATTTGGGTCAAATCATACTGATCCTAATCACATCAGAGGACCGCAATCATCTGATGTATTGGCACACCTTAAAGGCGCGTGTACAATTGCCATCAGAGATGCCTCCTTAGCTCAGCGGATTAGAGCAACAGTCTTCTAAACTGTAGGTCGTAGGTTCGAATCCTACAGGAGGTGCTACCATCCTGGGAAAATTGCGCAACTGAGCGCTTGGTTAGGCGCCGGTTGCAATCAGGCAAATCTGTGACGATTGCTGTCGTGGCGTTTTGGCCATTTTAGCGGAGGTGACAGTCTGCGGATAAGAGCTACAAAAGCACGCTACGCTCTTAGCGGAACGACAACACCCACTCGGTACTAACGTTGAGACTGGATAGGGGCATCTCCGTAACAAAGCAACGAGTAACAGTCGGGGCCTAAACAAGTACCTAACGCACGCACGGTTCCGCGCTTGAACTACACATCGCCAGAGGATTATTAACTTAGCAAGAGGGCTATGCTTCTTGACCAACGGCAACAAAGGCCATTAGTTGCACGCTACCTTCTGCGGTAGTTCCCCCTTGTTGCGTTGCGTTCTCGGCAAACGCTCCTTCATGTACCGCATCCTAACGTAGTCGCCTGCTCTGAACCCGAGTTAGTGTTGTCGCAAAGTATGCCCAGCCGTGAAACCTTTACATGAAGGGGTACTTTGGCAACTCCTAGTAACTAGTGTCAGCCCAACAACTTAAGCGAGGAAGAAGTAACACTCAATGATCATGCGCATCCGGTAAGCCCGCTTCCACTCCTCGGTAAATCTAGGCAGGATGCTTATTCATACTACGTTCCGTGAAGTGTCTCAATACCCGCACGCTAGCGTGCGGGTCAACGCCAGCTCACCGAGAATCTCACTTCGCTAGAGGTATCGTGAATTCTAGTTGCCAATAAATGATGAGACATAGTAGCATAATTTAGGATACGGCTGTATAATGCAAGCACGATAAACGATCATCTCCCGTCAGCAAGTTTGAGGTTACCCATGACATCGCCGTTGGAAAGTGAACCAGAAAGAGCCGGTGATGACGCCGCCAGCGCAATAGAGGCAGGAGCAGTTATCCTGCTGAAGGCCGACATCAATCTCGATAGTTACAAACTAATATCAACGGCACTGAAAGACTTAGGTAACCAAAAGCGTTTGATGTTAGTGCTCGAATCATTAGGCGATTCGATTGCATGGGCATTCTGGATTGCCAAAGCTTTACGGGAGCACTGTAAAGAGTTAGTGGTGGCGATTCCTTTAAGCGCTAAAAGTGCGTCAACTTTGATTGCACTGGCAGCAGACCAGGTTTTGATGGGCAGGCGAGGAGAACTAGGTCCGTTAGACCCACAACAGCGAGATCCCACTGGTGGAACGGTACCCCAGTCGCCACTGGAGACTATACAGGGCTTGCAATATTTCCGTAAATATTGTCAGGAATCAATTGATTGCGTAATGAAAGACTTGCTCGCGCGTACCGACATGAAAGTACCGTATGCTTTGGAGCATACGTCCAATATATTAGCATCTGCCATCACGCCGCTCTTTCAGAACGTTAACGTTAGAGAACTTGGCGACGCATATCGTAAGTTGCTGGTTGGAGAACGTTACGCTAAAGAAGTAATGCGTCGTTGGAGCCCGTTAAACGAAAGGGAAGCCGATGCTGTTGTGGAGTCTTTGGTGTGGGATTATCCAGACCATGGTCACATTATTGACCTTAATGAAGCTCAACGCATCGGCTTACGCACCGCTAGGTCTCTTGAAGCAGAGCTAGACCAATTGCTGTCCCAAATCGTTCAGCGTTCCGACCCAACAACAGTAAAGGTGATTGATTTGTCCGATATTAATGCATTGATCGCAACACAGAATCAAGAAAGCGACTGCGATAATAAAGGAATCAAATGATCACGAACATCAATATGACGCTCCAACCAGTGAGTTCTGAGGACATTGCCAAGTCCATACGGGGGGCTCTGTCTTAACAAGCCCCGCCGAGTGGCTATGGAGCTAAGGGAAGCATCCTAGGCAAAGATTTCATTGAACTATTGAGGCGTGGCACCGCAACTAGCAGTCCGGTATAGGTGTCAAGGGCGGCAGGTACTATCCCAAACCATCATTGTGACTAGACGCGATCAGATGCTTCTTGGCAGCAACAGCATAAAGACAGGTTGGCATGCCTCAAGGTCGTGTGCTTGCCGTCTCTCTGGCTCTGAATAGCTCCAGGCCCGCAATTGTGCCATACAGATTGCACACCCATCCTTTCACATTCCGGGTCAACAAAGCGCAGCGGCAAAGCTTATATCAACGGGGCGCCTCGCCCTGATCGCCTACCGGTTTCACTGCGCTATGGTTTCAGAACTAGCTCTAGGGCAGACCCGTCACGCCTGCCCTAGAGTACTTAGGCATTGAGGTTTCAGCCGACGCGAACCCGTTCGTCTTCCTCCCCGGCAATGGGTTCAAGCGCCTCACGCTCGTTGATGGCAATCGGTCGGGTGGTGCCGGGTGCCGTGTAAGGATACACGGGACCTTCTTGCGGCATGGCCCAGCGCACGGCATTAGCGAGAACCTGTTGAATCACAGGCTCTGTGAAAATTGGAAACGTTTCGTGGCCGGGCCGGAAATAGAAGATACGGCCATTCCCTCGATGGAAACAACATCCGCTCCGGAACACGTTGCCTCCTTCAAACCAGCTGATAAATACCAGTTCGTCGGGCTGGGGAATATCAAACAATTCACCGTACATTTCGCAATGCTGCAGTTCAAAGTACGCCGGCAGACCCGCAGCGATGGGGTGGCCGGGCCGTACGACCCAGATTCGTTCCTTTTCACTAGCTTCGCGCCAACGCAGGCTGCACGACGTACCCATCATCTTACGGAAGATCTTGGAAAAGTGGCCGGAATGCAACACGATGAGCCCCATGCCCTCCAGTACTCTCTTCTGGATCTTGTCTACGATGGCATCCTGGACTTCGTGGTGCGCCATATGGCCCCACCACAGAAGCACATCCGTGTTCGCTAGTACGTCATCCGTCAGGCCATGTTCCGGTTCATCTAGAGTCGCTGTCTGGACATCCGTGATGCCGTGAGTGGCTAGGCCCTGGCGAATAGCGCCATGAATGCCCTCCGGATAGATGGCAGCGATGGCGGCATGGAGTTTTTCGTGTCGGTATTCGTTCCATACGGTTACGGTCATGATTCATTCCTCATGTTGAGAGAGGGCAAAGCAACAGATATACGCTGAGAATAGGGATTCAGCAGGGAACCGGGCGGCCGCCTTGCGCGGCCGAAGCCTTGATGGCATCCCACAGCTTGAGCATCCGCAATCCCACCTCAGGCGGTGAGGGATTGGGGATGATGCCGTGACGCACCTCAAGGAAGCGGTGCCAAGTGGTCTTCATGAGCGGTAGATCAACAGGTTGCAGTTCCTCATCCCCGCGCTGCTGCACCTCAACGTACCGGCCCCACATGCAAGCCCGCATGCGGGCCTTCTCCGTGAATATCAGAATGTCGGATGAGCAGCTGGGTTCCATGGCATCGCCACAGGCGTGAATGGTGACGTAGGGGCCGGACGCCAGACGTGCCATCACGACGGTCATGATATCAACCTGCGTGCCCGCGTTGTCTTGCCACGCAGCCACTTCCACGAAATCCTCACCTGCCAGATCGGCGATCGTATTCATGATGTGCGCACCGGTGTCAAACATAAAGCCGCCGCCGGCAATGGCCGGATCAGAGCGCCAGCGGTTGTCACCTAAACGCTTCCAGTTCTGCCAGACCGTCCCGCTGATGGCCCGTATCGGACCGAAGGTGCCATCCTGCAACCGGTCAGCCATCCAGCGGATATGGGGCGACAGGCTGCCCTGAAAGGCAACCACCAGTAGCTGCCCCGTGGCGTCCCGGCGGGCAATAAGGGCCTTCGCCTGTTCCTGGTTGACCACCATAGGTTTTTCCACCAGGACATCCACTCCCGCCTCCAAACACAAGGATACGTGGTCGTAATGCATAGAATGGGGTGTGACAACAAACACCGCATCCAGCTCGTCAGCCCACTGCGTCAGCATAGTTTCCAGATCGGGTACGTTGGGCGGAGCCGAGCTTCCGTGTTCGGTAAAGACTTCCTGCATCAGGGCATAGTTAGCAGTGGACGGTTCACACATCACGTCCAGAGAAGTCCCCCGGGGATCCAGCAAAATGTTGCGTACATGATTGCGGGCCATGCCACCACAACCAATGATGGCAGCACGGGTTACGGGATGGGTTCCGTTACGGTTTGCGGTATCAACAGCAGCAGGGGACAGAGACATCGGCAGCAGCTCCTCAAGCGCAACGCGGGTCCGGCTGGTACAATAAGGCCAGATCTTGAGAGAATAACAAGGGCACAATGAAAAAGATTATACTAGGTGCAGCTTACAGTCGGGCCATTCTATCTAGCACACATTGGCACGCGTGCGCTGCACGATAGCTGACCCCGGGCTGAAATCCATGCTCCCTTCACCGCACCTGACGCTGGCCTCAACGAGCCCGCGCCGTCACCAGTTGATCCAGATTCTGGGTTGGCCGGTTGATGTGCGACCGATTGATGTCAATGAAGAACGTCTACGGGATGAGGACGCCGGAACTATGGTCCAGCGTTTGGCAGCTCTCAAAGCCGATGCTTATTACACACAACGGACATCTGTTCCTAATGGCCAAGTAGTCCCGCAACGCCACTTGATCATCGGGGCTGATACCACCGTGGAAGTGGACAGAACCCTGCTCGGCAAACCTAGGGATTGCGGGGAAGCCCGACACTTTCTGACTCTGTTGCGGGGACGGGAACACCGGGTCCATAGCGGTCTGTGCGTTCTGGACATGGCCACGGGGCAGTCCTGCGTGCGGTTACATACTGCCCGGGTCAGCCTGCGCACCTATCCCGAAAAAGAAATGCAGGCTTATATTGCATCGGGCACTGCTCTGGACAAGGCCGGTGGTTATGCCTTGCAGGACCGACACTTCAATCCGGTCGCTGCCTTGGTAGGTTGTGCCGCCAGCGTCATGGGCCTGCCTCTGGCCCTGCTCGCTGAAGTGTGTCAGACCGAATTCGCATGGCCTGCTCCCATAGCCCGCTGGTCCCGCCACTGTTCCCGCCTGACAGGCCATCCCTGTTGCCGGCAAGCAGCCTGAACATGGCAGCCCGTGCAGCGTCCCGGATGTCGGGACAGTCCGCCGACGCGAATTGGGATGACCTGGATACGAGTTTACCGGCACCCCGGCGGCGTCACATGCGCAACCCGCAGACCTCCCGGCGGGAAGACAATTGGCAGGAAGGGATCGTGACACGCGTACGGGGTCATGAATACGATGTGCAGCTACTAGGGGGCCGCCCAGTGCGCTGCACTCTAGCCGGACGTTACCTGCAGGACGCTTCTCAGGACACGTTGATTGCCGCGGGGGATCGCGTGCAAATCCAGGCTGCTCAGCGGGGACGCGGTGTAATACAGGCCATCCTGCCCCGCACCCGTGTTTTAAGCCGCCAGCGCCCCTTCACCGCACATCCAGCCGAAGACGTGTTGCTCAGCAATCCCGATCAACTCATGCCCGTATTTGCTGTCCAGGAGCCTGCTCCCCGCCTGTTCTTGCTGGATCGCTATCTGGTGATCGCAGAAGCCTACGAACTGGAGGTACTGATTTGTGTTACCAAAACGGATTTAGTGGGACTGGAAGCCGCCCGCACGGCCTTCGCACTGTACGAAAGCCTGGGCTATCGGGTCGTGTATACGGGCTTCAATCAGCCTGACGGCCTGGATGCTATTCGGGCTGCCTGCCAGGGCCGGATTTCGGTCCTGACAGGGCCAAGTGGGGTCGGCAAAAGTACGCTACTCAACCGTCTGGATCCCAAGTTAAACCTGAAAACGGGTGCAGTGCGAACGGTACAGGGCAAGGGCGCCCATACGACCCGGTCTACTTATCTGCTGCCTCTACCCGGTATGGCTGATACCTACATCGCCGACACGCCCGGTATTCGTGAATTTCGCCTATTCGGATTCGCAGCCAATGAAGTGCCTCACTATTTCGTGGATATCGCGCAGTTTCACCACCAGTGCCAGTTCACCGGTTGCCTGCATATTCACGAACCGGGCTGCGCAGTCCGGGCCGCTATGGCACAGGGTGCACTGCATCCCACCCGGTACGATAGCTATCGCCGCTTGGTACAAAGCTTGGAGGAACCTCTACACCGATGACCGATTGGTTAGCCTCACTCAATCCCCAGCAGCGTGAGGCGGTGCAGTTACCACTGGGCCCTGCTCTCATCCTGGCCGGACCCGGTTCGGGTAAGACGCGTGTCCTGACCCATCGACTAGCGTATCTGGTACACGAGCTGGAGCTATCACCCTACAACATCCTGGCCGTCACATTCACCAACAAAGCCGCAGCCGAGATGAAGGAACGCGTGGCAATCCTGTTCGCTTCCGGGCATATCCATCCAGCCACTCGTGTGCGCCTGGCTGTCGGCACGTTTCATGCCATATGCGCACGCATGCTCCGCATGGAAGTGGAACACACGCCCTACGAGCGCCACTGGACGATTCTGGACCGACAGGATCAGGACCGGCTACTCAACGAACTGCTTAAGGCCCGAGCGGCCTCCGACATGAAGGTCCATGAACTGCGGAGTCGAATCAGTGCCCTGAAGAATCGGAGCATCACCCCCGAGGTCCACGCCACGCAGGTAGAAGGCTTCCTGGAAGAGCGGCTACAGAGCTATTATGCGGAATACCAACAGCGTCTGCGGGAAAGTAATGTCCTGGATTTTGATGACTTACTGATGCAGGCTCACCTCCTTCTGCAGGGCAATCCCCAGGTACTGGCCAGGTATCGGCAGCGGTGGCAGCATGTTCTAGTGGACGAGTTCCAGGACACCAATGGTGTGCAGTACGATTGCTTGAAGCTGCTGACCCGCTACCCGGATTCCCATCAACATCTCTATGTCGTGGGCGATGAGGATCAGTCGATCTATGCTTTTCGGGGGGCTAACTATGAGAACCTGCACCGTTTTCGCCGTGATTTTCCCAACGCCCAGACCCTGCTACTAGAACAAAACTACCGCAGTACGCCTCAGATCCTGGATGTCGCCAACGGACTCATTACGCATAATATGGGACGTGCACCCAAGACTCTGTTCACCAGTCGACCGGCCGGTCAAAAAGTACTGTTGTGCCAAACCCCGTCATCCCGACTGGAAGCGGACTGGATCGGCCAAAGTATCCAGTCCCTGATCCAAGAGAGCGATTTCAGTCTTGACGATATCTGTCTTATGTATCGCACCAACGCCCAGAGCCGACCTCTGGAAGAAGCCTTACGTCATCTTAACCTGCCCTACCGGGTGATTGGGGCCCTGGAATTCTACAGCCGGGCTGAGATCAAGGACGCCCTCGCCTATCTCCGTATCATTGTCAATCCTCGGGATCGGGAGGCCTTGCTCCGCATCATCAACCGGCCGACCCGGGGCATCGGCGTCAAAACGGTCCAGCGGCTTCTGGCCTGTAGTCAACAATGGCAGCTGGATATAGCCGCGACGATGGATGTGATCTGCCAGGGCCCCGAGCACGTACCGGCCCTGGACCCGGCCCGTTTGACGGCCTTTCCAATACCTTTCGCCCCGCGGACGATAACCGCTCTGCAGCATTTCCATGAGCACTGGCTCCACTGGCGTGCGGAGCTGGACACTTGTGAAGATGCCGGCACGTTCCTGCACCATGTATGTGAAACGTCGGGCTATACTGCCTATCTGCAAGGGCTGCAGGAGACGGATCCCGTAGACCGGATTGAAAACCTACACGAACTGATAGCATCAGCGACCCACCTACCTAGTCAGCTGGCCGAAGAGGAACTGGCACTCAATCCCGTTGAACTGTTTCTTGTGCACGCCAGTCTCGTATCAGCCCAGGATGAAATGGAAGCCGATGAACCCAAGGTGAGCCTTATGACTCTCCACAACTCCAAGGGCTTAGAATTTCCGGTAGTGTACATTACAGGGCTAGTGGAAGGCATGCTGCCCCATGCGCGCAGTATCGACAGTGGGCGTAGCAAAGAACTAGAGGAAGAAAGGCGTCTGCTATACGTGGGGATCACACGGGCCCAGGACCTGCTATTTCTCTCGCACTCTGACAGTCGTTCCTCTTACGCCGGAGAACAATCCTGTGAACCCAGTCGTTTTCTCAACGACATCCCGGCTCAAGCCCTCATACAGGACTACTATGCTTCTTCTACTTGGTCGGCCCCTACCCGCTCCCGCACCACACCGAGCGTGCCGATACGGTCACGCAGGCCACAATCTCAGTATCAATGGTCTACGTCAGCCAACCCCGTACCAACCCGTACGGCTCTCCGGTTCCGGCCTGCCATGAAAGTGGTTCATCCCCAATTCGGTCCCGGTACGGTTATTAATTCCCATGAGGACAAAGGGGAAGAAGTGGTAGCTATTGTTTTCCACGACACGCAACACGGCCTCAAAAAGATCCTGGCCTCCCAAACCCGGCTCACTATCACCAGTGCGTAGTTGTGTCATGAGTTTGTCCCCGGCCACTGCGCCACCACCTCCGAGCGGTGCCTGGAGCGCTAACACGAAGCTGCTGGCTTCTCTGCTCTTTTTGTTTCTGGTCGTCCTGGGCATCTGGCGCTTTAGCCACCTGTTACAGCCCGTGATTATAGCCGTCCTGCTGGCTTATCTGCTGCACCCGGCCATTACCCGCCTCGCGCAACTGCCCTTTCTCAACCGCGCGGGCGCCGCGGTCCTCGTGTACCTGTCATTGCTGGTCCTAGGCCTGTACGGGTCCCTTTGGCTGGGTAGTACCGCACTGCACCAGATGGGCCTCCTAGTGGATTTGCTACCAACCATGTCCACCCAACTACAGCAGTTCGTGCAGCAGTTCATGTTGAAGGCCTCGGATCTGGTCAACGCCTTCACTACACGGACAGGTCTAACCGTCCTGAGCGAATCATGGGAACGCTTGGTGCTGCCCCTGACCGGGGACATGGTCATGGAGTGGGATCTGGCTGCTATTACGGAACAGGCTCTGACCCTCGTGAATCCCCTGTTGCGCCAGAGTAGTTCCTTCGCCACCAATCTGGCACGTGGCACCTTCAATGTGCTGGGAACCCTTTTTCTGATCGTGATCCTCTCGCTCTACGTCATCATTGACATTCCGAAAGTTGAGGGCTACATTGCGCGAATCGGTCCTGTGCGCAGCATTCAGGATGACTTACAGGTCCTGTGGAAACGCTTCACACAGATCTGGGAAGGCTATCTGCGCGGACAGGTCACCTTGGCGCTCTTGATGTTCATAGTCGTCAGCCTCTTTCTTGGTTTCCTAGGAGTCCGGAATGCCGTAGGCTTGGGCCTGGTCGCCGGGGCCATGGAATTTCTGCCCGTCATCGGCCCCATCCTTAGTTCAGGTCTCGCGATCGGTGTGGCCATTTTTCAGGGTACCACCGCTTTCGGCCTGTCCCTGCCCCAGTATGTCGTGCTAGTGGCAGTCGTCATGATCGCATTGCAAGTAGTAGAAGGCAACGTTCTTGTACCCCGCGTGATCGGGAATCAGCTGCGCCTCCATCCCCTAGTGGTATTCCTGAGCGTCCTTATGGGCTCCTCCCTCGCCGGTCTTCTCGGAGCGATCCTGGCCGCACCGGTAGCCGCTAGCCTTAAACTACTGGCCACCTACACTTGGTATCGGGTATTGGATCAGCCCCTGACTTTTCTGACCACGGAGGAGGACAGAGCACCTCCGACAAACACAGTACGCACGCGAATGATCCAGGCGGTCCGGGCGATCGGCACCAGGGCACGCACTACATCCCTGGCTGCAGACGAGCCGATGGCGATCACGGACCAGTCGCCCCTCACGCAGCCCCTGCGTTTCACCCCGCGTTTCCAGGACCGTGTGTGGGGCGGTCACCGGTTGGCCAAACACTTTCCGGAACTGCCTACGGACACACGCCTGGCGGAAGTGTGGCTGCTTTCCGGCCATCCACAGGGTCTGACCGCCGTAGCCACCGGCCCTTTAGCCGGTCAAACCCTACCTGATTTGATTGATCGGTTTGGTCTTGATCTACTAGGTACGCGACATGCACCCGTGCTGGAACACCGGTGCTTTCCCTTGCTCTTCAAACTCTTGGACGTAGATGACTGGCTCTCCGTCCAGGTCCATCCGGCTACCGGACCGGTGGGATCGCCCCACGAGACATTTGGTAAAACGGAAATGTGGGTCATGACGGAGGTAACGGCCAATGCGCAGCTGATCTTAGGTCTGCGGGAAGGTTGCACCCGTGAGCAGTTGCTGGCAGCCGGCCCCTCAGCCCACCTAGTGGATCTGCTCCATCACGAAACGGCCACACCGGACCAGGCCTACTTCGTGCCATCAGGCGTTGTGCATGCCCTAGGTCCCGGCGTCTCCCTCATTGAAATCCAGGAAACCAGTGACACCACATACCGTCTGTATGACTGGGATCGCCCCCAGGATACAGAGCAACCGCGGGATCTACATTGGGACGAAGCCATGACCCATCTGGACATGGCATCGTCTGTGCGTGGCCCTCACCCTATCCAAGCCGTTACGTGGCAGGGCCAACCGAGCGAGCTACTGGTTACCTGTCCTCAGTTTCAGACGATCCGGGTACGGTTGGCCGCCGGTGCCGTAATACAGGGTTCAACATCCCCGGCATCCTTTGAGGTCTTTATACTGGTTGCCGGCCACTGCCGTATAGTAGCCGGCAATGACGTACAACAGCTACGTCCTATGGATTGCATCCTACTTCCCGCCGCCTTAGGACACTACAGCCTTAATACACGTCTGGGCGCGGAGCTGCTGGTGGTGTGCACGCCTTGACACCACGGCACAGAGCTACCGTACCGGGTCCACTATGGTAGTCTGCCGTCACTGTTCTTGAATCTGTCCCACCACTGTCCAAACCGGATAAAATGCCTACAGACAAAAGTCCAAGCTTATTCCCAGACAGGATATTTCCATGACCCAAGATCTTGATGAACTAAAAATAGCCCAAACCGCATATCCCATTGCCGCGCCCCTGGCGCAGCGCTGGAGTCCACGGGCCTTCCGTGTCGCACCCTTGACCCAGGAACAGATAGGAAGTCTCTTTGAAGCAGCGCGTTGGACTGCTTCTTCCTTCAATGAACAACCCTGGCGTTTCATTTTCGCGGAGCGCCATGACGACCCGGATGGATTTGACGGCATCCTGGGGACGCTGATGGAAATGAACCAGATGTGGGCCCGAAACGCTAGTCTACTGGCGATCGTGGCGGCCAACACTATGTCCCAGCGCGGTCGCCTCAATGCTAAAGCGGTGTACGACACAGGGCAGGCGGTCGCGAATCTGGCAACCCAGGCTACTGCCATGGGTTTGCACATTCATCAGATGGGTGGTTTCAATGCTGACGCCGCCCGCAGTGTCCTGGACATCCCTGCGGCATGGGAGCCCGTGGTGGCACTAGCGGTAGGATACCGGGACGAGCCGACGGTACTGACCGATGAACTGCGCACACGTGAAGTGACACGCCGTGAGCGTATGCCCTTGTCCGCCTTCGTATTCCAGGGCAATGCCCATAAGCCGACCGAGCTGGGCTGAGGATGCCGAAAAGGTCGGACACCATGCTGTTCCCCTACTACTTTTACCCCTGCTCGGAAGCTGAGCCACGTTGGAAGTCCTTAATCGCCTGCTGACATCCCCGCTGCTGCCTCCTCTGTGCCTGTTGCTGGGGCTGGTGGTCCTATCCTTTGCTCACCCCACGCGCACGCGCCCGTCCTATTTGCGGTGGATCGCGCTTGGCTTCATGCTGGGAGCTTGCGGCCTGCTACTACGGATCGCGTTGCTGCCAGGAGTATCTATTTTTGCCTGGAACTGGACTCCGCAGCCGCAAGCCCGTTTCCAGTTGATTTGGATCAACGTAGGCTGGAATTGGTACGTTTCACTCCTAGTAGGCCTGCTAGGGCTAGTGGGCTTGCTGATGTCCGGGCGCATGTCCGGTCCGACCCCTAACTTGCCCTCACAGCCCCAGCGGTTCTACCACAGTCGTTTCCTTTCCCTAAACCTGGCCACCGTCGCCGTGGTCTGGCTTCTGGTAGCCAGTGCCAACATGCTGTCTCTGGTGTACATGTGGATAGTGCTGGACGTGATCATGGTCATCCGCCATACACTGACCATGAATCAGCATGAAGCGATCCAGCAGGACTACACCTTGGTCTATCACCGTTCTCTAGGGCTGGGTATTTTGGGTTCCCTGGTGCTACTAATCGGCCTATTTCCCGCCGGGATCAACGGACCGAGCTACATGTTGGTAGGCACCAGTCTAGCCCCTGAATCCATATACGCCCTATTTGTCGCGGCGGCCATGCGGTCCGGGGCCTACCCACTGCATTTCTGGTTGGTTCCCAGCAATATGCTGAACCTCAGCATAGCCGAACGGATATTCAGCCACATTCTGCCGGCTATCACCGGACTCTGGCTGCTGGGTCAAGCACTGGATTTAGCGGAACGGCATCCGCAGATGCTGTCGTACATCTTACCGATCATGGCCTTGACCTTCTGTCTAGGCGCCCTGACGTTTTTGCATGGACACCACAAGTCCCTAAGCGATACCTTCGTGCTGGCAACCGGTGTGAGCCTGACTGCGCTGGCAGGTTCTCTAGCACCTGAACCAGGTGTGCGTTCCCTACTCCTACCCTTAACCTCCTTTGTGCTGGGCAGCACTTTGTGGATCGTAGCCCAGCGTCTGCCCCTGCATGGTCTGGGGCGGGCCATGCGTATACTGGGCGCGGCCAGTTTGCTCGGTTGGCCTTTGACGCCCGGCTTT
Organism: Caldilineaceae bacterium; assembly: GCA_965116185.1. Classification (GTDB taxonomy): domain Bacteria; phylum Chloroflexota; class Anaerolineae; order Caldilineales; family Caldilineaceae; genus Bin34. The sequence continues at coordinate 2,514,971 of OZ220492.1, forward strand.
ATAGCCTTAGCCGCTTGGTTTCCACTTCCGTCCCCCTGGCTTATCTCCTTTCCTCTCCTTACCGGGCTGGTCTTTTTCAGTGTGGGCGCTTTCCGGATCCAAACCGGATCGGATCTGTCGCACCTGGCCGGGTTCCGGCCTTGGTTATCGGGTACTGCGCTAGCCCTAGCCGGTCTGATTCTGATCATCGGGCTATGGCCTAGTCTGACTACGGTTCTGGCCGGTTTTCAGGACGGACCGGTGCCTTCGTTCAGCGCGAGCCTCCGTTCTTTCCTAGGACTCAGGGGGTTGATGTATGGGGGCATCATTCTAGTCGGTGTCTCCCTAGCTCTCCGGATGCCGGTTCCCGCGGCATCAGAGTTGCTGACACCTCTCCGTCAAACTATTGCTCGTACTTTGAGTCTCGAGTGGGTATCCAGCGGTGTTCAGATTGGGGTATCACGGCTATCCCTCGTCTGGACCAATATGGTCGCTGTCCTAGAAGGATCCGGCTTCACGGGGTGGGCTCTGGTTATGCTCCTACTACTTTGGACCGTCCTGCGGTAGGTGTAGCGTATGAGCACCGGAGCCGCCCTATGGCTCACCCTACTCCTCTGTCTTGTGATCCTCGTCTGGGACCTACGGGTGATCGTGCCCGGTCTGATCCTGCTCGCAGTGAGCTTCGTGGCCGCCTTACCGACGGTACAGGTAGGGCAATGGGCCGATCTGACGGGTATTGCCCTAGTGCCCATCCTAGGCGGGATTGTCTGTAGTATGGGCAGTCTGTTCTTGGCCTCACGCTTCAAACCCACCCTAGCGTTACGCATCACCGGTGTACTGGCCATTGTGCTCGTACCTGAGTTGCTACGCAATCCGAATATCCTGCTTTTCCTGCCCGCACCGTTGCAGGAACTGACCATACTTCGCATGATGTTCCGACTGCTCTTGACAGGCGGCCTGTTTCTGAGCCTCGTAGAGTTTCCACTCCATTTCGGCTACGGCGTGCTCCTGATCATGCTTGTGGTGAACGCTTTGATCACCATTCTCTATGAAGGCATCCCGGCACTGCCCTTTCTGCTGAACTTGGCGGAGCTGGTCACGATCCTGGGTCTGGGACAACAGACCCTGCGTTTTCCCCTCTGGCTGTCCGTCCAGGAAGAGACGCAGGCACCATGACGGCTATCTGGTTAACGGCTCCCACGCTGCTCCTAGCAACGCACCTGGGTACCGGTATTGTGGTCTTGGTCCTGCGCCGTAATCCTCTCTACGCCCTGCTGACCGGTATGGGCGTGACCAGTCTCATCATGCTCATTCTGGCCAACCTAGGCAATACGGGAGCCGGTACCCGCGGTGTCCTGGCCGGCACGTGGGAAATTCCCAGCGTGAATCTGACCCTGCAGCTGCAGGAAGCTATCATTCCGGAACTGATCTTTCTGCACGCTCTACTGGCCGTCACCTGTGCCCTAACCCTGGTGAATCGAGGGCCCGCGGATTTTCTCCCGGGCCTGTTTCTGCTGGTGGCCGGCTATACCGGCACGCTTATGATCACGGCTAGTCCCTTAGCCCTACCTTTTCTCTATCCCATACTCCTGCTACCCTTGACATCCTGGCTGCCTAGTGGTCCGGGGCAGCAGCTACCGATAGTACGCAAAATGGTGCTAGCGCCACTACTGGCCCTTCCCTTCTTTGTCATGGCCAACTGGATCGTTTTTCATCAAATCCCTTTCGATCCACAAAGTCCCGAGCTCGTCACCCGGGTCAATGTCCTATTGACCATAGGTTTATTTTTGCTTTGCTTACCCTTTCCCCTATACCAGCTGCAGCAGGACGACAACTATGGCAGGCCCATTCTGCCGCGTGTGGTAGCTGACTTGCTCTACCAGTTTATGGTCATTGTCGTGCTACATGGTGCCCTGAGTGCACATCCACCGCTGCGTGAGTTTGAACCTCTGTACGCCTGGCTGGGATGGGCGGCTGTCATCACCGTGGTCTGGAGCGGGATCGCAGCCGTGGGTTCACAGGATCCGCGTCGCATCTGGTTTTATGCCGCCATGCTGAACTGGGGCATGATTCTGCTCGTTTTCACTCTACCCTTAGCCAGCAACTGGACTACTTTGTTGGGTCTATTTTTGCTGCGTACCATCAGCCTCATGGCTTGCTTGGTAGGTCTGCTCCAGCTGGACACCAACCAACTACGCACCGCCACGGGCTGGGTGGGCCTGGGGCACAGCCTACCTTGGAACATGACCCTTTTCCTGTTTGGGGCCCTGAGTCTTGTGGGCTTTCCTCTCAGCAGCGGTTTCGGCCATTTCTGGATTACCTGGCAGTTCATTGCCACCGTTGACTGGCAGATCGCCCTAGTACTAACCTTAAGCACCGCCATGACGGCCATCGGCCTGATCCGCGTGTTGCGTGTACTACTCCGCCCCCTTACGGAAACGACCCATACCCTGGAACTCACACTCCAGCGTCTGCAGGCAGCTTCTTTGCTTTGTCTACTAATCTACTTCAGTTTCACCCCCCAAGCGGTGGATCCGCTCCTAGCGCCTCTGCTGACCCGCTTTCAGTGACCCGCTAATCCCGACGATGTCGTCTCCTGCACCGTCCGCCCGGATGCCCGGCTTTCATACACTAACGGTGGCAGCGCGCCGCCGCATCCTACAAGCAGAGTGGCATGTCACAACCGCCGATCTAGACATGCTGGAGGCAGGCCTGTCCCTGGAGCAGGGCAACCAGCTGACCGAAAACGTTGTGGGCTTGTTCAGTCTGCCCCTGTCACTCGCCACTAATTTCCGGATCGATAACCGGGAATGCCTGATTCCCATGGCGATCGAAGAGCCCTCCGTGGTGGCTGCGGCCAGCAAGGCGGCCCAAATGGCCCGGGCCGGAGGCGGCTTTTACACCGAGGCCACCGGCAATATCATGATCGGACAGATACAGTTCGTGGACCTGCCACAGCCGCGCGAGGCCCAACAGATACTAACAGACGCCCGGACACATTTGCTGCAACAGATTCCCGTGAGCCGCTCGATCGCTGCGGCGGGGGGCGGTCCCGTGGATCTGGAGATCCGCCATTTACCTCACACGGATGTGGGGCCGATGCTTGTGCTTCATCTCATTTATGATGTCGCCGATGCCATGGGCGCCAATGTAGTCAATACAGCGCTGGAACACCTCGCTCCAGCGGTAGCGATCCTCTTGGGTACACCAGGCGTTATGAGCATCATGAGTAACCTGGCCGACCAACGCCTGGCCACGGCCCATGTCCTATACCCTTGGTACGTGCTGGCGCCACAGCTGACGGCAGCCCAGCAACACATGCAGGCGATCGTATATGCCGATGCCCTGGCCCGGGTCGATCCCTATCGGGCTACCACACACAACAAGGGCATTCTGAACGGTGTTGAAGCCTTAGCCCTGGCCACCGGCAATGACTGGCGTGCAGTCGCTGCCGGCGCCCATGCCTGGGCCAGTCGGTCCGGGTGCTATACCGGCCTGACCCACTGGACCCTAATCGCACCTGACCAACCTCTGCCGGAGTCATGGTCTACCCACAACTGGGAACGGGAGCCGCGTCCCGCTCTGTATGGCACCCTGACCCTGCCCTTAGCTCTGGGTACGGCAGGGAGCACCGTGCAGGCCCACCCTACTGCCCGCACGGTACACAAACTATTGGGATTCCCTCGGGCCCGCCGCCTCGCCTGTCTCGCGTGTGCCGTAGGTCTGGCCCAAAATTTCGCGGCGCTCTACGCTCTGACGGGTGAAGGCATACAGGGGGGGCACATGCGCATGCATGCACGGCAGGTTGCCCTAGCTGCCGGTGTTCCCCCAGACGCGGTAGTCCAGGTTACGCGCCATATGGTAGCAGCCAATACAATCACCACACATGCAGCTTTATCGATCTGGAAACAAATGAGGGCTGGCGATGCATCCCAAGAATCAGGCTGAGATTGCCACTTCCGCCCCGGCGACCGGTCGGCCGGTGGGCATCGTCGGCTATGGGGCCTATGTACCCCGTTACCGCCTGCCGGCCCAGGAAGTGAGTCGTGTGTGGACTCAGGATGCCCAGCCCCCCCCTATCCGGGAAAAAGCCGTACCCGGCCCGGATGAGGACACCGCCACCATGTGTATAGAAGCTGCCCGCAGCGCCCTGCAACGAGCGCAGATCGATCCCCAGAGCATTGGTGCCGTGTGGATCGGTAGTGAAAGTCACCCCTACGCGGTCAAGCCAACCGGCACCATCGTGGCCGAGGCCATTGGCGCTGTACCGCTAACCCGGGCAGCCGATCTGGAGTTTGCCTGCAAAGCCGGCACCGAGGCTCTACAGGCCGGCTTGGGCTTTGTGGGCAGCGGTTTGGGTGAATATGCCCTGATCGCGGGCATGGATACCGCCCAGAGTCGGCCCGGTGATGCCCTGGAATACACTGCGGCCGCCGGTGGTGCCGCCTTCATCTTGGGCCCTGCGGATCAGGCCCTAGTCAGGATCAACCACGCGGTGAGTTGGGTATCCGACACACCCGATTTCTGGCGCCGCGCCACGGCATCCTATCCCCAGCATGCAGGCCGGTTCACCGGTGAACCCGGTTATTTCCAGCACGTCCACGCGGCAGGTCAGCACCTTCTGCAACAGGCCCGGACAGCACCAAGTGATTACCAGCATGTAGTTGTCCATCAGCCCAACTTGAAATTCGCTATCCGTGTAATGCAGGAAATGGGCTTTGTCCCGGACCAGTGGAAACTGGGCCTGCTCGTGGGCGAAATTGGCAACACCTACGCCGGTTCCGCCTTGCTAGGTCTCAGTGCCATTCTGGACCAAGCGCATTGCGGCGAACGTATTCTCATGATCAGTTACGGCAGCGGTAGCGGGGCGGACGCTCTGGATTTCACCGTGTCCCATGATCTGACCGCCTGGCAGCAGCGCGCACCCTTTACTCTTGATTATGTCAATAGAAGGGTAACCATTGATTACGCTACCTATGCCCGCATGCGGGGCAAGATCGCGGTCTGAGTGACTGGTGGCACAACGGATTGGTTCCTGGTGCCCGCGCCCCGGCTTTATGTGCCTGCACCCCACAACGGTACCACGGCGCCAGTTCACGCCGGACACTGCAAGCAGCCTAGGGAGAGGACTTGTCTCTTGTACCATCCATACATCATGGAGCGGAAAAGAGAGTGCGCAACCCGATGCGGGCTGTGAGCCCGCGCAGTTGCTGTGTGCAGACTTCTTGCGCAGGCTCTGACTGCCTGGGCATACCGGAGGCTGTTCTCTTGTTATAATGCAGTATCAGTCCGCTACGTGACCGTGACCGCGCCATGCACCCGCTACTGGCCACCCTCAAACAGAAGCCGCTACTCGCTGACGGAGGCATGGGCGCCCTGCTGCTGTCACAGGGCGCAGGCTTGGAACAGTGTCTGGAAGAACTATGTCTGTCCCAACCCAACCGGATCCGGGACATTCAGCTGGCGTACGCCACAGCAGGCGCAGATATCCTACTTACGCACACCTTCGGAGCCCATGAACATCGTCTGGGCATGTACGGCCTAGCCCACAAAGTAGAAGAAATCAACCGGGCGGCGGTACGTATTGCGCGCGATGTACGGGAAACCACGGGACAAAGTCTGTTCATAGGTGGTTGTATCGGGCCTTTAGGTGAGTACTTGGCTCCCTACGGTCCAGTATCATCGGACCGAGCGGTAGATGTTTTTGCCCGCCAGGCGGCGGCCCTCTTAGAAGGTGGCGTTGACTTCTTCTGCCTTGAAACCATGTCAGACCTGCAGGAACTGGCACATGCTATCCGGGCCGTACGGCAGCTGACGGATCTGCCTATCCTAGGCAGCATGACCTTTGGTGCGGATGGCCAGAGCCAGTTCGGGGTGAATGCAGCGGACGCGATCCGGTTTCTCGCCGCCCTCAACATTGACCTGGTCGGTGTCAACTGCTCTGTCGGACCCCTACATGTTCTCAAAACCCTTAGCGAGTATCATCAAACCTACCCTACCTTGTTCCTGTCCGCCATGCCCAATGCCGGGCTGCCCGCCCGGGTTGACGGTCGCTTCATCTATGCGTCAGGCCCCGAGTATTGCGCCTCCTTAGTCCCTGATTTCCTGGTTGCCGGGGCGGTCATCCTCGGCGGCTGCTGCGGTACGACACCGGCCCACATCCAAGCCATGCGGCAGGCCTTAGATACGCACCTTGACCAGGCTGCAGGCAGGTCAGGTAGTGTACCAGATCCGGAAAAGGACGAACTATTGGGCCACCGTTTCCCGGTTCCCTACCTTGAGCAGGAGCACGAGATACGAACGGATTCGCCCCTGCTGCAAAAACTCCGTGCCGGCCAATTCGTGATTAGTGTAGAGGTGGATCCCCCACGCGGCATGAATCCCGCCAAACAGATTGCCGGTGCCCAACTAGCCATGGAACGGGGTGCAGACGCGATCAACGTGGCTGATAGCCCCATGGCCCGCGTGCGTATGAGTGCGATGGTGATGTCAGCCCTAATCCAGCAGCAGGTTGGCATTGACACGATCCTGCACTTTACCACCCGTGACCGTTCCCTAATGGGACTGCAGGCGGATCTGTTGGGTGCCCATGCGCTAGGCGTGAAGAACATTCTAGCCCTGACCGGAGATCCACCCAGCTTAGGCGATAGTCAAGCCAGTACACCGGTCTATGACGTGGACAGTATTGGTCTCGTGCGGATTCTGAATCAGTTCAACCAAGGCCTGGACCTGCAGGGCAAAACTATGGCTCCGCAGAGCAACTTCAGCATCAGCGTTGCCTGTGATCCTACGCGCCAGGATCAGCAAGAGGAAGCCAACCGTCTGTTCCGCAAGCTGGAACAGGGCGCCCATTTCATCATGACACAACCCATCTACAACCCGGAGGTATGGTCAACCTTCGTTGACCTCTATGAACGCTTGCACGGTCCGCTGCCCGTTCCTGTGCTGATCGGCATCCTGCCTCTGCAGAGTTTTCGGCACGCCAGTTTTCTCCATAATGAAGTACCCGGCATCACGCTGACGGACGAGGCCTTGCTACACATGCAGCGCGCCGGCAAGCGGGGGCGGCACGTGGGTGTACAGATGGCGCAGGAACTGCTTCTACAGCTGATGGATGCTCCGTATGTCCAGGGTGTGTATCTCATGCCCAGCTTTGGCCGGTACGAAACGGCGTGCCAAGTACTTGATGTAGTGCCCACGCCCCATGTTGTGCCGCTGTCGGGAGGGAGATCGTAAATACCGTGTCGGCATCTAGGCACACTGCTACGCCCTCTGCATCCCCCCATATACTGGCCGATTTGCAAAGGCTCGTGCCTCCGGACCGAGTTCTGCATTCCGCGACTGAGCGCACACCATTCGAATCGGACGGTCTCACGGCCTTCCGAGCCCGTCCCCTAGCCGTTGTGTTGGTGGAAACGCAGCAGGAACTAGTTGACCTCGTGCGTTGGTGCCACCGTACGGAGACGCCGTTTGTAGCGCGTGGCTCCGGGACAAGCCTGTCCGGTGGCTCCATGCCCATCGCCCAGGGCATAGTCCTGGCTTTGAACCGCATGAACAGCATCCTGGAGATCAGGCCGGAGGATCGGATTTGCCGTGTGGAACCCGGTGTTATCAATCTGCACGTCTCGGAAGCCGTCCGGTCCTATGGCCTGTACTACGCACCGGATCCTTCAAGCCAGCCTATATGTACCATCGGGGGTAATGTAGCCTTCAACTCGGGCGGGGCCCACTGTCTCAAGTACGGGATGACCAGCAATCACGTACTGGAGATGAAAGTCGTCCTACCCACCGGTGAGGTGGAAACCGTCGGTCGTCCCAGCTTGGAAGGCATCGGGCCTGATCTGCATGGCCTCTTCGTAGGTTCGGAAGGGCGTTTCGGCGTGGCACTGGAAATGACACTCCGCCTACTTCCCTTAGTTCCCGTATACAAAACCGTACTGGCCGCGTACAAATCGCAGAAAGAGGCCGGCGATGCCGTATCCCACATCGTAGCCAGTGGCCTTCTGCCCGGAGCCATTGAAATCATGGACAGTCTCTCCATTGAGGCCGCCGAAGTGAGTGTGAATGCGGGCTATCCACCCAATGCCGCAGCGATTCTCATCGTAGAACTGGAAGGAGAAACCGAGCAGGTAGAGTGGGACTTCACCCTATTGGCACAGCTGCTGCAGGATTCGGGCGCGTACGAAATCCGGGAAGCCCGTACGGAGGCGGAACGCACTTTGATTTGGAAAGGGCGTAAGAGTGCCTTTTCGGCGGTGGGCCGCCTGAGTCCCGATTACATCGTCCAAGATGGCGTGGTACCCCGGTCACGGCTGGGGGAAGCCCTACAGCAAATCGTAGCCTTGGGCGAACAGTACGGTATTCGTGTTGCCAATGTGTTTCACGCCGGTGACGGTAATCTGCATCCGCTCATCCTGTTTGACGGCCGTGAGGAAGGCGCCCTGCACAGAGCAGAAGAACTGGCGGGTGAAATCCTGCACATGTGCATTGACATGGGGGGATCAATCACCGGCGAACATGGTGTGGGGATGGAAAAACGCGACTATTTGCCGGCCCAGTACCAGGGCCGGGATCTGAAGTTACTCTACGACTTGCGCCGGGCTCTGGATCCCACGGGTGTGGCCAATCAGGGCAAAATGCTGCGCTACGACGACATACCTGCAACACTACAGGGCACGGCCGACCCGGCGCTGCCGGACACCTATACGGCCCATGCCCGGGACTGCATCCATACGTTGCGTGAACAGATTGTGCATTCGTCCCGGATCCAAATTCAAGGTGGCGGTAGCAAAACGGCAGGTCCGGCGGACACATGCCCCCGTCTGGTCACAACGGATTTGAGCGGTATCCTTGAATATGATCCGATGGAATTCACCTTTACGGCTTACGCCGGAACAACCATTGCCGAAATACAGGCCCTATTGGCCGCGGAAGGCCAGTATCTGCCTTTCTGTCCTCCCGCTCACCAGGGTGCCACTCTAGGGGGTACCTTAGCCTGCGGTCTGAGCGGTGAGGGACGCTGGCGCTATGGGGGTATCAGAGACTTCATACTAGGGGTCCGCTTTCTGGACGGTGAGGGCCAGCTACTCTACAGTGGTGCCCGGGTCGTGAAAAATGCCGCCGGCTTTGATATCCCCAAACTGCTGGTGGGCAGTCTCGGTGGCCTAGCCTTGATAGTTGAAGTCTCCTTCAAGGTTTTTCCCCGGATACCCAGCTATGGCACTCTGATCTGTGAGACGACTAGCCTGCACCAGGCCATTCAGCTTTTGGACCAGGCGGCACGGGGCCCCTTTGACATGACGGGCCTGTGTCTGCAACCCCAAGGCAACGCGTATCATTTGTACGCCCGGCTAGGCGGCACCCCGGAAGTTTTGCCCGCCCGCCTGACCCGGCTGGAAGACTATCTAGCGGTGGACACGGAAACCGTGATGGCAGACCAGGCTTTATGGGACGGTTTTGATGCCTGGGCTCTGGCGCCGGCTCCATGCATTTGGCGCGTCCCCATCACACCCTCTCACATCGCCACCTTGGAACAGCGTCTACAGTCCACACAGCTACAGCGCCGGTACGGCATGGGCGGCAATCTGCTTTGGCTCCAGGGTGACTCTATGGAACCCGTGGATGCCATTCTGCAGGAACAGGGTCTGGGGGGGCTGGCTTTGCGCGCCCCCACCGCACCGGCCCTGTACGGTACATACAGGGCCACCTCTTTCCTAGCTCGTGTCAAGCAGGTTCTGGATCCGCAGGACCGGTTTTCCAGTCCCCTGCCTTTTACCGGGAACGCAGTCCCATGAAACACAGCATCGATCTGACCCGAATCCCGGCAGCAGGGCCCAAGATGGCGCAGGCCATCTCCAATTGTGTGCACTGTGGCTTTTGCCTACCGGTATGCCCTACCTACCAAGTGCTAGGTGAGGAACTCGATTCACCGCGTGGCCGTATCTTTCTCATGAAAGAAGTCCTGGAGGAGCAGTTACCCGTAGCGGAGGTTATGCCGTATATTGACAAATGCCTGGGCTGCATGGCCTGTGTAACGGCTTGCCCCTCAGGTGTGGAATATGGGGAACTCCTGACCCCCTTCCGGGCCATGGCTCAGACTGAATCCCCACACCGTACGCGCTCCCATACCCTGCGGCGGTTCCTAGCCCTGTCAACACTGCCCTATCCTAGGCGCTTGCGCCTGGCTCTGCGTCTGGCGCGTCTAGCCCGTCTTTTCCCGTGGGCTGTGCCCACAAGCTTGCGTCCCCTGACCCAACTAGCACCTGCGCGCCTACCCCGGTCCCGCCCCTTGCCACGCATGCTAACACCTGAGGGTCCTGTACGTGCCCGGGTGGCGTTGATTACAGGCTGTGCCCAGAGCGTCCTGGATCCGGATATCAACTGGGCCACGGTGCGTGTCTTGCTCGCCAACGGTGTTGAGGTTCTCACACCCACCCGGCAGGTCTGCTGTGGGGCTCTGGACATGCACGCAGGCCGCGGTGATCAGGCCCGTGCCCTGGCCCAGGATCTGTGTACATCCCTGCCCCCAGCGGTGGATGCCATCGTGACCAACGCCGCCGGCTGTGGTTCGGGTATTCACGAGTATCCCCTGCTCTTTCAGGACACGCCCTATGCAGAGCAGGCTACACATGTAGCACACCAGGCGCAGGACGTGAGTCGCTTTCTGATCGAACTGGGCGATTTATGCCCCCTGGTACTGCCTACGGCACGGAAGGTGACCTACCACGACGCCTGCCATCTCCAGCATGCCCAGCGGATCGCATCCGAACCACGGATGCTGTTGGAACAGGTACAGGGTTTGGAACTCATAGAAATGACGGCAGCGGGATTCTGCTGCGGTTCCGCGGGCATCTACAATATTGAGCAACCACAAACGGCCAGGGAGCTGGGAATCCTGAAAGCCCGGCAGGTGCTGGATACCCAAGCCGACATGGTAGCAACGGGTAATATCGGTTGCCTGACCCAGATCCAGCACTACCTGCACTTGGATGGGAGCACGATTCCGGTACGTCACACCATGCAGATTCTGGCCGATGCACTACCAGCTCCAAAAGGTGTATGATGTCTACTATGGATTCACTAACCATCACCTTCACGGGACAAGAGGAACTAGCCCTGACGCGTCTTCCGGTACCGGAACCCGGGCCGGGGGAACTGCTGCTGGAGACCCGGGCCTCGCTCATCAGCACGGGCACCGAATGTATCTGCTATCAGCGTAATTTTGAGCCGGGTACACACTGGCACCACTGGGTCCAGTACCCCTTCTATCCGGGATACAGCAACGGCGGCGTCGTGATCGGCATCGGCGCGGGGGTCACCGGTTATGAACTCGGTCAGGTCGTAGCCTATCGCGCCGGGCATCGCCAGTACGCCGTCATGTCGGCATCCCTGGTCACACCCGTCCCTCCCGGCGTATCCGTCCAAGAAGCCGCATGGATTGCGTTGGCCAAGATTGTCCAGAATGGTGTGCGCCGCGCGGCCCATACCATGGGCGATGACGTAGTTGTGGTAGGTCTAGGCATCCTGGGCCAGCTTGTAGTACAGTACACACGCCTGATGGGTGCCCGCCATATCATCGCCATTGACATGGCGGAACCACGCCTGGCCTGCGCTTCCGCGATCTCGCAAGCCACGCATACGCTGCAGATGCCGGCGGACGAAGCCGCATCCCACGTGGCTGACATCACCGCGGGTCAAATGGCGGATGTGGTCTATGACGTCACGGGATTCCCGCAGGTTTTTGCCTCTGCCTTGGCTCTGCCACGCCGGTTTGGTACGTTGCTACTCCTAGGCGATACGGGCACACCTTCCGGCCAGCAGCTCTCGGCGGACGTTATCGTCCGCGGTCTGCGTATTCTGGGGGCTCATGACTCGCACCCGCCACAGGAAGCCACTGACTTTGTCCCCTGGTCCAATCAGCGGATCACGGAACTCTTTTTTACCTATCTGGCCCGCGGCCAGATGAATGTCCGGGACCTGGTAACCCATACCTACGCTCCAACCCAGGCCCAGGAAGCCTATACCATGCTGACGACGGATCGGTCAGCGGCTCTAGGTGTCCTGTTTGACTGGACCCAAATCTAGGTAGCGGAACCAAGAATATGGCTGTCATGTCCATGCGGGGCATGGGACTGGCCATCGCTATCGCGACCTTCGGGGCTCTGGGCAATGCCCTCTTCGCCTATAGCCAGCGTCGGGCGGATAGCACTGCCTCGCCTTTTGCCTTTGTGACCCTGCTTGTGAGCACCTGCTTGGTTCTGTGTCTGGTGTCTCTGCTGTTTATGCCTCGTGTCAATTTGCTGACGCAGCTCAGGTACAATGGTGGCTGGGCCGCAGGTGGCGGTCTGGGTCTTTACATGACCCTGGTATGTTTCTATTTTCTCTTTACCCGGTTTGGCGCCTCTTACTACGCCCTCTATGCCGTCATTGCCCTGCTGACCACCACACTGCTAGTGGGCCAGATTCTGTTGGGTGAGCCCATCAATCGCTTTCACGTAGGCTCAGTATGCTGCGCCATCAGCGCGGTCATCTTGTTTACACTGGGACATTCCTATAACACGTCATAGGAGACATCCGGTCCTAGTAGGACCGGTCTTGCGCACATGCAGCTGTTAGGACGCTGCCGTGCCTGCGCATCCACTTGTCCGCAGACCGGACCGGCATTATAATGAGGGCAATGCATTATGTGCTCTGCCCGACATACTTCCAGCTGGCCCCACAGGGCAATTTGAGTGCTATGTCTGTCGCTATCAGCCCAAGCTCCTGCGCCATCCGTAGCGTGCACCTACGGACCGGAACCGGGGGAAGCCTAGAGGTCATGCGCAGCAGTCAGCTGCCGGTTTGGAACGTAGAGGGCCCCCTACTTCCAAGAGGCACAACATGCTAACACCCGGTAAGCACACTAAGGTCCTATAGCAGCAGAATGTGCCGTGGTTGCCTGGAGGCGATGATAACTCCATAGAGCAGTCTGATGTCAAACCAGTCCCCGCTGCGCCCGACATGGGCGGAAGTCCGATTACAGGTTCTGGCCACCAACCTACGTACCATTGCGGCCCACCTGGTACCTACTACCCGACTGATGGCAGTTGTCAAAGCCAACGCCTATGGGCATGATATCCCCACCTTAGCCCCCGTACTACAGAACAGTGAACAGGTACAGTGGCTGGGTGTTGCGATGCTCAATGAGGCACTTGCCTTGCGGCAAGCAGGGGTGGATAAACCTATTCTGGTGTTTGGCCATACACCGGACTACGGCTGGCACACGGCCGCCCGCCATGGCATCACGCTGACCATCCACAGCGGATGTCAGGTGCAGGCCCTCCACGCTTTCACGGCATCAGATCAGGAGACACTGCACATCCATGTCAAAGTCAACACGGGGCTGAATCGTCTAGGTTTTGCACCTAGCGCGGTACCACCACTTTTGGTGAACCTTGCCTCTGTGTCACCAGCCGTGCGAGTGGGCGGACTGTTCACCCATTTCCAGGCCGCACATGCCCCCGATCTCACTCCGACGTTACAGCAATGGGACCGGTTTCACACCCTGATCCGGCAACTGGAGCGTACCGGGTTGCGCCCTCCCCTATGCCACTGTGCCAATTCCGCAGCTACCCTACGCCTTTCGGCTACGCATCTTGACATGGTGCGGGTCGGTGGCGTCATCTATGGTCTACATCCCGATTTCCACTCTTTTCCCTATCCCGATACCATAGCCCCGGTCCTGACATGGCACACCCGCATCACTCAGCTGCGCACCCTCATGCCCGGCATGGGGGCGGGCTACGATCACGCTTTTCAGGCTTCACGGCCCAGCCGCATCGCGGTCGTGCCTGTGGGGTATGCCGATGGGTTGCTGCGAAGTAAAACGGCCCAACGCCAAGCTCTACTGCACGGGCATACCGTGCCCTTCGTGGGCAACGCCTGTATGGATCAGGCCTTCCTAGACGTGACGGATATGGATATCACAACCGTACGGGAAGGGGATGAGGTGCTTCTACTGGGCGCAACGGATCAAGCCACGCTCTGGAGCGATGATATAGCTCGTGGCGAGGGCACCATTGCCTATGATGTACTTACACGGATCGCAGCGCGTGTACCACGGGTAGCGGTTTCCTAGTCAAAACGACACGGTAGATGGAGTCCTGTACCGGTCTCCCGGCAGCTGGAGTCCAACCAACTGCCGGTACCTCAGCGTATAGCGTTCAGCTGTTGTGCGAGCCGCGATTTGAGACGAGCGGCGTGGTTGGCGTGCACTGCCCCTTTGCGGGCGGCCTTGTCCAAAGCGATCGTGGCTAGGCGCACACTTGCAGCAGCTTCCGAATCCTGTGCGGCAATCAGGCTACGGGCATTGCGGACAGCATTGCGCGAACGAGCTCGGTAAAAACGATTAGCCTGTTGACGTTTGGGATTTTGTCGAGCCCTTTTGGCCGCGGACTGGATATTGGGCATGTAGCTTTCTTGACTCCTCAAGGGTTATTGGGGAAACCGGCAAAACAAAGATTGTACGTCGGGGCATGTCCAGTGTCAAAACACGGTAGAATGGGGCACTACACCGGCAACGGCAAGTCAGGACGATATACGATGGGGATGGGGTGCATCAGTCCTACTCGCAGCAGCGTCTCTTAGCCCTTCACACCACTCACCACAATGCCCTGAATATAATATTTCTGGGCAATAAAGAAAAGGACGAGGTTGGGCATCAGGACCAACAACGATACCGCCATAAGTAGGGCCCATTCAATCCGGTACTGTCCCTGGAAAAACCGCAGCCCCAGCGCCAGGGTTAATTTGTCGTTGTCCGAGAGGAAAATCAGCGGCCCTAGAAAATCGTTCCAGTTGTGCATGAAGGAGAATACGAAAATAATACCCAGGGCGGGCCGGATCAGGGGCACACAGATACGGGAGAACACCGTAAACGTACTGCCTCCGTCCACGCGGGCTGCATCGTCCAGGTCTAGGGGAATAGTCTTGAAGAACTGGCGTAACAGGAAGATGAAAAAGGCATTGGCTCCGAAGAAGGTGGGAACGGTAAGGGGAAGGTACGTGTCAATCCATTCCAGAGACTTGAAAAGGAGAAACAGCGGCACGAGGATGGAGGGATAGGGCAACATCATCGTGGAAAGTACCAGCAGGAACAGGGCGTTCCGCCCCGGAAAGCGAATACGCGCAAAGCCGAACCCGACGACGGCGCTAGAGAGCACGGAGCCAGTGATAGCTATGAGCGTGACAAACAGCGAATTGAACAGCCAGCGGGTGAACGGCAGAACGGTCCATCCTTCAACATAGTTTTGCCAGCGTGGGGGATTGGGCAACCATTCGATGGGAAAAGTGAATTCGGTACCGGGCTGCTTGAGCGAGGTGGTGATCATCCAAAAGAAAGGCAGCATGACCAAAATACTGCCCATGGCCAGCAACACATACACGAGCGTCTTGTGCAGAATAGCCTGCAGAGCCCAGTGCCCGCGGGCGGTAGATATGGGCAAAGCCGGATGGTCAGTCTTGGCACTCATGGTCGGATGGACGACGTGCCTGACAGTTCATTCCTCATAGTAGACCCACTCACGGGACATGCGCAGGATCAAAAAGGTACAGAGCAGAATGATGATGAAGAGCACCCAAGCCAGGGCCGAGGCATAGCCCAAGTTGAACCATTGGAAGGCATGCTGATACAGATACAGCACATAGAACAGAGTGGCGTAATTGGGGCCGCCATTTGTCATGACGAAAGCCTGGGTGAAAACCTGGAACGACCCGATGATACCCATAATGAGATTGAGTAGTAGGACCGGGCTGATCATGGGAATAGTGATGTGACGGAACTTGCTCCATTGAGTGGCACCGTCAATGGTCGCGGCCTCGTACAGGGCGGTAGGGATGCCTTGCAGGGCAGCCAGATAAATCAGCATGCTGCCCCCTACACCCCAGACACTCATGATGATGAGGGCCGGCAGGGCCCAGGTTTCACTCCCTAGCCAACCGGGCCCCTTGATCCCCACCATGTCCAGCAATACATTGATAACACCAAACCGGGGATTGAAAATCCAGAGCCACAGGAGTGAAACGGCGACACCAGCAGTGACGCTAGGTAGATAAAAGACGGTGCGGAAAAAGCTCAGACCGCGAATTTTCTGGTTCAGGAGGAGCGCGATGCACAGCCCCAACACCAGATTCAAGGGCACGTTGAGCAAATAGAAGAAGGTGACCCGTAAGGATTTCCAGAAGAACTGATCCCCTAGCATCCTGGTGTAGTTGCCTATACCCAGGAAGTAGGGATCACCGACAATGTCCCATCGCATCAGGCTGATGCTAAAGGATCCCAGCAGCGCGCCTGCCGTGAAGACGCTGAAGCCCAGAATCCAGGGGGACACAAAAAGATACCCTTCCAGCGTACGACGCCAGTAGAGTTTATTCTTGATCATGGCCTTGACCCGACGGGCAGTACCCTGGGACAGGAGCAAGCCCCGGGTTTCGGGGGCTCCACTCCTGTCATCAGGCGGAAGACGACGAAAAGCTACTGCTGGGAGAGGATTTCGCTGTCAATCAGGCTACAGATAGTATCCGCAGCCTCCTGCGGCGTCTTGGTACCGCGCAGCACGTTGTTGATTTCGGTGGGAATGATAGTAAACAGCACCCGGTACGGTTCCCGGCTACGAGGCACGAACGGATTCGGGATCGTGTTACGGTACCCTTCCTTGATCATCTCAATGTCAAGTTCTCCAAGCGGTTCGTTGTAAGCCGGGGAATCGAAAACGGACCAGCGCGTGGGACCGTCCGAAAAAGCCAGTGTAATACCCGCGTCGTAACTTTCTTCCCAGGCTTCCAGACTGCTGCGATAGGCAGTCCACGCAAAGGCTGCATCCGGATTAGGACTGGACGAGGCGATCACAATCTGATCCGTATCACCCCAACAGCGGAAGCCGGCGGGGCCCGCCGGCAACAAGACGAAATCCCATGCGAAGGGCAGTCGGCGATCTTCCCGCAGCGCACGTACGCTGTCACAAGTTGTTCCACCTGCCAGGACCATGCGGCCGGTTTCAAAGGTGATACCCAGCTCGTTCACCATCATTTCCGGTGGGGGCTGAATGCCATGTTCCAGCACCAAGCTGCTCATGAATTCGATCCCCGCGACAGCTCCTTCGTTGTCCATGGTGCATTCGGAGAGCATGTTGTCAAAGACTTCCCCTCCGGCCGCCCGGATGAGGGCCAGAATATTGGTACCCCCCGAACCGGCGTAAAAGTACTGATCCGTTTCCCCGTCCCCGTCAAGATCCTGGACCATCTGCAGGCCGATTTCAACGAAGGAATTGAAATTCCAGCCATCCGCACCCTGCTCCCAGTACAGTTCTCCAGGGTCCGGTAGCCCTGCCTCGGCAAAGAGATCTTTGTTGTAGCGGAGCTGGTGTGTACAGGATTTTTGAGGCAGACCCACAATATGGCCGTCAAAACTAGCGTCGCCGTGATATAGGACATCCTCGTAGTTGATGTCAGGCTCCGCCGCGGCAATCTTGTCATCTAATAGGACGAGGCCCTCAGCGTTGTAGGTCTGGATCAAAAGTGCCGGATGACAGCCAAATGTGTCCGGGGCTGTGCCGCCCGCGATGTCAATGGGAATCTTGGTGTTGTAATCACTCCAGGGCAACACGATGGAATCGATTTCAATATCCGGATGCTTGTCCTGGAAGAGTTCGGCCAAACCATTCTCGGTACCCATATCGCCTTCGCTCCCATGTCGAGCCCAGCCAATTACTACCGCGGCCGCGGCGGGAGCAGTCGTTCCCGTCGGCATCGGGGCTACACAGGCAGCCAGGACACCGGTAGACGCTAAACCTGCCGATAACTTCAGAAAAGAACGTCGGGACAATCTCGTTGCGCTCATAGTTCACTCCTTCTGATTGCGGAAAAGGGGAGGATGTCAGGGGACCACACAATGCAAACCTGTCGTGTCTGCACGGCTACCCTGCAACATATACCCATTATTGCAGGTATAACCGGTGCGGACAAGTCAACAAAACAGCCTTACACTGTCAACTAGGAGCGTACACCGGTATCTCAATCGCCGGGAGCACCGCTGAGAACCTGATCCACCTCTGCCATCGCCTGCTGGATGCGCGGCCACAGAGTCCAAACCAAGCCCAGGCTGAACAGGAAGCCGGTGCTGGAGCGGAGCAGCCAATAACTCGTGTGCAATCCCAGCGTCTGGCTTACACCATCCACGGCCATGGGCATGATCAGGAGGCCTCCAACCCAAAAGGGTAGCGGTGCTAGGCGCCATCCCGTTACCGCGTACCCCAGGCTCAACAGGGCCAATGAGCCATACAGGGCCAAATTTCTTTGGCATAGAGCTGTCTTATATCCTAGAGCAGCCTCACCCACGAAGGAGCGAACGGTTGACGCGCCAGTCAGTTCCTGACCTGTCTGGATTATAGACTCCGGTCCCAGCACGAAATAACTCGCTACGGGCAATTGATGACAGGTGTAGGCATACAAGTGATAGATTGCTTCGGCTGTCCGTGTCCATCCTAGGGCCATGAACAGGGGCGCAGCCAAGGCCAGTAAGCAATACAGCCCGGTCAAGACCGTAACCAGGATCAACCAATGGTGCACGGTAAACCGGAGCAATGGAATAATCCATGGGGGTAGTGTAAACGCGGGCGGAGCGGTGGTCTGGGAAAGTTTCATGGTATCAGTAGAGAGGCATATCACATGGAAATCGCGTAATGCCGCCCATCGGTCTAGGGATGGGTAGCATGTAGTACTGACGCGTACGCCTATAGGCGCTCCCTACCCTATCATTAGGATAACGATACATCACGCGTGACAGACCACGTTGTAACTTCATGCTGTCACCTTAGCCGCGGCACACATTGGCTACGGGAGACTGGCTTCCACTAGCTGCACCAGCTTCGCTTCATCAAGTACGCCAGTCCAGGTAGCCACCAGCTGTCCTTCCCTATCAAGAAATATGGAAGTGGGAAAACCACGGACGCGAAATAGATCCACCACTTCACCCTGTGGATCCAGGATAATGGGCATCTTCATATTGAAGGTCTCGGCAAACGCCTCCACCTTTGACTGCGTTTCCTTGACATTGATGGCCAGCACGAGCCAGTCGTCCTCACGGACCGCCTGCTGGTCTAGCAGCAAGGGAATCTCGTGACGACAGGGGCCACACCAGGTAGCCCAGAAATTCAGCAGAACGGCCCGGTCGGATAGGGCCGACAGGGTTGTTGTCTCACCGTCGGGAAATACTATCTGAAAATCCGGTACTGCTTCGCCTTCATACAACCGCCGCGTTGGCTGGCTATCCATCACCACACCGGTGGGGAAATCGGCCCCTAGACGAAAAGGGGGCATCAGCTGCGCCGGCAGCGCGCCGGTTGCGCTAACGGCGCGGTCTACCTGGATAGTATCACTACCGGACGCGGTCGCCCTGGGAACCTGACAGGCCGTCCCCACAGCGAGGACAAGTCCCAGCAAGCAGACCCGGATCATTTTTCATCCCTGCCGAGTGAGGTACCACTGAGATAACCGATATAGGCGGGGATCAAGGGCAGAACACACGGACTGAAGAAGCCAATCATACCGGCGATGATGGCCAATGGTGCACTAGCCAGGAAGCTAGCATCCAGATCGAAAGACAGCCCCAGGGCCTGGGTTATGCTCTCTTCCCATTCCAGAGCCAGCGCGTTCAGAGCCCCGAAGGATCCTGTCAGGGCGGTCA
Source organism: Caldilineaceae bacterium (assembly GCA_965116185.1). Lineage (GTDB taxonomy): Bacteria > Chloroflexota > Anaerolineae > Caldilineales > Caldilineaceae > Bin34. Next base: position 2,534,670 of record OZ220492.1, read on the forward strand.
GCCGATCCGTCCATAGGAAATAGGCCAGCAGGAATAGGAACACACCACTGACGTAGCTGATGATCCGCAGATGGCGGTTGATCCGGCGCAGATAGGGCGTGATGGTACTGAAGGCAGCTCCCGTAATTAGAAAAGGTAAACCCAGTCCCAAGCCGAAAAGTAGCAGCAGCAAGGCGCCCGCAGTGACTGTAGTGCTGTCACTCGCCAGGAACAGGATACTGGCGAGGATGGGACCGACACAGGGCACCCAGCCGGCACTGAAACTGACTCCCATCAACAGACTGCTGACATAACCTAGGCCGCGTTTCACCTGATGGACATCCTGCACTCGCCGCTCCGTGTACAGTAGGGAGTTGATGAAATGCAGCCCCTGCATGAGTAAGGCCAGGGCCGGATTGTGCGTAGCACGGGGTGCCAGCACGTTAAGTAACCACTGCACTACACCTATCGTGACCAGGCCGAAGAGCACCAGCAGGACTGCACCGATGCGCTGGATGGTCGGCAGAATGGGCGTAATGTTGCGCCCAATCAGACCGACAGCGGACCCGAGCAAGGTAAATACGAGGGTAAAACCCAACACAAAGGCGAGTGAATGCCAAAAGGTGGCAGACCACGTCACGCGCGTAGCCTGCGCGGGCATGGCGACCGAATGATGCGTCATGGCAAACAATGCTCCTCAGTTTTGGCCCCAATCGGATATCTCTTTAAAAGTATAGTGCACCCCGGGCTTATGTGTGCGTCTGATCACATCTCGGGGGGAGTGCGGGTCTGCTGCTCGTGTTGCAGTTCACGCACGATCTCCTCTAGCTGCTTCTGCCGGTTAACCAAAAACACTACGTAGAGCAGCACAATAAGCCAAAGCAGCAGCATGGCCATGAAGAGGTAGATCATGGATTATTTTCCAGACGTGATTAAGAGGGCGTGTACGCTTGCTTCTAGTCGTAGCATACGCCAGCGCAGGAGGATCAGAGTGCCGGCCAGCAAGCCAAAAGCTACCAGCGAACCCTGCAAGACCAGCCGCATAGTGGGGCCCACCACAGCACTAAAATCGCCTGTGGCATCCGGGTTACGCGCGTTGAGAAACATCATGGGATGGATACTACGGAACCAGATGGCGGAATAATAGGTCAGGGGAACCATGAGATAAGCTAAAATCGCGTAGAAACTGGCGAACAGGGCCCGGGTGCGCAGATTCACCACACCGTTGCGCAAGAGTAGGTATGCCACGTACACCAGCACCAGGACTGTGGTGGTGGTCAGGCGTGGATCCCAGGTCCAATAGGTATTCCAGGTGGGTTTGGCCCATAGACTGCCCGTGATGAGAACCCCTAGAGCCCCAATGAGACCCACTTCAATCCCGGCGGCCGCCAGTGAATCCCACGTCAGACGTCGCCGGATCAGATAGAGGACACTGCCGATCAGCGATAGCACAAAGCCCAGAAGGGCGGCCACCACAGAACCCATATGGAAATAAAAGATGCGCTGGGCTGTCTGCTCAGCGCCTTCCAGATTGATGGCAGACGGGGCATACAGCAGATTACCCCACAATGCCAGCGCCATAACCACAAGCAAAAGCAGGGCCACATAGCTATGCCATCGCGACAAGCGTGCATTCATCGCGTTCCGTTCGCTTCTCTTAGTGCCAGTCTCGCCACAGGTATTCGGCCACCATCAAGCCTGCCATTATAGCGACAATATCAAACAGGACAAGGATCTGGAACCAGTGTTGGAACTCCGCCCACGGCAATTCGGCCAGCACCGCCTGGCTGAGTCCGGTGCCGGCCAGGAAAAGTGGGATCGTGAGCGGCAGCATAACTACCGCAACCAGGCCACTGCCCTGTCGGACAGTCGCCGTCATAGCCGCCACTGTGACACCTACGGCGGCATATCCCATACAACCTAGGAGTAGGCTAAGCCAAAACCAACCCTGGTCCAGGGGTGTATCAAACAGCACCACCGCAGCTACGGCCGAAGCGAGCGCAGCACACAGAATTTGGAGGGTTCCCCACAACCATTTGGCCAAGAAGATGACCGGACGGGCAACGGGGGTCACTAGGAGCACGACCATGGTTTCCCGGGCGTGGGGCGCGGCGAAAAGACGTTCCAGGCCCAGGGTGCCGGTTAATAACCAAGCACTCCACAGCACGCCGGCAATCAGGCGGTGACCCGGCACACCCAGCGTATCAAGCAGGAACCCCAACAACAGCACCACCAGGACACTGAACGCACTCATGGTCACCAGCGAGGCGAAGCCCTGCAGTTCGGTCCGGAGGTCTTGCCACAAGATCCAACCTGTCTGGCGTACCAGCGTGAAAAGAGGCCCACTATGGTGCAGCTGCACATCCTCCGCCGGATCGTAGGCTATAACGTCCCGGGAAGAGGCCACCAGGGTCTCACTGTGAGCCATGACCGGATCGGTGCCACTCATGCGGGGGAGCGGATGGTACGCAATCGGCCCTCTTCCAGGACGACTTCCCGATCGGCCCACCGGTCCGCCAGAGCACGGTGATGGGTAACGAAGAGAATGGTCTGGGATGCAGCGTGGCGACTAGACAGCAGCAGGTGTAGAAAAGCAAGACCTGTCTCATCCAGATGCGCGTCCGGTTCGTCCAGCAGTAGCAGTCGCGGATCATGGAGCCAGGCCCGGCATAGGGCACCCCGTTGCTGCATGCCCCGGCTGAGATGTCCCATAGGCCTGTTGGCGGCCCGATGCAAACCTGCGCTGTGGAGCAGGGCCTGGATGCGTTTTGCGGGATTGACCAAGCCATAGATCCGGGCCGTGAAGTGCAGATGCATGCGGAGCGACTGGGCCGGATGCAGTCCCGGTGTATGTCCTAGATAACCAATATGGGTCCGTAGACCGGGGCCGGCCGCGGCCGGGGATACGCCCGCCAAGCGGATTTGCCCCGCATCGGCGGTCGCTAGCCCCGCCAGGATACGCAGCAGAGTGCTTTTACCGGCGCCGTTAGCCCCCCGCAGAGCCACGCACTCACTCTGCTGGAGAGTTAGATCCAGCTCCTGTAGGATAGGGTGAAAACCAAAGGTCTTGGTGAGAGCCCGAACGGTGAGGTACGCCATAGGACACGCGCGGCCTGGAAGCAGTCATTCAGGAGGAGAGCGCCTGCATGTGGATTTCGGTGGGAGCTTCGTCGTAACGACTAGGACACTTGAGTAACACGCTGTCAGCCACAAACACGCCATCCGCTGTGAGGGAACCTTCAACAATGGCTGACGCCGCCCGCTGGAAATTGTCCGGGCGGGGACCATGAAAGACAATCGGCATTTCGTGCCCTCCCTCGGCATCGCGAATCCGGAATTCCAGGCGGGGGCCTGCAGGCTGCCAGTTCTCGCTGTTTTCTACCAGCACGCCGTTCACCCGCACCCGGGATCCGTACAGGCTATCCTGGCGGGCATGGAACTCATCCACGGTCAGGTAATACATACCCGTCTGGAGAGTGGCCCCCACGACTAGCCCGATCACAAGCACAATTACACCCAGACCGAGTAGGGACATACGTGCCCGCGTGATCCAACCGGATCCGGTTCTGCGTGCCACCAAGAAGCGTGCGCGGCTAGAAACTTGCTGGCTCATCAGAATTCCTGAGCAGGGCTCTCCGGATATGAATCTGAACTTTCCGTATCGGTTGTCCTATCATCAGCCTGGTGTGACTGGGCTATCCAGTGCCGGGCCTCCGTTGCGAGGGCAGCCGGAACCAGGACACGACAATCGGCTAAATCACCCACGGTGAGGGGGTACGCCTGGCTTGCGGATTCCCGTTGGATCATGGCGGGAATGTCATGACATTCCAACCCACTACGCACGACCTCGGCTTCCCATAGATTGTTGGTAACCCACACCGTCACAGGCGGTCGGTCAGCGGCCGGTGCCGTCTGGTCACTGACCTTGTCCACACCGCGCAGCCACTGCAGCCACCGCGCTACGGGATGGAATAATATTGACACCGGACACCTTTATTATCGTCAGCAAATCGGCAAATAAGCATTCTGGCCTACATAGGGATTGGTTTGCTTTTCCGCCCCTATGCTGGTTTCATCACCATGGCCCGGCAACACTGCGTACTCATCGTCAAGCGTCAGCAGTTGTGTCTGAATCGAGTGGAGCAGGGTAGGCCCGTCGGCCCCGTGCAAGTCATAGCGGCCTATACTCTGCTGAAACAGCGTGTCCCCCACCAAGGCCAGTCGGTGTTCATGATCAATGAAAGCCACATGCCCCGGCGCGTGCCCGGGCACAAAACGAACTTCCAGGGACAGACAACCAAAAGTAAGGATTTGTCCTGCCGCCAGCTCATGGTCCGGTGCCCGAATCGAGTCAATACGTACACCCAGCCACGAGTATGCATGTTGCACACTGTATTCCAAGGTGGGCAAATCCAGGGGATGGAGATAGAAGGGGACGCCGGTTGCCTCTATGATGTCGTTCACGGCCATGACGTGATCAAAGTGGGCGTGCGTGTTGAGGATCGCCTGCAGAGTCAGCTCATCTTTTTCCAACTCCGCCAGGATGGACTGGGCTGCATCGCCCGGATCGATCAGTACGGCCTGCTGTGTCCGGCGACATCCGAGCAGATAACAGTTCTCCTCTAGCAAACCCACGGTAAGGCGCTTGACGATTAGATCCTCCATCCCTCAGTTGTTCCCTTGCTCTGCGGTCAGATAGGCTTGAATTGCCTGATAGACAGGCATCAACTGTCCATCATACGTCATTAAGCGGAAATAGGCCTGAGGATCATTCCTTTCTTCCCAATAGGGCTGGGCGCGCTTGAGATACCAAACGTTGGCTAGTTCCACCCAGGGCCATGTCGCTATGCGCTGATAGGCCTGTGGAATGTACCGGGCCTGATCCATCAATGATACCCGCCCAAAGGGGGCCGCCCTGTCAACCGGTACGGCATTCCAATTCATCTCAGCGATCCACAGCGGTTTTGTGCCGTCCCCGTTACGCACCATAAGATCGCGGACATAACGGGCCCGACCAAAATTCAGCACGAGAGGGTGCATACGCCGATCCGTTGGCCCCGACCACAGGCCGTAGCCCTGCATGGCCACGACATCAAAATAAGGAGCGGCCCCGGCATCGTATAGACGCTGCAGATACACCAGGTCGTTCAGATTGCCGCCAGGGCGGGTGTCGCCATCAAATGTAGTGGTGGCCGCCAGAGCGGCTAGGACAATCACAGCTTCGGGATTCACGGCGCGAATGGCCGTTGCGGCGTCCCGCAAGAGACGGGCGTAATCCTCAGGCGATACCGGCTGTATCCCCCATTCCGGATAAATGTTAGGCTCGTTCCAAATCTGGTAGTGCCGGATCCGGTCCCGATACCGGTGCGCCACTGCGGCTACAAAAGCTGTGTAATCCGCATAATCGTCGGGCGGGGCCTGGGCGTGGCGCGCATCGCCATCATGACGTGACCAGGTCGGTGGATTATCCAGACGCAGGATCACGTGCATACCCTGGACCTGAGCCAAACGCGCAATGTTGTCATACTTGTACCACGCTGATCGCGGTGGCTCGTTGCGCCGATCCATGAAATCACCCCGGGCATGAATTTCCACGTCTTCCCAAGGCATGGGCTGGCGTAGGTATGTGAAACCCGCGGCGTGTGCTAGGGCAATGACAGCCTGGCGTCGATTCTGGCCCACCTCATGATGCAGGAACGTATTCACACCATAAGGAGCTAGGACCGTAGAGGCCACCGGTACATGATCCGCCGTGTTAACTCGCGGTCGGGTCACCTGGCGCGCCAGATCCGAGAGCGCCTTGATCTGGGGTAGGAACCGTGGTTCCCCCGATATTTGTTCCAGCCATAGGCGGGCTGCGGGTGTAGTCCCCACAAGCAAGCTGACACCACCCGCCACGAACGCCCAGCACCATAGAAGGAGCGTCTGTCGGATCGCGAGGGGTAGCCGTATGATCATCTCTGCCACACCCGCTGGCAACTCAGGTTAATTGGTACAGGCAGCCAGTTGAGCGAAGTCGGCCGACACCCAGGTGTTGTCTCCGGTACCATCGGTCATGCGGATACGGTACCAGGTATTGTTGGTGTTTTCCTCCACGAGGGGAAACTGCGCCTTGTCGGCGGCAATACCTAATTGAGCAAACGTGGTGCCGGGCCCACTGCGTACATTGACCCCGTATACACTGTCAATAGTGACACACTGGGAGGCAACGGGCGCGGGGGTAGGTACAGGAGTTGCCCCCGTTGTGACAGGGAGAGGCGGTGCCTGCATTGTAGCTGCGTCGGCCATTAGAGCTACCTGGGCCCGCTTGACAATCACCGGCGCAGCCTGTCCGACAAAGGCCGGATCCGGTGTTCGGGTCGGCGGTGGAGCTGCGACGGTAGGCGATGTACAGGACAGGATGTGTCCCGTACTAAGCAAAATCAGAACTGACAGAAGCAAAGCTTTTCGGTGCACACTGCAGAACCCACTGGTACATGACTATTTATAGACGATTATAATACAACGGATGCGGTCCTACGCTGAGAGCAATGAGCACTGCCGGGCATGAGGAAGCACAACCGGATCAGTCACAGGCGTAGTTCCGGAGAACCTGATTAGACCTCCTATGATTGTTAAAGGAGATCGGGCAAGTGACTAGTGCCTGAGTAGTCACTACTTTACATTTCTCTTATATTACGAAGTTAAATAAGCAGTTTTTCTGCAGATACATGGCTATTGTGTGATTTATTACACACGCTACCAAAGCCATATCTTATACTACTTCATATATACATTTGTCTTGATTTTTTGAGGAGGCCATACTGATGAATAATTCGGTATATCTGCCCTTACGCGATTGGAGACAGGTGGTTACTACGCTGGGCATAATCCTGATCATAGCGTTAGTGGGAACTGCAAGCGTCTACGCCCAAGCCGAGGAATCGGAAACCGCAGCAGACACGACAGGCTATTTTGCTCCGTACCATGGTGAGGACACTGCAAGCGCGATCGACGACGTGCAGGAAGTGACCTTCGCGGACAATGAGGAACAAGCTGCGATGGCCTTCTGTCGCTATAGCGTTATCGTGGATGATCCTCATCCCTCAAGAGGCGAAGTATCAGCGCACGGAGCGTGGGACGTGCGCAGTAAAAATCGTGACCGCTGCCCTCTGTATGCCCATATCAGTGTTTGGCTGGAGGGTCATTGGTGTAATAGTCACGGGAGTTGTTATTGGAGACTTTTGGACTATGATGAAGATCGTATTCTGTACGGTGGAGGCCGGGGGCGACGCGTGACCGTGCGTCACCGCTGCACGAAAACGCCCGGCAAGATCACGACCTATCGCAATACCGTACGTGTCAACCCTGAAGGTCGGCTGAATTTCCCCAAGACTGCTATGCGTATTGAAAATTTAGAATGTAAGCCTCACTAAACCGTTAATCCATACATCATAGCAGGTTTATTCCTTAGTTTTGGTTCCCTGTAGGTTATGACGACGAATCTTTGTCTTGAAGCATTCGGCCAGCTTGACACACGTCACACCGTGATAGTAACGGCCGCCGAAGATCTTTACAGTACCTTCCGGGACCACGCTGAATTGATGGGATGGTCAGCTTCCGGCGATGCCCCCCATCCCTTATTATGGAACATGCATGAAGCCGAAATAACTGCAGCCCCGGGACAGGAACGTATCGGTTGGGCACAGGTAGGATTAGCTTTCACGTCTCAACCCACGCGACGACGACATCACAGGCGTGGTTGGGCACCGTGGCCGGTAGACCATCACCCGGTCGTAGCTTCCAACCAGGTCGTACCAGCCCTATGTCAGTGTCTTTATGACGCTTTGCAGCGTTTCGGTACCGTCACTTTGACGGGTTTGCAGCTGACGGTTTATGAGCGGACAGATCGCCCGGTCGCTGACCTACCGGGTGACAACTGGTTTCACTTGACGACAGAGACCCAGGTCTCCGCCGTGCTGTCGTTGGATCGCAACTGGCTGGGCAATGCGCGCACCCGATGCGCTCAGCTGCAACGAAAGTGCGGTGCCCATATATTCAAAGATGTCATGCCTACACCCGAACGTTATCAGATCACGAGGTCCGGGGAGGTGCACCCTCAGACTGCGCGTAAATTGGTACCTGTGCATTACGGCATAGAAGTCACGTTACCCGAGTGGACAGTCAAGGCACTAGGTTGGGCTATGGCATGTGCCATGTGTACAGCTCCGGCTAAGCGTCCTTATGCTTTGCGCATAACGCGCTTGTCGTGATATGTAACATATTTTGTTCCCTAGGGCGTATGTAATTTATCATCTCCGCCTCCCAATCCCTGAATGTCCCACCCGCTGGGAGATCTCATACCCCTAGAAAGGGGCCGACCTAGCACGGACGCCCCCTTCCTTACTAATGACAGTAGTCGGCATGCGGGTTGGGAACAAGGCCGAAACTGTGGATGGTGTGCAGGACAGTATGCATCCTACAATGAGAAAATTTGATAGAAGGAAGGCTTGGAGTGCGCATGCAGCACTCACTAGTCAACCGGGCAACGGATATGATCCTGCCCTGAGGATACCACCTCGGGTCAACCCCGGTGCGGATCTACAGCGCGCCGGATCTTCCTTGCCGACTACCCTGCAAGAACCATACCCACAGGCGAACACAGTGGGATAGCTAGCTCTTAGGTATCCTGAGAGAGCCGTGTGAGCGCCCAGAGACCACGCGTCCCTAGGTGATTTTGTCTCTGTTATGTCAAATATTGGCAGCAACAAGGGCAAGACTTCAGCGATTTCGCGTCGCTTGGGCCCTTGGTATGCCCTGGGTATAATTAGATTGCAGACTTTACCGTTGCCCGTTCATGTTCTCTAAGGGGATACATTATATGCTGTCCGATAAGCAAAAACAGGCGTTTGTACACGAAGGCTATCTCCATATTCCGCATGCCGTTCCCCAACCCTTAGTAGATCAAGCCCTGCGGGCCGTGAATTACTCCATTGGCAACGCGGGCAAAACGGGCGAAAATCCGGATCGGCACCGGTCGGCCTTTTTCTGTGCCGAACTGCTTAAGGCTGATGTGATCCTGGACCTGTACCGCAATGCCGAGGTCATGGCTCTCACCGAGTCTCTGCTAGGCTCCGGCAATGTACAGGAAGTACAGTCGGCCAAGCCCTATCCCCGCTTTCCCGACGCGCCCGGTACCGAGGCACCGCGCCTGGGCGGACACATTGACGGTGTCGGCAACGGTACGAACGGACAACCTCGGGGCCAATACCGGCGCAGCTTCACCATGTTTGCCGTGATTTATCTGGATGACGTGCCGGAAGCCGAAAGCGGCAACTTCACGGTTTGGCCCGGTTCACATCTCACGTTCGCGGAGCACTTCCGCCAGCATGGGCATAGGGTCCTAGCGGAGGGCACACCCCGCCTGGACTTGCCCCACCCTCCCGTTATGCTCACCGGGCAGGCCGGAGATCTGATCCTGGCGCATCACCAAATCTATCATGCGGGCGGATACAACCTGTCCCCCCGGGTACGGCACGCCACTATTGCACGCCTGAAGCACAAGGACTGTGATGCCATTGGTCCTGATGCCTATGTGAACATCTGGCGGGAATGGCCAGGTCTACAGGATTTCGTGTGATCCCAGACTGCCGACCGGCAGCCAATTCATAGCCGGATTGCCTATCTCTCTGCGTTGGAGTATGTAGGATCAAACACGCCCGATGGGTTACCGGGTGTTCCTACACTTAGGACCTTATCGGGTAGCGCTTGCTCTTCGTAGTGGAGCGGGCACGTTGCGGAAAATCCTGGACCAGGATATGGATAGACCGATCCACTTCGGCCACGCGGGGAGCCAACCAGTCGTCCATATAGTCGGCAGGGAGACAGAGCGTGAGGACAGTTGGGCGACGCGTGTAGAAACGGTGCTCCAGAATCCCGCGTACCTGTTCGCTCGCCCAGGTTTCGTGTCCCTGCCCTGTCGACATTTCGCGGCCCCGATAGTCGTCCAAGACCAGATAAGACACTTGTTGCAGCTGGGTGATGAGCCGGGGTAGGGCATCCGCATACCGACTCAGAGTCGAGCGCAGGCAATCCTTGAGGGCTCTATAGGGTACGAACAGCACTTGGTGGCCCTTCATGACCCAGCCGTGGGCGACCGCGGCTGCCAGATGCGTTTTACCGCAACCGTGCGGTCCATTCAGAACCAGCCAGCCCGTAGCGGTATCCGCAAACTCTTGCACCCGCTGCAGCTTGCGGCGCATGGTTGCGATTTGTTGCTGTGTTTGGGCTACCCGCTTGACATCAAAGTTGCCGAACCGCTGCTCCCGGTGCAGCGACAGCTGGTTCAGCTGTAGGCCGAGATCCGTCAGGGGATGGGGCGCGTGATAGCCGCGAAAATCCGGAGCCTCAATGGTCACGCGCGTCACCTGGCGGATATCCGCCAAGCGGCTCCGGATCCGATCTTCCAAGGCCAAGACCAGCAGGTTTGAGGTTATCACGGTCGCCCGACGCGCGAGATAGCGGTGATTGAGCAGCTGGAAGAGTTTGTCCCGGGCAAATTCCGTTGACTTCTCCGCACCCAGGTCATCAAGCACCAGGACGGGTACATCACGCACCAGTTGAAACAGCTCGTCGTACGCTAGCGGGGAATCAGGCGTGAAGGTAGCCCGCAGGTGGTCCAACAGATCGGATACCGGCAGCAGCAGTACAGGCGTGCCTTGGGCCTGCACCTGGTGCGCTACCGCCGCCGCCAAGTGTGTTTTACCGCAACCGTTGGGGCCCTGTAAAAACAGCCATTGGCCCGTCTCCGCCTCAAAGCTATGACAGAGATTGAATGCCTGCCGGAGGCTAGCGCGACTCGGTTCGTCGTAGCCGGGCGGTTCCTGCAGAAATGTGGCGAACGTCTTGTCCGCCAGCAAAGCTAGCTGCGAGAACTCGCTCATTTGGGTGATACGTCGGCGCGCCTGTGCAGCTTGCGTGCAATGGCAGGGAAAAGCCTGGCCAAAATCCGGATGGTCCACGGGTACGTCTAGGGCTATAAAGCCCATACCCTGGCAGTCGGGGCAAACATCGTCATCCGCGGTGGGCACGCGAGCAGGAGCAGGTGTATCTAGACGAGGATGGAAACCGTTAGGATGAATCAAGGGTAAGCTCCCACTGCTCTTTCTTGTCATCAGGATGGCGGTGTCCTTCAGCATCCCAGCGTTCCAGAATTGCTTCCACATAGGCGAGGGATTTCCGGTTATTGTGCACGGCGATGGCCATGGCCTCACAAATCCACGGTACCGGATATTCCGCTTCTAGATCGCGAATCCGATCCGCTACCAGGGGTGTTAACAGACCGATATTCTGCTGGTACAGCTGAAAAGGTCGGGACACTTCAACCGGTGTCGGTGTCGCTTCATCTATCTCCTGGACAGGGGCGGTGCCCGCATCACGCAACTGGCGACCACTTACCGTATTCAGAGCGAGTGCCTCCCGTGCCTGAGCTATCTGCGGATCCTGCAACGTGAACCGTAGCAGGGCGTGACGCTGTACCGCCCGCTGCAAGGCCTCTTCCAGCACTTCCGATGCTTCGTACAGTGCGGAAATCGCGTCCATCATGGCCAGCAGCTGTGGATCACGGCGCAGTTCGTCTGTCCAGATCCAGGTCTGTCCCGGCGGATTGGTATCCAGTAGATACAGACAGTATAAGGTCAGTTTCAACTCCGCTATATCGTCGATCAGGGGCATTAGATCCGTAAAGAAGAAATGCGGTGCCGGCAGCGTACGCAACCGGCCGGAGGGAAACCCCATGAAGGTATCCGGAGCAGGCATGGTTATACCTCCGCTAACTCCTGCTCAGGCAGTTCCTGAGCCTGAAATTCCAGTTCACGGAAAATCGTATGCTCCTTATGAAAGAAGAATTTGACTTTGCCCAGGGCTCCATTCCGATGTTTGGCCACGATCAGTTCGGCCAGATTGGGCTCTAGGGTATCCTCATTATAGTAATCGTCCCGGTAAAGAAACATCACGACATCCGCGTCTTGTTCAATACTGCCGCTTTCACGTAGATCCTGCAACATGGGCCGCTTGTCCTGGCGTGATTCGACCGCGCGACTCAGCTGGGATAAAGCCAGGACAGGAACTTGCAACTCCCGGGCCAAATTCTTAAGGGAACTGCTGATGTACGTAATTTCCTGCTGGCGGTTTTCCCGCGGCCGTGCCATCAGGCTATCCGTGCCGGACATAAGCTGCATGTAATCGATCATGATGAGATCCACCCCTTCCTGCGCGTGCAGGCGGCGTGCCTTACCACGAATATCGGACACGGACGCCCCCGGTGTGTCGTCAATGAAGATACGTGTTTGGCCTAGCCGGTCCGATACTTCCTGTACCAGTTGCCACTGGTGTTCATCCAACTGTCCTACCCGTAGCTGGTGTAGGTCCATGTTCGATTCCATGGCCAGGAGACGCTGGCCCAGCTGCTCTGCACCCATCTCCAGACTGAATATGGCAATCGTGGTTTTGAGATTCATGGCCACATGATGCGCAATGGATAGGCCAAAACTGGACTTACCCATACCGGGACGTCCGGCCAACACCAGTAAATCATTTTTGTGGAGACCGCCCAGCAGGAGATCCAGGGCTCGGAAACCGGTGGGCAACCGCCCCGGAGCCGTTTCCTGGTCGTGACTGGCCCGCAGCTCCTCCATCACATCGGGCATGATATCCTGAATCGGAATCAGCCGCGTGCGCGACCTTTCCTGACTCACCCGGAAAATAGCCTGTTCGGCCTTGTCCAGGATTTGATCAACGTCCTCTTTCCCTTCCTGGGCACTCTGCGCGATCTCGCTCGCCGCACCAATCAGCTGGCGCAACAAGGCCTTACGTTCAACGATCCGGGCGTAGGTGAGAACATTGACGGAAGTAGGACACTGCTGAATGAGGTGATCCAGATAGGGGCTTCCCCCCATCTTGGTTACACTGTCCTGTTCCGTGAGATCGTTGATCAGAGACAAGGGATCCGCATCCAGGCCCCGGTCATGCAGACGGGACATGGAGGCGAAGATTACCTGATGGGCTTCCTGTGTGAAGTAGCTACGCTTGAGTACATGCTCAACATCCACCAGGGCCTGGGGATTCAGCAGAAGAGAGCCGAGCACGGCTTTTTCTGCATCTAGATTGTTGAGAGATGGCGCGGAACTGATATGGGAGTCGTTCAAGGCAACAGGTATAGCTCAGGACAACAGGACAGATCGGCGAGACCGAACCTCACCCCTAGCTGTCAGAATCGGGCGTCACACAACGCCTCCCACGTAACGAGCAGGGTATTACACCATATGGCGCATGATGAGACAGCGCAATAAAACAGTATCAGCGATCGGGCAAACTGTCCAGATCCAAGCCTTCTACTACATCCCGGAAAACTTCCAGATTCTCACTCGTCTGCTTCAGGCCTTCCACATCCGTGGACATTGCGTCTTCATGCAGTTCCAACGAAATTTCCTCATCCGGCACTTTAGCCGCTACCTCCATGACCTTATCCGCCACAAAAATGGGGCAGTCACAGCGTACGGCTATCGCGATAGCATCACTCGGACGGCACTCTAATTCGTATTCGCCCCCGCCCGGCCCTTCATTGAATATCAAACGGGCCAGATAGATATCCTGGTCTAGATCATGGATGACGACGTAATCTAGACCGTTTAGCTCTTCGATCAGCGTGTGCATAAGATCGTGTGTAAGCGGACGCGGGACACTTTCCTTACGGAGATGCATGGCGATAGCCTCCGCTTCAAAGGGTCCGATCCAGATGGGGAGGTAGCGGTCGCCATCCTCCTCCTGCAGCACCGCAATCCGGTGCTGTGACATTAGACTGACCCTCACACTTTCGATTCTGACTTTGATCATGTTTCCACTCCCTGGCACACAAGTGTGAGAAAAACTATCGTTGCCCAATCGATTGGATTGTCATTACCTATGCCAATCAGGTTGTCACAGGACAAGCAGTAGAGCGATTATAGCACAAGGACAGGTCAGTAAAGAGTGGTGAGTCCAGCCACTTGGCGGGAAAGTCCCCCCTTGTGGCATCGGTTTACAGGGTAGATCCGTGGGCCGGCGGCAGGGTACTGCGTTCGATTCCAAAACCGATAATGGGAGCCGGAACACCTTCCAGTCCGGCAGAGGCGGAGACGATGCGAAGCCCGCCGTGGGGCGTACGACCTGTCCATCGGAGCTGAGCCAGCATCCACCGCACCTAGGCTGCCTCCGGATAATGGCATGCCCCCGACAGGGCACACGGCCATGAATGCAACAAGGACATTTCGTTCGTATATCATCTACGTATGGCCAGCCAGCCCGTACCCCCGCTATGAGCGCCATAGCGCTCATCCCTATCGTGCTATTACGCGTCCGACCATGTCCCTGACACCGCTGCCTACCCGTTCCGTATGCTCTTCACCCCAAGGCTACAAGGTACTGCTGGTGTCACCTTTTCATGCTGGCAGTCACCGGGCCTGGGCTGAGGGCCTGATGCACCACAGCCAACATGACATTACCCTTGTATCCCTGCCCGGCCGCTTCTGGAAATGGCGGATGCAGGGTGGGATGGTGCCACTGGCGCGAAGCATCCGGGCCCTGTTAACCTCTGGGTATCGGCCTGATATTCTGCTAGTGACGGACATGGTACATCTGCCCGTGCTAACAGGCCTGCTAGCTGATGTGTTGCCGGCAGAGGTAGTGAAAATCCTGTACATGCATGAAAACCAACTCACGTACCCGGTACAAGGCAAACTCGATCTCTCCTACGCCGTCATGAACTGGCTGAGTCAGATGGCCGCCGATTATATCGTGTTCAATTCATACTTTCACCTACAGGATTGGTTCAAGCACCTACCGGGCATGTTACGCAGCTTTCCGGATTTTCGCGAGACCGCGACTCTAGAGCCATTACAGGCCCGCAGCCATGTCCTCCCGGTGGGCATTGACCCGCCCATCCGTACTCCTGCCCTGGAACCTCTGACCGCAACACCGCATATCCTATGGAACCACCGCTGGGATCACGACAAGCGGCCGGATCGTTTTTTTCAGAACCTGTACCGTCTGCAAGCGGCCGGTCAGCCCTTCGTCCTGCTCGCCGCGGGTGAAACCTTTGAGAAAATTCCCGAAGCCTTTACCGAAGCTGCGCACCGTCTGCAGGCACACATCGGCCACTGGGGTTATGCACCTTCCCGGCAAGCCTATTGGGATCTACTGTATCAGGCCGATCTAGTAATAAGTACGACCGAGCATGAATTCTTTGGCATCAGTGTACTGGAAGCCATCGCGGCAGGAGCTTTCCCGCTGCTGCCACGCCGTTTCAGCTATCCTGAACTGCTACCGCCCGTACTCCATCAGGCCTGTCTATACGATGATCTAGAGGATCTGTGGGCCAAGACCCGGCAGCGTGTTGCGGACCCGCGGCGCGCGCCCCCTTCGCTCGTCCGTCATGTGCGCACCGCATACGCATGGACCCATATCGCTACCCTGTACGACACTTATTTGAGCTCATTCCGGGACCGTGCGCGCGTCTAACATCTCTTCCGTACGTGCCAGCTGTCTACGGGTGGCCAGACGAACGATAGCCATACCTTCCGGTCCCTGTGGCCCGTTGTGAATCCGTAACTGCACCAGGTCACCCCGGTAGAGACATCGGGTATTTTGGAGGTTAGCCCGGTGGCACCGGACACGGTCGCCGGACGCCAAACGTACGTAGCCATAACCTTTGCGTGCCTGAAACCACAGTACAAGGCCCAGTTCTTGATCGGGGGCTAACTGATGACGACAGCAGACAGGGCACAAGGGCACGGCTGGCTCCGGATCCGTTGCAGTTGCCAGATACCGTACAGCGCAAAACGCGCAAACAAGGGTTTTCATGGTTCTATTTTCCCGTTACAACAGTTGGGATCGCGGCCTCGTTACCCGCAAGCAACCTATCCTTTCAGGATCATGCATCAAGGTTTTACATTCCTCAAGAACTTGTACCGTAGCAGACAGTTCTGATAGCATACATACTTAGCCTAGACAAACCTGCGATGGTGGCACTGGTGCCTACTTGTTGGTTCCTAGGGCATGGCGACGTAGCCAAGTGGTTAAGGCGGGGGTCTGCAAAACCCTTATCGCCGGTTCGAATCCGGCCGTCGCCTTGTTGTATTATTACCTAGCATCTCTGTTGATCCCATGCACAGCCCGCGGGACTATAGGGTAGAAGCTGTCCGTGCACACAAATACATTGGCTCTAGCGCTAGTCTCTCCTTTTGACCGTCTAGCTTGTCGTGATGCATGGATACGGCAGGAGTGGTAGAATAGCCCGGATCTAGTATTTTCTTGTGCATTGCAACGGCAGCAGCGAATTATTTCAATGAATGCAACTTCCAATCGCTGGCAAGTAGCCTTGCGTGTTTTTATTTCTGTTCTGCTCCTGGCTCTCTCTCTGTTAATCTCGTCCAACTTCGTAAGCGCACAAACCGACTCTAATTCCACACCCAAACCCGGCACCACCTATGTAGTACAACCCAACGATACGCTAGCCCGGATTGCCGCTTACGCCTATGACGATGGCACGCTCTATGAGGCCCTGTGCACCTACAACCAGCTGGAAGATTGTCACAGTATTGTACCGGGCACCGTGCTTGTCATTCCCTCCCGGGAAGAACTCAATCTCCCCCCCGTGCCGACTCCAACACCCTCTCCCACTGCCGTAGAACCTGCCGACGACCCGACCCCGGTTCCCACCGTAGATCCCATGGCCAATGTCCCGCCGGAACTGCGGGACAACCTGTATCTGGTTCAAGCCGGCGACTCCCTGGAGAGCATTGCTACGGCTCAATACAACAACGCCTCGCTCGCGGGGCGTTTGTGTGTCTTCAACATGCTTCCGGATTGCTCCCTATTAGAGCCGGGATCCCGCATTTTTACACCTGCGATGGATGTGCTCCTCTTTGGGGAAGGTCAGCCCTATCTCCCACCAGAAACCCTGGATGACGATACGGGACTGCCTACGCTAGCCGCCACCGTAGAAACCGTAGAAGTAGCGGATACCCCCGTTGAACCGGCTGCTGACACAGCTGAGCCGGATACGTCATCAGATACACCGCCAGATTCATCAGATACGCCACCGGATGATGTAATCCCCACACCGGAACCCACCCTGGCAGCCACGGTCCCTGCACCTACAGAGACACCTGCCGTGCCGGTACCCACCCCACAGGTACCCACTAACCTGACTCTGGCCGCGTACCTGGAGCAAGATCCGCGCTTTGAAATCTATGCTTATGCTCTAACCCTGTCCACACTCGGTGATCTACTAGCCCGGCCAGGGCCGTATACGCTGCTCGTACCGAGTGATGCCGCTTGGGTGCAGGCTGAAACCGGTGTGATCAAGAACCTGCTGATCTCGGCGGAAGTCCTGACCCTAACCCTGCGATCCCATATTATTCAGGGTGATCTGAGTTATGCCGAACTAGCGAGCCGTGATGAGGTCACATCAATTAGTGGTGTTGTGTGGCCCGTTGTCCAGGATTCCAATGGTGACCTGCTCGTGGGCAACGTGCGTGTCAGTGGCACTAGTACGGCGCCGACCAATGGCACCATTCACATTCTGAGCGCCCTCCTCTACCCTTAAGTACCCGTAAGGAAACCGGTGCACCGGTCTTTGCCTACGCAGTGCCGTCTGCAGCCCAGACACCGGTCACGCTTTGCCGGCTAACCGGGACTACTTGCCTGTGGTTGATGTTTCATCCATGACGTACAGCGACATCACACGTATCTTAGGGCCTGACGGTACGATGGCCCGTACCTTTGCCCACTACGAAGTGCGCGAGCCCCAGCTTGAGATGGCCCGGCGGGTCATGGACGCCATCAATACGCAGCAGTCCACCTTCATTGAAGCCCCTACCGGCATCGGTAAATCGTTCGCCTATCTCATTCCGGCCATCCTGAGTGGTAAGCAGGTGATTGTGTCTACCGGCTACAAGGCCTTGCAGGACCAACTCATTGAAACCGATGTCCCTGCTCTGCAGAACTTGCTGGACTGTAACCTTGCCGTAGAAGTGGCCAAGGGGCGCAACAACTACATTTGCCATCACAAGTGGTTTAGCTACCAACAGGAATTTGCGCACATCCCGGAAGCGGACCGGTCCCCACTACCTGTCATTGACGAAATCCATCTGCAACTGCAGGACTCCTCTTTCCAGGGCGATGTGGAATGCCTGGAGCAACACCTGCCATCCGGTATTCGTGCCGAAGTAGTGAGTCTACCTGACGACTGCCTGCAACACCACTGCCGCCACGCGAGTACGGACTGCTACGTCAATGCCATGCGTGCGCGGGCCTTTGAGGCGGATCTCATCATCACCAATCACTATCTACTGCTGCATGCCCTCCTGATGTCCCGGGAAATGGGGGAAGCGATGTTCCTACCGTATCCGGATGTCTACATTATTGACGAGGCTCATCATCTGGAACAGGTGGCTACCCATGTCTTTTCCATAGAAGTCACCAGCCATGCGCTCAGTGTGCTCTTCGGCCGTAGCATGTTTCGGCGCTTGTTTGACCTGGTGCTGCCCGGCCAGGCAACCCAGCAGCTGCGGGACCAGCACCAAAGCGTCGTGGCCGCTGTCAGCGCAGATATAACCTCGGACCAAATTATAGAGGGTGACCTGGACATCATGGCGAGCTGGGCGGCGGAAATGCAGGAAGTCATTGAGATGATGGAAGACCGCAAGGCGGATGCCCTGAAACAGGTGACGGATCCCGACGAATTTGAGGCGGAATTTGATCTAGCCGTTGTGGCCTTGCAGAAAGAGACGACCCATATCAAGGCCATGGCCCACGAAGATCCGGCTTTCATCCGGTTCGTAGAGAAGACGGGTCGCACCGGCCGCACACTGAAACGGGTGCCCCTATTGCCCGAGGAGGATGTGCACGCCCTGCTGTTTGACACCACCGAACGGCCCGTAATTTGTACCAGCGCCACCTTGACGACCCATGGTTCCTTTGACCACTTTAAACGCCAATGCGGACTCGCCACCGGGGATCTACCCACTTACCGCATGGACTATATTTTTGACTACAGGGCCAATGCCCTCCTGTACCAGCCGGTCCTACCGGAATACCATTGGCAGCGAGCGGAGGCGTACTATGAGGCCGTGGCAGCCGCGATCCGCAATCTACTGGAAGTGACACGTGGCCGTGCTCTGTGCTTATTCACCAGCTGGCAGGGCTTGGACCGTGTGACCGCTATGCTCCAATCCGCAGACCACGGTGTGATCTGGCCTGTGCGCTCACAGCGGGAGGGTCAGAAAAGAGCCCTCATACGGTGGTTTATGGATACGCCGCACAGCGTGTTGTGCGCCACCCGTTCCTTCTGGGAAGGCGTGGATATTCCCGGTGACAAACTCGTGTCGGTAGTGCTGGACAAGTTACCTTTCCCCAATCCGCGCGATCCCATCCACAAGCATCGTCAGGCCCTGCTACAGGATATGTACGGCGAGGGAGATCAGTGGTGGGCATTCCGTGAATATGCCATTCCGCATATGGCCCTTGCGCTCAAGCAAGGCTTTGGCCGTCTATTGCGCCGGACCACGGATCGGGGTGTAGTCACGATCCTGGATACGCGACTCACCACACGCTCCTACGGTCAAGCCATCCAACGCGATGATTTGCCGCCCGCCCAGTTCACGCGGCGCATCCGTGACGTGTACACTTTTTTCCAGTCGTCCTCCCAGCCCAGTGCCGATTACGGTCTAAACCTATTTCCGCCTGACGATCCTGAGACCGAGACCCGGGCTGAGCTTACTGTGCTGCGTGACGGCAAATCGGCCCGGATTGCCCTGGCCCTACCGCAGGTTACGGATCCCCGGCAACGTAGCATGGCGGATATGGTGGAAGCCCTCGGGCACCTGCGGGCACGTATTGAGAACAGAGGGCGTCAGATACGTGACTTCCGTCTGGAAATTCGTTGCCCCCACACCCGGGATCAGCTCACCGCATATCCTCAGGACCCTCTCGGACAGGATCTTGCACAGGAACTGGACGCGTGGTCTGCCGTAGACTGGATCGAATTGACCAATCACTCGCCCAACGTCCCAGCAGTTGCTGAGTCATGACTTTTGCCTCGTAGGTAGCACCACCGGTATATTCCTTGCCTTCTCCCCACGTCTCGCTTCCGGCCTTGGTACCTGCCTGGGTTCAGGAGGCGATTTTCTATCAGATATTTCCCGACCGCTTTCATCGCAGTGCGGACAACGGACGGGCACTGCCGCGGCAGTTACAAGCCTGGGGAACTAAGCCGGATCAGCGGGGCTTTCAGGGAGGTAACCTGTGGGGTATTGTTGAAAAGCTGGATTATCTTGAAGAGCTGGGCGTAACGGCCCTCTACCTGAATCCCGTGTTCGCGTCGGCCGCCAATCATCGCTACCACACCTATGACTATTTCCGGATTGATCCGCTGCTGGGCGGCCATCAGGCCTTTCAGACCTTACTGGACGCCGTCCACGCCCGGGGCATGCGCCTGATCCTGGATGGCGTCTTCAATCACGTAGGCCGCGGGTTTTGGGCTTTTCATCATGTTGTGGAAAACCAGCAGCAATCCCCTTATGTAGACTGGTTTCATATTCATGACTTTCCCCTACGCCCCTACGCGGAGCCGGACGAACAGGACTGCAACTATGATGCCTGGTGGGGTTTGTCGGAACTCCCCAACTTAAATCATGACAATCCGGATGTCCGGGCTTATCTACTGGATGTGGCCCGTTATTGGATTGAGCAAGGCATTGACGGCTGGCGCCTGGACGTACCGGAGGAAATCACGGATCCCACATTCTGGTCGGCCTTTCGCCAGGTAGTCAAGCAGGCGAACCCCGAGGCCTATCTCGTCGGGGAAATCTGGGGTTCCGGCCAGGGTTGGCTGTCCGGTGATCGCTTTGACGGCATTACCAATTACGCCTTCAGCCGGGCCGCTCTGGGGTTTCTGGCCTATGATTCCTTGCCTCCCGAGCCCTTTTTCATTTCCGGACAGGAAATCCGACGCTTGGACGCACCAGGCTTCGCGCACCAGGTAGAGGCGATGGTGCGCATGCACGAGTGGCGCTTTATCCTGAGCAACATGAACTACCTGGACAGCCACGATATGCCCCGCATCATGCACCTGGCACGCGGGGATCGCACGGCCGTCAGACTCATGTTGGGATTGCAGATGACCATGCCCGGCGCGCCTGTTCTCTATTACGGCACCGAAATCGGCCTCACCGGAGACACTGATCCCGACTGCCGCCGAGCGTTTCCCTGGCATGACACCTCTACCTGGGATCACGCATTGTGGACCTATTGCCAGTGGCTTATTCAGGTCCGCCGCACGCATGCCGTCTTGTCCCGGGGGCGCTATGCGCAACTACTAGCCAGAGAACACGTTTTTGCGTTCAAGCGTTTCCAGGACAGGCAGTTGGCATACATCGTGCTGAACGCCGGCATGGATCCTGTTGCTCTCCGCCTTGAGGATCCTTATGGGGATCAGGGCTCCTTTGCCTTAGTGGACGCGGCCGATCAATCCCGGGTGTGCAGTGTGCACGGTCGCACTGATACGATGCAAGTACCACCCCGTTCGCTACGGATTCTGATCCGACCACCTGACTGAACCGACCGCGTCAAACGGGGACAAAGGGCAGATTTTCTTTTCCCGGCACGCATCAGATGATATGCTTTGCTCATAGGTCCGCCATCCAATAACCATCGAAAAGTCGCGGGGCAGTAAGTGATTGCATGGCGGCATGGGGATGGTGTCCTGCTTTATTTGACTTCCTTGCTTGCCTTGTATCCCCATGCAGCACTTTGCCGACATCAGTCAGTTGACTCCCACTGAATTCCATGGCCTGCTCGCCCTAGCCCAACAACTGCAGACCGAGTGGGAGCGGGAAGGGCACAACACTCCCATCCTGCAGTATAAAGTGCTCGCCATGGTGTTCACTAAGTCCAGCCTGCGCACCCGGGTGAGTTTTGAGATGGGTATGCAGCATCTCGGGGGTACCGCTCTGTATCTCAGTCCGGACGAAGTGGGCCTAGGTACACGGGAAGCCGCCTCTGACGTGGCGCGGGTGCTCAGCGGATATGTAGACGGGATTATGGCCCGTGTCTTTGGGCACCATCATATTGAGGAACTCATAGCCCATGCCTCTATTCCCATCATCAATGGATTGAGTGATCGTTCCCATCCCTGTCAGGCCCTGGCCGATATCTACACAGTCCAACAGGAACTCGGACGGCTGGCCGGTGTACATCTAGCCTTCATCGGCGATGGCGATAACAACGTGTGCACAAGTCTGATGGAAGCTACCCGCCTTGTGCAGATGAACATGAGTGTCATTGCACCTCCCGGCTACCAGCCGGCTCCAGCCTTGGTTGCCACCATGCCCCACGTCACGGTGGCGGACATGCACCAGGTGGATAAGGTACAGGCTCTGCTGCACAGCGTGGACGTGCTGTACACAGATGTCTGGACCAGTATGGGGCAGGAGGCGCAGCAGGCAACACGGTTACGTGATCTGGCGGCCTACCAGGTTGACACCGAACTACTAGGTTTGTGCCACAATCCGCACGTCCGGGTATTGCACTGTCTACCTGCCCACCGGGGGGAAGAGATTACGGATGAAGTCATGGACGGGCCCCATAGCCGCGTGTTCGTCCAGGCCCATAATCGCTTACATGTGCAAAAAGCGCTCCTCGCGCACCTATTGGGTGGTGTCTCCCTGCCTGTTTGACCGCCATGGACTGGGCAGGGTTCTTCCACGATCTGTACTATACGGATTCGGCGATCGGGAATCTGATTGCCAATGTTCCCCGTATGTACACACCGGTCAATCTGCTGGATATTGCCCTACTCTGCGCGTTTCTGTTTATCATCCTGAGCCAACTGGCAAAATCCCCGGTACGGCGCCTGCTCAACGGCATGATGCTCATCCTGGTCTTGCTTTCGGCGGTGACCTCTTTCCAGGGCTTGGCCGCCCTCAATTTCTTCATCACTAACAGCTACTTGGTGCTGTTGGTATCCATTCCCATTATTTTCCAATCCGAAATCCGCGATCTGCTCTCCGAATTCGGGGCCGGCGCCCGGGTGTGGGATCGCCTCTTTCGCGGCCAGCAATCCCGCGGGGAAAACCTAGGTTTTGTCAACGAGGTGGTGGCTGCCGTGCGCCACTTGCAAAACCACCATCTCGGCGCTTTGATTGTCCTGCGCGGCCAGGATCGGCTGCCTAACACCCTGAACGAAGGCACGGACATTGACGCGTTTTGTTCCGCGCAGGTGCTCAGCGCTATCTTCACCAAGGAGTCCTTGATCCACGATGGCGCCGTCATCATTGAGCAGGGACGTATCCAGAAAGCCAACGTCTTGTTCCAGTTGCAGGAAGAAGGGGAATTCGCGGGCCTCACAGGAACACGTCATGCCGCCGCGCGGACTATTACCCTGCATAACGATGCTCTCTGCATCCTGGTGTCAGAGGAAACGGGCACCGTCAGTCTGTCTCGGCACGGCATTCTGGGTGCTTTGCCGCCGGATGATCTGGCCACCGAACTGTACCGACTGTTGGGCCAGCGGGTGGCAGGAGCCGCGGATTCAGCCCGATGACGCGCGCGGTAGCACCTCCTCCGGGTTCCAGTATCTGGCTACGGCGTGTTCAGCGCCTGTTGGTAGCGCTCGTAGCAGCCATGTTCCTCTGGCTGTCCATCATCAACCGCCAGGACCCAATGCTCGTCCGTACGGTGGATAATGTGCCCATTCCCTGTCCGACACTACCCCATTCCGGCCTGTTGTGCACACCCATTGAAGAAACCCTGTATGTTGCGCTACGGGCCCCGCAAAGTGTCTGGGATGATTTGCCCCTACCCCTCGTCCAATATTTGAATGTGACTCTGACACCCCGTGAGCAGCGCCTTACACTGCAGCCGGGCACGCTACCCTTCCACTGCCAGGTGGACATGCTATCCACTGACGTAGAAATTCTCGCCTACGATCTCCAGTCCACGTCACCTGACACGCCCTGTGAAGTGGCCGTGACCTTGCAGGATCCCGCGGCTGATCCCGCCGCACCTAGCGGGATCAGCGATGTCCTGCTGCCCGTTACCTTGGAGCGGGTTGGTGAAATACCTGCCGGGTTCATCCTGGAGAGTCTGCTGCTGGATCAGCGCTATGTAAATGTGCAGGGACCGCAGGGTAAGCTGGATACTATCAGTCGGGCCCAGGTGTTTTTCCCTTTCTACTCCTACATCTTCCA
This sequence comes from Caldilineaceae bacterium, assembly GCA_965116185.1. GTDB lineage: Bacteria > Chloroflexota > Anaerolineae > Caldilineales > Caldilineaceae > Bin34. The sequence continues at coordinate 2,558,915 of OZ220492.1, forward strand.
GGCCAGTGAAGGCGATTTCAGTATGCCGCTCCCGATCCAGCTTCTGGACCGGGAAGGCAATGCCGTAACCGACCTGGAACTAGACCCCGATACCGTTACCGTGTCCCTGCAGTATTCAGCCCTGCCTAACACACGGCGCGTGAGCGTAGTGCCCACGCCTTCAATAACCGTCCCTAGCGGCTACGTGCTCAAGGCCGTGCAGAGTGAGCCGGAATATGTGATCCTCCAGGGCGCGGCGGAGTTGCTGGATACGATCGCGGATCCCCTGCCGGTGCCGAGTGAGACTCCGATTGAACCGCCCATACGGACTACCTCATTCACAGCCCCCTTGACCCTGCCCGACGGTCTCACCGCCAACGTAACGGAAGTCACATTCACACTGGAAGTAACCCACGTCATCCTGGATAACACCCAGCGCGCCGTCGCGCGTTGCAACGTGGAGAATCCCGATTTTGTCTATGATTTCGCCCCTATCTTCCTGCACCTGCGGGGGCCCTATGAGGCCTTCAACCTGCTGTATGCCATGGCCGCCGATGAGGAGTTCGCCTGGACCGTGGTGTATGACTGTCCTGAGGAAACGGGCACCTTCAATTTGTCTCCCATCCGATTTATTTTTCGGCACGAGGATATTGAGGTCTCGGATCAGATTACCAAAATCAGCCATGACCCACCCGTCATGCAGCTCACCATCCGGCACCCGGCACCCCAGGAGCCCTGATCCCGCCTAGGTGCAGACCGCCATTGTTGGAGACTTTACCACCATGTCCAAACCACTCATCGCCCTGGTAGGACGGCCTAATGTAGGGAAATCAACCCTATTCAATCGCCTTACCGGGCAGCGGACAGCGATCGTCGCGGATCTGCCGGGCACAACCCGTGATCGTCTGTACGGCACATCGGAATGGCAAGGCCGTGAATTTGCCCTGGTGGATACGGGAGGCATCCGGCTGCAGGAGCCCGCGTCCGGCACCACGTCGGCCCGTACCGGCCATGATGCCCATGACTTCACCGGTTTGATCCGGGACCAGGCCGTCATTGCCCTAGAGGAAGCCGATGCCGTCCTATTCATCACCGATGTCAAGGAAGGATTGCTCGCTGCGGACCAGGATGTAGCCCGTATGCTGCAGCGCAGTGCCAAGCCTGTCCGGGTGGTAGTCAACAAGGCGGAAACGGAGGCCCGGCTCCTTGACGCGGCAGAATTCTGGCAGCTAGGTCTAGGCGAACCTTTCGCGATTAGTGCTTTGCACGGCGACGGGGTCGCGGAACTCCTTGATGACCTGATTCCGGATCTAACCCCTCCCGGCGTGGACATAGCGGAAACGGACACCGTACGGATCGCTCTGGTCGGGCGTCCCAACGTAGGTAAGAGTAGTCTGTTGAACACCTTGATTCAGCAGGAACGCGCGATCACCAGTACCATTCCCGGCACGACACGGGACCCCGTTGATACGGATATCGTCTACTATGGTCAAAAAATCACTCTGATTGACACGGCAGGTATTCGGCGACGCGGCCGTATTGAGCAGGGCATTGAAAAATACAGTGTACTCCGCAGCGCCCGTAGCATTGACCGAGCCCAAGTCGCGCTGCTGCTACTGGATGCCACCACCGGGATCACGGCACAGGATGCCCATATCGCCGGCATGATTGAGGAGCGTAAGACCGGTGTCGTATTGCTAGTCAATAAATGGGATGCCATCACTAAGAATGAGCGTACCATGCAGGCATTTGAAGCTCAGGTACGATCCGAACTCAAGTTCCTGCCCTATGCGCCCTTAGTGTTCATCAGTGCTCTGACCCGGCAACGCGTCCATCACCTCCTACCATTGGCGCTGGAAGTCCAGACGGCCCGCATGTCCCGCATTGCCACGGGGCCCTTGAACCAGCTGCTGCAGGACGCCTATATCCGGGGTGCGCCTCCGTCCCGTAATGGTCAACCTCTGCGCCTGTACTATGGCACCCAGGTGGATGTGGCCCCCCCGTCTTTCGTCATATTTGTCAACAACAGCAAGTTGGTGCATTTCTCCTATGCCCGTTACATTGAAAACGCCATCCGGCGGGAGTACACCTATCCCGGAACCCCTATCACACTGCAGTTCCGGACCCGCACCTAAGCAGACGGGAGTGACCACCTACCGAACTCTTATTCACTGTCGAGGAAGCGGTGCGCAGGCCATTCACATGGTAGGCGCGATTACTCCCATCCGCTCTTATCCGTTACGGTCGGTTGCCCTTCACTGCTTACCTCTTTGCCCTTCGCTTACCCTTGGTCTTCTACTATGAAAATCCGCCGCTGGCGTCTGCAAACATCCGAATATGTTTTGGTCCTGCTTTTTGTAGGCTGCATCGGGTATGCCGGTACCCTAGGCTACGGTGCCCTGCGGCCATATCTGCAGGGTTCACCTACTTTTGAAGGCGCGAAGGCAATGGACTACGCCGCCGAGCAACTGTCTTTCGGCCCGCGCATCACCGGTTCCTTGGCCAGCCGCAAATTCCGCGTCTGGTTGAGTGAGCATCTACGGCTGACCGGATGGCAGGTATTTTCCCATCCATTCACCATAGGAACCGATGATCCTATTCAGGGCACAAATATACTTGCCTTCAAGGGGAGTGGGCCCGAAATCTTACTCGGTGCTCATTACGACAGCCGCCTGTGGGCCGATGAGGATCCCAATCCCAACTATCGCGAGCGGGCGGTACCGGGGGCCAACGACGGGGCTTCCGGGGTGGCCGTGCTCATGGAGCTAGCCCGGGTCCTGGATGTAGCAGCGACGCAGCATACGGTATGCCTCGCCTTTTTTGACGCCGAGGACAACGGCCGCATTCCCGGTTGGCATTGGATCATGGGCTCTAGTGCCTTTGTCCAGGATCGGGAGCAGCACACGCGCTGTGGCCAACCCCAAGCCGTGGTCATCGTTGACATGGTGGGAGACCGGAATCAAGAACTATACATTGAGCAGACCGGTGACCCGGTACTGGCTCAGACCATTTGGGAGCAGGCGGATAACCTTGGCTATAGTGACTGGTTCCGCAATGAACCCGGCTACTGGATTATTGATGATCACACGCCCTTCCTGGACGTGGGCATCCCGGCCATCACCGTCATTGATTTCGATTACCCTGACTGGCACACGGTGTCGGACACGCTGGACAAAATCAGCGCGGAAAGTTTGGGACGCGTGGGACACGTCATGGAAGTCTGGCTGGAAAGTGGTGCACCGCTAGCAGGATCAACGGACTGAGGTCCGCCAAGGGCAGGCTCTCCCGTACGACAAGAAATGCGCAATGAGTTACAGCCCCTATGAGATCGCGAGTGAGATTCACTGTTGCGCTACACTATAGGGGTGCCTTCCTGTCCGGCTCTTGACGCAAGACGGTATATAGAAGAGGGCACCCACATGGTTTGGCACCCTTGAGGGATTTCGATTATGAATCCGGTTCTATTGGAGATTGGCAATTTCGCCCTGCATTGGTATGGGCTTCTCATTGTGGGGGGCGCTACCCTGTGTGCTTATGTGAGCACCTTGTGGGCCAAGCGTTCCGGGGGCGATCCGGACCATGTCTGGAACCTGTTGGCCTGGTGCCTCATCATCGGTATTCTGGGGGCCCGGATCTACCATGTCCTGAGTTCACCGGCTGATGGTGGTGGATGGTCCTACTACCGTGAAAACCCTCTGGACATTATCAATTTCTGGTCCGGTGGATTTCGGGGCCTGGGAATCTACGGAGGGCTGATTGGCGGTGTCCTGGCGATTGTGGCCTACAGCTGGATCAGCAGGCTCAACGTCCTGCAGTACCTGGATTACATTGCAGTGAACGTGCCTCTAGCCCAGGCCATTGGCCGTTTTGGCAACTTCGTCAACCAGGAATTGTACGGACCGCCTACGGACCTGCCATGGGCCTTCCATATCAATCCCAAGTACCCCTGCCAAGTGCCCGACGATGCCATTGGCCTATGCGGTGACCCCAACATTTCCCAGCAGGTGATCGACTGGTACGCTATCAACGGGTACCACCCTACCTTCTTTTACGAGATGGCGTGGAACCTCATGTCGGTGATCGTAATTAACATTCTGTTTCTACGGTTCGGTCACCGCCTCCGTTTTGGCGATGGGGTCCTGATGCTGTTCATCTTCTATCCTATCGGCCGCTTCCTCGTGGAGTTCCTACGTCCTGACGCTTGGATGATTGGTACCTCGCTCGCGGCAGCCCAATGGTTCGCGCTGATCAGCATCGTCATCTGTGTCGCTCTCTTTCTCTATCGTCACGTTGACTGGGCTGGCCATCCCACGGCCGCCGATTCGTGGGTAGGTATGAGCCATCCGGACAAAGTTACCCGCCGCGCCACGGCCTGAAGTAGTCTAGTCTGCCTGTCAGGCTACGAGCTCCAGGTGTGAATCCAGCACATCCACATCGGGGTGGTGCGCCAGTACGTAGTTCAGCACAGCCTGCAGCTGACTTTGTACGTGACGATCACTGACCCCTACGCAAGCCACGGCGATCACGCCACGGCTCAGGACATCCTGGGCCTCTGCCTCACATACGGACACGTTGAAGCGTGTGCGGACACGCTGCACAATAGGGGCGATCAGGCTGCGTTTCATTTTGAGACTGTCCGTATCGCTTAGATACAGTTCCAGCGTCAGTAGTCCCACCGTCATATATCACATCGCTGTCCGGTTGGCTCTCCCAAGGGCCCGAGGACGGCATCGATCCGCCCTATCCTATTGACGCCGGGTCCATTCATCGTTGGCGTACCGCGTGCGGATCAGGCATGCCGCCTCCTCCATTTCGGCCGGTTGATAGGTATCCGGCAACCACTGTACCTGCAGCCCCTGGGCAAAGCCCTGGACGAGGGCATCGGCCACATCCTGCCAGCACGGGCATCGATCGTCAGGACTCGTGGCTTCCCATACGTGAGCGAGGGTGGTGGTCCGGGCTTGTAGTTGTTGATGCAACCGGTCTTTGGCCTGATCCTCCAGATGTAAGAAGCGCAGCAGATCCGTCGCCTGACCGGCAAGGGGCAGGCTGCCGTGCTGTAGGATGTATCCCGCCCGTCGGCACTGTGCGCTGCCTATCAGTTTGCGTCCTCTCACGGTAATTTCATAGGCACTGGTCACCTCCATACAAGCCGCTGAACGCGCGGTGCCTGTGCGGCGGTCGGGCTGCAGTTGATCCACCTCCAACGCTAGCCGTTGTAGGGCCTTCACAAGACCCACGTTCAGCAGACGATAGGATTCCAGGATACCCCGTTGCGCAATGTCATGCTCCTGCGGCAGCATTACGGCATACGTGACTTCGGTGGCATGCAGGAGGGCACGGCCCCCCGTCAATCTGCGCACCCAATCCATTCCTGCTGCCTGCAGGGCATCAAGGGCGAGATCGGCCACGGATTGGAAACGGCCTATGCTGACACAAGGCGGAGTCCAACCGTACAGGCGTAAGGTAGGCTGAGCCCGGCCCTGGGCCACAGCCAGAGCCAAGACTTCATCAAGCGCCATGTTGGCCGGACCGCTCCGTGGCGTCCTGTCCACGACCAGACGCCAGGTCGCTGCGCTTTCTCCCATCAGCTGCTGATCCGTCTAGGCGTGCGCAGGCGCGACCTGGAGCCAATGTACAGGCTGCTCCGCCACCTGCAACACAATATCCTGGTCCATATAGCGGCGTCCGATGACGGCTAAGCCAAGGTAACAGCCGGCATCCGGGTCAAATGTCTGACTGGTCACCCGACCGGCCCGGGCAGTTCCTGCCATGACGGCAGCGCCGGTTGATAAGCAGGTATCAGCTGTCAACGAGACCAGATGCCGCGTCACCTTGTCGTATGTAATCTGGCGTGCGATGATTTCCTGGCCCGGATAACATCCCTTGTTGTCGGCACAGAGCCATGCCAAGCCCACCTCAAGAGGGTTATAGGTATCGGTGAATTCGGTAGCAAAGCCACCACGACCGGCACGGATACGCAGATAGTGATAGTCATTCCAGTCCTGCATCAGGATACTGTGGGCCTGCTGCAGTGCGTGCAGCACCTGCGGGGCCTGGGCCACAGGTATCAGGAGATGGTACCCCGGCAGTTCCAGGGCATCGTGGTACACACAGATCAGATCACCCGTACGCGTCACCGCCCCCGCGTGGACATCCGGTTCCGCTAATCCCAACAGGGCCAGGACTCGATGAGCGCCGGCCCCATGCACCTGCAGGCAGTGCCAGTGCGCACTCTCATCGGTGACTGTAACCCGATCCATAAAGAAGATGCCACCCTGCAGCAGCGTGTGGAGGGCTGCTGCTTGGCCAGGCGGTGCGGACAGCCAATACCCTTCCTCATCCGCGATGACCGTAAATACCGAAAGCAAACGTCCCGTGCCTGACAGGAATGCGGTGGTCACGGCCGTGTCTGTCCGCAGGAGGCGCATGTCGTTGGTGGTCATGCGCTGTAGAAAATCCTGGATATCCTCGCCGGTCATCCGGAGCATACGGGGACCCCGATCCGGCCATACGGCTACGCCTTCAGCCAGCACCTGAGCCAGTGACAGTTCACCTGCCGGTTCCATCTTCATGCCTCGTCCCCCCATGATTCTATGAACTTGATGATGCACTAGGTGGCACTTCCGTATCCATTATGATACGGGACAGCTCCCATCCGGATGGTATGCCGCCAGCGTAGGAACGATGTCTCAATCACCTCCAACGCTACAACATCTTTGCCGGATCCCTATGAGGCCCTGTCCGCTCTACAGGACCTATCAACGGGTCGTAACCACAACTTCCTAGACCAAGTACCGATCTTAGTCCTCAACCTACGCCCACGCAGCAGTCGAGCTTGTCACGCGTGCAATGGTTCTACTAGGCCTACGAATTGGACGGTGACAGCAGCAGGACCAAAGCTGTCAGGCCGGGCATATGTTTAGACCAGACTGTCGCAGAGGTAGCTGACACAGGCCGTTAGGGTGTACTTATTGCTGGGGTGGCACTGGACATAGGACATGCAACATCAGCGGTGTATTCCCCCAGATAGGCCAGGGTACGGGCAAATAGATCACGGGTTACGTCCGAAGTATTCGCCCCTATCTGCAGATAATGACTTTCGTCGGCGAAGTAATGGGTTTGCACCGGTACTTGGGCCGCCTCCAGCGCCTGGGCATATTCATAGGATTGCGCAATGGGAACCATAGTATCGTCCAGGGTATGCACCAGAAAAGTAGGCGGCATGGATCGCGCCGAATAGACGGGCGCGAACTCCATGAAATTATCAGGCTTGGCATTGGCGGTACCTAGAGAAGCCAGAATGTACCCCAGATGCACGGGCCAGTCCAGCTGCCCCGCGTAGAAAGCGGCCGCCCCCGTAAAGGCGTTGCTGATCCCACCCAACAGCACCACCGCGGCGAAAGGTTCCTCGGCTACACGGATGAGCCGATTCAGCACCGCACTACCATAACTGCCACTCATAGCTAGAGGCATTGACACATCAATGCGTGGATCCAATATACCCTGCAGCCCAAAGTGCAAGGCTAGATGGGCATCGGTTCCATGTTCCTGGACATCACGGCCATACGCTAACAGCGGGGACAGGGCCACCACCGCAAAGCCCTGGCTGGCAAAGGCTACGCTGAGATCTTCCCACTGCAGACTGTGGCCCGGATAAATGGCGAAGAGCAGAGGAAAACAGCCGGTATCCGGTGCCGCATGCCCAGGTAGGTATACATACAGCGTGTCATTGACCTCTTCATCCCGCACGAAAGACCAATGCTGGACCTGGGCCTGGGCACCATGAGGAAAGGGTGTAGTCCGGGTATACGCTTCCAGTCGTGTCAGGGCATAGTCTGTAGCGGCGTTAGGTCCTAGCACGACCTTCTGCGGCGGCGCCGCCATCTGGATATCCGGTACTTCCACGGTAACGCCGTGGTTGATCCGGATAGCCTGCGGCACACCCAGGAAATTATGCAGCACCGTATTTTCTAATCCCTCCGCCACCGCTATGGGTACATAGTGTCCTGGTGGAATACCCGTCAGCCGATAGCGTCCCCGGCTATCGGTCGTGGTCACATGGGGTGTACCTTCAGGTTCGGCCACCAGCACCGTAGCCTGGGCTACCGGTCTCCCCTCATACATGACACGCCCTACCAGGACGCCGGTTCCCGACTCCGCCGCCGGGAAAAGGTAACGTTCACCATCTGCCAACCCGTATTGCACCAGATTGGTCACGGGCGATAAGCAGGCGGTCTGTAGGAACAGGCAACCCAGAAGAACAGTGGACAGCACCCAGGTGTACATAGGAGGTTCCCGGCTATAGTGTGGTACTAGAAGAAACCGAAGTGTTCCAGGATATGGTCAGGACCCGAGCTCAGATTTATACTTTTCCTAGGTCATAGCCCGGTGTAGGTACGACAGGACTGCCCCCGGTATGAATGCACAAGTTTTAGGCCTAGCGGCCCATCCTGTCCGCCCCGGTCCCGTTTCCTTATCATACCGGAACGTCACCCGACATGGTACACAGATCTGATACGTCTCTCCCTTCTTTTCCTCACATGCCAGAAAGACAATGAGCCAAGGATATTTTCGCCATCCCACCATTCATCACAACCGGGTCATTTTCGTTTCGGAAGATGATCTATGGTCCGTTGATGTCGCAGGCGGCCTACCGATGCGGCTTACCAGCAATCTAGGGGAAATTGAGTTTCCCCTTCTGTCTCCTCAAGGCAACCGAATTGCCTTCATCGCCCGGGATGAAGGCGTACCCGATATCCACGTCATGGACGCCAGCGGCGGTAATGTCCGGCGCCTCACGTATCAGGGGCGGAACCTGCAAGTCGTAGCCTGGAGCCGGGATGGACAGTGGATTTACTACGTCACCAACGCGGACCAGCCCTTCCGCCGGGCCCTGATCCTCAATCGCGTACGGTGGACAGAGGACACCCCGCATGTGGAGCCCGTGACGCTAGGGCGGGCTGATTCCATTGGTTTCGGACCCGACGGAGGTACGGTACTAGGACGCAACACCGGGGACCCGGCCCGCTGGAAGCGCTATCTAGGGGGTACGGCCGGGCAGTTGTGGATTTCGCCCACGGCGCACGCGCCCTTTGTGCCCCTGCTACCCAATCTGCCGGGCAATCTGGCTTCCCCGATGTGGATAGCCACACCTACGGTCAATCGTATCTTCTTCCTCAGTGACCACGAAGGGATAGGCAACCTATACAGTTGCTTGCCCAGTGGTGAAGATCTGAGCCGCCATACGCATCATACAGACTTCTACGCCCGTTTCGCCAGTTGGGGCCCCACAGCAGAAGGCGAAGCTCGGATCGTGTACCATGCCGGCGCGGATCTCTATCTCTTTGATGTATCCCGTAACGAATCCGTGCCCATCCCTGTCACCTACGCTTCACCCGGCGTGCAGCGTAACCGCAAATTCGTACCTGCCGCCGCCTATCTGGAACAGGCGGTGCTGCACCCGGAGGGCCATTCCTTGGCTCTTACTACCCGGGGCAAGGCGTTTGCCCTAGGCAACCACGAAGGGCCGGTGCTGCAACTAGGACACCGTAACGGCGTGCGCTATCGCCATACTATGTGGCTGCAGGGTGGGGAACGGATGGTGGCCGTGACGGATAGCCTGGACGAAGAGCGCCTGATCGTGTTCCCTCCCGCCACCTCACAACAGGAGGCCACTATGCACGAGGAGTTTGCGTTTGGCCGGGCCCATGCCCTATATCCCAGCCCGATTGCCATGCAAGTGGCTCTCGTCAATCACCGTTATGAACTCTGGCTCTATGATCTGGAAACGCGCAAGGCCCTTCAGATCGATCGTTCACCACATGGCCAGATTGACCATGTGGCGTGGTCGCCTGACGGTCGCTGGCTCGCTTATGAATATCAGGAAACCCTATACACGACACGCCTGCGGCTGTATCGACGGGAACAGCCTGCCGCTGAGGATGGCACGGGCGGCGTGGCCGCCGCGGTGATTGATCTGACCACGCCTGTTCTCCACGACAAATGTCCGGTCTTCGATCCCCAAGGCCGCTACTTGTACTTCCTGGGGCACCGCATTTTCAATCCCACCTACGACTCCATGCAATTTGAGCTGGCCTTTGCCCAGGGCGTGCGTCCCTACCTCATCACACTCCAGGCCGATCTGCCTAACCCTTTCCGCCCCCGCGTGGGCGCAAGCGATCCCGACGCGGACAACGAACAGGAGGATACGGATAAGGTCTCAAAGGTCCCAGAAAAGGATAGCGGTGATCAGGGCAAATCGCCCCAACCGGCACGTTCAGATGACACGGAGAAGGCGGAACCCAAACCGCTGCGGATCGATCTGGACGGTATTCAGGAACGTATTCTGCCCTTTCCCGTGCCGGCAAGCCGTTTCGTATCCCTGGGTGCGTTAGAGGATCGCGTACTCTGGCTGGAAGAGCCGATCCGACCCTCCTTGCCGGACGCATTTAGCCCGGAGGACAAAGGTGGTGGCACTCTGCAAACCTGGATTTTCGCCAAATACAAGCACGAAGAGATCGCAAGTCATGTGGACTGGTTCGCCCTGTCCGCCCAGGGCAAGAAGCTGCTATGGGCCACCCATGCGCCGGAGCTACGTGTCGTCAGTGCCACGGCTACGGCGGATTCCCTGAACGATGAGGGACCGGGCCGTGTAACGGGCTGGATCGATCTGGATCGGGTGAAAGTGTCCATTGATCCCCGCGCTGAATGGGGGCAGATGTTCCGGGAAGCCTGGCGTCTACAGCGCGACCAGTTCTGGACGCCTGACATGTCTCAAGTGAACTGGCAGGAGGTATTTGACCGATACTATCCCCTGGTACAACGCGTGGGCAGTCGGCAGGAATTTAGTGATCTTATGTGGGAAATGCAGGGTGAACTGGGCACAAGCCATGCCTACGAACTGGGTGGCGACTACCGCCCGCGGCCCCATTACCCCCTCGGTTCCCTCGGCGCGACCTGGCGCTGGCACGAGGAGCAGCAGGGATATGAAGTCATTGACTGGATTACAGGGGACATCTGGGAGCCCGGTGTGCACTCTCCTCTCGGTGAGCCCGGTGTGGACATTGCCCGTGGTGACATTTTGATCCGGCTCAACGGGCAACCATTGTCCCGCACGGTACCACCGGCGGCCCTGTTGGTTAATCTGGCAAACCAAGAGGTGCAGCTCACATTTCTGCCCCGCCCCTCACAATCGGAGGAGACGGCAACCGCTCCCTGTGACACAGCGGAGGCAGGCGAGTTGAGGCACTGCCTGGTTCACACCCTTGACAGCGATACCAGAGCGCACTACCGGGCCTGGGTGGATCGGAATCGGGCCCGCGTGCATGCGCATTCCCAGGGCCGCATCGGCTATCTGCACATCCCCGATATGGGGCCCGCGGGGTTCGCCGAGTTCCATCGTGGTTTCCTCGGCGAAATTCATCGGCAGGGGCTTGTAGTTGACTTGCGCTTCAATGGCGGGGGCCATGTCAGCGAACTCCTATTGGAAAAACTGCTACGGAAACGGGTGGGCTTCGATCTTTCGCGCTGGGGCGGTGTGATTCCCTATCCCAGTGAATCCGTAGCCGGGCCCATCGTGGCCCTGACCAACGAGGCTGCGGGCAGCGATGGCGACATCTTCAGCCACTGTTTCAAGCTCATGGGGCTCGGTCCCCTCATCGGCAAGCGCACATGGGGTGGTGTGATTGGCATCTGGCCCCGCCATGCCCTGGTGGATGGCACGGTGACGACCCAGCCGGAATACAGTTTCTGGTTTCACGACGTAGGCTGGAACGTGGAGAATTACGGCACGGAGCCGGATATTGAGGTGGAGATCACGCCCGACGATTACCACCGGGACCGTGATCCCCAACTGGAACGTGCTGTGGACGAAAGTTTAGCCCTGCTCGCCCAGCATCCGCCGTTACAGCCCGATCTGGATAACCGCCCGGATCGCTCACTACCCACGCTGCTGGCCCAGCGCAGCCCAGACGTTTGAGCACGGATATACCCGTACGGCACAGCATGTTCCCTGCACTGAGCCCAGGCATAGGATTGCCATGACCACCAACATCCGCTTTGATAGTTGCATCCTGGCCCCTGATCCGGAGCGCCGCCAGCCCGTGGTGGAGATTATGCAGGCAGCTCTGGCCGCCGTGGATCCCTACGACGCCGTACTGCGGGCCGTGCAGCTTGACGGTTCCTGGTTGCGCACTGCCCACAGTGCCCACAACCTGGATCAGATTGCGCGCATCCTGGTCGTGGGGGCAGGCAAAGCCGGGGCCCCCATGGCCCAGGCTTTGGAAACGCTGTTACCGGGACGCATTGAGGCGGGACTGGTAGTGGTGAAAGACGGTCACACGGCTCCTACCCAACGGATCGAGCTAGTGGAAGCCCGCCATCCCGTGCCGGATGACCGCGGCGTGCACGCCGGGCGCCGCATCCTGACCTTGGCGGAGACGGCCACAGAGCAAGATTTGGTCATCACCTTGTTATCCGGGGGCGGCTCTGCCCTACTAGTCGCACCTGCCCCGGACCTTGCCCTGGATGACCTACAACGCATGACCCAAACATTGTTGGCGGCCGGCGCCACGATCAATGAAATCAATTGTCTGCGCAAACACTGTAGTGCGCTCAAGGGCGGACAGTTAGCGCGTGCTCTGTACCCTGCAGCCAGCCTAACGCTGGCCGTGAGTGATGTCATCGGCAGTCCGTTGGATGTCATTGCCAGTGGTCCCACGGTGCCCGATACGAGTACCTGGGACGATGCCTGGGATATCGTCACGCGCTTCCGGTTGGAGAAGACCCTGCCGTCTGCCATCGTCCGGCGCCTACAGAAAGGTTTACAGGGCCGAATCTCCGACACGCCGAAGCGCTCTGCGCCTGCTTTCGCAGCGGCCCATTCCTTAGTCATTGCCGATAACCGAACCGCGGCGGCGGCGGCGCTGCAAGCGGCACAGCAAGCAGGTTTCCATGCCCGCATCATGACCACTTTTCTGGAGGGTGAAGCCCGGGAAGTGGCTCGTGTAGTCACAGGCTTTGGACGCGAAGTCCTGGCCTACGGCAATCCGGTATCGCCCCCGGCTTGCTTAATCTTCGGCGGGGAAACCACCGTGTCCTTGGGTCAGGACCATGGCCTGGGAGGCCGTAACCAGGAACTAGCCCTGGCAGCCGGCTTTCTCCTCCAGGACACTCCCTCCATCTTGGTCGCATCCCTGGCTACAGACGGCACGGACGGTCCCACAGACAGTGCCGGTGCCCTGGTGGATGCGCATACCATTGACCGAGGGCAGGCCCTGAGCCTAGCACCGCGTCACTATTTGGATAGACACGATGCCTATCCTTACCTGAAGCGGATCGGAGACATGTTGCATACCGGCCCCACTTTCACCAACGTGAACGATTTGGTCTTGGTGTGCGTATTTGGCTAAATGCAGCGTCACTCAGTATCATTTTTGTATCGTTCTAGGCCCGCGGTCAGACTGCGGACATCTATAAATCATGGCCCCCATTGCTATCTGCTAGGATGCTAGGAGTATTCTTATGTCTACGGTTACCATCACGATTCGGGATCACGGTCAGGTTGAAGTGCCTGCCAACAAGCGGCTAGTGCTCGCACTAGTAGATGAAGGCGGCATTGATCAGATGCATGCCTGTGGCGGCAACTGTAAGTGCACGACCTGTGCTGTCCGGTTCCACGCCGGAGAACCGTCCGTCATTACCGTGGCCGAAAAGGCAAAACTAGCGGAGCGAGATCTTGACGAGGTGCGTCTTTCTTGTCAGCTCCATGCCCAAGATGGGATGGAAATTGAGATTCTGAATCGCCTGGCCGGATCGGGCCGACCTGATCCCGGCAGTCGTCCCGATGATACAATCCAACCGGAACCGGAGTGGGTTGAGGCCTAGAGAACACCCGAGCCAAGAGGCTCCGATCCCACCTGCCCATGTCTGCATGCGGCTTACCGCAGCGTCAGGGTACCCGGATACGGTAGTTCGCTGTTGCTTGCCTACACCCCACCCATGTCAACGTTACGTCAGCAAATCCTGATCTTGTACCTGTCCAACTCCGCACTGGACAGTGAAGTCCGTGGCTGGACTCTCTACGATGGTACAGGACGAACACACCCAACGACGGGCGACAGTGATACACCTCCTTACAAAACGGGTCTGGAGGCCATGCAGGACGGATGGCGCGTCATCCAGTTTCCCCAGCTTATTCCACCGTATCCGGATATGGAATACACAACGTCCTACTTCAAGTTTGAGTATGTCTTGGAAAAACTGGTGGAGGTCGCCCCACAATGAGCTCGGATATACGCCAGGAATGGTTGCTTACCACCAACCAGATGGCCTCCTTTGCCGCGCGGGGCTTCCTGCGCTTTGACAGCCTCGTACCGGATACCATCAACCGGAAGGTGCTGGCCCTGTTTGCCGACGGGGCGGTGGAACGTCCTGAGGCGGGTAGACCACTATCTACCTCCTATGCGGCTACCTCACCTCTAGGCGAACTGATGCGGTTGCCGGCGATCCAGGGCATTGTGCAAAGTCTGGTGGGGCCGGATCCGCTCTTCGATCATCACGCGATTCACATTCGGCATCCCAACGAGGGCCGCGCGCAGGGCCTACATGGTGACAGCATTATTGACACCCGCATGCACTTTGATATCCAGCTGATGTATTTTCCGCATGATGTGCCCCTAGCTATGGGGGGCACTCTGTTGCTGCCGGGTAGCCAGTTTCGGCGCATTAACGAATCGGACATCGCGCGGTACCAGAACTTTGTGGGTCAAATTCCCATGGTCTGCGCAGCCGGTACGGTCCTAGCTCTGCATCACGGCATCTGGCATTGCGGCCGTCGCAACCGGACGGACCGCACACGCTATATGTTCAAGATACGCCTCAATCCCCGTGTACGCCAGTACCGGCTGTGGAACACCTCGGATCTGGAGGCCCAGATGGCGGCTAACCCCGTGACCAACGCGGCCGCCCGTCAGGCTCCTGCCGACAATCTTTTCACGATCCTCAGCCGTACCGAACCCTGGTACGAATATCCTGTCGGCAGACTGGAAATGGTCAACCGCGTCAAATTCTGGCGCTTCCTAACGGGCAACGAAGCTTTTGATATAAGCTACTGGTTGACACGCCTGGAAAACCAGCCGGAAAATCTTGCCCTAGTATCCTGAGCTCCACCGTGCCGTAGGGTACGCCTGGGGTACATCCGGGAACATTTAGACTGGGCTGTAGCGCGGGCCGTGAGATTCACCGGAGCGCTTTAACCGTTGCCGCGCGGTAGCCGATCAGGCTGGTACGGACGATGGTACATGCCCCTATGGAAAGCTGTCCTCCGCAGGACACGAGTTTCGTGGGCGGGTATCAGCTTACCTGCAGCCTGCTTTAAGCCTCCACAGGCAGCTGCCTATGAGTCTGTCTAACGACCACAGTATTGCCGAGTCCCAGATACCCACACGCCCTGACAATTGTCAGGGCGTGTGGGCTTTGGGGTCTGATCATGCGTGTGCACTACCACAGACCGGAGACAGGATCAGAAATCTACTAGCCTAGCGTCAGCAGGCGTGCCAGAGCCAGGACCAACGTAGAAGGCTGGATCTGCCCCACGAGATCGTTAGCCAGGGTATTGATGTCTCCACTACCCGTAGCCAACGCTAGCACCAGGTCCTGCAGGGAGTCGGCACTGATGTCTTGCAACAGGATGCCCGCCCAAATCTGTTCCAGGGCAGCGTCAGAGAACAGACGCCCCACCAGTTCAGCCGGTACCATGTCACCCAAACCGGATACAACTACATTCTGGATCGTCTCAACACGGAGGGCTTCTATGACCATAGCACGCCAGGTATCGTCGGCTAGATCATCCGCTACCAGGGCGATGTAATTGTCCATAGACATCATTTCACCCATCATCACCCCTTTGACGATCGAGGCTACCGTAGCAGGCTGCAGATCATTCAGAATCAGAGGCAATACTTGAGTCCCCGTAACCAGTTCCGACATACCGCTCGGCAACATAATGCACTGGCTCATGCTGGCCAGATCACCACTGGGGCTCACACTAATTGTGGCTTCTCCATCCATTGAGAATGTGAAAGGACTCATCTGTACATCGGTAGTGGCTAGGCAGCCCGTTTGGAAAGCCTGGACCACGGCCCGCATCCAGCTGGTCATGGGATCGATATTCGCATCCGCGATCTGATCAAGGCGTGCGGCCGACAGGGAAGAGCCTTCCGGCAGGCCGGCGACCGAATTAACATCTACGGTGAGGGCCAGATCTTCAATCCCCATACCGGTGACCGCAACCATGTAGTCCACCACATGTTCACTAGTCGTGTACATGGACATGGTAGGTTCACAGGTACGCGTAGCCACGGCCAACGTTGATTGTAGATTTAGGGTACTGCCCTCAGCGCCCACAATGTTGGTGGAACCCGGTACCCACCGCATACGGGTGGTGCAGGACTCTTCCACTGAGCCACCATAGGCCAACTGATCATCGATCAGGGCAATCACGTCATTGACATCCACGGTCACATTGAGGCGGAGACTCAGGTTGCTCCCATCCATCATGACATTGTCAATACTGTTGAAGTTGACACCCACGGTCCGGTAACCCGCCGGAATTTCCACGGCATGGCCCATCTGGGCTGAGGCACCGAAGGTAGTGGCCGGCGCTACCACCATGAGAACAGACACTATAACCAAGACTATGGGCAACAACAGAGCTCTACGCATGCTTGTACTCCTTTATCATCTGTAACAAGGTTGGTGACTAGGGCCACCTAGCGGGACCACGGGAAACTGCAGCGAAAGGCTGCACACCTCTATGACTGGAATAACCCCTGCATTACCGGCAGACATAGTTCCTTAGAGAGGTCAGCTTTCCATGTTCTCGTTGTCGCATTATACATCAGGGCTGAATTCCGGTTGGACACGCACACAAGGTAAACAGAGGCTGCAGCAGCCCCTGTTTACCTTGTGTAGGCTTGGAGTAGGCAAAGCGTCAGATTGGTGTCCGTTCACATCTCCCGCTTTGTTCCCCTTGGACCGACATGACGTCGGACATAGCGTCCCGCAACTAGGCCCTCCATTGTCGTTTTCCAGGATGTGCATGCGCACCTACCCCACACTCCGGACCAATGTATACTTGTAGCGTACAAGACGCACGGTCCTGCTACCTTAGCACCCCTCTATCTGTCTTCCGGTTGAACTTATGTCCGTACCCTTCTTGTCTGTCCGCCACCTGGTGACTACATGCCTCAGCAGCCTGGTTTGTCTCATCCTTACACAGTGTACAATCGCCCCGGATGTTGTAATTTTCGTGCCGGTTACTCCCACTATCGCCTCTGCGTCCGTCAACACTCCCATACCTGAGACAGGTGCGGTCTTGACCGATCCGGATACCGGGGTTCCCCTAGACGCTGAGCGTGCCCATGTGCTCCGGGTCCTGGATGGTGGCACCATTGAGGTAGAGCTACAGGGTGAAGAGTACCGCGTCAGATATCTACTGCTCGATCCGCCCCAACCGGATGAACCACTGTACAACGAAGCGACCAAACTCAATCAGTTGATTCTGGGCAACCGGCCGATTTATCTACTGCGTGACAGCAGCGATATGGATGAGCAGGGACGCTTGTTACGGTATGTGTATACCGAAGCCGGTGTGCTGGTGAATGCGGAAATTATCCGTCAGGGTATGGCCAGAGTACACACGTCCCCCGTGGACACATACCTGCAGTCCATCCTGGAGGAGGCCGAACGTGAGGCCCGGACCGATAAGCGCGGTCTCTGGTCCTAAGTCTGCCGTGGCCGCTGGCTTTCGCCGGCGTTCGTGTGCGGCCTTTGCGTACGTTTACGCACGAGCAGAACATAGCCGATACCGAGAATGGCAGCAAAACTGTACCACTGAATGGCGTAACTGAGATGATTGCCTTCCGTGAGTTCAAAGTCCTTACCGGCTCGGCGGGGCCATTCGCCCTCTAGCGTCCCCGCTGTTTCCTGCAGCAGAAACATGGGCTCCAGTTCCATACCCCAATGCGCCTGCAAAGCTGTCAAATCCTCCCGGTACCAAAGATTATCCACAGGCACGGCGGCCAGACGTCCCCCCGTTGCCGTGGGTGCCAGCGACTGAGACTTCTGTAGCAGACCGTGAATTTCCACTTCTCCGGTTGCTTCATCAAACTGGGACCAATCGGATGGCACGGCCGCCAGAGGTATCCAGCCTCGATTCACCATCAGAACACGATCCGAAGTACGCAGATGCAGCGGTGTGAACAGGTGGATACCCGGATCCGCTTTGTAGAACCGATTCTTGATACCCACCTGGTGCGCATAGTCAAAAGTGCCTACCGCGTACGCCCGCCGGTCATGCAGGGTCTCCGGATCCCAGCTGTCCAAGGTATTCACATTGAGGGACGGAGCTTCCAGCCGAGCCCGCACACGTTCATTCTCCCCACGTCGCCATTCCAGTCGATCCAGTTGCCAAAACCCCAGTTGGCTCAGGCCCGCCATGCCAAGAAGAATCAAACAGGTAGGCAAAATCCAGTGTCGGGAAAACAGCAGCTTCCCCAGTTCCGTGCCTCTCCGCAGGGCCCGGGTTGTCTGTTCGGGTAAGAACGAGGCCCTGGACTCAGCCACGACGGAACAAGCTCCTGAACCAGTCAGCTAGGCGTGGGATAAAGCCCATCGGGGCCGTTTGAGTTGGTCCTCCCACATCCACCATCCAGGTATGCGTAGCACTGCCCATGTCCGCCTGGATGTCCAGATACAGCTGCCACTGTCCGGGGGTAGGTAAGAACAAACGGCCCTCATAGAACAGTTTATTGAGGGCGTTTTCGTGCGTGGCTTGCGTCTGCACGCCGACCGCTTCGGGATCCGGGGGGTGCGCACGCAGGATCACGTCGGCGTTCAGCACGGGATAGGTCTGCTGCGGATTATCCGAGAGTGGTTCATTTACAGACACGGTGACATGCATTGTACCGGTTGCCGCGGGCCAGGGCTCTAGCCAGGCATACAGAATGTAAGGCCCCACGGGTTCATGTGTCAGGAGGGGTTCACCGGTACCATGGGCATGTACGGGGCCGATGCCCCTTCCCTCGTAGGCACCCAGCCACAGCCCGCCGAGAACGATAATGCACAGCCCGCCGAGCATGCGGTGCACGTGGGAACTATTACTCCAGGCTATGAACAGCGTCCGCTTCGTCATCAGAGTTAATGGACCTATTATTCTCTATCTGGGACAAATGCTGTGCCAGCAGAATGACCACGCCGACAATGTACATCATGCTGGTGGGAATCCACATGATGACGCCTGCCAACTGCTGATCTTGCATGATGTCCATGCCCCAAATACGGGGCACGGTCTCGTAATGAGCGTATATCGGGAAGTCCACAAAACTCAAAAGGGCCCCTATGATGACATGGGGCGGCACACACAACAGGAGGACCATCATCCGGCTGATAAGCGAGACATGGCCATGCAGGCGTGGTCCAAAACCAAAAATAGGCCACCAGAACAACATCCCCGCACCTAGGAAGGTGATGTGTTCCAGATCATGGATCAAGCCTTCACCCTGAGCCAGGTTGTAAAGCTGGGTGTCATGCCAGAGTGCAATAGTGCCAATGTACAAGGCATAGAGTACACCCAAAGACGAAAAGCGGCGCAGGCCGGAGCGTAGGACCGAATCACCGCGCAGAGGACGCGTGAGCCACATCCGCAGACGGCGCGGTAGGCCCCACAGAGTTAGAGCGAAAGGATGGGACCAGTGTACAAGCACGGGCACGAACATGAGCAGCAGTACATGCTGGATCATGTGTACAGACAACAGTAAAGACCCATACACGTCAAGGAAGGAAAGCAGGGCACCCAGGAGGCAAATCCCACCTAGGAGATAACTGACGAGATTTTTGCCTGAGGCTAGGCGTGTGCAACCGCGCGCACGTAAGCGTATCCAACCTCTTATATAGCAGTAGCCGAGTACGCCCGTCACAGCCAGGACATCAACGCGCCATTCCCAGGTCGTAAGGGCAGCGTCCAGAAGTGGATGCATGCGCAGATCCCGGTCCGGCCGTGACTGGCCTCTCAGACCGTGAGCGGGTGTGGAATGTGGACTCCGGACCGCTGGATGCCGGCCGCCAGGTGCATGCAGCGGTTACAGATGATGAGCGATATCACCAATCAGGTAGAGGGCCGGGTAAAAGAAAATCCAGACCAGATCCACATAGTGCCAGTAGATGGCACAGGCTTCAACGCCCCAGTGCCGTTCGGCGGTATACACGTCCCGGCGTCCGTTGCGCCATACGATAGCGATGAAAATCACACCCGTGATGACATGGATGGCATGCATGCCCGTCATACCGAAGATGACAGCTCCGAATACACCGTCCCCCGGTCCGATATGATGTTCCAGATGAATAAAGGGCAGATGAATCACACCCCATTCAAAAATAATCACGCCCAAGAGGAACACCGTTCCCAAAACGCCCGTGATAAGCAGGCTGGTGAGGAAATCTCGCTTGCGGCCATGCGCAATGGCTACTTCCGCCCGGTTCATAAAGTAACTGCTGGCCAATAGTACAACCGTAACTATTAGTCCCACCGTCTGATCCAGCTCGGGACGCACCAGGCGGCCATCTTCCTGCCATAGAGCAAAACGGGTGATTAAAAGTCCCCCGAAAAGGAAGAGTTCGGAAAAGAAGAATAACCAAAGGCCCAGACGGTTGTTGCGCGTGGCAACTTTGTAGACCTGTAGGGCGTCAGCGGCAACAGTGCTCATCGCTTAGTGACCTTCCTCTTCCCGCCACAGGCTGGTGATATGCATAAAGTAGTAGACAACCAGGGCGGCCTTAGCCGCGCCTAACAGTAAGAGAATCGTGGCACTAGATGTCTGCAAGGCCACTACGTATTCAATGACCGTCAAGACAAAGAGGAGGATACCGACGATGATACCCTGCCGAAATATGGGTTTCTTAGGCATGAGCGTATAGGCAGTGGATGGGAACGTGAGCGTGGAGCTCAGGCATGGGTGGGATCCGTGGACGGATCCATGGTAACGTACTCTTCGGGCAGGCCGTAGTCGTAAGGTTCCCCTATCACCCGCAGAGGTGCGGCGAAACTGTGTTCCGGCACCGGCGAGGGAATTTGCCATTCCGGTGAGCGGGAACGCCACGGATTGGCGGGGGCCCGAACACCGATTTCCGCGCTGACGATCAGATTGTAAATCATGATTAGAATGGAGACGCCAATGAGGAAAGCAGCGATGGTGGTTTCGAGATGGCGCGCTTCAATCAGCCCGCCGCCCAGCAGTGGATCGTAATCCACAATGCGCCGGCGCATGCCCATAGTGCCGACCGTCATCTGACCGATGCTCATGAGCCAGAAAGCGGGCGTCATGATGAAGAAATGCAGCTTGCCCAGCGCCTCGTTGTACATCCGCCCTGTGATCTTGGGGAACCAGAAATAGATCGCCGCGAAGAAAGGAAAGACGAAGCCCCCAAAGAGGGTGGCATGGAAATGGCCCACCACAAAATACGTATCATGCAAGTATAGATCAGACGCCACCGTGGCCAGAATAGGCCCGGTCAGACCGCCCAGTAAGAACACCGAGATAGCCCCCAGCGTGAACAGCATAGGGGTGGGAAACCGCAGACGTCCGCCCCACAACGTGGCCACCCACGAGAAGAATTTCACGCCCGTGGGTACAGCCACAAGCAAGGTAGACAGCATGAAGGGAATACGCAAGTACGGCGCGTACCCCGAAGTGAACATGTGATGCCCCCAAACCAGGAAACCGACCAGCGCAATGGCCAGACTCGACAGCGCGATCCACTTGTAGCCGAACAGGGGTTTACGACTGAAGACCGGCAGTAGTTCACTGATGATGCCGAGGCCCGGCAACACAAACACGTACACCGCCGGATGGGAATAGAACCAGAAGATGTGCTGGAACAACACCGGGTTGCCGCCTCCTTCCGGATCGAAAAAGCCCATGCCGAGGGCCCGTTCGGACAGCCCCATGAGAAAGGCCGTGCCAATGGCTTGGGTGGCCGTGAGCTGGATCAGACTGGTCGCCAGTACCGCCCAGCAGAAAATGGGAATACGAAACAGATCCATGCCGGGAGGGCGCATGGTCAGGATAGTGACAATGAGGTTGATGGAGCCCAGAATGGAAGAGAGTCCAATAAAGTAGATCGCAAGAAACATGAACTGATAGCCTACGGGCCCGGATGTACTGAGAGGCGGATAGCCTGTCCAGCCCGCGTCAAAGCCGCCCAGAAAAATGCTGGCCATGAGTAAGACCGCACCGGGAATATTGATCCAGAAGGCGAATGCGTTGAGCCGGGGGAAAGCCATATCCTCGGCCCCAATCATGAGCGGTACCAGATAGTTGGCCATGCCACCCACGCCAAGCAAGATCGCGGCGATGACCGTCCAGCCGTGTAGCCCGATCATTTTGTTGTACATGTTTAGGCCCAGGAACTGTAGATCCGCCTGGGCCAGTTCAGCTCTGAAGATCAGGGCGAACGAACCACCGATCATAAGGAGCACCAGCGAGGTGATCGAGTATTGAATACCAATCACTTTGTGGTTATAGTCGGTAGAGAAATAGCGTGTCCAGGCTGGCTTGTCGGTCGGAGGGCCGTGATGTAGGGGCGTGGCCTTGCCCCGGCACCACTGCAGCCAGTCATCAATAGCCCCAACGCCCCACATGAAGGCGAAGCCACCGGTCAGACCGCCCACCACAAATACGACTTCTTTATCCCAGAGATCCATCCCCGCGAGCAAGCGCCATACCATGGCCACGACCATGCCTAGCACAGTGCCGACCGCCTGATACAGCAAACCTCGGGTTAGGCCCAATTGCATCAACATCGTTCGTTCCCCGTTCTGGCTCCGTGCAACCGGACTACCTATTTAACTGTTCCATTATCCAGGCATCAAATTCGGCCTGTTCCACCACTTTCACGTCTGCGAGCATATAAGCATGCCGTAAACCGCACAGTTCGGCACACCGCAGCTTGAATTCCCCTACTTCCGTCGGCGTAACCCGGAGTTCGGTGGCAATACCGGGTACCAAATCCTGTTTTACACGCCATTCCACAACCCAGAAGGAGTGCAACACGTCCTCTGACAGCAGGGACAAGCGCAGCGGCCGGTTAACCGGCACGACCATCTGGGTCGTCTGGAATTCACCGTGTTCCGGGTAACTGAAACGCCAGGCCCATTGCAAGCCTGTGACCTCCACGGTCATTTCATCAGGTTGCACGGCGGTAATGGCCGTCAAATCCCTGATCCCAATCACGGCAAAGAAGCCAACGACAATCAGCGGGACCACCGTCCAGATGACTTCCAGGGTGGAATTCCCATGGAAGTAGTCACCTTCTAACTCTTCTTCTCCCTCGCGCGCCCGGAAGGCGATGATGGCGTAGCCCATCACAACCAGCACAATTGAACCCGCGCCCGCAATCAGCCAGATATGCTGGCCAATCAAGTTGTCAATGATACCGGCCTGGGCGCTAGCCTGCGCAAGCGGTAACGGTAATGAACGATCGAGAATCCACTGGATTACCAAGGTGAATACAATCACGAGAAAAGCGACAGCGAGAAAGTGCCGAGTTCTGGTGCTGCGCATCCTTAGCAATCCTGTTCCGTTATGTCAAAAGCGGGCACAAAAAGCGCATACTACTCACAAGACAGGCGGATTATATCATGAGGCGGGTCAATTCCTCGTGAAACTACTCTATGCAATAGCAGGTTCCCAGCCACACGCCTGAGCATGTCATCCTGCGGTATTCCCTGCCCTGCCATCTGTCCGTTTTATACTTGTCTGGAGAAGACTCGATGGGTAGCGCTATCAAGCTTACAATGCAAGGCTGGCGGCCCTTGACCTCACTGATAAAACACTTATAGCTTTCCCGTCAGCCTAGGACCCCACAGTATGTGCCAACCATCCATCAGCTCTCATCACGGGGAACAGTGGTTCCTTGAACATCCCCGGATGCATGCCTTCATTACGCAAGTCAATCAAGTACGCGCCCAGGATAGGGCACCTAAAGCCCTGCTCGCCGCCATCCGTCCGGATTTTGAGGCTCTGCTCGCCGATCCCACATGGCTGGCAGAGGAATTCAGACATCCTGCAGTACATAGTGGCATGGGCGGCGGAATCGGTATGTGGCTACTGTACCGGGCTGGTGACGGGGGGCTAGCCTTCTCCTCGTTGGTGGTTCCGGCCGGCAGCACAACACCTGTCCACAATCATCTGACCTGGGGGTTGGTAGGCTTGTACCAAGGTACCCAACAAGAGACCGTCTATACACGCACGGACTCCGGAACCCAGGCCACCCGGGCGGTCCTTACCGTCCAGGATCAGCTTCATCTGCAACCGGGCGATTGCTATGAACTCCTACCCCACAATGATATTCACAGCGTGCGCACAACCTCAACCCAAGCTTCGGTATCCTTACATCTCCTGGGCAACGACAACGGTTGCACCTGGCGCCACCAGTTCGATCCAGCCCAGGAAAGTGTCACGGATTTCCGCTCAGGCTGGCTCAACGCTGCCTGTCGTGACTATTAAGGCGTCAGTGCTCACATGAGTGCACTGTAACATGGTGTTGCCGTAGGCAGTAAGTGCTCTAGGGCTATGCCTACGGTGTCTGTCGGCAAACCGGCAGGGGATGGGGATCGGGAGGCATTTGGGCATTTTGGTAGATTTGACGGTTGGCAAGAATTTGCTTTACCCTTGTAGAGATCTCCCTGCCATTCACAGGACTGCGCTGGCGCTCAGTTATCCTGGGAGCCGCCCCCATGCCACCCAAGAGCTGATAAGTAACTATTCTGCCCTTGGCTAAGCCTCTCAGTCTTACCCTGCTTCTCTGAACAGCCCATATGGAATTCCAGCCTATCAACCCACAATTCTCCCTGAATCCCGAGTTCAGCGAGTCGCCATCGTCCACCGTGGAAACCGTTCCCGTGGCGTTAGCCCCCACACTCCGAAACGAGACCGACCTCCCGCAAGCCCAGGACGTTGAACTCAAATTCGATGAAGGTATAACCCAGTTCCGCATACAGATAGAAGCACAGGGTCTGGCCGAAAATTCCATTAAAGCCATCTTTCATGATCTGTCCATTCTGGTGACCTATTTTCAGGAAGATACACTGCTCAGTCAGATCGATCAGGAAGATCTGGAGAGTTTTCTCCACTGGCTGGAATTTGAACGGGGGGTCCCCTGCAACAAGAAAACGCTGGCCCGCCGTCTCACGTCCCTCAAAACCTTCTTTCGCTGGCTGACGCAACAGGCGATCATTCCCCACGACCCGGCCGCCGATATTCAAGCCGTCAAGGTGGATCGCTATCTACCCGTGATCCTGGACCGGAACGAGGTACGGCAACTGATGGCAAGCGCATCCAGCATTTTCTGGGACTACCGGAAACCGGATGCCCGGCCCCTCTTGCTGCTATCGCTCTTGCTACAGACCGGGATCAAGAAACATGAATGCATCCGTCTGCAGTATGCTAATTTCAATTTTGCGTCCCGGAATCAATGCACGCTCACCATTCCCTATCCGTCTGATGCGCCGGCGCACAAATCCCGGCGTGTGCCTATCGCGTATGCGTTACAGTCTTATCTGACCCAGTACCGACAGCAGTACGCCCCGGACGCACATGATCAGAGTCCCGTTTTTACCTGTACGAGCCGGAATCTGGAATATGTATTGGAAGAGTTAGGCCAGGCAGCGGATATCCAGCGTTGCAACGTGGGCTTTGAGATCCTGCGCTGGACCTGTATCGTCAATGACTTTCGCACGGGCATGCCGGAAACGGCCCTCATGCAGAAACTCGGCTTGTCCAAGACCGCTTGGCGCGATACTCTCGTTCGTCTCAGGACCCTGGGATAAGCGCGGCGCCTACCATGGCCCGGGTGAGTGTCACCCACTCGTCCATACTTAAGGTCTCGGCACGCCGCATGGGATCAACACCTGCTACCTGGAGTAGGTCGCGAACCGTGTTCCGGCCCACGGCTAGTCCCCGGCTAAGTGAATTTACTAACTGTTTCCGTTTCTGGCCAAAACCGGCCCGGGCGACCGCGAGTACGCAGGATCCTTCCACATCCGGATAATACGCCGGGGGACGGGTCCGCAAATCTACCACGGCACTCCGTACTTTGGGAACCGGAAAGAAAGCGCCGGGTGGTACGCGCAGGCGTAGAGAACAATCGGCATAGAATTGGGTGCCGACGGACAGCAGGGACATCGCACCCGGTTGTGCGCATATCCGCTGGGCCACGTCCTCTTGTACGAGCAACGTAGCCCGTACAGGCTGGGGTTGGGATCGCTCGTACATGTACCGAATGATGCGGCTGGCGCTATGGTAGGGCAAGTTGGCGACAACTTTATAACAAGCTCCGGTACCGGACTGCTCCTGGGTCTTGATACCGATCAGAGTCGGCATATCGGCGGCTAATATGTCTTGATGGACGATCCGCACGCGGGATTCGTCTTGCCAAATCTGCTGCAGGAGAGGCACGAAGCGAGCATCGATCTCTACCGCCACCAGCTGTTGTACCTGAGGAACCAGATGCCGCGTTAGTGCACCTAGGCCCGCCCCGATCTCCAAGACACGGTCGGTCGGCTTGAGGCAGGCTATCTGGGCGATTCGGGCCAGATAGGTTTCATCAAGCAAAAAATGCTGGGATAGGGATTTTTTGAGGTGCAGCCCGTGGGTACGCAGCAAATCAAGCTGCCAGCTAGTCATTGTTCAGGCTGAGGATCGACAGGAAAGCCTCTTGGGGGATTTCAACCTGTCCCACCATCTTCATACGTTTCTTACCCGCTTTCTGCTGCGCCAGCAGTTTGCGCTTTCGTGTGACATCCCCACCGTAACATTTGGCGAGCACGTCCTTACGTTGCGCTTTGACATTAGCACGGGAAATCACCTTGTTGCCAATCGCCGCCTGGATGGGCACCACAAACATCTGGCGTGGGATGAGATCCTTCATCTTACTGACAAGTTTCTGCCCCCGCCCATACGCCTTGTCACGATGCACGATCAGGCTCATAGCGTCCACGGGTTGATGGTTTACCAGAATGTCCAGCTTGACCATGTCTGACGGTTGGTAGTCGTCAAATTGATAGTCCAGGCTGGCAAAGCCCCGGGTGGCGGATTTCAGCTCATTATAAAAATCCACGATGATTTCGGCCAGTGGCATCTGATAGCGCAGTTCCACGCGCCGGGTATCCAGCCAAGTTTGGGTCTTGACCTTCCCGCGTCGGTTGGTCACTAGTTCCATCACGGCCCCAATATAGTCGCCCGGCGTGTATATGCTGACATCACACCAGGGTTCGGCAATGTAGTCAATTTGCGTGGGCTCCGGCATCTCCACCGGGCTTTCGATCCAGACCTGGCTACCGTCCGTACAGCCCACTTTGTACTGTACGGACGGGGAGGTGAATATGACGTCCATCTCATATTCCCGCTCTAGCCGCTCCTGCACGATTTCCATGTGGAAAAGGCCCAAATAACCTATCCGAAAACCAAAGCCGAGCGCGTGGCTGGTTTCCGGTTGGATGGCGAGGGCCGCATCGTTCAGCTGGAGCTTGTCCAGGGCGCTCCGCAAGTCATCATAGTCTTCACTGCGGGTGGGATAGAGGCCTGAGAATACCATGGGAACCATCGGCTGATAGCCGGGTAGGGGCACGATTTCCGCATCACGGGCCCAGGTGAGGGTTTCCCCTACCTCCAGGTCACGGACACTCTTAAGTCCTGTGGCGATGAATCCCACCTCGCCCGTCTGCAGTTGCTCAGCCGGCTGCATGGCCGGCCGCAGAAAACCCACTTCCACCGGCTCAAAGCGGTTTTGTCCGTTCACGCCGAGCAACGTATCGTGTCGGCCCAGGGTCCCATCCACTACCCGCACATGCGCGATGACTCCTTTATAAGGATCGTAGTGACAGTCAAAGACCAGGGACCGCAGAGGAGCGGCGGGATCGCCCGTGGGTGGTGGGATGTCCCGGATAATCGCCTGCAACACCTGATCAATGTTGAGGTGGTTCTTGGCACTGATGCAAGGAATGGCATCCGCTGCCACACCCAGCAGATTTTCCAGTTCCTCTGCGATGCGTTCCGGCCAGGCCGAGGGCAAATCAATCTTATTGATAACCGGCACGATCTCCAGATCGAGCTCCAGCGCCGTGTAGAGATGGGCCAGGGTCTGGGCCTGAACACCTTGGGTGGCATCTACCACCAGGATGGCACCTTCGCAGGCGCTGAGAGCCCGGGTAACTTCATAGCTGAAATCTACATGCCCCGGCGTATCAATCAAATTCAGTTCGTACGTGTGCGCCTGATGGGCCCACTCCATACGTACCGCACTCGCCTTGATGGTGACCCCCTTTTCCCTTTCCAAGTCCATGGAATCGAGATGCTGGTTCACCATGTCACGCGAGGACACCGTGCCCGTATGCTGCAGCAAACAGTCCGCTAGGGTACTTTTGCCATGATCGATATGGGCAATGATGCAGAAATTGCGAATGTTAGCTTGCTGCATGACACTCTATTCCCATTACGGTACGCATCCAAGCCGCCATGCGCCCAATACCTTCCGGCATCGCTACTTTCGGTTCCCACCCCAGGCAAGTCCGGGCCCGCTGTATGTCAGGGCAGCGGCGATGTGGATCATCCGCGTGTAGCGGAGGGGCGAAAACCAGTCCCGCCTCATTTCCTAGGGCCCGATTGATGAAACGGGCTAGATCAAGCATAGTCCACTCGTTGGGATTGCCAATATTGACCGGGCGTACCTCATCACTTTCCAGCAGCCGATGCAGGGCGCGAACCGTGTCGGATACGTAGCAGGGACTACGCGTCTGGTACCCATCGCCGTAGATGAGCAAGGGTTCCTGCCGTAGGGCCCTGGCTACAAAGCTCGGAATAGCCCGTCCGTCGTCCAGGCGCATACGTGGACCATACGTATTAAAGATGCGCGCAATCCTGGTGGAGAGGCCATATTCTCGGTGGTAGGCCGTGACCAGGGCTTCCCCAAACCGTTTGCCCTCATCGTAGCAGGAACGCTCGCCCACGGGATTGACGTTGCCGTGATAGGTCTCCGTTTGTGGATGCACTTCAGGATCCCCGTAAATCTCGCTGGAACTCGCGTAGAGGAAGCGGGCGCCCTTGGCCCGTGCCAATTCCAGCAGATTCCACATACCCACGCTGTGCACGCGCAGAATGTCCAGCCCCAGCGTACCGAAATCCTTGGGACTAGCCGGACTGGCCAGATGGAGAAGGGCGTCCACCGTACCTGCACATTCCCATGGTTCACTCACATCCTGATGCTGGAAGGTAAACCGGGGGCAATCCCGTAGATGGTTGAGATTCTGCTGCCGGGATCCCGTAAGCTGCGAATCAACTCCCAGGACCTCATACCCGGCATCCAGCAGATGGTCACACAGGTGACTACCGACGAAGCCGGCCGCACCACAGACGATTACGCGCACGCAACCGGCTCCCGACCGACCAGGGAGAAATTCACGTTCACAGCACACCTACGACTATAGCGATCCAAATTATGTTAAGTTTCTCGTATCAACCTACAGAGTCCATCATATCACGCCACGCCCGGTTCAGGCGGGAGAGGTTATGACACAACCGGCACCGTCAAGATGATGGGTTCTACCGGACCGTTGCGTAGACAAAAGGATAACGCACAATACGATCCCGGTTTGATTGCCGGTCCCGCCATAGTCTGCTTAGGTCCCGCAAGCCCTGCCTTGGTATGCAAGTGCCATCCTTTCAGGTCGTGGGGCTATTACACCTGTACACTTCGGATCCATCCAATACCAATATTTTATGTCCCGTTATACACAACCGGGAAGCTGCAATCTGTCTCAGGTCAATCCTCTACAGCTCCACGATGGCCGGCATACTATCCTGGCGATCGGCGGTGCACTCTGGCTCCGGTTCCCCAAGCACTTGGCCTTGGCAAATTAGGGATATCCGGGTACTAGGTGCGAGGTACCGGACATCAGGCATATCGGGGTCCCGAGGCATGCTATACCGACCCCGCTAGCTTACGGACGGGGTACGCAACGGCAGATCGTCACGCCCGAAGCTACCCGGCAAGAGATCACGGACGGTGGTCGTCGTGATGGTACCGCCGCCATCGCCGATGTACACCGTCATGTCCGGTCCTAATTCCAGCATGACCTGCCGGCACACGCCACAGGGTGTCACACCGGGTTCCGTCATGACCGCAATCGCCACGGGCGTCCGGTGGCCGCGGGCGACAGCACCGGTCAGAGCTACCCGTTCGGCACAGATGGTAGGGCCATAGGCCGCATTCTCCACATTGCAGCCGGGTGTGATGGTACCGTCGGCGTCAAGGACAGCCGATCCCACCCGAAATCCCGAGTAGGGAGCATAGGCATGTTCTCGTGCCTCCCGTGCTACCTGCATCAATTGCTCCGCCTTGGACATCGTACTCTCCTCATATGGCTGGAACCTAGCGTATGTATCCATGTATTCCATTATCCGGTATCCGGTAGCAAACGCCCCTATGGGAGTGCTTCATAGTGGATAGACCTCTCCACCCCCACTATTGAGCCAGGCATCGATCCTTAATAGTCAATCCAGAGGATTCTCGAAAATTTGCCTGCACATTCTTGATTCTCGCGCGGAGATACGGTATTCTGCTGTGCTTTGATCCTGCATGTGCCTAGGAGCACAAGGAAGTGCCTTCCTTTATGTCTTTGGCCATCACTGCCCAGTCTCGTGAGTTTCGGGTTGAGGATGAATACCCGTACAACCGGCGTAGTACCCTGCGTTGGATCTTGTCACACCTGACGCGTCATCCCCTACCGTTGACCTTCTTTCTATTGAGTGCCATCCTAAGCGCCGGTCTGCATTCCTATGTACCACGTCTGTTGGGTCAGGCCATTGATACCCTCGGTCTAGGTGAAGCCGCATATGCTGAGCTCCGCCGCCTTGCACTCGTGGTGGTGGGTGTCGTGATCATCCGGACAGGCATTGATCTCGTCAACGGCTTCACCAACGAGATACTAGCTAGCCGCTTCATGCGCAATGCCCGCGAAGAATTGGAGATTGCCCTACTGGGCAAAAGTCAGACCTTCCACAACCAGCAGCGTGTAGGCGATATCATGGCACGCGCCACCGATGACGTGAAGCAGCTAGGGATGATGATCGCGCCCGGCGTCAGTCTGATCTATTCGTCCGCTCTGTTCGTGGTGGCACCATTGGCCTTAATGAGCACAATCCATCTCCAGCTGCTGATCTTACCGCTGTTATACGTGGTCGTGCTTGTGTTCGCTCTGCGCCACTACAATCAGAAACTCAATCCGGTATCCGGGGCGCTCCAAATGCAGTTCGGCATGATGAATGCCGGGCTCAACGAAGCCATCACCGGCATTGAACTTGTGAAGTCCACGGCCCAGGAAGCCCGGGAACTGCAGAAATTCCTAAGCCAGGCGGGCGCACACCGTGATTATTTCAAGCAGCAGGGCCGCATTCAGGCTCTCTACTGGCCCATGCTCTTCATGGGTATCGCCTTGTCGTGTATGCTGGCCCACGGGTTCTGGATGGTGTCCCAGGATCTGATTTCCCTGGGGGATCTGGTAGCCTTCATGAGCTTGGCCTATCTCCTGCGTTTTCCTACGTTCATCTCCATCTTTTCCTTCACACTGGTCCAGATGGGATATGCCGGAGCCCAACGTATTCTGGGACTTATCAACCAGGATACGGAGCTGGACGAGAACCGCACCGGCTACACCAACCACATCCGGGGACATGTTGAGTTCCGCCACGTCAGTTTCCGGTACGATGAAAGCCCGACACTCCAGGAGGTTTCCTTTGCCGTGGAACCGGGTGAAACGATTGCCATTGTCGGCCAGACCGGTGCCGGTAAATCCACCGTCACCAAACTAGTCAACCGTATTTTTGACTGCCAGGAAGGTGCCGTGCTCGTGGACGATGTGGATGTCCGGGAATGGAATCTGGACTCTCTGCGCAGCCAGATCTCTACGATCGAGCAGGACATTTTTCTCTATTCCCGTAGCCTGTGGGACAACATCGGCTTTGGCCTAGGAACCCAGTCTCCACGTGACCGCATCATGGAGGTGGCCCAGGATGCCCAGGCTCACACTTTCATCACCACCTTCCAGGACGGCTACGACACAGTCATCGGGGAACGCGGTGTAACTTTGTCCGGAGGGCAAAGGCAACGGATCGCGATTGCCCGGGCCCTACTGACCGATCCACGCATCCTGATCATTGACGACTCGACCAGCGCGGTGGACAGTGCCACCGAAGACGAGATCCAGCGTGCCATCAACAACGTGATGGCAGGACGCACTACCTTTCTCATTACACATCGTATTGCCCAGATCCGTAAGGCAGACAAGATCCTGGTCCTAGCACAAGGCCAGGTAGTCGATTTAGGCACGCACCAGGAACTGATGGAACGTTGTGCCCTCTATCGCCATATCTTCCTGCGTGATGAGACATCCATGTTGAACGGGAGAATGAACTGATGGGCTTTTTCATGGACGGCCTGGACGCCGAGGAATACGATCGCTCCTACGCAGACCGTGCTCTGCTGCGCCGTATCTTTACCTACTTTCGTCCTTTCGCTCGTCTCATGGGGTTTGTCGGCCTCATGATATGCCTGAATGCGCTTATGGATGCGGTCCTGCCGCTCCTAACGGCCCGCGGCGTAGATACCCTGCACCAGAATTTCCGCCTGGAGGAGGCCCTGTTACTCACGGGGGCTGTCCTCCTTGCCAGTGTATTGGCCTGGGTCTTCAATTATTTCCGCCAACGTCAAACAGCCCAGGTGGTCGCCAGCGTCGTGTATCAACTGCGCCGCGACGTTTTCACGGCCGTTACCGAACGGGACATGTCATTCTACGACGAGTTTCCCAGCGGTAGCATCGTCAGCCGGGTAACCTCGGACACACAAGAATTTTCCAATACCGTCACCCTGACTCTGAACCTGCTCAGTCAACTACTGCTGGTCCTAGTTCTGGCCTCCATCCTGTTTTTCATCAATGTACGCCTCGCACTCATTGCCTTAGGCTTAGCCCCCTTCGTGATCGTCACCTCGCTGGCCTTTCGGCACATTGCACGCAACATCACGACCCAGGTACGACGTATCCTGGCCCGGGTCAACACTACGGTCCAGGAAACGGTAGCCGGCATTGCCGTGGCCAAGAACTT
Organism: Caldilineaceae bacterium; assembly: GCA_965116185.1. Taxonomy (GTDB): domain Bacteria; phylum Chloroflexota; class Anaerolineae; order Caldilineales; family Caldilineaceae; genus Bin34. The sequence goes on from OZ220492.1 coordinate 2,592,109, forward strand.
CCGCCAGGAACAGTCCGTGTTTGACACCTTTACGGAGGTGAACCAGCAATCCTACCAGCTTTATCTACGCCAGGGCTTTGTCTTTGCGGGCATCTTCCCCATTCTCTTCCTGATTGCCGGCACCGCCACCGCTATCGTCATGTACTTTGGCGGCCGCTCGGCTCTGGTCAACGACATTACGCCCGGTGAATGGTTTCTGTTCATGACGAGTCTGGAGATGTTCTGGTTTCCCCTGACCAGCATCGCTTCTTTCTGGAGTCAATTTCAGTTGGGTATGTCCGCCGCTGAACGGGTCTTTGCCCTCATTGATGCCGAACCCCGTGTGGTCCAGAACGATAATCTGACCGTGGACCGGCTCCGGGGCCACATTCGGTTTACGGACGTGGATTTCCGCTACTCGGAACAGGAGCAGGTCTTGTCCGGGTTTTCGCTTGCGATCCAACCGGGTGAAACTGTCGCGTTGGTAGGCCATACCGGGGCCGGCAAATCATCTCTGGGCAAGCTGGTCGCCCGTTTCTACGAGTTTCAGGGGGGCCGCATAGAAGTTGATGGCCATGACATCCGGGACTACGATCTAGATGCCTATCACCGGCAGTTGGGCATCGTGTCGCAAATGCCCTTCCTCTTTTCCGGCACCGTACGCGACAACATGCGGTACGGTAACCCGGAAGCCACAGACGAGGAAGTGGAGGCCATCGCGCGCACCGTAGGCGACGGTCTCTGGCTGGAGGCGCTCCCGCAAGGCTTAGACACGGACGTAGGGGAAATGGGCAGCTGGCTATCCCTCGGTCAACGGCAACTGGTGGCACTGGCCCGTCTGCTTATGCAGAATCCTTCCATGATTATCCTAGACGAAGCCACCGCCAGTGTAGATCCCCTGACGGAAGCCCAGATCCAGGATGGCTTAGACCTAATTCTGCAGGATCGGACCGCGATTGTCATTGCCCATCGCTTGTCCACAATTCAGGCGGCGGATCGTATCATTGTCATGCGCCAGGGTGCTATCATGGAAGAAGGCAACCATGATGAACTCATGCTACGTCAGGGCCACTATGCCGAGCTGTACGAGACCTACTTCCGGCATCGGGCCCTGGATTACCAGATCACCTGAAACAAACTGCCCCATGATGGGCGTACGCTCCGATGTCGGGGCCAGTGGTCCATATTCTGCCCAGCATCAGTAAGCCACGCGGTTGATCCATCCATGTTCCCTTCCCTGCAGCTCGGGTCCGTGTCTCTACCCACCGGTCCGCTGACAGCACTGTTGGCGGTTTGGCTCGCTATTGAGATTGCGGCGCGCATGGGCCGCCGCCACGGCCTGCAATACGACGACCTGTTTGGCCTGTTCATGCTGGCACTGACGGTCGGTATTCTCGGGGCGCGCTTGGGGCACGTGTTTGCGTTCTGGGATGTATACCGCGCCCATCCGGGCGATATCCTGTCCCTACGACCGGCAGGCTTAAGCGTCCTACCCGGCGTGATCTGTGCCTGTGTCACGGCTTATGTCTTCTTGATCGTCCGCCGGATGGATCCCGTCATTGCCATGGCCGCCACCTTGACGGGCCTTGTTGCGGGCGGCACCATCTATTTCATTGGCTCTTTTTTGAGTGGTCGCGTCATTGGCACGCCATCCCCCATGCCCTGGGCCGTACCGTATGGTGACCTGTTCCGCCACCCGGTCGGGTTGTACCAGGCTTTGGGCTGCGCCTTGATCTGGCTGATCCTCTGGTACCGGACCCTGGACGTATCTCAGATCCTGTTGACCGGTCTGTTTCTCTGTGGGCTACTGTTCCTTTTCACGGATGCGTTCGTTATATACCGCTGGACGAGCCCTATATTGCGTTGGCCCCAAGTCGGCTACTTGGGTATAGCCGTACTTAGTGCCCTGTTGCTGGCGCGGCGGTCGTCCCGTCTAGCTAACTCCGCCTCGCCTTCATCCACGGGTGTGTCCCTCCCTGACACACCCTCTCCGGAGGGACCATGACGCACCACCGCATTGACCACCTACTCTTCGGAGCCCCGGACCTTGAACAGGGACTGGCGCTCATACATACCCGATTAGGTGTCCGACCCATCTACGGCGGTCGGCATCCCGGCAGCGGCACACACAATGCTCTCTTGTCCCTAGGCCCAGATACTTATCTGGAGATCATTGCTCCCGATCCCGCGCAGGACATCCCGGCTACCCGCATCCCTTACGGCCTAGCGCATCTGCAGGCCCCCGGCCTCATAACCTGGGCTGTCCGGCCTCATGCCTGGGACCTGTATCTACGCCGGTTGCACAATTTGGGTCTGGTGGTTGCGATCCAAGACAAGGGACGAACTCGCCCCGATGGCCAACAGCTCCACTGGCGTTCCACCCGCTTGCCATTCCCCGCTGTCGTCGGGCAAGCCGATATGGCTTGCCTGATTCCTTTTGCCATTGAATGGCAAACCTCCGCGCATCCCGCTGCCACGGCCCCGGGGGAACTGACGCTGCAGGAACTGACTCTGCAGCATCCGGACCTAGCGGCCCTGCAACAGGTGGTGGAAGATCTAGCACTCCCTGTGCGTACCGAACAAACGGCGCACCCTGGCCTAGTGGCTATGATCGATACCCCGGGAGGTATCGTACTGTTGACGTAGCCCATGCATGATGCCCCCAGGCGTACGCTATCTCCCCGGGATCCTCTTCGGCCTCACCTTTGGGTGACATAGAGGACGATTCCCGGTTAAAGGATGGGCACACAGATCACACATCCGGCGATGGTCTGGGTGTGAACCTGTTAATCCGAACAGCTTGCCGGCACCCTATGACGTGGAGGGGCTCATATCCCGGGATGGAAACCAAGTATCAACGGCAGCGCACTCTGCTTGGGTCAATGATGCCCCTGTCTTGAAGTACAGGAATCCAACACTCCGAGATGGAACACGACAGAGTCCGTCCCCGTTTCTATCCGGGTCTAACGCGTATGGAGTCATACCGAGTCGGAAGAAGCTATCTCGCCTGTGTGGAATCCGTATTCCGCATATATAGCACCACGCCGAATGGATGAGAGGTCCTAAGGCCAGTCCACACGCTCGTAGCCTTACCGGCAAGCACTGCTCTCAGTCGCGTGACACAACCACCAGTAGCCGACCACGCCGTAAGGACACGGTAGCGTGGTCCGCCGCTACCACGTTACTGATCCCCAGTGTGGAACCCAGAGGCAGCAGGGTATTCTGCAGAGGAAACTCCATGCCTGTTAGAGTCACGCCATCCACCTGGGGACTCAAAGGACAGAGACTGACCGTAGCCCCAATCCGTTGTCGGATAGCATATGTTGCGTCGTCACTTAGGACCCGGGCAATTTCGGTTTCGGTCACCAATGTCATCCGCATGGTGGAGGCGTAACGCGCCATCAGTAGGAGATTGGCCACGGACTGATCCAGGCGTCCTCCCCACATGCCCAACAGCACCAGCGTGCGGATACCCCGCTCCCGTACATGGTGAATGGCCAGTTCCAGATCCGTTTGATCCTTAGCCGGCGGATAGGTTAGGCAAGGAACCGCATCGGCCACCAGCTGCCGGTGCACAGACCTGGGTAGACTGTCTAGATCTCCCACTACCAGGTCAGGTTGCAGCCCCAGGTGCAGGCAATGGAGAGTACCTCCGTTCACACCTACGCGATAGGCATCTGCGGTACCCCAGTCCGCAATCCGCGCATAATCGGTAATCGGGCCGTTGACAAAGAGGACAGCATGATCCGTCAACGGTCCCGGATCCGGCGGGGCCATCCTAGTACCGGGATTTGTGCCCGTCCCAGCCCCTGCATCACGGGGATACGGGCCGTGCGGAGCCGACATAGCGTTTAGGGACGGGGCGCAAGAGATTACGACCGAATTTCAGCCAACCCAGCAACCATATCACACCGTAAATCAGCCAATTGCCCCAGCAAGGGACACGCTGTGCATAATGTTTGCGATGAAAGGCGGCCATAGCCCGATGGAAGGCCAAAATCATGAGCCCACTATTCTTGCTACTAGCCGATCCCTTGTGGTGCAGAACCTGTGCTTCGGCCCGATACACGACACGCCACCCCTGCCGGCGGAACCGCAGGCAATGATCCAGATCCTCGCCGTACATGAAGAAGCTCTCTTCGTCCAGCAGACCCACTTCCTTGAGCGCAGTGCCTCGCATCAGCTGGCAAGCACCACTCACCGCATCTACATCGGCTGTCGTCCGTTCTCCGACATGCCCCATGGTGTATTGAGCCCAACGGGGATTATGGGGAAACAGGCGCGACAGGCCCACCATATGGCAGAACACGGCCCAGGGCGTTGGCTCGCCCCGCTTGCATCCATGATCCAGTTCGCCGTTGGGACGCACCAGGCGCGGACCGATAACCCCTACATCCGGATGGTCGTCCATGAAACATAGCATGTTCCGCAGCGCATCAGGATGGACTTCGGTGTCCGGATTGAGCAGCAGCACATAGCGGAAAACGGGCGGAACGTGCTGCTGTGCCTCTCCGAAACCGAGGTGCCGCAAACCGATGTTATTGCCGTAGGCAAACCCGCCATTGCGTGCTGTCACCAAGCAATGGATCGCGGGGTAGGTCTTTTGCACAAAAGCTAATGTGCCATCCGTGGACCGGTTGTCCACCAACCAGATCTCATGGTCAACATCTTGTAGAGCTACCTGCAAAGACTGCAAGCACGCCGGCAGGTATTCGCGGTTGTTGTAGTGCAGAATGACCACTGCCAATGGCAGGGGAGGCGATGTGCTCACGATGCGCTCCTGTCATCTCAAACAAGGGTTAGACTCTCTATCAAGCGTATCATATGCTCCCCGGTCCTAGGGGCGGAAGTACCCCTAGGGCATGCGGAAAACAAACAGAGACGGTGATAGGAGCCTGCCCCCGGGATACCTTGAGCCCTCGGTAGCGGCGGGCGCTTCTACAGGGCGATCTCTTGACCGGACTGGGCGGACTGGTACAGGGCTTCCAGAATGGCGATGCCCACCGCGGCCTGGTCTCCGGTCACGAGATCCGCGTTTGTATCCCCTTCCAGGTAACGGACCAGGTCCTGGGTCTGGGCCACAGATGAGTAGACGTTCTCTGTGGGTAACTCACGGTCGATCGTGACCGGATCGCCCTGCATATTTGTGAATAACTGTACCTTGTCCGGATAGATTAGGCCGCCACCGGCATCCCCATATACTTCCAGTAATTCGCCGCCGGGCAAGTGCATAGCCCAGGAAGACTGCAGGATCAGGGATGCCCCGTTGGCGAACCGCACCAGGCCGTAGGCCAAATCCTCTACCTCAAACTGACCGCCCTGGGTCAGGGACTGGCGATCCATGCCCCAGCCACCCAAACCAACACCCTGTTTACCCAATCGATCGTAGGTCACGCCACTCACGGTGACCGGATCAGGGTAATCCAACAGAAACAAGGCCTTATCCAAGGCATGAACGCCAATGTCGAGGCCACAGCCACCACCGGCCAACTGCTGCCGCGTAAACCAACTACCGAAACCGGGAATGCCATTGCGGCGGGTATAGACCGTACGAATCATGTAGATATCGCCAAAAAAGCCTTCATCCACTATCTTGCGTCCCATTTGCATCGCAGCGGACCAACGGTAATGGGTACCAACCGTCAGAATTCTGTCATTGGCCGCCGCGACGGCGAACATGTCCCGGGCATCCGCCAGAGTCAGGGCTACGGGTTTCTCACATAGGACATGGGCACCGGCATTCAGAGCCGCGATGGACATGGGTTTGTGGAAGGTATTGGGCACCGCCACGACCACAATGTCCAGGTCCTCCTGCTGCAACATCTCCGTAAAATCAACATAGGCGTTGGGAATACCACGTTCCTGCGCGAACTGCTCCACGCGTTCCTTCTGGACATCGCAGATGGCAACGACATCCGTGCTATCTATGACATTCTGAAAGGTCGGACAATGGCCCCACTGCACAATGGAACCTGCACCGATAATCCCCACATTCCAGATCCGGTCCTGTGACATCAAATCTCTCCCTGTTGGTGTTGTAGTTTTGGCTCAATGAACCGGCCACCATCATACGTTAGTGAATTACCCTCTGCAATAACCTAGGGTTTGAGTCACGCGGCGCTGCCGGGGCACCCAGACGTTTTGTTGCGCCCTCAGTGTCTCTATCCAGTCCTCGGTACCATGCAGACTATTCATTCCTACCGGACAGAGATGCAACCGGATCCGCCTAGGCTATAGACATCTAGTGTCGCCGCGACGGCCGGCTGCGGTAGTCGCCACTAGGCTGGGCTCACTACATTGCTAGGCACCAACCGCATAAGGACACCCGCACGCCAGCAGGTAGATTGGGTAGATATGTGGTGGCTACTACGTATCTACCCTGATCCGGCCTATCGGGCCCTACCACATCCGATTGCCCTCACGCCCCTAGCCGCTCCAGTGCCCATCCATCTGTAGTGAACTCGGGATGACCTGGACACGCCTTCTCATGTCTGGCATACTGATCTGGTACTCTCTCTGTTAGCCCCATAGAAACAGGTGTTGCTGACTCATGTGGAGGCCCTGCAAACGATGGGAGTGATCCTGTAACGTCTCACCTACCCAATCGGTACAACCCAGAAAAAGCATGCGCCAGTAGCCTGGATCGAGGTGGGATATGACCCGCTAGCGCAATTCTCCGGTAGGCACAAAAAGCTGTCCGGCAAAGGCTCTCGCTAGACCGTCACGAACCATTACGCGAGGTAAGATCAGGAGTAGTCAACTTAACTAATTGGACCATCAAGTCTTGAAACTGCGCCCGGGGTACATCGGATGCTTTCAATAGCTTCGCCATCATGCCACTTCGGCGGCTTTTGCCTTGGGACCGCCATGCCTTTGCAGACACTGACCCAACGCCGGCTGAAGGGTCTGCAAGGGCTGGGACCAAGCTGCAACTGCCAATTCATACACGTGCCGCAGACCACGGATTGTGGGCCGGAGTAGAGTAATAGCCTCGGCAGGCCGCTAGTCATGCAAAGCGTACGCCTGCCGCTCCTGTGCTGAAGTTCGTTATTATAAACCGGCGCGATGATCAACGACGTTGACATAGGACAGACGATACCACTTAACCCGGCCGCGTATACGCCCTAGCCCACGACTGCGTCCTGAGCCGATGGTGAGCATTTCATCCTCCCTGCAGCAGGAAGTTGAGAGCCACCAACTATCAAAGTTCAAAATTCGCGAGTCGCAGCTGAGCCTGAAATTACCCGCTGACAAACACCTTTTTGTTTACTTACATTATGCTCTAGTAGAACAGATTCGTCTTAGACTGGACCGCAAATCAAACCTTGGCCAGTAATCTCAACCGTTTCGGAGCAACATTATGCAACTACCCCCCCCCCCAATTTTCAGGGCGTAACATGATTCTGCACCGCCGCATGAACCTTCGCTGGTTCATATCCGCCCTCTTCCTCTTGCCCCTCCTTGCTATCCTCCTCCTGCCCCAGCCTCTGCAGGCCCAGTCGGCCATTGTGATGCCGAGTACGCCAACGGGAGTAACCGTCCAGGCCGGCAGCAGCAATGCTCTCATCTCCTGGACCAGCGGTGGCAGCGGTGTCAACGGTGCGTGCAGCTCGGATCACTACTACGTAATGGTCTATGAGATGATCCAGTCCTTCCCGGTGGCGGCGGAGTCAATGGAGATTGACGGCACCAGTTGGTACGTGGACGAACTCAAGCCCGCCACGAAGTACTTCGTCGAGGTATATGCCGAAAGCAACGGAAACGCCTGCACGGATGAGTTCTCGGCGCTGGCCACGACCACGTTTTGGACCCCCAGCTTTGGTGCGGGTCCGTCCGCCCCGGCCACGCGCACGCTGCGCGTGCCGGCCCCGGTCCGAGACCTGTCCGTTGTCAGGTCAACCTCCACGGGCCATTACACCATCACCTGGAAGAAACCCGTCAACATCGGCACCAAGCGCAACAAACGTTGCGCCTACACCTCAGCCGGCGGCAATCAAGAGCAGAAACATAATAATCAAACGATCGAGTACAACTACACGCTCTACAACGTGTACACGGGAACGGACATCGCGGATGTGTACTTCCGCTCCAGTGCGGCAACCTTGTCAAAGACCGTCAGCTCCGGCCTGCCGCAAGGCACTGGGTATTATCTGCGCGTTGAGGTGCAAGCATACTCATTCGAATGCGATCAGTGGTCGAAGGTCCGCGAGTTTACATGGTGGCAATAAACCAAGTTGGCCGGGGACGATAATCCGTCTCTAGCCAATACGGCCCAGTCTCAAAGGATGACCGTCCAGCGCAGCTGCGCTGGACGGTCGGTTGCTCTCCGGCCCCCTGTAGATCCTCTTGAGCGTTTTCTATTCCAATCGTACCCGAGAGTATAAGTAAGCCCAATGGCGGGCGGCCGTTTCCTGACCGGTGCGGCGTGCCCGAGGACAGGAAGCATACCGTAACTTACGGCAGTATAGCTTTTACCAGTCTCAAAGGATGACCTGACTACGCAATTGCCATCACGGCCCTAGCCGCTCCAGTGCCCATCCATCTGTAGCGGACTCGGGATGATCTGGACGCGTCTTCTCATGTCTGGCACACTGATCTGATACATGTTCGCACCCTTACCGTGCAATACCCTGTGCATCACGAACCGTATCCCCGGTATTGTGGAGACTATCCAGCCACCGCGTAGTACCACCATCCGGGCCCCAAGGGATGCCTCAACCGGAACGACAACAGGGTCAAGCCGGGATCAGGATGGCATGCAGGTTCATGGGACCGTGCACGCCCCATGTGAGCTGCGACTCGATATCCGCCGACTTGCTGGGGCCGGAAACCAGGGTCAGATTGGCACTGTTGCGTAGAACATGGTGCAGGGTCCCCTGTTGTTCCTCATGTGCCAGCCACTGCTCTACGTTGTCCCATAGGACGGTAGTGGGGATCAGCGCCAGGTGCCGCAGTGGCAACAAGCTCGCTACACGACTGTGCTGCGGACCTGATTTCAACAGAATTGACCCTGTGGTAGCGAAAGCGGCATCTGCACCCGTAATGCCAATGGCAATCCGGGCACAAGCGGTCCGCGTCTCCGTCCCGGCCATGTCAGCCGGTATTACCGGGTCATATCCCCGTCCCTGCAAGCCATCCAGCAAACCGGGAAGCAGGCTGTCCAGCTCAGGCCATACCAGGAGCCTGTGCGCATCTTCAGACTGTCCAGGGGTATCCGCGGACAACGTACACCATTCTTCCACTTTACGGATGGCTTGTATACGCGCCGTTACATCGGAATCAGCGATTTCGCAGGTTCCGTGCAAAGCCTGCAATTCCTCCTGAAAGCGTAGTTCCCGTGAACTTCCTTCCAGATGCGTGACCGGCATGCGGTCCGCGGTCGTGAGTGCGGGGGCTACCGTAGGTGGAAACTTCAGATCAGGACGGGACAGAGCATGGCGCAAACGGCCCAGAATACGGTTCCGGTCCTCGTTCACGGTGTCGTCTCCCAGGTTCCGTGCTGTTGCTTGTGGGCCCACAACTGGCGAAAACTGCGGCGGGCCATGGGAGGGAAGTCACGGGTACGGGTCCAGTGGTGTAGGGGAGGTGGCAGGGTGCGTACCTGACCACCGGTCAGACGGGCCAGCGCGCGACTGCCCGCACGCGCCATGCTTCCCATCCGAGCATAGGTCCGGGGTTGTTCCATGACACGGGCATACTGCCGCAGAGCTGCACCTTCCAGTCCGGGTGTGGCCTTGCTTGCCACTAGATCGTGGCGCAGGTCCAGGAGCATGCCGGGCAAATCAATTTTCACCGGACAGGCATCGCGGCAGGCCCCGCACAGGGTGCTGGCATAGGGCAGTTCCTTGGCATGCGCCATCTTCGCGGCTAGCAGGGGTGTAATCACCGCCCCTATGGGACCACTATAGGTGCTCCCATAGCCGTGACCACTGATCTGCTTGTACACCGGACAAGCATTGAGACAGGCCCCGCACCGGATGCACATGAGGGCCTCGCCATAGCCGTCCTCAAGCATCTGCGTACGACCATTATCCAGCAGGATGACATGGAATTCGTCCGGCCCGTCCACATCATCGCGACGCCGCGGACCACTGGTCATAGACAGGTAGACCGTGACCTTTTGGCCCGTGGCACTGCGCGTCAAGGCCTGGTATTGGAGGAAAGCATCCTGCGCCGTGGGCACAATTTTTTCAATCCCCATCACGGCTACGTATATACGGGGCAGTGTGGACACCATGCGGCCATTGCCCTCGTTGGTCACGATGCAGACGGTGCCGGTGTCCGCGATGGCAAAATTGCAGCCGCTGATCCCCATGTCCGCCGTCAGGAACTCCTGGCGCAGCACACTGCGGGCCTTGGCACACAGTGCCTGCGGATCCAGGGTAGGTGGCATATCCAGATGTTGGGCAAAGAGATCCGCGATGTCCTGTACGCTTTTGTGAATCACCGGGGCCACGATATGACTGGGAATTTCCTGTGCCAGCTGAATAATGTATTCACCCAGGTCGGTTTCAATGCATTCCAACCCGGCCGCCTCCAGGTGGTGGTTCATGTGAATCTCTTCGGTCGCCATGGACTTAGACTTGACCACCTTGCGTACATTGTGCACACGAGCCAATTCCAAGAGAATGCGGTTCGCGGCGTCGGCATCGGCGGCCCAGTGTACCGTGCCCCCATTGAGCTGTACGTTGCGCTCAAACTGTTCCAGCAGATCCGGCAAGTGCCGCAAGGCATGCGTTTTCATATGGCGCGTCTGATCCCGCAGCCGTGGACCCTGGATTTCGGCATAACTATGTTCCCTTTTGTCCTGCAGGGAGATCGTGGCGCGCGTCACCGTCTCCGCCAGGGCGGGATTGGCCACCGCCTGCTTGACGCGTGTCCGGAAATCGGCGTGGATGTCTATGGTCATGCGTTAATCCGTTGCTATATCCTGCCAGCGCCGTGGCTTGGCCGGCATGGTGTCTTCGGTCGGGTCCGTTTCCTGTCCCACACCGGTGTGGGATGCGGGCGGGGTACGCTGTACGAGTACTTCTGCGATGTGCCTGGCCTGACAGGGCTGCTGTTGCCGCTGCATCAGGCCTTGGAGATGGGTCATGCAGCTGACGTCACACATCACCACCTGCTCAGCCCCGCTCGCTTGAATATAGTTCAGCTTGGCGTTGCCCATAGCGGTACTAATCGGTTCATTCTTGACGGCAAAGAGACCTCCGAAACCGCAGCATTCCGTACTCCCTTCCATCTCCACCACGTCCAGTCCGCTGTTGGCCAACAGCTGGCGCGGCTGGCGGTCTACCTGCAGTTCCCGTAGGAGGTGACAGCAGGCATGGTACGTTACCTTGCCGGTGGCCTGGACATCCAGGTGGGACACCTGCAGCACATCCACCAGAAACTCCGTGAGTTCAAAGGTGACGCGGGACAAATGCTGTGCCTGTTGCCGGTAGAGAGGCTCCTGGAGGAGATGCGCGTAGAAATGGCTGGTCATGGTGACGCAGCTGCCACTGGGGGCCACAATGGCGTCCACCGTGTTCTCTGCCACCAACGGATGAAATACATCCAGAAAATGACGGGCCATACGCGTGGCTTCCGCATGGTAACCGGCATTGAAGGCCGGCTGACCGCAGCAGGTTTGGGCCGGCGGGAAGATCACGTCCACGCCCTGGGCCTCCAGCAGATCCACCGTGGCGATACCTACCTGTGGGTAGATCATGTCTACCATGCACGTCACGAACAGGGCTACGCGCCGGGGCGGGGCAGCAAAAGTCTTACGCTCCATAACGGTAATACCTCACTAGGCTAGGAGAGGAATGACCTGTTCCTGCAACGGCAGTGTGGTCACTTCCAGATCGTTGTTGCGCACCAGGCAATTTACCTCGGAACGAATGCCCAGGCCGCGGGCCCGACCCGAACCGTCAAAGTCAAACCGGGGTAGGTAGATGCCCGGTTCTACCGTGAAAAGGACATGCGGGACCAACGCCCGGTAGTCCTGCGTCTCCAGATTGTCAATATTGACACCGCTGAAATGTACGGCGGGCCCTAGGCTGTGTCCTGTGCGGTGAATAAAATAGTCCCCGAAACCAGCCTCTATTATAACCTGCCGACAGGCGTCGTCGGCTGCGTACCCATAAACGGTATCACCGGCCTGCAATCCACGCTGCAAGAACGCCAGGCAAGCATCACGTGCCTGACGTACCACCTGGAACACCTCATTGACCCGGGACGGTACCTGCGCCCCGCAGTAGGCAGTCCAGGTGATATCGGCAAAGCAGGCGTCCGGGCTCGATCGGGCACGTCCCCACAGATCGATCAACAACATGTCACCCGGTAGAATAGGCGTGGTTTGGGTGGCGGAGGGTTCGTAATGGGGATCGGCCGCGTTGGCATTCACCGCCACCAGTGGTGCGTGCTCCGGATCCAAGCCGTAGTGGGCCAGTCGTTCGCTGATGAAAGTCTGCAGCGTGAATTCATCAAGGTCCTCAGCCTTAGTCAGGCACTGGGCCGTTTGGGCTAAGGCTTCATCCTTGACGGTCAGCACAATCGCCGCGGCTTGTCGATGGCTGTCACGCTGGGCGGCCGATAGGACGGCCTGAAAGCGCTGGACCAAGTCGGCACTACTCACCACATCCACCTGGCCCACATTGCGTACAAGTTCCAGCATGCCGCTGTCAACCTTATCCACGTAGGGGATCGCATTGGATGGGCTGTACTCCATGGCGATGAGACGTACCGGCGCCAGCATATCGGCCAGGGCTACATGCAAGTCCTGCCAACTCACATAGGTACGGGTTCGGAGATCCAGTTGGGGATTGACATGACGGAAACCGTTGCGTTCAATCGCGTGGATCAGGAGTTGGGCTTCGCCCTGGGCCGGGATCCACAGAAACCAGCGCCGCGTCCCGGATGTCTGCAGGCCGGCCGCTTGCAGAGCCATGGGATTAGAACCACGAAAATCGTAGAGTAACCAACCTTCCAGCCCCAGCTCGGTAAGAGCATTCCGTATAGCGTCAAGGGACCAGTCGGGCATAGCACACCGGGTGTGAAAAGGGAATATCAATCTCGTTCATACCGTTCTCTATTATAGTATGATGGCAGGGCAACGGGCGGCTACCTATTGTCCCCGTGTCTTACTTTTTGCCACAGGATCCGGGAGGATCACACCCTATGTATCAACAAATTACCCTTGTCGGAAATCTGGGTTCCGACCCTGAATTGCGCGTGCGCCGTTAGCCATCTGTGTGTCTTGCCCACCCAGTGGGCGGCACAGGGGAGTCCGTGCCAGGTCGCTTGACTTACCCGATGCCGAAAGGCTCAGGGGACCAAAGCATGTTAAGAGGACCTGTCTGCCATGGTGAAAGCTGTATTGCCTGAATCCCAGTTTCTCGGGTGCCGATCAGGACACGGCGCGTGCGGCAGCGTATGCGTTCCGGATGCGATGGGCGGATATGAGTGCAATGTCCGCCGAACTCCCAAGCATCCGGCCACGGGACAAGGTCCCGGCCAGAAACGAACGGGACACCTATCGCAGACTCGATACGGACACACAGAATTGGACTGCGGGATGACCTACGGGCCTCAAGCCTAGGGTTACGGAGTTCCCATAGTAGTCGGCGGAGACCTAACCGTCTCTACAGGGCGAAGGGGAACAGGCTTGCAACGTATCAAGTAACGAGGTATGCGCAATGCAGAACGCCGACGTTGTCCTTGATGCCCTGCACTCTCTTGGAATGAAACGAATGACTCTGCAGCGGGCCTACCGCCTGCTGTACAATCCCACCCTTTACATGTATGTGACCCCCGGTGGCTCAGACGTGCTGCGGGATGATCTGATCCGGACCCTGCGTCAGCACCGGTTTCGCTGGGGCCGATGCACCGTCCGTGACCGCTGGCTCAGCCAGGTCCTGGCCCTGATTCTAGCCTCTTACTTGCGGCCCCGGGATCCGGATCCGGTGCACGGTTTACGGGATGGTTCAGGACTGCACTCCGCGCTGAGGGCCAGTCGTCCGCTGGTGGCCAACACCTCCTGGATTTGTGTGCTGGACCTATATCCCGTGCTGGCCGGCAGTGTGCGCCGGGCCAGAGCGTGGCTCGCACCGGATATCGCGGACAATCGCTTCCTGGATCTCGTGGCACGGTACTTTGACGTGTTTCCTACACCGGAGCCGCTACCCCGTGCCGTCCTGAGCGGTACGGTGCAACCGGACTGCCTGCACGGCTTGATTTGTCATCAGGCTCTGCACCCCTTAGACACCCATCTGGGCGAGATGTACCAGGTATTCCGGGTGTCCCGCAGGACACGGCAGACGCATAACTCCACAGCAGGCACACCATCCGGGCACAGCGGTTTCGTGCGCTACCTGAACCAGATCCTGCTGGCCCTACCCGGCCCGCGTACCGATAGCCATACTGCCCTAAAGGAGATCACGGCCGTTCTGCACGCCCAGGGCCTAGACCTATCACGGCAGCCATTACGCCCGGTATCTCCACAGCAGACGAGCTGCACGTTCTTGGGTTATGCTCTGCAGAGGGATGCAACCCGACGGGTATCCCTACGGATGCCGGAGCCGACCCTAAAGCAGGTCTGTCAGCCTTTCCTGCACCGCGGCAAACCGGTCAGCCTAGGAGCGCGTACCCGCTTCTCCGATGAGCGTATTCAGGCCCTTTACCATGCCGAATTTGAGGCTATCAGCCAGTATTATGCGCTGGCCGAGAATCGGCAGCGCCTGCGCTTCTTCCGCTGGGTTCTGCGCTCGTCCCTGTTGCGGACCCTAGCGCAGAAACATAAGTGCCATGTAAGCGATGTCGCCTGCCGACTGGATACGGCCCAAGCGACAGACAGTGGGTGGGATGCCCATATTCCGAAGACCCAATTCCAGGCAGAGCGGATCCGCGACGTACAGTGGTGTGATCCCCGGCAGATGCAAGCGGGAGAGCCGTGTGCGGTGAAAGTCGCACGCACGGTTCGGAGGGAGGTCGTGTCTTGACCGTGTAGTCATGGTTCAGATCGCGATCCACCCTACTCTCTACCAAATGGCAATGATGTCTGCAATTTCTCCGTAGCAACCAATCGCCGCTGGCGTGGTCAGGATGGTGAAAACCGTGAGGAAACCACCTGGTTCCGTATTGCCGTGTATGGCCGCCGGGCCCAGACCGCGGCCCAGTACTTGCAGAAGGGGAAGCGGGTTCTCGTGACAGGCCGTGTGTCAGCGCGTGCTTTCATGGGCAATGATGGGCAGCCGCGGGCTTCCCTGGAAGTGACAGCCCAGGATTTCCAATTTATGAGTGGCCGCGACGAAATTGACACGGATAGTGCCACCTATGGCGATTCCTACGGTGGTGGGACACCGATGGCGACTCAGAACCAGCCGACCGCCAACGTGCAATCTCAGACTGTTAATCAGCCCACTCCCGCCGCTGATACGGAAGACGATTTTGATGACGACGATATCCCCTTCTAACAACGGTGGGCAAGAGGCCACTGCCAGGGCATGACCGTGCGCTGATTCCGGTTTCGGACAAACGCAGGTCCAAACGAAGCGGGATGGTGCTCGGAGCGACCGTAGCCATTCCGCTTTGCCCCCTCTTCCAGGCCTAGACCTAACCATACCGCCCGTTGGCCAACCCGGAACGGAACAGTCAGCTGTCGTGGTGCGCCTAGAGCCAGGTCAGCGTGCGCGGTAGGATGTGGGTAAGCCCGCAGCTCCGTGATAGGTCATGGTAGTCCCTGAAAAGGGCCCACTAGCCTCCGCTCAGCGCCCGGCGAGTCCCGTCAGCTGAATGCCCTGAATAAAGTGGCGTTGGGCCATGAGGAACAGCACAATCGTGGGCAGGATGAAGGTGGCCGAGGCAGCCATCATCAGGGGCCAGTCATTAGTGTAAGTACCCTGAAACATGCGCATGCCCAGGGCCATAGGGAATTTTTCTACAGCGTTCAGGTACAGCAGCGGACTGAGAAACTCGTTGTAATGCTGCAGGAAGGAAAAGATGGACACCGTAATAATCGCCGGTCGGGAGAGCGGTACTACGATCTGCCACAGGATACGGAATGAATTAGCCCCGTCAATGCGGGCGGCTTCTTCCAGTTCGGCCGGTAACCCGAGAAAAAACTGGCGGAGCAGAAAGATATAAAAACCTTGAACGGCAAACCAGAAAGGCACGATCAGAGGCATAAAGGTATCCAACCATTCCAGATCCCGGAACAGAAGGAAAGTAGGGATCAGAATCACGACTGTGGGCAGCATCATAGTAGCCAGACTCAAGGAGAAGAGTAGGTTACGTTCCGGCCACTGCAGCCGCGCGAAACTGTAGGCCACCAGAGTGCTCGAAACCAGCGTGCCGGCCGTAGCCAGGATGGAAATGAAGAACGTATTGCGAAAGAAAAATGCGATGCCGGGCCAGCCGGAAAAGGTCAGTACCTCCAGCAGACGGGGATAGTTGGACCATACAATAGGATCCGGAATCCATTTGATCGGGTAGGTGAAGATTCCCCCTTGGCCCTTGAAAGACGTAGTGATAACCCAGAGTAGGGGAATTGAGAAAACAAAACCCAACACCCACAAACTCAGATGGGTAAGCACCCGGGCCGACCACTGCCGACGCAAGTTGGCAGTGGCGGATGCGGTGGAGACATGCGGTAGTGAACTCATGAACTAGGCATCACGTAAACCGGCAACGGGTGGGGGATCAGGTGGGAGTTCCTTCCTCGTACACCCAACGGCGGGCCAGCCTGAACTGCACGATCGTGAAGAGCACGATGATCAGGAATAGCATCCAGGCAATGGCGGACGCGTAGCCCATCTTGAAATACTGGAAGCCGTTGCGGTACAGATACAGCACCAGGAACAGGGTGGCATTCTGCGGACCACCTTGTGTCATGATGAACACCGTGGTGAACACTTGGAAACTGGCAATGATTCCCACTACCAGATTGAAGAAGGTAATGGAGGAGATCATGGGCAGGGTAATCGCAAAGAAGCGCTGGACACGTGAAGCCCCGTCAATTTCGGCCGCCTCGTACAAGCTGGGGGGCACACCCTGCAGTCCCGCCAGGAAAATGACCATCTGGGGTCCCACAGCCCACAGTGTCATCAGAATAAAAGCCGGCTTGGCGGCCCGGGGATCAAACAGCCAGTTGACGGGTTCGATCCCAAGAAGTTTCAGAAAACTATTCAGGATGCCGAATTCAGGATGTAGGATCTGCAGCCAGACGATGGCGCTGGCCACAATAGGGGTCATAGCCGGTAAGTAAAAAAGGGTGCGATAGATCGACTGGCCTCTAACCCGAATATTAAGCAGCAGCGCGAGCGCTAGGGCAAGCAGGAGCTGCAGGGGCACACCGATAAACGTGTAATAGGTCGTATTGGCAAGGGAAAGAGCAATGGAGTCGTCCGTGAACAGGTTGACGACATTGGCCAGGCCTACAAACCGAGGCGCCGAAAGCAAGTCCCATTCCTGAAACACTAGATAGACGGAATAGGCCAGCGGGTAGAGCCAGAAAGCCAGAAAACCCAGCATGAAGGGGAGGGCGAACAAGCGTCCTTCCCAAGCCTGGCGGCGGTAGAGGGCCGAGCGGGTTTGCATGGGATACCGATTATACCTAGATCGGGCAAGTGGATAGGGTGGGCCTGATTAGGCCCACCCAGTACCTGCTCTTTCGGTTCTCAGGTACCCATACTGCGTTCCTCAAACTCCTGAGCCCGCGCCTGGCGGGCCGTTTGCTGCATCCGCTGCCAGTAGAAATCCCGTGTTTCCGCGCGCTCGCGGGTGGGTAGGCCATACACTTGGATGTACGCACGACGCGGTTCGGCGGTCCGATTGGGCCCCGCGTAATGCAGTGTGCGGCAGTGATGGACAGTCACGGAACCGGCCGGAATGGGGCACGCTACCACTTCGTCTTCATTGAAATCATCCACCTCCAGTCCATGGACACGGGGATCATTGCCAATGGGATGATGAGGCATAATCCCGCGCAGATGGCTCCCGGGCACGAATTGCATGCAGCCGGATTCAACGGTCACGTCCTGCAAGGGCATCCAGACGCTCAAGGAAGCGTATTCAAGATCCGGACTCCAGTAAGCTTCATCCTGATGCCAAGGTGTGTCCGCTCCGGTGAAAGGCGGTTTGAGAATCGCATGTTCTCCTCCTTCACAGGGACCTCCCAGCAGCTGTTCGGCATACGCCCGCGCCCGTTCTTTGAACTGCATGGTGTTAAGTTCCGGTGCATAGCGACTAGGTGCCAAGATCTGAGGCAGAGTGGCTTCCACCCCTTCCTCGTCGGCCCCGGCTAGATCAAATTGCATGCCCTCTTCCCGGCCGGCACGGCGCTGAAACAAATTGTCATAGATACGACGCAGCTCCGTTAGCTCCTCTGCTGTAGCAATGGCATCCAGTACCACATATCCGTTGGCCTGGAAAAAAGCGATGTCGTCCAGCCGAATCGTGTGTGTGTCCATATTTCATCCTCTGCATACCTTACGTAGGGCCTTGCCAGCGAAGAATACGGGCGGTTGCCGTATTCTTCGCAGGCCGCAAAAATCTGCTCGGTATTATCCGTTATCAGTTCTGGGTATTATCCGTTATCAGTTCTGGGTATTATCCGTTATCAGTTCTGGCTTGACCAATAGTCATCCAGAAGATCTTGAATCTTGGCATTCAATTCAGGTATCACCTCAAACGCATCCGCGTCGCCGGCCACCATCCGGTCCCGCGCCGGACCGTACGCTTCCGCCGTGATGAAGCGGTCGTCCACCTCACCCGCCAGATGCAGGATGCCGGATTCGAAAGCATCAATCAGAGGCTGGGGATTTTCCAGGCCCCACTTCTCAGTGGTAGCGGGTTTCCAGAGCCGTTCATTGAAGTCAGGTGTTACCGGTTGCCGCCCTGACTGGGCCACGTACTTCTGTGCGCCCTCACCGCCGGCAAACTTCAGGAATTCCCAGGTCTCGTCCAGATGTTCCGTGCGTGCGTTCATCAGCAGCACATGACCAAACACCATATGGGCACGGGTGCCATTGGTCGCTTTGGGTAACTGCACCACACCAAACGGCACATAGTTTTCCGCCATGGCCTCGTCCGTACAAGACCATTCACGGCAGGCCATCTTGGGGAAAAACCAGGGACCCTCCATCTTCATCGCCACGTTGCCCGAATCAATCTGGTTGTTGCCCCCTTCCATCATAGCGGGCGTGGGACTAACACCGAATTCATTAATACAGGCATACAGTTGGAAGTTCATGAAATCCATGATACCGGGGGTGTCCCAGCGCGCTTCCCGAGGCTCAATTTCCTGATCCCATTCCTTATCGCCATTGAGACGCATCCAGCAAGCCAGACGCTCGTAGGACGTGTTGGTCTGGTACCCATACTGCTTCTGACCATCCACCTCACCGGTCAGATCCAGGGTCAGCTGGACAAAATCCTCATAGGTCCAATCATCCGTGGGATAGTCCAGCCCCATATGGTCAAAAGGAGCCTTTGAGTAGAAGATCACCATGGCATTCATATTCCAAGGAATCCCGTACAGCTCGCCCCGGAATTGCGTTTGTGTTTCGTATACGCCATCCCAGGCTGCGGGGAAGGGCGTGTCATACGCATCCCGTGCTTGGAGCTCGTCCAGAGCGTGATACACGCCTTTGGCCGAGAAACTCTGCCATAGCCAGGTTTGGTTATTGATGATGTCAGCTGCAGTGCCTCCCGCCAGGGCAGCCTGTAGCTTGTCGTAGTACTGACCGGGTGCCTGCTCCAGGCGGACACGGATGTTGGAGTTTGCATCCTGGAAATCGGCAATTGAGCGATCCGCAATATCCTTATCCAGGACATCGCCCCACTCGTACCAGACAATTTCCACGGGTTCCATCCCATCACCGTCATCCCCGGCACCGGGTGCTGCGGTCGGGGTTGCACAGGCCGCCAGTGCAGCCAAGCCAGTCACAGCGGACGACAACTGCAAAAAGGATCTTCGCGACAATTTGTGGGCCATAATCAACTCCCTCATGGCTACCCGCCCCGCACCACGCAGTGATACGAGACATAGCGCTGAATTGTGATTGCACAGACAACTGATTGTACCAGGTAGGCACAGATCGCCTAAACGCATATTTTATGGATGCCCTGAGCTATCGGCTGCCTTCCCCACGCTATGCCTGGAAACCGGACCATAAGAATGAATAGAAAATCCCAATAGGCTCACAGGCGGGGAGACCGATCGACAGAACTCCACGGTTTGCTTATATAGGCGCTACCAGCGGTAGCGTACCGGCTCTCAGCCATCCAATAGCAGAGGTCTATACTCAGGTGGCCCATACCACGCATATACTCAATGCTGGCGGTGTACAGACTGTACATGGTCTGCACCGAAGTATGGCACCATTCCGTGCTCTACTACAGCGTACAACGCACCGCCAGGTAATAACAGGTCCCGCAGCAGCGGTCAGTCCGGAGCCCCTGGACGTAGCACAGGAACTTCCTGGTACCAGGGGTCACTCCGTATTGGTCACGGGCACATGAAACCAGGCTACGTAAATGAGTGCGGCACCTGTCTGTTCACGGTATTCCACGCGGACGTTATGGGTCCCGGCAATTACTTCCTGTTCTACATAAGGCACAAGCTGATCCTGGGGTGACCAGTTATCCACAATCCGCTGATCCCCTAGATACACGCGCACACCATGATCCGCGATGCCGATGAAGCGGTACACCGCATTCGTGAAATCGAATTCGCCTTCCCACTGCGCACTGAAGGAATCAGCGGGGAGTGCCGGATCCGGTGCACCATTGAACCAGTTATGGGCAATGGCTTCTTCGTATCGGAGAAGCGCAGGCTCTCCCGTGAGATCGGGGACAGGATAATAACGGGCGGTCCAGGGCTGTTGTGCCGTGGGGCCTTCGGTCCCTGTTTCCTGACCGGGAATCCAGAGAAGTTGACCGGGGACCACTTCAGATTCCTGGGGCAGTTCATTAGCTTCCCGCAACTGATCCTCAGTCTGGTTGTACCGCAAGGCGATCCAAGCCAGGGTATCGCCTAGATTGACGGTATACCAGAAACTTTCCGTGGCATGAATAACCCAAGGGAATTCCTGTGGTGTAGATGGTTGCGCCGCAGGTGGCACATCGCCCGTGCTTGTGCCATCCATACAGAGGCGCTGGCCTTCCGTAATCAAATCTTGATTGCCAATCTCGTTGACCCGTGCCAAATCCGCTACTGTCCAGTCCCAAGAGTTGGCTATGCTCCACAGTGAATCACCGGGTTCCACGACATACCAGGTGCGACATGAGGGCTCTGGCTGGGCCACACGGGGGATCAATAGGATCTGTCCCAGGACAATGAGAGGTGAATCGCCTTCCAAGCCGTTGAGTGCTTGCAGAATAGGCAGAGGCACCGCGAAGCGAGCAGCAATCCGCAGCAGGGTGTCACCCTCCTGTACGGTATATTCCACCAGGACTTCTTCGGCGGTCTGAGCTTGCACTCTATTGTCTGGGGCCTGGAGAAGCCACAGGAGACAAGCTAGGAGCAGGCAAGTAAGACAATGTTTCCATCCCCATACACCTATATCGATCCGGTGTCGCGGTGATAAGTACCGCAGACCCGGTACATGTATTGCCATACCTCTCACCGTGCTAACATCCTACTGTTTGACCTTAGTGTGGAACAGCCAGCTGTTCGTCACCAGACGTGAATCACCCGGATGTAGGACCTTTATGCCTCCATCGTCCCCATTTTGTCATTAGGTAGGTCTGGCCACTGGTCCAACATACCCCACACAGTGTGATCCTACATCACACTGTAGCCTAAACACCGAAGAGATCTATGGCGGGGAGTGTGACCGACATGTGGCACCACGTCACGGAGAGCCGATCCGCCATGGACCCTAGAGACGCGGGGCTAATTCACACGTCCCACAGGGACACCCTCGCGCACCCCATCCACGCGGAATTCAGGGACGAGCGTCCCAAGGCTACTACCCGGCACCCAATCAACCTAGATGCCATTCTCGTCTGCCGACCGCGCTAGGATATCCGGAACCTTGAGCCCAAACATGGCTCACCCGGTCACACACCGAGAAATTCGCTGTCGTGCTAGAGGCCGCTGTCATCCCGTGGTCCAGAGCGATCGCTTTGTGATGATCACTGCCCAAATCCATACCCGCCTGGACTAGATGTATCATGCCATTATGGACACCGCTCTCTCCCCATGACGGAGTGGTACTAAGTCGGCTTGCCAGTTTGTTTATAGCGCCTCGCGGCAATCCATGGCTATCTCCGCGGCTTCTGTCTTTGTCTAGGGTGACGCGTTGCAGTTGCTGCCGCTCCTGCATGGCTGGGGGCGATAGGGCACAATAGTGCATGGATCCATTACCAACGTAGATGTCCTCTCGATCAAAAACTTCTTCATCTTCGGTCTCTTGGCACCATGGTACGCACAGTCAGGTGTGGATATCCCGCACTTCTATGTGCTGCTGCGAAGTTACTTTTGTGCCACCGTATGACTGATCGCTAATCGATCACACTATGGGCTGGAGCGCGGTGCTCTCCCACGTGGCCTGTGGCGTGGAGGCCGCAATGGACTTTTAGCTTGTATAGATATCAGTTGTCACTGTGTACGCCGTCACGGGGCAGTCCCTGAAGCAGTATCCGCATGGGTGTGTCCGACCACTGGTGTTGCATGGCTTCATGGACCGCGTACTTCCGGGGCTAGCCTAGATGGTAGAGCTTGCGCGTAGGCATGTCTCTAGGGTCTATGGGCATCGCCTATTCCTGTGCGGCTGTGGGGATCCAACTGTCCGGGGGGTAAGGCCCGCCCGTTTGGGCCTGGAAGGCTGCAGAATAGTACGCTTCTATCTTGTCCGCCTCGGTCACGAGATCCTTGGCATTGGCTATGTGCTGGTATTCCTCGTGTAGGTTCTCGGCGTTGCCCAGGTAGGATATCAACATGCCTAGCCTCAGGTGTACGATCACCGGTTTTTGTAGCATCGTAAAGTCATCCTCGCCTGGAAATGTGCCGTGCTTAGCTATGTAACTAGGAAGATAGACGCAAAGCAGAAGAACGTTCCTAGCGACAGCGGTGTACAGCCATTTCGTTACAGAAGCTTGCGTCATCGCGTGTGCCAAAACCTGCATGGTAGTTCTCCACCCATAGCGGTTACATAGCCGTATCGTATCTATGGCTCCCAAAGGGGGATACATGTGGGAGATAGCCGTAGCATATCCAATGGCCTCGATCGCCCGGAATTGTTTGTCCGGTAACATTTTCAGAGCATCGTACACCGGGCCTAGGAGTCTTTCAGCTCTGGCGTCACAGCGACACCTTGACTGCCACGTAGCGGTCCCAGACCGTAGCCACGTCCTGGCCGGGCATCACATCCTGATGGGTACACACTCCAGCAGCAGTTATCATAGGTATCTCTTGGCTGCAGATGGCTGCCTATAAGAAAGTCATCTCGAAAACTTTGTCTCTTTTTTCTAGACAGCCAGTGAATTTTGTGATATACTCAACCTTCTCTTCATAAGAGACTGCACGATCCCATCGCTCGGATCTGCCGTACGGTGGGTGTCAGTTACTTCACCCTTTGCCATCTATCTGAATCCTGATGGCTCGTGCGTCCAGAGACCAAAACATACAAGGAGAAAACGTATCCATGACTCCCCTTCCATGTCCCATTTGGAATCCCGATCCTGCCCTGAAGGTTAACCTGGGCGGACATCTTGACAACTGGCCGCGTGCTGGCGGCCGCTTCCGCCTGATGCAGGATGCGATTCCCCTGTTACGGCAACTGTCGGACAAGCAAAAATCCAATCTGAGTTACTGGATCTGCGATCACAATCGTCGCCTCCAGGACGATACCCCCGAATCCAGCAGCGAGCTTGATCTAGCACAAGCTTGGATGGAAGCCCATCAAGACTGTAAGCCCAACATTGAAGATCGGGCCATGTCGTTCCTGCGTGAACTGATCCGGATGTATGACCAAGGATCTACTCAGTTCTCTAAAAGTATAGATTTGCTCTGCGCCGCCGGTGGTTGTTCCCATGATAAAGAATTTGATGAATTTTTGGAGTATGCAGAAAAAAAAGAGTGGATCAAAGTCAAACACAGAATAGGCTCTCGGAACATCGAATCCGTAAGGGTGTCTGCTAGGGAGGCCTTGGAAGAGTGGGAGCGTACCAAGAGCCAAAGTCGCTAAGGATTTGTGGCCATGTGGTTTGTCCCTCCCCGTATGGAAGATGCCTATACTCATGGCTTCCAGCCAGCGATTGAAGCAGCCCGCTACGTCCCCTACCGGTGGACTAGGACCATTTCCTGGGCAAGATAGACTGATCAGATCTTCGCAGCGATCCGCCAGTCACGTTTTGTGGTGGCCGACTCCACCTGTGGCAAGGATGGCACACTGGGCGGTGTTTACTTCAAGGCGGGATTCGCCAAGGGTCTGGGCCTAGATGTGATTTTTACTTGTCTTGAGGATTGTATTAAGGATGTGCATTTTGATACCAGCCATTTCAACCACCTGATCTGGACAGACCCCGAGGATCTGCGATCCCGGCGGCAGAAGCTCATTGAGAAGACGGTTCGCCGGGGACCGGGGATCCGGGAGACATGATGACGAAAACCAGCTGCACCTGTGCCTTACCGCAGGAGCTATCCGTATGAGTGTCCAGCCAGGTTTCTGTCATAGAGGGCTTTCCCATGTCGTGGCTGCTAGTGGTCAACGTGGTACAGGTACCCCAACACAACCCTCTACGCTATCCGGGAATCCGAGGGCAAGGCCTAGCTGATCTGATCCTCCATACGCGGGCCTGGGGGCAGGCGCGGCCTATGTTGCTAGTGAAACCCTTCTGCGGTGGGGGCATTGTATCCCTGACCACCGTCATGGAGGACCTGGACCCCGATGTGGTCGCCTTTTAGCACGCGGTATTGGGTATAAAGGCGAGATTCTGGACCAGCGGTTAGTGCTCTGGACTAAGGTAGGGCCAAGACAACAGCTATAAATGGGGACCTTAGCTACAAAAGACAAGACGGAGAAGGAATTACTAGCGACACCTGAAGTAGTCCTCCCGGGCCGAGTATGGGTCAGACGCTAGGAGTGGGTTGTGTGAAGGCATGCCCGCGCTGCCTTCGTATCAAGGTCAATTTCGCCCGGCATAGGATCAACACTGGTCTCGGCAGGCCAAGGGGGGCTGATTCCCTATTCATAGCCAGCCAGTCCCATACTGGAGGCGTAGTCTCCGCGACCACCTCCTCCAATGCCCGGAACGCTTGCACTTGACCCTGTTTCTTCTAGGAGCATGTGACCATAGGCATGGGGATCCATGAGAGGGATGGCCTCTTACCCAGGGCATCCACGCTGCTAGTGCATCCACTGGTGAGGTAACTACGGGCTAGTGGCCGGGATTCGCAGGGTCATGCGGGCATCACACCAGGTTCCGGCATTGGCGCACGAGAGGTCTAGATAGGCCAGGGCCGTGGTGCCGCCCTCGTCTGCCAGGGACTGGCGTTTGGGTGACTGGAGACTCTGGCCAGTCTTCATACACGGCGGCCATCAACCACGCGGCTGGGTTCCGCTGGCTGGTCCTCTTCTTGGCCCGTTGCAGGTGCCGGGCAATCTAGGCCACCGAGAAAGCCCGAACCAGTCCGTGTTATGCCCACCATCATACTCAAACCCAAGGCCCACAGCCGCTGGATCAGTACCAGGTCGGGTACCTCATCCCCAGAAACCGACGAATCTTGGAATCACAACCAAGGCCATTCTGCTCACTATGCGCATACAAGCGCGGTGTAGGGATCGAGGCTAAAAAGCGCTCGATCAGAGAAGGGTAAGGACTGATCCAGATAACAACGCGCACAAGCACTCCGTGTCCCCGGTGGCTGGTATCCGTAAATCCATAGGAGCCACTAGATTCACTGATTCCACTGTTTTTAAGTCTCAATAGATGCCCTGATAAAGAACGGATTGAAACGATATACCAGCGCAACTAGTCACCGCGGACTGCCCCAACGGTAGAAAGTCCCGGGATCCCACCGACAGATGTGCCCGATGGGATCCCGGTCCCACGGCTAGGCTAGAATGCAGTAAGGAGAAGAAGTCGACCGGCACCAGCAGAACAACAAAGTCCAGAGGATGCTCCCCTGAGGCGTTGTTCTATCTTAGCGTATCGCCTCGTAGAGAATATCCCGTTCAACATGCCGCTGGAAAGACGCCAGCGTAGTGAATACGAGAAAATCGGTATCAGCGGCCGCTCACTCTGCTTGTCAACGAAGAGTACGCCTTGGAGTGAGTGGCTAGTTCAACCTGAGTCTGATCAGGTGCCGGCGTACGTACAGGATATTCAAGTATCTACGTCGCTTTCGATCTGAGGGGCTGATGTCTAGGTCCTCACATGTTGACGGGAACTTAGATAGGGAATTACCCCCCTCTCCCCTACGCTATGTATCATAGGCCAGACTCTAGGGGAGCCCTTCTGTGCTAGGATCCAGGCATGATGGATGTAGCAATTGAGGCAAATTTGGTGGCTCGGCAGTCAAAGCTGAGGGCTGAAATGCAGGCTCAGGTAGAAGGCACTGGAGAGACGCTCCGTACGGCTTGCTCTTGGCCATGGCAGGTGCCAGCTACGTGCTGCTTTGGCTCCGGCAGTGGTTCACATAGGCAGATAGCTCTTGAGCCCGTAAAGAGTACTATCATTAGCACGTAGTGGCGAGGATACGATACCTGGCCGCAGCACGGGGCCCATCCTGCGGTCTGGTAGACTAGGACAAGGAGAGATGCAGGTCCTACTAGCGGCAAGTCCCACGGACAAACTATAGGAGTGAAGCAACCTGGACCAACCACGCCCACAACTGGGCCGCCTGGTCCGATAGCAAGCTCAGCACGGCAAAACCCGCTATCATCCAGTGTCGGAGAATCTTAAATTCTCGGCGGGTTTCAACCCGCAAATCCTCAAAATCCCGACCGGTGGCAATCTGCAAATTCTCAATATTCGTATGTCCGTAAGCCTGGACGCACGTAGCAGGTCGGGGCCATACCAAGGACTAAGCCGGGGGGTTGTGGCCATGTGGTTCAACAAAAGTGTGAAGTGAGTCTGCCACTCCAGGGCCAGAGCTAGGGTGTCGTAGGGCACGGATGTAGCTTGTGAGCCATGTTGAGCCACTGACATAGACACTTTCCTACCCGACTATCTATATCTTGCTGAGTTGTAAACACCCTGTTACGCCCGTTACGCAACTTAATACCACTAGTTACGGGGGAGGGGATAGCGTCCATAATAGCATGGTACATCCGGTCCAGGCGTGCGTGGATCGTCTCGTAGTTTAGATATTCTGGGTCTGTGTGAACCAGGGTCTGGATGGCGGTCCCCTAGTGCAACCGCGAGAACAAAATCAAAGTAAGGTGGATCGGTGACCACAGCATCCACACAGGCATTCGGTAGGGGCAGTGGTGCTGGCCATCCAAATCGTGCTGGATTTTCAGTTCAAAGGGTTAGCACTTAGCCCGTAGCAGTCGGGATTCAAAGAGGGTACAGAAGGTACCACTGCTTTTGTCGTACCCAAACGGAGTTCTCCAGCGGTGGTCGCATGGGCGCTATAGGCCGGGTCCTGGACCGTCTCTCTGGACGAGCGAGGGCCGTGGTGGGGCAATCCCTACTCCCCGTATTCGTAGAAAGCGAGATCATGATCCAGAAAGTCCGCTACGAGCGCGGGGCCTTGACATCCCGTAGGTGCCAATATACGGTGTGCAGGGCCACTCCGCCTGCGCAGGACTGCCACGAAGGACCTGGACATGCTCATACACATCCCATATCCAGCGCCAGGTCACACCGTCGGTCCCGGCGGCACGACGCCAGCGCCAGTGCTGATAGCGGAGTTTTGAGTTCATACTCATAGCTGCCTTCCGTACTTCACTTCCTTCAATGGAGCCCTACCCGTGGGGATAGAGATAGATATGGTAGGGCTAGGCTAGGGCGTGGGCGTATTGTGGTAACGGAGTGTCGGCCCAGTCATAGCGACAACCGTAACGGATAGCCTGTCGGTCATATCATGCGATGCAGCCATGCTAGTTACGGTCATAGGACCTGCACCCACCATGGTCCCCAGAGATCCGCTCTTGGGCCCACTGATGGCTATCCCCTATCCAAGCATGCGGGGTCGATCAGCAGATGGTCCGCGTAGCCATCTCACATGTCACCTGAATCCGACACTTGGCTTACTGCCATGAACACGGCCACGGTGCATTGCCCGGTTGGGGGGCATATATCCCTTCCGCTCATATCTGGGCCGCAGCGAGCTCCCACACATTGTAGGATCCCGTCATCTGGTGGGGAAAGGGCTCGGCGGGGTTCCAGGTCTCTGGGGGCGTCCAGTGGTTCTGTGCTATGAGCCATGTCTCTACATGGGTGTCCGGTTCCGTGATCAGCACATGTGGGGATGCTGTATACTCACGTAACGCTCCCGGCTTGGGCCGCCGTGGGTAGGGTATTCCCGCTACGCTAGTCCGCTGTATAGTGATCTCCCGTGGGTGTTGGGCTCTAAGGTAAGTCCCGTCATAGGGCCGGATCTCATAAGCCATGCACGCATCTATCGCGTCCGCTTTGGCTACGGGGTCCTTGGCCGCTTTCAGGCCCCGGTACACGGAGTGTAGTGCATCGGGGTGGCCGATGTCGGCCAGCATCATAGCTAGTCTCAGGTGTATGATCGTCACGGTTTCTAGCATGCCAAGGTTCGTGCCCGGGGCCTCTGTGCCGTATTCCGCCTTGTAGTTACCATTGTAGGCTTTATTTAAAATCACTCGGACGATATAGGTGCACAACAATAGATCTAGTGGATTAACGTCATAGCGTGTCCCAAAACCTGCATGGTAGTCCTCCACCCATAGGCATTGCATAGCCCGATCATAATTCTTCGGGTAACAGTAGTTAATCCAATCACCTGTACCATCTGCAACTTGTCCAGGAGCGTCCGCAGAAGCTGGTACGTGTGGTGTAGAAGCATAGGTTTGGCGCTGCGTGTTGCTATCGTTTTGGCTATCCTCCAAGCTAGGATATCGCCGTAACTCCCTATGGATATCACGTAGGCAGCATCTCCCGGTCCACATCCGTGAGTCGGGTGTCCTAGCCCTGATAGCAGGCAGTCTCATACACGGCCCAGATGTCCCGCCAGGAAACAGAGGTAGTAGCTCTAAGTTTGACTTCTGCGTTAATCAAGATCTCTGAGTGGACCTTGGAATATCCCCATGGTATGCCAGGAAACAAGTAGTCATTAGGAGCTAACGTCATAGGGACACCGTGGCGGCTAGGGTATCAACCGTACCACCCGTGGTGGGCGTCACGGTCACCAAGACCTGGACACCACGCCGGGGCTGTCTTGCCATTGGCCGCGTATATCGTGGGCATTCCGGGACACATAGCGGTCCCAAACCGTAGCTGCGTCGGGACCGATCATCACGTCTGGATGAGTACACACCCCAGCAGTTATCACAGGTATCTCTTGACTGCTGGATAGCTGCTCCATGATCCGGTACTTGCGTTGGATCGTAGTGCTATCCATTGCCTCGTATCGCCTAATTACACTCTTGCGACAGTGTATCATAATTCCAGGGGAGAGTTGACACAGTAGCAGGCCCGGACTGAAAGCTAGGCTCTAGGGCTTTGGCATGTGTCAAAAAGACTATCGGAGAAGTACAAGCACTCCGGTCATTCTGCATAAAGCAGCAGGGCAACCCCGGTAGCAATCCCCGGACTCGAACCAGCACTCAAAAAGGATTGCCACGGTGCACTCATCTGGATGGGGCACGCTCCCCGCCCGCAATGATCTGATCCGCTGCCTCCGCCGCGCTAGCTTGGCCGTGGGGGCTGTGATGGTGGTTTTCACAGGTGCTGCATGACTTCCGTGCACTGTATAGCCCCGCACCCAGATGAATGCTATAGGCACGCGGGCCGCGAAATCGTGTCTACGCGGATCCCGGATCGGGGGTAGGTATACTGCTGGGCGTATCACGCGTGGTGGGGGTAGTCGTAGGTGTCATAGTCCGTATCTCCTAATCACTCCGTAATATCAGGCGTCCCAGTCATGGGGTATCACGTAGCGAAGAGACGGGTGCTCCAGCCCTCAACAGGTCTTTCTCTCAATAGAATCCCTGAGTCGTTCAAGGACCAGAGGTACCTCTGGTCCTTGAGAATGGACCGTGGGAATCGTGTCCCGGGGCCAGGCGATCTCCCCTAGGCCGCACCACGTGCACACGGAAACGATCTCAAATGGCTATAGGACTCTTGGCCTTAGAGGCTCGCTCCGGGGTCCAGCAATAGGTAGTCGACATAGCCCGGCATGGTGCCATCCACGGACAGGACTTCTAAATGCACAGCCACGGTCCGCCCTCTAGGTCCGGTAGCATAAAACCCTATGAAGCCTGTCGACATCGTCCTTTGTGGGATAGTGTATAGACAAACTGATCCGTATCACAGCCTCTTTCCAAGCTTGCTGGGGGTGTAAATGTCGTGATGACGGTGGGCCATCGGTACTCCCTGGCCTCATGTACCATGTACTCATGGGCGGTCCCACCCAGACCTACTCCAGGGGAGCGGCATATCCGGTATCTGATTCTCCAAGTCAAATGCAGGCGAAGAGCCATGACGCACGAGTCGCACAGGTATAGCCCGTATCTTCTAGCACTAGTGGTGGGGCCGGGGCGTCCATGGGCATACGCCAGGGGGAGCCCCAATGGCATTGCTCTATGAACGCCACGTCTCTACATGCAGGTCTGGATTGTTAGGGCCGCCCGGAGGGGCACGTATACACCATATTGTGCCTAGTCAGGTCCACGGTGTCCAGTCATCCGGTTCAATGCGCCGTACGTATCACGGTCGCGAGGTAGGTGTAGCGGTCCCCAAGGTAGGAGCTATCCGTCGGGTCGTAGCGTACGTGGGCGTCCAGGTCCATGGGGGTATCTCCTATCCTATGATGCTGTTAGGACCCAACCCAACGGGGGAAGGGCAGGCCCATGGACTGCAAGTGACTGGATATGGTCGCTTCTGCCCTATCCGCCTCAGCCACAGGGTCCTTGGCGTTGGCCACGGCCCGGTAAATGGTGTGTAGGAACTTGGAGTCACCGCCGTAGGCTAGTAGCATGGCCAGTCTCAGGTGTACGATCGCCATTCTATCCACCATTACGATGTCCGTGGTCGGGGGCTGTGTGCCGTGTCCCCGGTGGTAGCTAAGTCTATAGGCTAGGCTTAAGGCCTCCCTGGCAATCAAGGTGCCCATCCTTTTCTCTACAAAGCTTGCGTCATAGCGTGTCCCAAAACCTGCATGGTAGTTCTCCACCCATAGTAGCTGCATAATCTGATCTTCATCTAGGGGGGGCACCATGACGGGAATAGCAGTAGCCATTCCAATAACGTATAGCACCTGATAATCCTTGTCCGGGAGCTCCCGCAGAGCGGAGTATACTTGGTGTAGGATGAGGTTAGACGTGTAGATTGCTTTTTCTGGATGCGCTATCCTCCAGGCTAGGGTATTGCCATAACCAGTCGTGAACGCCACGTAGGCCAGCTGCTCGTGGTCCACGTATGGGGCCAGTGTGCCGTGCTCCGCCCAGTAGACAGCATTATACGCGGCCCAGATGTCCTGCCAAGGGATAAAGACAGCATCTCTAAGTTTGGCTTCTGCATTAACAAGAATCTCTTCATGGGCTTGTATATATCCCCACGGAGGCTCCCAATCATCAGGTCCTAGCGTCATAGCGACACCGTGGCGGCTAGGGTGTCGGACGTATCACCCAGGTGGGCGTCACGGTCACCAGCACCTGGACAGGGCCAGCCATCACGTCTGGATGGATATACACCCCAGCAGTTATTCATAGGTATCTCTTGGCTACCAGGTAGCTGCTCCGTGATCCGGTACTTGCGTTGGATCGGAGTGCTCCGCATCCCCTAATTCACTCTTTTAACACTATCATAGCATATATAATTAGGCGTTACTGATAGACGATGAGTTTGATGCCAGTCGTAACAAAGCCATTTCTGACCGTCGCTATGCCCGAGCTTTTGAATTGCTATCCCACAGTGGCTGACTACTATGGAGTTCCAAGATACCCTGGAGCGCTTGCAGGCTAGTACCTAGCGTGATGTATACCAAGAACTTACCCACATGGATATGCCCGACACGATGTAGTGGACAGAGTAGGTACCTGAGTTACGGGTGAGGGGTGCTGTATATCCAATGCAGATGCTGAGTCTCGGGATGGTACAGCACAGGATTAAACCACATCACCCC
Source organism: Caldilineaceae bacterium (assembly GCA_965116185.1). Taxonomy (GTDB): domain Bacteria; phylum Chloroflexota; class Anaerolineae; order Caldilineales; family Caldilineaceae; genus Bin34. Next base: position 2,624,333 of record OZ220492.1, read on the forward strand.
TTGTACATGCGGCATGTTGTAGGGTACAAGTCCTCCAAGTGTATGCGCCCCTAGTACCTGGAGCACCCATCCAAGTGGCTACTTAGGGACCTGTATCAAAAGATAAGAGGATTATGGTACACTATTAAAAGAGTGTTAATTAGCGACACGGGACAATGGATAGTACTATGATCCAACGCAAGTACCGGATCACGGGGCAGCTACCTAGCAGCCAAGAGATACCTATGATAACTACTGGGTGTGTACCCATCCCAGATGTGATGGCCAGCCAGGACGCGGAGAGCAACAGCCCCGTGGTACTGATGACCGTCACCAACCAGACGGATCCGACCGATACTCTGGCCGCCACGGTATCGCTGTGACGCCAGATCCGTTTGACTGGGATCCCCCGTTGGGGTATGCCAAAGCCCATACAACTATTCTTGAGAAAGAAGTAGCCAAAATTGAACTTGGCAAACACGATCTCCCTAAGGAGATCCCTAGCTGGGGGGAAATCTGGGGCGCATATCGGAACAGCATACTGGCCCCGGATGCGGACAGGGAAATCATGGCCTACGTGACGTTCAGTCGCGATAGATTTTGGGGCGCTATCCTAGCCTGGAGGATAGCGCATGCGCGTGAGAGCATAAAATCTGACATTTTACACGACATATACGAAACAATGCGGCAGATATCGGACGGGGCGATGCTGGACTTTTACGTCGCGGCAAAGGCTCTAGTTATGCCCATCTATAACCCTACCGTAACGCATACCAATCAGATTATGCAACTTCTATGGATAGAGAACTACTATGCAAGTTGGGGGACAGACAGTGACTCCTCTGGTCTATCTAAATATCTGCAGACCGAGATTGCCAGGTGTTGCTTACTTGCAGTCTATAGCACTTGCACCGCCGAAGCGGTTCTGGACACGGACATCGCTATGCTGGCAAAATTGACTATCGTACACCTTAGACTGGCCATGTTCCTAGCCCAAAATGGGGAGCGAGATCTCCTACGCGCCGCATACCAGGACGTAGCCAATGCCAAGGATCCCGTGGTCAAGGCGGACGAGTTGGAAGCGCTCGTTTCCGCTTCCTGGCAGGCCAAGGGCGTGACTTACCCCCCGCCCGGTTGGGTCCCCACAGCAGCATAGGAATAGGAGATGCCCCCATGGACCTGTTCAAAGGCCTAGGCTTGGTGTGGGAGTTCGCGGTGCACGTACGGACCGTAGTGGACCGCAGCATCGTGGGATACGACACTGACGTCATCACGAGTGCGGTTGTATCGGCCCAGAACATCTGGAAAGATCAAGTGGCCGAGATAAGACAGGAGAGATACTTTGCCCCGGCCCCTATGAGTGAACCGTGGCCGTACACGTAGAAGTGAAGGCTACTGGGTGGGTTGATCCAGACAACTCATTCCCACCTTACGATAGCCGGGGCGCATAATTTAATATATATATGCCGGCTACCTAGTGCTAGATCCGGAATGCCTGGCCCGGACAGGGAAGCCCCGCCCAGCGGCACCCAGGAGCGCGTCTCTGGTGGACACCCCCACGGGGCTATAGAGATCGTCTCCGTGTGCACGGAGTGTGGTATCCGGGAGATACGTCTGACTACCGATGATCTGGCCCGTGACAGAACTACGCACCCGTCCGTGCACTACGTGGTGCCGGACTGACCCATCATGCCCACAGAGCACCCCGCTAACCGAATATTTCACGACCCTTGGGGCCAAATACCCCCTTATGTCCATGACACCACCCTACTGTAAAAGCTCAGAGGCACCATCCCGGCCACTCTGCGGGAGTTCCGCGTCCAAGGGCAGACATGGCACAAGCCTATCCTAGCAGAGAATGCCCCACACGCCTGGCAGCAGGTCGCGGTCCATATCATAGCGGTCGGGGAGTATACGCCCGGCCCTTGGGACTAGACCGTGGCCGTGTACATAGTGACAGACCGGGCGGGCCTGCCTGATGGCATCGGGCCAGACGAAATCTCTGGGGCCTACCTAATATTCCAGCCGCCCGTGCCGCCCTATGTCGCGTGGCGCAGGGCCCGTGGGACATCGTGCATGTGCGCATGGACTCCGGCAAGACCGGCTTCTGGAATGAGCGAGACATCGTGAGCCACGATATGGAGGACCCTGGCGGTACTACCGGCGCCGCACTGACACGGGAGCGCTGCCCCCACTGTGACGTAGAGCGGGAGTGCCTGATCCCGCCCGAGCTGATCGGGGACAGGGAATACCTACCGCGTATCCGCTACGTACCGGCCGACAGGGCGAGTGACCAGCATGTGGCACCACGTCACGGAGAGCCGACCCGACACGGATCCTAGAGACACGGGGACAATCCGCACGTCCCGAAGGGGCACCCCACCCACTGCACTCTGTCCTATGAACGGCCCCTCGTACACTTGAGGTATGGACGCGGGAGCCTAGTGCAATCCAGGCCATATTGAGACACAGCCCATGAACGTACCATTACTCACGGAACGCGAGATAGCCGTGGATGCGCTGAAGGATCTCCTTAACACTCTGCTCACACACCCAGAAAGGCCCTGCAACCCTAGCAGTGGCCTGCACCGAGAGACTGAGAGCCGAGGATGCTCTGGCTGCCGGCGGCTATACAGAAGCCGCGGAGATAGCCACGGATCGCCGCGAGGCGCTACAAACAAGCTAGCAAGCTGTGAAGGCCGGCAGTCCCATCCTTGAGCATTGAGGCCACACTAGACCTGCACGTCCCCGTCAGAACACTCACGGGTCATCAACGACAAGAGGTAATGAATATATGCGTGTGGCTACCGCTGTTGACCAGACAGATTTCTTTCAGCGGCTCCAGGTTCCATCACACCAAGCCCCGTTCCATACCCTGTCCTCTGCCCTACTCATCGGTGACGATGTTGGTTAGGCCCAGGGCCTACCGCCGGATGCATCCGTGCAGACACGCCCCGGAAACAGCCAGCGGCTGTCCCTAAAATCAACGGCCGCGCAGAAGTTGTCACCTACCCACGTCCATATTTCCAAACTGACGGAAGTCGCGTGGATCCAGGATACGCGCACGGCCGCGGACCGTCGCCAGCAGACCCGTCAGCTCTTTCAGGAGTATCAGCAAGCGGTGAACGCGATCGTGATGTTGTGCGCCTTCCGAGATGCCCAGAGATGTCCGCAGCGCTACCAGTTACTGGAAATTCCCTCGGCACTGTTCCCCTCCGTCCAGACCGCAGCCCTCAACACTTTTCGTAGCGATGCCCCACTGATTGACTGTCAGGTGGAAGGCCGGACCGTGGCACGCGTGGCCCTGGACCGGTCTGATGCCAAGATCACAGTCCGCAGCATCCAGCTCACAGCCTGTACCGTACATGCGAAATGGACGCGGGCATGAACCTGACGAATAGATATAGTATAATAAACTGGTGTAGAGCCATGCACCTAAGATGGCAGGCACTCTAAACAGTTATCAGCGTCAGTCTGTACGCCAGACTTGGCGTACCTCTTAGCAAGCTCAACCATAAGGAGAAAGCATGAGTAGGCCCGATATACGACATACCGATGCACATGATGTAAGCCAAGACGGCAATACCATGGACATTGACTCCGTATTGCAGCATGATCTGAAAGAGGTCCAGTACTCCGTATTGCAGCATGATCTGAAAGAGGTCCAGTACGCTGCAGCAGTAGATCCCGCGACGACGGTGCTATGCTTGGCCTGTGCTGGCTCCGGCAAGTCGCGTACCTTAGCGTACCGGATAGCACACCTGCTTGCCACGGGCGCGAGTCCCCAAAGCATCGTGGCCTTTACTTTCACCAACAAAGCTGCTGACACCATCAAGCGACGGGTAGCGCACGCTTTGCGGGCTGTCAAGCAGGACTCCACCGTGCTGGGGGCCATGTACATCGGCACCATCCATGCCTACTGTCAGCGTGTGCTGGGTGACATGGATCCCATCTACCGTCAGTATGAGGTGCTGGACGAAAACCGGCTCCCGCTCTTTTTGATGTCACGTTATGCCCAATTGAATCTAGAGGTGTTCCAGGACAAGCCACGTTGCAACAGGTCCGAAGCGAGTTTTGACGTGATTACAAAGGCGACTGATGAGTGGATGAAAGCCAACCGTAAAGTACTAGATTTCAAGAAAATCGCCCCCCCTGAACTTGGTACTTTCCTGCAATGTATGCGGGATTTGCTTCAGGATGCACAATATCTTGACTACTCTCTGATGATTCGCCTGGTCGTGGAAGCCCTCAAAAAAGAGAAGCCGAAAGCCCTGCAGGCCATAAGCGCTGTCCGCCATCTCATGGTGGATGAATATCAGGACGTGAACTCTGGTCAAGAGTGCCTCATCCGTCTTTTGAAACAACAAGCCGCCACTTTGTTCGTGGTGGGCGACGATGATCAAGCCATCTATGCCTGGCGTGGCGCGGATGTCGGCCACATCATGAAATTTCAGGAACGATACCCGGACTGCAAGGCCCACACATTGAATGTGAACTTTCGCAGCACCACGCCTATTGTGCAGGCTGCCGACCACTTCATCAACGCCAAACTAGGTTCTGCACGCATTCCTAAGGCCCCCGAGGCATATGACAACCCATCTCCTCAGGATTGCCGGGTATTGCCGTTATTTCCAGATCGCGAGGCAGAAGCTGTCTGGGTGGCCAGACGAATCCGGGACTTGCGAGGCACCGCTTACCAGGACAAAAGGAGAAGCAAGCGTGGTCTGACGCCGGCGGACTTTGCCATTCTCATGCTTTCTACGCGGACATCCGAGGGCAAGAATGCTCGGCATACCGCTTTTACGCAGGCTTTGGAGGCTCTTGGCATTCCTTACAGCCTCGAAAAAGGCGGCTCTCCTTTTGGGCGTAAGCAGGTCGCTGTGCTCCGTGAAACCTTTGAGCTCATGTGCAAAGGCAACCCGACCCACGATCAAGTAGAACAATTTTTTAAGGAGACGGTACTGCCTGCTTACCCCTGCGCTGACTTTGATGCCTCGGTCCGGATTCTGTCTCAGTGGGGACGCCGTATTCACTGTCCGCAGAGCAGTTCCCCGGAGCCTCTCTATCCCCAGGAGCTACTGTACGACTTGCTGGATGGCTACAACCTGGCCACCATGGATTGGGCGGACGACGTGATGCGAGACATCGGCCTTTTCAGTCGTATGTTGCAGGACGTGACTACCGTGTACACGCGTGTGGATTCACCGCAAGACTTTGCTTCCGTGCTCAACTTCCTGCAACACGGAACCAAGAAGTACAATACAGCCACCGACGATCTTGGTCCAAGACCGGATACGGTCACGGTGTCCACGATCCATGGTGTGAAAGGCCTTGAGTTCCCCTGCGTGTTCGTGGTGGATATGGAAAACCCAAGATTTCCGAGTTGGGTGAGCAACAAAAGCAACAAAGAAAATGCTCGCCTGTTCTATACTGCCGTGACTCGGGCGGAACGCTATCTCTACGTCAGCGGAAACACTAAGCTGCCAGACAACATCAAGAATCACAAACTCCCCGGATATGCCCAACAGTTAGCGGAGCACGAGATGGTAGCAAGCGGTGAGGATGAAGGGCTGCCCGATTTGCCCGAAGCCGAAGCCCGTCAGCGGCCTGAGAAAACAGACTATCGGACCAGTTTCTCCGAAATCCAGCATTACCTGCAGTGCCCACGGAGATACCAGTTCCAAGAACGATACGGTTTCGGACCCATCATCCAGGAAAGATCTGGGTTCGGCCAGTCCGTACATATCTGCATCCAGCAACTTCACCAACGCTATCCGGACAGCGCACCCAACCCGGAACAGGTAGCACAGGTGGTAGCAGACACATTTCACCTGAAACATATCCCGGCCAGTCAGCATCCAGGACCTTTTGAAGAGGCCCGCACACAGGCTGTGCAAATCGTTCAGAACTATGTCCAGGGATTTGGTGCGGACTTCACACGTGAACGCCAGGTAGAGACCGCCTTTGAAATTCCGATGCAAAACTGTACGCTTACGGGCTCTATTGATCTGCTGTTGCAGGAGAACGCGAGGGGTACCATCCTTGATGCGGAAGTCATTGACTTCAAGACAATGGAAGGGGGACCGTCAGCCGATGACAACACGGATCTGAACTGGACCTCCCTAGCATTGCAGGTCCAGTTGTACGCCAAAGCGGCAGAACAGGTGCTGGGTCAGAACGCCAAGACCGGCAACGTCCATTTCCTGAAAGACGGGCACCGGATTGTGGTACCCATTACTTCGGAAGCCATTGAGGCCGCCCAGCGCAATGTGGAATGGGCTGTCCAAGGCATACTTAACGCTGATTTCCCCATGCGTCCCCATGCCACCAAGTGTGGACAATGCGATTTCGCCCAGCTCTGCCCGCAACGGCCGCAGAAGTTCAAGAGCGAGACGGAGCCACCGCCTCTACACTTGCCGGACGGCAGACAGCAGAGGGCTCACACTTTCAGTCAGTTTGAAGCATAACAATGATCGGTCGGAGATATAGATCATCCTTCAGTTCCCGTCCGGCATGACCTACGCGACAGCCAATCATATTAATCTGTGCATCATTACGGCCCCTGGATCGCACCCTGATCAAACTCAGGGCCTAAAGCTGCTCGGCTCAACTCTTCAAACACCGTGTCTAGCGCGGCCTTACTACGAGTCTAGTTACGCAGGGTGATCAGGGGTAGAGGCTAGCTCGGGTCATGGGTGTGAATCCTTGTTCTTCCCACCAGGTTTGGCCGCGATGGCCCGGAATCAAGAGGTCAATTTCCCGGGCGGTGCGACCGCCGCGACCATGGTGTACAGAGATGCTTTTATGCGGTGCGACAGTAGTACGTACCCGTAGTGTCCGGTGAGGCCATACAGCCTGCAGGGCAGCAATGCACATTGTTGCAGTTTGGTGCCGCTGATCCGTCCTGAGCAGTATCGCTGCGCCCTTTTTGAGGTGCCGATAGGATGCTTGTAAGACAGCCTGAATCAGTTCTTGGTACTCGGATCGGTTGGCATACTTGGTAGACCTGTTCCAGTCTTTGCGGAAGTCGTGCCCCAAAAGCCACAACCGCAACCAATGGTCGTTCCAGTAGTCGGTTACACCGCAATAAGGAGGAGAGGTGAGTAGGAGACCTGCTGCCATGGACATCTGTTTCGGCAGTTCGGTGCGTGCATCGCCCAGAATGGCCTGGCCGTGGGCTTGGTAGGGGATACCATGCCGGTACCGCCGTTCTATCTTATCCACGAGCAGAGCCACAGGGTCCACGGCGGGTGGTTGCGTCAACCCCCGTTGGGTCCACCATTTCACGGCGTATGCGGGGGCATACGCAATAGTTGGTGACATCGCGTTAGAGAGGCCGTCACCCCGCTTGTCCTGCATATGCAAGGCAATAAATGCCATCAAGGTTCGGTCGCATTGTGATGCTTGCCAATCCAGTTCCCGGCGCGCGGCTTTCAGAAAGGCCCGAGCCGGCGGGGCCCAAGCCATCGTTTCAAAGCGGCTACGGCTGCGTAGATCCTGCGTACGCATGGCATGTCCTATTTCGTGCAGACGGGCGATCACTTGAGCAGGGTCGGGTGTGGGTTGCAGCTTGGTGGCCGTGAAAAGCCAGGCCACGGGATTCACGTCAATGGCAACCGTCGGGCGTCCCATGACTGTGGCGGTAAAGGGGCCGTTGCCACGCCCGCAAAAGGGATCCAAGACCGGCTCCCCGATACGTGTTAGGTGGCCCACGGCCTCTTGGGCGAAGGCAGGCGGAAACATAGCTAGATAACGCCCCAGACCGTACCAGCGGCCCGCCGCAGTGGTACGGGACCACGGCTTAGGGGCTTGGAGTGTGGCCATCATGCTACCAGGCTGTGCAGCAGGTGGGTTCCTGTCTTGATGGGAATGGATGCCCAGCGGTGTGCCCGCCGCAAAGCCAAAAACTGGTCGGAGCCTACACCTAAAAGGCCCGCGGTGCTGAGCGCATCGCCGAGGACTTGGGGTGGAGGACAATTCGTAAGGGGCGGCACCGCTTCGGGCTGCGCGATATTCAGCACCAATCTTTGACCACCGGATATTTTTAGGATTACCGGGCGGCCATAATGGGTCAATTCGCCCCAAGGCTTGGAATCTAGTGCATGCCCCGCCACGATATGCTTGCGGATGTAGTCATTGTCGGGCAACCAGACGCTGTTGGATGGGATGCGTCGGTTAGGCGCAGGAGCCCGATCTAACTCCTCAGCGTGTTTGACAAAGGGTCCGCTTTTTACGCCTGACATGACTAGAAGTTGGGAACCGGGCATAGCCTTCTGTAAGGTTGCCTGGATATTAGTCAGCTCCTGTCGTATGGCCCGGGCCAACACGGCGATGGTGCCGAAGGCAGCCAACTGTCCGTCCATGACGAAGGCGGTCTCGGCGATGGCCTTCAAACCCTCGGGGGATGGGGCGAGGCCGCGCAAGCCGTTAATCAAGGCAAGAAGCTCTAGAGTGTCCATGACACGGCTGATACACTCCTCAACGGAACGATTTTCCATAAATTGCTCATGTATACGCAAACCATCGGTGGTGAAAATGGAAATCCCACATGAGGGACAGTGGTCGGTCGCATCAGGCGGGGGCAGGGGCAGCGGACCGTGGTCGCAGTCGGGGTTGGGACAATTGCCTATGCCATGGTTACGACCGAGGAGGTGATAGAGACTATCCGCGAAAGTTTCGCCGCCTAGAGTCGCCTTTTGCAAAGTGCTGTGGAAGACCTGACGAAACCAGGCCCGGGGTCCTACGCCGTCTTTGGTGCAGGCGTTGGTTCCGGGTAATAGCGCACCGAGACTGTGCCCTTGCTCCGTTTTGCGCAATGCTCTCGGATCCACCGCTCCACTTTCCGGCATGGGAGGCAGGTTCACCAGTTGGCTGAGGTTGATCACCGCAACACCAAGAGACACCGCCCCTACATGGGTGTCGGGCAGGCGCCCTGGAAACTGGCCGTAGACCCGGGAACCGTCAATGGCCACCAAATTGGTGCGCGGTGTGCCGTTTGGGCAGGGGCGAAAGGCAGGTAATGGCAATATCGCTTCGGTCTGAGGCGGGTCCAGCCTCTTACGAAACTCCTCAGTATCTTCGCTCTCCACGATAGCCTGAATCGCGGACAGTCCTGCTCTTTCGTCAGCGTATGGCATGAGCATCTTTCTTTCTGAACGTGTCAGAACTAGCCATTGTCGGAGTCAGCGTCCTCAATACGGAACTGGTTCAGTTGCACCGGAACGGTGTAGGCTTGGGAGAGGGTTCTGATCCTGACGAATCCTTGTTCGCTCACCTTGCCGATCTGTTCGGCGAAATCAGCGAAGTCCATATATGTGGATATTACCTGGCGTTCCCGTGCGGAGTTGAGGTAGGCCAATATCCAGTTATCCGTTTCGCTGAGGATTTCGGGCATCACGGAGCTGGGAGCCTGGGTAGCCAGGACCATGCCGATATTGAGTTTGCTGCCTTCCTTGGCAGTCTTGGCCCAAACAGTGGTGAGATTATCCTGCCCGCCAGCCTTCGGTAGGAGGTTGTGTGCTTCCTCAATGTAGACAATGATATGGCCTTGTGTAGCTTCCGCAGGATCGGATGTAGTGGGGGCCTGATGCGCTAGCACGGAGCGGAACCTTGCACTTTGTGCTTGATAGATATGCCACATGATTCGCTCAGCGGCAGCTTGATTCTGTTCCGGCTCGCCGGCAGACTGATCAATAACGACTAGCTTGCCTTGCTTCAGGTCGTCAACAACGGCCACGGCGAAATCTTGGTCAGTAGTGGAGGCATGCTGTTCACCTGCTCTTTGGAAAGCGCGTGGCCCATTGCTACGCTCAAAAATGCGTAGTACAGAGCGGAACCGGGAATCAGCCCAGGGTTCCTTGTTCTTGGAATTCTGGATGTACTGCTGCTCAAAGCCCTGGAAGCTGCTGTTTTTATCCTCCATGAACTTGGCTAAAGCAGTGAAAAATATGAGCAATTTGGGCCAGGACATCTGGAACCTATTTTGCTTAGCCTCCTTAATAAGGGTGGCTGCATGCAGGTTGTCGCTTCTCTGGTTATCGTCAGACTCCATGGCGTCAACTAATTTGTCTGGGAATAAAGAACTTTGTCCGGAGGTACGGATGGTAGGGGGCCATGATGGTGGTAGCAAGCCGGCAGCATAAAGTGCCGTACGATAAGCCAAGATGGCACGAGCGTAGCGCGTTTGCGATCCGTAGTCACCCTCCCAGTCGCCTACCGAAAGATCAACGTCGCGAAATGCCGTAGTGTAGCGTGCGGTTTCCTTGGCCATCATGTTCCGTATGATCTCCTGGCCAGCCAGCAGCTGTTCCAGCGCACGCTCTATCTCCGATGTTTTCCATGGTTGGAGCAGAGGATCTCCGTAGAAGTTAAGCTTCATCAACTTTCGGTCCGAATCCCAAGGCACTTCTATCAACCCGTATGTACTGACTTCGGAATCCCGCGGCAGGTTCAGGGTTTCATGGATCCGATGCAAGCCTTTACCGTCCTGATCGTTGTCTTGAGCGTACTCGCCACTTAAGTCAAAGACAACCTGACCGACCCGGTGTTGGGGATTAACGCCCCGCAGTCGGTAGAGGGCTGCAGCGACGATCTTGAGGCCGTTGGACTTGCCGGAGCGGGACATACCGAAGTAGGCTGTGCGCCGCTTCATAATATCAATGGGATTGATACGGAACGCGGCCTGGATAGCGTTGTCCCGTTCAGCCGCTGCGAAGCGGGTCCTACCGATCGTAGTAGGATCCTGGTTAATGGGAATGTCGTTACTGCGATGTTGGTGGTTGACGATCAATGCCAGTGCATCCCGATCCGGTTTCCAAACTATTAGTTCATTGACCGCATAGTAGTTGTCAATGTCCTCCGCGAAGCGGTAAGTATTGCTCTGCTGGATGAAAGTACCTAGCACTGCGCACTCCAGACCGTGGAGAGACATTTTGTCTCGGGTCCAGGAGTCCATACGGGCAGCCCATGGTGCAGCGTTGCCCGCATCTTCAATGATACCTTGGCGGGTTCGATCGTTTTCGGCAGCGGCAGGGAGACGGGACTCCTGCCGAATACGGAGCAGGATAAAGGATTCGTCACCCTCCATTTTGGCAGCCATAAGAAAGGCGTTTTGGGGCAGCCCGCCAGCTTGTTCGCGGTCATAGTCAAATACGGCTACGACCGCGGTACTGTAGGAGATGGTATACACGGTGCCCACCCGTTTGGCGCGGGTTCGGAAAGAGCGGGTATCAGGATGGGCTGTATGCTGGATTAGATTACCGACTACGGTCTCCATGCCATTGGATTGTTGTTGCATTGTCTCCTCCTGCAGCATGTGCTGTCCAGACGATGCATATCGTCTGGCATATGTGCATTTGTACAGAGTGGTGCGGGGATACTGATGATGTGTGGCTGATTTTCAACCTATCTGATTATAGTACCACTCTAGAGCATAATACCACCTAAGGCGCGGCGATCTGACACGGGATGGGGTGTGACCGACGTTGCTGTGCACATAAAAAAGGGCCGCACCAGCATGTGGGCCCTTGGCAGCAGTCAGAATAGACAAGCCTAACAGGTCAGAGGACAGACCGGGTGATAACGGCCCTTGATCCCTCAACACTACAAAAAGGTAACTCCCGTATCCTGGGTGCAGGGCTCAGATTCCAAGATTGTCTCCAGGATCTCTAAAGCCTCCCACATACCTACCTCCAAGGCAGGCGCAGCCTTGTCCTCAAGTTCAATGCCGGTGGTGTCCAGAGCATCTGGACATTGTATGTAATGCAGTACCGGCATTCCCAATTCCCTCTCCCCTACGTTATGCATATGCAGCATGGGCCAGGTTCTGAGGGCTCTTCTGTGCTAGGTCCCAGGCATGACGGATGTAGCAATTGAGACAAGGTTGGCGGCTTGACGGTCGAAACTACGGGTCAAAATGTAGGCTCAGGTAAAGGCGCTGGAGAGACGCTCCGTACAGCTGCTCTTGGTCATGGCGGGTGTCAGTTACGTGCTCCTTGGCTCCGATAGGGTTCATGCAGGCCGATTATCATTAGCACGCAGTGGCAAGGATACGATATCTGGCCGTAGCATGGGGTGCGTCCTGCGATCTGGTGGACTAGAACAAGAAGAGGTGTGGGTACAGCTAGCGGCAGGGCCCACGGACAAACTACAGGAGTGAAGCAACCTGGACCAGCCACGCCCACAACGGGGTCGCCTGATCCGATAGCAAGCTCAGCACGGCAAAACCCGCTATCATCCAGTGCCGGAGAATCTTAAATTCCCGGCGGGTGGAAACTCGCAAATCCTCAATATCCCGGCGGGTGGAAGCCCGCAAACCCTCAATATCCTGGCGGGTGGCGATCCGTAGGTCTTCCAGATTCTCTTTGGTCGCGAACTGTGACCAGTCCGGAATGTGGGCAGCCACCACTTCAGCTTGAGGGCTGCTCATGCCCGCTATGCGCAAGTCGTCCAGGACCCGCTTGTTAATCATCTCCATATCCCTTCTCCCTTGACTAGGAGGATCGGAACAGTCTGTGCTGTTTGAATAGCACTGTCCCAAACTAGTCTGGCCCCTAGTCAGCACAGACCGTTGCGATCGAGGTATGGGGATAGGAGCCAGGACACGCGACAATAAGGGGTCTTGTGGGCTGCTCCCGGTGATCGGCAAGACGGCATCTACTTCACGAACGGGGTCTCATCAATCACAACGTTCCTGTTCAGGTCCAGGTTAGGCCTGATGATTTGCTAGGGGGTGTGTAGTGTACGAGCTGCTACCATCCCACTTAGCGGACGTAACCTGCTGTACGGTCCATATTCGCTTTGGGGCCACCCCTGAGTTACGTGAAGTAGAGTTGGATCAGGTGCGAGCGTACGCACAGGATACCCAAGTATCTACGTTGCTTTCGATCTGAGGGGCTGGTGCCTAGGCTCTCACGTGTTGACGGGAGTTTAAGATAGGAAACTTGATTCTCCCTTTCCCCTACGCTATGTATCATGAGCCCAGGCTCTAAGGGAGCTCTTCTGTACTACGATCCAGGCATGACGGATGTAGCAATTGAGGCAAAGTTGGTGGCTCGGCGGTTCAAGATACGGACTGAAATACAGGCTCATGTGAAGGCACTGGAGAGACGCTCCATACGGCTGCTCTTGGCCATGGTGGGTGTCAGCTGCGTGCTGCTTTGGCTCCGTCAGGGGTTCATGTAGGCCAGAATCCTATAGGTCCAGGTACTATCATCAGTACGCAGTGGCAAAGGTACGGTACCTGGCGTATCCTGCGGCCTGGTGGGCAAGGGCAAAGAGAGGTGCGGGATCCGTTAGCGACAGGTCCCACGGACAAACTACAGGAATGAAGTAACCTGAACCAACCACGCCCACAACTGGGCCGCCTAGTCCGATAGCAAGCTCAGCACAGCAAAACCCGCTATCATCCAGTGCCGAGAATTTTTTAACTCCCGGCGTAGGTCCTTAGCCTCCTGGCTCGTGGCGGCCCGGAGGTCCTCCAGATCTGCCTTCGTCACGAACTGCGACCAGTCCGGAATGTGAGCGGCCACCACTTCAGCTTGTGGACTGGCCATGCCCGCCGTGCGCAAGTCGTCCAGGACCCGCTTGTTAATCATCTCCATATCTCTTCTCCCTTGACTGGGCGGGCCGGAACAGTCTGTGCTGTCTGATACTCATCGGCTCCGACACAGACAGCCCCGTGGGCGAGGCTACCACCGGCACTGCGCTGGGGCTGCACCCAGTAGGAGTATTATAGCACTGTCCCAGGCTAGTATGGATCCTGCCCAGCACAGACCGTAGCAATCGTGGTATGGGGGCAAAAGCCGGGACACATTACAGCACAGTAAGGAGTCTTGTGGACTGCTCCCGATGATCGGTAAGACAGCATTTTACCGGCCAAGGAGCGTCTTCACCCCTCGTGGCAACCCCAGTGGAAAGGAGGTCATCATGGTCATTCAGCATTCCCGATGGCGGGCCGAACTCTGGTTCGCCAAACCCCAACTTCCTCTACGGTGCCAGGCAAGGTACCCTATGCCTGGCGCTGCTTTGTCGGCACTCCGTACATGGGCGCAACGCAGTGCGGATGCACCGGCTGCAAACCCTACCTGGGCTGGCAACACGGCGCCCTCTAGCACCGGTTGTACTGAGCCGAGGGCGAGAAGACGTGTGCGGCTCTCCTCAACGTGGGATGCCCTATGTCCTGTACACAGGTGGGGCCAACAGCGTATGCATCTGCCGCCTCACGGACCAGGTGTCAGGCGAAACGGTGGCCCTGCTTCCGGATGCTGATACGGCGGTGGCACGGGCTGCCACCTAACTAGGTGTGCGTTTGCAAGTGCTGGACGTACATGTGCTCAGCACCTTACATGCATCAGCTACGTCCCGGAGCTAGGATGTGGCCGATATGTCACGGACCGCTCTGTGAGCCCATGTTCAAGGTGTGAAGCCTTTGGAGATCGCTCACGCCACAACCGACACCCCACGTCCAGGCCGCGGCCGCGCGGCCCCATGCCTCTTCTTTTGAGGCGTGGGGGCAGGACTAATTACTACACTATTCTACATAGGCATATCTCCCCGTAGCACTACTCGTAAAGCGTAGGTCCTAGAGACAGGTACAGGCACGTACCTGGAGTAGGTGTCAGTCAGCCACATAGTTGGGCTCCGCGGCCACGTAGCGGAGTGACGGGTGCGTGGTCCCGTCACGGTCAAGCCGTATCATCCGTAGGTCACAGTACCGGCACACGTATATTGTCTCTCTGGCCGCATCGGCATGGCCACGCAATACCCTGGGCACCCATGTAGGCCGTTCGGGTCTGTACACGCGGGGGCCACCGGGTCCAGGATCAGGTAGTCCGCCTTCCAATCGTTCGGGTTGGCAATATTGCACACTTCCACATGGACAGCGACCGTCCACTCTCCCGGCGCCGGGTTATATACTCCGCCCCTCCGGATCTGCGCCATGGCCCGTAGGAGCGCCATACGCGCGCTACGGGAGACCAGGCGGGTATCCCTCATATGCTCCCTATGATAGCCCCCCTCATAGACCGTATACGTGGCCGTCGGGTACTTCTCTGCTATGTTACGATGGTACTCCTCTGGATCCCATACGTCACGATTGAACATACCAAACACCCAACGGAGTACGGACTTATAGCATGACGGCCGCAAGGCCCTATGCCATTGGTTGCCAGCGACCTCCGAATCGAGCCAGGCCTCCGGGGTCGGAGGCGTCATGGACCAGTTATCCCGGCCCACCTTTGGGGGCTCCTCCAGCACCGCCCGTAGGCCCTCCGCCAGGTCCCGTATCGCCGCATGGTGCACGTCTGGTTGGCCACGGGTCAGATCCCAGTGCAGTAGCCCGTCACGGGCGGCTACCCGGACCACGGTAGCCGGATAGCTAAAGCGTCCACCATGGTACTCCCGGTCCGCATCCGTGGGCCGTATCACAGAGGGTAGGTCCGCCCGTCCCGTAGCGGCATGGATGGCCGTAGTCGTAGGTGTCATATCGTAGTCTTGGGGTGCACGGCCCTGAACTCCGCGTGGATGGGGGGAGTGTCCCGGTGGGCTACCATCGCATTGCCCACATCCGTAGGATCCGTGTCAGGTCGGCTCACCGTGATGTGATGCCACATGTCAATCAAAGTACCCGAAGGGGACGGTGTAACCCTCAACGAGTGGCTCTATATCCGAGGTGTGGTCGGCCCGGTATTTGTAGTCGTAGGGCCAGTCGTCAGGTAGCTCGTAGCGTAGCGACAACAGGCGATGTAGCCCTGGATCACTGGTCAGAATTACCCTCCTAGAGTGCCAGGACGGGATTTCCACGGACCGCGCCTGCGCCAGCACCCGGAAGTATCTCTGCCTCGTACGGTAGGCGACCAACCAAGTGGAAATCCGGTCCCGGGGCTGCGCAATCTCCCGTAGGCCGCAGCACTGGCACACGGAGACGATCTCTATACACCCGGCGCCGACCTGGGAGACTCGCTCCGCGACCCATTCATGGAAATCCCCGCCTGGACACCCCGGGCATTCGGGGTCTAACAACAAGTAGTCGGCATAGCCCGGCTTGGTTTCGTCTACAGGCTGGACTTCTAAATGCACGGACACGGTCTCCTTTCCAGGGTCGGGAACATACAAACTATGAAACTTGTCCATATCGTCCCATAATACTTCTTCGTTCTGGGTACGAGAATAACTTGCTATGGGGCTCACGATCCGCTCCGCAGCCTCTATCCATGCCATCTGGGGCGATGCTGCCTTGATGGTGGTATCCCACATGAGTCCCCTGGCCTCATTTACCGTGTACTCAAGGGAGTCCACCAGGATGCCTCTGCACGGCATATAGGGTAGCTGATCCACACTACCACTTCCCCATTCCTGACCCTCTAAGTAGTACGCAGGGATTTCATTAAACACGGGCCGCAGAGGCATAGCTCGTATCTCCTATCACCTGTAGGTCAATCCACTCCCCTGTAGGGTATGGTGTCTCCCTCGTAGTTGGACACGGGATCGGTCATCATGTAGCGGACAGGCAGGTAGGCACCTGTAGGGTCATAATAATCCACAACTGTATCCATATGAAATCCTGGGTCTCTTACTGGAGTACAGTTCAGAAGCTATTTAGAACCGTAATGTATATCAGGTGGACTGGATCAGTGTACCCATTGGACGCCATGCTTCCCCCTCTGGCATGGAGGAAATGTATCTCCCTTGCTCAAAGCAATTCGGGTCTGCTGACACACTAGACCTGATAAATCCCTGACTGTTGACACTTCTGGCTTATTGACAGCATAAACGTTTACTCCTTGACGTAAGTCAGGACTATTGTAGCATTTGCGATAAGACAAGTCAAGACTGTGCGTAGTAGACGACGGTACCATACATCAGCAAAATACTAGGCTACACTTGACTCCATCTCCTTGAGGAGCATGCGTCCATAGGTGACTACGGGCTAGTGGGTGGGATCTGTGGCCGGGAGTCGCAGGGTCATGCGGCATCACACTAGATTCTGGCATTGGCACACGAGAGATCTAGATGGGCCAGGGCCGTGGTGCCACCCTCGTCCAGCCAGAGCTGGCGTTTGGATAACTGGAGACTCTGGCCAGCTTTCATGCACGGCAGCCACCAACCACGCGGCCGGGTTCCGCCGGCTGGTCCTCTTCTTGGACCGTTGCAGGTGCTGGGCGATCCAGGCCACCGAGAAAGTCCTAACTAGTCCGTGTCATGCCCACCATCACACCCAAACCCAAGGCCCACAGTCACTGGATCAGTACCAGGTCGGGGACCTCGTCCCCAGAAACCAACGAATCCTGGAAACACAACCATGGACATTCGGGCCGAACGGTCATTCTGCTCACTATGCGCATGCAAGCGCGGTGCGGAGACCGAGACTAAAAAGCGCTTGATCAGAGAAGGGTAAGAGTTGATCCCGGATAACAATGCATACAAGCACTCCATGCCCCCGGTGGCTAGTATCAGTAGAACCACAGGATCCGCTAGATTCACTGATTCCACTATTTTTAAGTCTCAATGGATGCCCTGATGAAGAAGGTCTTGAAACGGTAGACCAGCGCAACCAATCATAGTGGACTGACCCAACGGCAGAAAGTCCCGGCATCCTAGCGACAGATGTGTCCAATGGGATCCCGGTCCCACGGATAGGCTAGGATGTAGTAGGAGAAGAAATCTATTGGCACCGGCAGAGCAACAAAGCCTAGCGGGTACCCCCTAAGGTACTGCTCTATCCTAGAGCCTTAGTGTACCGCCTCGTGGAGAATATCTTGCTCAACATGCCGCTGGAAAGACTCAAGCGTAGTAAATACAAGAAAACCGGCTTCTGTAGCCACTCGCTCCACGGCGTAATCCTCGTTGACAAGCAGGGTGAGCGGCCGACTCAACCCTACCTGCAAACCGTCCGGCCAAGCCAGGTCCAGCGTGGTCAATGCACCGGTTTGCTCATCCATAAGTTCAAAGCCCGTTTCACCGGCAGGCAGCCCACATGCCAACGCCAAACGACTGGCACTTTCCAAAATAACGGCTTCCTCTGACAAGTCAGGATACCCCCAATCAACGTACACCTCTCCTGATTGCTCGTGCACCACAGCATGTGGTCCATCTGCCACCGGCATAATGCCCGCGCGCAGTGAGGCCAGCATCTCGTTGGCAGCATTAGCCAGCAGGCGGCGGCGCGATTCAAGGAAACGCGGGTAGTTCTCAACCCGCCACAACTCCCGGTCCGTGGGGATCCATTGCGACTCCAGTGCGCCCGGCCAGTTAGCGGCCACTTCCACCATATATTCTGCAGGCTCCCGGTCACTGAGGGCGCGGTTGGTTTCTCGTGTCTGAAAGGCTATGTTGCCCAAGTTGTTGCTAGCATAGGCGGATATGCCCTGTCGACGTAAGTAAGCCCGCGGGAATATATGGTGCAGCTCCAGATTCGTATGGTCGCCCAAGCTGTGATGCCGTAGGCGGTTGCCCGTGCCCCAGTCCTGCGCGGACCCTATCCGGGACATGATATAGAGCAGCGGATAAAAGCGCGCGCGGCTGTAATTCAAGTCAAAGCTATCCTGAGTAACCACACGCTCTCCATAGCTCTGGCGCAGATTGCGCCACAGAGCCTCTATGGGCGCATCTGTGCGCAACGCCGCCAAGTCCTGGTTGATAGTCGTTCCCACCGTCCCTGAAAAGCGGCCCCAGATAGCGCAGCAGACATACCAGTGCATCAAGTGTGCCAGCTCCGTCTGGTCCGCCAGCCGCCCGCCATTATTCATCAGGTATTTCACCATCACGGGAAATGAGGCTTTACTGTTGTACACCCGGTCAATGTCCATGTACAAATGGCTGCGCATTGTTTCAAGCAGATAATCCACCACGTATTCCGTCTGATGCAGGGCGTCCCGGATACCCTCAATGCCGGTCGTCTCCGGCGACAACCGGTCCAACTCCGCGTGGTCGTTGAGAATCACATTCATGCAGCGCAGCAGCCAGTCCAAGTTTGCCCCTTTGGGGCCAAACCCCACGCGCTCCCACTTGCGTAACCGCTGCTGCATTTCCGTACGCGCCTCCGGCCAGCGGGCCGCGATGTGCGCTAGCACTAGGTCGCCCTTAGACAGCTTGGTACCCCCTGAGTTGACCTTGTTGAATACGTCAACCACTTCAGCAGTTGTTTTGTCACTACCGGTGATCTCCTGTACAGGCATATCCACGTTGCCAATTTGCTTTACTTTCCACCCGCGCTGCACGTAATCGCTGACATCGGTGCCGTATTCCGCATGGCTGGCCAACAGACCGATCCAGTCGCTGCTGTCAGCGAAAAGAGCCGTGACGCGGACCCACAGCGGATTATTCTGCATGCGGGTCCGCATGAAATCAAACTCCTCGCTCTCCAAATTGAAATACAGATCGGTAAAGGCCTGGGCATTGCCGTCAAAAAAGCCTGGAGGCTTGCCGCGAATCAAGCCATAGAGGCTCGTGATGCGCTGCTGACCATCCAGCAAGAGTTGTATAGCACCGGATGTCCTTCCCGGACTGCGACCACGCACAGCCACCTGATCAGCACTCGTAGTCCAAGTCAGTAAAGCCCCCACCGGATACTCATGGTACAGCGAATTCATTAGGTCTTTGACCTGAGGCCGCTGCCACACGTAGCCACGCTGAAACACCGGCAGAGCCCAAGTGCCATTGTCTATATGGTTGATGATGTCAGTGATTTTCATGCTGTATTCCTAGTTCAGGGAGGC
The DNA here is from genome assembly GCA_965116185.1 of Caldilineaceae bacterium. Classification (GTDB taxonomy): domain Bacteria; phylum Chloroflexota; class Anaerolineae; order Caldilineales; family Caldilineaceae; genus Bin34. The sequence continues at coordinate 2,644,027 of OZ220492.1, forward strand.
CGCCGGCAGTGCATACGGATTATGTCTGATGGGCAACATCGGATTCTACACCAAGCAGCAGGGAAAGCCGACGATCAGGGAGGACACGCACAATCGGAAAATTGAGCCTGAAGGCAACACCATGACTAACAATACACTTGCCCCGTCTTGACACCGAGGAAACTGCGTGCATATTCGCACAGGTCATCCTTGATGGAGTAGCCATTGAGAAAGAAATGCTGAGCATCTTACGCAATGCACATCTCAATTGATATCCTGACGAAGAAGGGATTGCACCGTGGACGCAGTACAGCACGCTAAACTCAAGTATGGAACCGAAGCCGACGCGAAGCGGGATTTTACCGACCGTAGAGAGACCATCTACCGGACAGTGGAACCGCTGTCGGGCGAACTCCAGCAGTTCTAAACAGCGTACGCCAAGTCATAAGGAGCCTTGGAATGGTAACGGGAAGACCTCACGGGATAAACCCACACCATCACGCAGGAAAGACTCAGTCCTAGTAACCCTGACTCGGACCGCAGGCAGACATAGGACGCCCTCTACGTGATTATTAATGGTTGCCTGCCTGCAGATGGGCCCCCTCGTGTATCCAGCAGCACAACGGAGAGAGATGGCACGTATTCTATTAACGGGGGTGCTCTCTGTCCCAGGCTTAGCTCGTGGCATAGAGAACGCAGTACCATAACCTGATATAGTCATTTATGGATAGAACAGGGAAAAAGTACTATGACCTTCTGGGATATAGCCGTGATGATTCTTGTTGGGCTTCTTGCTTTTCTGCTGGGGCGCGTGACTAAAAGCACTAATAGCACACAGCAGGTGCTGCAGCTCCAAGCGGAGCTGGACGCGGCCCGGACACGCCTGGCGGAGCAAGAGGACCTGAAGCAGACTCTGATGGACCGTCTCCCTGCGGTCGCAGCCCAGACCGTGACCGATAGTAATAGCCTGTTCATGGAAACGGCGGCGTCTCGGATTACACCCCTCGTGGACGAGGCGAAGCGGGACTTTACCGACCGTAAGGAGGCCATCCACCGCATGGTGAAACCATTGTCGGATGAACTCCAGCGTTTCCAAACAACGTACGCCGAGTCACAGGGATCCTTGAAACGGCAACTGGAAGACCTCGCGGGACAAACCCGCACCATCACGCAGGAGACGCGCCATCTAACCGATGCCCTGAAGAGGCCGGAAGGCCGGGGCGCTTGGGGGGAAATGCAGTTGCGGCGGGTCGTTGAATTGGCCGGGATGTCACAGCACTGTGACTTCGCCGAGCAGGTCAGTGTGGAACTCGCCGATGGCCAGCGGGACCGCCCCGACATGGTGGTATATCTCCCCAACAACCGCCTCATTGTCGTGGACGCGAAGGCACCGCTCCAGGCGTATCTGGACGCGGTGGAAGCCCCATCCATTCCTGAGCGGGACGAGGCGCTGACCCGTGTCGCTCAGCAAGTGGGCTCGCGGGCCCGGGAGCTGGCTCAAAAAGCCTACTGGAATTCGTTCCGCAAGACCTACCGGAAAACACCGGATTTCGTGGTCATGTTTCTGCCCGGTGAGTTCCTCCTACCCGTGGCGCTTGACCATGATCCGGCCCTGATGGACCGGATCATGGAACAAAATGTGGTGCTCGCGACCCCCAACACACTGATGGCCCTGCTGAAAACCGTGGCACTGGGGTGGCAGGAAGTGACTTTGGCCCAAGAGGCCGCCGAGATCGGACAGCTCGGGAAAGATATGTATGACAAGCTCGTTACTTTCGCGAATCACATGGACAAGACGGGTAAGGCTTTACAAACCACCATGAAACACTTCAATAATGGGATTGGGACACTGGATGGTGGCCACAAAAGTGTCTTGGGCTATGCCCGCCAGTTCAAGGAACACGGGACCCCGACCAGCAAGGAAATCCCGGCGGTCAAGGGGGTGAACCCCACTGAAGTGCGCGAAATTGGCAACAGGCATTGAGGGGCCTACCGCGGCGGTAGGCTGCCAAGCACGGGATGGGCCTAGCCTAGCCGCCGGGACTCTAAGACCATCTCTACTCACCTGACAGTGAGACAGATTAGTCCTGACCGTATACACGTGGCACAGCGACGATCAAGGCACGAGGCTAGAATCCCTGCCTCTCAGTGGGAACAGACCGCTAGATGCGCTATCTTGTCGCAGGGGCCTGCACCATGCGTCCCGTAGACCAGTCTACCGGAGCCGCTGTCAGGATAGCAATCCATCCAGGGCCACAACAGGATCTGGGCCCAGATGCAGGCTCAGAACACGCCGTCCCTGCGCTTCTAGCACTGCGGCATCGCCTAGGGCCTGGGCCTGCTGTAGAATACCGAACGTCATGGGAGACGCAGTAGGCAAAGGAGACGGAATGAGGATGTCTTGCTCTGCTCCGCCGTTACGTAGCAGTTGCAGATAAAGACCGTTGTGTGCTCCGCCCTTGTGTAGTTGCCCCGTGGAATGCAGGAAGCGTGGACCAAATCCCACCGTCACGGCCAGCCCTAATGTCCGACTCAGTTTTGTACGCAGCCGGTGCAGTGCCGTCGTCGTACGATCGTTCAACGGTAGGTAAGCCTGTAGGGCTAAATAGTCACCCGGCCGCCGTGTTGCGCAGAACGTTTCCAGCACGTCCGGCGCAGCAGGTACCCAGTCACCGGGAGGCAATGTCCCGCTTGCTTCATATTGAGTCATGAAGGTGCGGGCTGCTACCTTAGCTGCTTCAACATCCGGCTGATCAAAGGGATGCACGCCCAACCCATACCCTGCCACCGCCGTAGCGAACTCCCACAGGAACAGGTAATAGCCAAGATCCCACACGGACTGCACAGGCATGACCACGGTAGGATGCCCCGCAGCCTGGCAGCGATCCGCTAGATGCACCATGTCGGTGGGGAGATCGCCTATAGATGTCAGAGGAGCGATCACCACACAAAATCTATCATCGCCCCAACAAGCTACATCAAACAAGTCTTCGCCCAGCACGGGCACAATGCCCACTCCCTCCTTGCCCAAACTCTCAGCGATCAGCTGTTCCAGCCAGTCCCCTAGGGCCGCAAGATGAGGGGGCAGCAACAAGGTAAGCTTGTCCCGTCCCTGCTGCGCCAGGCGGGCCATGAGGATACCGAGTTGGGCGGCGTCGTTGGCCGCGGGCGGCCGACGGGTCCGGTCCGCGGCACGGGATACCGGTTGCAGAACACGCGGGATGTCAACCTGCAATAGGGCGAGCGGCACAAGTCCGAAATAAGACAGAGCCGAATACCGCCCGCCTATATTGGGATCGTTTTCAAAACAGTGCTGAAAGGCATAGCCACGGGCTAGATCCACCAGGCTACTGCCCGGATCCGTGATGGCTACGAAATGTTCGCCTACAGGCCGTCCGGTCTGGGCCCGGGACACCTGCTGCCAAAAATAGTGGAAGCCGGACAGCGTCTCCACCGTACTACCTGACTTAGTGGCCACGAGAAACAGCGTGGTTGTCAGATCCAGTCGAGCTTCCAGGGCGGCAATCTGTTCCGGATCGGTTGTGTCCAGAATATGCAACTGCATAGCCTGGGATCGTTCCTCAAACCCGAAGATTTTCTGAAACATGTCCGGTGCTAGGCTAGAACCGCCCATTCCGATCAGGACTACCTGCCGGAAACCCACCGCCCACCGTTGGGCTGCCCACGCCCCTAAGTGGTCGGCTGCGGGTAGCATGCGTTCATGAATATCCAGCCAACCCAGCCGATCCGTAATTTCGCGCTCACTGTCGCTCCACACCGTGTGATCACCGGCCCAGATCCGCTCCACGACCCGCTGCCGGGCTAGATGGTCTATCCCGGTGGTCAGCACATCTGCGGCAGCGCCAAGTCTGAAATCCATTGCGAGCATCAATAGGTTCCTGTTCTTGTGGGCATTCATAGACTCATGGACACCCATTATGCCTGAAGTCTGCGTTCTCCCTTCAAGACAGGATCCGTACGTCCCGCAGGACCTTCTACCTGTCAACTAGTCGGATATGATGCAAGCGGTGTGCCCTCGCTGCCAGCTCTATCAGCCTAGCCTAGATCCTGAACAGTCGGACAAAGCCCATGGCGGGTGGCAGATTCAGATATATGTTCATGCCGGATCCGGGTCAGGTGCCCCATATCCGTGTGCGACCACAAACTGTTGCCATACCCTCAGCACCGTCCGCTCCAGTTCTTCCAGCCGTGTGGGTAATGTCCACTGCCCACGTAGTATCCGACAAAGTTCCGCACCCTGCGCCGCCATCCGGCTGACGCAGTCGGACCACTGGGTACCGGTGCCTAGTACAAGTATGTCAGTGAATAACGTGGCCTTACCCTGTCCGGACAACCACTCGTCAACACCGGACAGGCCATAAATCCCCATGCGTGCTAGATCTCCGCAATCCTGTCCCGTAGCCGCGATAAATTGCAAGCGCAGGAGCTGGATCACGGAATGACGGATGCCTACCCAAATGACTACATCTTGTGCCCGGGCAATACCCCGACGGTGTTTGTGCAGATTGATCCAGAATGTCTGTATAAGGTCAGACAACGTCGCAGGAGATACAGTGGTAGGGGCCCAGGTCTTCGGTCGCGTCTCAGAGATAGGGAGCGTCTGAGAACAAGCCGCGTCCAGCGGCACCAGATGGGATAACTCCTGCGCCGGCACATGGTGTCGGCACAGCAGGTCAACCACGAGTCCCGAGGCCAACACAAGATGATGCATCCACGCAGTGGAACCCAACCGCACGCATTCCTTAGCCAGGACAGGTATAGCCATCACCTGGGCAATCACGGCATCCGTCAGGAAATCAGTACAGGCGGCATGCACGATGACATGCAGATCCAGGTCACTGTACGCATCACCGGCGCCACGCCCCAGACTACCACCGAGATATACGGCATGGACTTCCGATCGAGCATACAGGCGTTCCACTACACCCGGCAATATGTCCCATTGGGGCAACTGTGCCATACGAGGCGTCCCTCCATGCCCTTCACCAAGGGCCTAGCATAGCACAATCTGCATGGAGTCATCTGTAGTAACACAGCCGACACTCCAGTTGCCTGCGTTCTATAACCGACGACATCAGCACACCGCCAAGGCACACGTTATTGTGAGCGAGTTTAATTTAGGACAATGGGGCTTCGATCATTTAGAATAATATTTCACATCCTGTGACAATATAAGGAGGCAATATCTTGGCCAACAAGGTACTCAGTCGTCGCCGTTTTATGGTACTCAGTGGCGTTTCGGCCGGCGTGGTGGCACTCGCCGCCTGTGCACCGCCCACCGCACCGGCTACCAGTGGCGACGCAGCTATGATGGAGCCCGTTACCGTATCTACAGGCCTGACCTGGGAAGCGGCCTTCCAGGTGACTCAGAAGGAATTTGATGCCAACTTCATGGCGGAGAATTCCGACATCATCCTGGAACCCGTGTACAACACCTGGAGTGATCACAACCAGGTTGTGCCCACGTGGGCGGCGGCGGATACCCTACCGGACATCGTCTACGTCCACGGTAGTCGTGCCTTCCCTTGGGCCTTTGAGGGCATCACCGTGTCTCTGCAGTCCCATGTGGATGCCGATCCGGGCTTTAACATTGAAGGCGTATGGGAAGAGTCGCTGCGGCTCTATCGCTTTGAAGGTGAACAGCATGGTGTCCCTTACGATCACGGGCCTTTGATCCTTGCCTACAACAAGGACATCTTTGACGCGGCCGGCATGGCCTATCCCACGGAAGACTGGACCATTAACGATTTGGTGGAGACATCCATTGCCCTGACCAATTTGGAAGGGGATCGCAAAGTCTGGGGCTGGCGCGGCAATTTTCCCAATTTCGGCAACGCGCTGAACCGCAACATGCTCAATACCTATGGAGCCAACCTCTACAACGATGAGGAAAACGCCATTGAGCTGGACTCGCCGGAAGCGCGCGAAGCTATCCAGATTTGGGTCGATCTTATCCACATGCACCAGGCTGCACCCACGCCCGCCGAATCCGAAGCGTTCGAGCAAAATGCGTGGATTTCAGGCAATGTGGGCCTGTCCGCCTTCGCCTCCTGGAACACACCCACCCAGGCGTCTTTCGCCGACTATAACTGGGACGTGGCACCCTGGCCGTCCGGCCCCAATGGCCGGCACTGCGGATCCTTCGGCTCGGGTTTCAGCATCACCAAAAACAGTCAACATCCGGCCGCAGCCTGGCGTTTTCTGAGTGCTTACCTGAGTAAGGAAGGCATGGAATTCATGTGGGGCAGTTCAGGGCGCGGCAGCCCCGCACGCGCTGACGCCTACCAATCTTGGATCGATTCCGAACCTGCACCGGACAACGCCCATTACTTCCTGGATGCACTGGAACGGTATGCCGTGACCGGCCGGCCGTACCAGACGCTCGCCGCTCCCCAGCTGCTAGACATTACGGGACGGTATGAGACCCTACTGCAGAGCGGCGAAATTGATGTGGATGCCGCGGTTCTCGGTATTGTGGAAGAAGCCAACGCCGCGTTCGCCGATGCGGCGGAACGCATGGCCTGACCACAACTAACGTACAGGAAGGGTAGGGAAGCAGCCATAGCCGTACCCTGCCCTTCGCCTACCGGCCGCGGTTCGCCGCGGCCGGTAGGATTTCGATTTCACTAAACCGGAAGCCGTTATGACCCTCAGTGTGCTGGCCCGGACCGGCAACCGTTTGCGTTCCTTGCAGAAGCGGGAAGAAAGAGATTTCTGGATCGCTATTCTGCCCTGGTTTCTGGGCCTGTTTTTCTTTACGGGCGGTCCTGTGTTGGCCTCGCTGCTATTTAGCTTTACCAACTGGACCGGGCTGAGCTCTTTTGAATTTGTGGGGTTCAAGAATTACCGCGAACTGTTTGTGGAGGACATCGTTTTCTGGGAAACGGTGTTCAACACGTTCTACTACACATTCGGCTCTGTCCTCCTCGGTACGTTGGGGGCCCTGTTTGTGGCCCTGCTGTTGAACCAGAATCTACCGGGCACCTACCTGCTACGCCTGATCTACTACATGCCCTCCATCGCCAGCGGTGTTGCCATCTCGATCCTCTGGATCTGGCTCTTCAACCCCTCGGTGGGGCTGGTCAATTTCATCCTGGTGAAACTGCTGCCCATTCAGGAAGGACCGGCCTGGCTGGCGAGTCAGGCCTGGTCCAAGCCGGCCTTGATTCTCAAGAGCACCTGGGGCATCGGTGCGAATATGATTATCATCCTGGCGGGACTGCAGGGTATTCCGGTGTCGCTGTATGAAGCAGCCCGCATTGACGGGGCATCCGTGTTCCGGGAATTCCGGCATGTGACCATTCCCATGATTTCACCGGTGCTCTTTTTTGTAATCGTCATTTCTACGATCAATGCCTTCCAGATTCTGACCGATATCCTGGTCATGACCCAGGGTGGTCCGGGCATATCCACCTACATGTTGGTCTATTACATCTATCAGAACGCTTTTATCTATTTGAAGATGGGCTACGCTTCAGCCCTGGCTTGGATCCTGTTTACCCTGATTCTAATCCTGACCCTGCTGCAGATCTGGGGCAGCCGCCGTTGGGTGTATTACGAAGGCGAGGTACGCGGATGACCCAGCAGGACTACGTAGTGACCGGCACACTGGACCGTACCGTCGCGAGTGATCCGCCCTGGTGGCAGCGCAGTTCCCGGCGGCGCATCTTGAACGCCGGCATCATCTATTTCCTGGTGCTACCGGGAGCCTTCATCTTTCTTATACCTCTGCTCTGGATGCTGTCAACAGCGCTCAAGGAGTCCAGGCAGATTTTTGCCAACCCTCCGGTCTGGATCCCGGATCCCATCGTCTGGCGGAACTTTCCTGAAGGCTGGGCCGCCTATCTGCCTTTCAATACGTTCTTCATCAATTCCACCTTGATCACACTCAACAACATCGTCGGCAATCTTATCTCCTGCTGCCTAGCCGCCTACGGTTTTGCCCGGCTGCGGGCCCGGGGCCGCAACATCCTTTTCGGCCTGGTCCTCGCTACCATGCTGCTGCCCAACGAAGTGCTGATCATTCCCCAGTATGTCCTCTTCACCCGCATCACGCAGTTCCTCAAACCCTGGTGGGACTACTATACCCCTAACGGAATCCTGTGGATGCGGTACCTGTCTTGGCTACCCCTGATGGTGCCGCCTTGGTTTGGTTTCCCCTTCTTCATTTTCCTGCTGCGTCAGTTCTTCCTGACCATTCCGCTGGATCTGGATGAAGCGGCCCGCCTGGATGGGGCTTCGTCATGGCGCATCCTAGCCCAGATCCTGATCCCGCTGACCAAGCCCGCGCTCGCCACTGTAGTCATCTTCGCGTTTATTGGCAACTGGAACAACTTCCTGATGCCGCTCATTTACATCCGGGCCCAGAAGGAACAGGTGCTGGCCGTCGGTCTCAATCAGTTCCGAGGCCAGTTCGGTCATGTTGATTTCCACTACATGATGGCCGTTTCGCTGATTGTCCTACTGCCTGTCCTGCTCGTGTTCTTCTTCGGCCAGCGTCTCTTTGTGCAGGGCATCGCTTTGACGGGTATCAAGGGGTAACATTGGTCCTTCTCTGCCGGTAACTTCACCCTTAGTATTATGCAAAACCCTATCCTGCGGCTCCGCAGAGCCATCCGTCAAGGCATCCCGGGGGCCCTGCTGGCTCTTGGACTGACTGCCTGTACCCTGATCATCCCCCCGGTTGACACCGCCCCGCAGCCCCGGGGACCCGCCGATGAAATTCCGCTCTTCCTGAACGTTGCGGACCGGGCGGGCATTGATGCTACGCACGATGCTACGTGGAATCAGTTCGGAGAAGAAGGGGATGACGACCAAGCCCCTTTTACCACGGGCTACATGGCTATGGGGCAGGCCTGGGGTGATTACGACAATGACGATTGGCCCGATCTCTTCGTGACCGGCAATCGTGCCCCCAACGCGCTCTTCCATAACCGGGGTGACGGTACCTTTACGCGTTCTAGTCTTGACCTCCAAGTCGCCATGCCGCACCAGGAAACGGGCGGTGCTATGTGGGTAGACTTTGACAACGATGGCTGGAAGGACCTGTATGTACTCGCCCATGGCCCCAATGTCCTGTTTCATAATGCCCAGGGCCAAGCCTTCGTGAACATTGCCGCGCAGGCCGGAGTGGATGATGCGGGCAAGGGCAAGAGTGCCGCCTGGGCCGATTTTGATCAGGACGGGTGGCTGGATCTCTATGTGGTTAACTGGTCCTGCTGGCCTGACTGCGATCCCATCGATCCGGTACAGGCTCAGGATGTGCTGTATCGCAACAACGGCGACGGTACCTTCACCAACGTATCCGACTGGCTGCATACCGACCGGCTGCAGGGCGCAGGCTTCGTGGCCAGCTTCCTGGACTACGACAGTGATGGCGACAGTGATCTGTACGTCGTCAATGATCGCATGCAGCATCCCGTGGGCAACGTGCTATGGCGCAACGACGGGCCCGGTTGTGACGGCTGGTGCTGGCACGACGCCTCCCGTGAAATGGAGGCCTTTATGCTGGTCCATGGCATGGGGTTGGCAGTGGGCGACTACGACAACGATGCCGATCTGGACATGTATTTCTCCGATATGGTAAATCCCATGATCCTGCTGCAGAATCAGGATGGCAGTCGGTTTCGCAACCACTCCCGCCAGGCCGGAGTGGGGATTGGACCCAGCCCGGCCACCGGCTGGGGTACCGCCTTTTTTGACTACAACAACGATGGCTGGCTGGATCTCTACCTGACCACCACCGAATTCCAGCAGGAAACCGTGGCCATCGGCCCCACGGGCATGTTCCAACCTTATCCGGATACGCTGTTCCGCAATAACCAAGACGGCACGTTCACCGACGTCACGCCCACAGCCTGGATCCAGGAACCTTGGCCGGCCTTAGGCTTCGCTTACGCCGATTTTGACCGCGATGGTTGGCTGGATTATGTAATCGGGGAGTGGCGCCGTGGCTACACTCTGTACCGTAACCAGGCCGTAGAGCAGCGGGAAAATCGCTGGCTGACCCTGCGTCTGGAAGGGGCCGCGGGTGTCAACCGGGATGCCGTGGGCGCCCGTGTCTACGTGGAGACCAACCGGGACATCCACATGATGCAGGAGGTCAAGATTGGGGCTAGCCTAGGTTCCGGCCATGACACCGCTCTGCACTTCGGGTTCGGCCCGTTCCGCGTGCCGGAGGCCATTACCATTGACTGGCCGGACGGTACCCGGCAGCATATTGAGGGCGACATACCGCTCAACCAGGAACTCCGGATTCGATATCATCAAGAGCCGGAGGTCATTACGGCCCCCTACGGGGCAGCCGGTTTGGACGCGTTTGTTGACGTCACCACGGCAACCGGTTTGCAAGCGCACCACAGCGGCTTCTGGGACATGTTCAACCCGGAATTCGCCACCGGTTATCTAGGCGTAGGCCAGGCCTGGGGTGACTATGACAATGACGGCTGGATGGACCTGTTCATATCAGGCAACCAAGTAGATAATGCCCTATTCCGCAATACGGGAGGGCGCTTCACACCGTCTCCACTCACGGCGGATGTGGCCATGTCCGGCGTCCTGACCGGTGGCGCTGTATGGGCTGACGTAGACAACGACGGCTGGTCGGATCTATACGTCATGGCCCAAGGCCCCAATCAACTGTTCCGCAACGACCGGGGCCAAGCGCTGGTGGATGTCACGGTCGGGGCCGGCGTAGGGGACGCGGGCAAGGGTTCCAGTGCGGCCCTAGGCGATTTTGATAATGACGGCTGGCTGGATCTCTATGTCGCCAACTGGTCCTGTTATCCGGAGTGCACGCCGATCGATCACACGCAGGCTGCAGATCGACTCTACCGCAACCGCGGTGACGGCACGTTTGAGGATGTCTCAACGACGCTGGACTATGCCAAGCGTCTGGGGGCAGGCTTCGCGGTGGCGTTTCTGGATTACGACAACGATGGCGACAGCGACATTTACGTGGTCAACGACGAGCTGCACAATCCCATCGGCAACGTTCTGTGGCGTAATGACGGGGCCGGCTGTGACGGGTGGTGCTGGCACGATGCTTCAGCGGAAACCGGTGCTAACGTCCGTCTAGCCGGCATGGGCTTGGCGGTTGGAGATCTGGACAATGATCTGGATCTCGATCTGTATTTCTCTAATATGGTCAACGCCATGGCCCTACTCGTCAACCGTGACGGTACTTTCGTGTCCCGTGCCCGGCAGGCCGGGGTAGCCGTAGGACCTAGTCCTGCCGTGGGTTGGGGCACGGGCTTCATAGATCTGGACAATGATGGCTGGTTAGACCTGCATCTAGCCACCACCCAATTCGTTCAGATCACGGCCACATCCGGCCCGGAAGGCATGCATGATCCCTACACCGATTTCCTATTTCATAACGAGGGCAACGGTACCTTCCGCAACGTTACGCCCACCAGTTGGCAGCGTAATGGTAAGGCCACCATGGGGAGTGCGTATGCCGACTACGATCAGGACGGTTTTGTGGATCTGTTGCTGACGCATTGGAACAACGGGCCTCTGCTCTACCGCAACACAGCTCTGTGGGGGCATCGGAACCGTTCCTTGTGGGTACGGTTGCAGGGTGATGGCCGCCAGGTCAGTCGTGACGCTGTCGGGGCACGGGTGTACCTGGAGCGCGACGACGGCATCACACTCATGCGTGAAGTGAAAATAGGATCCTCATTGGGGGCTGGCAACGATCCCACCCTGCACTTCGGCTTAGGTCAGGCCCAGATTACCCGCCTGACGGTACATTGGCCTACCGGCGCCGTACAGCAGGTTGAGCCGGCTACGGACACAGGGTTGTTGCACATTACGTATCCGGCCGAGTGACAGAGAGCATCAAAACCGGCGTGATAGCCGTAGTTGCGGCTATCCGCCGATAGGCTTGCGGGCAAGGGACAGACGCCCCCCAAGGGTCTTACCTCAGGGTATTGTGTACGGTGTTCCATATCTGGGCCCGGCGGAGGAAGACAGTCTTGTCGGTCCGCCAGTCACCGTAGCCAATACGCCGTTTGTCGGTGAGCCAATCAATCCGCGTATTGAGACAAGCCGCTAGTTCGGTATCCTCCACCGCAAGCGTAAAGCCTCCGTATTCAACCGCCTCGTCCAGTACGGAGATGGCTAAGGCTTGGTCCGATACGGAGACAGCATCCTGATTGCCGATCTCACCCCGGGCGACAGCATCTATCCGACCGGTACGGAGTGCGTCCAGGATCTCCTGTTCCCCCGTCGCGTAGCCAAGATAGATGATCTGGGGCATAGTATCCCCAGGCGGCCAGAGGTGCAGCCTACCTTCCAACTCAGGTGTGACCTGTGCCGAGGTGATGAAGTAGTCGGCACTACCATCCGTCACAACCGGACCCTGTGGTGTGTCAATGCTGATCCCGGCCACGAGCACACCGTTCGTATCCGCTAGTCCTGTAAGCTGTAGCAGGCGTGCTTCCCCGGTCGTGTTAGCCAGGACGCCCACACGGACATCGGCGGTCAGTGTGTCATATCCGTTGAGACGGACCACGTCTTCAGTCCGCACCAGCAACGATTGGCGAAAGGCGATGTGGCCTGACGTGAAAGTGACAACCTGGTGACCCGCGGCATCCCGGGTACGGGTGTCCAGAATAGTGATACCACCACCGGCGATATCGTACTGGGGCAAGATAGGTAGTAGCCAAATGTCATCCCAGGAAGCAATCGCGGTGCGCGTGAAGGACAAATCCGTTCCTTCCATAGCCTCAAGCGCCGTCAGCAGATCCGCTTCGTATCCCTGATGGGTGTGGAACGCTGCGGTGGTCGGATCTGGGTCGGCACTGGCACTGACGGGTGCGAAGAAGGCATAGAAAGCCATGTTAAGATTGGATCGGTCTTCCGCACAGGAAGGCAGTAGGAAGGCACTCGGTGCACAAGCGGTCAGGCAGACAAGACCTACACCGATTAAAACCATGCGCACGAAGTGAGCCAGTCGGGATCGGGTATTGCGGATCATGATGATGGTTTCTGTTCTGTAGCATAAAGAGCTAATGATAAGGCTCGCAACGGGCGTAGCACATGAAACAGGACACAGGCTAGATACAATACAGGGATTCCCGGTGGTGGCACCCAATGAACAACATACATTAGCCTGCACATAGGAAGATTGGCGGACAAGGTCAATAATGTACCTATCGTGTCCGCATGGGAGCCATGCAACCATGAGCTAGATTCACCGCTAGCAAGCACCGGTGTCTCAACACAACTTCTGTGCTATTTGTGCTGTCACGATATAGCACAAGTGCTACAGGTGCCGGAGATACCCTCAACCCTTGAGCCCGGTGGTGGAAATCCCCTGGATGAAGTATTTCTGAGCCACGAAAAACACGATCAGACAGGGCAGCACCATCAGGAATGACATAGCCATGATGGCGTTCCAGTCCACATCAAACTGATCGCGGAACATGGCCAGGCCTAGAGCCAGGGTGAAGTTCCGGGACTTGTTGAGGAAAATCAGTGGTTCCAGGAACGAATTCCACTGTGACATAAAAGTGAAGATGGCGATGGTCGCCAGGACCGGCCGCGAGAGAGGCAGTAGAATGCGGTAGAAGATACCCCACCAGCTGCAACCGTCGATCTTGGCTGCGTCATCCAGTTCCCGCGGCAAGGTCAGGAAGTACTGGCGCATCAAGAAAATATAGAATGCCGTGCCACCAAATGAGGGTACCCATAGAGGATAGTGGGTATCGATCCACCCGAAGGACTTGAAAATCAGGAACTGGGGAATCATGAGTACCTGAAACGGCAGCATCATAGTACTCAGAGTAATGACGAAGAGAACGTTCTTGCCAGGCCAACGCAACCGGGCAAAGGCAAATCCCACCATGGCACAGCTTGTCATTCGACCGATTATGCTCAGGGCTGTGATCTTGACTGTATTGTTGAGATAGAGGTTGAAGTCTGTCCGCTGCCAGGTAGAGAGGAAAATGTCCCACTGCGGTGGATTGGGGATCCAGATCGGTGGGGTCTTGAACATTTGAAAGGTTGGCTTAATGGCTGTTGAGAACATCCACAGCAGCGGGAAGAAAAAGACCATACTGATGCTAATCAGTAGCAGGTACAAGATCACAATACGCAGCCCTTTCATCACGCCAGGCCAAGTCCAGCGGGTAGATGCCGATGTGGTGGACGGGGGTATGGTCTGGGTCAGGTTTGAGGCATCCATCATTCGCCTGCGTAGAATACCCAGCGCTTGGACAAGGCCAATTGCAACATGGTGAACAGCATGATGACTACGAACATGAACCAGGCCATGGCCGATCCGAAGGCCATCTTGCCCCACCAGAAGGAAATGTTATACAGATACAGGGCGTAGAACATGGTAGCGTTGTTGGGGCCTCCCTGTCCGTCCGTGGCGACGTAAGCTAGGGTGAACACCTGAAAAGCCCCGATAATGCCCGTGATCGTATTGAACAGGATCACGGGTGACAGCATGGGAATGGTGACGTAGAAGAACTGGCGCAGGGCACTAGCACCATCAATTTTCGCTGCGTCGTACAGTTCCGTGGGAATGTTTTGCAATCCGGCCAGAAATATGACCATGGTGGCTCCCCCCGCACCAGTCAAGGTCATGACGATGAGGGCAGGTTTGGCCCACTCCTCGGACTGGAGCCAGAGGGGTGGAGCACGCACACCGATCTGCCGTAGCAGATAATTCACCAGCCCGATGTTGGGATCCAGAATCCACATCCACAGTAGAGCCACAGCTACCCCGGCCACAATTGAGGGCACGAACACCATAGTGCGAAACAAAGGGATGCCCCGCAGTTTCCGGTTGAGCAATAAGGCCAGGAGTAAGGATGTTACCAACCCTAGGGGCACGCCCAGGGCGACGAAGTACGCGGTGTTGCCGAACGACTTGCCAAACAGGGGATCGTCCGTGAACATCTCCACGTAGTTCCCTATCCCGACCCAGGCCAGCGGATAACCAATCTGAAAATTAGTCAAGCTGAGCACAAAGGAATAGACGAAGGGATAGAAGTTGAAAAGGAGGAGCCCCAACACCCAGGGTAGGGCGAATAACCACCCAGCCGCAGCCTCGCGACGCCGGGAAGGACTCGTGAAGTGTTCTCTCAGCATGTACGGGGCTCTTAAGTCAGAGACATACGCCAGCGGCGGCTCACGGTAAACCCTTTAGGGTCTGGGCAGAAGGCAACCCTTATCCTCTGCCCAGACCATCGTACGACCAGGAGTCAGTCAGGCCGTTTACGGGATCTTGTAGGGTGGAGCGTTGTCTAGGCCTTCCTGCCACACCTCACCGCATTTCTGAATCGCCTCTTCCACGCTAATCGCACCGAGAGCGGCCTGCTCAAAGTAATTGCCTCCTTCTTGCCGCAGTTCAAAGTAGCCGGGCGGATTGATCACATCGTAGCCATGGGGGGCTCCCATCTCCAGGTAGATGCCCACATAGGGAGATTCCTGGACGAAGGGGGTGTCCAGCGCCGATTTACGGACCGGGATATAGCCTCCCCACTCGCTGTAGTGCACGTTGTGTTCCGTGTTAGAGAAAACATGGGCCCATTCCACCGAGGCTCCCACATCGGATGAGGTAGGCGACACCGAGAGGAAATTCCGCCAAGAGATGGAGTTTTTACGGCCGATGCCGTCCTGTGCTCCCAGCGGGAAAGCGAAACCGAGATCTTCGAAGGCATCAGGATTGTACCGCAGAACGTCACGCGGGTTGGATCCATGGCCCCGGGCATGCATAGCGATATTCTTGTTAGCGAAGTGGGGGATCGGAGCCTCATCAGGTAACCGCGCGACCCCTTCCGGATACACGGTTTGGAATAGCTCAACGATCCATGACAGCGCAGCCACACCCAGCTCGTTATTGAATCGGACCTCGGTGTAGTCCTGATCCGCCATTTCGCCCCCGAGACGTTGCAGCTGAACCTCAAATTCCTGGAAGAAGCTACGCCAGTTGCTAGGCGCCCAGCCTCCTAACTGGATGGTCCGATTCTCTTCCACCTTCTGCAAGACAGCTGCGTAATTCAAGTATTCCACTTCCGTTGTGGGTGGGCTGTCCGGATCCAGGCCCGCTTCCTCCAGCAGACTCTTCCAGTAGAGAGTCAGGGAAGGATGGCTAAAAATGGGTATGCCCCACGTGTACCCGGCTATCTGGGTACCCTTGATATTGGCCCCAAAATAGTCGTCAAGATCATCCCATTCATTGATGTAGTCGTCAATAGGTGTGCCTTCACCACTAGTCGCCACGCGGCCGGCGGCCTGGGTACCGGCTTCATGAATGTCCGGCAGGGAGTCACCAACGATGGACGTGGATAGTTTCTGGCGATACCCGTCGTAAGGTACATGTTCCGGCAGCAGATCGAACCCGGGCATGTTGTCACGGAATTCCGGAGTCACGCTGTCGTTAATATAATCAATGAGTTCCGGGTTCAAACTAAACATCCAAAGCGACAGCTCAACTGTTTCCTGGGCGGGAGCCGCCGCGGGTTGCTGGGCAGGCCCTGTTGTGGTGCCGGGCATGGGCGGAGGTGTGCAGGCAGCCATAACCACACCCATGGTGGAAAAGGATGCGATCTGCAGAAAACGGCGGCGGGAAACATGTGTTACGTTCATCGTAGAAATTCTCCCCTATAGCAGAATGGTATGAGTGAGTTCCAGCCGAACAGTTTGGTGCATCAACCAATGGCAGCCGGACCCTCCGTATACTAGCGATGGTCGGTACATGTGTCAAACAAGATATCAAGCCGGGGGCCTATGCCGATAGACAATACGGCCTTTGGGCAAGCAAGCCGCGTGGATTGTGCTGCCTCCACCATACAGATCACCGTCAAGAATACGACAAGGGGAAGACCATTAGGTTGGCTCCGTAGAGGCTGGGGGTCGGGATCTCATGCTAGAATAGGCATTATGTAGCCTGAAACAGTCAAGTGGGCCGTGGCCGACAGGCTAGAAGCCTATCCGGCCTGGCGCGAGCAGAGATGTGTTATCCCTGTCCTGCCTATTCCCTTTACCTGTCACCATGCCTGTGTTTTGCTAAATCTCCCATGCACCATTCACGGCCGGGGGTGCAGTGCCTCCGACTTAACAGTGATATTTATGTCAATCGTATGGTGCGTACGATCCCGTATGAGGAGGATACAGCAGTAGCGGAATGCGGACAGGGTCTCAGCACCACCAATGCCCTAGCAAGGGCGTGAGCCCTTGTCCCTGCGCTTGCGCGGCTGTGAACCGGACCCAGGTATCCAGTGAATCGGGAACTGCGGATCTGAGCCTACCTGCTGCATTACCAGCACCATACACATGCTGTCTATGCCTCTCTATCGCTGACAACCAACCACATCCAGTTTGCGGAGAAAATGTCCATGTCTGTCAAACCCAACCTTCTCTTCATCATGGATGATCAGCATCGCTTTGATTTCCTGGGCATTGCGCAACCACTCGTCTCCACACCTCACCTAGACCGCCTAGCCCGTGATGGTACTCGATTTTCCCACTGCTGCGTTAACGCACCGGTCTGCGCACCCTCCCGGATTGCCTTAGCTACCGGTCTGCATCCATGGCGGCTGGGCTGTCTGGACAATCACTGCTATCTCCCCCGGCAGGTTCCTACCTACTACCAGCGCCTGCGGGATCACGGCTACCAAGTCGCGTCGGTGGGCAAACTCGATCTTGCCAAACCCTCACCCTGCAACGGACCCACCGGACAGCTACCTCGGAATTTCCAGTGGGGATTCACGGATCCGCTTGAAATTGAAGGTAAAATGCACGCTGGTCGTGCCGATACCCCGCTTGGCCCCTATGGGTACCACCTTGAGAGCCTGGGTCTGTTTGACCACTTCCGGGACGACTACGCCCGACGCAGTCAGGCGGGCTGGATTCAGGGTGTGTCACATGATTCAGTGTTGCCCGAAGCAGCACATGCGGACAGCTGGATCGGTCAACAGGCCCTAGCCTGGCTGGAAAGGGTTTCCACTACCACTCCCTGGCATCTCTTCGTATCCTTTGTAGGTCCCCACGATCCCTTCGATCCTCCCACATCCTGGGCTGAGCAGTTCCGGACTGCTCCAATGCCTGCCGCCATCCAAAGTGCGCCCGACAGTAAACCGGCCTGGATCCGGCAGCGCCAGCTGGACATGACTCCGGATGAGATCACGCACACGCGCCGGCAGTACACGGCCAACATCAGCCTGATCGACCATTGGATTGGCCAGATACGTGCTATGTTGGATGCCCGCGGTATGGCAGACAATACCCATATCGTGTTTGCATCAGACCATGGCGAAATGCTAGGCGATCACCGGCTATACACCAAGAGCGTAGCCTATGAAGGCGCTTTGCGCGTACCCCTCTTACTTGCGGGCCCCGACATTCCGGCCGGTGGGTTAAATGATTCACTGGTGGAACTGGCCGATATCAATCCCACACTCTGTGAGCTCGCCGGTGTGCCTTATACCGGTCACGAACAGGAAGCCCTGGATGCACGTTCCATCCTACCCAGCGTACGGGACACGTCGCGTCCGCATCGCGCTAACGTGCTGACCCAGCTCCGTCATTTTGCCGCTCTGCGGACAGGCAACCACAAACTAATCAACAACTACAACGAGCAGCCGGAACTCTACGATCTGGTCCAGGATCCGGGGGAGTGCCATAACATCGCGGCGGATCATCCACAGCTCGTATCCGAGCTACGGGCGCAAATGCAGGACCGCTACCTTGAGGGTACTTGGCACCGCAGATGAAATTAGGGGGACAAAACCCGGCGACCGAGTCTGCCGCCGGGTTAGATAAGAGCCGCTTCCCGGCAGCCCGGCAACCGCCGGGGCAGATGTCAGGCGGATTTTCCCATTGCTTCACGAGATCTTCCCGGCGCCGCGAGTCTGCGGCTGGATGGTTATTCGCCCTACCCTGGGGGTTGGGCTCCTACTTTTCAACTTCTATCCCTTCGTCTATGCCTTTATGCTCAGCTTGACCAATTTTCGGATTGGTTATCCACTGGCCTGGGTCAAGTCAAGAAACTACGTGGAGATATTCACGGACAATCTCCTGTTTGGCAAGTCGTTCGGCAACACTGCGTACTTCGTCGCCCTAGGGCTAGCAACATCCTTACTCCTGGCCTTATTGCTCAACCAGAAACCGCGGGGTATCCCCTTTGTTTCGCACTATGGTGTTCGTGTCCTCAATTGTGGCCGGGGTAGCTGTGGCCCTACTGTGGATGTGGATTCTGGATCCCAACATCGGGCTGGTGAAAACCTACGCGGAACCATCACGACTATCTCTCAGCAGCTCAGCTCACAGCACTTTTGACCCTGTACCCTTATGAGTGAGCCGCATCAGGCGTACCCCTCTGCCCTTGACTTGGCTTGTGGCAGAGGGTAGGGAGGGTATCCCTCCCGTAGAAGAGCATGCCGTCCTCTCGTCGTGTTCCGTACCGTGGTGTGCGGGAGGCAGGCAAGATTTCATCCATCCGCTTGCAGTTCACGGCCCCATCACGGCCAGAGCTTAGGCACACGATGCGGACGCTACCTATGCCACATTTTGAAAGTGTGCGGGCGTTCACAAATCCTGCCGCCGCCAGAGCGAACATCCAAGATATCCTCAGGATCTACAGGACGCGTGACACAGAAGAGTATCCACGGGAGAAATTAATGGTATGACCGTTTCCCTAGTTTCTGATCACGATCAGACCTGATACCGGACACCGTTGTGGGATCTTCGTGGCGAAAGGCATCAGGCCCATAGTGCTTCGTCTACTTCAGAGTAGAACCAGTATGCTTTACCCCGTAGAACAGACGGGCATCTGCTCTACGGGGTAAGCGTTTAGCGCCGCCGCCCCCACCGGCTACGGCTGCCGCCAGAACACGCGCCGCCGCTCGGACCAGGTTCGGCACTCCTCCGAGTAGGAATTCACGGTCACGGCGTAGCGGTGTCCCGATGTCAGATTGTTTATTGTCACCGCCCGCTGGGATGTCTCCGTCCACCCCATAACTTGGGTCCCGGTACGCCAGTTGCCTACCTTGTAGCGATATTTCTGCGGGTTCGCCTCCAGGCACCGATTATTACGGCCCTGCGTAGTCACAGCCTTATCCCAAGTAATCGTAGCGCTGGTCCCCGATGCTGTTACGACCACATTGCGCACGCGGAAAGGCGGCCGGGGGACCGGGGTCGCCGTTGCGCCTCCTACCTCACGATTGGAGTCCTCTGCGGTCTCTACCACTATGTGGCCAGGTGTATCGGTAGGGGGTACCGGTGTATCGGTAGGGGGCACCGGTGTGTCGGTGGGGGGCACCGGTGTGTTGGTAGCAGGTACCGGTGTGTTGGTAGCAGGTACCGGTGTGTCGGTGGGGGGCACCGGTGTGTCGGTGGGGGGCACCGGTGTGTCGGTAGGAGGTACCGGTGTGTCGGTAGGGGGCACCGGTGTGTCGGTAGGAGGTACCGGTGTGTCGGTGGGGGGCACCGGTGTGTTGGTAGCAGGTACCGGTGTGTTGGTAGCAGGTACCGGTGTGTTGGTAGCAGGTACCGGTGTGTCGGTAGGAGGCACCGGTGTGTCGGTAGGAGGTACCGGTGTGTCGGTAGGAGGCACCGGTGTGTCGGTAGGAGGTACCGGTGTGTCGGTAGGGGGCACCGGTGTGTCGGTAGGGGGTACCGGTGTGTCGGTGGGGGGCACCGGTGTGTTGGTAGCAGGTACCGGTGTGTTGGTAGCAGGTACCGGTGTGTTGGTAGCAGGTACCGGTGTGTCGGTGGGGGGCACCGGTGTGTCGGTAGGAGGTACCGGTGTGTCGGTGGGGGGCACCGGTGTGTCGGTAGGAGGTACCGGTGTGTCGGTAGGAGGTACCGGTGTGTCGGTAGGAGGTACCGGTGTGTTGGTAGCAGGTACCGGTGTGTTGGTAGCAGGTACCGGTGTGTTGGTAGCAGGTACCGGTGTGTCGGTGGGGGGCACCGGTGTGTCGGTAGGAGGTACCGGTGTGTCGGTAGGAGGTACCGGTGTGTCGGTAGGAGGTACCGGTGTGTCGGTGGCTGCGGCGCCCAACGTGGTGAAATAGTGCGGCTGCGAATCCGCTCGTTGACCGCACATGCTCATATTAACCGCTACGTCTATGAAGTATTTGTAATTAGGCTTCAAATTGTAGAGTGTAGCGCTACGCGGAGCATCTGCCATAACATGAGCATGATCTACATACTCTCTTGCAGCAACATCAACGAGTCTGACTATGTACCGTATGGGCGCACAACCTTTGTGTTCGGCAGGCGTCCAGGTGACCGTTACTTCGGTACTGCCGATGTTGCTAACGCTTACTATCGGCGGCGTGATGAGCACCGGTGTACTGGTGGGTGGTATCGGTGTGTCGGTAGGGGGTGCCGGCGTATCGGTAGGGGGTACTGGCGTATTGGTGCCCGTGGCGATCAACGTGGTGAACATGTGCAGCTGCGAAGCCACTCGTTGACCGCACATGCTCATATTAACCGCTATGTCTATGTAGTATTTGTGATTAGGCTTCAAACCGTAGAGTGTAACGCTACGCGGAGCATCTGCCGTAACATAAGCATGACCTGCATACTCTCTTGCAGCAATATCAATAAGTCTGACTACGTACCGTATGGGCGCACAATCTTTGTGTTCGACAGGCATCCAGGTGACCGTTACTTCGGTACTGCCGATATTGTCAACACTTAGTGTCGGCGGCGTGGTGATCTCCCGGGTGATGGGCACCGGTGTATTGGTGGGTGGTATCGGTGTGTCGGTAGGGGGTACCGGCGTATTGGTGCCCACGTCGCTCAACGTGGTGAAGTAGATTTGGTCTGATGACAGAAAATATTTAGTACCACACGTGGTCTCCCGAATCGCTACTTCGGAGCGGTAGGATGTATTAGGTTCCAAATTTTCCTGCGTAAAGCTCTTCGGCGCTACTGCTGGGATCCGCCAAATTCCAGCATCTGAGTTATCCTCAGTTTTTGTGGTTCGAACTACATAACTGAGGATCACACAACCTGCGACATCATTAGCTGTCCAGGTGATCGTCGCTTCGGTAGCACCGATGTTGCTAACGCGTGCTGTCGGCTTCGTTAACTCCTGGGCGTGCACGGCGGTTGCACCCAGCAGAATGAGCACCAACAGGCTAACGGGGACCAGCTTCCGTCCACTCCGAAGCGTTGCAAGAATTCTGATCACAGTGTCCTCCCCTCCTAATATGAGCTCCGAGTCGATCATGGATCACGACAGTACAACTATAACACTATCTCAGAACTCTAGACAAGGTCAAAGCAAATTAATATGGCAAGGTGACCCATCATAGGTTACTTCCCCCTCCCCCCAAAGGATAACAATATTATATAGTTATATATATTCTGTACAAGAACCGCCCAGACGAACCCATGCGCATGCCAGCAACCGCGAGGGGAGCCACTACTATCTGTGGAAAAGTAGCACAGCCAACGGAGGCATAGGCACCGCGTCGGGGAGGCATAGGCACCGCGTCGGGTTACATGCCATACGTCATGGAAATCCCTCACTGCGCAGCGACACAACCTCTCTCAGCCCGCGGGAGCATCGATCCCGGTACGTTGTAGGATGGGACCGTGTGTGCCAGGCTAGCGCCCCAAGTAGCTGCGCCATAGGCTTGAGACGCAGCCTAACTAGGTACCCAGTTGTGGGCGGGGAGGCCTATGACGGGAGGTATGCAGACCCTCATCAACTATCGCCGCGCGCCTCTAGTATCCAGACTACATACCGGGACGCGCTATCTGCCGAGCGAGTGTAGTGCACGGGGAGACTTTACACCCTAACCGCAATTCTCTATAAGTGCGCCTGGATTAGGCCAACCGATGCGCGCTAGTACCAACGGATGCCGGAGGCTAAGGGATCGGTAGTTGCGACACCGGCACTCAATACGACAGGTTTGGGCATGCACGGACAGTACCAAAGAGCCCCCTCGGATCTTGTCCTAGCACCATACCAAGCGATCCAAGCGGAAGCGGGTATTGCCGAGCCTGATGGTTTGTCCTGTAGATAAAAAGCCAACACAGAGCTTCTCAGCGGATGGTACCCAATAGCCTGAACATGGGCATCTTGGCGGACAGGGCCCTATGTGCATACCGTGTCCGCATGAAACAAGCTATGCAACCATGACCTAGAGGCGCCGGCGCCTCGGCACAACTTCCGTACCGAGGCGATCGTCGGGTTAGTTAGATAAGAGACGCCTTCCCGGCACCCCGCCAACCGCCGGGGCAGGTGTCAGGCGGGCTGTACCGTAACCTGGTTGGTGGCTGTGCGGCCTTCTTCTACAATCAGCGCAATACCGCCTTGGGTCAGGCTAGCGTGCTCGTTGGCAGCGTGCAGAAGTTCCTTACCATCCACTAGGCAGCGAATCCGGTCCCCGGCTGTGATGACCGTCAAGGCATATGACCGGCCCAATGTCAGGGGGAAATCAGCGGTGGCCAGCACCTCGTCGGTGCCATCAAAGGTACGGATCAGGCGGGCCTGTCCATCCTGGCACAGCAGAAACGCTACATACCGGGTCATGCCATGCACGTTCACACCCACACCGGCAGCCTTGACCATGTGCGGTGTCACGTCTGCCGTTACTTGGTAATCGCACCAGTCACGGGTACCCGTCATCAGTAACCCCCGGCCCTCGTTGTGAATAATGCGAAAGGTTTCCGGGTAAAACCGTTCATAGTGATCCACCCCATTGACCCAGGCATATTTCCACATGATGCCCGACTGCTCAAAGCGACGTTTGCGCGTGAACACGTCCGGGGTCTTCATCGTGAAGTTCGGACAACCATCCCATGTCAGATAGTCCAGGAAGGCATAGCCACTCATGCGCTGTTCTGCACACAGTTCCAGGCCTATCCGGGCAATGGGATTGCCGCCCGTATCGGGAAGCTCCCATGTGAACGTATGCGCGGAGCCGGGCGTCATGCTCTGCACGTCGCTGCGCAAGATGTCCAGTTCGTCGTCCTGGCCATATACTTTGACGAATAGATTAGCCATCAGGTCATACGGATTGTGGGGACAGGTTTCCAGTCGAGCGCGGACCGTTTGGCCGGGATACAGGGTTGGTGAGGCCAGCAGGCCATACCCCCGGCGCGCGAAGTATTCATAGGTGTCCCGATCCGGTACAAAGGTAGCAGTTTCAATGCGGGAATACTTACCCGGAGCCATGCCCCGGAAACGAATGGCTAAGCTGCGCGAACCGGATGCACTGTGCCCTTCTATATTGCGCAGAGTGGTGATCCCGCTCGTTTCACGGTGCGGATCTTCCTGGAACCCTTGTAGGGCCCCCGGGAAAGAGAAATGATACCGGGCACCGTCTTTGTATATCGGGGGCTCGGCCCCCGCCAGGCGTGCACCTACTTGCGCTAGCTTGACCGCTTCAATTACGGCGTCCGTTACGGCGCTGCCTCCGTCGGCGGTCGGCAAGTATATGCGATCCGCCACGGGTTCACGCCAGTCCGGACCGCTACGCTCTATACCAGCTAGACCGTTCTTGATCCCCAGGAGGCATCCCACGTTGCCCGAGTTGCAGTCCGTATCCCACCCGCAAGTGTTGACGATCATGAGACTCTTCTGGAAATCGTCGTCGCCGTACAGTAAAGAATGAATGATCAGGGCATGGTTGGGCACCATATGGCAGTTGCCCCCATAGGTATCATACCCATAGGTAGCTGCGATCTTTTCGCGCGTCCGGCGCCAATCCGGTTCGCCGGCATGCCACTCCCGTAACTCGTCGATCATGCGATAAATGACCGAATCGCGGGGAATGAAACTAACCCCGGTGTCAAGCAGGGCGTTGAGGTCGTTTTCCACGAACGCCTGGGCTTCCATGGCGGCCACTACGACCGCACCCCATATGGCTTCCCCATCATGGGAAACCTTAGACGCTTCCGCCGCCAGATGCGCAGCTTGTTCCGGATCGCCGGGGGAAATGAGAGCCCAACCGTCAATGAAGATCTGGGATCCGATTTGCTCGGCCACCACTTGTCCGTTCAGGGCGATGGAGCCGCTGGCAGGCGCTTCAATGCCGTGTTTGAGCCGCAAGTAGGCAGTATGTTCGGTGGAGTTGCCCAGTCCTCCCCACCACAGAACCGTACGTTCTTCAACCAGGTAGTTGAGCCAAGTGTGCCCAATTTCCCGGGCCGACAGATCCCTACGGTAATGATAGTCCTCCATGGCCCGCACGAAGGTGAAGGTACCGGAAATATCGTCGTCCGTTACCACCAGCGGCACATCAAGTAGGTCATGGACATAGTAGTTGACCTCGCCCAAGTGCTCCATGATCATCTCGTAGGGCCACCCTTCAAAAGGACGCCCCAGGTACACACCGATGATCTTGCCCAGGACTCCGGCATACACGCGTTCCGCGTAATCGACTGGCAAGCCACTCATGGCTTTCTTCTCCTCACTGTTGTGGTGGCAATATGGGTACTATTTAGTCATCCGACATCAGGAATGCAGGCAGACACGCCCGTACGTGAGCAGCCTGCGCCAGCCCATCCTCCGTGACTTTCCGGATCACAGGCATGAGCTCATCGGCCAACTGCGCCAGGTTCATGCGATTGGCTTCATCCACTTGCCGGACCCAATGGGTGGGCAGTGCATGCACGCCATGCAAGCCTCCCGCGATGGCACCCGCCATGCCGGCAATCGAATCACAGTCGCGGCCGTAGTTGGCCGCCGCGATCACCACAGACTCAAATGCATCCTGGCAGACCAGTAGTAAGGCCAGCGCAATGGGCAATTCCTCTATGCAATGCGTACGGCTGGGTGTCCAATCGTCGGTGCGGTTCCCGCGGTCCCGGAAATCGTCCGGTGCGGTGTCAAAAGGCTGAATAGTTGCCCGCAACGCCGGTAGTGCCGTGCGCCAGTCCGTGTGACTCAGAGCCACGGGACGCAGGGCAGCAAGAGCATGTCGGGTACCTTCATGGGCGCGGGCGAGCGTAGCATCGTAGAGTTGTAGGACGGTCTGAGGCCCCGTCAGAGCCGTAGCCACGGCATATGCCATCAGCCCAGCGGCCTCCAGACCGAAACTCACTTGGTGTGCACTGAAAATATCAATGGCGTCCTGGTAGGCCTGATCCGGCCAAAAGGCATTGACTAGGCCCACGGGCGCGGCGTACATGCAGGCACCACAGTTGACCATGTTGCCCACTCCCCCTGAACGGGGATCCGCATTGGCCAGGCCATGGCGGTGGTACAGCCACTTTTCGGGATGGAATAAGCGATCTACGAGCGGGGCCGCACGTCCGTACTCGGAAATCCAGCGGTCTACGGCCAGGCGTCCGGGAATTTCACGGGCGAAGTCAAAAACGTCAATGCGCGCCCCGGCATCACGGTACATCTCACAGAGTACCCGCACCATGTGCGTGTCGTCAGTGTGGCGACCGTCGCCTTTACCTATGGTTGACGGGCCATCCCAGGGCTCCACGAAATCGCGGACCTCACCATACCGTTCCCGTATCGCTGTCGGTGTCCGGCCTTCTGTCGGGCCGCCTAGAGCGTCACCGATGGCACCACCATACAGGCACCCCAGAACTTTCTTGTATAACCGGGAATCACTCCCGTAGCCGGACATGGCGTTCTCTCCGTGTTATCGGTGATGTCAGCCTTTCAGACCACCCTGGCTTAGGCCGGCAATGAAGCGACGCTGCAACCCCAGAAATAGGATCAGGACCGGGGCGATCATCATGACGGCCGCGGCACTCGTCAGTGTCCAGTCACGGCCAAATCGTGAGGTGAATTTGTAATAGCTGAGAGCAACGGGAAACAGTTTCGGCTCACTGGTGAAAATCAAGGCCGTCTGAAATTCGTTCCAGACCCCCAGACCCACCACGAGGCCCACAGTCAGGAATCCAGGCCAGACCAGAGGCAGGACCACACGTGTGAACACGCTCACCTCATTGG
The DNA here is from genome assembly GCA_965116185.1 of Caldilineaceae bacterium. Lineage (GTDB taxonomy): Bacteria > Chloroflexota > Anaerolineae > Caldilineales > Caldilineaceae > Bin34. The sequence continues at coordinate 2,670,920 of OZ220492.1, forward strand.
CACCATCTACCCGTGCAGCGTCTTCAAAGTCACGCGGAATCTGGACCATGAAGGCGCGTAGTAGGAATGTAGCGAAGGGAGCGTTGAAGGCCACGTACAGTAGGGTTAGGCCATAGAGGGTATTGCGCAGATTCAACTGGGACCACATATAGAATAGGGGGACCAGGAAAAGCCACAGCGGCAGGGTGGAGCCCACCAGCATGTAGAGCATAAACCCGTTTTGGCCGGGAGGATTGAGGCGGGCTAAGCTGTAAGCGGCCAGGCCTGCCAGCACAAGTTCCGCCAAGACCGTAGTCGCTACGAGGAAGACGCTGTTACCGACTGTGGTCGCGAAGTCACCAATCCGCCAGGCATCCAAGAAGTTAGCGAAGCGCACCGTGCGGGGGATACCTAGTGGGTTAACTATCAGTTCTTGGGATGTCTTGAGTGAATTGAACGCCAGAATCACCAACGGACCGACAGCAAAGAGCACCAGTAAGATTAGGATTAGGTAGTTGGGGAAGAGGCTCGCTTCCCGGCGCTGACGGAGCATCAGATTTCCCATCCGCGCTTGCGCAATAGGGCAAACATACCGATGATGGCGCCGGCAAACAGGCTCATGGTCAGCCCAATAGCTGAGGCGTAGCCGGCCTCAAAGCGGTTGAACACCTGCTTATACAGATAGGAACCTAGCACCTCCGAGGAGTTGGCGGGCCCGCCTTGGGTCATGATCCAGACATAGTCAAAAACGAGGAACGACCAAATGGCCACCAGCATCATCATGAACGCGAGGGTGGGCAAGATGCCCGGAATAGTGACATGCAAGAATTCGTTGACGCGGTTGGCCCCGTCAATTTTCGCGGCGTCATAGAGGTCCTGGGAGATGCCCTGCATCGCGGTCAGGAAAAGCACCATGAGGAAGCCCCAGAAGTGCCAATTGTCCACGAAGGCGATGGACATCAAAGCCGTATCCGGCCGACCCAGAAATGCAACGTTCAGCCCGCTAATACCCCGTTCCGCCAGCTGGGCTCCGATGCCCATGCGCGGACTGAGTAGATTTTTCCATATGTTGGCGTTGATGACGCTCGGCAGAATGTAGGGAATGAAGAGGAGTGTCCGAAAAAGCATGCTGCCCCGCTTGACCGGAGCCAGGATCTGAGCGGCGATCAGGGCCAGGATGAAGGGTATGGTCAGGAAAAACAGCAACCACTTCAAATTGTTGAGCAGAGCGGCGCGGTAGGAAGTGTCCTCCACAATGAGCGTACGGAAGTTTTGCAAGCCCACGAATTCGGCTGCCCCAATCCCGGACCAATCGGTCAGGGCATAGTATAGGGCCTGCACGGAAGGTACGATGACTACAATGAAGTGCAGGAGGAGGATCGGCAGAATGAAGAGCCAGGGTACTACCTTCTTGCGGAATATCCGCCGGCGACCCATGGCGCGGGGTATGGCGGGGATCTGTGGCTGCGTCAGTTCCCGGGACAGGGTCATGGAAGCTTACCGTTGTCTGGGGCGGGGGACAAGGAACAGGGGAGCCAGTCTGTCGTAGGACAATAGCGACTGGCTCCCCATGGTTAGGTGGAAACCGCAGCGTGATTTCGTGCTAATTGCGATCCGGAATCGGAGGAATGGCGCCCGCTGCGAGTTCTTCCTGGAATAATTCGTCTAGGCCCTGGAGATATTCCTCGGCGGTGATGTCGCCGGACCAGACGCGTTCAATTTCCTCATAGATGTAGACATCACTCTTGGGGGGCCAGAAAGTCCAGGTCGTATAACCATAACCGCCCGAATCAGAAGCGTTAGCCAGATCAATGAAGATGGCCGCAATACGCGGCTCAACCCCTTCCATCGCATCATCCGTCAGCCGTACCGGCGCCGGGGCCTTGCCACAGTTCTTGAGTAGGCGGGCCTGGACTTCCGGTGAGAAGTTATAAGACAGGAATGTCGCAACCGCTTCCGGATGGGCAGCGTTGCGATTGATGGACGAGGTGTTGCCCATGCCAATCGAGTAGATGGCGGCACCGGTCTGTGACGGCACCGGAACCCAGTCCCACTCATTGCCGCCATTCTCTTCCGTGAAGTACAGAGTATCCAGATCGGACGCTACCCAGGTACCTTCAATGTTCATGGCCGCCTCGCCACTGCCTAGCAGCCCGCGGATCTCGTCAAAGGTGGAGGTATAGTAAAACTCTAGACCGCCGCCGAACCAACCCTTCTGCTGGGCTTCATCCAGCAGTTCAATGGCCGTCACGAAGTCCGGGTGGGTCCAGGAAATCTGACCGGTCAGGGCTTCGTACACGCGATCGGGGCCTGCCACGTGATTAAAATATTCGCCGACATGCCATTCGTTGGCCGGCCGCCATTCGGCGTTAGCGTGCGCGAACGGAATGATGTCATCCGCTTGGATCACGGCTGCTAGCTCATACAATTCGGCCACCGTGGAAGGCGGCGACCAGCCCTTGGTCTCAAAGAGCGTCTTGTTGTAGTAGAGAACCAGGGTTTCCAGCTCATCCGCCAGGGAGTAGATAGTGCCATCCACTTCGCCCAGGCTCAGGGCCCAATCCACAAACAGATCGTCCCAGCCTTCCGAATTGACATAGTCATCCAGGGGCAGAAGCTGTCCAGCCTGTGCCAGTTCAAAGACGAAAGAGGGGCCCGGGGTCCGCACCACGTCCGGGCCTTCCCCCGCGGCGAGTGCCGTGCGTGTAGCGTTCCAGGCCTCGGGCTGGGCCACGGCGTCTACAAAGATGGTCTCACTCTCTTCATTGAAAATATCAATGACATTCTCTTGATAGCAGGTAGCCCCTTCACCCCCCTGAGGTGGGTCGTACCAATAGCTGATCGTGATCTTGTCTTCGCCCATGCTCTCCATGGCGGGTGCAGCCGGCGGGGCACACGCGGTCACCACGATCGAGAGCAGTAGTAGAAGCGTTACATACAGACGTTTGCGCATGTTCTCTCCGTTCCTCCCATTAAAAAAAGCGGTAAGGGTTCAGCAACACAGACTAGAGCTAAGCCACGGGTCTCAGGCTAGTTGCAGGCGATAGCAGTAACAGCCATCTCCCCACACGCAACATCACCCAAGGAAAGTGTAGAGCTAAGGGTAACATACCATTTGTTGCAGTACCTAATCCAATATTTTGTGTAGTCAGGTACTCCCAGACCCCTAGGACGGGAAATCCCGGACCGGATAGAAGTCGAATCCTGTTGCCTAGCCTTCATCCGGCACGGGGCCAAAAGCTTACATTCACCAGGTGTTTTCGTGGCATCTTTATTTCGGTTATAACACAACTTTAGTATAATTTTTTGGAGATGTACTAGCATCTCGCCGTGGATCCCTCCATTTTTTATTTCCCATGAGCTGCCCCATGAGAACCCTACAAAAAATCCTGTCTCTACTGTTATTGGTGACGCTGCTCACCGCTAGTCTACCCCCTGTGACCCAAGTAGCTGCCGGTGGATACCTGACACCCTGTACCGATAATCAGGATCTTCAGTACATTGTCACCATCACCAACGTGTCCGGCACCAGCGACATGCCCACCCCCTTTGCACCAGGCGTTTGGGTGCTCCATGCACAGCCTAACCCCTTGTTCCATCCGGGTATGGCAGCCGGTACCCTCGGTTTAGAAAACTTGGCCGAAGATGGCGATCCGAACATGCTAGCCCAAGGCTTGGGTGCTATGGGCTTGACCCATGGCGTTTTTCACACCCCCGTAGGTAGTGACGAGCCCGGCCCTCTGTTGCCCGGTCACAGTTATGCCTTTGGCGTAGATGCCCGCACGATGATGGGCACCCGGCTTTCCTTGGCCTTTATGTTCGTGCAGTCGAACGACTGGTTTATTGGCACTGGCGCTGCAGGAATTGATCTGCAAAATCCCTACGGTGGTCCCATTGCCAACGCTGACATCACGGATCAGCTATATCTGTGGGATGCGGGCACTGAAAAGGATGAGCCAGTAGGTACCGGCATGCACCAAGCACCACGCCAGGCAGGTCCCAACACAGGGCCGGCCGACATGAACAAACAGGTGCGTATGGTGGAAGCGCCCCCGGTGACGGATCTAGTGAAAGTCACTATCGCCCGGGATCTGCCCACGGTCTTTGATGTCACTCTCCGTAATATATCCGACCGGTCTGACCATCCTACTCCCTTCGCACCGGGCGTTTTTGTAGCCCATACGGATCCGGGCATGACATACATGGAAGGCCATCCCCGTTTGTTCGTTGAAGGCCAGACCCGGCTTGTCAATGGTCTGGAAGCACTCGCGGAAGATGGCGATCCCGGCCCACTGCACGCGTATATCGGCACCGGCGGGTTTATGGCCGACACGATGATGGAATCTGCCGGCCCACTGGCACACTACGGCATTTTCCATACCCCGGTTGATGCCGATAGCCCTGGCCCCCTGCTGCCCGGTGCCTCCTACCACTTTACGGTGACCACAGGTACTGACGCTCCTCATCTGTCGTTCGCTCTCATGTTTGTCCAGTCCAATGACTGGTTTGTCGCCCCGCAATCCCAGGGATTCAACCTGTTTCAGGCGGACGGGTCCCCGGTGTCCGGTTCCATTCCCGTGTATCTATACGATGCGGGTACGGAGGAAGATGAACCGGTAGGCATGGGTATGAATCAGGCGCCACGCCAGGCAGGTCCTAACACCGGGCCCGCTGATGATGACAACACCGTGCGCATGGTGCCTATGATGGACGCGAGTGAACTGCTGGAGGTCATGATCACACCACGTCAGGCACAGACATTCACGGTGTCTATCACCAATATCTCCGCTACCGATCCCCTCGCTCCCGGCGTAATTGTTAGCCACGGCGCATGTGACAGCCTGTTCACTGCCGGCATGCCGGACCGCGGCATGGGACTGGAAGCCCTAGCTGAGGATGGAGATCCCGCCCCACTAGCCCATACTCTCCATGATCAAGGTCTGCGGGTCCAGAGCGTGAACCAGACCACGATGGCGGACACACCGGGACCTCTACTGCCCGGAACCACATACGAGGCCACCATCACGGTGCATCCTGCCGAACCCAATCTGTCCCTGGCCTTCATGTATGTGCAGTCCAACGATCTGTTTGTGGGCCCGGATGCCGGCGGCATCCACCTGTGGGACGTGCAGGGTCACCCACGCACTGGCGATATCACGAATTACCTGAGCCTATGGGACGCCGGTACCGAGGCCAATCAGAAGCCGGGCATGGGGTCCTATCAACCCCTCCGCCAGATGGGTGCCAACTCCGGAGCCGCCGATTCTGATCCGTACGTACGGGTCGTAGACGATGGCTACGACTATCCGCACATGCACGACTTGGTCCACGTTACGGTGATGCCCATAGACTCCATGACCATGAGCAAATGACACCCACATCCACGCAGTAGCGCTGCATCAACCCGCGGTGCGTCAAGTAAACCTTGACGCACCGCGGGCTTTGTCTGACCATCAGCCCAGCTCGCCATCTGGGTGCGCGGCATGTATGTGTGGTAGCGGCTATGTACAGTACTAGAGGAATGTGTGAGGGGACACTACCGAGCGGTGCACTTTTACTAAACGGGAAAGCAAAAGTCCGGGTAGATTACATGCCAATCTACGCGTGACCGGAGTTGTACTTGACTTGGGACCTGGATCTGTACTACCATGCGCTTCTACAGTTGGAGGCGTGGTGTAGCGGTTAGCATATCGGCCTGTCAAGCCGAAGGTCGCGGGTTCAAATCCCGTCGTCTCCGCCAGTACGTGGCAGGGTTCCTTGGGGAACCCTGTTTTTTGTGGCCTACCTCTCAGGGTATAAGGCTCCCCTAAATGGATAAGTAGCCCGGGTTTACTTGGTAGTCATCCTAAGACCACTTCTTGCGCACCGGGCCCACCTATATCCGCGCACGTCTGCACGCAACGGGACAGTCCTCAATCAGGCACGTTACGTTCCAGTTCGTCCAACCACACCTGGGCTGACGCGTCACTGGGGGCACGCCAGTCGCCGCGGGGTGATAGGGAGCCACCCGATCCCACTTTAGGACCGTTAGGTACGGCCGTACGTTTGAACTGGGAGGTCTGGAAAAAGCGGTAGAGGAAGATGCGGAGCCAGCGCTTGATCTCCGCTCGAGAATACTGGTTGCGCTGGGCTGCCGTCATGAAATCGGGCCATTCGCCCTTGTCTCGATCTCCCCAGGCATGATGGGCTAGAAACGCCACCTTGGATGGCGTGTGGCCAAAGCGTGAGAGGTAGTATAGATGGAAGTCCTGCAGTTCGTAGGGACCAATAGTGTCCTCAGTGCGCTGGGTCGGTTGATCCTGAGATCCGTTGGCGTCCGGAATCAGTTCCGGGGAGATCTCGGTATCCAGAATGCGCTGTAGTACAGCCCGGGTAGTCTCGTTGAATTCTCCGGTGTGGATGGACCAGCGAATCAGATGTTGGATCAGGGTTTTAGGCACGGACGCATTGACGTTGTAGTGACTCATTTGATCGCCAACGCCATATGTAGTCCAGCCCAGGGCCAGTTCACTTAGATCACCAGTGCCCAGTACCAGGGCATTATGGTAATTGGCCAACCGAAAGAGGTGTGATGTCCGCTGGCCGGCCTGCACGTTTTCAAAGGTAATGTCGTAGGTTGCTTCTTCGGCGGCAAAGGGATGTTCAATATCACGGAACATCTGCATGGCCGCCGGTCGGATGTCAATTTCCCGGCACGTTACTTCTAGCGCTTCCATCAAGGCGTGCGCATTGCGTAGGGTACGGTCACTGGTAGCAAAGCCGGGCAGGGTGTAGGCCAGGATCGCAGACCGGGGCAGTGCCAAGCGATCCATGGTACGGGCGGCGACCAGCAGGGCTTGAGTAGAATCAAGACCGCCGGAAATGCCGATGACCAGCTTCTGTATACCCGCCGCCTGGAGACGCTGTGCGAGACCGGCGGCCTGGATTTCGTAGACTTCGGCCGCCCGTTGATCCCTTTGGCTACGGTGGCTAGGCACATAGGGAAAGCGGGCCACGCGCCGCCATAGATGCCGGACCTGGCGGGGGGGTGACCAGGCAAAGGACACCGTACGCATGTGGGCCACCTGCTCCGCATGGGCATCACGGCTATCGCCAAAGCTCGTGAGACGCATCCGCTCTTGTTCTAACTGCTGGCAGTCAATATCGGCGTACGTGATGTGGCTGTCTCGCTGAAACCGCGCGGATTCGGCCAGCAGTTGCCCGTTTTCGTACATGAGGGCCTGTCCGTCCCAGGCCAGATCCGTGGTCGACTCGCCAAAGCCGGCGGCGGCATACAGATAGGCGGCCACGCATTTGCCGGAATGGGCCGCACACAGTAGGTGCCGGTAGTCCGCCTTCCCCACGGTCACGTTGCTAGCCGACAGATTGGTCAGCAGGGTTGCACCCGCTAAGGCCGCGAACGTGCTCGGCGGGATCGGGGTCCACAGATCTTCACAGATTTCGGCGTGGAACCGAAAGTACGGCACGTCCTGAGCCTGAAAGAGCAGGTTGGTTCCGAAGGGCACTTGCTGACCGCACAGGTGGACAGTCTGCAAGCGCGTGGTAGCGGCCGACACAAAATGCCGTTTTTCGTAGAATTCGCGGTAGTTGGGCAGATAGGTCTTGGGCAGAATACCTAAGATCTGACCACCCTGAAAGACGACTGCACAGTTGAACAGCTGGCCTTCAAAGCGCAGCGGGGCCCCCACGATACCCACGACGGACAGCGTCCGGGTGTGGTCCAGGATATGGTGCAGACCTTGCCGGACACCGTCCAGGAGCGCCTGCTGATGCAGGAGATCATCCAGACTATATCCGGATAGGTTCAGTTCCGGGAACAAGGCAAGGGCGGCACCTTGGTCCTGGCATGCCTGCAGGGCCTTGAGGGTTTGGGTAGCGTTACAGGCGGGCTGGGCCAGCCGGACCCGGGGAATACACACCGCGACACGGATGAACCCATGGCGGTAGATCGAATGAAAATCCAAGAGACCTTACCTTACGTCTGATCTGATGGGGCAACGGATCTGAGTTGTCAGGGGCATCGCGGGCACTGGGGAGCCCCTATGTATCTGACCTGGACCGTGGAGGGTACTACTTCCCCTAGCCTACACGCAGGACCAAGCGTTTCCGGCGTGATGGTGCAGGTTTGTCCCGTGAGGTCTTCCAATAGCTGCTGCAAGGTCCCTGTGAATCGGCGTACACCGTTTGGAACCACTGTCGGTAGAACTCCAACGTTTCCATCATCCGGTGGATGGCCTCCTTGTTATCGGTCAAATCCTGCAGCGCCACAACTGTGGGGAGGTGACTTCGCAGAAGCTGCTTCCACATCCGGACCGCGCCCGTTCGGCTTGAAGCTGCAGCACCTGCTGCATACCGTTCGTGTGTTGAATCACATGCCTCAGCAGAAAAGCGAGAACTCCAACGCGAACCATCGCGGTTATATTCCAGAAGGTCATGGTACTTTGTGCCCTGTCCTGTCAACAATTATATATCAGGCTATTGTACTGCGTACCCTATGCCACGAGCCAAGCAGAGAAGTCTACCCTCCGTTGATAGCGTACATGCCACCCTCTCTCCGTTATCCTGAGTTGCAGTAGTACTGGATGCAGGCGGGCGCCTATCCGCTTGTAATCAACCAGACGTAATCACACAGCGGTTATTCTGATGTATGCCTGCGCTCAGGGTCGCTAGGGCTGAATCATCACGGCAAGAGTCTGTGCACACAATGTGGCTCTACTTTCTGTGCAGTTTTGAATTGAACCCCTAGCACTAGCAGGACGGAAATTGGGGTCCCATTGGTACCTACGGGCCGCGTGAAACAGGATGTGCCACATTCCCATTGGAGGGAATTAATAACGATCGGTGCGCTCGCGGGAGGAAGGTCAGCGCGGCAGGGTTTAATTGGGTCCTAGCCAGCATATTGTATGGTACTATGGCCCTATGACTTATTTAGGGGACGAACCGGATAGGTTCACTGGCTGGAGCGTAAGTTTGTGTAAGGCCTCTTGCCGTTCGTGACCCAGCGGCCCCATACATTCTATAAGCCAAGAAGGAATTACGTTATGCTTGGCTTTAGATCTCTATTCCCGACTCGAGAGGTGGCGCGCCGTGCCGGCCGGTAAGCGCGGCGGCCCGAACGGGGTCCTGCTCGCGGCCGCCGCACTCCTGGCCCTGGTAGTCCTGATGCCGCCGTCGCCAGCGGAGGCGAACTGCGCGCAGCCCAGCGGCGGATGCCCCGAGCCCTCCAATCGGATCGTCGGCCTGCCCAGCAATCTGCAAGTCGTCGTCAATGCCCAAGGGACCGGAGCGCAAGTCACTTGGGAAGAAGGCACAACCGACGAGTGGGGCAACACGGCGGACTGCAAGATCACCAACTACGGTGTCCAGCTGTACAGAAAAGACGGTGTTTATGACAAGTTTCAAAGCGAAACGCGCCGTCGGAGCACCAGCCGCACACTGACCGGTCTGATCCCGGGCGCTTCCTACTACGTTAATGTGGACGCCTGGAGCACACCCTGCCAAAGACGGAAAATCATCTTTCTCCACTTCACCGCTACCCCCGGGGTGACATTCCCCAAAGAAGACCCCCCGCGAGGCGTGCGCAATCTGGCGATAGAGGGAGATGACGACGGCACGGCCACCGTGACTTGGTCTAAGCCGCGGCGTGTTGACGCGCGGTGTACGCCCTCGGAACAATATCGCTACAAGGTCGTGCTCTGGACCGGCGCCGTGGGCGACAGGATCGATCGGGAAGAAGTCGTGGAGCACACCACGATCCGTGCACGGACGGTAGAGCTCACCGGCTTGACGTCGGGGACCGCGTACGGGGTGCTCGTGTGGGCCTATTCCGATGAGTGCGAAAATTGGTCTCCCTTCCGGCGTGCGATCTGGACACAGCCGTAGCCCGCTGCGCTGGTCATACATGCAAACGACCTCAGCCCTCCCCCAACTTGAGGGAGGGCTGAGTCGTTACGCCCGCAACGTCCGTTATTACATCGCACGCCACACCTAGCCGTGGAATCGCTTAGGGTACGAATTCTGCTAAGGCGACAGTGCTGGCGTGATAGGTAACATTCTGAGCAAGGTGAAGCGCGTCAGGGTCCTTGAGACCCATAACAATTTAGGGTTTAGACAGCAAATCTGTGCTGCGGGGTATCCCAAACCCAATGACCCGAGGAAACCGCTGGAATTATCCAGCTGACAGCAGAGGGGTGGTGGGTATGGTACCATTATGAGAAGGGGGCACAGAGTCTGCTTCCGTATCCGCACCATGGCCCGTTCGCTTGGAACGTCTGCTCCAGCCACAAGGCGTGAGAAAACCTACGCGGAACCATCACGACTATCTCTCAGCAGCTCAGCTCACAGCACTTTTGACCCTGTACCCTTATGAGTGAGCCGCATCAGGCGTACCCCTCTGCCCTTGACTTGGCTTGTGGCAGAGGGTAGGGAGGGTATCCCTCCCGTAGAAGAGCATGCCGTCCTCTCGTCGTGTTCCGTACCGTGGTGTGCGGGAGGCAGGCAAGATTTCATCCATCCGCTTGCAGTTCACGGCCCCATCACGGCCAGAGCTTAGGCACACGATGCGGACGCTACCTATGCCACATTTTGAAAGTGTGCGGGCGTTCACAAATCCTGCCGCCGCCAGAGCGAACATCCAAGATATCCTCAGGATCTACAGGACGCGTGACACAGAAGAGTATCCACGGGAGAAATTAATGGTATGACCGTTTCCCTAGTTTCTGATCACGATCAGACCTGATACCGGACACCGTTGTGGGATCTTCGTGGCGAAAGGCATCAGGCCCATAGTGCTTCGTCTACTTCAGAGTAGAACCAGTATGCTTTACCCCGTAGAACAGACGGGCATCTGCTCTACGGGGTAAGCGTTTAGCGCCGCCGCCCCCACCGGCTACGGCTGCCGCCAGAACACGCGCCGCCGCTCGGACCAGGTTCGGCACTCCTCCGAGTAGGAATTCACGGTCACGGCGTAGCGGTGTCCCGATGTCAGATTGTTTATTGTCACCGCCCGCTGGGATGTCTCCGTCCACCCCATAACTTGGGTCCCGGTACGCCAGTTGCCTACCTTGTAGCGATATTTCTGCGGGTTCGCCTCCAGGCACCGATTATTACGGCCCTGCGTAGTCACAGCCTTATCCCAAGTAATCGTAGCGCTGGTCCCCGATGCTGTTACGACCACATTGCGCACGCGGAAAGGCGGCCGGGGGACCGGGGTCGCCGTTGCGCCTCCTACCTCACGATTGGAGTCCTCTGCGGTCTCTACCACTATGTGGCCAGGTGTGTTGGTAGCAGGTACCGGCGTGTCTGTAGCAGGTACCGGTGTGTCGGTGGGGGGCACCGGCGTGTCTGTAGCAGGTACCGGCGTGTCTGTAGCAGGCATCGGCATATCCGTATCCGCGGGCACCGGTGTTGGCTCCGGCCCGGTGTTCAGCGTGGTGACGTAATAAAGGTCTGAACGCACGCGTTTCCCGCACGCGCTCCTGAAAACCGTTACCTGCGCCCGGTATTCGCGATTAGACTGCAAATTGCTGAATGTAACGCTAAGCGGATCAGAGGCCATAACAAAAACATTATCACCTGCAGAGTTGTTTGTAGGAGCATCCACAATCGTAACTGCATACTCGATGGGCGCACAATCTTTGTGTTCGGCAGGCTGCCAGGTGACCGTCACGGTGGTTAGACCGGGGGTCAAGGTCACCTGTGGCTTCATGATCTCTGTGGCCGGTATCGGGGTATCCGTGGCCGGTATCGGGGTATCCGTGGCCGGTATCGGGGTATCCGTGGCCGGTATCGGGGTATCCGTGGCCGGTATCGGGGTATCCGTGGCCGGTATCGGGGTATCCGTGGCCGGTATCGGGGTGTCCGTGGCCGGTATCGGGGTATCCGTGGCCGGTATCGGGGTATCCGTGGCCGGTATCGGGGTGTCCGTGGCCGGTATCGGGGTATCCGTGGCCGGTATCGGGGTATCCGTGGCCGGTATCGGGGTGTCCGTGGCCGGTATCGGGGTGTCCGTGGCCGGCATCGGCATATCCATATCCATATCCATATCCGTGGGCACCGGTGTTGGCCCGTCGTACAGCGTGGTGACGTAATACAAGTCTGAACCCACGCGTTTCCCGCACGCGCTCCTGAAAACCCTTACCTGCACCCGGTATTCGCGATTAGACTGCAAATTGCTGAATGTAACGCTAAGCGGATCAGAGGCCATAACAAAAACATGATCACCTGCAGAGTTGTTTGTAGGAGCATCCACAATCATAACTACATACTCGCTGGGCGCACAGTCTTTGTGTTCGGCAGGCTGCCAGGTGACCGTCACGGTGGTTAGACCGGGGGTCAAGGTCACCTGTGGCTTCATGAGCGTTGAGGTGTCCTGGGCGTGCACGACGGTGGCACCTAGGGCAACGAGAGCCAACAGCCCCACGGTGACTTGCTGCCCACCGCGCCGAAGCAGAGTACGAATTCTACGTATTATCATGTTATATTCCTCCTTAGAACTTGCGCGATATAACTATAACGAAGTCTTCTGTTATAATGAAGTCTTCTGTCTAATAATACTATACTACCTCTTTTATCGTCCTCATGGAAACCATGAGGACGATAAAAGAGGTAAAAAAGCACGAAGCAACGCGTACCATACCCGCTAGAGAGACAAGAAATGTCTACTCTGCATAGGCAATGGTGCCCTGACCCCAAAACGCAACATAGCCTCTACCCCCACAGCAGACCACAGCCCTCCGTAAGTAGGACCCAACACCAGGCAGAGCCATACGGTATTGACATACAGGCGCTGCGGCACGAACCCGCTCAACCTGCCAGCACATCAATTTCCGGACCATCCTGCGGGACGCGGGCGGCTTTGCACCATGAACACCAATCCGCTAGGATCAACTTGCTAGCCCCCAGTCAAATCACCTCCACTGACGATAGATGACATCCCACAACGGGCCGGGTGAATCCTATTCAGCTCCCGACAGGGCCAGCGCACTTTCACAGGACTCCGAAGCACGAAACCTGACCGACGGACCTGCCGTATCATCCACCCGCGACTCTTTTGCGTTTCTAACTGTTGACCCTAGCCCAAGCCATAGAGTCCCTTACTCATACAGCCACGGTGTGATCTGATCCCAGGCAAGGCTTAGAATGTTTATAGTCCGTTGCTTGATAAACTCTGCTGTCCAGTCATCCACATCAGCTAGCGCGTCCAGCATATGCAGACGGTTCTGATCTTTGATCAAGGCACGTGTTCGTTGACTAAATTGCAAACCTTGCGCTTCAGCTAAGTCCATAGCCTCCTTGCGTTTCTGCGCTGTCTGCGCCGTAAGAGCTTGATAAAATGCACGCTTCTTGCTCCAAGGAGCTTTACCAATACTCTTATTCTCTTTCTCAGGCAGCAACACAAGATTCCCGATCGTATGCCGTATATCCTCTCGCTCATAGATACGCAGATCCCACCCATGGCTTCTGTCAGAAGCGGGAGCCACGTGTTCAAGGGTCGCATATTTCTTCTCAATCCAAGTACGATAGCTCAGAAAATTCAGTTCATCCGATGGAATGATGTCTTGTGTTCTAAGCATCCCGGAAGCATTTTTGTCGGGGCGCGCATTGTGCGCTGCGGCGAACAAAAGAAACTTACATATTGGTGCCGATTTATTGGCGAGCGGAGTGTCGTGGGCTCGTTGCAGCCAAGCTTCTTTGCCATCAATGTTGAACGGATGATCCGCAAGAAGAGAGCGAAGTCTACTCTTGAGTTCGCCAATAGTCAGTATGCAATTACTTAAACTCTCACCCATACAGAGAGGAGCACAACCATGCGGGCGCCCCGACATTATGTTGCGAAAGTCTGAATCAATACGTGCAGTCCCTCCTGTCATGGCCCGTCTGAGTACTAGGAATGCCGTGACAGCTTGTACTGCTCGTAAGAAACCATTTTCTAATCCTGTGTCTTCTATGTCTCCCATCGCAACCCAATAGCGTGCCAGTATCGGAATGGTTAGGCTGGATTTGGTGTCTGTAATAAACCGCAAACAGAGCTTCAGCATATCGTAATCTGTTCGGCGTGATGGGGAACCAACTACAGCATCAATTGCTTCTTTGTCCCAAAACTGTCGGCGAAACTGGGCCATATCCCCTAATGATCGCACGAACTGCTTGGCAACACTATCCTCGTGCCTCTGAGCCATTCTAAAGTATCTGCGGAGCGCATTGCGCTGCACCTTTAAGTCGGTTCCTATCTTTTCGCCGATGTAGTACAGGGCAAAACCTATGACTAATTCCTTCGTTTCTTTTTGCCGTTGGTCGGGTTTTTCATCAGGTTCCGTAATACTTTCTTCAAGAATTTTCCATAGTTCTTCAGATTCGGCATTGGGGCATCTCTCACTCATGTCCCTCTCAAACCGCACTACATGAGGTTTCAGTGTCTCCAAAGCCGTCAACGGTTCACCCGTAGTATTGAGAGCATCAAAGATATCAAAGGCTATATCTTCATCCGGAGCCTCCACTAAGGCGAGAACTACGGACTGTATTAGGTATGACGAGAACAATATCAGGCGTACAAGGCCTTCCGCTTCGCAGCTCGTTGCTATATGTGTTACCACCCTATCGCTATCAGACGCCTCACCTACATCTTTAAGCTTGACGTATAGTGCGCGACAGCCACGATGTTGGAACTCATTCATTTGTACTACAGGAGGCGCAAACTCGTCATCTTGATGCTCTACCTCGCCTTGGTAGATGAATTGCTCAATCTTTTCCTCAATGTAGCTGTAGATTTTTAATAGGTGCGTGTCGGTATCAGATTTGCCGGGTGGTGGAAATGGGGCCTGGCAGCAGTTGTTGGAGTTTAGGCAGTAACCTTCAAATTGCTTCAGAAATTTCGCAATAGTGGAACGGTACTCCGATTGCCCCGAGTAGTGCCCACGCACATCCTCATCCGTCCTTATCATGCGTGGGAATGGTGTTGTTTCTTTCAGGCTATTTCTTTTTCCAGTCGTACATTCATATAGTCGCGTGCGTTGCTCATCAACTTCATTGGTCAACCACTTCTTGGTGTTGACATCCTTGACTTTGTTAATGTCATCCTTGTGCCGGTCTATGGCTACGAATAATGCACAGGCTAGCAGCAGGAGGGTAGTCAATCTCTGCTGCCCGTCTACTAGTAACAGGGAATCGCCTTCAAACGTGGATTCGCGTCTATCATCAGACGTTAGAATGATAGTGCCTAAAAATGTGTAGTGGCCCGCCGATTGCTGCGTGGCTGTTTCTTTGAGGCCATTCAGGCAATCCACCAATAGCCTCTGCACATTATCTTGGTCCCAGTTATAGGGACGCTGGTATTCGGGCACCTTGAAGCTCACTGTCCCCGAGCCACCCGTCATCGTTTCGCTGAAGTTATCAGCACGCACCTTAAAAATTTCTGGTATCCGTACCATGAGTACTCCTTGGCTTGGCAGCTTTGGCCTGTTCCTGAAAACCTCAAACCTTCTGTTATCAACTTGCCTAGAGATACCTCAGGTCGTACGATGAGTGCCTAGCGACAAAATGGCGAACGGCATCATGCTCCGATTCAGTGTCTCCACGGGTCTGTTTAGATGTCCTCTAGGTACTTGCGCACTGTGACGTGCTTTTCGTCCGTCATGGCCTGCGTAGCTGCCTTAACCACCAGGCCACGCCGCTGTTCAAGGCTAAGCGCATCAATCAGTAAAGCCCCCGCTTGCCGATTGATCTGGCGCACCCAGTGGATCAGACCTTTGGAGTTGATAGCGCGCGCTTCGTGCAACAAGGCCCTAATATACTCGACTGTCAATTGTGGGTTGCGCAGAAAGCTGAATTGCATGCATTGGTGATACCGTTCCGGTGACTCGGTGAACAAGGCAAGAGCTTGTTGAGCCGTCACGGCACCTTGGCTAGCTAGTTCAGCCCGCAGGCAAGTTTCAGCCAGCCACCATGTGCGTCCTGACACACTGGATTCCCAGATATCTTGGGGTTTTTCTGTGAGCCAGTGCCTTGTGACATGGTTCGTGGGGTTGCTATGCTTCTGGCGTGGCCAGCGGGCTATACCATACGCATGAAGCACAAAATGGTTCAGCCATGCCAGTAAGTTGGGATCCGAGGCCCGTGCCGCCGTCATGCCTAAGAACTGCGTATGAAAATGCAAAGCCTGCTGATCCGACCACGATGGCCGCCCCTCTTTGGGCTCCTCAAGGCTAATAGTTCCCTGCGCTACTACATTCGTGGACTCCTGATAATGGGTAACTCCATGGTCCGCCAGTACTTTGACAAAGTCGGTCGCAGGATTCAGCCACAGATCCGGATTGTCCTTGGCTACGTTAACCAGCGTGCCAAAGGCTTCATTAGTCATTCGATAGACATGCATGTTACTCATCGATCTCTTCCTGTTGAAGGGGTTGGAGGGCCTGTAACATGCGTACGAGAGGTTGCTGGAAGATGATTTGGGCATAGCGTTCCGCATTCTCAGCCCATTCCTCTGCATCCTGATCCTCTGCATCCCCGCTCAGGAGCTCCATATCCTGCAGTACGCGTTCCAGTACCTTCGCCCAGCGTTTGTCAGAATGATCTACTAAATTTCTGACACCCTTTTCCAGAGCATATAGATAGAGTGCCTGATGCAACAGCGGCGCATGGGATTGACTACGGATCCTATTGATTTGGCGCAGATCGTCAGGATGCACGTTGATGGCGATACGCTGTCTCGTCAGATCCGTGGCAAACCGGCCGGGCTCCAATTGCTTGTCCGACACGAGATCGAAAACTGACTCCACGCTGTCATTGTCAAGGGTCACTTCCGTGGTATCGCCAATGGCTAGGATTGCCCCTGCCGGTAAATCCACACCGTTGGGTATCAGAGTCTGAACCAATGGGCTGTGTTCCGAAGCGGTAAACCCCAGGACAGGCGCTGTCGTAACGATATAGGGAGTCAAAGTGAGCTTGTCCTGCCAGTCCTGGCACTCAAGCACCAACAAGTCTTCGTCGTCCCAGGCCCTTTGGCTTTCGCGGCGGTAGGTACGGTAGCACTCAATGAGCACGCAATAGCAAGCCTGCCGGTTAGCTATAAGCTGGTGCAATGTTGCACTGCGGAGGTGGTACTTAACGGTCACAATGATGTCTTGGCCCCTGTTGCCCAACTGTGCATGGGGTGTGTACATCCGGAAATAACATTCGGGGGCATAATCGTCCCGTTGTGAGCTGAGCACGGGATAGGGCATCACGAGATGATTACGATGGCTCATGTTTTTATATACTCTTGGTTTCTGAGTCTATGGTGGCGATGCTTAGGTTCGCTGTCGTTCCATGATGTGGTAGCCCATGGCCGGAACATCGGCATGGACATGCACAGTGAACATGACGGGTGTAGTGTTTCCGACTGCATCCACGACCGTTATGATGTCGTTTTCATGTGTCACTTCCACACCAAGAGGTGTTATCGCACTGATATCTGTAATCGAAATGCGTCTCTCAGGTAGAGTCTCCTCGCCCTGCGGATGAAGAGAGAACAGTACGGGCCCTTCAGCTTTGGGATCCGGGATCAGAGCTACGACCAATTGGCCTTGTTGTTTACGCATCAGACATGTCTTGCGCACAGCCCTCCTTTGAGGCTTGGTCTGTGCACGCTCATTAATGACTCGAGCCGGGTCTTTAGAGTGCGATCCTGTATTCCCACTACCTCCAGGAGTGCTCAGGCCCGGTTCCGTTTCTGACAAATCATCACTTTCTTCAAGTTGATCTCTGTTGTCGTCCACGGATGTAACCCGATGCCGGGGATAATGCGGAACCACGCGCGTATCCAAATCACGATTTCCCTGCTGGGTGAGATCCATATCAGGAAACATGGCCGCGAGTTCCGTCAAATTACTGATGTCAGCCTCATCAAGTTCCCGGATGGCATCTTCAATGATTGACCTGATTTGTCCATTCACCTTATCCAAGGACGAGGCAATCTGTTCCTTCTCTTCTTCTGGCAAGCGGTTCAGGGAAATCTTGTCATGGGCAGGATTCTCCATACGCCGTACCTGACGATCCGTCTCGTCGTCCATGGCAATCACTACCGCAGCGTAATCAGGCCAGCTGCTATGTCCAGGTCCGGGATGAAACGGATTGCTGATTCTGCGATCCTTACTGTCCGTGATTAACATGCCACGCCGATTGACGTAGGCAACGCGCTTGGGGGCATTGGGTTCCTGATTGAGATACACATTCATGGCGCCAAAGCAGCCCACCGGTGTTGTCTGCCCAATGGGTTCTCGGATCACCGCCTTGTGATAATGGCAAGTTTTGGAAGCTGCGTTACCCCGTAACCGAGAATCTGGGGTGGTAACGTGATCGAGACGTATGACTTCTGCCCCTTTGGGGGGATGTAGGTTCACAATCAGCTGGCGTGTATGCAGGGCATGGAAGAAATTGTCAATGGTGGCACGCTCAGCTTTGCGGAACCATTGACGTTGTTTCGGCATAAAGCCGACGATCCAGATCCCTGTGCCGGAAGTTTCAAGCCGGAATGCAGGCGGGATATCGGTGCCGATCAGCGGCTGGTCTGTGCTGTCCGTGTAAAACCCGATGTGCTGGAGCATCTCGCCTGTTTCCGGAGCGCGATGGCTGACTAGTTGCGCACGACCGGTCATCTTCATCACCTGCTCCGTTGCCGTCAGATAGCGCGTGCTGTAAATGACGGTATGTAAGCCGGCAACGTTGTAGCTGGCATTTTTGCCAATACCGAATGAGCCACCATGGGCAATATCTCCGTCCTTGGCAGGGATGCCTTCTTCGCGAATCAAACTGTCCCACTTGTTCCCTTGTAACCCCGTCGTATTCCGATCCAGAATCGCCAAACAGGGGATAGTGGGTTGATTCAGAAGAGTAAGGGCCTCCTGATAGGATTTCTGCCCCTCGGTTTGACCTTTGCATCTAGTTTCTACTAAGGCTTGCTCCAGGTGTCGCCGCAGGGAATCGGCTCCTATGTGTTCAGGTGCTACGCTGCATTCACGGAAGTCAACCTCAACGGGAGGTGCGTCCGGTTGATGAGCATCCAAAGAATTCTGAATGGTCTCCCGGATCAAGGTCACGATGGGATCATGTTTGAAATGTTCAGTACCGGCGTGGTTGAAGCCATGGACAACACCGCCGCCCGTAGGCGCAAAGCGCCAGGCACCTTTGGGTGTTTGGCTTGTCATGTTTACCTGATATCGATCTTGATTCATGATGCCTATACTGGATATATCCTTGGATCAAGCGTGGGTACGTATTCCCGTTTAGCTAATAAGTTGCCCATAACTATTGACTGCCAATAGCGGATCACTTGTGACATACCAGGCAAGCTTTGCTGCCCCCGTAAATGTCATCCAGATCTATGCTCTCAGCCTCAGGCTGTAGCGGATTGGCAGCTGTCACGCGTTGAGCCCTGGCCATGCGTTTCTCGTGATCCGCCTGGATCTGGGCTACACGCTCAGGTCTAATGAGTTCATCTAAGGATTCGCCTTGGGACCACGTAAAGGGCGATTGGTTTTCCAAGGCGATCTTTTCGTAACGCCGAGCTTCCTCAAAGGCCTCGGGGTGCTCATCATGTAAGCGGACCCACTCCAGCTTACGCTGGTAGAAACAGAAGGTGCATCCACTCCGAGATCGCCAGCGATAATAGGCGGGGAGACCCAGTCCGCTAGCTGTTAGCAATTCCACCACACCTGCCTTATCAATGCCCTGATCGACAAAGGGCAGGTGCACGGTGAGATTGGGTTGTGTCGGTATCATGCCGCCACGTTCCATTTCATCCGCACGAATGGCTACATAGCTGTGTACCTGGACACCGTCTGCTAGGTCCTGCTTAAGCCACTGCTCAAAGGGACGGATCTTCAACTGCCTTGTACACCAGCGTGTCTGCGGCGAAGGCAGAAAGTTGTTGTATTGCTTCAGCCAGAAATCAAAGTCCCGGTCCGGATTGAGACGAACGATGGGTTGCCCCAGAAACCCTTCCAGGCGACCCAGATAGTCATAGACTTCCGGCAATTCCTTACCTGTGTCGGTGAAAAAATACTCAAGGACTAGTTCGGGATGGTGCTGCCGCATATAGACAGCGAGGGCGGCACTGTCCCGGCCACCCGACAGCCCTAATACATGACGGTGCCTTGGCATGACTACGTTTCTCCTTCCCCAATATCTGCCGGCAGGTTCAGTCCATGGGCAGATACGGATTTTCCATTCAGTAAATGAGTACCGACCTGGACCAAAGCGGCTAAACCAATGTCATTCGCTGCCTCTGCATCGTCCAGCATTACGGCAATCCGCTGTGCCAGCTGCTGCGCCTCTACGGACTCCTCGGCATCAATGGTGAATTCCTTCACGTGCGTGTGCGGGCTGCCTGCCAATCCGGTCACGAACGCGAGCGCATGCCGCGAATCGGTACGGCCTTTGACATGTGCAAAAGCTTCGCTATAGGTAAACTGTTGGGCCAGACGTGCGATTTCCACTTGGACAGCATCCAGATCGCGGTCTACCCAGGTCTGGGGCGGTTTGTTGGCGGCCAGGCTGGCAATACCCTCTATATCCTCATCGGTTCCATGGTAATCAGTGAGACGCGCTGCAAAGGCATCCAGACGAAAATCACCCGTCAGATCCATGACGGCCCGGGCCCGCTGTGATAAGCGGATCCAGTCGGTATCTGCATCCAATTCGGCTAGTAGCAATGTCCGTAAACGGGCTAGCATGGCCGGATAGGTCTCCACTAGTTCCTCGAGTCCGGTGCGGACGGATGAGAGTACAAGCTGGACATCAAGTTCCTTGACGTCGTGCAGTCCCACTTCGGCCCAAGCCGGCAGATCGTCAAACAGCAGGCGGTTAGGATCAGAGGCTGACTTGATCAACTCCCGCAACTTCCGCGCATCCTCGCTCAGGGTTTGCGTACGTAGAGTCCAGGGCGGTAGGGTCATCACGATTGACACCAGCTGCCGGGCAATACTGAGAGGGTCATGCCTCTTGACCCGGCTCTCTGCGTAGTCAGCAACCAGATCCGCCACACCGGATAGGATTTGACGGCTGAACGTATTCAGGTCAATCCGTCTAAGCAGAACGGCAGCGGGTTCCTGCAATAATCTATCCACCAGAAAGTCATCTATGTCGGGCCGAAACATGCCATCCAGATACACCGCGCTCCGGTCACGACGAGACAAGACATAGGCCAGCAGAAGCACAGGCAGTAATCCTGCTTTTACCCCCAAGGGAGGTGCCTGCCAAACCTGATAGATAGCCGTCACGGGTATCGGCTTGACGTTCGAGGCCTCCAGCACGGCATCGGCTGCCTGCCAAACAGGCAACAAGTGACCGGGATCATCCGGAGGGGGATCATGGAATGCCGGTGCACGATTGTCCGTCTCACGATATACTGCCGTTGTTGCCAACAGACTTTGGTACAACCCGCCCTCCGCGGGATACCCTTCAATGCCGAGCCGGGGTTGTCCTTCGGCCTTGGCCATGGCGTACATCAGCAAACGCCGCGCTGCCACCGCACTACTGGAAGGGCGGGCACGATTCAGCAATTCGTTTTGGATCCGGGGCGCCTGGGGAAATGTTGTGTCCGCCCGGTGCGAGGTATAGCGGTGTATGGCCGCCAGTCCCTCCAGCACATGGGGCTTACCCTGGCTGTACCACTCCATGGACACGAAGGCGCGGTACAAACCGTGACCCAGCTGCCAACGCAGGGATTCGAAACGGGCATTGATTTCGCGCCGGGCGACAGCATCACCACTCAACTCAACGCGCTGGGTGCGGATCCGATCCAGGGCGATTAGTTCCTCGGCCCAGTCCACCACCATAGCCCCATTGGGCACAAGACCGACTGTAATCGTGGCACCAGGCATTATGTGCTCAGACGCCTGCCTTACCATGGCATGCGCCGCTGTGTCCGGCACATCAACGTCCGGCAACACGAGTAGGAATGCCCCCAGCGATCCCGGTGCAGGGTGGTAAGCAGCCACATGTGCCAACACTTCGTTGACGGGAACGACCTCTACATCCAGCCAGCGTAGGGTACCGGTCTGGTGATAATGGCGTTTGGCTACAACCGGCTGCAGGTGGGCCAGACGCTGCAGGTCTGCACAATCCAGGGTCAGGCGCTGGCGGCGTTCGTCCGCAATGGCGGCTTCAATATCAAAATCACTACCGGCAAAGATCGCATAAGCCCCGAGGTGCCGCCGATAGATGACGACTGACCAGGCGGTCAGATCAGCCAGGACCTTATCCAAGTCAGCAGGCGTGACAAGGGGGGTAGCTAGCCCAAGAACGTCACGCGAGGGGTAGAGATTTGCCTGCTCACGAAACTGATCGATAACCGCGATCGTTTTGGCGATCTCTAAATGAAGTTTGCCCCCCCCCCCCCCCAATTTTGACAAGACAGCGCTCAATGGCATCCTCTGCCGTTGACCAGCGATGGCCATCGGGTGACGCTAGAATAGAAGGTGCCAGATTATGCCGCAAATAGTCCCAGAACATGGCAGGCGTATAGGTTTCCGTTGCCGTGGCTCGGGCCAGGAATTCCTGGAAGCCGTGCGGTTCAGCAGAGTTCAGGAAACTGAAGAGGCTGCGCTGGTTCTGTCCAAAGCGGCGACGGGAAAAGGGTCCTAGCAAACTCGCGGTTACGGGATTGAGGGGCCAGCAACCCGTCAGATGCCGGTCCAAATGCCTATCCGCAACGGGACGCTGGCGGTTCATAACAGTGGCTAGCGCTACCGCTGCCGTGGCCGCTGCGCAGGGCGGCCTATCCGTTTCAATCGCAGCTGCCAGCAACGCCAGCTGCTCGTTGGCCGCAATCGCCAGGGGCATATCAATGAAGCGTCCCTGCGCCTTCATCCATTCATCGCGCGTCCGTTGAGCCAAGCGTCCCGTATACTCGGCAAACGACTGGTGCAATACACCGATAACCAGTAAACGCCCCTGGCTCCGCGATGCGCATTCAGCCAGTTGCTGCAGAAAATACAGATCCCCCCTGCCCTGGGTGGCAGCTTCCAAGATCTTGCCCATTTCATCAATAAAGATGACGAGTCCCGCACGCTGCGGACGCCGGGCTACCCGCTGGAGCGTATCTATGAGGACATCACCGCCTGCCGCATGCGGATCGATTGGTGACCGTACCAGCCGCTCCTTCCGCAGGGCCTCGGCAATCAATTCAGCACAGTCCTGCTTGCGTCCCACTACCCCCAGGGTATGGTAGCCCCATGATCCGGGTGGGAGCGCTTCCAAAATGCGCTCTCCGGCTTCACCTAACAGGTTAGATGCAAGCTGACGACAGGCATGGGAACGTCCTAGTAACGCGGCCAGAACGAGAGCCAGGCTGGATTTGCCACTACCAAAGGGTCCCGTCCAGGTAAAGGCACCATGACCTGTTTCCCTTATCTGTTGTGCCATGTCCATGAGAGCCTGGGCAAAAGAATCCGGACACACAAAGCCCTGCAATGCCCCTTCATCGTTGCGATCCGTATCAAGGCGCATCGCACGCTGGAACCGGCGCCGGACTTTGACCTTGGCAACTAGTTCCTGGGGATGCCTGCTATCACTATGGGTTTGCATACTTGCTCGCCATGAGTGACAAAGGCTTGAGCTGATCAGGTTCCACGTGACAGATAAGCTGACGCAGACCCGCTGTCTCAGACCAGGTGAGCACACCCGTGCTGACCTGCTCCAACTCCATGACCAAGTCCATCAGCGCTTCTTCATGCAGCTGAAACACGCGTCCCGGTGCCCCCGGTTCATGCATCAGGGCCTCAAATGACATGGTACGTGTACGAGGGTACCGGCATTGCCAGAACTGCGCTACCGCATACGCGAACATATGCGGGGACAACGCGGGACGCGCGCCGCGGATCAGTTGAAAACTCTCCGTCCGTCCGTGCGCGACGAGCAAAACCAGCTCCGTCAATGGACACTCCAGGGCTTCCTCGGGGGAAGCCACTTCGGGTTTCGTGACATAGGTGCGTATGAAACACTCCACGTCCCGCCTGAGTGTAGAATGCGCCACTTTTTTCATGCCCTGGGCATCGCAGAGCTGCCTGAGATTTTCCCTGATTAGCTGTCGATCGAAATGGGTATGCGGGAAATAGTTGAACACCCAGTACCAGGTGGATGTCTTGGCCGGCGTAGCCGCAAACTGCCAGTGTAATAGCCACAGTGAATCCGGATCTTCCAGCCAGGGATCCCAGCCGGCATCGTCCAGCAAAACCTGTCCAAGTGGCGTTGTGCGCAGGGATCCGGAACGTGGAGTTACCGGTTCTACAATGCCTGCTGCCAGAGCCCAATGCCGCATAGCGGCCACCATGTTTTTGCCTACTCCGAAGGTACCGATAGCCTCATCCGTGTTGAAAACACTCTGTGTATCCAGATCTTGTCGTTCCCTGATGCGTACGGCATCAAATACCTTCTTGAGCCAGCCATAGCGCAACGGGAATGTCTCGTGTCCCGAAAACTGCAACTTGGCCTTGAAAGGCACCTTTTCCGAAAACATCGGAAACTTTTCTTGAGGGGGAATATCCGTTACATCCAGCTTGTGCTGGAAGATATTATATACCCCTATTGCGCATAATGGGGATATGATGGACCTGCCCCAGTTCGCTCCTTGGCTGTCCGACTCTCTCGTGTCCCATCCCCCTATTTACCTTGACTGTCACGCCACCACACCGGTGGATCCGGTAGTCTTGGCTGCAATGCACCCCTGGTGGCAAGAAGGATTTGGCAATCCCCATTCGGCTGAGCATTGGTTTGGCTGGCAAGCGCATCAGGCGGTAGAGGACGCCCGCACCGCGATCGCATCTCTGATTGGTGCCGCCGAAGAAGAAATACTATTCACATCCGGTGCCACCGAAGCGAATAACCTGGCTCTCATAGGCGGTGCACAAGCACGCTATCCACAGCGTACCCATGTTATTGTCAGTGCTATTGAACACAAGTGTGTACTTGAGTCCGCTGCCGCGCTGCAAAGACGTGGCTGGCAGGTAGATGTCCTCCCGGTGGATCAGGAAGGACGCGTGTGTCTGGACATGCTGGCCAAGCTTGTAACCTCCAACACGGCTCTCGTGTCGATCATGGCCGTGAACAACGAAATTGGGACTATTCAGTCACTGGCGGCGATAGGCCAACTGTGTGCCGCCTACGATGTCTGGTTTCATTGTGATGCAGCGCAGGCACTGGCCGCCATGCCGCTTGACGTATTGGATCAGCATATTGATTTGCTCTCCCTTTCCAGCCACAAAATATACGGTCCCAAAGGTGTCGGTGCCCTTTGGGCACGCATGGACGTACGGGAGCGTCTCCACCCCATCAACTATGGGGGAGGGCAAGAACAGGGCATCCGGTCCGGGACCTTGTCTACCCCTTTATGTGTAGGTTTTGGTGAAGCATGCCGACAGATGGAACGGCAGCGCCATGTTGATGCCGTCCATATGACTAAATTGTGTGAACGCTTGTGGCAGGGCATCCAGCAGGCAGCCCCTGCGGCATGTCTGAACGGCCCACCCGCCCCTCACCGCCATCCGGGTAACCTCAATATCCGCTTTGTGGGCCTGGATGCCCGTCTCCTACTAGGCAAGTTACAGCCAACCCTCGCCGCTTCAACCGGTTCCGCCTGCACAACAGGCATACCGGAACCTTCCCATGTGCTCCGGGCCATCGGTTTGGCACCGGTTGACGCAGACAGTTCACTCCGTCTAGGTCTCGGCCGTTTCACCCGCGCGGATGAGATTGAACGCGCCATTGATCTTTTCGCAACGGTCATTCAAACTATGGTCACCGAAGGCCTATGACTACTGACCTCTGTCCTGAAAGATCCTGGTCATGTCGCATGAACAAAGCCAGGCCACCCGTTAATAGGCAGGTGTGGATGCGCATTGCTCTCGGCGATCGTGCGCAAACGATGCCGGCCTCTAGTACATTCTGAACCGACATTGGATATGCACTTTATGGCTCAGACACGCCGTTCCTTACGGGAAAGACTTGATGCAGACCTGCAGGCCTTGGGTTCCCTAACCACGGAAGACGCGCTGCGGACGCGCTGCCATGAACTGCATGCTCGCTATCCTGAGCATCTGCTGCTGGACGCACTGATCTCCCACCTAGACAGCAGTAACAGTCAGTTGCGCGGCGGCTTGGGGTTGCTAGCCCAGCTTCTACCCCGCGACAGGACTGTCCAGGCCCTGTTGCGTGTGGTACCGAACCGGCATCTGTCGGCAACGGCCCGTCTGTCGGCCGTGACTATTTTACAGGACTACCTAGAGCGCCCGGTGCAGTCACAATTCGTCGCCGACATCGCCGATACGGATGCCGTGGTTCTGGCTAGTATGCGCGAAGCCTTTGCCGCTCGTGCTCAGTATCCCGGGGTGTTGCTCGAATACACCCAACAATTCGCGGAACTAGCCCCAAGTCACCAGACCTATGTGCTTGGACTGCTATCTCAGATTCCACCTGCTGACGCCGCCGAACTTCTGCGGATCATGGCGTATCACCGTACCGGTCAGGTGGCGGCGACAGCACTTGAGCACCTAGGTGCCATGGCAGGCGCAGAGGCGGAACAAGCCCTCTATGTGTTATCGCAAACTTTGTTTCTGGACCCGGGGCCTAGACAGACGGCTCTGACTCAGCTCCGGCGCAAACGCTTCCGGGGCGCGAGTCTTTTCACTCCACCGCCCCGACCGCACGAGCTCCACGCCATGCCCCTCGGCTTCACGCCACGAGGCGGCCTACTGGTGCATTTTGCTATTCCGGCCACATCATGCCATGTGCTGATGGAATACGATCGGCACATGGGTATTCGCGACATGCAGCGTATAGCCGAAACACGGTCACTCCCGGAGGTAAAAAAGCTTGGCGGACTGTCTAATTCCCACCCTATCGTGGCCGCTGCCGATCCCAAGGGCACGCACTTTGCCTTCTTTCAGTGGCACCTGTCATGGACGCTCGCCCAAGTCACGCGCGTCGCACCTGACCAACCATACCCTGAGGGTTTCCAAATTCTGGCTCCTCTCCTCTGGAGCTGGCAGCTTCCCGATGTTTCCTCCGCTATGCTGGCTTTGTTTGAAACGGCGGCTAATCCTGCTACCTTGCTACCTATTGACCTAGCTCATGCCGTAGCCCAGACAGACCTCTGCCAAGAGTTGCCGCAAAGTGCGCGTGACTGGCTGTGGCACCAAACGGACGTAGACGTCACAGCGGATACCCACCTTTCGGACCTGCCCGGGAGCGCCATCGATCCGGTCGATCCCATGTATCAGTATTGGATCTGGTGGCTGCAAACGGCGGCCGCCATACACCGGCAAACGGACGATCACGCCGGTAGTACGCATTTAGCGCAAGCGGCGGCCCTGCTAGCTACCGATCACCAAGGGGCTGCGTCCTTTTTCCAGGCCCTGAAACAGCATCTGCTATCAGACCACACGCATCAGGCAACCTGAGCGCTCGGTATGGCGTCATGGACTGTCCCGTAGCGCAATAAGCCTATGGTGCGCAGAGTGTCAGCGCCCTATCGGGCATAGCGCAGGGCCGGCACGACCAGTCACTCGTATAGGTTCAAGTCGCTTAGTTCCACATTTCCTACCGGGCATGTGCTCATATCCCGGTACCGATGCTGCGAGCCCGTAGCGTGTCATGATCGCCGCAGCGGATGTCCTGTCACCAATAAATGCCTTGCATCCCTTGTCGTACGACCTACCGGATACGCCTAATTGACATCAACTAACAAACAATATATCCGTTAGGACTTTACCGTTGTGCAGGCCTACAATACAATAGAGTAAGCACAAACTTCATCAACAAGCAGCCGGGCCATCCGGCCTGATGCTACACGGCACCCCTAGGGTGAGAGCAACTTGTCTTGTTTGTTTTTGTTTTGGAGGTAAAACTACTATGGAAAGAAGAAAATTTCTGGGCGCGGCTGCGCTCGCTACCGCGGCTGTGGGTACGGCCGCCTGTACGGTCCCGATGACGGATCTGGAGACGGCTGTGGCCGAGGATTCATCTCTACCGGAGATTACTTGGCAAATGGCTACGAGCTGGCCCCCGCTATTGGACACAATCTCCGGAGGAGCCCATACCTTTGCGGCTGTCGTGAGCGCCATTACTAACGGCAAGTTCTCGATTGACGTTAGAGGTGCGGGTGAACTGGCCCCGGGACTTGAGGTCCTGAATGTGGTGGAACAAGGCGCGGTGCAGTGTGGCCATACCGCCTCGTACTACTACACCGGCAAGAGTCCCGTGACGGCGTTTGGCACGGCCCTGCCTTTTGGCTTGACCGCCCGCCAGAATAACGCCTGGTTCTATCAGGGCGGCGGCCTGGAACTCATGCAAGAGTTTTATGCCGAACGCTTCGGGGTGATCCAGTTCCCGGCCGGTAATACCGGCGTGCAGATGGGCGGCTGGTTTAATAAGGAAATCAACTCGGTAGCGGATATGGAAGGTCTCAAGATGCGCATTCCGGGCCTGGGGGGTCAGGTCATGGATCGCCTCGGGGTTACGGTCCAGGTACTACCCGCGGGTGAAATCTTCCAGGCCCTACAGACAGGCGCCATTGATGCGGCCGAATGGGTAGGTCCCTACGATGACCTGAAACTCAATTTCCAGCAGGCTGCCCGCTACTACTACTATCCCGGCTGGTGGGAACCGGGCCCCACACTTGAGGTCCAGATCAACCTGAATGAATGGAACGCTCTGCCGGCCGAATACCAGGAAGTGGTGCGGTGTGCGGCCGTGACAGCCAATATGAATATGATGGCCACATACGATGCCAAGAATTTGTCCGCCCTGAAGCAGATCCGGGAAGAAGAGGATTTGAGCCTGCAGCCCTTCCCAGAGGATGTGCTCCAGGCGGCTGAAACCGAGTCGTTTGCTATGTATGAGGAAATCGCGGCTACGGACCAGGACTTCAACACGATCTTCCGCGCCTGGAGTCAGTTCCGGACCGAGATCCAGGCTTGGCATGCCCTGGCGGAAGTGAGTATGACTAGCTATACGTCCATCTTGTAACAAACCCTACCTGCCGCTTGGATCGGGGCGGCACAATCCGGATCCAAGCGGGGTATGCCGTTCTCAACCCAAGACCTGTACGGACTAGTCCGTACAGGTCTTTCAGGCCATGGTTTGCACTAGCCACTGGACCGTCTGGGGGAAGGCAATCACAATGATCAGCGCGATGCCCTGGAGCACCATGAACGGCAAGGCGCCCTTGTGGATGTCAACGACTTTTACTTCCTTGGGCGCCACGGTCTGGAGATAGAAGAGGGAAAAGCCTACGGGCGGCGAAATGAAGGCCATGTTCAGATTGATGGCCATCATGACCCCGAACCAGACTAGGTCCACGCCCAAAGCCTGCGCCGCGGGTACGAACAAGGGCATGGCAATGAAGCTGATTTCAATGAACTCCAGATTGATGCCCAGCAGGAAGATGGCGATGTTGGCCACAATAATGAATCCCCAGAAGCCACCCGGTAGGTTCGTCAGGATACCCTGGACCAAATTCTGGCCGCCCAGGCGGTCAAACACCAGCCCAAAGAAGGTAGAACAAAACAGAATCATGATCACCAGCGCGGTGATATTGGCGGTAGAACGGGCCGCCTGTTTAAGCACCTGCCAGTTTAATGTGCGATTAGCGAGTGAGAGCAGGCAGGCCCCGAAGGCACCCACCGCCCCGGCCTCGGTCGGGGTGGCCAAACCAAAGAAAATGCTGCCTAGCACCGCGAAAATCAGCGCTAGGGGCGGGACAACCGCCACCAGCGTCCGACGTAGCAAGGCCATGCCCTGCAGGGTCCGGGCCTCCGGGGGGAGCGGCGGGGCCAGTTCAGGTTTGAGGAAGGCAATGACGAGCACGTACAGGGCATAGAGCCCCGCCAGAATCAGGCCGGGAATCAGAGCCCCTAAGAACAAATCGCCCACGCCGACACCAATCTGATCACTGAGCACGACCAGCACCAGACTGGGGGGCAGCAGCTGGGCCATAGTCCCGGATGAGGTAATGATGCCTGTAGCGAGTTGATGGTTGTACCCGTACCGTAGCATGATGGGCAGGGACAGCAGACCCATCACAATTACGGTGGCGGCCACGACACCGGTCGCCGCTGCCAGTAGCGTACCGACTATGACCACGGCCAGGGCTAGCCCCCCGGGTATGGGCCCCAGTAGTTGGCCCACGGTTTCCAACAGCAATTCGGCCAGGCCCGATTTCTCAAACACGGCGCCCATGAACACAAAGAATATGATGGCCAGTAGGGTGAAGTCGGACATCGTGCCAAACCAGCGGTTGGGTAGCAACCGTAACCATCTCAGATCAAAAACGCCCACGGCCAGACCAATGACCAGAAACAGGAAGGCCGTACCGGCGAAAGAGTACGCCACCGGATAGCCGAAGATGATCAGCACGAAAAAGACGGCAAACATAACGAGGGCTAGCCACTCAAAGCCCATACTTCTTTCCCCCTCCCTTGTATAAATCCTGGGTGCCTACTCACGTTATTCCAAACGTAACGGCGATTCGGCTTCCTGCAGTTCCGTGGCGGAGATATCCTCTTCCGTTCGTAGTACCCGCCACAGCTTGCTCTGTTCCGCTAGTACCTGCAGAGCCAGCAATGAGAATGCCAGCAGGATGAACGATTTGATAGGGGCCCGGTTCAGGCCATCCGGGTCCGGGGACACTTCCCCACAGTAGAGGCCGCGCAGATCCACAAAGTCCACAAAGTACATCACATACCGGACCAGGGGTAGGGTCCCTTCCGGATCGAAACACCAGCGGCCCGTGGCCGACAGCCCCCAGCTGGTCAACAGTGGTGCCCAGCTGACGATGACACCAATAAGACAGAAGGGCAGAATCATGGCGAAATTCAGCCAGAAATCCATGCGGGCCCGCCGTTTCCGTGTCCATTTGGCATAGATAAAGTCGACACGGACATTAATGCCGTGTTGCATGATGTACGCGAAGCCCAGGAAGAAAACCAGGGAGAAGAGATACCACTGCATTTCAATGAAGCGGTTGGAGGACAGCTGTATGCCCAAATACCGTCCCAGAAAGCGTGCGGCCACATTGTAGACACCGATTACAACGGTGATCAGGACCAGATAGAGGGCCATTTCCCCCGCAAAATTGGAGATGCGATCGATGGTCTGCGCGAAACGCCGGGTAATGTGCATCGTAGTACGCTTGTTGCAGGACAAATGGGGTCTTTCTGCAGGGGCCAAGAGCCCCGTGAATCACCCGTATAGCCGGTGAGACTGCTGCCACATGTAGAGGATGGGGTAAGAAGGTCCATGGGAAATGGACACATCAGAGACAACACCGGCAGGAATATGCCTATCGTACCATGAAGGAGGAGGACTCGGGCCACAGACCACGGTCCATGCGGAAATTGAGAGGGATCGCCTCTATATGAAAACCGCGTATCCGGCCACCCGGCCGGAAGGATACGGGGATTGTTCCCTATAGCTTAGTATTCACAACCTGTCGGGCTAGGGATCAACACTTCAAACCCTACAAGCTCAGTGGGCACCAAGCAGGGGTATTTGGTGACGGACCACCACCGCCTTCAGTCTATCTAGGGAGGCACGAAGCCAGAGGAGCAGTCGCCCGCAGTAGTGGATGGTCCCCTAAATCCGCCAATACAGACAGGAACCACGAGCGCTTCCTGTGCACCCTAGTGGGTGTTTTTTCGCCTTCAGTGGGAACCTGGATTTCCGCGACGCAGATGGATTGGTGCGCCCCGGCTCCGAATCAGTAAATGCCCAATTCGTCCTTGGCCTCGTCCGACATCATGTCGGGATTCCAGAACGGTGTCCAGACCAGGTGCACGTTCACTCGTTGTAGTTCCGGATATGCCGTCGCAGCGGATTCCTGTACTTCCTTAATGATCTGTGGTCCGACCGGGCACCCGGGACTCGTAAGTGTCATCGTCACATCAGCCACGGCCTCATCGGAGACTTCAACTTCATAAATCAGGCCCAGATCCACGATATTCATCATGAGTTCCGGGTCCACCACCTTTTCCTGCAACACCTGTAGAATGTCATCGCTGGTCGGCATGGTTCACTCTCCTAACCTTATCATTCCGGGGCCTCGATCCATACGTCCTGCCCTGTGATACGCGTCTTGAACGTCATTGTCGGCTGAAAGGCCGGCATGCACAACGCTGCTCCGGTCCGCACATCAAAACGCGCTCCGTGCCGTGGACACTGCACTTCACAGCCATTGATCAGTTCGCTCTCGCCTAAGGGCCCACCATCGTGTGTGCACATATCTTCCAGGGCATAGATGGTACCTTCAATATTGAAGAGCAGGATTTGGTACATGCCCAGTTCCACACGTTTGCGTCCACCCGCAGGCAATTCGTCCAGCGTGGCGATTTTCACGAAATCCGTCATAGCATGTTTGCCCTACAGTTCAGTCATAGTCAATGTCGTCAAGTCCGTATGCGCCCATCTTGAGAACCTTAAGGGAAAGCAGTGCACATTTCATGCGTACCGGTCCAATCTCAATCCCTAGCATGTCCAGGATGTCATCACGGGTCCAGGTCTTTACTTCATCAATGTGCTCATGCAGGATTTCCTCCATCAGCATAGAAGCCGAGGCCTGGCTAATCGCGCAGCCCCTGCCATCAAAAGCCACCTCCCGGATGATACCTTCCGCATCCGTTTTCAGCTCAATGGTGAGTTCATCGCCACAGAAGGGGTTGTGATCGTGAGCCTGGAAATCCGGATCTGTCAAGTGCCCCTTGTGCCGGGGGTATTTATAGTGATCAATGATGGCTTCACGATACAGCTGATCCATAACTGCTCCTCATTGCTGTATCAAAAAATCTTGTGGGCTTGTTCAATGCCCTGCATGAGACTGTCGATATCGTCCGTCGTGTTGTATAGATACACACTCGCCCTTGAACTGGCAATCAGGTCGTAGTGCTGATGCAACGGCTGAGCACAATGGTGGCCCGCCCGGATCGCCACGGCCCCTTGATCCAGAATGGCGGCTAGATCGTGGGGATGCACCCCATCCAGGTCGAATGCGACCAGCCCCATACGCTGGTCCGGTCCCGGGCCGAGAATATGTAGACCGTCCACTTCCACGAGCTGGGCGTAGGTGTATCCGGTCAGATAGGCGCTATGGGCTTCAATGTTAGCCAGCCCCAAATCCATCAGGAAAGCCGCAGCGGCGCCAAGGCCAATTGCCTCGGCAATGGCCGGTGTACCGGCCTCAAATTTGTAAGGCAATTCGTTCCAGCGACTGCGTTCCAGGGTCACTTCCCGAATCATCTCGCCGCCCCCCATATAGGGCGGCATGGCTTGGAGTAATTCACGTCGTGCCCACAGAATTCCAATCCCGGTGGGACCACACATCTTGTGACCACTGAAGACATAGAAATCCACGTCCAAATCCTGTACATCAACCGACATGTGGGGAACACTCTGTGCGCCATCCACCATCACTTTGGCCCCGACCGCATGAGCGGCTCGCGTAATCTCCTTGACCGGGTTCACGGTGCCCAGCACGTTGCTCACATGGGTGAAGGTCACCAAACGGGTGCGTTCGCTTAAGAGGGTCTGCAGGACATCCAGATCCAGTAAGCCCTCGGGGGTCACGGGTACGAAATCCAGGGTGAAGCCCAGCTCATCACGCAGAATCTGCCACGGCACGATATTGCTGTGGTGCTCCATAACCGTGGAAATCACTTGGTCGCCGGGACCGAGGTTGGCCCGGCCCCAGGAAGCCGCTACCAAGTTGAGCCCTTCCGTAGTGTTGCGCACATACACGCACTCCCGGGGATGGGGCGCATTGATTAGCTGTGCGACTTTGGTCCGCGCATCTTCATACAGGGTGGTAGCCTCTTCACTCAGTGTATGGACGCCACGATGTACATTGGCATGGGTAGTCCGGTAATACTTTTCCATGGCGTTGAGCACGGAAAGGGGTCTCTGACTGCTGGCCGCATTGTCTAGATACACGAGAGGGGTCTGCGGCCGTACCTCACGTTCCAGGATGGGAAACTGGCCCCGTACCGCCGTCCAGTTTACACTTCCCTCCTGCCGGTCCTGCCAATCGTGATAGGTAGGTGTATTGTTTGCCATGGGCTGCTTGTCCTTAGCCACCAATTTTACGTTCAATGACCTGTTCCAGCTTATGCACGACGCTGGCAACCGGTACGCGTTCCAGAACCGCCTGGAAAAAGCCCTGGACAATCATCCGTTCCGCCTGGGGCCGGGATAGTCCCCGGGCCATGAGGTAGAAGACATACTCTTCCTCCACCTGGGACGCTGTTGCAGCATGGGTACACCGCACCTCATTGGCCTTGATTTCCAGTCCCGGAATGCTGTCTGCCCGGGTGGTACCGTCCAGAAGCAAGTTACCGTTGCGCTGGAATGCATCCGTGTTCTGGGCTTGCGGATCCACGCGGATGCTACCCATGTACACACTGCGGGCCTGGTCCTTGAGAGCACCATTGAAGAGTAGATCACTGAAGCAGTGTGGTGCGCGGTGATACTGGAGGGTCTGATGGTCAATATGCTGGCGCTGGGTCGGGAAATAGATGCCGAGGAGTTCCGCGTGCACGCCCGGTTCCCGCATGTCCAGATCCAGATAGGCCTTTGTCAGACGGCTGCCCCAACTGACCTGAATCCAACGCAAGTCTGCGTCGCGCTGCAGTTCGGCCCGGCCGTATAGTAAATTCCAGGCGCTCAGATCCAGATCCTGCAGGTTCATGTACCGCACCCGGGAATTGGCTTGCTGTACAATCTCCACCACCGCATTCTGCAAGCCGTCACGACCACCGAGTAGATCGTCCACCACGGTGACGGTAGCATTTTCTTCTACCACGATCAGAGTATGGTGAAAAGCCGCGGTGCCCGCTGTCTGATGGGATACGATATGGAGGGGCAGCGTCACCTCCGTGTTACGCGGTACATAAATCAGCGTACCGGAATCCCACAGGGCTCCGTGCAGCGCCGTAAAAACGGTGCGCTCCACGGGTACCACGCGCGTCATAAAGTGTTCCTGCACTAATGCCGGATGTTCCCGTACCGCGGACGATAGTTCCTGCACGATCACGCCCTGCGCCTGCAAGGCCCGTCGCCCTTCCGCAAAAAGCAGATTGCCATTTTCATAAATGGCGGTGGCCGCACTCTCCATCTCCTGATGGGCCCGGGTCAGAGCCGGGGACAGTTCGGCCTGCGTGATAGGCTGGTGCTGGGGCACGGTCAGGGTGAAGTTGGCTAGCTTGAGCCCTGTCAGCCGCGTGCGCCGCCAATCCTCATCCGTCGGCGTAGGCCAATCCATACCTTGATAGGTCATCCATGCGTTTTCCCGGAAGGCGCACATCCAGTCCGGCTCATTACGGGCCGCCGACAACCTGCGTATTGTTTCCAAGGACAGATCCGCCCCCGTGAGTTCAGGGGCGGCTGTCATAACTGTTTCCTGCATACCTGGTTCTAAGATCTCCCTCACGCTGGGGCTGGATCGCCCGTCCTACCCAATGCTACCTTCCATCTGCAGTTGAATCAGTCGATTCATCTCCACTGCATATTCCATAGGCAATTCCTTGACCAGAGGTTCAATGAAGCCGCCCACGATCATGGCGGCGGCCTCATCTTCGCTAATGCCACGACTCATCAGGTAGAACATCTGCTCCTCCCCGATGCGGCTGACCGATGCCTCGTGTCCCACCTTGACGTCGTCTTCCTCAATTTCAATGTAGGGATAGGTGTCGGACCGGCTGGTCTCGTCTAGTAGGAGGGCATCGCAGACGACATTACTGCTGCTGTGATTGGCCCCCTTGGCTACCTTAAGCAGGCCCCGATAACTGGCGCGCCCCCCATCCTTGCTGATCGACTTGGAGACGATCTTGGAAGACGTGTTCGGCGCGGCGTGCACGACCTTGGCCCCGGCATCCTGATGCTGTCCTTCCCCGGCAAAGGCGATGGACAGAATCTCACCATGGGCCTTGGGCCCCATCATATAGACGGCCGGATACTTCATGGTGACCTTACTGCCCAGATTGCCGTCAATCCACTCCATGGTGGCACCGCTCTCAGCCAGAGCGCGCTTGGTCACCAGGTTGTAGACATCGGTGCTCCAATTCTGGATGGTAGTGTAGCGGCAACGTCCCTTCTCCTTGACGAAGATTTCCACCACAGCGCTGTGCAAACTGTTGGATGAATAGATCGGAGCGGTGCAGCCTTCTACGTAATGGACATTGGCGCCTTCCTCCACGATGATGAGGGTACGCTCAAACTGTCCCATGTTTTCGGCATTGATGCGGAAATAGGCTTGGAGGGGGATGTCCAATTGCACGCCGGCCGGTACGTAGACAAAGCTGCCACCACTCCAGACTGCGCTGTTCAGGGCGGCGAACTTGTTGTCGGCCGCCGGGATGAGGGTGGCGAAGTATTCGCGCACTAGATCCTCATGTTCCCGCAGGCCACTGTCCATATCCAGGAAAATAACACCGTGCTTCTCCCATTCGGCCTGGAGGCTGTGATAGATGACCTCCGAGTCGTACTGGGCCCCTACACCGGCCAGGAATTTGCGTTCCGCTTCCGGGATGCCCAGGCGATCGAACGTAGTCTTGATATCGTCAGGCACTTCGTCCCAGCTCTTGCCCTGGGCATCGGTGGGACGCTTGTAATAGTAGATGTCATCGAAATCAATGCCGGTAAGATCAGCGCCCCAGTTGGGCATGCCCTTAGCCAGGAAAATGTCCAATGCCTCATGCCGGAACCGGCGCATCCATTCCGGTTCCTGCTTGATGGCCGAGATCTGCTCTACGATGTCGTGGTTGATTCCCTTCTCGGTGCGGAATACGCTTTGGTCTTCGTTATGAAAACCAAACTCGTAGTTTTCCTTAATTCCCATCAGCTGTTGCTGATCTGCAGTGGTCGCCATGTGACGCTCCTTGTTAGTTAGCGGGTTGGCGCAGCAGCCTTAGGCCGTAGCGGCCGTAGAACCGTACTGCTCTTCAACCCAAGTGTATCCTTTCGCTTCCAGTTCCAAGGCCAGTTCCGGCCCTTCCGTGGTCACAATCCGGCCGCCATGAAAAATGCTGACATAGTCCGGCTTCACAAAGTTCAGGATCCGCTGATAATGCGTGATCAGCAGAAAGCCGCGCTCATCCGTTGCCAGCTTGTTGATGCCATCGGCTACTACCTGCAAGGCATCAATGTCCAGACCGGAATCCGACTCGTCCAGAATGGCAAATTTGGGTTCCAGCATCGCCATCTGCAACACTTCGGTGCGCTTCTTTTCCCCACCGGAAAAACCTTCGTTGAGATACCGGCGGGCAAAACTAGCATCCACCTGGAATTCCTTCATCTTGGTTGTGAGTTCCCGGCGGAACTTGCGCATGGGCATCAAGTGACTACCGATAACCCCGGTCTGCCCGTTCTGCGCTTGGGCTGCGGGCGTGTAGCCGCGCACGTTGGACACGGCTGTCCGGAGGAAGTTGGCTACGCTGACACCGGGTACGGATACCGGATACTGGAAAGCCAGGAACAGGCCGGCCTGGCACCGCTCATCGGCTTCCATCTCCAGAATACTTGCCCCATCCAACAGAATGTCGCCCTGGGTCACCTCGTAATGCGGATGGCCCGCAATGACGTAGGCCAGTGTTGATTTGCCTGAACCGTTCTTGCCCATCATGGCGTGGATCTCGCCGGATCGCAGAGTCAGCGAGACGCCTTTTAGGATTTCCTGATCCTCAACGCGGGCATGCAAATCGCGAATTTCCAATACACTACCCATTCATTACTCCTTCGTACCCTGTGCGATAGTCTCAAAACCAAATGTACAACTACTAGCCTCTTCCATGATGCAGTCCACCAGTGTGACGGGCGCCCCTACAGTCTGGGCAATCATAGTACGGTCCATGTCACATATCCGTAGGTTTTCCTGCGCCAATTCATGATAGGGGCAGTTGAAAAGCTCCAGCTCTACGGAGGTGGGATCGTCGCCCACATGCACTTGGCTGAGAATGCCCTGCTGCTGCATCAGGCGAGCCAACTCATGCACCCGGCCCGGCACGTCCTGCGCCGTCATCTGCGTCGCATAATCCGCGGCTACCTTGTGTGCCACCCGATCCATCAAACTACGCAGGGTGTGATCATCCAGCATCTGTCCCATCTCGGCGAGCATGGTAACGGCCAGTGATCCGCAATGGCAGGCGAATAGGTCGCGCGCCTTGTCCGTGTTGGAGTACTCATGATGGGGACGTCCCCGGCCGGCATGGACCGTGCGCCGATCGACATAGCCCCCACTTTCCAGGGTGGCGACCTGTTCCCGGACCGCAGTCCGGGTCAGCCCTAAGTATTCCTCCAGCTGCTTATGGGTCGCGGTGCCGTGTGTCTGTAGATACTCGACAATGCGCCACGCCGTGGACTGCACACCTTGCTTGTGGGAGGTAATCATACCCTTCTGAACCTGGCAACATCCTTGCCATGAACCGATTCCAGCAACACCACTATAACAGAGCTTTCGCCTTTTTGTCAATATAGACTGCCAAAATTGACAAAAAGGACAGATCGGATCAGCGGACCGGTTCCGGGACCTGGGGCAAAGGGACCGGTTGTGCCGCATGGCGGCCTGGCAACAGCAGCAGCGCTCCGGAAAGAAAGGGTAGGAAAGCTAGGGCGTACATCACACCGGGGAGGGACCAGAGATCCGCAAAGAAACCGGCTACCCCGGTCATAAGGGCTCCACTCGCAAACATGACACCCAGGACCAGGCCACTGGCCAGGCCTTCCCGTTTGGGCAGCATGGCCTGGGCCTGCACAATGATCACCGTATGCGAGGTATTGGCAATGAAGCCGGCGAGTACGGCGCTCAGGTAATACAGCCAGCTATCCTGATTCAGCGTGAAGAAAAGGAAAGGCACACTGAGCCAGAGGGAGAATATCATGATCCGGCGCCGCGGCACATGGGCATCCAGAAAACCCCCGGTTAGGGTACCCAGCGATCCACCCAGGACCAGAGCACCGGCTCGGGTACCGTAAACGGCCGAATCATGGCCCAGATCGGCGAAATACTTGGGCAAGAGACTCATGTAGTTCTGCAGCGTAGCCGAACGCATGACCACATACAGTACAAATACCAGCGGCGCAATGACCATGACCGCCCGGGCCGGGTTCACAGTCCGAGTGCCGTGCTTAGCCGGTAGCGGCACACCCATAGGACGATGCAGTACCCACTGCATGATCACGGTTATGGGCAATACGGCCAGCGCCATATACGACACCCCGGAGACGCCTAGGTACTTGATCGTAATGCCGGCGATGACGGGCCCCGTTGACAGACCAATCTGGCCCAGAAAAAAGAATACGGCCGTAGAAATACCGGTATGGGTGTGGCCGCCGGATAGGGAGGCTGTCCGAGTCCCTGAGGCATGAAAGGCCGCGCTCCCCAGGGCCCCTACGGTCAGCATGACCATTAGCACCGGATAGGAAGGGGCAAAGGGAATGAAAAAGAAAATACAGAGCAACCAGAGTACGCCTAACTGACTGAGCCAGCGCCCATTCCAGCGATCAGCCAGGACGCCAAACAGCGGCATAGGCAGGGATGCCGCCACAAAATAGGTGGTGATGCCCCAGGCTAACTGGGTGTTGGACAACTCAAAACGCCCGACTAGGGCCGTCAGGATGATGGCGACAGCGGAGTTCAGGATATCAATGAAACAGTGACCGAAAGCCACCGCACCCAGGTATGGGAGTTGGATGCCCTGACGCATGCTGCGCAGCCAGGTGACTGGACCGTCCTTCATATGACCGGCCCACCCGCCATAACAAGGTGTGACCTGGTTGCCTGTCCGCACGTGACACGGGGATGCCAGAGGCACCGTACGGATACCGGCATGTGACTACTACGCCGGGAGGGCTGCAGGTCCCTCACCACCCGTCTAACACCGAACCCATCAGGCCGCGGTACTAAGCTATCCACAACCTAGCTCAGACCTGCACACCGTATACGTCCTGCAATTTGCCCTGCAGGTACCCGATGTAGGGTGCCGTATCAATCCCGGTTCCTAGATTCAGTTTCAGCAGGGCCTGAGGTTCATACCGGCGCCCGTGCTGGTGGATGTGCGTGCGCATCCAGTCCAGCAGGGTACTAAACTCACCACGGGCGAACTGCTCTTCCAACTGTGGATGGTGCTGGCGTGCCGCTTCAAACAGCTGCACGGAAATGATATTGCCCAGGCTGTAGGTGGGGAAATACCCCAGATAGCCGGAACTCCAGTGCACGTCTTGCAACACGCCATTAGCGTCATTGTCCGGCGTGATGCCGAGATAGCTTTCCATCCGGTCATTCCATTCCTGGGGCAATGAGACCAGATCCACCTTACCTTCCATCATGGCTTTCTCAAGTTCAAAACGCAACATGATGTGTAGGTTGTACGTGACTTCGTCCGCTTCAATGCGGATCAGGCTGGGTTGCACCACATTGATGGCCCGGTAAAAATCCTCTAAGGGCACCGTGTTAAACACCGGGAAATGGGCGCACAGGATCGGGTAGGCCCATTGCCAGAAGGACCGGCTGCGGCCGACAAGGTTTTCCCACATGCGGGACTGACTTTCATGAATACCCAGGGACGTGCCCTCGGATACCGGCGTCCGGTCATAACGCGGGTGAATATTCTGATCGTAAAGACCATGTCCGCATTCATGGAGCATGCTGAAGAGGCACATGCCGAGATCGTCCGCGTGGACCCGCGTAGTAATACGCACGTCGTCACGGCTGAAACTCGTGCAGAACGGATGCGTCACGTCATCCATCCGTCCGCGCTCAAAATCAAAGCCGAACGCCGCTACCAACACGCGGCCCAGATGGCGCTGCGTAGCCGGATCGAAATGACCTTGCAAGCAGGAAGTATCAATTTCCACGCCGGATTCCGTAACCGCCTGCACCATACGGGCCACCTCTTCGCGCAGGGGCGTGAAAATGGCTTCCACTTCGTGTGTCTTCATGCCGGGTTCAAAGCGGTCCAGCAGCGGATCGTAGATATGGTCCGTATAGCCCTGATACTCTGCGTACTCGTGGGCTAGATCAACACATTTCTGCAGCCAGGGCAGAAAGAGCGCATAGTCCGACCGGGCCCGCGCCTGACGCCAATGATCACCGGCCAGCGCGAATGTCTCCGTAGAGCGCGCCACATACTCCGCCGGCAGGTTGCGTTCCAGGTGATAATCCCGGGTCGTGATCCGGATCAGGGTCGCGTCGTCCTCATTTGCGCCGGCATCGCTGACCAGAGGTTGTAGCTCTTCCAGCCATGTCCCCATTTCATCGGCCACGAATAAATCGTGAGCTACCTGGGATACACCGGCCAGTTGCTGAGCCCGGGCCATAGCCGACCCGGACGGCATGAAAGCTTCCTGGTCGTAATGCATGATACTGGTCGCGTGCCGCAGGGCGGTCACCGTAGTCAGGCGTTCCTTGAGGGCATTCAGAGCGGTTTGCATCATAGTTAGCAGGACGGAAAGTGCAAGGGCAAAAGCAAGATCAACAGGGGGGATCGGGCCGGATCACCAAACGATCTCCAGACGGTCATAAAGACGGGATTGTAACATAGAAACGGGTGCGGACTTCATCACACCGATACCGGACGGGACGGTTGCCACGCGGGGACAACCGGAGTCAAACAATACGCGTATCGCGTGGGAACCCCAGACCATATCCTCGTAGCCGGCGTGCGCTGCGGTGTCCCATGGCAGCAACGAGCATTGGGAACACGCCTTTACCGGGATCGGTATCTGCCTATGCGTCCTGTCCCTGTCCTGCTGTACGGCTCAGGGCTTTTACGTCAGGTTCTGTCCCTGGAAAACTTTCTGCATTCCTTGTAACAGTGCCTCCAGATCCTCTTCCGATAGCAAGGGTCCCGAATCGATGACTACAGAGCGAGCCATCAAAGCTTCTGAGCGCGGGCACATACCCATGTGATACGTAACGGGTTCGGGGAAATAGGTGGGACAGTCAAACGGACAGCCGCGGGTAGCGGTCCACTGGTTCAGTACCTGAGGCGCAGCATATACCGGATGACCGCCATAGATCTTGCCTGCGGGTACACCCTCGGCCTGCAAGGCAGCGATCCGCTGGGCTGCCGCTGCTTCATCCTGTTCATAGGCGATGATCCAGAGGGAGTGTTCGTCCCGACCGGGAATACGTCGTTCCAGGGAAGCTGTCGGGAGTTCCTCTAGGCCGGCGCGCAATACACCGGTATTGCCCTCAATCCGTTCCAGGATGGCCGGCAGTTTTTGCAACTGAGAGCCTAGAATGGCACCGGCAATCTCATTCATACGCAGATTTTCGCCCACAATGGGCTCCGTCCCGAAGTGATCCCGCACCCCGGCGTGCGCGGTCCAAAACTGTCCCCCCTGATCAGAATAAATGGTGGCCCGCCGATACCACTCCGCATGGTTCGTCACCATGGCACCACCTTCGCCGCTAGTGATATTTTTCTCTAGCTGGAACGAGAAGCAGCCTACATCACCCAGTGTACCCACCGGTCGGCCTTGGTGCACGCTACCACAGGCTTGGGCTGCATCCTCAATCACATACAGCCCTCGTTCCTGGGCAAACGCACATATGGCTTCCATATCGGCGCATTTGCCGCCTAGATGCACAGGCATGATCGCCTTGGTCAGGGGTGTGAGACAGCGTGCCAAATCCGCGGGGTCCAGCAGCATGTTCTCATCCACCTCGGCAAAGACGGGACGGGCCCGTGACGTGATGATGGCTCCCACGGATGCAATAAAGGTAGCCGCCGGC
Source organism: Caldilineaceae bacterium (assembly GCA_965116185.1). Classification (GTDB taxonomy): domain Bacteria; phylum Chloroflexota; class Anaerolineae; order Caldilineales; family Caldilineaceae; genus Bin34. The sequence continues at coordinate 2,713,650 of OZ220492.1, forward strand.
ACGATCACCTCATCGCCGGGACCAATGCCGAGGGCTGCAAGTCCCAGGCGTAGGGCGGACGTGCCATTGGCAGCCCCAATGGCATATGTCGTACCGAGATAGGCGGCCAAGGCCGTTTCAAAAGCATCTACCTTAGCCAAATGATTAGGGCCATAATACCGGAACAGGGACTGGGCATCCAGCACTTCCAGCACGGCCTGTTTCTCTTCCTCACCGATCAACCCGGCTCCCTTGTACAGGTTCAGGTTCCTTTTGACCGCGGGTTCGCCACCGTCAATGGCCAAGGTAGGGGAATTGCGTGATGCGGATGAAGACATGGATAGGACCTCATGGCCTAGTTTGCCGGGGCGAGAGGGAAGCAACGTATGTATAGTAGGGGGAGTTCATCGCCCCCCATACCCTCTTGTTTAATAAGGAAGTGCATATCCAGTGAGCTTAGGTGGATATGCGGTTCCTTTTTTCCATTGTACAGTGGGTAGGCATGAAGAGCGGGTTCATCGTCTCGCCTTATACACCCGGTGTCGGACCGCTACGGAAGCAGGCGGCAGGCATACGCTATGCGATTTCCCCGCATCACGGTCCGCGTCTGAACTGCCGGCTGGGATCCGTACCGTCGGGATCCAGCAGGCGTTGGCTCAATGCAGCAAAATTGTCAACGGCCCCTTCATAGGTGCGATCCGTCACTGCACTGCGCACAAACATGCGGCCAATATAGTCCAAATACGCATGCCGATAGAACGGATCTGAGCGTAGCAGATGACAGGTCCGGGTCAAATCGTCCTGCCACAGCCTCTCATTCGGCGGCAACAAGGTACGCATCTGACGTACCGTATCAGTGGACAGGTACACAATATCGCAGAGATAGAGATCAAGCAGGTGGCGAATGAAGTCAGCGGAACGCAGTTTGGTTTCTACGCCTTCCCACTGCGGAATCCTAGTCATCAAAGCTGCCACTTTGCCGGCCAGAATTACCCAGGGTTCAACGCAGGGCAGTGTGGCGATGACTTCTTCTTGCACATTCAGAGGCGAGGGATTGTTGTAGACCGCGTGCTCCACGATGGGAATATCGTCGTTGATGAAAGCAATCTCCAGTTTGACACCCGTCCTGACCGTGGATTGCTGATCGAATATTGATTTGTAGTTGAAAATCACTGTCAGCACCGAAGCCCGAGGGCGGAACTTTGAGCCACGTAGGAAAAAACGGCCCTGAGGCAAGGTAGGTAGGAAGTGCCGGGTCAGATAATCAATAGCGTACGTATGGACATCCTGCTTGATCGCAGGTGTATACGCAGAGGCGGGATCAGGCAACACAAGACGGCAATCAATATCCTCGGAAAAACGGTGCAGGAGACGCCAGGCCTTGGTCAGGGCTGTGCCGCCCTCAAAAACAAACGCACCATGCGGTGGCTCCATTTGTGCTAGCAAGCGAATGGCACGGTTCACGTAGAGATCTTGCTCCAGACGCACTGGATCGACACCGATACGTTCCGCTTCCTGTACGAAACCCTCGGCGTCAAGGACGGCAAAGGCCGTACTCAAAGGAGTCGGATCGCGGGATGTCATAATCTGGCCTTGGTACTCAGTTCTGATTTCCGCCTTGCCCCACCGCAACCGTAAGGCTACAGGGGTCGCGACTCCAACTTCCGCGAATGTGGGAACGCCCCACATGCCTGCGGCTTGGTTCGTCTCCCAGGAAAGTCGGTAATCCCTTTCCGCCACGCTTTCGGTCAGCGGCACGCCATCACGACGCAGCAGTGACTGAGCAAGGTATTTGAGGTAGGCCGGTGGCATGTACTGGACAAGACCATGCCCATCCTGCCATGCGTGCAGCGGAAACCAGATGTCCCGAGCTGGTGATCCTACCTTGTGCTCCTGCTTGAGCTGTGCCAGGGCCTGATCCACCGCTGCGACATCCCCTAGGTGTGCCAATTCATGGCGGCGGAAGATCCGCTCATGTGCTGGGGGCATTGCCATGTATTGCAGGATATGTTCTGTCAAGGCCGGCGTCGCCACGTCCTTTCCTCCCTGTCAAGCTCTGTAAAATCTACCCAAACAAGGTTAGGGATTAAAGAAATTATAGTATAAGTATACTGTTATATACGATGTTCCATACCCTTATCCCACCACGCCAGGCATACGGGACTACCGCCAAACCATGTAGAGGTTATCCTAGCCCTCAGTGTATGTCACTCCCTATAGCAGTAGGCTTGAGATTATTCGTCCCACCGGATGCAGGCCGAACTGGGTTCCCAAGGGGGAATATCCTACGAGATAGAGGAAGTCATGATACTGCTTGGCAGTATATGTCACAAGGTTTATGTAGAATCATGCTAGCAAAATCAGAAAGGGAGCAAGCGTGGAGTTCATGAACCTGTGGCCCTTTACCAGAACCTCCACGGTTGTACGATATCGTTCCTCTTAAAAGCTCGTTCATGGAGGCACTGATAGCATGACTGTCCAAGCACAACCGGATCTCTTGGAGCAGAAGTGGATCTATCCGCCCGTGGTGGCCTGCTGTGTTTCTGAGCGGCTCTTGTATGCGGCAGCCTCAGCTGAGCGGATACTGACCCCGATGCAAGTCCTCAAGCTTGTCTACATCAGTCACGGTTGGATGTTGGGCTTACTTGACCAGCCCCTGATCTCGGAGAACGTGGAAGCGTGGCGGTATGGCCCGGTGGTACGTAGTGTGTATCGTCAGTACCGTACGTACCGCAGCAATCCTATCGCGGAAAGAGGAGCACCGCATGCGGAGCAACTCAGTCGGGAGCAGCAGAGTCTGATGGATCAAGTGTTTGCGCGATACGGCCCATACTCCGGCATCCAGCTGTCGCAGTTGACGCATCAGACCGACACACCTTGGGACATCGCACAGCGGTTAGACATGCCTATTATTCCCAACGAACTCATCCGGGACTATTACCGTCGGCGCGCCGCTGAGTTGAAGAATGCTCATGGGAACTGAATTCACAGTCCCGCAGGAACCGGCCGCTCGCGAGGCAACGTATCCAGGCCCGCAGGGCCGAGGCCGCATTCACTACTACCTGTCCATTCTGCTCAGGACAGTAGGCAAATGCAGCCTCGGTAAAACACGGTGGACCTTGCTTCCCACGAGCCGCTAGTCCCACGCCGGCTAGCTGCCTATCCGGATACCCTTTCGTGTCCCTGGTGACTGGTCAGACTCCAACAGACGAGTAGGTCCAACATCACGAGTCCCCAAGGGCGGGGCCGGGGTTTGTCACTGCCAGGAGGAATAACCGGTACCATGATGAAGGTACGGAAAACCACATAGGCCCGTCGGTATGGATGGCTCCTGTCTCTCAAATACCCTGATTTATGTCTAGGTCACACGTCCCGTTGTCTGCCGCGCGCATTCGCCAGGCAGCTTTCGATCTGGGTTTTGACCTCTGCCGTGTTACTACGCCACGGACCGGTGCCGTGCACATGGACTATTACCGTGCGTGGCTAGCAGCACAATGCCACGGGGACATGACTTACCTGGAACGTCACCTGGACTTGCGCGCTGATCCCCGACATCTAGCTACTACCGACGGGGTGACCGTCAATGCCGTAGTCGTTGTGGGCGTCAATTATCACCAGCTGGAGCTGCCTCCGGCCATCCGTCAGGATCCGTCACGTGGCATCCTGGCACGCTATGCCTGGGGTCAGGATTACCACGATCTGATCAAACCGCAACTACATAATCTGGATCGTGTCATCCGGCGTCTGAGCGGTCGCACACAGCGCGGGAAAGGCTGGGTGGATACCGGTCCTATTGTGGAGCGGGATTGGGCAATGGCCGCCGGCATGACATTTACAGGTAAGAACTGCTGTGCCATCCATCCACGGCAGGGCAGCTGGATCTTCCTCGCTGTCCTCTGTATCCCGGAAGTGGTAGTGCCGGACCCGGAGCCTACTTGCATTGAAAGATCTGGACATACACCCCACGAAATCTTGGCCGGGATCCCCTACGCGACCAAGGTAGGTAGCTGGTCCTTATCTGACACAGATCGAGCTGCCGCTACCTGTGGCCGTTGTACCCGCTGTCTGGAGGCCTGTCCCACGGATGCGTTCACCGGCCCTTATATGCTGGATGCCCGGAAGTGTATCAGCTACTGGACCATTGAATCACGCCAGGCTGTCCCACGCGATCTGCGTCCGCGATTTCACAATCGCATCTTCGGTTGCGATATATGCCAAGAAGTCTGTCCCTGGAATCGGGATCTACCGAACCGTACGCCACGACTATCGGAGCTGCAAGCCCGACAGGACTGGATGGCTCCCTCTTTGCTGGAGGGATTTCGCCCACACACACCGTACTGGATTGCAGACGAGGCATTCCGCGCACACTTTCGCCGTTCCCCGGTCAAGCGTCCGCGACGCGCTGGCATGCTACGCAATGTATGTACAGCTCTGGGTAACTGGGGCGCAGCAGACGCGATTCCGGCCCTGTCCCTGGCCTTGAAGGATCCATCACCGGTGGCACGGGAGCATGCAGCCTGGGCCCTGGGCCAAGTTTTCATGAAGACAGGGGCGGACGCAGCCCTAGCGTGCTTGCGGGAACAGCGCCTGCGGGAAGACCATACAACCGTACAGAGAGAAATCGCACACTGTCTGCCCTGAAGCCGCCCGTAACGCTCAGGAGGCTCCGGCGCGCACCATGTCCACGAAAAGGGCGTGCCAGCGTAAATCCGCGGCTAGTTCCGGGTGGAAGGCCGTACCCAAGATGGGCCCCTGCCGCACGGCCACGATCACGCGGGTGTCATCCTGGGTCGCGAGGGTAGCCAGACAGTCTACATGGGGTGCAGCCTGTAGAATGGCCGGCGCCCGGATAAAGATTGCATGAACGGGCTCGTCCCACCCCGCAACTTCCAGGTAGGTTTCAAAACTGTCCTTCTGACTCCCAAAGTAATTGCGGTTGATGAGAACATCCAACCCACCCAGCAGAGGCTGACCGTCCAGTTTTTGGCCTAGAGCCTGATTGGACAACAGGATCAGGCCGGCACAGGTGCCCCATATGGGCCTGGCCGCGTGTACCCAGGCCTGCAGTGGCTCTACAAGCCCCCAACGCTGGGCAATCAAACCCATCGTTGTGCTTTCACCGCCGGGCAGGATCAAGCCCTGCAAGGCTTGAAACTGTTCAGGACGCCGTACCTCAACGGCCTCAATTCCCAAGGCGCGTAGCTTCTGAATATGTTCCTTGAACGCACCTTGCAGCGCGAGAACCCCGATTGTGATGGAAATGGGCTTTCCTACCAACCGCGATGTGCCATCTTTTCCTGCTCCGTCAAGGAGTCCAGGTTGATACCGACCATGGGTTCCCCCAAGTCCTCACTCACACTAGCAAGCACTGCCGCATCCGTGTAATGTGTGACGGCCTGCACGATCGCGTGGGCCCGTTTGGCCGGGTTGCCGCTCTTGAAAATGCCGGAGCCCACAAACACGCCATCCAAGCCTAGCTGCATCATGAGGGCGGCATCCGCCGGGGTGGCTACACCCCCTGCCGCAAAGTTGACGACAGGCAACCGACCCAGTTCCGCTACTTGATTCACCAGTTCTACCGGTGCTTGCAGATCGCGGGCAAAAGCATAGCGTTCATCAGCACTCATGGATTGGACTCGCCGTATGTCACCGAGGACACTGCGGGCGTGTCGCACTGCCTCCACTACATTACCGGTACCGGCTTCGCCCTTGGTGCGAATCATAGCGGCGCCCTCTGCGATGCGACGCAGGGCTTCGCCCAGATTGCGGCAACCGCACACGAAAGGCACCGTGAAGCCGTGCTTATCAATGTGGTTGTTCTCGTCCGCCGGGGTGAGGACTTCGCTTTCATCAATATAGTCAATGCCCAGAGACTCCAGGATCTGGGCCTCCACAAAATGACCGATGCGCGCCTTGGCCATGACCGGAATCGTGACCGCTTCCTTAATGGAGCGTATGACCTGCGGGTCACTCATGCGGGACACGCCCCCTTCCACACGGATATCCGCCGGGACACGTTCCAGCGCCATGACCGCGCAGGCCCCCGCTTCTTCCGCAATGCGGGCTTGCTCAGGCGTTACCACATCCATGATGACGCCGCCTTTCAACATCTGGGCCAAACCGGTTTTCACGGTGAAAGTCCCGGTCGCGGCTCCTGTACCGTTGCTACCGTGTATCGTCGCCATCTCTGAACTCCTAGTCAGCCAATCGTGGTATTTCAGTTGCCGATATTATAAAGCAGTTGTCCAACCCTACGTCAACATATCTGACCAACCTGCCCCGATCGCACATAGTTACTACCAGTTTCCCAAGCGAGAGCCAAACAGCAGGAGACCGATTACGCCACTGCTCACGGCCGCCACCAGTACCGCACCGGCGGCCATGTCCTTGATCCGGCGCACGTTGTCATCGGGTTCTTGAGTATACAAATCGGCCAGATGTTCCAAGGCACTGTTGCACAGTTCGGCCGCGAGCACCAATCCCATCGCTACACAAACCACCATCCATTCCAAGACCGTCAGCCGTAGCCACACGCCTGCTAGTACGACCACCAGCGCAATCACCAGTTCAATTTGCAGATTGCGCTCTGTACGGACCGCCATCACTAAGCCTCTGCATGCATGGCGCAGGCTACGCCCAAATCTACCCATCGGCCTGGCCCTGCCCTGCCTTCCAGGTTCGTTGTGGCCGGAAACCTAGGTCTCTGACAATGCGGTCCTGGAGCGTGAACATGCATTCGGTCATAGCCGCCGTGGCATGATCAAAGCCGAGTAGATGCAACAGACCGTGCACGAAGCACAGCATGAATTCATCCGCTGTCTCCGTACCCATACGGGCGGCCACTCGTTCTATATAGGGGCGGGATAAGATCAGATCACCCAACACGCCGGGTAGGCCATCCGGTACGACCAAAGCATCCTCCTGCACGGAGGATGCTTCCCCAAAGCTCAATACATCGGTTGCTTCGTCTATCCCACGGAAGGTCCGGTTGAGCGTACGGATTTCCGCATCGTCCGTCACTCGTACCGTAAGGATGCGTTGGCCCTCCGGTTCCATACCCTGTATCCGTCCTACCGCTTGCAAGGTCGCCGTCAGGCCGGCACGCAGCTGGGCTTGGGATACCGGCAAGGCCAATTCCTGCTGAACCACCAATGCAATAGGCACGGATACCACTCCTCGTGCCGGCTCATTCAGAGGGAAGAGGGCAACCGGGAGGGTGCAGGCAAATTGGAAGCAGTATTGACGGGCGTTAACTGGGCCTGGGTTAGAGCATTCAGATCCGGGTAGGGTATACGCTGATGCATCGTACTAACCAGCATTTCCGTGAGCACATCCATGATGCACCTGAGGTCTCCCAGCGATAGGGGACTGTGAGCCAAGGATCCGTCCTGTACACGCAAGTCAAACTGCTTTTCCACAATTTGGCGCATCGTGGCCGGATCATCGGTCCGGGCCGCACGACATGCCGCTTCACAAGAATCCGCTAGCATTAGCAAGGCCGTTTCCCGGGAGCGCGGTAGGGGCCCGGGGTAGCGAAACGCAGTCGGGTCGGGTGTCTGGCCTTCGGGACATGCTTTGAGGGCCGCGGCGTAGAAGGGCGTTACCAGCTGCCGACCGTGGTGTTCCTGAATGAAGTCCAGGATCCAAGAAGGTAATCCATACTTCCGTCCTAGCATCACCCCTTTAGCCACATGATCGATAATGATACGGGCCGACTGAACAGGCGTATATTCGGCATGCGGATTGGTCTCGGCGGCCATATTCTCAGCGAAAAGATAGGCTTGGGGAATCTTGCCAATATCATGGTAATAAGCGCCCACCCGTGCCAGCAGGGGATCAGCGCCTATGGCCTGGGCCGCCCGTTCGGCCATCTCGCTAACCCGCATCGTATGCTGGTATGTACCGGGAGCCATCCGATGGAGCAGGACCAGGAGCGGGTGATCCGGGCGCGCCAGTTCCAATAGTTTGAAGCTAGTGATCCGTCCCGTCAATTCACCCAAAGCATAGGTTCCGGCCAGGGCAATACTGGAAGAAACAAAGCCATTGGCCAGTCCTACAAAAGCCAGCAGGATTTCCTGGTCCCAGTGCCACGGGGTGTATCCGGTCAGTCCGTTCAGCTCCATGGGTATCAACCACAGAAGGTTCATCCCCGCCACCCAGGCGCCCGCGGTGACGAAATGCCGAATACGATTGCCCTGGGGTAAGGCCACCACCCCGATCAGGGTACCTAGGATCATGAAGAGCAAAAAATGTAGGTTCAGCTGGGACATGAACCCGACCATGAGCGCCAGGGACAGCATAAGCGCCAGGGCTACCCGATACCCGACCAGAGTGCGCAATAGCATGCTGAACGCAGCCACCGGAAGCATGTACTGCATCCAGGCGGCTTGCGGCATGAGGAGGCGGACCGCTAGTAACAGGATCACACTGAGCCCCAGTAATGTCGCCCATTCCCGCTTGTGGGCCCCGATATGCGGACGGAATTGAGGCACGACCCACTGTAGCAGGGATACCAACAGCAGACTCAGGGGCCAGACAAAGAAAAAATGGCGCGACAGCCAGGTGTGAAAAATTAGGTCCAGCTGGGACAGAGCCGCCATTTGCGTGCGGGTTAGAGGGAGGTCGGGCCCCGCAATTTCCTCGCCAACGGCATAGGCGTTGGTTAACGTATTAGGCCTGATCCAGGGCAGCACCAGCATCTGGGCCACCTGTACGAGTGCGGGCTCATCAAGCCGTTCCTGGAGGAGGATAAGGGCATACAACTGGGCCTGCTCCAGGTTACCTTCCGCAATGATCAGCTCATCCGTTAGGGTCAGGGTATCCGTGATCACGGTGCGTAGCCGATCCCAGTCCGTGGGGGACAGCGCCTGCACGAGGGGAATGAGAGCTTCCGAAAAACCGGGCCCTTGCACATCCGTCCAGGCGATCTCCGCCCGCCGGGCCTGTTCAATTTGCCCCAGCCGTTGCTGTATGACCTCAAGTCGTCCCTGTCGATCCGAGATCGACACCGGTTGACGTGTGAATACATCACGGGGTGCACGCACGGCACGGGGCACCCGATCACCCTCAGCCCATTGCCATTGGGTGAGACCGGGGATCTCTACCGTTACGATCAGCGCGACTACCAGCGACAGCACCAGGGTAAATCCAGCCCTGGCTCCGAGTGCCTTGGCGTTAGCAAGCAAGGCTGACATCAATAGCTGGCCATGTTACAGTTTACAAACACTCATTTCCTGAATCCTGGTTCGTGTGCCTTAGCCCTGTTTCGTTGTGCTGTACTTTGTTCGTGCCATAACCTACTAAAGCCTACAGGATCACAATTATGATGGCACACTGCAAAACTAGAACACTACGCTCGCTTGCCCTAGGGTCAACAGTCATCTAGGCCGCTGTTCAAATCTCTACCCGATATGCAACAAGCTTTGCCAATTATAGCATCAGGAATCCGTCCTGCCGCTGGATTGTGGAGCCCGGCTTCCCCTGTCTGCCCGCGGGTGCAGAACAAGATCGTCCGGAGGCTCCTTGATCTCAGACCTACCTGCCTAGTGCCATCCCGGGCCTAGATGGGGCACGACATGTCTGTGCGTAGCACTTTATGCCTTAAGACCGTCTGTCCTGTTGCCTTCCATGCGGTAAGATCAGCAGGCAGATCGTCAAAGTCTCCGCTGTTGGATTGCAGGAATCATCATGTTTTTTGATCGCGCCAAAATTTTTGTCAAGGCTGGGGACGGTGGAGACGGCATAGTCGCCTTCCGACGCGAGAAGAACCAGGCCAAAGGTGGACCGGCCGGCGGTAACGGTGGGCGTGGTGGACACGTGGTAGCGACAGTGGCAGCAGGTATGAACACACTCCAGCGTTTCCGGCGCCATATACACTACAAAGCCCCTAGAGGAGGCCGGGGTGGCGGTACGGAGAAACGGGGGGCCAACGGGAAGGATCTCACCATTGCGGTGCCTCCCGGCACCCTGATTCGGGATGCCGAGAGCCAGGTTCTACTCGCGGAGTTGACCCGCATTCCACAGTCTGCCTGTATCGCGCGCGGGGGGCGCGGCGGGCGTGGCAACGCTGCCTTCCGCAATGCGCGCCATCAAGTACCGCGGTTGGCCGAGAAAGGGGAACCCGGGGAAGAACGATGGCTGGAGCTGGAGCTAAAACTAGTGGCGGAAGTGGGCATTATCGGCGTACCCAATGCCGGCAAGTCCACATTGCTCAGTCGCATCAGTGCAGCTAAGCCTGAGATTGCCGATTATCCTTTCACCACCATTACCCCTAACCTGGGCGTCGTGGAAGTAGCGCATCGTCAGCGGGTCTTTGTTGATGTCCCCGGTCTCGTGGCAGGAGCCCACACCGGCACAGGACTGGGCCTAGAATTCCTGCGCCATGTGGAGCGTACGCGCATGCTCGTACACCTGCTGGACGGGGCCACGTCCGATCTCCCGGAGGAAATGGCCCTCATTGAGAATGAACTGCAACTTTACAGTCCGGAACTGGTCCAGAAGCCCCGGCTGATTGTGCTCAACAAACTGGATTTGCCCGATGCGCACCGCCATCAAGCCACCTTAGCGGCAGCCATGGCACAACGTAACCTGCCCTGGCACGCCATCAGCGCGGTCACGGGCGAAAACGTGCAGGATCTAATCTTCACTGTGGATCGCATGCTGCAAGAACTACCGGTCATACCGGATGCAGTGACTACGGAGATGCCGGAAATTGTGCCGCACACCGAAGACCGCTCCTTTGCCATCCAGCGGCTCCAGCCGGGCTACTGGCGCATTGACTGTCCGGCGCTTGAGAAACGGGTCAAGATGATCAACTGGGATTATTTTGAGAGCGCGCTGCGCTTTCAGCATATGCTGGAAACCTGGGGCATTCGGCAGGCCCTGCAGCAACAAGGCATTGAGGAAGGCGACACGGTCATGATTGCCGATTTTGAACTGGTCTGGGGTTATGACAATGCTTTCTGACGATCGTGGCCCAGCCAGGCTGTCCTCCCATGTGCAGGTCTATCTCGATCAGGTCATGCAGGTATCATGCAGGACGTCAACCGCACGCCCCGCACTGTCACCGGCGGCTCTCGCCGCCATCGCTGACCTGGAGCCACCCCGAATCGGTGTCTTCGGAGGCACTTTTGATCCTATCCATATCGGCCATCTGCTCCTGGCCCAGGAAGCGGCTATGCATATGGCCCTGGACCGTGTCTACTTCGTGCCTGCCGGTCAGCCTCCACACAAGCCGGACCAACCCATCACATCCATTCGGCATCGGCTGGCTATGGCGGATATTGCTACCCAGGACAATACCCGATTTGCCGTCAGTCGCTTGGATGCAAATGATCAGGTGCCCAGTTATACGGTTGAACTGATCCGACGTATTCATGCACCACTGCAGTTGTCGGTCCAGACTTACTTTCTCATGGGCATGGACAGTCTGCAGGATTTGGTGAGCTGGTATCAGCCTGACTGGCTTGTAGACCATTGCAATCTGGTGGCTCTGAGTCGGCCCACAGTTCAGGTAGATTGGTCAGTCCTGGAACAGCGGTTTCCTCACATCCAGCAACGGGTGACGGTACTGGACATGCCAGGCCTGGATGTGTCCGGTATGAATGTCCGAGACCGCCTGCGTACCCGTCACCCGATCCGTTATCTGGTCCCGCCGGCCGTAATCCAATACATCCAGGAGCACGCTCTGTATACCCGAAACTAAGGGCACCATCCGGTAGGCACCTAACAACGATAGGCAACACTCCGTTGTGTGCCGTTGGTGTCACGGTATTGGATCATCTCTGCAGTTTGGTAGCTTCCTGAGGCATAGAGGAGCAGGACGTTAGAGCCACAGCCCCTTATACCTTCGTGCTCATTGCTCAACCACGCTATCGGAGCTCGTATCCCTTGGGTTGTATCATGAACCAGCTTTTAGGCAATTATGTCTACTTCAGGCGGTGATTACATGGCGGCTGGTAGTGCTTGATCAGTTGCTTTTCCAGTTCGGTAGCCCACTCAGGGCTGTCGGTCAGGCAAACGGCAAATTCAACGTGGTCACGGTTCAAGCGTAACGCATCGTACATCTTGCGGTTCTTGTACTTTTCCTGGGACGATAAGTGTGCCAATAGGCGATTTCTGACACTTTCCCCGTTTGCGGACATACCGATGTATAGGCATTCGTAGGGGCCGTTCCAGATAGCGTACACGCCCCAACTGTCGTCTGGTAGTGCGGATACCACATCACGTTGGTAGCACTGCCGCTCGTGTTCTAGTCGGTCCCGGGCAGTATGGTAAGTAGGTTGGCCGAACATAGCTCGTTTTTTTCTCAATCAATTGCCAATTGCCATGCTTGTGGCTGACCGATTTTCTGGATGATTTCCGGCCAGGCCGTGACTACGTTGTTGAAGGCGACCGCCCGTGGAGAGTCGTTATGGGTATTGTAGTGGTCGTACAGGATGCGTGCTAGGCGCTCTACACTGTCCAGGCGGTCGCCGAGGTGCCGGGCTACGTCTACACAGCCGGCCACACCTCGGCGGTCTTCGCCCGTCTGCATCTGGTAGGCCATGCGGAGACAACCTTCCCAGGCTGACAGCTCCCGTGGATAAGGTCGTTTGGCATCGTAGGCGTTGATACCGTAGAGGGATACCTGTCCTTGGTTAGCCCTAAGCAGGTGATGCGTGTGTACTAGGCGGTCATTAATCGCGAGGTCGTAGGTCAGGGCCAAAGTTTCGGCTGTGCCGTAATCGCCCTGCCCGCTAGGGTAAGTCTGCAGCCAGTCTAAGCAGAAACGGCTTTCGGTGTCCAGTTCACCGGCCTGCTCCCGTAGATAGGTGTCTACGGTGTCGTTGATAGCGATCAAGGCCTGGCGCACGGCAACGGGTGCACCAGCGAGGGTCTCCACCCGTTGATAGCGGGAATAGACAGCCATACCCAAGCCAATTGAGGCTTGCCGTAAGTCTACTGGAGCAATGTGTGCCTCTCGTATCAACTGATCTAGCTGGGTTGGTATCTCGCGCTTCAATGCGTTTATGAAATCGCCACGGGTTGTGATAGAGGCGTCATCTGGACGAGGTCGGCAAACTAGGATGACCGAGGAGGCCAAGGCATTAGATGCGATTTGTCGCGGTCGATTAGGACGTTCCGTACGCATCGGCCAAGTACCCACAATTTGGAATCCAGCATTAATCAATGCCGTCAGCATGGTTTCCCAGCCGGTGGCGGCAACACCTCCCCGTTCCTGCTCATGTTGCTTGTAGGCGTAGAAAATGGACGACGGAAACTCTGTGCTACACCGCTGTCTTAGCAAACTGAGTGTCTTGCTCATTAGCTTTTCAAAGCGTTCGTCCGCATTCGTAAAGCGCGGGGTCGCGATCATCTCTTCATGCTTAGGCGTCATGATGCCGGCAAACAGATCGGGGTAGGCGTCTTGCAGCAGTGGACGCAACCACACGTAGAAAAAGTCGGACAGATCGGCATAACCGATGTTGTCGTAGTAGGGCGGGTCAGTAACAATAACCGGGCCCTTAGTGGCGTGGATAGTCGTAGCAGCGTCCGCTTGGTGGACTGCACCAGCCTTCACACTGTGTGGCGATGATTCCAAGACTTTGGCGATCCATTCGATCTGGGCCAACCAATTTTGTGTAGCATTACAGAATGGATTGGTCTCGGCAAAGTTCCACAACATTGAAATCGTCTGTTGAGCGAAAACTCCGGCGACAAAGTCGCCGGAGTTTTGCCATATGGCGTAACTAGAGCAACTATTTGCCATCCTACCAATAGCCAAGGCCAAGTATGTGATGACTGCGCTAGCATATTCTTTATTCGCCCCATCTTTTTTGAGCAGCACTTTCATATCGGCTAGCAAGTCACTGAGCGTGGTTAAAGCAGTCAACTGACGTTCCGTGAAAAGCTGATGCCAGTGGGTAATCCCGTATCTCTGAACACGAAAGCCCAAAGCTTTTGCAGGTAGTTTGCTGCTGGGCTTCCAAGGCGGTTGGGCATTTTGAGCTACTTGGCAATGCTCCATCGTGGGTGATAGAAATAGTCGCTTGCGGTTACCTTCAGCCACGATACAGGTCATTACCGCACCCATGTTGTCGATTTGAGACTGTTGCCGGATGTATTCCAGGGGTACACCCCCCTTACACGCAATACAGATCGCTCCATTACGGGTTACTGTACGCTCAATATCCACCACGTCCACAGGCGGTTTCTGGGGATGCACTGTGAAGGATACCGTTTTGGTGGCTCGGTCCACCGTAGGCCATATCCAATGTTCGTTGTCTTTCTTTTTGGAAGCCTGAAAGGTGGCTAGCAGAGGCATAGCCACACCGCAGGCTGGGTTCGGACAAGGCACTGTACGGGCCCATAGCCAAGCAATCACTGTCGCCTTGTTACCGTCCGGTAGCTCCACTTGCGGGTACAAGTGACCGATACTTTTCCAAGCTAGTTCTCGCATTTTACGACCGTAGTAGCGGACATCATGAGCCAGTCCCGCTGCACTCTGCCAATGCACACTGCGATCTCCTTGGTTCTTCCTTGCCACCATACCCAGAGGATCAGTGTCTGGGTTTACGGGAGGTTGATTAGCAAATTGGGGTGGCAACTCAATTAGAGCCTTGGTAATCAGCACCGCTACAGGGTTGAGATCGGAGCCTACGGCGCACAGCCCTAGGCGTTGTGCTTCTAGCGGAATGGAACCACCACCGCAGAAGGGGTCGTAGATGGGTTGTCCCCAGCGGTACAGATACTCCCGTACACTAGCTGGCTCGGTAGGGGCAGATTCCTGGCGGCTACGGGCTATAGAGTGTGCAATTTCGTAGTGCGCTGCTGCCAGCAGATTAGCATCGTTGCGATTCTCCCATTTAACTAACCGCTTGATGAGATCATGCAAGCGTTGTCGTTCCGCCCGTTGGGCCTCAGCAGTAGGAAATTCCTCGGTGCAGTCCACAGGATCGTCCACTAGGCTGGCAAAAATGACGGCACGGCAGGCAGCTAGAGGCTTGCGTGACCACCACCGGTGCAGTGTAGAGGGATGGCCATGGCGGAGGGATCTCTCTCTAGATGCCTCGGCATTGATGGCCGCCAGTGGCAAATCCACCTCAATCAGCTTGCGGCGGTAGGACCGCTTCACCTTATTGACCACAGCACAACCTCTGGACATGGTTACTTACAGGTATCAGGCACTATGCAATGGTATGTCACTGGCTAGTAGTGCTGTCCCAAGTCTCGTTGGCGACTCTAACACTCGTTGTTCAGTCAATACCTAGTAGTATCATGATATGTCGGTTTCCAACCATGGGACCTGCCGCTAGCTTGATTTTCCGGACATGGGGTCCTCTACCAGTTCAAGGCCCAGAAGCTGACTGTTGTCTCGTAGGCTACGAGCGATATTTTCGGAAATCCCGTCTTCTTTGCTGACAGTTACGGTGACTTGAACAGTCACAGAGTAGCCAGCAGTTACCACCGCGCGAGCGATTTCGTTCCTTATAGCGTTGAAGTCATAGGTAACCGCGTCTTGTTGAGCTACCATTTTGCGAGCCACGAAGTGGCGAAGAGAAGGCGGAGGTGGCGGAGGAATTGGGTCAATAATCGGAGGAGGTGGGGTAATAATTTCTTCCAAGTGCAGTTGCGCTATGTCTGCCTCAACGATCAGCGTAGAGCCAGACAGCAGTGGGACTTGGTGGGACATACTGATGCCGTACTGCAGATTATGGTATTTCTCAGTGGTAGTATCGTAGCTGTCCGCGCATCCAAAAATGCCAGTTTGAATACCTTGAGTTAGACACCGCTCCAAAACTTGTCGGTTGCGCAGCCGCAAACCCAGATGGATGTTGCGAGTTAGCAGGTCCCAAAGTTCGTTAACGGTAATGTGATCGCGTGGGTTGGAGCCAGTCCAGAGAAGTTCAGCTAATCGGCGGTTAAGCGCGTCAGGTATTAGGGCGTCCAAGAGTAACTCATCTGTCACGAATCGCTGCAAAGCGTTATCTGCGATGTCGGGCTGGGCTGTAATAAGTTGCCAGTCATCAGTGTCGTACACGGTTTTCTGTGGATTAGGCTGACTGGGTGCCATAATCCAGCGGTAAGCGTTGGACAGTTCGTTTTGTAGCGCTCGGTCGGCGGCTTGCTGCTGCTCACTGCTTTGCCGACGGCGGTCACCTTTCAGGTTAGCGACACGGCGGTCGCCGTTGATGATGGAGTCCCACGCCAGAAAGCGCCGAGCCGCAGTGCGCATGGCTCCTATTTTGTCACTGGACGCGGCTAGGAACAGCAGAGTGTTAGAGCGGGTACGCCGTATCTCGTCGTTGCAAGTGGACAGCATCAGTTTGGCTGCTTCCGAAGCATAGTTGTGCTCCTCGGAACGGCTGGATCTAGACTGATCTGGGCGAAGGATGACTAGTCGGGTGAAGTCGTCATCGCGCACGTTAGCAGGCGACTGTGGGCAAGCGATAACGGCCCGATTAGCGTTACGTTGGTTAAACTCGCTGAGTCGACGAATAATTTCTTTATCTACGTTGTTAATGCTCAATTCAGCTGCCCGATCGTTGGCCACCTTATTAAGATTCTCTTCTGATTCGAAATAGTAACGACCGTCATGGCCCCGGTAGAAGTAGTACAGCTCGCCATCCATGCTCTGAAGGGCCTCAGAGTACAGGGCAGCACCCTGCCCGGGCATTACCACGCCCAGATTGATCTGCTTGGGTGTGATACCGCGAACTGACCTTGATGTAGCACTGCCGAGAAACACGGTGCGGGCCGTGCGACGGGCCGCACCCCCTACGGAACCAAAGCGCGGTTTTTTCCGATCAATGGTATGGGTTCGGGAGTTATCTCGGTCCACTTCGCCCATGACCGCGTCCCACTGGGGTCCTAGAAGTCTGAGGAACTCTTCGTTGATCGAAGCTTCACTGAAGGGTAAATTACCCGGCATTATTAACGGGGACTGGTCGTCGTCGGCACATAGCCAGCTGATGGTGTGGGCCATTGTGCGCAACACACCGCGGGTACGCTGGAAGTTATGGTACAACGACCAATCTTCGTATAGACGGTTGAAAACTTCTGGGTGGATAGGATAACACTGACGTAGTCGTTCCAGGTAACGGGTTTCACGTGCTTCCGGTGGATAATCCTGGGTCCGGTTCTGATACATACGGTAGAACATCTGACATGTTTCTTCCCGGGCAGCCTCGTCGCAGTCTTCCTGGAACAAACGTCGCCGTACTACAGCAAAGGCTTCGTCATTATTGACCTGTGCCACTTGAGTGATTGCTTGTACCCGATTGAGCAGGTTTTCCAGCACGTCCATGGCGGCTTCACCACGCTCGCCACCAGCTTCGGTGGTAGAAACCGGGAGCGTTACGATAAGTGCAACATCATTGCACCGTTTAACTGCTTCTGTCAGGTTTTGGAAGAAAGTACTGATGGTGTCAAGATCGGTATTGCGAGCATAATTGACAATTTCATCTATCAAAATGACACACGGACCAGCTATACGGAACAGGTTGTCCAGTTCCTCACCACCGGGTGCTGTCCCTTGCCGAGCTGCTGTGCCCACGGTTTCGTAAGCATCCTGCCTGCCTAGTTGCCAGGCCATTTCACCCCATAGAGTATTCAGAGGGTCCCCAACATTGTTGCGGCGATCGCTAGTTGGCGCCAGCCAGCTACCTTGCAGCACACAGATCTTTGCTTTCACCCGTTGTTCAGGATCAATTCCAGCATCGTCCATAATGCTGCGAATCTCGGCGTGAATACCAGTGGCTTGGGTGGTATCAGCAGTCTTCAGCAGTTTGTCAGTGCTATTGATCAAGTGGTACAACGCAATCAAGCTGTGGGTCTTGCCGCCACCGAAGCCAGTTTTCGTCTGGACGATGGGATTACCCCCCTTGCCATTGACACGCTTGGTAGTAGTCACTAGGAGATCCCGGATACCACTAGTGATATGGGTACATCGAAAGAACTCTAATGGATCACCGTACATTGCCGGAGCAGTGCCATTAAAGACTTGCTGAAGATCAGCAGCAAAATCAACTTCCTGGAACGAGCCTTCGGCTACATCCACCTTGGGACGCATAACATCACGCCAAGATTTTAGTGAGCGGCTGCGTCCATTTTTCTTGCCAGGGCTTGGCACTGGTACCAGTGGTTTCGGCTGTCTTGGTGGTACGGGCGTAGGGCTATCTAGTCGAGCACAGATATCCAAGACTTCCTGTGCTTGATCTGGACAATTGATTTGGGTAAGTGCCTCGCTGATAAAGTACAAGTTGGCCTGAGTCTTGTCAAATTTAATGTCCTGTCCGCCAGTGTCGTGAGCTAGGTCATTGCGGATGTCACGGATGATCCTCAGGGCATTCCGGATGGTAGTCGGATCTTTAAACCGGCGTTGGAATTCATTCCAGTTTCGTTCCACCAAGTTGGGAATGAACCCGATTTCAATGGAACGCCGTACATCACCACTATGTTTCTGCATCTTATCGGCAAAGCTCTGGCGCTGCCGGTCTGTGAGTGAACTAGCAACTGTCTTTTCCAGACGGGAACCCTGCTTCTGGCGCAGGACATAGGCGACAAACTCACTCATCCTGTCGCGGTAAATGTTGATTCCTTTTTGGAGCGCATCCCTATTGGGATAGTGGGCAGTTGTCATTTGGAACTCTCCGGAAAAGCGAGGGCTAGGTCACTACAAACGACTGGAATGGCTAAAGGGGTGACAATGGGTACTTGCTGGTAAACAAGAAACTTGACTGGCAGTTTTCTTTACAATTTGCTTGAACCCCATCCTAGGAGAGCGTTACTCCAGCGTAGTGAGATGATGCTCAGTATAGATCAAGGCGGGATAGGCAACACCTAGCTGCTTGCAGCAGTAGGCAGAGCCACCCTGAATAACCTCTGTAGCCACCGCTTCCCTTAAGGCTTGCTCCTGATGGTTGCATGAATGATACGTCCAACGCAGGGAGCACGCAACTTTGCGGCAGTCGACAACAGGTTGGTAGGAATCTGTTGGTGCCGCATCACTGACCCTACCCAAAGTCGCGCGATACCTCTCGGTAAAGCTGTATGATGTATGAAAGGTTAGTGCTTTTTTTATGCTTGTGCAATTAATCGATTATAATTTCCATAATGCAACTAGGCATCACGGATTGACAGACTAGAAAAGGACGGACACAAGAGTTGTTATGTAGACCCAACTAGAGTAGAACTATCACTTCCTAGACTGTAAGCTAGGTGAACACTACGAGCCTTTGAAACAATGCCACGGGTTGGGGTAGCTTGTGTAGCAACCTAGACATACTGGCCTGCCGGAACATGTGACCATGACGAAGTGGGAACGTATATGGCCAGAGTCCATATAGTCAAGTTCAATTCCTTTCGGTAGGCTAGTAATAAACTAGGTTGCATTAGTCTAGTCCAGGGGTTACACCCCCAACTATAAGGCCA
The DNA here is from genome assembly GCA_965116185.1 of Caldilineaceae bacterium. Lineage (GTDB taxonomy): Bacteria > Chloroflexota > Anaerolineae > Caldilineales > Caldilineaceae > Bin34. The sequence goes on from OZ220492.1 coordinate 2,733,042, forward strand.
GGTAGCTAAGTTGGCCTAAGGCTCCCGGGTTGCATCCGGGGATCGCGGGTTCAAATCCCGCCCTGGCCTTTGGGGGTGTAACCCCTGGACTAGACTGCACGTCTTTTGTTAGCTACGTTTATAACAATTACGGACAGCCAGGTTCGGACTTATCCACTAGTTTCAAGTCCCTGGTCACATTCTGCGGAGTACCGGGGACCAAGGGAGGCATAGGGTTTTCTTTAGGGAGCGACCTATAGGCTTACTAGAAACCTGCTGTTCCTGTTTGGTCATCCATTCACCTCCCTTGTTAGAGTCTTCAGTGTACACTGAAGACTCGACGTATTTCACACTTTATAGCCAAATAATACTACAAAGATGTATAGGCTATGTAAATTTGTATAGTAGGTATTGCACTAGTATAACTGAAAGAGTAGGTATCAATCTTGTTTGGAACCCAATCCTCATGGAAGAAACCAAAGTTCGTTTGACCCAGCTAGCCACCTGTGCCGGCTGAGCCTCCAAGCTCCCACCCGGGGCCCTGGCGCAGGTCCTGCGCCATCTGTCGCAGATCTTTCCAACACCCGCTTCTTCCAATCTCATCGTCGGTCTGCATCAACCGGATGACGCGGCCGTGTACCGCATGGCTCCGGATCGCGCCCTGATCCAGACTACGGATTTCTTTACCCCCATCGTAGATGCTCCCTACACCTTCGGGGCCATCGCGGCCGCTAATGCCATGAGCGACGTGTACGCCATGGGGGGAGATGTTCTGTTTGCTTTGAATGTGGCAGGTATACCCGAAAGTGTCAGCACGAAGATATTGGCGCAGATCTTGGAAGGAGGCGCTGCCAAAGTCCAGGAGGCTGGGGCCCAGATTGCCGGTGGCCATACGGTCACCAACCCTGAACTGTTCTATGGCCTCTCCGTAACCGGACAGGTGGATCCCGCGCATATGATTAGAAAGGCCGCTCCCCAGGTCGGGGATCATCTATTTCTGAGCAAACCTTTAGGCACCGGGCTCATTACAACAGCCAGCATCGTGGATGCGCATACCCTCATAGCACCGGACGATCTTGACGCGGCCATTCAGTCTATGCTGACCCTCAATCAGGCCGCTGCCCGGGCCGCCCGTCTCCATAAGGTACAGGTCGGCACTGACATCACCGGGTTTGGCCTGCTCGGCCACGCCGCCGAAATGCTCCGTGATCAGGAATCCGGATCGTCCGTTGGCTTACACATTGAAGCCGGTAAGGTACCTCTGTTGCCCCATGTTGAAGCTTATGTCAAACGAGGTGTGGCCACTCGCGCCGGGGCGGCCAATCAAGCTCATTTTGGCGCTCAGGTCCGGATGCAGTCTTCCGTCCATCCGGATATTGTGCAAGCCTTGTGGGAAGCGGAAACAAGTGGCGGGCTGCTCCTAGCCGTGGCGGAACGACACGTCACAGCCTTCATGACTTATTGCCTGGATCACAATGTGGCGTCTGCAGCTATCGGGCAAGCGGTCGCGGAAGCGGGTATCCGGGTTTCATGAGTGAGGAAGCTGTCATGAGCGACCATGGCCTTGCTACAACCCAACAGTGCCTTAGAGACGAAGGCATTGTGGTCATCGTCCGGGGCGGATTCGCTCCGGATGCCATCACGCTCATCGCCGACGCTATGCTGGCAGCTCCTCTGCGCCTGCTGGAAATCACCCTGAACACCCCCGCGGCCTTGGATGCTATTGCAGCCCTACGCACCCGGTTCGGCACCAACATGACCATTGGCGCCGGTACGGTACGCAACGCGGGCCAAGTCCAGGCGGCCCTGGATGCCGGCGCTCAGTTTCTGGTGGCTCCCAATCTGGATCCCGCCAGTGTGGCTCTAGCGCAAAAGCACGATACCCTGATGCTTCCCGGCATTTTCACGGCTACGGAAGCCCAGCAAGCTGCGGTACTAGGATGCCGGATGGTCAAACTGTTTCCGTGCCCCGATCCTAGCTATCTGAAAGCACTACGCGCCCCACTACAGGATCTGGAATTCATCCCCACAGGGGGGGTGGATGCCAATAACATCCATGCGTTCCGCCAGGCCGGGGCGACAGCCGTAGGCATTGGCAGTTCCTTAGTACGTCCCGGCCCCGTGGATCAGGCTGCCTTGATCACCCAGGCACGCCTCCTACGCCGTAACTGGCACGTTCCCTGACCTGGTACCGTCAAAACAGGTCGTCCGCGTCCGGATCGATTCCCTGCTCCGGCATGACGACTTCTAGCACATCCCCGTGGTAATTGATGACAATGCGGAAACCCACCAGGGCCAGCATCTCCTTCTGTTCCGGGGGTAGTTGTACGGCATCTACCTTGCCCATGTTGTCAATGGCGGACTCGATGGCCGCTAAAGTGAAGGGATCGCCCTGGCCCATGGCCTCCAGGGCCTGAGGCAGAATATCCCCTTTGATCCGGGAAAACTGTTCCTGCAGGTACTGCCACACCGTGGCGTCCACCCGCGACGCCTCAATGTGCCAGTCAAAGTCGTCTTCGCGCACAACATAGCATTCGTTGCCACCTACGCGTTTGACTTCCACCGCCTGGCCCCGCGCATCCTGCACAAGGCCCGTGAAAGCCGCTTGAGCACACATGACGGATCTTGTGCTCTGCCCTATGCCCGGAACCGGGAGGCAATGAAATCGTAGCTGCGGGTGATGCTGTCAACGTGAGACTTAGGCATGTCATGCTCCACGATGTACCACTGCGCGCCGGCGGCCTGGGCGGCCGGTAGGATACGGGACCAGTCCAATTCCCCATGCCCGACATCCGCGAGGCCCATTTGATCCTCGTTAGTACCCTGCGGTGCGAGATCCTTCATATGGACACAGGGGCAGCGGTCTCGGTAGCGTTGGAGTAACGCCACGGGGTCGGCCCCACCCTTCACAATCCAAGCGAAATCCGGTTCAAGGCCTACATTGACCGGGTCCGTCTCACCTAGCAGCCAATCAATAGCCAGCTGACCGTCATAGACCGCCATTTCTTGCCAGTGATTGTGGTAAAGAAGCTGCAACCCGCCCGCACGACAGGCCTCACCCAGTGTATTCAGCTCTGCGCCCACACGTTGCCAGTCACTGGCCCCACTGGCTTCGCCGGCCCACAGTTTGGGCGGGGCTATGGGGATGGCGATGATCTGAGTGCCCAGATCAGCATAGAACTGGATGGTCCCATCCCGATCCGACGTCAATGCCTCCATGGGCACATGCCCCGAGATCACGGATAGACCATGCTGGGCTAGGGTTTGCTTCCAGGCCTGGGCAGTCCGATCAGTACGGTGCACGGTTTCCACATAGGCGTAGCCGGCAGCGGCTACGTGTGCCAGTACTTCGTCTTCGGGCGCATCCAGGGCACGCATGGTATAGAGCTGTAAGGCGATGGGCAACGCTGAATCACTCATAGTAAAACCTTTCCGGGATAGCAATTGATAAGGCAGATAAGGGCAAATGCAGCCTCACGGCGCTAGGGACTTCTGGTAGCGCTTGTCGGGCGGCACCGCACTCTGCAGTAGTGCCTGTACGGTCTCGTACAGGGCGGAATAGCGTGCGGACACCCGGGCGTTGCGTACCGCCTGGCGTAGGGCCGCACGTTCACCGACAATGACCACCAATTTCCGCGCACGCGTCATCGCAGTATACAACAGGTTCCGCTGCAACATGATGCTGTGCGCTTTCATCAAGGGAATCACTACGGCCGGGTACTCACTGCCCTGACTCTTATGCACCGTAATAGCATAAGCCAGGGTAATGTTGCCTAGATCAGCGGACTCGTAATCGTGCGTGGTATCGTCAAAGCGGATCCGAGCGCCCCGGCTCTCCGCCATGATCCTGACGACGGTACCGAGATCGCCGTTGAAGACCATTTTCTGGTAGTCGTTGCGAATTTGCATCACACAGTCGCCCTGCCGCAGGACCATGCCGCCGCGCTGTAGTTCGGCTTTGTCCATCTCCGGCGGGTTCAACGTCTGCTGCAAGGACTCGTTCAGATTCTCAACGCCCACTACGCCCCGGCGCATCGGACACAAGACCATGATGTCCTGGCGCTGCAGGCCGAAGTAGTTCGGCAGGCGCTGGGCTAGCAGCGCCAGAATCGTATCATGGGCTTGTTGCGGATCAGTGCGCGGCATGAAATAGAAGTCACGGAACTGCTGGTTGTCGATAAGCGGTTCGGCTCCCCGACGGATGCGATGCGCGTTTTCCACAATGGCACTGTCCGCATCCTGCCGAAAAATGACATCCAGGCGCACAATGGGGCTGACACCGGTCGGATAGTCTGAACGCTCAGGGCGGTCTTCGATCACGTGGATGATGTCTCGGAGCACGTTACCTACTCCCACACTCGGTAACTGATCGATATCCCCGACCAACAGCACATGCATGTGTGCCGGAATCGCTTTGCTCAGGAAGTAGGCGATATGGACATCCAGCATAGAGGCTTCATCCACAATGAGCAGGTCCCCTTCCAGGGGATTCTGCTCATCGCGCCCGAATTCCATACCGGCCTGTACGGACACGTCCAGCAGACGATGGATGGTGCTCGCCGGGCGGCCGGTCGTTTCCTGCATACGCTTGGCCGCCCGGCCCGTGGGTGCCGCCAGGTTTACATGCAGTTTTTGTGCCTCACATAGAGCGATGATAGTGCGAATAGTGGTCGTTTTGCCGGTACCCGGCCCGCCGGTCAACACGGCGAAAGGGCAGTGCATGACTGCTTGTACGGCTGCCTGCTGCTGCTGGCTGAGCGGCATGTCGGTCGCGGCCTGGGCCCAGAAACCCGGCCAGTCCCAGGTACGGGCACGTTGCGTAAGCTCCGTGGTCCGCGTCAGCAAGCCTCTGAGATTGGAGGCCAAGCCCGACTCACATTGATGCACCCAAGGCAGGTAGACTGCCAGCTGGGCCTGATCGGACGGAGACAGCGATGCCCCGTCCGTAGGTGGAACGGGCGGAGTGGTAGGAGGTGGCTTGGCGCCCTGGACAGGAGCGTACCTTTGGGTCACCGTCCAGTTCGGGGCAAACCTTTCGCCACCGGGGGTTCGGGTCGCCACCAGGGTTTCCAGATTCAGGATCTTCTGTAGATGTTCCCAGATACGTTCGGCGGACACCTGCGTCAGCTCGTGGGTCCGTTCCAGCAATTCAGCACCGGGCAGGAACGAATGGCCTTCGCTCAGTGACTGTTGCATAACATGCAGGAGGGCCGCTTCTACGCGTGCAAACTTGTCATCCAGGATTCCGGCCTGGGCCGCGAGGGCATCCGCACGCCGAAAACCAATCCCTTCCATCTTGCATAGTAGGTAAGGGTTTTCTTTGAGCTGCGGGATCGACTCTTGGCCCATTTCCTCATGAATGCGCCGGGCCAGGCCGGGGGTAACACCCAATTCCTGTAGATACATTATGAGACTGCGCAGCGCTTTCTGCTCCTGCCACGAGGCCGAGATAGTCTTGATTTTGGCTTTGCCAAGACCGGGAATTTCCGCCAGCCGCTCGGGGTTTGTGTCCAGGATGTCCAGGGCCTCCGTGCCCCAGGCTTTCACGATCTTGTTGGCCGTTTCTTTGCCAATGCCACGGAAAAGGCCACTACCGAGGAAGCGTTTCACACCGGTGTAGGTTGCCGGCATATCAAAATTCCAGGACTTGACGCGCAGCTGTTCCCCGTAGGTCGCATGGTGGGCCATTTCGCCCGTGACTTCCAGCGCATCGCCGTTAGCCAGTGACGGCATGGTCCCCACAATCGTGAGGATACCATGGCGGGGTTTAGAGGGGCCGGTCGTCGTTTCCACGGCCAAGCGGGCCACCGTGAACCCGTTATCTCGGTTATAATATGTGACGGTTGCGACCGTGCCTTTAACCGTGATCATGAGGCTAGTATATCACTCGCCTATGGAACGGTTCCGGATGTTTTCTCGTCTCGGCATTGTCGGCTTTCTTGGTAAGTTGTCCTTGTTTCCCCAGTGAGGTCTTTCGTGAGTCAACGTTTTTATGGTGGCCAGGCTATTCTGGAAGGTGTCATGATGCGCGGAGCCAATACTTTCGCCGTGGCCGTACGGACAGCCTCAGGCGAAATTCGACTGCATCACGAACCCTTGACTGCCTGGATTTATACCAGTCGTCTGGGCAAATGGCCCTTCATCCGGGGACTGGGGCTGCTCTGGGAGGCCCTGGGGCTGGGCATTCGGGCCATCATCTGGAGTGCCGACATCGCGGCCCAGGACATTGCCGAAGAGGAGAACCGCCGGCAGGCAGAAGAAGCCGCTCAGAATGACGCCCCGCCAGCATCCCCGGAGGAACCCACGGAAATCCGCTTCCAGGGACCTCTGGCGTGGACGACCGTAGGCTTTAGCTTCCTTTTGGGCATTGGTTTGTTTTTTCTACTCCCCACACTGGCCAGCCGCTGGATCGTCAGTTTTCTGGGTGAGAACCCTTATTTGGACGCCACGATTGAGGGCGGCGTGCGTATTCTGCTCTTCACCCTCTATTTCATCCTGATCAGTTTCATGAAGGATATCCGGCGCATGTTCGGGTTTCACGGTGCCGAACACAAGGCTATCAATGCCTACGAAGCCGGTTCGGATCTGAGCATACAGGATGTCCAGAAATACAGCGTACAGCATGTACGTTGCGGTACCAGTTTCATCCTCTTCGTGGTGATCATCAGCATTATTCTTTTCTTTCCCCTGTCCTTCGCCGGCGTGGAGCCGGTCTGGCAAGCGTTGCTCTTGCGCTTCGTGTCACGCCTACTCCTGTTGCCCGTTGTCGCCGGCATCGCCTACGAGCTGATCCGCTTCAGTGCCAACCACAAGGACAATCCTTGGCTGCGCTTCTTCATCCTGCCCGGCCTGATGCTGCAGAAAGCCACAACACGGCCGCCGGACGACGACATGGTGCAAACGGCAGTCGCCGCCCTGATTCCCGTCCTTGAGTCGGATGGCGTTGAAGTCAGTGAAGAAACCAAAGCTCTGCTGGCGGATCAGGTAGTGCTGACTCCCATGTCCGGCTGACCGACCGTACCGGGTGTCAGTCAGCGATAAACGTCACCGGTATAACCCGGGAGTCAAATTCCACGCAATCGCCATGATAGAGCTTGCGGCCACGGCGTTCCTCAACGTCGCCGTTGACTTTAACACGACGCTCGCGAATGGCCCATTTGGCGGCACCGCCCGAAGGTACACACTGGTGGACCTTAAGAAACTGATCCAGCCGTATAAATTCACGGGCCGGCGCCTCGCCCTTAGCGGTTACTGTCATGGGCCTACCTCGCTTGTCCATGTTTTTTATCTGCGCCTACCCGGAGTGGGCAGGCTATTGATTCAAACATCAATCGATCGACCCACCCGAATTGATCCGGTCAGAGACTTGCAGTAGGATATCGGATCGGGGATGCGCATGTCTTGTCACCGTGTGAACTGCCGAGTATCTACATGTTACGCATTGCCAAATCAAGGGGCACCACAGAGGAATTCAATGCCCTAGCCAGTGTACTGCAGGCCATTTGGCCTGACGTACCGCGTTCCGGTGCGGAACTAGCGGCCGCGGTCCGCAGTGCCGCCGCGGACGATCCGCAGTATCAGTGGTTAGGTTGGTGGGACAACCAAGTCGTTGGTGCCATGACGATCCAGCCGGAGACCTGGCAACGTGCTCCGGGACGCTACAATATTTTTGTGGCGGTACGGCCCGCCTGGCAAGGCCGGGGATGGGGTAAACAGATCTATACCCATGGCCTGTCTCATCTGCTGCGTACCCATACCGTCTCCGAAGTGTTCTGTGAGACCCGCGCAGACATGACCCGCGGCCTCCGGTTCCTGACGGACCGTGGCTATGCACTATACAAGACTACCCGTCTGTCGGAATATCGGCTTGCCCATTACGATCCCCGAGCCAAGCACCCTCTGCTCCAACGCGTATTGGACACCGGTGTTCAAATCCACTCGATCCGAGCCCTTATGGCACGTGACCCGGACTGGTTTGCCCGCTATCACACCATGCTCAAGGAGTTCAAGGCCGATATGATCTACCCACCCACACCCGTGACACGTGAGGAACACTGGGCGCAGCACAACGCCGATGCCTTCTATGATCCCGATCTGTCCTTCGTGGCCCTATGTGACGGGGAATGGGCCGCCTACACATCCCTTTACCGTTCTCCCTCCGATCCGGGCCTGTTTTGGACTACTCTGTCCGGTACCCGGCGGCAATTCCGCCGCCGCGGGTTGACCACCGCCCTGAAGGTCAAAGCGGTAGAAGCAGTCCGGGACCTGGGGGGCGTGCGCATCCGGACGGACAATGATCCGAAGAACCTGATGTATCAAATCAACCTGAAATTCGGCTTTGAAGCCCTCCCGGATGCCCTCACCTACCGCAAAAACATGTGACCTGGACCTATCCTTCTTCCAGGACAGGTCCATACGTTCATTTTCTTCCTTCGTTGCCCTGGGGTGCCATCAAGATTAGAGCGGAGCTTGACGTTCGTCGTCTCTATCCGTTGCCATCGCCGGGGCCGGTGTCAGGTCGGCAATCTGATGCCAGAGTTCGTCATCCATCGCAAATTCAGACGCCTGGAGTGACGCTTCTAACTGCTCTAGGTTACGGGCGCCAATAATGGGTGCGGTCACACCGGGATGATGCTTGACCCAAGCCACCGCTAGAGTCGCCGGCGTGGTATCCAGGTCATGCGCAAACCGGGCAAAACGAGTGGCGGTATGAAAAAAATGCTCGTCGGCATACCGCGCCTGGTACATTTGGTTAACGGCTAGCCGTGACTCGGCCGGTCGCTCATCAAATTTGTATTTGCCCGACAGCAAACCACCGGCCATGGGGCTGTAGGGGATCACACCCAGTGTCTCGGCTTGGGCCAGCGGCAGAATTTCCACTTCAGCCTGGCGTTTGAGCAAGCTGTACATCGGCTGGATACATTCAAAGCGCGCAAGACCTTCACGGGCACTATGGCCTAGGGATAAGGCAATCTGCCAGGCGGCCCAGTTACTGACGCCGGCATGCCGGATTTTGCCCTGTTGTCGGAGATCGTCAAGACTACGGAGCACTTCGGGAATAGGGGTCAAGGGGTCAAAGTGATGTACGAAATACACATCCAAGTAGTCCGTAGCAAGACGCTGTAGCGAATGCTCAATTTGCGCCATGATATGCCGTCGTGACAGCCCCCGGTCATTGACATGCGGGGAGACCGGAGAACAAACTTTAGTCGTCAAAACAATTTGATCCCGTACCGGCTTGATAAGCCGACCCAGGATTTCTTCGGATCTGCCCCCTGCATAGGTATTGGCACAATCGTAGAAATTGATGCCGCTCTCCATGCAACGTGTAAACATAAGACGTGACATCTCTTCATCGGCAATATCCCCAAACGACATCGTACCGAAACACAGCGTGGACACCTGTATGCCCGTCTGTCCTAAGGTGGTATAGTCCATCTCGCACTTTCCTCTACGGCTCACTGTCAGGTTATCTATTCCCCATACCGTAGCAAATGAACGGCGACTCGCAGCAAATGAAGCTAGACTGTTGTGTTTTTAAGGGCAGTCTAGTCCTGTCGGCAGCGATAGGACAGTCGAGGTTGGGCTTCTGCTTAACCGGGACGCGTAGTTTTCCGGCCACCAACGGTGCTACCTAGCTTGATGTGCTACATAGAAAAATCTCCGTGGCACATAATGATTGTTACGCTTGCCCCCTGTCTTATCGATCATAGGATGTTCCGCATCATCCGTGCCAGTTCCTAGGTTCCCCTACAGTACCCGCCGGTAGTGTCATCCATGTTTATAATGTACAACAGGGCGGTGATGGGTGGCTGTAGGGCATGGTTACCGTCCTTGTTTGTGGCCTCTTGCCTGTAGTCTCACACTGCTGACAACAATCCCCGTACGCCCCTCCCGATTGGTACTTTCATGGCTGAACTGCTCGCCTTCACGCAACCGAATCCGGCCCTAGCGGCCGGTACAGCCCCTCACGGCAGTGATGTACCTCTGCTGTGGCAGGGGAGGAGTACCTTCGGTGCCAACCTGATGGAATATGCAGCGCGTTTATGCTATTGCAGTACACCCCGCATGGGCACATCCCCTTCTTTCATCCGGGCCCGCATTCAGGAAGGACACGAAGATGTTATTGAGCATGTTGTGGCCACCTTCCGCTGGCGTGACACCATGGATCCGATCCAATGGCGCCTGCACAACCGACACTGCGAAGTCACCCAAACCGGGCCCCGGGAATGGATCGTCAGTGCCAATGCACGGGTGTGGCTTCACTTCTTTCGGGAGGGTCTGGCCCGCGAGGCTCTGCCCACCATGCGTCGGATCGCCCCGGAAGTCTATACCGAATTCCCCGATGACGGCGTCAATACACCGGATCTACCGGAGGCCGACCAGGAACCGACTCCTTCCGACCTGCGCACCGCGCTAGCGGTATTTGAGGAGCCACCTTTACGGGTTACCCTACTCGGCTACACCCAGCCGGCAGGGATCAACGACCGCCTGCTCACGGATCATGGTTCTGCCTGTTTTCTGTTTGAGGGCATCAGTCGTGCCTGCACACACCAACTGGTGCGTCACCGGCTGGCTAGCTTTAGCCAAGAATCCCAACGTTACGTTGATCTGCAGAAAGCAAACTGGCATGCGGTTGTTCCACCCCGGGTCACCCGGAAGGCTGAGGCCCAGGCTATCATGGATGCAACTTGGGACCAGCTGCAGACCAGCTATCATGCCCTGCGGCAACTAGGCATTCGGAAGGAAGATGCGCGCTTTCTGCTACCCAACGCTACCGAGACCCGTATCATTACGACCATGAACTTCGCAGCATGGCAGCACTTTCTGTGGCTACGTGCCGTGGACAAGGCGGCGCAATGGGAAATCCGTCATATGGGCATCCAAGTTTTGAAAATGCTGCACGCCATTGCTCCCGGCGTATTTGCGGAACACTGGCAGGTGTATCAGAACCGGGGCCATACCACATAAAGCACGTTAACAGTCCGAATTGGATCCGCCAACGGTCAGAAAAACGGTACGCGCACGCATTACACTGATCTTCACACAATGATGACACACAAGGGGGTCCCCGTGTTGCTTCTGAGTGAAGTACAGGTTCTAAGTCTGCTCCTGGTGCTTGGCGTCACCCTGTACGTGGTGTTTGCCGGTCACTGAAGCCGTGGTCACCGCACCATGACACGATATCATCCGTTATCTACCGGTAAGCTTCCACCGGATTTGCTGCATGAGCTACTGCAGACGCTACCCGTAACGGATCCGGACCTGATTCTGGGGCCCGGTATCGGTGAAGATGCCGCCGTGATTCGGGCCGCCGGCGGGTCCGACGCCTATTGCATTGTCAAGAGCGATCCCATTACGTTTACCACTGCGCAGATTGGCCATTATGCACTCCATGTCTGCGTCAACGACCTGGCGGTCACGGGAGCGCGGCCTCGCTTCTATTTCCCGGTCATACTTTTCCCGGCCGGCACCTCATACGCCCACATAGAAGACGTATTTACCCAGCTTGGGGCCACCGCCACGGCTTTGGACATTGTGGTGGCAGGGGGTCATACCGAAATCACCGATGCCGTCAGACGAACCGTGATTTCCGGCACGCTGTACGGCACCCTGATCGGTGGTCAGCCGGTTACCAGCCATGGGGCAACACCCGGTGATACGTTGCTGCTCGCCGGCGTTATGCCGGTGGAAGCGGTCAGCATTATGGCACGGGAAAAACGCGCAGTCCTGCAGGATAAGGGATGGTCCACGGCTGACCTGGAGCGCGCGGCCCACTTTCTGTTTGATCCCGGTATCAGTGTGCTTCAGCCCGCCCTGCGCGCGGCCGATATGCAGCTGGTGACAGCTATGCATGATCCCACGGAAGGTGGCATCGTGACCGCTGTCCGGGAACTAGCCCATGCCAGCCGGGTGGGCATACGTTTGGATCTGGATACACTGCCCATTCCGGACCTGGCCCGCCGCCTATGCAACACTCTCAATCTCGATCCGTTGGGGGCCATCGCATCCGGCTGCCTGCTCTGTACGGCACCGCCCGCTCATGCATCGGTTCTGATCCGCGAATGGCAGGCCTTGGGATGGCCGGCCCGTAGCATTGGCCAGGTTACAGCACCGGAGCAGGGGCTGACGGCTCTCCGGGCCGGCCGGGAAATCCCGCTCCCGCACTTTGCAGTGGACGAGATTACACGCCTTTTTGCGTAGTTGCGTTCACTCCACACCCTGGGCCGTCTCCGCAATCAGGTGATCCACTACCTGTTTGTAATCCTGGGTCTCGGCATATACCCGGCGCTGGCGATCGGCACTGGATCCCTGTTCTATAATCTGGTGGATCACCTCTATGTGTTCCTGGAGACGGAGTTCGCTGATCTCCTTGTCCAGCATACCCAGCATCTCCCGGATAGCGGTACGCACGGGCACTTCTTCCCGCGTACCCAGGTTCACGAATTTGCCGTCCAGGCCGTGCAGGGCCGCCCGCCATTTGTTTTCGTTGATGAGGTCACTGCTGTAGGACCGGAAGGTGAGGTTGCGGGTGCGCAATTTCCATATCCAAAGGACTAGCGCCTGGAACAGAGCCGCCAGGGCCACGCCTTCATGCAGCAGCGGACAGATGTCGGAGATCCGGAACTCCAGGGTGGGATACGTATGGTGGGGCCGCACACTCCACCAGATCTTGCTGGTGTCTTCAATGCAGCGGGTCCGGATCAGACTTTGCGCCATGGCCTCGTACGCATGCCATGACGGGAACACATCCGGAATGCCGGTACGGGGGAAGTCCTCCACGATATGGATACGGTAGCTTTTCAGGCCGGTGTCAATGCCGGACCAGAAAGGACTGCTGGAAGAAAGCGCGAGCACATGAGGCAGGAAATAGCGGAGAACGTTCATGGCGTCGATCAGAAAATTGCGGTCACTGATCCCGATATGCACATGCATACCCCAGATCAGCATGCGCCGCGCTACGATCTGGTATTCATGGGTGAGTTCCTGATACCGCGCATAGGGGGAAATGTCCTGGGCCTCCCATGTGCTGAAGGGATGGGTACTAGCCGCCACAATCTCCAAATTCTGCGCTTGGGCCAGATCCCGAATGTATTTGCGTTGGGCCTGCAGTTCCTCTTGGACCTCGTCAACGGTGTGACATACCCGCGTTCCTAGCTCCACCATAGACTGATGCAATTCCGAGGCAATTTCCCGACTGTAGATTTCCAACTGGTTCTGTTTCCGGAAATGGGTGATGATGGACTGCAGTTCCCGGGTTTCCGGATGTACTACTTGGTACTCTTCCTCCACCCCTATAGTGAGTTCCGGGCGCACGCTCATATGAGATCCTCTGAGGTGTCTGCGACATAGTGAATTACTTGACTAATATCCTGGTTACTCTCCTGCCATATTTGTAGTTGCTTATCGGCACTGGACCCGGCTTCCGCGATGACGGAGGCATGCTCAATGTGCCGCAGGGTACCTAGGGCATCGGCGTACGGCTCTACCAGATGGATCAATTCCCAGATCAGGCGCTGGAAGGACACTTCCTGTTCCTTGCCAAAATCGATCAAGTGGCCCTGGGTACCATAACGAATAGCCCGCCACTTGTTTTCCATGATCAGGGTACGTTCATAGGTGCGGAAATGCATGTTGTGCAGACGCAGGTCAGCCAGCATAGCCACGATAGCCTGCAGCAAACCGGCAATGGCAACCAGGTCTGTGAAGCTCGTTACGGCATCACACATGCTGACGAGTAGTTCCTGCCGTTCCATATCCATCCGGACATCCCAGCGGATGTCGGACGGTTGCCGGATGCAGTTGGTTTGGATCATGGTGTCCAGGTATTCCGCGTATTGTCCCGTGCCCTCAAAATAGGGAGGCAGATTGGTGCGCAGCAGCGAATCGCGGATAACCTGCCGGTAGCTCTTCAAGCCTGTCGCATCACCACTCCAGAAAGGCGAACTGGTGCTGAGACACAGAATATGAGGCATAAAATAGCGCATGCCATTCATCACCTCCAGGCCCAGTGCATTGCTTTCGATACCTACCGCGAACGTGGTGGAGAAAATCTGCATGCGGCGGGCGATAACGTCTACCTGGCCGACGAGATCACTGTACCAACGGAACACACGTGTCTGTTCTGCCGGCTTGCTGTCCATGTGCGTGCCGGCAATCGCCATACGGCACGCACTGCCTTGGAGGTACTCGGCAACCTGACTCCGCTGTTTTTTCACGGCCTGGGCCAGGGAGTCTAAATCAGGATATGCATCACAGCTGAGCAGTGTGGTCACATCCTGCAATCGCGGTTGTAGTTCCTTTTCTACCTCTTCCTGGTAAAACACGAGCGGATCGCGATCCGGGAACTGGTTCAAGTAGCCCAGAAGAGCTCCGGACGCACGGTCAATGAATGGGTACTCTTCCTCAACGCGCAGGCGCAGAGAGGGTTTTCGTAATGACATGGGCACACCCGGCTAATTAAAGTGGGGAGGGGTTCACGTCAGGCGGACAGAGACAGGTCATAACCAAAACCTTCCTCACCCACCGCCGCATCCCTGAACACCAGCGGGAATTCAAAGTGGGCGGTGTCATGGACTACCACGTCCGGGGGCATTCCCGTAGTGATTGTGGTCGTGCACACGTAAAGAGCTGTGGCCTGGAAAGTCTTCATGTGGATGGTCGCATCCACAAAGGTGTCATCATAGGCAACAAAGGCTAGACTGCTGTTGTGTGTCCCGTCAGGATTGAGGATATGCACGTCAATGTTAGGGGGCTCCTGCTGCAGGGCCACCAACTGCAGTCGGAACCAGAGGCGTGCCAGATCAGGGTAGGGATACAGCACGATCTTCTGCACCCGTAGTGGCTGGTCTGACTGAACAAGGTTGATCGTGCTCAAGACTGCAAGCGCATGGTACGGCACACAAACCGTTTGCCTGAATTTCACCACCATCATACCATACGCGCGGGCGCGCTAGGCGCATTTCACTCAATACAAGCCTAGGGCAGAGATCACACAACATGCGTGTTTGCCGTTAGGAACTTGATATGGGAGGCAAACGAGTCCAGGCCTACAGGTCACGGGATGGCATGGGAGTCGAACCCACCGCAGCCAGTTTCGCACTGCCTGCCACTGATTTTGAAGACCAGGGCGCCCACCGGGACACATGCCATCCCACTAGCCTTTCTATTATAGTCGCTGCACGCCCTACCGGAAACAGGATAGGCAGCCCATGGTATGCGATTGGGGTTGTGCTCTTGCATCCGGCGCCCTGGCGAGAGGTTCAACCCTCAGGCTAGCAACTGACACAAACCCTGGCTTGCCGACACCCGTAGCACTACCTGCGCCACAGCCGAGATAGCGGTGACATCCGGATTGATCTCAACAATGCGGGCCCGGTTTTCACGGGCTATGACCGGCAGATCAGCCGCTGGCCGGACTAGACCGCTAGTGCCCACTACTAACATAAGATCACATGTCTTACATACCTGGCAGGCCTGCGCCCAGATCACGGGATCCAACAGTTCGCCAAACCAGATTACATCCGGCCGTATCATCCCTCCACAGGTTGCACAGTGAGGAGGTGCATCACCGTCCATTTCAGTGTGCTTCAGTACATGCTGCCGGCGGCACGCCAGGCAGCGGAAACGAGACAGCTCACCGTGCAGATGTAGCACCGACGGGTGCCCTGCCCGTTCGTGCAAGTCGTCCACATTCTGCGTCACGAGATCGAATTGGGGTACCTGGTTCGCCAATGCCACCAGGGCCCGATGGCCGGCATGGGGTACGCATTGCTGGACCTGTCGGCGACGTGCGCGATACCACTGCCATACCCGGTCCGGATGACGCTGAAACCCCGCTACCGAGGCGAGTTCCTCCGGATTGAACCGAGACCAATAGCCCGTCTGGGCATCCCGAAACGTAGGAATACCGGACTCAGCACTGCAGCCGGCACCGGTCAGACAGACTACCTGGCGGGCCTCGTGCAGCCAGGTCCGGGCCTGTTCTCGACTGGCCGCCGCGTCGGCCAAGCCCTGCCCGCCGCGGCTAGGCCCCAAACCGCCGGAAGCGTCCGGCATGGGCCATGGCCTGGGGCATGAGCGCAGTGGCCGGAAATTGTCCCATGCTCCCCGTGGCACAGTCCCGTTCACCAAAGCTACGGGCTAGATCAGGGCGCACGGTGGGCGACCAAAGGAGGGCAGGTACCGGATGCCAGCTGTGGCTGCGTAGGGCTACGGGGGTACTGTGATCACCCGTCACGATCAGTACATCGGGCTGCAGCGTCATCAGATCCGGTAGCGTCGCGTCTACTTCCTCAATGACACCGACCTTGGCCTCAAAGTTACCGTCTTCCCCGTAACTGTCCGTCTTCTTGACGTGTAAGAAGAAGAAATCGTAGGCATCCCAATAGTGGCGTAAAGCCTGTACCTGATCCGCCGGTGTCTCCCCCGTGAAAGACAGCGGCTCCATGCCCACCAGCCGTGCGACCCCACGATACATAGGGTATACGGCAATGGCGGCCGCCTGCAGGCCCCATACGTCATGCAGCGAAAGGAGGCCCGGGTCCATAGCAAGGCCGCGCAGGTTTAGGGTGTTGGCCACCGGTTCGGCCCGGATAGCCTGGCGCGCCGTCTCCAGCCAACGATTGCATAGAGCTGCCGTGTGCTGCCCATCCGCCGTGCCGGACCGGTCGGTTACCGGTAGAGGCTGCAGTCCCACTACACCGGGATCCGTATCCGTCAGCTGGCCGCCTAATCCCTTACCCCGTATGACGAGTACAAAACGATACTCTTTGACAGGGCGCACGAATACCTCGTAGCCGGGCAGACAGTCGCCGGTAGCCGCCTGCAGATGTGCCGTAAGGCGTTGGCACTCCGCCGTAGACAGACGGCCTGCGCGGCGATCCACGATGACACCTGCCGCGTCTCTTGTCGCGAAATTGCCGCGGGCGGCCA
This sequence comes from Caldilineaceae bacterium, assembly GCA_965116185.1. Classification (GTDB taxonomy): domain Bacteria; phylum Chloroflexota; class Anaerolineae; order Caldilineales; family Caldilineaceae; genus Bin34. Next base: position 2,749,956 of record OZ220492.1, read on the forward strand.
CATCCCCAGGAGCGAGCGGAAAATCGATCCCCAACGCTTCCAGCACGCCGCGGCCAATGACATGGACCAGGGGATCGTAACCAAAGAGGGCCAGGTGCGCGGGGCCACTGCCGGGTTCAAGGCCTATCCGTACGGGAACACTGAGCCCTGTCATACCCTCCTGGGTCAGGCGATCGAGATGGGGCGTGCGGGCATATTCCAGCTCGGTGAGGCCATGGGGCTCTATGGGTAGGCCACCTAGACCATCCAAGATCAACATTACGATTTTGCCACCCTGCTCTTGAGCTAGGGCCTGGTACACAGCGAAAGCGGGCGGCGTCATAGCGCGGTCTGTATCATGCACACGGAAAGGGGAGATGACAAAAAGGCCGGACTCCTGGATGTCCGGCCTTTTTGTCAGCTACCTATTGTACTCAGGAAGCAAGAGATATTTCGGTCTGTGGATCAAAAATATGGGCGTTGGCCATGTTGACAGCCAGTTCAATATCTTCGCCCCGAGTCTGGCGGACACGCGGATCCACCCGGGCGATGAACTGCTTATCATCCTTGGTCATGAGATACAGGAAGATCTCATGGCCCATGAGCTCAACTACATCTACGTGGGCTGACATGTCGGATTCCAGAATACCGGGCGGCGTGTATTCCTTGGCATGCATATCTTCCGGTCGAATACCCAGAATCAGCTCCTTGCCGGTGTGCATGCGCCATTCCGTGGCCTTGGGTTCCGGCACTTCCAGCCGGAAACCCGAGGTGTTTACCTCAAGTTTGCCCTCATTCTCCACCAGGGTGGCGTCAAAGAAGTTCATGGAAGGGCTGCCTATGAAACCCGCTACAAACACGTTGTGGGGATGCTGATACAGATTCTGGGGTGTATCCAGCTGCTGCAAGACACCCAAACGCATGACTGCAATGCGAGAGGCCATGGTCATGGCTTCCACCTGATCGTGGGTCACGTAAATGAACGTAGTGGCCAGACGGGCATGCAGTTTGGAGAGATTGGCCCGGGTTTCTACCCGCAGCTTGGCATCCAGGTTAGACAGCGGTTCGTCAAATAGGAAGACCGCCGGATTGCGGACAATGGCCCGACCGACCGCTACACGCTGGCGCTGACCACCCGACAGCTGCTTGGGCTTGCGGTCTAGCAGCTCCTCAATACCCAATTGGGACGCGGCATCCTTCACGCGCTGCTGGATCTCGGTCTTGGGTGTTTTGCGCAGCTTGAGACCAAAGGCCATGTTGTCGTACACGCTCATGTGCGGATACAGAGCATAGCTCTGGAACACCATGGCGATATCGCGATCCTTGGGCTGCACGTCGTTGACGATACGGTCACTAATCATGATGGTGCCATCGGACACTTCCTCAAGTCCGGCCAGTAGCCGCAGAGATGTGGTCTTACCACAACCCGAGGGTCCGACCAAGACGAGGAATTCCTTATCGGCCGCATTCAACGACAGATCGTTGACGGCGGTGACTTCACCCCAGGTCTTGTATACATTTTCGTAGGTTACACTTGCCATTACCTTGCTCCTTTTGCAATTACCTGTCCCTGAACATCCCAGCAGAACTCTTCGGTCACCACCCTGTGGCGAGCTGCTTCCTAACAGGCTGGCGGGCGAGGCCGAAACCGTCTGGTCCGATAGGGCAAACTGTCAATACGGCATTTTTATTATAGCACCATCCTGTCCCCATACTCCAATCAAAAGGAAAGGAGACGCTATCGCATCGGCATAGGACATCTAGACAGGAGAAAACACGCACCTGCAGTCGGGCAGTGGCAGGTCTGCCCGTGTTGCGGCCTGCAAGTTCTTGGCCGCAACACGCGAACGGCGGGATTTGCGCGCCACATGATGCCCATACCCGGGGTGTTGCGATGGTCTGGGTACGTGACATGTATAATGATGCGATGCCAGAGCAAGGTATTAGTGAGATGGTAAGCGGGCCGCCCGAGCCGGGATCGTACAGGCTATAAGACAGTGTGGGCTTTTGACGGTGTTGTCCCTTTTGTTCGCCGGCACAGCGGCCATCCGGACAACCTATTACTGCAACTCAGCTAGACGTAGACCATCGCCGAGTAAGTCTAAGGGTACAGCCATGGGCACGTTGACGTACAGGGCACAGTAATGGCACAACCGCACACGGCGCCACCACATCATGGGGCAAGTCACGATCCTTTGGCCCCTCATGCGCATGAACCCAATCCCCGGCCCCCCAATGATGATCCTACTATCCTAGTGATGTCTCCCTATGCTGCCGAACCCCAGCAGTTTTCCGTCACCCGGCTGCAGGAACTCCCGGTCCACAGTGCAACCAACTGCTTTATTGTGAGTACCGGCCACGGTACGTCCGGGCCTTTCCATTTTCAGGGCCCGCTGCTGTCCACCCTAGCCGCAGCCAGTGGTGTCACAGCCTTCTCTCGGGTAGCGGTCATCAGCGGGGATGGCTTTGGGACACGTCTAACCTCCCACGAGGTTTCGGCCACCACGCCACAAACGCCCGTGCTACTAGCCCTCATGCTGGATGGTGTCCCCTTGACCCGTCATCAGGGCCTCGTACGCCTCATCGTACCGGCGGAAACCGACGATGCCCTCAAACAGGTCAAATGGGTGTCCCGGATTCAATTTGAGCTCTAAACTATCGGCATGACCAAGCCAGCGGCCCGCTCCCAAGCATCCCTCATTTGGGTAGGTGTTGACGTAGGCGGTACCTTTACGGATTTCGCTTTTCTCCAGGATGGACGCGTACAGGTAGCCAAGCTGCCCACCACGCCGGCGGATCAGAGCCGTACCGTGTTGCAGGGCGTCACAACACGATCTGCATCCGGGGACCAGGACACACCGACCACCGAAGCACTCCACATCGTCCATGGCACTACCGTGGCCACCAACACCCTACTGGAACGGAACGGTGCCCGCACGGCCCTGATCACCACCCGGGGCTTTCGTGATGTCCTGCAACTAGGGCGCCAAAACCGTCCTTTTCTGTACCGACTCTCGCAGTCACGACTGCCGCCTCTGATTCCGGATGAACTACGCTTTGAAGTCCGCGAAAGGATCAACGCTCAGGGCGAGGTACAGGAACCGCTCGCTGTCGCGGATCTGCATGCTCTAGGTCCTCGTCTGGCCGCTATGCAGGTTGAATGCGTCTGTATCGTGTTCTTGTTCTCCTTCCTCAACGCCTGTCACGAACAAGCAGCGGCCCGCATTCTGCAGCACTATCTACCCCACATCCCCTTATCGCTCAGCAGTGAAGTACTCCCGGAATACCGCGAATACGAGCGTACGGTCACCACAGTTACCAACGCCTATGTGCAACCCCGCGTGGGTCGTTACCTACAGCGCCTGCAGGATACGGTACCCCATCAGTCCCTGCGTATCATGCAATCCAATGGGGGTACGATGCAGCCCGCCACGGCCCGACAGCTGCCGGTTCACCTACTCGTCAGTGGTCCGGCAGGCGGCGTGGTAGGAGCCTACACACTAGCCCAACAGGCCCTGGAGTCAACCACACCTGCCATCATGACAATTGACATGGGAGGTACTTCCACCGATACGGCACTCTGCCAAGCGGGCATTCCCATGACCACGGAATGCGAATTGGCAGGTCTACCGGTCTGTGTCCCCATGATCGATATACAGACGGTTGGAGCCGGGGGTGGTAGCCTAGCCTACGCTGATGCAGCCGGGGTCTTGCGCGTAGGTCCCCAGAGTGCCGGCGCCCAGCCGGGGCCTGCCTGCTATGGCCTCGGCGGTCAGCAGGCTACCGTGACGGACGCCAACTTAGTACTAGGACGCCTCCCGCTCAGGCAGTTCGGGTATGAAGCCACGCCCTTGACTCTACAACCCGACTTGGCACAAAGCGCGATCCGTCGCCTAGGCCAGGCCCTGCGGACTGACAGCCTGCACGCCACAGCCCTCGGCATCTTGGACGTGGCCAATGCCGCCATGGAGCGCGCCCTACGCGTGGTATCAGTGGAAAAGGGGCACCATCCAGGGGATTTCACGCTGATTCCCTTTGGGGGTGCCGGACCACTCCATGCCTGTGCGCTGGCGCGCGAGCTGGGTATCCGGCAGATCCTGGTACCTCCGGCACCGGGTATTCTCAGTGCCATGGGGCTACTGCAGGCCCAGGCCCAGCACCACGCCTCCCGCACCCTGCTGCTGGCCGGCGACCAAATTCTGGCCGAGGCTGACACCATCGCCGCGGTACTAGATCAACTCGCGGCCGGCGTACGCACCGTTCTGCAGGAGGACGCAGTGGGCCCTATCACCGTGTCACCCTTCGCCGATATGCGTTATGTCGGACAGAGTTACGAGTTGACTATCCCCCTGGAGCCAACGATTACACCGGCTACGTTGACCCGGATTCTGAAGCGGTTTCATCAGGCCCACCAGCAACGTTTCGGGTACGCCGCATCCGACGATCCGGTGGAGCTGGTCAATCTCCGGGTCCGGGGTTCGGGACCGCCCGCGGATCTCCGGCTACCCCGGTCCAACCAACCGCCCGTACCCGATCCCTGTGCCCCTGACATGCGCATCTCGACATGGTTCCGGGCAGAAGAGCCCGACACCATTGCGTGCTGGTCCCGTGATCGTTTGCGGCACGGCAACATCTTGAACGGCCCGGCGCTGGTGTATCAGTACGACAGTACGATCCTGATTGATCCCGCATGGCAGGCGCGCGTAGACGCCTGGTCCAATCTGATTCTGAGCCCGGCTTGCCCGGAGCGGTCGTAGGCAGTGTAAAGAGATTATGGATCCGCTACAGCTTGAAGTCTGGCGCCATCGCCTTTCCAGTATTGCGGAGGAGATGGGTGAAACTCTCCGCCGCACGGGCTTCTCACCCAACATTAAGGAACGCCTGGACTTCTCCTGCGCCATCTTTGACGCTGAGGGTCGCATGGTAGCCCAGGCCGCCCATATCCCGGCTCATCTGGGTGCCATGCCGGCGAGCGTGGCCACCGTGCTCCCTCTGTTCACCGAGTGGCATGCGGGGGACGTGGTGATTGTCAATGATCCCTTCATGGGCGGCAATCACCTACCGGACATTACCATGATCTCGCCTGTCTTCACGGCAGGCTCCGCTGCGCCGCCCTTTTTTGTGGCTAGCCGGGCCCATCACGCGGATGTGGGCGGTATGGTCCCGGGGTCGCTGCCCCTGTCCACCGAGATTTTCCAGGAAGGTATCATTATCCCGCCGGTCAAGCTGTATCGAGCGGGTGTACTGAACCGGGATGTACAGGACCTGATCCTGCGCAATGTCCGCACACCCCAGGAACGGCGGGGGGATCTTAATGCTCAGCGGGCCGCCCATGCCACCGGTGCCCGCCGGCTGCAGGAGATCTGTGCACGCTTCTCGTTGCCCACTGTCTTAGAGGCTACCCACGCCCTGATGGCGCACAGCGAAGCACTCATGCGCACGGCTATCCGGACTTGGCCGGACGGATGCTACGAATTCACGGATGTGTTGGAATGGACCACCGACGGTACCGTACGCGAAATCTCCTTGCACGTCACGCTTACCATTGCCGGAGACGCGGTGATCTTTGACTTCACACACACCGAGCCCTGCTTTGCCGGATCGCTGAACGCCGTGATCGCCATCACTCAGTCTGCCTGTTACTATCTGGCTATCTGCCTGATGTCCACCGAGACCGCCATCAACGCCGGCACGTTCGCCCCTATCCAGGTACAAGCCCCGGCCGGCTGTGTCGTCAATGCCATTCCACCCTTCGCGGTCGCGGGAGGTAACGTGGAAACGTCCCAACGCATCACGGATCTGGTTCTGGGCGCCGCGGCCCAGGCCCTGCCGGATCGTGTCCCGGCCGCCAGTCAAGGCACGATGAACAACCTGACTCTGGGTGGCCGCCGGGCCGATGGCACGCTCTGGACGTATTATGAGACCATGGCGGGCGGTATGGGGGGTGGTCCGGATCACGAGGGCCTAGATGCCGTACAGGTGCACATGACCAATACCCGCAACACACCCGTTGAGGTTTTGGAACTCGCCTTTCCCATGCAGGTGGTGGAATATGCGGTGCGGCGCGGCAGTGGCGGCCAGGGCCGGTTTCCCGGTGGCAATGGCATCATACGCAGCATACGGCTCCTTGAGACAGCTACCGTCACGATGCTCAGTGAACGGCGTCACGTGGCACCGTGGGGCCTACAGGGAGGACAGAACGGAGCGCGGGGCCTGAATCAGGTACACCGCCACCGAGGCGAAGTCCAGGACTTATCCGGCAAATTCACCCTGCAGTGCCAGCCCGGTGATCTGCTACGGGTCGCTACGCCGGGTGGCGGGGGCTGGGGTTCCCGGACGGTACCGGCCGAGCCAACAGTCCACTCGTCTTGATTGGTCAAGAGCCGATTGGCTGGCTATACTGGGGTAGTACTGTAGCCTTGGATACTGTACCATGGCCTGATGGGCCAAAAGTAACCGGTAACGCGATCTATACCTTGTATCCTTCCTATTCCTAGGTGCGCTCTTGCCGGAAACACCTCTGCATCACATTGTGACAGACATCATCACGGAATTATCCGCCGTCAACGCGATTCGGGATCGTACGCTGCAGCATACACGTCAGCTGACCCGCCTCTGCGCGTACAGTATTCGGGCCCTGCACCGCCATGAACGCACTACCGCTACGCGTCTGCTGACGGAAGCGCAGGACCTAGCCAGTCGTATCCAGCAGGACACCGCATCCTATGCCTTCCTAGCGACCGCCGGCTATACCCAGGACGCCCTGAAGGAATTCGTGGAAGCTTCGCTGCTGATGGCCTTCGTGACGGGGGCTGTCATGCCTACGCCCGGGGATCTACAGGTCCCGCCCGCAACCTACCTGAGCGGCCTGGCGGAAGCCGCGACGGAGCTCCGGCGTTACATCCTGGATCTGTTGCGTCAGGACAGGGTGGCCGAAGCGGAACCTTTTCTTGATCTCATGGACGAAATCTACGATCTGCTCAACCTTGTGGATCTGCCCGCGGCACTCACCGATGGCCTCAGGCGCCGGGCGGACGTGCTGCGGGGCACTCTGGAACGAACTCGCAGCGATCTCACCACGGCCATGCGCCAGACCCAGATGCGCCAGGCGCTGGATACGGTACGGATCCGGCTACCGACACGGCAGGATAGGGAGGCAGGCTAATTTCGGCCTCTACCCCCTTACGACCTACCATGGCCACCACCTCCAGGGATTCACAACCAGCGAGCACATTGGGGCACCAGGCGATCCAGGCGCTGCAACGTGCTCTCTCCTCCCTCCAGGCTTCGCCACGCCTTCTCAAGGAGGAACGCAGTATTCGTCAGCCCGACTCTTGGCTGGTTGAAAGATGCTGGCGCATGCTGGCCCGTACCGGCCGGGCCGAGTCGGCCCTGGTCCTAGCCACCTTGGCAGTCTCGCGTCAACCTCTGGCCGTGTCCCGTGCCTTACTAGCGCTGGCGGCAGCAGGTGCGCAGCACCGCGATGTCCGCCAGTTCGTGCACAAGCGTTTAGTGCAGCATACACAGCTCCTGCTACAGACACCTGCCGACACGGTAGAGACGTACAGTGAACACCTTATTTTAGCCAGTGCAACCGCCGCGTATCTGCGCCAGCCGGCGCTGATTTTCAGTTGCCTGGAACGACTGGATCAGATCAGTGATACTTGGAGCGCCATTCTGGACTCCCCGGACCTGCGTCCCCATCTGGCAATTGCCGTAGCCGCGGCTCCGCTGCATCCGCTGACAGCTCAGTTGATTGCTACCTGCCTGCCCCGTTTTGAACTGGCCGGAGCCCAGTTTTTGACGGAACTCACGGCCCATTGCGTCACCACGTCAGGTGAAGTCAGGCCGGAACGCCGTGACACCATGGAACTGTGCTTGACTTCCGTCCAAACCTACCAGCCTGCTGATGTCACCATCCGCCGTTACACGACCACCGTCCTCGCCCGGGCCGGTGAATGCCAGGCGGTCTTAGACGCCATGACCATCATGGACAACATCATAGAGGCACAGCGGGAAAATACCCTGCCCGCGCGGGACGTTGACGACAATATCCTGCGCCACGTAGTACGGACAGGGGCCAATACCGACATTGATTTCCAGGTTTTTACTCTTCAGGAAGCCCTGCGTGCCCTACCCACTTCGCGGCGCGGCGACCACGCCGTACAGAGCCTAGCGGATAGCCTTATACGGCTAGCCGGGCGCAGCGACGGCTGGACCGCAGCCGGTGCCACAGCCGTCTTGATGGAACTGGGCTGGCCGACCGCCGCATCCGACATGGTGGAGCAAATCCCGCTGGCCGACCCGGCGCGGAGTGATGCCATCTGTGTCATTGTCCAAGGGTGCCTAGAACGGCTGGAACCGGCCCAGGCGGATGCCCAGGTCCGTAGGTCCTGGCCGTGGATCAACCAGTTGCCGGATGAACACATTAAGCGCCTAACCATCCGGCGTCTGGCCGAAGCGTATATTCAGGCCGGCTATACGCAACAGGGGATGGCGCTGCTAGCGCGACGTTCTCGTTCGGGGTGGCGGCAACGTCTCTTCCGATCCGCCCCCAAAGAACCCGAGGAATGGCGCCTGAGTGAAACCTGGTTGCAGCTTCTGTGCCAGCTCAAGACTTCACCGGATCAGGCAACGGCCGCGGAAAAAGCCTTGATGCGTCGTGTAACTACGCGGGCCCCCATCCTGCTGGAAGGCGAAGCTCTGGCCTCCTTTTACCTGCGTGTGCTCCCCCCCTTGCTGGCGTGCGAACGCTGGACCTATCTCACGGATTTGCTGCCCGGACTGCAAAAGGCTTTGCTCCGGATCAAGGGCATGAAACACGCGGTACGGACCCGTGACTGTACCCACTACCTCATACAAGCCCTAGCGCAGATCCACCACGAGCAGAAACTCTGGTTGACCCGCATCCTACAACAGTGGGCGGTGGAACTCTGGACCCAGTCTGCTCAGGAAGGCATCTGGCAAGCCGTATATAGCATTGACGGCTGTCTTGAGCTGATGCAAGCGCTTGAAGGGGCGCAGTCGATTCTGACCGTTGGCCGGTTCGCCCAGAGTGCCCATGAAAATCTGGCCTGGGGCCGGCCCGTTGACGCTGCCATCCAGGAAGCTGTCAAAGCTATCTAACGAGCCGTACGATACCGGGGACCCGGCGGGCGGGTTCACGTTACCGGTTGCCGGATGTCAGAATAGATTGAGCCAGCCGGTGCCAAAGGCGCTGGCGAACACCAGACTCACAATGCTCATCAGTTTGATCAGGATATTGAGTGCGGGCCCGCTGGTGTCCTTGAACGGATCCCCTACCGTGTCACCGACCACCGCGGCCTTGTGGTACTCGGAGCCCTTGCCCCCATATTCGCCCGTCTCAATCCATTTTTTCGCATTGTCCCAGGCTCCGCCGGCATTGGCCATCATGACCGCCAGCAGGAATCCTGACGCGATGGCCCCAATGAGTAGTCCTGCCAGGGCCTGCGGGCCCAACAGAAATCCCATCAGCAAGGGCGCCATGATAGCGATCAGGCTAGGCAATACCATTTCCCGCAAGGCACTCCGGGTACTGATAGAGACGCAAGTCTCGTAGTCCGGCTTATTGGCAAATTCCATGATCCCGGGAATTTCCCGAAACTGGCGGCGCACTTCGGCCACAATGCTCTGGGCGGAACGCCCCACAGCCGTCATGGTACGCGCAGCGAAGAAGAAGGGCAGCATAGCACCTAGCAACAGCCCCGGTAACAGGATGGGAGACAGTAGATCCAGGGTCTCAATGCCCGCCTCCGCGACGAAGGCCGCCATGAGGGCGAGCGCCGTTAGCACCGCGGAGCCTATGGCGAAGCCCTTACCTGTCGCGGCCGTGGTATTGCCCAGGCTGTCCAGGGCATCCGTGCGGTCCCGTACGGTGCTAGGTAGCTGACTCATTTCGGCAATGCCACCGGCATTGTCCGCTACCGGGCCGTACGCGTCCGTCGCGAGGGTAATCCCCAGGGTACTGAGCATGCCAACACCGGCGAGGGCAACGGAAAACATGCCGTTGGCTACCCCGCCTACCAGCAGACTAGCCACAATCGTGACCGCCACCGTGATGACCGGCAGGACCGTACTGATCATGCCTACGGACAGACCTTCAATAATAAGGGTGGCGGTGGTACTCCCGGCTTCGGCAATGGCCTGGGTCGGACGACGCGTATAGCTCGTATAGTATTCCGTGAACCAGCCAATCAGGTTGCCGGCCACCAGTCCCAGCACAATAACCCACCAAAAACGCCAAGACAAGGGCATACCCAGCATGGAACCGGATACCCAGATAAAACCGGCCACGAGCAGCGCTACCATCCCGGACGCCATATAAATGGCCCGTGATAGCGTCGCCAGCAGATGCTCTTGGGTGGCGTTTTCGCGGGTACGCACCAGCAACGAGCCAATCAGGGACGCGATGATGCCTAGGCCGGCGACCACAAAAGGCAGCAGCGCGGCTTCCAGCCCGATGCTGACCAAGCCTAACGTGGCCGCTGCGATGATCGAACCACTGTAGCTCTCAAACAGATCCGCGCCCATGCCGGCCACATCCCCGACATTATCGCCCACGTTATCGGCGATGACGGCCGGATTACGGGGATCATCCTCGGGGATACCCTGTTCCACTTTACCCACCAGATCCGCACCTACGTCGGCCGCCTTGGTGAAGATACCACCGCCGACACGGGCAAACAGCGCAATGCTGCTGGCACCGAAACCAAAGCCGGTGATATAGCTCACCTGGCCGTTGAAGAGGAGATACAACAGGGTCAGGCCGATCACACTGAAGCACACCACGGATAGCCCCATGATGGAGCCGCTGCTGAACGCAACTCGTAGACCTCCATTCAGGGACGTGCGGCTGGCGGCGGCCGTCCGTACATTGGCTCGCACCGCCACGTACATACCGAGATAACCTGCGGAGGCTGAGGTCAGGGCCCCGAGCACAAAGCTGACCGCTGTCTGCCAGTCAATCAGCAGTGCGACCAGGATCGCGACCACCAGCACAAAAATACTCAACACCCGGTATTCGTCGCGCAGAAACCCCGCGGCGCCGGCCTGGATGGCGGCGGCGATTTCACGCATGGTCTCGTTGCCCGCGTCCTGGGCCAATACCTGGCGTATCTTGAATAAGACATACAGGCAGCCGGCTACCCCAATCGCTAGCGTCAGATAGATCAGAATGATGGCATCAAATTCCATGAACCCGTTTCCCACTCCCTGTCTCGCCTAGTAGAAGGTGTGTGAGTATAAACACGGCATTCTAGGATACGCATCCGACTGACACCAAAACTTTCGCTGCCTTAATTTGCTTGGCTGCAGTGCGTCCGGGAGACACCGGCGGGGTATGAAGTAACGGTAGGCACACACTACAGTGTGGAGACCGGATCCAGATCTACCCGCCAGCCATGGGGCAGAGGCACGGCCCGAATCAGCTCTGCGGGCTCCGTACCGAGAATGAGGATCTGCCAACGCCAGTAACTGCGTATCCTTTCGTAAAACGGTGGCGCCGGTCCTACGATTTCCAGATCTTGAGCCGCACGGGGTAGGGTCTTCAGAGCTCGTTGCAGACTTGCGGTCATCTCTTGGGCCATCGCTTTCGCCTTGAGGGCATTTTTGTCCCAGTACACCAGACGGGCCAAGCGGCGGTGCGGGGGATAGGCCAAAGTTTGGCGGAACTGCAGCTCGCGGCGGCAGAACTGATCGTAATTGTGGGTGGCGGCAGCCTGTACGCAATAATGGTCAGGCGCATACGTCTGAATTACCACCCGGCCTCCTCGCTCACTACGTCCCGCCCTGCCCGCTACCTGGATTAGCAGCTGGCAGGTTCTTTCGGGCGCCCGGAAATCCGGTAAAAATAGGCCGACATCGGCAGCTACGACACCCACTAGGGTCACCAGGGGTAGATCCAGCCCCTTGGCCACCATCTGCGTACCCACGAGAATGTCCGCCTGGTGGGCACGAAACTTGTCCATGATGGCTTGATGCTGGCCCCGCGTCCGGGTGCTGTCGGCATCCCAGCGTAAGACGCGGGCCATAGGCAGTAGGTGGCGCAGCTCCTTCACAATAAGCTGGGTGCCCGAGCCGAAGAAACGGATGCGGGGATCATGGCACTGGGGACAATGGCGGGGCACGGGGAAATCCCGACCACAGGTGTGGCACTGCAGACGCTGGATGTCTGCATGAAACGTGAGCGGTGTGGAACAGACCCGACAGTGTAAGACATGACCGCAGGCCCGGCAGCTGACGAAGGACCGACTCCCACGCCGATTGATATACAGAATAGCTTGCTCCCTCTGCGCCATGACCCGTTGTAGTTGGCTTTGCAGGGCACGACTGAAAACGCTCAGATTCCCCGCCATCAGTTCCCGCCGCATATCCACTAGTTCAATAGGCGGCAGGGCCGCGGATATCCCCCCCTGCGCTGTGGCCTGCACCCGGTGGGGTAGAGACAGGCGGGGAATTTCACCGGTAAATACTCGGTGCAGAATTTGGAGACTCGGGGTGGCACTACCCATGAGCACGCTGGCCCGGACCAGATGTCCCAGTTCCTCCGCTACCCGGCGGGCGTCGTAGAACACGGTCTGACTGCCCCATTCCTCCGCATTCTGTTTATAGGAATCATCATGTTCCTCATCAATCACGATGAGACCGAGCCGTGGCATGGGCGCGAACAGGGCACTCCGGGGCCCTATCAGGACATCTACTTCACCCTCCTGTACTAAACGCCACACATCATAGCGCTCGCCTGTACTCAGACGGGAGTGCATAACCGAAACGCGACCGGGAAAGCGCCCACCGAAGCGGCGCACGGTTTGGGGAGTCAGGGCAATCTCCGGTACCAGTACAATGGACTGGCGCCCCTGCTGCAAGCAAGCCTGGATGGCCCGCAGGTAAATTTCGGTTTTGCCGCTACCCGTAACACCTTGGAGCAGGACGAGCCCCGGCGCTGTGGGCTCCAGATGTGGCGTTAACTGTTGCCATACATTCTGCTGCCATGCCGTCAGGGCTAGGGGAGTGGAAGGTGGGAAAACAGCCCCGGCTAGAGGGTCTCGGAAACGCGGCCTGCGCTCCAGCGTGATTAAATCGTGTGCCGCCAGCCAGCGCAGAGTGTGCAGATCAGGTTTCCGCATCGCTCTCAGATCCGACTTCCATACAGGCGTGGGATGAGCCGCAATCGCCTCCAGATGCGCCAGGTACTTGTGCGTGCCTTTCAGTTCCAGCAAATACCGCCGTACGGCCGCAGCAGGATGGGCGAGACGCACCACTTCGCCCTCCAGCGTAATCCAGCCTTTCTGCCGTAAGGCCCGCACCGCAGCCGGGGACGGTAGGTCGCATGCTTCTCGCAAAGCTTGGCGTGTCCAGGTCGCCTGTGGGTGATCCAGCAACCATTCAAGCACCCGGCTCTGCCGGGTCACACGTCCCAGAGGTATCAGAGCCTCCATAAAGGCCGCCGCCGGCACTTGCAGGTGAATATACCAGTCATATTTAGCCCTGACGATAGCGGTGCTTCCGGACCGCGCTAAAAGCCCTGGCGGTATGAAAAGGGCCAGGCAGGCCGCCAACGGCGCTATATAATGGTGTCCCATCCAAACCGCGAGCCGGAGTTGCCAGTCCCACAGAACCGGTCGGTCACGGGCAAGGGAAAGCACATCACGGGCCGGTACGGGCGTAGTGTTCCGCTTCCGCATCACAATGCCCTGTACGCGGCGGGGTCCAAAAGGCACGTTGACCAGATGCCCCGGCTCTAGCCGGTCACGCAGTGCTGCGGGGACTGCGTAATGAAACAGGCGAAATTCCTGCTGCTCAGGGGGTTCCTCCGCCTCCGCCGGATGTACAACTTCCGTGGTATCAAGATGGTATTCCCGTCTGATGGGGACGAAAACCGCTACCTCCACAAAGCGGGCGGATTCAGCCGCGGTCTCCGTTGCCGCCACGCTGTTGTTCCGGACCTGGTTCGTCGCCATGGGATTTGGCCCCTGGTCTGAATTTGACGCTGATCCCACCATTTTTCTATAATCTCCTACTACTCTTTCATGGGTCTTGCCCGCGCGGCCGGCTCATGTCGCGTGATATTGGCGGGAACCACATGCCCAAGCGAACCTGGCAACCTAAAGTACGCAAGCGTCTGAAGACCCACGGGTTTCGTAAGCGCATGCGGACACCCGGTGGACGCAATGTACTCAAACGGCGGCGTCTACGGGGCCGCAAGCATATCGCAGTCCAGCTGACACACCGCAAGACGAAATTTTAGCCCTGGCTTTGCGTACCCTAGGGGATCGTAGACCATGAACCGCCGTTATCGCTTGCGGGATACCCGTTCTTTCACCCGTGTGCGTAGGGCGGGCCGCTGTCGGCGCGGCCTAGGGCTCGTCATGTGCTGCCAGGCCAATTGTCTACCCCATAGCCGTTTTGGTTTTGTGGTCAGCAAGCGCGTCGGCAATGCCGTAACCCGTAACCGGGTCAAACGCCGTTTGCGGGCTATTTTTCACAACCATCTGCCGCAGATACGAACGGGTTTTGACATTGTAGTCATCTGCCGCCCCCAGGTTGCGGATAGTACGTATCAGGATCTTGAGCAAACGTGTATGCATCTGGTAGCACGTCTAAGTTTATACGCCTCCCGTTCCTCCGCTGCGACAGCCATGGGTTCTTCCTAATGCCTGGAGCTTCCAGGCATGAAGACGCTGGCCCTTCTCCTCATTCGTTTGTACCAGAGGCATCTATCTCCCCTCCTCGGCAACCACTGCCGTTATACTCCTACTTGTTCGCAATACACTCTCGAAGCGATCCAACGCTATGGTGTCGGTCGTGGGATCTGGATGGGCTTGCGGCGGATCGCACGCTGTCATCCCTTCAGTCAGGGTGGTCATGATCCAGTGCCTTAAATTCGGAGCTTTTCTCCTGTGACCAAACGAACTCTCATTCTGTGCCTATGCCTGCTCGGCGCCGTCTTCCTGCTGGCTGGCTGTGGCGTTGCCCGGGAAGGCGTTGATATCCGGGCCACTGATCCGGAGGGCACCTGGCAAACACTGGTCGTGTGGCCGCTGGCCCGTACCCTGATCAGTATTTCGGATTTTCTGGCTCTACGCGGGTTTGATTTCCCCTGGGGCTTTTCCATTATCATTTTCACGCTGCTCATTCGGGTGCTGCTCCTACCCCTCACCTATATCCAGATCCAGGGCATGCAGGGCCAGAAAGAAATCCAGCCCAAAATACAGGCGCTGCAAAAGAAGTATGGCAAGGATCGGGACCGCCTGATGCGGGAACAACGCAAACTGTACGAAGAGGAAGGTATCAACCCGCTCAGCGGTTGTCTACCCGTACTGTTGCTGTTGGTACAAATGCCCATACTCTTCGGCTTGTATTCCGCGTTGGTGGCATTGGGGCCCGAGCTGGAAAACGCGGCTTTCTACTGGATCCCCGATTTAGGCTTTCCTGAGTTTACGGGCGGACTGAACTGGATCACGGAGACCTTCCGTGCGGGTGACTATGGCCTCCTGGTAGCCTATCTAGTCCTCCCGCTGCTGCTCGTGGCCACGCAGTTCGTGATGACTAAAATCTCCAACCCCATGGCCACCGATGCCTCCAGCCCGCAGGCCAGCACCATGAAGTCGATGAGTACGATCATGACGGTCATGTTCGGCTTCTTTTCCCTGCAGGTACCGGCCGGTCTATCCTTGTACTGGGTCACCGGCAATCTGTTGCAGATGATCCAGCAATATGTTATGACTGAGTACGTACCTAAGCTGAAAGCACGCTCAGCCCCGGACCGTCCACCGACGGCACAGGCTACACCGGCGCCATCAACCGTAGTAGCCACAGAGCCCCCGGCTAATGACGTAGCGGCTATAATGAAGGGTAGGCCCCCTACGGCCAGTGGCAAGAGACGGAAAAAGCGCAAGAAGAAAAGGGGATAGGATGAATACACCCCAGGAATTTAGCGGCCGCACCATTGAAGAAGCCATCGCTGAGGGTCTTAAGGCCCTGCAACGGGAGCGCCACGAAGTAGATATTGAAGTGGTGCAGTATCCGCGACGCAAGTTCTTAGGCCGTGTAGATGCCGTTGTCAGCATGCAGTCACTAGGTCCGCGGACCGAAAACCTGGATGAAGCAGAGGAAACTGTCCCCCAGCCCGTGGTGACAGGCCAACCGGAACCCGTCAGGGCCACGGAACCGGAGCCCGCTGCCGCGCACGCCAACTCGGAACCGGAATTGGACACACCCCGTGTTCCGGAGGCAACGGCAGCGCAGTCTGCCGTTGTTGCCCCTGAGGGCTACGAAGAGGTTGAGCGCGTAGCCCTCGCGACACTAACCCGGTTGCTGGACTACATGGATCTGCAGGATTTCACCATCAACCAGACCTGGGCCACCGACACCCGGGACCAACCTGTCTTGACGCTGCATGTGGAAGGCGAGCGGCTAGGTCGGCTAATCGGCCGACATGGTGTAACCCTGTCCAGTCTACAAAGCATAGTACGTCTCATGCTAGGTCAGAATCTGGACCGGCGCCCCTACGTCAACGTGGACGTGGACGGCTACCAGAGGAAGCAGCAGCAGGCTCTTACCCGGAAAGCCCTCAAAATTGCCGAGGATGTGGTGACACGCGGACATCCCTATGAGATGGAGCCCTTGTCGGCAGTCAATCGCCGCATTGTGCATATGGCCCTGCAAAACCATCCCGACGTATATACGGAAAGCGAAGGTTCCGGCTCTGAGCGCAGAGTAGTCATCTACCTCAAGTAACAGCGGTCAGCAGCGTGCAGGGACAGGGTCCCTTTTCTTTGCCATGACCCGGACAGTACGCAGCGGACAGACATCTACCCCGCTGTCAATGCTAATTTTGGGTAACGTGACGCGCGATGTACCGCCACACGATCCACACGGTACTACCTACGAACTGGGAGGGTCCGTCAGCTACGCGGCCTATACCTGCCACCGTCTACAGGTAGCCTCCACCACCATCACACGGGCGGGACCCGACGTGGATCTGTCGGCGCTGCGTGCCCGGACACACTGCACGGTCCTGCCGGCCTCCACCACCACGACCTTTGTTAACCGGTATACCAAGACAGGACGTGTCCAATACTGCTATCGGCCCGCACCGCCGATCCGAGCCGTCGATCTGCCTGCGGCTAAACGGACCTGGCCGATCGTCTTTATGTGTCCCATCATGCAAGAGGTAGCCCCGGATGTGCCTGGCTGTTTCAGTCCGGAGTCGTTTCTGGCTGCCGGACCGCAGGGCTGGATGCGCAGATGCGACGCAGAGGGTCGGGTACACACCTGTTCCTGGCCCCATATGGAGGCCTTCCTCCCCCATTTAGATGTCTTGATCCTGTCCCGTGAAGACATTGATCATGATCTGGACCGTCTGCACATGTTTCTGGCTCACGTGCCCTTGGTCATACTGTCCAACTACCGCGCAGGATGTGATATTATCCGACCTGCACCCCGGGGATTTCAGCAACGGCATGTGCCACCACGACCGGCGCGCGAAGTCGATCCAACCGGAGCAGGCGATATCTTCGCCACCGCCTTTCTGATTCGGTACCTGGAAACGGCTCAGCTCTGGCATGCGGCCCGCTTCGCCAACGTTACCGCTTCCATGAGCGTGGAAGGTGTGGGCCTCCAGGCCATTCCTACCCGTCAGGCAGTCATGCAGTATCTACAAGACCATCCACTCTCTGAGCCGGCATCATGATCTGTCACACCGTGTGCATCGCCAATCAGAAAGGTGGAGTTGCCAAAACGACATCAACCGTGAATCTAGGCGTCTATCTATCCCGTCAGGGACATTCCGTGCTCATTGTTGACAATGATCCCCAAGCCAATGCGACTAGCAGTCTGGGGGTGTCACCCCGTGACGTGCCCCATAGCCTGTATGATGTCCTCACAGGCACGACTGCCGTCGGGCAGGCCTGTCAGGCCACGGCGGTTGCGGGCTTGGATTTGCTGGCCGCCAGCCCACATCTGGCCGCGCTGGAACTGGAAATAGGCGCACGACCGGGACGTGAGCATATTCTGGCGCAAGCACTCGCGCCGCTCCACGCCCAGTACCGGTACATCCTGATAGACAACCCGCCAAGTCTGGGCTTGTTGACGCTCAACGGCATGGTCGCTGCCCGCTTTCTAGTGGTGCCGGTCCAGTGCGAATACCTGGCCCTGGAAGGCCTCACCGCCATCATGCATTCCCTGCAGCGTATACAGGAAACTCTCAATCCACAATTGATGCTTGCCGGTTTCCTGCTCACTCTCTATGACAGCCGGACTCGTTTGAGTAGAGATGTGGAAAGTGAGTTGCGGCACCATTTCCCCGCACAGACCTTCACCAACTCCATCCCGCGTAGCGTGCGCGTGGCGGAAGCCCCCAGCTATGGCCTGCCCGTTGCCGTATATGATCCGGCCAGTGCAGGTGCCCTGGCCTATGAACGCTGGGCCCAGGAATTAGTGCACCGTCTGGATCATTTGTCGTCCCCTTCCGGCTGAGAGTTTCTGCATGTCTTCTACTCATCGTCCTACACGCAAACCGGGATTGGGGCGCGGTCTGGACTCTCTGTTTGAACCCACTACGGTGCCTGCCCCGTCACCCTCCGGGGATTTGTTGCTATCCCTGCCTGTGGCTAACATCCGGCCTAATCCCCAGCAGCCGCGGACCCTTCTGCCCACCCATGAATTGGAAGCCCTGGCCGATTCTATTCGGCAGTCAGGCATACTGCAGCCGGTCGTGGTACAACCCCATACCGAACAACCGGGACAATATTGGCTGATCGCCGGTGAGAGGCGCTGGCGGTCCGCCCAAATGGCGGGATTGACCGCCATACCGGCCCTGGTCCGACAGGTAACACCTGCCGAGTCCCTAGTACTATCCCTAGCGGAAAATATACAGCGGTCCGAGCTGTCATCCGTAGAACAGGCCGTGGCCTTTGACCATCTGGTGGTGACCTACGGCTACACCCATGACCAGATCGCCCAAGCCATGGGTATGAGCCGGGTGGCTGTCACCAATTTGATCCGGCTGCTACGCTTGCCGGAGTCAGTACGGGACGCTCTGACAGACCGGCAGATTACCTACGGCCATGCTCGGGCCCTGCTGGCTTTGCCCGACCCGGACGACGCGGCCGACCTAGTGCAACAGATCCGGGAACGTGATCTCACGGTACGGCAAACCGAAGCCTTGGTTCGCCAGCATGCAACCCGGACAATACCCGCAGTCACCAACCCACAACCGGACACCCCAACTAAGACAGCAGAGGATCCGGATCTACAATTCGTGGAACGCCAGCTCAGCCGTCACTACCAAACCAAAGTCCAGATTCAGCGGCGCACATCGGGCGCTGGCCGTCTTACCCTGCATTTCTACAGTGACGATGGCCTCAATCACCTGCTGGCCCGGCTGCTTGAGGAAGCGGCATCGTCCTGAATAGACTGCATCTTTGCCCTGGAAGAGCGCCAGTGCTATTAGACGCCGTCCACGTGCGGCATACCTTCTTGCAGACCCGCGGGCGACACGCGGATGAAAGCCGCATTGGTTCGGAATTCTGCCAGGTTCTCGGCGTTCAGATAACTAAACGCGCTCTTAACCCCTCCCATTAGGGTCTTGACAATCTTGTCCGCCGTTCCCTTGTACGGGACGGCACTTTCCACCCCTTCCGGTGACCGCATTTCAAAGTATTCAGCGTCTATCTCCTCGCCATGCCGCTGCGCCCGCCTTTCCAGTGCCTCCCACGAGGCCATACCGCGGAACCGTTTTACCAGGCCGTGGGCGGTCTGTTCTACTTCGCCCGGACTCTCCTTCGTGCCGGCCAACAGGCTGCCTAGCATTACGGCATCCGCACCGGCGGCCAGAGCTTTGGCGATGTCACCCGCTGAGCGAATACCGCCATCAGCAATAATGGGCACGTCCAGGCCGGCCTGATATACATCCTGCAGCGCAGTCAGCTGGGGTACACCCACACCGGTCACCAGCCGTGTGGTGCAGACACCCCCAGGACCTATCCCTACCTTGACGGCATCGGCTCCGGCATCCGCCAAATCCAACGCGCCGGCCGCCGTGGCCACATTCCCTGCAATCAGACTGATGTCGGGAAAAGCGTCCTTGCACCTGTGCACGCCTTCCAAGGCATGTTCAGCATGACCGTGGGCAATGTCCAATACCACTACATCAACGCCCGCCTGTACACAGGCACGCATCCGCTCCAGCATATCGTGGTCCGTCCCAATGGCCACACCTACCTGCAAGTCAGCACCGCTGTCCTTCACCCGCGCCACTTCTTCCGCTTGATGCTGGCAATGCATGAACCGGTGAATGATGCCAATACCGCCTAGACGCGCCATGGCGATCGCCATATCCGCTTCACAGACTGAGTCCATGTTAGCCGCCACCACGGGTACGGCCAGGGTCAGCGTACGGGTCAGGCGCGTATGCAGTTGTACTTGCATCCGGGATCGGATTCGTGATCGACAGGGAATCAGCAGGACATCATCATAGGTCAGGCCCAAAGGAATCGTGTTGAGGTTCATGTTACGGGTTTCTGGCGTTTACTACGGCGAGGGATCACTATGCGGTACAACGGAACATTATATGGGATATAGGTCCGAATTGATTCATTCCGCTGGAAACCGGACTGTTGCCCTCCCGGTCTGTCCTGAGTGGTGTGACTTGTGGCCGCTCTAGGTTCAGCGGACTGGCCCGAGCGACCGCTACTTAGTCCCATCCCGCTCAGCGGATCCACCGTTTCCCCCATGGCTGCCGACAACATACATAGGCCAGGAACATGCCTGTCCCGTACGCAAGTATTACAATAGACGAGAGGAAAAGACGCGTAGCAAAGACGCGTACGGTGCCCGGATATGCGTCCCTGCCAGTTTACAGCCCAATCCCTATGAACGTTCCCCCGGAACCTGATGCTGGCCACGGTCCATCTGCACCGCCTACACCGCATGGCCGTACCCATACCACTGATATGGACACGGAACTAGCCATTGTTCGGCAAGTCTTGCACACGGAACTGCGTTCGCTGGACTCGCTGCTGGCGTACCTCCTGCCTAGCTCCGTCTTGGCTGACTCCCATCTGCTGTACAGCCGGATCATTCTAGCCATCGGTCTTCCCCAACATGATACATGGCGTGCGCTGCATCAGCGCTGCCAACTAGCCATAGCCCTGGAACTCTTGGGCCGGGCTCTACAAATTCATCATCGCATGCTAGTGGAAACGGCCGAGAGGGATATTGATATAGCTGATATAGCGGGACCTGTCATCTTGATAGGCGACTTCTATTTTGCCCGGGCGGCCCAGCTCGTTACGCAATTGGGTAATCCGCTCCTGTTGGATGCCTTCGCCCAGGTGCTAAAGAAGGTCAGTGAACAGCATCTAGGGCACAAGCTCCGGTGCCGGACGCAAGTCTTCAACGCAGCTGCCATCTTGTCTACCTATGGCATTCATTGCGGTGCCCACCTGCAGGTCAACCTGGATACAGCAGGCATTGTACGCGCCTGGCAGCAGCTGTCACACGCCTTCCCGGCTACCGCTGAACCTACCGCGGATGCACTGCACCCACTACTAGCCGCCACCCCCCCGCATCAGCATGACCGCTGGTATGCCTGTGGCGCACAATACCGCACCTTGCTCGATCGCGTACGGACCATGTCCAGTCCCTTTGACCTGGTCATTTGATCACGCCTTACCTCGGACGGGATCCGTCATACAGGCCCATCTCCACGCAACCCTAACGCGTTGCCAACGTATATTCTCTCAACAGCTACGAGGCTGGCGACGGATTTTCCGGATTGGACCTAGTCTTTAGCTTTTCTTAATCTGATGCCTCGGTCCGAGATCGTACACTTTGGGCAATACCCGAGGCAGTTTTGTAGGAGGATGCCATGTATGACAGATACGGTCTTGAAACAGGCTTCCAGCTGAACAGGGAATCTATTACCGCGTTATACGCGTCTGATACGCGCTTTAAGGATGCCGTGGCCCTGCGGCGTCTGCGTACTGATACCACCTTAACCTCCTCAACTAAACCCCTGGCCCATCCTGTCGTCATCCTGGATGGTCGGGTCAACGTTGAGTCTTTTCATCCCAGCCAGGCAAATCAGAAAGAGGAACGGCGCAAACTCTTCGCCATGCCCTTTGCCGCCGGCACTGTACTGGATCCGCTACTCTTTAAGGACTGGTCCACCTACAGCGTGAAAGCTATCCAACTCACAATCGTCTGCCATCTGTTGCAGGACCTCGCCTACTTCGGCGAGAACTGGCCCGAGGTGCTGGAAGCGCTGCTCCAAAGCCAAATACAAGTGCAACAACAACTGTACGACGAACAGTTGGAAGCCTATGAACCTGTACGTACTCGTCTGGTCCGGCTCCTGCTACGGGAATCGGATGCGGGGAGTGCCCCCATTACCATGTCCCATCGCGCCATCGCGGAACGTCTAGGTACCTATCGTGAGACGGTATCCAACCAATTGGCCCGGCTCAAGCACAATGGCATGATTGACTATGGGTATCGTGTCATCCAGGTGCAGGATGCGGATCAGCTGGGGAATATGACTTTCACCTACGATTCGCAGTTTTGATATCATCCGGCGGCCTGTTGTCCTAGCAGGCGCCCGACACCCCGCCACGAGGGCCTGAGCCCTCGTGGCGGATCAAGCCAGCGTAGCTTGCGTTTTGCGTTCCGCTTCCACCAGCTTGATGCGACTGGCCTCAATCTTGGTCACCTTGAACAGCCAGTCTTCAAAGGTCACCTCGTCCTTTTCCTGCGGTACCCGGCCCAGCTGGCTGAAAATGAAGCCGCCTATCGTATCCGCAATATCCACCGGTAAGTCAAGACGTAGGATACCGGCAGCGTCATCCAGATTGAACCGGGCGTCAAAACGGAAATGATCATCGGAAAGCTTGGTCATTTCCGGCTGCAGTTCCGGATCGTATTCATCCTGAATTTCACCGAAGATCTCTTCCATCAAATCTTCAATCGTGACCAGGCCCGCCGTGCCGCCAAATTCATCCACCACGATCGCTATGTGAACTTGCTTGGCCTGAAACTCATGGAACATGGCGTCCAGTTTCTTGCTGGCAGGCACGAAATAGGGCTCCCGCATGATCGTGTGTACCACATCATCCAGTCCCCCGTCACGCACGCGGGAAAGCAGATCCTTGGCGTACAGCAAACCGACGATGGAGTCAACGTTGTCGTCATACACGGGAATGCGGCTGTGGCCCGCCTCCAGCACAATATCCAACGCCGCGGTCAAGGGTGTGTCCTGACTAATGGACACAATGTCGATGCGGGGCACCATGACTTCTCGGACAAGCGTGTCCCGCAGTGCGACGACACTGGCGATCATTTCCTTCTCCGACTCCGCGATTTCCTGCTCTTCATCGTTCAGTTCTATGAGGAAACGCAACCCCTCTTCACTGAGAAAGGGATTGCGTTCCGGCGTCCATTCTTGCTGCCGTCCCTGCACCCATTGCCCTAGGCGAACATACAGAAAAGTCACAGGGGTCAGGAGCACCGCGACAAAGCGGGCCACAGGGGTCAGCCGCAGGGCACACTGCGAAGCGTCACGGGTACCCCAGGCCCGTCCTATAATGTGTATCCCGGCTAGGACAAGCGACAAGGCCAGCACGAGGAACAGCTTCTGATGCCAGACCAGCTGTAGGGTAGTCGGCACCCCTAGGCTGGTCCCTACCAGCACCAGAATGCGACCCACCTGGAAAGCGGCCAGGAAATGCCCCGGCTCCGACAACAACTGTTCCGCCCGGCGGGCCGTGGGACTACCTTGGTGGGCGAGTTCCTTGATTTGCCGCCGATTGGCGGATGCATACGCGGCTTCGGTGGCACTCAGCAATCCTACTAACGGGATCACCAGCAGCCATATGCCCCCCACTATCCACATTTCGGTCATACAACTCACTCCGTCAGGCCGTGTTGTCCGCCAGTCTGGCTTCGGGGTGTGCGGGACGCCGGTTTGGCGGGCACACCATACACCAGGGTGTCAGCCGGTACATCCTGGGTCACCACCGCACCGGCACCGGTCTGTGCTCCACGCCCAACACGGACCGGTGCCACCAGTTTGGTGCCACTTCCTAGGAAGACATCTTCCCCGATGACCGTTGTGTGTTTCGCCTGGCCGTCAAAATTGCAGGTGATAGTACCGGCAGCGATATTGGCATTGGCCCCCACCTCAGCATCACCCACATAACTAAAGTGGCCCATGTGCACATGGGCGCCGAGGACACTGTTCTTGACTTCGCCGAAACTGCCCATGTGTACATTCGGACCTAGTGTGGTACCCGGTCGGATGCGCCCAAAAGGCCCGATCTGGCATCCGGGGCCAATCTGGCAATGCTCCAGGACTGCATATCGGATATGGCAACCTGCTGCCACCTGACTCGCATGTAGATGAGCATGCGGGCCGATTGTGCAATCAGGACCAATGTGTGTGTGCCCCGTCAGATGAGTGCCGGGACCAATGACGGTATCAGCTTCGATCTGAACGGTAGCCTCAATGAAAGTCGTGGCCGGATCTTCCAGGGTGACTCCGTTCCGCATGTGCTGCCGATTGATGCGGGCCCGCATCAGGGTTGCACCCTGGGCCAACAGTACCCGATCATTGACACCTAGTACCTCCTCGGGGGATGCCGCGACCGTCACAACAGGCAATGCCTGCCGTTGGGCTTGGCCTGCGAGGTCGGTCAGATAGCGTTCGCCATTGTCGTGTACAGGGAGTGTGGCCGCTTGCCGGAACAGCCAACCAGGCTCAAACACGTACACCCCGGCGTTCAGCTCTGTCAACGCTCTTTCTACCGGTGTACAATACCGTTCCTCAACAATGCGCTGAAAGCGGTCCTGTTCATCCCGCACGATGCGTCCAAAGCCTTGGGGATCTGCCCGGTCAACGGTGAGCAGGGCGACAGCGGGTTGCGTGTACAAGGCATGCGCCTCCACCAGCTGCCGTAGAGTGGACACCTGTAGTAGAGGCATGTCACCGTAAATCACCAGCAGCTGCTGGCAAGTAGCCGCTACGGCAGTGCGGGCCCAGTAAACGGCATCACCTGTACCTCGTGGTTCCGGCTGGAGGCAGAACTGGGCGCAATGGGCATACCGTTCCTGTATGCAGCCGTGCTCAGGGGCCACAATCACCAAGGGTGGAGTGGAAGTCAGCGCACGCGCCAGATCCAGGCTCCATTCCAGCAGGGGTTTGCCACAAAGGTCATGCATAACCTTGGGACGGCGGGATTTCATGCGCGTACCGCGGCCGGCCGCGAGCACAAGCACTGTCAGGTTCATGGTGCCCCGTCAGGGCGTACGATAGCTGCGGTCACTTCAACACAGGACCGCAACGCGTGCTGCCAAAAGTGGGCTAAGCCGGGTGGAGGCTGATCGTCCATGAAGTCAGTCAATACAACGGTACAACGTACCTATGCATTGCAGACATAGTTCAAAATTCTAGTTGTCCTGGAACACATACTGAGCGTTTTGTTGGCAACGGCCTACTCTTGCACACAGTCACCCATGCACTACCATCGGCGCTGACAGGCTTAACTGCCGGGTTCGAGATGGGACCGGGTGTACCCCTGTCGCTCTAGTCACCAACAAAACGCTCAGTACATACTCCTCAGTCAGCCGATTCAGGTCCGACAAACTAACAACTGGATAGGATATGGACATCAAACCCGACAGGTGTTCGCGATGATGGGTAATAATTAAGCCCTCGTGCGTTAGTACAGGTTAGCTGAAGACATCTCTGCCCTTACACACCCTGCCTATCAAACTGGTAGTCTGCCAGCGCACTTACCAGGTTTTACCCTGTGAGGGAATTCATCTTGAAGCTGGCTTCCCACTTAGATGCTTTCAGCGGTTATCCATTCCGGACGTAGCTACCCAGCCATGCCGTTGGCACGACAACTGGAACACCATTGGTCCGTCCACCCCGGTCCTTTCGTACTAGGGGCAGATCTCCTCAATTCCCTTACGCCCACAGCGGATAGAGACCGACCTGTTTCACAACGGTCTGAACCCAGCTCGCGTGCCACTTTAATGGGTGGACGACCCAACCCTTGGGACATGCTCCTGCCCCAGGATGTGACGAGCCGACATCGAGGTGCCGAACCTCCCCGACGATGTGAACTCTTGGGGGAGACTAGCCTGTTATCCCCGGGGTAGCTTTTATCCGTTAAGTTCCGGCCCTTCCACTTGGAACCGAAAGCTCACTAACGCCGACTTTCGTCTCTGTTCGACTTGTAAGTCTCACAGTCAAGCTCCCTTATGCGTTTGCACTCTACGACTGGTTTCCATTCAGCCTGAGGGAACCTTTGCGCGCCTCCGTTACTCTTTAGGAGGCGACCGCCCCAGTCAAACTACCCACCAGACACTGTCCCCTGACCGGATTACGGCCAAAGTTAGAGCCAAGACATAGCCAGGGTGGTATTTCACGAGCGACTCCCCCGATCCTGACGAACCAGGTTCTCCGTCTCCCACCTATTCTACACAGACTAAGCCCTAACCCAATGTCAAGCTGTAGTAAAGCTCCACGGGGTCTTCTTGTCCTGCTGCGGGAAAGGAGCATCTTCACTCCTAGTTCAGTTTCACCGGGTCCTCCGTTGAGACAGTGCCCCATTCGTTACGCCTTTCGTGCGGGTCGGAACTTACCCGACAAGGAATTTCGCTACCTTAGGACCGTTATAGTTACGGCCGCCGTTCACCGGGGCTTCAGTTCAGGGCTTGCACCCCTCCCCTTAACCTTCCGGCACTGGGCAGGCGTCAGCCTGTATACATCGTCTTACGACTTCGCACAGACCTGTGTTTTTGATAAACAGTCGACAGGGCCGTTTCTCTGCGGCCTCCTCCAGCTCACACGCGCGCGGCGCGATCACCGTACTGAGGCATTCCTTCTCCCGAAGTTACGGAATCATTTTGCCGAGTTCCTTAACGAAGGTTATCCCGTTCCCCTTGGTATGCTCTACCTGTCTACCTGTGTCGGTTTGCGGTACGGTCACGCAGGTCTAACTAGAGGATTTTCTTGGCAGCATAGGATCGGTCGCTTCGCCCTGATACGGGCTCGCCATCACCCCTCAGCTCAGCGGGTATTTCCCCCCGCTTCATCACCTACAGGCTTGGAGCAGCTATTCCAGCAGCTGTCCGACTCACCTTTCTGCGTCCCCCCCTTGCTATAACAACCTTACGCGGTACAGGAATATTAACCTGTTGTCCATCGACTACGCCTTTCGGCCTCGCCTTAGGCCCGACTAACCCGACGCGGACTGACCTTCCGTCGGAAACCTTGGACATTCGGGGACTACGGTTCTCACGTAGTTTCTGCTACTCGTGCCAACATTCTCACTTCTGCCCGCTCCACGTCTCCTTACGGTAACGCTTCAACGCTGGCAGAACGCTCGCCTACCATCCTTGCGGATCCGTAGCTTCGGTGGACAGCTTAAGCCCCGGTATATCTTCGGCGCGAAGTCACTTGACCAGTGAGCTATTACGCACTCTTTCAAGGATGGCTGCCTCTAAGCCAACCTCCTGGCTGTCTCGGTAACTTCACATCCTTTCCCACTTAGCTGTCACTTGAGGACCTTAGCCGACGGTCTGGGCTCTTTCCCTCTCGACTGTGAAACTCATCTCCCACAGTCCAACTGCCGTCCTAAAAGCACCGGTATTCGGAGTTTGGTTGAGTTCGGTAGGCTTTCAGCCCCCTACCTCATCCAGTGCTCTACCCCCGGCGTTCATCGGTACAACGCTAGTCCTAAAACTATTTCGGCGAGAACCAGCTATCTCCAGGTTCGTTTGGCATTTCACCCCTATCCACAGCTCATCCGAGCATTTTGCAACATACAACGGTTCGGTCCTCCACGAGACATTACTCCCGCTTCAACCTGGCCATGGATAGCTCACCTGGTTTCGGGTCTACTCCCTGCCACTGTGCGCCCTATTCAGACTCGCTTTCGCTCCGGCTCCGGCTGTCACTGCCTTAACCTTGCCACAGAAAGTAACTCGTTGGCTCATTCTCCAAAAGGCACGCCATCACCCGACTGCATAGCAGTATCAGGCTCTGACTGATTGTAAGCATATGGTTTCAGGTTCTATTTCACTCCCCGCATAGGGGTACTTTTCACCTTTCCCTCACGGTACTTGTTCACTATCGGTCGTCAGGAGTATTTAGCCTTGGGAAGTGGTCTTCCCAGCTTCACGCAGGATTACACGTGTCCCGCGTTACTCAGGATCCCGATCTGGAGTGCATCGGTTTCGGGTACGGGACTTTCACCCTCTACGGTCAGCCTTTCCAGTGCTGTTCCCCTACCTAGCGCTCACCTTTATCGGTCCTACAACCCCGTTGGCACCGAAGCCCCAACGGTTTGGGCTGTTCCGCGTTCGTTCGCCACTACTAACGGAATTGATTTCTTTTCCTTCGGGTACTTAGATGTTTCAGTTCTCCGAGTTCCCCGCTCTGTGACTATGTGTTCATCACAGGCTGCGCCGGCATTCATCGGCGCGGGTTTCCCCATTCGGAAATCTGCGGCTCATAATCCTAGCACGACTCCCCGCAGCTTATCGCAGTGCTACACGTCCTTCTTCGGCTCCTAACGCCCCAGGCATCCCCCATATGCTCTTAGTAGCTTAATTTCGTTTCTCTACATCACGTACAAACTGATTTCGAGTTTATTGATGCTCATATCCTATCCAGTTGTTAATCTGCCGGCCCCGTGGGCCCCGGGTCTGCGACACGCAGAAGTACCCAGTGGGTCTGAGTGGACTCGAACCACTGGCCTCTGCGTTATCAGCACAGCGCTCTAACCGACTGAGCTACAGACCCTGGCGGCAAATCAACCGCTGAAAAGTGGCAAGACGGTTAGCATTAATACATTACACCAATGGACATGGGTCCGGAAGCCAACTGCCTCCGCAGTGTCTTCCGACCAGGGGTCCTAGAAAGGAGGTGATCCAGCCACACCTTCCGGTACGGCTACCTTGTTACGACTTAGTCCCAGTCATCGATCCCACCCTCGGCAGCTCCCTCCTTGCGGTTAGGTCACCGACTTCAGGCGTTACCAACTTCCATGACTTGACGGGCGGTGTGTACAAGACCCGGGAACGGTATTCAACGCAGTATGGCTGACCTGCGTTTACTAGCAACTCCGACTTCATGCAGGCGAGTTGCAGCCTACAATCCGAACTACGAACGGTTTTGATGGGATTTGCTCCAGATTGCTCTTTGGCTGCCCATTGTACCGCCCATTGTAGCGTGTGAGTAGCCCTGGATATAAGGGTCATGCTGACTTGACATCATCCTCACCTTCCTCCGATGTTGTATCGGCAGTCTCGCTAGACACATATAACTAACGACGAGGGTTGCGCTCGTTGCGGGACTTAACCCAACATCTCACGACACGAGCTGACGACAGCCATGCAACACCTGTGTACGCTCCCCGAGGGGTCGTTCCACTTTCGTTTCACTACTACGCACATTTCAAACCCAGGTAAGGTTCTTCGCGTTACATCGAATTAAACCACACGCTCCGCTGCTTGTGCGGGTCCCCGTCAATTCCTTTGAGTTTTAGCCTTGCGGCCGTAGTCCCCAGGCGGAGTACTTATCGCGTTAGCTTCGGCACGGATAGCTGTACGCCACCCACACCTAGTACTCATCGTTTACAGCGTGGACTACCGGGGTATCTAATCCCGTTCGCTCCCCACGCTTTCGCTCATGAGCGTCAGGTCAGTGCCAGAGTGTCGCCTTCGCCACTGGTGTTCCTCTCGATATCTACGTATTCCACCACTCCACCGAGAATTCCACACTCCTCTCACTGCCTCAAGCCGAACAGTATCCAACGACCCCTCCCAGTTAAGCCGGGAGATTTCACATCAGACTTGAACGGCGGCCTTCGAGCCCTTTACGCCCAGTAAATCCGGATAACGCTTGTCACCTAGGTGTTACCGCGGCTGCTGGCACCTAGTTAGCCGTGACTTATTCGTGCGGTACTGTCCTTGTCTCATCCCGCACAAAAGGAGTTTACAACCCAAAGGCCGTCATCCTCCACGCGGCGTTGCTGGATCAGGCTTGCGCCCATTGTCCAATATTCCTTGCTGCTGCCCCCCGTAGGAGTCTGGGCCGTATCTCAGTCCCAGTGTGGCTGATCGTCCTCTCAGACCAGCTATCGATCGTCGCCTTGGTAGGCCGTTACCCCACCAACTAGCTAATCAACCGCGAGCCCCTCCCGGGCCGCCGGAGCTATACCTAACCGTTTCCAATACGGCCAGGACTACGGGGTATTAGCCATGGTTTCCCATGGTTATCCCCCTGCCCGGGGCAGGTCACTCACGTGTTACTCACCCGTTCGCCACTCTCCGGGCCCGGCCGAAGCCAGACCCTTCTCGTTCGACTTGCATGCATAAAGCACGCCGCCAGCGTTCATCCTGAGCCAGGATCAAACTCTCCATAAAAGAGTTGAACCTGTCTACTTATCTCACAGACAGGAAAAATTTCGGGTCCCGTCTTGCCACTTTTCAGTTGTTAATCTGCCGCCGTGCCGTCTCCGGCTCACAGCCCCCTTCACAAAAAGGGTAGACTTTAAATGTATCACACCCTCACCGGCCGAGTCAAGTCCAAAACCCAATTAATCGTCAAATTGCCGTGTGGAAACTGCGAACCATCCCGCGTCCCCACACGGCGCCACGCCCCCTGGAGCATCCCCTTTTAGGCTGGAATTACAAACGAATCCGGTATCTGGCCCGCGGCCTTACACCGCAAATATTCCCATTCCCAGGGAGCCTCGCGGAGCCGAGTGGGTCCATTACGGACGTCATGCCCCATGCCCGCAGCCGCCGGGAAATGACTGTAGATCATCAGCCGGCGCGGTCGGCCCGATGTGTTACCGACGGAATTGTGAATCAAGAGAGCATGAAACAGCAGCACGGAGCCGGCCGGGGCCAGCACGTCCTGGCCACCACTGAAATCAATGAGCCCCGGCTTCACCTGCAAGCCGTTGTCCATAAATTCGTGCTCTAGGTATTCCTTATGGGTACCCGGCCACACCCGAATAGGGCCACTATCCGGGGTGCATTCATCCAACGTGATGGCCGATGATAGGATGTCCCTAGGATAGTTCTGGGCCTGGTAATAGGCCCAGTCGCTGTGCACGGGGAAACGATCGTCCATCGCCTTGGCCTCCAGGCCCGGCACGGCCTCCGGCAAGGGCTGCTTGTAGTTGAGCTTCTCCTCCATCAGGATCGGATCATCATCCATGATTTGCCGAATCGGCGCCAGCAGACGTTCGTCCTCAGCAATATGCGTCAGGTACAAGGAAAGATCGTTGATAGGCTGAATCTTGCGCACCATCCAGCCACCACTGGGCAGAGATCTGATATCAAGGCGCCGACTCTGACGCTTGTTATGCAGGGAGGAGTTGATGATTAGGGACAGAATGTGATCAGCTTCCTGACGCATCCGTGCCACTTCGGCGGCGTCAAAACGCGCGGGCAGGATCAGAAAACCCTGTTCCGCAAACTCCTTCCGTTGCGTCGGCGTTAATTCCGGTGTGGGCATACCGTATCTCCTTGCAATTTGCTGTCCGTTAGGGCCCCCGCCTAGGCGTTAGGATGCAGCCGCGTGCCCAGGCTATACAAAGGTTCCGAACACATTCTACCATCGGGCCCGAGCAGCGAAAAGGCCGCGCCCCCAGGATGCGTCAGGGTGTACGATCTGAACCGTGTAGTCATGTGCCGGCAGCCGTATACACAGCCGCCGGCACATGGAAACACCTGGCTCGGCCATGGGAGCTATTACGCCGGGCCATGACAGGATACACGTCTCCTCCGTCTCTATCCAATGCCCTGCGGGAGCCTGTTATCCATACGACATGCCTTGGCTAGCAGGGGTATCTTTTACTTCCGGAGATCCGCAGCCGCTTCAGGTGCTAGAGGCAGCTCACGACCGGTAGCATCGGACCGGGTACCACGGAGAGACCAACCGGTACTGAGTCCCACCACAAACCAGCCCATCGCCAGCATGCCGGCCGCGAACAGCGTGTCGCCCACCGCCCGCAGCCACCGGAACGTCTGCCACGGTTCCTGCTGTAGGAACTCGGCAGAACGCGCATACCACATGCCATGTTCCACGCTCGCCCAGGTCTGTGCCAGGCCAATGGGCAACAGACTGATAAGCACCATCAGGGCCAGACCGACATTCATGGCCCAGAACGAGAAAGCGAGCACACCGGTACGCCACTGCTTGCGGATATCCAGGATCCGCAGGCTCAGGAGCATTAAACCCAGACCCAGCATTCCGTACACGCCGAAGAGGGCCGTATGGGCATGCACGGGCGTAGTGTTAAGCCCTTGCATGTAATACAGGGCGATAGGCGGGTTGATGAGAAAGCCGAACAAGCCCGCGCCCACCAGATTCCAGAAAGCCACAGCCACCAAGAACAGAATGGGCCATCTGTAATGGATCGCCCAAGCGGTACGTTTGTGTAAGGTCCAGTTCTCGTATCCTTCAAACCCGATCATGACGAGGGGCACCAGTTCCAGTGCGCTGAACGTACCGCCTAGTGCGATGATCGCGGGTGTCGTCCCCGTGAAATACAGGTGGTGAAAGGTACCCAGCACGCCACCGGCCAGGTACAGGATCGTGGTGAAAAGCACCGCCATGGTGGCGGAACGTATCTGCACCAGACCTAGACGGATAAAGGCGAAGGCCACGACGGCCACAGCGAATACCTCAAAGAAGCCTTCCACCCACAAATGCACCACCCACCAGCGCCAGTATTCGGCAATCGCGAGGTTGGTGTCACGACCTGCCATCAGACCTGCCCCGTAGAACAGGGCGATGGCGGCTACCGACAGGGCAAAGATGATCAGGATCTGGCGATTCACACCCTGCGCCCGCCGCAGCGCAGGCCCTAGGCAGCGCAGCATCAAAACCAACCAGAATAGGAGGCCGCCAAAGAGCAGAATTTGCCACAGGCGCCCTAGATCGAGGTATTCAAAACCTTGGTGTCCCAGCCAGAAATTGGCAGTTGGTTCCCACAGTTGGTGGATGGCCAGAGTCTGTCCGGCCATGGACCCAACCACGACGAGCACCAGCGCACCAAACAGTACATTGACCCCCAACCGCTGAAAGCATGGTTCATGTCCCGCAATGATGGGTCCTAGGCACAGACCGGTAGCCAACCAAGCGGTGGCAATCCAGAACATCCCCAACTGGACATGCCAGGTCCGGGCCAGTGAGTAGGGGATCCACTGCGCCATCGGAATGCCATACAGGGCGGTGCCTTCCACCCCGTAGTGGGCGGCCAGCACGCCCGACCCCATCTGCAGCACAAGCAATAATCCAACCAGCCAATAGAATTTAATGGTGGCCCG
This sequence comes from Caldilineaceae bacterium, assembly GCA_965116185.1. GTDB lineage: Bacteria > Chloroflexota > Anaerolineae > Caldilineales > Caldilineaceae > Bin34. The sequence goes on from OZ220492.1 coordinate 2,783,310, forward strand.
CATGGATGGTGTGGTTGCGATCTGGATCAAGGGATCCTGAGGCGGCGAAGTCGGCGTACTAGCCCACGTTTCACGCGTGGCGGCATAGAACCAGGCCAGAGCCCCGATGCCTCCCAGCAGCAGAACGAAACTCAACACGCTCACGACCACAAGATGGCCGGGTGGCCGGTTGCCCACCAGTTGATCCGGAGGCCAGTTGCTGGTATAGGTAAAATCACGTCCGGGACGTTCAGTGACGCAAACCCAACTAGCCCAGAAGAAGAAGGCCGTAAGCAATGTCCGATCCTCGGCTGTGGCTACGGTGTCCGGCGGCATAGCGTAACTCTCGCGCAGGGCATGCAAGACAGGCGCATGGCCGAAGAGGTCGGTATAGTGCTGCTGCACCGACCGCACGGCTTGCGTCCGTATCGGTGACAGCACAATGGTCTGGGTTGCCGGATCGTAGGTATTCGTACGCATTTCCGCCTGCACACGCGCCTGCAGGGCGGCCCGTTGCACACTATCCAGTTCCGTCGGTTCGGGCACACCTTCCGCAGCAGCCCAATGGTGCAGAAGCCAAGTCGCTTCCCGGTGCAGCCAGTCAGCCGTCCAGTCCGGTGCCGTATAGGCACCGTGCCCCCAGATGGATCCTAATTCTTGACCGCCTATAGAACGCCAGACATCTTGCCCGGCCCGGATATCGTCGCCGGTGAATACCAGGTCGCCGGCACTAGTGACCACACGCTCCGGGATCGGTGGCGCCATCTGATAGATTTCACCGCCGAAATACAGCAGCATACCGAATGACAGCACGACAACCGCACTTAAGGCAATCCAGAGGTAACGCAAAGTCTTGGTAGATGTGATCGCATCCATAACTATGGCCTCCTTAACATACATGTGAGGTATGGGGGCACCGACAGGTAGATCGCACGGGGCTCATGAAGTGCTCCCGGATTGGCTTTAGCTGGCACGACTACAACTAGATACACAACTAGCCGCCTGTTCATGTCACCACCAGGATTACCCCCAGTACAGCAATGCCTCCTGCGCACTATCAACTTGCACTTTCTAAACTACATATCCGTTACGTTTAAACCTCCAGCCTCTACAGGCATCAGCGTGGATGCATACCTCAGGGTCCAGGTCTCCGGAAGTCCAACCCGGTCGTGCACTGTTCGCCCGCAGGAATAGGCAATAATTACGACGAACCCGATGGCTCGGCTTGGGCTGGATGAGAGGGCGCGTGTACCAGAACCCGGAGCGCGTTTCTCCGTATTCAAGGGTTCTGGCCAACAACGGTACGTACCCCAACACCTAGGATCATAGAGCCGGTACGGTACGCGGCCGTTCCTGTCGGTGCAGGATATTTTTATGTCATAAGGGGTCTGGCTGGGGCAAGTCTTCACTAACCGCAACGGCTGCAGAAGCAGCTGTTGTGCATCCGGCCAGTTGCCGCAGATTGCCACGAGTATACTCCCCACTCCCTGGAGACACCATTGCGCAGTATAAGCCTTCGCCTCACAGCCACAATGTGTATTCTTACCATTTCTTCATACTGGCCCTAGGCACAGCACAGTACGAGCGGAGCTTCACCACCAGGGCCGATAGGCAGTTGTGCGCACGCTAGACTCGCAAGGCCTGATGGCCAAGAATCCTCCAAGCGGAGCGACTACACGTCCGGGCTACTATCCTCATGCTTAGCCCAACACGGGGCTATCATCATGCAACGCCGGTAGATCTAGGGCGCTAACTTCCCTATACGGGCCCTAGGCGGGCGGTGTCGCCCGCGTTTCTATCTGTTCCAGGACCATCATGGGGAAATCCATCTCCACGCGTTCCCCGGGTTCCACGGCTACATCACGCACGTAGCCATGTCGGGGTGCCGTGATCTCGTTTTCCATCTTCATGGCTTCCAGGACTACGAGTGTCTGCCCTTGGATTACCTCCTCGCCTTCGGCAACCGGGACGACCACGACGAGACCGGAGATAGGGGCTGTCACGGGCAGATCCCCTTCCAGATCCTGGCTGGATCCACGTCCTAGCTGGAAGGTCCGTTCCGCCTCATCTTGTACGATGACGCGAAAACTATGACCATACAGCGTGATCTCCATAGCTTGGTTCGCTTCGTGAACCAGAACCTCGTGGCTCTGATCGTTGATGAGGACACTGTACAGTTCCGGCATCCCGCTCTGAGTCAGATCAAGCGCGATCCGTTCCCCGTCCAGCCGGATTTCATCTGCGGATACTTCAATTTCAAAAGTATCCCCTTCAATTTCCACATAGTATTTCACAGGCGGCCTCGCGTTGCGTGCAGACGGTGCGCCAAACGCCAAAGGTCCTGTGACTGGGCCGGATGATTGTGCAGAGTGAGCGCCTCGCGGCGCGCCTCATGGGTCACCATAGCAGCCGTAAGCGCCGCGATACGGGCATGAAACCGGCGTTCTACGGCATCGTCCACGAGCTGCTTACGATCAATGAAACCGGTGTCAAAGCGCCCCATCATGAATTCCGTGCTCTTCATGACCGAGATATGGAATGGGATGGAGGTCTTGATGCCGGCAATGCGGTATTCGTTGAGGGCACGGCGCATGCGCATGATTGCCTCGGCCCGATCGTCGCCCCAGACCACTAGCTTGGCTATCATAGGATCGTAATAGAGATCCACGGGACAACCCCGATACAAGCTGCTCTCTACCCGCACCCCCGGTCCCGTAGGTTCCTGCACGAAAGTCACGACCCCGTTGTTGGGCATAAAATTGTTGAAAGGGTCCTCTGCCGTGATGCGGCACTCGATCGCCCATCCCTTGCGCGTGACATCCGTCTGCTGAAGGCGCAGGCGGCGACCATAGGCCACTGTGAACTGCTCCTTGACGATGTCAATGCCCGTCACCATTTCCGTCACCGGGTGCTCCACCTGTAAGCGCGTGTTCATTTCCAGGAAATAGAACTGCCCGGTATCACTGTCAAAAAGGAATTCCACGGTACCGGCATTCACATAGTCAACGGCCGCCGCCGCCGCGATGGCGGCCTGGCCCATCCGGTGCCTGAGCTCTTCATCCACCACCACACTAGGGGCTTCCTCAATCAGCTTCTGGTGACGCCGCTGAATGCTGCATTCCCGCTCGCCCAGATGAATAATGTGACCGAAACGGTCCGCCAGGATCTGAATTTCAATGTGGCGGGACTGAGGGATGTATTTCTCCAGGTATACATTGTCGTTACCGAAACTGGACTGGCCTTCTCGGCGCGCGGTGGCCAAGGCCGCCGCAAAATCCGCCAGGTCGTGGACAATCCGCATACCCTTACCGCCGCCGCCCGCGGCCGCCTTGATGATGAGGGGAAAGCCAATCGTGCCGGCGGCGTGGTGCAGTTCCTCATCACTCAGCCCGCCGGCGGTACCGGGTAGTACGGGTACCACCGAATTCTGAATCGCCCGACGGGCCTGCACCTTGTCCCCCATAGTGGCCACCGCGTCCGGGTCCGGCCCCACGAACGTGAACCCCGCGTCCTGCACCGCCGCGGCAAATTCGGCGTTTTCCGCCAAGAACCCATAACCGGGATGCACGGCATCCACACCTGCCCGGCGGGCCACGTCAATGATGCGATCAATGCGGAGATAACTGTCGCTACTGCTGGCCCCGCCGACATGATACGCTTCGTCCACATACCGGACATGCAGGGCCGCACGGTCGGCATCAGAAAAAATTCCCACCGTGCCGATGCCCCGTTCCTGGCAGGAACGGATGATGCGTATCGCAATCTCGCCCCGATTGGCGATGAGGACCTTGCGGAACATAAACCGGCGTTAGGGATAGCGGACCTGGCGTCTACAGGGGGATGTTGCCGTGTTTCTTGGGCGGTAGTTGGCGCCGCTTGTTCTGCAACATTTCCAGGGCATTGATGAGACGGGGCCGAGTTTCATGCGGTTCAATGATGTCGTCCAGATACCCGTTTTCCGCGGCGATGAAGGGCGTGGAATACAACGTCCGGTACTGGCGCACTAGTTCTGCCTTGTGCGCCTCCGGATCGGAGGCTTGCCGGATATCCCGGCGGTGAATTACATTGACCGCACCCTCAGCACCCATGACCGCAATCTCGGCGGTGGGCCAGGCCAGTACGAGATCGGCACCCGTCTGGCGTGGGTTCATGACACAGTAGGCCCCGCCATAGGACTTGCGCACAATCACTGTGAGCTTGGGCACCGTGGCTTCACAGAAAGCGTACAGCAACTTGGCGCCATGCCGGATGATGCCCCCGTGCTCCTGGCTCACGCCCGGCATGAAACCCGGCACATCCTCAAAGACGACCAGGGGGATGTTGAAGGCATCACAGAAACGTACAAAACGGGCCGCTTTCTGGCTGGCTGCCATATCCAAGACGCCCGCCAGCACGGACGGTTGCTGCGCTACCACACCCACGGAACGGCCATGTAGGCGGGCGAAGCCGATCAGAATATTCTGAGCCCAGGCCGCTTGGATTTCCAGGAATTGCCCATTGTCCACAATCCGCGAAATCACTTCCAGCATATCGTAGCCCTTGTTGGGATTGGCCGGGATTACGGTATCCAACGACCGATCCTGGCGCAGGGCATCGTCCTGATTGGGTACGAATGGTGGATCCGCCATGTTGTTGGCGGGCAAATAACTCAGCAACTGCCGCGCCCGAAAGAGAGCATCTTCCTCGTTGCGGGCCACAAAATGCGCCACACCGGATTTGCCGGCGTGCACGGCAGCCCCACCCAATTCTTCCAGTGTCACTTCCTCCTGGGTCACGGCCTTCACGACATCGGGACCCGTCACAAACATCTGGCTTGACTTGTCCACCATAATGACGAAATCCGTCAGCGCAGGGCTATACACGGCTCCCCCGGCACACGGCCCCATGATGATGGAGATCTGGGGCACCACGCCCGAGGCCATGGTGTTGCGAAAGAAGATTTCCGCGTAGCCCGCCAGCGACTTCACACCTTCCTGAATGCGCGCGCCCCCGGACTCGATGAATCCCACCATGGGAGCTCCATTGTCCATAGCTTGGTCCAAGACCCGACAGATCTTGTTGGCGTGCTGCCAGCTTACCGTGCCCCCCATAATGGTAAAGTCCTGGGCATACACAAAACACAGACGATTCTCAACGGTGCCGAATCCTGTAATCACGCCATCACCGGGAAGCCGTTGGTCCTGCAGACTTGCGGCTTGGGAATCATGCTTGACAAAAACACCTTGTTCGCGGAACGAGCCACGATCCAGGAACATATCAAGTCGTTCCCGGGCCGTGTACTTGCCTCTTTCCTTATGGCGCGCGATCCGGTCTACACCGCCCCCCGTGCGCACAGCTTGGCGCCAAGCCTCCAACTGATCCGCGGTGGACATGCTGTGGGACTGTACAGAATCGCTCATGATGAGGCTCCGGGCCAGGTGCGCAGATCCATCACAATTTTGCCAAATGTTTGATTGGTCTGCAGACGTTCCACAGCTTCCGCATACTGCGTAGCCGGTAGGATGCAGTCCACCACGGGGGACAGCTGTCCGGCGAACACGAGCTCCATAACCCGTGCGTAGTCGGCTTGGGTCCCCATCGTACTCCCGATGAGGGCATGATGCCCCATGAACAAGCGATTCACGGGAATGGGGGCTTCATAGCCGGATGTGGCCCCCACGGTCACAAGCCGTCCCCCTTTGGCTAAAGTCTGTACACTAGTCCCAAAGGTAGCTGCCCCTACATTGTCCACGACCATATCAATGCCGGTACGATCCGTGGCCTGGAACACCTCCCGGCGCCAATCCGGGCACACCGAACGGTCCAGGGCCCAGACAGCCCCCATGTCCCGCGCCTGCTGGGCCTTAGCTGCGGTACTGGCAATGACATACACGGTGGCACCTCGGTGCTGCGCAATCTGCTGGGCTGCCACGTTCACACCGCCGCCGGCTCCCACGACCAAGACTTTTTCACCCGGCTGCAGTCCGCCGCGTTCGATCAGGCTGTGCCAGGCAGTCAAATAAGTAAGCGACGCCGCCGCGGCCTGGGCCATGTCGTACTCATCGGGAATCGCAATCAGATTCCGGGCGGGCAGCGCCAGATATTCCGCCATAACCCCGGGACAGCTCTCACCCAGAATGCCAAAGCGCACACAGTGATTATGTCGTCCTTGGTGGCAGGCCGCACAACGGCTACACCAGAGCGCATTATTGCCGGTGACGCGCTGGCCAACCTGCCATCCGCGCACCGCAGAGCCACAGGCCACGATAACGCCACTAAAGTCACTGCCCGGCACATGAGGCAGAGTAAGGCCGATACCGGGCCAGCCAATACGCACCCAGTCGTCCAGACGGTTGAGTGCTCCAAAATGGACACGGATCAGAACCTCGTCGTCCGCATAGGACGGACGCGGTCGGTCCGCCACATAATGGTAGCGATCCAGCTCCACACCATGTTCATAAAACACAATGGCGTGCATGAGTTGGGTCTCAGACATGGGGTTGATCAGGTTTTGACTCCACAAACAGGATAGCCAGGACGGTCAATGGGACACCGGGCACCGGAAATTTCTGAAGCCTGATAATACACTATATAAGGGTCTCTGAGCACTATACAGGGGCCGTAGGAAGTCTTTCCTCCGGATCATAGTGTAACCAAGCAACGCGTGCGATCCGCTTCCGATTTTGCTATGGAAGCGGCCAACCTATCATGTTTTTTGTCTAGGGGTACAGCCAACCATGAACGTGGATTTACTGGAACGGCAATTGGTGCACTGTGCTTTCGGCCATACTATCTATTTTTACTCGATCTGTTCTTCAACGCAGGACCTCGTCCACACCCTCGCTCTCACCCACCGGGCAGGTTCCCTGGTGCTGGCAGCGGAGCAGAGTGCGAGCCGGGGCCGCCAGGGTCGACCGTGGTGGTCCCACCGCCATGCGTCTATCACAGGGAGTTTTCTATTGAAATCCCCCCTAGGAACCCCGTTGGCCCCTAGCCATACCCTACTAGCAGGTATGGCGGTCCGGGATGCGGTAGCTCAGCTGGTCCCACAGCTGGAGGGCCGTCTCCATTTGAAATGGCCCAATGACGTGGTAGTCCACAAAGCAGATGGCCGCCTGGCTAAGCTGGCAGGCATCTTAGTGGAAGGACACATGCGGGCCACGGACCAGGGACACGCCGTATTGGGTATTGGTATCAATGTCAATCAACAACCCACGGCATTACCCCTGACAACCGGTTCGGGACTGCCTGCCGTGAGCCTCCGGAGTCTGACCGGTCGGCAGCATGATAGAGCTAGTTTACTGGTGTTGCTGTGTCGTGCTCTAGAACAGTACCTGCATCGGGACAGGGCGGAGCACATTCGCTCCCGTACCTGGGACACGCATCTGATCACTCTCGGTGCCCGTGTGACGGTACAGCCCGGCGTGGCCGGACTCCCGCCACTGCACGGTACCGCAGTGGCCACCACTGCCCACGGTACTCTTGTCATTGAGGATGCCATGGGTCAGGTGCGGGAGGTAGATGCCGCCGATGTTACCCTGCAGGCCTTAGCCTGACCGCAGTACGGGCCACGCGCGAGCATCCACAAGCTATGAGACATACGCATATTGCGTGCGTATCCTGGCCGCCACAGGTAGAAGTTCTGTTGGATATGCGCCTGTTGCTGTCTTAAGTTCCAGGTCCTGCATATTTTTCAGGACAGTGAGACGCGTGCGCCCCTACGGTCCGTATGAGCACAACCTGGGATCTAGATACGACTTCCTGATTTTCCCAAATAGGATAGACTAGTATCATGCTATAATTGCATATTTATATACGCAAAAGTCCCAAATTGGGAGCGCTTTGCTAATGCCTCCCCAAATTCTAGGGTGAAGGTGTTGGATGTACAGGCCGGATAATGTACAGGAGCAAAAAGAGCAAGCCTGGGATGCTCGCCAAGTGGTGAATTATCTGTGGGGGCGTGCGCAACATACAGAACAGGAATTCACCCCCTTGCAAATGATCAAATTAGTGTATTACTGCCACGGCTGGCTGTTGGGCATTTATCAGGAGCCCCTGATCTGCCAGTCCGTGGAGGCATGGCGCTATGGGCCTGTCATTGCGGTTGTCTACCACAGTCTCAAACGATATGGCGGACATGTTATAACCCGTCCCGTTAGAGCGGGGCGTACGCAACCTGGATTCACAGCGCAACAAACGGACATCATGGATCAAGTGTTTGACAAGTATCATCATTTCACAGGGCGGCAGTTATCCTCCCAGACCCACATGAAAGGTACCCCTTGGCATACGATTTGGGCATCCGGTTCGGGTCAAGTGTTATGGGAGAAGACAGGAATGAATCCGATTATTCCGGACCGGGTTATAGCAGACTACTTCGCGAGTTGGTATCACCATGGCCAGTCCTGAGATAGGTGTGCCCACAACAGATCACACACCGGATGGGCAGGCAGAAAGTGAGGGGCATAGCACTGTCCAAAGGGACTACGCTTCACAGTCCTTGTGGGACACCTACAAGCGTAAACGTGCTCTACTTGATATTACGGCGCAAACGGGCCAGATACTCCTGTGGGTCCTGCAGATAAGCATTGTCTTTATCGGTGTGACTCTAGCACTTCATTATGTGTTACCTTCGGCATGGCTATGGATATCCGAGGACCGTCTTGATAAGATTGAAGCCTTGCTAGCCGGCGGCCTTCTTACCGGCGTTGGTGTGTTCGCCCGGGAATACCTGAAGTCCCGATCATAGACTTAGCATCACATCCTAGGTGTCGGATAGTGCGCTGAGGAACAACGTGTTCCGTTGCAGGTTGTGATCCGGTAGTGAAACAATCCTGCCGCTAAGTATGCCTAGTGGGCTAAACGTCAGGCGGGTGCCTACAACCTTGGCCAGGAGCTTAGACATGCGTCTGTGTGACACGGTCCCAGGTTGCCTCTTCCATGATCTCGCCTTCCACTCGGAAGGTGTCCGGCGCTGTATCGCCATACAAACGGGCCGTGACGTAGCGGGCATCATGTTGGAAAACGAGCAGGGGGCTACGTTCCATTATTTCGTGGCGTAGCTGCCGCTTTGACTCGATGCTGACCATCGGCAGAATATCAAAACTGGGCACCCAAGCTAATCGTTCCAGGTGAATCGCCCAGTTTGCCGCATCGCCTAGGAACAGGAGGGCATCGTCACCGGATTCCACCCAGATGATCTGGAGCGACTCCGTATGGCCTGCAGCAGTCTCGGAGCGTATACCCTGACCAAAGTCATGTCCGCCAAACACGGCCTGCAACTGGCCTGTCCCGGCCAAACACTGCCAGTTATGCCTAAAATAGGTTCCCCGCGTTCTTTCATTCGTGTTATGGGTAGCCTCGTACTCCTTGCCCTGCACGATGTACACCGCATTGGGAAAAACCGCTTCGGTCGGAGCACCCTGTTCATGATCCATCCAGCGGGTCATGCCACCGGCATGGTCATTGTGTAGGTGAGTCAGCAACACTGTGGTCACATCCTCCGGCCGGTAGCCCACCCGGGCCAGGTCCTGGAGCAAACGATCCCGCTGCGGTGGCAATCGCAGTCGTTGCCGTAGGCGTTCGGTATACTTGTCACCATGGCCCGTATCCACCAGCACGCATTGTGTATCCGTCACAATCAACAGACAGCGCACGGCAACAGGGATCATGTTATCTTTATCGGGTGTAATCACCTGCTGCCACAGTACACGGGGTACCAAACCGAAAAATCCGCCGCCATCCATCCGGTGTTTGCCATCCGACAGAATGTAGCAGGTGATATCACCAATCCGGACGCAGGGTGGCATGTCAGTCGGCATAGGCACGGGGGGCATCTTAGTTCTTGTATAGATAACCGGGCACGGCTAAATAGCGGGTGTACAAAAGCACACCCATCCGTGAGACCGTATATGGTTCCAGCCCGTAATCTTGCGCTATGATCTCTAGGATGCCAAATCAGGGCTGCCACCTCCTTGATTACGGTGACCAGCCTCCTTTTTCTACACACTGACGTCAGCATGTCCGATCTTGAAACCCCTAGAATCCCCACAGTCCATGCACCCGATGCGACGGTGAGCCAACCGACGGATACTTCCGCTGTGCTGCACTCCGACTTTGCTCCACGTCAGGGTATCGATTCCCTGGCCGATATCATGGCTTTGGCCTCTGCGCGCAGTCCTTCTCTGCTGGGTGGTGTGGTGTTTGATTTTGACAACACGCTCGCTACTCTGCGCACTCCACACACCCAGATAATGGCCGAAGGCGCCCAAACGGCGCAGCACTACATGGAATCCCAGGGCATGGAACTATTTCCGGAGTTCTGGGAACAGATCATTGAGGCCCGTCAGTTCGCCGCACAGAAATCGGACGATGAAGAAGAGGAACACATCGCCAACGATACTATGAGCTTTCTGCTCCAGTTCTGTGGCTATCCAGCTAGTCGCCTGGATGAGCAGGTACTAACAACGGCCGTGGACCTGTTCTATGCGCCCGAGATGGTGGGCTGGGACGTTTTACCGGACGTGCCTGAAACTCTAGCCGCCCTGGGTGACATGGGCCTACAGCTAGCCATTGTGGCCAACTATCCCTGTGAACGGGTATTCCAGCGCACCATTGACTACCTACAGCTACGGCCCTATTTTGACATGATCCTGTGCAGCGCCAGCGTGGAATGGCGCAAACCTAATGCCGAAATCTATGCTCCAATCCTGCAACGCTGGCAATTGCAACCCTACGAAATCGTTGTGGTCGGCGATAGTCTCAAGCATGATATCGCGGGCGGCCAGCAACTGGGGGCCATGACCATACAATGCCAGCTGTGCCCGCCCGACAAGCAGATGGCCTTTGACAACCAGCACCTTGAACAGCAGATCCGTCCCGATGCTTGCCTGGAGACCTGGTCGGAATTACCTCCCCTGCTCAGGTCGTGGATGTGAAGGAGACCCTATGGCGGATGCACGCACCTATCCGGCTCACCCCCGTGTGGGCGTGGGGGCCGTAGTATTCGATCCCATGCAACGGGTTCTACTCGTCCAGCGTGGACAGCCGCCCGATCAGGATCAGTGGGGGCTGCCGGGCGGGATGCTCCAGCTGGGCGAAACCCTACAGGAGGGCCTGCACCGGGAAATCTGGGAGGAATGCCATATCCGGATCGAGATTGTTGACCTGATCAGTGTATACGAACCCATCATCCGGGACCAGACGGAGCAGGTTGTGTACCACTACGTCGTACTTGATTATCTGTGTCGCTGGCAAGCGGGAGAACTGCATCCGGGCGATGATGCCCAGGCCGTAGCCTGGGTCAGTGCCCACAATCTATCCCGCTATGATCTGATGCCGGTAGCAACCCGGATGATTACCGCAGGCCGGGCCATGGCCGCGCAACGTTCCTAGTCAATGGGCAGGGATTTGGCCAGATTGGGTTCAATCAAGCCGAAATATTCCCGGTTGAGCCGCAGCATTTCCGCGGCATCCACCACAGGAACCGGCACTTCGTCTACCTCCACCAAGGAACGGAAACGGGCTGTCTCAAACACCACATCTTCCTTGATATAGGGGGCCTGGAAGGAGATGGCACGCGCGAATACCTTCTCCACCGCATTCATGGGTTCCCGCTCAAAATCCGACTTCTTGACGATAGTAAGGCCGGTGATGCCTAGAGAATGTTCCGCCACCGCCACAATGTCCTGCAGCACGGGAGCATTTTCATTGACGAGATTGAAGACTTTGAGCTCTTCATTCCAGAGATCGGCTTTGGTCGCCAAGGTCACCATACTGTCAATGACATAGTCAATAGGTACTAGATTGAGGCGCATGGTGGGGTCCGCCTCAAAACGCATACTGATCTCATTGTTGAAGTCCGCGCCGTAGCGATCCCGGTACATGGCATAGATCTTATAGATGGTACCGATCACTTGGTAGTATCCGGAATGGGTGACTGACCCCGTGTTTTTGCACCCGACGATAATCGCCGGACGTAGCACGGTCACATCACCGCCATGTCGGATGTGAAACCGCTTGACATCCAGTTCCACTTCATGCTTGGACCATTCGTAGAGTCCCCGGTAGTCGGGTGTGGACGACACGATGTGCTCAGGTACTTTGCCCTGCAAGCGTCCGCTGGAGTAGGCGGTACTAACGTGCATATACCGGGGACGCGGTCCTGTGCCGTTCACCAATCGAGTGATTTGGATCACATTGCGTGATCCCTCAATATTGATAGCCCGGATCTCCGGCAAATCCGATTCGCGAAATTTGAACGTGACGGCCGAGTGCCAAATGGTGTGGATCGGAGCCGATGATACACTACGCAGTTTTTCTACGATGACTGCGGTGCCTTCGGTGACGTCTCCGGCGAAAACCGTTAGGTTCTCCAGCTGTAAAGCGGTTGTTGCATCAATATCTGCCAATACCGCTAGCAGACGCTGCCGGGCCTCAACATCGCTGGCACCCCGTACCATCGCTACTACCTGCTCTCCACGCTGCAGCAAGCGGTGTGTAAGATGGGATCCCACAAAACCCGTCGCGCCCGTAATGAAGTGGATGGGCAATTCCCTCACCTTGGACCTGTATCAACTCTGCCAATCCGTCTGCATGCACATATTCTACTCTAGACAGGACCTGGCCTCTGAAACCTTGACCGCCTGCTGAACACCGAACGAGCCTGTTCAGCTCTGGTTACTGCCGGGAGAACACCAGGATTGGGACCTCCTGTCGCATCCGTTGGCTGGCCCGCCCCACGGCCATATTTGTGTATTCTACACATGTTGGTATCTATGGTGCCGCGACCCGGATTGTGATGGTTATCAAGACCGCGATCGCAGACCTTTCATCAATTGCAGATAGGCCCTAGGAGACGGAATGCCATGGGGGCTTCCGGAAGTCCCCATGGCTCCCATCTGGATGGGGTAGTACCCGCCTTGGCTCCGACCTCAACACAGGTAGTTTTGTACACAGACACGGGGCCGGCAGCGTGGCACGCGTATGGAGCAGAGGCACCCGGATGTATTCACAGCAGTTTTGATCCTGTGAGCCAAACCGCAGCTATGGAGGACCCGCTGAACCTATGTATCAGCCCTGAAGGTACGCCCACAGGCCCCGACCTGTTTACGTGCACTGAACACGTCCTGAACTTTGCTCGTCACACCTTACACCCGTCCACCCCCATGACACGGTACAATCTGCTAAGCATGTCGTATATAAAAAAATTTGCTGCAAGCCAGTGCAGACTTAAATGCCCTATGAACTTCCCTTTCTCTGCGCTCGCGCAACAACCATACCAACTATCATCCCGTCGGTCCACGCGCCTGGTGATCGGACTCATGCTCATCGTGATTCTGGGGCTCGCAGCGGGCTGCAGTATGCCTGAGACCACAGCAAGCCGTACCGAGATGCCGGTCACAGACCCAACCCCCACGGCCCATTCGCCTACCCGCACGCCGGTTCCGGCTCCTACGTCTGCAGAATCAACTGCTCCTGAGCCGGATGTGTCAGATCTGCAGGAGCTGGAACTCCAATTTGAACTTATCGCCGACAATCTGGACAACCCGGTTTTCCTTACTCATGCCGGCGATGGTTCAGGTGACCTTTTCCTAGTGGAACAGCCGGGACGCATCCTGATTTGGCGGGAGGGTGCCGTCCTATCCGAACCCTTCCTAGACATACGGGAACGCGTGGGCGACAACGGCTGGGAGCAGGGTCTTCTAGGTCTAGCGTTTGCCCCTGATTTCATGCGGACGCTCCATTTTTACGTCAACTACACGGATGTGCAGGGCGATACGGTCATTGCCCGGTTGCAGGTATCCCCCACAGATGTCCGGCAGGGCCTCGCGGACTCAGAAGAACAGATCCTGACGCTGCGCCAGCCGGCCAGCAACCACAATGGCGGTATGCTCCTGTTTGGTCCGGATCGCATGCTCTGGATCGGCACAGGGGATGGCGGTGCCGCGGGCGATCGCTTCCGTAACGGCCAGAATCCGGAGTCTCTACTGGGCAAAATGCTGCGCATTGACGTGCTAAATCCAGGTGCCGCTCCCTATGCCCTGCCCCCAGACAATCCCTGGCGGGAGGAGCTTTGGGAAGGCCAAGCCGTAGCCCCCGAGATCTGGGCCCTAGGCCTGCGCAATCCGTGGCGGTACAGCTTCGATCGGCTTACCGGCGACCTTTGGATCGCCGATGTCGGCCAGGACGCCTTTGAAGAAGTCCATATGGTCAGTGCAGATCAGGCACCCGGTCTTAACTTTGGCTGGCCCCTTATGGAAGGAGCCCACTGTTTTCCGCAGCACACAACATGTAACACGTCCGGCCTGGAGATGCCCGTAGCGGAATTTTCCCAAACTGACGGAGAATGTTCCATTACCGGGGGCTATGTATACCGCGGCTCCCGTACGCCTTCCTTGCAAGGACGCTACATCGTAGGTGATTTCTGCAGTGGACGCATCTGGATGATCTGGAATGCAGGTACTTCTGATACACCGCTCTGGTCCCAGGAACTACTCGTGGATACCAACATGCGCATCAGCTCGTTCGGAGAAGACGAAGCGGGTGAGCTCTATCTGCTTGACCTGAGCGGTGCCGTATATCGCCTCCACTTCGTCCTGCCCTAAGGCTTATTCCTATCCCTGATGCATCCTGCGCTACTCCGCCTACTTTCAGGCTCTTCAAATGACACACTCAACGGGGATGCACCCCGCGCCACCATCCCGGTAACGAGTGCTGATCTAACTAGATTCATTGATAATCTGCGGCAAGCTGCCGTAACCGCGGGGGGACACACGGTGGATTACCAGGCTCTGGCCACTACATTACCGACACAACGACGTCACTTCTATGCCGGTCTCAAGGCTCTGGATCCCGACTGCCTAGCCCAGCCATCCCCGAATCTGGCTTTCTGGATCAACCTGTACAACGTCCTGATTCTGGACGCTGTTCTTACCTTCCAGGTCACCCGATCCGTCATTGGGCTGTCCCAGGGCCTGCTGCGTTTCTTCGAAAAGGCCGCCTATGTAATTGGGAATCAGCGCCTGAGTGCCAATGACATTGAGCACGGTGTGCTGCGCCAGAACCGCGGTCATTTCCTGAGTCGCAGAGTACAGTTCGCAGACGATGATCCGCGCCGAGCCTGGGTTATGCACCCCATGGACCCGCGTATCCATTTTGCTCTGCACTGCGCCAGCCGTTCCTGTCCCCCGATTCGCGTGTACGAATGTACCCACCTATCGGACCAACTGGACCTAGCTACCCGAGCCTTCGTCCAAGCCGAAACCCATGTGGATCCCGTTCGTCGTACGCTGGAAGTATCCACTCTATTCAAGTGGTATCGTGTTGACTTTGCGGATACAGGTGGCGTAGTCCCATTTGCCTTATCTTATCTGGACGCTACGGATCCCCGCCGCCTTTGGCTCCAAGACCACCGGACGGATGTCCGGATTCGCTACCGCAAATACAATTGGGATCTCAATGCGGCGTCCCCGGGAGCATACTGATCCTCTATCAGGACTATGCGGCAACAAGTCTCCATCTATAACCACTGCTCGTATCGCGGACAATGTGATGGCTTCCCTAGCCTGGACCGAGCTAGGAGCATGATTATGTTGACAAGGCCTGCGCTAAGTTACGGGCATGCCCACAACGTGCCGTTTTGATAGCCAGCTCACTCTGGCGAAACCGGATTTTGGCACGATTTAGCACCTTACGATCCTTGGGATGTATTCTTCTCCCATGAAACAGCACGGGGCGACAGGTAGCTTTGCATTCGGTGGGAGCGAAGCAGTTAGCAAAGTCCGCGCCTCGCTGAAGCTGTTTAACGGCATCTGACACATCAACACGCCCACTTTTGAGTTCAAGGGGCGCCACCCATAGCATATCTGTAGTCCCAAACAGAAAGAGTACATAATCACAGCGCTTGCCGTCCCAACCATGCGCGGGAAACGCACGATCGGCATCCGCTAGAATACGGTTAGCCGCAATCCCTTCCATGGACACCTTGCAACCGTTACCTTGGCAGGAACGACTGAGATTTTTCTCCCCGACGCGTGTACCAATATCCGCCAGGACCTGGCTGTTATCCATGTCTAGATCATTTCCCCAAAGCTTCCAATTGATTTTGTAGATCTGCGGATCGATTATAGAGAACCTCAGCTACATCCTCATATTCCCTAGGCTCTATACCCTCTATGCGGTCAAAGGGAATTTCTTCTACGGTTGAGGCTGCGTCATCCGAGTTCTTACGGAATAGCCATGCGCCCACCTCATGCGGTTCTAAGGAACGTGCCAAGGGGCCATGGGCTTTGTCGTCTGTAGTAGCCGCATGTAATTCTCCTTCCCGTATCAAGTTGCCAATTTCCTGGAGCAGCCAGTCACTGTGTGTTGTTATCACTACTTTCAGTCCAGCCCGTACCATACGGCCCAGTATGTGCGCCATCCGGGTCTGGGCTGCCGGATGAAGATGGGCTTCCGGTTCTTCAATCACAAGCAAGTCACCTGGCCTGATGGCTTCCCGCAGTAACAGCACGATGGGCGCTAATTCGGACACCATAGATGAAGCCCGGGTTAGGCGAATATCTTCACTCGCTGCCTGGGGTTGGTAGACAAATTCCGGATAGGCTTCAGGGATTATTTGGTGGCTCCGAATCGCACCCTCCAAGACATTCTCTTCCAGGACTCTGGCCAAACCCTCCATTATCTCCGAGTCCTCTGAAGATCCTGGACGATCCTCATGCAGAATCAGTCTTGCTATGAAGTCAGCTATAACACCGGAGAAAGTGGGAATTTCAGGGAAACGCTGCCAGCCAGCACGCGTAGCTCTGTTCACGAGCGAGCTGGCAATCATACGATGACTCTGCACAATGCCACTGCGGGCAGCAGGCAGATAATGCGCTCTGCTGACACGAGGATCCCTGATAACAGCACCAAAGAGGCCCTGAATTAGCAACATCCATTCCCAGGAATTAGCCATCATCGCGCTAGCAGGGCTCAATCGGAATAAATCGTCAAGATAAATCCTCCATTCCGAGAGCAATGTCCTGCCAAACCTGAGGGGGATGTCTTCAATATGTCCCTTTGTGACTATGTCTGAATCTGAGAGGTGCATACGCAATTTCCACAGCACCTGATCTGCTTCTCGGGCCGTCAACGCAATCTCCATGGCATTGACTGCATCAGACCAGCGAATCAAAGGAGCCAACGTATTGAGATCAAAGCATCGTCCCAATTCGTCTTTCAGATCGGCACCTAACCTACTATCAACTCCGTTAAGGGGTACCTTAGCAAATCTACGCCAGTTCTCGGGCAAATCCGAGAATTTCAATCCTTGTCCCTCTCTATCTAGACGGGTCAGAAATTCCTGAATTTCCTTTTTGTGCTCTTCCGGTTCGCCAGACGGTATCGTTTCTGACTTGAAGAAATCAAGTGACAAAAAAGAGGAAGCCAATACAGGAAGCCGGGCCATCCCCCCTAGAATACGATACAGTGCATACACCAGGGTGGCAAAATAGGTTTTGCCGGAGTTACTGGGTCCCACAAACACAGTGAGAGGCCGCAGATCCACTACGCCCTTTGCAATTGGCCCAAAGTTGGAGACAGATAAACGAAGGCCTAAAGATTCAGCCGTGTCCACCTTAGTTCCGCTACGGCTAGTGCCATCTTTCATTGAATACCTCCTGTGAGTGCTCATGATCAACGGTCATACCATACTCTCTTGTGCATATGTCTAGTGTTAACTCCAAAATGGGACATAGTCCCAGCCAACACTTATTTGCGACCGGCACGTGTTGTCCAGTCACAGCATAATAGGACAGGAACCACAGGCAAGTTCATCTGATGCCATCCAGAAGACACGACCTGCACTACTGCAGGCCACAAGACAGACAACTGACCCTTCCGCCCTCTCCGTGTACCTAGAGGGCGGGCCCGTAGCTGGCCTCAGGAGGTCAAGTACAGCCACTCTGTCATATTAGGAGCAGGGCCACAGACCTATTCTAAATCCCCTGTGATGGGAACAGTAGGCTAGGCTACGAGTTTTCATCGCAGCCTAGCCTAATCCCGCTTTACCCTTCAAAAATGTGCTCACCCCGGTGTAACCGCAGGGCAATGTTGTAGGTCTGTCCCTGTGACCGCATGGTCGGCGTATGGGCCGCTAGATAGCGGGCCGCGGCAATCAGGGGCACATTCGGCTTGAGCCAGTCCAGGGCCCGGTACGTGGTGCGTAGCTCGTCGTGTAGGGCAAACGATGCTTCAACACACTGGATCGTATGGAAATCCCGGTCTTCCCGCAGCAGATTGTACCCCAGGCTCGTGCGTAGAGGCCCAACATCACGACCATTAGCCGTGTAGTCAGCCACCAGTTCCGCCGCTTGTGTCACCTGGTATTGATGATCCAGCAGCACGCCCAGATTCTGCAGCAGGTCATCTGGTGCCGGGCGGCCCGGGCGGCATGTGGGAATGCGGGCTGCCGGAATATTTAGGAAGCGATCCAGGTACACACTCATGGCGGCGTCAAATACGCCCCGCAGGATATTCACCGTAGACGCCCGCTTGTATGCCTGCAACACGGCATTACTGAACGTGAAGGTATGGAGAGCCGTATCCCAATCCGCAATCTCGTTGCTGGTGTGGAATTGGGCGATGCGCATGGCCGCCGCAAAACAGACGTGTACGGCTAGTTCCACAGGTGGTAGCCCCTGGCGTAGGGCTGCGCACATATAGTCCAGCATAGCTGCGGGCTCTGCCGTCAGGATGACGGACACCAGTTCCGGATCACCCTGCCAGGTAGCGCGTTGTGTCTCGCCCTCCTGCAGGACATCTTCCAGTTCCTGGAACGTATCCTCCAGCAACACAATCAGGTCAATAGGATGGCGCCAGGCATGCCTTTCCTCCATCCGCTGAGCCATGGCGTAACCCCGCACTAAACTGGAGAGCACCAGCTCCGCACTGTCCCAACCAATCTTATCCAGTAGCTGAAACGCCTTGTTGGTAAAGTCCATGGGATGCCCAATATCAATGTAGCGATGATCCAGGGCCGCCGCGGCCAGCATGTCCATCAGGAATACGGGATCCGCACCACCACGGATAGCACTCGCCAGGCACCGCTCAGCACCCTCAAAATCGCGCACCTCAATAAATTCTCGGAACCACGCCATGAGCAGATCCCGATCGTCTACTTCATCCGGTAACGGACGGACACGATAGCGGTAGGGCGCCCCGGTAGTTTCAGCCGCCACAGCGGCTAGACCATGAAATAGGGCCCGCGCTCGATCGTCCGGCGCAAGATCCGGTAACAGGTTGGCCATACAACCCAGAATTGTTAAGCCTTGGCCCCAGCCGGCCTCGCGGTACTGACAACCGAATTCCACTCCCAGCTGAATAAGTTCTCGCGTCAGGTGGCGCTCTTCCAGCAGGATCACCGACTTGCCGATTACCAAGGAAAGACCCCGTTCCAGCGCAATTCCCAGTCGCTGCCAGGCGTGGACCACCCGTTCCCTTTGGGGCGTTACGTCCACCCAGATTTCGCCATCCCGCACTTCAACCGGGAAGGCAGGCGTGTCATCCGCCCACAAATCAAAAGCACCGCCCGTTTTCAAATCAAAACGGGCATGGTGCCAGTGACAGGTCAGAATGCCATTACGTACGGATCCCCGATCCAGGGGAAATCCCATATGGGGACAGCGATTGTCCACTGCATATACTTTCTCTTCGTGCAGCACCAGGGCCACAGTGTGGGACCCTACCGTAAGTGAAGCCATGCCCTGCGTCCGTAGTTCTTCTAAAGTCATGGCAAAGACATAGGAGTCATTACCAGTGGTGCCGTTGGGGACACTCATATTCATGATTCTTTCCTCCTGAGGGGCTTATTGGCTTGCTTGCGACACTACATGCCATGCATGACTATATTCCGGACATTTGCACACCTATATGTCAAGTATATCCGCCAAAGGGCTCGCACACGGTTCATTCACCCTTAAATCATACTTGTTTCAAGTGCTCCCGAATAGCCAGGGTGGGCGCTGCCACCTGTTTGGTACTGCCCCCCCACCCTACGACGCCTGCTGCGAAAATCCCGGGCACACTATTTTCTACCATGCGGGGTGTCCGTATCCTGTAGCAGTCCATACCTTTGTCCCAGTGCTCAAGATCGTGCCTCATGACCACAAGGCCCCGGGGATCTGTCAATGCCTGAGTACTGCGCAGGAACTGCGTGTTCGATTCAAAGCTGATGAAGACGAAGACACCGTCCACCACCAGGTTATTGAGCGTATCAATCTGTATCTGCCAGGTCTGAAGCTGCCGTAACCGGCCTCCGAGGCCCAAGACCCATTTTACTATCTTCTTTATATGTAGAAAATGACCTTCACGCAACCGGATGCCAACAGCTTTGCCGTAACGTTTGGCGTGGACGTGAATTCTGCATCCCAGACCGGTACCATTGCCTACATCGTGCAGCGCGTGAGATGGCGAGCTTCCTCCGCCACACTGTGACCACCGCCAATCACCGCGTCGTGCCATCCCGCTTAATTTGCCCTCTGATACCTATGACGCGGATAGGAGGCCGACCACAACACTCCGGATGGATCCGGCCTTTCCGTGTTAGAATTCATCTTTCTGCCGTTCGTGCATCCACAACACTACATATCAAATATGTATATCCGCAACATGCCCATTTCCGCTGCGCTCAAAACTCGTTGTGAAACCGCTCTGGATTTCGCTGACCGTCAGGTTCGTCATCTGGTTGAGACCTACCCGGATTTGCTGCCGATGTACACGCAACAAGGCAAGTGGCAACATGACGGTGAAGCTTGGACGAACTGGTGCGAAGGTTTTGTGGCCGGTCAAATGTGGATACTGCATCGGCATACCGGCTCCGACTACTGGCTTGAGAAGGCCATCCACTACTCGCGGTTGCTGGAAGGACGTCAGTATGACCGTGAGGTTCATGATCTGGGATTCACCTTCTGGTCCTCCTGGAAACGCTGGTTTGATCTAACGGGTGATACCACACTACAAGACACGATCATCACCGCGGGCCAGACCATGGGGCTACGATTTAAGGAAAAGGGTCAGTATCTGCGCTCCTTTGTGGCTGATGAGAGCCTATTCATTGACATTATGATGAACGTCGGCATTATTTTCTACGCTGCCCAGGAAACCGACGATGCGGATCTATGGTGCAAGGCCCTGCAACATTGCCTGACGACCCGGCGCTACCTTGTTCGGGGTGATGGCAGTACATCCCACGAAGGCATTTTCGATCTGGCCACGGGCGAGTTTCTCAGGCAGACAACCCATCAAGGCTGGCGCGACGACTCCTCATGGGCCCGGGGACTTGGCTGGTCTCTCTACGGCTTTGGTACCGTATACGCCTACACGCAGGACGTACGCTTTCTCCAGTGCGCCGAACTGAACGCCCAGTACTACATGGAGCAGACACCGGCCCACGGCGTGCCCCCCAATGATTGGCGGGAAGAGAACCCGACGGATGCCTATGAAAGTTCGGCCGCGGCCATCGCGGCCAGCGGCTTTTTCAATCTAGCCCGGCTGGTGCAAGACCCGTTGCGTGCTGCTACCTATCACGACTACGCCTGCACCATTTTAGAAACCCTGACTGAGCCGGAATTTCTGGCTCATCAGACACCGGGCTGGGAAGGCATTTTGAAGCGCGGTATGTACCATCAGCGGTTGGGCCTCGGCGTTAACGAAAGCGTGATGTGGGGCGAATACTTTTACCTGGAAGCCTTGGCCAAGGCGCTGAGCTATGAATAAAACGGCTCTGGTCACGGGAGCTGCCCGTGGCATCGGCCGCGGCATCGCTGTCGCTCTGGCAGCCCAGGGGTGGCATGTCGCCATTAATTACCGCAGCAACGAAGAGGCCGCACGCACCGCCAGCCAGCTGGTGGAGCAGGCCGGGGGGCAAGCCTATCTAGTTCCCGGGGATGTGGCATCGGTTCACGACCGCCAGCGTGTGGTGGCACAGACATTCCAAATCTTTGACACACTGGACCTGCTGGTCAACAACGCGGGCATGGCACCACACCAGCGTGTCAACCTGCTGCAGATGACGGAGGCGAGCTACGATGAGGTCATGGCCGTCAATCTCAAGGGACCGCTTTTCCTCACTCAGGCTATAGCACAGCACATGATAGAAGCGGCCAAAGCCGGCAGTGCACCCGGCAAGATCGTGAATATCGGTTCCATTAGTGGGTTCACCAGCAGTCCTACCCGCAGTGAATACTGTATCTCCAAGGCCGGCATGTCTATGATGACGGCCCTGCTCGCGGATGCCCTCAGCCCCTGGGGTATTAACGTCTACGAGATCCAACCCGGCATCATTGAAACCGACATGACCCGTGGCGTGCGCGCCAAGTATGACACCCTGATCGCCGAAGGTTTGACCCCTATTCCGCGTTGGGGCACACCCGACGATATCGGACGTGCCGTCCAGGCCCTAGCGCAGGATGCGTTTCCCTTCTCTACAGGCGAAGTATTTCGTGTGGATGGCGGGTTCCATATGCGGCGCCTCTAGGCGGCGTGTAGATACCGCTTTCCGTTCCGGCAGTAGGCAATTTCTATGGCACAGCGACTTCGCCGCGTGGCGCAACTACGCACAGCGGCTCACCTGCAACGCTATCTGGCTGCACATGAGATCGATCTACCCTTTGATGAGGCGTTACAGACCGGATCTACCGCCCCGCTCGCTCAACCCTATCAACTACCCGACTTTACCGTAGGCAATCGTTTTTGTATCCATCCGATGGAAGGTTGGGACGGCACGACCACCGGCGAACCCACCGACCTCGTCCGGCGCCGCTGGACGCGCTTCGGTGCCAGTGGGGCCAAACTGATTTGGGGCGGCGAAGCCGTGGCGGTTCGCCCTGATGGCCGGGCTAATCCCCATCAGCTCACGTTGACGGCAGACACCATGCAGGGCATCGGCGAACTGCGGACACTCCTAGTACGTACCCATGCCGAACACTTTGGCACCACGGACGATCTGCTCATTGGCCTGCAGCTGACCCATTCAGGACGCTTTGCCCGCCCCCGAGACAAGGCTCGCATGGAACCGTGGCTGCTGTATGAGCACCCGATACTCAATTCCAAATTTCACGTGGATGCCGATGCCCGGCGCATGAGTGATGACGATATCCGGTACCTGATCGACGACTTCATCACCGCGGCGGTCCGTGCCCACGAACTCGGTTTCCATTTCGTGGACATCAAGCACTGTCATGGTTATCTAGGCCACGAATTCCTGAGCGCGTACGACAGACCCGGGCCCTTCGGTGGTAGTTTCGCCAACCGTACCCGTTTCCTGCGCGACATCGTAGCCGGTATTCGGGCCCAGGTCCCGGCGCTACGCATTGGTGTCCGGCTCAGTGCCTTTGATTTCATTCCCTTCCGTCCCGATCCGGAACGGAATGACCAGGGCGTACCCGACGATGGGGCTATCGGCTCCGCCCCCTATCGCTATGCCTTTGGCGGTGACAGCACCGGGATAGGCCTGGACCTAGAAGAAACGATTCCGTTCCTGGACCTGCTGCAGACACTGAACGTTTCGCTGGTCAACATTACGGCCGGCAGTCCCTATTACGTACCGCACATTCAGCGCCCCGCACTCTTCCCGCCTTCAGACGGTTATCAGCCTCCGGAAGATCCCCTAGCAGGTGTGGCCCGGCAAATCCAGGCGGTGGCTTATCTCAAACAGCGTTGCCCCGCGCTGGCCATGGTCGGCACCGGCTATTCCTACCTGCAGGAATGGTTGCCCCACGTGGCCCAGCACGTCGTGCGTACGGGCAAGGCCGATTTCGTGGGATTGGGACGCATGGTGCTGTCCTATCCCGATATGCCCGCCGACATTCTGGCCGGGCGTCCCCTACAACGCAAACAGATCTGCCGTACCTTTAGTGACTGCACCACCGCTCCCCGTAACGGCCTTGTCTCAGGCTGCTTTCCGCTGGATGATTTCTATCAGGAGCGGCCTGAAAACGCGCTGCTCCTGGATATTAAGCAAGCATCGTGACCCTCGCGGCCAGTGTGCCGTACCTCTATCCCTCACCCAGCAGGATCATCACCTATGTCCCCCATTCGTACTACCTTGGTCGGGAGCTATCCGGTCCCTGCATGGGTTCTCAATACCCCTACCCGTACCACGCTCCACGATGCCCTCAAGGTGGTGGTCAAAACCCAGGAACTGGCCGGTCTGGACGTGCTAGTGGACGGTGAGCTTGGTCGCTTTGACGCGAACCACCCCGAAACCAACGGTATGATCGAGTATTTTCTACGCCCCATGGCCGGTTTATCCATGGAACTGACCCAGGAGGAAATCAGGGAATTTCACGCTCAGGAACACATGTACTTCCGCACACAGCCGGCAGCCGTGGTACGGGATGATCTGGGTGAAGGTACGCTGGATTTGGTCTCCGACTACCACCGGTTCGCAGCTCTGACGACACACCCGGTGAAGTTCACCGTTACGTCTCCCTACATGCTGGCCAAGACTCTGTTCGATCAGTATTACGACAGCCTCTACGATTTATCTATGGCCCTGGCGGAAGTGTTGGCCAAGGCCATCCGCGCTCTTGAAGCCGATATCATCCAGGTGGATGAAGCCAACCTGCCGGGCAATCCCGAGGATGCCGACTGGGCATACGAACCGATCAACCTAGTGTTGGATGCCATCAGCCGCGAAAGTGCACTGCATCTCTGTTTTGGCAACTATGGGGGCCAGCAGATTCAGACGGGGTTCTGGGCAGACCTGATGCCTTTTCTCAACCGGCTGCATGTAGATACTCTGCTCCTGGAATTCGCCCGACGCGGATATGACGAACTGGAAGCTTTTCGTGAACTAAAACCTGAGATCGCCATGGGCATCGGGGTCCTTGATATTAAGGATCTGGAGATCGAATCCCCCACCGTGGTGGCCCGGCGTCTAGAACAGGCTGTCAACTGCGTAGGCGAAGAACGTATTGGCTGGATCCATCCCGACTGCGGCTTCTGGATGCTACCCCGGAACGTCGCGGACGGTAAGATGCAGAATCTGGTGAAGGGCCGGGACTTGTTCTATGCTGAATCCACTCGTTCAGACTAAAGAGCCGGAACCGTGACAATGCCGGAGCCATCCCCCATCCGCATGGCCGCTATTGGCCTAAATCACAACCATATCTATGGTATGGCCCATGCACTCCTACAGGCAGGGGCCCAGTTGACGGCCGTCCATGCCCCTGAAGCCGATCTGTTGCATGACTTCACCCGGACTTTTCCCCAGGCCCGGCCGGTGCCGGACGTGGACGCTCTGTACGAAGACCCAACCATTGATCTTATCCTTACCGCAGCCATTCCGTCCGAACGCGCCGCTATCGCCATCCGAGCCATGAATCACGGCAAAGATGTGCTGAGTGATAAGGCGGGTATGACCACCTTGGCACAATGGCAGCAGGTGAAGGATACCCAGGCAGCCACCGGCCAAATTTACGCCATCGCCTACAGTGAGCGGCTGGCCAGTCGTGCCACCACCCGCGCCCTAGAACTGGTGCACGCCGGTGCCATCGGCCAGATTGTGCATCTCATAGGCCTGGGACCTCATTCCCTGCGCCGGGAAACACGCCCGGCCTGGTTCTTCCGCCAGGCTACGTCCGGCGGTATTCTGTGCGATATTGCCGCCCATCAGTTTGACCAGTTCCTGGCTTTTACCCAGGAGCCGGAGCCCACTATCGTGCATGCCCAAGTGGCGAACCGGGCCAATTCGGCGACTCCGGAATTTGAAGACTTTGGCGATGTTGTCCTGCAAGGCCGTCACTGCTCGGGCTATATCCGCGTGGACTGGTTCACGCCGGCCGGCCTATCCAGCTGGGGCGACACTCGTCTCACCGTGTTGGGCACGGAGGGATACCTTGAAGTACGCAAGAACGTGGATCTAGCGGGGCGCTCGGGTGGTGATCACCTCTTTCTAGTTAATCAGACGGAAACGCAGTACCTGGACTGTTCCAACGCGGAACTACCCTTTGCCAAGGCTTTTCTCGCCGACATCCGTCACCGGACGGAAACGGCCATGAACCAGGATCACTGTTTCCGGGCCATGCGTTTAGCCCTGGAAGCCCAGGCTCTTGCCAACGCCTGACAACCTGTAGCCCCATGTCCACACCTTCCACTCTGAAGATACCCCCCGACTTTGATGCCGCAGTAGGCATGCTGCAGCATGAAACCGAGCTGGGCATGTTTCATGAAACACGTCGTTCCTGCCGTTTTGCCTGTGATTTGATAGCGAGCGGCACGCCCGCGGCACAAACGCTGGCTACCACCGTCCTGGAGGCAGTCCTGCAGTGTCAGATAACGGATCCGACGGATGTACATCAGGGCAACTTCCGTTGGATGGCCGAAGATACGCATATTGAGGATCTAAACGCGGGTGTATTCTGTCTGGAACACCTGATCCCCATGATGCAGCAGTACCGGCACCGGTTAGCCCCGGACCTACAGCACAAAGTGTTCAGGGCCATACGCCTGGGTCTGCAGGAAGTCCAGCGCCTAGATGTCTGGGTCGGCTATACCAACATTACCGCTCTGGCACTCCTCGCGCTCTGTCTGGGTGGTGAACTACTGGATGATGCTTCCCTGCAGCGGCAGGGCCAGGCGAAACTGCGGGCCTGGATTGCTTTTACCGCAGCCCAGGGTCATGTTCTGGAATTTAACAGTCCGACGTACGCAGGGGTCACAATCCGGGCCCTGGCCCGGCTGCGCGACGGTGCACGTGATCCCGACACGAGCCTACTAGCGGAGATCATGCTGTACCGCCTAGGCCTCAGCTACGCTCTGCACCTACATCGGGGCTCGGGACGGCTGGCCGGTCCGCACGCCCGTGCCTATCAACCCAGCATGGCGGGTGATGCGACGCCGGAAATACACCGGTTCCAGCAGTGGCTCGCCGACGGCGTCCTGCCGGCCTGGTTGGCCGACGTACACACGCAGTTGCCTACCACCTATACCGTCCGGGAAGGCATCCTGCATGCCCTGGACAGTGATATGACGACCCATATCACACCTTGTTTCGCTCTAGGCAGCACGTCGCGGAGTTTTCATCCCCAGGGTAACCACGTCATCGCCCACCTTGGACGGGACGCAGCGACGGGCACCGGTGTGTTCTACACGCGGTATATTCTGGACGACAAGTGGCTGGGTGACTTTTATCACGCCACGGATCGCTCCCATTCCCGTAATCTACTGGATGAGGGTGAGTTCCGCGGTACGCAGCAACAGGGCGCTCTCCTAGGTTGTTACGCACCGCGGTCCGGCCAGACTACCTTGCGCAGCGCGAAGACATCCTTCATCTGGACCCAGCAGGCTCACATAAGGCAGGTATGGGTAGATGGCCGTGAGGTACAACAGTACCCTTTTACGGCACAACCGGATGCTTGGATTACGATTGTGACTGACACGGTGTTCTGCCTACTCAGGCCATTGCACGTTTCATCCCTACTGGCTGCTCCGGTCTTGGTCTTGGATCAGCGCGCGGGTGATTGGGTATGCGAGATTTACCATTACCGGGCCGATGAGCCTAAGCGCTTCTGGGATCTGGGCTGGCCTGGGGCTTTCTACAAGGGGCGCCCCGCCTGCCTCTTCTATCTGGAGCTGGTGCCCCGTGATACTGTACACACGCTGGACGACCTGGAGTCCTATCGGGCCCAGATTCGGCTCGATCATCAGGTTGATCCGGCATATACGCGTACGCATCCCGACGATACCCGCTGGTTACGGGCCACGGCCCAGGGGCCTGCCGGCACCCTGGACCTTACGGTGGATCTAATGGATTTCAATCGCCAATCACCTGTCCCGGCCCCGAATCCCGTATGGCTGGAGGCCCCCATGGCTGTCCAAAGGCAGCAGTCTTTCACATTGAACGGTACCCGTGTATCCTTTCCCCCGGGCCACAACGTGACCTTCTGTCAGACTAGGGACACATCCGCATGGTACCTCGCTAAGATGAACCCTGAACCCTGTCGACTGGAAGTGACCACGTCGCATGGATACCACACACTTGCGCTACCGGGCCTTGCTTTGGTCCATGGTCAGCATGAGCAGGTGACCATCCGGAGCCTGCATACGGAAATGACCTAGATATACGCCCGCATCGGGCACCACTATTGACTGTTTTCATCATCCAACAGCATGCCAAGGTACACGGCAAGCGAGAGGGACACCATGGCACAGGAACAACCTATCAAAGTTGGCATCGCAGGGCTGGGACGCAGTGGCTGGAGCATCCATGCACATCTGCTGGAATGCCTACCCGATTTGTACGAAATCGTCGCTGTAGTTGACGGTGACGCGGAACGGCGCGCCGAAGCGACCGCTCGTTTTGACAGCCGGGCCTATAGTGAATTCCCGGCCTTGCTACAGGACAGTGCGGTGGAATTGGTGGTAGTAGCGCTGCCTAGCTTTCTACACGCTGACTTGACGGTAGCCGCGCTGGAAGCAGGTCGTCATGTCGTATGTGAAAAGCCCATGGCCGACTCCCTGCCGGACGCAGCCCGTATGGTGGAGGCTGCCCGCCAGTATCCGGGCGTCCTCTCCATTTTCCAGCAGCGCCGTTACAATCCGGACTTCCGCCAAGTCCAAGACCTCATCGCCTCCGGGATTCTCGGTCGCATCGTCCATATCCGCATGACCGAAAATCGGTTTGGCCGGCGCTGGGATTGGCAAACTCTCCAGCGTTTCGGGGGTGGTACCCTCAACAATACAGGACCGCACTATTTGGACCAGGCCCTCCAGTTGTTTGGCTCCCAAGCACCGACCGAGGTTTTCTGCCATCTGGACCGGACACTCACCCTAGGCGACGCCGACGACCACGTGAAAGTGGTCATCAAAGCCGCGGGAGCACCCACCATTGACATTGAGATTTCCAGTGCCTGTGCCTTTCCGGGGGATAGCTGGAACATCATGGGTACGCAGGGCGGCCTGCATGGCCACTCCGGGCGGCTGGAATGGCGCTGGTTTGATCCGGCGGCTTTGGAACCACGCACGCTGGACACGCAACCCACACCTGACCGCAGCTACAATCGGGATGTCATTCCCTGGCAAGAGGACTATTGGACCCCTCCGACTCTGACAGAACCTGTCTATGTCCAGTACTATCGGGATCTATACCAAACTCTGCGCCACGGGGCTCCCTTACCCATCACCCCGGAAAGCGTGTACCGGGTCATTGAATTACAGGAACGCTGCCACGAACTTTCCCCTTTATAACTTCTAACCATGACCGGGGCGCAGCAAGCCTCGTCATCTTTGGCTCTTTGGTCCAATGCAAGCAGGAGGCACTACATGGCCGGCAATACAAGACTGATGTACAGTACTCTGGGATGTCCTAACTGGACCCTGGAACAGGCAGCGGACAGCGCCGTGGCCTATGGCTATGGTGGGTTGGAGCTGCGCCTTCTAGATGGTTCCCTCATTCCCGCCGATCTGGATGCCGCCGCCCGGCAGCGTATCCAGCGTGTCATGCAGGAACGGGATCTGCGCGTCATTGGCCTCGGTGCTTCCACCCGCTTCACCGCACCGGAACCGGCGGAACGCGCCCAGTTTGAGCAGCAGCTGAATGCTTATCTACATTTGGCGGCCGCTCTTGACGTGCCTTTTGTCCGTACGTTCGGCGGCCAAATCGCCGATGGCTGTACCCTGGAGCAGGGCATCGCCTGGGTAGCTGCCAGTCTTAATCGGCTGGCACCGGTGGCCGCGGAAACCGGCACGACCATTCTCCTGGAAACGCATGACGCTTTTTGCAAGGGTCGTGACGTAGCCCGCGTGCTTGAGCACGTGCCCTCGCCTCATGTACAGGCTGTTTGGGATGTTCATCATCCCTACCGCATGGGGGAAAGTGTGGCTGAGACCTGGTCCTGTTTGCAGGACCGTCTCGCCCACGTACATCTGAAAGATGCCCGTCATCATGCAGACGGTACATTTGACCTTGTGCTGATGGGCGAGGGCGACGTACCCAATCGGCAGATCGTGGAACTGTTGGAAACCGAGGGTTATACCGGATGCTATAGCGTGGAGTGGGAAAAAGCCTGGCATCCCACCATCGCGGAACCGGAAGAGGCCCTCCCGCAGCATGCAGAAGTCGTTTTAGGGTATCTGGCCTAGACACACAAGCCATGCGCCCTGAGCCGGTAGGGGATGGTGCGCACACTTGCCCTTATGCCGGAGTAGCGTCCTAGCTCCAGAGCCTCGAAGCAGACACTACACCACGCCAGACTTATTCCGCCAAACGTCCGCAGTCTTGCTTGAGTCCCTTCAGTTTCGCGCTACCCATCCTCACCAAGCCCCGGCGCGGATTGGTGCACACCAAAGAGCTGTCCCGGGGCGTGATGGCGGACGTCCCGAAGCACAAACACCGGCACACCCACCTTGTCTATTACAGGCGATACCTGTGTTCCGGCATGCCGTGCTAGTTCAGAGATTTGATTGTGTTCTTAGAGCCAATCTGTTATGATTCCGGCTGGCAACGGGGCTGTCCTGGTAGGGCATGGTCAGAAGTCGTTGTGCCCTTCATCGCTGTTTCTACTCTACATGACTGTCCAGGACGATTTCTGCGCGTTACCCGCCATCTCTTCCACTGATTCCGCTCCGGGATCGTATAGTTCGGCAGCCCGCCGAATGGACCTCGCCCGGACCTGTGCACCCGGCGGATGGTGCTGATGGCCATCACACACGAACAGGCCGAACAGGCCTGGATACGCACCCAGGGGGAACTGGTACTCCACTTAGATGCCCAGCAATATGACACCATCATCCGCCCATGCCTCTTCTTCGCCTTTGAAGACGGTGTCCTGATTGTGCATGTGCCCAACATGGTGGCCCAGAGCTATCTGCAGAACAAATACAGTTCCCTAATCAAGCAGTATCTCGCCAAATTTCTCCATCAATTCGTACAGGTACAATATGTTGTGGTCTCCGTTTCCGATCAGTCAGCAGCGGAAGGTTCTGTGACGCCCCTGGAAGCGTTGGCGGCTGAAGAGGAAGAGGAGCCTGCCGTTGACGTGGTTGAACCGGAAACTGCACCGGTGGCACCCGCCCCTATTCCCAAGGCCAACCTACAGGAACAGTATACGTTTGCGAATCTCGTGGTAGGTGCGCACAATGAGCTGGCCCATGCCGCTGCCCAGTCCCTGGCCCAGCACGTGGACAATCCTTACACCCCTCTGTTCATCTATTCTCATGTAGGGTTGGGTAAGACGCATCTGCTACACGCCATAGGGCATCAGGCACGGAGCCAGGGATCCCGGGTGTTCTACAGTACCACGGAAAAATTTACCAATGACCTCATTGCCTCCATCCGCACGCAAAGGATGGATTCATTTCGGCAGCGGTACCGGCTGCTGGATTTGCTGTTGTTGGATGATGTCCAATTCCTTGCCGGCAAGGAACGCACGCAGGAAGAATTTTTCTATACCTTTTCCGAGCTGTTTGAACAGGGCAAGCGTGTAGCCCTGACCAGCGACAGTCCGCCACATTTGATCCAAGATCTGGAGGATCGGTTGCGGAGTCGCTTTGAAGGGGGTTTGTCCGTTGACATTGAACGTCCGGAATACGAAACACGTCTCGCCATTCTGCAAAGCAAGGTGCAGTTATTCGATTACCAGATTCCCATGTCGCTGCTGGAACCCGTCGCTGAGTGTATTACCGACAACATACGGGAATTAGAAGGCACTCTGCATCATTTGAATCTGGTGCAAGCACAAAGCGGCGCCGCCCTGACTCCGCAAGAAGTAGCGGATCTACTATCACTTAATCCCCCGCCGCGGGCAGCACCGACATCCGAGGATCTGCTGGAACTGGTGGCTCATTACTTTGACCTGGATGTCAAGACTCTTAGAGGTTCTTCACGGAAGAAAAATATCGTGCATGCACGCCAGGTGGCCATGTACCTACTGCGGCACGAGGTACAGATATCACTCCCTAAGATTGGTGAATTGCTAGGCGGCCGTGATCATTCCACCGTACGCCATGGGGTGGAACGAATAGGTACCTGTCTAGGTCAGGATGTAGCTCAGACTCGGGAAATAAGTGAGATTCGCCTCCAACTGCATACTACACGGGCTGTATCCCCTTAAAAAGCGGACAATGCGGACTTCCAGCACATACGGCATGGCCTTGTGCCAGGCTAGCCGTTGACGAACATCTTGATGTCAACGCACCGGGTGTTCCGTTCGCGGGAACGGTGGGCTGATGCACTCACCAACAGTCGTTGGCAGCGGTGCTGTTGAAATCAATGGCACCCACTTATGCGCCGCGTATTACGCCACCGCTGACTTAGTACTCCACGGTAACGCAGTTCACCTGCCTCCGACAGTTTCTGGAGGCGCGTGACGAAGTTGGAGCCGGGAATGCGAAACGTAGTCAAGACATCATCTCAAATCCGAGACAGCCAACCCGGGGTCGGATGAGCCTTAGTGGTGCAAAGTCGTCCGGGCAGGATAACGGTGTCGTAGACAGCGTGCTCGTTGGGTACGAGGCCCGGCCTATAGACAGTCTACCAACCGATGTGCTCTAGCCAAGTCAGGGCAACTAACTCTATACCAGATTCAGTGATGGTGGATACGCAGTTTTGCTTCTATCTAGGTGGCATCGCCCGCTTGTTCTGACGCTAGTGACACGTTGCGCGGATTACGCAGTTCATATACGTTGCCTACCCGATATATATCACCGTCCAAACTGATAGGTTCACGTTGTTGGAAAGCGCGAATAACTATGCCGTACGTTGCCTCTGCAAACGCGACCTGCATCCGTATGGGCCGGTGATCCCTGACGTAAAGAATTGTCGCTTGACCATCAAACTCTTCCGGCGCCCTTGCCAATCTGACCACCTGTGCTATCACCGCTTCATCCAGGGCCGGCTCGTTGCGGCGGAAAGACCGAGCCGCTTCGCTCAGAATGTCCGCCGCATGCTGGGAAAAGCGAAATGTAGAGATGGACGTTTGCACTGCTGACCGCGGTCGTATACCGGCCCAGGACAAGGTAATTTCCACCCCTTCACCTTTGTGCGTCAAGGCAGCTACGGCATCACACAGGTTGGCGCTGACACCATGCCCCACGGCCTGTTGAAGGGATGTCAAAGGATCGTTGGCAATGACTTCAGCAACCGCGTCGCTAGAATATGCCAACGCTTCGGCTAGTTTGAGGGTTACCTGACGCGGGAAAGGTGGTTGAAACTCATCTCCCATGTCGATTTGTGTTCCGAGTCCCACGGGCACAGGCGCATGCAGAGTGAGTTTGTAGCCTTCGCAATAGCCCGGCAGGGGCCGCACAGCGTCCAGGAACGCGGCCGCGTTTATACTCAGTGGTCCACGATACGTGGGGCGCGCTCGTTCTGCCGACTGCGCGGCGGCGGCCAGCATATCATACGCATCGTTCAGTAAACTTGCACTCCTGCGCAACGAGAGTGCCTCCTTGGCTGTGCTATTCATTGAGTGCACGTGTATGACATCGGCACCGGTGGCGGCCAGATCGTGGAATACATCCAATTGCGTACGTTCCTCAACAGACGCCAACACAGCCAAGGCGTCCGCCATGCCCTCGGCATAACCGACTACCGTGTCCCTGTGCGGAACGATAATTTCCCAAGTTCGCCCGTGGTGACCTTTGGCGTAAATCGTGGCGGGACGTTCACCCCACCGGCCCTGATTACTCCAACCGGTAGCCGCAAGATAGGTACGCAAGCTGATTATTGAGAGAGACGATAAGGCAGCCCGGTCGCGTATCTGCACAATCATGGTGGACTCCCGGTCTCGGCTTTACACATCATTGCTTCCAGTTGCGCACGGTCAAAGACGTTAGCGATGGGCACGTGAACCGTGGCCGTGGCGGTGCACTGTCGGCTTATCCACCAGGGAGACCCAATAAACGCCACTACGCATACACAATTTGTCCTCATCTTGTGATAGCCATGGTTCAGATGTATTCAGCATCAGCGTGACTATCAGAATTCGTGGTATCCAACTCGCCACTCGCCAGTCGTAGTTCATCATAGTTTTTGACGTTCCGGGCTTCCTGGCGTACTAGTTGGACGGCAACTTCATGCGCCGTCCACGCACACGCCGCATGACATTATTCCAGGCGTAGATAAAGGCGCCAGGATCATTCATGATCACGTTGTCCACGTCGTCCCGGATATCCTGGAATATCATGCTCGTGATTTCACTGCCGTTGAGGTATTCGGTATGGGTGTCGGTCTCACGCTTGCTTATTCCTTACCCTCGTCTGTGTCTATCTAGGCGCCAAGGCACCGTTAGGCTCTAGGGTCTAACGGCGACGTACCAAGGGGCATTCTGCTGTCCTGTCATTCCTTAGCGTCTGCCCCATATTCGCGCCCTAGCCACGCCATCACCACGACCGCTCCGACACTTAGTCCTGCCAGGGCAAGCAGCTTGTTGACGCGATCATCCAGCGTCAGGGTCAGTATCCCAAAGCAGCAGCAGAAAAGGTAGTACGCCCCCACGATCACGATCTCGGGGACGCCCCGGTCCAGCAGGATGAAATGAAGGTGATCGCGGCCCGATGTCCATGGCTTCTGACCGCGCCGCACACGGCTGAAAATCAGCCACGCCACATCTACGATAGGGAGTCCCAGAACCATGGTGACGGTGGCGATCTTAGCCCCTCCCATGATCCCTATGGCCGCCGCCGCAAAACCCAGAAAGTAACTGCCACTGCTACCCATGAAGAGATTGCGCCGCACCAAATTGAAGGGCAGGAACCCCAAGAGCACGCCCAGCAGAATGGTGGGCAGAACGGCCACGCTGGCTTGCGGTACGGGAAGCACCACGAGCATGTGTACGATGAGGACAAGACATAAGATGGCCACAACCCCTGCGGCCAAGCCATTGAGGCCATCCAGCCAGTTCAGGGTGTTCATACAGCCCGTAAACCAGAAAACCGTTATGCCAAAAACCAGCCACCAGGGAAAACCGTCGGGTCCCCACAGCAGTCCTTCACCCAGGGGATTGTTGACGTCCTTGATGAAAATAAGGCCTGCTATGGCGATGAGAGCAGCCCCCAACTGAATCAGATACTGCCATCGTGAACCCAGATCCCATCGGTCATCCACCACACCCCAGGCAACGCAAAACCCACCGCCTAGCAGCAGGGCGATGATACGCCGCATTTCCCGCTCATCTTGGCTGACCGGGAACCAGAATGACGTTTCCACGGTCGTGATCCGAGGAAGCAGGAGAAATAGGCCTAGCACCAAGGTGAAGGCCCCCCATATGGCCAAGCCTCCCGTACGCGGAATATGGCCCTTATGCCAACGCCGGCCCCCCGGTTTGTCC
The DNA here is from genome assembly GCA_965116185.1 of Caldilineaceae bacterium. Taxonomy (GTDB): domain Bacteria; phylum Chloroflexota; class Anaerolineae; order Caldilineales; family Caldilineaceae; genus Bin34. The sequence continues at coordinate 2,818,577 of OZ220492.1, forward strand.
ACCATGCCTATCCTGTGCCCCCAGCGTGCACTGAGAGGGGCCAACAGCAGGCACGTACCCATAGCTACAGCACCTAGAATGAAGTAGAAGGGAATATACGGTGCGGTCATCAGGCTAGGTCCAGCCCAAATTTCTGCCGCCGGGCAGACAACGAAAGTCGTGTCTCAGGGCACAAGGCTATAGGGCAGGGCCACGGTATTCAGCTGCTTGCGTGGCCACTATCCAGGTCAACACCGGCACGGCACGGATCGCCCGTGTGCCTGATATCTATCACGGCTAGCCATGATAATTGGGATCAGACTCGATGCGTGTAAACCAGGGCGGGCGCTGCATACTACCCCGTTCAAAGTCCCGGTAGGATCGGCGCTTGACATGTGTGTAAAGAAAAACTGAGTCAGGGGGTACATAGTCCGGATCCGGTTGCATCGCCTCCCGTTGCCGGGCTATTTCCTGAGCCCTTTGCCGGTGGCGTCTGTCTGCTGTACCGGAGGCCCGGCGTTTGCGCCCGGAAGTGCGCGTCCGCCTATTTTTCCCACCTGCTGGCTGGCTGGACTGCGTATTAGCGGCAGTCGTAGACTCCTGTGTCCGCCGCCGGGACCGGGATCGGCGCGTGCGCCGTGAGGTACGGCGGCCACGCCCTGACCGTTGGGATTGGGTATTCCGGCCTGTGGGATTGCGGTTGTCGGCCGGGGTAGATTGACTATCCTGTTCACTCATGTTGTCACTCATTTGCAGCCAACCCATACTTTTTCCACGATCCTATCACGGTATCATCACGCCATCTATACATCACCATGATACGAGCAGTGGGTAGGTGAGTAGACAGTGTGTCACATGGACAGTTAAGCACAAATTCGTAGACCTATGCTTAAGGTAGTTCAAAGCGTAGGATCGTGGCCCCCGTCGGATCACGGAGCGCAATGATCGTGCCTGATCCCCACTGGACAGGCAATCTACTCCAATGTTTGTCATACGCGGTATCCGTACCTGCGCCCGAGAGCAAACGCACGCTTTCATCCTGGTAGAGAGGCAGCATCTGGACAAACGTATACTGTTCATCCAGACTGGTGTGAATAGACCAACCTGACAGATCTATGACGTGGGGGCCTAGATTGACAATCACGATCACTTCCTCGGCATACGTGCCGGCATTGAGGACTTCCAGGCCGAAATCTTCCGCTGTCGGCTGTTGGTACATTGACACGGCAGCCGTGTTGCCTCCCGGCACAACCAGGGTTTGACCAACCGTAACGAGATTGGGATTGGTTATACCGTTGGCCGTGGCCAAGGCACGCTGACTGATTCCAAAGAGGGCCGCGATAGCACTCAGGGAGTCACCTTCACGGACGGTATACGTGCGCTCCGGCTGCTCCACCGTATCCTGAATCATGACAGCCGCTACAGGAGTAGCAACCGGAGTTTCCTCAGCCACCGGTATCGCCGTCACTGCCATAGACAGTGCTCCAGGCGTTGTGGTAACACCCCATTCCGCAGCATAGGGCTGGAAACGGCGCCACTCATACACGACTAGTAAGGAAGACGTGAGCAGAAGCGTGAGCAGAGCATTGCATATGACCACGAAAAGGAACTGCCTGCGATTCATTTGTGTATTCAGCCTAAGCTGTATGACCGGTAAGCCCTAGTCCTGTGGCATGACGAGGAGCCTATCGGCAAATTCCTGGAACCCAGCCAATCAATTGGCTGACGGGTCATTGTACACTGTAAGCAAGGGATGTGTCAGGCATACTCGGTCGGCTGTCGCTCCCGCGATCGTACGTAATGCCGGCGTGCGGCCTGCAGCCTACGTCCGGTCAGGCTAGACAGCTTAGCCAAACTAGCGACTTTGGATCCGGTCAGTCAACCACTATACTTAGAGTGTATGCATTCGTGTACTCCCACATGCATGCGATCCATGGACAATTTTTGCAACAGGATCTGAAATCATGGCCGCTTCCTGCTTATCTCGGCGTACCTTTCTGAAAATGACCGGCATTTCGGCGGCTAGCCTGACGCTGGCCGCCTGCACCGTCGCCCCAACGGCCAATACGGGTGACGGGACCATGGCCGCCGTTCGGGTGGTCCAGCATTATGCCCAGGGCCTTACACCCCGGGAACGACTAGAAACCGACCGCTGGGCTCCACCCCAAGCACTATGGGCTGTTGAAGAGGCCTATAAGGATTTGCATCCCGAAGTAGACCTTGAATTTGTGGAATCCGTGTCAAGCGGTTACGACGAATGGATGGTCACCCAGCTCACAGCCGGGACTGCACCGGAAATCCTGTGGTATCAGCGTGGCTGGATTGCCCGTGACTATGAAAAGGGTTGGTTCAATAACCTCGATCCCTATCTGGCCCAGCCCAGTCCTTACGTTGAGGGATACGCTAGCTGGAAAGATACCTTCCAGGGGCCGGTGATTGCCAGTGGCACCGCACCGGATGGACATATTTATCTGCTGACAGGCGATCTAGTCGGTACAGGCTTTTTCTACAACAAAACTCGCTTTGACGAAGTCGGTGTCACGGTGCCTGCCATTTGGTCGGACTATGATGGCGTACAGCAGGCCCTGCGCGACGCCGGCACCATTCCCTTTTCCGTGAGCTACCACCTCGAAGGAGGTACACCGCTGTACGGCAGCTGGACAACCCGGGTTTTCCAGGACGTGCTGTACGACCATAAGATGTCCCAGATTTCAGGGGGCAGCGAAGTCACCCGGACCTGGAAACCCGGTGAAAATCTGCAACCTCCCGCCATGGTACGAGCCATACGGGACGGCAACTACGCGGCCACCGACCCGGAATGGCTGGAAATGCTGCGACTGATGAAGGAGTGGTCCATACATTATCCTGAAGGGTTCTGGGCATTACCCGCTGCCGATGTCTTCCGCCTGTGGGCGGAAGGGGATGCAGCCGTGGCCTGGCTGGGCAGTTGGATGAACAAACCCGTGCGTAATGATCCACTCATTGATTTCGAGTGGGGCATATTTCCCCATATGCCTACTGTCACCCAGGAAACTTCACCTTTTGGTGGCCTTGGGTTTCCGGCTATGGCCGGTGTCGGCGGAGTGTTCCAATACATTACCACTACCGTTGCGGAAGAGCGAGGGGTCCTGGACGACACCGTTGACTGGCTTCGTTTCCTTTCCTCACCGTCTCAGCTCATCCACGTGCTCAACGATCATGGTGGTTTCGCGCCTGGTGTGAAGGACACTGCGGGGGCCGATCCCGCCCTTGCGGTCTACACCGACATGCTGGTCAATTTCGGCGCGGAGCGAATCGAGCCCTTTGACAGCATGCTGACCCGCGAATTCGTGGATGCCATGTGGCGCAACCTGCAACAGTTCATGGCCGAAGAACTCACGGCGGACGAAATGTCCACCATCATGCAGCGCGAGATGGAACTCGCCGCCCAGCAGCTACTCAACGAACATCCCGACTGGGGTGAAGCCTGATCGGGCCTGTCCCCGTCCGTATCCTTGCGTCCCCTCGGCAGGTTGCCTGTCGAGGGGTACGTTATTTGCTATTCATGGCCCATGTCTGAATCCCTCGCAGCGCGTCCTACTCCCTCTCCACCGGGTCTGCTGACTCGCATTGTGCGTTATCGTACAGCTTACCTCTGGCTGATACCTACATTTCTGCTGCTATTCATTTTCAATTACTATCCGGCCGGCTCCGCCCTGTACCACAGTCTTTTTCAATGGAATGGCGCCAACATCAAAATCTGGGTGGGGCTCAGTCATTTCGGGGAGCTGTGGCGTGATCCCTTATGGTGGGATTCGTTTGGCCATCTCCTTATCCTCACCGTGGCGCTGGTCGCCATCAACTTGACTTTTCCCCTGGGTGCGGCGGCCCTGATTTTCCATCTATGGAATCTGCGGATGGCCTATCTTTACCGCATCCTCCTAGTGGTGCCCATGGTGGTACCCGGTCTCGTGATCTTGATGATTTGGCGGTTCATCTACAGCCCCAACATCGGTTTGCTCAACCAGTCCCTGGTTTTGCTCGGTCTGGAACAGTGGCAGCGTCCCTGGCTAGGCGACTTTCAACTAGCCCTATACGCCATTATTTTTGTTGGCTTTCCTTGGATAGCGGGGATTGGCACTCTGATTTATCTGGCCGGTTTTCAGGCCATACCCAACGAACTTCTCGACTCCGCCGTGATCGACGGCGCGTCCACCCGCCAGCGTCTGTTTTTTGTTGAGCTGCCCATGGTGCTGTCCCAGATTAAGCTGGTTGTCATCCTGACCATCATCAACGCCTTCCAGAACTTTACGATCATTCTGGTCATGACCGGCGGCGGTCCCGGAACCGAGACTCTAGTACCCGGCCTCCATCTATACCGCAATGCCATGGCGTACAACCGTATGGGATATGCCTGCGCTATCGGCACGGTTCTATTCGCCATGATCTTGATTCTGACTTATCTGAACCACCGGTACCTGCGCTCTAGTGTCGAATTTTCCGGAGCCTGATACCCCATGACCGTTGCTCGCCAGCGCACGCTGCGTCATGACTGGCCCATTCACATCGTGCTCGGCATTCTGGCCGTTCTGACGTTCTTTCCCTTCGTCTTCCTGTTGGTTTCCTCATTCCGTTCCACCGTGGCTTTCACCCACACTTTTTGGGGCCTGCCCACATCACCCGAACTGGCTAACTATCGGGACGCCTGGCGGGTCATTAGCCCTTATCTGTTGAACAGCTTCATCGTGTCCGGCACCTCCATGCTCGGGGTTCTGGGCATTGCCAGCATTTCCTCGTTCGTCTTCGCCCGTTTCCGGTTCCCTGGCCGCGAGGTCCTGTTCATGGCCATTCTAGCCTTGCTCATGGTCCCCTCGATCTTGACCCTGATCCCCGCTTTCCTGCTGATCAAGAACCTGAAGCTCATCAACACTTACTGGGCCCTGATTCTACCCTACATTGCCGGGGGCCAGGTATTTGCGATTTTCATTCTGCGTAGCTTCATTGCCTCCCTACCCGAAGAGCTGTTTGAGGCCGCCCGGCTGGATGGCGCATCCAATTTCCAAAACTTCCGGCATATCGCGCTGCCGCTGTCCACGCCGATGCTCATCACCGTCGCTATTATGAACGTGCTGGCAACCTGGAACGACTACATCTGGCCTCTGGTCACAATTCCCAGCCAGAAATTATGGACCATTTCCCTGGGCATTGTTAGTTTTGGCAGCCAGTATGGCGGCCTGGAACGCTGGGGCCCCATGTTCGCCGGCTACGTCATTGCGTCTATTCCCCTGATTGTGGTGTTTACGCTCACCATGCGCTATTTCATCGCCGGTCTGACCTCAGGAGCTATCAAAGCCTGAACCGGCACCCTCCCCCTGTAAGCACCTGCGCGCCTGGCCTATGGTCAGTCTGATAGGCCTAGTTTTGCATCGTCTCCGCCAGCAGGGCGCCCTGCACGGCACCCTGCTGTGCGGCTGGATCATGGCCATTGCTCTGATGGCCGCTATTCCCATGTACACGGATGCCGTTAACCAACACCTACTTCAGAACGAACTAAACCGAACAAGCCGTTCTCGTTATCCAGCTTTGGGGTTTCTGTTTCTATCCACAGACACGGTCTCAGCCGCCACCGTTCGGGGTGGTGACAGAGCCCGTCTAGGGGGCTATCAGCAGCTAGCCCCCTACTTTGCGACGGACTTGGCTGACACGCTCCAGTTACCCGTGGTGACGCGGATGCATTACGTGCGCTCCGATCTATTTCAGCTCTTTCCGCCCGGAACCGGTTCCTATGGTCGGGGCGAGCAACCCTTGGGTATGATGAATCTGGGTTTCATCACCGCCCTAGAGGCTCATGCCATGCTCTTGGCCGGTTCCATGCCCGTGCCCCCGACAGACACCACGCAGCCCGTTGATGTCCTTGTACATCAGACCTGGGCCAACCGGACGGGCATGCAGGTCGGGGAAGTCTATATACTGTACCGGGCGATCAACCCGGATCCGACCACGCCGGAAAAGCCTTTCATCCTGCCGATCCGGGTGTCCGGTATCTGGAATGCTGCCAATCCGGATGCACCTTTCTGGTACATTGCCCCCTCGGTTTTTGAAAACGCGCTGCTTATAGCACCGGATACCTACCTGTCGGACCTACAGTTCCGGATACCCCGTCCCCTATTCAACGCCACATGGTACGCAGCTTTTGACGGCCAGGCCATCCGGGCTGAAGATGTCCGCCGCCTACAGCAAAATTTGGACCGGGCCCAAACCCAGATTCAGCAATTTCTTCCGGGTACCCGCCTCACTCTGTCTCCGGAAGATGCCCTGTTACGGTATCAGGCCAATGTGGCGGCCCAGTCACCTGTTCTGCTGGTTCTGGGTTTACCGGTGATCGCCCTGATTCTTCTGTTCGTGACGCTTACGGCAGCCAACCTGATGGAAAGACAACAGCTGGAAATGACCCTCCTGCGCAGTCGCGGCTGTTCCATGGTCCAAATTTTGGGTATCTTCGGTCTGCAGGATCTAATCTTGTCCGTCCTGGCCTTTGTGTTGGGTGTCCCGGTGGGATTCCTGGCCGCCTATCTCATAGGCCCTGCAGCGTCGCTACTCATGGGCGAAGACGCTCATTGGGCCGATTTAATCCTTTCCCCTACCATCACTCGGGATAGCCTGGTGTACGCCGGCATCGCCGTTCTGCTGGTGAATGTTGCGACCCTGGTGCCGGTGATGCGTCTAGCGCGTGCGACTGTGGTGCAAGCGGAACGTCGTCTTTCCCGTCCGCCTGCCCTGCTCAGCGGCACCGGTCTAACATGGGATCTACTGTTGGCAGTAGCCTGCGCTTATGGCTGGTACTTGCTGCACACCAGCGGTCGTTTCGCCTGGCCTAAGCGTTTTCAGGGTGTAGAGATATGGGAGAATCCTCTCCTTTTTCTGACTCCGTGCCTGTTTTTGTGGATCGGGACGCGCCTGCTGCGCTACCTTTGGCCTAGTATCCTCAGGGGACTGGAACTACCGATGCAAGCTCTACCCGGTCTTGTCGGCTGGCTGGCCATTCGCAACCTAGCCCGTCGCGCGCCCCTGCACGTGCCCCTGCTCAATTTACTATTGCTAACGACAAGCCTCGGTACTTTCGTGGCTTCAGTGGCACGCACCCTGGACCACAATTTGACGGATAGTGCCCTGTACAGAGTGGGGACCACCTTGGTCGTAGTCGAGAATGCCAAACGATTCGCTCCGCCGCCGGACACCCAGTCCGTTACGAGCGGCGGGACCGGTTGGGTCATACCACCCTTTGACCTGCACCAGAACATTGAGGGAGTACTAGCCGCCGCCCGGGTGGGTCGGTTTCCCGTGAGCGTCACGATTGATAATAGAAGTTTCACGGCGGAGCTTTTGGGCATAGACCGGGTGGACTGGCCCCAGGTCGGCTTCTTCCGGACGGATTTCGCCTCCCTATCCCTAGGAGCGCTTATGAATGAGCTCGCTATGGCGAATGACGGCCTGCTGGTCTCCACCCACTTACTGGAACAGACAGGATACCACATCGGGGATATTCTCCCCATCCGCGGTCTGCATCCAGGCTCCGGATCGCCCGTGCCCTTCCGCATTGTAGGACATCTAGACTACTTTCCTACCGTCTATCCTCCAGAAGATCTTTTCCTAATCGGCAATCTGGCATACGTGCATACCCAGACAGGAGGACCTCTCCCCTATTACGTTTGGCTCAGGCTAGCCGGCAACATGCCGGAGAGCACAGTCCAGGCGGTACTGGAACAAAGGGGCATTGAAGTACTGGAAATGGAGGACGCCCGGTGGTATATGGCGGAAAGGAGGGCTCATCCCGTCCGACTGGGTCTACTGGGCTTTTTAGCCCTGGGGTACGCTGTCACGGTTCTGTTGAGCATTATGGCTCTGGCAGTCCATGCCGTACTGAATGCACACCGCAGGCGCATCCAGCTGGGTCTGCTACAGGCCATGGGACTACTGCCCCGTCAGGCCAGCGGTAGTCTGGCGCTTGAACAAATCCTGCTGACGGCACTTGGCATCGGGGGTGGCGCTCTACTAGGATACGCGGCTAGCCAGATCTTTGTGCCTTACCTGCAGGGAAACATGACCGCAGTTTCCCGCATTCCACCCTATGTAGTCCAGATTTCCTGGACTGAGGTGCGGCTCGCCACCGGTATCATGGCCATGGCCGCCACCATGATTACACTGGTCCTGATGGTTATACTGTCTCGTCTGAAACTGTTTGAAACCCTGAAGATGGGTGAACTGCATGGATGAACGGCACAGCGCTAGAACCCTCACTACAGCCCAATCCGGACAGGACATCGATCCGGATGGAAAGCCTTTGCCGGACGCTGCATCCGACTTCGCCACAAGCGTACGCCATTAGCTATGGCCATGTATACGCAACTGCGGGCACGCCTAGGTCTGTCGGGCTCCTCCTTCCGCGTGGTCGCTACTTATTACCTTTCCTATATAGCTCTGGGCACCGTCACCCCTTCCCTGGGCACAGCCTTGCCTTTCCTAGCTGAACGCGCGGGCGTCACGCTGGACATCGCCAGTACTCTGTTTTCCGTGAGAGCTCTGGGCTTCTTGTTAGGCTCCTACGTCACGGGGCGACTGCTAGAACGGTTACCTGCCCACGGCGTCATTCAAGCTTCGCTGCTGGCCCTGGCCGTTGTGGTATTGTTCCTCGCCGTGGTACCTCAGTTCGCCTGGCTGCTACTGATCCTGTTGCTCATCGGCTTCTTCGGGGCCTGGCTGGATGTCGGCAGCAATATTCTGATCGTCTGGCAGCTCAAGCACCGAGTGTCCCCCTTCCTTACCGGCCTGCATTGTATTTGGGGTGTAGGTGCCCTGATCACGCCGCTCATCATTGTACAGTTGCAGAGCCGTACCGGCACGCTGGTGGCCCCCTTTGCAGTCATTGCTCTGATCGTGTCTGCCAGTGCCCTGTTATATATCCGTTTGCCCAGTCCTTCCTCTGTCCAAACGACCACCAACCAACGCGCTCCCTTACCTAAGGTTCCTCTCGTTACCCTCATGGCTATGCTGTTCCTGGCCGGCACCCTGGAAATGGCTATGAGCGGCTACATTGTCTCGTATCTGCTGACTACCGAACTGAGCACACCCCAGGTGGCGGGTGGAGTGGCATCAACCTTTTACATAGCCATCACCTGCACGCGTCTGGTAGCCGTCTTCTTATTGATGCGCTTTCCTAACCAGACAGTGGTGATCCTCGCCCTAGTCCTCGTTACAGGGGCCGCTACGATTGTATTGCTGCTACCCGGTTCGCTCTTGGTGGTGTGGGGCGCGGTGATCTGTTGTGGTATTGGTGAGGCATCATTGTTTCCACTCACTTTGGCGCTCGCTCCGCAATACATGACTGCCGTGAGCCGGGCTACCTCTTTCATGTTTGTGGGTGTGTCCCTTGGATCCCTGACCATACCGCTCCTGATCGGCCATCTGTTTGCCAACAGTCCGGTGGGTCCTCAGGTCATCTGGTACTACACCCTGGGCGGGGCCCTGTTGTATACCGGCTGTCTCCTGATCCTTCGTTGTACGCCGCAGCTAGCCCAATCCACTGCGTCCGAGGTGCCGACCCTAGCTACGGCTGACTGACCCTGTATCCGGGCACGAGCCCCTCAGCCCCGAGCAACACGCGGTAACGGCTGGTAACCGTTACCTGGCCCCGGTCGGCCAGAGGGCAGGATAGGTGCCAATCAGCATCGCCGCCGCCATATCGCTACAAGGTAGTGCTATGGACAGGACAGAAGGGCGACAAGACCGATAGGGAAGAAGTCGTTGATCACACAAAGACCAGCGCGCGGACGGTAGAGATCACTGGCTTGACGCCAGGGACCAAGTACGGGGTGCTAGTGTGATCAGTGGTCCGAGTTTCGAAGGAAGATCTGGACCCAGCCCGGCGGGTAAATCCCCTCAGGACATCCGTTGACGATCCCGTCAGACCTGCCCCCGACGCCAAATGGCATTGGGGCCTTGTCATGGCGTGAACGAACGTTTCACGCTATGAGTACTCCAGGCAACGAGTAGCGAAGTCGCATAATGATGCGTACGATACGCGCGGGGTGGTTTCCCCACATGGACACACTGGGTGTAGCACAACGGTAGGCTGATTTCACAGAGCGGGAGGTTGCTTAATGCCAACGCACCGGCCGGTGACCATACTCTTATTAGCCTTCACTTCGGGGTCTGGTCCTCCACAGGGCATATCCACACAGGCTGGGAAGTCGCGGTCACGGAGGCTTGGTTGAGTGGGATTCCCGGGTTCCAGGCTCAATCATGTGGATAATTGACACTAACGACATGTCTCAGGACTGAACGTTCTTAGCAACACATGATCATCCCTATTGAGTAGATAACTAACTCATGTTGTGTGCTGTCTGGAGCGGTATAGCCTTTTCGGGACACACCGGCAGAGGCCCTGATGGCTGTCAAGTCATCGCAGGCGGGCCTGCATTCCATCCGTACCGGACAGCCGGTGGCGATACGCGATTGCCAAGAAGATACATGACCCTCCGGTTTGGTATGTGTAGTCATGCCCACCCCTATCTGGGCTGTCTGCAGTGCATGCCGGATGTCCAGACGGTGGGGATATTAGGATGATGATCAGGAGCGTTGACACCGGATCGCGCAAGATTTCAAAGTTGAGACATATCTGGAGCTGGCTGTTCCGCTAGACTGTGATCTGGACGCGGTGGTAGTGTGTTCTGCCAATGCCCATCACCGCCAGCACACGGAGGTCGCCGCGGGCCGGGTAGCATACATTCTGTGTAAAAAACCTGTTGCCACCATGCTGGCAGATGCCCAGGCCATCATCACCGTATGCCAGCGCCCGTGCGCTAAACTACAAATTGCCTTCCCTGTGCGATTTACCCCGGCCATACAGGCGGTCCGTACGATGCTGCAGGCGGAAGGTGTACAGTGCCGCATGGCACCAATCATGGTATCTATGCTGGGTGCCTGGTTCGTGGACCCAGCGCAGGCTGGTGGTGCCGTTATGGACCACACGGTACACGTGCTCGATCTGCTGCGCTGGTTCTGGCGCACCGAGGTCACAGAAATGTACGATGAGATTGGTTGGAGCCTATTCCATCCAGAGCTGGATATTGACGAATACCAGTCTGCTTTCTTTTCAATTGGCCAATGATGTGTACGGCACGTTGGACACCTGTTGGTCACGCCCTCTCGGCTGTTACACCTGGGGACGCACCCGCTACATGCCACCGGCTCAGGGGTTGCTGACGGACTTCACAGACATGATCCGGACCGACCGGATTCCCGTCATCACCGGTGAGGATGGCCTGCAGGTCCTACGGGCGACTTTGGCTGCCTATGAATCAGCATGTACCAGCCTTCCGGTGTCACTGCCGTAACACCCATGTACGTTTGAGTTCAGGAGGATACACGATGCACTTGCGCTTGGGCACTTCCACCTATTCCTATTGGCACTTCACACCCGAGCGGGTACCGATCGAAACGATCCTGGAAGCAGCCCACTCCCTGGGCCTGCACGGTGTTGAGATTCTGCACCAGCAACTAGAGCGGGAAGAGGGACCCTATCTGCAGGGTCTGAAGCGACGCGCATTCCAGCTCGGTCTAGACCTGTACAACCTTTCCATCCACCAAGACTTTGTCTGGGCTGAGGCCGCGGTACGTGAGCGCCATGTGGCCCATACCCTTCATTGCATTGACCTGGCACACGAACTGGGCATTCCGTCGATTCGCGTCAACTCCGGCGGCTGGCGCAAGGAGGGATCTTTTAACGACTTGATTGCGGCCCGGGGCTGGGTGGAACCCTGGGAGGGCCATACCCAGGAGGAAGGATTTAATTGGGTCTGTGACTGTATTGTCCAGTGCCTCGATCACGCCCAGATGCGGGGTGTTTCCTTACTCCTGGAAAATCACTGGGGACTGACCACGTTCGCCGACGGTGTCTTGCACATTCTGAACACGATCAATTCACCCTGGCTAGGCGCGATCCTGGACATGGGCAATTTCCTTTTTGAAGAGGACATGTACGATGCCATGCACCGCGTCGCACCGTATGTGCAACTAGCTCACATGAAAACCTATCCCGGCGGCGGTTCCTGGTATGCACTAGACATTGATTATGCCCGAGTATTCCGTCTTCTGCTTGACGCCGGTTTCACCGGCTATGTATCGATTGAAATGGAAGGCAACGATCCGGTCGCTACCGCCATGCCCTACAGCATTGAACTAGCGCAACGTGCATGGCAGGAAGTCCAGACGGACTGAGCCTGACAATCCTATCGGACCTAGGCCACGACATCGCTGCAGACCTATCTGACACGGTGACTCCCATGCGGTCCTGGTACAAGTGTCTAGAAGGGCACATCCATCCTGATCGGTAACCGTTCGTTTCTATTCGGTCTCATATACATGCATACCGTGTATACTGATAATTGTAGCCTGATACATATAAATCGTAAAGCTAGCTCCTATGTGGAGTACGGGAAGAGCGTGTATATATTTCCGTACTTCATCATAGAGGGACCGGATGGCATCCAGCCCAAGTAAGCTTGTCGTGCCAGGGAGTACTGAAGCACAATGTTGAACACGAACATAGCCCAGCAATTTGAGCAGGATGGCTACCTGCGGGTACCGGATTTATTCACTCCCGCCGAAGCTGTGCATCTGAAAACGGAAATGCAGGCCGTAGTGGATGCTGTCTGTGACGAAAGACGTCAGACAGGCGACAACAGTTGGCAGGATATCCGACACGTCGGCGTTTACGTCGGCCTGGCCTATCGCAGTACTCTGTTCCGGCAGATGGTGGGAGCACCCCGGCTTCTGGATTTGCTGGAACCCCTCCTGGGGCCTGACATTGAGTTCCTGAGCGACAAGGCGGTTTTCAAGGATCACGATGCAGACTTCGGTAGTCCCTGGCATCAGGACCACCCGTATTGGCAAGGCAGCCACAAGTTATCTCTATGGGTCGCCCTTGACGAGGCCACGAAGGACAACGGTTGTCTGAAACTAGTACCCGGCTCTCACAAGGAGTATGTAATCCATGACGGAGCTGAGGATGGCCGAGGTTTTGATCACCGCCTGGACAAGACCCAGGTGCCGGATGAGCAGGCCATCAGCGTTCCGCTTCCCATCGGTGGAGCCATCGTCTTTCACGACCTCACCCTGCATGCCAGCCACCCCAATACGCAGGGCACAGACCGCTGGGTCTGGATTCCCACCTACCGTTCGCTGCACCACAATGATCCGCCTTATCCCTGGGCCGTCGCGGCTCGCCCCGTCCGTACCGCTGCATACTAAAACTGTATGAAACAATATGTATGTGTTCTTTTGATTCAGTACTACCAAATGAGAGGAGAAGCATCATGTCTTCAGGTTCAGTGAGTCGCAGAAGCTTTTTGGTATTGGCGGGTACTTTGGGTACCGCTAGTCTGCTCACAGCCGCCTGTACCGGTATGCCGGCGGCCCCGGCGGGCGAAGACCCTATGGCAGACACTGCCGTGACCCTGAGTCACTGGCAGCATCATTCCGCTGGCCGGGCGGCAGCCGTTGAGGAATTCAAGACGCAGTTTGAGAGCGAAAACTCGAATGTGACAATTGATTTCCAGTCGATCCCGTGGGCCGAGTACTGGGGCAAACTAGCCGCCGGTATCGCGGGCGGAGCCGGCTCCGCCCCGGACATATTCCAGATCCCAATGGGCTTGGTTGAGGAATACATCGCGGGCGACAATCTTCTGCCCGTTGCCGACTCCATCATTACCTCCAGTCAGATTGAGGAAAGCTACTTACCCTGGACGGTACAACGGGGTCAGAAGGACGGGGAGTATTACGGGTTACCTCTAGATGTCCAGACCCTGGTCATGTATCGCAATAATGAGATCTACCGCGCAGCTGGTCTCGATCCCGCCGCTCCTTACCAGGATTTGGCTGATATGTACGATCAGGCGGTCCTGCTAACTCAGCTTGACGGTGGGGAAGACGATCGCATCGGGATCAACACCGGTTACTATAGCGCTTTCCAGACCATTCTGTACCAGCAGTTCCTGCAACGAGAGCAGAATGGTCAGCCGTGGATAGACGCCAGTACTAACCAGCTAGTCTGGCACGACTATCCGGAGATTCTGGAGATCTTTACCTGGTTCTGCGACCTGTCAGGCACAGCGGACGACAACTCGTTCCTGCAGGGCCAGAGCCGCTTTGCCTTGGGCCGGGCTGCCATGGAAATTGGTCATCCCGTGTCCCGCGGCAGCCTGCTGGCCCAGGCTCCTGACCTGGCCTACACCATCGTGCCCTTCCCGACCCGCTCCATAGGTCAGGATCTGTACACTGCCGGTTCCCACTGGATGTGGGTAGTGGGCAAGTGGGTGCCCGATGCCCAAACGGGCTGGCAGTGGGTCTACCACTGCACCAACCAAGATGCTCAGGTAATCTGGAACGACGTGGCCGGTGACCTACCCAGTTTCCAGGATTTGGGCGCAGATGCACGCTTCCGACCGGATACTAACGCCGAAGTCTGCCTCGATTCGTTGGAGTACGCCACGCCCTGGGAATGGGTTGGCTGGGCCGAATGGGTTAAGGAGTTGGGTGACGGCCGTGACCGCGTGGTCATCGGGGGTGAAGATGCCGCTACGTCGTTTGACACCATGGTTGCCAACCTTAATGACGTTATCGCCACTCACACTATGAACTGATCAGCTCCCAAATCGCCAATTGCACATATTTCTCCCGGGATAGAGTTCAGTTGAGATTCTGTCCCGGGGATGTTGATTTCATTCCTGTTGGATTACCGGCGCCATTATGAAGCGGTCGCTCAGTCGATTGCAGCTACGGGAAGTCTTGTGGGCCTATACCTTCCTGGGACCCGCATTTTTGTTCCTTCTAGTCCTGATCGTTTTCCCGATTCTCTTTGCTTTCTGGATCAGTCTGCATGACTGGAACCTGATTCCCCGCGACTTTCCTTGGATAGGTTTTGAGAATTACACGCACGCGATTCAGGACAACCTCACCCGCAAAAGCCTGCGCAACACGCTGGTCTATACCGTCGGGGTAGTGCCGGTGGGTATGGGACTAGCCCTGGCGCTAGCCCTGATCATGAACCAGGATCGTCTGCCGTGGCGGACGGGCTTTCGTACGGTGTATTTCATTCCGGTCATCACATCCTGGGTCGCCGTGTCCTTCGTTTGGATCTGGATGTTTGAACCCCGCTGGGGCCTTGTCAACACGTTCCTCAGCTGGTTCAACATCACGGGTCCCAAGTGGCTGGCATCACCGACTTGGGCTCTACCTGCCATTATGATCGTAGCGATCTGGAAGGGCCTGGGTTTCAGCATGGTGATCTTCCTAGCAGGCCTCCAGGGGATCCCCCGCGAATTCTACGAAGCGGCTAAGATCGACGGGGCCAGCCGCTGGAACCGTTTCCTGCACATCACCTTCCCACTGCTCAATCCCACTATCGTTTTCATCACGGTGACCGGTGTCATCGGCTCGCTGCAGGTTTTCACGCCCGCGGTGATCATGACAACTACCCAGGGCGAGGCCGGGGGCCCCATCAACTCCACCCGGGTCATGGTATACCATATCTACGCCACGGCCTTCCGCTACAACAATCTGGGCTATGGCGCTGCCTTGGCTTTCATCCTGTTTGCTCTCATTCTCATCATCACGCTCATCCAGCTGCGCTTGACACAGCGTGAATTTGAATATGGTTGATGGCACATGGATACTGCTGTTTCCTCCCGCGTCGTAGCTGACGGGGCCCCATCAGCTGTCTGGCCCCTGGTGGGCAAGTTCCTGGGCCTGCTGGTGCTGGTCATAGGCGGTATTTGGATGTTGCTGCCCCTGGTCTGGATGATATCGGCATCACTGATGCCTTTGTCCGAAGTGATTAAGGTGCCTCCCGTATGGTTCGCCCCGACTAAGTATTCGCTCGGCAATTTTCTGGAGGTCTGGTTGCAAATCGGGTTCTGGCGTTTCGGCCTGAACAGCACTTTCATTGCCGTGACTATTACCGTCTGTCAGCTGCTCACCAGCACTATGGCAGGGTTCGCGTTCGCCCGCTACGAATTTCCCGGTCGCACCCTCATTTTCATCCTGATCCTGTCTACACTCATGATCCCGTTTCAGGTCATCATGATTCCGTTATTCATCATGATGGCACGTCTGGGCTTGGTGAATACCTACTGGGGTATGATCATACCGGCCCTCGTAACACCCTTCGGTATATTCCTCATGCGCCAGTTCATGCTGGGCATTCCTAAGTCACTTCTGGAAGCAGCGCGCATTGACGGCGCGTCCGAACCCTATATCTACGCGCGCATTATGCTGCCTCTGAGCAAGCCCGCTCTGGCGGCACTGACCATCTTCACTTTCCTCGCCGCGTGGGACGATTTTCTCTGGCCCCTGATCATTATCAACAGCAAGGAAAAATGGACCATGCCCATTGCCATGTCACGCTTCACGGAACAGTACATCGCTCAGACCCATCTGCAGATGGCGGGAGCTGCCTGCATGTTCCTACCAGTACTGGGCGTGTTCCTGCTGATGCAGCGCAACTTTATTGAGGGCGTGGCCATGACGGGGCTCAAGGGCTAGCAATACACACCACGCTGCGGCATCTCAGCTACTATCCGTCTCAGCCCACCACAACGGACATTC
Source organism: Caldilineaceae bacterium (assembly GCA_965116185.1). Classification (GTDB taxonomy): domain Bacteria; phylum Chloroflexota; class Anaerolineae; order Caldilineales; family Caldilineaceae; genus Bin34. The sequence continues at coordinate 2,835,197 of OZ220492.1, forward strand.
CCCTCTATCCGCTCGATCGGACTCCCTTTGTTGCCCGTGGTCCTATCACCAGGATGGCAACCTCTCCACCCATGGTCCACCACTGTAGGCGTTCAGCGTCCTAAACGAACCGGTAGGGGTACAACCTCTCAATGACTTCTGGCGGAACGCTGTCATAAAGCCGGAGCGAGTATAGTGAATTTGATGTGAACGTCATCCGTACGTTGCGTAGCATCAATTACTATACAGATATGTACGTTAGCACTGAACAATATAAGTGCTTGATCAACGACTGGTAGTGGGACAGCATCTAGGAACCGGGGCCCTGTCCGCACCAACTCTGCGCAAGCGCTGTTAGGTGAGTTCTGGCACGGATAAGCCGGGCATGTAGATCACGCACCATACAGTCAGTTCCCTCCCCTTAGCCTCTGGGGATCCGGTTTTCAAGCAGGGCCCGCAATCGGGCTATTTCGGCTTCGGCGTCCTGCCGGGCCCGGATCTCAGCTTGGGCTTGGGCCTCAGCCTCCTGTCGAGCTCGGGCTTCGGCGTCCTGCCGGGCCCGGATCTCAGCTTGGGCTTGGGCCTCAGCCTCCTGTCGAGCTCGGGCTTCGGCGTCCCGTCGGGCTTCGGCTGCCCGTCTAGCCTGTGCTTCGGCGTGCGGAAGATACCAGGCTTCCTCCTGAGGGTTCCACAGCCGCAGGTCACCTGACTCTCGCAAGTAGCCCCAGAACGTATCCAGCACCGCACTGGGGAAGAGTACCGCCGCTAGATCGGGCCGCCACTGCCCTGGGATCGGTCGGTAATGGCCATCGACCAGTTGCCAGCCCTGTAGCCGGGAGGCCAGGTAATCCCCGTGGGGATCATACAACCAGTATTCCGGCACACCGAGCCAGGCGTAGAGATCGTGTTGGTGCACCGGGTCCATGGCCTGAGGGTATTTAGGGGTCATCTCCAGGGCCAACGCCGGCAGCTTGCCCACCTCCCAGAGACAGTAGGATGTATTTCCGTCCAACGGGGTCCCCACGCTCACCTGCAGATCGGGGACCACGGCCGGTCCAGGTCCAGGAGCCCCCGGGGGTAGGGGTTCGTAGTAGACTGCAAAATCGCCGGGCACCAGCCAGTCCACGTCCCGCAGGTGGTCCCAGACAGCGGCCAGCGCATAGACGAAGGCGTCACAGTGGGGTAACGAGGACGTCATGGGTTCGTCATCGTCCACCGGGTAGAGGAGGTCGCGCTCCGCCTGGGTCAGGGTCGCTGTGGAGTCGGGCCAGTGTAGGGCCATGGTACGAACCTCCCGGTAATACCGGTGAAGACCGCCTAGGCGATGGGCGTCTCCACGACGGTGGGCCACGCAACCGGGATACACAACTCCGGTACGTGCAAGATAGATATTGGGTATTATCACACAACTGCAAATGGCATATAGGTTTCTGCGGTACAGATGGCAAAGATAGAAGTCTTTGCCATCTGTGTGGAACTGACCGCCCTATCCGTCTTTATCCGTGAATACCAACTGTCGCGCAAGTAGTCTCCGTGTTGGACCACGAGTGAGCTGAGAAAATCCGCGACAACCGGATACGATTCAGCCCTTCAACAGCCCGTGGTCCATGTGTGCACGGGCTGGCTATTCTAGTCCAAATCCAAAGACCGATGTCCCCGGATAGAGGATAGGTAAGCAGATCTTGGTGTACACAACAAACGTACATAGAGGGAAGGCAACAGTGGAATGTAAGGAATGCCTATCCGGTATCTGGGTAGGTATCCCATGGACAGCAAGTCCTTAACTCCACATGTGCTGCCGGTGGGCTAAGTTCAGCAACGGTGATTGCATCCCTCTACATCCTATTCCCTCCTTGATGCCACAGTGGCATAGACATAGTCTGCATTAGTCGATAAGGGTGGCTTTGATCTCTAAACCACTGGATCTGATGCGTATGTCCTACAGGCCGGGGCCGAACTACTAGGCAGGATAGCTTAGCAGGGCCTCTAAGTGCTCACGCAAAGGTAGACTAGGCAACTCGTTGGTAAGGTGATGCTTTCCAGACTTCAGAAAACGTATCAGGCTAGGATCTATCAATGCTACGGCAGAAACGAATGCCGGTGGCACCCAGTTGGTGATAAGCCAGAATATGAAGTTCTAAAATTGTGCCGATGTTAGATAGACCTGAATACCCAGTGGTAGGGTACCAAGCGGGAAACTGTGACAGGATACGGAAGAGCCGCATTAGGCACCGATCCCAACAAAGCAGGACGTGTCCGGAGTAGCGGAGTACCTAGCTACCGAGCCCGGGCCAACAGTGGCTTGTCCGGGAGTACCTGTGTGCTCTTTTCACGCCTGGATCAATGTACCCTGCCAGAGCCGATCGGCGAAATTAGCCGCTGATAGCACATCAATGCCGTCATCTGTGCGGCGGTCCCGTGGTTCCAGGCAGACAATCACACGTTGCCGTATATCAGGATGCTCTTCAGCCAAAGTGCGTAACCCCTTCAGGTGATTGCGTGTAATGCGAGCACTCGCTTTGGCCTCAATGGCCATCTGCATATCCCCCACGATGAAATCAACCTCAATGCCACTAGGCAAACGCCAATAGGATAGCCCTGTATCCACATCCCGATAGCTGAGGTAAGAGGTGAGTTCGTGGAAGAGCCAGTTCGCAAACGCTTTCCCATAGAGTTCGGAGCCAGGCATCACCGCGCCGCGTCGGGCCAAGCGGTTCACGACGCCTACATCGCCCAGATAGAATTTGGGTGCGCCGATAAGCCGCCGCTTGACGCGCCGCCGGTAGGCAGGTAACCACTTACCCAGCAGAGTGTCTTCCAGAATGCCGAAGTAGTTTTTGACAGTTGGTGCGGATACGCCACACTCCCGCCCGATATGGGTGTAATTAACCATCTCGCCGTCACGTAAGGACATGGCATCCAGAAAATTAGCGAAATTGGGTAAACTCCGGACCAAGCCCTCGGCCGCGATCTCCTGTCTGAGATAGTCAGCAATATATGCATCCAGCTGCCGCCGGGCTTGACTAGAACCGTAGATGCGGGGTAGGTATCCTTGGTTGAGCATCTGATTCAGATGAAAATCAGGGCCGAGTTCCCCTGCCGTCAGGCCCCTGAGCTCATAATGCAACGCCCGGCCGCCCAGCAGATTGGCGGCACCCCGCCGTACTTTCCGGGCACTGGATCCGCACAGCGCAAAGTGCAGATCTCGATTCTCCATCAGCCAATGTACCTTATTGAGTAGTGCCGGTACTTTCTGGACTTCATCTATTACTATTTGACAATCCGGAGTTACATTGCCCGCTATCAACTCGTGCCGCAATAGCTCAGGACGTGTAGCGTACCGTACAAGCTTCTCGTTTTTGCGCAGATCGATCCACACAGCATCTGGATAGTACAGGCGGAGCAATGTGCTTTTGCCGGTTTGTCGCGGTCCCCAAAGGAAAAATGTTTCGGTCCCGGCGGCGGGTAGTGCAAGCAAACGCGCATACATGATCCAACCAAGCTAGCATACAGACTAAAAACAACAGCAATTGCAGATTGTCATGATAATCTAAAATTCAATCAAGAGATGTACGCTTACCTACTGCTCTGCAGCGGTAGAAATTACGGCCTTGTACGCACCGGATCAGAGCGGAACGGTTCTAGAGATCACCAGGCTGAAGGATCCCCAGAGGGGTACAGCCTGCGGGGTAGCGGTGCGCAAAAATCGGGGCCACGAGCCCGTTCAGGCAAAACTGCGATCCAGATCCCATACGATATGACAACCCGCCTGGGGCTGGGCTACAGTCCGGGCACGTGCGGCTAGATCGTGACGCAAACCGGCGTTCGTCATCCATTCCTGCAGGATATTCAGTTGTTGATCCGGATCCGGTTCGTACGTGCCCATTCCGTGGCGCATGACAAAGGCCGGATTGTGTTCCTCCTGACCCGGCACAAAATCGTTGACGAGGATAGGTATACCCAGGGTAGCTACTTCCATGATCGTGTTAGGACCCGCTTTGGTAATCAGGCAGTCGCTGGCAGCCATCCAATCGTGCATGTTCTCCACATAGCCGAGCACGCACACGCCAGGTACGGACAGGGCAGCTAGGCGCGACTGCAGGGCCTGATTGCGGCCACATACGACAGCCAGCTGTACAAGCGGAAACTGTTTTTGTTGCACGGCTGTCGCGGTCCGAGTCACCATTTTCAGCAGGTTGCCTGCGCTTGCCCCACTGCCCATGAGCAGGATCAGGGGCAATGTTGTGGATAGCCCCAACTGCTGCCGCACTTGCTCTTTGTCCCGTGTTGCCGCTTGCAGAAATTCCCGTCGCACGGGCAGACCGTACACCCGAATGTTCCGAGTCGCCACACCTGCCTGCTGAGCGGTCAGGGCAGCCTGGGGTGTCGGCACAAAACAGCGTGTTTGTTGCCGGTGAAACCAGGAACAATGGGGCAGGAGCAGATCGGAGACGATAACCGCTACCGGAATATCCCGCTGCAGGGCCTTCGTTACTCGGAAAAGGAGAGGGCACACCAGAGGGTTGACTGTTACGATGAGATCCGGACGGTACCGGCTGAGTAACAGATCAAAATAGGGCTGACAATAGTCCTGGAGCAGATGCGCCATGAATTCCTCGCTCACCCGTGAGCCGTAGGTATTGAATATGGCTCTCCAGAGACCGGGCCAATGATTGATCAGCGCGGGATAGATATCCGGGAATTGGCTGAAAGGCCAGGGGGCCATGGTGCGATAGAAGTCAACAATCGTCACCTGATGTTTGCCGGGTAGCCAATAGGCAAATTCCTGTTGCAAGGCCCGCGCACTGCTACGATGCCCGTCTCCCGTGTCGGACATCAGAATCAGTACGCGCATAGTGATCCCTGGCCTGGCCCGCAACACGGCTGAGATAATTTAGGTGCGCCTAGCTCAGTAGGCACCATGCCGAAACAACATGGCCGGAATGGTCCGCAGGACTATGCTCGCGTCCAACCCCAAACTCCAGTTCTCAGCATAATAAATATCCAGGAGCACCATTTCATCAAAGGTTAGATCGCTCCGTCCCGACACTTGCCACAAGCCTGAAATGCCCGGCAGGACCGCGAGCCGCTTCTGATGCCAGGGCGCGTACTGGGCCACTTCGCGCGGCAGACCGGGACGGGGTCCGACAAAACTCATTTCACCTTTGATTACATTCACGATCTGGGGAATTTCATCCAGGCTGAAACTGCGTAGGACATGGCCTACCCGCGTACAGCGTGGATCATTCCTGATTTTGAAAAAGGCTCCGGACGCCATATTCAGGTCGGCTACTTCGTCCTGAAGGGCATCCGCCCCGTCGATCATGGTGCGGAACTTAAACACCTGGAAGGGACGTTGATTACGGCCGATACGTGTTTGCGAATAGATGACGGGACCTCCGGATTCAAGGCGGATAGCCAGGGCAATCAGGAGCCCCAGTAAGAGGGCTGGCAAAGCGAGCACTGCGAACAAGCCCAGATCCGCTATACGCTTCAGCCAGTAGTTCCAACCCGTAATGGAAATGGGCTGTTCACTCAGCAGGGGGACCCCATTGAGCGTTTCCAGCATAATTTGGTTGCGCGTGACCTGGAACAAATTAGGCACCACTTGAGTGGGCACACCCGCTTCCTGGCAAGTCTTGAGGGTACGTTCTACCAGAGCGTAATTCCGCCATGCAATGCAGACAATGACTTTATCGGGCTGTAGCTCCTGTAGCACCTCAGGCAGCCGGTATACGGGGCCCAGCATCCGGAAACGACCGATATCACCCTGATCCGCATTCTCGGTTTCCCGCAGGAAACCCAGTAGTTCCCAGCCCAGATCCGGCATGGCTACAATATTGCGCATCACCATGAGGCCCAGTTCCCCCGTGCCCACGAGAAGTACACGTTCCACGCCCACCCCGTGTTGGTGCAGATAACGCCGCAGGCTATGCTGGGCTAGGCGCAGCAGACTTAACAATACCGTCATCCCCAGGGCCGTGTACAGAAACACCAAACGACTATACAGCTGGGCATTGAAGAAGAGGTGCGCGATGATGAGGACCAGCACACTCAGCATAGAGGCACTCGCCACCATAAAGGTTTCATGCAGCCAACCACTACGGCGATCTTGACGGTACACCCCGGACATCTGAAACACCACGAATTGGATGCCGAGCAGGCCGAGAGTTGAGGGCAGATATACAACGAACGACTGGATATGGCTGGGTTCTACATCTTTGAACCACTCCAGTTGATAGCGCACAATGTACGCTAGTAGGAACGCCAGGAACGTCAGAGCCGAGTCGGTGAACCACCACAGCATCCGCCAGACACGTGTGTCCACCGTCTGCACGAAAGGAGCAAACCAGCGGGATGTTACAGGAGACGAAGGCACGGGTATGGAAGCGGTTGAGGGCACAGGTAGAGAAGGAGCTAGAGGGCACCGCACAACGGGCTAAATGGAGCCAGTATAGCACCAAACTATAGGACTTTCCGGTATGTATCCAGCAACTTGTATCCCGTTGCCTCCTCGGTAAAATGAGATGCATGTATCAGACCCTGCCGGCACAGAGTGTGGGCTACGCCAGTATCCGTCAACAGTGTATCCAGTAAGGATCTAAAGGTTGCGTTATCGTCCAACGGGAAATATAGGGCGCAACTTTGTGCGATTTCCCGAAAACTCGGAATGTCGCTGCATAGGACAGGTGTACCGCAGGCCATAGCTTCTAACAGAGGCATGCCAAACCCTTCATGACGACTGGGGAACAGGCAAGCAAGCGCGGATCGGTACAGGGCCCCCATGGCCGCGTCGGGCACATAGCCCAGGAAATGAACACGATCCGCTAGGCCCACATCCCGTGCCATCCCCTGCAGACGCTGCCGTTCGCCATACCAGCCGGCGGCACCCGCGAGCACGAGGTGCACGTCGTGACCTGTTGCCCGCCGGTGCCAAGCCGCAAAAGCCGTCAGCAGCCAGCCTAGATTCTTGCGCGGCTCCAAGGTCCCCACATGGAGCAAAAAACGTCCCGGTACGTGTAGACGGTCCAGAACATCCGGGTCATCTGCATGCGGCTGTGGCGAGAGGATTGGATCCACGGGCACATGAATCACGTCAATGCGCGAACTGGGCACGTGGTAGTACCGCATTAGATCATCGGCGGTGGCCTGACTGATAGCAATCACGCGATCCGCCTGGCGCACGCTACGTGCACACAGGGTCTGCAGATAGGTGCGCCTGAACCGGGGTACGGCCTCAGGGGTCCGGACAAATGACAGATCCATAACCGAAACAACACACGGACAAGGACAGTACAGAGGCAAGACATTGACGAGACCATGGAACAAATGGGGCCTGTTACGGTGCAGGTGTAGAGGCAAGACGGTCTGTTCCCAGCCGACTCGGCGCCAGCGGGAGTACAGCTGTCCGTTGGTGGTGTGCAGACGGATCCCGGGAATCGGGGTGTTGGCCCGGTTAACGAAGGCTTGGCATTCCCAGTCCGGGGCTGCTACCTGTCCCAAGCCCCGCAGAGTGCGCCTAATGTACTGACTGATCCCGGCAGCCCGAAAGGTGGAACCGGTGTCCAGCAGGGTGGCGTTGAGAGCTACGCGCATTGAAGAAACATTCACGCCATGCGCATACGGTGGTACACATCCACGATCTGATCAGCCACCATCCCCATGGCAAAGCGGTCACACACCCGCTGTCGCGCTGTCCGGCCCAGCGTCCGGCCCAGCGCATCCGAATCGTGTAGATTCTGCAGATGGTGGGCCAAGGCGTGCGGATCCGCTTCCGGGTACACGAGTCCTGCAGAGCCCACCACCTGTTGACCGGCTCCGCTGTCACTGACCACGGCGGGCACACCACACGCCATGGCTTCGATCAGGACCCGTCCAAACTGTTCCTTCCAGTTGGGCCGAGTGCGGCTAGGCAGCACCAGCACATGCAGCCGGCGATAGAAAGCAGGCATGGCATGGCTGGCCTGACGGCCCCACCACTGGAGACGCTCCGCGATCCCTAGTTCTGTTGCCAGGTGGCGTAAGCTTTTTTCTGCCGGTCCGCCGCCCGCGATATGCAGATACCAGTCTCCGGTCAGGGTAGCACAGGCCCGGAAAAGAATATCCAGTCCTTTCTCGGGTAACAGCCCGCCCGCATACCCTATGGTGAACGGGGTATGGGCAACGGAGTCCGGAGCGGGTGCGAACAGATCCACATTCACACCCATGAGCGGTGTGACGGTCAGGTCACCGTGGTAGCCCTTGGCCCGCACCACTTGTTCCGCTTCCGGTGTGCACGCCAGCGCATGCTTCACGGTCCGGTAGGCGTATCGCTCAAACCATCTGAAAGGTGGCGGATACCAGCGCTCTAGATTCTGCCATGTCACCCACATGGCCGGTATCCCATGCCGGTGTGCCCAACGCATGCCCTGAAAGGTGGCTAAATTATAGGGTTCCTCATCCATGTGCACCAAATCCGGCTGCAGGCTTTGCAGCTGCTGTCCGAGATACGGGTAATGGTGGAGATGGTAATGCCCATTCCACCGCATGGGTATTGCACGCAACCGAAAATCTGTGGAGGGCAGACGTTGTAGGGGATGCCGGCCCCGCGAATCACGCCAGCTAGGTGGGCACAGAACCGTGAGTTCTATGCCTCGGCGGCCGATTTCCGCCGCTAGGTGCTGATAGCCGTCCACCACCAGCGCCTTACTGATCATGACCACGCGCATGTCTCGTATGCTATCCCGGCTACCGTCCGTGCTTACGTATCCACAGGCACACGGTCATCCAAATAGCCTAGTTCGATCAGGTGCTGCCAGAATTCTGGCGGAATGGATACGGCTAGGTTCGCCACATTCGCCGCGACCTGTGCCGTTTCCTCCGCACCGATCACAGCGCAGGCAACCCCTGGATGCATCAAGGCGAACTGGAGTGCAGCCGCCGACAGGGGAACCGCGAACTCGGCGCATACGGCTTCCAGTGCTACCACCCGGGCCCGGATGTCAGTGGGGGCCGGGTGATACGCATAGGTGGCCTGGGGAACATTGCCCATAGCCAGAATACCGCTGTTGTAGACACCACCAAGGATGATCCCGATACCCTCGCGCTGGCAGCGGTTGATGAAATCCAGCCCGTCCTGATGGAGTAGCGAATAGCGGCCGGCCAGAAGGAAGCAGTCATAACGCCCGCGTTTCATCAATTCCTGGCCCAGTTCCCAGCGATTCATACCGATGCCGATGCCGCGAATTAAGCCCTCGGTGCGCATCCGCTCCAGGGCCGCGTAGGCTACGGTGGCAGCGATGTCCACATGATTGTCCGGATCATGGATATGCAGAATGTCTACTGCCTGCAGCCGTAGACGCTCCAAGCTCTCTTCCACACTGCGCTGGATGCCGGTGGCCGAGAAATCAAAATGTACGCTCACACCAGGCTGAGTAACCAGCCGTCCGACTTTAGTGGCCAGAACAAAACTGTCGCGTGCTCTATCCTGCAGAGCGTGGCCGAGATAAGTTTCCGAACGTCCCGCCCCATACAGCGGTGCGGTGTCAAAAAAACGGATGCCCTGATCATAGGCATAGTGCACAACAGGTGCGGCCTGTTCCATCGTGGTAAGCCGGCCCACCGGCGCACCACCGAAACTCAGCACCGGGACCTGGAGGTCCAGCGTGCCTAGTTGGCGCCTGGGAATCGTCATAAGAGAACACTCTACCTCTTCGCTGTCTGGACTACGTTAGGCCCACACCACGTTCATTGTGACAGAATGCACGGTTGATGCCAAGAAGAGTAGAGACCGAGCACTGACGCATGGATGTATGGCGTACACCACTTTGTGCATGCAGCCGTGGGCTGGAGCGGCAGCATAGGCCCCAACTCAAGAAAACAGCCTGCTGGCACATGCCCTGTCGTAACCTTGTATACCCACAAGCACGGGACACAGGCGATACATAAGATACCGATGTATAAGGCTAAGGAGGCCACACATGACCACGCAACCTCAGACTGCATCAACATGGATGGTCTGTAGGCGGACATGGTTACCGTCAGACTTAACGCCCTCGCTATACCTAGAGAATTTTCTATATACAACCAACGTCCAGCTTCCGTTCCAGTGTATCTTCCCCCAGCCTACTTCTATTTCATTGTGCTCATCCTAGACTAGCTTTCCAGTATCGTGGCTTGTTACAGCGAGGAAAAACAGTCCCGGGCCGCATTTGGATTATCAATACATTTTGTACCTACCAAGAACACCACAAATCAGCCTTGCGCGTCCTGACCCAGTATCTGCAGGAACGGAACCTTAGTACCACACACCTCGGCCCAGAAGAATACTCTCTAGCTACTGGTTATGTAGATGAACTAGCATTTGAGCAGCGCATTCATCTGAAATTTAAGGCTTGGCTTGATGTAGCTTTTAAGGCCTTCACTTGAAGGGGTAGCGTAAATTTTGATGAGCCAGGGCGAAGTCCTCGTTTCCGCCATTATGTCATTCCGACCCTCCATGTGCTGTTGTTCCTCAGGATTCGCAGTTGAGCGAGATAAGGGTGCAGTGGCAGTCCCAGCGCAGTCAGGTAGAGTTCGTCTATCTCTGCGATAGTTTCAGGTTCACACTTGTGAAAGTTCAAACTATCATGAAGGCGGCCTTTGGCGCCCGACGGTACCTTCTCTATGTTTTGGGACTTGATCGCCCTAATGAGACGTTGGCCCAAGTTAATGACTCGGCACCGGGTTCCTTCAACCTCAAGCCATAGGTCCGGAATGGCGATAGTCGCCATCTCGTATGGATTGAGGTCAAAAGCATCTCCATACACCTTCCACCATGTACAAGTTAGGTGACTGTTGGCTGCAGCCACGACAATGGTCAGACTCTCATGACTGCCAACACTCAGGATGAACTCGCGTCTATCCCAGCTTGCCCGCTGGCACAGCAGTGATGAAATATCGTGCAGTATGTGGGCACCCGATGCCCGCGCTCTGCAGCAGATTCAAGATCACTGATTCTTGAATCTGCAATCTCTCATACGAGAGATTATATCGGCGACCTCAGAAGTAGGTATGCGTTCCACTGATGATCAAAACGATCGGGAGCCACTTCCGTTACGGGTCGCGCAAGCAAATGGTATCTTCTGTCTACTAAGAATAGATGCCTCTCACTCTTGCGCCACTTGTTCGCGCCCGGAGGCAGAATATCTGGCTTGTCCAACCCGGTTGCGGTTACAACGGTCAGTATAGTGTTCCGTTGACTATTTGCAGGAGTAGTGACCGGACTTTCTCCGAAAATAGTGTCGGGTGCATTATCCTGGCTACGCAACCTTATCTCTCTACTGTTACGTTCAATCAACTCGCGCAAACACCGCTTGTTCTGTTCGAAGCAGACGCTCAGTGGCACTATGAGCGTCAGAACGCCACCATCAGGCTTCGTGAGAGCCAGCCCTGCTTCGGTGATGAGAGTATACAGATCGTTGCCGGCAATCGTCCTGTAGCCCTTGCTATTTAATTGTGCACGAAACTGTTTTTTCTTATCCGCACTGTATCCCCGCGCAATCTTCTCATACGGTGGATTGCCTATTACGATGTCAAAACCCTGCCAGTTCTCTTGATAGAACAGCAGGCGAGGGTCCGTTTGCGCGGGTGGAGCATCCGGTTTGAGCAGAGGGTGCTCGGCGAAAGCGCTGGCTTCAGGGCCCGCTATGCCGGTGCCTACCGCTTGCTTGAGTTTGGCTCTGACTTCCGCGTCTGCGGTGCGGAGACGCTCCTTGCTTGCTTCGTCGTGCGCCTCTTGCCACCGGGCAAAGATTGAGGCTCGCTCTTTGAGTGCATCAACTATTATATTGGCGTCTGCGTCCTGAAGTTCTCCAGTGGCGATAGGGCTCCATCCCTGGTGGGGAACTGTGCTCAGGGTGTTTGCACATACTATTTTGGCTTCCAGGTTGGGAAGCGGAAGTTGATTGTTCTTCTCTGCGGCGATGATCGCAATGAACAAGCGCAGACGTGTTATCTGCACAGCCATGGGATTGATGTCCTGCGCGTGTATCTGTCTACTGATGATGCGGCGCGTCAACTGTCCATCCGCATCGTCTCTACCGAGCTTTTGGAGTGCGCTGCGGATGGCGTACATGACGCTTAACGGAAAAGCCCCCGAGCCAACAGACGGGTCAAATACCCTCAGGTTCTCTATACGAGATGCTAGATGGTTCGTTGGATACTTGAACTCGGCAAGATCCGAGTCCCCAAAGAGATCGAGGAGTTCCTCTTCGGAACACTCGTTAGGGGCATGATCCTTAGTTGCCATCATTAGCGCGTCGCGGGCCATCTCTTTCGCTACGTCAGTAGGGGTGTAGTAGGTGCCTTTGGGCATTCTGCTTGGAGTCGCTGGCGTTTCGGTTACTGCGATCAGATTCTCAAATAGATTGCTAAGTACCTCGGGGTCAATGGTCCGATCACTGTGGGTCGGGGTATGTTCGGATGCGGTCCAATCATATGCGGAGAGAATGGTGAATAGTCCCGGTTGCTGCGGCTCCGTCCCAAAGTATTCCCCGTCGGTGAGGCTGAAGGCGTCATCGTATTCATGGTGGGCAAACAGTGAGCCGTTCAGGAAACGGGTACTGCTAAGCGCAGACTGTATTGCCGCTATGGGATGGCGCTTGCGGTGGTACTCCGGTATATTGAGTCGCTCCTGGAACATGAAGATCAGTATCTGTTCGTGGTACTTCCCGGGCGCGTGCTTCGTGGCGAATGCTTGATCGAAGGCCTCCTGGGGCAGTTTGCCCTCCTCTTTGAGTATCCACGCAAATAGCGTGCGTATCAGATGGCGTAATACGGACTCTCGGTAGCGCAGCTTCTCTTGCACGCTACCCTTTGCCTCACTATACTGGCGTAACATCCAGCCGTCAGCCACTGCCTCGTAAAACTCTTGCCTAACCTCTTTGACGGCTACAACACTCTCAATGTCAGTCTCCGCTACGGGAGTTTCCGTCCTGAGTTGATCGTAGAGGCGCTGAATAGAACGGAGGATGAAAGGCGGCGGTGTGTACGGATCAAATTCCGCCGTCATGCCCGTATGTCCCCGACCGTGAACGGCTACTCGGGCGTTCACGGGTACACCGAGTTTGTCGGGCTGTATCACCACTACAACGGACATGTTCACCGATACGGTGCTGGCGAAAGAGGATGCAGCGGTGGCGACGTCCTCCCTGTATATGGCGATATCATCCTCGGTATCCGCTTTCTTCATGCGTAGCACGGACACGCAGAGTGCCTCGTGGCTGAGGTCAGTCTGTTCAACTTCAACTTTCCCGGCTGTTGTGTAGGCGTAGGCATCCCAATAGGCTTGCTCCGCATGAGCGGCTTTGCCTTTCAGGTTGACCTGGCCTTTGAGATCGGTGCGATACGTAGGGTTATCCGTCAATTGCCTGAGAATCTCCGCCGGACTGCTGCCGTCGGCAATAGCGTTGGTGAGCACGCGCGCAGCTGTCATGGCAGCCGATTGGCCGTATGGCGACAACGTTTCCGGGCGTTGCTGAAGTATGCGCTTTAACTCACGCAGGTCGTTGACGGCTGTCTCCGGATGCTCATCCAAAAGGCGCAGTTCGCTAACCAGTTGGGTACGGTGCCCGTGCTCCATCGGGAGCACGATGTGCCATATATCGCCATTGGTGAGTATGCCGAAGGTATTGGGTCCGGCATGCTGGTAGCCGGTTACATAGCGGGCTATCTGCTCTTTGGGCCGTTCCTGCTTGGCCTTACCGTTTCCATTCAGATCCGTGTTGAGTGACTTGGCTTCTATGATCGCAGTTGCCGTCTGTCCCAAATGCATCTGTTCCGGACTTTTCCATATCACGATATCAGGCCGATTCTGATGCGCCTGGCCCTCACGTCTTTGCTGAGTGATGGGATAACCCAGGTAGTCAAGTACAGGATCAATCAGGTGACCAATCGTATCGGCTTCACTGAAGGCGTAGGACCTCAGCTCTTCGGCGTTATGCTTAATTTTGTTGATTACGTCTATGGACGACGACATCATGCTTCCTCCGCAGGGTAATAATGGCTACACCAGCACCAATCCATCCTCTTTGGTGAAGAATTCGATCCGGATTCTATCTCCTTACCATCGCTCGAACTTACCATCGCTCGAACATTCTCTTTGAGCAGGGTGTTGGCTAGCCGGTACCCTACACATCACACATCGTTTTGTGCTCTCAATTATTCCATCGGCTAGCGGTTATAAGCTCCGCACAGCGTTTGGCCATCAACGACTTCACTCTAGCCCGGCCCTATCAACATAGAGCACCTTCTGCGACTCAAAGTGCTTGGAAGTTACTGTATCCGGATAGGCGCTAGACTGCAATTCTCCACCCGAAATTTCAAACGGATACAGTACCGACACAGGCGTGGTCGGCAGCCCAACTAAGTGACCTCGGATCCAATCTTTGATACAGCCCGGACCATCAAGAATTCCGTCGGAGCAAGCTCTGTTGAGTTAGATATCCAGGCCACTGCGGAAACGATCCTAGTTGCCCCGCAAGGGCTGGTCCTGATCAGCCGAGCTATTGACTGCGGCTTGCGTATTGGTCTACGCGAGTTTCCCCTGCTGCACGCATGGGCACAAGGAATTCGCTGCCCGGCACGACGTTGAACCCACCCTCAAGATCCTCAGGATTTCCTGTACCAGCTGGAACATCGGGGGCTAAGTCTATATAATTGATACGCACGCGCCTGCGTATGTATCATCCCACAACTACCAAGCTTTCTCTACTTCTCAAGGTGCTCTATGGCATGGATTGAACAGGTTTCCTACACTGCTTCCCGGGGTCTGCTGCGCCAGATTTTTGACGAGTCGATTGAACGCGCCGGACGCCTCTGGAAAATCGTGCAGGCTATGAGCCTGCGTCCCAAAACGTTGCAAGCTTGCATGCAGATGTATACCGAAATCATGCATGCCCCCTCGGACCTGACGCGCGTCCAGCGTGAGATGTTGGCTACCGTAGTGTCCGCGGCGTTGCATTGTCCCTACTGAACTCAAGCCCATGCCCACGATCTCCGTGCTGAGATCGAAGAGACCCAGGCCTGGAAACCCGAGCAGACGGATGCTTTCTTGCACGCTATCGCCCGCGACTGGCGTACGGCGGACCTCACGTCCGCAGATCGTGCTCTATGCGCATTTGCCGTCAAACTAACACACACGCAGGAGGCTATGGCGGCGGCGGATCTGGAACATCTGCGGCAGGTAGGCTTCAGTGAAGCGGCGGTCTTTGATGCCGTACAGGTCATTGCTTTCTTCAACTACATTACTCGCGTCGCGGATGCCTCAGGATTGGAACCGGAAGAATTCATCACGACCCGATGGGGCGCGGATGGCACAACACAGTGAAATTCCGCCTATCTTTACACTATCTGCTCCATTGCATCTAGCCCCATAGTTCCTTACCTGGCACGGAGCAGGAACAGGCTTTGAATTATGTCTTCTCCTCTATCCGGTACAAGAATTGATGTGACCAGCGGCTAGCTCAAGCAATCACGTCATACGCAATCCCGCGTACTGTCCTCTCGCTTGTTCCTACCGTAACGGACCCAACGGCCCCACCCTGTGCAATGGTTAGGCGACCGGTGATGGCCGCTGTGTCGGTCAGACCATTTCCGCACTCTCTGCGTCAGACAGTGTACGTCCGATACCGCACCGCATCACGGGATGAGACCATGGCTAACTCTTTTGCCCGATAGCCACTTTGCCCGTAAGATCAGGTAAGGGCAAACCCAAGCATAGGCACGAGCTCCCGTGTCTTGGGGGGCCGGTTGTAGTCAAGACAGAAACCTTGCACGCTTCTGCAGGCAAACGACTGACCGTGGCCCCACGCCGATCCCATACACATTGAGAACCTCCAATGAGTGTCATTCTTCTGCATCAACGCATCCAGCACATGGACGAGGCTCTAGTGGCCCGCCTCCGGACAGCTGCCCAGTCACGTACGCTCATCGTCTCCACCGATCCCGATACGATCAAGCCCCATCTGGAGGAAATTGAAATCATCGCAGGACACCCGCCGGCCGATGTGCTCTTCGGGGCCGAGAACTGTCGGTGGCTCCAGCTCTTTTCCGCCGGGGCCGACGCGTTGCTGATGCGGCACCCTGAGACCCGTGACATGGGTTTCCAGCTCACCAACGTCTCGGGGATTCACGCCATCTCCATCACGGAGCACATCTTTGCCCTGATTCTGACGCTGGCGCGTAACGTGCACGTCTCCATCCGTGCCCAATCAGAGCGCGACTGGCGCAAGCATGCACAGGCCGATGTACAGGAAGTAGCCGGCTCTACCATGTGCTTGGTGGGCGTGGGCAGCATCGGGAGCCGTGTGGCGCGTACGGCACAGGCGCTTGACATGCGCGTAATTGCCGTCCGGCGTCATTACGGTTTGGAAGGCCCCCAAGGCGTGGAAGCCGTGTATGGACCCCATCAGATGAGTGAGGCCTTCGCCCAGGCCGACTGGATAGTGGTATGCGCCCCGCACACGCCCGCAACACACGAGATGATTGGCCGTGATCAATTCCAGGCTATGCAGCCCAATGCCTACTTCATCAACATCGGCCGTGGCAAGGTTGTTGATGAACCTGCACTGGTGGAAGCCCTGACCGATGGCCGGATACGTGGGGCAGGCCTGGACGTCACCTACGAGGAACCTAACCCGGCGGACTCACCACTCTGGGATATGGAGAATGTGATCATCACGGCCCATTACTCGGGACAAGCCCAGAATTATGGTCTGCGGGCAACCGAAATCTTCCTGGATAATCTCGTACGCTACAACGAGGGGCGCCCTCTCCGCAATCAGGTGGACAAGCAGCTGGGATACTGAACCTACCCCCTACCAAGACCGGTTCTAGTCTGCGGAGAACCAGCCCTGATACGTGAGTTCATAGCGATTGAGGTGGCCAGGTGCTGCTGATGCGCCAGCAGTGTTACAATCCTGCCACCTGACACGAGAGCCCCACCTGGCGTTCCTATGCCAGGTGGCAGCAGAGAGATGACGAGTAAACTCTCCCTTTGTCAGGGTGTGAACACTGCGCCTAGCTTTTAACCTTCGGCGCACTGTGAGGTAGTGGCCCAGATTATCCACACAAATACCGGACGCGAGAAGGCTTCCTACATCCGGGAGCCACTGGGAGAGGGGGTACATATACATGGATATGGATCTACCTGGATCCTGTCAGCCCCCTCCCATACGCTCCCTTTTCCCACTTTCAAGCCTGGGAAGCTCAATGCTACAATCAAGATGTCCCGGTGACAACTGTATATCCTTGGCAAAGGAGAAGCTAATGAAGACGCGTCTTCCATGGCAGGCATTATGGCCAGTCATTATGATTTTGACATTGACACTGGTCGCCTGTGGTAGATCCGCTGAGTTTCCAACCGCAGACCCTATAGCGGTGGAAGCGGATCGCTCGGCCTTGCCGGAATCCCAGTACAACCAGTCACCTATCCTGGATGAGCGCGTGCTCGCCGGAGAACTGCCGCCTGTGGATGAACGACTTCCCCTCAATCCTCTCATTATCACCCCACGCGCAGATGCCGACGAACAGATCGGACAATATGGGGGAACCCTATCCGTTATGGGTATTGATCCCAATTCTGACGCTTTCGGGGCGGAATGGGGCGCCGGTGGGGGGCTGATTCAGGAAAGTGTGGCCACTTTCGATTTGGCCGACCGCCAATTTACGCCCAATATCGCCGAATCCTGGTCAACCAATGCCGATCTGACCGAACTCACCATCAGTCTGCGTGAAGGTGTACGATGGTCCGACGGTACTCTGCTGACCACCGATGACGTGGCATTCTGGTGGCACGATATCATCCGCAACGAAACCCTGACTCCCTCCATCCCGGCGTACTATGCGCCCAATGACACTCCCCTGACGCTGCAGATCGTGGATGACTACACGTTCACGTTGCAATATCCGGAGCGATACACGGCCATCGCGGATCGCCTATCCAGCCTGCAACCCTGGGCCCCCAAGCATTACCTAGCGGATTGGCACGCCGATTACAACGAAGAGGTCCAGACCAAGGCAGTAGCCGAGGGCTTCGCCGAATGGTACGAGGCTTTTCTGGCCCATTCCTCGGACCGTGCCTTCATCGTCTATGGCGGCGAACGCCCGTTCCTAGGACCCTATATCGTAGGCCCATCGGATTCGACCGGTACCCGTTTGTCGGAGCGTAATCCGTATTACTGGAAGGTGGATTCTGCCGGCAATCAGCTCCCCTACATTGATTACTATGAACGCATTCTGGTGGGCAGCCGGGAAATTCTGGAAGCCAAGGCCATCACGGGCGATTACAATTTCGGGGGTGCTTGGGCTGATCTGGCCAACTATCCTCTGCTGGTGGACAACGCGGAAAGCGCAGGGTACACCGTGCGTCTCTATCCGGGTCAGAACTGGGGTGGCAGCGTGAGCTGGGCCTGGAACTATACCAGCAAGGACCCCTACCTGCGTGAAATCTTCAATGACGTGCGCTGGCGCCATGCCATGGCCCTAGCACTGGATCGCGAGGCATACAACCAGGTCTTCAATCTGGGGCTGACGAAACCACGACAGGCGGTGCCTCCACCCGACTGGAGTTTCCGGGAAGCAGACATGGGATACAGTCACGTTGCATACGACTTGGAACAGGCTAATGCCCTGCTTGATGAACTGGGTTTGGTATGGGACGCTAACGAGGAATGGCGTCTACGGGCCGACACCGGTGAGCAGTTCGTTCTCTTCACCGAAATTGGCGGCGAAGGCCATCGGGCGGGTGAATGGGATTTCATCATTGACATGTGGCACGACGTGGGCATTGAGGTCAAGTACAAGCAGGTGGACCACGCCCTCTACGCTCAGCATCTGCTGGCCAATGATCTAGACATCGGCACCTGGGGTGCGGGGGGCCCCTCCGAAGCGGTGAGCCACGCGGTGTTTCCGATCCGCTTGGTACCTCCGTGGCACTGGCGCACCTGTTGTGCCCTAGCTGGCATCGCCTGGTATGATTGGTGGGAATCCGGTGGGGAAAAGGGCGAAGAACCGCCTGCCGCTATCCAAGAACTGTACAGTCTGCTGGACGCATGGCAGAGCGAACCCCTGGGTACGGAGCAATACAAGGAACTAGGCCGCCGGATGGTGGCGATTAACGAAGAGAACCTTTGGTGGAACGTCATGACTAGCGCCTCGCCCGGCATCAGCCATGCCATCGCGGCCACGGCGGTAGACAACAGCGTCATGAATCTTCGAGATCCCGACGCTGACAAAGGCTGGTGGCTGATCGAGATGCTCTACATCAACGAATAATCCTGTGCTGGCATGCTCGTGTGCGGTCCTGTCTGGCATGCGGTATGCCAGACAGGACCGTAGGCCGCTGTGGCATTCCCTGTCCGGATGCGTTAGCTGGTCCCGACGCCCCGCCTACTCTAATCCATATGACACATCACATGTCCAGCGCACAGCCGTTGCTGGAAGTCAAGGATCTGAAAACCCATTTCTTTGTACGCCAAGGCGTTGTGCGTGCTGTGGACGGGATCTCCTTCAACCTGTTCCAGGGCCAAACGTTGGCGGTGGTGGGTGAAAGCGGCTGCGGCAAAAGCATCACGGCCCAGTCTATTCTGCGTATCCTGCCCAAAGCAGGCCGCATTATGACCGGTGAAATCAATTTGGTCCAGGCGGGTCCCGAGAATACCGGGACTGAGGTTGTAGATCTAGTCGGGCTCAATCCGCGCGGACGTGAGATGCGCCGCATCCGCGGGGGTGAGATCGGCATGATCTTTCAGGAACCCATGTCCACGTTCAGCCCGGTGTATTCCATTGGCCATCAGATCAAAGAGGCGGCCCGGCTACACCATGTCACGGATCAGGCTTCGTCCCAAACACTGGTGCTGGACATGCTAGCCCGCGTTGGCTTCGCCCATCCTGATCGAACCTGCCGGCAGTATCCGCACGAACTGAGTGGTGGGATGCGCCAGCGCGCCATGATTGCCATGGCCTTGATTGGGCGCCCCCGACTACTCATCGCCGACGAACCCACCACGGCTCTGGACGTAACTACCGAAGCTCAGATCTTACGCCTGATGCGGGATTTACAGGCGGAATACCATATGTCCATCCTGTTCATCACGCATGACCTAGGAGTCGTGGCGCGGATGGCGGACGAAGTGGCAGTTATGTATCTAGGGGAAATCGTGGAACACGGTGATGTGGACACCATCTTCCACCAACCGCACCATCCCTATCTGCGGGCCCTGCTGGATTCGGTGCCGCGCCTAGATCCGACGACCGAAGCACGCCTCCAACCGATTGAGGGCATGGTCCCCGATCCGTTCCAGCGGCCATCGGGCTGCGCCTTCCATCCCCGATGCCCGGACTACATGCCGCACGTCTGTGACGTGCGCAAACCGGAACGGCTCACTGTGGATGCTCCCGGTTCCGTCTCCCAGGCCACGCGTGTGGCTTGTCATCTCTACGCCTGACATGCCATGGCTGGTCCCCCAAGCGATGATCTGATTCTGAGCGTGCGCAACCTGCACATGCACTTCCCCATCCAGAAGGGCTGGCTGCGCCGCACCCAAGGCTGGATTCGGGCTGTAGACGGCGTCGATCTTGAACTCGCGCGAGGCCAGACTCTGGGCCTGGTCGGCGAGTCGGGTTGTGGCAAAACCACCACCGGTCGCTGCATCCTGGGAGGATATGAAGTCACAGCAGGCGAGATTCTCTTTCACGATCCCGAACTGGGCTGGATCGACGTGACACGTTTGGAGAAAACCCAGATGACCACTTTCCGGCGTAATGCCCAAATCATCCTACAAGATCCCTTCGGCTCCCTGAATCCGCGTATGACGATTCTGGACATCGTGGGAGAGCCTCTCACTATCAACGGGGTCACAGGCCGTGACCGGCAGGCACACGTGGCGGAGCTCCTGCAGTTAGTGGGCCTGCGCCCCGAATACATGGTGCGCTATCCCCACGCCTTTTCCGGGGGTCAACGCCAGCGAATCGGGATCGCCCGTGCGCTAGCTCTGAATCCCCGGCTGGTAGTATGCGACGAACCCGTTTCCGCGCTTGACGTGTCGATTCAGGCCCAAATTCTTAATTTGTTAGAGGAACTGCAAGATCGGTTTGATCTGTCCTACCTGTTCGTGGCGCACCAGCTCAATGTGGTGGCCCACATATGTAACACCGTGGCGGTGATGTACGTGGGCAAGGTGGTGGAAACAGCCTCCACCCAAGACCTCTTCCTACATCCTCTGCATCCCTATACCGAAGCCCTGTTGTCCTCCGTGCCGCGTCCCGATCCACGCCTGCAAAGCGCGGAGATCATGCTGGAAGGCGAGGTGGCGGATCCGGCGGATCCTCCTGCCGGCTGTCTGTTCCATCCCCGCTGCCGCTATGTCGTGGACCGGTGCCGGACCGAAGAACCGACACTGCGTGTGCTGGCCGAGGGTCATGCCGTGCGCTGCCACCTGGCCGAAGAACTCAGCCTGCAGGGTGTACAGGAAACGATATGAAAACCGCAGGGACACCCCAGATTGGGATACGACAGAAAGCAAGCGCCGTAATAGCTTGGCTTGGTTTCTCAACTCTGACCCTGGTGATTCTGATTCAAGTCTACGAAATAGTGCGCACGTTGAGCCATCTGCTCATGCCGGCCCATTTTGAACAAGAGGTAGCGTCGCGCTGGCGCCCTGTCGTGGTAACCAATGCGGTGCTGGTCGGAGGCGCACTGGCATGGCTCTGGAGCGTAGTGTATACACTCAACCGATTTCTGGGCACGCCGCGTGCCGCGCCACTTACAGGGCGGCAAACCATCGTGCGCCTGCTGCTGGCCGTGTTCGTTGTCACTTGTCTTTATGGGGCGGAGCGCTGGCTGTGGCGGTTGTTGTGACACAAGTTCCGGTGAGGAGTCGTCATGCTTGACTATATCATCAAGCGCATCCTGCTTTTCATTCCTATGCTGTTTGTCATCAGCATCCTGGTATTCGTGCTCATCCAGTTACCCCCCGGCGACTATCTCACCAGCCTGCTGATGCTCATGGCCGAAAGCGGGGAAGAAATTGATCAGGCGTTGATTGACGGCCTGACTCGCCAGTACGGTCTGGACCGCCCTATGTACCGGCAGTATCTGCTCTGGATTAGTAACATCGTGCTGCGCGGCGACTTCGGACGTTCATTCGACTGGGGTCAGCCCGTCGCCACCATCATCTGGGAACGCCTACTATGGACCGTAATACTCTCCCTAGGCAGCCTGGTGTTTATCTGGATTATGGCCTTTCCCATCGGAGTGTATTCCGCCACCCACCAGTATTCACTTTTCGATTATATCGTGACCTTCTGCGGTTTTCTGGGCAAGGCCACGCCCAATTTCCTACTGGCACTGATCCTCATGTGGGTGGGCTGGTCCTGGTTTGGTGTGTCCATGGGGGGGCTATTTTCGCCTGACTACGCGCGGGCACCCTGGAGTTGGGCCAAGTTCGTTGATCTGCTACAACACCTGTGGGTCCCCCTAGTGGTCCTAGGCACGGCGGGGACCGCGGGCCTGATCCGTGTGCTGCGCTCCAACCTGCTGGATGAACTGGAAAAACCCTATGTGCAGGCGGCACGTGCCAAGGGGGTGTCCGAGTTCACACTGATATGGAAATATCCGGTACGCATCGCTCTCAACCCCTTCATCTCCGGGATCGGGGGTGTACTGCCGGAATTGATTTCCGGTGCAGCCATTGTGTCGATCGTGCTGAGCCTGCCCACTACCGGGCCCGTCATGTTAAATGCCTTGCTGAGCCAGGACATGTACCTGGCCGGCAGTTTTCTCATGATGCTGACCCTACTATCGCTTATTGGCACGCTCATCTCCGACATTCTCCTAGCACTGCTGGACCCCCGTATCCGGCAAACGGCCTGATCCGTCCCATTACATTCAATGTCTGGCTTCCCGGCTCCGTCTACCACCGACCTGTCCGCGCTCCCGTCCGCGGACACGGACAGCCATCTTGAGACCGCATCCCAGTGGCAGCTGATGCGCTGGCGCTTTCTGCGTCACCGCGCGGCGGTCGTCAGCATGGTGATTATCGGTCTCTTTTACCTGATGGCCTTGTTCGGGGAAGTCGTGGCACCCTATGATCCCACCGAACCCAATGTGCTCTACCAGCTGGCGCCGCCCCAGCGCCTGCGCTTTGTCCATGAAGGTCACTTCCAGTGGCGGCCTTTCGTTTATGCCTACGTGTCGGGCCGGGATCCCAAAACGTTACGCATGGTGTTTGCAGAGGATCGTACTCAGAAGCATGAACTGCTCTTCTGGGTCACAGGGGACACCTACCGTTTCTGGAACCTCTGGCGAACCAACCGGCATCTCTTCGGAGTGGCAGATGAAAACGTACGTATATTTCTGTTGGGAGCGGACGAACTAGGACGTGATGTTTTGTCCCGTCTCGTCTACGGTGCGCGCATCTCCCTCTCCATCGGCTTCATTGGTGTCATCCTAAGTCTGGTCCTAGGCGTGGTGCTGGGCGGGATATCAGGATATCTGGGCGGTACGGTGGACCTGGGCATCCAGCGCATGATCGAACTGCTACAGGCCCTGCCCCAAATTCCGCTGTGGCTCACACTCTCGGCGGCCCTGCCCCGAGAATGGTCGTCATTACAAATCTACTTTGGTATCACGCTGGTGATCTCAGTGGTGGCCTGGACCGAAATCGCCCGTGTTGTGCGCGGCCGTTTTCTCGCGCTCCGGGAGGAGGAATTCGTGTTGGCGGCTCGTTTCTTGGGAGCGCGTGAAAGCCGTATCATCTTCCGGCATTTAGTACCGGCCATGACCAGTCATCTGATTGCTGTCCTGACCCTGCGCATCCCTGAGATGATCCTAGCCGAAACAGCTCTGAGCTTCATCGGCCTGGGTCTACAGGCGCCTGTGATCAGCTGGGGTGTGCTTCTGGCCGATGTCCAGAACATTCGGACGGTAGCCAGTGCACCCTGGCTGTTCAGCACCGGGGTATGTATCATCCTGGTTGTCCTGTGTTTCAATTTCATAGGTGATGGTCTGCGGGACGCAGCGGATCCCTACGCGCACTAAAAACGGTACATGGTCACGATCATGGAATTTTGCATCACGCACCCCGGATACATATACACGGCACCCCAACAGCCATACTTACCCCCTAACCTTACTAGCAGAGATAGACTGCACGTTCCACAGACCCAGATCGTACCCGTGAGACCAATATCCTCGGCTGCGTAAAACCGTGCTGGAGACCGTCTTGTTTTGTACCGGTACGCGGATACGCGCATGGGGGCTTTTAGACTGACAGGGCTCTGACGGTAATGGCAGGGTTATCTCCAGTTTCTTTCAGACAGTCAGGGATGGTGGATAACATAAAGAAGCACCCAGGATAACCGCTAGCTTTTCCTGGCGATAGGTAAATATGCGGCGAAGATCGTTGCGGACCAGGATCCGGTGAACAAGATAGCCTCCGGGTACAGCGTACTCCACCCG
The DNA here is from genome assembly GCA_965116185.1 of Caldilineaceae bacterium. Classification (GTDB taxonomy): domain Bacteria; phylum Chloroflexota; class Anaerolineae; order Caldilineales; family Caldilineaceae; genus Bin34. Next base: position 2,859,654 of record OZ220492.1, read on the forward strand.
ATCCTGAACCAGGGTGCCGCCATTCTGAGACACGAAAACATGTTCATGATACCAACGGTGGTAGGGACCATGGATTTGCTCGTCCACAAAACGGCTGTCCGGTTCCCAGACAGCAATACGGCTTGTCCAGCGCAGGGGAACGCAGTGCAGACGCAGCCAATAGTCGATCTCCACGCCTACTGCGAGGACGATAGGAGACGGTGTAAGCACCCGAAAACGAAGCCAGGGCGGCGTGATGCGTTCCAGGTTGAAGGCATCAGCATAGAAGTCAAAAACTTCGGTGGGCGAACGGGCAAACCACTGGGTGCTGGTGAGTATGAAGGTAGGCATGATTACATAGACAGGTCTCATAACAACGAAACCTGTGTGCACGTGGGAGCGTCCACACAGGGAAAACAGGTTCGGGTAGTGCCCCGCTGTGTGCCAGCATGTTACTCATACCAGGACGTCCCGGGCAAAACCGAACCCGTGTTCACGAGGCAGGGCAGGATTCCGTGGCAATACAGTTGTCAGGTAGGCAGAAGGGAATAGCCAGCGAGAGAATCTACAGACAGGAAGAAAGCAGGGCGACCGTGGAGCGCAGTAACGATTCCGGTACCGGGGTAACAAATGGGGTATTGATCCCAGGAGCTAACGTCATGCCGACCTCTTTAGCCAGCACGCAAGATTTCGTTATATGACAAAGTGCCGGAGAAGATGAGACCAATACATTATTTTTATCTACCTAAATACGCAGGGTGCTTTACACATGCAGGTAGGTATTGCCGACCCAAAGGAGTCGCTTGGTTAGAATGAGACATGAAATCCCGGATGGCATTCTATAGCCATCTATCATGCATCGTATGGCCCGCCTGCGACTCAGGTGCATGTGTACGTGCCACCGCAGTCTAATCCTGCGAGCAGGTACCGGTCCCGCCCGAACCTCGCTGTGGACTCCCGGATCGGGCCAGCGCGATCGGACATCTCTGACGGATTAGCCTCCTAAGCAGGTTGCCTATGAAAGCACTCGTGATAGCGCTGGATATCGGTTCCTCGTCGGTACGCTGTAGTGCCTACGAGGAAACCGGTGCCTACGTGGAGTCCACCCGTCAGGTCCAGGCTTATCAGGCCCATGCGGATGGCTCCCTGTCCCTAGATACCGTCGTCCAAGCCTGTGAGGGGGTTATGGACGCCTGTCTGGATTCCCTGCACACGTTGCGGCGTAGGCATCAGATCGCGGGTGTGGGTATCTCGGCCATGGCCATGAGCTGGCTGGGTGTGGATGCCAACGGGGTTCCTACCACACCGGTCTATACCTACGCTAATCGACACGGTGCCCAGGAAGCCATCGCGCTGCGCAAGACCCTGCAGCAGCAGGAACTGGAAGCTATGATCCATGACCGGAGTGGCGTTCCCATACATACAGCCTACGCCCCCGCTCAGCTGCGCGGTCTATACGCTGCTGACCGTGAATGGTATCAGACGGTCGTGTGGTGGCAGACCCTAGGAGCCTTCCTACTGGCACGCTGGATGGGTCAAGTGCCAGGCCCTATCAGTACATCCGACGCCGGCTGGACGGGTCTTCTGGATCGGTACGGATGCACCTGGAACATAGCGCTGCTGCCTTTCCTACCCCTTACCGCCAATCACTTGCCCCCCGTTCAGGACTACAGTCAGGGCGTGACAGGTCTAGTTAACCCGTGGGCCACGCGCTGGCCCGCCCTCCGGACGGTACCCTTCTTTCTGGCGGTAGGGGATGGCGCGGCGGCCAACATCGGTGTGGGCGGCGTCGATCACCGTACTCTCGTCATGACCGTGGGCACGACCGCCGCCGTGCGTGTAGTCGTATCTCAGGCCGATTCCCGGCAGGCCCCTGCAGTACCTACAGGCCTGTGGGGCTACCGGATTGATCAGCATCGGCATCTACTAGGCGGTGCGATCACGGACGGTGGCAGTATCGTCCGCTGGATCCATGATTTCTTCGCGGGGGAATGGAGCGAACTGGACCGCGTAGCGGCAAGCACGCCCCCTGACGGTCATGGCCTGACCCTGCTTCCCTTTCTGCATGGCGAACGTAGCCCGGGCTGGGCCGATAATGCCACGGTAGCTATCCAAGGCCTCACATCCCATACGCATCCTGGGCATGTGCTACGGGCAGGTCTGGAAGCCGTCGCGTTTCGCCTATACCTCATTGCCCGGCGCCTAGAAGACCAACTCACTCCCGACGCACCCATCCTCGCCAGCGGTGGCGCCCTGGAAATCTCGTCTCTTTGGCGCCAGATCATGGCGGACGTTTTCGATCGCGAAGTACGTTTGACCACAGCCTCCGAAACCACCAGCCGCGGCGCCGCCATTCTGGCCCTGGAAGCCCTGGGCCTTACTGCCCGGATTGAACGACAGTTGCCGCTCGCGAGTGTCACACATCCTAATCCCCGCCATGTCCCGCTCTATCGGCAGGCATTAGCACGGCATGAAGACCTATATGCACGCCTTTATTGATTTCAGGGTTACGAATTGTTGTCCCGTAGGGCATTTCCAAGTACTATTTTACTTTCTGATAGTATCCCTGAATGTATGCGGCTCCGCCGTGTCCGACATGATGGCATGTAGCCGGCAGCGAACAGAACGCTAGGTGAATCCCTATGCCCACACCACGTATCATAGGTAGGGCGGAAGCCCGCCGGCATCTGGGGTCCGGCATCAACATGATCGCCGATCTGTTGGCTCCTACCCTGGGTCCCGTGGGTGGCGTAGTCGCCAACCAACCCAATGTGGGCCAGGCGACCGAACTGCTCAATGATTCCTCCACTGCGGTACGGCGTATTATCCAGCTTCATGACACCGACGCGGACGTAGGCGCCATGTTCATGCGGGGCATGATCTGGCAGGTGGGGGAAGAAATCGGGGATGGCGGCACCGTCGCAGCGATCCTGGCGCGGGCTTGTTTCACGGAAAGTGCCCGTCTGATCACGGCCGGGGTCAATCCGGTGATCTTGGCCCAGGGCATCCAAGCCGGATGCGAGGAGGTCGTCGCCTACCTCAAGGCCCAGTCTACGCCGGTCGGTGACGAGGACGAACTGGCGGGTGTGGCCCGAGCCATGGTCAATAACGCGGACTTAGCACAGGTGCTAGGCGAAATGAGCTACATGCTCGGGGCCGAAGCACATGTTAATGTCCACAAGTTCGTGGCACCCTACCTACAGCAGTTCTATCACCCGGGTGGCCACTACAAGGCCCAGATTGCCAGCATGCATTTCTATACCGACAAAGCCTTACGCAAGGCGGTCATGCCTCCCGGGCGTCTGGTCCTCATTGACGATCGCATTGAGGATCCGGTTGACATCATTGCCATCCTGCAAGCAGCCCAGCAGGCACAGGCAGGCTCCCTGACTATCCTGGCCAATCATTTCACGGATCAGATTATAGGGATCCTGATGGCCAACAATCGGCCTCCGGTACAGCCTACGTTTGACGAGACTGCTCTGGAGCAGCCCAAGAGTGATCCTAAACACAAGGGCAAGATACCTCTTGTGGCAGCGCAGATGAAGTTCGTGGGTGACGATCGCCGCACCGCATACGAGGACTTAGCGACCCTGACCAATGCAACCATCGTCGGTAGTGACATTACCAAATCCACGGAACACATCACTCCGGACGATCTCGGCTACATCACCCGCTCGGAAGTGGATGGCGATAGCATGTATGTCCTGTCACCCAACCAGTACGGCCCTGAAGTACGTCGGAAAGTGGCGGAACTACGAGCCCAGCTCACCACGATGTCTATGGATGACGAAGACTGGGAGTCCACGGTGCGGCGTGTCTCGTCCCTGACGGGCGGTGTGGGACAGCTGAAAATTGGCACCGATTCCAAGGTGGAACGCGAATTGCTGGCCAAATTGGCCAAACGCACAATCCAGGTCCTGTCGGTGGCCCAAAGGAGCGGTGTCTTGCCGGGCGCAACAGCCAGCTACGTACACGCCAGCCAAGCCCTGGACATGGATGCTGATTCCGGACATGTACCGGGCAAGCGGGTCCTAGCCCGGGCCCTGCACGCCCCCTTGGCGCAAATCATGCGTAATGCGTACCTAGAGAATAGCGGCGTATATATCCAACGCGTGCTGGATGCCGGCCCCGGCGCTACGTTTGACGCGGTTACGCGGCAGGTGGTGGATGCCCACGAACGCGCGATCTTTGATGTCACCGATATCATGGTCCGGATCTTGCGCACCGCCGTGAGTAATGCCGTCATGGCCATCACCACGGATACCATTGTCTACCACAAGGATCCCCAGCAGAGTTTCACTCCCAACGAATAGGGATGGTTCGGCCGGAGGAGTTAGAGGATTCATAATCCATGAGTATTATTCTGTCCCTTTCCCGCAATGGTCAAGGCCTCTACGCTGCCGGGCCGGAAGGTATGTTCCAGGCCAATCCGGTCGGTGATTTGCAGGATGTGATCCAGCCCCAGCAGTTTCTCTACACCTGCTGTGCCCTAGCCGACCGTGTACTGGTCGGCGGTGCCCCTCATGGGGTTGCCTATAGCCTGAACGCTGGTGAAACCTGGCAGGGTGCTTGGATGGATCAGATTGACAGTGCGGTCGTTACCCTCGCTGCGGCTCCGGACGTGACCGAGTCGCAAATTGTCCTGGCGGGTACGGAAGACAAGGGCATCCTGCGCAGCGGCAACAAGGGAGAAGGCTGGTATGTCTGCAACTATGGTCTGCACAGCCTGAACATTCTTCACATCGCCTGGGCCCCCTTGTATCCCCGTCATGTATGGCCGCGTTGGCGGCTGGCTTTTGCCTGTACGGATGAAGGTATCTACCGCTCACCCGCGGCCGGGCGCGGGTGGAAAAGATGTGAGGGCGCCCAGGGAGCCTTTCAGGTCGTGACGGTGGATACTGACTTCCACCGCACCGGTATGGTGCTTGCGGGTACCGAAGAGAACGGTCTCTGGATTTCGGCCAACAAGGGCCACGATTTTCAGGCTGTCTCCGGCGCTCCGGCGCAGATCAATGCCCTGTTGGCCCTGGAAGCCGGTGGTTTTCTACTGAGTGATGCCACCTCCCTGTGGCATTCTGCCGATGGCCGGGCCTGGACGCCCCTGCCGGATCAGGCGCCGTGCCTGGTCCTGTACGAGGCCCATAGCCATGTCTGGGCAGGGGGACAAGATGGTCTGCGTACCGTGGATTGCACAGTGCCATCCTCATGAACGTCCCGTGGTGCCTGGAAGGCAAAACGGCGATCGTGACCGGCGGCACGGGCGTGCTGGGCGGGGCGATGGCACAGGGTTTAGCCGCTGCAGGTGCCAATGTCGGTATTCTGGGACGCCGGACGCAGCGTGCGCAGGAAGTCGCGGCCGCGATTTGTGCACAGGGCGGACAGGCCTTTGCCCTGCCGGCCGACGTGCTGGATGTGTCGTCACTCCGTCAGGCCACGCAGGAACTGCAGTCCCAGAGCTCAGGATTGGATATTCTAATCAATGCCGCGGGCGGTAACGTACCGGCGGCTACGGTCTTCGGTAATGTCACGTTCTTTGGTCTGGATCGGGACGCTTTTACAGAGGTCGTAGACCTGAATCTCACCGGTACTCTGCTGCCCACTCAGGTATTTGGGGACATCATGGCCCACCAGGGCAGTGGATCCATTATCAATATCTCGTCCATGGCCGCCCAGCAGCCTCTGACCCGTGTGGTGGGCTATGCCGCCGCCAAGGCGGCCGTGGACAATTTCACCCGCTGGCTTAGCGTGGAACTAGCCCGGCATTACACACCTTCCCTGCGCGTGAACGCCATCGCACCGGGCTTTTTCGTCGGGGACCAGAATCGTGCCCTACTCTTGAATGCGGATGGCACACTAACGGACCGGGGACAGCAGATCGTTGACCACACCCCCATGGGCCGCTTCGGTGAACCGCACGAACTAGCGGGCATCGCGGTCTGGCTTGCCAGTGACGCCAGCAGTTTTGTCACCGGGACCGTAATTCCCGTAGATGGCGGCTTTGCTGCGTACGCGGGCGTATAGCCCACCCACGTGGAGACTACCACTGCTCTCTTCCGTGCTTCGCACCTTGCCGATTATGACTCTGCCAGTTTCTGATGTCTGACGCAACCGCTCCCGACTATGCCTTTGCACGGTTTCCGGTCGGTCAGCCGCTGGCTCCGGAGCACGCCACGCGCCTAGCGGCGGCCTTGGGAGCCGGCACAGGTCTGGACGTATACCGGGATTCATTTTGCCCCCAGGCAAACACATTATATTTTGTGGGGAAACGAACCGGGGAACGCCATGTAGGATGTCTGGCCGCGCCCAACGTGAACCCACACATTGAGGGGATGTCACGTGATGTGGTGCTGGCTTCGGGTGAGCCGGCTCGTCTGATAACGGGTGCCACGAATCCCGCCAATGCCCAGCGGCTCCGCGCACATCTGCCCTTCCTTAATCCGGTGCCCTGTGCCCGAGCTAAATCCGCCGGTACAGGCGATAGACTTAGCTTGGCTACCCCTGGTCACATTTACGCTTTTCGGCAGCTGTGCCCGGCGGGTGACAGCACCTCGTCCATCTTCCCCATTCTGGCCCAGCAATCGATCCGCGAGAATGCCCGTACCGGGCGTACTCCACAGCAAGTCATTGACGATGCCATGTGGGGGGTTCTGCAAACCGGCTGGACAGGTGGCTACGGAGCGGATGCGGATCATTTGAAAACCTTGGCCGACGTGGATATCTGCCATGAGGCAGGCTATTCATTCTTTACGGTGGACCCGGGTGACTATGTGGATGATGAAGCCAATACCGCACCGCTGGCTGTCGTGACGGCCAAGGTACAGGCCCTGGACTGGACCGTGTTAGACAGCTCACCGGCCGATTTGGAAGCTCGTCTGACCGACCAAAGCGTAGACCTGGGCCATTTCGCCTATACACTGAGTCAGGAGGATGTGCTCCGGGCCGCCGCTAAATATGGTCCGGCCGTTGTCCATACCGTGCGCATGGCCCGGCATTTGGCAGCACTGCGGGGAGATACACCCTACGATCTGGAAATGAGTGTAGACGAAACGGCCACCATCACCTCACTAGCGGAGCACATCTACATCGCCAGTGAATTGGAACGGCTGGGGATCACCTGTGTGAGCCTGGCGCCCCGCTATGCCGGTATGTTTGAAAAGGGCGTGGATTACATCGGGGATCCGGATGCCTTCGCCCGGTCCTTTGCCACGCACGTAGCCGTCTCCCATCGCTTTGGCCCCTACAAGCTGAGCCTACATTCGGGATCCGACAAATTCAGCATCTATCCCATCGCCGCCGCACTGGCCGGTAACCTGATCCATCTGAAAACGGCCGGCACCAGCTACCTGGAAGCCGTGCGTGCCATTAGCCAATTGGATCCGACTCTGTTCCGCCACATCATGGACTTCGCGGTATCCCGGTACGAAGAGGATCGCCAGGCCTATCACGTGTCCGGCCAGATCGCGCTGATGCCACCCTATACCACCATGGCAGATGCCGAACTCCCCAACGTACTAGAGGACTTTCACGCCCGGCAAATCTTACACGTCACTTTTGGTTCCCTGCTGAATGACGTGACTCTGCGTCCACTCTTTTTTGCGGCCCTACGGGCCGGTGAAGGTACCTATACGGAAATGCTGGTCAAGCATTTTGTCAGGCATCTGACTCCCTTCGCTCAATGAAACACACCTGCCCTCACCCGGTTCCATCCCTAGCCGCGGCGCAGTCCCCCGATGACAGGAGGACCTCCTATGCCGGATGAAGTCTTCATGGTGACGGGAGCCTTTGGTTGTATTGGGGCCTGGGTGCTACGCACCCTGGTGGATGAAGGCACAGCGGTGGTGGCCACCGACCTGGCCGGTGATCCGGTGCGGCCGCGGCTCCTGTTATCCGAGGCAGAGATGGCACGGATTGATTTTCAGGTGCTGGATGTCACGGATGGGGAAGCGGTCCGATCCCTGATAACTGCTAAGGGTGTTACCCACGTCATTCACCTGGCGGGGTTACAGGTCCCCTTCTGCCGCGCCAATCCCACGCTGGGCGCCACGGTCAATGTGGTCGGGACAGTGAATTTGTTGGAGGCCGTGAAGACACATAGGGACCAAGTCCAGGGCTTCACCTACGCTAGTTCCCTAGCCGTCATGGGCACGCCTGACCTTTATACGGACTTGCCCGTGCCCGACGACGCCGTGCTGCGGCCTGATACCCTCTATGGCGTGTACAAACAGGCCAACGAACAGACCGCACGTGTCTACTGGCTGGAGTACGGTATCCCCAGCATCGGTCTGCGACCTTACATCGTGTACGGCGTAGCCCGCGATCAGGGCATGACGTCGGATATCGCCAAGGCCATTCTGGCCGCGGTGGCGAATCAGCCCTATCACCTCCACTTTGATGGATTTGTGGCTCTGCAGCTGGCTGCCGACGTAGCCCGTACCTTCATTGCCTGTGCCCGTTCCGGCTTCCAGGGTGCCACGTCCTGTAACCTGCGTAATGATGTGGTTACCGTGCCTGCTTTCGTGGCCGAAGTCCAGTACCAGTTCCCGCAGGCACAGCTCACCTACCCGGCCCATAATCCGTTGCCCTACCCACATGACTTAGGTGACGAAGGCCTGCGCCGCATCATCACCACCGTACCGCACACTCCCCTGGCGGAGGGCATTGCTAGTACAGCGGACCGCTATCGCGATCTGCTCCAGCAGAACCGCCTGGATCTGTCCCAGCTCACCGCCTGACTATCTCCCTCATGTCCGTTCCTTCCCCTATTCGTCGCACTAAGATCATTTGTACACTGGGCCCCGCGTCCTGTCACCCTGAGATCCTGCAGGCCATGATTCAGGCCGGCATGGACGTGGCCCGCCTTAACCTCAGCCATGGCACGCATGCAAGTCATACCGAGACCATCGGCATCCTCAGAGAACTGGCGGCAGATCTGGATCAGCCCATCGCCATCATGGCCGATCTGCAGGGTCCCAAACTACGGATGGGTCGCATGCAGGACGGGGGCGTGATGCTGCGGCCGGAGGATATCCTGACTTTTGACCTGGAACCTCAAGTCGGGAATGCACAGCGGGTCCCGGTACAGTCACCGGAGGTCTTTCGCTTAATCCACGAGGGTAGTACCTTGCTTGTGGATGATGGTCTGATGGAATTCCGCGTGGCGGCGGTACAAGACACCAAGGCGCGGATGCAGGTGATCCACGGTGGTCTGCTCAAGGATAACAAGGGTATCAATATTCTGCATGCATCCATCAACATTTCCGCGCTGACGGACAAAGACCGTGCTGATCTAGCCTTTGCCGTGGCCCAGGATGTGGACTGGATCGCGCTCAGTTTTGTGCAGACGCCCCAGAACATCCAGGAAGTTAAAGAACTCATCCGCTTCCATCAGGGTGAGCACACCGTGCCCATACCCGTGGTGGCCAAGATCGAAAAACCCAGTGCCCTGGAATGCCTGGATGAGATTATGGAATTGGCCGACGGCATTATGGTCGCTCGAGGTGATCTGGGTATTGAGATGCGTACCGAACAGGTACCGCTGATCCAGAAAGACCTGATCCAACGCTGCAACGCCCGGGGCATTCCGGTCATCACGGCCACTCAGATGTTGGAATCCATGATTGCCAATGTGCGTCCCACCCGGGCTGAGGCCAGCGACGTGGCCAACGCCGTGATTGATGGTACTGACAGTCTCATGCTGTCGGGCGAAACGGCCATCGGCCAGGATCCGGTACGGGTTGTCCAGACCATGGCCACTATTGTTCGTGCCACCGAAGCCGGTCTCTCCCGACCGGTGCTCAATATGGATGCCGGCCTCTACGGTGACCATCCCATTGCGGTGTCCATTGCTAAGTCTTCGGTGGATGTTGCTACCCAGGTGGGGGCGCACGCTATCCTGGCGCCTACGGCGTCCGGTTTCACCGCCCGGCGCCTGGCTAGTTTCCGTCCCCCCGTGCCGGTCCTGGCGCTGACTCCCGATCAGCGCGTGCAGCGCCAGTTGAGTCTCTACCGCGGTATTTATGGCATAGCCACAGCCAATTTCCATACGGCCGACGAGGTGCACCAAGATGCAATCGATCGGGCCTTACGGTCGGGCCTGGTGGCCGAGGGGGATCACGTGGTTATTACGTCCGGTTCCATCATTGGGCTGGCCGGTACCACGAACATGATGACGGTACGTCGCGTGATCCGACCCATGGTGACAGGCAAGGGGGTAGGGCAAGCCCGCAGGCAGGGTCTCTGCCTGCGTTATGGTCTTGATCCTCTACCATCCGGCACCAAGTTGGAAGATTACATCCTCTTCCTCCAGGGCGACGTGGACAGCGCACTGGTACACATTTCCCAGTGCGTCGGTTTCATTACCACACGCCCCCAGGAGGAGATCGAAGAGCAGCTGCCGTGGTTACATCGGGCGGAAGTAGCCGCCATATATGAAGCCCACGGGGATCTGGATGCACTGGTCAGCGGCCAGAGCCTCATTCTGGATGCGGTCAGTGGCCGCGTCTTCGACTACGCTAGTTTCACTTTCACGTGACAGGTGACTTGCACCTGAGATTGCGCCATGCGCATCGTCTCCATTACAACCTACGATCTCCAATGCGCCATCAGCGAGCCTTTTGGTTGGTCGCAAGCCTGGACCGCAATGCGCGCCCTTCAGCTGGTCCGCATTGACACGGATGCGGGCATCCAAGGCTGGGGTGAATGCAATGCACCCGGCGCTAGTGACCTGATCCATACGCAATTATGCCCCTTGTTGCTAGGAACCAATCCCCTATCACGGCTGACGCTGTGGCAGGATCTGTTCCACGCACTGTACAACGGAGGCCTGCAAGGAGGTATCGGCGGCAGTGCGCTCAGTGCACTTGACATCGCCCTGTGGGATATTGCGGGCAAGTATCTGGACCAGCCTGTCAGCCTGTTGCTGGGGGGAACCTTGCGCTCCCGCATCCCCGTCTATGCCACCGGTCTGTACTACCGCCGCGACGAATTGCCCATACGCCTCTTGGACGAAGCGCAACGGTACGTTGATGCCGGCTTCCTGGGTATGAAGACAAAGGTGGGTGGGCTATCCCGCGCGGCGGATGTGGCGCGGGTAGCTGCGCTGCGGGATACCATTGGCCCCGATATCTATCTCATGGTGGACGCCAACCAGGCCTTTGACGCTGTGGCCGCCATCCAGTGGGGCCAGGCTTTGCAGGATCTGGATCTGCACTGGTTTGAAGAACCCGTACATGCCGGCGATCTAGCCGCCTACCACCGGGTACGCCAGGCCCTGCCCGGAATGACACTAGCAGGTGGTGAAGTATTGCGTACGCGCCATGAATGCGCTGCCTATGCCGCTAGCCATGCCGTGGACATCCTGCAGCCGGACGTGGTGAATGTAGGGGGCATTACGGAGATGCAGCGGGTAATTGCCCTGGCCGATGCGCTAGGTGTACGCGTTCATCCCCACGTATGGGGTTCACCCGTTATGATTGCAGCATCTCTCCATCTGGCGGCCACGATCCCACCTGCGGCACCTGCCCACACAACTCGGCCCTTTGTCCAAGAACCCGTTATGGAGTTTGATCGTACCCCCAATCCTCTGCGGGAGAAGTTGGTACGGGAACCCTTTATCCAGCAGGACGGGTATATAACCGTACCGGACGGTCCGGGACTCGGGATTACGCTGGTGGATAGTGTATTGGAACAGTATTGTGTACGTCGCCAGGTCTCAGACGGTAATGTATAACAACCCTAGCTTGCCCCCGTTCATGGATTCTGCCGGCTCCCTACACGTCCCGGTACCCGTGTCCATATCCTAGCTTGCGGTCCAGCGTACAGCACCATGTCCGGTTCCATCGCGTTCTCAGCACCCGTAGCCCACTCCGAGGCACAGTATTTCACCCGTCTTCTGATTGGGTACTGTACCGGTTTGTCTGATCTGCACGTATCAGACCAGGCTAGTCCGGCCGATGTCGGTGCTCTGCTTGCGCGGCATGGCCGGCCCGAACTGGGTCAGTTGCTCACCCAACCACTACCTCCGGATACAGCCTTGATTCTGGCTCTGGACATGTCCTGTGGACAGCATAGTAGTGTACGTATCTGGCGCGCGGGATCCAGTCATCTGGAACCCCGGAGTGAGTCACTCGCTCATTCCCTTACGCTGACCCGCCTGCTGCTGGACGTCCAGCAAACCTATCAAGCCGCATACTCCGTCTTGTTCCTCGTGCCGTGCATTCCTGGACAACAGGGTATCATACCCTTATTCCCCGCTACCGCACCCATGCTGGCAGCTCTGCCAGATCCGGCCCGTATCCCCCTTCCACCCCCCGGCACGTGGGAGCAGAGTCTGTCAAGATCCGTCCTCAACGCCGTGGAGTTGACCGATGCACTGCGCTCCGCCCGTGAGGAAACGGGTCGCGTGCTCCAGGTCCTGGTAGCCGAAAATTGTTTTCTCCATTCGCTGGAACTAGCCTATGAACTCCAGAATGAGGTGGAATATATGGCTACAATCCAGAGTCGGACTGTCCGCTGGCTTGACCGAGCCTTGAGCCAGGTTTTGGATACCTCGCGGACAATGCCCGATCAGCCTGGAGCCTGGCTGCGGATCCTGTTGGCACAGGATGTGGGACTACCGGATCCGGGGCCGGATTTTCAGATCGGGCCGGGTCTGACCATGAATCGCATAGCCCATCTCTACTACCTCTGCAGCCAGTTCGTGACCGTCATCCAGGATATCTGGCCTGTGGATCGTGCGCTGCAGACGCTCTTTCTGCGGGCCCGTTTCCAGCCCCAGGATCCCCAAAACGCCTATCGTGATCTATTTGATTTCTTGCATAAAATCCAATTTGAAATGAATCGTCTATCCTGGACCGTCCTGGACCAGGTAGATACGGTCATGCTCCAACAGTTAAAGGGTGCCATCCACGATATTCTAACCCTCCCGCAAAACCAGCCGGGTATGTTTCTGGAGGCGGGCACCACGTCCCCGTCCCGGACACCGGCCTTGCCTGTGTACCTGCCGGCCGGACCACTGAGTGCAGTGTACGATCTGTGGCAGTTCCGCACCAGTGGATGGATCGATTTCATTCAGCTCTTGACGGCGGCACGCGCCTAATACTAACAAATCCAAAACTGACATACCCCGGTGGTGGGTATTGGACTAGATCACAAACACCTGGACGCAAGTCGTCCAGGTGTCCGCGGCTGATAGAACCGAGCAGACACAGGGAGAGCTATTCTCATGACCACCCCTATGCGCAGGCAATACCTGGAGCTTAAGCAGCAGCATCCCGACACTCTATTGCTTTTTCGGTTAGGCGATTTTTACGAAACTTTTGACGAGGACGCCCGCGTACTGGCCCGCGTCTGTGATGTCGCCCTGACATCACGGCCGGTAGGCCACAATCAGCGAGTACCTCTGGCCGGTGTGCCCTATCACTCCCTTGATACCTATCTGGGCAAACTGATGGCAGCCGGCCTCAAGGTGGCTATTGCCGAGCAGATGAGCGAGCCGGGCAAGGGCCTCGTGGAACGCGAGATTACCCAGGTTATGACCCGGGGTACCGTAACCTCCCCCGATCTGCTTACGCATGCGCAGAACGTGTTGGCCGCCGTGAACCTGGATACTAGACACCGCACGGCCGGGATCGCCCATTGCGATCTGACTGAGGGCCATCTGGCTGCCACCGAATTGACCGCATCCACTCAAGCCGAACTGGAAATGCAGGTAGCGGACGAACTGATGCGCTTGGAACCCAATGAAATCCTGCTGTCCCCCCGGCTGCGGACCGAGCATCCCGACCTGGATCAAGCTCTGCAGCGCATGGGGTATGTCATCTCTGAACTGGAACCCTGGATCTGGGCCGCAGCGCGCGCCACGCGGCAGGTGCAAGAACAGTTTCGTGTACAGACTCTGGAAGGCTTTGGCCTGGCCCAGAAACCGGCGGCCGTGTGTGCACTCGGGGGGCTTCTTCATTATGTTCAGTCCTATCAGCCTCTGATCGTGCCCCATCTGGATCGGATCCAGACCTATGCCGTGGCCGACTTCATGCATCTGGATGAATTCACCCGGCTGAATCTGGAGCTAACGGAAAATTTACGCACCCGTACCCTAGAGGGCAGTCTGCTTGAGATCCTGGACCGGACGCTTACACCCATGGGAGGTCGGCGTCTACGCCATTGGCTAGGCCAACCGCTCCTGGATATCCAAGCCATTGATCGGCGCCTGGACGCTGTGGCCCAACTGTACGACGCGGGTATGGAACTGCGTACCCTACGGGAAGGACTGGCCCAGATTGGCGATCTGTCCCGTTGGGTGCAGCGCATCCGCTATGGCACGGCCTTGCCCCGTGATCTGGCGGGCATACGCAACACCCTGGCGCTCGTGCCGGACCTGATGGCCCGTTGGACCACCGCCGAATCAGGACCGGTGACCGAGCTGCTGCGCACTTTGCCTTGCTGCACTGACATCCGTGAGCTCTTGAACAAAGCTCTGGTGGAAAATCCGCCAGCCACCCTGAGTCAAGGGGGCATTATTCGGAGCGGCTTTGACGCAGAGCTAGACAAGCTAGTGACCCAGACAGAGGACGCCAAAACCCGTCTGTCCCAGATGGAGCAAACGGAGCGGGAACGCCTGGATATCCCTAGCCTCAAGGTTGGGTACAACAAAGTGTTCGGGTACTTCCTGGAAGTACCGCGTACCCAATCTCGGAAGGTACCGTCCGACTATATACGCAAACAGACGCTGGTCAAGGCGGAGCGGTATTTCACGGAGGAACTCAAGTCGTACGAATCTCTGATTCTCAACGCGGATCAGAGACAGCTGGAACTGGAACAAGAGCTGTTTCAGAGTCTCTGTACCGAACTGCGGACCTGTCATCAGGATGACCTGCAACGCCTCGCCAATCAGCTCGCCGACCTGGACGTATACGCGGCCCTAGCGGACTGCGCCGTAGCCAACAACTACGTCCGCCCCCACATGACGGATGACTTCGCCCTGTACATTGAGGAAGGCCGCCATCCGGTAGTGGAAGCCACAACCCTGCTTGACACCGCCTTTATACCTAACAATGTCCACATGGAAGCGGACAACGCCCTACAGATCCTGACCGGTCCCAACATGTCCGGGAAATCTACTTTCCTGCGCCAAGTGGCTCTGATCGTGCTGATGGCCCAGATGGGATCCTATGTGCCGGCCCGAACAGCCACCATTGGCGTCGTCGATCGCATTTTCACCCGTATCGGCGCCAGTGACGCGATCCAACGGGGGCTGTCCACTTTCATGGTGGAGATGGTGGAAACCGCCAACATTCTCCACCACGCTTCGTCGCGCAGTCTCTTGATCCTAGACGAAATCGGGCGCGGTACAAGCACCTATGACGGGTTGGCGATCGCCTGGGCGGTACTGGAATACATTCATAACGCGGAACACCTGGGAGCCAAGACCTTGTTTGCAACCCATTTCCATGAACTGACGGATCTGGCGGAACGTCTTCCCCGGGTCCAGAACTACCATGTGACCGTAGATGATACGGGAGAAACCATTGCCTTTCTGCACACCATTAGCACAGGTCGCGCGGAACGTTCCTTCGGCGTGCAGGTGGGCCGTATGGCGGGTCTTCCCCAGGCTGTAGTAGAACGGGCCGACCAGATACTCAGCCAACTGGAAGCAAGTGGTGCGGCGGTTCCCGCGAGCCTGGGGGATGTGATACCTGAGACTCAACCGGAGCAGGCTGTCCAGCCAACCCTATATCTGGAAGAACATCCGGCCATTGCTGCCTTGAAGAGTCTGCAGGTTGACGGCATCACACCACTAGATGCTATGAACAAACTCTACGAGTTAATAAAACTAGCTGAGGAATAGCCTAGCGAGTCTCCCTGGACAGGGGAGGATGTGGCGGAACGGGACGCGCCTGTGGGATGCCTATAGAGGGGTAGAACAGAGGGAAACGGTCCAAACCGAATCGTACTATACGTAGACGTTCCGAGGCTACGGGTTGTACAAGCCTACCAGATATGCCTTCTTGCCCGGCCGATTGCCTACCTGATCCTAGGTCTCGGTCCGATCCGTCTCCATGTTATACAACTCCCATACGTCCGGAAGTTTGCAGCCTCGGTTATCCTAGCCACACAGCCTTGTTGTCTTTATATTTCCAAGAAGAACATTTCTCGCGTATGTCGCCTGCCCTGCAAAGTAGGTACGCAATGGAAACCTTCCAGGGACTTGACAGCTTGGCCCACACATTCCTACAGGGAAAGTACCTCCGTCACTCCAGGCATATAACCCTGATAGTCGGTAACTGCCGCACTGCTGCGTTTATGACCACCAGCTAACGCTGCCGCGAATGCATTGGGGATATCGTGACAATCTGCGGGGTGCCTCTTATAGCTGGATGTGACGGTCTATTGAATGATAAGTTTCCGTTCTAATCGTCTGTCTACTTGAGACGTAGTGGGTCCCAGCGGGGTCAATAAAGGTACCGGCAGTTATGACATGAAGCGTATACGAGTCTGCATGGTTGATATTCCCAGTATCGGGGCAGCTGCCATAAAGCGGATCAAGGCGCTGACTTTACGGTGGAGGCCCTAGTCGGACACCCCGTATCCGCATAACCCAGGTCGGTGCACACGGTGAAACTACCGCACTACGGCAATCCTGATGCAGAAAGGGTTGGGACCAGCTCACTACACAGAGAACGCTGGGGGCAGGTCTCACGGACAGGTTAGAACTGTTAAAAGAACTGGTTGATCACCCCGCTTGCCAGGGTCAGGAGTACGGGGACGACCAAAAGCAGGACTATCCAACGTATGAGCCGCTTTTCCATGTGGCCCAACTCCAATTTCAATTCTGCCCGCAGCTCACGGATGGACAAATGGATCACACGGATATCGTCCTTGGTCGCGAACTGGGTCCAATCAGGAATATGGGACGCGACAGCTTCCGCCTGATCCCGTTCCATGCCAGCCTCCCGCAAATCCCGCAAGGCCTGCTTGTTGATCGTCTCCATTGACATTTCCTCCTTAGTGGAAGGATCAAGACAGCCTACGCCGCTCCGCTCCGCACAATGTAGACACCCGCAGGGCACATCTGTCACTAGGAGCGCACACAGTGCACTGCACCCAGTACGATCCTATTATAGTACCGAATGGTGCTAGGGACAAGGGCCTGTTGGGAAAGCCAGATCAGCGCCCTAGGCTACCTAACTGATGGCTTACAGGTAGCCTCTGGTCCTATGCAATCTAGTCTGTGCAAGAGGAACTATCGGAAGCATAACGTTACTCCATCATTCTGTTGGGCGTTGAGCACGATGGGGAAGATAGCAGCGGTCTGGCTTCCGGATCGGATGTGCGCCCGTGCTTCACCCAGCCAGGTGCCGGGGGGCGTATCTGCGTGTCTCCACCCCACGCTCACCGCCAAAGCAGTGTGAGGGCCAGCAACTAGCGGGTAGAGCATATCTTCGGACCGATGGACATTGCACTAGGTATGCAGTAACTCCAGGCCGGCGGACAGATAGAAATGCAGGTTCAGTGCGCCCTAGCCCACCAGCCCCTGCTGCGTCAGATGCGAACCACTGATCAAGTCTGCGGATTGACCCAGGCGGTGGTCAGTCCATAGGAAAAGCTTAGCATGAAGAGCGCATCTGCCTGAGATGCTGCTTCACGGCCAGCTATCTAGGGCACGATAGGCATCGTGTACGTAGCGCTATCCGGGCTAGCTACATAGAGAGCACCGCTTGGCATGATAGGCCGATAAGCGGAGATGGAACCCGCCCGCGACAGATCTCACGGACAGGTTAGAACAGATTAAAAGAACTGGTTGATCACTCCACTTGCCAGGGTCAGGAGCACAGGGACGACCAAAAGTAGGACTATCCAACGTATGAGCCGCTTTTCCATGTGGCCCAACTCCAATTTCAATTCTGCCCGCAGCTCACGGATATCATTCTGGGTGGCGACCTGTATCTCACGGATGGACAACTGGATCGCACGGATATCGTCCTTGGTCGCGAACTGAGTCCAATCAGGAATGTGGGACGCGACAGCTTCCGCCTGATCCCGTTCCATGCCTGCCTCACGCAAATCCCGCAAGGCCTGCTTGTTGATCGTCTCCATTGATTATTTCCTCCTTAGTGGAAGGATCAAGACAACCTACGCCGCTCCGATCCGCACAATGTAGACACCCGCAGGGCACATCTGTCACTAGGAGCGCACAGTGCACTGCACTCAGTACGATCCTATTATAGCACCGTTCGGTGCTAGGGACGAGGGCCTGTGGGGAGAGACAGATTAGCACCCCATACCCAACTGGGCTACCTCATTGATGGCTCACAGGCAGCCTCTAGTCCTATGCAATCCAGTCTGTGTAAGAGGAACTATCGGAAGCATAACGTTACCCCGTCATTCTGTGGCGTTGAGCACGATGGGGGGAGGGAGAGATGATCTAGCTTCCGGATCGGATGTGCGCCCGTGCTTCACCTAGCTAGGTTTCGGCTGTCGTCTATCTGCGTGTCTCTACGTTCGCCCCCAAAGCAGTGTGAGGGCCAGCAACTAGCGGGTAGAACATACCTTCGGACCGATGGACATTGCACTAGGTATGCAGTAACTCCAGGCCGGCGGACAGATAGAAATGCAGGTTCAGTGCGCCCTAGCCCACCAGCCCCTGCTGCGTCAGATGCGAACTACTGATCAAGTCTGCGGATTGACCCAGGCGGTCAGTCCATAGGAAAAGCTTGGCATGAAGAGCACATCTGCCTGAGATGCTGCTTCACGGCCAGCTATCTAGTGCACGATAGGCGCCGTGTACGTAGCGCTATCCGGCTAGCTACGTAGAGAGCACCGCTTGGCATGATAGGCCGATAAGCGGAGATGGAACCCGCCCGCGACAGGTCTCACGGACAGGTTAGAACAGATTAAAAGAACTGGTTGATCACTCCACTTGCCAAGGTTAGGAGCACAGGGACGACCAAAAGTAGGACTATCCAACGTATGAGCCGCTTTTCCATGTGGCCCAACTCCAATTTCAATTCTGCCCGCAGCTCACGGATATCATTCTGAGTAGTGACCCGCAGCTCACGGATATCATTCTGAGTAGTGACCTGTAGTTCACGGATATCATTCTGAGTAGTGACCTGTAGTTCACGGATATCATTCCGGGTGGCGACCTGTATCTCACGGATGGACAACTGGATCGCACGGATATCATCCTTGGTCGCGAACTGAGTCCAATCAGGAATATGGGACGCGACAGCTTCCGCCTGATCCCGTTCCATGCCTGCCTCACGCAAATCCCGCAAGGCCTGCTTGTTGATCGTCTCCATTGATATTTCCTCTTTAGTAGAAGGATCAAGACAGTCTACGCCGCTCCGATCCGCACAATGTAGACACCCGCAGGGCACATCTGGCCCTAGGAGCGCACAGTGCACTGCACTCAGTACGATCCTATTATAGCACCGTTCGGTGCTAGGGACGAGGGCCTGTGGGGAGAGACAAATTAGTACCCCATGCCCAAGTCCTGGGCTACCTGGGTTAGCACGTATCACGGCTAGTCTTCTTCATCGGGTGCCAGGTCCCAATCCAGATCGGTTTGTTTGATGGACAGCCCCATGCGTCGCCGTTCCGTGTCCAGGCGAATGATCTTCACCTCATACTCTTCGCCCACTGTGACGATATCCGCCGCGTTGGCTACATACTCACGACTCATTTCGCTGATATGAATCAGACCTTCCACCGGTTCGTTCGCCAGACGCGCGAAGGCTCCGAATTCTTTGATGCAGGTAATCGTGGCCCGCACCAAATCACCCACACTGTAGCGCTCCGCTAACGTATCCCAGGGCCGTGGCTGGAGCTGGCGCAGACTCAAGCCAATCCGTTTGCGTTCCTTGTCCACAGAAATGATTTTGACCGTGACCTGCTCGCCCTTAGTCAGGACTTCTGAGGGATGATTCACCTTGGACCGGCTGAGCTCACGAATGCGGATCAGGCCTTCGGCATCGCCAATGTTCACAAAGGCCCCGACCTTGGCTAACTTGACCACAACTCCCTTCCGTGTTTCGCCGACTTGCAGTTCTTCTAGGGTAGATTCTCTGCGCTGGTTCCTCAATTCGTGCATAGCCTCTTTCTCGGAGAGGATTAAACGATTCCACCGGCGCTCAATGTCAATCACCTTCACCTGCAGTGTCATGTTTACCAGGGGCGCAAAGCGCTCGGATAGATCGGCTTCCTTGTCTTGCCGCATCCGACTTTCTTGACTGAGATGGCTCGCCGGAATAAAGCCGTGAATCAGCCCCATCGCTACCAGTACACCATCGGTTTTGCAGTCCACCACCTTGCCTGATACGATCGACTTGTCAGCCTGCAGTTGTTCAGCCCGCAGCCAGTCTTTCTCTTGACGCGTATGGCTGTTGTCGCCAATCTCAGGAAGAGATACCGAAATATTCGCTTGCACCCGTCTGTTCGTCACCGACTTGCTGAATGGGCTCCTTCGTAGCGAACTAGTTTCAGTGCGCTCGTGCACCACCTGTCCACGGGCGGATAGGGCCAGCGCAGGCAGCCTTCGTAGTGAACCGGTTTCAGTGCGCTCATGTGCGGATATCACGGGGGCTTGCCCTTCCGGGGCATCAACATCCCCTTTCATCAAATACTGTATGACATCCCGGATATCCGTCAGGCCCCGGGACGTGTCTTCAAGCCAGCGGGCATTGAACCAGGAGCGTAGCTGCTCCAGGTAAAGGGCCTGCTGGACATGCAGGTTCAATTCGCCCTGGCTCGCTAGCCCCCGCTCCGACAGATTGGAACTACCGACCAGGGCCGCAGATTGGCCCGCACGGTTAAGCCACAGGTAGAGCTTGGCGTGGAGGTCGTGATTATCAAGATGCTGCTTCACAAGACGTTGTTTCACGGCCAGCTGCCCCGCGTCCTGGTACGAGAACAGGCGATCCAGGACCGCGGCGATCCGCTCCTTGGATACGCGTCCTCCTCCCCTCTTCCAGGCAGTCGAGTTGGACATGCCCACCAACAGCTGGACGCGAGCGTCAGGAGCCATACTATCTATCCAGTCCACCAGCCGTTCCAAGCCGGGGGTGCTCACGAAACCCACGCAGATATCCAGGACCTGCGCCTCAGTCAGGAAAGCGGTCAGCTGCGCACCCGTGCTGCGATCAGCCAAATTGTCAAACAGATCAGGGAGCTTGGTCATGGGGGCATGCCTTCATCTGATGTCGTTAGCAATTGATTATCACAGGATACATCCTGTGGCATCACCTAGCCCGCAGCCCGCCGTTTGATTACAACATACCAAGCGGTGGGGCGCCCAAGACCGACCGGATCGCGGCCTTGATATATGATATCCTCGTGTTTGGGGAGAGTTCTACCGGAATCCCTGGACGGACAGGCAATCCCTGTGGGCGTCTGTGTCGTTCTGATCCTCCATCCTCCACCCTTTAATGGTGAGGATGGAAATGATTAACAAGCAAGCCTTGCAGATATTTATAGGATGCCCGCCCGCATCGCGATGCGGGCGAAGGCCGTTGCGTCTCACATTCGCGCTTGGATCCAGTTCGCCACCAAAGCAGATCTGAATCGGCTAGAGACCCAGATGGAACACAGGATGATCCAACAGGAAGGCACTTGAAGGATCTGAAAGGGGATCTTCCGTTGGATAACTCTATGGCTGATGGCTCCGCTGCTCCTTTCCCTAATTGGAAGCCTGGTGACCTTGTTTCACCGCTCGTTTGTTTGCTCACAGGACCTGTCGTCAATAGGTCCCAATCCTTCTCTCACCATTCGTACGAATACACAAGGGGCCTTTGGTCAGGAGCGTGGTAGAATTCCCATATTCGAGATAGTACCGTCGGGGCTCCCTAAACTGGCAGCAAGCCCTAAGTTGCCCATTGGCTACTTCCACTAGTCCTTATCTCTGCCCGCATGTCAAGCGGCGTTACCCTGACCATGAGACGCGCCGCGTTGACGCGAATATGAGGTGTTTGTCTAATGCACTCATCGTACCAGGGCACTGGCCGGCAGAATCGTCGCAGCCCGCGTGAGCCGAAGCTAGGGAATGAGGGAATGCCTTTGACGAACAGCCAGGGTTACCGGCAGACTAAGATCGCGCGGAAATACCCCTTGACTAGTCACACTCACCTTGATTGCCGTCTATCGTATCATCTACGCTCCTAGCCCCATACCATGCGTACACATGTTTTCACACACACCTATACCGTTCAGGCTCCTCTGGTGCAAGTTCTGTCGCTGTTCTATACTCCCGCGGTCCTAGCCCAGATGACACCTCCTCCCTTATCTGTCCACTTCCAAACTCTCCCGGCACAACTTACGACCGGCACAACGATGAAAATGCGGATTGGGGTTGGTCCCCTGACCACGGGATGGGTGGCCCGTTTCACGGAGGTAAGCCCCACCCGTTTTGTGGATGAACAGATTGAGGGTCCCTTCCATTCCTGGATCCATGAACATGAATTCCGGGCCGTAACCCCGAACACCACCGAGATTCGGGATCGTATCACTGTGTCCTTCCGCACCCGGGATATCCTGTGTCTGTGCATGTGGCTCGGCCTGCCGGGGCTCTTCCTCTTTCGTCGTTGGCGCACGCCCGGATTGTTGGCGCAACATCATACACAGACCTGAGACCTTAATCGGTCTAATCCCTCATGTGCAACCAGAGCAGCGGAGCCAGAGCAGCGATAGAAGCCACAGGCACCACCAGGACCGGAAACAGGCTTGTCCCCAACCACCGGGTCAGTGGTGACCAAGCCATGCCATAGATGACATAGGTGCCTGTCCCCATAATCATGCCCCACAGCAGACGCTGAAGCAGTAGGGAACGGGGTAGGCGCCCGGACACCCACAGGGCGTATATCAGAAGCAGGATGCCCATGGTCCCCCAGGTCCCTAGGAGGCTTCCCAGACGCAGAGCGGGACGGGGCGGGGCCTGGGACGCCGGTACTTCCGCTGTCGGCACCGTGGAGGCTAGGGATGGAGCTGACGTAGGTGTCGTGGTGGGCTGCACCGCCTTAATCTGAGCCGGTGTTTCGTCCTCGATCCAGATCTGCAGTTCCACACTAGTCCGGCTATGCAGACTTTGGGCTGCCAGCTCCAGTTGGCCGGATCTTTCCAGGGTCACCTCAATATGAGCGGATCCGTTCCGGGTAGGTATCGGGTCCGTGAGCAGATTCATATCGTCACCGACGTACCGCAACAGAAACTGCACCGGAGTACCGTCCGGTACGCGGTGGCCATTGCGATCCATGATAGGCCCCGCCCGAATCTGCAGGGAGTCTCCCAAATGCACTTCCAGGTCTGCCGGATCGAGTGAACTTCGTTTGGCGTCAAACAGGGTCAGGTTGATGATCTGGTCCGGATCAGGTTCCAGACGTGCGACCAGATTGTGGAACGGTGTGCCCGGCACGCTCACGGGCGGTGCGCCCGGTAGTTCCAGATCCCGAAACAGCGCACGGACCGCGGACTCTACGAAAGGCAGCGTAGGGCTGTAGGCCGCAATGTAGACGGATATCTTATTGATGTCCGTTTCATCCAGCATGTACGGGACATCAAAAGACAAGACGGCAATATCCTTTTCTACGGCCAGGCGGTTGCGCTGGCGCAAGAAACGGGACACGGCATCGCTGTCCGGGTAGCGCTCGTGATCGGTGTCCAGCATGGCGAACAGAATCCAGTTAGCGTCAACCAGAGATCGCTCCATACGGGTCTGCAGCCCCAGGGATGCCGTACGATCAAGAACTGTCGACAGTGCGCGAAACGAAAAGCTGGTGATCTGATGCGGCCGTACCTGCTGGGTCGCCTCGGGGCCGAACAGGCGCAGAATGAGGGACTCTATTAGGGTCGACTCAAGTACGGGTACGCGGGGACAGGTAGCGCAGGAGGGGTGGAAACGGGCATCCGTAAAAATGACGATCCGATCGTTGATACTAGGTTCCGGGGGCCGGGCCGCATTGGACTGTTCGCCGCTAGCATTCAGCAGCGTCAAGGCATGCTGGGCTATCCGGGTGATGATATCAGTCTTGAGACGTAGGTTCACAGGGCTGAACGGCGTCATATCCTGTTCCGTAATCCACACGTCACGTGGATGTATGCCTATGTAGGTCTGCGGTGTATCCGCCGCCGCAGGCACACCGGGTACAAAGTGATTGGATAGATATGTGTCCATGGGATCGGATCCTGGTGCTGTCGACAGGACCGTACTTGCATACAGACGCAGTTTAGCCATCAAAATGCGCCGCACGGCCTCATCCACCGCCGCCGCGAAATCCGGTTTCTCGCTGTACTGCAAGATGAAAAAGAGGATGGTTT
Organism: Caldilineaceae bacterium; assembly: GCA_965116185.1. Classification (GTDB taxonomy): domain Bacteria; phylum Chloroflexota; class Anaerolineae; order Caldilineales; family Caldilineaceae; genus Bin34. Next base: position 2,883,939 of record OZ220492.1, read on the forward strand.
CCTCCAGGGCTCCCAGCTCCTGTTCCTCGGCGGCGGCAAACTGGGCCAGCCACAGCAGATCATTGCCGGCCTGTAAGGCATCGCTGGCGATGCGGTTGGCCAGAAACGTCTGTTCCGATGGATCGTAGTAGGCACGAATGGCCCGGACCCCGAGACCATCACTCATAGTCAAGCCCCCTGCATTGCGCCAAGGCTGAAATTCCGTCAGCATCAACATCGCATCCAGATGGGGTGATAAGCTGATGGGCGGTGTGCGTTCTCGGGAACGCAGAAATCCGCTGTAGCGGATGTGGCTGGTGAGTAGGCCATCCGTTACGCCTTGTCTGTCCTGGTCCCCGATGTCCGTGACTGTCACCTGGGCGAAAGGGTTCAGGGCATGCCGGCGCAGTTCCTCCAGGGTAACCTGAATAGTAGCAAGCTCCTGGTCTAGCGTCCGGTCACTGCCACCCTGTCCCGGAAAATGCCGGGCAAAGGTTAGCACCGCCTGCCCGCTGCCTTCCTGCACGCCTTCAATGAAGGCACGTCCGTGCTGACCAACCCACCAACTATCCTCACCAAACGTGGCAGTAGCGCGTGTGCCCGTCTGCAAGCGTCGGGGGCGGCTGAAGACATCCAGACTGGGCCCTAGCAGTACGTTGACGCCTACCGCACGCAGCTCTTGTCCCAGGATAGTCCCCACGGCTCGGGCCAAATCCGGCTGCCAGGTGGCCCCTATAGCCAGCTGGTTGGGTATAGGTGTGAAGCCATTACGCAGAACCGCACCGAACTGTTCGGCTCCCACCTGGGGTACACCTACCAGCAAGGGCACACTGACCCGGGTATCCAGCAAAGGGGGCGGCAAGGATGTCATGGACGCGGTCGGCATGACCGGGCCCTGACTGCCGGTGGTGGCCAGTAGGGGAGGCAGATACACACCATAGACCAGGGTCTGCAGCTGATTAATCAGGCGTGCAACCTGTTGCGGAGTCCCGATACGCGCCTGATTGTCAATATTGCCATGGCGCTCATCTAGTACTACGCCACCGATACGGTAGTCATGAATCAGGCGCACAATGGGACTGTCCGGTTCAAGGGCTGCTCCCTGGAAGTTCACGACAAACAGCTGTCCTACCTTGTCGGCCACCGTCATATGCGTCATGTACCGATCCACCGTCGCGGATAGGGACAGATCCGTTGCCGGGGCTACGCTCGCCTGATCCGGCGACAGTACGGTATCAGCCGGGACCTGCGCGGCGGTGGGCAGACCGCTGACCAATAGGTAAATCCAAACTAGCCGTAGTAGGTCCCGTCCAATCCGGCGTGGGTGGTACACCGGGCCTGTCCGAATCATCCTGTGGCAGCTATGGCTTCTCATCCTACCTGCCTGCACAATAGTCTTATAATGAGTGCAGACATTGATTGTATATCCGGACTTTACGTTGCGATCTATGATCCAGTATCTGCTACCGCGAATTTTTCCCTATGGGCCAGCCAATGCCGGAAGCCATTGACGTCTGGCGCCAGCATCCCGCCTACATCACCCGTCAAACCCGGTTGCGGAACCTGGCCCAATCCCTGGAACTGGAGTTTCACGATCTCCTGCTTTTCTTTGTTGCCTTCGTCCACAGTTCCTTCGTCAATGAGCAGACCGCGCCCGAGGTTCTCATCGATAACGGGCGCCTGGAATTTCTGGGTGACGCAGCCCTTTCACTCATTGTAGGCGAACTCCTGTTTCGACGGTTCCCGGATCACCGGGAGGGACAGCTCACCCAGCTCCGCTCGGAGCTGGTTCGGGCCGATACACTGGGCCATTGGGCCACCGAGATGAATCTCGGGGCCTATCTGCTACTGGGACGCAGCGGTGAGCAGAGTAAGCTGCGTCAGAACCGCAAAATCCTCAGCGACACCTTTGAGGCTCTGGTGGGGGCTCTTATGCTGGATCAGGGCTATACCGCTACAGCTGCCTTTTTGCAACGTTGGCTGGAACCCTCCCTAGAGCATTGGACTCAAGCAGGCTCATTCCGTAATCCCAAGAGTGAACTGCAGGAATTGATGCAGGGAACCCGGAACCTCACGCCCTATTATGCCCGTGTGGCCGCCTCGGGACCCGATCACGCCCGTACCTATGTCGTCCACGTCATGCTGGAAGACCAAGTACTCGGAGTAGGCACAGGTACTAGTTACAAACGGGCCGAATTCAGCGCCGCAGCCAATGCCCTGACCCAACTGGACCACGCGATAACCGGGGAACGAGCATCCGCCTAGAGTTCCAGAGCTTGCAGCTCGTCAATCATGGTCTGACCTACGTCAAAGCCCCCTTGCCAGAAAGCGGGATCGGACATGTCAATCCCCATTTCCCGCAATAGCGTGTCAGGGTCCTGGGCACCACCGGAGGCAAGTAGTTTGAGATATCCGGGCTTGAAGGCATCTCCCTCCTGCTGGTACCGCCGGTACAGCGCCAGAACTAGCAGTTGTCCAAAACTGTAGGCATAGCAGTAAAAGGGTGTGTGGAAGATGTGGGGGATCATGAGCCACTCATGCTGGAAGATGGGATCCACATCCACCGCATCACCAAACTGCTGCTGCAACTGGGATAGATACGTCGCACTCAATTCGGTGGGAGCCGTATTGTTTAAGATGGCCTCATGTGCCATCTTTTCATAGAGTACGAAATACGCCTGGCGCATAACCGTCGCGTACATGTCGTCCACGGCCGAGGCCAGCAGTTCCCGGCGCACGGCCGGCTCGGTATTCTCCTGCAACAGCCGCTCGGTCAGAAGCATCTCCGTGAAAACCGAGGCGGTCTCCGCTAGGGGTAGAGGGGCATGTTGTGTCAGCAGCGAGTGATCTTCCGCCAGCAGGCTGTGAATAGCATGTCCTAGTTCGTGCGCCAGCGTCGCCACGTCGCGAATGCGCCCCGTGTAGTTCATGAGAATCCAGGGGGTCATAGACGGCAAGACCGTGGCACAGAACGCACCGGCCCGTTTGCCTTTGCGCACTTCGCTGTCAATATGCTGCTCGCGAAATACTCTTTCCGCCTTATTTGCCACATCCGGATCAAAGGTCGCCACCGTATCCAGTACCATGGTCACGGCATCCGGGTATGCGATCGTCTTATCCGAGGGCGAAAGTGGGGCATAGATGTCAAAGCGGCGTAGCTTCTCCATCCCTAGCCATTGGGCCTTTAGGGCAAAGTAGGCCTGGAACATGGACGCATTGTCTCGGCATACCTGCAGGAGCGTTTCCACTGCGGCGTCCGGGATATTATTACCCAAATTCTTGACGGCGATAGGGGAGATATACTGCCGCAGCTGCACGTTCTCACTGTACCAGTCGCGTACCCGGCTCGCGTAGATGTGGGACAGAATGGGATTCTCCGGCTCGTACACGCGGAACAATTCCCGATAGGCTGCCTCTCGTAGCACCGGATCCGGCGCGTAGGCATGCGTCATGAGTTCTTCCCGCGTCAGCGTTTGCGTCTCCCCTGCTACCTCCAGGGTGAACTCAAGACGATTAGTCAACATTGTGTACACGGTGATCAGCGAACTCATGCCGTTCGCGTCCTTGGTATTGATGATTTGCTCGGTAGCTTCATCCAGCGTATGAGGTTGGAAACGCCGATCACTCTGTAGGGCATAGGCGTAATCCGGGTATCGGTCCGGATCAGGCAGCAGCCGTGCAGCGTGTTCGTCGCTGAGTGATTTCCACCACAGGTCAAAAAACAGGATCCGATTCTGCAGCCGGGTCAATTCCTGCTGCATATACCCTTCGTACCGAATGGCCTCTTCCGACTGGGTATCAGCGGAAAACCACAGACTGCCATAGGCACCCAGGCAATACATCTGCGCTGAGATGTCCTCAATCTGCTGCATATACGGCACCAAATCCAGCTCCATGGCAGCGGCCGCTCCATTGGCCATGCCATAGGCTTCCAGCTTATCCCGGCCCGCTTCAAATGCCGTCACGGCGGCTTCTAGTGCGTCCAGGCGTTCCCGGATCGTTTTTTCTTCCGTATCGGGTAAGAGTTCCCCGAGTTCCCAGCCGCTCAGTTCGTACCTGTCGCTCATTGTCGTTCTTCTACCTCTAGCATCGTTCCCATCACTATACGGGCGTGTGCCCTTGACTACTGGTTACCAAACAAAGAAATACCACCGCCATCGCCACCACCCTGGCCTTGGGCCTTGGGCATGTAAGACGCCAGCTTAGCCGCCAAATTGCTGAGAGTCATGGTTTGCAACCAGATATGGCCGGGGCCCTGCAGCGTGGCCAGAAACAGGCCTTCGCCCCCGAAGATCACATTGCGTACGCCCTTCACTCGTTCAATGTCAAAGGTAACGGAGCTATCAAACAACGCAACGTGGCCGGGGTCCACCCGCATCTGCTCGCCCTGAGCCAAGTCATATTCCACCACTTCCCCCGGGACTTCCGCGAACGCTAGACCCTGGCCGCTCAGCCGCTGCAGGATGAAACCTTCGCCCCCGAACAGCATGGTACCCAAAGTACGCTGAAAGTGTATTTCAAGCTCCACCGTTTTCTCGGCCACCATGAAAGCATCACGCTGCACAATCACGTCACGGCCGGCATCTAGCTGGATCGGCACTACCTTGCCGGGCGCAAAGGGCGTAAAAGCGATCTGGCAGTTAGGGCTCTGGGCTTCGTACGTAGTCATGAAAAAGGACTCACCCGTAAACTTACGTTTGATGCCGCCCCACAATCCACCGGGCATCCGGGTGTCCATGTGAAGGTCACCCTTTTGCCAGGCCATACCACCCGATTCCGTAATCACGGATTCACCGGTCTGCAGCGTAAGAAGCACAGCCTGCATGGTAGAACCGTAGATCTTGTATTCCATCGCCTATTCCCTCGGGATTCATGGCAGGATGCAACGGGATACAGCGCCCCGTACCTTTTCATTCTACAGTACCTTCGGTGCCGACAAGACAAGTTACGTTGCAATCCCTATCATGGCACACGACGCTAGCCCGGAACGGTCGGGCTTCATCCAGTCATGGCTGTTAGGTCAGCGAGCCTAGATTGGTGTTGCTTGACACAGCAGAATATTCTTGCAGTTTGTACAGCTCCCAGAACCTGTGCCCCAAACAAGTACCAATAAAATGCACTCTATTACAGGGTATTATTCCATTGCCGTATGGAAGGATTTATAGTACTTGCGCTTTTGCGGGACGGGCTTCTCAGTGTTTCATCCCTTGATATTTGTCCGGTATTCAGTATATGTATAGTGAAGGCGTTATGTCTACATAGATTGCTTGGAATGTAGCTGTACACCTAGCGCATCTTGTCCTTAGTATCCTGATTTCGCTTAGGTCTCTTTGATTGTCCCGTGTGGTGCCTACTGGAAACCGCCTAGCCTATAGGGCCGGCAGCTGTGTATATGGCTATATGGCGGGACTTTGGGCCACAGGGATGGCATAGCTTCAAGACACGGGGATGGGGGCCTATGGAACCATAACGTAAGTACATGCAGCTCTACCGTACCTATCCACAGCAGAGGATACCCTTAATTCATGGTGCCTTGTACGTTGCTCTTCACGCAGCACACCCCGGACAGATGAGTCATCGGCAAGAGGTAAGCAAAATAGCGAAAATCGTACGTTACACTCGATCTCAGTGTGAAGAAGTGGCCCAGTGTCACAGAGTTTAAACCCAAACCGCTTGTGTCCGCCCCGGTCCCCGCCTGGAACTAGTCACCCAGTTCTAAGAAAACCCAGGGTGGAGGCACCTAGGGAACCGGTCCCCAGCGTGTTAGAATAATCAGGGTCGTCTGTGTTGTGATCGCCAAGGATCGGGGCGACATAGAGAGATCCCGATCCACCAGAAATGATAATGGAGATGATGAACAAGGTAGCGTATCAGGCACTGCGTGAGGCGGATATGCCCGATGCCCAGGCCCAAGTGGTAGCAGCCCATCTGCCCGACTGGTCCCAGTTTGCGACCAAGAGGGACTTACATCAGCTGGAGAACCGGTTGATCCGCTGGATGGTGGGCATCTTCCTGACCTTCTTTGCGTTGCTGGGCGGGTCCGTGACGGTGGTGCTGAATCTCACGGCGGTCCTGAACGCCTTGCGTGGTTTCTAAGTCTGCCGATGCCTCGGGCCGGACAGGCTCCGCGCGTATGGGGATGACGCCCCGTACGCCTGGTCCAGACCCCATCTCGTTTTGACTTGGAGGCTAATCGTTTCTTGATCTCGTAACAGGTGCGCTCTGTGGGTCATACGTTGACGATAGAGCCCAGGTCCAGCCAGGGTAGGTATGCCCCTTGATCAATCCAAGTATCATCCGATGCTGAGTACTCTTGACCTTACTACACCGGTTGCGTGGACACACCTACAAACGATCCCACCGCAGAGGCTACTTCAAGAAGCGCAACAACGGGAGCAACTAGTCGTCGAACCATACCATACGGCCAAGATAATTAGGGTCGTCTGTGGTGTGGCCGCCAAGGATCGAGGCGGCATAGAGAAGTCCCGATCCGCCTAGTCTAGGAAGAAGTGATAATAGGATAATGAACAAGGTAGCGTACCAGGTACTGCATGAGGCAGCTATGCCTGAGGTCCAAGCCCAAGTGGTAGCAGCCCACCCGCCCGACTGGTCTCAGTTTGCGACCAAGGAGGACTTACATCAGCTGGAAAAACGGATGACCCGGATGGGGAACCAGCTAGAGAACCGAATGAATCGGATGGAGAACCGGTTGATCCGCTGGATGGTGGGCAGCTTCCTGACCTTCTTTGCGTTGCTAGGCGGATCCGTGACGGTGGGGCTGAATCTCACAGCTGTCCTGAACGCCTTACGCGGTCTCTAAGTCTGCCGATACCCCGGGCCGGACAGACACCGTGCACATGGGGACGACGATTTGTATGCCTGGCCCACACCCCATCCCGTTTTAACTTGGAGACTAAACGTTTCTTGGTTTCGTAACAGGTACGTCCTGTGGGTCATACATTGACGATAGAGCCTCAGGTCCAACAGGGTAGGTATGCCTCTTGGTTCCGTGACCTTACTCCACCGGGCCGCGCTGCGTGGCGCACCTACGGACGATCCTACCGCAGAGGTTACTTCAAGAAACGCAACAACGGGAGCGGTCAGTCATTGAGCCATACGGCCAAGATGATAAAACTTGTCAGCATCTACCGCTTAAGAACCCGCAAGGCCCGCTCGGGCGGATTGACCCACCGCGGTCATGGCATCGCGCGGTCTTTATGCCCTCCGCGGGCCATCCCGGACACGGCGACTCTCCCATGCTCCCCGTAGGAGGACAGGGGCTGCTTGCGCATTCGTGCGAACGGTGAGCAAGAAGATAGGTTTCACTGGTGATGCTACTAACTGCGTTACGGATGGCTGAAGATCCAGGGTTGCTACAGATAATGTCGACCAAGCGATCAGCCGCCAGGCAGCATCACAGACCTGTTCCAAGCATGCCACATTTGGGGAAGCGAGGGCCATGTCAGGTAGTTGCTCATCGTCGGCTTGTGGGTTAGGCGAAAGCAATCTGTAGCATTCCGCTATGATCCGCTACGTGGCTGGTGTATAGGGCGGGACTTTGGACCTAGCATAGCTATTGGCTGTCTTATATTGGGATTGGGCCTACGGGACCATAAGTAAGTACATACGGCTCTATCGTGCCCGTCCGCAGCAGGGGAAGATACCTTAATGGTTAATGGTTTCTTGTACGTTGCTCCCCACACGGCACGCCCAGGGCGGAGAAGGGTGCCCGGCAAGAGGTAAGCAAAAGGACGAAAACGGTACGTTACATTCAATCTCAGTGTGAAGAAGTGGTCCAGTGTCACAGCGTTTGAATCCAGACCGCTTGTGTTCCACCCTGGCCCTCACTGGGAACTGGTCACCCGGCTCACCTGGTAGCCAACCCGGTCGGCGGGTGGTAACCAAGGATTAGCGGAGATCGGGTCCTCGGACATGCGTCTAGGGAACCGATCCCCAGCATGTTAGAATAATCAGGGCTGTCTGTGTTGTGATCGCCAAGGATCGGGGCGACATAGTGAGATCCCGATCCGCCTAGTCTAGGAAGAAGTGATCACGGAGATGATGAACAAGGTAGCGTATCAGGGACTGCGTGAGGCGGATATGCTTAAGGCTCAGGTCCAAGTGGTAGCAGCCCATCTGCCCGACTGGTCCCAGTTTGCGACCAAGAGGGACTTACACCAACTGGAAAGCCGGATGGAAAACCAGATGACCCGGATGGAGAACCGGTTGATCCGCTGGATGGTGGGCAGCTTCCTGACCTTCTTTGCGTTGCTAGGCGGATCCGTGACGGTGGTGCTGAATCTCGCAGCGGTCCTGAATGCCTTGCGGGGTCTCTAAGTCTGCCGATGCCCCAGGCCGGACAGACACCGTGCACATGGGGACAACGATCTGTACGCCTGGGCCCACACCCCATCCCGTTTAACTTGGAGACTAAGCGTTTCTTGGTCTCGTAACAGGCGAGCCCTGTGTGCCAAACATGGATGATAGATCCCCAGGTCAGCAGGGCCGGTATATGCCCTTTGGTCAATGCAGGTGTCATCTGATGCCGAGTACTCTTGACCTTAACTACACCGGGTCGCGTGGCGCACCTACGGACGATCCTACCACCAGCGATTACTTCAAGAAATGCAACAACGGAAGCGGCTAGTTGTCGGGCAATATGGCCAAGATGATGAGACCTGTCATTGTACGACGTTAGCGGTGCACACGACTGTCTACTCTTCTTCGCGCAGCCAAGATCGGGACTGTATTTTGGTTGGCCTAAGGAGCAACCGTCCCTATACGTACAAAAGCATTAGAGCGAAGGGAGGGACGGTTTTTCAACGCTGTGGTGTAGCTGTCCCAACACCGCTCGGATTTTTGCTATCGGTTAACGGAAAAGCAGGAGATCCCGGTCCGAACCATTCAACGTTACCCTGCATATACTCGTAGGCATCGCGGTCAGTGGTTACGATGTACCGTTCGCCATCGGCTCGCCGGACATGCCAGTGCAGGCCACCGGCATGTTCGGCACTCCAGCCCTTCGGTAACAACCGTGGTTCTACCAGTGCACGTTGTAGGAACGACATGGTTACGTTTGCCGACGCTGTGGCGGCGGTATCTAACGTACTGTTCAGTGTATCTAGGTTCAGCCGAGTTTCACTGCTGATGCTGCTCACTGCGTCACGAATAGCCGAAGGTCCAGCATTGCTCCGGATAATGCCGACCAGGTGGTCAGCGGTGGCGGGGTCGTACAGGATAGGTTGGTATTTGCCGACATGGCCGTGGATGTTGGTCAATCTTTCACGCATTGCTTCATAGGCGTCCCACTCGGCGGTGTCGGCGTAGAACAAGTTCACGATGTCTACCGCGGGCTTTTCTTGCCCAATGCGGTCAATCCGCCCGATGCGCTGCTCCAACGTCATGGGGTTCCAAGGGATGTCGTAATTGACCATCGCCGTGCAGAACTGCAAGTTGAGCGACTCGGACGCCGTTTCAGTGCAGATTAGCAAGCCTGCATTGGCATCATGCAGCGCCTGGATGCGCCGACTCCGGTCACCTTGTGTCTCGTCGTCCTGACCGGAAACACAGGTAATGTTGCGGTGGCCGTGCTGGGCTAGTCGGTCAGCCAGGTACAGCATGGTGTCGCGGAACTGGGTGAAGATGATGACCTTGTGATGGCCATCGGCTTCCAGTGCAGTGAGACGCTTCTGTAACTCGCTTAGTTTGGTGTCCCGGCGTTCCAGCCGGGCGGCATCACGGGCCGCTTGTTCCAGGCGTGCCTCGGTTTGGGATGTGAGGGCCACGCCAGGTAGTTGCTCGTCGGCGAAATCCTCTTGTTCGTCCTTATCCAGTTGGGCAATTTCGTCCCAGTCTGCAACGGTGGCCCTTCGTTTCCGTAGGTGGTTGCGACAGGTTTGGGCGAAGGCGCGCGGCGACGACCCCAGACGTTTCCGGTAGGTAGTCATCACAAAGCCCAGAGCGGTAGAGTTCACGCCTGGTGCGCTGGCGTACACCTCGTTAACCAGGGCATCAATATCGTCGTACAGGCAACGTTCCGCGGTGTTCATCCGAATGTCAACGGGATGAACACGCCGCTCCGGGATGGTGGCGCGGATCCGTCCCTCACGAGCGTATTGGCGCAAGGTGGCTCTGGTGTGCCGGGACATCCTGCGTTTTGCCGGGCTGCGATCCCGCATCAAGCGTGCTGTGCTGGCCATCAGATCCGGCGTTAGTTGGCCATCAACGTACGCACGGTTAGGGTGGTGAATCAGGCGCTCGTCGGCAGCTTGCGGGTTAGGCGAGAGTGGTCTGTAGCGTTCCGCCATGAGACGCCACGCGGCCAGTGTCTGTGGTGCTGTCGAATCGTAAAAGTGACGGAAGTCCTCAACGGTCCACCCGGTAGGTTCCAGCAGTTCCAGGAGAGCGTGCAGCTCAGCTTCGTGAAGTTGCATCGGTGTAGCAGTGAGCAGCAGTAGGCTCTCAGTGTGTTTTGCTAGGTGTTGTAGCAGCGTCAGGAACCGGTTGGGCCGGCGACGGGTCTCGTTGGCGACTTCTGAAAAGCGCGCCCGGTGGGCTTCATCCACTATGACCATGTCGTACTGTGGATTACTGTCCTTAAACTCATTGGCGTGCCGCCGCAGCCATTGGTAGGATGCAATCAGCATGTCGCTGTCCCAAGGCGGATTGGGCACGGTGTCTTCCGTACCATCGGGATAGGCGAGCTTGGCTCTGCCTGTAGTTTCCAGTACCGGGACATTGAGGTAAAACTTGTGACGTAGTTCATCCTGCCACTGCCGACAAGCCGGCTTGGGTGCCAGGATCAGCAGGCGTTTCACCCGTCCCTGATTGACGCGGGCCTTTAGCAGGATACCGGCCTGAATGGTTTTACCCAGACCCACTTCGTCAGCGATGAGGAGACGGTCGGGCTTTGAGCTATTAGCGTGACGGTTGAAAAAAACGGCTTGATGGGGCCACAGAGATGCTGGCGTGGTAGCAACCGTCGTGCTCAAGTCATCGCGCATTGCGTCGCGGATGCGTTGCCAGTAGGCTTCACGCTCGGCATTGTCTATGGATGTTCGAACGTAAGCCGGGTTCTCTTTGGGTGCAACTGCTTTGAAATACTCCGCGTAGGCTTCCGGGACAGGCACGACGTGTACAGATGTTGATTGGTTGTTCCACAGCTTTGCAAAAAGTTTCACGTCATCTTGGACTCGCTCCGGATCAACCCAGGAGCGGAACAGGTGAAAGCGCTCGTAGTTGCGCCCCCATCCGGCTGCGGTTTCGTTGGGGCTGCCATCAAAGGAAATGCGGTGACCTTGTGCATCGGTCATGATACCGATCTTGGCATGGAAAATACCCTGCCCCGGCGTCTTGGGTAGCGCAACACGGATTTCCAGTCGCCCTTGCGCCACCAGCCATGTGATGACATCCAGTTGGTTCTTGGCCCGGATGTCGCCTGCGGTGATGTTGGTTAGATCTTCCGGCGGTACGGCAGCCAGTAGAGCTTGCGTATGGCCGTCCATGATGGCCTGGTGCACCTCCGCAGAAAGTTCCCGTGGTTCGCAGATGATACGGACACGCCCATCATTGCGCAGCAGATCAGCCAGGCCGGCGGCCGCTGATACCAATCCATTGGCGGTAAACGTAAAGGTACTCCGGTCATAGGCTACGGACTCAGCCAGGGCCGGCGCATAGAAATCGGCTACCAGGTCGGGACAGACATCGGGGTCGTAGGATGAGCGGAGTATGAGGTCGGTAAGGGGCATATCAGGTATATCTCAGACGGTATGCAATTGGTGTTGAGATCAGTTGATGCTTGTTGGGTCCGGGCGGAGCCGCACGTACGGCTATTGGGAATCCTGCCCGGGCCAGGGCATCTAGCCGAGTACCACCACGGTAGAGCGAATTCATCCCCCGTCAACAGCAGCCTGTGTTCCGTTGTTGAAGGTTGGGCGCATGTTGAGCAGCGGGTATGCAGTCTGTACATAGCCTGCACCTTACCGGCTGTACTTGCCCCGCAATCGGCACCGGTGCGCCTCTCCGTGGTGCTCTGCACCGAACTAGACTTGCACGCAATGGGCCCAATGCGATGATGTAGCACTACGCGTCGGTGTCAACTGTTTCTAGCAACGTCGCCTGCGTGGGTTGCTTCTCCTCGTACAACAACGTATGCAGGGCACGGGCAGCAGGTTCGTCCGGGTGGCCCGGCTTGTGAACGTTGCGCAAGGCCCCGAAGGCTGTGCGGAACTCGCCATCCTGCCAGCGGTGCCCATTGAACTCCAGCCACTGCCTGGCGGCTTCCGCATTCTGCCGGTCCGCAATGGCGAGTGCCGTGTGCACCTGGTCTAGCGGTGTCACGGCGGGACGTGAAGGTGAAATGATACCCTCCGCCATCCGCTCGGTGGCCGCTTTCAATGTCACCTTGCCATTTTTGCTATCCAGAATGCGCTTGGCCTTATTGCCGTTCAGTTCCACGCCCAGGGCACGGGCGAAGAGATTAGCCTCATCAAAGGGCATAGTAGCACTGCCCGTCCCATCCTGAGCCAGGATGTAGAACCAGGTCAGCGGATCACTCAGGGTCTGCTGGCTGCCGTTGGTCAGCCGTTCAGTGCGGAAGGCGATAACCTCGTCCCTAGCTACGGCCAGGGCATCCATAGGGGTGATGCTGAAAGGGTCGTCAGGCCGGTCAGGGTTGGCCGTGTTTCGTCGAGTCCCCCAGTTCTGACATACCACCTGCAGAGCCGGTCCGTAGGCAGCCAAGTAGGTATCTACCGGGCTCAGATCGTACTCCTGCAGTTTCTCTACATCGGCACGGACAGCAGCGGCAATATCCTGAGCCACCTCGTGCCAAGGTTTCGGTGTGCGCATGCCGGCGGGCCGACACACCAGCAAGATGGTGGAGCGGGCGGCAGCCCTATTCCGAATGTGCAGAGACGACTCGGCTTCGGTTTTCACCGGCCAGGTGCGGGTGATATTGAAACCGGCTTCAGCAAGGCCGACGATCATGGCATTCCAAGCATCGTTGGAACGGTGGTTAAACATCACCACCATGATGCCGTCGGACTTAATGACCCGATGACATTCGTGGAAGATTTCGTCCATCTTGGACTGGTAGTCCGCGGTGGCTAGTTTGGTCGCAGAGACTTTGCCGCGCCCTTTGGCACCGTTGTTGGCGGCAGTAGCCTGCGGTTTGAACCGAGCTGGGCTGGCGATGGCTTCGTTCACTTTGTCGGTGAGGTGGTCGGCAAACAGGTCATCGTCAAGGACATAGCCGGCGGTGCGCTTAAGCCAGACATAGAAAAAGTCGGACAACTCGGCGTAGTTCACGTTGTTATGGTAGGGCGGGTCAAAGATCACTGCATCAACGGAGTTGTCGTCCAGGTCCAACATCCGGGCGTCGCCGTTGACCACTGTCGCTGCGGTGGCGGTAGTGATTTCCTGAGCCGTTGGCGTTTTTTCAAGCAAAGTTAGAGTGGTAGGAGCCTGTTTGCTGCTCTCCTTTGGATACCCAGCCATCTCAATGTGCTTGTCAATGCACTTTGCCACATCGGCAAGTGCCCACTCCAAACCTAGGCTTTCAATAGCGATTGCCATCTCCGCGTAGGACCACTTCATCCCGAAGTCGTGGGTGCTGAATGTCTGGGATACCACTTCACGGTTAGGGTGCCATGTAGTTAGCAAGTTGTTGTAGTTCAGGATTTTGTCCAGGGCAATGCCGACATAGGCCCACACGGCCCGCTGGATGTCGTCTAGTTGACCGGCATCTCGGTCGGTGTTTACCAATTCCTGGAAGGCTTGCACGCAATACCCGTGAGCCAGCTGCTGGCGGCGGCTGAACATGTTGCGCCAAGGCGACATCCCATAAGTGATAGGGCGTGGGTCATTACCCAACGGTACCGGCTCGTTAGGCAGGATGTTCTCGGCATCCCAGCGTTCCTGGTTGGCTGCCAGCAGCTTATCAATGTGGGTAGTATTGTCATCCTCAGGGCGCACGGTGCGGAACGTACGGGTTGGCGTTGCTCTTCTATCCTTAGGTTTGCGGATGTTGATCCAGCTACCCTTGCCATCGGTCTTCTGCCATCGGTTTTTGAGAATGACACAGTACATTTGATGCCCCATACGGCCGGCACTGGCTTCGTTGGCCAGGTAGCCAGTGGGCGTGGTGGCCCCGCAACTGGGATAAGGGCAGATGGCTTTGCCTCTAGCTACGGTACCACGACTCTGTTCCCTAGCCGAGTACACTATCTCAAAGTCACAGACACCGCGGGCAGTGTCGGGCAGCAGGCGGATGCCAGCCCCCGTACCATCCAGCCGCCAGTTGGGTGATAGGGGAATCAAGTTCCCGCAGTCAGGACAGCCTACCGTCCGGCTCCACAAATATGTTTGGTCATATTTGTGGAGCCGGACGGTAGGCATTTTTTCATTTTCGTATTCTTGGTTTTCCGACGGATACACCCGGTTCGCGGCGATTAGCTCACGCACTCGTGCCAGGTACTTAGTGCTGACCTCAGCGTAGGCATCGCTCAGAGCATGGCCATACTCTTGAGGCCACTGGCAGGTGGCACGCAGGATGAGAGTAGCAACGGGGTTCAGCTCGTTGGCGATGCTGCGGACGCCCAGACGGCCAGCCTCAAAGGGAATACTGCCGCCGCCGGCAGTTGCGTCCAGTATCACCGGATCAGGTACGGCCAGGTTGGAATGGAACCATTTTTGCTCATCATCAGTGAGATTGTGAGTGAAGGCACGCTTGTTGCTGAATGCGACATTGGACCATTGCCCGCTAGCTTTGATTTCATCCATGCGGCGTCGCTCGTCCACTACGGTTTTGGTAGAACCGATGGCTTCAATGAACCGGTTGCGGTCGGCGTCGGCATCAAGCAAAGCAGCAGCTACTGCTGCACGACTAGCAACGAGGGGACGTCGGGCCCACCAGACGTGTAGCTGGTTGACTGGCGGGTGTCCAGCCAAGGCACCACCCTCGCGGATGGCCTCAACTGAGATTTCCTTGATGGGGAGCCAATTTTCAATGAGGCGACGGTTGATGGTAGGCATAGTTGAACTTATGGATTAGTGGAGTCGTGCAGAGGCTTGGGAATTTACGAAGTCAATATTTTTCGTTCTCTGTTAGCAACATTTAATATCAAACTGACCGGTACACGTAAACTCGTAAGACGTACCTATAGTAAGCTTGTCCTGTTCCGTCGGATCCTTAGCTCTTCCATAGTGCCGGTACTCTTCATCATCTGTTTTCACAACCGAACCATTCCCAAGTCGGTTTTTACAGTGCAGTCTGCGTAAGGCCATCCACGTGTGGTGTGCTCCACCACTTCTCACAAGCTGGTCTGTCCCACTGTCCAATCAAGTTCGCAGATGTGGTATCCGCTGCAATTGGGCGTACGTCTCCAGTTTTCGGCACTGTTATTTCTACCTTGTCCTTCAGCGAGTAGTCCAGAGGTAGCTTTTCATAGCGAGGTATCTCAACCTCCTCCCCTATTCTAAGGACCATCCTAGCCAAGCGTATAACCGGCGTCAAAGCAAGCTGGTGACGTTTCACCCGTAAATTAGCTCTAATGCTCGCATCACCTTGCGGGGACGGTGACGGTTAGTGTACAGAGCGTACCACCAGCCTGCTTCGCAATCATGTTGTCGGGCCACAGCCTCAGCCATTCTTCGTCCTTTTCGTAGGTTATCAGCATCGCGGACAGCGTGCATGGCCAGTAGCATCTGGTTAGCGCAGTATTCGTTGAAGGCGTGGTACTCACCCGGAGGCAGATCATCAACCACAGTCCGCAGCCGTTCCCCAATGTGATCGTACAGGATGTTGGATAGCGCATTGTACACCGCATCCCGTTCTGCACCGGTCAGCGTGAACACGCGCCGGCCGCCGCCTTTCCTCCTACCCTTACGAGCTAGGGTAACAGCAATCCGAGGTGCGCCGGTAGGGGCATGGTCAAGATAGATGGCATGGGTTTTAGGGGGTGGATAGTAGAGCATTGGGACATTTCCTATAGGATGAGGTTAGGGCACTAGACTGTTGACATGCGCGGTCCAATTGTTCCCTGACTGTACCAGGTAGGCTTCCATGTCCTGATGTATGCAGTATCTACGGTCAAGTGTGCGAGCCAGGCTCTTTGATTGTGCCCGATAGGTTTCCATGTCCTGACGCTGCATCGGGCTGTCGAAATGTGATGTTCAGTTGTACTTGGTGGGTGTTATCCAGATCATGCAGCATGGTTTTGATAGCGGTGTCGGTGTTGCCGGCGGCATTGATGACAATTTCTGCGTTCACGCTAGCGGCACCGGCAGCCCGTTCCATCTGGGCGCAGGCGCGGTTACACTGTTGCCACTGCTCGGGGGTTTTATCCCTGGCATGTAGCGCAAACCCGTTGGCCCCAAATTCGTAGGTAATGATAGCAGCCACGCTGCTGGATTGCGCTTTGGAAGCCATGTCGTTAAGTAGGCTGATATTGGTGCCGTACATGATGGCTTGGTTGATGTCTGACCAGTCCAGATTATCGGACTGCATTCGGACTGTCAGCTCGTGGACAGCCACTTGGCCACTGACGGGACCGATTTCAATGCGGAGATCTGGTCTTGGTCCCGGCCCTTTTCCTCCGCCTGTCCCTTTTCCTCCGCCTGTCCCTTTTCCTATAGGCCTGTGTTCTTTCAGCCAGACGCGCATATCGTCTTTGTAAGCGATGCCGGAGCCGTGCTCAATTTTCAGCTCCGTAGAGGTGTGGATGACAACTACATCCTGCTCGTGGGCATAGTCCAGTGATTTGTGAAAGTGCGCCCGCTTCAGGAACATCGTGCGGCTCGGTGTGCGGGTGAAGCGTCCGTGCAGTTCATCTACCGTCATGCCGATGTCCTTGGCCTTGTCTAGACCAGCGTCAGCCCATACGCTTCCGTCCAGTGCCGGGTGCCTGGGATGCGCCATCTTGCCGATGGTGTTACCGGTGAGGAAGTCAACGATAGCGTTCTGACCCCGTCCTTCCTGGTCAGGAAATTGCAGCCGTACCTGTTGTAGTCCGTGAGGCTGGACGCTGGATTCGGGGTAGTACAAGTTGACCCAGTTGCGTTGTATGCCTTGAAACACCGCCTTACGGCAGTTTTCCCGTATGGAGGTTAGGGTGTCACGCTGGTAGCTCAGCAGCCGGTTGTTATCGGCTTTGAGGATCGCGCTTGCGGCCCTGTGCCGCGCTACTTGCTGCTTGATTGTGGTCAGGTCGTCGTGGTCGGGGACGAGGAACAACACGTTGTTGCGGTACTCGCGTGGTGCGTTGCCACCGCTCCCGGACTGATGATGGTACAGGATGGCTAACTGGTCGTTTAGATCCTGGCTCTGCATCGTCACATGATTGGGATTCACGATGCCGATGTGGACCAGGTTGGGGTCGTCGAGAACGTTGTTGAGCTGGCTGGGGAATACGGTCAGTCCCATACCGTCCTTGTCGCTGAAAGCTTCTGCGATGGCGTTTCTGACTCCGTCCAGTCGCTCGGTTTCACTGATGGTATTGGCGTGCTGTTCCACCTCGCGCCGGACATTGGCCTGCTGGTTGAAACGGATACTGCCGGCGGCAGGGTCGTCATCAATATACAGCCCGTTGTCTTTTATGTTCCGCACCGCCTGCATCGCCACGGAGTCATCCGGATCGTCCGGGCTCAGCAGCGCGTTGACGATTTCGGTCTCGCTGAGGCCGTTGTTGGCGGTGGGTGCCAGACTACCGAGCAGGATAACATTGGCGGCTTTGCGGGTGGCAGGCCCTTCGTAGCGTTGGGCGGTGGCGTTTGGACCGGTAACATCAGCTGTGATAGCAGCGTGCAACCCACGGTGTCCCGTGCGGTTCACTAGCTCTTCCGACACGTCGGAGATACTTACATCCAGGTGGTACGGATGGAGGATGGGTTCGGAGATTGGCGTTGATTGGTGAATGACCGCGGACATGGCACGCAGGGTGCCACGCACTCTTTGAAAATCGCTGTTGCTCGCCAGCCGCTCGGCTATGATGCGTAGCGTTTCCGGATGGAAGGGATAGCTTTCGTAGAACCGGTCCTCTGCTTCGGTATCATTGGGGTTGTAACGTCGCCAGACCGCTGCATAGGCTTGGGCTACCGCACGGCGGTACTCTTCACTTCCGGTGTCTTGAAACAGGCGCCGCCGCAGGATAGCGGGCACATCTGCTGTCTCAGTGGGTGTAAAGTCTCGTGCAGTACGGGCCGTGACCGAATCCAGATTATTCATCGCGTTGTGGACAAACTGGGTTTCCTCGCGGTAGGCATCATGCCCCTCTTCCGGCGTGGTAATGACCATGATGGCGTGGGGTGAATTGGCGACAGCCTTGGAGATTGCCGTAAGTGCATTGCGCAGACCGTTGGCCGCCCGTTGGCTTTGTTCTTCCTCCAGTTGCCCAGCAGCAGCTACCCAGCGGACCAGCTCATCAAGCAGTATCAGCGTTGGCCGGTCGCCAATGAGACGCTGGATGTCTTCGGCCCCGGGGTCGCTGAACAGCTCATCATGTCTCCGGTTCGCTTCAAAAGCGGTTTCACCGCCCAGGTGGTAAGCGAGAAAACCAATCAACGACTTGGCACGTTGACCGGTACCATCCATCGCCATACCGTCAAGTAGGTTCGCATTCTCGCCCGTGAAACAGACCAGATGCACATTGTCTACGGCCAAGTCTGCCGGTAGTAGTCCTCCGGTTGCATCGGAGCGTACTAACTGGGGGTGCTTGGCAGCAGCCGCGAGAGCGATTAGCGTATGGGTTTTACCGCCGCCAAACATTGAATTGAACCGTATGATAGCTGGCTGGTTAGCTACGCTCCCGTGCTTCAGGCGGTCAAAGATGCTAGTGGCTACGCGACGCATAGCCGGTGTGGCGTGGGTACCGGCAAAGAAATCGGCTGCGGAGGCAGCGTTGCCAATTTCGCCCTGCAACGCTTTGTGAAGGTCAGCCGCATAGTCCGCGCTAGTCTGCTCTCGCGGGCGTGGAGAACACTTTGTAAGCAACGGTAGTAACGGGGTCATGGCGGTTCCTTTACGAGTGGTTGAGATGCATTGTCGGTCAACTGCACCGGAGATGGCACCTCCCTAGCATTATGTCAATTTCACCAGGAATCGGTAACGGATAGCACGGAGGAACTTTACCGTATCTACGCGACTGCTTGCCGAGCATTGTCCCTGGTGCCAATCGGGGTTGCCGTAGGCCGGTGTCATTGTGGTTTGTTCCCGTATTCGCTCTTGTACTTGGCGCATATCTTCGGTTCCGATATATGCCGATGTTGGGGAGCCTAGTGGTGCAAGCAACTCGCACACAGGTAGCTTCTGGTGTTGATATAAAGCATAGTGTACTGCTCTGAGTGAGTTATATACCAAAGTCCTGTAAACGTTCCTTCCACTGTATGACAGAATCTGCTTGATGCAAGTTGCCATTCCATACGCGCCATTCCCCGGTTGCCTAGGGGGATTACTTGGGCTCTAAGCACATGCTCCCACCTAAATACCGCGGGGAGTAATAAGGCACATGCCATGGGGGCACATCGTCCTTGCAGTCAAGGTAGTTCAGATCAGTCGTTTACCTATTGCCCACCACAGCTTGACTATGGCCTCCTCAGTGGCTGCCGGACATTGGGCCTAACACTTCTTCTCTGTGCCTGCTACTGCCCGTATAGGACGGATAGGTACGAGTTGCACAGGCTTAACGGAAGAGGGGGTTACATTCCCACTCAGGTTAGACATATCATGCAGAACTCAAATTCGTGATCCAGGCCTTCTTAGTATGATGGTGCGTATCTACGGTTTCCCTACCGTCCGTCTCTACGTCGTGGCAATGGAGTAAGGGTCTGACGTTTAGGGTGAACGGCATATCATATTGATATTGGGTTACGTTGTTCGCCTCTTTCTTTGTTCCACTCGTTATATCCAGTATAGATAGCAACGAACTTGGCGTGGACAATAGCTAGCTATGCTCATGGATGCCCCGGTTGCGGGATTGCTACCGGGAGCCTGCACATGACAGTCTCCACCAACGTAAAATTTACTGCAAGGTATACTTTGCCCTTTTATGGTATGAGGCACACAAGGAGTCTAGATCAGTACCCGTCTATGTTGGGGTTGCCTTAGCCGAAGTAGCATCAGGCAGTGTGCAGCTTTATACCCTCTGTAGATGTGATAGCTTAGAACGCCGGGATCAGTACTCCAACCTATTCTTATCCGGTTCGTACCGAATTTTTGAGCTTCAACTGGGACGTGCTCCAGAAAAGCCTGTGCATCAGAGTGCACGGGCAATGCCAGGCTGTTTCTGCAGTTATTGTACTGTTGTATAGACAGTAACATAACGACCGGACCGGATACCGTGGGGCTGCATGGCATCCGGTCCGGTCATAGTTCTCGTCTATTTCAAAGCGGAGGAGTGTTCCCCGTAGATAGCTAGCGCCTACCTACGGGGGGCGTTTGTTGCCTTCCGCATTACTCACTAGCTACTGCGTCCAAATCGTACGCCGGAATTTGGACCAATCCGCACACTCGTCGGAATAGGCCCATACCAGCACCGCGTATTCGGTCCCGGCTGTCAGATCAGTGACCTCTACCGTCTGCGCACTAGTTGTTGTGTGATCAATAACTTCTTCTCTATCGATCCTGTCACCCACGGCGCCGGTCCATAGCACTACCTTATAGCGATACTGCGGCGGGTCCGCCCAAGCACAGGTGCCGTCAAAACTCCGATTCCGGGGCTTCCAAACCACCGTAGCGCTGGTCCCCGATGGTGTTACACGCAGATTCCTCACGCCGTAAGCTGGCTTCTTTCGAGCTGGCTTCTTTTCTATGGGCGCTGATGTGGGCGCGGCAGTCGCCTCCAATTGGGGGATAGGGGTATTCAATGTTCTTATTATTTCTTCAACGCCCTCTGGCGTATTCGTGGCGACGGGCGTGGGGGTGTACAACAGCGCGGGTTCGCCCCGTTTCAGCCGCCGCAAGATCGCGCCCGGCGAATGGGGATCGGTGGGCGTGGGGGTGGGCTCCGGCGGCGTGGTGAACTTGGTGCGGAAGTAACCGCTTCGGGCGTCGCAGGTGTCTCCGCGAGCATAGACGTCAAATTCATATTCGGTCTGAGGCTTCAGTTTGTTGACGGTAATGGTCAATGGGGCAGTTGCCGACACTCTTAGGCTATTGGCGACGTACCAACCTTTGAAATCGGCTTCCCATCCCAAGATCTCATACTCAGTGACCAAACAACCTCCGGATGCACTGCCGGTCCAGGCAAGTCGCACCGATCGAGGTGCTAAGTCGTGTACGCGAACGTCCCGCGGGGGATTAGGCAAAGTGAGTGGGGGCGGATTGGAGGGCGTTGATGCCGGCGTTGATCCCGATCCTGCCAAGGTTCTGACGTGAACGCGGGTCTCGGCGCTTCGTTGGTCGTGGCACTCTGAGGAATAGGCGATCACGTCAAATATGTGTGAGGTAGAGGGCTTCAGACCAGTTACCAAGATGGGCAAGGGGGCATCTGCCCTGACCCTCTGGTCAAAGACGTAGCGCCCGGTTTCAACTTCCGATCCCACGACGCGGTAGTCAGAGGTCAGACAACCATTGTGCTCACCAGGGTTCCAGGAGAGTCT
Organism: Caldilineaceae bacterium; assembly: GCA_965116185.1. Lineage (GTDB taxonomy): Bacteria > Chloroflexota > Anaerolineae > Caldilineales > Caldilineaceae > Bin34. The sequence goes on from OZ220492.1 coordinate 2,905,512, forward strand.
CACCGAGGTGCTGGTTATGTCACCCGCCACAAAGTCCCGAGGAGAGCCGGGCGTACCTTGGGCTTGGGAAGTGGTGGCGATCACTGCCATCACGACGATGGCGAACAAGGCCACAGCGGATAGGATGGATCGGTTCGTGACACCGCCTCGCTGGTGCCAGTGCTTGAGTATTTCAGCCATCGGTGTTTCCTCCTGGGTTTCAGGCTGATTGCAGCCCGTTTGAAGTGTTATTTAAAATAATATCATGTTTCGCCGTGGCCAACCGATAAAAATGAAATTTTCTAGAGCGTGCTGATACATTAAAGTAGAATGCACGGAAGTGAGGAACATGGGTTGTCGCGCCTTCCGCCGGTGGTGCTAGCGCGGTGTTTTCAGGCGTCCTTGCCTAGTCAGCACCAGGAAACCGGACTTGTGCGTGCTGTTGGTGGACAGCGCTTTCGTCAAGGTGCATCAGCACGGCACGGGTACCCTAAAAGAGGATTGTTGTCCAGCGGAGATAACGCGGTGCACTTCTTACTAAACTGCTACTTAGGCACTCTGATTCCGCCCTGCGAAGTTTATCAACTGCCCCTAGTCGCTATCGAATGGATTTTGCGAACCGAGTGAGTTTTATATATCAAAATCCTGTAAACAGCTCCTCTCTGTGTCACAGGGCCTGCTTGATCCAAGTGCTATTCCGTACGCACCATTACCGGTTGCCTAGAGTGCCGCAGAGGTCTCGCATAGTCTGGTAGTGCGCCCGTAACTAAGTGGGTTGAGGCCTAACTCCGCGTGGGTTCAAATCCCACTCTTCCTACTAACCTGCATTAGCCTGACATCCATGATGGCTCCTTGCGCGGACGCATACTTGGGCGGTATCTCTACACCCGTTACCCTGCCAGCATCTTCATCTCCACTCTAGCCGACCTGCTCAGAGCGTACTTGTCCCACCAGGCTCAGTACCACCGAACCGATAAGTCTGTCTCTCTTTTTTATAGCCTGTGTCAATAGGGGCCTTAAGTTAGATTGGTCTTAGTGTTGTGATAGGAATTTAGGGTCGGTACTGCCCGCCCCGGGTCACCGCAGCATCTCGCAGTCTCCTTGATTTCTTGCTTATCCGGTTCTTGCTGAATTTTCGAAAGTCAATCAGGACATGCTCCGGAAAAGTCTGTGCATCGGGGTGAACGGACAAATCCTGCTGACAGCACTCTCCCACCGTGATGGCGAGAACACCGCTTGGTGTTGACTTGGCAGGGTCGCGAATGTAATGATGCCAGGCAGTTTCTGCGGTCATTTAGTCGCCGTCATAGACAGACATTTGCTTGTCATCTTGCGAACCGGGTCGGAAAGATTGCGATGAAAGAGTCCCATTTTGTAACCACCAGTCGAGTTTGATTACTCGGTGCAACAATGTCCCTGCGTTCATTCCTTGATATCTTCCCAGGCTAGCTGGCGGATTGCACCGGAGAGCCATTGCCAGGCACTGGGATCATCAAGATTCAAGATTTGCGACTCCTCCTCGTCATCATTCTTTGAGAATTGTAACCAGTCCCCTTGGTGGGTATCCAGGTGAATCTCAAAGATGATGGAATGTGTGCCCAACGACCACTCCGCTTCAATCCCGCCCGCGGGCGTAGGATAGATATGAGGCAACGGAAGGATATCGGGGAAGTAACGTTCAAAGCAGGTTGATAGCCAACTCAAATGGGCGTGAGTGGGAGCCTTGCCGTCACCATCCAGCCACCCGTCTTTCATCGCTCTCAATTCGTCCAAGCGTGCTGGGCACGTCCAGAGGAGCAAGCCAAGAGACTTGCTCAATGGATTCCATACTTGACAAGCGGTTACGGCGGTCGTAGAGGCCAATGCCTTGCACCAAAATTCTGACGTTGTTCCGATAATCTTTCAAATGCTTCCATAATGGCTTCACGGTGTTGTTCCGGCATAGGTCCAGTTACCCTTCCACCATGTACTTGCTGCAGCTCAAAGGTCATTTGTGCTTGGTCAACTTCCGGGACTGTGCCACGCAGGGTTACTTCCTGTGTAAACTCCACTACAGCAGAACGTTGCAACAGTCGTTGACGCGTTTCTTTGGTTAATTGGGCTGGAGGCAAGTTATCGGACCTAGGCAAATTCCAGGATTGCGTCATCTCTCAGGCTCCGTTCAATCCGGTTAAAGTGCGCCAGGAATCGGTCAGGCAGCGCCATATTGGCCGGAACATGGCCATTTTACAAGGCGGTAGCGATAGCTGTGGCGATGTAGTCTTCTTTGGTCTGATCCAGGAACTTACGATGTGAAAATTCTAGATCCAGCAATGTTAACTCTGTTGTGGTGATATCTATGATTGGTACCACACTACCATCACCGGCTAGCTTTAGGTCGATCTTATCAGCGATCCCCCGTGACACTCTTTGGCGGCTCGGATTCTCTGATAGGTAGCACCATTCAGCTACATCAATCACCATTTCCCGCAATGCGGTCAAGTCTGACAGGACTTGTAGGGGAATCGTGCCATCCTCAAAACGCGCTCCACACAGGCGAGGGTGCCAGAACTCTTTTCTTGGCATAGTGCTGTCTCTTCATACAAGATAAGGCTACCCAAGTGGCTAAATGTGCCAACTGATTTATGGGCTAGCAGTTGCCCTCTGTCTGGAACAGTCTTATGGTTTGCGCCGGTAAACGTATGGGCTGATGAGCACTTGAGTGAATGGATAGCTTCACTTGAAATGCGTATAGAGGCCATTGAAGACAAGATTGCGGTAGCGGATGTTCGCCCCTTCTCCGTAAACTACGATGCTGATTTAGGAGACTATGTGCGGGAAGGGGTAGGCCACTGGAGTGGCATCGTTACCTTTTCTGAACCTGGAATTCGTATATTCATAATAGAATTTTCATAATAGAATTTGCTAACCCTGAGTGTAGCCAGGAAGTCACATTAGCCCACCAAGGGGGCGCTGCCAAAACCACACTTATGTCCTATTGCGAGTTTAATGACCCGCCTGTAGCAGTAAGGGGCAAGGTTCTGGCTTTCTATGACGATCAGAGAGAATTCCAGGATCACAACTTCCCAGTTGGTGAATATGCCCTCAATGTGGAAGGGGAAGGAGCTTGGCATATCACAATATTGGGAGCCGCTGCTGAATAGAGCCCTAGCTCCCAACCCTGATCTCTATGCCGTATGGCCGCATTCATGCACCCTGGTAATACAAGTCTACTAGATTTCCTAGACCCCCAGGATGGCATCTGCTTTATCGCGAGTCTTGCGAAACGGAATTACAGCCTAAGGCACGGCGGGTGCCTGGAGAGTTGCAGGTGTCGGTGTGAGAGTCGTGACGCTGAGCAAGCAGGAATACGATACCATTATCAACGATACTACCAAGTGTATCGCTGGCGATATCACATGGGCAGGCAGAACACCGCAATACGGGCATTCCGGACGGATGTTGATTCAGGAGTGGGTTATCCTCTGTTGATCAAGGGCTGGTATAATGCTGCCGATGCTGGCAAGCTGTCGTACGCGCTCATCCACCGCGGAGTTGCGGACCGAATCCACGGCCTGGATTTAGGATCAGACCACTGCAATCCAGATGGCGAATTAGTGGGCAAGAAACACAAAAACTACTGGGTCCCCGGTTCGCGCCAAATGGGCCTACGTGCCCGACGATATTACCGAGCCATGGTATCGTCCGGTAGCGGTATGGCACCAATTCTGCGCTGAGATTAAACCTAAGGCACGCGGGAATCCTGCACGATCCGGGAGCTGTCCAGAGGACGTTGTTACTATGAACATCAACGCGCTTTGCACTTCAGTAGAGCAGACATTGCCGTCTCTGTTCACCTGCTCGCCCGCACCCTCCGAAGGGGCGCGGGTGCGTACACCCATGTTGTACCCGGATGGTGGAGTGGTAGACGTGTTCGTCTTGGAACGCGGTAACAATTATACTGTCACCGATTTTGGTGACGCACTGGGCTGGCTGTGGCTGCAGTCAATCAGCCAGCGGCGCTCGGGTCGTCAGGAATGGTTGATTCGGGATGTATGCCAGACGCTCCGTATTGAGCTTGTCCATGACCAACTAGTGTTGCGAGCGGTAACGGGTGATACGTTGGAGGAGGCAGTGATTCGCATCGCCCAAGCAGCCGTACGGATTTCCGACTTATGGTTCACATTGCGAAGCCTAACCTGGCAAACTACGGCGGACGAGGTGGACGAATGGCTGGGCACAAAAGGGATTCCATTCCAGCGTAACGTGTCGAAACAAGGACGTTCCACCCGGGACTGGACCATAAATTTTGAAACGCAGGCCGATGACCGGACTGCCCTGGTCTTTCTGTTGAGCACCGGGTCACGCGGAACTGTGCGTCGTATCACCGAGCACGTTGTCACAGGGTGTGTTGATTTGAGCCATCTTAAGACAACTCAATCCAAGCTGGTGCTTGTATCGCTATTTGATGATACCGTGGACGTATGGCGGCCAGAGGATTTCCGATTGGTGGAAGAACATTCCCAAATCGCCCGGTGGTCTGACCCCGATGGATTGGAACGATTGCTAACGACCGGTATCCAGAACGGCTTGAACATACGTTGAAGTTGCGAGTTCAACGTACGTACCCGCGGGGTGTCGGGGCAGCAGTATTCCGTAGGTGTGGGGCGGCCCCACGCCGTGAACTAGCAATTGGGCACAATCGGTACCAGCAGCAATGGCATTGAGGTTCCCCCGGACACGCGGAGATAGACTCGATACAACTAGACTTGACTTACAGACATGGCAAACGGATTTCCCCGCATGTGAGGGAAACGCTTTCTTCTCAGCCACCCCGTCCCGTTAGCTCCTGTCCGGCAGTCCATGTCAGCATCCCCGGGTCTTAGTACACATCAAATAGGTACGAGACTGGAAGCATGCCAGGATATCTTGGGCATATATGGCCGTCAGCCACCGGGGCAATCAGTGAGGTCAGGCAGCATGAAGGGAACAACATACACAATTGCTCTATCAGTACCGGATACCCACCATTGAAGATTGGATCCCATCGTTCCGGTGCGAACTAATCCGGATGCATGACAATGAGTGGCTGGATCAGGCTGACTATGCATGGTGGTAAGTGACCAATGGTTGTCTCCGTGAGGGGGAATTGTGGGTGTGACCATTAAGGGCTCTCGGTATTAGATGGCGGCTGTACTAGATCAAGTACAAGGCCGCCTAGATCCGATACGAGTACCGCGTATGGTGAGTCCAGAGCTTTGCATGTGGGCGGGACAGGTCGCCAATCTTTTGCCTCCAACAGCCCCCCGGGCACCGTTCAGTGCTATAATGACCGTACTAAGCGCAATGTACCTGCGGAGCCCGGTGATAGACGTACCCTGCGGGTGTGTCTACGTTGTCCCGATGAGGATCGTGCGACGTGGGCTACCTCCGATCCTCCCGCTAAGGAGGCAACGGTTATGCTTCAGACATTGAATTTGATTGACAGGGACGCCTCTCAGAAGCTCCGGAATGCTGATGTCCCGGAAGGGCAGATCGCTGTGATATCCGCGCACGCAACGAGTGGGAACCAGTTCGCCACGAAGGATGATATCAGTGCGTCGCAGTTGGCGTTGAGGAATGACATCAATGCACTGCGGTTGGAGTTGAAGAATGATATCGGTGCACTGCGTACATCCATGAAGGATGACATCCATATGCTCCGATTAGAGTTAGGCCGCATGGAAAAGCGGCTCATAAGGTGGATAATCCTACTTTTGGTCATCTCCGTGCTCCTTACCCTAGCGGGCGAGGTGCTCAACCATTTTCTCCTACTCTAGTCTGTCCGTGGGCCCTGACGGGGCAGGCCCTTCTTTCTCCCTCACCGTGAGGCTGTAGGAGAACTCCCTTATCCGGTATAGTCCTGTCGGGGTTCTCCGGACCGGTAGATGAGCCATAAGGGCATCTGGGTTGCAGCCAATCCAAAGCGGGACGGCCCCGGGTGCTCCGATCCTCTCACTAAGGAGGGAATGAGTATAGAGATGATCAACAAGCGGGCCTTGCAGGATTTACGAGAGGCGGGCATGGATCGAGATCGGGCGGAAGTCATCGCATCCCACATTCCCGATTGGACCCAATTGGCTACCAAAACTGATCTGGATCAGCTGAAAAGGGAACTGATCCGCTGGATGACTCTATTACTGGCGGCCTCGCTGCTCATTTCCCTGATAGGGGGTCTAGTCATTCTCTTTCTCCGCTAGTCTGGCCATGGAACCTGCCCCTGCTAGGTCCCACCTCTTCTTATGGCCTGCCATCACACCAAGCGGCGCTCTCTGCGCTGGCAGGCCTGATAGGCACCGATCGTTTTCTACCGTCCAGTCTCAATCCCTTCTTCTCAGGATAGTGGTAGCACGGTAGTGTACCGGACTGGACCCGCCAAACCCCACTGCGTCACGAACAAGGCCGCGGACTAGACCTGTACGGTTGGTCCATAGTAAAGCTTGGCATGGCGATCGCGGCCGCTGCGATGCTCACGCTCAACAACCCGTATCGTCACCATGCATGCGTGGTATCGCCTCTAGTGCAATAAGTTTGCAACAAGAGAATGGATTATGGCACCTCTTCCCGCGATTGCTGATCATGTATACCAACTGATGGAAGAAGATCTGCCGGCGTTGCCCAGAACATACCGGCCATGCGTTGACAAAAAATCATTGTCCATATGGCTCACTGCACCAATGCACCACGCACTGAAGGGACACGCGGGGATAGTCACCTTCTCAGACATACTACTGTCCAGCTAGGCCCTGTCCGACATCATCCATATCACAATCCCAAGTTCCTCGTACATGTCACGCTAGGTATGGGTCTGGAGGCGTGCCTGGGCTTCTTGGACCAACCACTTAAGCATGCAAAGGCCCGGAGCGGCGGTGGGGGCGGTGGGAAACGGACTGGTGCCGGCGCGCATTGTACGTATCGTCTACCCTCGCTTGGAGGATAAGGTCAGTACAGGCTAATGCTTGGTAACGCCGTTGGTATGCACGAGCCTGCGCATCAGCACACGTCCGTAACTTGCGGACCATCGTGGTCCGCAAGTTTGATGACCTTATCCATCCGACAGCTGCATAACGTTCCTTAGTGTCTGCGGTCGTGTGTTATACCCCTGTATAGAGCAGTAATAAAGTACCCTCAAAAGGAGAAAATCTAGATCAACACGGGGCACTAGTAGGCAGGCTAGTCGCAAGGGGCAGCGGTAGCGAAAACAGATAGCACAAAGGAAACATCGCGCAATGCGCACAATACAGGTGAGCACAAGGAACACGTATCACCTACGCCCCCTCAGCAGCATATGGGAGGGGAAACGACGGGGAGTTACTAGAACGGATGCTGACGTTCTATGCATCGATCCCACTGGAACCTATCCTGGATTCCATGTACAACAGGGGACACTTTGGGAAGAACTCAACCCGCCATGTGGTCTCCATGGATATAACCCCGTAGTGCAAGCCGATGATTGTGAGCGACAACCGGGAAATGACGGGCGTTTCGGCCTCTGCTTTTGGGGCAGTCGTGTACGACCCGCCGCATATCGGCCTGCAGGGACGTGACAAGAGCCGTAAACGGCTTGATGAGGATTTCGGGGCTACGGTCGCGTGCGGGAAAGAGCAGAACCGGAGTCTCAGCTACCTCTATCTGCCCTTTCTGACCCAGGCGCCACGGGTATTGAAACCACGCGGTTTGCTGCTAGCAAAGATTACGGACATGGTGAACTGTCACAGCTCCAAGTGGCCACATTGCGATTTCATGTGCATGGCTGCTGAAGACGACTTTACGGTTTGCGATCTAATCGTCAAGACCAGAACCGAGCCGATGATCGCAACCAAATGGAAGACAGCCCACCACGCCCGGAAACGGCATTGTGTCTGCTCGTCTGTCGTAACGGACCTAGTTGCGACAGATGACCTGTGCGCGCCTATAGCCCACTTGATATAGACAAGGCTAGATGGATCATAGAATAGGTTAGGGCGAGGCATCCTGCACGACCACGACTGGGCCGGACTACTCACACGGTTTTGTCCTTATAACAGCGGCAATTGTTGACCAGGCAAGGTATCAGGGTTGGATTCCCCTTCTACCAAGTCTGCTACCGATGGATAGTCCCAGGAGTTGGTATAACGGCCCACATACCGCATATCGGATTTCAACCATTTCCACACCCCCTCCTTGTGCTGCCAGCCATAATGGAAACAGAGGGCATGGGCAAAACACACGGCGGCCAATTCCACCCGGTAGCGGATGTTGTTCCGCCGCGGGGCCATATGGGTTCGCAAGGGGTGCTGTCGGGCATGATCCAATGCGTGTCCCAATTCGTGGGCCAAAACATACACGGACTCCCAACCCTCAAGGCGGGGAGCGATCCAGATGTAAGAAGGGTTGGGGTCGTTCCGTGTTGACCGACAGTAAAAACCGGCGTGCCGGATCCGGCCACATGGTTCATCTCCGTAATCGGGATGGTGGACTGGCAATTCCGTCATTTGCCTCACGACAAGACAGGGTGCTATCTGCCTCAGATAGGCATAGGCATCTGCACTTACGGTCAGGGCTGGCCAAGACGCAAAATAGTCTCGCCATTCCGGAGTTAACGTAATTGTGGTACGATAAGGATAAGCCGACATGGGAACAGGACTCCTGTGTCTGGTTGAGCGTCCAGTGGTAGCACACTGGGCGCTCTTATTATTTTATGTTCCTACTCTACCCTATTTGCGGATCTTGTCCAATTATTTCTGAGGGTATAAGGCGCTTAGGCGATCCTAGCCTAGCAGCCGGGCAGGCAGTGTATTACAACTTTCCTGGGTGTTTTGCCTACATGGAGTAGCGGGAGAAGCATGGCCAAAGCCTGTGGCGGCAGACCCTCTTTGGCAGTCGTGGCACTCCCCAGTCCAGCCCGCAGATCCAATGCCAGTCGGCCCTAGTACAAACTGATTTGGACTACTGCCAGTCAGTCATGGCTGTATCTACCATGGCTCCCTCAATAGGATTTTCCGATTGCTGCAGTTGTTATTACGTATGGCAGGGTCAGGATAAAAAGTATGGGTTATTGTGCACTTTGGGTGGTTTTGAAGCGTCAACATCACGCTCTGTCCCAACACGCATCTGGTGGGCTATGGAGGCTAGGTATATAGGCCATACCGGGATCCAAGATTTCCTTGATAACATGGGTCTTGGTGCGGAAAGTGAAGTGGCTTACTATGCATTCCGTGCTCTCTCTAAACCGTGGGCGCCAGACCTGGCCCTGCCGCCACAGATTTCTTTCACCCTATAGCCCTGAGCGGCCAGGCGGTCATCGCTTCCACAGCTACCATGCCGCCCTTGCTCCACACCATGAGGTGCTGACCAAATAGACTCTGATTGATGACACGGCTGACACAGGCCTGGCCGTCGTTGATAAAGACTTCCAGCACGGAACGGTCCAGAAACACGTGTAGATCCAGCACATCGTCGCGCGGCAGATCAACGGCCTGTCCTGCTACTTGCAAGCCCTGGGGGCTTACATGAATGGATACCCCGGAGGTACCATCCGGTTCACAGCGCAGATTTAGGCCAAATTCCTCCGCGCCAAGACGCCTAAGGCGGGCCTTGATTTCCAGCTGATCACCCACTACATCCGTCAGTACTTGCCGGGCTTCGTTCAGGATGAAGCCCGGCACCTGGATTTCCCGTATCCGCAATTGCGTGAGTTCGCGGACGGGATGTTGCCGCAACGCAAGATCCTCGGTGATGGACAGCACGCGGGGCAGCGTGAGGCAGCCGTTCCAACCATGTCCCGATGCAAAACCCCCCAGCCAACCTACAAGGATACAGCGTCCATCCGGGGCCCAAAGGACATTGCTCGCGTAGAAGCCCTGAGCGTAGCCGCCGCTGGCTTCCACGAGACCGGCTGCCTCAATGTTGAACCGATAATCGGCTAGATCGAACGTGCCAATGCGATACTCCACATCACCAAAGGGTGACAGCAGGTATACGAAACGATCCTGTAGAGGAAAGAAATTGGGACACTCCGCACTGATATCACAGAGTTTGCCCCTGTACACCCATTGTCCCAAATCGTCCGTAATAGCCTCAAACAGGGGTGTGCCAGCCTCAGAGCCGGCATTGCCCACGACCATGAATCGACGATCCCGGTAGTCAAACACGAAGGGATCACGCCAGTCAAAGAGTGTCTGCGGGCCTCCCGGCAGATGCAACCTGTCATCCAGCCACAACAGGGGATTTGCCTTGTGCCGGGTGAACGTCAGACCGCCATCCTGACTTACCGCACCCCATTGGGCAAAAGGCGGCTGCCGGTCCGGCTCGGTCACCGGCACACTGGTATAAATGAGGACCAGATTGCCGTCCCCGTCTACCGTCGCACTCCCCGACCAACAGCCGCCTTCGCCCTGTTCCTGCGCCGGAGCTAGCGCTACGGGCAGGTGTTCCCAATGTACGAGATCGCGGCTGCGCGCATGCCCCCAGTACATATCGTCGTCCGGCGGCGGCCGATCGTGGAACGGCTGCAGTTGGTAGAACAGATGATACCAGCCCCGGTAGTGGATGGTGCCATTGGGATCGTTCATCCACATGGCAGGCGGTGTGAAATGAAATTGTGGCCGCGAGGGATCAGCCTGGCCTCTTGGACGCGCCTCATCCAGTGCCTGCTGAGCCCGTGCCAGCGTTGAAGATGGAGTCATGGCAGAAAGTTTCCTTGTCCCTATATGCAAACGAACGTCAGGGGTACCGTCTGGACGCCCATCCCGGGCAAGACGGCACTATGAGGGTAAACCGGTGGCAGCCCAGACAGCTGTCCGGGATTCTGTGCAGCGCGCCCCTGTCCAGCCCCATGATGTTGATTCTCATCGTACCATGATCTCTGGACTGTGCGGTGCCAACCTGAGATATTAGGCCCCCGGCACAGACTTTGACCCTACCAGGCTTCCCGTCATTTCAGGCCTGTTACCTTATCTAGACACCGAGTCCGCCACATGACGTAGTGGAGGATCCGTCCTACCGTATTGTTTTATCGGGACGTAACCGGATATCCATGAGCCCGGACACTCGTCAGAGACACACTGTCACCGCGTGTATTCATTGATCTCTTGTAGAGAGCACGTGCTAGACTTTAGCCAAGCTTGAGTCTTGTGTCTGTTTCCCGGTTCCTCTACATCCCTGATGCGCGCTACTGCCCCGGCGAACCGGTCCGACCATGCACCCCGCGGCTCTTCTCTGCATCTGATTAGGCGGGTACTGGCACTCTTGACCCCTTATTGGGGCAACGCGGCGGGTGCCTTCGTCAGTCTCATTCTGATGATTGGAGCCAACCTGGCCTCCCCTGTGGTGATCCGACAGGTTATTGACGGTATTGAAGCAGAGCTGCAGCAGGGACGCAGCCAGAACTTTGATTGGTCCCTCATCGTGACCAGTACGCTGATCCTATCCGGTTTAGCCGTGGGCCGAGGCCTGTTCAATTTTCTGCAGAACTACCTCAGCGAGAAGACCAGCCAGAGTATCGCTTTCGATCTGCGTAACCGGATCTACACCAAAGTCCAGAGCCTGAGCTTCAGTTATCACGATCAGGCCCAGACCGGGCAGCTTATGACCCGGGCCACCAACGACGTTGAGTTGGTCCGCCAGTTCATGGGGCAGGGTCTGTTCCAGATGATTACGTCCGCCTTCATGTTTCTGGGGGCCCTGCTTGCGCTGGCCTTCATGAATGTACGCCTGGCCACTATCATATTTTTAATTATTCCCCTCAACATGCTGCTGCTGGGTCTATTCATGCGTGCGATCCGACCCCTGTTCGGGGAAATCCAGGGCACGATGGAAAAACTCAACGCGCGCCTGCAGGAGAACCTCGCGGGAATTCGAGTCGTCAAGGCTTTTGCTCGGTCCCGCTTTGAGATCGAACGCTTCGCCGTTGAAAACGAGCACTACCGCCTGTACACCCTGGACTTCATCAACCGCATCTCGCGCATGTTCCCGGCCACCTTTCTGCTCTCCAATATCCAGCTGCTGCTTGTCCTGGGTTTTGGGGGCCGTCTGGTCATTCTGGATCAACTCACCATCGGTACGCTGACGGCTTTCATCAGTTATCTGATTTTCCTGGTGCAGCCTCTGATGACCATCGGCTTCCTATCGGGCATGATGGTGCGCGCCTTGGTAAGCGCGGAGCGGATTTTTGAAGTGCTGGACACACCCTCGGAGCTGCACGATGCCTCGGATGCCCTACCCTTGGACACCGTGGTAGGCCGCGTTCATTTCCAGGATGTCTACTTCCGCTACGCCGGCCAGGAGGAAGACGTGCTCAAAGGCATCACCTTCACGGCGCGTCCCGGTCAGACGATTGCCATCATGGGCCGTACGGGATCGGGCAAGAGCTCCATCATCAATCTACTACCCCGTTTCTACGATGTAACCGGGGGGCGCGTCACGATAGATGGCCGTGATGTACGCCAGGTGACTCTGGATTCGCTCCGGTCTCAGATCGGGATTGTGCTACAGGAAGCCATTCTGTTCACGGGTACCATCCGGGAAAACATTGCGTACGGTCGACCCACCGCTGCGCTGGAAGCAATTCAGGCGGCAGCGCAAGCGGCCGCGGCCCATGACTTCATCATGGAATTGCCCGCCGCGTACGAAACGCCCGTGGGGGAGAGAGGTGTAGGGCTCAGTGGCGGCCAGCGCCAAAGGATTGCCATCGCCCGCGCCTTGCTGCTCGATCCCCGCATTCTCATCCTGGATGACAGTACCAGTGCCGTTGATGCGGAAACGGAACACCATATCTTGGAAGCGCTTAAGGCCCTGATGCAGGGCCGCACCGCCTTTGTCATCGCCCAGCGGATCGCCACGGTGCGGGAAGCGGACCAGGTACTGCTCCTGGAGCACGGTCGGATCGCGGACATGGGCACCCACGCGGAATTGATGCGCGATAGCGCCCTATACGCGGAAATCGTGCATTCGCAGTTCAAGACCGAAACACCGCACTTCATTCCCGTAGCGGATCCCACGGGAGACGAGACGCAAGACACCCGTTCCTTGCGGACCGTTACCCAAACTACGACCGGGGGCCATGCCTCATGAGTCGGGCCACATCCAGTTTCCAGATGGCCGCCCAGATGGAGCAGGGCAGGGCCGTGTCGGTTTGGGACACCAGTATCCGGATCATGCGCCTGATGTTGGACTACCGGCGCGATTTGGCCCTGGTGATAGTCACCATGCTCATGGCCACCCTATCTATGTCTTTCGGCCCTGGTCTGATCGGCTGGATTATTGACCATCGCATTCTGGTACCCGATGCCCGGGTGGACGGGATGTGGCTCCCCCTGGGCATCCTGCTACTGAATTATCTCATGCAGTATCTGGGCTTTCGCTATCAGTTCTATTTCATGGGCCTGTTGAGCGGTAAGCTGATGGCCTGGCTGCGGCAGCGGATCTTCACCCAAATCCAGCACCTTTCCCTGGCCTACTTTGATCGGCATGAAGCCGGTGATTTGATGAGCAAGCTCATTAATGATGTGGATGTCCTGAATAATTTTCTGAGCCAGGGCTTCGCGCAGCTGGTCGGTGGTATTGTGCGTATGCTGGCTATCGTGTGCGTCATAGCTTTCCTGGACTGGCGGCTCAGCCTCGTCATTCTGGCGGCCGTGCCCGTCATTCTGCTCATTTCCGCCCGCCTGGCCGCGATGGCCCGGCTCGCCTATCGCCGGAGCCGAGAGTCGTTAGGTGACGTCTCCGCCGAGCTGGAGGAAGGCATATCCGGTGTCAAGGTCATCCAGGCCTTCAATCGCAACGAAGCCAACCGTAAGCGTTTTGTCCAGCTGAACCGGGCCAACCGGGACGCCAACGTGTCGGCGGTCAGTATTTCGGCCGCTTTTGCCCCCGCCATCGAATCCGTGAATGCCCTAACCACCGCCCTATTGCTGGGCCTGGGTGGTTGGCTCGTGCTACAGGGTCAGACTTCCCTCGGCACGCTGATCAGTTTTCTGGAATACGTCCGCCGCTTTTTCTTTCCCCTGCAGGAAATCTCCCAGCAATGGTCCCTGATGCAGGGAGCCCTGGCCGGTGCGGAACGCATATTTGCCCTGCTGGACGAGGAGATCGATCTGCAGGATCACCCTCAAGCCCAGCCCATAGCACCCATTCGAGGGCATATTGCCTTTCGGAACGTGTCTTTCAGCTACAATCCGGATGAACCCATCCTGCATGATATAAGCTTTGAGGTGCAGCCGGGCCAGACTTGCGCTATTGTGGGCCCCACAGGGGCCGGTAAGACTTCCATCATCAATTTGCTGGGGCGGTTCTATGACGTGAATACGGGGCAGGTCCTGATCGACGGACAGGATGTCAGACAAGTGACCCAGGACAGCCTGCGCCAGCAAATCGGCGTAGTGCTGCAGGACAACTTTCTGTTTGCCGACACGGTGCGGGAGAACATTCGCTACGGTAACTTAGAGGCCACGGACGACGAGGTGCATGCGGCCGCTCGGCTCGTGGAAGCCGAAGACTTCATTCTGGCGATGCCCCAGAGCTACGATACGCCTCTGGGTGAGCGGGGAAGTCTGCTGTCGCAAGGCCAGCGCCAGCTGTTGAGTTTCGCCCGGGCGTTGTTGGCCAATCCACGCATTCTGGTGCTAGATGAAGCCACAGCCAGTGTGGACACCCGGACGGAAGCCACTATCCAGCAGGTAATGCAGCAGCTCCTGCAGGATCGCACCAGCCTAGTCATTGCCCATCGCCTAAGCACAATCCGGAACGCGGATATCGTCCTCGTCATGGATCACGGACGCATTGTGGAACGCGGTTCCCATGACGAACTGATGGTCCAGGGGAAGCTGTACGCCGACTTGTATAACACGCAATTCAGGGATATGACGTGAAACGGCCAAATAGATACGTACGCAGATACCCGGCAGTCTACATTCGTCTGAATCCGACCCGATCTGTACAATTAAGTTTTGTATAGGGTCTTCGTGCCTGTTGTCAACCGCTGCTTGGCGGTTAGATACAGACTCCACACAACCATGCGATGCGAAATCCGTTTTACGTCCTGCATGCCTGCTCTAAGGCGGTGTGGGTAGCGTTGTCAGGGCTCCGCTTGGGTATCAGACCTTAGACCTCTTGCTACATTGCGTACACGCTGATCATATCCATGTCATCTCAGTCGCCACCATCTGTTCCGGATCAGGTTGATTTTGCTTGGTACCAACGGGAATCGGCCCGGACCTGGGATGTTATCCACACCAATCATCCCATTGTGTATCCCACACTAGGCCTGACCAATGAGGCCGGCGAGTTGGCCGGCAAGGTGAAAAAAATCTTTCGGGATAAACAGGGCCGGATTTCGGATGCGGATCGGGCCGCCTTGCAGAGCGAACTGGGCGATATCCTCTGGTATCTGACCCAGATCTGCACCCAACTGGACCTGAACCTGGCTGACGTAGCCGAGGCCAACGTAGTCAAAGTCTTGTCACGCCAGCGCCGGGGTAAAATTGGAGGCGACGGTGATGAACGGTAAAGACCGCCGCGGGGCTGCCGCCATGCGGCCAACTACTAACCAACAGCTAAAGGGTGGACAACGATGTCCTTGACGGCCCGTGCCGTGGTAACTCTGGGTCAAGATTTCACGATGCAAGAGATGGCCGTGCCCGATCCTGATCCGGCCGGCCTGGTACTCAAACAGGAGTTGGCCGGGATCTGCGGGACCGATCTGCACAATTGGCAACAGCATCTGCCGACACCCACCTTGTTAGGGCATGAGAGCGTCGGCATAATCACAGCGCTGGGTCGGGATCTAACTCACGACTTTCTGGGAGCCCCTCTACGAGAAGGGGATCGGGTTGTCTATCATCCTCGTAATTCCGGGACTGCCTTTGGCTACCGGGGGCCGGAGTCCCCCTTCTCCGGCGGTTTCGCCGACTACATTTGTCTGAGTGATCCGGAACTCTGTGTCATCCGCACCACCGCACCGGCCCGCACGGCGGTGCTGGCCGAACCCTTTGCCATTGGGGTTCATGCCGTTATGCGTGCCCAAGTGCAGCTGGGAGACACAGTCTTAGTACAGGGCTCCGGACCTATTGGCCTTATGGTCATGCTCTGTGCCAAGTTCAGCGGCGCGGCCCGGATCATCGTTATTGGTGGTCCCACAGGACGCTTGGAGCTGGCCCGGCAACTGGGCGCTCATGTGACGATTGATATCGCCGAGTACCCGGATCCGGAGGCGCGCACACAGCGGGTCATGGACAGCACGCGGGGCGCAGGTGCCGATGTGGTGTTTGAATGTGTCGGCTTGCTGCCCGCATTCCCGGAAGGCCTGACCTATGTGCACCAGGACGGTACCTTTGTGGAGTGTGGTCATTTCGTGGACATGGGCACCGTAGCCATCAATCCGGCCCGCCACATTCTGCTGCCTAACATCCGGATGGAAGGGATTTGGGGCAGCCGTTTCCACCACCTGGCGCGGGGCATGGCCCTGCTGGAACAACTGACCGAGCCCATAGGTTCCATGGTCAGTCATATCCTGCCCCTAGAACGGGTGCAGGATGGGTTCAAGGCCCTGGACGGGGCGTATCATCTAGACGGTACCGACACGATCAAGATCGCACTAGCCAGTGATGTGGATGCTGTCACCTGACAAGCCCCTCAAGCCGTCAAACGCAACCGAGAGAGGAACTCCATGCCCAGTGGAAGAGTAGTCGTTGCCAAGGATCAGGATTTCGCCATCCGCGAATATGACGTGCCGGCCCCGGAACCGCATGCCCTGGTCCTCAAACAGGAATTGGCCGGGATCTGCGGCACCGATCTGCACATGTGGCAGAACGGATTTGACCGGGAGATCGTGCTAGGTCACGAAAACGTCGGTATTATCACCGCCCTAGGCCGTGACGTACGCACGGATTTCGTGGGGAATCGGCTCCGCGAAGGGGATCGGGTCATTTTTCGGCCGGGTACGAGCCAGGGCGAAGGAGCCTACGGGTTTTACTACGCACCGGACGAAGTGCCTCATTTCGTGGGTGGTTTTGCGGACTACATTTACCTGGGCAAACGGGGAACCTGCGTTATCAAGACGGATCTACCGCCCGAGGTAGCCGTCCTGACCGAGCCGTTCACGGTAGGGGTCCACGCCGTTATGCGGAGCCGGATCCAGTTCGGCGATACGGTAGTGGTACAGGGATCCGGTGCCATTGGTCTCGTCACCACCATCTGTGCCAAGGTCAGCGGTGCGGGTCGGATCATTGTGGTCGGGGGACCCGCCGCCCGTTTGGAACTGGCCCGACGCTTCGGAGCAGACGTGGTCATTGATATTGAAGAGGTGCGCTCACCGGCGGCACGGACCGAACTGGTACGGGACGCCACACCGGGCCGGCGCGGAGCCGATCGAGTTTTCGAATGCGCCGGCTTCCTGCCGGCAACCCCGGAAGGTTTAGGCTATCTACGCCACAGCGGTACTTTCATTGAAGTAGGCCATTTCGTGGATATGGGCTCGCTGGATTTCAACATCAACCGCTCCCTGATGGTGCGCAACTGCCGTCTGGAAGCGATATGGGGCAGCGACGATGATCATTTCGTGCGCGCCATGCCTATTCTGGAAAAATTGGAGTTCCCTTACGCAGCTATGGTCAGCCACGTACTCCCGCTGGAACAGCTCAGGGACGGCTTTCTGGCCCTGAACGGCGATTACCGCCTAGAAGGTGACACCGTGGTCAAAATCGCCGTAAGCTCGGATCTCGATCCGTAGACCTCTACATGCATCCGGCACAAGTCATGACAAGACCTAACATTCTCTGGATTTGTTCGGACCAGCAGCGCTGGGACACTATTGGCGCCCTAGGCAATCCCCATGTGCGCACGCCTCATCTTGATCGGCTGTGTGCGTCAGGCACGGCCTTCAACCTAGCGTTTTGCCAAAGCCCGATCTGTACTCCTAGCCGTTCCAGCTTTCTCACGGGCCTCTATCCTAGTACCGTACACGGCTGTCGCAACGGCAACGATGTATGGGCCGAAGGAGCCCCACTGATCACCAAGATCCTGCGGGATCAGGCAGGCTATGACTGCGGCCTAGCGGGTAAGCTGCATCTCGCCGGTGCCTACCGGCGTACGGAACCCCGGGCCCGGGACGATGGCTACCGCGTGTTTCACTGGAGCCACTCGCCCCGGGACGAATGGGGTGACCATCATGCGTATCGACTCTGGGTAGCTGCGCAGGGCGCGGATCTGGGTGCCCTGCACGCGGCCGCGGAGCCCATACCGGCAGAGCTACATCAAACGACTTTTTGTGCGGACCGGGCGATTGCTTTCATGCAGGAAGCACGATCGGGTCCTTGGCTGATGAGTGTCAACATCTTCGATCCGCACGCCCCTTTTGATCCGCCCGCGGACTACCGCGCACGCTACGATGCGGATGCCCTGCCGGGCCCCTATTTCCAGGCAAGCGATCTAGAGGCCCAGGCTGCCCTCAAAGCGGTTGATTTCCAGACGGAAGCTAAGCGCCCGGATGCATGTGCGGCCCACGAGCTGCAGGCCGCCTACTACGCTATGATTGAGTTGATCGACCACAATGTGGGACGCATGCTGAAGGTTCTGGAAGATACGGGACAACGTGAGAATACGCTGGTTATCTTCACCTCGGACCATGGGGAAATGCTGGGAGACCACGGCCTGGTCTTGAAAGGATGCCGCTTCTACGAGGGGCTGGTGCGGGTGCCCCTTATTCTGTCCTGGCCCGGGCACATTCAGTCGGGAGTCGTCAGTGAAGCGCTTGTGGAGTTGCTTGATTTGGCCCCCACACTGCTGGAATATGCGGACGTGCCCATCCCCGACACCATGCAGGGACGCAGCCTAGTCTCCCTACTCCAAGGGGCAACGGATCCGCACAGTCATCGGGACTTTGTGCGCGCGGAGTATTACAGTGCCTTAAACCCGAACGCACCCCACCGCGACAATTTCCTAGGTATGTACGCCACCATGCTGCGGACCCGCCACTACAAACAGGTGTCTTACCACGGTCTAGGGCTGGGCGAGCTTTTCGATCTAGCCCAGGATCCGCATGAATTCTGCAATCTGTGGGACGATCCGGGCCACGCGGAGGTACGCTTTCGCCTCATACAGCAGAATTTTGACGCACTAGCTTTTGCTGTGGATCCCGGTACCCCGCAACTATTTTATTACTGATGGGCTGACGCCCGCCGGCACACAGCATCCCGGACCTTTTAGCATCGTGCTTGTCCAGTTCCACCGCAACACAGGACGCCGCTAGCCAAGCGTGGGGTATCAGGCAGGCCCGTCCACGCCCAGAATCCATACCCTACCGTATGGCCTGACTGTTTCATCGTGTCATTACCTCCGCTCACCCAACCTGTTCCGAAGGATTCGTTTCTACGGATTTTCCGGATCTTCCTGCAATTAGGATTGACGTCCTTTGGTGGACCCATAGCGCATCTAGGCTATTTTCGCCATGCCTTCGTAGTCCACCGGCGCTGGGTGTCCGAGCAGGATTATGCGGCTCTTATAAGTCTCTGCCAATTCCTGCCCGGCCCGGCCTCAAGCCAGGTGGCCATTGGTCTGGGACTGAAACGTGGCGGTCTGCCGGGCGGTCTCGCGGCCTGGCTAGGTTTCACGTTGCCCTCGGCCGCCCTGCTGGTGGCTTTGGGCCTTGGCGTGGCAGCTTTGCAGGAACGCATACCCTCCGGTCTGCTGGATGGCCTGAAAATCGTGGCGGTAGCCATTGTGGCCCAGGCCGTCTGGAGCATGAGCCAACGTTTCTGCCCTACTCCGGCCCTGATCACACTGGCCCTGCTCGCAGCGGCCGCCCTTCTGCTTAGTCCCATGCCCATGATGCCGATGGCCGTGATTCTCGCGGGGGGATTGGCGGGACTAGTTCTGCCCAGGTCGGATCCCAGCACCACCGGCGACAGCCAGTTCCAGGTCCTGCCGATCCACCGGGGCCTAGCCTTGGCTTGTTTGGGCCTTTTGGGCCTGTTGCTGATTGGTCTGCCACCGCTGGTGGCCGCTAGTTCATCGCACGCTCTGGCTCTATTCAACAGTTTCCTGCGTGCCGGGTCTCTGGTATTTGGCGGCGGCCACGTAGTGCTGCCTCTGCTGCAGTCCATGGTAGTGGCTCCCGGCTGGGTGACGGACTCACTCTTTTTGAGTGGTTATGGCGCAGCCCAGGCCGTACCCGGCCCTCTCTTCAGCCTGGCGGCCTACCTAGGTACAGTGGCACAGCCTGCACCCAACGGTCTGTCGGGAGCCTTGCTCTGCTTGGGGGCTATTTATCTGCCTTCCTTCCTCCTGCTGATTGGCACCATTCCTTTCTGGCACAGGCTGCAACAGTATGCTCGTGTCCAACAAGCCCAGGCCGGTATTAATGCGGTGGTCGCCGGGATTCTGCTGGCCGCACTTTACGATCCCATCTGGATTTCGGCGATAGTCTCCGCCCGGCATTTCATCCTGGCCCTGGCCGCCTTTGCTTTACTATCCGTCTGGCGTCTTCCTGCCTGGCTGACAGTCATACTCATAGCTCTGGCCGGATGGGGCTTTCTACATAGTCTCGGATGACATATCCACCACGTCACGCTGTACGCCCGTCAAGGCCCCGCAGCACCTGTTGCGGATGTGGCTGTGTTTGGCCCTTTTTGCTTGTTGTCCTGTTGCTGGGGGGCTTTACCCTGTTCCTGTACTGGCCATCCCAGACCTACATGTCAGGGGCCACCCCACGGCCCCCAAACCTGCAGGACGATGCCCTGCAGCTCACCTGCCACCACCTGCCCCTGACGGCGCCGGAACCGACCATGGAAGCGGCCTTTATGCTAGTGCACCATCGCACAACCGGCGATATCTGGATCGTCATGGCGTTCAACGGCCAGTACACATGGTTCCAACCTGACGTCATGCTACAGGAAACCGTTGATCTGGCGGGCCAAGATCCGGAATGGGCTCTACGTATGCCTGTGGATCCCACTTTACTAATATCCCTGTTTGACGTGATCCCTCTTTCCCGTCTACTGGCCCTACTGCCGTATCTTCCCACCATGCCCTTCTGTGAAGCAGAGATACTACATCCCATGCGGGCGAGTTATGCGACGGGCGCCGCGTTTTTGACCTGGCAGGAGCAATTCCAAAGAGGCAGACCCCGTACAGCCACCCCGCCGGCCTCCTCCCAAGTGCTCCCCACGCCGACGACTTTCCTTGTACCTACAGCACCCGTGGCGTCGCCAACGATAACTGCCATTCCGCTACCGGAATGGGGTTTCACCAACGTGAATGCCAATCTGCGCGCGGGGCCCGGCACCCAGTACGCGATCGCCGGTTCCGCGCTCCAGGGCACGCGTCTAGCCATTACGGGTCGCAATACCGAGGGTACGTGGCTACAGCTGGATTCGGGGTATTGGATCTACGCACCGCTCGTTGATTCCGTTCTCTCTCCACTCATTAGCACACCAACGCCTGTGCCTCCTATCACGGTGGTTGCGCCCACGCCTCCACCGGCAACACTACAGCCCGATTTCGCCACAGCTACACCTGACGTCAGTATGCTGTATGCCCAAGTCCTGCACCAGATCAATACGACCCGCCTCCAACATAATCTGATGCCTGTCGTTATGGGGTCTAACAGCGCCGCCCAAACTCATGCCCAAGAGCTGCATGACGCACAGTATCTTTCTCATTGGAATCAGGCGGGCCTCACACCCTACATGCGGTATGCTCAGGCTGGTGGCTTGGGGTACAGCGCCGAAAACGTGGCCTTCATCGGCCGTTTGACAGACCAACAATGTGTCCGTCATAGCACGGATGATTGGCTGACCCGCATTTTCACGGGACTAATGGCAAGCCCGGGGCATCGGGACAATATCCTCACCCCTCATCACACCCGCGTCCATCTGGGTATCGTGCATACCTGTCATCTCATGGTTGTAGTGCAACTCTTTGAAGGGGATTATGTTGCATTTACGTTAGAGCCCCAGATCGTCAACGGGATACTGTCCCTGCGGGGCTACACACAGCACAATACGTCTCTGCAAACGGCTCTGGGACTGCATTGGGATCGATTACCCCAACCCCTATCCCGAGCGCAGCTTGTCCAGTCTTCCTGTTACGGGATAGGTATCCCGGTAGCCCTGGTGCTGGCACCACCGACCAATCCCAACTCTCATTATGTAGATGAGCAGACCCTCATGGAGTACGAACGCTGTCGGACGCCCTATGAGACCAGTGAGGCCTTCGGATTCCCGGAAACTTCACAGGAGTTGGAGAGACTGTTTCAACAAACTCGGAACCAGTCACGGATATGGGAATCGCGAGTTGTACCCTACTATGTCGCAGACATTCTGAATACTGACACCGCGGAATTTCATGTGCAGGTTGATATTACTTCATTGATACAGACGTGGGGACCGGGCGTATACAGCGTGTTGCTGCACGGATACCGCAACGATACGCCTGATGAATCCATCCTGTTGTCCACTTACCCTATTTGGGTCCGGTAAGATCCAGATCACCCATATGCCAGAACCGCAGATTAGCCCCCCAAATCTGCCTCCAACTTGGGCAATCTGTAACTGGAGCCATCTTCTGCCAAGGTATGTTGGCTCTCTCATCATTCGGCACATTCGGACTTAGTTGCAAAAAGAGTACATGTTTGTACATGTTTTGATACACTGCCGGTCATGACCGGCAGCGCGGATCGTCACGGCGGCTCCGTGGATACCATGAGTACCGAAAGTACTGAGTAGATCAATGCATAGGGCACACAGCCAGGACTTCCTGCGATCCATATGAACACAGCCGCTTACCTGTCCGAGGTCTCCGTGCCTGATCAGTTTCTGTTACAGATGGGGGCCACGGGCTGTATCCGTCCCTGGCGCATTGTGTATCGTGTATGGGGTGATCGGTCTGTCCCGGCGGCTCGTGAATCGTGGCAGTTCCTGCAGAAGCAGGGCTGGGTACAACCCGTCGCCCTCAATCAGCGTCGTATCGGATGGCATTACAAACAAGGGCGTCGTCGTACCCTGTTGGAACTCACACTCGCCGGCCAGCAACGCTACCGTACGCTGACCGGCTCTGAGCCCCGGGAATCCGAGTGGCATTGGGCTTTGCACCACCATGTCTCGTTTCGGCATGCGCTGGCCATTCGCGAAGCACGTGATCATCTGCACGACATGCACATTCCCGTTGATGACGAACCTCATCCCTGTCCCGTGCAGATGACCGAGCCCTGGGGCCCGCGCTCGGAACCTGATCTTGCCATCTATTACCGGGAGCGCGTTTTCCCCGTTGAGGTCCAACGGGACGTGCGTATACACTACCTAGCCAAGTGGTTCAAAAGCCTGGGGCTGTTTCACCGTCTGCTGCTCGTCACTTTCACGTTGGCCCGTCTAGAGCGCCAGTACCGTCTGTTGCATCAGGCCCGGCAACAGGATCAACTACCACCGGGCCCCATTCTCATGACCAGCCTGGAGAGTTGGGAACAATCGGATCGGCACTTTCTCTCTCTTTGAAACCGGATCCGCTCCTTGTGTGCCAGGTGAGCCATACGCACATTCCGTGCGCGAAGCAGGGCAAAGATACAAGGAATCGGCTCTGTTGTTGGTCCCTGCGCGGCACTCTTGAGAACATATCCGGAAGCTGGCGAAATATCGGTGGGCAAGCTCTCCACGCCTTACTGTGCCCAAATTGGGCCAGGATCTTGAATACAGGAATGGTTTGGTAGCACGTTCACTTTATGAAGCGAGTGGACTCGCCTCGTGGACCTTGCCTTGTGGAATCTGGCAGGTCAGGTACAGCACAAACCCTAGTGGTGTCTCGTAGGTGGTGAATACTGTCCGACATCCGTCTATGCAAGAGATATTGACCTACAGTTTATGCTGGACGACCTGCTCCGCTTGACCGCTGGATTCCGAGCTATCAAGATGAAGGTGGGGCCTCCTTTGTTCCAGGACAACGTGCCCGCTGCGCCTTAGCAGATTTTCACGCGTATGGGCTGGCAGGAGGCGGCCTATCCCGATGTAATTCTTCCCTACTGCTGGCGGATTGACGCTGCTATACGTGGCCTTGTATCAGGCCATATGCCTAAGGGTGTTATTCCGCCTACCCAAGATCCACTTCCAAGCCTAGGTCTTGACGGCGGGCATTGTCATACACGATGCCGGCTGCCACCACATCCTGAATCGCCAAACCCACAGATTTGAACAAGGTAATATCCGTGGCCTGGCGTCGTCCCAGCTGTGGGTCCGCGATCAGACCGCCCAGGGTGGTGACAATGTGGGAGGAACTAATAGCCCCTTGTTTTAGGGGTATCAACAAATCACCCGCCTCGGCCATCGCGGCTGCCTGGTCATCAACGTACACCCGGGCCCGGGTCACTGTGGCGGCCGGTATCTCCTGTTTGGTCGGTTCAAAGACGCCTACGGCATTAATGTGGGTTCCCGGGGCTACGTCCTCGTCGTGAAACACCGGTACCGCCGAGGTGGTCGCCGTACATACCAAATCACTACCTTGCAGGGCATCACGGGGCGATGTGGCCACATGCATGGTGCAGGCCCCGGGTATCTGCCTCGCCATATCCGCAATGAGGCTTCTAGCACGCTCCAGGGACCGTGCATACACCCTGACCGTGGTAAGCGGCCGCGCGGCATTGACGGCCAGTAGTTGCGTGCGCGCCTGGATGCCCGCCCCAAACAGAGCTAGGGCATGAGCCTCCGGTGGTGCCAGCAGAGCGGTCGCTAGTCCGGATACGGCGCCCGTCCGTATAGCCGTCAGAGCTCCTCCATGCATACCGGCCAAAATCTCACCCGTTTCCGTTTGGAGCAGTAGCACCAGACCCTGAATTACCGGCAGATCCTTACGCGGATTATCCGGAAACACGGAAACCACTTTGACGGCTGCCCAAGACTGCTGAGCATCAGCCAAATAAGCAGGCATAAACAGGGTAGTGCCCGGACCGTCCGGTATGGACAGGTGCGTGCGCAGTGGCTGCTGGGCATGTCCCCGTTCCCAGGCGATAAACGCCCGGCGAAGTCCTTCAATCGCCTCGGGCATGGGCAGGCACTGGATCACTTCCTGAGCAGACAGCATTAACATGATACACCTTGCTGGTGCTTGGTATTCCGGGGCAATCCGGACCAAGAGGCGGTCAAGTAGCCTCTTGGTCTCTGCGGGATCAGTGCTCTAGTTCCCTATTGATTTGGGCAAATTCTTGCCCTCTGTGGATCTCTTGGCCGCCAGCTGCCTCAAATCGATCTGATTCACGCGCAGCAGTTTCCGCACTTGGTACTCCGTCATGCCCAATGTCTTCGCGAGGAGGCTACCGGTCCAGCGCGTTTCTTTACCCGGTGGAGCTTCCTCCAGCACAGCTAAAATCCTGGCCGTACTTTCTACCAAATCCCGGGCGGGACGGCCTGACCGGGGACGATCCCGTAAACCCTCACGGCCCTCCGCCAGATAGCGGCGGCACCAGCTGGCCACTTGGGCAGGCGACATACCTATGCGATCGCCGATGGCCGGTGCGGAATAGCCCGCATCCGCCTGTAACACGGCTCGGGCACGCTGGGCCAGTCGGTTTTCGATCAGAGGAGCCTTGGCCCACTCCAGAAGTTCCTTACGCTGTTGAGGTTCCAGGTCTATAGCCGCTACTGCACCACGCTGGGCGGTATATACACCATGCGACACCATCCTATCTTGCCGTTTCAGGCGTGTCCGTGTATGGCGGTTGATCACACTCTCGTAACCATAATCCGCAAAACGACGACGCCACACACTGATCTGGCTGGAACTTGAACCTAGCCGGCGGGCAATCTCCATCGTAGGCAAGCCCTCAGAAGCCATGATAATGGCCTGGCAATGGTTCCTGTGAATGGGATGTGTGTCAGGACTCGCAATTTTTTCCTGTAGCTGGGTTTTCATCTCCACAGTTAGGAAAACGGGTATTGGTGGTCTTCCCATAGAAGAATTCATCCTATATAAAATTCACCAAAATCTGACAAGACAACATATATTGACCAAATATACTAAAAATTGCAGGTATAAGCCAAATCTCTGACCTAGTTTTTTGTTAAGCGCTGCATTGTAAAGTGCAGAGCCATGTTGATGAAAGTATATTTCTTACAGTGTACGTAATTACACATAATGAACAAACTCAATCACATTAGGAGTGACAAACGCATGAAACTGACAGGCAAAAACGCCTTGGTAACAGGGGCCACCAAAGGCATCGGACGAGCCATAGCCCTCGCTTTCGCCCGGGAAGGTGCGGCTCTGATTGCTACCGGTCGCAACACGGATGAACTGGTATCGCTGCAGCAGGAGGTGGAACACCTAGGTAGTTCCTGCCATACACTGGCCGCGGATCTAGCAGCACCCGAAGCAGCTAGCACCGTCTGGGACTTCGCCCAACAGACTACTGGTCACATCCACATTCTGGTCAACAATGCCGGTATGGGCTCTAGTGCCAAGCCCATGTTAGTTGCGGAATACGATGACGATTTCTGGATCCGGATGCTGTATGTCAACCTGACCGTACCCTATATCCTGATCCGGAAGGCCCTACCTGCCATGATCGCGCAGCAGCAGGGCCGCATCATCAACATAGCCTCGATCAATGGCAAAATTCCTTCAAGTTACGGCTGTGCCTACGCAGCGAGCAAGCACGGTCTGCTGGGATTGACCAAGACTGTGGCCATTGAGAACGTCAGACATGGTATCACTGCTAATGCTATCTGCCCGGGGCCGGTGGCCACGGTCCTTAACAACATCCGGGTCCAGTTTGATGCTGACCGGGCGGGACGTTCTTTTGAGGAGCAGGAGAAAACCATGACCGGTTTAGGGCGACGGTTGGTGCCGGACGAAATTGCTCCGCTGGCTGTGTATCTTGCTAGTGACGAGTCCGCTACGATGACAGGCCAAGCACTCAACATTGATGCGGGTATCTGTATGGCTGCCTAACATCCTGTGGCACAACCGGAATGGCCGGATCCGTATGGGTTCCGCAGCGACGGGAGTACGCAAAACCTGCACACCTACTTGTCGCCCTGGTGCTGGCTCCTACGGCATCCTGTGGAACAGGTCAGACTTCCGGTCAGCGCTAGACGGACAAGGGAATATGCGCTGTGTTTGATGCGGCAAGGAGCACAGCATACCCGGTTAAAGTGTGGGTCAACGGTGCCTGTCGCGGCAGGGACCCCGACGCCGTTCGTGCAATCAGACTATAGTCGTCCGTACAAGTCGTAGTCTTTTTTGCTCGCGAGGATATCGCGGATCTCCACGATCCCAAGAGGATTCAGATTAGGAGAAGGAAAAGTACTGTGCCACAAAGACCTCAAGGCCTTAGTAGGTACTTATATGCACATTGTATGGCTGGACCAGAACTGTTCGCTGTCTCCTATCTAGGAGGCCGTACTGCAGATAGCGCTAGGACCAGCCAGATACGTAACCATAATCCAGAACTTCAGTCTGCCGTCAGGAGCGGGGGTACCCAGCGGCCTGTCCGGGCCGCCTGCTAGGCCTCTAGGACCATACCGACTGAAACCTTACCGTCCTTAGCCGGTGATAGTATCTTCCGATAACCCACACACGTACGCAGTGGATTAGCCTATGGCATGGGCGTGCGCGCAGAGGTGTCGCCGGGGCCTACTCGTTAGAGTATCGAAGAAGTGAAATCACTCAATACTAATGCTATAATTGTAATTACATTTTATAAGGCTAAGTGTTCCGTGTGGGTACCATGCGGATGCGTTAGGTATCTAGAGGCAACGGTTTGAGGCATAAGGAATGTACAAATGGTATACAGCCCCCCCCCCCATTTTTTAAATTACGGCATACTCGTCGCGGGTTCATTGTCCTACTGCTGCTTCTCTTCGCTACCTTTCCCGGGCAGGGCGTGCAGGCACAGGTGATCGTCCCCTCAAAGCCCAGCATGGACCTGAGCTCAAGTAGTGGGCAGGTGACCATCCATTGGCGGTACCCCTCCAATCCCCCGAACGTCACCAAATGGCAGTACCGGTACAAAGCTGGTGGCGGCTCTTATGGAGCCTGGACCGATGTGCCCAATTCCTACGCGTACACGTACTCCCATACCGTGACCGGGCTGACCAACGGCACCAACTATACTTTCCGGCTGCGCGCGGTGAACTCCAACACCCCCGGCCCGGCATCGGTGGAGCGGTCGATCAATGTCTACAGCAAACACGTAACGCTGTCGGCCGCCTCCACCCGTATTGCGGAAGGCGACAGTGGTACCACCGAAGTCCCGATCACGGTGATGCTCTCCGCGGCGGCGCCCACCGGCGGACTTGAGGTAGGTATCGATTGGATGGCCAATTCCACGGCCCGATGGATAGCACCCTGTAACAGTGGACGTCGGAACAACCTACATGATATCTGTGGTCCCGACACCGCCGTCACCGTGCCCGCAGGGCAAACATCCGTGACCTACACGGTTTCCATTATCGGTGACACCCGGAACGAAGACGACGACACGGCCTATCTCCGCGCGCGCCCGCCCACCGGTTGGGCCCGGGGTGCCATCCGCCTGGTCATTGCCGACAACGAGAGCGGCACTGCCACCGCGACCCCCGCACGCAGTGACATCACCTTGACACCGGCTACCAATACCCCGTGCCCTGGTATATCAATAGGAGGTGTGTGCATCCCGCCCACCGCCCCGGCCACGGACACGCCGGTCCCACCCACCGCGACGCCCGTCCCGGCCACGGCGACGAACACCCACACCAATACCCCGGTCCCGGCTACCGACACCCCGGTCCCAGCCACGGATACTCCGGTCCCGGCCACGGATACTCCGGTCCCGGCCACGGATACTCCGGTCCCGGCCACGGCCACTCACACCCATACCCACACCCCGGTCCCGGCTACCGACACCCCCGTCCCGGCCACGGCGGTGCCGGGCGCCCCCGCACAACCCACCGGTATTGACGTGGGCTCCGGGAATGGGTGGGCGGTCGTCTATTGGAAAGACCCCAACGACCCCTCGATTACCAAATGGCAGTACCGGCGCAGCATCAGTGGCGGCAGTTGGTCGGACTAGGACGATGTGGGCGATGCCGACGCCCGCAAAAATCAATATGTCCAGACCGGGCTGAGCAACGGCTTCTCCATTTCCTTCCAGGTGCGCGCGGTGAACGCCAACGGCGCCGGCCCGGCATCCAGTATCAAGAGCGTCACCCCCCGGGCGGATACCGTAACGCTGGCGACGACATCCACCAGTATCACGGAAGGCGACAGCGGTCTCAAAAGCGTCGCGATCACCGTGACGCTCTCCGAGCCTGCTCCCCAAGACGGCGACGGCGTGAGTGTCAGTATCGAGAACATGGAAACGTCCACGGCCCAATGGAAAACATCCTGTAACGGCCGGAGCACACTCGTTGATGCCTGCGGTCCCGCCAACGTCATCATTCCCGCAGGGTCAGTATCCGCGACCTACACGCTGTCCATTGCCGGTGACACGCGGGACGAGGACGACGAAACGGTCTATCTCCGAGCGAACGCCTCCGGCTGGGCACAGGGTACCATCCGCCTGGTCATTGCCGATAACGATGGCGCCACGGACACCCCGGCACCGGCCACCGCCACGCATACCCACACCCACACGCCGGTTCCGGCCACGGACACCCCGGTCCCACCCACGGCCACCCCGGTCCCACCCACGGCCACCCCGGTTCCGGCCACGGCCACCGGGACCCGGACACCCTCCGCGACCCCGCTCCCGGCCACCGCGACCCACACCCCCACCCATACCCCGGTTCCGGCCACGGCCACCCACACGCCGACCGGGACCCGGAGTTCCGTGGCCATACCCCTCTTTCAATCCACCGCCACCCCCACCGCGGTGCCCACGCGCATCCGCCTCTACCGACGCCGCTCCAATGATGACGACCACCCCGTACCCACCCACACCCCGGTCGTCCGCTGCCCGGCACCACGTCGCGCGCCCTAGATCTGGACCACGCCTAATAAACATGCCTCCCCTCATCAATTGCACTGCACAAGTTAGCCTTGCCGAGAACAAGATGCTGGAGGCCCCGCAACCCTACGGGAACGTACATGAACAGTTACGAGACGTAGTGCACGAGGCTGGCGTATGAGGGAATCGTGCTAGGGCTTGCTCCCCCGTATACTTCACCCCGGTCGTCCGTTGCCCGGCGCCACGCCGCTCCCTCTAGGCCCGGACCGTGCCGACTACGGACACCCATCATGGGCCGACCGCCGGAGTGGCTACCCGATCCTGAAATCCGGCCTCCTGGGCTCGATCCACAAACCTTGGCCGCACCACCGGGCGCGCATACTAAAACTGCCCTTGCTTGGTCAAACCGGGCGCCTGCTCTATAATGCAAGTTCCTTACCTTCTCCTTGAGCCAAGTCGGTGCGAACCATATGGGGAGTGTGTGTATGCTTACGCAGAGCCAAATTGATACCTATCACGAAAAGGGCTGGCTGGTCGTCAACGGCGTTCTCGACGAGGATGAAGTGCAGGCGTTACGGGACGTGACCGACCATTTCGTGGACCGGTCCCGGGCCTACACCGAGCACACCGCGGTCTTTGACCTGGAGCCGGGTCATACCGCGGTCGAACCCCGTCTACGTCGTCTGAAAAGCCCGGTTAAGCAGCATATCGTGTACGACCGGATCATGCGCCACGAACGTATTCTGGACATTGTAGAAGATCTGATCGGCGCGGGTGTACGTACCAACGGCGACAAGCTCAACATGAAAGCGCCCTTCTATGGCAGTGCTATTGAATGGCATCAGGACTGGGCCTTTTACCCGCACACAAATGACGATCTGTTGGCGGTAGGGGTTTGTATGGACGACACGCTGCTCGAAAACGGCTGTATGTTGTGTATTCCCGGTTCGCACCGGGGTCCCATTCTGGATCACCACCAGGAGGGCCATTTTGTGGGGGCCGTGACGGAAGATGTGCCCGACGTGGATAAGGCGGAACCGTTGGAAGTGTACGCCGGGGGCATTTCCCTGCATCACGTCCGCACCCTCCATGCCTCGGCTATCAACCGGTCGGCGCACCCACGCCGTCTCCTGCTGTTTCAGATGTGTGCCCTGGATGCCTGGCCTCTGATGGGGTTTGGGGACTGGGAGACATTCAACCGGAACATTCTGCGCGGTGAACCCACCCACACGGCCCGCTTGACCCACGTGCCGGTGCGCATGCCCCTGCCCCCTTCCTTGCGCACGGGCTCCATCTACGAACAGCAGACCCTGCTGGCAAAGCCTCGGTTCGGCACCAAAGTCTGAACACTCCGCTATCCGTAAGGACACAGGCTCCGGCGGAGGCGGTGCGTGGGCACGTAGCGTCCGTCGGACAAGGACCACAGCACTATGGACAAAGTCAGAGTAGGTATTCTGAGTCATGCCCACGGCCATCTGGATGTCTACTGCCGGACCATGCAGGATTTCCCGGATGTGGAATTGGTGGCCGGATGGGACGACAATGCGGACCGGGGGCAGACCGCCGCGCGCACGCATGGGTACGACTTGCGCACCAGCCCGGAAGCCGTGGTCGCGGATCCAGGCATTGATGCGGTCCTGATTGGCATTGAGACCCACCGCCATGCCGACATGGTGGAACTGGCCGCCTCCGCCGGCAAGCATATGCTGCTGCAGAAACCCATGGCCACCACCCTCGCCGATTGCGATCGGATCATCCGGGCCGTCAACGCCAGCGGCGTGAAGTTCAGCATGGCGTTCCAGATGCGTCATGATCCGGCCAACCGGGCTCTCAAACGGTTGTTAGAGCAGGGCGTCGTCGGGAAGGTGTCGGTGATCCGCCGCCGTCATTGTATCGGGGTGCTCCTGAACGAGCATTTCGTGCAGAGTCCCGCGCGCTGGCATTTTGATCCGGAAGCCAACATTGGGATGTTCTTTGACGATGCCAGTCACCCCGCCGACTGGTTCTACTGGCTGCTGGGCGAACCGGTCAGCGTCATAGCGGAGATTGATCGCATCGTGACGCCGGTGGACACGGACGATACCGGCATGGCCGTGTATCGGTTCCGTCGCGGTGAGATGGGGTTTCTGTTCAACGCTTCCACGACCGTAGCCGGCGTGAACACCGCCGAAGTGTACGGGGATGAGGGCACTATCATCCAGGATTTTGACGACGCGCCTTCCCTGTCGGCCCCGCGGCATCCGGACGCTGTCGCCCTGCGCTATATCCGCCGGGGCGATAAGGCATGGACGCATGTCAACGTGGCCATCCCCGCTACCCATGCCGCCCGCATTGCCGGTGTACCCCGTCCTTTCATCAACTACGTACGTGGATTGTCAGAGGATACCGTCACGGCCGAAGAAGGGAAGGTTTCAGTCGGTATGGTCCTGGGGGCCTATCAGGCGGCCCGGACCGGCCGCCGGGTGGCCCTGCCCCTGCCGACGGACTGAAGTGCTACACCCTGGCGACGGGTCCGGTCGGCCCTAGCGCTGTCCGGTAGGACAGCTGCTACGGCCTCCTCATGGTCAGCGTCCGCGATGGGAGGGGCACGCGGCCGGTGCTCAGGGAACGAGACCGGGGCACGGCGGTCGGCACCGATGGCCCGGCGGCATCGGCCGGGGGCTGCGGGGCGCTAAGGCAGCAGGCCCGGTCATTGTTCGCGGCGACGCCGGAGAGCTACCCCATAGGGAAGGGCTGGCCCTTCCCTATGGGGTACGGGTACCCGTGAGTGGCTTGCCGCACCACCCGTTGGCTACGGCGTCCCGAGCGTGCGCCGGGGGGATTTGAACCCATACGCACACGCCTCGGCATAGGACTACACCCGCACCGCGTAGCGGGGCCCGGTCGCCCGACCGGTGCGCTCACCCGTGCGTGCGCTGGTCGTGGTGTGCGCCCCGACTTCCTGATCAGGGCTGCTCATATGGTACCGGCGTCGGCAACGCCACCGAGCCGGCCAATGTGGTGAACAGTACCCGCGTCTCTATGGAGGACTCATCGCACGCGTTAATAGCACGAACATACAATACGTAAGCGGTCTCGGGCTTCAATTTTTCCAGGTGCGTGCGGTGAATGACAACGGTCATTCCAAGCCATCGGTGGCGCGACAAATCAGAATCCACAGTGATTACATAACGCTGTCGGCCGCATCCACCCGGATCGCGGAAGGTGACACCGGTACCACTACAGACGTCGCGATCACCGTGACGCTCTCCAAGCCTGCTCCCACCGAGTTGAGGATACCTATGAATGCTATGCGCTCTTCCACGGCCCGGGGAAATCGGCCCTGTGGCTCGAACCCACTAGATGATATATGCGGTCCCGTCAGCTTCGCCATTACCCAAGGGGCAACGTCCGTGACCTACACGGTTACCATTGCCGGGGACACCAGGAACGAGGACGACGAAACGGCCGAATTCAGAACGGGCCTCGCCGGCTGGTCAACG
Source organism: Caldilineaceae bacterium (assembly GCA_965116185.1). Lineage (GTDB taxonomy): Bacteria > Chloroflexota > Anaerolineae > Caldilineales > Caldilineaceae > Bin34. The sequence goes on from OZ220492.1 coordinate 2,938,875, forward strand.
GGTTCCATCCGCTTGATCATTGCCGACAACGAGAGCGACACCGCCACCGCGACACCCGGTCCCCCCACCGCCGTTCCAGCCACCAATACCCACACACCCGCACCCACCGATACTCACACACCGGTCCCCGCCACCGCCACCCATACACCGACCGGGACCCGGAGTGTCGTAGCTGCATCCCCTCTGCAACCGACCCACACCCATACGACAGTGCCCCCGCGCGTCCGTCTCTACCAACGCCGCTCCCATGAGGGCTACACCCCCGGACCCACCCCGGTCGTCCGCTGCCCGGCGCCACGCCGCTCACTCTAGCACTCTAGGTCCGGACCGCGCCTGCTACGTACCCCCCACGGCACCCCCTAGCGGCCCAGGGGCCGCAGGAGTTGTGGCAACGGTGCGACACGCGGCCGCTAGTGGGGCGGCGGTCGTCATGGGCTTGCCGCCCTCTAGGGGACCGCCCACGCTGGACGCGGTGCGGCCTTAGTACCAGGGCCATGGCTACCGGGGCGGCCGTGCCCGTTTGGCTCCGGGATGCACCGCCGGGACGGCCCATGGCGTACCTTAGGGCATGGCTGCCGGCCATAGAGCCGGTGCGCTATGGCCAGGAAGAGAATGCACCCAGGGCACACCACATGACGACACGCCTAACGGGGGTAGGGGCAGCGTGTGGGGAGGTGCATGGGGCCGCCGGATGATGTCGGCAAGGGCGCGTGGCGTGCACGGCTTTATGCCCTCCGTAGAGGGCGTAGACGTACAGGTCCGGAGCTGGATCGCGCTCACGCGGGCCCGCGTGAGGTACAACCGCTTGTTGCTTGGCATCCATCCGGGGTTGCGCAGGAGTAAGGAAGCCCCGGTGCTACGGGGCAATAAGGCCCCGTAGCACCGGCGACGAATCGGAGCCCTCACACGGGATGAACAGGAGCGCAGCGAGCTGCCGTGTAGGCGCACCGATTGAGCGGATCTGCCGGACGCCGGATGCGGACACAGCCCATAACCACCGCCCGGGCGGCCCTCTAGTCCGCTATGCCTACACGTTCGGCTTCCCCTGGGCTGCATTGTCTACCCCGGCTAATCTAGGTCCTCGATTGGTGTAGTGAACCATACCCGCCTCGATACGGAGTGCTCATCGCACCAGTCAACAGCATAAATATCCAAGTAGTAATCGGTACCGGGCTTCAAATTGCTGATCCCAAATCTCATCAACGGACCGGATGCTGAGACCGATGTTCGCACTACATACTGGCGAGTACCCGGATCGAAAAGAGTATCCTCAAAGACAAAAATATGGTAACTGCGGAGCGCACACTTGCCGGGAGCGCCCGCTACCCAGGTGACGCTCGCTCCGGTACTACTATCCGTTTCCGCGGTAACGTTCTTCGGTGGGGCGGGTGGTACCGGTGTATGGGTCGGTGGTACCGGTGTATGGGTCGGTGGTACCGGCGTATGGGTCGGTGGTACCGGCGTATGGGTCGGTGGTACCGGCGTATGGGTCGGTGGTACCGGTGTATGGGTCGGTGGGATCGGCGTATGGGTGTCCATCGGTACCGGCGTGTCGGTCGGCGCGGCACGCAAGGTGGTGAAGTAGGTCGCGCTTCGTGCCCCCGCTTGTTGACCGCACGTGCTCTGGGTAATCCCTACGGCCACGTAGTATTGGTGAGTAGGTGTCAAATGGCGGAATGTAACGCGCAACGGCTCCGAGGCGGCCACATAAACCGGGTCCGAGGCATAAGAACCAGACGCATGCACGATGTATACTATATACTGGGTCGCCGCACAACCGGCGACGTCATGCGCCACCCAGGTAACGGTCGCTTCGGTACTGCTGATGTTGCCCACGCTCACCGTCGGCACCGTGAGCGTGGGGCGGTCCGTCGGCCTCGGTGTATGAGTGGGCGGGACCGGTGTATCGGTGTCCATCGGTACCGGCGTGGCGGTCGGCGCGGCACGCAAGGTGGTGAAGGAGGTCATGCTTGGTGTCCACGCTTGTTGGCCGCACGTGCTCTGGTAAATATCGACGGCCGTGCGGTATGGGGTATTCGGGGTCAAATGGCGGAACGTAACACGCAACGGCTCCGAGGCGGCCACATAAACCGGATCAGCGGGAACTGAAGCGCCCGTCACACCCGCGACGCGCACTAGATACCGGGTCGCCGCACAACCGGCGACGTCATGCGCCACCCAGGTGACGGTCGCTTCGGTACTGCTGATGGGGCCCACGCTCACCGTCGGCACCGTGAGCATGGGGCGGTCCGTCGGCCTCGGTGTATGAGTGGCCGGGACCGGTGTATGGGTGTCCATCGGTACCGGCGTGGCGGTCGGCGCGGCACGCAAGGTGGTGAAGGAGGTCATGCTTGGTGTCCACGCTTGTTGGCCGCACGTGCTCTGGTAAATATCGACGGCCGTGCGGTATGGGGTATTCGGGGTCAAATGGCGGAACGTAACACGGAACGGCTCCGAGGCGGCCACATAAACCGGATCAGCGGGAACTGAAGCGCCCGTCACACCCGCGACGCGCACTAGATACCGGGTCGCCGCACAACCGGCGACGTCATTCGCCACCCAGGTGACGGTCGCTTCGGTACTGCTGATGGGGCCCACGCTCACCGTCGGCACCGTGAGCCTTGGGATGTCCGTGGGCCTCGGTGTATGAGTGGACGGGACCGGTGTATGGGTGTCCATCGGTACCGGCGTGTCGGTCGGCGCGGCACGCAAGGTGGTGAAGGAGGTCATGCTTGGTGTCCACGCTTGTTGGCCGCACGTGCTCTGGTAAATATCGACGGCCGTGCGGTATGGGGTATTCGGGGTCAAATGGCGGAACGTAACACGGAACGGCTCCGAGGCGGCCACATAAACCGGATCAGCGGGAACTGAAGCGCCCGTCACACCCGCGACGCGCACTAGATACCGGGTCGCCGCACAACCGGCGACGTCATGCGCCACCCAGGTGACGGTCGCTTCGGTACTGCTGATGTTGCCCACGCTCACCGTCGGCACCGTGAGCATGGGGCGGTCCGTCGGCCTCGGTGTATGAGTGGGCGGGACCGGTGTATGGGTGTCCATCGGTACCGGCGTGTCGGTCGGCGCGGCACGCAAGGTGGTGAAGGAGGTCATGCTTGGTGTCCACGCTTGTTGGCCGCACGTGCTCTGGTAAATATCGACGGCCGTGCGGTATGGGGTATTCGGGGTCAAATGGCGGAACGTAACACGGAACGGCTCCGAGGCGGCCACATAAACCGGATCAGCGGGAACTGAAGCGCCCGTCACACCCGCGACGCGCACTAGATACCGGGTCGCCGCACAACCGGCGACGTCATGCGCCACCCAGGTGACGGTCGCTTCGGTACTGCTGATGTTGCCCACGCTCACCGTCGGCACCCTGAGCGTGGGGCGGTCCTGGGCGTGCACCGCGGTGGCCCCCAGCAGAACGAGCATCAACAAGCACACGGTGACCCCCTGCCATCGGTGCCCAAGCGCCGTACAAATGCTGATCATAACCGGTTACTCCTTATGTACTTGACCTATGTAGCAGGCGATTACACTGCCAGATAACTATACATTTTTCTACACCCCATGGCTTGCCATGGGGTGTAGAAAAATGATATAAAACGTGAACTCCTGCACGTCGGATTTGACGCCCGGAGGCGTGGCGCGGGCATTGACGGCGCGGACCGTAAAGTAAAGCGTGCCGTAGGTGTTGAGGCCGGTCACGGTATGCCGGTAGGTGCGGGCGTAGGCATTGGGCACATCGGCCCAGGCTCCGTAGTTGCCGCTGGTTTTGTACCGGTATGGCCACTTGGTGATGGACGCGTCGTTGGGTTCTTTCCAATAGATGGTCGCCTGCCCACTGCTTGAGCTCACGTCAATGCTAGGCCTTGAGGGGGGCGGAGCCCTGTGCCTGCACACCTTGTCCGGGAAAGGTAGCGACGAGGATCAGCAGGAGGACGATAATCCCGCGGCGGGTATTCCGTAAGGGGGGGGTGCGAAGGAGACCGTATACCATCTGTACATTCCGTAGACCTCAAAACTGTTTCCGCTAGATGCCTAACGCATCCGCCTGATGTTGCGGACCGCCGCGACGATTGTCTGGCGTTATGCGCTGACTGCCCCATACTGCCTAACATGAGGACGAGGGTAAGGGATGCTCTTCCCCTGTACGATAGGGGTACGAGCATACGGGGCCAAGCTCAAGCGAAATACGCCCAAGCCTGACCAGTTTTGCACTCACATGTCAAAGTACACTACCTAGTGCATACAACCTTTGCGGTCAGTGAGTCGCTGTATCATATCTATGCTTGTAGGGCATATCTTGATCAAGGGAGTTTATATACTCGATTAGCGTATGATCAGTTCCGATGCAAGGTGAGCAACGACGGCACCGGGTTGTACAAAACGATCGCACCCCACCCCAGGGTAACTAGGACGCCAAGCCAAGCCAACAAGACATAGAGGCCTGTAATCCACCAACCGATAAACACGAAATACAAGGCCCGTAAAGTCCAAGGTCGCTGTTGGGCGCCATGGGTTAACTGAATCGTTGTTGCACCTCCGCCGGTATCTACTTGTAACTCGGTAGAACGAGGTTTCAACGATGTGATCTGAGGCAGCCTGTTAAGTAAGGCAATACCTATCGGTATCCCGATGATAGTGACCATGCAAGCATAGGCCAAAACGATGGTCCAGAAACTGAGCCAACTACCAATAAAGACAAAATAGATGAACCGTACAATGAACGATGGTGCCGTAGTGGGTGGAGTCGCGACGACTACATTCTGGGACATTGGGGTTGGAATCTGTGGGTACACTACCTGATTATTCTCATGATTGGATTGTGTACTCATAAGAAAACCCTTTGTGGTACGGATAGCGTTTACCACAAACACGACATACTGTGAACCGACAAGAAGGCGCGTAATCTCGCCATCCCGCCGCTCCTAGACAGGGCAAAATTTGTGGTTGTGGGATTTGAATGTAGTCAAAGTGGAAACAAGGAAAATTAGACGTCCCTGGCGGATGGTTAGGAAGTTGCTTTGTTCTTGACGTTCCGTCACACCGGGTGGGATAGGGAGCATAGACTCGTTACGGCCTAGCGAGTCCCAACCTCCGGTCAGTTGCCCACTCTACATCAAGAAGTAATAGAGACCTGGGAAATAGCCCCTAGCTCGTTAAACCGGGATAGGCAAGAATAGTGTATCCCTTTATGCTTAGGCGATCACTGCTGCGCCGAACAAGTCGGAATATCCGGGCAGACAGCACGCTCAATAGGGAATGGCCAAGACGAAACCTAAAATTTTTCAGACTCCTGGCGATACTTGAAGGCATAGGGCACAGTGCCTGTTTCGTCGATCGTATATCCCCACTGCCGCACGTACTCATCGCCCGCCAGGAATTCGTCTTCTCGTGCAGCTAATAAGTTCTGCAGTGCCTGGTGTAGATCCGCCTGTAGCGCAGCCACCTCAGTTTGGTGTACGCGGTTGTGCAACTGGAAGGGATCCGCCTGGTTGTCATACAGTAACCACGGCCCTTTACGATCTTCTACATAGGTATATCGGTGCGTTACCACACCCCGGAATTCCCGCCCTCCGTCTTGGCGTGTGAACTGGCCGAAAGGATGAATGCACATAATCAAAGCCTGTCCTCCGGACGGATCGGCTGCACCGTGGAGATAAGGTGTATAGTCCAGGCCCTGCATGGATGGCGCTGCAGGTAGGTTACACAGTCCCATCAGCGTGGGCAGCACGTCCACCGTGTCGATCGGTGCGTCCAGCACGCGTCCTTCCTGCCCGAAGAGGCGGGGATAGCGCAATAGAAAGGGCACCCGAATCGATTCTTCCCAGGGTCGCTGCTTCTTAACCTCCCCTTGGGAGCCTAGCATGTCCCCGTGATCCGAGAAGAACAGGAACACCGTATCCTCGGCCAGATCATTCCGCTCCAGGCAGGACAGCAATTCGGCCATACAATCATCCAGGGCAGTGCAGTGGGCGTAGTAGCCAGCGATCCATTCCCGGGCCCGGGCCTCCATGTCCGCCGTTACGTTGGGCCGCAACACGAGGGAGGCCGGATCGTACCGGTCACGGTAGGTCTGCGGTGCCGTTTCATAAGGTGCGTGAGGGGGCCCCCAGGATAGGAACAACAGGAAAGGGTTGTCGGACGTGCGCTGCTCAATGTACTGGATAGCATCCCGGGTCTGGGCTATCGCGTCATAGTCTTTCCAGCGCATGGGATTCGCAGCATCATGATCGTAGTACAGCGAGTCGTTGTAATCATGAGTGCATTCCAACACTTTCCAGTAGGCGAAGCCCTGACGGCTTTCCGATGGAATAGGCGCATCCCGGCCGCGGCCGTCCACATGCCATTTGCCAATGTACGCCGTATCATAACCGGCTCGTGCGAAGATCTTGCCCATACTCTCTGCTTTGTCGTCTAAATGGACATCATTCAGAAACAAGCCGTGCGTTAGAGCGTACTGCCCTGTCAGTAGACACCCGCGTGCAGGGGTGCACACAGGAATACCGGACAGAGCACGGTGGAAATTGAGGCTCTGGGCCGCCAGACCGTCCAGGGTTGGAGTCTGCACTTGTGTATTCCCCGCGTAGCCGCACGCCTGGGCCCGCCACTGGTCCGCAAGCACAATCACGACATTGGGACGATTCGCCGACATAGCACACTCCAATGGTAGGTTCTAGGGAGGAAGGTATCAGCGCAGGCAAAATTGGAGACAGACGGGATTGGGCACTTCCACTACTTCCCCCGTGGCCGTCAGTCGGCCCGTATCCGGCTCAATGCGGAACACCACGATTGTGCCGGAATCCTGATTCGCAGCATATAGGAACGCGCCCTCCGGATCCAGGGTGAAATTCCGCGGTGTCCGGCCCTGGGTGGATTCATGACCTAGCAGTGTCAACATCCCGGTTGCCGGATCAATGGCATACATGGTGATCGAATCATGGCCTCGGTTGGAGTTGTACACCCAGCGGCCATTGGGGTGCACATGAATGTCCGCCGTGCTGACATGGCCCTCCCAATCCGCGGGGAGCGTGTCAATGGTCTGAATCGATTCCAGGGTTCCGGTATCCACATCCCAGCGACAGACATCAATGGTAGCCCGGATCTCGTTCAGCAGATAGGCCCATGGTTGATTGGGATGGAAAGCAAAATGGCGGGGTCCGGATCCGGGTGCCACCTTCAGCACATTATGTTCAGTGAGTGAGCCCCGTTCCGGATCGTAGCGGTATATCTTGGCTTGATCGAGGCCCAGATCAGCCGCGATGGCGTACCGGTCCGTAGCATCCAGGTTGACGGAATGGGCATGTGGGCCTTCCTGGCGTTCGGGGTTGACACTGGATCCGGCATGCTGGATCTGGACAGCACCTTCCTGGAAGCGGCCTGCTCCATCAAAGGGCACGACACCTACCGAACCACTCATGTAATTGGCCAACAGGACATGGCGTCCTGCAGCATCCAGTGTGACGTGGCAAGGCCAGGTGCCCAGAGAGGGGTGCTGATCCAATAGGGTCAGGCGTCCGGTAGCCGGATCCAGGGTCAGCGAGGCCACCCCTCCACCGGCGAAATTATCAGAATTAGCCACTTCACTGACACAGAACACCAGATCCTTGGTGGGATGAACAGCCAGGAAGGAGGGATTCGGTGGTGCCTGGAACCAGTCAATATATGTCATCTGTCCTGTATCAGGATTCCGCTCGTAGCCGTAAATGCCCTTGGCGGTCGCCTGCACATGAGGCAAGGACTCAGTGTAAGTACCAACAAAAAGAAAAGTCTTGGTCATGGAATTGCAAACTCCTTGCATTCAACTCTTGCCGGGTTGGCCACAGCGTGAACAACAGAACCGGATCCTTGTAGCCAACAAGCTGACAACTCGGCTAGATTGGGACATAGCCGCAAGATGGCAAAGGCTAGGGGTACCAAGGGAGACCGGATAACGCCTGCTTAACAGGAACATATGGCTACGCAGGGATGCACGGGGAGAGAGTCCGTGCGTTCTAGGCAAAGCCGCCAGCGTACGCGTGCGCATGCAGGCAAAGCGAAGAGCAGCCTCAGAGAAGGTGCCCCATACATCACCGGCTGCACGCGGTACTCCTTGATGATGTACCTCCCGATGCAATCACCGGCGGGCGTTAGGCCTCTTCTGCCAAGGTCTGCAGGGCTTGTAGAGCTGCAGGTGCGCTGTCCTTGGGCTTGATGTCGTAGTGCACCGCAGCCAGCTGCCCCGCACTGTCAACGACGAACAGACTGCGGAATACGCCCATGAATTTCTTACCCATGAATGAACGTTGACCCCATACGCCATAGGCTTCACAGATCGCATGATCCGTGTCTACCAGCAGGGAAAAGGGAAGATCGTATTTCGCGATGAATTTGGTGTGCTTCCGACTGTTGTCGGGACTGACGCCCAGGACCGTGGCATTCAGGTCCTGGAATGCATTCATGTGGTCCCGTAGCTGGCACGCCTGCGTCGTACAGCCGGGTGTGTCATCCTTGGGATAAAAGTAGAGGACCAAGGGTCGGCCACGGAAATCCTGTAGGGCGATCCGTTGCTCATTCTCGTTTACCGTGTCAAAGGCCGGGGCCGGTCCGTTGACGGTAAGATGCTTTAGGGCCATGTCAACCTCGTCTGCTGTCTGTTCATCCCATACACCGCCGAGCGCTCTACACGGTGATCCGTGATTCGTCCCGGTGATAAACCACGGGATTCTGGCGATCGTCATTCAGTTCATCCCCAATCTTATACGAAGCCAACTGTTCATCGCTCAGAATGTTTTGAATACCGTTGAAGGTACTGCCATAGGGCATAAAGCCACAGGTCATAGCACGACGCCAGCCGGATGTCATGTTGGCACCCGCCCCATGCACCAACAATGCATTGTGGAAAGAGCATGAGCCGGCTTTCATAGGGGCCGCTACGGATTCCATGCCCACGAAATCGGGGTACACACGAAAGATATCCGCCATGTTCTCGGTGATGCCTACGTTGTCGTAGGTGGTTTTTTTGTGGGAGCCCGCTAGGAAGTAAAGACAGCCGTTCTGGTAGGTGGCATCGTCCAGTGCAATCCAGATGCTGATCGCATCCCGGGAGTAAAAGGACCAGTAGGGATTATCCAGATGCCAGGCCGTAGCATTGGCCCAGGGCTGTTTAATCAGGGCCTGATCATGCCACACACGCATACCCTCCGTCTGGGCCAGCTGTGTGGCCATCCGGCCGATACGGGGATCTAATATGAGCTTCTGCACATCCGGGTTGTCCTTCCACAGATTGATACGCTGCACAAAGACATAGTCGTAGAAGGAATCACCTGCTCGCCAGCGTTCGTCATTATTGTCCTCCCCTTCAGCCACCAGTTTGAGATCCTTCCTTTCCCGGACCGCATTATCAATAGCCGCCCGCCAGGTTTCCAGTTCTGCCGAGGTCAGAAAATCGTCTTTCACTACAAAACCGTTGGCCTGATAGGCCTCTATCTCTGCCGGTGTGATTTCCGTGTTCATGCAGTCTCCGTGTCTAGTCCGAATGTCATTGCTGTCTTGGTCACCATCAGCGCAGGGAGCGGGTCCAATTCCGGATCCGCTCCCTGTGGGTGCACCCACCCATTGGCCTTATCTACTTACTCATATAAACTACTTACTCATATAAAACATTTGCTCGCCACTATTGTTGCCCGCAATAGCCTGTCCGGCTATCGGGACATTGCGCATCGCGGCGTCCGTCACCAGGACATACCCCACCTTTTCGGCAATGTTAAACACCCATACGTTATCGTAATGGATCTGGTACATTTCCTCAGTCAGGGCCATGTCCTCCGCCGAGGCCGGAATAGCGCGTACCCGCCCTTGGTGTACTTCGATCAAACGCTTGACCGCGTCCGGTGGTTCTTCACCCATCTCGCCATTGGAATCCATCCACTTCTTCCACTCAGGGGCCCAGCGGGTACCCGGCAGGTAATCCGTCCAAGTGCCATTCTTCCACATGGGCTGAACCGACCAGATCAGGGTAGCCTGAATTTCGCCTGCATTCACACGCTGGCCTAAGAGTGAAGTTTCCAGCTTTTTCAGGGTTGTCTTGATACCGGCAGCCTGAAAAAATTCGGTCAGCAGTTCCGCCACCGGTCCCATGTCGGGCGCGTAGTCGGCATATTCTATGGGAATGATGAACGTATTGCCATCCGGTCCTAGCCGCCAACCCTCACTGTCGCGCTGATCCAGGCCGATGGTGTCCAGGATTTCCTCGGCTTGGGCCAGGTCAAATTCACTAGGTACCAATTCGGGTAGAGAAGCAAAGCCATAATAAATGGTTTCAATAATCTCCTCTCTGTTGATGGTCATGTTGAGTGCACGGCGGAACTCTACATTATTTACTACTTCACGCCATACCGGATCATCATAGTTAAAGTTCAACCAAAAAGCGGTGGGATCAACGTGATTTTCCAGTATCACAAAGTCAATGTACTCTTTGTCCTTGGCTTCCTGATACAGCGGTAATTTCAGCAATGCGGTGTCTTCCCGCAACATATCCACTTCATCGGCAAAGACCTTCAGGTTTACGCCATCGGTATCTCCGACCAACACCGAAACCACTTCATCAATGTAAGGTAACTGATTCCCCGCTGCATCAACCTTGAAGTAATACGGATTACGGACGAACTTCATGAAGCCTTCGTCTTCCGTTACATTGATCCAGGGCCACAGTGCGGGGAAACCGTTGCACCGCTGGCGCGGAATGTCCCAGTTAAGACAATCCACAGCCGTAAACAGGGCCTTTTCCGTGTCCAGGCCTTTCTCCGTTATCATGGCCTGGATCTCGGCGGCGTCCGTGTAATCGACATGAAAGGACTTGAGATGGTGGGCCGGTTTGAACAGATCCGTATAGCCTTGCCAACCTTTGATACTCAACTCACGCAGGAAGCCGCCATATTGCTCGGTGAAAGAAATACGGAATGTATAGTCATCCAGAATTTCCAGGTTCATCGGTTCCCCCGTGGGACTGCCTGCCGCACGGAATTTATTGGGCATACCGGCCGTATAGGTTTCATGGAGCATTACATCTTCATACGCAAAGCGTACGTCATCCGTTGTAACGGGGACGCCATCTGACCACTTCAGACCTTCACGCAGATTGAAGGTAAAGACGGTATTATCGTCATTTACCTCATACCCTTCCACAACATTGCCGTAAATTCCCGTAATACCAATGCCCGGGGCCGCCAGCACATTCTCATTCAGCATAATGAAAACGTCGGGATTCCAATCCGGATTCGGGTGGGCAAAACGCATGACACCGCCATATTCACCGATCTGCAGTTCGGGCAAATCGTCGACTTCGGAGACGATACCGGGCACCACCACTAGTGGATTGAGCGGCAGACGTTCGTCCACAGGCGCCAACACACCTGATGCCACTTGTTCATCCAGATACGGCGACTGCACGTAGGTACCCATCTCAACATCCATAGCATCCATAGCCGCCTCTACGTCTGCTGCCATTTCAACGACAGACGGTTCTTCGGCTGCCGGCGCACCGCAGGCCGCCAAGAGCACTAGGGCCATAACAAACACGAGATATCTTGACAAGCGCATAGATGTTCACTCCTTATAATTTGGTAGAGGACAGCAATACGGATAGGTTGTCAGGGCCATAGGATCTCATAGTGCAGACCCTGCTAACGTCCTATCCCCGACCATGGGGAAGGAATATGCCTGACATTTGGCTTGGAGCAATAAGTTTCCTTATTGTAACAGGAAAGAAGTCCCATCCTGAAGAATAGTGTCTTGATTCTACCGCGGTGGTAGATAGCACAAGGAGACGCTCCCGTCAAGCTCAGTACATGGAATCGCTACATTGCTCTCGCGTTATCTATTTTTATTGAATTCTCAGGGTGGCTTCTCCTAGGCATGGCTATATAAGCATGAAGAGGTCATGGTGTCTGTGCTACAATCTCCTTCGGGAACTGAACTGTACGTTTCCTGTCATGGAGCAATCTCCTATTTGGTTAATTTAGACTCCTCTCTATGTGTACGCTGATAGTAAGAGCTCAAGTTTCCAGTACGCGCCAGGTTCTGTCCCGATACGTCAATCCCATAGCTGGAACTAGGAGCCAAAGCGGCGCATGGTATCACCGTATGGTCATCTTTCAGCTGTTTATATCACCCCGGAGTTTCCCTCATGAGTAAGATCCCTGTCATTCCTGAATCGGAAATCACACCCAAGTCAGTCTATCTCAATCGCCGTCGTTTTATGCAGGCTACCGGTACTTTGGTAGGCGGTGTCCTAGTGGGAGCCTGTCATATGCCAGATCCTGAACCCACCCCCGTGCCCACCGCGGCCCCGGCACAGCCTGCGGTCGCACCGGCAAAACCCGTCCAGGTCGCCGCGGCCCCCACACCTGTGCCGGCTGCAGCTGGAACTAACTACGAGGAACTGACGGACGAACTGGGCGATCCGATGAATTCCTTCCGTGATATCACTAACTACAACAATTTCTACGAGTTCACAGTGGATAAGCAGCGTGTAGCTTCCCTGGCGAAGGATTTTCAGACCGCGCCTTGGCAGATTGAAGTGGGCGGTCTAGTGGACAATCCGCGCACCTACACGCTTGAGGACCTGGCCCGTTTCACCTCGGAGGATCGTATCTACCGTCTGCGCTGTGTTGAGGCCTGGTCCATGGTTATCCCCTGGCATGGGTTTCCCCTCAGTGCTCTGCTAGAGGAAGTGAAGCCCTCCACCTATGCCCGGTATGTACGCTTTGAAACCATCTATGATCCACAGAATATGCCGGGGCAGTCCTTCGGGTACAACTGGCCCTATGTAGAAGGCTTGCGCATGGACGAGGCCATGCACGATCTCACTATCCTCGCCACCGGCCTGTACGGTGAACCTCTCCCCAACCAGAACGGGGCCCCGGTACGCCTGGTGGTGCCCTGGAAATACGGATTCAAGAGCATCAAGTCAATTGTCAAGATCGATTTGGTACCCCAAATGCCCACTTCTCTGTGGATGAGCGCTGCACCCAACGAATACGGTTTCTACTCTAACGTGAATCCCGAGGTGCATCATCCGCGCTGGTCTCAGGCCCGGGAACGCCGCATTGGGGAACGAGGACAGCGCGATACTCTTATGTTCAACGGTTATGAAGAACAGGTGGCGCACTTATACGAAGGCATGGATCTGCACGCCAATTTCTGAAGCGTACAAATGGATAGATGATGCGGTCGGAGTTGTCAGCGGGCTAGGCGGCTCCGACCTAACACAGGGCATACAGCAAGGATCGAAACTATGGCACAGGCACTGCGTGCTTGGATAAATGTTGACCGCATTCACTGGTTAACGCTGGTTACGCACGGTGGGGTAATCCTGTGGACCCTAATTCATCTGGCTCTGTATATCATCGTGGATCCTATTGACGAGGTGGATTGGCTGACTGCCGTCTCTGGACACACGGGCTACATCCTGCTTATGCTGTCATTAGCTTGCACACCCCTTTACATTATCACCGGCTGGTCTCCGCTCATTCGTGTCCGCCGTCCGCTGGGGCTGTACGGCTTTGCCTTCATCGTTGTGCACTTCATCATCTTTGTGAGCCTCTTCCATGCGTTTTTCTGGTCCGATATTTTCGCCGATATTCTAGGCCGCAATATCTATCGGGTGGGCTTTGGGGCACTGGTCCTGATGGTACCGTTAGCGATCACCTCTACCCAGGGCTGGAAGCGCCGATTACGCCGCAACTGGTCCCGCCTACACAAGCTGATGTATGTGATCGTGATTCTCGCGGCCTTGCACTATATCTGGGTAGACAAACGCCCCAATCTCTGGATGCTGCTGCAAGCCGGCCAGCTGGATATACTGGCCGGCCAACTGGTCACTAAGAGTTACTTCCGGATGGAATTGGTGATTCTGATGCTGGTCGTGCGCTGGACCCCGATTCGGCAGGCGATCATCAAGGCCCGCCGCAAGTGGTTTCCCGGCCCGCGGCGCAGTACGGGATCCGGACGTTCCCCCTCGCGGGTGCGCTCACAAGCCTGACCTCATTCCCGGTATTATCACCCGCGTTCCTGCCGCACCGCTTTGCCATCCCACGCCGGGCCCCGTTGCATGCAACCATCTGCCTTTACCGCTCAGCTACGGCGGCAACTATACACCTTACTGGAAGAGTGCATCCTGCCCCTGGAACCTCGGTTTCTACAGGATGGTCCCACGGGTGTGGCCACGGAGTTGACCGCGTTGCGGCACGCCCACCGGGCGGCGCGGTTGTGGGCCCCTCATTTCCCGGTGGACCAGGGCGGTATGGGCCTGTCGCTCAGCCAATTTGCCCATATCAGTGAACTGTTGGGCCGTAGCCCCTTGGGCCACTACTGCTTCAATTGTCAGGCACCTGATGTCGGCAATATGGAAATCCTCGCTCTGCACGCCACCCCACAGCAGCGGAAACGTTTCCTGGATCCATTGGTGGCAGGCGATATTCGCAGCTGTTTCGCCATGACGGAACCGGAACACGCCGGGTCCAACCCGGTCTGGATGAGCACGGTAGCCCAGCGTCAGGGCGATGGATGGGTGCTGAATGGCCATAAATGGTTCGTCACCGCGGCGGATGGTGCCGATTTTGCTTTGGTCATGGCTATTACCGACCCGGCGGCAGCCCGCTATCAGCGGGCTAGCTTGTTTCTGGTCCCCACGGCCACGGACGGCTACGAGCAAGTGCGCCGCATCCGCATCATGGGCGAAGAAGGTGCAGGCTGGTTTAGTCATTCCGAACTACGTTTCCACAACTGCCGACTGCCGGCGGATGCGCTACTGGGATCGCCGGGTGCCGGTTTTGCCTTAGCACAGGAACGCCTGGGGCCTGGCCGTATTCACCACTGCATGCGCTGGATTGGCATTTGTGCCCGGGCGCTGGCTATCATGTGCCAGTATGCAGCGACACGGGAGATCGCCCCCGGGCAACCCTTGGGGACGCGTCAGTCCGTCCAGCACGCGATTGCCGAGTGCCGGGCAGAGGTTGATGCCGCCCGTCTCCTGGTGCTGCATACGGCCCGGCAAATTGAGGAACAAGATCCGGCAGCTCTGCGTGTAGCGATATCCGCTATGAAATTCCACGTGGCCGGAGTTCTGCAACGGATAGTGGACAGAGCCATTCAAACCCTGGGCGCTGTGGGGGTGAGCGATGACCAAGTGCTGTCTTACTGGTATCGGCATGAACGGTGCGCCCGCATCTACGACGGGACGGATGAGGTGCACAAAACCGTGGTGGCCCGCGCGATGTTGGCCGAACACGGTCTCACCATATCGCTCTAACACAATAATCTGAGCTGTACAGCCTTCAAGCGCACCGGTGTGGCGTATTCTCTTTCGTTACATTTGGAACATGCATACTTTACCCCTTGATCAGCCTGCCGCTGTGCACTCGGGCCAAGATTTGGATACGCATGCGCTCGGTGTATACCTGCAGCGATCCGGTCTGTCCTGCACGCCTCCACTCCGGATCCGGCAATACCCTCACGGGTTCTCCAACCTGACGTTCCAGGTAGCGGACGCTGTCGATCACGTCTGGATACTACGTGCACCCCCCTTGCAGAACCACATTCCCACCGCCCATGACGTAGGGCGGGAATACCGCATTCTATCCGGGTTGCAGCACGCCTTTGATGCCATTCCCACCCCGCTTGATTTCTGCACGGATGAAACGGTACTAGGCCGGCCCTTCTTCCTGATGGAATACGTGCCTGGAACTATTCTGCGTGCCGACACGGCCACCACGCTCCTGTCACCGGCCACTATGACGTGTATTGCCCAGGTCTTTGTCCATCATCTCGTACGGCTACACGCAGTCGATCTGGCTACCGCGCAGCTGACGCAGTTGGGGCATCCCCAGGGCTACGTGGAACGCCAGGTGCGGGGGTGGTACGGCCGATATAAAGCCGCATCTACGGCGGACGCACCCGACTTAGCCTCCGTAGCACACTGGTTGGCCGACCGACTGCCCGCCAGTGACACCGCGACCCTCATTCACAACGACTACAAATACGACAACGTCATTCTAGACCCCGCCGTACCTACACGCATCAGGGCTGTGCTGGACTGGGAAATGGCCACAGTCGGCGATCCGCTCATGGATCTGGGCACCTGTCTAGCCTACTGGATCGATCGGGAGGATCCACCGCTCATGCACACCCTACGCCACAGTCCCACCTGGCTGCCCGGCAACCCTTCCCGCACGGAAGTGGTGGAACAATACGCCCGGGAAAGTGAACGCAACCCGGATAACATAGTATTCTATTTTGTCTTTGGCCATCTGAAACTGGCTACCATACTGCAGCAGCTCTATCTACGCTGGGTGCAGGGCCATACTACGGAGCCTCGCTACGCCCGTTTGATCGACGAAGTACGTGTGTGTGCCCGCATCGCAGACCAGGCCATGCGGCATCAGCGGATTGATCGACTGTTCCCTACGTGACACGTTATTTTACGTTTGGTATTTCCAGGATTTTGACCATGATTGAATTCGGCATCTGCACGCCTCTTTCCACCCATACCCTCGCCGCGGCAGGCGGCTGTGATTACCTTGAATGCGGTGTTTCCGAACTCCGCCCCGACTTGCCGGACGATGATCCGCAGGTTCAGGCCAGCTTACAGGCTTTTGAGGAAGCCTCCCTACCCATTAAAGCCTTCAATGGTTTCATTCCTGCCGACCTCAAAGTGACGGGCCCCGATGTGGACTGGCAACGACTCTCACATTATCTGGATACCGCGCTGTCCCGAGCTGCTACGGTAGGAGCAGAAGTGGTGGTCTGGGGTAGTGGTGGTTCCCGCAACATACCTGATGACTTTGACCGGACCGTGGCGGAAGAACAAGTAGTGCGCTTCCTACACCTGGCAGGCCACTGGGCGGCCCAGCACAACATCACCATTGCGATTGAGCCCCTGAACCGGCAAGAGTCCAATATTATCAATTCAGTGGCAGAAGGCGTACGCTTCGCCGAACGCGTTGCACATCCTCACATTCGCGTTCTGGCCGACTTTTACCATATGGAGGAAGAAGAGGAGTCCCTCAGCGCCATTTCCACATCGGGCCCCTGGCTCAGCCATATCCATGTAGCTGACACCGGACGCCTTTATCCGGGGTCCGGTCAGTATCCCTACGCCACCTTTGTGGAGGAAGTGACTCGTGCCGAATACCGGGGGATGGTTTCAGTTGAATGCCGCTGGCAGGATCGGGAACAGGAGGTAGCGACTAGTATTGCCTATCTACGCACACTCTGGTCCACCCCGGACGCCGCCACCGACACGTAAAGAACACGACCGATGCGATTTGTATATTCTGCACAACAAGATGCCCGTAAATTCGTAGGCATTGCCATTTCCGGATTTTCCCCGAAGGACTACAATCGGAGGCAGTGAGTTAATTTTGGCACGGGTTACAAAAAGGACAGCATCATGGGTTTGGTTCTCGCACTTGCAGGTTTCATCGCCTTTTTTACCATGTGGGTCATTCTGCCCAAGTTCCTTCAGAATCGCACCCGAGCTAATACCGAGTAAGGTAGCAAGCTTTTATAATCCCTACTGTCTTTAAGTGGGCGGCCTCTCGTTCAAGGCTGCCCATTTTTGTGGCTACGTCAGGCCCTGTGGGCAAGAGCCCGCGACCCGTCGTAGTGGTTCAGGTATACAGAGTACTCCAGGATATTGTGATCGCCTACTCGTGTGCCGTTGCTTGCCTAAAGCCCCGTCTCACGCCAACGATATCGGACCATCTGTGACCGGCCTTTTGATGACCAAGTAGTTCCAGGGCTGTTCCACCTAGGCAGTCCTTACCCATCGGTGTTCCCGGCCTGGGACCTGATATATACTGGGAGCGGATCGCTTGTGCGCCCGTAGCTGTACGGGACGGGTCTGCGGCAGGCCTGCCTAGTCCTACGTGACGCGATCCAGGCAGGGTCAAGAGACGAGGATCAGTCGCCATGCACCAGTTATCTCCTTTGCTTGAGGCGACCGCAGCCTATGATCTGTGGCAGCACAATCCGGTCCAGGTACGTTTTGTGGATTGCCGTTTCGCACTCCAGGACATACATTATGGTTCTCAGGCTTTTGCCCAGGGCCATCTGCCGGAAGCGGTGTACGCGCATCTGGATCACGATTTGTCCGGGCCGGTGGTTCCGGGCCATACAGGTCGCCATCCCCTCCCTGAGGTTCCCGTTTTTGAAAGCACCTTGCAGACGTGGGGCATTCATCCAGACACGCACGTCATCGCCTATGACGACGCCCATGGCGTATTTGCCAGTCGTCTCTGGTGGATGCTGCACTGGATAGGCCACCATCAAGCCTATGTACTAAACGGTGGCCTAGCTGCGTGGAACCGCGCCGGTCTACCCTTGACCCGGGATATGACCCTACCCCGGCCCGGTACTTTGCGGGCACAGGTGAATGCCACTTTGGTGGCAGAGGCCACCGATATCCTGCAGGGCCCCGCCCTAGTGGTGGATGCACGCGCGAGGGAGCGTTATACGGGGGAACAGGAACCCATTGACGCCCGGGCCGGTCATATTCCGGGTGCCCTCAATCATCCCTACGCGCACAATCTCACGGCGCAGGGTACCTTCCTGTCCCCGCAAAGCCTGGCGGATGTCCTGCAAGAGGTCTGGGGCACACACGCCATGGACGACACGGTTGTCTACTGTGGATCCGGGGTCAGCGCCTGTCACAATCTCTTGGCCGCTGTCTATGCCGGTCGGGACATGCCCAAGCTATACCCCGGTTCCTGGAGTGAGTGGATCACGGATCCGACACGTCCTGTTACCCAGGGCCCCATACCCTGAAAAGATCTCCAAGCATCTTATTTGCCACTGCGGATAGCACGGCGTGCTATCAGATCCACCACACCCGGCCAGAGCTGCTTGACCAGGACAGCCGCATTCCCCCGCAACGACAGAATGGTGCCTCTTCGCCGCCGGGCAATGGCGTTCAGCGCGATTTCGGCACAGCGGGGCGCCGTCATCATCTTGCGTTCCTGCGCCGGACTGTAGCCCAGGGGACTGTTGTCGGGACCGCGTGAACGGCTGCGGATATCCGTCGCCACAAAGTCCGGGCAAATTACCGTCACACTGACCCCGGTACCGTGCAGTTCAATGCGCAGCGACTCGTGAAAGCGGGTCATGGCGATCTTGCTGGCCGCGTAACCGGCCCGGGTAGGTACGGGTATCCGGCCCGTCAGGCTAGCGATAACCCCAATGCGCCCCGCGCTCCGTTTCAGGTACGGTAGGGCATAGCAGGTACAGTACGCACTACCCAAGTAGTTCACGGCTATGATGTCACGGAGCAGCGCCAGATCCTGCATCTCATCCACCCGGGACCACATGGACAGTCCCGCATTATTGATGAGTACATCCAGGCGTCCGTGCCGGTTCATGGTCTGCTCCATCAGATGGCGACAAGCATCCTCAATCGTCACATCCGTGACCACGGCTTGGGGCACGGGCCCCAGGTCGCTACAGGTTTCCACCATAGCGGCTAGGGCGTCCTCATCGCGTGCCGCCATGACCAGATGGGCACCGGCACGGGCCAACTGTAGACACATCGCCCGGCCAATACCGGACGTGGCCCCTGTCAGCACGACTACCTTGTTCCTGTACACATCCCGCAATTGCATAAGGCTGTCTCCTGCCCGGCCTACGTCACGGCCCTATGCTAGCACGGTGCTGGTCGCCGGGACCCAACCAGCCTGGTAGGCCCCAAGTGAGTCGGTCAAGTCTCTGTCCGGTCCGGCCGGATGATAGAATGGCAATTGGAGTATAGGGGAAGCTGAACCAACCCTGAACATCGTCGCATCACATCGCAACCCTGGGCCCGCATGGAGATTGCTCGTCCTCTTCTGGATCCGCGCGTACTAACTACTACATCCGCTACCCGTAGCGATGATGTGCCTGTCATTCTCTTGTTTGCGGACAGCGACCGGCTGACGTCATTCCAGACCCAGAGTACCCGCAGCAACCACAATCTCCCTATCCAGGGTACCCGGATGCCCTACGCAGCTGGACAAATCCGGACATCCGATGTGGAGAACCTGAGCCAGGACGAGCGCATCCAGGCGATCTGGTATGATGCCATGTGTTCCACATGCTTGGACCGGGCGGGGACTCGTATTGGTCTACCCACCGCCTGGTCTCGATTCGGTCTCTCCGGGCACACTTCCCTGATCGGTATCGCCGACACAGGTTTAGACGACACGCATCCGGATTTCGCCGGTCGCGTGGAAGGTTTCCGGGACTTCACCGGCAGCGGTGGCCTCCACAGTCGGGATCCTGACGGTCATGGCACACACGTAGCCTCCATTGCTTGTGGGGCGGGCACCGCCAGCCGGGGACGCTTTGCTGGTGCTGCACCTCAGGCGCACGTGCTGGCAGCCCGTGTGATGGGGCGGGGTGGTACGGGGCGGATGAGCCAGGTCATGCAAGGCTTGGAGTGGTTGAGTGTCAACGGGGCCCATATTGTCAATCTGTCTGTGGGCACCAGTGTCACCAGCCTAGGCGAGGATCCCCTCAGTCAGATGTGCGGCCTGCTCGTAGCCCAGGGCATCACTGTGGTCGTAGCGGCGGGCAATACCGGTCCCCGACCACGTACCATTGGTAGCCCCGGTTCTTCCGCCCATGTCATCACGGTAGGTGCCGTGGACCATATGGATCAGGTGACGGAATATAGCAGCCGGGGCCCCACTGCGCGGGGGCTGCTGAAACCGGACCTGGTGGCACCGGGGCACGCAATTGTGGCGGCACGAGCCAAAGGAACGAGCTTAGGCGAAGTGGTGGACACACACTACTCCCGCATGAGTGGCACGAGCATGGCCTCTCCACTCATCACAGGTCTGTGCGCCCTCATGCGTGAACTCCAGCCTGATCTGACCCCGGTGGAAGTCAAGGATATCCTTCAGTTACATTGCCTAGCCTTGAACCATCCAGCCCCGGTACAGGGAGCCGGCCGCGTGAACGCGGAATCTATGCTGCAGTCCCTGGTAGCTAGCCCTGAGACACAACCCATTTCTGAGCCGCAGCCTACTCAACCTGCCGAAGAGGAGCTGCCGGCAATCCCTAGGGTACCTGATAGTACGTCTCCGGATACCACCTTAGCCACTGGATGTCTAGGACAGCGGGTTAGCCGCTTACTCCAGCGCATTCGACCGCTATCCACCTGAAGTGCTCCCTGCTGCCCGGGAGTGGGCATATCGGGGGCCAAGCTCAAGCGAAATACCGTCGTCTACGCCCACACGCTCCGCGCCTTGTACTGTTCATGTACGTCCCCGTAGGGTTGCGGGGTCTCAGGCATCCGGATCCTACGGGCCTAGCTTGTAGGCGAAATTTATGGGGGGGGGGGGCATGGTCTCACCAAGTGAGGGTGGGCCGTTTGTGTGCGTGGCCGGTGCGGTTTTGACCTAGGGCACGCGGCGTGACGCCGAGCATAAGACTACCGGCGTAGTTATCGGTAAAGGGGTGTATCCATCATCGGAGCGGCGGTAGTAGAGGCGGATGCGCGTTGGCCTAGTTGTGTGGGTGTGGTGGGTCGGTTGAAAGAGGGGTATGGCCACGGCCTCCCGTACTCCGGTCGGCGTAGCGGTGGGCGGGACCGATGTATCGGTGGGTACCGGTCTATGGGTATGCGTGTGGGTAGCGGTAGGGGGGACCGGTGTGTCGGTGGGTACCGGTCTATGGGTATGCGTGTGGGTAGCGGTAGGGGGGACCGGTGTGTCGGTGGGTACCGGTCTATGGGTATGCGTGTGGGTAGCGGTAGGGGGGACCGGTGTGTCGGTGGGTACCGGTCTATGGGTATGCGTGTGGGTAGCGGTAGGGGGGGACCGGTGTGTCGGTGGGTACCGGTCTATGGGTATGCGTGTGGGTAGCGGTAGGGGGGACCGGTGTGTCGGTGGGTACCGGTCTATATCCCGCTGGGTTGATTTATAGGGTTGCAGGAGAGACTGACTTATGCTCAATTCCCTACGGTGAGGGGCCCCAAGCCAGCGGAAGTATCACCGGAACTTAACCCGTTAAAATATTGGGAAAGTGCAATCCTTAATACTATGCTACAATTACAATTAGTAGAAGATCGGTGCTCTGTATGCTTGTAGCATGTGTGGACTCATGCGGAAACGTTGGGCATCTCAAGGGACCGTTTTGAGGCATAGGGAATGTACAGATGGTATACAACAGCCCTATTCACATCTCCAGAAATCTCCCCTCCCCCCAATTCCGGAATACCCGTCGCGGGGTTATCGTCTTTCTGCTGATCCTCGTCGCTACTTTCACCGGACAAGACGTGCAGGCACAGGGCAGCCGCCCCTCACGTCCTATGATTGACGTGGGTTCAAGCCCTGGGCAGGCGACCGTCTATTGGCGGGAAGCCAACGACCCGTCTATCACCAAATGGCAGTACCAGTACAAAATCGGCAGCGCCGCTTACGGGGCCTGGACCGATGTGCCCGATTCCTACGCCCGCACGTACTCCTATACCCTGACCGGGCTGAGCAACGACACCACCGTTTATTTCAAGGTCCGCGCGGTGAACGCCAATGGTGCCAGCCAGGAATCAATAGCACGGAGCTCCGCAGTTTACAACAATAGCATAACGATGTCGACCTCATCCACCGCCCCTATCGTGGAAGGCAACAGCGGTCTCAAAAACGTCTCGATCACCGTGTCGCTCTCCTCACCTGCTCCCCGTGGCGGGCTTAGGATAGGTATCAATAACATGGCCACTTCCACTATTGACCGAGGGAAACCACTTTGTAGCAACCGGGCCACAGTACATGATGTATGCGGTCCCACCTCCGTCACCATTTCAGCAGGGGCAACGTCCGCGACCTACACGCTTTCCATTATCGGTGATACAGTGGACGAAAACAACGAAACGGTCTATCTCAAAGCTGTCGCCGCCAAATGGTCACGGGGTACCCTCCGCCTTGTCATCGCCGACGACGAGGGAGGCACCGCCACACCGACACCCGCACGCAACAGCAACACACCCGCACCCACCGCTACATCCGTACCACCCACCGCTACCCGCACCCACACCGGCACACCCGCACCCACCGCTACATCCGTACCACCCACGGCCACACACACCCACACCGGCACACCCGCACCCACCGCTACATCCGTACCACCCACGGCCACACACACCCACACCGGCACACCCGCACCCACCGCTACATCCGTACCACCCACGGCCACACACACACCAGTCCCACCCACTAATACACCGACCGGGACACGGAATTCCGTAGCCATACCCCTCTTTGAACCGACCAACATCCACACGCCGGTGCCAACGCGCATTCGTCTCTACTACCGCCGCTTGGACGATGGCTACACCCCCGTAGCCACCCGCACACCGGGCGGGCGATGACCGGCGCCATGCCACTCATCCTAAGTCTAGACCGCGCGTACCACGTACACCAATGGGCCGCACCCCGTAGCGGCATGGCCCTTATGCGCTAGGGCTCTTCACAAGACATTCCCGCAGGGTTGCCGGATACCGACATCTCGCAACCCTACGGGAACGTACATGAACAGGGCGCGGGGCGCACGGGGGTACTAGCGCAGCAGCGCCAGTACGGGAAGGGATCTACGGGGGACTTAACCCCGCTCGCCGGTGCCTCCCGGCCGTAAGTACCGCGGGCAAACAGCACTCTACGCTGGGCCGGAAGTTCTGTGGAGGAATGGATCCGCCCACACATAGAAGTAGATACCGTACCCAGGGTACGCTTGCTGACCGCAAAGCGGGCTCCTACGACGTATCAGACCGGCGGGCGGGGATCCAGAAAATCACGGAGGGCATCACCTAAGAAGTGTACCGCGATGACAGTCAGAAATATCATTAGCCCCGGGAACACTACCAACCACAGGTGTCCTTTCAGCATTTCCGCCTGGCCATGGGTCAGCAGATTACCCCATGTAGGCGTGGGCGGCTGCACGCCAAAGCCCAGAAAACTCAAACCGGATTCTGCCATGATCGCCCCCGCGACACGCAGCGATGCGGCCACAATAACGGGAGTCAGTGCATTGGGCAGCAAATGACGCCAGGCAATCGTCGCGGACCGCAGGCCCAGGCCACGGGCCGCCGTGACATAGTCCCGCTCCCTGAGCACCAGCAGCTGGCCCCGTACCAGTCGGGCTACTCCCATCCAGGACAGCAGAGCCAGGACGATGACAATACCGGGCACACCTCCTCCCAGTCGCCCCCAATCGGCATTCAAGCTACGCAGAAACACGCTCATCAGGATGAGCACGAAAATGCGGGGTAGGGCTAGAAACATGTCCGTTAACCGCATCATCACATTATCGATCCACCCCCCCCACAGGCCTGCTAGGGCGCCCAGCAGAATACCCAAGCCTACACCTGCCAGTGTGGCTATCACCCCCACGGCCAGCGAAATCCGCCCTCCGTACAGCACCCGGGTCAGCAAATCCCGGCCTAGATCATCGGTGCCCATGGGATGGGCCCATGAAGGAGGTTGGTATCGTTCACGCATATTGGATCTTTCACTGTCGTAAGGTGACAGCCACGGTACCGTTAAACAAGCCAGGACTATCACCAACAGTACCAGTGTGCCAATCAGCGCAGGGACATGCCGCCGCAGAGCATGCTTGACCAAGGAAACCGCGCGTACGGCCGGCAACGAAGCAGATCGGACAGCAGGGATGCTAGCCCGCCTATTCATAACGGATGCGCGGGTCCAGGTAGGCATAGGCTATATCCGCTACGAGGTTGAACAGTACGATAAGAGCTGCATTGATGAGTACGATGCCCATAAGCAGCGGGAAATCCACGCGCTGGGCCGAACGGTAAAAGAGACGTCCCATACCCGGCCAGGAAAAAATGGTCTCCGTGAACAGAGCACCGCCAAACAGACTAGGCAGATCCAAAGCCAGCACGGTGATAACAGGCAACAGAGCGTTCTTGGTAATGTGAGGAACCAACACGCGCCGCCGGCGCAGGCCCTTGGCCCGAGCGGTTAGGACAAAATCACTGCCTAGAACTTCCAGGACCTGGCCGCGCATGTAGCGCAGATACGTCCCGATGCTGAAGACCGTAAGCATGGCAACGGGTAGGATAAGATGCCTAACCCTTGCACCCCACATGATCCCACTTTCGCCCACAGGCTGCATACCACCACCCGGCAAGAGAGAACGGCAATCCAGGCAAGACCAGAGATGCGTTAGGGCAAAACCGGCTGAAGGACTAACCGGAAAGTTGAGCCAGACGTTGAAGACCACGATCAGAATGAGGCCAAACCAGAAAATGGGAATGGCCTGCCCCATGAACGCGCCTAGGTTGACCAGATGATCCAGCAGCGAGTACGGACGCAGCGCGGACATGACACCCAAGGGCAGGGCTAGCAGGAGAGTCAGCACCAGAGATGTGCCCATCAACAGCAGGGTTCGCGGTAAACGCTCCCCGATTTCCACCATGACCGGCCGGCGCGTGACCATGCTGAATCCCCAGTCTCCTACCAGGAGACGTAATACCCATTGCCCATATCTTTCCCACATGGGCCTGTGCAGGCCCAGCTCCTCCTCCAGCCGGGCTAGATCGTCAGGTGTGAGTTCCGGATTCTCCTCATAGGCGGCCAGCGGCCCACCGGGAGAAGCTTCAACCAGCGCAAAAGTAAACAGACTGATCAAAAACAGCAGAGGCACGGCTTGGAGCAGCCGGCGGCTTACATAGGCCCCCATGAACACCGGTTTCCGGCCCAAGCCGTGTGCCGGCCCCTGTCTTTACTCAATGAGATGCCAGTCGTAGGCGTTCCAGGTTTCGTTTGTCCAAGGGTTGACTACGAAGCCCCCCACGTTGGCCCGGACAAGATGCAGATCGCCCCGATCATAGAGATAGATATGGGGGTGATCGGCATCGATCAGTTCACAGACGCGCTGATAAGCCTGGGCCCGCACGGTTGTGTCCGGTGTCGCCCCGGCCTCCTGCAGGTGCTGATCAGCTTCCAGATTGATCCAACGGCTGTAATTGTTGCCCACGCCGTTGTTGGCGGCTGTCGGCATACGTGTACTATGGAAATAGGCTTCCATATGTGAGTGTGGATCGATCGAATCGGTCGTTGTGTACATCAGGATGTCAAAGTTGCCATGTTTGCGGAAGGCGCCATTGGCCCAACTGCCAAAGAGTTGAGCACTGGGCACATTCTCAATGTACATGTCCACACCAATATCTGCCATCATCTCAATGAGCAGCACCTGCACATCCTCCCGCAGCTGATTGCCCGAAGTAGTCTGGATCTTGAGACGCAAAGGGGTCCCTGGATCCGCGAACAAACACGACTGGCATTCGCGTACACCGTCGCCATCCAGATCCTCAAAGCCAGCCTCGGTCAACAAGGCGCGGGCAGCCGCCGGATCGTAGGGGGAAGGTGGGATGGCACAAGCAGCCCAGCCCATACCAATCTCACTCGTGGCCACATGGGTCGCGCCATACAGCAGATCATCCACGATACTCTGCTTGTTTATACCCAGATTCAGGGCCTGGCGCACGCGCCGATCGCCCAGTAGCGGGTGTGGGTGGTTCAGTGGATCGGGTGTGGCGTCTAGTGCAGGATCAGCCAGATTAAGCAACAAGCGTTCCGTGCGTGGGCTAGGTCGTCCATGCACGCGGACATCTTCACGCCCCGCGAAATCGGGCGTATCGGCTTCTGTCAGATCACGCAGAATGTGGATTTCGCCTGATAACACCAAAGCTTTCCCCACCTCACGGCTAGGGACGATGCGCACTACAATCTGATCGACCCGCGGTTTATCCGGATAGTCACGGTAATGTGGATTGGCTTCCAAGACAATATGGTCACCCGACACCCATTCGGTTTGGCGAAATGGTCCTGTCCCCATCAGGTGCCAGTTGTAAATCCAACGGGTCATGTCGGCCGGATCACCGGTGGCGTGGCGCGGCATGATCGCGTAAAACAGACCCAGGAAGGGTGCGTAGAACTCCGTGAAATGGATCGTGAGGTTGTAGTCGTCGCCACAGGCGACCGTATCAATGCGATCCCAGCCGGTGCGTCTCACGGCTCCACTATCGGGATGCATGACAGCTTCGTAGGTGAACAAGACATCATCACACGTGAAGGGTGTACCGTCAGACCACAGAATGTCGTCGCGCAACGTGTAGCGCAGAGTCAGACCGTCTGCCGTAACGCCCCCGTTATCCACGGTCGGCACACGGGTCGTGAGTACAGGCAGGCTATTTCCCTCCGGATCCAGTCCCAGCAGGCCTTCAACCACCAGTGAGCGGACTTCACTGGCCACGGTCTGGGACGCCAGATAGGGATTCAGAATGGCCGGTTCCTGGTACAAGCCATACACAATACGTGTCTGCTCTGCCATGACCGGCACCGGGACTTCCACCTCGCGAATTACTTCTACTTCCCGGGTCACTTCCACTTCCACGATCTCAGGGGGAGCGGGCGGTGCCGATGCCGGCGCAGTGGTACAGGCAGTAAGTAGGAGACAGACCAGGGCAGCACAGAGAAAAGTCCGGAGGATTTTGCAGTTCATAGAGGTAGTATTTCTCCTGTTGACAAAACAGTCTATCCGTAAGAAGTCTTAGTCTTCTATTGCCAAGTAAATTGACGCACATCGCTGCTGAGACTCACCGACTGCAATTCACGTGGCGCACCGGGAATGCTGGGCGCTACGACCCGCACGACGGTCACCTGCCATGAATATTCTTGGGTGCTGCCTTCGGGCGGCGCGAACGTGGTTTCCAGGCGATAGCTTGTGGCCTTGGTCCAGACCGGAGGGGGTTCCACGTCATCCGGATTGGCGGTCCATATACGCAAAACATACCATTCGTTAGGGGCCAGGATGTCTACACTCAGCCACCGGAACTGGACCGCGTCCGCCCGGGCCACCAACGCGGCCTTGGCAGGCCCAAGGAGCCGGGGACTGGCGTAAATGGCGTTGGTAGTTCTGGGGGCTAGTTCACTGGAGCCTAGGACTTCCTCGGACAAACGCGGAATGGGGATTATGAGTAAATCGCCTTTGTGCAAGATCGAATTGGCGTCCAGATCATCATTGACGGCAAAGATGGCCTCCGGCTCCGTACCAAAGCGATAGGCAATGCTAATGATACTGTCCCCAGCCTGAACATTATAAATAAAATCCGTGGTCCAGTCCGGTGCAGAGGGCGAGCTCGGTGTTGCGTTTTCTTGGGTATGCCCGGGTATGGTCAGTACGACGCCGGGGTGGATCATGGCGTTCTCCAGCTTGTTGACACGCATCAGCTCTTCCAAGTCCACTTTATAGAGGTTGGCAATATAGAGCAGGACTTCA
This sequence comes from Caldilineaceae bacterium, assembly GCA_965116185.1. Taxonomy (GTDB): domain Bacteria; phylum Chloroflexota; class Anaerolineae; order Caldilineales; family Caldilineaceae; genus Bin34. The sequence goes on from OZ220492.1 coordinate 2,967,189, forward strand.
CCGGACTGCACCACGTGGGTCAGGGGTTCAGGGGTGACCACCACGGGGGTCGGCGGCATAGGCGTAGGCGTCATGGTGGGGACAGGTGTCGGTGTAGGGACAGCTAACGTAGGCGGCAACACCGTAGCCTGAATTTCGGCCACGGTGTCGTTCCCCGTATCCCGCTGCCAGAATTGCCAAACCAGTAGAACAGCCAGAATGGCAATCACCACATACGAAAGATCGGGGCGCCAGCGCAGGCTCCAAGGCCGGGAACGGACCTTCACCTCCTGCCCACACATGAAACAAGTGGTAGCCTGCTGCGCTACCCGTGCCCCACAGTGAGGGCATCTTCTGGGTTCCAGGAGGGACACGTCCTGGTGCGAGGCCGACATAATTACACTGACTGGTGATACAGACGGGACAAACGCCGGCGGCATTGGCCGGTCATGACAGGCTGCTTCTGACCGCCTACGGGCCGCACCCATAGGCGCGGAGGTACCCAATGCGGTTTACCGAGGACAGACAAGGCAACCGCAGGACCTGTCGTACGCTCGGCAGCCTCAGTATCCTTCCATGCGTGCATCGCGGGCAAGGCAACCAAACGGCGTATCCATCAACCTCTCATTTACGCTAGGACAGTCCGGTTAATTCTGCTGTTAGTCTGCAGTCTGTGACAGCAACAGAGCAAGCAGATGTCCTACGTCAGACACACTCAACTTTTCCACAAAATCGGCGGGCATTACGTCCGCATCAAACCGTTTCACGATATAGGCGTTAGGGAGCATGATGCTGTTATACAAATAAAGTGCGGGACTCTGGTCGTCCTGTCTACCCACCGCTATGTTACCGATGTCATACCAGCTCGGCCCTGAAAGAATTTCGCCTTCCTCCAGACTGTGACATCCGGCACAACCCTGCAGCTCCGAAATCTCCATCCCCTGCACCGGATCACCCGCTTCAATGGCGGCCACCAGATCGTCGGTGAGTCCTGCCATCACCTCGTCCCGGGACAGTTCGGCCAGCTTAGGAATTTCCTTGATCACCAACACAATGCCTTCTTCCGTACGGGCTACCATAGCCGGGGAAATCAGCTGGGCTGTGGGATTAGGAGCACAGGACGCCACCAGCGTTGCCATCAGCCCCCCCCACAAGCAGAGGAAAAGAATGCGAAATCTGCGCTGTGTCACTTTCACGAACTACCTGACCAGTAGGATAAGTAAGCCTCTGAACGTGTCAAAGTGTAGCACAGAATCCGGTTGTCCCATGCCTGAATCCTCCTGGGAAATCTCCTGTTCCATGTCCCTGTTATAACGTGCTGCCTTGTACGCACACTCTCTGTGCCCATGCTTAGCATTCCCTTCTCATGGCCACGGGACTGAGATCCCCGCTCCCGTCTAGGTACCTGCACAGCACGAATAGCCGTAACGTGGATTTCCTGCCCCGAGATTTACCTTAGGCACTCTGGGTCGTACGCCGCGCCTGCCGTGCCAGATAGAGGGCAATGGCTGCGGCATTGGATACATTGAAACTAGCGATTTGGCCCTGCATGGCCAACCGCAGTAGGAAATCACACCGTTCACGAACCAGGCGCGACAGTCCGGAACTTTCATGTCCCACCACTAGGGCTAGCGCCCGGTCCAGATCCATTTCCATGATGTCCTGCGCCCGGGTATCGGTGGCTTCCAGTCCCCCAATCCAGACACCTCGTGACTGTAGTTCAACCAGGATCCGTGGCAAGTTCGGTACCCGTGCCACCAGCATATGTTCCAGCGCGCCGGCACTGGCCTGGCTGACTGCCGGGGACAGTGGACAGGCCCGTTTTTGTGGGGTGATGACACCATGCACACCGCAGACTTCAGCCGACCGCATGATGGCACCCATGTTATGGGGATCTTGCACATGATCCAGGACCAGCAACAAGGGCAACTCATCCTGCCGTTGACTCAAAGACCACATCTGGTCCAGCGAAGCCAGGGGCAGAGAGCCAGCCTCAAGTGCTACACCCTGATGGTGGGAACCTGCCTTATCCAGCGTACGGAAAACGCCTTGCTCGGTCTGGCGGACCGTCACGCTCCGTTGCCGGGCCAAGGCACACAGGGTAGGATGCGTGGGATGGCCCTGTGATGTTGGACGCGTCCACAAACAAAGACAACGCCGTCTCTGCGCCTGTAGAGCTTCGCGCACCGCATGTGTGCCAAAAAGCAACTCACGGCTCATACATCCTGTACACGGCGCCAGGTCGTACCGTCCGGGCCATCCTCCAGCGCTACACCCAGTTCCAGCAGGCGGTCCCGCAGTTGATCCGCCAGGGCATACTCCCGGGCCGTGCGCAGGCTAGCCCGCGTTTCCAGCAGAAGGTCCAGCAGCTGGGCGGACAGATCGCCTACTTCTTCTCCGGTGGAGGTTCCCGCAGCCAGGGTAAAGCCCAGGACACCCATCAGTTCCTGGACCGTATCCTGGGCCGTATCAAAAAATAGGCCTCCTACGCCCTGGGTTCGGGCCGAGTTGATGGCGCGGACCAGTTCAAAAATCGCGGCCAGGGCCGCACTGGTATTGAAGTCGTCATCCATGTGGGTCTGGAACGCTTGTCGGGCCTGTTCCGTCGCCTGGCGTAGCTGATCAGGTGCCGTGCCCGTGATCTGAGTGCCGGCAGCCGGCCGTAGCCCCTGTTGAATGCGGTCCAGTCCACGCTGGGCGGCCGTCACAATCTCATCCGAGTACTGCACCGGTTTGCGGTAGTGTCCTTGCAAAATCACCATCCGCAGCGCATTGGCATCATAGCGGGCCAGGAAGTCTTCGATCGTGACTAAGTTACCCAGCGACTTGCTCATTTTGGAACCGGCCAGCTGCATCATGCCGTTGTGGATCCAGTACTTGGCAAAGGGCTTTGCCGTTAGGCTTTCACTCTGGGCAATTTCATTTTCGTGGTGGGGGAAAATCAGATCGTTACCCCCACCGTGAATATCAATGGAATCCCCCAGATGGTGCCGGCACATGGATGTACATTCAATGTGCCAGCCGGGCCGTCCCGGTCCCCAGGGGCTTTCCCAGAAGGGTTCACCCGGCTTGGCTTTCTTCCAAAGCGCGAAATCCGCCGCATCTTCCTTGACATCGCCTCCTTCCACACGTGTCCCGGTCCGCGCTTCCTGCAGGGAACGCCGACTCAGTTTGCCGTAATCCTCGTCACGCTGTACCCGGAAGTAGACGCTACCGTTCAGGACATAGGCATGCCCGCTTTCCCCCAGTTCCGCAATGTCCGCTAGGATGTTAGGAATCTCCGTCGTCACGCGAGTGTATTTGTCTGCCTTTTTGACATTCAGGTCTTGTAGGTGGTCCAGATAACGCTGCGTATAGAATTCGGCCAGCGCGAAGGGATCCTGATCGGTCTCCTGGGCTCGTAAAATAATTTTATCGTCCACGTCCGTAAAATTGGTGACATAGGTCACCTGGTACGCTTGGTATTCCAGGTAGCGCCGAATCACATCAAACACAATGGCACTCATGGCATGTCCGATATGGGCATCCGCATACACGGTGGGACCACAGACATACATACGTACCTTGCCTTCTGCCAACGGCACGAATGGTTCCAGTGTACGTCCCAGTGTGTTGTACAAGTGCAATGCCATCTATCAGTCCCCTACGATGCTTGAGCCGATCGTCAGCCATATTCATTGTAAAAGCCACTACAGACAGGACCCAAGAAGTAGCCACCACATTTTTGCCATCCTTGGCGAGTGCACTGCTATCCAGCTACGCAGGGCCTTTTCCCACTGCACTACGGTGTCTCTTATAGCGCGCGTGGCGTACGATTGTGCGCTTTTGAAGGTGGATAGGCATAGCCGGTTCTCTATGGCACAGCCCCCAGCGCCAATGGTCCCCCTGCCACAGGGATCCGGTGCGTTCTCTGATAGGGTAGGATAGGATACAGGATGATATCCTGTCCGCATGCGCATGTTTTTCACCCTAGTGTTCTCTCACGGTACTTTATGGAACAGGTCAAACTCTTCACTGATCGCATACTAGACAATGTGCGCCAGGTCATTGTGGGCAAAGATGAACAGATCAGACTGACCTTGTTAGCACTGCTCTGCGAAGGGCACGTCATGATTGAGGACGTGCCCGGTGTAGGTAAGACGATGTTGGCCCGGGCGATCGCCCGGAGCATCGGCTGCACCTTTAACCGCGTACAGTTCACTCCCGACATGCTGCCCAGCGACATTACCGGGGTCAGTATTTTCAATCAGAAAACTCTGGAGTTTGAGTTTCGGCCCGGTCCCATCATGGCGCAAATCGTGCTCACGGACGAAATCAACCGCGCCACACCCAAAACACAATCGGCCTTGCTGGAAGCCATGGAGGAGCAGCAAATCACCGTTGATACCCATACCTATGCCCTGCAACGGCCCTTCATTGTCCTAGCCACACAGAATCCGATTGAATACGAGGGCACATTTCCCCTGCCTGAAGCACAGGTGGACCGTTTCATGCTGCGTATCCATCTAGGCTATCCCGCCAAACAGCAGGAAATGAATATCCTGACCCTGCAGCAGACGGAGCATCCCATTACGCAACTGGATCAAGTGGTGGACATTGACGAATTAGTGGTGGCACAAAACGCGACCAAACAGGTGTACGTCAGTGATCCGGTGCGGGAATACATCGTATCGCTGGTGCTGGCGACACGGGATCATCCCGATCTGTATCTGGGTGCCAGTCCACGGGGTAGCCTAGCGCTGTTCAAGGCAGCCCGGGCCTGGGCCGCGCTCGCCAACCGAGACTATGTGATCCCCGATGATGTCAAGACGCTGGCCGTGCCTACCTTGACCCACCGTCTCATCACCAGCCCCTCGGCTCGGATCAAAGGGGTGGATTCGGTCCAAATTGTGCAGGAAGTGCTGCGCTCTACCACGGTGCCCGGAGCGGACACATTCCAACGATAGCCTGCGGGTGACATGATGCAGCATCGCCTGCTCTACCTGATTCTGGCCATCATTCTGCTTTGGATCCTGGCTTTCAATACCGATACCGATACGGGGCGCTCTTTCTTTTCGGCCCTGGCCTACCTGAGTACCGGAGGCCTAATTCTGAGTTATGTCTGGTCGCGTCTGAGCCTGGGTTCCGTTGAGATTCAACGCTTCACACGTTCCGGTCATAGCCAGATAGGCCAACGTGTGGACGAACTATTTGAACTGACCAACCATGCGCGCACCCCCAAGCTTTGGCTGGAGCTGACGGATTTCTCTACGCTACCGGGCCATGATTCAAGCCGCATCATCAGCAATTTGATGCGGGGCAGTCGCCGGCGTTGGCAGGTCCGCACCCAATGTACGGTGCGGGGCCGCTATCGGCTGGGCCCTTTACGGCTGCGTAGCAGTGATCCCTTGGGACTCTTTGTACAAGAACAACATCTGGCCACACAAACGCCTATTGTCGTATACCCTTATACCATTGAACTACCCCATTTCGCCCCGGTGATTTCCGATCTAGCCGGGGATGAACGCATCCGACTGCGCACCCAAATCATCACCACCAACGCCTCCAGCGTACGTGACTACGCGCCCGGTGATAGCCAGAACCGCATCCACTGGCTCAGCACGGCGCGTACCGGGCATCTTATGACCAAGGAGTTTGAACTGGAGCCCAGCGCCCATGTCTGGGTCTTCTTTGATCTGCACCAGGACCCCGCAATTGTTTTGCCCCAACCGCAACCTGCCGATGTCTGGGATTCCTTTCCCTGGCGCACCCGCCGGCATGCTCCCCGCATCCGCGAGGTGGAATTACCCCCTAGTACCACTGAGTATGTAATCACGGTGGCGGCCAGTGTGCTGCGTCACTTCCTTCAACGTAACCGGGGTGTCGGCCTCGCCGCTTACGGGCAGACCCGGGTGTACTTACCGGTTGACCGCGGTGAACGTCAGCTACTCCGCATTTTGGAGACGCTAGCCGTACTGGAAGCAGAGGGCACGGTACCGATGGCAAACTTCCTTCTAAACGAAGGGATGCACCTGAATCGGAGTGAAACGCTGATTGTGGTAACCGCGGATCCGGATCCGGCCTGGGTGCATGCGCTCCGCGAATTGCGGGCCCGCGGTACCCGTAGCCTAGCAATTGTGATCGATAGTCACACCTTTGACCCAACCGTAGATCTGCAACCGGTCTGGAGGGAACTTCAGGCCACTGCTATTCCTTACTATCGGGTAGCCAAAGATCAGAAACTGGATCAGGCCCTAGCCGGAGAAGCGACCATAGGGCACCACCCTCTTCGGCGTTACCCCATGGGACCGTAGTGACTGACGCGCGACCAGACTCAACTAGTACCACCAGACTCTCTTTATCCCGACTTCACAATTCATTTACATTCCTACAGTACATTTTCAGATGTGGGCCATCGGGCACACAAGCACTGAATTCATGGAGACACGTAGGAGTACATCATGAAAACACCCTATACCATGCGCATCGCCTTCATTCTCGTCACGATTGTAGGTCTCATTGTAGCGGGGGTCAGCATAGCACTAGCCGCTGAGAGCCCAAACACCCTGCCTATGCACCGAGGACATGGGTTCCGGGCCCACATGTCCGAGCAAGGAGCTGGCATCCCTGAACTGATCCGGCGCGTCCGCGCTACTCTACAACGTGATCACATTCTAGAGACGGCCACCTCTGAGTTAGGTCTATCCGTTCCTGCGCTGCAGGCGGCTCGCCAGAACGGTACCCTCCGGGATCTATTCGCTGAACATGACGTGACTCGGCAGTCTTGGCGGGATACTGTACACAACACCGTAGCGCAGTTACTTGAGGAGGCCGTAGCGGACGGTACGCTCACTCCGGACGAGGCGAATGCCGTTACCGTCTGGCAACGGGAACGACAGGGCTGGAGGCATGACCATGGGTACCATGGTGTGCGCGATTCCACAGAGCGACAACGTCTGAAGGCCGTGCTAAACCCTGATGCCTTGTGGGAGCAAGTCGCGCTCACGTTGGATATCGCCGTGGATGACCTAAAAGCCGCTCGCGCTAATGGAACTCTGCACGATCTGCTGGCTGCCCATGAAATAACACACCAGACTTGGCGCGCAAGCGTACAGAGTGCACGGGACCGGCTGATAGCGGACGCTGTGGCGACCGGCACACTCACCCAGGATGAAGCCGATAGTCTGACGGAGACTTCCCAAGGTTCTCATCGGCATAAACGACATCATGGCTTTAGGTTCCCCCGCAGGCCCTAAACTCCCAATTACTACAGATGAGGCGCCGGATCGTGCATGATCCGGCGCCTCATCTACTACCTATTGCCACCTGATTAGATCCGGTGGTATCCTATCCCCCTCAGAAACTGATAGGCCAGAGATACAAGCAGATCTGCTTCATCTCCGTCGTGGCGGGAACGAGCCACGGGCAGTTCAGAATTTCCCTGGCCTACGGTCCATTCGTAATTGAGGCGCTCCAAGATAAACGAGGGCCGCGGTTGCCCTCCACGCCCAAGGATCGTGCTTACTCTTCTTCCATAACCATCATATCCAACACCATGCCACCAAAATCCTGATTGGTGTTGATGTTGTCACCATATTGCTCGATCACTTTCTGAACGGGATCGGCGTTACCTTCCGTCCAGGTGTAGTAAAACTTATAACCAATAAGGCCCAAGCTTGTCTGGGTATTGGGATAATCGAACCGGTTGTTGGCGAGTACGCCCGCGTCCGCCTGAAAAAGCACCTGGGTACGCAGCGTCAGCGAACTGATTGGACTTATTGCTTCATCCTGATCGTTTTCGCCCCAGGCTTCCAGGGTTAGGGTCTCACCACGCGTGAAGACCTCAGGCGGGAAATCGTACATCTGATCCGGAGGCAGGGCGAACAACCGTCGGCCCGGTTCCGGATCACTGCCTTTCTTGGTAAGCCAGGCGGTTTCAATGAGGTTTGTGTAGGTCAACGCATAGGGTACACGAGCCGCCGTGTAGGCACCTGCCACCTCTCTCAGATCCCGGAGCAAAATGGGGGCTCCGCGCCGGATATAAAATCCGTCATCATCTAGAGCATCATCAGGTTTAACCGTGAAGTAGGCATCCCAAATACCATCAATGCGTTCGTGCACGGCCGATATCGAACCGTCCGCATGGCGATACGACCGACGGATAGTGGAAAATGGCCGGTTGACGCCGACTTGCGCATCTACGGCCCCCATCATGAAGTTACGCGTATTATAGTTACGTTGATGGTAGTAGGGATCAGCCCAGCCCAACGCTAGCATCATGCCCTCGTCATAGAGGGCTTCATCGTGCGTAGCCGCATTGAAGCCAAGCACATCGTCCCCGTTGCTGTCCCGGATCCGGATCCGGAAATGGCTAAAATCGACATCGTCCGGATTGTACTGGCCCCCATGCGCGAGCCCCACGCGGAACCGCACGGTCTTGGGATAGGATTGATCCCGGGTTTCAAAATAGTAGTTTTCAAAGTTGTGCCGAAATCCCAGGTAGTAGTACGTGCCCATGCTTTTCTGGATGAATTCCTTCTCGGCAATCGCAGTATGGAGATCATCCCTGACCAGAATACGATTGTTAAAGCGGGCAGCGAGGGCATCCGGATCCGTCACCAGATAGAAAGGAGATGCGAAACGAGGTTTGGCCACCCCTGATGTAAAAACTGTAGGAATAGACGGATCCGGATCCTCTCTGAGATGTGCTGGACACCGAATCGTCTCTGTGGTTTCAAGGCTATGGGTCCTCAAAGGCAGAGCGATAACCCCGTTATTCCCGCCGGTGGCGGTAAGCAGGCACACCATCCACAGTAACCTGATTGTCGTACGCATCTCAATTCCTTGTATGGCGCTATTTCACGATCAGCCCAAGTAGACGGAGGCTAGGGCTTTCAGGACTAGGCCGCCGTTGAGGTATTCACACGGCGTAGGGTGGACAGTATCCCGTAAGGCATTGTCATGGACAGGAGACTCCTGTCTTGAGGCCACGGGACCGCCGCACTATCAGGCCGGAACTAGTGGGGATCACCCAACGCTTACTAGTCCCGTGGCACTCCTGTGAAAACGGAGGGCTATCTGTACTGCTACACATCTCGCTGGGATCTAGCCACAATGTAGGGCGAACGGAGGGTTAAATCAAAATGTACCAGAATTTGGGTGGAATACCAAGATCAACAGGATCGCTAGCTGCAGATCTGCAGAGATGAGAACAGCATCCCCATGTACACAGTCGGCCCACGGCGTAGTAGGGTAGCAGCTCTGTACCTACGTGCTGTTACCGACCACGCAATAGCATAGGGACAATACGCGGCAACAGTGTCGTGAATGGGCGTTGAGCCTCTAGGTGGTACATAACTCCAGTCTTAGCCTACATACAAGTCACGACCTAGCGGCCCCGCTAGGACCCAGAGCGACCGTTTCATACCAGGCTTAACGTTGTCGTGTAGGCTTTGCCCGATCTGAGGATATCCCTCTGTCTGCGCTAGGGAGTCCGTCTGCTACGGCAGAACCCAATAGTGGTACACCACAGCACTCGGTGGTACCTCTCAGTGCAGTATTCCGGTGACGAGGCTGCCGGCAGCAATCTGGCGCTGATACGCTTATCTAGGCTTCGCCTGTCTACAGGCCATTCAGCCTACTTTCACACTCTACCATCCTCAGCGTGCGCCACGGGCAGAGCTAGTACTACCCTGAGTCCATGTGGCTCAACATTTTCCGCCCAAGCGGATCCTCCGTGCGCCTGCATAAGAGACGCGACAATGGCCAATCCAATGCCGGAACCGTTCTGATGCTGGCTCCGTGCCTTGTCGGTACGGTAAAAACGATCGAATATCCGAGCCAACTCCGTGGACGGCACACCCGGACCTTCGTCCGTCACCGCAATCTGCACGTATTCAGACTCCGCCACTGCTGTCACGGTCACAATGCTACGGGGCGGGGCATAGTGAAAGGCGTTATGGGCCAGATTGCCTAAGGCCTGCAGAATGCGTTCTACATCCACATCCACATCAGGGAGGGCACCCGCTGATACCTGATACTGCAAGCTCACCCCGGCCTGGCGAGCCGCCTCATGATACATTTTGACAAAACGTTCTACCAGTACCACCGGTGCAATTCGCTCTCGGTTCAGCTGCAAGCGGCTAGTATCAACTACTTCCAACCCCTGCAGGCTACGGGTCAGTCCTTCCAGCCGCCCGGATTCCTGCAGAATAATGTCAAGATTTTCATCCGATCGTTCTAGTACTTGATCTCTCATGGCTTCGGCCAGCCCCTGAATCACGACAATGGGTTGGGCAATATCATGGATGATGTCCTGTGTCATCTGTCGTTGCTGCTGCTGCGACTCCTTCAGCTGGGCACTCATGCTATTGAAGGCACGTGCCAGATCGCCGATCTCGTCCGGGGAGCGCTCTGGTACCCGGTGCTCCAGGTCGCCGGATGCTACCGCGTGCGTGGCCCGCGTCAGTTCCTGCAGAGGCCGGGTAATGCGCTTGCTCATAAAGACGCCGGACACGCCTGCAGTTAGCAGCACGGCGCCGAATCCCAACAAAGCCCAGGGTGATTGGTCTGCTAAAAGCCAGGTCGGACGATCCCGCGCAGGTGGTACGTCCACTACCCGCAAATAGCCTACAATCTGACCGTTGGAAAGAAGCACTTTCTCAAGCCGGGCGTACCGCTGCCATGGCCTTCGCATCCGGCCCCGGGTGTGTTGTGTCGGATTATGGATGGGCTTGTGGCCTTGGTCAAGGAGCTGCACATACGCGGGCAAAGGAGGGACAAAATCATCAGTCCAGACACCGTTATTGTTCTCATAGAGCTTGACCAATTCCTGGGTTATCGCAGGCAGGCGCTCCATCTGAAAGCTCCGCAAATCGCGCAGTTCATGGGTGTTCCACATGCCCAAAACAGCCGCCAATAGCATGCCCGTGATGGCAATGGAGACAAAGGCCAGACTCAATTTGCCGTGCAGGGACATGGTGAGCAGATCCTCAGTTCATACTTGGCTTTCCTGCAATTGGTACCCGATGCCATACACCGTCGCAATATAGCTCGCACCGGAGGGTGTAGGATCGATTTTGGCACGCAGATTTTTGATGTGGACATCCACTGTACGTTCAAAGCCGGCTGTGACCTCATAGACCTCACCAAACATGCGCTCCATCAGATAGGTCCGGGATAGGATCCGACCCTGGGCTTCCACAAGAGCTGCCAACAGCTCAAATTCGGCCCGCGTTAAATTGATTGACTTGTCCCGCACGGTGACCCGATGCCGTTCCCGATCCATGACAATAGCACCCATCCGGCTGGTCGTCCCGTGCATTGCCCGGTCACTACGGCGCAGCACGGCTCTGACTCGAGCCGTAAGTTCACTCATGCTAAAAGGTTTGGTCAAATAATCGTCTGCGCCGAGACCAAATCCCATCAGTAGGTCTATCTCTTCCATGCGGGCCGTAAGGAATATCACCGGGATATCATGCCGTGTCCGCAGAGATTTCATGAACGTAAAACCATCCATGCGCGGCATCATCACGTCAAGCAGTATAAGATCCGGTATCTGCTCCTCAACATGTCTGAGCGCTTCCCGGCCATCAAGCGCGGTGGTTACGGCATAGCCCTGCTCCGTTAGATATTGCTCTAGCAAATGTGTGATCTGCTGATTATCGTCGACCACCAGGATACACGCGCGCATCGGACATCCCTCAGTGCACCCGACCTCGTATCTGTGGCCTATAGCAGCAAGTCGCAGAGGGAAATTCCATACAGTGGAGTATCCCCCTGCGCTCTGCTGCTAGGAGTGTCTAGCGCACTTACTCAAGTAGGGTCAGCAACTGAAACAGCATGTCCTCTGTAATCAGGCCCTGTTCAATAGCCTGTACGAGCAGGGGCCCCACCATGGTTATGAGGTTGTGCAACAGCATTTCGTTCTGCATCAAGTCTTCCATGAGCATACCCGGTTCCGCGTGGTGCTCCAGGTCCATGTGACTCTCCGGTAGCATATCCTGGTGCGGCATCATCGGCTTGTGGTGCTCAAGATGTTCCTGGGGTTCCTCGCTTCTGTATCGGTACGGCATAACTGCCTGTGCATCCTCAAGCATCGGGCCGCACTCACGCGCCATCATACCTCTGCGTCGAGATCCGCCATTCATGGTACCGGTATAGTCCCAACCATCCGATCCATTATCCCAAGCTCCATCCCTATAGTCATCCACCTGGAATCGTCTGATCGTCACGATTTCTACCAGCATGGGCCGGTTCCGGTGCGCAAGGTCAGATCTTGAATGGGGAGACCGCCTTTCATACTTCCGCATCTGTCCGTCTCTATGCTTGTTCCAAGGATGACTCTCCGGGGGAAACTGTTCCGGTGCCCACATACCCGGTTCCGATGCCCACATATCCGGTTCCGATGCCCACATATCCGGTTCCGGTGCTTCCCACGTATCCGTGTGCATCTGCGCGGCCGTTTCCATCACCAGGTACAGGAACTCGTCCACTTCCTCAGGCTTCAGATCAAATTCTGCTCCGATCCGGTACAGCCAAGGATCGCTACTATATTCTCCGTATAACAAGTCATCCGGGTTCTGTGTCCATTGCTTTTTCCCCCGTTTCTTGTGACGAAACATCTTGTCCATATCATGGTCATGGTGTTCCATCTTGTCCATATCATGGTCGTGATGTTCCATCTTGTCCATATCATGGTCGTGATGTTCCATCTTGTCCATATCATGGTCGTGATGTTCCATCTTGTCCATATCATGGTCATGGTGTTCCATCTTGTCTGCATCATGGTCCTGGTGGGCCAGCGCCGCACCACTCACTGTCAGACTCAACAACGCAACTACCGCTAGTAGAATGCCGAAAGTCCGTAAGACCGGTTTGGTACATCGTAATGGCATAATCTTTCTCCTTTTACCATTCTGCCTGAGGAAGCAAAGTGTTTCCTTCCCGATTTGGATTATACTTCTCTTAATATGAAGAAAGTGTGAAGTAATTCCCAGGAAAGCTTGGAGATTACCACTGCCACCGGCATCAGCTGATCTTGATAGGACCATATACACCATTTAGGGGCGGTAATACCTTGATGCCCGGGCATTCCTCGCTCTTGGGTCATACATACAGGGACGTACCATGAAACTGGGGCTGGGTCTCTACAAACATATGCTGACACCGGCGAACTATCGATTCGCCCGACAGGCCGGAGCCACGCACATTGTGGCCCATCTCACGGACTATTTCAGTGCGGGACCCCGTATTCCCGCGCAGTCGGACGAAGGTTGGGGATGGGCTGATCCGGATCCGGAACCTTGGTCCGTTGCGTCGCTGGTGGCTCTGAGGCAGGCGGTGGAACATGAAGGTCTGCAACTAGCCGCCCTGGAGAACTTCAATCCAGCCCACTGGCATGATATTTTGCTGGATGGCCCAGCCCGTGACGAGCAGATCCGGTTCATTCAGCAGATCATCCGCAATCTAGGACAGGCTCAAATTCCTGTGATGGGCTACAACTTTAGTATTGCCGGCGTTTGGGGCCATGTCGAAGGGCCCTATGCCCGTGGTGGTGCCATGTCTGTAGGCTTTCTCGGTTCCCAAGGACCCACGGAAAAACCCATGGCCCAAGGTACCGTATGGAACATGATCTATGCCGACCCGTCCCCGGCAGACACGCTAGCCCCCATTTCCCACGCTGAACTATGGCAACGGCTGGCGCGTTTTCTGGACGAAGTGCTGCCGGTAGCCGAAGAAGCGGGCGTAACTTTGGCCCTACACCCTGATGATCCGCCCATGCCTACGCTGCGCCATACGCCACGTCTGGTATATCAACCTCATCTGTACCAACATGTCTTGGATCTGCATCCCAGTCCCCGCAACCAGCTGGAATTCTGCATTGGTTCACTCGCTGAGATGACCACAGGTGACATCTATACCGTCACGGATCAATACAGTCGGCAGGATGCCATCGCCTATGTTCACTTTCGCAATGTGCGCGGCCAGGTCCCTCATTATCACGAAGTGTTCGTGGATGAAGGAGATGTGGACATGAAACGCATTGTCCGGATCCTGCAACGTAATGGTTTTGACGGCGTTCTCATTCCGGATCACACCCCGCAGATGACGTGTGAGGCACCCTGGCACGCGGGGATGGCCTATGCCTTAGGGTATATGCGGGGTATCCTGGACATGAGCCCAACTCCTCCATGAAATTAGGCTCCGTTCTGTCTGCCCCCATCGCAACCGGAACTGCAATGTGGGTGCCTGATCTTCCCGGGCTCCTGAACCGAGCGCGTACGGCCCGTGCTACGCCCTGAGGGTGATTGCTTATTGCATGAGGAGGAGACGAAGAAGGTCATGTCTGTCGTCAACAACATACCGCACTGGGAAGATACCTGCCGTGCCCTAGCCAACACACGTGCACGCCAGGAAGAAATCTCGGAATGGAACCTCACACCTGGAGACCATATTCCCTATCGGTTTCGCTGGGAGCACGTGTGTGAAGTGGTTAGAGGTACGCGCTTCCTGGCCGCGGAACTGCAAGCCGACACCGACATTACGGTAGCCTCAGCCTGGTTACACGACATCTGCAAAACACAGCCCGCCCATGGGGTCCGTGGGGCCGAGGAAGCACAGCGGGTATTGGCTCAGACTAATTTTCCGCAAGGTAAAATCCCGGCCGTTGCCCATGCGCTACAGCATCATGTCGGGCTCTTTCGCCCTCGCAACGCTGAACCTTTACACCCACTTGAAACCGCTATTCTGTGGGATGCCGACAAATTATCCAAATTGGGCATACCCCAAATCGCCGCCCTTCTGTCATCCCGTTGGGTCCAGGGCAAAACCCTACCCGAACGACATGCCCTGGTTAAAGAGTATGTCCATGAATGGATCGATCGCACAGCCGAGAGCATGAACACGGGACTAGCACGCACCATTGCCCGTGTACGTTACCAGGAAATGCTCCAGTTCGTCCAGATCTGGCAGTGTCAGCAAAAGGATCCCTTTGGCCCTAACATAGGCGACCATCTACAAGCCATGACTGCGCCTACTCAGACCTGACGCTGCCCGCTGCCTAGTTCCCCACCAACCGCCTGGAGGCTGTCCCGGGCAGCCTCGCTTCTCTACTGTAGGGTAATCGGGGCCTTCTGCAGGCGGTAACGGAAATCACAGTGCGTAGCACCTTCCATAATGGTCTGGGTACGTTCTAGTGTCACTTCGGTGTTGAAGCCCTGGATTAGGGCATAATCTCGCTGGCAAGACAGAATACTGCCCAGTTCGGCCATGCCCAGGCTACGGTACATGTCAGCATAGCGGCAGTGCGTGACATTGAAGTGGAACTCGGTGTCCGTGCTCTTGAGAGTTTCAATGCGCAGGGCATCGTCTCGCTGCCAGTCGGCTAGTGTAGCCGCAAAGGCCTGTAGATCACTGGTGGATGCCTGTTCACGCAACTGGCGCCCCTGCTCCCGGGCAATCTGGACAATCGTAGTTTGTACCAGATCCAGGACCTGCTGTTCTCCAAACTCGGCACACAGCGCCTCAATCAGCGGTTTCAGGATGCGGGCCTCCACTTCTCGCCGTGTCAACACACCCAGTTGGGTGTTGAGTCGGTCCGTCGCGGTAGTAGGCTGCTTGCAGGAGGGCATTAGAACACAACACACGGAAAATTGGACTGTAGTCAAAGGTCAGGGAGCCGCACAGGTGGTTTTGTTCCCTGCTGTCATCAGGCAGTGGGCCCTCATAGTCATAATGTGCTATGGCTCTGAAGTCCCCCTGTCTACAATCTTGAGGGTAGCACGTGCTGTCCCATACCCGCTATTCTAAGGATGGCCATACACCATACATTCTGTAAGGAACTAAACCCCTACGGTACCACGAGACCTACAACTGCTGTTCGTTGCCTATCCTATAGTTGTGTGCACATCACCACCTGTACTTACGGGAGGCACCGTGACGGTCATAACTCGGCCAAACCACCGCATGACACAGCGTCTATAAGGCGTGTGCCCTATCCACCAGACGCACCCTCAGGGCTAGAATCGGTTGCAAGTAAACGGAGATGTGTACGCACCCGGCTCCCAAAGATTCTACGTAGGTTGACATTGCTGTCTGCTTACCTACTTACACTTATGGGATGTCCTAGTATGCCTGTACAAAGAATCTTAGGGTCGTCTCCAGTGTACCTGGTAGTCTCTTGATGTAATCCGGGTACTCCTTTGAACCACTGAGAGCACATGCAGGCCGCACCCCGTCTTCCCCTCCCTCAATCGTGGCATTTCGGCCTAGGACTAGCCGCTATCAGTCTTAGTGCATTCCTAGTCCTGTATCTAGCTCTGACTCTTAGTCCGCTGGTAGTGACCATTCTGGCTGGGTTTGCCTTAGTCCTCTTCCTCTCTTGCCGCAGTCATCATACCGCTATGACCGGTGTGGTGGCCGTGGCCCTGGTGTTACCCTTTGCCGTCGTACCCTTGGACTTTGGATTGAAACCCACCTTTCTGAATATTGCCGTGGCCCTGGTGTACGTGCAGTGGTTTGTGCAGCTCATCCGACAGGAAACACGTTGTGCGCTCCTCCCCTTCACCACGGGGCTGGTACTACTCTTTGGCCTGCTCGTAGTCGCCGCCGCTTTATGGGGACTCAATTTTGCCCGGCCCACACCCTTTGCTCTGCGCAAAGTGGGAGAATACCTACTCAGTCTCGGTCTGTTCTACGTCGCCCTGACGACGCTTCGCGCAGCCCAAATTCGCTACTTGGTGGTGACCGTGGCAGTTACGGGCGTCATCGGGGCGTTGGCCGGTCTGATCCTGTATCTGATACCCACTGATCGGGCCCAGGATCTATTAGGACAGCTGCAAGCCCTTGATTATCCTGCGGGAGCGACAGCCCTACGCTACATCAATGACGATCCACGGGGCACCATGCGGGCTATTGGCCTGGCCGTGGATCCCAATCTACTGGGAACATCGTGTGTATTGTCGGCCTGTTGCATCCTGCCTTTCCTGTTATCCACCCGTAACGGCTGGTGCCGTCTTGGTCTAGGGCTGGCCCTGCTGCTGCTGTTGGCCTGCATGTATCTGACCTACAGCCGCAATGCGCTGCTGGCCCTGCTAGCCGTATGTTTGTTCCTAGCGATCGTCCGGTTTCGTATCCTTTTCCCGCTCGGTGCCGCCGGCCTTCTCCTATTGCTGGTGTTGCCCCAGACCCAAGTCTATCTACAACGTTTGGTTGAAGGTCTGCTGCGTCAGGATCTAGCGACCCAAATGCGTCTTGTGGAGTATCGTAATGCCCTGGCCCTGATTCAAGCTTATCCCTGGACCGGTATCGGTTTTTTTGATACCCCGACGCTGGCCTACCGGTCCGGGGTTAGTATGATCTATTTGACCGTGGCAACCTATATGGGTCTACCGGCACTAGGCCTGTTTCTCGTGCTTCTGGTAGTCCCTCTGATCCGGCTCGTGCGTACGCCGTGGCGACAGCACGAACTGGAACCTTATATCCTTGGCCTGGCCGGGACTATTGTGGTTCTCATCATGACCGGCTTTTTCGATCACTTCTACTTCAACCTGCTGTATCCTCATATGTCGGCTCTGTTCTGGCTGCTACTAGGCGCCTGTACCGCAGCGCATCGTCTGATATCCACTCCGCGCACAGCGACAATCTCCGTCCCCTAACCTGAGCCTGATCCCACACCGGGGAATATGCACCTGCTGCAACGAAAGTGAACTGTGCAGTCTATTGCTTACTTCTCCGGACAGCGTGGCCAACCACGCGTGCCCGTACTTTGGCAGACGCGTATGACGCGCCGCTATACGCTCAGGTACAATGGTCTGTCTGGACGTAGTCACATGGTAGTCAGGATAACGTGATATAGACCCCAATGACATTGAAAGCGGAATCTTCTACACGACATCTATTGCTGATTCGGCATTGCCAGGCATCAGGTCAAGCGCCGGAAGCCCCTCTGACAGCCAGGGGCTGGGAGCAGGCCCAAAAGCTGGCGCTTTTTCTGGCCGCCCTACCTGTTGACCAAATCGTGTCAAGTACCTATGTACGAGCCCAGCAAACCATCACACCTTTTGCTACCCGCACGGCGCTGCCGGTACGCCTGGATGAACGTCTCATTGAGCGCAGACTCGCGCCCGCGCCCGTGGACAATTGGCGTGAGGTCATTCGGGATTCTTTTGCTGATCTGAATCTCCGGCTGCCCGGTGGCGAGTCAGGGCATGAGGTACGGCACCGGGGCTGGGCTGCGCTGCACGCTCTCTGGGCGCACACCACGTCCCTGGGCATCGCGGTGACCCACGGCGCTCTGCTCAGTCTCATTCTCAATTCGTTGGATCCGGCCTTTGGCTACAACCAGTGGGAGGCCTTGTCGAATCCCGATATATTCCGATTGCAGCAAGATGACCATGGCCGCTGGCAGTTTGAGCATATTGAGCCATAGACAGGCAACGAGTGTTCCCGGCTCAAACGTCACCCTGGTCCAGTCCACAGGACAGAGATTATTGTCACCTATGCCATACCGTCCGGCTACAGACTGCTTGCCTCCCCATTGACGTACCCCGTGCGCGTACGAAGGAAGATACCCATGCCTGCACCTATCTCCGAGACCTCACCGCCCCGGGGCACAATCACGATCGATCCCACCCCTACCCGTGTTCCGGCTGATACGCTAACCCGCGGCCGGCGTCCGTCCTGGTTGCGTGTACCGGCCGCGGGTGGTGCCAAATTCACGGAACTGACGCATCTGTTTCGTGATCAGCGACTGCACACCGTCTGTGAAGAGGCCCGCTGTCCCAACATCGGCGAATGCTGGAATCGGGGCACGGCTACCTTCCTCCTGCTGGGCGACACCTGCACCCGCAGCTGCGGGTTTTGCAAAATCAAAACAGGGGCCCCCGAGCTACCGGATCCGGACGAACCGCGCCGCGTGGCCCGGAGCGTGCAGATCATGGAACTGCGGCACGCGGTGCTCACCAGCGTCAATCGGGATGAACTGCCTGACGGTGGGGCCTGGATGTTTGCCGAAGCCATACACTGGATCCGGCGACTGGTGCCCAACTGCACGGTGGAAGTGCTCATTCCCGATTTCAAGGGCTCCCTTCCCGCCCTCCAACGCGTCATGGCGGCCTGTCCCGAGATCCTGAATCACAATGTAGAAACGGTGCCCCGTCTATACCGCACGGTACGCCCCCAGGCCCGGTATGACCAGAGCCTGGAACTGCTGCGGCAAGCGAAACGTCTCGATCCGGATAGCCTGAGCAAGTCGGGGATCATGCTGGGACTAGGTGAAACTCGGGACGAAATTCTACAGGTCATGGATGACTTGCGCACACACGATGTAGAGATCTTGACCATGGGCCAATACCTACAACCCAGCCGCTTTCATCTGCCCATCAAGCGCTATTACACCCCTGACGAATTTGTCCAACTGCACGAAGAAGGCACAAGCCGTGGCTTCAGATGGGTGGAAAGCGGTCCCCTAGTGCGCAGCAGTTACCATGCCGAAAGCCAGATCCATCTCCATCCACGCCATCTCAAGTAGTCGCGAATTGACGGTCGCCGGCGTCACCCAGACCGGGCCAAATATAGCCTTTAGGTACCGGGTCCGTCTCATCCGTAAGGCGTTCATCTAGGACACCGATGTACTGCCGAACGTCCGCATGGGCTTGGCCTAGGGCCTGCATACCCTCCGGCGCGGCGAGAATGCCCATATATCGAATGTCACGGGCTTGCCGTTCTTTTAGGAGCGCCACGATGGCGCTCACGGAGCCACCCGTAGCTAACATGGGATCCAGGATCAGGCAGGTATAGGGGTGAATGTTCTCCGGGAGGCACCGGTAGTACTCTTCAGGCTCCAGCGTGTCCTCGTTGCGCTGGAAACCTACGTGCCACACCGCGGCGTTAGGAATTAGATTCAGCACTCCCTCCACCATACCCAGACCGGCCCGCAGCACAGGCACAATACCCATCGTACCCGGCCATTGCCGACCCTGTGTGGTAGTTGTCAGGGGTGTCGTCACAGTTTGGGACACCAGGGGCAAATCCCTCGTGACCTCATACGTCAGCAGAGTAGCGATCTCGGTTAGAAGCTGGCGGAACTGGCGGGCGGTGGTCTGCACGTCACGCAGACGCGTTACCTTGTGGTGAATGAGAGGATGCTTGGAGACATGCATGGCCATGGGTAACGACACCTAAGGGGGACAGCATGTGGCATCTAGACAGGCACTAGACAGTCCGGGTGAGCCTTTCAATCTCATCCTGGCAGCGAATACAGTACTTGGCATCCGGTAAAGCCTCCAGGCGCTCCGGGTTGATCGGGGTTTGACAGCGGTTACAGAGCCCATACTGGCCCATTTCCACCGACTTGATGGCGTCCTGTAAGGTTTGCTCCCGTTGTTCTAACATGGCGATCAAGGATACATTCTTGATACGCTCCGACACCTCTACATCGCCCTCATCAATGTCAGTCTTGACTTCGCTGAACATGGCGGCCTTGAGATGCCTAAGTTCACCCTGTACGCGTTCCAGTTCCAGGGATAGGGTCTTGATTTGTGCCGGGTTGGGATCCGGGGTCTCGGCCGCCGCGTGACGCCGTGCTTGGGGTGAGCGCTTTGAAGCTTGTGGAGCCCTGGCCCGACGCTGGGAAGCCTTATTTTTGGATGTTGCGGTGTCGCGGTTGGGTTTGCTTGCTGCCATGGAGAACGCAATTCCGTGCTCAAAAGAATGGAGAGAAAGCGTTATAACAGCATCTTCCCCGAGAGTCAATTTGTAGATCCTGTCAATACCAGTTCATCCGCCCGATGGCAAGCCACCTGATGTCCCGATACCACCTCCCGTAAGACGGGCTCGTCCGTCCGGCAAATATCCTGGGCGTAGCGGCAGCGCGGATGGAAATGGCATCCGGGCGGCGGCAAGGCGGGATCGGCCACTTCGCCTTCCAGCAGGATCCGTTCCCGCATGCCGGAGCGGGCGGGATCCGGGGTGTGCACCGCTGACAGCAGGGCTTCCGTATACGGATGGCACGGTTGGCTGAACACACGATCCACCGCCGCCATCTCGACCAATTTACCGACATACATGACCGCCACGCGGTTGCAGATGTGCCTAACCACACTCAAATCATGGGCAATGAACAGATAAGTCAGATCCAGTTCCCGCTGTAGATATTTCAGCAGGTTCAAGATCTGGGCCTGCACTGACACGTCTAGGGCCGACACCGGTTCGTCTGCGATGACCAGGGCCGGGTTGAGGATCAGGGCACGGGCAATGCCAATGCGCTGGCGCTGGCCCCCACTGAAGGCATGCGGATAACGGGTGGCGAATTCGGGCCGCAGACCCACCAAGCGCAGCATCTCCATCACCCGGTCCGCCCGTACCTGACGGTTGCGTTCGCCGTTGAGTTTCAGGGGTTCACCCACGATGTCCAAAATGTTCTGACGTGGACTGAGTGAGGTATGGGGATCTTGAAACACCATCTGGAAATGTTGACGCACGGCCCGCAGTTCCGTCCCGGTCATCCCGGCCAGTTCATATGTGTCCCCTGACTCCCCGTGGGGCGCAAAATGTATCTGGCCGGACGTAGGCTCGTACAGACGCATGAGGACACGTCCAATCGTCGTCTTGCCACAACCGCTTTCACCGACCAAGCCTAGGGTCTCCCCACGGTATAGATCGAAACTGACATCATCCACCGCGCGGATGTAATGGGACACACGTCCCAACAAGCCCCGGATTACCGGGAAATGCATACGGATTGACCGGACCCGCAACAGTGGTGTACCCGATCCGGTCTCAGACATGATCCGGCATCGCTGACAGGACGCGCTCATCGTACAGCAGACAACGCACTTCCCGGCCATCCACTTGGCGCACGGGCCGAGGCTCCACCGTATCGCAGAGCCCGGCCCGAAATTCGGCGCAACGGGGATGGAAAGCACAGCCCGTGGGTTGGCTAAAGGGGTCCGGCACCGAACCCCGTATGGTGGCCAGCCATTCCCGGCGCTGTTCCATCCGGGGGAGGGATGCCAGCAAATCGCGTGTATACGGATGCTGCGGATCATGGAAGATCTGCGCCACAGAGCCCTGTTCTACCACTTTGCCCAGATACATAACCACGACCTCGTCCGCGATATCCGCAATCACTCCTAGGTCATGGGTAATAAACATCATGCTCAGATTCAGTTCTTCCAGTAGCTCCAGGATCTGGGCTTCGGTGGTGACATCCAGCGCCGTGGTGGGCTCATCGGCGATAAGGAGGTGGGGTTGTCCGGATAGGGCCATGGCGATCATGACCCGCTGGCACATGCCGCCACTCAGTTGATGGGGGTAGCTATCCATGCGAGCGGCAGGCTGAGGGATGTGTACCCGTTCCAGCAAAGCAACCGCAATCTCATGGGCTTCCGGGTCCGACACCTGGCGGTGCAGGCGAATGTTTTCCCTAATCTGACTGCCTACGGAATGCACCGGGCTCAGGGCGGCCCGGGGTTCCTGAAAAATCATGGCGATCTGGCCCCCGCGGATTGCACGCATCTGGGATCCGGTCCGGTCCAGACTCAGGAGATCCAGTCCTGCCGGATGATCTTCCGCCGGGGCCGGAGTGTACCAGATTCGTCCCCCTACCGTCCGACCGGGCGGCCGGACCATGCGCATGATGGAACGTGCCATGACACTCTTGCCGCAACCGCTTTCGCCTACGATACCCTTGACCTGTCCGGGATATAGTTCAAAGGTAACGCCATCTACGGCTTTGACCACACCTTCAGCGGTAAAGAAGTGAGTCTGGAGATCCTGAATGGTAAGCAGCGGTGGGGTCATGCCGTTCTTTCCATCTCAGCGTAGGGATCGGCGGCATCCCGCAAGCCGTCACCGACGAAGTTGAAGGCCAACACCGTCACAACCACAAAGATGGCAGGCCATAGGATCCAGGGATGCACAGCGATTTCCACCAGCTGCTGGGCGTCTACCAGCAAGACTCCCCAGCTAATGGCGGGTGCCCGTAGCCCCAATCCCAGAAAACTGAGGGCAGTCTCACCCAGGATCATACCGGGCACGGCCAGAGTGAGATGTACCAGCACATAGCTCATAAAAGAGGGAATCAAATGCGCTCGAATGATGTAAAACTCACTGGCACTGGCAGCGCGGGCCGCCAGCACGAAGTCTTCGTTGCGCAGGGACAGGAACTTACCGCGCACAACGCGGGCCAGGGAGGTCCAGCCAATGAGGGAAATGATCACGGTAATGGCGAAATAGACGTGCATTTGCGGCATATTGGCCGGTAGCGCCGCGGCCAATCCCATCCAAAGGGGTAGCGAGGGAATGGAACGGATGAATTCAATCAGACGCTGCACCAGGTTGTCCACAAAGCCACCGAACAGGCCTGACAACCCACCCAGCAGTAGGCCAATCACCAGGACGATCCCTACACCCACCAAGCCGATGGTCAGGGAAATGCGGGCGCCGAATAGAATGCGAGCCCACAGGTCACGGCCAAATTTGTCACCTCCGAAAAGGAATAGGGGGCCATATAGCTCGGGCTCGTCAATGCCCAGTAAATGGTACGAGCTGGGAATCAGGCCCCATAATCGATATGGGTCGCCCTTGACTAACAGCCGGATCGGAGTACGCGCCGTTTCGTCCTCCACAAAGGTACGCTGGAACGTTTCCATATCAACTTCACGCGTCACTTTGTAGACGAAAGGACGTCGCCAGTGACCGTCGGCATCGCGTATGTGGATCCGACGGGGGGTGAGGTACAGATAATCCGGAAAACGAGTCTGCGGCTGATAGGGTGCCAGAAACGGCGCGAAAAGGGCCATAAGGTACAGCACCAGTAGAATAACGGTACCTACAACCGCCATGCGATTGCGACGGAAGCGCAACCATACCAGTTGGCGGGGAGTCAGCAGCTGCCGATGACCGGATCGGGTTTCCGGTGGACTCGCCAAAAATCCCAGTTCTGCTATGGAATCGGTGGATCGCTCCGAGGCGCGGACAGCCGCCATCACCGGTGCTCAGTCCCCGTACCGAATTTGGGGGTCCACCCAGGCCAGGAGAATATCCGAGACTAGGGTTCCTAACAGGGTCAGGGTACTCAGAATCATGATCATGCTAGCAGCCAGGAACATGTCCTGCGAGCGAAGTGCACCTAGCAGTAGCGGCCCGGTGGTGGGCAGATTCAGTACCAGGGCCACAATCACCGAACCGGACACAATTTCCGGCAGGAGCCAGCCAATCGTGCTCAGAATGGGATTAAGGGCTACCCGTACGGGATACTTCAAGATCAGGTGGCGCTCCCGCAGGCCCTTGGCCCGGGCCGTTTCCACATAGGGCCGACCGAGCTCATCCAGTGTGGCCGCCCGCATCACGCGCATGGTGCCGGCGGTGCCCGCCGTACCCACAATGATCATGGGCAGCACCATGTGCTTGAGCATGTCGATCACCCGGGCCGGGCTCCACGGTGCATCCAGGTATTCCGGCGAGAATAGGCCCCCCGCGCCCGCTCCGAAATATTTGATGCCCACATACATGAGAATGAGAGCCAGGAGAAAATTGGGGGTGGCCAGGCCGATAAAGCCCAAGAACGTCATGGCATAGTCGGCGGGACTGTATTGCTTGACGGCGGAATATACCCCCACCGGAATAGCCAGTGCATAGGCAAACAGCAGGGACATAAAGGAAAGGAGCATCGTTAGGGCGATACGTTCCCCAATCAACTGGTTGACGGGCCGATCCCAATAGAAGGACTGCCCCATGTCACCACGCAGAAATTTGGTGAACCACTTCCAGTACTGCACATAGACGGAGCGATCCAGACCATACTGCTTGTAAAGACCGGCGATTTCCTCGTCGGAAAGCTGTTCGCCCGCCGCCGCCAGATTAGCAACATAGGTGGTGAGATAATCTCCCGGTGGCAGTTGAATAATGGCGAAACTGACAACCGAGATAAGCAAAAAAGTAGGGATCATCTGCAGGATGCGCCGTATGAGAAATATGCGCATGGGAATTCACCTGCCCCTGCCGGCCCTGTATCCAACCCGGGATAGCCCCAGCCTCAAGCTCCCTCCGGGGGCCGACAAAGTCATCGGTCCCCAGGGGGAGCCACATACGGCTGGCTGGACTACGATTTGATGAAGAACTGTTCCGGATGCACGGGCACGGCCCGGATCACGGAAAAGCCCCAGACGCCCTCATCGGGGAAGTTGGTGAAATTCTCTTTCATGACCACCGGCTTAGGAATGCCCACCGTGCCGAAACCGGGTAGGTAGTCATAGAACCAGTCCCACAGCTCACGGGCCTTGGCCACGTGCTCTTCTTCGGTCAGCGCATTGATCATGTCCTGCCAGGTGTTATCCACCCATTTCACTTCTGCGGGCGGCTCTTCGGCGAACTCGTTCTCGGTGTCGCCTGCCAGCCACAACTGCCAGGCTCGGCCCCACAGGACATTGCCATGACTGGGATGATTCAGGCGTGAGTTCCATACCCAGGTGATATCGGAGATGTCGCCCTCCCAACCGGACATTTCCACGTCGTTGGCAGCGACCAGCTCATTCAGCAAGGCCCGGTTGATGGGTTTGAGAATCACTTCCAGGCCCACGTTACGCCACTGCTCGGCGGCCAGTTCAAACACATTGACGACATCCGCTTGTTCCGTGTCCAGATGGCAGATCCAGGTCACCCGCGACCCATCCGGATGGGTTCGGAAACCGTCACCGCCTTTCTGGTCATAACCTGCACTGTCCAACAGCTGATTAGCCATGTCCGGATCGTGCTGCGCCCAATGCTGCTCGTCCCCTGCCTGATAATACTTGGAACTAGGCCATGCCGCCCACTGCCGCGGTTCTCCCAGGCCAAAGTACACCGTGTTGTTGAGATCTTGCCGATCCAGAGCAATGGACAGGGCGTGTCGTACGTCCTGATTCTGGAAGAACGCACGTAGATTGGCATCCTTGACCGTATGATTGGGCACGATGACGGTCTTACCCGGGAATGTGGATTTCCACATCTTGATCTTAATATTGGCCGACTCTCGATTCTGGCCATATAGTTCCATGTCCTTGAGCTGGGCCTGCCGGCCGGCAAAGGTCAGTTCACCCGCGATCAGCTTGGCCAAGGATACTTCCCGGTCAGTAATGATATGAATCAGGGTCGAATCGATGTAGGGGAGCTGATTGCCTTCCGTATCCACTTTCCAGTAATACGGGTTGCGTTCATACGAGTGGTGGTCCGGTGCATCGTCCACCCGGATGAAGGCCGTCATACCGGGGAGATCCACTTGCGCCGGAATGGTTGATCCCACGCGCCCCCGATCACGCAACAGTTGGTCCCAGGTTTCAAAGCCGGCATCTTCCACCATGTTCTGCAATGCCGTTGCCTCGGCATAGTCGGGATGGAATTGCTTGAGGTAATGGGCCGGCTGCCACAGACCTCCCTGTGAACCTGCGTAAAAGGTCTGATGCAGGACAATCAACGGGTACGGCTGGGCGAAGGTCAGTTTCAGGGTGTACTGATCCACCTTTTCCATGACCAGGGGTTGGCGATCCTCCCCGGAGCCGGTGTGCCAGTTACTCGGTGGACCGCCGGGGGCAAAATTGGGATTGTTCCATAGATCTTCCCAGGCAAAGATGAAATCGTCTGCTGAGAACGGAGCACCATCCGACCATTTCAGACCCTCTCGGAGGTGAAGAATTTGGACTGTGCCCCCTTCCTGAAACTCCCAGCTTTCGGCCAGGCCACCCGTAATGCTGCTGAAATCCGCATCAATACGCAGGATGAGTTCCGTGCCCATTACGGCCTGGGGATCACCAAACAGATGATTGGCGTTGCCGATGGCCACCACGGCCTGTCCACCGTATTGCCCCACTTCTTCCAGAGGCACGACCACCTCGGGATGCGGCGGGAGCCTTTCTTCTACCGGTGGGAGTTCCCCTGCAGCTACCCGTGCGGCGAGCATGGGTGATTCATTGTAAGCGGAACCCGTATCCACCGGCATGGGGGCGGTCTCTGCGGCCATAGCCGGTTCCTCTTCCGCCGCGGGATCTCCACAGGCCACTATCGCGACAGCGGCGGACGTCATGGCGGTGGCTTTCAGAAACGACCGCCGATTGAACTGTAACATGTCTCCCATGATGAACATTTGCCTCCTTAGTTAGTCTGTATCAACTCAACAGCCATCTTGTCGTATCCGAGCGGTAACACGCCGGATACGTGAGTCAATCGGGTAGAACCAAATCCTGTTGTGCCGCCCACTCAGGTACCGAAAACCGATAAGCACCTACCGTCAGCATGACGTATTCAAACATATCCTTCCAGTAATCAAATCGAGCCTGCGACGCGCCTTGGAAAGTCACTGTATATAGGTACTGGCGCTGGACGAACATGCGCGCCTGCCGAACGCACCAGGCTTGTTGCAAACGCAACGTGCAACGCCACTGTACCCCCCAGTCTCCCGGGTCCGCATCCGTCAGGGTGCGCCACGTGTGTATAGTACAGTCCGGCAGTTGGGCCAAGCCTTCACGGGCTCCTTTGGCCAGCACTCTAAAATCCTCTGCAGCCAAAGGTGCCTGTAGATCCTGAAGTTCAATGTGGATATGGGTCAGGGGTTCCTCGGTTTGCGGCCAAAGGGTTACCCGGAGTGGCGCAGTCTCTTCTTCCCGATACCAGTCAGTAGGATACCAGAAAGACAAGCACCCCTGTACGTCGTTGTACAGAGACAAACTACGAAATCGCGGACGTGCAGAGCTATGAAACGAATCCATCTAATCCAATAAGGGTCGCCAGGAAACCTGGTCTTGATTAGACCAGGACAGAGAACAGCGCGGGTTGATATCCCTGAAATTAAATAAGCCTATTGCCGTAAGATCGTAGCAAAAGGCCATGACCCACCAGGGACTCGAACCCCGAACCCATTGATTAAGAGTCAATTGCTCTGCCAGTTGAGCTAGTGGGCCCTATCTATGCTAACTTCAAGGGTATCACCCTTGGGAAATCCAAGTCAATACACTGGTACCTCTAATGCCGTCCATCATCTCCGGGCGCGGGGTATGCTGTCGTGCCCGCACGCACATCATTCAGATGGTTATAACCCGGAAGTAGGTAGGAAACCCAGTGATTGTTGCGCCAAGTTGCTGTACCATGGCCTTAGCAGACACCTCTCTGGGCGTGTAGATAGAGCTATTCCCACAGCCGGATACAGAGGCCACGCGCACTGGTGTCTCCCGGTTAGACCGCCAGGTATACGGGGAGCACATCACGCTGCAAGCGGATTGACACTTGAAGTAGCTAGAGATGCTCTGATGCCTTATGGGCAATGCCGCCAGATCTACCTGCTCGATCACCCGCTGATTCCCATACCTGGATCCACAGATCTGAAATTTGTGAAACAGCGATATGGAACTATCTTGTCTGTTCTACAAATTCTCATGGCCATAGGCAAGGTCAAGCCATGACTGTCCACAACATTGCCACTGATTCACACCACAACCCACCGGGCCCCTGGCAACGTCTTTGGGCATCCCAACCCTTTCTGATTCTGGATGGAGCTATGGCAACCGAACTGGAACGGGTCGGTCTCCGGCTGCAGGGCGATCCTTTGTGGTCAGCGCGCGCGCTGATCGAGCACCCGGAACTCGTCAGAACCGTGCATCTGGCCTACGCGCGCGCCGGTGCTGATATCCTGGTTTCGGCGAGTTATCAGGCCACTCTGCCCGGTCTGATCCAAGCCGGCTTCACCGCATCTGAGGCGCGGACCTTTCTGCGCCGGTCGATCATGCTAGCTATGCAAGCACGCGCCCAGCATGCTCAGGAAACGTCCGGACGTACCGCATCTCCACTCCTCGTGGCAGGCGCCGTGGGACCGTACGGTGCGTATCGGGCTGATGGCTCAGAGTACACCGGGGCCTACACCACCGATCCCGTCAGACTCCGCGATTTCCATCTACGCCATATTGAAATCTTGGCGGCCATGGATGTGGATCTTCTAATCTGCGAAACCATTCCCAGCCTGCACGAAGGTGAGGTACTAATCCGCATACTGGCGGAGGTCCCGGAGATAGCCGCCTGGATTTCCTTCTCCTGTGCCGATCCCTGGCATGTGTCCTACGGCGACCGCATACAGGATTGTCTGGATCTCTTCCGGGACACTCCTCATATTCTGGCCGGTGTCAACTGCGTGGCCCCCGATCTGGTCACGCCCCTGCTGGACTCTGTCCGGAGCCAGGCCCGTGGCATTGAAGTGGTATACGCCAATCGCGGCGAAATCTGGAATCCATCCATATCCACCTGGCAAGCCAACACGGACCTGCGGGATTCGGATCACGTACGTTTAGCCCGGAGCTGGGTGGATCAGGGCGTACGTGTCGTGGGTGGTTGCTGTCGTACCACACCGGATTTCATTCGTGCCTTGGCCTGTCTACGGCGCAACTTGCATACCGCGGACGTCAAGCATAACGCGCCAGCAGAGCGCCGACATGCAGCAGATACATCTGACGCCCCTGGTTCGCGTGGGCAGAATCAATGACAATCCGGGAGCCGTCACGGCTACAGCGTGGATGCAGATCGCAGCGCACAGCGCCTGTATAGGCGGGAGGTGCCGAGAAAGCCCCCAGTTCATGACAGGTGTCGGAAGGTACGTGATACAGATATAGTCTCTGGCACCGCGCGGCCCCCTGCGGATAGGTATCGTTTAGGATCCAGTCCCGGTTGGGCAGATAGGTACAATGGCCATTGTAGGGCATAGCGTGGTGTCCCACCTCCCTGGGAGTCCCGGCCCCGTCGGGAAACAGGAAAAATCCCTCACCCTGTTCCGGCAAACGTGACCAGGCCAGAATCGTTCGATCGTCACGCCAGATCAGATGCGAGGTGTGCCCCGAATGATCCACCACGCGTATCTCGGTACCATCCCGGTTGGCCGTCATCATACGGGTGGCAAATTCCCCTTGTCCGTAACGCCAGCGGTGCAAGAAGAGAAACCGGTTACCGGACGGATTGTAGATGAGAACATTAACATAGTGCTTGGCTCCGGTAAGGTCGCCTTGGGGGCAAGGGATAGCCAGGATCTGGGCCAGACTGACAATGAGCTCGCGGGAACCATCCGTGAGCTTCATGCGCCAGATCCCGGCGTTATCCGGTGCCCGTACGTCGCAATTGGGATCAGCAGAACCATAATAGCCATAGCCGGGACGCATATCTTCCAAACGATGGAAGTCAATAGTTAGGGCCTCTTGGCCGTGCGGGTGCAGGGTGAAGACGGGATGGGGCAAGACCTGGCTGTGACCGGAAGCGGGATCCAGGATACGGGCACCAAACTGTCCTTCGTGCACTTCGTTCCAGATGCATCGTTCGGCCCCGGCGGCCCCAGGAATCCATTGGAGCATGCAGCCCGCCTGCCAGTTCCAGGCTTGGGTCCGGCCGATATGTTGCCAGCGGTATGCGGGATCACGGAGGTCGATCAGGCCAATCTCAATTGTGTCGCCCGGTGCGGGCGACCGCAGATCAAAAGCGGAGCGCATCCCCAGAATTCGTGTGTCAGTCGCGTCAAATTGCCACTTGTCGTAATAACCAAACCAGTGACTGCCGGGGGTAGTTGTCAAGGGAACGATAGCGGGTAGGGTACTCATATTTTGCACTCCCTGGCATCAAGACCGGCTTGTGTCATGTACCCATCCAAACGGACCCGCTGATCAAGGCACAAGATTCAGGTTAGGCCCCTATGCGTCATCATAACAGTTCCCTGCAGCAGGACAGGTGGGCAAGCTTCATCATCCCGGATCGGGATCAACGGTTATCGACTAGGTAATGCCTCACGCTATACCATGAGATTGCTTAAAAGACATCGCTCCCGTCCTGGGCCGATTGTCTCGCCTCCTCTCCGGTTATGTCTCCTCCACGTAATCTTTATTTCCGTTACGGCCTGTTTCTGCTACCCCTGGTTATCACGGTCTTTGTGCATGAGCTCACCGTGCAGTGGATCACAGGAGGGCTATCCCGCCTTCCCCTATCCGTGGAAATCCTGGCGTCCTTTGGTCTGGCTTGGGCTTGGGTCTCCTTTCTCAACGGACCTCTACTTAATACCAAGCAGATAGGCTTGGTGTTAGTGGAACGACGCCAAGCTTTCTGGAAAGCCCTGCATTTCATCCTGCTGATCGTAGGGGTTATCACCGGGATACAGGGTCTGCTAGCGTTCACGGACCTGGGGGTTGTCCTGCTGCGGAACCTCCATCAGGTCAGTGCCGATACCACTCGTGATGTCCAGACCATGCTGCAAGATCTGCTACTGCTACCCTTGCTCACAGGATGTTCATCCTTTCTGGCCGGTCCCCTGATCCGCAATCACCAAACCCGATATGTAAGTCTGTCGTCAGTGAGTGGTTTCGTGGCAGTCATGGTCAGCGTAGCTCTGCTGCTCCCTTTAGCCCGTACACAAGCCCAACCTACTCTACTCCCCGTGTTTGCCTTGTACGCCGGCAAATCCTGTGAGCTCTGTGTGGTCATTGTGGGTATTCTCAAACACCGGCAGACCATATGGACTACACCGCTGCATCCTAACTCACATCGTCGTCCCCTGACGTTCGGCGGTATTCTACAGTTCTATTGGCCCCTAGCCGGTATTATCCTACTCCAGGAATTTAGCCGTCCCCTTATTAATCTGGTCATCGCCCGACAACCCGAAGGGGAAATAGCCCTAGCCGTATTGGCTGTGGTGTATGCTCTCGGCCAATGGCCCTACCGGTGGCTCAACGAAACACGTACTATTGCACCCGCATTTCAGTGGGAGGATCCTACCGGTAGGACCATCCGCCGTTTCAACGGGGCAGCGGGCCTCATTTCGCTGGCACTCTCCATGTTGCTCTACTGGACGCCTCTGCGCAACGGTATTCTGGAATCGCTGCTCGAACTGGAGGCGGATTTCGCCGCCCGCTGTATCCCACCGCTGATGCTGTTCGCCGCTTATTCTCCTGTGGTTGCCGTACGCTCGTACATGCATGGCATAGGCCTGGTGGAACGACGCACCTCGGCCATGATGCCCAGTGCCCCCGTACGCCTTTTGGCCATCATGATTGCTTTGGTGGTACTGCCGGTCTGGGGGCTGTACGGTGCACTGCTAGGGGTCGCAACGCTACTCTGCGGATTCGCTATGGAAACCCTGATCCTTGTCGTGCGGCTACGCGGTCCCGCTCTGCACACCACCGGGAAATGGTCACGTAGCCAGCGCCCTACGCCGGCAGCCAACTCTCCAACCAGGGATTGAACCCTGATCCTATCCCAATTTGTGCACTAGGTTTGAGCTTGCCGGGATGCGGCAATGAGCAATCCCGGCGACGGTACCCTTCCATGGTGGCCCCATGCCTTTTCCGGGCATCAAAACGAAGACAACGTTATCCCTTAGCGTTCCCACCAGGTATCACATGGAGACCCCAGCTATAGTGGCCAGGGGATGCGCGTGTCAGCAAGCGGCAGACAGGAAGGAGCGTGTGCCATCGGGATAGGGGGCCTTCCTAGGAGTGGTTGTGATCGTAGGGGGAGATTTGTCTTAAGGGGTGCGCCGGGGCACCGGGGATTGAACTACCGCTGTGGCCGTGAGGGAAACCCGGGGCACTCCCCACAGCCTCGTGCTCTATACCGATCCCTCCCACCTCCGAAACTCACGGGCGAGCGATCTACACAAGCTACGACTACGCCCATGTGTCCATTCCGGTGCCACGACACCCCCTTACATACAGACTGAAGGGCGCACGGCGGCGGGCATGGCTAGCCTTAGGCTGCGCTCTACCACCATATTGAAGCCTCTGTCCTGGCACCTGCACACTCCTACCCGCTCTTGAGACCCTGATTACCCCAAACCGGAGAGGGGCCCTAGCACTTTGACAACCTCTCCGCAGCATTCACTCATACACGCAAGCCCACCAGGGGCCTTGCACGTCCCTACCCGATGCCGCTTGACCACGAACGCAACGACAAGACCATGCAGCCCGGGAGTCGTCATGGCCTGACCGATAGGGCGAAGGCCTGGGCAGGAACACCACACTGGGAGGACGCCCTGACTCATTCCGGAAGGCGCAAATGACGATGCGAGCAGGCTAGACCCCGTCCAGTGCTCACATCCACCCCACCATCCACTTGGCCTAGAGGCCGGCGCAGCCCACGGGGCACAGCACCCTGTGTGGTACGCGCTCCGGGCATACCGCCGGGCACCGCGCGTCCGGCGTCCGGCAAGCAGTCCGATGCCCGCGATGCGCCATGAAGCGAAGAAAAGTGGTACGTCTTACTAGCTTCTACGAGAAGCTGAGAAGTATTCTTGTTAGGCAGTGCGTTCAGCGGTAGAACTTGATGCGGAAACGCACCTTACCTATCGCTTCCACTTCATGCGCGACTTCCGGTTCCACGATTCCGGGCCTTTCCGGAGAAAGCGTAACCTCCTCCACCTTTGGTTCAAGAATACGGTAGCGCAACCTGCCTTCCAGGACGATGATCTTCGCCCAGTTATCCACCTTCGTCCGGTGGGACTTAAGCAGACCTTCCGGTATTGAAGTCTCAGAGAATTCTGGGCTGTCATAGTAGTTGACCACCTCTTCGGGCAGAGTCTTCATGGCATCACTCCTCTTAATGATGGTTGTCCAGCTAGAACTGAACCTTGCCAATACTGTCAGTGGCATCCGCCCGTGATGCCCTTCCGAGGGACCAACGCCCTAGTGCTGAGTGACAGTCTGATGGGCTAGTGGGTGGCTCAGACCCTCGCCCTGCGCGGGATCCAAGCATGATGCCGTTTCATCATACCAACCAACTGCCACACACTACCTATATCAAAGTGAATAAACAAACGGACGACTAGACCGCCGTACTGGGCATGTATTCCTTGGCGGGTTGAATGCTCTAGTGAACACAGCGGGTTCCATCATCTACCTGCACGCTATGCTGCTCCATAAAGCTACAGTTACATAGTGACTGATCATTAATAAAATAGAACTTAAATTTTTATTTATAAGAAATACAGGCGTCACTCTGGACTGGGGTGCCTATGTTTCTCAGCATAAAAGCCATTCAGATCTGGTAACCGGGACGAGTGGCTTGGATTAGGATAACCTATCCTGGCCTTCCCCCACTGACGTGAAGGTCAAGGTTGAATCCGTCACGACATGCCCACCCGAGGAGCCTATGTTTCCGGGTAACACACGGGCTAACCCGGACACGAGAAGGCTAGTGCCATCATCTAAATTGGTGTCGACTTCACGGATTTTCGTCCTGACAACCAGGGCGTAGCGCGGTGCAAAGGGCTGACCCTGATTAGTTACGCCCGTCATAACTGATCGCGGAGCAGTTCCTGAGACTGATTGCCTGCAATCTAGATACCCCTTGCTGCCCGTGTTCTGTCCTTGGCAGAATATGGCCGGGGCGCCACTTGGCTTGAGAACAAGAAAGTGGTCAAGAAGCCGGTATCTGTTCTAGGTGATGTCTGTGAGCCACAGAAAAGACAACTGTACAGGCAGCCAGCATGCATGATCTGAAGATTGATTGGAGCTAGTGCCGGGATACTCTAGCTCGTATGCGCACAAGCCTGCCCAGAAATCTTGGATTACGGTCTGCTGCACCATAACCCTAGCCGTGCGGGCGTACTGCCCGGAACCTGTATAGCCCAGACGTTTGCGTAACCAATACCCCCCAAGCTCTGCTAGACCGCGATCATTAATGTAGTCTTCATCTGTACACTGGACTATCTGCACCATGCACACATACTAGCTACCATCCGGGCCGGTGTCGCCATCTACCTGGAAAAGCCTTGGCCATTGTTATCGCCGACTATCACGACACTCTGACAAGTGGTACAGGCCTAGCTCAGACTGTACGTGCGACACATGGATTTCCTTCTGACCATGAAGGCTCTCAGCCCTCGGGAACCTCAAGACCGCCCGGCGCCGGCACTTCGGCGGTCATGGGATTTTGACTTCAAGGACTGCCTTCTATCTGTTGGCCTGCTACCGCACATTAATGTCCGGCACCAGCTCTACGGTGCCTGCATTCAGACCTTCAGGCTTATACATTCTATGGTCAAATCCAGGATCGTAATGACGCGATACTGTCACACCTCAAACACAATCCGGCCCACTGGCCTCCCCTGCCTCGACAAGGCTTGTATCCGAGCGTAGAGGTGGAAGATATCAGCATGATGCACATACGGCTGATACCAGGGTGCCGGCATGTTACCATCAGTGCTATTTCACACCCGATTATAGGCGCCATTACACTGTTGTCGGTCTTGAAGCTGCCTGGATAATTTTAGCAACGGTAAAACCGGATCATGGGTTTAGGTCAGGAATCAGCGTCGTATATGTGCGGGATATGATGTGCAGACTGACATTACGATCCCTATCCCCACACAGTTAGGAGGCCATGGTGGAACCAACCCGCGTATTATACAAGTGTTGCTCTGGCTTGTCTATGGTGAGACCTGAGGCTACACCTCCCCCGTTACCATGCGTTACGGTGTGGTGGCAGACTGTTGTGCGACCGTGTCGTTGCGGGGTCACGGTGTTCCCATGACCATTCCTCGGCTCGCGTCTGACATGGTTCACTACTTTGAACTATAACTCATCTAGGGATAAGACCATACCCAGGGTCAGAGCGATCCCCGTGCTCCCACCTGCTCTGACTCCAAAGAGGTGTAACGGGCCTGATCCACCATGGACGCGATACGGAACATCAGAAAAGATAGGATAGCCATATGCCACAACAGCCTATTCATATTGATTCGATCCATACAGGTCAACCCCAAACCTACACTGATGCACAGGGGGAATGGCGATCTTCTATTTTTCGGCAGCGGGTAACCGGCCCCATCCGGCTGGAATTTGACGGGCTGGAAGGAGATGCCGTAGCCGACAAGAAGAATCATGGCTGGCCCAACATGGCGGTGTGCTGTCACACATTAGACGACTACGCCTTCTGGCAGGAACGGCTGGGCTTACATCTACAGTCGGGCGGTGTAGGCGAAAACTGGACACTGGCCCACGCTCAGGAAGACACTATCTGTCTGATGGATGTCTACACTGTGGGTACCGCCCGGGTGCAGGTCTCTAAACCGCGTACACCCTGTCATAAGCAAGCCCGCCGCGTGGGACGTGCCGACTGGGTGCGCCTAGTACTGCAGGAACTGCGTACGGGGTTCTACCTGCAGGTTCTGCAACCGGGTACCGTACAGGCAGGCGATATCTGGCATCTGGAGGAACGTCCCCATCCACGCATCACGATTCGGGCCGTCAACCACTGTGTCCACCAAGCCTACGATCCGGCATTGGCTACCGAACTACGTACCATGGCTAGTCTGGACTCCTTCTGGCGACAGCAGCTGACCAAAGCCGCCTCAGTTCACAATGTTTGATGGCTACTGCCACCCTCACAATAGCCGGGCAACTATTTACGGGACCTGTCCTGCCATCCGATTTCCTGTCGGTCCTTGGCATGCCACCGAGGACTTTGCTATGCTAATCATACCTGGACCAGCTAGCTCTTCTGGGTATGCCTACGGCGTCCCGACATCCAGTTATCTCAAAGGTCCGTTGGTTCAGGAACTTGCGGTCTTAGATGGCAAAGAGAATCTGCACCATGACATCGTCTCCCACCTCATCTGCCGGGAAGCCCAGCAAAACTGCCCAACTTGTAGCAGCGGTTCGTATGGATCATACCCAATACTATGATCCACCCCTGTACCGGGATGAGTTGGCCGCTCATTTCGCAGGACCTTTCTGGCACACAGTGGTATCTCACCGCTGGCTACGTTGGCTAGTCATCGAATACATCCTCGCGAAAGTGACACCTACACGGCCTTCCATCGTCATCCGAGCACTTTTCGGGGAAGAGCAGATCCCCCTAGCTCTGGCCGACGGTATTCGGCAATACGTCATTTTGGGCGCAGGCTACGACACGTTCGCCATGCGCCGTACGGATCTTGCGGATCGCCTTACCGTCTATGAACTAGACCAGCCAGCGACTCAAGAGGAAAAATTCCGCCGCATGGCCAAAGCTAACATTGCACGCCCGGACAATACCGTCTACGTCCAGGCCGATTTGGAACGTGAAGAGATGTATAACGTGCTGGTCCAAGCCGGATTTGACGCTACCCAGCCGGCGGTGTTTGCCTGGTTCGGCGTTACCTACTATCTGAGTCATGACGCCATCCGCGACACTCTATACACTATCGCGACCCGGATGGCACCCGGTTCCTATGTCATGTTTGATTATCTTTCGGAGTTGACGGCAACCCCGAATGCCTGGAAGAAGGTACAGGAGAAGACAGGAGCATTTGTGGCTCGCCGCGGTGAACCCTGGGTGGCCAGCTTTGATCCGGCACATCTCCCCTCATATCTGCAGGATTTAGGCTACGATAACATTGAACATATAGCTCCCCAGGAAGTAACCGCACGCTACCTAGAGGGGCGCACGGACATTGTCTATCCGGAGTTTATGGGGCTATGCCGGGCCATCACCCGGACTGCTTGATCCAACTACCCTGGCAGTAGATATCTCAACTTTGCATATTCTCCAGTTTATTCTAGGGTTGGGCAATGGCGTCGGACTCGTCGCCGCGTGTGAAGGCAAGAGACCGAATTTAGTTGCGCTTGGAAGCCCTGCTGAGACCCCGCCTATGTACCGTATCCTGTCATCTGCACCACCGAAATAATAACCAAGGACCGGCTCCCTGTCGCCGCCCTTCCCACGGGTGTGCTGCTGGCCCTGCGGCTCGCGCTTGTCCCTCGTCAAGCGGTGCAGGCGCAGGGCGGCACCCGGCCGGCCAAGGTGGCCATTCAGGTCGGTATGGGTGACCACGAGGCTACAGTCTATGGACCGGAACCGGACGACGCCTCGATCACCAAGTGGCAATACACCATCGCCTACCAGGCCTCCGGTGACCGTGGCGCCTGGCCCTACGCGGCCTGGGCTGATGTGCCCCATTCCTACGCCCGCACCTACCGGCATACCGTGACCGGGCCTCAACACCTACGACACGATTTACTTTAAGGTATGCGCCGTCAATGCCAGCGCCACACCTTTGGGCGTCAAATCCGACGTGCAGGGATTCACGTTTTTCTCATATATACATGTAATTATATCTTGTAGTGAAAATGCCTGCTACATCGATCAAGTGCCATAAGGAATAATCGGTTATGATCAGAATTTTTGCAGTGCTTCGGCACAGATGGCAGCGGGTCACCGTGGGCCTGTTGCCTCTCGTTCTGCTAGGTGCAACTGCTGTGCACGCTCAGGACACCCCCACACTCACGGTGCCGACGGTACGCGTGGGCACCATCGGCAGCACCGAAGCGACAGTCACCTGGGTGCCTCATGACATCGCAGGTTGTGCGGCGACCCAGTATCTCGTGCGCGTCGTGGATAATGCGGCTAATACGTATGTAGGGGACCCTGTCTTTGTCGCCGCCTCGGAGCCGTTGCGCGTTACGTTCCACTATTTGAAACCGAATACCTAATACCGCACGGCCGTAGAGATTACCCAGAGCGCGTGCGGTCAACGAGCGTATGCACCAGTATCAACCTACTTCACCACGTTGCACGCCACGCCGGTACCGATGCCACCCATCAACACACCGGTACCGATGGACACCCATACACCGATGCCACCCGCCAACACACCGGTGCTGCCGGCCAGAGCGTCCAGGCCGCCCAATCCGCCGGAGAACGTTACCGTGGTGGTGGGTCGTACCGAAGCGAGGATCGACTGGATAGCGGACATTCACGGATGTAGCGAAGTCAGTCACACTCTTTTGGTCTTTGATCCGCGTACTCGTAAATATGTAGTGCCAACAGAGCGCTCCTCATACAGGCCGACGGGCTATACAATCAGAAATTTGAAGCCCTCAACCCATTACTATTTTGTTGCTGTTGACTTGTGCGGTGGGTACTCCGTAGCGACGCAGGTAAGCTTCACCACCTTGGCTGGCGCGGTGGCATTGCCGACGCCGGTGCTGCCGGTCAGAGCGCCCAATCCACCCAATCCGCCGGAGAACGTTACCGTGGTGGTGGGTCGTACCGAAGCGAGGATCACCTGGGTACCGGACAA
Source organism: Caldilineaceae bacterium (assembly GCA_965116185.1). Classification (GTDB taxonomy): domain Bacteria; phylum Chloroflexota; class Anaerolineae; order Caldilineales; family Caldilineaceae; genus Bin34. The sequence continues at coordinate 3,006,199 of OZ220492.1, forward strand.
TCCCGGAAATTGTGGGTCCGTCAGTCACACTCTTTGGGTCTTTGATCCACGTACTCGTAAATATATAGTACCAACAGATGTCTCCTCATCCAGGCTGGCGAGCTTTACAATCAGAAATTTGAAGCCCGAGACCCATTACTATTTTGTTGCTGTTGACCGGTGCGGTGGGTACTCCGTAGCGACGCAGGTAAACTTCACCACCTTGGCCAGCGCGGCTGCGTTGCCGACACCGGAGCCGACGGACACCCGTACGCCGGTGCCCCCTACACCCACGCATTATACTTGAGACCTCGATCGTAAAGAACCCCAAAGATAACGTGCAGCGCGAAACACCGACCGCCACGCCAGTGAGCAAGAACAAACCTCTTGCGCGCTCACTGGGCGTGTAACGTCATCGGGGACCAGCACGACGGGGCCTCGGGGTGTATCGTCACCCGGTGCGCTTTGGTGGACCCGCCGCAGTAGCCCTACAAGGTAGTGCTCGGGGCCGGCGCTGTGGGTGATAGGACGGATCAGGAAGCCAGCCATCGGGGCGCACACCCCGACCGCCGCACGAACGGTTGAAATCACCGGTCGGACGACCGGGCCCCGCTACGCGGTGCTCGTGTAGTCCTATGCCGCGGCGTGTGCGCATGGGTCCAAATTCCGGCGCACGCTCCGGACGCCGGAGCCGGCGGGTGGTGCGGCAAGCCACCCACGGGTAACCGTTATAGGATGCTTGAGGGCCTGGTATGTTGGCCTTGCGCGTGGGGTAGGAAGCGTACCCTCCACGGCCCAGTCCCGGCACAGGGCACGGTCGGCCCCACGGTATGATCGCGCCGAGGACCTCGGATCGCCCCGGTCTCCATTATGTCCCTGACTGCGCAAAGCCGTTACTCCATCAAGTCAGAAGCGAGGTAAGGTCTCTTAGACGATTAGTTGGGTCGTAATATCGGCCAAACGCAGGCTCCACAGAGGCCAGTACAGGATGTCATAGTTGTCATGGTACAGAGGGAATTCCACGCTCTGACTGTGGCCTAGCGGTGAAATGGAGCCTAATCAGCATGGGATATTCCGGGCATCAGTTAACGTGTACATGATAGCCCTATGTAGGTAACAGTCGGGTCCGATACGTGAGCGGGACATGGTGCTCATCGGGGAAGCCGGGCCGGGACCGGCGTGTAGCCGCGCCGTCTACAGGAGCGTGGCCCCGTGGGCGGTAGGGCCCCTGCGGATGTGCGGGCGTTCTCTGGCCGCCGCGCGGCCGGCTCCGCGCTTCACCCCGTACTCCTGTACGGGGTGAAGGGGTAGGAGGGTCCTAGGGCATGCGCCGTGGGGCGGGGCATTGGACGAGGGGGGTCGTGGTGGGGACCGGCGTGTAGCCGTCATTGGAGCGGCGTTCGTAGAGGCGGATGCGCGTGGGCACCGCGGTGGTGGTGGCGGTGGGTTGAAAGAGGGGTATGGCCACGGAACTCCGGGTCCCGGTCGGCGTGTGGGTGGCCGTGGCCGGAACCGGGGTATGGGTGGGGGTGTGGGTCGCGGTGGCCGGGAGCGGGGTCGCGGAGGGTGTCAGGGTCCCGGTGGCCGTGGCCGGAACCGGGGTGGCGGTGGGTGGGACCGGCGTGTCCGTGGCCGGAACCGGCGTGTGGGTGTGGGTATGCGTGGCCGTGGCCGGAACCGGGGTGGCCGTGGGCGGAACCGGCGTGTGGGTGTGGGTATGCGTGGCCGTGGGCGGAACCGAGGTGGCCGTGGGCGGGACCGGGGTATGGGTGTGGGTATGCGTGGCGGTGGGTGGGACCGGCGTGTCCGTGGCCGTGTCGCCATCGTCGTCGGTAATGACCAGGCGGCGGGTACCCTGGGCCCAGCCGCTGGCGTTCGCTCGGAGATAGACCGTTTCGTCGTCCTCGTCCCGCGTGTCACCGACAATGGACAGCGTGTAGGTCGCGGTGGTTTGCCCGGATTCCACGACGACGTTGGCGGCACCGCAGGCATCAACGAGTGTGCTCCGGCCGTTACAGGATGTTTTCCATTGGGCCGTGGACGTCTCCATGTTCTCAATACTGACACTCACGCCGTCGCCGGTCGCAGCCTTGGAGAGCGTCACGGTGATCGAGACGCTTTTGAGACCGCTGTCGCCTTCCGTGATACTGGTGGATGTCGTCGCCAGCGTGACGCGATCCGCCCGGGGGGTGATGCTCTTGGCCTCGGAGGCCGGGCCGGCGCCGTTGGCGTTCACCGCGCGCACCTGGAAGGAAATGAGGAAGCCGTTGCTCAGCCCGGTCTGGACATATCGATTTTTGCTGGCGTCGGCATCGCCCACATCGCGCCAGTCCGACCAAGTGCCGCCACTGATGCTGCGCCGGTACTGCCATTTGGTAATCGAGGGGTCGTTGGGGTCTTGCCAATAGACGACCGCCCACCCAGAACCGGCGCCCACGTCAATACCGGTGGGTTTGTCCGGGGTACCCGGGTCCGGGGTGTCGGTCGCCGTGGCTGGGACAGGGGTATCCGTGGCCGGGACGGGGGTATCCGTGGCCGGGGCGGGGGTATCCGTGGCCGGGACGGGGGTATCCGTGGCCGGGACGGGGGTATCCGTGGCCGGGACGGGGGTATCCGTGGCCGGGACGGGGGTAGCCGTAGCCGGGGCGGGGGTGTCGGTAGCCGGGACGGGGGTAGCCGTAGCCGGAACCGGGGTGTCGGTAGCCGGGACGGGCGTGTGGGTATGGGTGTGCGTGGCCGTGGCCGGTGCCGGGGTGTCGGTAGCCGGGACCGCACCGCGTGCAGGGGTCGCGGTGGCAGTGCCACCCTCGTCGTCGGCAATGACCAGGCGGATGGCACCCCGGGCCCAGTTGTTGGCAACCGCTTTGAGATAGACCGTTTCGTCGTTTTCGTCCGTTGTGTCACTGAGAATGGAAAGCGTGTAGGTCGCGGACGTTTGGCCTGCGGGCACGGTGACGGTGGTGGGACCACAGAAATCACGGCCGGAGGTGGTCAGGCTGGCACAGGGGATCGCCCGCTGGGCCGTGCTAACGGTCATATGATTGATCCCGACCCTCAGCCCGCCGCCGGGCGCCGCCTGGGAGAGCGACACGGTGATCGGGACGTTTTTGACAGTACCGCCGTTGCCTTCCACAATCCGGGTGGAGGCGGCCGACAGCGTGATGCGCTTAGCCTCGGGTATGGTGCTCCGCTCCACCGATTCCTGGCCGGCGCCGTTGGCGTTCACCGCGCGCACCTGGCCATGAATGGTGTCGCCGTTGGTCAGCCCGGTCAGGGTATAGGCGTACGAGTATGCGTAGGAATCGGGCACATCGGTCCAGGCCGACCAAGGGCCGCGGACGCTGCCAGGTGCAGATTTGGTAACTGCGTACTGGTACTGCCATTTGGTGACGTCCGGGGGATAGACGGGGTACCGCCAATAGAAGGTCACCTCCCCACTCCCGGACCCCATGTCCAGGCCGGGCCTGTGAGCGGGGACGGGACCCGAGGGGGTGGCCGGCATCGGCGTGTCCGTGGGGGGAGCCGGCGTCGCCGTGGCCGCGGTGCCGTCATTGTCGACAATGACCAGGCGCATGATCGGATGGGACCAGTCGCTGTCCACATACGGTTTGAGATAGACCGTTTCGTCCCCCTCGTCCCGCGTGTCGCCGACCACACCCAGCTGGTAGGTGGCCGTCGTTTCGCCTTTCGCCACCGTGACGGAGGCCGCACCGCAGACGTCATCGGTCGCGACTTTCTCGGCACAGGTGCGCAGCGAACGGCCATAGGAGCCCGTGGTGGTGCCGCTGGCGGTCGAAATCGGATGGCGAAAATCAATCTCCACCTCCTCGTCCCTCGCCGCCGGCTTAGAGAGCGTTACGGTCACCGCGACATTGGTTACACCGTTGTTGCCTTCCGTGACCGTGGGGGCGCTCGTTGATAAGGTGACCGTATCCGGGTCTATTTTATCCCCCAGATCATTAGATGCCGGCCCGGCGCCATTGGCATTGACGGCCCGGACCTCAAAGTAAAGCGTGCCGTCGCCCCCGGGGCCGGTCACGGTATGCTTGTAGGTGCGGGCGTAGGAATTGGGGATATCCGTCCAGGCTGTCTTGGGACCGGCCCCGGAAGCACCGGACGGCTCCCAGGAAGTCCTATACTGCCACTTGGTGATCGAGGTGTTTTTCGATTTCGACCAGTCCGGTTCCGACCAATAGACCGTGGCCTCGCCATTGCCCCCGCCCACATCAATGCGCACCGCGGCCGGTCGGTCGCCGCTCTGCGCCTGCACCGCGGAGACGGGGACCAGGGCCCCCAGCGTCAGCAGCAGGGCCAGCAGCACGCCCCCACGGGCACGCCGCGGTTGAGACCGACGTGGATGACGTGGATTATTTAAATCGGGGGGGGGGGGGTAACATGAGCGGAAGGCAAGAACGGAGCCATGGCACGGAGGTTGATACGGATCATAGCGGGTAAATGCAAGTAGGGATGCGGGGTGCCTGTGCACACCCTAGACAGGGTACCCTGCCCCTGAACGGAACCACGGTACCTTTATTTATATTCTAGCATAACATAGTGGAAGATGCGCACAGCGCCCTCCTCTCGGAGCGACCGCTCCAGCTATGCTTGGATGACACGCGCCTAGCTAGGGCGCAATGCTTGCAGAGCCATAAGGGAAGGAAAGATACTTGTCCTTGTCTATGGTGTCATGAGGGAGAAGACTTGGTGGATACTTCAATTCTGCAGACGGAAACGCGGATTGTCGTGGGACGGGGCTTGAACCTGTTGCGACAACAGGGCCTGACACCGTTAGATGCCCATAGTGATATTGACTTCGGGTTCCCGGTCAACGTGTGGCCGGAAGACTTCGCAGATTTTGTGGATGCGAGCATGCTAGTCGAAAGGGGCCATGCTCAGGTTTCCTTAGTGTAAGAACAGCTAGATCACCAGAATACCAAAAGGTGGTGTGCGCTTGTTCGAACTGGGCTGGGCGGACCGAAAATGGTGGCCGGAATTGAGGAAGGGATAGTGATGTTTTATTCTCACCCTAGAAACTCGCACGAGCCTTGATACGTTGCGCTACTTCCGGCGGAGGTGGGACATTTAGAGACTACTTACGAAATTTCCATTCACGGATAAAGAAGGAAAGGACGGTCACGGTCACGCCAGTGACAAAGGCTTCCAGCTTCTCCATCCGTGCTTCCGAAATCCACACCATCTCAGCCGGGAGTACATACTGTAACGCAAAGAATGTCCCCATTAGGACCACGGTAACTCCCCACAACATGGCGCCATACTCAACCACCCATAGAACCGTGCGGCCCACCCTGTTAAGGTCATTGAACCAATCACGACGACGTTCATAGGCATCCCTCTTCTCTTTCACAGGGATAGCATCGTCTTCTCTCCTCGCTTTCGTGAAATCGCCCTCGTCTTTAGGAGTGGTGATTTTAAGTTCAGAGTTTTCAGGACTAGTCACCCTGCTCCCTCCAGTTGGCAAAGTAGTCCTCTATCACCTTGTTGGGTATCACGGGGTTCTCATTGGTTTTATCCCATACGATCTGACCTAGGTTCGGCCAAATGGTATGCCAGGGTGTCCCTTCACGATGAGTATAGGCGGATAATTGCAGACCCGTAAAATTCTTATATTTGTCATATACTTCATTCATGACTTCGCGTTGTCTGTCTGTGAAGTTCTGTTGCTGGCCATACCCCCGAATAGGCTCACTAATGGGTTGCCGTCCGTATTGCTTGCAGCTATGGTAGATATCGGCAATGACGGGACCATAGAGCCAAGCCTCCACATTCTGCTGGATTAGGGGTTCATGATAGATACCCAGATACCAGCCATGGCAATAGTACACTAGTTTGATCATCTGTAAGGGCGTGATGGTTTTGTTTTCTTTATGCGCCAAGTCCAGCAAGTAGTTGGCGACATCCCTGGCATCAAGAGCCTCAGACTTTTCTCGGATGGTATCCTGTGGTATGTTCATGGCGTTTTGGCTGCTCCTGTCATCCCTGTGGTTAGGTCACTGTACAATATAATCGTAGCACACATGATCCGTAAATGTGCGCAATTTTGAATAGCCCGATGCCAACGATAGACTCGCAGGGTGCCGCAGCTTGTTCACTCAGCATAAGGGCTGGCACATAGCGCAGCCTGCGCATGGCGATGTGCACGTTGCTTACGTAGCTGCAGCTCTGAGCCAACGTGTGCCTCAGCTCTAGGGAGCATATCGGATAGCAAGCATGATAGGGTGACCCTCTCCAACCAGGCACTATAAGACTGTACCCTTGTATATGCTGAGGGGCCAGTTGCTGAAAGACACGGGGGGATAGAGCTTGTATCCCTTCCCGTTCATTGTCGTGTACGCCGGTAGTCACCACCAGAATTGGATCTGGTACGGCATCGGTGATACATGACGGGTAGACGCGATGAATTCCACCGAGATGAGGTCCCAGAGGGATGTGGGGAATGCCTTTGTGTTGAAGCCTCAGAGCCGTAAAGGCAAATTCCATATCAGTTGTCATCAGGACACGTTTCGCTGCGGTAGGCCGTTGAGTGGGGCGGAACGTATTGGCCAGGATTTGCTACCCCATATGAATGTTTACAGGTGCAAACAGAGCAATACTGTGCAGTCGCGGTTCATCGCACGACCAATGTCACAATGTCACCTCCGCACCAACCGCTGCCAGAGCCCTGCCCCAAACATACGGTACTGACCGGTGCCACCGCTCAGTCAGGGCACCGGACGGTGGGTATCGGTTGGCTGCACGCCATGCGGCGTTGTAGCGACGGGATGTAGGAACTACAATGCGTCAAATAGCCTGAGCAGCTAGGTCACTGGGATACTGCAGTGACCCGGGTTTCCCTGCAGCCGGATTGTGGAATGTAGGTGTATCCGCGCTAGTTAGGTACTGCAGGCCGTGTTCTACCCCTAACCGTGGAGGGAGATATGACTAACAGACAGGATAGCTACCGTGTGGCCATAGGGGGTATTCTGCATGAAACTCATAGCTTCGCCCCTACAACGACTACTCTCGCTGATTTCCAGCAGACTTGGTGCGTAGGCTCTGCCCTTGTGGATGCTCTGCAAGATACCCGCTCGGGGCTGGGAGGTATGATCGATGGCCTCCGTCAACGATCATGGCAACTCTTGCCCACCTTCTATGCAGCTGCCATGCCTGCGGGCATCGTGGAGGCATCGGCCTATCAGGCGTTGCTGGATCAGTTGCACACGCAGGTAGCACGGGCGTTGCCCGTTGATGGCTTGCTACTACATCTCCATGGAGCTATGGTGACAGCCACGACCTTAGACGCGGAAACCGAGATCACAGCTCGTATGCGCCAGCTTGTGGGGCAAGATGTGCCCATCGTGGTCGTGCTGGACATGCACGGGAATATCAATCCGGCCTTGGCGGAGCAGGCTGATGTGCTGTTGGCCTATGACACCAATCCGCATGTCGATCTGCATGCCCGCGGTCAGGAAGCCGTGGCGGTGCTGGATGCTATCCTGGCTCACCGCATCCGTCCCGTCACGGTTGTACGCAACCTGCCTTTCCTGCTGGCTCCCCAGGTCACAGACACGTCAGAGCTTCCGCTGCGTGCCCTCCATGCCCGTGTGAGGGAAATGGAACAAGACAAGAGAGTGATTGCCATCAGCATTCTGGGCGGCTTTGCCTATGCCGACACGCCATGGACCGGCGCGAGCGTGATTGTGCATACCGACGACTGTCCCGCCCTGGCGACAGCTCTGGCCGACGAATTGAGTGCGCTGCTCATGGCTCACAAGGACAGCATGATCTTTCAGGGACTGCCACCGGCTCAGGCAGTCGAGACAGCATGCCACACTACAGGGGGACCTGTTATTCTGGTTGATTCGGCTGACAATATTGGTGGGGGTACGCCGGGTGATGGCACAGACGCCCTGCAGGCTCTGCTGACTGCCGGCGTGCAAGAAGGTACCGTAGTCATCGCCGATCCCCAGGCTGTCCGCGCATGCCAAAGAGCCGGTCTGGGTACCCAAACCACAGTGACTCTAGGCGGTAAAACTGACGCGTGGCACGGTTCACCGGTAACAGTAACGGGCACGGTGATGGCACTCTCAGATGGTAACCATTCCTGTGAACTCCAGGACCATCATTTTGCTGCCTTTTATGGTAACACGTTGGCAATGGGGGATACCGTGTGGTTCCGTGTCGGTGGAGTCAATGTCGTGCTCACTACACGCAAGACACCTCCCTTCGATCTGGCGCAGCTGCGCGGTATTGGCATCGTGCCCGAACGGCAGAAAATGATTGTAGTCAAGGCGGCCGTGGCGTATCGAACAGCGTATCTGCCGATTGCGACCTGCGTGCTGGAAATGGATACCGCCGGACTTTGCAGTGCCAATCTACAACGCTTTCCTTTCCGCCATGTTAGGCGGCCCATGTTTCCCCTGGATGACAACCGCTGACCAAAAGCATCCCATGGAGCAAGCTTTCGCTCTCCTGGCTATTTACAGGATCTGAGTGTTTGTGCTCTGGACTCTCGGCTCTATGGCAGGTCAGCCGGTGGGAATAACACACTGCTATTATCCGCCCGGTGATACAGCGGCGGATGCGCTGGGCGTACTGGCTTATGGTCTCGTAGCGGGACCTGGGGGTTACTGACGGTTGGAGTTGCCTTGCCCACTCTGCACGGCCTGTGATTGGGACTGCGTGGGGCTGGCAATGCCCCGCACGGGACCTCGGCCCTACCTGCGTAGATACTGTCGTGCTAGTACCCGGGCATGGGTACCATAGGCGCAAGGGTGGAGTTGGCTGGTGATGGCGCGGCGGCTAAGAGGCAGGACCAGACCATCGGAAGCCAGGAGACCCAAAGGATGGACTAGAAATGCACACAGCTTCTCAGTATGGTAGAAGAAAAATGGGCAGCCTGTTTGGTAGCCCTCTGGATCCTACTCGGTTCAGGATCCGACATCGCCCCCAATGTTGCTGTCTCACCTAGTGTGTCCGCTGCACGGGGATAACAGACAGAGAGCTGTAACCACAGGTATTGGTTATTCAAGGTCACACCTTGCAGAGCCTGACTGAGGCCGTGTGGGGCAGCAACGGGATGTGGATGTCCATGAGAACCGGGAGGTACGATCTATCCATTGGCGTCAATGAATATAGTCTCTCCTGGAGGAGTTGCCGGCGGTAATCCCGTACATGCCTGAGGGGTTGTTCACACGGGTGGGCGGACCGGGATTGCACATCAGTGTACGGGCTCCGGGGTATTACTGGCATACTCTGTCCAGCTTTGTAGGCGGTCCGAATGCAGACGCAAGGCGTTGATGTCAATGGAGGGTTCCTCTTCCAGTGCCAGCTGCACCAATAACTGGCCGATCAACGGCGTGAACTTGAACCCGTGACCGGAAAAGCCGGCCCCTATTACCATGCCGGGCCATGTGGGGTGGTGATCCAGTACAAAGTCAGCGTCCGGCGTGTTGGTGTACAGGCACGTCTCCGTGCGTATATGTTGCCAGGCATGACCTGGCAATAGCCGATTTATCCAGGCAGTCAAGCGGGCTAGCGTGACCGGATCCGCTGTCCGGTCCACATCGTGTGGCTGGACCGGACAGCCCAGACCGTCGTCGGCCACGTTGATCACCCCTTCCCAGACAGGGAAGCCGTAATACGCTGCCTCATAGTCAACGTATACGGGCACACGGTCCGGATGCAGGTCTGCCGTATCCAGGCTGTGGAACTGGAATTTCTGCTGACGGGTGATACGGAGATGGGGAGCCAGATCGGGCAGCAGATCGGCTGTCCAGGCCCCGGCGGTACAAATGAGCCGCTGGCACCGTATATGTTGGTCCGCCAAGGTGATGTTAAATTGGCCCTGCCCGTGATCCAGCCCCTGCACCGTTTGTGCTTCCAGGATCTGGGCCCCGGTTTCCCGGGCAACGGCAATCAGGGCTTTGAGCGCGGCTTGGGGGGCCAGGATGCCTGCCTGGGGAACCCAACAGCCAATGCGATCAGCAGGAGGGTACAGGGCAGGGAAACGGGTACGTATCTCCGTATGCGACAGCGGCGTGTGCGGTACGGCCATGGCGGCCAGTGCTGCCAATCCCTGCTGGAACAGGGTGTTGTCTGGGCGGGCCAGAACGACCTGACCGCAGAGGGTGAGCAACCGGTGTCCGGTGAGTGTTTCCAGATCCTGCCACTGTTGCTGGGCCGCTAGGCCCATGTCAATATACATCGTCTGCGGGTAGAAAAGCCGAAAGACGCGTGAAGGACCGTGCGTGCTGCCGCGTGCGTGCCCCAGGGCGAACCGCTCAATGCCGATGGCGGGAATGCCGCGTAGAGCAAGGTGGTAAAGGGCTGCGCTGCCCATCGCACCCAGGCCCAGTACAACAGTATCAGTCTGCAGATGTTCCATACCGTCTCCTGTATGCCCTATCAGAGATCCGTTTCCAGTACATAAACGAGGCATTCTCCGGCCAGGACACGCGGCAGGGTGCGCAGAAGCATAATCCGACCTGGGGCCGTGGCGCGAATTACCGCTAGTACGGTACCGTCGGGATGACGGACATGACCCAGCACATCGCTTGTCCGGACCCTGTCCCAGAGTTTCACGGTAGGCACGAACAGACCGGAGCAGGGGCTAGGGTAGTTGATTTGGAGATGGCCGGCCTCTGCACCGAGGGTTTGCAAACTGAAGGCAGGCTCTGCCGTGGGATACGAGCCGTCAATGATATCCAGAAAAGCCAGTATGTTGCGGATGCCCTGAACAGCCGCTGCTCGCTGCTTCGGTCTTACCCGGCCTTCACCTCGGTTCTCAACATACACGGCCGGTATCCCCTTTTCCCGTGCTGCCGACAGAGTCCGACCGGGTAGTGCTTCGGTACCCCAGACCAGATCGAAACCAAAAGCGATAGCGGCTTCGTGCAGCCGTTCCCCCGCTCTCCCTTCCTGGACCTGGTAGCCAGCTAGTTCCTTGCAGGCGTACAGATTACCGCCCGCGTGCATGTCCAGCAGAAAATCGGCCTGGACTACGAGATGTTCCTGAAAGATATGCGCGAGTCGCTCCGTGGGTAAGCCATCCTTGCGCCCCGGAAATATGCGGGCTAAATTCAGATGATCCCAGCCTCCTTCCCGCGTACCGTAACTGAAAGCCGAGCCGTTCACCATGGGCATGCCGAAAAATGTGCCGCGCATGGCGGCTGTATCCAATTCCGCAAACACGTCTTGAATCGCCACCGGGCCTTCGTATTCATCGCCATGCACGAGCCCCGTGACCATGCAAACCGGCCCCGGATGCTGACCCCGGGCAAGTGTGACCGCACAGTAGAGAGGTTCACCGGCGGGTAGGGTAGTAACAATCACGTGTATCCGGGTCTTGGTACCAGGCAGAAAATCCGTAATCCGGAACTTGGTATAGTGAATCTGTGGTGCCTGCGAGGTCATGCGATGTATTTCCTGTACGACTAGTGACTTAGCCTTGGAACTAGGCTATCCTGATCCTCCGGTCAGAGGCCTACAGTGGTGGGATCCAGGATGTCGCGCAGTGCGTCGGCTAGGCTGTTCAGGGCCAGGATGAGCGAGGTGATAAAGAGCCCCGGGAAGAATCCGTACCACCAGGCTCGGCGTAGGTGGCCCCGGCCACTGAGCAACATGGCGCCCCAGGATGCGTCGGGAGGCTGAGTACCCAGTCCGAGAAAGCTCAGGGCTGCCTCTACCAGAATGGCGAAGGCGACTGCCAGGGTGATTTGTACAAGGATGGGAGCCAACGCATTGGGCAGGACCGTGCGGAAAATAATCCGGTGTGCTGTAGCCCCACTGGCCCGTGCCGCTAGTACGAAGTCCATTTCCTTCTGAACCAGAATGCTGGCGCGGGCCAGGCGCGCGAAACCAGGTAGGCTCACGATCGCAACGGCAATCATGGCGTTGAAGGAACCGGGCCCCAAGACTGCTACGATGGACAGAGCCAACAAGAGGGCCGGAAAGGCCAGGAGCGTGTCAATGCAGCGCATGATTCCAGCGTCCGCCCAACGTCCGGCGTAGCCACTCACCAAGCCCAGAGGAACCCCTAGGATGGCGGCAGCCAGGGCCGCGAAGGCGCCGGCCAGGAGCGAAATGCGGCCAGCGTACAGAGTCCGGGTATAAATGTCACGACCAAATTCGTCGGTCCCGAAGAAATGTTGAGTGCTGGGAGGTAGAAATTGATTGCCCTTACTCATCGCTAGAGGATCATGAGTGGCAAGCCAGGGGGCGGCCAGGGCAATGAACAGCATGAGCAGAACCACCAGTAATCCGAGCAGGCCTCCAGGTTGGTGATGGAAACGCCGTACAAGACGACGGATCCGTGACTCTCGGATTGTCAGAACATCCAGGGACTGGGTTGGAGCGGCAGGAGTACGCGAGACCGCCGTGGAGTCAGACATGCGGTGCAGACTGGCGCAACCGATTCACTGGTAGCGAATTCGAGGATCAAGGAAACCGTACGTCAGATCTGTGATGAGGGTGACGCATACGAACGTGATCACCACAAACAGAATCGTGCCCTGCAGGACGGGATAGTCCCGCGTGCCAATCGCTTGCAGCATGAGTCGCCCCAGTCCGGGCCAGTCAAAAATTGATTCGGTGACCACGGCACCACCCAGAAAGGCTCCCAGCTGCAGACCCAGCACGGTGACCACGGGAATCAGGGCGTTCTTGAGCACATGACGTGACGTGATCAGGGCTTCGCGCAACCCTTTAGTGCGGGCGGTGCGCACGTAATCCATGTCCATCACTTCCAACATAGAGCTCTTGAGAAAACGGGTTAATACGGTGGCGGAATAGAAACCGAGGGTGAGGGAAGGGAGAATCATGAGGCGCAGAGCCAGCCCCGGTTGCTGATCAAACGCGACATGTCCCGAAGGAGGCAGCCACTTGAGCTGCAAGGAAAACACAAGGACCAGCAGGATGCCCAACCAAAACGTGGGAATGGCTTGCCCCAACGCCACGACTACGGCGGTGATGCGTTCCCACCAGCTGTCTCGCCGGATCGCAGACAGGATGCCCAGAGGCAAGGCCAGGCTCAAGGCTACCAGCAGGCCACCGGCGGTCAGCTGTAAGGTAGCACCGAACTTACGCCGGATTAGATCGATCACCGGGTACCCGTTCAAGATGGACACACCTAGGTCCCCTCGCAGGACTTGGCCCAGCCAAATCAGGTACTGGACATGGAGCGGCCGGTCCAAACCTAGCCGCTTCCGAGCCGCCAACACCTGTTCGGGTAGGGCATCGGGGCCCGCGATCAACATGGCCGGATCACCGGGAATGAACCGGATGAGGCTAAAAACCAGGATGGAACTCAGAAACAGGACAGGTATCGTTTGCACCAGGCGCCGTAGCACATAGATAGTCATCAGAAGTTCAAATCGGGCAAGGTGAGCTGTGCCCATCACTATCACAGAGGATGGACACAGCCGGCGGGGATAACGATGGGGCTAGCAACTCGCCCATCGTCATCCCCGCAACAATACTATACCGGGGCTATTCGCGCCAGGCGTCTCCTGCACGCAGCTCATCGTTGACGGTCCAGTCCAGACCATGGACGTGAGACTGATAGGCGAACAGCGTGTATTTCCAGGAGAGAGGTATGTCTACACATGCATCCAAGATGATTTCATTGACTTGGCGGAAGGCCTCGCGACGTGTCGCAGCATCAAACGTAGAGCCGGCGATCTGTAAGTTTTCCACATAGCCGGCAGGGAAATCACCCCGTGGGAAAATAGGACTGGAACGCGGACGGAATGGACTGTTATCAAACAGCCCCATGGGATCCAGATGCTGGCGACCGACAAAGGTGACGTCTAGATCGAATACGGCACTCCCGTCCGTTTCCGGTGTTCCCAAATGACGGGGCCCGTATGTGGCACTGTCCAAGGGCTCAATATCAAGCTCTACGCCAATCGTAGCCATGTCTGCCCCCAAGATCTGAGCTATGTCCGTGGTCTCGGGAAAGGCCTGAATGGTAATAGTGTTCAGTACCAATTTCGTGCCGTCCTTGTCACGGACACCATCACCATCACTGTCTGTCCAGCCGGCTTCATCCAGGAGATCTGCTGCTGCATCCAGGTCAAAGTGGTAGTGGGTTGCCAGATCCTCAAAATAGGCTACCGAATAGGTCGGAAAGGCCAATACGGTGGCTTCACCCACGCCGAATAGGGCCTGATCGACGATGGCCTCGCGATCAATGGACCAACAGACTGCCTGCCGTACACGCTTGTCACTGAGGGGGCCTTCAGGCTGATCCGGATCGGGTGGATTGACCGTGATGGAGTACAGCAGGCCACCCTGACCGAATTCCACGTTAACGCCCGTGTCCAGCAGACGTTGGTAATCCTTCGGGGGGACAGAGATTGCGGCATCTATGATGCCGGTTTCCAAGGCGGTGACGAGAGCTTCCAGATCATCAAACGGTTTGAAGGATACTTCGTCCAGGTAGGGACGTCCCTCTTCCCAGTAGTTTTCATTACGCTCAAAGGTCAGAATGTCTCCGGGAATCCATTCCTTCAACTTGAAAGGCCCTGTGCCGATGCAGGTATTGGCCAGGGAATCGAAGGATTCAGGTGCCATGATGCGCATCACGTTTAGGATGTCAAACATGTTGGGTGTGGGAGCCGCGAAATTGATGGTGACACTGTGGTCTCCGTGGGCGACTGCGCCTGTGACCGTCTGCACCATACCGTGAACATTGGAGCCAGTGTCCGGGATGAGCGCCCGTTCAATGTTCTGTACCACGTCATCAGCTACGAAAGCTCGGCCATTGTGCCAGGTTACGCCTTCACGCAAAGTTAGCGTCACGGCGGTGCCCTCGGCATTGGCTTCCCAGGCCGTGGCTAGTCGGGGCATCGGCTTCAGAACTTTGTCATAGAGGATCAGGCTGTCATAGCATTGGTTCTGCATTGGATAGCTAACGAAGCCAAGAGAGAAAGAATCAAAATTAATGATGTCGTCCGTGGTGCCCACCACCAGAGAGCCCCCAGCTTGGGGACCTGTTGCCATCATGGCATCATCGGTCATAGGGGCTATCGGGGCCGCGGTACACGCTACTAGGCTCAAGCTTGTCACCACTAGAAGCACCAAGCTCCATACACTTTGTTTATAGGCAGGCAAACATCTTGGCATAATAATCTCCTTGAGTATGATCCCATCAGCATGAGGATAGGAGTAAGGCAAAACAACACAGATCACACGAAGCTGCCCTATGAGAGACTAGCTGTGTCTAGGGCCCGACAGTCCAATAGTAACTATAAAACGGTTATGAGTCAGCATGGTTATGCTCAACATAATACAGAAATAATACAGGATAAGAAAACAAATGGACTCGCCTGCACCGGAACAGGCATAACGGATTCCAACTTCCATCGGGACATCATGGCAAGCACGAATCTATAAGTGATCTGGGCGGGTGACGGTACCGATGAACCCTGCACGTGCGGTTAGGTATCAAAGGCTTGACAGCACCAATTTATACAAAGCCTCCTCTACTTACGTATTCCGCCTTGCGAGGGCCAAGCAGTCCGCATCATCATATACAGTTGCAGCACAATACCATCAACAGGCTTATGCAAATAAGCGTAGTAGGGATTGACCATATGAAAGCGCTGCCTGCGGCCAATTTAAGTTAACCACCGTGTGGTGGGAGCCGCTAGTTGCTTGATGGATCCTGACGTGTCACGACTTCAGCAGCTCAGGATGTCCAAACGGGTGTGGACAGCTTTTCACATCCTGGCTCTGTTAGTCTTGACGTTGACGCTGTGTGGACTGCAGATCCCAATTACACTGTATGCCTTCTAACACTAGCCTGCCGAGAGGCAGACACGCTAGTTTTTGTGGAGAACTTCTGGTGACGCAGACGAGCCAGCTGTAGCAGGTAGTAGTCACCGCAATGCACACCACCCTAGGCCACGCACAGGCACGGAGTTTGGTGCCAAGTACCCTGCTACCGGTTGCTACGGGGGGAGGAAGATGAGTGCATCTTCCACTATGTTATGCTAGAATATTAAAGGTACCGTGGTTCCGTCCAGGGGGCAGGGTACCCTGTCTAGGGTGTGCACAGGCACCCCGCATCCCTACTTGCATTTGCCCGCTATGATTCGTATCCACCTCCGTGCCATGGTCCCGTTCTTGCCTTCCGCTCATGTTACCCCCCCCCCCCCCCCCGATTTAAATAATCCACGTCATCCACGTCGGTCGCGACCGCGGCGTGCCCGTGGGGGCGTGCTGCTGGCCCTGCTGCTGACGCTGGGGGCCCTGGTCCCCGTCTCCGCGGTGCAGGCGCAGAGCGGCGACCCTCCGGACAAGGTGACGATTGATGTGGGCGGGGGCAATGGCGAGGCCACGGTCTATTGGTCGGAACCGGACTGGTCGAAATCGAAAAACACCTCGATCATCAAGTGGCAGTATCGAACTGACTGGCAGCCGTCCGGTAGCACCGGGGGCCTGGGCTGGGCAGCCTGGACGGATGTACCCAATTCCTACGCCCGCACTTACAAGCATACCGTGACCGGCCCCGGGGGCAGCGGCACGCTTTACTTTGAGGTCCGGGCCGTCAATGCCAATGGCGTCGGGCCGAAATCCGATACGGCGGGGGACGAAATAGAAGCGAAAACCGTCACGCTCACCACCAGTTCCCCCACGGTCACGGAAGGCAACGACAATGTAACCAATGTCGCGGTGACCGTAACGCTCTCTGAGCCGGCGGCGAGGGACGAGGAGGTGGAGATTGATTTTCGGCATACGATTTCGACCGCCAGCGGCACCACCACGAACCGTGCGCTGCGCGCCTGTAACAACCCCAGCCGGCCAGCAACCGATGACGTCTGCGGCGCGGCCTCCGTTACCGTGAAGGAAGGCGAAACGACGGCCACCTACCAGCTGGGTGTGGTCGGCGACACGCGGGACGAGGGGGACGAAACGGTCTATCTCAAACCGTATGTGGACAGCAGCTGGGCCCATCCGATCATGCGCCTGGTCATTGTCGACAATGACGGCACCGCGGCCACGGCGACGCCGGCCCCCGCTCCCACCGATACCCCCGTCCCGGCTACCGACACCCCGGGGTCGGGTCCCGTCCCTTACAAGCCCAGCATGGACCTGGGTTCAGGGAATGGGGAGGTGACCCTCTATTGGCGGTACCGCTTCGATCCCCCGAACGTCACCAAATGGCAGTACCAGTACGCAGTTGACAGCGGCTCCGGCCCCGGCGATTATGGACCCTGGACCGATGTGCCCGATGCCTACGCGTACTCGTACTCCCATACCGTGACCGGGCTGACCAACGGCACCTCCTACTGGTTCCAGATGCGCGCGGTGAACAACAACGGCAACAGCCCGGCATCGACGGCGCGGAGCACCAGGCCCGAGGCTAAGCGCATCACGCTGTCGGCCGCCTCCACCCGGATTGTGGAAGGCAACGGCGGTACTGTCAAAAACGTCCCGATCACCGTGTCGCTCTCCTCCGCGGCGCCCGGCGGCGGGCTGAGGGTCGGCATCAATCATATGGACATTTCCACGGCCAGTCGGGCGGGCTCCTGTGCCAGCCTGACCACCTCCGGCCGTGATTTCTGTGGTCCCACCACCGTCACCGTGCCCGCAGGCCAAACGTCCGCGACCTACACGCTTTCCATTCTCAGTGACACAACGGACGAAAACGACGAAACGGTCTATCTCAAAGCGGTGGCCAACAACTGGGCCCGGGGTGCCATCCGCCTGGTCATTGCCGACGACGAGGGTGGCACCGCCACCGCGACCCCTGCACGCGGCGCGGTCCCGGCTACCGACACCCCGGCACCGGCCACGGCCACGCACACCCATACCCACACGCCCGTCCCGGCGACCGACACCCCCGTCCCGGCCACGGATACCCCGGTCCCGGCTACGGCTACCCCGGTCCCGGCTACCGACACCCCCGTCCCGGCTACGGCTACCCCCGTCCCGGCCACGGATACCCCCGTCCCGGCCACGGATACCCCCGTCCCGGCCACGGATACCCCCGTCCCGGCCACGGATACCCCTGTCCCAGCCACGGATACCCCTGTCCCAGCCACGGATACCCCTGTCCCAGCCACGGATACCCCTGTCCCAGCCACGGCGACCGACACCCCGGACCCGGGTACCCCGGACAAACCCACCGGTATTGACGTGGGCTCCGGGAATGGGTGGGCGGTCGTCTATTGGCAAGACCCCAACGACCCCTCGATTACCAAATGGCAGTACCGGCGCAACATCAGTGGCGGCGGTTGGACGAACTGGCGCGATGTGGCCAGTTCCAACGCCCGCACCTATCAATATGTCCAGACCGGGCTGAGCAACGGCTTCCCCATTGCCTTCCAGGTTCGCGCGGTGAACGGCAACGGCGCCGGCCCGGCCTCCGATACCAAGAGCGTCACCCCCCGGGCGGATACCGTAAAGCTGGCGACGACATCCACCAGTATCACGGAAGGCGACAGCGGTCTCAAAAGCGTCTCGATCACCGTGACGCTCTCCAAGGCTGCGACCGGCGACGGCGTGAGTGTCAGTATTGAGAACATGGAGACGTCCACGGCCCAATGGAAAACATCCTGTAACGGCCGGAGCACACTCGTTGATGCCTGCGGTGCCGCCAACGTCGTCGTGGAATCCGGGCAAACCACCGCGACCTACACGCTGTCCATTGTCGGTGACACGCGGGACGAGGACGACGAAACGGTCTATCTCCGAGCGAACGCCAGCGGCTGGGCCCAGGGTACCCGCCGCCTGGTCATTACCGACGACGATGGCGACACGGCCACGGACACGCCGGTCCCACCCACCGCCACGCATACCCACACCCATACCCCGGTCCCGCCCACGGCCACCTCGGTTCCGCCCACGGCCACGCATACCCACACCCACACGCCGGTTCCGCCCACGGCCACCCCGGTTCCGGCCACGGCCACGCATACCCACACCCACACGCCGGTTCCGGCCACGGACACGCCGGTCCCACCCACCGCCACCCCGGTTCCGGCCACGGCCACCGGGACCCTGACACCCTCCGCGACCCCGCTCCCGGCCACCGCGACCCACACCCCCACCCATACCCCGGTTCCGGCCACGGCCACCCACACGCCGACCGGGACCCGGAGTTCCGTGGCCATACCCCTCTTTCAACCCACCGCCACCACCACCGCGGTGCCCACGCGCATCCGCCTCTACGAACGCCGCTCCAATGACGGCTACACGCCGGTCCCCACCACGACCCCCCTCGTCCAATGCCCCGCCCCACGGCGCATGCCCTAGGACCCTCCTACCCCTTCACCCCGTACAGGAGTACGGGGTGAAGCGCGGAGCCGGCCGCGCGGCGGCCAGAGAACGCCCGCACATCCGCAGGGGCCCTACCGCCCACGGGGCCACGCTCCTGTAGACGGCGCGGCTACACGCCGGTCCCGGCCCGGCTTCCCCGATGAGCACCATGTCCCGCTCACGTATCGGACCCGACTGTTACCTACATAGGGCTATCATGTACACGTTAACTGATGCCCGGAATATCCCATGCTGATTAGGCTCCATTTCACCGCTAGGCCACAGTCAGAGCGTGGAATTCCCTCTGTACCATGACAACTATGACATCCTGTACTGGCCTCTGTGGAGCCTGCGTTTGGCCGATATTACGACCCAACTAATCGTCTAAGAGACCTTACCTCGCTTCTGACTTGATGGAGTAACGGCTTTGCGCAGTCAGGGACATAATGGAGACCGGGGCGATCCGAGGTCCTCGGCGCGATCATACCGTGGGGCCGACCGTGCCCTGTGCCGGGACTGGGCCGTGGAGGGTACGCTTCCTACCCCACGCGCAAGGCCAACATACCAGGCCCTCAAGCATCCTATAACGGTTACCCGTGGGTGGCTTGCCGCACCACCCGCCGGCTCCGGCGTCCGGAGCGTGCGCCGGAATTTGGACCCATGCGCACACGCCGCGGCATAGGACTACACGAGCACCGCGTAGCGGGGCCCGGTCGTCCGACCGGTGATTTCAACCGTTCGTGCGGCGGTCGGGGTGTGCGCCCCGATGGCTGGCTTCCTGATCCGGGATCATGTGGGACCGGGGTCGGGGTGTCCGTCGAATCCGGCGGCGGTAATGCCACCGCGTCGGCCAAGGTGGTGAAGCTTACCGGCGTCCATACGGAGTACGCATCGCACCGGTCAACAGCAACATTTTAAATGTTACCGTCATCGTGTTGATGGACGATCCCACCCGGCACGCCCGACAGCTGGCCCTTATGGCTGCCGTCAGGGAGTACTCAGAAACGCTGCATGGTCGCAACCATGGGCAGCGCAAGCACGTTCGGTGCCAAGGTCAAGTAACGGCATGGGGCCATTTGCTAGATGCATGGCACACGTTACGCCAGGACATCAGGCACTCAAAACAGCGCGCAAGTATCACCGGCCGTTGGCTTTACCTTGCGCCTCTGGACGCAACGGCGCCAGCAGGACTTCCACTTGCTCCTGGCAACGGGTAAGCGTGTGCATGGGCAGAGTTTCATCACATCCACAAGATACCTACCCTCAGTACCTACAGGGCACGTGAAACAGCAGAGCTGACTATCCACCGGAGGCAGTAAGGGTATAACCGTCTCCACATCTCGTTTTTCTTATTATGACCGGGCCTGATACCGGACGCCGTTGGGGGCTGCGTGGTGCTAAGCAGCAGGCCTGGTCATCGCTCTCGTCGAGACTCCGGCGTGCTCCCCCATAGGTACGTGCTGGCACGTACCTATGGGGGCCGGGTACCCGTGGGTGGCTTGCCGTGCCCCCCGCCGGCTACGGCATCCCGAGCATGCGCCGGGGGGATTTGAACCCATGCGCACACGCCGCGGCATAGGACTACACCCGCACCGCGTAGCGGGGCCCGGTCGGACGACCGGCGAACGCAACCGTGCGGGCGCGGGGCGTGGTGTGCGCCCCGAGGTCTTCCTTATCCGGGTTGCTCATGTGGGACCGGCGTCGGGGTGTCCGGCGGCGCCGGCGTAGGCAATGCCACCGCGCCGGCCAAGGTGATGAGCCTTACCCGCGTCAGTATGGAGGACTCATCGCACTGGTTAATAGCGCGAACATACAACATGTAATAGGTCGCGGGCTTCAAATTTCTGATCGTATAGCTCCGATGGGCCGCTGAGACCTCTCGGCTCACTACAGACTCGTAAGTGAAAGTACTCGTGAACTTCCGGATCTCAAGATGGTGACTGAAGAGCGCACAATCTCCGGGATCGCCCGCTACCCAGGTGACCCTCGCTGCGGTACTACCCGCCACCACGGTAACGTTCTTCGGTGGATGGGGCGGCGCCTGTATTGTCGCTGGCGGCACCACAACCGAGCCGTGCAATGTAGTGAAATCTACCTCCCTCTTTATGGAGTGCGCATCGCACGAGTCAACAGCAAAAACGTCCAAATAGTAATTGGTTGAGGGCTTCAAATTTCTGATCGTAAAGCTCCGATGGGCCACTGAGAACTCTTGGTACACTAGAAACCGCGGAGTATCCCGATCATCCATATCACCACTGCCCGAAATACGGTAACTGATGGGCGCACACTTGCCGGGATCGTCTGGTGGTACCCAGGTGACCCTCGCTTCGGTACTGCCCACCACTACGGTAACGTTCTTCGGCGGATGGGGCGCTCCGATCGCCGGTATGGTCACGGGTGTGTTGGCGGGTGGCACCGGTGTATGGGTGGGCGGTACCGGTGTATGGGTGTCCGTGGGCCTCGGTGTATGGGTAGGGGGGACCGGCGTGGCGCGCAACGTGGTGAAGTAGGTCGCACTTCGTGCCCCCGCTTGTTGACCGCACGTGCTCTGGGTAATCCCTACGGCCACGTAGTATTGGTGAGTAGGTGTCAAATGGCGGAAGGTAACGCGCAACGGCTCCGAGGCGGCCACATAAACAGGGTCAGAGGCATAAGAGCCAGACGCATGCACGATGTACACTATATACTGGGTCGCTGCACAACCGGCGACGTCATTCGCCATCCAGGTGACGGTCGCTTCGGTACTGCTGATGGGGCCCACGCGTGCCGTCGGCACCGTGAGCCTTGGGGTGTCCGTGGGCCTCGGTGTATGAGTGGGCGGGACCGGTGTATAGGTGTCCATCGGTACCGGCGTGGCGGTCGGCGCGGCACGCAAGGTGGTGAAGGAGGTCATGCTTGGTGTCCACGCTTGTTGGCCGCACGTGCTCTGGTAAATATCGACGGCCGTGCGGTATGGGGTATTCGGGGTCAAATGGCGGAACGTAACACGGAACGGCTCCGAGGCGGCCACATAAACCGGGTCAGCGGGAACTGAAGCGCCCGTCACACCCGCGACGCGCACTAGATACCGGGTCGCCGCACAACCGGCGACGTCATGAGCCACCCAGGTGACGGTCGCTTCCGTACTGCTGATGGGCCCCACGCTCACCGTCGGCACCGTGAGCATGGGGCGGTCCGTCGGCCTCGGTGTATGAGTGGGCGGGACCGGTGTATGGGTGTCCATCGGTACCGGCGTGGCGGTCGGCGCGGCACGCAAGGTGGTGAAGGAGGTCATGCTTGGTGTCCACGCTTGTTGGCCGCACGTGCTCTGGTAAATATCGACGGCCGTGCGGTATGGGGTATTCGGGGTCAAATGGCGGAACGTAACACGCAACGGCTCCGAGGCGGCCACATAAACCGGATCAGCGGGAACTGAAGCGCCCGTCACACCCGCGACGCGCACTAGATACCGGGTCGCCGCACAACCGGCGACGTCATGCGCCACCCAGGTGACGGTCGCTTCGGTACTACCGATGGGGCCCACGCTCACCGTCGGCACCGTGAGCGTGGGGCGGTCCGTCGGCCTCGGTGTATGAGTGGGCGGGACCGGTGTATGGGTGTCCATCGGTACCGGCGTGGCGGTCGGCGCGGCACGCAAGGTGGTGAAGTAGGTCATGCTTGGTGTCCACGCTTGTTGACCGCACGTGCTCTGGTAAATATCGACGGCCGTGCGGTATGGGGTATTCGGGGTCAAATGGCGGAACGTAACACGCAACGGCTCCGAGGCGGCCACATAAACCGGATCAGCGGGAACTGAAGCGCCCGTCACACCCGCGACGCGCACTAGATACCGGGTCGCCGCACAACCGGCGACGTCATGCGCCACCCAGGTGACGGTCGCTTCGGTACTGCTGATGGGGCCCACGCTCACCGTCGGCACCGTGAGCGTGGGGCGGTCCGTCGGCCTCGGTGTATGAGTGGGCGGGACCGGTGTATCGGTGTCCATCGGTACCGGCGTGTCGGTCGGCGCGGCACGCAAGGTGGTGAAGGAGGTCATGCTTGGTGTCCACGCTTGTTGGCCGCACGTGCTCTGGTAAATATCGACGGCCGTGCGGTATGGGGTATTCGGGGTCAAATGGCGGAACGTAACACGGAACGGCTCCGAGGCGGCCACATAAACCGGATCAGCGGGAACTGAAGCGCCCGTCACACCCGCGACGCGCACTAGATACCGGGTCGCCGCACAACCGGCGACGTCATGCGCCACCCAGGTGACGGTCGCTTCGGTACTGCTGATGTTGCCCACACTCACCGTCGGCACCGTGAGCATGGGGCGGTCCTGGGCGTGCACCGCGGTGGCCCCCAGCAGAACGAGCATCAACAAGCACACGGTGACCCCCTGCCATCGGTGCCCAAGCGCCGTACAAATGCTGATCATAACCGGTTACTCCTTATGTACTTGACCTATGTAGCAGGCGATTACACTGCCGGATAACTATTCATTTTTCTACACCCCATGGCAAGCCATGGGGTGTAGAAAAATGTATAAAACGTGAACCCCTGCACATCGGATTTGACGCCCCGAGGCGTGGCGCGGGCATTGATGGCGCGGACCGTAAAGTCAATCGTGCCGGAGATGTTGAGGCCGGTCACGGTATGCCGGTCGGTGCGCGCGGAGGATCGCCGGGCATAAGAAAAGCACACTAGGCACGGGCTTATCCGCAGCCTGCTCAATCCGTTCGGTCATCGTTGCCCTCAAGATCATCCAAGATATCCTCTAGTTCGTCTTCCCACATGCTTTCATAAGGCATGTACGATCTTTCCTCAAATTCCTGTTCCAATTGCTGGAAGTAGTCATACAGCTGGGTATGTCCCAGGCGATCGCACAGTTTATCAACCTGTGCATCCAGCGATTCGGTTAGCCGCTGGCTGCGCTCTTCCAGTTCCGATAAGTCAATCTGCAGGTTGAACATGACATTCAGGCGGCGCATGAGTTCATGCCATGCCCGAAAATCGTAATCCACCCGCATACCCTGTTCGGTCATATTGAACTGAGACAGATCGTAGGCCGGGACCATGGAATAGAAATTACAGCATCATCCCTTGACCTGTCTGCCCGTCGTGGGGAACTCCTGGCTCGGGGTGGTCAGGAAGTAGGAGGTTCCGGGATTACCGTATCGTGACGGAACTGGATGCCGTGTCACCTGTCCTGTATTCGATCGACGCCGCCGGACAATCAGGTCATCCGGGTGGTCCCCATTACTGTGATCAGCTGTCTCACTGGATCACTGAGCAGCGGCAGAGTCTGCTTCTGTCACCATCTACCTGTAGCGAGACTGCACAGCCCAGTTGGCCTTGATCCCTGACAGACAGCTGATGCCTATGAATGGTGTCACAGGGTTCGCCCCGTCCTATCCAGGATCTGGGACATTGTTACCAGACATGTGCCATCCACATGCCGTTTCATTCGCCATATACAAACCCGCTCCACAACAACAGTGTGCAGGCATAAGTGGATTTCCAGTCTAGGGAATGGAGATACACCGGGACGATATAGGATAAGATAAGGGTGGTGAAGCTCTTGTCCACCCACAAGAGCCGCCACATGCGCTCACGCGCTGTACAAGCATTCAGACAGCGAGGACTTAAACCCATAGCCGTATCGTTCCACAGTCAGGTTGTCTTCCGTGTCCGGGTTCACAGCTTCCACACGATCATGTGCCGGTTGGGCTCACAACGGCATAATCCCGTGGATCGTCACTAATCATTGGGAGAACAGGAAAGGTCTATTAAGGGCGCACGTGGCACTGTCTGGCATGCCGGGCGTACGTCTCCGCACAATACCCGGTGATGCCATGAGGATCGGAGTAGATCCACGCCAATGCCCGGGGTTGTCAGCGCAAATACACGGGAAGTGTTTATGGAACAGGTACAGGAATTCACTGATGAAGTCCGCCGTATCGTCGGACAGGTGATTGTCGGCAACGACAGGGCGATAGAGCTACTCATCATTGCCCTGCTCTGCGAAGGGCATGTCCTGCTGGAGGATGTTCCCGGGGTTGGCAAGACCATGCTGGCCCGTTCACTGGCCATCGCCCTGAACGTTGACTTCCGGCGTCTGCAGTGCACGCCCGACCTGCTACCCAGTGATATCACCGGTGTCTCCATTTTTAATCAGGAAACTCGTACCTTCCAGTTCATTAAAGGGCCTGTCTTCACCCAAATTCTGCTGGCGGACGAGATTAACAGGGCTACGCCTAGAGCTCAGGCGGCTTTGCTGGAGTGCATGGGCGAGAGCCAGATCACAGTTGAGGGCGTGACACGTGCCCTGAGCCGACCTTTCATGGTACTAGCCACTCAGAATCCTATAGAGTACGAAGGCACTTTCCCTCTGCCTGAAGCTCAGCTGGATCGTTTCTTGTTTAAGTGCCGGCTGGGCTATCTGGATTTTGACCACGAGGTAACCATGATGGAAAACCTCGGCCGGCAACATCCCATTGAGACTCTGACGAGCTCTATGGATGGTGCTCACCTGTCTGCACTCAGCCGTATGGTCTGGGAGGTGCATGTAGAGGACAGTCTCAAGCGTTACATCGTGAGTCTGGTACACGCCACGCGCACTCATGGCGAACTGGAACTAGGCGCTAGCCCACGAAGTACCCTCGCTCTCTACCGGGGGGCCCAGGCTAAGGCGGCCGTGCAGGGCCGCGATCATGCCCAGCCCGATGACATCCAGGAACTAATTCCGTATATTCTGCCGCACCGCTGCATCATGAAGGCAGACAGTGCACTGCGGGGGCGCACCGCTGAGCAGGTGATCAGTGAAATTCTTGACTCGACGCCCCTGGATCTGGAATTGCCGGCGGCGGTAACTACCTGAGCTCGTAACGGTCCTAGCATCTGGACACCGGTGCATGCGTGAATACACTTTCTGGCTGATTATTTTCTTCATAATCGCCATCCTCCTGCGTCTGGACTGGGTATATTATCTGGTATATGTAGCTGGGGGTGTCTGGGGGCTAAGTCTACTGTGGGCCAAGTACCACATGCGCTGGGTACGGGTCTCCCGTTCTACGCCGTCCCACGCCTTCAGCGGAGAAGTAGCCACAGGCTCCGTTCGCATTGACAACACGGGTATCCTGCCGATACCCTGGCTCAGAGCTCGCGAGGCCATCCCAGCCGAGCTGCGTAGCCGCAACCGTTACCAAACCGTCGTTTCCCTAGGGGGACGCACCGCCGTCAATTTTATATACGAGCTACGTTGCCACCAGCGGGGCTATTTCCGCGTGGGACCGCTTACGCTATCTACCGGGGATCTGTTCGGGTTTACCGATAGCAGCATTGTGGCAACGGAACCCGAGACTATCATTGTGTTGCCCCGGGTGCTATCTCTGGGCCAGCTCAATCTACAGAGTCGCATGCTGTTCGGCTCTCTCAGCACACGACGTCGACTCTTTGAGGATCCCACCCGGCTTTCCGGTGTACGGACCTATATATATGGTGACGAACTGAAACACGTGCACTGGAAGGCCACTGCTCGCGAAGGGCACATCCAGACTAAGAAGTACGATCCGGCTATCGCCTACGAAGTTGTGATTATAATAGACATGGACACCCGTTCCTACGGTACACACGGCGTGGTCAGCCACAGTGAATGGGCCGTAGTCATTGCCGCCTCCCTAGCCAGTCACCTGAGCGAACAACAGCAAGGCGTAGGCCTGCGCACCAACGGCCTGGACGCCCTTACCGAGGAAGCCATGCAGCCCCTACCGGTGGCTCCGGGACGGGCCCACCTGATCACACTGCTGGAGGCGCTGGCACGTGTGCAGGTGACAGAGACCACCGAGGATTTTGCAGACTGGATGGGGCAGCATACCTTTGATCTGGTTTGGGCCACCACGTTGATCGTGCTGGTGCCCGTGCTCAAGGGGTCACTACTCTGGTTGCTGCACGACCGATACCGCAAAGGAATCAATGTACTGGTCATGGTGCTGGTACCGCACGACGGTTTCTTGGGCCTGAAGGCACAGGGCGAGGCATTGGGACTGACGGTATTGCTCATTGAGCGTAATCAAGATCTGCTGGAATTGGCCTATGAGCCCGTCTGACCGACTGGCTGCCGCCATACCGGTGGAAAATGTGCGTGCGCCGGAACTGGAATCGGCGACCGTGGATTTTGACCGCCGGTGGCAGCAGTCTCTACTGCGACCTTGCCTGCTCACCCTGATGCTCGGATGCATAGTCACTGCGGCTACCTATGTTTTCGTAGTCCTGATCCCCACGTTCACCACATCCATAGCCAATATGATCATCTTGTGCAGTGCCCTCGCGGCTCTGACCAATTGCATCATGGGTGCCCTGACCTGGAACATCAGCCGGGAGCAGAGAGAACGCCTCCGCTTCCGTGCGATCGAACCGGTCGGCTGGGCTTTGCTCCTTCGGCTGGGCCTTTGGTTTGTCATGGATGACGTACCACCGGTGAGCATGATCCTAAGCCAGCCCCTGACCACGCTATTTGACGGACCTTTCATAGCCGGAGGCTTGATCGTTCTGCTCATCTGGTTGGTAGCCGGTTTTCTGAATCAATCCCTGCTGAAGCTAGCTCTGCAGGAGGATGAAGTGAGCCATATCGTACGGGCCTACGGTCGGCTATCCGATACGGTGGAAAATACGCTGCGCAGCGATCGGCGGGCCCAGCTGGATCGTTTTACAGCGGCGTGGATCGGCCTGGGCATCGTGGTCATCGTACTCGCTGCCGGCAGCCAAGTACGGACATCCGATAATGCGTTTCCTCTCACCATTCACGCCCAGAATATTCATCCCCGGGCCATTGTATCCACTGTCGTGTATTTCTTTGCCGGTTTTCTGCTTATTGGTCAGGCCCATCTTGTGGCACTGCGCGCACGCTGGGCTCTGGATGGCCTGGGCGTAGACGAGAGTCGTTTCCGGAACTGGATGTTCTATGTGGTGGGCTGTGTAGCCCTGGTGGCTTTTATCACCAGCCTGGTTCCCGTAGGCAACACCATCCTGCTTTGGCAGGCCATTACGGCATTCGGTCAAATTGTCATGACGCTCATAGGATACCTGAAGGGGGCTCTGAGCTGGCTCCTGAACCTATTCATACCGGAGATACAGGTTGAACGTTCGGGGCTGCAACCAGCTGCATTGCCGGAGTTCTCTCCGCCAGAGGAGGTAGCTAGAGAGACTTCCTTATGTCAAGAGAATTCTAGAGGCATTTGGTGCGTTTGTTGGGAGAACCTTCCTACGTGCGTTTTCTTGCCCCTCAGCGGCGGCGCTGGCTTGATATGGGGATATCATTTGCTGGCTGCTCGTGGCTTGGACTGGCGCTGGCTTTGGGGCCACTTTGCCCAGATTTGGAGACTGTTTCGCCAGATGATGTACCGGACGATGTATGTTGGACATCACATCGTGACGGATATCGTGAACCGGGTGACAGGAGCGTGGCATCAGGTCTCTCCCCGCACAACGCGGCAGGCTCAGCACAACATGGACTGGGACGAACAGGTACAGTTTACCTACCTGTCTATTCTGGATGAAGCAGCTGAGCAGGGTGTGGAGCGTCGCGAGGCGGAGACGCCACGTCAGTTCGCACCACGCCTAGCTAAAGCCCTGGATGCTGCCCGCACAGCCAGGGCGAACACTGAGGCAACCGGAGAAGCGGAACCGGAACCGGGAGTAACATCCCCACCAGTGACAGAAAACTCTGACGTTGATGTGAAGGAAGTTACCGAGGCTTTCTATAAAGCGCGTTACAGTATGCAGACGGCAGGCGAACAGGACTTCACACGTGCGCAGTTGCTACTGCAATACATACGGACCCTTTGGCAGAGGAACCGTCAATGACTGTCAGCAGGATAGTGACCCCGTGCTAGCTACATGGGTTGTTTGTGTGAACAAACGGCCCCACACCGTTGCCCCAGATGTTGATATAAGTAGACTGTCCTGCATGTCTTCTACGCATCCGCTAGCCTTGCTTGATATGTAGAAGCCCGTGGCTATCAAGAAGCTGATGGATGTCCCTTCTCCCGTATTGCACGTATGCCTCTACGCTACTTACCCGAAGACCGTTGGGGCCACCATCACGCAGTTGAATACTAGGCAAGAGAGACTTAGTACAACATTGGTCATAAAGACTTCTGCACCGCATTGCGATGCCATGTAGACAACGAGCCTACATCCCACACGGCAAGACGGACCGGATAGAGAGCCAATTCATGACCATCCGGATGACAGTACCGGCAAGCCAGTTAGGGCAGTCATCAGTCAACCACATTATGTATACTGGGCACAGTCGGCGCTGTGCCCAGTAGTGATGCGCCGCGTACCCATCTCTAATTCAAGTTCCCCTTTGATCTTCAGGGTATGGCCTAGTATCTTCGGGATCAGCTGTTGCCGTCATACCCCACCAGGTTTATGGAAGATATTCAATCCCTCTTGTGAGGATCTTGACCGATCGAAGGTCTAGGAGCTAAGAGGGGGAGGTTTATTCTTGCGTCGGTGCCTCTACATCTCGCGTAGGTGGCAAATCGGGTTAACTTCCTGTGTTTTGAGGCACAATCCCTATGTTTGGGAATGACATCTAGTCCATGCTCGTTGTGTTCTCCCCCTTGTTCCCGCGGGTCAACCCTACCTATAAGACAAGAAGGGGCAGTATGAACAGTGTAGAGAGGGGGTATGGTGATGGGCGGTACCCATGTGGATCGCCGTGGACATAGTATCGTCATCGTCAAGGACGAGGTGCGGACAAATCGGGACCCCAACCACTTACCTGGCCTTATCAAATAGAGAAAGCCATCGTTTTCGTCAGTCGTGCCGTCAATAATGCCGAGCGTGTAGGTCGCGGACTGCGGGTCTTCAGCCACCGTTCTACGAGGCATGAACGACAAAACATCTTCCGGCAGCTCCCTGCCTAAGCTTGCATCGCCCACTTAGAAGTCCACCAACAGGGCAACTGCCCTACTCACTCTTACTGCGATATCAAAGATGTGGTCCGCAAGCGGGAAAACCACCATATTGTCTACTGGAATTGCTATGCCTATCGATCCAGTTTCAATGTGCTGGCCAGCAGAGTAATGCAGAATACATCGGTTCCTTTGCCCAAGTGGGCTCTTGCCATCGCTTTGCTACTTAATGCCCCAAAGATCCTGTCCAGCCACCCACTAGCCCGCGACCTGGAACTTGATCACCAAACCGTCTGGTATTGGACAATGCGGATACGGATGACAACGGGTCAATGTTATCGGCCCTGGTGCGCGATGTATGCCCGGAGCACTTGATTGATACGTGTCTGGTAGTCACGCTCGCCTTCGGTCCCGTTTTTGAACCATGAAACTATGTCGGCATCTAGCCTGATACGGATTGCCGTTTTGGTGGGTGCTTGCTGTTTGCCCTTGCTCTGACGGTAGCGTTCCAGGATATGTGGTATGGCTTCATGAGACGGTTGGGCTTCGGCGAACCATTCGTCGCTCAGTTCAAATGTATCGGGGTCATCAGCAATGCCGGCATTGATAACGGCATCCTCTTCCGGGCCTGGGATTATGATCTCAGTGTTGTCACTTAAGAGGTATCTCATATTCCTCGACATAGCTCTTTACCTCGCGCGTATGGGCTTTCCTGAGTCTGATGATGCGGATGCTTGGCCAGCGTTCAGTCCGGACAGCATGGCACATGCAACTGTAGATTGACCCTAATCCCTAATGTTGAATAAGACGATTAAGGGTATAGTGAACAGTGCATTGATATTGTAGCTGTTCAGTAGTAGGTGGAGAACTAATATGTGTCAAGATCCACCCTGACTAAACCCACGGGACATCGGGCAGGTGACTCGCTACTAGGCGGCCCCGGGCAACGCTTCCAATTCCCAGGTAGCAGTACCCATATCAGTCCGGTGGTACGTACGGGGATTAGGCCAACATCCCTAGTTCAGGTCCAAGCACTACCATCGGCACCATACCGAACCGCAGCAGCAACCAACACCCACTTTCCGCTTCCAGAGCCGCACGATAGATGTAATGCCCTGTACCAGCACTACACCGCCAAGAGTCTCTGTGGGTTTGGAGAAGCGGGGGTACGGTTGTGAGACCGAATACCTGCAATAACAGCAGCGCAGATGATTGACTCCAGCTGACACATGGTCCTCACGGCGGGTGGAAGGATATAGACCAAGATGGCTCTTGCCTGGAAACAGCCTAGGTAACGGTGTGGCTGTAGGCATATGGTTGTATACTGCCTACCTTGCGCTGCAGTTGGATCACAAAGGGATTCCGGCAGGGTATCGTAAAGGACGGGTTTAAGCAGCGCCGGAGGGTGACAGCCCGAGCTAATTGTGTTGCCGAGACAGAAGACGTTAGGTGGCACCAGGGGGTGGATGCCAATATCTCCGGCCAGTGGAATCATCCCCTTCCGGGCCATTAAGCAAGAATACACACTACACTTCACATTGACCCTAAAAACACTCTCACTCTGTACTACAACGTGAGATCCTGCCATCCATTATTCGCAGGGTTTATGTTATGAACATTGACATATTCTTGGAAGTTTTCGGCCAACTAGTAAGTCGGAAACAGGAGGCAGATTGGCTTTATCCGGCTTTTAACACACGTGCGGAAATGATGCGCTGGACTCATACCCAATTCCCAAAGCCCCCCTACGCATGGCTTTGGAATATGCACGATGCAGAACTTACCGCGGGACAAGGTACCTCCAGACTAGGTTGGGTGCAGGTAGGCCTGTATGACGGACAAGATGTATCGCCCGACAGTGGGGTATGGCTTGATAGTGAGCATTTCCCTGAAGCAACTACGATAGTGTACCCGCACGACTTTGAGTATCAGTACCGGTATCCCGTATCACCAGCGGCAGCATTGCCTGCGTTAGGTCAGTGTTTTGAAGATGCACTCCACCGTTGTGTGCAATTCACGTGGACATGTTTGCAGATATCTGTCAGAAGCGCGGGCTCCGATATATCCCCACTCCCATACATACGCGGAATACACCAATGGTTTGAGATAGCCCCGGCGGGCAGTCGTACGCAAGCCTATATTGCCTTTGATCGCACGTTTCTAGGGGATTATGACACTACCACGCTAGTCAATCATCTTGACCAGGAATACACATTTCCCTTTGTATTCGGCCCCGTGGTGACTGTGCCCGAACTCCATAGGATCGCTGTCCCCGCTAAAGTATTTGACACCGACTGCGCCCTAACCCCTGCCCCGTTGGGATTGGAAGTTACGCTTCCCGAGTGGACAATGACCGCGGCGGCTTCGGCCCTAGCTCTTGTTCTTAATACCGTCCACAAATTAATACCCAACATTCGCAATGGTATCTTACGTGTAACGCGGGTACAGTAAAAAGAAAGATAGTGCGTTATTCGTGCTGTGTATACAAGGGTTTCCAGCACCCTTGGCGGATTCGAAGCAACGACCTATCTCTGGGCAGCGGATTACCCTTTCCCACCAAGCTTCGTGCCGGAGAGCCGGCACAAGCAAAGGGTATAGCCCTGAAAACCCGTTCTGGAACTTACCTAGTAGTCTCCGAACGGAGAAGTACCACACAGATTGTCAATCCCATGGTGATAACTGCGAGTTCCCTGCAAGATCTAGCATTGGATCTAGCTATTGATATTCGTCCGCATGATGTTTCTATCTCCAGATCCAGCCGATATGATGAACAGGGAAGGGGAAAACACACCTTGGTCTATGTATACGAACTAAGCATGTAGGGTCTTTGTCCCATGCCATTACCAAGCTGTCTTGCTATACCTTTCTGCTCTATAAAATACATAGCTCTCCATAGACGCTATTGCGGGTGTATTCCTGCAGCAGGTAAGTATGCCTGAAGCCAAGTACTGCTTGTATCCACTTCGCTTCAGGCGATTAACTCGGTTGTGGGAGGATAACCTTCCTGAAAACCGTTGCTGCTAGCAGCACGCAGCTGATTACTAGGCAGAAGAGACCTAGGACAACATTGGCTATAAAGATGTGCGATGAAAAATGCTCTATCGTGCTCAGCAGGAGTGGTGAAAGAAATTGGCCTAGAAAGACACAAGTATTAAATATACCGAGAATACGACCTCGGGTAGCGTCTGGTGCGATCGCACTTAACCATACAGCACCATTGGGCACGGGAAGCCCCATCCCTATGCCCATCAGGAGATTGCCACCCACTATGTGCCAAATCTCATACGCTACCGACATCACGAGCAGTCCTATCGCAAACATAAGAAAGGACAAGGCAAAGATATGGTAAGAGCTGAGGTATAAGGCAATCCGCTTCAGATTCCAACCGGCTACGGCTGAAGTGGCTGTGGCCGCCATGATGGTAAAGGAAATAAGTCTTGGATCCTCAAACCCAAGCTCTTGCATCCGAAATGGGTGCACCGTGAACAAGGTATAAATGATGGCCATGGCCACACCACCAAGCAGCCACACAAGCATGGCCGTGGGCATGGCAGACCCGCGCACAAAGGTAAGAAAGTCCCTTGTCTGTGAGACGGCACGGGGGGTCTGTATCACAGGCTGTGCCCGCATGCTCAGAATAACAAACGGTATAAGCAGAACCGGCCATAGGTACAATAGGAAGGGCAATCGCCAGTGTAAAGCGGCCAACATACCGCCGAGCAGAAGGTAAATCATGCCTGCGAAGTTTATGCAGGCCGACTGTTTGCCCAACAGATCCTGGCGTTTTGACTCTGCGGGCAGAGCCCCCAAGACCGCTGTGGTACTGATTGAAACACCCGCAATGCCACAGCCCAAGATAAACCTCTGTGTCAGCAGTGGACCGTAACTATTCGTCCAGTAACCGCTAGCACCACTCGTCATAAGCACCAAGATAGACACAGCCAGTGTCCGCCAATAGCCATACCTATCCGCAATCCAACCGATAAAAGGCGCAAATAGCACAATGCCCAAGGCCGGTATCACCAAAATCTGGCTGGCCCTGAAGCTACTATGTGCCGCGTCTGTGAAATGCTCGGCTAGCGCATTCAAGGAAGGAGCAATGATGGCACCCGACATAACCGTCAGCATACTAGCTGCCATCAAGGTAGCCGTTACAAGCAGGTCACGTTTCATGCCGTACGCAGCTTCTGGATGACCGGCACCAAGGCGTGGGTCAGTGCATGATAGACCCATCCATACACATCACGGCTGTGGTGGCATGTGAGTTCTCTCGTCAGGCTGGCATAAATGGTGCAAAGCTCCCGTGTCAAAACGTCTTGTTCAAAGTGCGCGGCAAAGGTCCGAACTCTGCTGCGCAATGCGGCCCGCTGAGCTGGGGGCAAAGCAAAGAAGCGGTGTAGATTTCCCTGTAAGGCCTTCCAATCACGCGAAGCATAGAATGTAATGTCCTCGGCAAACTCACAGACGACTTCGTGCGCGAGGGGAATATCGGAAGCAATGACAGGAACACCACGGGCCTGTACTTCCAATAGCACAATGCACTGTGTATCGGTCTCCGGGGCATTAATCACTATGTCCAACTGATCCAAATAGGCAGGCAGAGCCTCATGGTCTACGAAGCCGGGACAGTACACCTGATCAATAAAGTTGGCAGCTTCTGCCTCTTGCTGAATCGTAGCGAGCGCATCGCCATCGCCTATGACGTGTAAGTCCACATTGGGTGCTTCCCTTACATAGGCCATGGCAGTGCGCGCCAAAGCCAGGCTACTTTTCTCCTTGGTCACACGTCCTACTATACCGATAGCATGCCGGTCGGGTGTCCGGTCTACAGAAGCTAATGGTGTGGCAAACCAAGCCGATGACAGTCCGGACGGCACCACATGGAGAGGGCGTTGGACACCCAGCTGTTTCAGATCAGCTGCTACGACACCTGAAGGTGCCAATACGGCATCACAATGATTGGCGAAATCTACGTAAAAGGCTTGCACTGCCTTGGGCGTTAGACGCGCATCATCACCGTAGTGGGTGAATTCTTCCAGCCGAGTATGATGGGTGTACACCAAGGGTAGATGCAAGTCGTCAGCCAGACGCGTAGCCACGGGGCCCAAATGGAAGGGTCCGTGAACATGGATGAGATCCGGCGCAAAATGCCGTATTTGGTTGTGCAGTGTTGTACCGGGAGCAATGCAGAAATCATTGTCAATGATTGCCTCCCATTTCGGTAGCGGTAGTCTCCGAACTTGATGGTTGCTGCCATCTTCCAGACTGAATTGAGGTGTAAGCACAAGCACTTCCCAATTCAGGGCCCGCAAAGTAGTAGCCAGCGCATGAACGCTGGTGGATACACCACCGGCGTTGGGCACATAGGAGTTCGTAATCATCAACACATTCATATGAGAGTAGATACCTCCTGCGATTTAAAAGATACGTAGGCCGAACCTGTGCTCATGTCACCTGTAGGGCACCTCTCCCGCAGTGGTGGAAAGTGCACCTGCCTCGAATCTTTCAAAACGGAGACGGTCCACTTAAATGTCGTTGGCCTTGGAGTGACGGGGCGCAGGTTTGCATACTTGGATGTGCATGGACCGGATCTCCATAAATCTAGTTACCCTGCCATGCGCTGTAGCTCCGCAATCAAGAACCGACGGTTGGCGTCAGCGTCGGCTAATCGCTCTTGCACGATGGCGTCATAGTCAAAACCCAGCAGGTTGCAGAATTCTCGTCCCGTCCATACTTCACCAATGCCAACTGCATTCTTGAACCCAGCTACTATCGCAGTCTTGTCATCCTGATTGAATGAGCAGATGCGGATTCCCGTAGCATACGAGAGTTTAGAGCCCACGCTAGTGCTGAAACGGGTCAGCGTGGCGATTTCTCCTGCCGCTTTCTTAGTATCAAATACATCACCATCTTTCAACTCAACAACATAGCAATGTCGACGTGTCCCTTTGCGCACGAATATCAGATAGTCTGGTTCGGCCTCTGGGAAGTTAATCGCTTTACACGCCTTGACTTGCTTTTTGGCGGCCACGAATACCCCGTCATGGCCGTTATCCAGAAACGCATCCAATTCAACGATAGCCGTACCGTTGGCTTTTGCTTCGCGCTCAACAATTTTTTCCAATTCGGTACCGGCTCGGATGCTGGCAGCATGAATACGGGATATGAGCGCTCCTATCTCTGGGCTGTTGAACAGGCGGGCGTAAGCACCGTCAGGGCGGCCAGGCTTGCCATCTTCTATTCTGACCATAGGTCGCATCCTAAAAATTGCCGGTCCTTTTCAAGAGCCGCTACCATGACAGAGTAGCTACCAGCCGCAGGGTCAAGCACAACATCATCGGGATCACTGACAGCTTCGATCAATGCCGCCTGCAGCCCTACGGGTTTAGGATGGACTGCTCCTTGACTTTTAACTGTCTCGGTCCATACGTCAGGGATGTCATGCTTTTGCCAAACGCCCTTTGCTCGCTTGGGGTGCTTCTGTATTACCAGCAGATGCTCACTGAACCGACGCGTGCGATACCCCATACCCATCTTGGCCTTGTTCCAGGTAACCAGATCTACAACATCAAGGGTTAACCCCTCTAACCAGGGCTGTACGCCTGAACACAGGTGGAACTTGTCAATCCACAGGAACAGGTGGCCCGACCGCGTTAAAGCATCCGTAATCCTTTTGATGAACTCGGCAATAGTCTCGTTATTCATCTGTGGCAATTGAGAGCGCTTCCGACCGCGATTAACGCCTTCGTTACCATAGGCCATTTTGTCCAGTATCCCCCGATATTGGGGGTCAAAAAAACAAATCGGGACTGACTCGGGTTCAAGTTGTGCCAAGAGGTCTAATCCATCGCCGGTGTTGCGCTGATTGAGCGGCAAGGGCCATTCGGATACGGGCGTTGCCTTTGGTGCGGAAGCTCGGTTATTCGCCACTACGGTTGTTGCCATATTTGGGTTTCTCCTTGTGACTGCGCGGATGGTATCACCATGGTCAATATCCTATGCAATCAGGTCGGTATAGGGTAGGGGCTTGACATTGAAGTGGTAATACACCCTGGTATCATACTCGGTATTTATACGTCCGAACCCCTGAATATGCAGGTGTCCGTATGCTTCCACCACGTACGTCCTGACTCAACTGCCGGGGCCTTACCGACAATATTCCCGCTTTGACGCACAGTTTCTTGAATGCGTGCGCGCCCGTCTCTTATCATCTCATCAAATGTAGGCCTCCCTCCACCAAGCTGACAAACTGACGAGAGTAATACCTCAGTCTCGCCATATTAAGTGTGCATGAGGATGCGGGTTTAATCTGGAAGTTACGCCGGCAGCTGCCGTCTTGCAGCACTGGTAGTATCCACCCGCGCGGTAGGCATAACGGATGCTGTCCAATCAGCATTCTGACACCAGCCTTGCCAACTACTTACGGACCTATATGAGGTTGCAGTCTGGACAGGAAAGCTTGCCCAATGGGCTCTAGGCACTATTCATACTCCGTAATCTCTCCTTAATTTGCCCGATGAGTGTATCAAGGCAAAGGTGGACAAGTACAAGGTGGCACATTAAGCATCTAAGGTCCTGGGTAAGACTTCCCTCATCAGATACAGAGGGCAGCCTGGGACTATGTTTATGAACAGGTACGCTAACAACGGCATCCGCAATATGCTGGATTCTCGCTGGTGTGTGCCTGTTGCCATGGACTTTCCCTTGAGGAACACCGCGTACATTGCTTGCTCACATCGCGGGCGGAACGAGCAAATCCACATCTTGATGACGAGCCTGATCCGCCCTGGTCCACTACCCGGGGTCATGGCTCCTGTGGCAAGTTCAGGCTGACTACCCGTACGCTACCGAGTAGAGTTATGGCTACTCCCGCTTCACACAGTCAAGATCTCAGGGGACCATTGCCGACAAATGGAAAAACAGAGCCAACTCATAACGGCTTCTGTCCAACCTAGCACCGCCTAGGTTTGAGAGTCCGCCCAGATCGCCGCTGGTTCCCAATCCGATATCATATCCAGACATCTGAGGTTCGCGCCTGTATGCCGCCCGGGAAAACACACAGGAAACTACCTTTATGTCTCACTGGTTACAAGCATCCACCCTTGCCCATGACGTGCTGGAACGTTTTCGCACACTGGTCTGCATCCCGGCCCCTTCCGGTCGGGAACACCACATGGCCACTGCGATCCGTGAGCAGCTCTGTGCGATGGGGTTATCCCCGCGGACGGATGCCTGCGGCAATGTCATGGTGTCTTTGCCCGGTCAGAATCCGGAACTGCCCTTATGGTGTTACGCTGCCCATATGGATGAAATTGCGATGGTAGTGACCCGAATCTGTACCTCGGGAAACCTAGAAGTGGCGCGGTCCGGTAGCCTGTATCCCTGGAAATTGGGAGAAGGCCCCGTTGAGATTCTGGGCGATGCAAAGTCGATCGTCGGTATCTTTAGTATGGGGTCCATGCACATTCCCCTGCCCGCACGCAAACCCGTGGGTTGGGATGGCGTTTGGATTACTACCGGCTTGTCCCCTACCGAACTCACTGCGGCCGGGGTGCGCCCCGGTTCCCCGGTGGTACCTCACGTTTCCCGACGTGGCCCCTGGATCTTTGGTAGTCCCAACAATCTCATGGCGGCCGCTTGGTCCTTTGATGATCGTTTGGGGTGCGCTCTGCTTCTGGAACTGCTGGCGCATATGCAGACTACCGGCACACAACCGCACCGTCCCAGTCTTTTTGCTTTCACACACAGTGAGGAAGTGGGCGGCTGGGGGGCCAAGAACCTCGCCCGTGAGAACGCCCCCGAAGCTCTGATCGCCCTGGATCTGGCTCCCATGCCACCGCAGACACCTCTGATCCTGGACGAGCGGCCGGCTATCTGGAGCACCGATGCGCATGGCCACTACGACTACGGCCTGATCCAGGAACTGCTGGCGGCCGGCCGCGAAGTGGATGTCAGCC
Organism: Caldilineaceae bacterium; assembly: GCA_965116185.1. Taxonomy (GTDB): domain Bacteria; phylum Chloroflexota; class Anaerolineae; order Caldilineales; family Caldilineaceae; genus Bin34. The sequence goes on from OZ220492.1 coordinate 3,045,299, forward strand.
TGCAGACTGCCGTGTATGAACAGGCAGCTAGCGACGCTTCCATCGCCTACACCGCAGGCTGGGTAGAGCGAGCCCTATGCTTCGGTTGGGCCTGTGGTAACAGCCACGGCTACGAAACCTTGTGTCTGGGCGTCCTACCCAATCTGCTGCGTGTCCTGCACCGGTTCGTCACCACCCGCTAAGCGCACACCGCAGATGCTCAACCAGGCTAGACTAGCCACTTCCCCGCTAGGACAGACGGATAACCTGTGCACAGTTCAGGGCGACAGGACTTCCTGCAGACGCTGACCTATCATTTCGGCTTCACCCTCATACAGCGTATTCATGACCAGGCGCAGTTCATTGCCCATCACAAGTGTAGTGATATGCGGTTCCCCGTCTAGCAGCATCTGTGATGCCGCCTGGGCCGTAAGTCCCAGGGCCTCTTCGTCCAATGTCAGGATCACGGTGTACATGATGGAATTGCCGGCCATATCTTTCCAGTGTGCCTCAATGTGGGGCAATCCTGTCACAGCTTGGCAGACAGTCAGACTACGGGCCTCAAGTTCCGCCAGGCGCTCCTCATGATCCATCGTAAACCATTCTCGGAGTGCGCTTACCACGCCCACGATTTCGCCCCGGTCCAGCTTGAAAGGGCGGCCGATAGCTCGATTCTGAAGGGTTTCAAAGCTGATGAAGTTGTGCAGGATGGCAGCCTCCATCAGCTTCTCTTTCCCGCATAAAATCCCCGTCCCATTGAAAGAACCGAAATACTTGGCCCCGAAGCACACCAGATCCGCATCATGCCGGAGGTACCAGGTCATGTCCTCCAATGGATACACGACACTGGCGGCGTCCACCAGAATCGGCAGATTATGTGCATGGGCGATATCACGGAGGGTAGTGAACGGCAGGCCCGTCAGTGCGTTGTCTATGCCCAGATAATGCAAGGCCGCCGTATTTTCATTGATCGCAGCCTCCACTGCCGCCACCGTGGTAGTGGTAGCAGTACCCACGTTCACAAGCTTGGCACCACATAGCTCCAGGGCCCGGTCGTAGGAATACCGCTGGCATTGCTGGATGATGATCTCGTGGCGCAGGCCCGTACAGTCAGGGAGTTGGGCGATGCGCTGGGCGTCGGTGCCTGTCATGATACCCGCCACGCCCAGGGTCATGGCCGCAGCGCAACCGGATGTGACCAGAGCCTTCTCCGCCTGTAGTAGATCGGCGATGGCCTGACCGCTTTGGGCCAATAGTTCTTCCATCACCACATAATGACGATTGGCGGCCGCGGCCGCCGCCATGACGGTCGGGGACGGACGTGAGCCCCCCATGACCGTGCGGGAACCGGACGCGTTCACGATAGGGCGTACACCCAGCTCGGTATAGACACTCTGTTCAGGCTGTGCAGCCAAGATAACCCTCCCGGGCACTCTGTGCCCTGACGCATGGATGCGGTGTATGTCCTCGTGAGAATACCACAGTTGGTACCAGGGCTACTCACGCCCCCGCAGGCGTGGCCACAGCCATGTGGTCCAGCCTAGTACCAGGGTGAACAAGCAAGCCTGCAGCAGTATGATCGAAGCACCCGAAGCCACATCCAAGTAATAGCTAACATAGATACCTACCCCGGATGACAGGGATCCGATCAGCACCGACAGCAGGAACATACGACCAAAATGTACGGTCAGCAAACGGGCCGTGATAGCAGGAATGACCAGGACAGCCGAGATCAGGGTCACACCCAGCACCTGCATAGAAGTGATGACAATGCCTGCCAGCAGGAAGGCGAACAATGTGCCGAGAGCCCGCGTGGATACTCCTTGTACCTGTGCCACCTCCACATCAAAGGTATAGAACAGCAGGGGTTTGTAGAAGACCAGCATGATGCTACCTACCACCAGAAACATCCCCAGTACGATCCATAAGTCGCTGGTGTCAACGCCGAGTATATTCCCGAAGAGCATGGCTTCAATTGATGGTGTATAGGTGCGAACCCGGCTGATGAGGGCGACGCCGACAGCAAAGCTAGCCGTGGTGATAATACCGATGGCAGCATCACCCTTGATCTCAGGGCGCCGGGAAAGGCTGTTGATGAGCAGCGCTGACAACACACCCCAGAGGCCGGCCCCGATGTAGAAGTTCCATTGGGCCATGAAGGTCACGACGGCACCGCCGAAAATCGCATGCGCTAAGCCATGGCCAATATAGCTCAGGCCCCGCAGCACGATATAGACCCCCACGGCCCCACACATGGCACCGATCATCAGAGCCACCAACAGGCCGGCACGAAAAAATTGGAACGCAAACGGTTCCAGCAATACGCTCAGAGCCTGTCACTCCCGTGCGTGATGGCGATGGAAGGGCGCATGGGCGGACACGGGAGTCGGATTGAGATCAGTCCAGGTATGGGTATGGGGTGTTTCATACACCAGTACTTGACCCTCTTGGCGGTGCACCACCAGATCCGCACCATATGTGCGGTCCAGGATGGCCTTGCACAATACCGTATCCGGTGGCCCCTGGGCTACGATGGTGCGGTTGATGCATACTACCCAGGGTACGTGGGACGCCGCGGCGTTGACATCGTGGGTACTCATGATGATGGTCTGTCCCGCCTGATTCAGGTCGGCCAGCAGATGCAGAATGGTCTCCGTGTGGTACACGTCAACATCACTGGTGGGCTCATCAAGCACCAGGATGTCCGGCTGGGCGACGAGGGCTCGGGCAATGAAGACACGTTGTTGTTGGCCACCGGACAGTTCACCAATGTGTTTGCATTCCAGATGTGCGATGTGCAAACGGTCCAGAACAGACTCAATGCGTTGCCGATCGGCCCGTGTAGCCCAGGGCCGCCATTCCCGGCCACGCCGTAGCCCCATCCAGATTACTTGCCTGACGGTAACCGGAAAGCTCCAGTCTACATGGTCGATCTGGGGTACATAGCCGAACTGCACCGCGGGACGCGTAGCGGATGCACGCCCCTCAAGGTAAAGGCGCCCTTCGGAGGGCGGAACGACACCGAGCAGGGTTTTGAGGAGCGTTGTCTTGCCTGAGCCATTGGGCCCCAGCAGTGCCACAAACTGCCCCCGATGAATATGAATGTCAATGGCCTCCAGCACGGTTTTGCTACCATACCGCACGGAGATGTCGCGCAATTCAAGCTGGGGGTCCAAGGTCTTGCCGTCAGGATGTCAGGTCAAAAACGGAACGAACTTGCCCGGGTGAGCACCGTCAGTTCATTGTAGCAGGCAGTCTGCGAATTGTATCCCACGCCTCCACATAGTTGCACGCACTAGCCCGACCTTATGCTCCCTCATTGCAGGCGGTTCACGGCAGATGCCCAACTCACAGCCTCTACACGCATCGTCAGGGCTGCTGAGGCACGTTGGCGGGTGACACGGTATCCAGAGCCGCAGCATCGCCCCCCAAGGCTTCAGTGATGATGCGCACGTTGTGGAGCATCATACCAATGTAGGTGTGCTCCGGTGTGCCCGCAGTACCGGGTAGGACATCGTCCGCCAGGCTATCGTTGAATGTAACGCCCGTTTCGCGTGCGATGGCTTCCAGTACGGGTGTGGGGAATTCGCTGGCGCCGAATAGTACGGTCACGTTTTCCGTTCGTACCTGTTGCACGAGGGCGGCTACCTCGCGTACGGAAGGTTCGGCCATATGGGATGGCTGTAGCGCACCGACCAATGTAAGACCGTAACGGGGCGCAAAGTAAGCCCAGGAATCATGATAAGTCAGCAATTTGCGCTGAGCGACGGGAATGGTGGCAATAGCGGTCGCAGTGGCGGCATCCAGTTCCGCCAGCCGTGCGAGATATGCGTCCGCATTAGCCTGAAAGGTCGCGGCTTGGGCCGGCACCGCCGCCACGAGTTCATCGCGAATGACTTCCACGTATTGGGCAGTGATCTGCGGGTTCATCCACAGGTGCGGGTTGGGAGCACCACCACTGGCCGGAAAAGAGAAATCAAACACCCACTCGGAGCGGTCCAGTACCCGATCGCCTAACGATACCACGCGCACCTCGGGCCCCACGTTGGCCTCCACCATATCCATAACCGGAACTTCCAGCTGCAGTCCATTCAGTAATATCAGGTCTGCTGTGGCCAGCACCTGGGCATCCGAGGGTGACGGTTCAAAGGTGTGGGAATTCACACCGGGTGGGACTAGCCCCACCAAGTCTACGGCATCACCACTGACGTTGTACACAATATTGGTCAGAGGTGCGACCGTCGTGACAACGCGGAAGGCAGTATCCGTAGTAGCAGTGGCAGGCGCAGGCACTGTGGTGCAGCCCCCAAGCCCCAATAGACTGGCGAGTAACCAAACAAGAATAATCGCTATTGACCGGATAGACATGTACATCCTTTTCGCTTATCCTCCCATCACATAAACAACCTAAGGTGACACTATCTGTAACAAAGTTGCATTCCCTGGAGTCACCTGCGACCATAAGGTACGGCAGCCAACTGCCGTGGTCACTACAGGATACTTGCGAGGAACATGTCCATGATGGATTACCAGACAGGCCTTGCGCTTGCTCATCCCATACTGGATCGCTTCAAGACTCTACTCTATATTCCCGCACCCTCCAGTCGGGAGCAGCACATGGCCCAGGTTATCACAGACCAAATTCAGCAGCTGGGACTGGAATCACACCAGGATGTAGGTGGCTCGGTGACGGTAACGCTTGCAGGCCAAGATCCCTCCCTACCGGTTTGGTGCTATGCAGCCCATATGGATGAGATTGGCATGGTGGTCACCCGGGTCCGCCATTCCGGTGACTTGGAAGTCACACGCACAGGCGGGCTATATCCGTGGAAACTAGGGGAAACACCCGTTGAGATTATGGGCGACACTCAGTCCGTGTTGGGTATCCTCAGTATGGGATCAACCCATACTACGCAGGCGGACGAGAAGAAAATTGACTGGCCTGACGTTTGGATCACAACGGGTCTAACCCATGACTCATTAACGGCAGCCGGTGTGCGCGCCGGTACTCTTGTCGTGCCACATGCTTCCATGCGCGGTCCCGTTCTTTTCGGGGAAGAGCACGATCCGCTGGCCGCGGCCTGGACCTTTGACGATCGTCTGGGCTGCGCCCTACTACTTGAACTACTCGCGGGTCTGCAGGCGAGTGGCGAGAAACCCCGGCACCCCACCGTGATCGCCTTCGTGCACAACGAGGAAGTGGGTGGCTTTGGCGCCAAAAATCTGGCACGGTATCTGCAGCCGGAAGCCTTCATTGCCATTGATGGTGCGCCCAGGCCTCCTGGTACACCTCTCCAGGTGGACCATCGGCCTGCAACTTGGAGCAAAGATGCCCTAGGCCACTACGATTTCGCGCTGATGCAGGAGCTGCGCACCGCAGGGCAGGAAGTAGGGGTTGAAGTCCAGAGTGTAGTGTATGAGCGCGCCGCCAGCGATGCCAGCATGGTGTATACCGCGGGACTCGCTGCACGGGCGCTTGTATTTGGCTGTGTACGGGAAAACAGTCACGGCTATGAAATCCTGCGTGTCAGCGTGCTACAGAACACCCTCAAAACCCTGCACCGGTTTGTCACCACGCGCTGAATTCCCGGTATCGTCTGCCTATCGCCACTAGGGGTCTCAGGTGATAGGCCCTAGACGTATTGCACGGTAGCGTGGGTAGTCACACTACGGTACTACAAACGTAGGTGAACGAAGGATCACCTTGCCCTAAGCACATGTAGGAAACATCTGTCCATTGCTAAAACGCTCCCGGTGGTGTTATCACGTTGAATAATAACCCCAACAGTTGCAACACAATACCAAACACAATAAACCACAGAAAGTATTTTAAAGCTTGTTTGAAGCTGTCCATATTGGATGGCTCTTTCCGGGTGTTGGTATCTCTGGCAGGGCTAACCAAGATTACGTTACAGCATCATGAAAAAGAACGGTTGATCTCTTTATCCCATACGACATGGCGCAAAATGTCACCAAGGATTCGTAAGGGAGACGGCAAACTATCCCGTCATTTGATAACCTGGAACAGAGTCCGTTGAACCCGGTAGGGTTACGGATTCGGAGGGCCATGAATCCATCATATAACATCATAAAGGATAGGCTCCTACAGAAAACTTTTTACGGTCTATATCCATAGGATTCGCATAGACTACATACTCTAACACTTCTTCCAGTTAAAGTGTTGGGCGCTCCGACGCGGCTGAAGGGATACTGCATTCTCAAGGCGGCAATCTGGCGTCTGCCGGTGATAAGCCACACGATACGCTACCCTCATCGTTCCCTCGGGAGGCCGGCGTTCCCACCTGCCGTGCCGGAGTGAGCAACGTCCCACTATTCCATCTGTCGTACCAGCGAGAATTCTCGCTGTCCTGCCTGCCACCTTGGGGCAACCATTTCTTAGAACTTCGTTAGAACCCCAGGCGTGACACATTCCTACGTGACATACAGATCTACAATCAATGTCCTATCTCTATATATAAGAATACAGACATAACACGCGTACGAGAAGGACATGAAGTTCCAGAATTTCAGCCAGAATGCCCAGGAAGCAGCCCGCAATGCCATTGCGATGCTGCCGCAGTATCGCCAAAGCCAGGTTGATGTGGAGCATCTGCTGCTAGCCCTGACCACTCAGCAGGGCACCTCGGCACAGCACGTACTCAGTCACCTGGACGTCAACCTCAAACAGATTCAGAATGACCTGGAGATCGAGTTGGAGAAAACCCGTGCGAACAGCCAGATACCCTTTGGTCAGTCCGCACAACTCCAGATTCAGCTGACCCCCAATCTGCAGCGGGTCATCACTAAGGCCAAGGAATTGGCCAGTAGTCAGGAAATCACAACCGCCCATTTCCTGCAGGCCATCGTACAGGTCGGTTCTTCAGACGCCGCCCGTATCTTGGCCCGGGCCGGGGTCAGCGTCATCCGTATGGATGAAGCTATGGCCGCCGTGTCAGATCAGGATGACGAGATGCAAGGCGCCGCTGCCAACCGCTACAAAACCCTGAGTCAGTACAGCCGTGATCTCACCCAGATGGCGGCGGACGGCAAAGTAGATCCCGTGGTAGGGCGGGATCGGGAAATCCTGCGGGTGCTGCAGATCTTGAGTCGCCGCACTAAGAACAATCCGGTGCTGATCGGGGAGGCGGGCGTAGGCAAAACCGCGATTGTGGAAGGCCTAGCCCAACGCATTATCAACAGTGATGTGCCTGAACCGTTGCTGAACAAGCGCGTATTCGCCCTGGACATGGGGGCCATGGTCGCCGGCACGCGTTTCCGCGGCGAGTTTGAGGAACGTCTCAAAAATTCGCTGGACGAGGTTATCGCCAGCCAGGGCGAGGTTATCCTCTTCCTAGATGAACTGCACACGCTTGTCGGGGCAGGTAATGCTCCCGGTGGCCTAGACGCCAGCAATATGCTGAAACCGCCCCTCGCCCGGGGTGAACTCCAGTTCATTGGCGCGACTACCCTGGACGAGTATCGCCAGACCATTGAGCGCGACAGTGCGTTGGAACGGCGCTTCGCCTCCATCTTTGTGGAGGAACCCAATTACGAGGAAGCGGTCGCCATTCTGCACGGCGTGCGTGACCGCTATGCGGATCATCATGGTGTGCACTACACGGACGAAGCTTTGGCCACCGCGGTCAAGCTGAGTCAACGATACATCCCGGATCGACAGTTGCCGGACAAGGCGATCGATCTCATTGACGAAGCAGCGGCCAAACTGCGTGTAGCCCTCCATCTGCTGCCGACCGAGCTGAAGCAGCAGAAAGCCACCATCGATCGGCTACTACGGTTGGAGGAAGCCGCCTGGAGCCAGCGAGACTACGAAGAAGCCGCCGAACACAAGATCGAGCGTTCACGGCTGGAAACGGAATACCAAGCTGCACATGATGCTTGGCAAAAAGAAGCGGAACTGAACGAGACCGTGGCCGAGAAGGATATTGCGGACATCGTACAAGCCTGGACCGGTATTCCCGTGCGCGCTCTATTGGAAGCGGAAACGGAAAAGCTGCTCCACCTGGAAGATGTCATCCGGCAACGGATTGTGGGGCAAGACGATGCCATTGTAGCTGTCAGTGATGCCCTGCGCCGGGCACGCAGTGGCCTGAAGGATCCGCGGCGTCCGATTGGCGTGTTCCTGTTTTTGGGTCCCACGGGGGTGGGCAAATCGGAACTAGCCCGTGAAGTAGCCACGCAGATGTTTGATGATGAGGAAGCCCTGATCCGCATTGATATGAGCGAATACCATGAGGCACATACCATGAGCCGGCTTTTCGGAGCACCGCCTGGGTACGTGGGCTATGATCAGGGAGGACGACTCACGGAACAGGTGCGCCGCCGGCCCTACCGCGCTATTCTATTTGACGAAATTGAAAAGGCCCACCCTGATATCTGGAACAGCCTCCTGCAGATCATGGATGACGGCCACCTGACGGATGGCCAGGGCCACAAGGTGGATTTTCGCAACACCATCATCGTCATGACCAGCAACATCGGGGCCGATGTGGTGAGCAAGGGTAAAGTCGGCTTCGCGACGCCGGTGTTGAATGAAGCATCGGTGGAAGGCGAATACAGCCAGCAGTTGAAACGTCTGTTCCAGCCTGAATTCCTGAACCGAATCGACGAGATCATCGTGTTCCGGAATTTGTCTCCGGAACATATCCAGCAGATTGTCCATATTCTGATGGGCGATCTGCTCCAACGTATGGCCGATATGGGACTGACCGCCGAGCTCACGGATCGGGCTGCGGCGTATCTGGCCGAAATCGGGTTTGATCCCGTGTACGGGGCACGGCCCTTACGTCGTGTCCTGCAGAAGTCTGTGGAGAACGAGCTGAGTAAGGGCCTACTGACCGGTGCCTATAGCGCCGGCGATCACATCCGCATTGATTACGATACGGAAGCGGAGGGCGAATTCCATCTGTCCTTTGACATAGAACAAGCACAGGTGGCCACAACGGCTGCTGTCCCGGCAGTACAGGAACTGCAATCCTGAAAGACTGCCAGGTTACGTCCGTACTCTGTGCCATGCAACCACTATCCCGGACAGCGATCCCGTCTCTGCTGATCCATTTGTTAAAATAGGATTGCTGTCTAGGACCGTCTGATCCGGGGAACTGCGTGTGCAGGGATTATTAGCTACCACTAGTGTGATCGCCCTTGTGGTCATTGCCTTCAACCTATTGCTGACCTTTGGGTTGCTGCTCATAGCCGCGGTCGTGTGTCAGCGCCTCATCCGGAAGCTGTCGCTTTGGACTGAACGGGCCCTGGCCCAAAGTGGTCCTTACGTCCATCAGGCCGCCCATACCGTGGATCGGGCCGGCCGTACGATTGTGCAACCCGTAGTCCAGGCCGAGAGCGTCTTAGCCCAGACCCGCGTGACTCTAGCCCATTTGGATCCCCGTCGCGATGACTGAAAATACCCCGTCCCATCACACTAGTCCCCCCCAGTCCGTCTCCCGTTCCTGGCCCCGCCTGCTGCTAGGTTTGCTCATGGGAGGCCTCATAGGTATAGGTCTGGCTTGGTTTGCATCAGAAATGCGTACCGCTGAGGATGCGGAGGCAGAAGAAAACCCCCTGGGGACAGGTGACCTGGTCAACCTAGGCATTGAAGTTCTAGCGTTGGTCCGTACGCTCTTCCGACTGTTGAAACGTATGTGATCCTACCCCGCTTGATCCATCGGGTCATCCCGTGGTTACGCCATGCGTCCCCTGTGTGAGGCTGTTGGCATGACCACATCCACCAAACCAACTATGCTTTTTGCAAGCAAAGGACAAGACTGTTTATGGTGCTTGAACCCATCTTGATCGCCGGCTCCTGGCGTCCGTCACGGCACCCGGAAGGCGAATTACGCATTGAAGATCCGACAACCCGGGAACCCCTGTCACAGGTCTACCCTGTAACAGGACAGGCCGAGGTAGAAGAAGCCATCGCGGCGGGCAAAGAGGCTGCGGTGATGATGCGCGACATTCCGCCCGTGCGTCGGGCCACATTCCTAGAGGCTATGGCGGACGCCATTGAAGCAGCCGCTGACAGTCTTGTGGACATAGCGCATCGTGAAAGCGGCCTCCCCAAGGAGCCCCGTCTCGCCGCCATTGAGCTGCCCCGTACCACGGATCAACTGCGGCAGGCAGCCGGTGCCGCCCGTGACGGTTCCTGGCGGATGGCCACCATTGATACCCAATCCAACATCCGTTCCATCTTAAACCCCTTGGAAGGACCGGTCGTCGTGTTTGGTCCCAACAATTTCCCCTTTGCCTTCAACTCGGCCGCAGGGGGTGATTTCGCGGCGGCCCTTGCCGCGGGCAATCCGGTCATCGCTAAGGCCAATACCAGTCACCCGGGCACGACCCGGCACCTAGCGGACATCGCTTTGCAGACAGCCACAGCCTTAAACTTACCCCCTGCTTTGATTCAGCTCATCTACCGTACACCCCGCGATGTGGGGGCGCTGTTAGTATCCCACCCGGATATTGGCGCAACGGGCTTTACCGGCAGCAAGTACGCAGGACTACAATTGAAAGCCGCGGCGGACAAGGCGGGCAAGCCCATCTATCTGGAAATGTCCAGCGTCAATCCTGTGTTTCTCCTGCCGGGCGCTCTCCAGGAACGCGGCCCGGATATCGCCGCTGAATTTTTCACCTCCTGCGCCATGGGAGCAGGCCAGTTCTGCACTAATCCCGGCTTAGTTATCCTCAAGGACGATGCGGTCGGTCGCCAGTTCCTGGCCGAAACCAAAACGTTGTTCGCTGCAGGCGCCCCTCAGGTGCTTCTCGGTGCCACGGGTCCCAGTGATATAGCGGCAGCGATCGAGGTATTGCAGGCACACGGGGCCATCGTGGTTACAGGGGGTGCCAAGGCCGACATCCCGGGTTATGCGTATCAGAACACCCTGCTAACCGTCCGTGGGGATCAGTTCCTAGCGGCTCCGGAAGCACTGCAGACGGAAGCCTTCGGCACGGTAAGCCTAGTGGTCCAGGCTGCGGATGAGGCACAAATGGCCGCCATTGCCGCCCGGCTGGAAGGCAACCTGACAGGATGCATTTATAGTCATTCCGGGGATGAGGACGAAGAAGGCTACCATCTGATCGCGTCCGCTCTACGCTCCCGGGTCGGGCGGCTGCTAAACGACAAGATGCCCACCGGAGTAGCCGTTGTGCCCGCTATGAATCACGGAGGCCCCTTCCCTGCGACCGGCCACCCCGGATTCACGGCGGTCGGTATTCCTGCTTCTCTGACCCGCTTCACGGCCCTACACTGCTACGACGCCGTACGGAGCCACCGCCTACCCCTCGAACTTCAAGATCCGAATCCCACCGGTCAGATGTGGCGCCGCATTGATGGTACCTGGACCCAAGCGGACGTGTGGGCCTGAGGCGTACACTGCAACTGCAGTGCGCTGACGTGAGACAGGACTGCACGGATTGCCAATTCCCACCAGAGCATCAAATGCAACGGTACTTCCCGGATTTGCCGGTGGTTGTCCGATGATGCGGACATCAGGCTGATGCTAGTATCGCGTCCATGCGTTCCAGTTCGGTGTCATCAAACGCCAGGTTGCGCAATGTCTGCACATTGTGATGCAACTGCGCGACCTGGCTGGCCCCCGTCAGAACGGAACAAACAACAGTTTGGCGCAATACCCAGGCCAGGGCCATCTGCGCCAGGGATTGCCCACGTTCCGCGGCCAGGGTGTTCAGCTGTTTCAGAATTGCCACGAGCTCAGGTGTGATCCGGCTAGCCCCTAGTGTGCCATGGGGATTGGCAGCCCGGGACGCAGTGGGAATACCCTTTAGATATTTATGGGTCAGCATACCCTGGCTCAGGGGCGAAAAAGCAATGCAGCCAATCCCTGCCTGAGCCAATACATCCAGTACGCCGTTCCGCTCAACATCGCGACGCAGCATATTGAAAGCGGGCTGATGGATTAGGCAGGGCGTGCCCATCTTCCGAAGGATGACGGCCGCGGCCTGAGTCCGTTCAGCGTCGTAATTGGAAATGCCAGCGTATAGCGCTCTGCCACTGCGCACGGCTGTGTCCAGAGCGCCCATAGTCTCTTCCAGGGGCGTATCAGGATCCATACGATGGCTGTAGAAAATATCAACATAGTCCAGTCCCAGGCGATCCAGGCTCTGGTCCAGACTCGCCAGCATATACTTGCGGGACCCGAAATTGCCGTAGGGACCGGGCCACATCTCGTACCCGGCCTTGGTTGATATGATCAGTTCATCCCGGTACGTTTTCAAATCTTGAGCTAGAATGCGTCCAAACGTTTCCTCGGCGGAACCGGGTGGCGGGCCATAGTTGTTGGCCAGATCGAAATGGGTAATACCCAGATCGAAGGCGGTGTGTACGAGTTCCCGTGCTGTCGCCAAGGAATACACAGTCCCGAAATTGTTCCAGAGTCCCAACGAGATGGCAGGTAGACACAGACCGCTACGTCCACAGCGACGATAGATCATGTCCTCATAACGGGTCGCAGCAGGCAAATACACCGGCATAGGCACCTTCTTATAACTTGATGTCTTGTGTCGTGGGTGCGTAACGGCGCCCGCTTAGAATTTCTTCTGTTTGACCAGTTCCTGATGCGCAGGCAAATAGGGTACGTCTTGACGATCCCAAGCGGCACGCCCCTCTACCGCATGAATACCCATCAACTGGCGCTTGTGAGGTGTATCAGCCCAAGCCACAATATTGGCCGGTGGTGGATTATGGCCCCATTTCTTGACCCAAAAAGGCATGTAACCATAAATCACGATGCGACGATCCCGGGTGCTCGTGTTGGCCAGTCCCGTATGCCAACAGAGTACATTCCACACGACCACACTGCCGGCCGGAGCCACGATTTTGGTGAGACCGGGCATGTCTTCCAGGGCCGCATCCCGATACAGGTCCCGCGGTGGTCCCTCTTCCAACCGGTGCGTGCCCGGCACCAGAGCAAAGCATCCCATATCCTCACTCTGATCGTCCAGGAAATAGAACGCCTTGGCTTTCAGGGTGTATTGGGGATGGGTCCAGGCAGGCCAGTCGCGATGCCAGGCCGTATGCGCCTGTGTTCCGGCGTGGTGGCAGTGGCACACCATCTCCATCACCTGCATGTCAGGCCCTACAATCTGCTGCAGGAGAGGCATAAGCCGTGGATTTGTGGCTAAATCCAGCCAGAGATCATGATACTTGTACACATTGCTCATGGTGTGTGCGTTCGGACCGTGCCCATAGCCGCCCTTGATGTTCCCACTCGCTAGCATATCCTGCCAGGCCGGTGCGGTCCGGGCCTGGATTTCCTCATACGCCCTGATCACGTTGGCTAATCCCACGTCCTCCATAGCGCCCTCAATGATGACGTACCCATGTTCCTGGTAATGCGCCAGTTCCTGTTGCGTAAACGCGGCTGTCATGGTACCTCCTTACTTGAGCCCAAGCCCCTATCATTCCGTCCGGCAGTCCCCACTGTTCGTGGGTCTGTGGAGGACGTGACTTGATTCGAGGCCTTGATAGAGGGCATTATACTGCGAGACGTAGCAAATGGAAGCCCTGCAGTGAGGGTTCCTCTGCCATCGCTCCCTGAATTTTGGCTTCCTGCCGGTTCTCCATAGGAACGTTTATGAAAATTGTTGATGTGCAAGTCATTCCGTTTGCCGTACCGGAACCTATGTTTCAGAATGCCCAGCTCCGACCCGACACGGTTGTAACCCAAACCCTTCTGCGTATTCTGACGGATGCGGGGGCCACAGGCTACTATCTGGGCGGCCAGGGGCATGGCGATCGTCATGGCCTGTCCACGGACGATCAACACTTAGTCGCAGGGCGAATCCGGAATTTGCTCCTGGATGTGGATCCCTTTGACCGCGAGAAGATCTGGCACTGGTTATGGGTGGCCAACATCCCTGAGAATGTGTTGGGAGCTGTAGACTGTGCCCTATGGGATCTGCAGGCCCGCCTGTTTGATCTACCCCTACACAAACTCCTGGGTGGTTGCCGGGAGCGGGTGAAGGCCTATGGCAGCACGTATCCTAATCTGGGGCCGCCTGAGGTTTATGCCGCTCATGCTGTGGAGTGTCAGCAGCAAGGATACACGCACTACAAAATCCATCCCTACTATTTCTGGGATCCGGCGACCGGACACCCCGATCCGGGACGCCCCTCTCATATCCAATGGGACCTGGAAGCCTGCCGTCAGGTACGCGCGGCGGTAGGTCCGGATATGGTCCTCAGCTTCGATCCCTGGGGCACTTATCGCACGTACGAAGAAGCCTTGCGCGTAGGACGTGTACTAGAGGAACTGGATTTCTACTGGTACGAACATCCCATGAATGAATTCCGGGTTTCCACCTATGAAAAACTGGCGCGGGAACTATCGATTCCCATTCTGTCACCGGAGATCGCCTCCGGCTCCATTTACACACGAGCGGACTGGATCAAGCGCGGGGCGTCCGATATGAGCCGGATCGATGTCCTGCGCGGCGGTGTGACGGGCGTACGGAAAATGATCGCCGTCTGTGAAGCTTTCGGGGTCAGATGCGAGATACACATGAGTGGGCACGCCAATCTTATGCTGCTGGGCGCTAGCAGTGAGGACACTTGTGAATACTATGAACGGGGTCTACTAGCCCCGGGCCTAGATTATGAGCAGCCCCCGCCCTACCTGAACTCTCTTTGCGATCCGCTGGACCGGGAAGGATACGTCACGCTCCCCGATCGTCCGGGCCTAGGCTATGATCTGAACTGGGACTACATCCGGGACCATGCTGACGCCTGTCCCGCGTTGCCGTAAGCATCCGGTACACGCGTCGCGTACAGTCCACGGCGCTAGGCCGGGGTACTATAGGTTTTTGTACCGCGGAGTATCTCGTTAGTGCGAATATCGGCCCGCTCAATGCCCTTTTTGTGGCATCTCCCTACTCTGTGGTGGCGATGGGTGGACTTGAACCACCGACCTAGGGATTATGAAGCCCTCGCTCTAACCAGGCTGAGCTACATCGCCGTAAACAAACGATACTGCCGACACAATTGTGTCGGCAGCCAGTGAGTAGCGGGGGCAGGATTCGAACCTGCGACCTTTGGGTTATGAGCCCAACGAGCTACCGCTGCTCCACCCCGCGTTGATAATGTGAATCACATTGTAGCGCACTGGCCAGGTTAAAGTCAATACGATACCTTACTGAACGATGACCAAGGATTGACTAACCGTCTCTCAAGATAACGAAATTTTCAGGTTGAACAGATCAAGCCATTGCTGCCAAACGGGCAATAAGCGGACATCCGTGGCCTCTGTCCCCTGTGTCTCATCCGCATAGATGTCCAGCGCGGCATCGGTAGGAATAATCGCGAAGACCCTGTCACCAGGCCGTACCAGACCCAGCATTTCCCGCGCCGCAGTTTCCTTATAGCCGTCTGTTTGCACATAGGCCAACTGCTGTTCCAGGCGTAAACCGCGTTCATACGCACTGTCTAAACGGGTTGTGGCCTGCGCTACTTCCTTTTTAAGGGCTGTATGTTCCAACACCAAGTTCATATAGGAAAACACAAAGAACAGAAGCAGGGCTACCAGGACTACCAGAAAGACACGGTTGCGCTGCGTATATGAAGTTGACGGCGGGGCCGGCGGATTCACAAGCGTGCTTCCCTTGCTAGGGAGCTGTCAAAACGGATGCAGCACACAATAGGTCAATCGGGCTATCATAGGCAGGTCAGCGCAGGGAACGGCTTCCTATAACTCCAGCTACGCACAGCTCGTATGGGGCTTGAGTGCCGCAGGAGGGACTTGAACCCCCATGAGCGTATGCTCACTACATCCTGAATGTAGCGCGTCTACCAAATTCCGCCACTGCGGCGCACTCAAGTATGCTGATCCTACCGGCTTTGATGTCTGCTGTCAAGAAGCGATGATCCTGGCTTGCTACGGCAGGATCCAGGATCGGTACGAGGACTTGTGCATCACGCCATCCGGTAACGGAACATAGCTTACAATCAGAGAGCTAAACTTTCTCCGGCCTGTTCCGTCATGGTTTAGTCCTGTGCTATTGGCAGCAGCAAGCGCATTGCGTCACTGTTGGAGGTATAACATGAACGCCCGTACCCGCATACTACTCCTAATCATCCTCGGCGCTGCCGTGGCCGGGACCCTGCTCTTTGAGCCCTGGGCTTTCTGGCAGACTGACATAGTGGATGAGGCGTTTCCCGTGGACGATATGACGACAGAGCAGCAGCGTGCCTATGGTACCTTGCCCGAAGATATGAAAATGGCCTTGATGCAGATGTCCCAGAACACGGAATTGGCTCCTGATATGGTCAAGGCAACCACCCTAGCCCTGCTTAGTCCCGATACGGCCATGGACGAGGTACCTATGACTGACATGACTCCTGAGACCCTGGTACTGGGCATGGGGGAATTTGGCCGGATCGACGCGATCCATGCGGCCACAGGAACTGCTGCTATTTATGCGCTATCCGATGGTCAGCGTGTCCTGCGGCTGGAAGATTTCAAGTCTACCAATGGTCCGGAACTGCACGTTTTGCTCACTACGGGCACGGAGGAGAAAACCTTTGGTGAACTGGGCATGTACTGGGATCTAGGTGCACTGAAGGGCAATGTAGGCAACCAGAATTATGTAATTCCGGATGACATAGATCTGGCTCAGATTAAGTCCGTTGTGATCTATTGCAAACCCTTTCACGTCATCTTCAGCGTTGCCCAGCTGACCTAACTCCATAGATGGCACCCTTTCACAGGCGGGAGGGCACCCCGTGCATCATGGTGGTTATCCCGTTCCAGGAAGAGGTTATATATAGGTTGTCTATCCTTCGGGACAGACTGTATCCGTGAATTCGGCCGCGATATACGCCCTAGTACCACTAGGGGCTGTTATTTCTACCCAATTCAGGTCCTGGGATAAGCTCTGCATGGACAGAGCATCGTTCATATAAGCCAGTCCCAATATGGAATGTTGATTGCTCGGCCCGGTGCGTAAACGGACCCCATCCGTATTCACTACGGCCACACAACCGAGGCTGGACTGGGAGGCTGCCATCATCACCGCATCCGACATCATCGAGTCTTCTTTAGCCATCATCGGCATCATATCCGATTCCATGCCCGGTGCCGGTGGAATAATAAAGTTGTCGCTATTGCAAGCAGCCAATCCCAACACCAAGACTAAAAGACCTAATACCCGCCAGGTCAGACGCCGCCCTGAGCGGTGGCGATCGTTACCCATCATGATCACTTCTCTTCTTTTGCTTGATAGATGTAGATTGCAGTTTCCGTATCCGGATTGTAACGCAGGTTCCTGGATATGCGGCTTTCTCAATCCCGGTCGTGGTCCATCCGGCCCCTAGGGAACTCGGTATATCCGTTGCGCTAAGCTGTCCCTTCAGTTGGGTCGCAAGCCTATGTCCTCCGGCAGAGCGACATTGGTGATCTGGATGTACCAGTCGGCAAAGGACGCAAAACGCTCCGCGGCGTGGTTCAGGGGGCCAATCTGCACATTCTTGACGCGCTCATGCACACCATACACATACACAGGATAACTGATGGGTAGTGCCGGCAGATCGGCCACAAAGACATCCTGGAACTGATGGTAAAGCCACCGGCGTTCTTCAACATCCAGGACAATCCGGGCGCGCGCCATTAATTCGTCGGCAAAGGGATTGTCCCAGGCTCCGTAATTTAGTTGGCCGGCTACCGCTTGTGAACTGTGCCAAAACCGAAATGGATCCGGATCTCCCTCCAGCCCCGAGAAACGCACCAGGGCAGCATCAAACGTACGGGATGACAATCTTTCGTTCACTAGCATGCCTAAAGGCAGCGACTCGACCGTGACATCAATTCCAATATCACGCCAAAACTCGGCGATGGTATCGGCGTAGACGCTCAGTGTGGCATCCTGGCTTGTCAGTAAAGTCAGCGCTAGCGGGGTACCATCCCGCTCCAGCACGTTATCGCCGTTGCGATCTTGCCAGCCTGAATCGGCCAGCAATCGTACCGCCTGTACCGGATCAAATGCATAGTGCGGAATATCATCCTTATGGGCCCAGTTGTGCGGTGTAACAGGGGAGTGCGCAACGATCCCCCAGCCCAGCTGACTGGAATTTACCACCTTTTCCCGGTTGAGGGCTTGCAGCAAAGCCTTCCGCACTTGCAGTTCTTGCAGAAAGGGCACGGCATCACTATCCAGATTCAGCAGGACCATAACCACGCTGGATTCGGTACTGGCGAAGAGCTGCACTTCGGATCGGTTGGGTAACACGTCCAGGTTCTGGACTATGCCTGTGCTCAGCCCTTCCAGCCTGCCCTGCGCAAAGGCTGTGAACAGTTCAGTGACATTGGGATGGAAACGATACTCCAGCACGCTAATGTAGGGCAGATCATAATCCGCATTCCGGGACGGGATCAGGCGCAAGGACATGTCATCATACCGGGCCACCTGCATGGGACCGTTGCTCACAATAGGCAGTCGGTCAATGCTTTCGATCAGTTGATCCACCGGTGTTTCGCGGTAGATATGCTCGGGTAGAAGCCCGATCGTCATCAAGTCCAAGAACGGGGCAAAGGGTTGTGACAAGGTAAATTCCACCGTCCACGGATGCGGCTCCACTGCCTGGACCGTAGCCAACCGAGCCGCAGCGGCCAGGGCAGGATTACCGGGGAACGCCTCATTTTGGAGTACCTCGTACGTAAAAACTACATCACTGGCCGTGACCCGGGTCCGGTTGTTGTCATGCCAGCGGATATCGGGCTGCAAAGTGAACGTGTAGACCAACCCGTCCGCGGATACGGTATAGGTTTCCGCCAGATCCAGCTCCGGAAATCCGGTATGGTCGAAACGTAGCAGCCCACGGAACAAGAGCCGACACAGAGACTGATCGATTTCATTGAAGTCACAGAGAACGGGATTGATATAAAGGGGCGTACCCAATACCCCTTCCCGGAACACACCACCATAGGCCGGCAGAGCGCGGGTAGGAACATTACGGCCTATCGGACCATAAACGCTCACTAAGAGTAACAAGCCCAGCAGGATGGGTGCTAGGATCCAGCGCCGATAACGGGTATAGGGATAGGGTCTGCGTCCGGAACCGGTAAACCGCGTACGGGTCTCCGTATTCATTTGTCTCCCAGACAGGGGTGAAAACGGTCTTCACACCCCCAGGATCATTTCAGGTTCTGCGTCGGCCGCCCACGGGCCCGGCATCAACTTTCACAGGCGATTTTGCAGCAATACGGTTAACAGGCTCAATAACATAAAGGACACAGCCAGGCCAATGGTGACGTTGAACACGACCTTTTCCAGGCCACGTCGGGTACGGTACATACTGGAATCGCCACCGAACATGCTGCCTAAGCCCGCATCCTGTGCCTGTACCAGCACAATAGCGATCAAGGATACGGCCAAAATAATGATGGCCACCAACATGAAGTCAATCAACGTCACAAAATACTCCTCGGCCTCCGTGTCAGGTTAAAGGTGTATACACCAAAGCCCCTAGGCCGTTGTCTTCTCCTCGGATTCCTGTTCCATCTCGTCCTCGTCCTCGTCAAGTTCGGACGCGGTGTGCCTTTCCGATTGCATGTTATTACGGAATTCCCGGATAGTGCGGCCTATGGCCCCACCCACTTCCGGCAAGCGGCCTACACCGAAGATCATGACGGCAAGGACCAAGATGATAATGAGTTCTGTGACCCCTAAATTTGGCATTGAAGCCTCCCAGCATCATGAAGATTCCGTACTGTACCACAGAGCGGGTTATAGTGCTGTCTTTTTAGCCCTACAAAGAACACAGTCATCACTTACCCTCACCGGGCACAGAGGATCTACACTTACAGTATTCTTGCCTCTTCTGATCCTACTATACGCTAGAATGGCCGCAGTGACAAGATGGCAGCCGGCTCAGACACGTCTGTCGCCCGCGGCCAAGGCCATGCCGGGAGATGCGCCCCGTGTTGCGTAAACTGCACATCCGCAACTTCGCCATTATTGATGATTTGGCGATCACCTTCGCACCCGGCCTCAACATTCTGACCGGAGAAACCGGGGCCGGCAAATCTATCATCCTGGATGCGCTAGGCCTTTTGTTAGGCCAAAGAGCTCTCCCCTTGTGGATTCGCTCCGGGGCCCGGGAAGCCTGGGTGGAAGCGACCTTTGAGCTGTCCGGTACCGGGGAGGACAAAGTGGACCCTATGATCGTGCACCGTACGATACGCGCCACGGGGCGCAGCACATGTCGCATCAACGGCGCGATCTGTTCACGGGACGTACTGCAAGCCACTATGGAACCGTTGCTTGAGATCCACGGCCAAAGCGATCACCTACGTCTACTGGACACCTCCGCGCACCTCCGCCTGCTGGACCGTTTCGCCAACCTGCAGGAATCCCGGGACGCGCTCACGCACAAGGTCCAGCAATTAGGCCAGATACGACAGCAGCTGGATCAAGCCCGAACGAACATCCAAACCCGGATGCAGCGTATGGATATGCTCCGCTTCCAGATCACGGAAATCCGGGACACGGCCATCCGGCCCGCCGAAGAGGATACGTTACACCAGGAGCAGGTACGTTTGGGCAATGCCGAAAAGCTAGGGGAACTAGCCAGCGCCTGTCAAGTGCAGCTGGCGGAAGGAGGGGCGGAAATCCCCGCGCTTCTTGACCAGTTGGGCGAAGTTCAATCCAATCTGTTACAACTAGCACAGATTGATCCGTTCCAGGCGACCGCGGCCGATGCGCTGCAACAGGCTATGGACCTGATCCAGGATCTCTGTCGCACCCTGGAGGATTACCTTGAGTCCTTGGAACAAGATCCCCAGCGTCTCCAGCAAGTAGAGGAACGCCTGACGCTCCTAGCCACTCTGAAGAAAAAATACGGTCCTACCCTAGCGGATGTCGTGGCCTTCGGCCAAAGAGCCGAGACCGAACTACACGATCTGGACAACCATGAAGAGCGCCTTGCACGCTTGCAGGCCTGCGAGGCAGCTCTGCTAGACCAAATCATAGCCGATTGCCTGCGCCTGAGCACCAGGCGCAAAGAAGCGAGCCGGCAGCTGGAAGAGAGAATTATGCAGCATCTGGCGGACCTTTTTCCGCATTCGGTTCGCTTTGCAGTTATGTTAAGTACGGAGGAAACCCCGGATGGTCTCCCCTTGCCGGATGGCTCGCGTGTCCACTTCAGCCGTACAGGCATCGATCAGGTGTCGTTTCTGGTCAGCACCAATCCCGGGGAGCCTCTCAAACCTTTGGTGGATGTCGCCTCAGGCGGTGAGACGTCACGTCTGATGCTAGCTCTCAAGAGTGTTCTGGCAACGTCAGACGGTACGCCCACACTGATTTTTGATGAGATTGATCAAGGCATAGGGGGCCGGATAGGTACGATAGTAGGCCGCAAATTGTGGCATCTAGCACATCCGACTACCGACAGGCCGGATGATCCCCCGCCCCGTCAGATCCTCTGTGTCACCCATCTGGCCCAGCTAGCCGCCTTTGGTGACACGCATTTTACGGTGCGCAAAGAAGTGCAGCAACAGCGCACACGTACCTTGGTGCACCCACTGGCACCCGATGACCGTATCAAGGAACTGGCTGCCCTGCAGGGCAATCCTTCCACCCAAGGCCGCAAGTCCGTGCAGGAACTCATCCATGCAGCACATCGGGCCCAACAGGAAGGCACTTGATAGAGTGAAGCCCACGTGCACAGTGCGTGCCGGTCGGCATCTCCTAGCGGCTACAAGGGGGAGGGATCATGCGTATAATTGCCGGTACGGCTAAGGGCCGGCGCTTGGTGGACGTGCCTGGAGCCTCAACTCGGCCCATCACCGACAGAGCCAAGGAAGCCCTGTTCAGTATCCTGCATGATTGGATTCCGGAACGCCGCGTCCTGGACTTGTTCGGGGGCACGGGGGCTGTCGGTTTGGAAGCTTTGAGTCGGGGAGCAGCTCACACTACCTTTGTCGACACTCATCCCAAGGCTGTCCAGACCATCCGGCGCAACGGTGCCATCTGTGGCTTCATGTCCCGGATGGACGTAATCCAGGGCGACAGTTTCCGCCTCCTACAACAGGAATCCTTGCCCATTTTCGATCTCATTTTCATTGCGCCGCCCCAATATCAAGGGCTTTGGCAACGCGCTCTGCAGACCGTGGACAAACACCCTCGTCTGCTAGGCGCTGAAAGCCTAGTGGTAGTCCAGATCGATCCGCGGGAAGACACCGAGATTCCCTTGACCCATATGCTACGATTTGATACACGCCGTTATGGACGGGTCCAGTTCTGTTTCTACGAACCCGGCACCACAGCGTGAAAGCGGATAACGAGGGTAGGTACCACCGGATTTATGAATATGCATCATGCCGCGCTTGAAGAGGAAGTACGCACTCTGGCGGCTGAGGTCATCCAAGTCCTGGGTGATGCCGGGCTTACCTGCGCCACCGCCGAAAGCTGCACAGGTGGACTAGTGGCCCATTTGCTGACCGAAGTGGCCGGCAGTTCCGCCATTTTCATGGGTGCCGCCGTAACGTACAGCAATGAGGCCAAGCAGCATGTTCTGCAAGTGGATCCCCAATTGTTGGACGCCGTGGGGGCCGTGAGTGCGGAAGTGGCGGCGGCCATGGCCTGCGGTGCCCGCACCTTGTATCAGACGGATCTCGCGGTCAGCACCACAGGTATCGCCGGCCCGACAGGGGGTACGGACACCAAACCCGTAGGACTTGTTCATGTACATCTGGCTGGGGGGCAATTCGTGGATCAAGGCGTACATCGGATCTGGGATGCGGATCGCACCGGGAATAAACTGCTGAGTGCCCGGACCGCTCTGCGCCTGTTACGGGATGGGGCGACCCGGACCATGGCTCTGAAGTCATGACGCGTCCCATACGCGTACTGGTGGCTAAACCAGGCCTAGACGGCCATGATCGCGGTGCTAAGGTCGTTGCCCGCGGGTTGCGGGATCGAGGCTTTGAAGTCATCTACACCGGTATACGGCAGACGCCGCAAATGATTGCACGGGCGGCTCTGCAGGAAGACGTGGATTGCCTAGCCATATCGATCCTGAGCGGAGCCCACATGACCTTGGTACCTCAGATCATCACCCTCCTGTGCGTCCAGGGTCAGGAACACGTGCTAGTCGTCGTGGGCGGTATCATTCCCGAAGAGGATCATGGCCCTCTCTACCAAGCGGGGGTAGCGGGCATCTTTGGTCCGGGTACAACGATTCAGGCCACAGCCGATTTCATTGTCGCAGCCCTAGATACCACACGTCCATGACCTCCGTGCAGAACCTGGTGTCAGCCCTGTTAGCCGGCGATACGGGGGCCCTAGCCCAAGCTATTTCCCAGGTGGAAACGCGGAGCCCAGGCTTTGCGGAACTACTGTCAGCCCTGTTTCCGCTGAGTGGTCACGCCCATGTCGTGGGCGTGGCCGGTGCACCGGGTGTGGGTAAGTCTACCCTAATCACAGCCCTGGCTCCGCGCCTAGCGACTGCCCACGCCAAAGTCGCCGTGCTGGCTGTGGATCCCACGAGTGTTATAACGGGCGGTGCTTTGCTAGGCGACCGCATTCGCATGGGCGATCTAGTCCTGCACGACCGGATCTTCATGCGGAGTCTGGCTACACGGGGAGCATCCGGCGGTTTGAGCCAGGCTGTCTGGGACATCGTGTCCATACTGGATGCGGCAGGTTACGATCCCATCCTGATCGAAACTGTGGGTTCAGGGCAGAGCGAAGTGAACATTCATACCCTGGCGCACACCACGGTACTAGTGGATGCACCCGGACTAGGTGACTCGATCCAGGCCCTCAAAGCCGGCCTGCTGGAAGTCAGCGACATGGTCGTGATCAACAAATCCGATCTGCCCGGATGCACACAGGCCGCTACCCGGATCCGCCAAACCTTGCGCTTGGCCAGCCCGTCGTCTCAGACCACCGGAGCTACCGTCGCATCCGAGGTCTGGGAGGTACCCGTATTAACCAGTTGCGCCACTACCGGTGCTGGGCTGGACAGCCTGCAGAACGTACTCCAGCACCACCGTGCACATCTGCAGCGGACGGGCAAGCATCAGGTCCTGGAACAGAAACGACACCAATTCATGGTGGATACGCTTCTAACCCAGGCTTGGCAGGCACTTCTTGTGGATCGGATCTCACCCCAGCGCAGAGCCCAGCTGTTGCAGGCAGTCCAGTTGCGCCAGAAAGATCCACATGCTGCAGCGCAGGAACTACTGGACGATCTATTGCTGCAACCAGACGAGGGGGACGAGGTGTACAGTGTTCTGTGAATCATCTGCCACTGCCCCGTCTCAAGGAAAGAGTTGACCCTACAGCACTGGAACAGACTCGCTATCCCACAATAAGCGACTATTTGTCCTCGCTGCAAAGGATCGGGGCCGGATTTTCCCTGCCGCCAAAGCTGCCAACGCCTATAGATTTTGGCAGAACGGAAGGTTAGTAGGAATCTACATCCGCACTGGCAGAGCGCAGGCATAAACCAGACTAGCAAGAGGGCGATAAGGCCCAAGCTATCCCTTGCGCCTTATCGGTCCAGGGGGCACTCATGAAGTGTGCACAAAGGGTAGCAGCAGAGAAGCCGGGAATACCACTAGCCATGGCCCGGGACCTGGGCACCAGATTGGCCGTGCATGGCTACGAGCGAGGATGCATTGAAAATCTTGAGGTTCTAAACAAACAATTGCAGGATGAGTATTCAATTAGGCGATAAGCAACGGATGATGAAGTGTCTGCTACATGACGGAACCAGTTCCTCTAGCCAGGATGCCGACCAAACCGACACTGCTTAGTCTGGCACTGTCGGACCCTGTGTAGGTCATAGCTAGCAGGTTTATGGGGTAACCTCCATCACTTTTTGACGCGTAGTTCCGTGGGTTTCGCGACTGGTGGGAATTACCGGACTATTGCTGCATTTCCCAGACGGTACAGTCTTCCACACTACTATAATTTGTATATGCCAGACCCCCTTATCATTTTTGGGGGCTGCATCTAGTTCCAGGTTATTCGCGGTGAGTGTGTATTGGTATTCACTCTCGGTAAAGGCGGTTCGCTTGCACACATTCTGTGAGGCCTGACGGGGATTGGTAACATTATACAGGCGCTTAGTTACCTGCGGGCCATCCTTACCACTATCGGATTTCCAGACTGCCACTATCCTGATGCGCCTGATCCCATGCATAAGATACCAGGTAGGTACACCGTTGACACTGTATGTTTTATATGGACGTGTTATGGTCACATTAGTCACGTCAATTTGACTGTTATCTCTAGAGATCCCGTTAGAGATCCCGGAGCTGACACTGTCTATTCGCTGGATGACGGGGGTTGCAGTAGCAGTGGTACTAGGATTCGTAGCAGCATTAGGGGTCGGAGTACAGATAGGCATTCCCGGTCGGTAATAGATGCCCGTAGCACCGTCTCGGAGTGCTTGCATATTCTCTGACGTGATACAGTCGGTCGGGGCCGGCGTAGTACTACTACGCGGCGTAGGGTTACCAAGACTCCCTCCATCGCCTTCATTAACGGCGCTAGGGGTCGTAGTACAGATAGGCATTCCCGGTCGATAATAGATACCCGTGGCACCATTGCGGATTGCTTGCATGTTCTCTGGCGTGATACAGTCGGTTGGGACCGGCGTAGTAGTACTACGCGGAGTAGAGTTTGAGGCAGGATTACCAAGACTCCCTCCAACGTCGCCATTACCGCTAGCAACACCAACATCATCGGTATCACTATCTTCTCTTATACAACGGTTCCGACGAGTACTCCACTCGTAGTTGGTAGGACAGGTGCGGTCCTCAAGAATCCTACGGCAAGAGCCATTGATCATCTCAAAGCCAGCGGAACAGGATCGCTCATCTCGGTCCTGGCACCCGTTATTACGCCAAACCTGACCGACTCCACAAGACCGATTCGCTCGCTGACAACGGCCTCCAATCATTTCGTAGCCCGACGGGCAGGTATTGGATTTCTTCAACACACAGCCCCGTGAGGCCACATAGACACGGCCTGCTGAGCAGCTGCGTTCCTTTTCCGTAGTGCAGCGGTTGCCGGACCAGATCTGACCGTCCGGACATGATTCTGTGGCCTCTACGGTGTACGTTGCCACTAGGAAGAAGCCTAGAACAGCTCCTAGGATGCACAACAGAAAAGAAACTGCAAAATGGAGCGGGGGGCTACTTGCGTGCCGAAGCAGCATTAATATTATTGATTTCATATTAATTCCCACCTTCAATAAACTGCCCATGGAGAAAGCCAGCCATCTAGCCATCGCAAGCTTGGCCTCTATTCTTTAAAATATTAGACGTATAAGATGCCATCCTGTTGCACTGCAGGTGCTTCGCCACCTATCCTTTGCGCTTCTTCCGGCATGACCGCAGTCTCCTAGGCAATTCTCTAAGGTGCCCGGTATGGACATTGCGCTTCAGACCGCGGCACCCGATCCGACCGCTCAACACCTGAGGCCAGAATTGCGGGCACTCTGACAAAGTCGCATATCTAGTGCCTGCACCACGCTATTCCACTGAACTCCGGGGGGAGGGTCAGGAGCACGGGAGAAGCGCTGGTAGACAGAACCGCGGAGGTTCGTTCAAGGCGACTGCGGTCAGAGATCATACGCTCCAGGTATGACACACCGGATCGCTACAGGATGCGGTTACAAAATAAGGGCCTTGGTGATGTACCTAGTCAAGATCCGGTAGCACACCCGGTGAAACCCCGCTCAGAACCTTCATCTTACAGAAGAAATTTTCCTGGAACCGGCCTCAGCGGTGCGGAAGATGCACCGCAAGTTGAAGATCAGCCCTAGTAGTTTGAGTGACTGAGAGCCCTGATCAAAAAACACTCTTGAAACTTGGAGTACGGTTTATCGGACCCCGCACATCCCGTCGTCTCGTGCACTCTACCACGTGTGTTTAAGTTCTTGGTCTACGCAGAATAGGACTCAAGGCCGTAATCGGAGGCTTGGTCTCAACACAAGAACATTTCTACAATCGTTAACATAAGAAGCCTCAGCCCCCTCATTCAACAATGTACATTGTCTCAAGAAAGAAGCCCAGAACAGTTTCCAGTGAGCACAACAGGAAGAGAGTCCCAATATCCAATATCTTTTACCGTGCCAGGCTAGGATAGTGCGCTGGCGTACCCCTAAGCATTTTCGCCATCCTCAGAAGCGGTCTACGGAACCGTGGCTCTATGGCCCCGGTCAGTGTAGCCTCTACTACCAGGGGCAATGCCGTATCATCCGGTGAGATGCCGCTCAACTGGGGTAAGTAGCAAGGTTCTCATATAGCATGACATCTTCCGGGCTGCGAAAGGTGTTGGGTACACTGCTCAGCCTACGCTGGCAGCGAGCAAGGTCGTCCGCACAGAGGCACGACTCTATCCATTACAGGAAATGGAGCGAGCCCAATTGCTACTGCGGTTTATACAGTGGGAGAAAGGCGTACACGGGGGAAGTAGGTGCATCGTCTCTGCCTATCCGCTGGACTAGTGTTATCCGTCAAGGCAAGCCGGTTTCCCATGAATCCCTGTGATTCAGCCTAACACCGTCATGTTGCACAGTAAGCAAGGATTTCCTCTAGCCATGGATAGCCGGAATTCAATGGGGACTCACCGATACAAACTGGGGGATGCCGCTTACTACCAAACGTCAGGCAATAAGTGCAACGAGTCCGCTACTTTCCATTCACCGTCTACCCGGCCCAGAGTTGCTTCAAAAGTCACCGCTTTAATGGAACGCATGCCCAGGAAACCACGAGGCGAGGATATGTAGCGTGTTATCTGTACCTGCGCCTGATCGGTAGTAATGCGCGCTTGGCCCACGCGCATACCATAAACCTGTGCGTATCCCCCGACCGATCCAAAACGGTAATCATTCTGCATGTCCTCACCAAATTCCTGCCAAGCGTCAGGCATGTACAGTGCCTCCAGGGTTGCCTTATCACCCAAGTGGTAGGCAATGTAGGCGTTGTGGAGCACCACTTCCGGACTATCGCCAGTCTGATAAGTATAGATACTAGGCAGCGTGTCCTGTCCGCCACGAATTGAGAACAGCACAACCGCTAGGATACTCCCCACAATGACTAGGAGAAACCATGTGAAACGATCAAGGCGTAATAGGGGACCGTTCGGTGCGGTAGTCATGATACGGTTTGATCCTCTAGGGGCCCTAAGGCTTCATCTTCTTCCTGCAAAGCTTGCTGGACTTCCACGATCCGGGCTTGAAGCTGGACCTCTTGAAGTCGCAACTGGTGCAATTCTTGGTGTAGAGCGGTACGCGTATCGGCCGCCGGCACGATCGTACTCTCTGCGGACCTACGATCTTGCCGCAGAAGTAGGAGATGGAGTAAGAGGATCACAGTCATTACCGGCATCAAGTCCAGTTCCGGGAAAGCGATCGCACCCGGCTGGTCCACTAGCCGTTGCAAGACCCCATACAGGATCTGCCCAACCAGAAACAGAAGGGACAAAGTAGCAAACAGGATCACACCGTACAGGTAAACACGACGAGGCCATGTTGGCTGCGTCCACTGATTATCTCCATGGTCCCGGACGGTGTGGGTTTGCAGGATCCGCCAGGTTGGCACAAGCAAAACAATCGCTACTACCAGTTCACTGACACGTGTCCAAAAATCAGGGGTGGGTGTAGGTGCAGTGGCTACCGGCTCCATATACAAGAGGAAATAGCCTGTCACACCTGCACAGCCCCGGACAAACCAAATCAGGCCTAGCACTGCTACGAGATAGAGATAGGTCTGGTGCAGGAACTCCGGCCAGGGCCCCTCCGGGTGCTGCTCCGTTGTCCGCTTCAACTGCCGCCGGAACCAGAACCAGCACAATAACCCCACCGTCAGCGCACCGGGTAAATACACCACCAGAACTACTGGATCCGGAAGTGTGCGGTGCCACAGCTGCGACAGCCCATCCGCAAGGAACCAGAGTAGACTCATTGCGAGCAGGACAATGCCGGTCAATTGCCCCACGTAGAGCCAAGCTATATGTAAATCCGTGGTCTGGGTCGGCCATTGTGTCCGGAACATAGGGGTACGCAACTGCACTAGACAACCTAGTACGCCCAAGGACACCCAGCTGACTGCTAAGGCTGCGGGCAAGTCGATCATCGTCGTTGACCACGAAGCTCTAGGCAGTAACCGGAACGTCAGCTCCAGCAGGAATGCAGATAGACTGTCGCTGGCACTACTGATGCCTAGGGCCAGGACGCTTGTGGCCACTAGGGTAAACCACACTCCGGTGAGTAGTCTCATACACCGGGAATCAGCTCCGACCGCACGCTCTTGATAGAGTAGGCGGACGAAATGGCCCAGAATGGTACCGGAAAGGATCAGGCCTATTAGAGGTGCTAGAGCCGTGAGTAACGGCCAGGTCCGGATAAGGGTTGGCTGCCAGACAAGGTGCAGAGGCCAGTATACTAGCTCTGCTACGTAGGCACTGCTCAAATAAAGAGCCACCGTCACGGTAAGCAGCAGAAACACCCGGCGCCAAACGCTAGCCCTTTCATCGGGCATGCGCTGCACATAGCCCTGTGCAAGGTTCCAGTGCACAGCGAAAAAAAGGACGGCCACCAAGGCCAAGCTGCCGGGTTCCAGAATGGCACTCATGGGATCCAGATTCATGACCGGTATGGTCTCTGCAGCTCGCTGTGCCCACAGCCAGCCCAGTCCCTCGCCTAGCGTGCGGACGCTGAGCTGCAGGGCAGTGAGGCAAAATCCTGCCACAAAATACAAATAGATACGACGTAGTGCCACCAGACGCGCTTCTTGGACGGCAGTGGACATGTTGGCAGCCATAAGCGGTTCTCATACCCATCAAGGCAGAGATCTCAGAGATCTTTGTATAAGGTGTCCATTTCCCGGGTTTCTTCCCGGTCACCCCGGAGATTATACGCCTGATGCAGTGGTGGCTTGTCTGGGGCCTCGGTGTCTGCAACAGGCCAAGGCAGTACACGGACTGCAACTACATCCAGATCATCAAGGGTTGCGGCCATATGCAGCACATCTTCCGACTCGTCCTGATCTTCTGACGAATCCGGGTTCTTGCCATGACTGTCCTCACTGTCCATCGCGGCGGGTGGTGCGGGTACCGGATCGTCCGTATATTGGGCTTCAACGACAGTCACTCCCTCCTCGGGCATCATATCCTCAGCCAAAGACTGTTCCGTCAGTATGCGCTTCGGATCTTCCTCAATGGCCTGTGAGCGCACATAGATATCCCAGACACGGGAAAACTCTGCGCGGAATCCAGGATGCGATTCTTTCCAGGTATCCTGCAATGCGTTGTAATCGAGGGTGGACACCACCAGACCACGCTGCTTCTCGTTCTCCATCGCGATCAAAACACCGTTTTTCTGGGGCGATACTTCCAGGGGAGCCAGAAACATGGAACGTCCCCGGTAAAGCAGATGATCGTCCAGCAGGAGTCGATCAGGCCCGACTAGGCAGCTGACACAGCCAAACAACTGGTTTTCCAGGCAACGCAGCACGGTGGCCCGGTGAGCCCGTCCCCACTCCATATCGGTTGTGCAGGCTATCGGATGCACCAAGAGGGAAGCCCGTTGCATCGCGAATAAGCGTCCTGTTTCCGGCATCAGACCGTCAAAGCCCAGGGCTACACCTAGTGTCCCTACATCAGTTTCTACGGGCTTCCACTGGGTACCGGGGCGGGCCAAAGTATGCTCGTGCTGTGCTAGCACAACCTTGGCCTGGTAACCGGCTCGACGACCATCCACATCGTAGACACAACTGATGTTGCGGATTTGACCGTCCAAAGGATCGGCCAACCAAGCACTCGGGGCTACAAGTACGATCCGATACTGGGCTGCCAAGGCGCTGAATGTAGCATCGTAGAATTCCCAGATGCTCTGCTTCTGGGCCTGTAAGGCCTGCAGCATCAGCTTCCGCGTATCCGCCGCGGACCAACGGGGGTTCAGACGTTCGGCCGAGCCCCGGATACGGGTCAGCAGACCTGCCCGGGCACTTTGGCTCTTGCGCACGTTGAGCAACGCTTCCCGATGGCGGCGTTCAATGAAAGGCAGTGCGATCATGGCCGCCCCGAGTTCACTGCCCACCACCAGGTCACAGTTCTTAGCTACCGCGACCTTGAGATAGCGTTCAAAGGCGGTCCGGAATTCCTTGCGAGTCAGGGGCATGTTCATGCCCATCTGGAGCGAGGCGACAACTAAGGTGTTCACAAGCAAGCAACGCTATGGCAGCTGTTCATAAGCCATTTTTATGAACCTCGCACATTTGAGAAATCTAAAAAATTCCTGTCTATGTCTATGGCCGGAGGATCGCAGGGAGAACCACGCGTAGCACACCATCTATAAGGCGTAACTGTAGAATCCAGGGCGGTGTTGGGCCGGAGGAGCCGGAGGCGGCAGACTGCTCTCAACACAAGGATCCTCAGTATTCTCAGTGGCCTCAACAGTGTACATTGTGCCTAGGAAGAGACCCGGGATAGCCCCCAGGATGCACAACCTGCAGGAACTCCCAAATAATGTTGTACATTTTACGCAGTCGCCAAAACAGGGTCAATAGCTTCACCCATCTTATCCCTCGCAATGTATTGAATCTCTATTGCCTGTGCGCTCAGCTGGTCAAGACTACGGAATCGATCCTTCATTACCTTCAATACAGTCACTCCAATGCAATCATACTATGCAAGTTGCCATTGGGCAACTGTGTAAAGCATCCTATCCATTCCAACATAGCATACTAGTCTTCTGGCCTGTACAAGGCGTTGTACCGACAGTTTGTCCTATACGTAAGCAGCCATCAAGGCTACCCTGTAGGGATTGCCGGCCAGACATGCGGATGGCAGACCGGGTACCAGGCGCCTAGATACACTTCCCTTGCATTACAATACACTTGCCCCATTGACAGGACTCGGAGTCAGTACCATGCACATTAGTCTCATGACCTATAGTTTTCGGCGTACGGTAGAACGCGGCGCGATGGACATTTTCGCCTGTATTGAATTCTGCCAGCAGAACGGTATCACGTACATAGAACCGTGGAACAAACATTTACCCCAGGCTGAGCATGACCTCCGGTGGGTTGACCAGGTACGCCAGGCAGCAACAGCAGCCGGTGTTCGTATGGGCTGCGTAGCCATTGACGGCGGACACATTTACGCTGATACACCGGAAGTCCGTCAACAGCAGCGTGCCTACGCCTATCACTGGCTGGAGGTCGCGGCACGCCTAGGCGCACCTCAGGTCCGTATTGACGCAGGGGGTCCCGAAGATATGCCGGACGACGCCTTCACAATCATCGTGGAAGGCTTTGAGGACCTAATCAGGCGGGGACAGCATTTGGGTGTTGAGATTCTGACGGAAAACCACTGGGGCCCTACCCAGAATCCCGATCATGCGCTCACGCTGCTGCAAGCCGTACCACAGCTGGGCCTGCTCTTCGATTCCTACAATTGGATTGCAGAGCGGCGTGAGGAAGCCTGGCAGATGGCAGCCCCTTTTGCCCGGGCTCTGCATATCAAGACCTTCCAATTTGATGCAGCCGGCAACGATCCAACCGTTAACCTACACCAATGTATCACCTTGCTAGTTAACGCTGGCTACACGGGTGTATGGGGTATTGAGAGCACCCCGGAGAACGGAGACGAACCGGGCGGAGTACTGGGTACCCGGGATCTGATCCTACGGGAACTAAGAGCGCTGAACACTTAACATGAAAAGTTTATCTGGCCTATGAACCTCACCGTACCCTGGTACCAGTTCATCCGCGTGAGAGAGCCGGACTTCTGCTGAGCCTGGTGCCCGTTTGGCCTACATCATGTCTTTATCCCATGTTGATAACGTATGCGCATGTCGCATGTGACTAGTGGGATTCCTAGCCAAAGTTGCGCCATAAGCAGATTATGGTTAGAGTAGCCGCTTGGCGGTAGCTCCGATGGCTATCAGTCACAGACTCTGGATCCTGTTCCCGAGTCCCGGCCCCGTGATCCCGGGTTATATTAGCAATCTGCGTGCGCCTAGCGGTTGACTGCTAACGGGTTACTACAACTCACATCTGGCTGGCTCCATGACGCCTCTGACAGGGGCCCCTGGAAGCTCTCGCCGTGTTCCGGCTTAGGAGTGGAGTCGCGTACTTACATTAATGAACTTAATAAATCCAAGGTGCCCGGACCGGTTGCGTGGCAGCCCCGGCAGGTCCTACTAGTATAGTCCTGTGTTCGCCCCGTGTGGACTGACATGTAATCTCAAAGTACAAGGAGCCAGTTATGGCCAAGCATTACGATAAGATCCGCGTAGGCGTTATTGGCTGTGGCCAGATCGGCAAAGCGCACATTGCCCATTACGCATCCGCACCGGCCGTGGAGCTGGTAGCCCTAGCAGATATTGATTCCGCGGAACTGAACCGGGTAGCCGACCTGTATAGCGTGGCCAACCGCTATACGGAGTTCCGGGCGCTACTAGCCCGGGACGATCTCGTAGCGGTGGATGTCTGCCTACATAACAATTTCCATATGCCCGTCACTATAGCCGCCCTGGAAGCCGGTAAGCACGTATTTTGTGAAAAGCCGATGGCCGGCTCCTGGGTTGATGCGCTGACCATGCATACCGCAGCCCGTGAAGCCGGCCTCCGGCTCAGTATCCAGAACCGTCTCTTCTTTACACCGGAGACCTTGGTAGCCCATCAAATGATAGAGGCAGGACAGCTGGGCCGCCTCTACCACGCTGCATCCTACGGTTTCCGCCGTCGGGGCCGCCCTTTCGTTGATGGCTACGGTTCCCCCACTTTCGTACAAAAACGCAACGCGAGCGGGGGAGCCTTGTACGACATGGGGGTCTATCACATTGGTCAGGTCCTACACCTACTAGGGAATCCGGACCCGCTGCGCATCTCCGGTCAGACCTACCAGGAAATCCCTATGGATCCAGCCCGCCGGGAGACCAGCGGTTACGATGTGGAAGAGGTGGGACTCGGCCTCGTGCGCTTGGCAGACGGTCTGACCCTAGACATCAAGGAAGCCTGGGCTATGCATCTAGACGGGTTTGGGGGCTCGTACATTATCGGTACTGCGGGTGGCCTCCGTCTGGATCCTTTCCGCTTCTTCCACACAGAAGGCGATCTGTTATTGGACAGCACCGTTGATATGCCGCAATTCACCTTCCGCCGGCAAATGGTAGAGCAACAGGCAGATCTGTATGCCAACCCGCAGGATCATTGGATCGCAGCTCTGCAGGGTCGTGTACCTTTACTGCCCACAGCCGACATTGCTCTCAATTGCATGCTGATTTCCGAGGGGATCTATCTGTCCAACGCTCGACAACAGGAGGTCTCGGCACAGGAAATCCAGGCAGCGTCGGTATCAACGGCCGTAGTAGTCTGATACCGACTATGCCCCGCCTCACGGGGACGGCCTCAATGGGAATCTTTGGGCAGAGGAGCCCCGGAGCCGCCGCGTAGAAAATCAAAATCCGCGCCCTGGCTGGCCTGCTGGACATGGGCTGTGTACAAGCTAACGTAGCCCCGGTCAGTGTGAGCAGATGGACGTGACCAACGGTCGTGCCGCTGCGCTAATTCCGCTTCCGACACGTTCAGCGTGAGCGATCGCTTCGGCACGTCCAGGGTAATACTGTCACCGTTCGCGACCAAGGCGAGGGTGCCTCCCACGGCTGATTCGGGAGCTACATGCAGGACAACAGTACCAAAGGCTGTACCGCTCATTCGACCATCCGAAATACGAACCATGTCCCGCACACCTTGCTTCAACAACTTAGCCGGAAGACCCATATTGCCCACCTCCGGCATACCCGGATATCCTTTGGGGCCGGCGTTCTTCAGTACCAGCACACTGTTGCCATCCACTTCCAGCTCAGGGCTGTCAATGCGGGCGTGATAATCTTCCGTATCCTCAAATACAACCGCCGGCCCCGTATGCCGCAGTAAGTGTGGTGAGGCCGCAGCCGGTTTGATGATGGCGCCCTCCGCGCAGAGGTTACCCCGGAGGACCGCAATACCTGCCTCCGCCTGTATCGGCTCCGTCCGCCGGGCGATGACGTTGAAATCGTAACAGGTTGCATCCGTCGTATTCGCACCCAGCGTCTTGCCGGTTACGGTCAGAGCATCCATGTGTAGTAGATCACGCAGTTCTTGAATCACTACGGGCAGGCCCCCTGCATAATAGAAATCCTCCATCAGGTAGTCCCCCGACGGCATCAGGTTAACCAGGAGCGGCATACGGCTGCCCAGGGCGTCAAAATCGTTTATATCCAAGGGGATGCCCATACGGCCGGCGATCGCGAGGAGATGGACTACGAAATTGGTGGAGCCGCCAATCGCAGCATTTACCCGGATGGCGTTCTCAAAATTTTCCCGCTTCAGGATCCGAGACAGACGCAGGTCTTCCGCTACCATTTCGACGATGCGGTTGCCCGACAGATGCGCCAAGCGCTTACGGCGGGCATCCACCGCCGGAATAGCCGCATTGGTAGGCAACGTTAGGCCTAAGGCCTCTACCATGCAAGCCATGGTAGAGGCGGTACCCATGGTCATACAGTGACCCTCACTGCGGGCCTGGCACGTTTCAGCCTCCAGGTACTCTTCCATGGTCATAGCGCCCGCCCGCAGATCATCCGTAAACCGATAGGCATGCGTCCCGGAACCGATGTCTGTGCCCCGGAACTTCCCGTTCAACATGGGGCCCCCGGATACTACTAGGGTGGGCAGGTCTACACTACAGGCTCCCATCACCGTGGCCGGCGTGGTTTTGTCACAGCCTGCTAGCAGAACCACACCGTCAATAGGATTAGCACGCAGGGTTTCCTCAACATCCATGCTGGCCAGGTTACGGAACAGCATGGTCGTGGGGCGCATCAGCGCTTCACCTAGGGACATGACCGGGAATTCCAGCGGGAAACCACCGGCTTCATAGACGCCCCGTTTAACCTGTTCGGCCAGAATACGGAAATGGGCATTGCAGGGTGTCAAATCAGACCAGGTATTGCAGATGCCGATAATGGGCCTACCATCAAAGAGATGTTCGGCATGACCCTGATTCTTCATCCAGCCTCGGCTGACAAAACCCATCAGATCATAGCGCCCGAACCAGTGTCGACTACGCAGTTGTTGTGCCATAGTGCTTGCTTTTCCGTGTGGACAGTACGCGGCAGCCGATCGACCGCACCCTACAACCTATCCTCCATCTCCGTAGCCGCTCTGTGCCCCATCCGGGCAGGAAGCACGCCACCTAGGGCGATGATATAGATAGGGTGAGTCCAGTGTACAGCCACCTCAAGAATGATACCAACATCCTTTCAAGTTGCCAGGGCCAGCTCCCGTTGCGCTAGCGCAATCGGAACCGGTACTGCGCGCCAAGCCCTTTCTGGCCTCACCCTAGAGTCCAGTTCTAGTAGGTTTAAGGCGTGAAAAAATTCCTGCTTCCCCTGCCTTGCTCTGATCACACTAGCCCCGGCATAGGCGCTAGGCTAGTGTAAAGTCCGCAGGGCCGGAGGCATCGCCGTCAATCGCAGGTTTTCTCCCGTACAACCCGACACGGTAGGATGGACGACGATATCTACTTGGAGAATCTATAGCTCATGAGTGCCGCACGCAACGCCTACCTTGACACGAACCAGGAACAGTACATTGATGAACTCAAACAGTTTGTCGCCATACCCAGCGTATCCGCCCTACCGGAGCACCGCGCGGACTTAGACACAGCAGCCCAGTGGGTAGCCGACCGTCTGATCCGCATGGGCATAGAGCATGTGGAGCTGTTACCCACTGCCGGCACCGCCGTTGTCTACGGTGACTGGTTGCATGCACCTGATAAGCCGACCGTGCTGATTTATGGCCATTATGATGTGCAACCCGCAGACCCTTGGGAGTTGTGGGACAGCCCGCCCTTTACCCCCGTGATTCGGAATGAGCGCCTCTACGGCCGGGGGGCCTCGGACAACAAAGGGAATCTACTCGCTGCCCTGATCGGTCTAGAGGCCCTGTTGGCATGTGAAGGCCAATTGCCGGTCAACGTTAAATTCTTCTTAGAGGGCGAAGAGGAAATCGGCAGTCCCTATTCTCTAGGTCTCCTTGCCGCAGCACCGGAGCGCTTCGCTAGTGATATCTGTGTCAATGCGGACGGTATCCAATACGGCCCGGACCAACCCACCATTCTCAGTTCTTTCCGCGGCATGGCTGCCTGTGATATTGATGTCCAAGGCCCGCAATCGGATTTGCATTCAGGTATTTATGGGGGCACGATCCAGAATCCCCTCCATGCCCTAGCCCGCCTCATAGCTTCGCTGCATGACGCAGAGGGGCGGGTCGCGGTCGCCAACTTTTATGACGACATCACGCCCCTCACCGCGGCGGACCGTGAGCTGTTGGCACAGGTGCCTTATGACGAAGCGACCTATATGCGCGATCTGGACATTGATGCCGTATTCGGGGAGGCGGGCTATTCCACCAACGAGCGGGCGTGGCGCCGCCCTACCCTGGAGGTCAACGGCATGTGGGGTGGATTTCAGGGTGAGGGCACCAAAACCGTACTGCCCGGTTCCGCACACGCCAAGATTTCCTGTCGTCTTGTAGCCAACCAGGAACCGGCCCGCGTGTTGGATTGCATCGTGCGTCATGTGCAGCAGCATGCACCGTCCGGCGTACGCGTAACCGTCACACCCCGTAAGGGTATGGCCTATCCTTATGAGATACCCCTGGATCATCCGGGTATTCAGCATATGGCGGACACCTACCGGGACTTATACGGCAAAGAGCCCTATTACATTGGCAGCGGCGGGACCATTCCCGTCACGTCTGCCATGTTGGAGCATTTAGGGATCTATTCCCTGGTCTTCGGCTTCTGCACCCGCGATGAACAAATCCATGCCCCTAACGAATTTTTCCGATTATCCAGTTTTGCCCGCGCCCAGCAGGCCTTGGGCCTGTTGCTGCACCGTCTGGCGACTGCGGAAGAACTGCGCGAGGCCAAGCCGCGGTCCAGGACGGGCAGCCCGGACCGGACCTAAGCTATGACCACCCTAGGTGTAGCCCGGCACGCCCGATTGTCCGGGCCGGGAATGTAGCAGGCGGCATACCCGCTCCCGCAGGGGCACCCGGAGTGAGGGATATCCGGCACCGGGTTACGTTGCGGTTATAGGCAGGTCACTCCGGGAAAACCGCTGTACGGTGCTGTTGGACAAAACGGCGTCCGGCAGCTAGTAAAGCCGCCGCCTGGTCCAATTCCACGCAAAAGTCGTCCAACAACCGTTTGCCGGCAGCGCGCGTGCGCCTTTCAATTTCGCCATGCAGACGTGCTACTGTCGGGTGTTCGGCACCGGCACCCGGAAGCCCCAGGGAATACCCCAGATCATAGGGGCCAAAGGCAACACCGTCTAAACCTTCCACCGCCAGAATAGCATCCAGATTGTCGAATCCCCGTCGGGATTCGATCTGGATCCAGACCAGCATATTATCATTGGCGAATTCCGCAAATGACTGGCGTCCCCCGTAGCGGGCCTCCAGCAATGTGTCGTCGTTAAATTCTGTGCCTCTGCCGCCACCCCAAGACCGCTGGCCCAGAGGGCCGAAGTAGCAAGCCGCCACCAGTGCCTGGGCTTGGGCCCCCGTTTCAATGTGCGGTGCCAAAATACCCTGGATGCCGCGATCCAGCCAGCGGTTGATCTCATCCGCATTGTGGTTAGGTACACGCGCCTTGACCGTCAAACCGTGGGCGTGCGCCACGGACACGATGTTATCTACGGTGACGGGATTAAAGGCACCATGCTCTCCATCCAGATGCAGACAGTCAAAACCGGCCAAGGCTGCCAGTTCGATCCAGCCGGGCTCCGCAGAAAGCAGACGCAGGGACAGGGCTTTGCGTCCCGCACGGTTACAAGCCTTGATCGTGTTGGCAAACATTACTATGCCCCTTATACCTTACGGGCGAGATAGACCACGCTGGAGTCCATGAGTAGAAGGCTACTATGCCTGCTCGCGCAGGGCCTTGACGACATTCACCAGTCCCTGGTGCAGATCCACACGATCCGTCCATCCCCAGTGAGTGCGGGCCCGGGTCGTATCCAGGTACGTCATGTCTACTTCGCCGACAGGCCGCTCAATGTATACCGGCTGACGGTTATAATGAGTGATGGAAGCCAGCCGGGTGAAAATTTGGTTGATCGTGACCGGCTGCCCTGAGCCGATATTGTAGATCCCGGTGGCTTTGTGGCGCAACGCCGACAGAAAGGCCTCCACCATGTCCGATACGTAACAGAAGTCACGGGCCTGTTCGCCATCGCCATGGATGTACACTTCCCGGTTCCGGAGCATAGCCTCGGCGAAGATCGCCACCACACCGGCTTCACCCTTAGGATTCTGACGGGGGCCATAGGCATTGGCCAAACGCAGAGTCACGCAACGGAAATCGTACGCCTGGGCATAGGCCTGTAAATGATGTTCAATCGCCAGCTTGTTGATGGCATAGTTATCCAGCGGGTTGACCGGATCCTGCTCGGTGAAGGCCCGATGGGTACCCTCCGCGTTGAGTCCCTCGCCGTATACGGCGCCGCCTGTGCTGGCAAAGACAAACTGCTCCACCCCTGCCTGCCGCGCCAATTCCATCAGATTCAGGGTCGCCACAACATTGACTTCCGCATAACCCAGAGGATCCTGCATACTTTCCCGGACATTGGCCCGGGCCGCCAAATGACAAACCGCCCCAATTTCGTTGTGATCAAAGATCTGGCTCAGGCCCGCCCGATCGGTTATGTCCATCCGGTAGAATACGGACTGTGGATTGACATGAACCTGGTTACCCGTATGTAGGCTATCCAGCAGGATTACATCATGCTCGCTGTGGATCAGGGCATCTACCAGATGGCTGCCCACAAACCCCGCACCGCCTGTCACTAAAGTTTTCACGAAACGCACCTGCCCTTTGTGCACGTAGGCCCCAAGTTCAACCGGGCACCCTCAATCTGATTTGTGTGTTCACGCATAGACTCTTTCCTCTCGCATCAGGACGCCACACCCTTATCCCTGCATGGGCGACGGGTGGGAAACAGGCAATCGGATGCGGACACAGCCCAGCTACACTGACAGGCATAGGCAACCTGCCCCAGAAGGATATCTAGTTTCTTGCGGTTCATCAACTACCGCCCCCACACCAGGAACCTGTTAGCGCATTGTAGAAATCTCAAGGCGATCAACAAAAAATGCGTACTCCCATCCCGGGTGTAGTTACCCGGAAATAACTAGAGGCTACACTACACTGTACCGTGTATGCACTTTGCCAACAAGGAATGCTCCATGGCCCGTACCGAACTGAACGCCAAACTAGACGAAATCCGCCAGCTGCGTAATGAGGTGCTAGCTCAGTTGCAAGATGTTGACGACACCGCGGCCGCGCTATCCACAGAACAATGGAGCTCCTATCCCACGGTGAGTGTCCTCTTCCTTCGCTTCGGCGATCACATGCGTGAACATGCCAACCAGCTCACAGGTGCCCGGCAGGCCTTGCAGGTCCAAGCCACAGACATCCAAAGGAAACTAGCGGAGGCCGAACAGGCCTGGGGGCATCTGCTCGGTACCGTCGTGGGATTGACTGACGCTGATTTGGATCGCGTACCCGCGGAAGGCTCCTGGACCGTGCGTGAAATTCTGGATCACATTCTCATGGCGGAGAGCCGCTATCTGCAATCCATTCAGGCCGCACTCGCAGCCCAAGAGCAGAACGAAAGATCCTAAGAACCGGCTAGCCCTTAGGGTACACCCCGGACAGGGTCGCGGTGTGCGCGCAGCCATGTCCGCAGGGGTACATCCTCCTCCTGCGGTGAAGAGTAAC
The DNA here is from genome assembly GCA_965116185.1 of Caldilineaceae bacterium. Lineage (GTDB taxonomy): Bacteria > Chloroflexota > Anaerolineae > Caldilineales > Caldilineaceae > Bin34. The sequence continues at coordinate 3,086,096 of OZ220492.1, forward strand.
CGTGCCCGCCGGAAGGACTTACCCCTAACAGTTGCTGGCGAATGGGATCGCACTGCGCCAGACAATGGGCTACCGTCATGTCATCACGGGGGCGTAACCACCGATAGCTATATCCATAGAACAAAACCTTACGCGTCACGTCTGATGTGTTCGGACTGGATGCATGGAAAATACGCCGGTCAAAGAATACGGCCGTGCCGGGCTTCGCCAGCACGGGCCGCCCGTTACGGGGCTGCCCATTGACTACATGCTCCAGCTTGTTGGTGAGATGGCTACCGGGCACTACATACAGGTTGGCACGTCCATTCACGGACGTGTCGGTCAGAAAATAGGCGATCTTGAGCGAGATGCGCGGCTGGGGATTTGTCTCCAATTCCTGATTCAGTCGGCCACTATCCTTGTGCCAGTTATAACCGGGATTCGCATCCTCGGGCCCTAAGGGCGGGGTATAAATGAAATGGGAGTGATATAGCTGAATGTTCCAGCCGAGAAGATCCCACACCTTGGGGAAGGTGGTCGGCCAGTCCAGTAATTTCATAAAAATAGGGTCGCGGCCCACAAAGTCAAGGTAGTTGAGACGGGCATGGGCGGGCAGATTCCGGCGGACCCGTTCGTCCGCTACCAGGTGGTCCACCGCCGTATTGGCCTTCTCCACGATATCTTGAGGAATAGCGTCCTCTACCATGAAATACCCGTCTTCTTCAAAGCGGGTCTGTTCTGCGTCCGTCAATGTATGCTGTAACCATTCGGCGTGCATGCGTCCACTCCCTTGCTGATATCCAAGGCTCTGAAGGGCCCGGACATTGCCCCGGTTATCCCTTGTGTCCAGAATCATACATGGCCACAACAGGCAGACACAACACGCATAGCCCAAGTATCCGGCATGGCGGACACTGCCCTAGGCTGAGTGCTAGTGCGCATACGCGAGGTCTCCGGGTACGGTTTAGTTACGTTACGGCATCGCTTTGGAACCACGGCAGGCCATTGACACCTCTGACTCGGCTTCGGCCAGGGCTAGCGGTCACAGTCCTTGGCATTGCTCGGTACGGAGGTCACACACTATGTACTTCACGGCATAAGGGTGATGGTAGGCGATGCGGCCTCAACACGACGGGGCAGCGGCACGGGGACTCCATTACTGAAATCCTGTTGCCGTGGGTTGGGCACCAAGTCCAGCAGCATGGGATATTCGTCACAGCACTCATATTTGGGGCAGTGGACACAGTCACGCCACACCTTGGGCGAAAGTTGAATCATCTCCACCAAGGTAAAACCCATGCGGGCAAAAAACTGAGGCGCCAGCGTCAGTGCACACATCTGCTGATACCCTCGTTCCTGTGCTAGTTCAATAAGTCTACCCACAATTTGGGTACCGAATTGCTGGCCCTGCCATGCCGGATCGACCACCAACGAGCGTACCTCCACCAGATCCGGTGTCAGTGGCACGAGGGATCCCCCACCCAGCACCTGCCGCGACTTGGCCTCGTCCGGATAGTGCACCATCACTATCCAATCCTGGGGCGCAGCAGCAATGGACTCGGCCGAGCGGAAGAGCATAATATTGCGCTCGGCATAATAACGTACCAGCGCAGCCAGCCGGGGCGCATCGGCTGGCTGTGTCGATTCCAGTCGCATCATCAGCCTTATCTCTCTCGTGCCGTAGCCGAGCTACAACGTTTTCAGGATGTTGCCCACATCCTGGACCGCCCGCTCCAGCTCCTCATGCGTGATCACCAGCGGCGGCACAAAGCGCAGAATGTTCGCGCCTGCTGACACCACTAACAGTCCCTTGTCGTATGCCTGCTCCACCACCGGATTGATATCAATGTCCATTTCAACTCCGACCAGCAGACCCTGGCCGCGAATGTCCTGGATGTGGGATGAATTCAGTTCAGACAGCAGTTCCTTTAGATGTTCCCCTTTGGCCTGTACACTAGCCAAGAACTGGGGCTGGGCCACACGGCTCAGGACATTGTAGGCTACACTGGAGGTCAGGGCATTGCCGGCAAAAGTAGAGGCATGATCGCCCGCATGGATTGTGTCGGCAACTTTCTGTTGCATGCAGATGGCCCCCATAGGCAGCCCTCCGGCCAAGGCCTTGGCCAGCGTCATGATGTCGGGCTCCACACCGTCCCCGCAGATCGCCTGATAGCCCCACAGTGCCCCGGTGCGGCCCATACCACTCTGCACTTCGTCAAAGATGAGCAGAGCATCATACCGGTCTGCGAGGGCACGCAGTCCCTGTAAAAATTCCGCGGTAGCCACATGGACACCCCCCTCACCCTGTACAGGTTCAACGATGATGGCACATACCCGCTCGTCCATATGCTCAGCCGCACTATCTAGATCGTTGTACTGGGCAAACCGGACACCCGGCATCAACGGTTTAAAGGGATCCTGGTACTGGGGGCGGGGCGTAGCAGCCAGACTCCCAAATAGGCGACCGTGAAAGGCATCCGTGAAGGCCAAGATGCAGTATTTGTCCTCGTAATCTTTGTCGTAGGCATAACGCCGGGCAAACTTGAAGCTACCTTCGTTGGCATCGGCTCCTGTCAGACAGAAATGCACTTTGTCCGCAAAACTGTGCTGGCACAGCAACTGGGCAAGCCGGGCATGGGGAGCCGTATGGTACAGATTACTGACATGAAATACCCCACTATCCACTACTTCCTGTACGACACGCTTGATTTCCGCGTCCCCATAGCCCAAGGCGTTCACGGCAATCCCGGACACGCAGTCAAGGTATGCTTTACCGTCCGTGTCGTACAGGGTGGCACCTTCACCCTGGCTGAATACTATGGGTGGCCGGGCATAGACCCCCAACACATACTCCTGTTCCAACTTGATAATATCCTGTGTATTCACGTGCTATTTAGCCTCTCCACTTGGTACGGATGAAAGAATAACGAGTTGATCAGTTGTCTCGGCACATAAGGCTGAAACTTTGGGCTGTGGGGCCCTTGCGGGGCTGGCTGGCCAGGAATAAGGCCAGCGGCACTACGTCAGCCGGCTGTTTGAACCATTCGGACGCCCAGGCAGGCGGCTTGCCGGCCGGCTGGTCCGCTACCCACTGGGTCATGTCGGTGTCCACGGGCCCTGGAATCAATTCATTGACGGCAATGCCATCCTGCCAAACTTCTTGCGCCAATACCCGGGTTAGCATCCAGAGGCCTGCCTTGGACACACAATAGGCCGAGGCGTCAGCTGCACCTCGGTGTCCCATGCCGGAGCCCACTATGATGATTTTGCCGCCACCCCGCGCTTTGAGATAGGGCACGGCGGTACGGGCGCAGAAGTAGGCGCCCACCAGGTTCGTATCCAGCACCGCTGTCCACAATGCGGGATCACTAGCGGCTACGGAGGCTTTCTCTAACTCAATGCCGGCATTGAGAACCACGATGTCCAGTCCACCCAGAACCTGTGCTGCCGTGTGAAACACGGTTTCCACTTGATGCCGCTGTGCGACATCACATACATGAGCCACCGCATGTCCACCATCCGCCTGGATTTGGCGGGTCACGGCCGCGATCTGATTTTCGGTGCGTGCAACACAGGCGACCTGGGCACCGGCGGCGGCCAAACCCAGGGCGATCGCGCGGCCAATGCCACGGCCGGCGCCGGTGATCAAGGCATTTTGTCCTTGTAGCGAAACGGTGGGGACCATCATGTTAAGCCTTGTCATGCTGGATCTGCGCGGAGTGGAGTACGCCGGTCCCCCGGCCTAACCTAACTCCTTCCAGATTGGTGATAACCGCTTGCGCCACACCTTGGGCCACGGCCTGTATGGCACTGCGCACTTTAGGGATCATACCGTCCTGAATATGGCCTTCCCGGATCCAGGTCTCTGCCTGCTCCGCGGTCATGGCCCGGACCGGACGGCCTGCGATCTGGACACCGGGCACATCCGTAACCAGAAAAAGCCGTGTGGCACACACGGCCGCTGCTAGCGCCATGGCCACATGATCGGCATTGACATTGTAATGGAGGCCATCGGCAAGACCCAGAGAAATGGGACTGATGACCGGAATGCGCCCTTGGTCTAGTAGCAGAGTGACAAGAGCGGTATCCACAGTGACGATTTCCCCTACGCGCCCCAGATCCCCGGCCGGATGCGTCATGGGCCGGACACGCACCGTACCGTCATCCACACCGCTTATCCCTACGCCATGTAGATCGGCGGCAACCAAAGCACGGACCAAACGCTTGTTGAGCAGGCCGCTCAGCACCATCTCCGCCACGATCAGACTTTCTTCGGGAGTCACCCGCAAGCCATCCAGGAAACGGGTTTCCAGGCCCAAGGCCTGCTGGTAGGTAGCGATGGTTTTGCCGCCACCATGCACCACTACGACACGTTGGCCCGCATGCCACAGGGTTTTGATCGCCTGCACCAATGTGGACACAAAGGCAGGATCATCCAGTTCACCGCCGCCAATCTTGACGACGACGGAGCCGGGGCTAGCAGTCTCAGTCATAACTTTGGGACTCCGGCGTGAATGACACAGCACAATCTGTCTACGGGATAGCTCCAGTCTCTTAGCACAGCCCGGCCGTCTCCGTATAGCCCAGGGCGATGTTCATGTTCTGTATAGCCTGCCCACTAGCCCCCTTGACCAGGTTGTCAATACTAGCCACGATCACGTAGTCCGTGCCAGTTGGCCGGTCAGGATCCACCGCCGTGATACTAATGGCACAGTGATTGGTATGGGCTACGTGCCGCACCGAGGCTTGACTGCCGGGCGGCAGCAGCTGAATGAAAAACTCGTCTGCGTACGTTTCCGCGTACAGGGCCCGTATATCCGCTTCCCGAACATCCGGCGTGACAGAAACGTAGAGAGTACTCAGAATACCTTGCGAGAAGGGCGCCAGGTGTGGCACGAACGTGAAAGTGTAGTTCGCCCGGGTAGTACCGACCTGTCCCAGCACCTGCTCCATTTCCGCAATGTGCCGATGGCGGTATCCCACATTGTAGGGGCTGATGTTTTCATTAACCTCTACGTAGTGATAGGCCAGTTTGGGTTTACGACCGGCCCCACTGACCCCGCTTTTGCTATCCACAATGATACGTGGCTGTAGCCATCCCGCCTTGGCTAAGGGGTACAGAGCCAGATTCACCGACGTGGGATAACAGCCTGGATTGGCGATCAAGCGCGCCCCTGCAATGTCGGTGCGATACACTTCGCACAGCCCGTACACGGCTCGCTCCAGCAGATCCGGTGCACCATGGTCCAGACCATACCAGTGAGCGTACCGCGCCGGATCACGGAGGCGATAGTCTGCGCTCAAATCGATCACCGTGACACCGGTATCGTGGAAGGCCCGTACCGGTTGCACGGACTGGGCGTGGGGCAAAGCCAAAAATACCACATCCACCTCGTCGGCCCGTTCCAACGCAGCCTCAAGTGTGATCAGCGTCGTATCCCAGGGACCGGGATACACATCACTGTATTGCTTCCCGGCACTCTGTTCACTGGTGAGCCAAACCGGTTCCGTATGGGGATGTCGCTCCAGTAAACGCATGAGCTCGTAGCCTGTATACCCTGTCGCTCCCGCGATGCCTACACTGATCATGGCCTACCTTCTCACTGCAATGAATTACTTTGGGCATAAAAAAAGCTCTCCGGTCCGGAGAGCACAAACGGCTATGACACCTGCGTACAAGGCCCTGCCAGACAAATAGCTGGTTACTGTCGACTTGACCTCCTGCGTACAGGAACAACCATGGCAAACTTTATATCCATATTGATAGCATAGCATATAAAACCATCTACCGTCAAAGCGCCAGGCCGGTTATCCTAACACGACTGTGCGCTACAGGAGGCCACGTCTACCTCCGGCGACCAATAACCCCGACAAGAGACGGACACGCATCCCCCCGGTAGGATCCTGTCGGCACAGTGCTTATGCGGCGTGAGACCGCGATGAGCGGATCCCAGGTCCGGCACCGACAAAACCCCGGAGCGGTTAGGTCAGAGTGGGGCTCTCTAGCTTGTCGGGTGGGGCCGGATAAGGTGCCGACCTTTCACTTCACTTTAAGCGTAAGCGCAAATTTCTGCATGGCTCTTGCCATGGATTGAGGTACTAGTCCACTCATGTCCCGCAGTGCCTTCACGATGCGGTCCGGGGTCAGTCCTTCCTGGAACGCGCGCTCCAGGCTACGCTGGTTGATCTGGTACACATATTCCGTACCACTTGCCTGCCACATGGCAAAGCGCTCAATGCGGAAGCGCAGCTTTAGCGGTAGAGACAGCGGCAAATGCAGCCGGTAGTGTTCGTCCATTGTGATCCGGGGCTGGTCGTCGCGTCCTTCAGGCTCCAGATCATGCCCCAACCATATGGCGCCTGCCCGGGTCAAGGCCACAACCCACGTGTCATCCGCTAGCCGGGCCAGGCGCAGGGCATCCAACCAATGTAAGGTGTGTTGCAGCAGGAAGCGCACCAATTCTCCTTCAACCCAATCCCAATGCGCAAAGCCCCGGGCGAAAGCCTGTTGCTCGGTGTGCCGAATATACCATTGGTCATAGCTGCTGCCGGAACGTTGAAAATCCGGTGCCTGCTCATAAACGGCGGCCACAATGGCCTCCACCCGATACCACTGCCCGAGGGCCAGGTCCCGGCACAGATCCAGCAAAGCCGCGCGTGCGGTGGCCGGATGATTTTGCCAGCGTTCCGTATTGTGGAAATCCAGCACCGGCAGCATACCGAGATCATTCCACTTCTGAGACCCTTGCCAGACATTCCACATGCGCGTACCTTGCGCATGTCGATCCAGATCCAGAAACGCCCGGACGCGGTTGTGATTCAGCGCTAACCGTTCCTCACCGGCCTTGTCCGTCTCCCGCTTGAACAAACCGAGACCTCCGGCAATGTGCAGTAACAATCTCTTGCGCACTTCCAGGGCAGGGGTATCAGGCAAAGCGAGCAATCGTTCCGACAGGCGCTGCTCGTCTTCCGGGCGCAGCGTGTTGTCCACTAGATACAGCGGTTCCTGATACACGACCCCGATCACGGAACCGAGATCGCTGAGCATATAGCCGGTCATGTCCTGCAGCTGGTCTTGGGACGGTGACGAGGTAGGTTCAACCCGGAGGCGGGTCTGATCGTCTGTCCGGGCTGGACGCGGTAGCTGGTCTACAATCTCGGCAGGCATATAGATAATGGGATAGGCTTCCGGGCCAATTCCCTCAAACCCACGCCCGATCAGGCCGTTATAATAAAGCACTTCGCTGACTGACTGGGGGGTCAGCCAACGTTCCGTTTCCATCAGACGGGTATCTCCCATAATTTCCAGTTCCCCAAACCGCCTTGTAAACTGATCCTGGGGCATACTACCGTTGACGGCCACTAACGTGTCCATGGCTTGTTGCACTTCCGTGTTGTCCGCCAGTTCTTCATACGCGTTCTGTACAGATGCGGGGCTGATCAATTCGGCGGCCAGCAGTCTTTCAAATTCGGCACGGCTGTCCAGCAGCTCCACACCGGCACTGCGATTTTCGCTGATGACCTCAAGGAGTTTGGGCGTGTGCCCTTTGAGCATTTGCAACGTGGTGGGCATAATCCAGGCGGATGACCCTTACAGGGTCTTCAGACTTTGTCTGGGCGTAAACTGCAACTGTTTTTTATATACCGTGACTATAGACAGGAACCGTGAGGCAAGAGAGACATGAATCGGATTCCCTTGGGATTTCTACCCGGTATTGTACGCAATATTGGTATTGCCTGGCGATTGATGAGTAATCCATCGGTGTCTCCCTGGGTCAAGACCTTGCTACCGATACTAACCTTGATCTACTACTTTTCTCCGCTCGATCTACTACCGGGTTTGCCCTTTGACGATCTAGTACTACTGTTACTGGTCTTTCCCCAGTTGATGATTCGACTCTCCCCTCGGGAGGCCGTGGCGGAAGCTACATATGGCGCCATCCCCAACACCCGCGAGGAAGAAGAGGACGTGGACACGATTGACGTCCCGTGGCGTCCCGTATCCTGAGTTCTATGACGGCCCCGTCGTAAAGGTTAGAGGTGTCAGGACCTCACCCACAAGGTCGTAGGGCAGTGCCCCGGTAATGTGCACCGACACCATGGACCCGGACTCCGTGTCGGGTGCATCCGGAATGAGAACCAGCCCGTCCACTTCCGGTGCATCGCGGTAGCTGCGTCCGACTAGGACCGTGCCGCTGTTTTCGTCCATGCCGGTACCCTCAATCAGAACCTCAAGCCGGCGTCCGATCTGAGCCTGATTCCGCGCCAGGCTGATGGATTGTTGGCAGGCCATCAGTTGATGCCAGCGCTCTTCCTTGACGGCATCCGCCACCGGATTCGGTAACGTATAACTGGGTGTATCCGGTTCCGGACTGAACTGGAAAGCACCTACCCGATCGAACTGAATGTCGTTAACGAACTGCAGTAGGTTGGCAAATTCGGTTTCGGTTTCGCCCGGAAAGCCCACAATGAAGGTAGTGCGCAGCGCGATGTCCGGCATGGCAGCCCGGAGCTGGGTGATGTGCTCAAACACCATGTCTAGACGACTAGGGCGCCGCATGCGCCGGAGTGTAGCCGGATCACCATGCTGAAGCGGAATGTCCAGATAGGGAATGATTATTTCTTCCCGCGCCATGGTTTCAATCAGGGTGGGCGTGACATGCCCCGGATAGGCGTACATGAGCCGGAGCCACTGCAGATCAGCACCACTGCACCGGCAGAGTGTGCGCAAGAGATGGGCTAGCCCGTCCGGTTCATTGCGATCGCGCCCGTAGTCAGTCGTATCCTGTGCTACCACAATCAGCTCCCGGGCGCCAGCGCGCACTAGCTGCTGAGCTTCCGCCAGCACGGCATCCACGGGACGGCTACGCAGCTTGCCCTTAAAAGAAGGGATGGTACAAAATGCACAGGGAGCATTGCAGCCATCCGCAATCTTGAGATAGGCACTGCCTCCCGTGACCGTGCGCGCCAGCGCTGGTTCTTCGGGAGTCGGATCGCCCAGTAGCGTATAGGCTGCCTGCCGCCGCCGCCGGGGACCGGTACGCAGCGCACGTACCAGCGGCACGATGTCCATCCAACGCCGCGTACCGAGCAGACCATCCACTTCAGGCACGGTCTGCAAAATCAGATCTCCCTGACGCTGGGCCAGACACCCGGCGGCGATGAGTGTCTGATCGTGTCTTTTATGGGCCGCCTGCGTTTGCAGCACAGTGAGGGATTCCTGGATGGCCTCCTGCAGAAAGCCACAGGTGTTCACGATGATGACATCCGCCTCTTCAGGCTGGGCCTGCGCCTCCAAGTGCGCTTTCTGCAGCAGGGCATCCATACCACTGCTGTCGGTTTCATTCTTGGGACATCCCAGTGTAACGAGATGGTAGGAAAGATGGGCCAGATCCGGATTCATGGATGCTTCGTCGCTTACACACAATTGGGGCGATAAGTTCACCACCGCATATGTTACTGCATGCACGCCCAAAAGAACATCCTATGGCCACAGAGACATGCGCATTGCCCAAATTCCACACGGGCAGTGGTCTCTCTCCTGGTCGCGGGTATTGCCACAGCTCAGGATGTGGATGCCATCGTCACCCACACCCCGCAGCCTCCGCCAGGACGCTTGGGCATCTACCATCTAGGTAACGGTGAGGGCACCACCGTTACCTAGTCCCCTTAGGTGATGCGTATAGAGTGTACATGTCTTTGACTGGGATATAGGGCCTGGCGATCTCCGGTCATCCCAGCAAGATCACTAACAGGCAGCCGGTAGGATTCCTCAACGGGCAACCGTGCGCCCTGTCTGGCGATAATGCACCATCAGGTCTGATAGATCCGCTACGATATCGGCACGCTCGTCCCACAGGTTGTGTTCTTCGCCCGGGTCGTCCACCATATGATAGAGCTGGCCCGGAGACAAAGGATCGGGTGCAGTACCGGACGGTGGGGCCCAGCCACCCGATCCCTGTGTCTCAAATATGACCTTCCAGGCATCCGCCCGCAGGGAAAAAACACCGGTCTGGGAATGATGAACCAGGTCGGTGCGCACCAGGGCGTCGGGATCGGTCAGGACTGTAAGCAGACTCACGCTGTCTTCCGCACAGTCAGGCGTTAGTTCTTGGCCTGTGATAGCGGCGCAGGTAGCCATGAAATCCACGAGTGATACCAAGGCATTACTGACCGTGTTGGCAGGGATGGTACCGGGCCAACGGGCGATCAGGGGTTCCCGGTGACCTCCTTCCCAGATGTGGGCTTTATAGCCACGCCAATCAGCCGATGGCCTATGACCATAGGTCGCGTAGGCGTCCATCCCGGTACCTCCCGGTTGTCGATCACCCGGTAAAGCACCATTATCGCTGGTGACCATGACCAGCGTGTTGTCTACCAGCCCGGTCTCGTCCAGCACGTCCAGCACCTGTCCCACCATCCAGTCGTACAGCCAAACCAGATCGCCGCGTGGTCCCGCGCCTGACTGATCGCGCGCGAACTCCGGTACGTCGGCCCGCGTACAAGGTTCATGCGGTGCATCGGCAGTCAAGTAGAGAAAGAAAGGTTGATCCTGTGCGGCCCGTTCCCGGATGTACCGTACCGCCTCCTGGGTGATCCGAGGATCCGCGTCCCGGTGCCGCCACCCCGGTACCATCATGCCGGGGCGTCCGGTATAGACCGGATCGTCGTGGTACAGAGAGGGAATTGTAAGGAAGTGCTCGTTCTCAATGAAACCATAGGGAGGCTGGCATGTAGGACAACCGGATGTCCCGAAGAAGTAATCAAACCCCAGAGCGGTCGGACCACCAATGAGGGGTTGGGTGAAATCCACCAGCTCCTCCATCGCCCGGGTCGCGTTGTGCCAGGGTAAAACACGGTTAAAATCGAAAAAGCAGCCGGGTTTTGTGGTATAGCCTAAGCCCAGATGCCATTTACCAATAGCCGCCGTATGGTAGCCAACCTCTTGTAGCATCTGGGCCACCGTTCGCCGTGTTGGCTCGATCAGGGGTGGTTCATAACCGTACAGCACATTGCTCCGGAGATGGGAACGCCAGCAGAAACGCCCCGTGAGAACTCCATACCGGGTGGGTGTGCAGACTGCGGCGGGCGCATGAGCGTCGGTGAAGCGGATGCCTTCCCGGGCCAGGCGATTCATATGCGGCGTAGGGATACGGGAGGCAGGATTGTAGCACTCCACGTCGCCCCACCCCATGTCATCCGCCATGATGTAAATGATATTGGGATGTAGAGACATATCAGTAGGTCCAGCTTCGCTCCTGGGGACTCTCAGTACGGATCACCCGCTGCACCAAACGGGCCCGCATGGCCGCCAAATCAGCCCGGTAGGCGGCTTGTCCCGCTACATCTCGGTATTGGCCAAACTCCGCTTCCAGATCCCATAGGCATTCCCGGCCATTAGCGTGCATGACATACCGATAGCACTGATTACGCACGCTCTTCCAACCCCTCATTTCCATGAGAGCATCATTTTTACCGCCATGGGCTTCCCCATGGATGAGTGGTAGTAGGGAATGACCCTGCACCGGAGGGGGTATCTGGCATCCTGCCAGTTCCAGCAGCGTAGGCACCACATCCACTCCCTCAACGATACGACTGATCCGCTGGCCGCTGTGCTGGCCTGGAATCCGTATGAGTAGAGGCACCCGGCTGACAACGTCTTCGCCGGGATAGCCTTTACCCCACTTGAAATATTCGCCGAGCCATTCGCCATGGTCAGAGGTAAACACTACGATGGTCTCCTCTTCCAGATTCAGATCCGCCAAAGTCTGCAAAATGGTTCCTACATGAAAGTCAACTTCCGAGATCATGGCGTAATATCCATGCCGCGCGGTGCGTAGCTGCTCTGCCTGAAACTGGGGATCCGCGGCTTGTGCCGCAGCTTCCGGCGGATACGCCGCAATGGACAGATCCCGACGATCGTATAGATCAAGGAAACGCTGGGGGGCAACCCAAGGCTCATGAGGGCTGTAGAAACCCGCAATGCATAGGAAAGGCTGACATGCTTCCCGGGCCTGGCGCAGATATTCAATAGTTTGTTCCGCCACAAAAGCCGTATGGGACACTTCGTCGGTGCCGGCAAAGGGAATAGCATCGCGCGTGGTCTGGCGATCCCAGGTAGTTGGGTGCGGTACCGGATCGGTCAACCGCATGGTCTGATGCCAGATACGCGCCGTGGGCGGCAACCCCAGACTAATATGAGGCAGCTGTGCGGGATCCTTACGCCGCACCCAGGCCCGATAGGCATCTTCGTAGGACCCGGGTTCATCGGAAATCTCCAGATGATCGAAGCCATAGGTAGGATGTACATGCCGGTGGTCCCGATTGGCATGCGGGAGAAAATGCAGTTTGCCTATGTTGGCACACGTATAGCCCTGAGGACCCAGCATACGCGGCAGCGTGAGGGTTGCTTCCGGCACCGGGACGCCCATATGGGTAATACCCAGCGTACCCGGATACTGGCCTGTTAGAAAGCTGATGCGGCTGGGCATGCAGACCGGATTCTGTACGAAATAATGGTCAAAGTTGCTGCTCTCGGCAGCCAACTGATCCAGATGAGGTGTTAGAATGTCCCGGTTGCCATTGGCCCCCAGACCATCCCAGCGTTGCTGATCCGTATAAAGGATCAAGATATTAGGTCGTTGCATAAGTAAGCTTCACCTCCTTAGGTACTCCATAGTGGGGCGGATTCCTGTACTTGGCCGCCGACCCTGTCCACGCAACGGCTCTGCTCACACGGCTGCAACCGTGCGCGGGTAGTTGTGTACAGTCAGACCTTAGGTACCTCAAAATCGTATTGGATACGGGCCTGTTCAGGTGATACATAACCCTGATCCACATCCTGGGCAATCAGGTGACGGGGACGCCGGCGGGCTGCGCCATAGCCTCCTCCACCCCCGATGTACAGTTCTACCACGTCGCCCGGTTGCAGCAGAATAGGCGGAAAACGTTCCACAGGCTCCTGATTGATGCGTACTTGGCCCCCGATGCCCGGCCCACCGCCCGCCAGACCGGGTGGCACAGTGGCCACGCGATCCGGGGTCAGGTTGAACATCATGGGTTGCTTGCCCACATGCTCAAAGACAATGACCTGGCCTAGCCCACCTCTGTGCTGACCAACACCGGCGCTGTCGGTCCACAGCTGCTTGGTCCAGAAGCGGAGCGGAGCTTTCGTTTCCATGACTTCGCAGGGTGTGATCGTGGAATTGTTGGGCCATGCCACCGGCAGCATTCCATCCAAAGTCGGCTGGCCACCGCGTCCACCATGGGGCAGCATATCCACCAGATAATTTCCGTACGGTTCTTCCGCGCCTGACAGCACAAAGGGCCAGATACCCCCGTTGGCGGCTTGGACACGGTCCCCGAAAATAGCGTAAAGAGCCCCAAAAATGCACTGATTCAAGTTATTGGTAGTCTTGGCCCTAGCCTTGACCGCTGCCGGGAAACGAGCATTTAGGATGGAGCCAACAGGCGGATTGACGGTAATAGGCCGAAAAAGACCTTCGTTATTGGGTATGTCGGGTACGAGGGCACACTTGAAAGGAAAGACCACGGTGGCGTACGTGGTGTTGTACGAAGCATTGATAGCTGCGGCTTCCGTCTGGGCAGTGGTGCCTAGGAAATCCACTGCAATGGCATCACCCCTCACAGTTACCTGGGTACGTAGCCAAACGCGCTCCAGGTAACCGTCAATTTCCAGTTCGTGCCGATAGCAACCGTCTGGCAACGCTGCGATCCGAGCCCGCATCAATTGCTCGGACCGAGTCAGGATCGTCTGCGTCAGGTCATCCAGATGTGGCATACCATAGTCATCCAGGAATTCGTTGATCCGCTGTGCCCCGATCTGGGCGGCACCGACCATAGCACGCAAATCACCCAATAGCAGATCGGGTACGCGGCAATTGGCCCCGATCAAGGCAAAGGCCAGGTCATTCTCCCGGCCGCGTTCAAAAAGCTTGAAGGGCATCATCCGCAACCCTTCTGCGAATACGTCGGAGCCCTCAATTTCATTAGGATGACCGCCGACATCGGACATGTGGGATACAGTGCCGATATAGGCAATAACCTGACCCGCCCTAAAGACCGGCATGAGGAGAATGTAATCGGGCAGATGGCCGGTGCCCTGCCATGGATCGTTGGTTGCCAATACATCGCCCGGCTGTAGGTCATGGACCGGGAAACAGTGCAGGAGAGCACGCGCGGTCCGGGGGAGAACTACACAGAAACTGGGTGAGCTCCATACGGACTGGCAGAGCGATGCCCCATGCCGATCTGTCAGGATGCAGGCAAAATCACGCCCTTCACTGAGGATCGTGGAGAACGTGGTGCGCACAATAATCTGATCCACTTCGTTCAGAATACTGATCAGACGTTGCCACAAAATCTCCAGCTCAATGGCATCAAAGTTCTGCATGGATTCCTTGACGGGACTGCGTCCACCGGGCCATACCGGTCTCAATCCGATGCTACCGCACCCCCTCCGAACGCCCAAATGAGAACGCCACGGCAGGGCCGCATTCTGTTTGCCCACCGACATCACAGGCACGTGCGGTGCCGACTATGATAAGGGGGAATTGTGCTACGCTGAGAACTGTAGCCTCGGAATCTAGACGCCGAGGTTATGCGCAAGCAGTACACAACATCCCGGTGCGTATGGTCTACGCTGTCTAACCTTTGTGTACTTGGGTAGGGTATTCTTACGTATGGCTGAGACGGCACCGGCTGCCCAGCTCTCACCGCGTCTTCCAGGTAGTAGTCAAAGTGAGTATGTCTTCTGACTCTCGTCCCCATATCATTCTGATCATCACTGACCAACAGCGGTACGACACCATCGCGGCCTTGGGCTTTCCCTTTATGGACACACCCCACCTGGATCGTCTCGTTCATGAAGGAGTGACTTTTACCCACAGTTTCATCACCGCACCTTCTTGTGCCCCTTCGCGTGCGAGTCTCTTTACGGGTCACTTTCCGCATACTACCGGTATCTACCGCAACGCCGATCGCTGGCGTCACAGCTGGGTAGAAGACCTGGCCACCGGCGGCTACAACTGCATCAACATCGGCAAGATGCATACCTATCCGTATAACACCCCCCTAGGGTTCCACGAACGGTATGTGGTTGAAAACAAGGATCGATTTCTGGAGGAACGCTACTACTTTGACGAATGGGACAAGGCACTGCATACCCGGGGCTTGACCAAACAGCAGCGCGTTCTCTACCGGCAGCGCCCGGATTACACGGAACGACTGGGTGCGTTTGAATGGGAACTACCGGACGATATGCATGCCGACATGTTCGTAGGCAATCTAGCCACCTGGTGGCTGGACAGTAAGCCGGCTCCTGTGAAGCCTCTGTTTATGGAGATTGGCTTTCCTGGGCCCCACCCGCCCTACGATCCTATTCCGGCTTACGCCGCTCCTTACATGGAGAAGGATTTGCCGCTAGCGGCAGTGACGCCCCAAGACCTGGACGGTCAGCCGCCACCCCTACAAACTATGCGCCAACACAACACCGAGGTGGATCACGATTCCGTGGTGCACATTGTGGATGCACCACATGCCCTGCGTCACCGTCAGCGCGCCTATTATCTGGCTAATGTCACCATGATTGACCATGCCATAGGTCAAGTCCTACAGGCGCTGGACCGCAATGGCTACCTAGACAACGCGGTAGTGATTTTCACGTCGGACCATGGGGACTGTCTAGGTGATCACGGACACAGTCAGAAATGGACCATGTATGATGTCATTACGCGCATGCCCCTGATTGTGTGGGCGCCGGGACGCATTGCCGGCGGCCGGCAGTTGGACGGTCTATGCCAGCATATGGATATCGGGCCCACGATTCTGGAAATGGCCGAGCTAGTGCCTAATCCTCGCATGGAAGCCCAATCCCTGCTGCCTGCTTTGCAAGGCCAGCCCTGGACAGGCCGCACGCACGTTTTCGCAGAACACGGCAGGGACGGCATATTGCAGGGTACGGCCTTCATGACCATGGTGCGCAACACGCGCTGGAAATTGGTGCATTTCGTGGACGCGCCCTACGGTCAGCTTTTCGATCTCAGCCAGGATCCTGAGGAAACACACAATCTCTGGGATGCACCCGCCGCCCAGGGCATCCGACAACAGTTGCTCAACGAATTGCGCGAATGGCGTATCCGGAGCGGTGTGCATGCCAAAGAACTGTTCAGTGCACACCGCTAAGTAGGGTGTGCCCTTAGGCAAGGACAAAGAGCGCATGCTCCAGGGCCAAATCAATGCGTTCAACGGGTTTGAGGTCGATCCGGATCGACTGCCCGACAGTGCCGCGGCGTTCCGCCAGGTCCTGCCCACTGCCTTAGAGCAGTGGCGTCAGCAGGAACTGAGTCTGGTTTGGCTCCAGGTCCCCCCCACCAAGGCGTACATTATCCCCATTGCGGTGGAATATGGTTTTGTATTCCACCACAGTCAACAACCGTACACTATGCTTACCTGCGCCTTGAAACCCGGCGCCTTCATTCCAAACTATGCCACCCATTACATTGGGGCCGGGGGAGTCGTCATTGATGACGCTGCGCGGGTGCTCGTTGTGAATGAACGCTACCGCCGTAACCGGGATCAACCTTTCTGGAAAATGCCAGGCGGCCTGCTGGAACCGGGCGAGCATCTTCAGGATGGCGTCATCCGGGAAGTACGGGAAGAAACCGGCATTGATACCGAGTTCCAGCATCTGGTTGCGCTCTGGCATGGGCATACGTATTTGTTTGGCTTGTCCGGCATGTACATGGTATGTCGTCTGCGTCCTCTAAATCATGACATTCAGCTCTGCTGTGAGGAAATTGATGACTGCGTCTGGATGCCGCTGCAGGACTATTTCACCAGCCCCTTTGTCGCCGATTTCAATCGGGCCATCGTCAAAGCCGCCGTAGCGTCGGCCACACTGGCCATTACCCGGATGCCCGGCTCTCTACGACCTGAGATGCATGAGTTCTTCTTTCCGTCCCCTACCGTCACACACGCAGATCCGGAAGCACCATGATCATCGCCGGCACCGTGAATCCTTTCCGGGGCTTTGAAATCGATCCGGAGCAGCTGACGACGGATGATCGGCTCTTTGCCGCCATCCTCCCGCAGGCTCTGGCTGAGTGGGCAGATGCGGACATCCGACTGGTCTGGCTCAAGATCCCGTTGCCGAAGGCGGCCCTGATCCCGATCGCAGTCCAACACGGCTTTGAGTTCCATCACAGCCAGACCGACTATCTTATGCTGACCCGGGCCCTGGAGCCCAATACGTTCATCCCACACTATGCCACCCATTACATCGGAGCAGGTGGAGTAGTGATCGATGAGGAGAAGAATCTGCTGGTGGTGAGCGAACGGTTTCGGGGTGATCGCAGTCGTCCACACTGGAAATTGCCCGGCGGTGCCTTGCATCCCGGCGAAAATCTAGTGGATGCGGTCATTCGTGAGGTGAAGGAAGAGACGGGTGTGACCACCACGTTCCAGCACCTAGTGGCCTTCCGCCACTGGCACGGCTACCGCTTTGGCAAGTCGGACATTTATATGGTGTGCCGTCTCGCACCGCTATCCCTGGCTATCGTTAAGGATGATCGCGAAATCGATCACTGCATCTGGATGCCTCTGGATACGTATCTGACCCATGAACATGTGGGGGCTTTCAATCGTGCCCTAGTACGGGCCGCGCTATCGCCTGTCTCTCTCACCTTAACGCGTCCGCCCGGTAATTCCCGGCTCCATCAGCACGAATTTTTCTTCCATCCCGACTTGGACGTCAATATGGACGGACCAACCTAACGGAGCAAGAAGCTATGATCGCACGCATGTTGGGGAACGCAGCGGCCGTTGATGCCACAACCTTGGATAAGAATTACGGCAAACTACTGGTAGAAGGCGAAGCGTTTGAAATCGGGTTTAAGGTGATCCGGGACATTATCATTTTCACCAACAAGCGGCTGCTTATGGTGGATAAGCAGGGTATAACCGGCAAAAAGCAAGAATTTCTCACTATTCCCTACGGGAAAATCACCAAATTTAGCTTGGAGACAGCCGGGCGTCTGGACATGGACGCGGATTTGAAGATCTGGGTAGGCAGCGAATCGCAGCCCATCACCAAGGATCTAGGCCGGAAGGTAGACGCCATGGATCTGCAGCGCGTGCTGGCCACCCATATATTGACCTGACAGACTATTATAAAGAGGCTGGAGCGTCACCAGCCCCTCTTGGTCACCTTCCTATCCAAATCCTCGCTGCCCTAACGCCCGGCAAAGAGGTGAAGCGGTAAGAATCAGGGAGCAGGAGCCGGTCCGTCGATCGAAAACAGTTCCATACCTTCTCGCCGCATCCGGTAGCCCTGGACCATCAAACCGGGGCGCCCCACACTCTGCCCTGCTAGTTGCCGGTTATCGGGATCGCGATACCCAACACGGACAAGACGGCGTGGACGCGTGGTCTGATTGATGTAGGAACCATGCACCGTATTAATGCTGAACACTACGACATCGCCCGCCTGGGCCGGTACCGGCACGGTATCCTCTAGGCTGTATTGCTCCGTGGGCAGATGGGGCGTGCAGGCAGTGCCGTCTGCCAGTTGGGTGATGTGCTCCAGATAACCCTGTTGGTGGGAACCGGCCAGAAAACGAATCTCTCCATTCTCGTGGGAGGTGTCGTCCAGGTGCACCAATACGTCCACAAAGCGGCCATTTTCGTGCCGGTAGAAGGGATTATCCTGATGCATGGGGAAGGGGTGTCCGGTCTGCGGCGGTTTGATGTGCAGAGTGGAGTGATGTAGTTCCACACGAGGGCCAATCAGATCCGCAACGCAGGCCGTCAGCTTGGGCTGGGTGACCGCGCGCATCCAGGCATCCGAATAGAAATGCAGATCGTGCATAGCCGTCAGCTTGGATTTCTTCTCCGTCTCCGGATCCATATAGGCCAGACGCCAGGGACCCGACCAGCCGGGACTAGTAAAGGCCCAATCCTCCACCAGGCGGTCCATTTCCGTTGACAGCGTAGCGGTTTCCGCAGCCGTGAACACCTCCGGTATACGGAGAAAGCCATTTTCCTGGAAAAAATCAATCTGCTCTTGCGCCAACATAGGTTTTATTACTCCTGATACGGGAAAAAGAAGTCTCCTGTGGGAAATCGTAGCATAGGGTACCCCGACTGCGTCAGATCGTACCTAAAGCTGACGCGGCACGACGGACAGGCTAGCCGGCAGTCAGTCCGTAACGGGCAGGACGTTCACATCCTGATCCAGCTGCACATACTGAGCAAACACCCATCCCGTGTCCACCGTCACGCTACTGACGGGTGTGCCCCACAGCGAAATCTTAAGCCACAATCCGGTATCGTTCCGGCCCAGCACCGAAATTTCCGTATCACGGGTCAGATTGCCTAGTACATTCCCTTCGGTGGTGGGCGCACTCCGTATGCGCAAACCGTCCCCCGTGACGAGACCAATGGCCTGCGCCTGGGGATCCGCCGGGAAACGGGTTATCGCTACCGGTATGTCTGCCCGGGGCGGGATAGTGTCCATGATCGGCAGGGCGTCGCCTCCGTACAGATGAATCCCTTCCAGGGTAACCCAACCTGACTGGTTGTCCTGCGTATACACCGCCAGCCACTCACCATCCTGGGAACGGGCGACAGCAGTCAAGATCTGATCGCTTGGCACGTTGCCGATCACCTCACCATTGGGGGCTGCGTGGAGAACCACAACCTGCTGAGGAATAGCGAGAGCATCCTGCACGATATAGGATGTGTCCAGGGTAGGTAGGTCAAACGGTGTCCAGGTCGGTGTCGGGTCGGTGGCTGCTACCGGTGAAGGAGTCAGCGTGGGAGCATCCTGGATGGGCGTAAAAGTCGGAAACACAACAGTGGGTTGATCGGGGATCACGGCATCAGCCGGCAGTGGTGTCGGTTCCGCGGGAGCGCCACCGCTACACGCCAGCAACAGCCAACCACACAGCATCAGCACACCCAGGCGCCCACGTGGCCTCCGTCCTTCCGGACAGGGTACGCGCTCATTCATGGCGTAGGGCTTCAATCGGATTGAGCCGACTGGCCCGGAAGGCAGGATAGAAGCCGAATACAAGACCAATGAGCGTACAGAAGCCGCCCCCCAGTATGATAGCGAAGATACCAAGTTGGACATTCAAGCCTTCCAGGGCTCTATTAATGCCCAGTATGCTGGTACCGGCCAAGAGTACACCGATGCAGCCCCCCACGAGGGCTAATGTGACGGCTTCCACTATGAACTGGGACAGAATGGCATGGCGGCGGGCCCCGATGGCTTTGCGCAGACCAATTTCCCGGGTACGCTCCGTCACACTGACCAGCATGATGTTCATGATGCCAATGCCCCCAACGAGCAAGCTGATGGCCGATACCAGGCCCAGAAAGACCGTCAGGGCACTGGTTACACCCTGAAAGATGCTCAGGAAGTCGGCCTGGCTAATAACCGTAAAATCGTTTTCTTCGAAATAGTCAATACGATGGCGGTCTGCCAGCAGCTCTTCTATCTGGATCTGGGCCTCCCCCATCTGGTCTTCGGATGCGATCTTGACCACGATGACATCGGCCAGATAGTGGCCTGACGTGGACTTGCGGCGTACGATGCGATCCTGCATGGTTGTAAAGGGGATGAAGACACTGTCGTTGAAATTGCCAAAGAAACCGGCACTCATGTCTTCCATGACACCAATGATTTCAAAGGTCTTGCCATCCAGTTTGATCGTAGTCCCAATGGGGTACGCACCCGGCTCATACAACCGTGTGTACGTTTCCTGTCCCAGGATGGCCACACGGGCGCGGTTCTCTATGTCCTGCTGTCCGAAATTGCTGCCTTGGACAGCCTCCCAACCACGAATTTCCGTATGGGCCGGCCAAATGCCGGCGAGCTGTACTTCCAGGCTCTCAGGCCCTCGTGTGGCAATCACACTGCCAAAGAGCTCAGGCGCCACGCCTACCACATTCGAGACATTGTAGGGATTTGCGATGGCCTCGGCATCGGCCACCGTCAAATCACCCACACGTCCCGTTTCATCCAGCCCGCCGGGAATCACAAACAGGTTATTGGTTCCCGCCTGGGTAAAGAGCTGATTGACGTAGTCTTCCACGCCCCGGCCTACCGACACCAGCACCACGACCGCGAACACGCCAATGATGATGCCGAGCATGGTGAGCAGGCTACGTAGTTTGTTGCTCAACAAAGCTTTGATAGCAATCCGCCACGAGGCAAACCACATGCCTAAACTGCCTCCTGTGAGATGGCGATGGCTTCCACTGGCACCGCATCAGCCATCGCGACCGCGCCACGGCTGCCCGGACGATTGGCGATGCTTTCGATCAAGCCATCCCGGAGATGGACCGTGCGCCGTGTGTATTCGGCCGTTTCCGGATCATGGGTAACGAACACCACAGTCAGTTGGTGTTCCGTGTTCAGCTGGGCGAATAGATCCATGATCTCACGACTGGTCTTGGTATCCAGATTGCCCGTGGGTTCATCCGCCAAAATCATGGAAGGTTGGTTCACCAGGGAGCGCGCAATGGCCACTCGCTGTTGCTGACCGCCCGACAGTTCATTAGGATTGTGATGGATCCGCTCGGCTAGATCTACCTGCTCCAGGGCATACAGGGCACGTTCCCGTCGCTCCTTGCCCCCTACCCCGGCATAGACGAGAGGTAGCTCTACATTGGCCAGGGCCGTGGTACGTGCCAGCAGGTTATAGCTCTGAAAGACAAAGCCAATCTTGCGGCAACGCACGTTGGCGAGCTTGCGCTCTCCCATCCGGCTAACATCCTCACCATCCAGATAATAGGCGCCGGTCGTGGGTGTATCCAAACACCCCAGAATATTCATCAGGGTGGATTTACCGCTACCACTCGGTCCCATAATGGCCACGAAATTGCCCCGGTATACTTGTAGATCCACGCCCTGTAGGGCCTTGACCGTGACTGAGCCCAACTGGAATTCCTTGGTAATGTTCCGGATATCAACAATCGGTGCCCGCGCGGTATCCGTGGATGCCTTGTCATGCTCCGACATAATGCCGCCTAGCTTCCCCCGAATAGCGCCGTGCGCAGTTGGCGTTCGCGATCAATGGACAAAATCGCCACCTGATCCGCATCGGTCAATCCCGCCAGAACCTGACTTTCCCGTTCGTTGCGGAGACCAATTCTGATTTCCGCCAATACCGGCTCGCTGTTTATGACCTTGTACACGAAGAATTTGTTCTGATCACGGTCAAAGCGCACAAACCGGTTGGGGATGAGCAGTACGTTGTCCACCTGGGCCGTGGTAATGATCGCTGTGGCACTCATACCGTCCCGCAACGGAGCATCCGTGGGATCCGGCACGATCTCAACTTCATAGGTAATAGTGGATCCCATTTCCTCTGCCGTTGGCGAAATCTTGGTCACCCGGCCCCATATGTCAGAGTCCGGCAAGGCATCCAGCACTAGCTTGACTTGCTGGTTGAGTTGCACCTGCCGCACGTCGATCTCGTCAACCCGTACTTGCATGTGATAGCTCTGCAAGTCGGCCAGAATCATGGCAGGTGATGTCCCGGTATACAGTTCACCTACACGCACGTTCACATTACTGATGATGCCATCACGTGGTGCCAGCAACTGCGCATTTTCGATGTTCAGTAGAGCCCGTTCATAACTAATGCGCGCCTGTTCCAATTCGGAACGGGCAATGTCAATATCTGACACATCGGCGCCGTCTTCCAAATCACGCAGCGCATTCTCCTGTTCCAGCAGGTTGGCGGCAGCCTGCTGCACCCCCTCTTCGGCTTGGGCAATCCCATACAGGGCCGCGGTGAGTTCCGAGTC
Source organism: Caldilineaceae bacterium (assembly GCA_965116185.1). Lineage (GTDB taxonomy): Bacteria > Chloroflexota > Anaerolineae > Caldilineales > Caldilineaceae > Bin34. The sequence continues at coordinate 3,108,911 of OZ220492.1, forward strand.
GGTGGGTGGCGCTATGGCCGAATCCAAGCGTGCTTGAGCCGCGTTCGCACGATACACGGCCTGGAAGAGGCGTTCCTCCGCCGCGTCTATCTCTTCGTCCGATACCCGATAAATGTCCTTGGTCTGCGCCAGATTAAAGCGGGCCTCCTCCACCGCACTCTGCATCTGAGCCACTTCTGCTTCCAGCGCCTGGCGGTCCGCGGTGGCGATCCCTTCGTTGAGGACCCGGTACTCGGTGCGCCGTGCCACCAGATTGGCCTGAGCCGAGGCAATCTGAGCCCGCGCCAGGGCAATGCGGGCGCGGGCGAGGGCTATATCTGCCTCGTCAGCATTGTTCAGTAGCTTGTTCAGTCTGGCCTGGGCGATTTTCTGTCCCACCAAGGCCTCATCCCGGGCCAGCTGGAACTCCTCCACATCCAACTGAGCCAGCAGTTGGCCTTCCCGCACGGCCTGGCCTTCCGCCACCATGACCTGCCTGACACGTCCCGTCGAATCGAAGGCAAGCGAGACTTCCGCTTCCGGTTGAATGTTACCTGTCGCGCTTACGGTACTGGCAATTGAGCCGCGCGACAGTTCCAGGGTTTCAAAAGCCGGGGCTTCCCCCTCGTCATTGCTCGCACGTCCCGGCAGAGGGAGTTCCACCAATCCCTGTCGTTGCATGAAAACCAGGCTTCCGGCTCCCAAAACCAACACAATCAAAACAATTGCTACTATCCTGCCCATCGCTTATTCGTATCCCATATCATCTTTGTTCCGTCGTGGTGGCTCCGTGCACCATGACTAATTTCTCTACAGCCAACCCACTAAGAGAACCTGGCACATAGGCGTGCCTACATACTGTCCCCGTGGGCTTACTATCGGCAGTATAGCAAGCGTAAACCCAAGACATGCGGTACAGACTCACCAAGATACCAACTTGGAGCCATCGTATGGTGGCCGACCTCTATGCATGCAGCGCAGAACCTCCGTATAGCAAATGGGTCGGCAACACGGTGCCCGTTGACTGCGTCCGATAATACCTGGAACAGGTTAGTCTGCCGTGCCAACCTCAAAGCCTGCGAGATGTTCTAGGGCCTTAATCAGAGCGTGATTGCCTTCATCCCCCAAGCCCTGGGCCTCCAGTGTCCGGTAGAAATTGAAAATTTGGGCCGTGATCGGCAACGGAACACCGATCAGATCGGCGGCGGCCAAGACCAGGCGTAGATCCTTCTGCTGGAGACTCACCATAAAACCGGGAGACCAGTCCCGTTGCATGATTTGCGGGGCCCGATTTGTAAACATCCAACTGCCCGCCGCCCCCTGACTGATGGCATCAAAAGTCTTCTGCAGATCCACACCACCGGCTTGGGCAAAGAGGAGGGCTTCACACATGGCCACGCAGTTGCCCACTACTAAGATCTGGTTGACGAGCTTGACTGTCTGCCCTGCACCTTGGTCCCCCACGTGCGTAATAGTGGAACCCATGGCTTCGAAATAAGGCAGAGCACGTGCAAACTGGGCGGGATCACCCCCTACCATGATGCTCAGAGTCCCTTGGATTGCCCCTTCACTTCCCCCACTGATGGGAGCATCCAGCATATGGGCGTCCTTCTGCGCCAATTGGGCCGCAATGTCCAGGGTTACTTGGGGACTGATGGTGCTACAGTCAATCAGGAGGCCGCCGGGTTGAATCCCCTCCTGCACACCCTGAGGGCCTAGCACCACCGCTTCTACATCAGGGGTATCACTCACGCAGGTGATGACGACGGGGCAAGATGCGGCTAGGGCCGCGGGCGAAGTGGCAGTTTGGGCACCTTGGGCCACCAGGGGCTCAACCCGCGTTGCCGTACGATTCCAGACCTGTACCGTAAAGCCCTGCTTGAGCAAATTCGCGGCCATGCCGCGTCCCATGATGCCTAAGCCAATAAACCCGACCTTCTCTGCCATACTGCCACTTTCCTTGCACTAGTGCCGAAATTATAGCCTGAGTGTGTCCCACCGGGTACTCGGCACACGTTCCAAGACAGGCAGATACTCCAGATCGGCACAGGGTCCGGATATCCCCTCTGTGGTGGATAGTATCCCGTTACGGGATCAGGGGCGCTGCCAGTACCTTGTCATCCAGGGTGTCCAGATCCGGCGGTTCCTGCTCCTCTGCTATCGGGTCAAAGACAAACCGGCCTTCCAGGGAATCGTCTTCTTCCAGTACGGTCCGAAAGTCTACCTGAATGGTGGTTCCATCTGTGAATTCATCCATCAGCAGGGCATCACTCAAGGGATCCTGCAGCTGTTCTTGGATCACACGGCGCAACGGACGCACGCCGTAGTCATGGCTGTAGCCCTGGGTAGCGAGTTCGTCGCGGGCTAGATCGGTCAGGACCAGTTTGATGTCCCGCTCGGCCAGCTGGGCCTGCAGGGCACGCATCTCCAGGTCCACAATCGACCGAATTTCGTCACGGGTTAAGTTACGGAATACCTGACAGCTATCCAGGCGGTTAATAAATTCCGGGCGGAATTCCTTCTTAACCTGCTCCATTACCTGGGCCCGCATGGTGGTATATTCACGCTCCTGCAAGGAGGTCTCATCACCGGTTAGTTCAAAACCCAGGCGGTGGTGACCCAATATCAGGTTGGCGGCAATGTTGCCGGTCATGATGATGATGGCGTTGCGGAATGTCACATTCCGCCCCTTAGCATCCGTGAGGGTGCCATCCTCCATGATCTGTAACAGAAGGTTGAACACTTCGTAGTGGGCTTTTTCAATCTCGTCCAGCAGGACGACACTGAAGGGGCGGTGCCGAATAGCTTCCGTCAGTTGCCCCCCTTCGCCATAACCCACATAGCCGGGCGGTGAGCCGATGAGACGACTGACCGTATGTCGTTCCATATATTCGCTCATGTCCAGACGGATCAGGTTGTCCTTGCTCCCGAACATGTACTCGGCCAGGCATTGTGCCAGATAGGTCTTGCCCGTGCCGGTAGGTCCCAGCAGCAGAAAAGTGCCAATGGGTCGTTTGGGATCCTTCAGACCGGTGCGCGCCCGACGAATGGCCCGACAGATGAATTCAATGGGATTGTCCTGACCTACAATCTGCTGCTTGAGATGTGCTTCCATTTCGAGCAGCCGTGTTTTTTCCTCACCGGCAATGCGACTGACCGGAATTCCCGTAGTCATGGCCACCACTTCGGCTATGTCGGCCGCCGTCACCTGGGGCAGATTGGATACTTTATTGCGGCTAGCCCTGACTTCCTCCAATCGATTCTTGAGTTCGGTCTCACGGTACTGTAGTTCAAAAGCATCCTCAAACTGTTCCTGGGCGAGGGCTTCCTCTCGTCGTTTCTGCACTTCCTTGAGCCGCTTGTACGTCTTCTGCAGCGAGCCCGTGGACGACTTGTACATACGTACCCGGCTGCCGGCCTCGTCAATCAGATCAATGGCTTTGTCGGGTAAGAAGCGGTCATGCACATACCGAACGGCTAAGCGGGCGGCGGAGGTTACCGCATCATCGGTGATCACGAGGCGATGGTGATCTTCGTAGCGATTCTTGAGCCCCTGCAGAATCGCAATGGTCTCGTCAATTGTGGGTTCTTCCACCTTCACTGACTGGAAGCGGCGGTCCAGAGCCGCATCTTCTTCAATGTACTTCCGGTATTCATCGTGAGTCGTGGCCCCAATGATCTGCAGCTGGCCCCGGGCTAGGGCCGGCTTGAGAATATTGGCCGCGTCTACACTACCACCGGCCGCGCCAGCCCCCACCAGCATATGCATTTCGTCAATGAACAAAATCGCCGCTACGCGGGTCAGTTCTTGAATCACCTTCTTGAGACGATCTTCAAACTGCCCCCGGTACATAGTGCCGGCCACCAGACTGCCCACGTCCAGCATAACGACCCGTTTTTCCAGCAGGATCTCGGGTACGTTTCCTTCCACGATGCGCTGGGCCAAACCTTCCACAATGGCCGTTTTGCCGACACCCGGTTCGCCCACTAGGGCGGGGTTGTTCTTGGTACGCCGATTCAGGATCTGAATGACCCGTTCAATTTCCGTGGTACGACCCACGACCGGATCCAACTTGCCTTCCGTTGCCGCAGCGGTGAGATCAAAGCCCAGCTGATCCGTAAGGGGAGTCTTGGTGTCCGCATCCTTGCCCTTGGTTGCTGTCGCTGTCTGAGCCAGAATACTCTGAGTCTGGGACTTGATGTCCTCGATCTTGATCCCCAGATCCAGCAATACCCGAACTGCTACACTGTCGGTCTCGCTGATCAGCCCCAATAACAGATGCGCTACGCGGATTTTGGGGTGGTTCAGTCCCCGAGCCTGGGTGAAAGCGTGCTCCAGTATCGTACGCACACGAGGGGCTAGCTTGGGTTTGACACTAGGTGGTCGTTCACCACGTCCTACCTTGTGTTCCACAGCGCGAATCACCTGTTTCGGTTCCACGCCCAGCTTCCGCAATACCTGAACAGCCGTACCCTTTTCCACACGCACTAGACCCAGCAAAAAATGCTCAGTCCCAACATAAGCGTGATTCAGGCGCACTGCCTCTTCATGCGCCAGCGACATTACGCGCCGCGCATTCGTACTGAAGAATTTGAAGGGATCGGTTCTTCGTTCAGCCATTGTCAGTGTCCTTGTTGTTTGTTCGTTAGGCTATCAGGACGGACATACCAGCGTTCCACCCCGACAGGTGCACATCCAGTCTGCTGAGCTCACATCCTGACACCCACCACCGACAGTGGTACCCGGCCATAAGCCATATGGTACACGAAATCCGCCAGGCAAGACGGTAATGCGGACATCTACACTGTTTGTCAATGCGGTTATGACCTTCTTACACAACGACATCACGCCCGAGCCTAACTAATTACTATGGTAGGTCCTATTAATAGGTATTGTACGAAGGTACCGCTGCCTTTGTCAATCGGACATAACCGGAAGTTCAGACATCCAACGCGGTAGTCCGGTACTTAGTTCCCTACTTCCCTCTCCTACTACGACGGATGGACCGTTTGCGCATGGAGCGTCCTTGTCATATACCTCATCCGGTAGCACTAGGAGCGCACTATCGCACTCTTGGCCTGAGCCAGGGTTCCCTGTAGCGGGACGCTGAAGCCACACCAAGAATACGGACGCAATACCTTGTGCCATCCACCGTGTCCATCCGGTGTGCACCCGCCACAAGCCACAATCCGGCCTTCCACCGTCTCGTGGGCCGTGGTACTAAGGCTCTACCCTAGGCCATCATCGTGAGGCTATGGTGACTGCTACCTGGTTTCCGACCGAATAGTGCTTCCGCTAGTTCCACCGTGGTATTGAGGTCTTCCCAATCCGATTTCACTATTTGAACGGCAGCACCCGGTCCTGATCACAACAGGGCGGGCGGGCTACGGATGGACTGTGAGTGATACCCATCAGCAGTATTTCCCGTCGGTACATCAACGAACCAAGCGGACAATATCCGGTCGGTTCGTTACCAGCACGTCATGCGATTGTCGGTTATTCTGCGTCAGGTGCCGGATTTCAATTCGGATCGGTTTGTTTGATGGACAGTCCTATGCGCTGCTGCTCCGTGTCCAGGCGAATGATCTTCACCTCATATTCTTCGCCTACTGTGACAGCGTCGGCCGCGTCGGCTACGTGCTCGCGCATTTCACTGATGTGAATCAATCCTTCCACCGGTTCGTTCGCTAGACGAGCGAAAGCGCCGAATTCCTTGATGCGGGTAATCGTGACCCGCACCAAATCACCCACACTATAGCGCTCTGCCAACGTATCCCAGGGCCGCGGCTGGAGCTGGCGCAGACTCAGGCCAATCCGCTTGCGGTCCTTGTCTACGGAAATGATCTTGACCGTGACCGGTTCACCCATGGTCAGAATGTCCGAGGGATGATTCACCGTGGACCAGCTGAGCTCGCTGATGTGGATTAAGCCATCGGCACCGCCAAGGTTCACAAAGGCCCCAAAATTGACTAGGTTGGATACCACTCCTTCCCGTGTCTCGCCGACTTGCAATTCTTCCAGGATGGCATCCTTGTGCTGGTTACTCATTCTTCGTCTTCGTCGTCAGGTGCCAGGTCCCAATCCAGATCGGTTTGTTTGATGGACAGTCCCATGCGTCGCTGCTCCGTGTCCAGGCGAATGATCTTCACCTCGTATTCTTCACCTACCGTGACGGCGTCCGCCGCGTTGGCGACATGCTCACGACTCATTTCGCTGATATGAATCAGCCCTTCCACCGGTTCGTTCGCCAGACGGGCGAAAGCACCGAACTCCTTGATACGGGTAATCGTGGCCCGCACCAAATCGCCCACACTATAGCGCTCCGCCAGCGTATCCCAGGGCCGTGGCTGGAGCTGGCGCAGACTCAGGCCAATCCGCTTGCGGTCCTTGTCTACGGAAATGATCTTGACCGTGACCTGCTCACCCATAGTGAGGACTTCCGAGGGATGATTCACCATGGACCAGCTGAGCTCACTGACATGGATCAGGCCATCGGCGCCGCCAATGTTCACAAAGGCCCCAAACTCGGCGAGGCTCGACACCACCCCTTCCCGGGTCTCACCGACTTGCAGTTCTTCCAGGATGGCTTCCTTGCGCTGGTTGCTCAGTTCGCGCATGGCCTCCTTCTCAGAGAGAATCAGACGGTTCCGCCGCCGCTCAATGTCAATGACCTTCACCTGCAGCGTCATATTCACCAGCGGCCCAAAGCGTTCGGCGGGCCCGGCTTCCTTATCCTGGAGCATCTGGCTTTCCAGGCTGAGATGACTCGCCGGAATAAAGCCGCGAATCAGTCCCATCGCCACGAGCACACCACCGCGGTTGTAATCCACCACCTTGCCCGACACGATCGACTTGTCAGCCAGCAGCTGTTCCGCACGCAGCCAGTCTTTTTCCTGGCGTGCGCGAATGATGCTGATACGGGGCTGGCCATTGTCGTCCGTCCGGAAGATGAACACCTCAATGGTCTGACCTTCCTCGATCTGCTCGTAGGAATCCCCCAGACGTTCAATCTCGCGCCCCTCGATCTCACCTTCATACTTGGCGCCGATATCCAGGACCAAGCTGCGGGAGTTCTTTTTCTGTACGGTACCCGTTACTACGGTATCGGCTTTCAGGGCCGTAATGTCATACTGCTCACACCAATCCAGTTCATCCATCAGATGCATTTCTTCCGTCGCGACTTCCGCCATGACTTCCTCGGGAATGGGTTCGGTGGTGGCAACCGGGGCGATAGCCTCACCACCTGTGTCCGCCTGCATCCGGAACGGAGGGGGTAGGTGTACTAACGTAGGGGTATGGGAATACAACATGCGAATGGGAATAACTCCTGCATATAGGGCTTGCGAGCCATGAACAAGGATGGGAAACCGGCAAAAGAACGTACAGGGAGAATCAGCCCGCGGGAACGGAGCGCCTCTACACCTAAGAGGCCAAGGCTAGCGCGACGTATGAACAAGAGCTATGACCTCGATCTCGATCAGGGCCTGCAAGGGCAGGGCGCTCACACCGATCGTGGAGCGTGCCGGTGGCACAGCGCCCATGAAGTCGCCATACACGGCATTGACGCGGGGAAAATGAGCGATGTCCGTGATGAAGATGGTGGTCTTGACAACATCGGCTAGGGACGAATCCGCATCCCGTAGAATGGTCTGTAGGTTCAGTAAAGCCTGCCGCGCCTGGGCTTCCAGACCCTCTACCAGCTGTCCGGTAGCGGGATCAATGCCCACCTGGCCCGATACAAATACAAAATCACCTGCCCTGATGGCATGGGCATAGGGTCCAGCCGGAACTGGTGCCTCAGGACTGTGGACAGACACACGCTGCATGGAGAGTCAATCCCTTCCTCTCAAATTACTTTTTATGGATTCCGCAGAGATTTCCTATATCTCCTAGGTCCGTATGCGCCAAAACACGACGGATTTCCACCAACGTTGGAAGCGTAGCACAGAAGGACGGGTCGGTGCAACTTGGCAGGCCCTATCTACAGACTATTCCGTTACCGGTTGTATCGTGTCCAACCGACCGATTTGCCGCAGCTCCGGTGCCATCAGTGACACCAGACCCACCACCAGCATGGATCCGATCCCGCCACTCACAATTGATACCACGGGACCGAAGTACTGGGCCACTAGGCCCGATTCGAAGCCGCCCAGTTCATTGGAGGCGCTCACGAAGACTGAGGTCACGGCGGACACCCGACCACGCATTTCGTTGGGCGTGAGTAGTTGCTGCAGAGTGCCCCGCACCACCATGGACACGTTATCAAAAGCCCCGGTTAGAAACAGCATGACGAAGGAAAGTGGGAACAGGGTGGAAACACCCAATACGATGGTCACGGCGCCAAAGGCCGCTACATTAGCCAGCAGGGCCCGCCCGGCCCGTTGCATAGGCGGCAGGACCAATAGCAATACGGACATACTGACCGCCCCGACAGCGGGAGCCGCCCGTAACCAGCCGAAACCCTGTGCGCCTACCTGCAGGATGTCCGTCGCGATGAGGGGTAGCAGATACACCGCACCCCCAAAGAGTACGGCGAACAGGTCCAACGTGATCATAGCCAGCACAATACGGGTACGGAAAACAAAGCGGACACCGGCCAGGAAGCTGTCTAGTGTCAGGCCGGTTGACGCTGGAGCCGCCTGTCGGAAAGGCAGAAAATACAACAGTAGTAGGAACAGGGCCGAAGAGATAGCCGCAGTCCAGTAGGCCCACTGCACATTGATATTGATGACCAGGCCACCGAAGGCGGGACCGGCCACCGACGTGAAATGCATAATGCCCGTGGTCCAAGTCACGGCATTGGGGAAGGCTCGTTTACTCACCAGCATAGGCAGCAGGGCCACGCGCGCCGGGCGGCCCATCATCATGGCCGCTCCGTCCAGGAACAGCAGCAGATAAATTACGCTGATGGGAGCTTGCTGCCGGGTTGCCAGGGCCAGCCCAATGGACGTCAGAGTCATGCCCCCTAGGGAAATCATGACAAGGTAGACACGGTTGAACCGGTCCCCCAGGTACCCGGCAGGCAGGGCGAAAATCATGGCCGGGAGTCCTATGATTAAGCCGGATACCCCAAGCGCGAGTGCTTCGCCGGTCTGTTGGTAGATGTCCCAGCCAATAGCCGTGGCTTGGATACGGGTACCTAGCATGGACACCAGCCATCCTAGTACATAGAACTGGTAGGCCGGCTCGCGCCAGGCCAGGAACGAATCGTGACGTTCCATGGATGGAAGGCTGGGCATGCAGGAAAGGAACTACGTACCTTCAGACTGCAGCCAGACAGCCATGGCTCCGGGCTGGCGGTGGGCCCAGAGATGATAAGGAATCAGAGTTGCCCGTGACGTTCCGTGTACGGCCGTGATCGCTAGGGCCTCGCCGGGCAGATCAGCCGCCTGGATCGTCTGCAATTGACTTTGAGGGGACAGCGTCAGGGCGGATACAGGGATAGTGTTGTCCACCTGTTCAGCACAATACACGATGGGGCCCCGCATCAGAGCCAAGCGGCCCCGGTTGGCGGTCACCTCAGGACGGCACTGAACCTGCCGTATCGGCATGGGCCAGACTAGGGACACAACATCACCGGGCATCCAGGTGCGTTCCAGCCGCAGCCAGCCTTCCGCTACGGTTGGGGATAGCAGGGCTTGATTATTCACGTGTACATGCCAGGTCGTGTCCGGGGCATCCGGATAGGCATATAGATTGCCAGGCACCGGGGCGGACAGCCAGCCGGGCACACGGAGGGCCAGGGTGAAGCGGGCAGGACGTGCCAGCTCAAGAGTCAGGCGCACGGCCCCGTCCCAGGGATAGTCCGTTTCCTGCGCAATCCGTACCTCATCCGAGATTCCCGGCACCGTGCAGACAGCCTGACTACCAATATACAGGCAGACGTAGAGGCAACGGTCACCAGTGGCGTAGATCCAGCCGGGCAGGGCAGGGAGACAGCGCACGAGATTGGAGGGACAGCAGGAGCAGTCAAACCAGGCTTGCCGCCGCCGACTGCCCTTATTAAAAGCCCACTGTGCATCACTCGCTAGCGGATTGGGATAGAAAAACGTAGCACCGTCATAGGCGATACCCGCCAGGACGCAATTGTACAGAGCGAGTTCCAGGACATCCATATACATGGCTTGGCCCTGCCGGAGAAACATGCGGTGGTTCCAGTAGACATTGGCGATCGCTGCACAGGTTTCAGCGTAGGCGGTAGCATTGGGCAGCTCAAAAGCATCACCGAACGCCTCGCCCTCATGACGGGCCCCAATCCCGCCATGCAGATAGAGTTTGTGGGATACTACGTCATCCCAGAGCCGATCCACGGCCGCCAACCAAGCCGGCTCGTCACGGAGCATAGCCACATCCACCATACCGGCATACATGTAGCCGGCCCGTACGGCATGGCCCACCGCTTCCGCCTGTTCAGGTACCGGCGCATGATCTTGTAGATAACCGGGGTTGTCAAACCGCACCACGGGCTGGCGGCGGTCGTGCCGTCCTCGTTGGTCTAGGAAGAAATGGGCCAGATCCAGATATTTCGTCTCGCCGGTGACCTGATACAACTTCACTAACCCTAATTCAATCTCTTGATGGCCGGGCACGTCATGGAGACCATCCGGGCCGAAAACCCGCGCAATCAGCTCAGCGTTGCGCAGGGCAATGTCCAGCAACGCACGTTTACCGGTCGCCTGATAGTGAGCTACGGCGGCTTCGTACAGGTGACCAACATTGTACAGCTCGTGGTTTACGGCTAGGTTGGACCAGCGGGTCAAGCCTTCCACGGCCGCTGACACTGCCGTGGGATTAATGGTACGGGCCGTGTAGAGATACCCGTCCGCTTCCTGGGCCGCCTCGATGCGAGCCACGAGATCATCAACATAGGCATCCAGCTCCGGGTCGGCCACCAGAGCTAGCGTATAGGCTGCACCTTCCAGAATCTTAAACACGTCGGAATCGTTGTAGAAAATGCCTTCATGGGCACCGTCCCGGCGGCCGGCAGCCCGGTCAAAATTGGCGATGCGGCCGGTCTCTTCACACTTCCGGAAACAGTAGGGCAGAGTGATCCGGCGATTGGTAGTCAGACGCGGTTGCCAGAATGCGTCCGTGACGACTATGTTCGTGAAGGCAACCGGTGCAAGGGAATAGCCCATGGCGCTGTCTCGCTCCGTTACAGTGGGATGGCTACCGTGCGCCCGCACTGCATGCTGCGGGTTACGGCTTCGGTGAATTCCATGTACTTCACACCCGTGGCGAAGTCCGTGTGCGTGATCGCTTCTTGACCGCGGATGGCATTGACAAATTCTTCTTCTACACGCCAGCTGCCCCGTTCCGTTTCCGGAATGGGTATGGGCGCCAGCTCCTGATCGGTGCGCTGACCACCGTATAGGACACCGTCGCGAAACTGGAGTGTGCCCTCGGAACCGTACATTGTCGCCCGCGGTGCACCCGCCAGCCCCATGACCGCCGAAATCTGCATGTGCAACGAGGCCCCGCAGGCGAGATCGCCCAAAATTTCAATATGGTCGGGGATGTGCACGGCCTGCAGGCAACCCGTTTCCGTATTCCGGCGCTGCCGCACGTGGACCTGGCCCCGTGCCATAACAGCCGTTGCTTCGCCGACCCAACGCATCAGAGCCTCGTACCAGATGCCCATCGTCATGATATTGAAGCCACTTCGCGTTATGTCATGCCGCCAGTGCAACGGAGCCTCTCGATCCAGCCATGTGTCCCCCACCTGTACATCCACGACCAAAGGGGCCCCCAACCAGCCACTGGCGATCAGCCGCTGGATGGCTCTGTCTACCCCTAGGGTCATGGGTGAGGGCACAATCTGCGCTACCAGGTGGGGATGGCTCTGCGCCGTACGGTACATTGCCTGGGCTTCCGCCGCGTTCATAGCCATGCGGGCCTCACACATGACATGCTTACCGGCCTGTAGAGCACTGGTTGTGGCCGCACAATGCAGGTAGGGCCAGGTGCCGATCACCACGGCGTCCAGATCGGGATGCTCCACGATTGCGCGCCAATGCGGGGCGACTGTGGCAATGCCAAAGGTGTCTGCCACTCGCTGCCCCGACTCCCGGGAGCGGTTGGCGACAGCCACGATTTCAACATTCGGTTGAGCTAGGAGTCCCGGCATATGCCGGTCACGGGTATTGGTCCCGGCTCCGATGACTCCCACGCGGATAGTTGGTTGGCTCATAACTTTTCTCGTTTTCTTTCCCTGTAAGTGGGTAACAGACCGCAAGCAGCTTCGTCCCCGGGATGTATCGTCAGATTAGAGTGGACCGTAGCGAACCATCTAGGTCCCTGGGGTAGGGACGAGGAGGCACACATTGTGAGGGACATGGCTCACCTAGATTCCTGACGATCCCTTTCAGTGCAGTATACCGGTAATCACGGTCACGGAATGAGGCTCCAGTTCAAGGTAGCGGCTGCTGGGTCCCTTTCGGGTAACGACCGTCACAGCCTCTGGTTCGTACCGGGTGTTCATCGCTTTGATATCCGCGCCCTGCACGATCCGAAGCTGCCCGATCTGCAGGTCGCCTGCCGTGGTACACAGTTCCACCACGGAATTTTCCCGGCTGCGATTGACCACGAATAGGGCCAAGTACCGACCCTGTAAGCTGCCCGCCACATCCAGCACCCGCACACCCTGGTAGGATCCGCCATCAAAAGTATCGCCTTCCCAGTATAGGTCTAGGGCATCCCCACGGGCCCACTGACTGTAGAGCTGGAACGGGAAATAAAGGGTCTGGCGTACCAGGCCCTCCGCATTGGTTACGATCGGGGCGATGACATTCACGATCTGGGCTATGTTGGCCATCTTGACAGTATCGGCATGCCGCAGGAACGCGTTCAGTTGCATGGCCACCACCAGCGCATCCTCCAGGTTGTACTGCTCTTCCAGCTGTTCATCTTGGTAGGCCCGGTACCAGACGTTCCACTCGTCCACGGCCAACGGAATACGAGGCAGACCATGAGCCAGGCATAGACCATGCATGAGCCCGGCATAGCCGGACAACCGGTCCTCAAAAAGTTCGGACAGAGCCATATAACGGGCGAAATCGTTCTCCCGGTTGCCGACATACCAATGGATGGCCATGTAGTCAAGCAGAGTGGACGCCTCTTCTACTAGGAGTTGGGCCCGCTCCACGAAGTCGGAACGCCAGTGACAGGTCGCGGATGCCAGGAGCCGGATCTCAGGATCCACCCACTTCATGGACTTGCCGAATTCCTTGAAGGCCCGGGCGTATTCCTGGGGTGTCTTAGCCCCAATCTGCCATTCGCCATCCACCTCGTTGCCGATCCCCCAGTATTTGACCGCATGAGGCCGTTCCCATCCATGCGCACGGCGCAGATTGGCCTGGGCCGTGTGGTCCCGCCCATTGCAGTATTCAACCCAGTCCCGTGCTTCTCGAATGTCACCATCACCACAGTTCACCACGAGGTAGGGTTCCGTGCCGATGCGGCGGCAGAATGTCACAAACTCATTGGTGCCGAACGTATTGGGATCGACGGCATGCCAGGCCAAATCGTACTGGGCCGGGCGCTCTTCCCGGGGGCCCACACCATCCCGCCAGCGGTAACCGGACACAAAGTTGCCTCCGGGATAGCGCATGATGGGCATGCGTAGTTCCATCAGGGCCTGTCGCACATCCCGACGTAGGCCGTTGGCATCAGCCAGCGGAGAGTCAGGATCGTAAATCCCCCCATAAATGCAACGTCCCAAATGCTCGGCAAAGCCCCCGAACAGATGAGGATGAATAGCATCTATGCGACGGTGCGGATCGATACGGATCTGATTCATCAGGACCTGTCTCCGCTATACAAGACTTCAGGGTACCTTGGGACGTTCATGTGGATGCAGATCCGCATGGGGATTGAGCCAGGCACCCTCAGGGGCTAGAACTGCACCCTGCCGCAAGGGATCCTGGGTGCGCTCCATCCAGGCATCCAGTCGCTGACGCATGTCCGCTAGTACTCCCAACGATGCCGGCTGTGGGGCCAGATTGTGCGCTTCGTGCGGATCCCACATCAAATCATACAACTGTTCCTGAGCACGTGGGCGCGTCCGTAGCCCCAGATCCAGCATGACGTCCTTACTAATGCTGGCATCAATATTGGCCATGGGCGGCGTATCTTCCTGATCATAGCGACGTACGTACTTGTAGCGCTGGGTGCGTACAGCACGTTTGGGTTCGTGGGCCGCATGGTAGGTGACTTCCGCAAAGACATGGTCGTTGACCTCCTCTCGGGAACCATCTACGAGCGGCATCAGGCTAGTACCTTCCAACCAGGCCGGCGGCGTGATGTCCAGGTAATCGCACAAGGTCGGAAACAGATCAACGTGGGACACTAAACCATCCATCACCCTGCCGCCCTGAAACCCGGGTCCGCGCATGATCAGCAGGACGCCTGTCCCATGATCCGTCAGATTGCATTTCATGAGGGGAAAAGCTAGGCCATGGTCTGTGGTGGCGATGATCAGTGTGTTGTCCGTCAGCCCAGCCTGGACTAGTGCCTGCAGAATGCGGCCATAATGATGATCCAGTCGGCGCACCATGGTGGCATAGGCGGCCATATCCTGCCGGATCGCAGGCAGATCCGGCAGCGGCAGGGGCGGAGTCAGATAGGCAGGATTGAGATCCGGGTCCGGGTCCGGAAAGCGGCGATGGGTCTCAAAATAGCCAATGCTAGCGAAAAAGGGTTGGGCGTGGTCCTCTTGCATGAAGGCCACGGCTTCATCCGTGATCCGGGTCGAGTCCCGGGCAGTCAGGGGTGTACGCCGGTCATAGCCTAGCAATTCCTGGTTCGTGTGCAGATGGGATACGCCGAAGAGGGCCGTGTGGTAGCCCACCGTCTTCAGGGTATGACACAAGTGTTTGTGTGTATCCCGCAGGTTGAAGCCGCGGTTGGTCAATCCCAATTGCCCACAGCTATGAGGACTGCTGCCGGTTAACAGCGCAGCACGGCTGGGCGAGCAGGTTGGTGCCGCACTGAAAGCCTTGCGAAACAGTACGCCCTCCTCTGCCAACCGTTGTAGGTGGGGTGTAGGCAGACGAAACCCGTAGGGACTGATGTAGCGCCCCGTATCATGGGAATGCAAGTAGATGATATGAGGGCGGGACATGCACGGTCACTCCTTGCCTGGATAAAAAGTTTGCCTGTGGTGTGTACGGCCTTGCCGAGGACCGTGCGGCCCAGAACACAGATTTCTTGTGTGTGGGAGAAGGGGTGGTCAAGACCAGGTTTAGGGACAACATACTGCGGACTGCGGTTCATTATAACGTGCATAGAGGCGAGAGAGCGGAACCGGGATCAGGCAGAAATATCCATTGAACCACATATCTACCTGCCTAGGTAGATCTGCAACGAGGTATCCGGTGGCACTGGATCCTGCCTGAGCTTGCGTCTGCCCACTGCACGACCGGTCTTGGCTACACCGTGGATCTAGGGCCTCGTCGCCTACCCTCTGCTTATAGCGCCACCACCTGATCAAATCCCACCTGATTTAGGGCCTTATGCAGAGAAAGTTCCGCGGTGTCCGTCAGGGCCTGCTGGGGCAGACGGGGTGATCCGCTATCAATCCCCAGGCGTTGCATGACGGCGCACAAGGAGCCGGGAAAACCATGGTCGATCATAACGGCGGTCACCCAATTACCCCGGAGTTGCAAATCCATAGCGGCATCGTATTGGCCCGCCTGGGCCAATTCACGGATGCGAGCATAAAGTCCTGGCATAAAGTTAAGTGTGGAGCCAATATGGCCGCAGGACCCGGCCAAGATGCCCGCCAGACACATTTCATCCATACCCGTTGCCAGACACCACACGGCCCGATCGCCACCCGCATCCAGCACGCGCCGGAATTCAAACATGTCGGGTCCGGTGTATTTACCACCTACTAAGTTAGGAATATCCAGCAAACGGTCCACCAAGGGCAAAACCGGTACCGCAGCGTTGATCAGATACATGAAAAAGGGTAAATCAGGCGCTACGGCCGCCAACTGCTGATAGTAGGCCGTGACAGCCTCTAGGTCCGTGTACATAGGTGGGATGATGCTGGCGAAGCCCGCAGCCCCGACAGCCTGCGCATGCCGAGCCAGTCGGCACGCGTCCTCCATGGCTATGGCCCCGACGTGGGTGACCACGGGTATATCCCCTGCCACTTCATCCAGCACAACCTCCAGGACCGTTTCACGTTCCGGTACCGACATGTAGATACCTTCGCCCGTGGAGCCATTGACGTACAGACCTCCAATGGGTTGGGGCCGCAACAGTCGGACCAAGGCCCGCAGAGCACTCTGATTCACCTGACCATCGGCCTGGCAGGGTGTCATGAGCGCCGGCCAAGCTCCCGTGAGATATGACATTGCCTTTCCTTTCACAACACTTTTGCCAATTTTCAGGACACCAACCGAAACCGCGGCGGGTGGGTATCTGCTAAGCCCTGCGTATGGTCTCCCATATCCAGATTCAGACATCCGCCGGATGTGTCAGGCCGATACGCTCAAACTGTTCGCTGGGGGCCTCCGCCTCGCACATAGCGTGCATAAGAAGCTGCTGCATGTGGTGTTCCAGATCCGGGTCCTGGCAGGGTGTACTCTGACTAGGGTCCTGGGCCAGATCGAAGAGGAGATGGCCATGGACATGGGATCCTGTCCGACCACTGAGGGTACGCCGGGTGGGAATGCGCATCACGGGACATCCCTTGGTGAAAGCAAACGGTTCTGCCATGGTGATTTCCTGGAGTTCCGCGGGGGCGAAACGTGTCCCCATATGGGTGGGCATGAGTGTGTACTCATACAGGGGGGCATTGTCCGGGTTGGCCGCCCGCATGTAAACATGACGGCCATCCGTAACATTGATGTGGCCACCATGGTGGCCGAACAGCGCCACTTCACGGGTGGGAGCATCATGGGCTAGCACCGGCCCCAAGGGTACACCCTGCGTATCGGCGGGAATCACCACACCAAAGTAGTCCAGGAGCGTCGGGGCTAAATCAATCATTTGGACTAGTTGCGTACGACTCTCCTGCCGCTTGCCGCATCGGGGATCCCAGATGAAAAGAGGTGTATGGGCCAGCTCGTTGTACCAGGGCGGCACGATCTTGGCCCACCAGTCATGTTCCCCCAGGAAAAAGCCGTGATCGGTGCACACAATCAGCATTGTGTCATCCCATAGCGCCCGCCGATCCATTACATCCAGCACCTCGCCCAGGTACCGGTCACACATGCTCAGCAAGGCGGCGTACTGATAGCGCATATGCTGGACCTCAGCGGGCGACTCCGCGACCCGACGGTACGGCGGCCAATCAAAGTGGGGGCCGTCATAGTCATGGGGATACAGATCGCGGTAATGTTCACTCGCGAAGAAGGGCTCATGCGGATCGAAGGTCTCAATTTGCAGGAACCAGTTGTCCGCGGCGTGATTCCGTTCTATGAAATCCATGCCGGCCGCCATCGTCTTAGCTTGTGGCTGGCAATCTTCCCGGCGCATAAATTCCCGGTTGATCCAGTCCTGACGCCACTTTATCCCCTCCCGGGGTGCCACCGCTGGGGGAATCATCGGCTCCTGCACCTGACCGATCCAGGGATCACCTTCCTGCCCCCGGTGGAAATCCCACGACTGATACTGGGTATGGTAGGTAGCGCCACCCGTTTCCCAATAGTGGTAGTGATCACTAGACAAGTGGGTGTAAACTCCGTGTTGGCGTAGCGCCAGGGGCATGGAATCATCAAACGGTTCCAGAGGCCCCCAACTCCGATGCAAGAAGTTGTAGCGTCCCGTATGCAGTTCCCGGCGTGCCGGCATGCAGGGCATGCTACCGACATAACAGTTGTCAAAGCGTACGGTGCGTTCCGCCAAGCGTCGGAAATTGGGGGCGTGTACCCAGTCACAGCCATAGGGGGGCAACATACGCCGATTCAGGGAATCAAACATGACCATTATGGCCTTCATACAACCCAACCTCCCGGTCCAGAGCGGAAAGACATTCTATCGCAATCTTGCCACAGCTGCATCCTACTCCCACTTTCACTACCGGATGCAGCTTGACCTGGAAAGGGATAAACAGCCGTGTACATCTGAACCGTTGCCCATGTCAAGACCCAAATACGGGCGTGTCCTACCACGGGGGAGTCGCATGGGTGGCAGGGGCATCCGATGGGCTATATCGTTCACCGTCTCGGTGCAACCTCTGCTACCATCTAGCGTATATAGTTGAAGAAATCCCGCATGGCACCGATTCCGGTCCAGGTGGTGTAGCGCCAACGGAAAGACATAGTGAGCGAATCCATAGTTGCAGTAGAGAAACTGTGCAAGACCTACGGGACGCTCACAGCGGTGAAGGATGTCAGCTTCCAGGTGGCACCCGGCACCGTTTTCGGTCTAGTGGGCCCCAACGGCGCCGGAAAATCCACAACGATTGAATGCATGGAAGGCTTGCGTCGCCCTACGTCCGGACGCATTACCCTACTAGGGCAGTCACCCTTTGCCCAGCGCCAGTCTGTGTTCACAAATGTTGGCGTCCTGTTGCAGGAAAATGAAATTTTGCCCTCACGCCTCCGTACCCGGGAAATCATTGACCTGTACCGCGCCTTCTACGTCAACCCTCTCACCGTCAACGAAGTGCTGGATATCTGCGGTCTGGAATCGCATATGCACGTCATGTCACAGCGCCTATCGGGCGGCCAGCGGCGCCGTCTGGCTATTGCGCTAGCCCTTATCGGCCGCCCCCAATTAGTCATATTAGACGAACCCACCAGTGGCCTGGATCCCCAAGCTCGCTTCAACATCTGGCGGGCTCTACAGCGGTACCGTGACGCAGGCGGCACCATATTTCTCTCTACCCACTACATGGAAGAAGCGGAGGAATACTGTGACGATCTGTGTCTGCTGGATCACGGGACGGTCCAGGTCCAGGGAGCACCGGCCCAGCTGATGGCCGAACGCAACATGAAGGTACTGATCAAGGTGCCGCAGCTGCCGGACGTAACCCTGTCACGTCTGCAGGCGCTGCCGGATGTGAGTCAAGTGGAAAAAGTGGAAGACTATTGGCACGTCTACAGCCATACCGACGCGATCTACGACCCACTCAAGCAGCTGACGGCGCGTGAGGTGCTGGAAATGAGGCCTGCCCGACTGGAAGATCTCTATCTGATGCAGACAGGCCGGGCTTACCGAGCCGGTACCTGACACAAGCGATCGTCATGCTTTCCACAATCCGCCGCAGCACAATCCGACAACTTTTCGTCAAAGATGTCCTGCAATACGTGCGCGAACCTACAGCCGCGTTTTTTACGTTTGCTTTCCCTACTATTCTCTTCAGCATTCTGGGCACCGTGTATGGATCCTTGGAAATCGCGGGCGGTGATCTGGATAGTTCCCTACAGGGCGTTACCCTCCAGTACATTGACATTTTCTTCCCGGGATTTGTTGGCTTCATCATCGCTAACCTCTGCCTCATGTCAGTGCCCAACTTTCTCGCCTATCAGCGGGAAACCGGGTATTTCCGCGCGATGCAGGTGAGTCCCGTCTCCTTGGTCACGCTGGTCCTGGTCCGCATCGCCGTATACGGCTGTGCTTTTGTATTTTCCTACCTGCTCATGTATGCCATGGCCCGTAGTCTTTTCGGGGTACAGTTTTTTGGTCATCCAGGTCTGTACGCAACGGCTGTCGCGATCTGCTTCGCAGCCCTGGGTGGAGTCGGGTTTCTACTAGGTGGCATGCTACGCAGCCCGCAAACGACCCAGGCTTTGGCTTCCGTCATCTTTTTCGTGCTCTATTTCAGCTCCGGTTCGGCCATACCACGGCAGGATTTTCCGTCTTGGTTGTACCGCATCACAGCCTTCAATCCCCTGACGCACGTGACGGAAATGCTCGCGAACATCTGGTTGGGCCTACCCTTGGAACACTGGTGGCTCTCCGGGTTGGTCGTCGTCGGCACCGGTCTGACTTGTCTGATCCTCATCCCTTTCACTTTCAAGTGGAGTGCAACGTCCCGCTGAGCTAAGGCTAGAGGCACGATGGACACAAGCAGGTACAATAGGGTGGCCCCTTGCAGGGCAATTTGCCTCCGCTCAGTACTGCCCTCGTACCCATGTCCCATCCCAATATCCTTTGCATTCTGATTGACGATCTGGGCTGGCGGGATTTGGCCTGCTATGGCAGCACCTATTACGAAACTCCCTGTCTGGATCGACTAGCGGCACAGGGACGCTTGTTCACCGACGCCTACGCCGCCTGTCCCGTTTGTTCGCCAACGCGCGCGAGCTTGTTAACCGGCCGGTATCCGGCCCGTATCGGTTTGACCGACTGGATTGACTTTGGGGGACGATTGCATCCGGCCCGCGGCAAACTGATCGACGTACCCTATGTGCGCCATCTGCCCCTGACCGAAACTACCTCGGCGTCCCTGCTACGACGCCATGGTTATAGCACCTGGCATGTCGGGAAATGGCATCTCGGGTTTGCGGATACCTATCCGGAACAGCATGGCTTTGATGTGAACATTGCCGGCAGTTATCTCGGTTCGCTGGGCCAAGGCGGTTATTTCAGTCCCTACGTCATTCCCAACCTCGAATCGGGGCCACCGGGTGAATACATGACGGATCGTCTTACCGACGAGGCCATTCACCTCATCCGGAACCGGGGCGACAAACCTTTCTTCTTGAACATGTGCTACTACACGGTGCATACACCCATTGAGGCCAAGGCAGAGAAAATCGCGAAATACCAGGCCAAGGCACGAGATCTAGGTCTAGATCAACAACAGGCCCTGGTGGAGGGCGAATATTTTCCTACCACGCATAAGCGGCATCTGCGCGTCACCCGGCGCATTCTGCAGTCCGACCCTGTATACGCCGCCATGGTGGAGAGCATGGACGAGAACGTGGGCCGGCTGCTGGACACGCTGGAAGCGGAAGGCATCGCGCACGATACCTTGACGATCTTTACCTCCGATAACGGTGGTCTGTCCTCTTCGGAGGGCTCACCCACCTGCAACACGCCCCTGGCCGAAGGCAAAGGCTGGATGTACGAAGGTGGCACCCGGGCCCCACTGATTACGCATTGGCCCGGACGCATTCCGCCCGGTACCACCTGCACCGTCCCTATCTGCAGCATTGACCTGTTCCCTACCCTGATGGCGCTGGCCGGTATTGATACCAGCCACCTGACCCTTGACGGCGTTGACCTGACCTCTCTGCTGGAGGGCAACCATACGCTGGCCCGAGATGCCCTCTACTGGCATTACCCGCACTACGGCAATCAGGGTGGAACACCCGGTTCGTCCATACGCTGCGGGGACTATAAGCTGATTGAGTTCTACGAAGATAACCGCCTGGAGCTGTACAACCTAGCGACAGATATCGGGGAAACGCGTAATCTGACGGATGCTGAACCGGTACAGGCCCAGGAACTCCATGCGCGGCTGCAGACCTGGCGCACGAGTCTTGCCGCCCAGTTGCCCCAATCCAATCCGGATTGGTCGCCAACGTAGCCCCAGTGCCTGGTCCCGCAGATCGGTGTGCTTACCCTGCGGGGTAGGCTACAGAGTGGCGGACATTACGGTCGGACCTGGCGGAACCGGGCCTGGCGTTGCCCGCAGCACACCTTGTACTTGCGCCCGCTGCCACAGGGGCAGGGTGCGTTGCGGTTGACCTTGCCTGCGGGGGTGGTAGCGGCCTGATCCTGCTGGGCATAAAGCCCCATGATTTCAGCAGGTGCGCGTTGCTGCTGCAGTAGCGTAGTCATGATTTCCATGGGCTGACGCACATGGTTGAAAAAAGCACGGTAGCCTTCACACAAGTAGTTCAGACCTTCTTCACCCGTCGGGGTTGCAATGAACCGGTTTTTGGGGCAGCCTCCGTTGCAGACGAAACGTACCTCACAATCCAAACAGTAGCGCGGCAGGGTATCACGCTTAGCCTGACCAAACTGATTCTGGATAGAGGAACCTGCCATTTCCAGGAGGGTACGGTCGGTTAGATTGCCCAGATAGTACCGTGGTTCTACATAGTGATCGCAGGCGAAAAGATCGCCGTTGTGTTCCATAGCCAGCGCAGTACCACAGGTCTCCTCAAAAATGCACAGTCCGGGACGGTTGCCGGTCCACGCCGCCAGCGCGACATCAAAAATTTGGACAAACACGCGCCCCACGTCGTGACGGACCCAATCCTCAAAAATGGTGATCAGAAAATCCCCGTACTGGCGGGCGGTAACACTGCGAGCAGTGACGTCATACCCTTCCTGATACCCGGTCATGTTGTCCCGTTCCACGATCGGGATGAACTGCATGAATTGGGTACCCACCTCATCACGCAGATACCGATACACCTCGCGGGGATAACGCGCATTCCCGGCGTGCACCGTGGTCAGAATGTTAAATTCCACCCGGTGCTTCTGTAAGAGGCGGGCCGCCTG
The DNA here is from genome assembly GCA_965116185.1 of Caldilineaceae bacterium. Taxonomy (GTDB): domain Bacteria; phylum Chloroflexota; class Anaerolineae; order Caldilineales; family Caldilineaceae; genus Bin34. The sequence goes on from OZ220492.1 coordinate 3,131,304, forward strand.
CAGTACCTTGGCATGGGTGGGTGCACCGCCCTTATCTACCCGATACTTGTCGTGCAGGTCCGGGGGGCCATCCATACTCAGGCCAATGAGGAAATCGTGCGTGTGAAAGAATGCACACCATTCGTCATCCAGCAGTGTGCCATTCGTCTGCAGGGCATTTTGAATACGCATGCCCGGCCGACAGTACTTCTGCTGATAAGCTACCGCTTGGCGGAAATAATCCAGTCCCATCAGAGTCGGTTCCCCTCCCTGCCAGGCAAACGTGACGTTGGACACACGCTGGGCCTCTATATACTGGCGCGTATATTCCTCCAACATGTCCAGGGGCATACGAAAATCACTGTCCGGATACATCCGCTCCTTGGATAGGAAGTAACAGTAAGTACAGTCCAGGTTGCAAATAGCCCCCCGCGGCTTGAGCATGATGTGGAAGGAAGAGGGGGCCTGGCCCGGCTCAAGTGTGGCTGGGGCCACCAGGGGAATTTCAAGGTTCATGGTGTTACGCTACCTGGCTCCAAATGTCTGTCAGGCGCAGTCCCGGATCCGGGTGACGGCCGGTGCGGCGGCATGTTGCCCCGGCTCACGGTGCAAGCAGCGGCGACAGCCACCTGCACACAGGCTGGTTGGCCTCCTACAGTCTGACTCTAGCATGCCGTGAAGAGAACAGGTATATGCAGGCGGCATACCCGGAACAGCCCGGATGGTTAGATTCGTATGTCCACCCGGCGGCCTGACTCGGCGCTCTCCACTGCCCCCAACATCATGGCCAAACTTCTGATGTTGTCCGTACAGGCCGTTTGAGGTGCCGTGCCCGCACGGATGGAGGTCAGAAAATCATGGATAACGCCCCCGTGCAGGACATGCTTCAGGCCAGGGGCCGCGGGTACAGGTATGACGGCCGTTTCCCGAAAGAAGCCTTCGGTACCCACTACGTGCTCACCGCGAATCACATCTTCGCCATCCCACAAGACCGAACCTTGCGTACCGACCGCGCGCCAATCGCAGTTCCAGGAGTTGTTCATACCCTCCGCACACCAGCTGCCCCTATAGCTGTACACGACGCCATCGGTCATTTCAAAGATGCACATGGCCGCAGCGCCATGGTCGTACCAGGAGCCCGCCGGATTCCACTCGTGACAGTACACACTAACCGGATCTTTGCGTGTGATGAAGCGCGCTTGATCAAAGGTGTGGATTGCCATGTCAATGAGGAGCACGTGTTCCATTTCCGCCCGGAATCCCCCAAAGTGCGGACCTAGAAAGAAATCTGACGTGATGGTGGTCAGTTCCCCGACAGCATCCGACTGCACCATCTCCCGGTATTGGATGATGGAATCCCGGTAGCGGCGATTCTGGATCACGGCGTAGACCCGTTCATGGGTGCCCGCCGCTTCCACCATGCGGCGGGCGTCGTCCATGGTGGGGGCCAGCGGCTTTTCCCCCAGTACATGACAGCCCAGTGCCAGGGCCGTCAGCGTCACCTGGGGATGAGCACTCGGGACCGTGCAGTCAAACACAACCTCGGCCTCCGTATCCTGGATCATTCGGGCTAGATCCGTGCCGATCGGCACATGTTCCAGAGACCATTCCTGACGGCGGGTGGCCGCGAGCGCGGGCACTAGATCCACCATGCCCACAATTTCCACATCCGTCCGCGGTGTGACACTGTGTAGCCAGGTACGGCTGATACTCCCACAGCCGCAGAGTACGGCCCGGTACGGATTCACTGTCCTTTGACTCATTTCACGGCTCCTGCTCTGTGCATCGGATATGGACAGGGGCGGGTCGGTGCGGCCATAGCTCCGGTCTTACCCCATGCCCTATAGTAACAACAAAGTGTGCGGGCCTGATCCCGTACCGTGCTCCAATTGATTCTCCAGGATCTTTTTGTATACCAAATTGACCCGCAGTTTTGTATACTGCTATTCATGGTGTCGGGGACTTCGTTACAGCAGGCTAATCCTGTGCAATTGACCGAAGACTCGAGTAGCCTTGAGGATTGAGAAGGTGGAGAAGTAAAATGACTCATGTGATCTTCGACGAGTGCATCCGTGACGGAGCCTGCGTTGAGGTTTGTCCCGTAGAATGCATCATTCCCGGCGAACCCGAAAGTGAATGGCCTTGGTTCTATATCGATCCCGAAACCTGCATTGACTGTGGTGCCTGTGTACCGGAATGTCCGGTGGATGCCATTCTCCCTGAGGAGGATTTGCCAGAAGATCAGGAATACTGCACAGAACTCAATGCGCTGTATTTCACGGAAGGTCCAGGGTATGCCGCGCTGGACATGTAAGTAAGACCGTGTACTCTTTTCCGTTAGACACGGCCCAAACCATCCTTCAATACTCTATCCCCGTGGATACACCGGCGGGGATAGATGATACCTGGGAGATCCGGACTCAATGACAGTCAACGAACGCGAGTGGAAAGAACCCAACTGGGAAGATGTACGGAATGTGCTGGTGATCATGGCGCATCCGGACGATCCCGATATTTCCTGTGGAGGGACAGCCATCCAGATGGCCCGGCAGGGCATTGACGTCCACTATATGATTCTGACCAACGGTGATAAGGGCAATCACAATCCGGACATTACCCACAACCAACTGGTGCTGCTACGCCAGGAAGAGCAACGGAACGCGGCCCGTGTATCCGGAGTCAAACAAGTCCTGTTCATGGGCGAGGAAGACGGTTTTCTGGCACCGAATCGGGAATTGCGGCAACGTGTAACCCGTATTATCCGGACACTCAAACCCGAAATCGTCATCTGTCCCGATCCCACTCGGTATTTCGCCGGGAGCGGATACATCAACCATCCGGATCACCGTAATGCCGGCTTGGTAGCGCTGGAGGCGATATTCCCGGCAGCCGATAACATGATGTTCTTCCCCGAGCTACTTGATGAAGGATTCATGCCCCACAAGATCCGGCAGCTGTATATCGCGAACTTTGATCAGGGCAACATGCGCGTGGATGTCTCGGATGTAATCAACACGAAGATCGACGCCATTCTGTGCCACAAGACACAGTTCGTCAAGCGGGAAAAGCAAGCCATGCGCCGCTGGATGGAACGTTGGGGTGACAAAAATGAGGACGGCACTCGCACCTATTGGGAATACTTTCAAGTGATGGAATTTCAGCCGCGCCGCACCGACGACGAAGCCCAAGAGGAAGACGAGACATAAGGGTACATTCGTCTAGGATCACCAGGAAGTTCTGAGGCATCAAGTAAACCCGACAACCCACCACGCAACGCAGAATGCCAAGGGGGCAAGGTGATTATGTGGCCCGTATACTCAGGTCGCCTGATGCGTCCATGCGGGCTTCCCTTCTGCCGGTTCGCCTATGCGGAGCCCTGATCAGGCACCGGCCGCGCCCTCAGACCATACACGGCCGGCGGCCAATATCGGCTAGTCGACCTCTGTTTGTGTACTGCCTACACGCCCCGGATTCTCAACTGGCAACCGGTAGGTAGCTGCAGACCGCTAGTAGGATTAGGCTCTTACGGTCGGTGCCGTAATGCACGCGGACTACTCCCTACACCGTACCGCCGCTAGTTTACTCCGAACCCGGATATATCGGCACCGCCGCCTTTCCCATGTAGCAGGTGTCACCCCCGGTACGCCTGAACTCCTTGTTTCACACGCACTGCACCCTCAAATAGTGGTGGGGCAAGGGGGATACAGCCAAAAGGAAATGTCCCATGTTCGGGACCAAGCTAGAGGCAGGTAGATTTGTCAGCCATCGCACCGGAGGCCTATAGGATCCCTCCGTGGCTCTGATTTCCGGGTACCAGTCGTAAGTTTCGATCCCTAAAAAGGCCATGAAACGGGAGCCGTTCTACATGGCGTGTGCCGCCGGATGAGCCAGCCCCCTACCATCATAATGGGGCTAGCTCTCTCACTGACAATGGCTGCCCATACTCTGTCTGCTAAGTCTCGATAGGCTAAAAGCTGCTCCGGGGCGGCAGACGGGCACAACCAGTGCTCCGGGCGTATTAGCAGGCTCCGGTGATCCTGTTTTCCCTCACGCCCGGATGGAGCTGGGATCTTGCGGGCCCTGGCGATCTCCACCGGTAAGGCGCATAGGCGTTGGCTGACGGAGGACGGAGGGCGCGGCAACCGAACATGTCCGCACGCACAGCCGGCCCGCATAGAGATGTAGGGCGTGTCGGGGGCGTATAGGAGTGCGCTAGGTGCTCGGACTCGCCTTCAGGAAATAATCGTATAAATGTCCGGCGACAGTAGGTAGCGTACAGGACATTGCACATGCTAGGTTGAACAATGATACAGAGGGAGCTTGATCTAGGCTCCCTCTGTATCAGAGGCGTCCTAACAAACATTAGCAAGGGCTACTGATCCGCGAGGATTTCGTTGGCCTCCATGGTCAGCGCCATCAAAGTTTCCGTCACGTCGGCGCCATCCACGATGGCTGCCATTACCTCTTCCACCCGATCCCGGACAAAGTCATAGCCCGGCACAGGAGGTTCGGTTGTTCCGTAGGGCAACAACTCAAAAGCCGTTTGGTAATTGGGATTCTGAGCGAAGTAGTCTACCAGTCCCTCGGCTACACTCTGGCGTACCGGGAAGTAGTTACTCGCCATGGCCCACTTAGCCTGGGCCTCCACGCCTGTGTAGTACTTGATGAAGAGCCAGGTGGCCAATTCCTTCTCCGGCGTTGAATGCCCCATACTCACACTGGCACCGTAGATGTTCATGACCGGATCCTCCGTGCGGTGCGGCAGTGGTGCTACACCCCAATTGAAATCCGCGCCATCGCTGACCGCGGCATCAAAATACGGTAGGCCGGAACTGGAACCGACTGCAAAGAGCAGAGTACCATTGCCGAAATCGGACTGGTCACCATAGCGTTCCGTAATAGGACCGGCGCAGCCTTCACTGAACATGTCCTGCAGCAAGCTCATAGCCTCGATCGTGGCCGGATCATCATAGGTGTACTGCACATTGTCGTAGTCAAAGATGTCACCGCCAAAGGCGAACGTCAGACTGGCGACCGTGGAAGCATCAAAGTCCAACTGATACCCTAGGGGAGCCGCTTCACCGGTAGCCCCACTGAACGGATTAGCCGCCGCCTGGCACGCGATTTCCTTGAACATTGCCGGCGAAGCCGGTGGCGCATCGTAGCCCAGTTCCGTCAGCCAGTCAGCGTTGTAGTACAACACTTCCATGGAACGGTTGGGCGGGAAACCCAGCCGAGCGTTGTCAAAGGAAGGGAACAGATCCGCATTGTAGAAACCCGGGAAGAAATCATTCTTCTCTTCTTCGCTCAGGCCCCACATCTCACTGTCCACCAAGCCGCGCATGTCCACCAGCAGTTCACCCAGTTGATAGGTAGCCGCTTGGTTCTGATACGCCACGACCAAGTTCGGGAGGTCCGCCGGACCGGCCACTAACATCTTGTTGAAAATGTCGCCGTAACCGCCCTGGTATTCACCGTTGACTGTGATACCCCACTCGTTGTTGGCGTTGAATTCGCTGATGATCTCTTGCAGCGCCTCTTCACGACTACCCGAATGCTGGTACCAGAAGGTGATGGTCTGGCCAGAGGGATCAACGTTGTCCCACGTACCCTCTTCCATGTCGGTCATGGCTTCTGCTTCCGCCATGGGAGCCGTAGCGGGTGGTGCCACTACACAGGCTGCCAGCAGCATGATAGCGCCCATCAACAGTACAGGCCATTTCAGTACGCTTATTTTGTGTGTCATTGTTTTCTCTCCTTATAGGTCAAATCATACGAACAAAAAAACAACCAAATAGCTTGGATGCAACATAGGGGAAGGCATAAAGCACCGGGTTCACCCCTTCAGACCGGAAAGGGCAATGCCCTCGGTATACTGCTTCTGGGTCAGGAAATAGACCACCAGAATGGGCAGAATGGTGATGACGGAACCGGCCATGAGCAGATGCATCTGTGGACCCGCCTCAAGGGAAAACCGCCACAGTCCCACCATCAAAGGCCGCCAGCGTTCCGTGGTGGTGACTAGCAGGGGCCACAGAAAGTCGTTCCAGGCATTGATGAACGCGAAAATCGTGATCGTGAAAAGGGCCGGCCGACTCATGGGGACAACGATACGCCACAGAAACAGATTGTGGCTAGCACCATCGATCCGGGCCGCGTCCCATAGCTCAAACGGGATCTGGGCAAAGAACTGACGCAGCAGAAAAATGCTGAAAACGCTGGCCATGTAGGGCACCGTGATCCCCTGTAGGGAATTGAGCCAAGAACCACCCGGTAACGGAATGAAGGGTACCCGATTCGAAATGACCAGGAAGTTAGGAATCATGGTCACCATGCCCTGGATCATCATGGTGCTTAGCATAATCCCAAACAGCAGGTTGCGGCCTCGGAAGGCGATGCGGGCAAAAGCATACCCGGCCAGAATCGACGTGGTCAGCTGGCCCGCCAGAACAGTGGTGGCAATCAGGATGCTGTTAAGGAAATAGCGGGAGAAATTAGCTTCCTCCCATGCCTGCGCATAGTTGGCGAACTGGGGCACTCCAGGCACCCATTTACGAGTGATGGTTTCGCCCAGGGTCATGAGCGACGCGGAGAGCATCCACGCAAACGGTACAAGAGCAACGAAGGCCCCGCCGAGTAGCAGCAAGTAGAGGAAACTGCGTCCTATCCAAATCCGGTAGACCGGTGTGGACCGGGGGATGGGCATATCCAACACGGATGGGGGTAGCATTTTGGCGGCTTTAGCCATAAAACACCCGTTCACCCAAGATCTTGGACTGCACGAACGTCAAATACAGAATAATACAGAGCAGCAGCACGGCCTGGGCCGAGGCGTACCCGAACTGATTGCCTTTATAGAAGGTGTTGAAGACATTGACGCTCGTGGTGGTGACGGTAGCCTGCGCCGAAGGCTCCAGCATGACGAAGATGTGGTTGAACGCTTTGAAGGTACCAATGAAGCCAATGATCGAGAGATAGAAGGTGATGGGCGATAGCAAGGGTACCGTAATGAACCGCAATTGATGCCAGCGATTAGCACCGTCAATTTCGGCGGCTTCATACAACACCCGATCAATATTGCCGAGCCCGGCCAAAAAGATCACGGTGTTGTAACCTACGTAGGTCCAGATCCCGAAAAGGATGATGGACACCAAAGCCAAACTAGGACCCGCCAGGAAATTATCAAATTCCGTGCCCAATAGCAGATTGGCAAGGCGGGCGGGTTCAAAGAGCCAACGCTGCGGCTCAACGCCCACGCCCGTGATAAGTCGATTGGCAAGCGAGAATTCACGGGGACTGAAGATGTTGCGGAACACCAAGGCGGTGGCGATCACGGGCGTGATGTACGGAAGAAAGAAGATCATCCGGAACATCTGCTGCCCCTGAATCTTCTGGTACAGTACATACGCCAGTCCCAGGGCGATAATCAGCTGCAGGGGTATGGACCCGAAGGCGAAATAGAAAGTGATGGGAATAGAGTTCAGGAAGCGCGCATCGCCAGCCTGCAACATCAGCTGCCAGCCGCGTGGGATTAGAATCAGACAAACGATCACCAGCAGCAAACTAGCGACGCGCATCGTACCATAGGCTGGTCGGCGCGGATGGCCCCAGCGTGTCCACAGATAGTAGGCAACGATCAGGCCTAGGAATCCCCCGCCAAACAGCAGCACACCCCAAGGATCGCCCAAGGCCTTAGCGTAGTTTGTGATGCCCACAAAGCCCCGATCCACGACGCGCCAGCGGCGCAGACTCATATGGAATGCGTAGCCGACCGGAAAAAGGCCAAAGCAGAACAGCAGAATGCTCGCAGGCAGTATATACAGATAGCCTATAAGGTGTTCACGCCATCTGACCCGGTTGTGGGAAGTGGACATTGCGTATGCCTCCACCGCATTGAGAGATACCGATGCCATAAACGGCGCGTCTGCTTGGCCCCCTCAGGTATCCAGCTCAACTCCGCACTATGGACAACCCTGGATGAATCGTCCCTCCCTGCTACTCTCAAGTATACAATACGCTGTATACGGAATACACCCTTTCCGTGTCAGGAAAAATATGGATTTCCCTATGCATGAATCGCGCCTGTCCCATCCTTCATCTCTTTACTATGAGGATTTTGCCGTCGGGGATGCCGTGGAGAGTTACGGTCGCACCATCACGGAAACCGATGTGGTGAATTTTGCAGCTCTGTCCGGGGACTGGAACCTGATCCACACCGATGCCACGTACGCCCAGCACCAGCACTATGGGCAGCGGGTCGTCCACGGCTTGCTGGTACTAAGCGTGAGTTCCGGGCAGATGGTCCGCCTGGGTTTCCTGGACACTACCGTAGTCGCCTTCCTAGGTCTGGAATGGCAGTTTCGGCGACCTGTCTTCATCAACGACACCGTGCGTACGCGCCTGACCGTACAGGATAAGCGCTTGATGCGACGCCTGGCCGGCGGTGTCATTCAGTTTAAAGTGGAAGTGCTGAATCAGGCCGACAAAGTTTGCCAGCGCGGTCAGTGGGAGCTCGTCTGTAAAATACACGCCGAGGAGCAGACATGAAGATGCGCGGAGACGGTCAAGCATAGCCGTAATGCCGGCCTACCCATATACGTCGGGTCGACGTCCCTCCAGAACCGGAATACGGGTGCGGATGTCGGACACCATATCCATATCCAGTATCGCCGTGAAGACGCCCTCGGTTTCTTCTCCGTCCACCAGGATCTCACCCCATGGATCGATGATGGCACTATGTCCACAGAAGTCCACGCCCGCACTGGATCCCACACGGTTGCATGCGGCTATGAAGCACTGATTCTCTATGGCGCGGCTACGCAGAAGCGTCTGCCAGTGCAGACTACGCGGATGGGGCCACTCGGCACAGAGCAGAATCAGTTGGCAACCCTGAAACGTGTACTGGCGAAACATCTCGGGAAACCGCAGATCATAGCAGACAGCAAGACCTGTGGGATGACCCTGGAACTGCATGTGCTGTAGAGTATCACCTGCCGTTAAGAAGCGGGGTTCGTCCAGCATGGGCACAAGGTGCAGCTTACGATAGACCGCCTGCAGTATGCCCTGAGCGTCGTACAGGACCATGGTGTTGTAGATACGACCCTGATGGTTCTCTAGCAAGGAACCGGCTACCGCCAGACTGTGTTCAGCCGCCAGGGCTGCCATCCGGCCAAACCAACCGGCCTCGTCCGGGCCTGACGCTACGGCACAGGCGAACCGGTGGGCGTCTTCCAGAGCATAGGCCGAATGCCAGAGTTCCGGCAGCACTGCCAGTTGGGCTCCTGCCGCGGCAGCCTGCGCCAGATAACGGGCCCCCATCTGGAAATTCGTATCAGGCTCGGCCAACCGGCAGTCCATCTGAATCAAGGAAACGGTTAGAGAATTCATGAGCGGGAGGAGTGAGGATCGTGTTGCACGTCACGTAATACCACAACCGTGGATCCCGGCACTTGGCCTTCTACTTCATGCAGCACGTCCGGAGTACTCCGGACGTGCTGCAGTTCTTCCCCTGCGTTCGCTCCGGCCGCTTCGGTGACGGGCGGTGAAAACCGGTACAGGCGTGGAAACAGATACGCACTCACTACTACGAAAACCCCGGCCAGAATGAGTACAGCAGGCCACCAGATTTTCCAATCCTGGAGCCAATCATCCGTCCGGGTGTCCATATAGGCAAATACCCCGTAGAGACAGAGCACGAAACCGGGAATGGGTGCCCACCAGAACCGTGTCTTATCACCCTGCAAAAACAACAGGATAAAGATGATGCCCAGTCCACCAAACGTCACCGCCCCTAGTTCCTCAATGGAAACCACGGTACTGCTCAGGGCCGTGTTGGCACCCAGCACGGACATGAGGCCGGCCATCACCAGGCCCCACCAGCGTTCCCGGGAATCGATGATATAGGCCAGTAGAAAACTGCAGGCCATGCCCCAGAGTAGAACCGATGCGTTGATACGCGGCGAAAACCGGTCAATGGTCGTCATGTACAGCATGGCGGCCAGGGACAAACAGGTGAATGAAGGAATCAGTTGCCACCAGTTGGCCCGATTGAGCAGGAAGAACCAGGCAAAGATAATGCCCCCTACCAGCAACACCAAGGACAGAAAATACTCCAGGCGGGGGGAGGCCCAGCGCAGCGTATCCAGGTTGATGAGTATGAGGAGTACACCCGCTACCACGAGAGAGCCGGAAAGTCCCAGGACAGCCAGACGGGAATGTTTCGGTAACATACGGTGCGTCAAAAGGTTGAAAAAGGCAGGAAACCCGCAGTCCATGCGATCACATGCTGCTCTGAGTCTACAACACAAGGGCCCGTACAAATAGAGATTTGCGCATTCATGGCATAAGGTTGGAACATGTTATATGCCCTTGTACCCTTGTCGTAATCACATCTGACGGCAGGCATAAGATAGTTACAGGACAAGCCACGAGATCTCCGCATGCCCGTAACTACAGTGATCAATCCAGGTGGGATAAGTCATACGAGCCAGGGACGGACTCAGGGCGTATGCGATGAAGCCTGACAGCGGATAACGGTGAGGGCGATCAGGCTGTTATCCCGCCGCCTTTAGGCGCACCGGACACAGGCGAAGTAGTAAGCTACATGGTTGCGGCATTTTTGCGTGGGCCTGAAGCGTTAGCGTTATGGTGGTTGCCATGAAGCCGGGAACAGCCAGCGTCCGGTTCTTGTGGATGGTCCAATCCGTCGAGCATATAGCAGTTTCTTTCATGCCCGTGCACACCGCAATCGTTCCTTTTTCCGATCCCGCCGTACTACATCATGTACAGACGGTACTTGCGGCGAACATGGTGTTCGCCCTGCCGACTGACACAGTATACGGCCTAGCCTGTCATTACCGCGATCGCACGGCCATCCAGGCCCTGTACCGCATCAAAGAACGACCCCGCCACAAGGCACTGCCGGTCCTTCTGGGTGACACCTCACAACTGCTGCTCGTTGCTCAGCCCGTGACATCAGGGCTGATACAATATCTCACAGAGCAATTCTGGCCCGGTCCCCTGACTCTGGTATTGGAGGCACATCCTGACCTGGACCCCGATCTGCTGGCCGGCGGTACCACCGTCGCCGTGCGGGTAGTAGACAACCCGATATTTCAGAGTATTGCTTGTCGCTTCGGGCCGTTGGCTACCAGCAGCGCCAATCTTTCCGGATACCCCGATTGCAGTGACGTATCCGCGGTCCAGACACAGCTGCAAGGCCGTATCCCGCTCATCGTGGACGGGGGCACGACACGCGATGTACGCCCCAGCACGATCGTGTCCGTACAGCAGGAAACCATCACCATTCATCGCGAAGGATCACTGTCCACAGCCATCCGGGCCATCCAGCAGGAACGGCACAACTTCTGATATGTCCCGCCCTGTCATTGGTGTTGACGCCTCGCGCAGCTTCCATCCGGCTCCTACCGGCACGGAAAATTACGCGCACCATCTGTTGCACCACCTGCTCAGTCTCGATGCCGCCACTGCCTATCACTGGCGCCTGTACGTCAGCGAGCCACCGACTCCCTATCCCTGGCTACAACCGGATCACGTTGCGCTGTGTGTGCTGCCGCGCAAGCGCATGTGGACCCACCGAGCTCTGGCGCACGAGGTGCGGCGTCACCCGCCGGCAGTGCTTTTTGTCCCGGCCCATGTTCTCCCTTTTACATGGCGGCGGTCCGCCTTGCCGCCTGCCGTCATGACCATCCATGACCTGGGCTACGAATATTTCCCGGACGCCCACGGGCGGCGGCAACGCTTGTATCTGCGTCTCACCACGCGGTACGCTGTTGCCCGGGCCCAGCGTCTCATTTGTATTAGTGCTGCTTCGGCCCAGGATTTGACACATCTGTACGGTGCCCCTGCCCAGCGTCTGGACGTAGTGCACGAGGGCTGTCTGCCTATGGCACATCTAGAACCCGCTATCGCTGCCCAGTACCGGACAGCCTTAGGTATATCTCGCCCCTATGCCTTATTCTTGAGTACCCTACAGCCGCGTAAGAATGTGGAACGCCTTATCCACAGCTACACTCACCTATGGCAAAGCCACAACCTAGACTGGGATCTGGTGCTAGCGGGCAAACCGGGCTGGCTCAGTCAGCCAATCTTGGCGGCAGCCCGCGATTCACCGGCCCGGCATGCCATTCATATACCCGGTTATGTAAATCACGAGCAAGCCTCTGCTCTCTACGCCGGTGCCCGGTTTTTCTGCTATCCTTCCCTGCATGAAGGCTTTGGTTTGCCTGTTCTTGAAGCCCATGCCGCCGGAGTACCCGTCATGACTTCGCACAACTCAGCCTTACCGGAAATTGCAGGTGACGCCGCCCTGCTGGTCGATCCGGAAAACGAGGAGGAAATCGCCCAGGCCATGCTCCGTCTGAGTCAAGATGAACAGTTGCGCGCGGAACTTGTCACCAAAGGATATCGCAATCTTTCCCGTTTCTCCTGGGCAAAGGCCGCCCGTGAAACCCTGGCCGTACTGACCCGGGTTATCCGGGATACGTCATGAAGCAGGCCGACAGGATTGCGCTTGTCTCATCATCGGTTCTGGGCATACCTATTCATATAGTGGATTACGCCCTGACCTTGAGCTTGATGCAGCAAACATTGGAGCCGCCCAACCCGTCGCCTGCTCTGTTTCACGTCTGCACCGTCAATCCCGAATTCATCCTGGAAGCACGCCGGAATCCCGAGTTCCGTGCTGTGCTCCAGCAGGCGGACCTCAACGTACCGGATGGAGTCGGTGTACTCTGGGCCCTGCGTCTGCAGGGTGTGCGTCTGCCGTCCCGCGTGACGGGTACGGATCTCATCCCGCGTATCGCCTGCCTAGCCGCTCAGCAGGGCTGGCGTCTCTTTCTGTTGGGCGCGGCACCGGGCGTCGCGGCAGAGGCCGCCCGCCACCTGTGTCGTGCATACCCCACCCTTCAGGTCTGCGGTACCCACAGTGGCTCACCGTCCGATCAGGATTGGCCAACCATCCGGGCCAAACTATGCCAAAGCCGACCGCACATTCTGCTAGTGGCTTTTGGCCATCCCCGCCAGGATCTCTGGATTGCACGTCATCGGGCCGACCTGGTAGGCTTAGTAGCCATGGGTGTAGGGGGGGCCTTTGACTTCCTGGCCGGCCATGTCCGCCGAGCCCCCCGGTGGATGCGCCAAAACGGTTTGGAATGGCTCTTTCGGCTGTACCTACAGCCACGACGCTGGCGGCGCATGGCAGGTCTGCCCTGGTTTGCTTTGCTCGTCCTGTGGCATCACCTCAGACTCGGTCCGGATCCCGCACCATGAAGGTCCCTTTGCGCCCCATTGTGATTCCACCGTACAGGGTTATAGTCGACCTGCCAGATCGTTTCACGGGCCGCTATCCTGCCAGCCCTGGGCAAAGGCCTCAACGGATGTCACATCACTGCTCAGGGCCAACACGGTGCCGGTAAACAGTCCGGTGGTGTCCGGGGCCAGCGTAGCCGGATGGAGCTGCAGCACGCGCGTCCCGACAATTCGATCCAGATTGTTCAGCACCGTCACTACTACCTCCACATTCTGAGCCGGTAGGCGTCCCTGATTGACTACCTCGCCTTCCACCGTCACCATCCTTGCCTCCACAACTTCAAAGCGCAGCGCTACTACCTCCAGTTCTTGGTGATACCCTAGCTCGTAGGCCGGAAGGCTGGTCGCCACCGACAATTCCCACTGGCTCCAGTCCGCAGTCCCTGCTGCTACCGACATCATGAAAGGCGTGCGCCCACCCGGGGGCACAATGTGACGAAGCGCCACGGAGGTGGCCCGCGCCACTTCCGTGTTGGCCGCGTTTAGCAAGCGGGCCACGACACGCACTTCTGCCACCGATTCCGTGGCCCGATTCTCCACACTACCCATGATCCAGGGTATCCCTAATCCATCCACGGCAGCGGAGATCTGCCCTACCGCATGGGCTAGAGGCGTCGGCGTACCCCGTACCCCCCTGTCGCGATCCGGATTCGGGATCGTTAACACCTGGTCAATTTGGAGCAGCCGCTCGTTGTGAATACGGTTGGCCGTGCGCAGGTCCTCCACCGTAATCCCATACCGATAGGCAATACCAATCAGGGTATCGCCTTGTCTGACCGTGTGATATTGGGGGGTGGGTGTGGGTTCCGGTGTGCCGGGGGGCGCGGATGCCACCAGACGGATGTGGGCAGTGGGCGTGAAGGTAGGCACAGTAACCCAGGTCGGGGTGGGTGTAGGTATAGGTGTGGGTGTGATGTCCGGCTCGTCCGTGAGAGGCGATAGGCAGGCCACCAGCCCCCACATGCTGCCGATCATCCATATCCCCATAGCCAGCCGGCGCCTGGTAGCCAAGGCAAATTGGGCTACAAAAAACATAACCTATCGTGAGGCACCTATTAGAATGCTAGGCTAACGCTCGGCCTATCCGCACAGACAACCCCCAGGCAGCCAAGAGGATAGCGTACATGACCCGCATCGCCATCATGTCAGACAGCCACGATAACATCTGGAATCTGGCCCTGGCTCTGGAACAGATCCGGGCTGCCGACGCCCATATGCTACTCCATTGCGGTGATTTCGTGGCTCCTTTCATCATAGCCCAACTAGGGGAAGGTTTCGCCGGCACCATTCACGGCGTGCTGGGCAATAACGACGGTGATCCCCGGCTCATCGCGCAGCAGGCTGCGCAATGGGAGCGCATCACGATTCATGGTCAATTTATGGAGCTAACGGTCAACGGCTGCCGTATCGCCGTAAACCACTACCCGGAAATTGCCCGGCCGCTGGCTGAGTCCGGCCGGTATGACCTGGTATGCTACGGACACAACCATCAGCAACATTGGGAACGGATCGGGGAATGCCAGCTTATCAATCCCGGCGAGATCATGGGGCGTCTTGATGTGCCCAGCTGGGGCCTGTTTGACACGGCAAGCCGGACCTGGTCGCTGCAGCCGCTGCAGGATCAGCCCCATGTTTGAAATCCGGTTCCTGGGGACTTCGGCCTCCGCGCCTTCCGCCCAACGAGGTCTCTCCAGCGCTTTGGTCCTGTTTGAGGCGGAACGTTTTCTCATTGATTGCGGTGAAGGCACACAACGCCAGATCCTGCGCAGTGGCCTGGGATTCCGCCGCCTTAACAAAATCCTCCTGACCCACCGTCATCTGGATCACATTCTGGGCTTGGGCGGGCTAGCCAGTACGTTCGGTCGCTGGGGCTCCATGGAAGCCATGCAGATCATGGGCAGCCCCGACACGCTGCTGCGCGTGCGGGATCTAATGCGTGTGGTGTTCCATCGACGCTGGGAACCCAATGACCGGATCGATCTCGTCCCCATCCAGGCCGGCTGTATTTTTGAAACGTCCAAAGTACGGGTTGAGGCCTTTGATGTGAAGCATCGGGGCACGCCCTGTTTCGGCTTTCTCTTTCAGGAAAAGGCGCGGCGTCGTTTCCTAGTGGCACAAGCCGAGGCCCTGGGTGTGCCCTTCGGCCAGGAACGCAAACGGTTGGTAGCAGGTCAGGCCGTGACTTTGCCCTCTAATCGTGTCGTTTATCCGGACGATGTTCTGGGTGAACCCATCGCCGGCACCAAATTGTGCTTCATTAGCGACGTAGCTTGTACGGATAATCTGCTGCCTATCGTGGCGGAGGCGGATCTGCTCGTGATCGAGGGTACCTATCTGCAGCGGGACCGGCAGATAGCAGCGGACTTCGGTCATCTGACCGTGGATGCCGCCGCCCGTCTAGCCCAGGAAGCCCAGGTGCGCCATCTCGTCATTCACCATGTAGGGCGACGCTACACTTTCCGGGAAGTTCTACAGGAAGCTCGGGCCCGGTTCCCTCACACCGTGGTGGCCGCGGATCTTGACCATTTCACGATCAGGAAGAACCAACCGCTTGGCTGGGAACGCTGGCATGCCCGGCGGTCACGTCCCGCGCCGGTCACCCCGTCAGACTGAGCGCAGCACAGCACCCGTTGCCCGTTCCACCTGGTGGACGATCCGGCGCCGTATCCGGGCAATAGCCTTTTCACTCAGGCTTGTCGTCGGCGACTGATATGTCACCCGGTACGCTAGGGACTTGGTACCAGGGGGCAGGGATTCGCCCACGTACAGATCGAACAGTTCCGCTTGTACCAGCAGGTCTCCACCGCCCGCGCGGATGGCAGCGGTCACCTGTTGCGCCGCTATGCCCGTATCCATCTGAAACGCTAGATCTTCGATGACCGGAGGATAGGGACTGATGGGCCGCATCTGGTGCACGGACCAGGCGGGGGATACCAAAGGGGCAATGGCCACGTTGGCGACTGCTACGGCCTGTGTGGGCAGGTCATAGGCGGCCCGCACACTAGGATGTAGTTCCCCTATCCAGCCAACGGCCTTCCCATCCAGCTCAATGCGGGCGCAGTAAGGTCCGTACCGCGGATCTTGAGCCGCGCTGAATGTGATCCGGTCTTCCAGATCCAAGCGCTGGAATAGGGTTTCCAGCACACCCTTTAGATCGTAGTAGTCAAACACGCTGTCTGTAGCCGGTGCCTGGAAGTGCGCCCGGTGCCGGGGGCCCGTCATGACCAGCTGCAATTTACGGACCTCCCGGGGATAGGGCGCCATGGCGGCATCAGGTAGAAACTCCAAGCCAATCTCAAAGGCAGCCAACCGTGCTTCATACCGTAGGTTATAGGCCAGGTTTTCCAGGGCACTCACTAGCAAATCTCGCCGCATAACACCACGCTCCTGAGTGAGCGGGTTGGCCAACTCCACAAACTGCGCCCGATCCGGATCGGGTGGTACGTGGGCATACAGCCGGGCGTGATTTTCTGCGCTCGTGTAGGAAAAACCAATAGCCTCCTGCAGCCCAATGCCACTCAGGACATCCCGAATCCGGTCTTCCGTCGCGAGTACCATGTTGGGTTCATGACCGGGTATCTCGTCGCTGATGTGGGATAGTCCCACTCGGTTATATCCCACAACACGGGCCACTTCCTCCGTCAGGTCCGCCGGGATCCGCAGATCGAGTCGATACCACGGTGGTGTGCAAACCAGGACCGCTTCCCCATCACGCCGCTGCAGGCCGAACTGAGCCTGCGCCGAACTGTTGACAGGGATAGCCGGGACCACCTGGCAAGCAATATCCAGTTTCTCCAGAGCCGCTTGGATCCGGGGGAGTTCCAGAGCAGGTTCCAGCCCCAGTTGCCGGTTGACCTCACTGGCGGTCAGACAAATAGCAACGGTTTCCTGGGGCCGCGGATAGGCGTCAATGACCGGCCCGGCAATCCGCCCGCCCGCCAGTTCGCACATCAGGCCGGCGGCCCGCAAAGCCGCCGGTAAATTCAGATTGGGTGCCACGCCGTGTGTGAAACGGTGACTGGCTTCACTGTGCAGACGCAGCGCCTGTGCGGTCTGACGGTTGTTAATGCCGTCAAAGGTCGCGGATTCAATGAGCACACATCGCGTCTGCGTATTTACTTCGGTCTCAGCCCCCCCCATCACACCGGCAATCGCGAGAGGCCCCGCCTGGTCAGTGATGAGCAGCATAGTTGCGTTCAGGTCACGTTGCACGCCATCCAGAGTAACCAGAGTCTCCTGCGCTTTGGCCGTGCGCACACCGATGCAAGGCAGATCGGCGCCGGCGGCCTGGCTGCGGGCCCGTAGCCGATCGTAATCAAACGCATGCAGAGGCTGTCCCAATTCCAGCATGACGTAATTTGTGATATCCACTACGTTGTTGACCGGACGCATACCACTACGCAGCAGTCGCTGCTGCATCCAGGCCGGTGACGGCCCTACCGTGAGGTCTTGGACTACTACCGCCACGTAACGGGGGCAGAGTTCCGGCGTATCGATCCGCACATCTACCGGGGGCGGTGAGTCCATCTCCCAGGACGGGGATGGCGGTGGCGGTTGCAGGGTTCCGTCCAGCAAGGCGGCTACTTCCCGGGCAACACCCATCATGCTAAGACCACGCGCCATGTCCGGCGTCAGATCCAGTTCCAGAATTTCCTCCCCCAGATAGTCAGCCAGCGGCATGCCGACCGGTGCGTCATCCGGTAGCAGCATGATGCCTTCATGTTCCTCGCTCAGTCCCAGTTCCCGTTCGGAACAAACCATGCCCCGGGAGAGAATGCCCCGGATTTTGGACTGCTTCAATTTTTTGCGGGGCCGTGGTTGTGTTTTGGCATAGGCGTCCACCAGGACCGTGCCTACCCGGGCAAAGGCTACTTTCAGACAAGGCAAAGTGTCCTGCCCGCGATACTGAAACAGATTGGGCGCTCCCGTTACTACCTGCTCGGTTTCCGTGGCCCCATCGTTGACATCTACAAGCACCAGCCGATCAGCGGCGGGGTGTGGTTGCACTGCCATCACCTCACCTACGCGGAGAGTCTCCCGATCCCACCAGTCACCCACTCGTTCCCGGCCTGTCACTTCCAGTCCGGCCAGCGTCAGTACCGCAGCGAGTTCCTCCGTGGACTGGCCCCAGGTCACATACGTGCGCAGCCAGGAAAGGGGCACTAGCATGACACGTCCTCCTGCCTCGTCCGGCTCAGAGCGTGGTATACCAGATCATGGGCAATGGCCCGCCACCGGCCCCAGGCCTGGCGCTGATCCGGGGTCAGACTCCGCAGCCTCTGCGCCACCAGCGGCAAACCCGCCAAGGTAGTTTCGCCAATGCAGGCAACTTCCACTACGTCACGGGGCTGCGGAGTCTGTTCATTGTCTGTCAACAGGTGAAAACTGTAGGTTGCGAAGTGCATGATGAAGTCATCTTTGCGAAAACAGTAGGTGCTGAGCGCCAGGAAACGTTGAAGTGTACAGTCAAGACCGGTTTCCTCGGCCACTTCGCGCCACAGGGCGCTCTGTACGGATTCACCCAACCCGATACCCCCGGTGAACAAGCGGAACACACCTGGGGGATAATGGTGTTTGGTATGTAGCAGAATCCGGCCGTTGGCACGCGAAATTACGAACAGAACTTCAGCGCGCCGATCATGGCGGCGGGACTGCCGCGTAGCTAGCATATCGTGATCCATTTCCATGTCGAAATGGCGGCGGATAGGCATACCGTAGCAGGCGCACAACTCTGCCACTTCATCCTCGTATACCGGACAGGGCGGTACTGAGACCTGGACTCGACAGCGGGCCAAAACAATCCCTCACGCCTAGACATTACGAATACACCGCCGCGTGTCTATGGGCGGTGTTCTGCCTAGTCTATTGCGATCAGGCAAACAGGCCAAATTCAGCTGGCGGTAAGTGCTGTCCCAGTTTTTGTTTGAGAGGGTAGCTACGCGTTCAGGTACGCCACTCCGCACGCCGTTCCGAGATATCCACGACATTGCCGTCCGGGTCCAGTGCTTTGAAGGATCCAATCGGCACCGTGTCGCGGTCATAGTCCAGGCGCTTCTTGACATCTTCCTTGATAATGGGCACCTTAAGGGCCCGGAGGCGTGCAAAAATAGGGTCCAGGCTTTCCACGATCACACCGAAATGCATGTGCTCGTCGCCTTCGGCGTGGGGCGGACTTGGCTGAGTCTCAAAGGGTAGCAGAGTCAGGTTGACATGGCCGTCACTGAGATCCATGGCAATGCCGTCAGGGCGTAAATCCACAAACGTAAAGCCCAATCCTTCTTCATAAAATGTACGCGCCCGCTCCAGGTCTCGGCACCGGATGGCCAGATGCTTTATGCCTAACATATATCGCTCTCCCGGTTCTTCCACACGAGCCAGGTCCGATGGGGAGCCGGCTCGTTGTGGCTCTTGACTTCTTATGGCTCTTTCTCCGGCTCCAGTACTCTGCCCACCACAGTGTCCGGAGCCCGCTCATCCAACAGGATACCGCCTCCTTCCGCCCCGCCGGGTTCAATGTGGTCGCCGGTGCTACGAGCAAAACGGTGAGTCTGCAGCAGGGTTCGTTCGTTCCAGGTCAAACCATAACGGTTGCGGGGATGCAGCAGAATGCGTACAAGTTGGGTTCCCACAATCCGCTCCAGAGTGTTGGCAGTCCGAAACAACTGCCAGGAGTGGTGTGTCCCATGCAAAAAAGAACGGCCCGCCGGAGTCATAGGTCCCTCTTTGCGCAGCGGGATGATGTGGCGCTCCAGTTCTAAGGCCAGATACCATTCCTGACCGGCCGGAGCCGTGATGTCCTGGCCCAGCAGGAAGAAAACGCGATCACAGTTGGCGATGTTCTCAAAAATATTGGCGTAGGTGTCACCGTGCACCGGCGTACGTCGAATCTCTACGCGATTGTGTGCGGGTAACGAGGCCAGAGTGGTGGCAATAATGCTCCGTTCCGCTTCCAGATCGGCTGTGGCACTGATAAACAAGCGTAAGGTTTCCGCCATGAAAAATACACAACTCCTACGCGACGCAACCCAACTCGTTTGCGCCGTCAATCACAATTGGGTCCACAAGACAACCTAATTATAAGGCAGTCCCTAACCGGTTTCAATCCATCCACTCCCGTGATGGACTGTCAATTCCGGCCAGGGTAAGTCTCCGCACTCTGCTTAGGGCACGTCCTGCGCGACACGGGCTAGTTCCGCTTCCACCATGATCTGGACCAGGCGCGGAAAGTCCACGGCAGGTTCCCAGCCCAGTTGGGCATGGGCCTTAGACGGATCACCAACTAGACAATTTACCTCGGCCTGGCGCATGAACCGTTCATCCTGTACGACATAGTTCTGCCAGTCCAGATCCACCAAGGAGAAGGCTGCCTCCAGGAAATCGCGGACCCGGTGGGTCTGCCCCGTGGCAACGACATAGTCGTCCGGCGCATCCTGCTGCAGCATAAGCCACATCGCCTCCACATAATCCGGTGCGTAGCCCCAGTCCCGGAACGTATCCAGGGTGCCCAGGGGCAACGTGTCCATCAGACCATGCCGAATGCGGGCGACATGGTAGGCGATCTTGCGCGATACAAACTCCAGGCCGCGGCGCGGACTCTCGTGATTGAACAAGATACCCGAACAGGCAAACAGATCGTAGGCTTCACGGTAGTTGACAGTGATCCAGTGTCCGTACACCTTGGCCACACCATAAGGGCTGCGGGGATAGAAAGGCGTCTTCTCCGTCTGCGGGGTTTCCTGGACCCGACCGAACATTTCGCTGCTGCTGGCCTGATAAAAACGGATCGTGGGATCCACTACACGCATGGCCTCCAGCACGCGTGTGACACCCAGGGCTGTCGTTTCCCCTGTCAGGACAGGGGCCTCAAAGCTAGCGGGGATGAAACTCTGCGCAGCTAGATTGTAGATCTCGGTGGGCTGAAACGTACGGATGATATGAATGAGACTCGTCTGATCCAGCAAATCGCCCTGGACTAGGTGGATGCGGTCCAGGATGTGTTCAATGCGTTCATGATTCACGAAACTGGTGCGTCGGACCATGCCGACCACGGTATAGCCCTTGGCCAACAGAAACTCGGCCAGATAACTGCCATCCTGCCCTGTAATGCCGGTGATTAATGCCACGGGTTGCGACATGTATCTTCCTTTGTACTGTCTGCAAGCGAAGTCAAAACACGAAAGCGGGATCAGTCTGCCAGATGTCGGCGCCAGTAGTCCAGCATATCCTGCAGGGTCTGCTCCAACGGGATGAGCGGCGTCCAGTCCAGACGGCTCTGCAGTTTCTGGATGTTGGCGCACAGCACGCTCGGATCGCCTGCCCGGATGCGGTCGGACATGGGACGAATCGTCATAGGAACCCGCGCTTGGTGTAGCAGGAGATCCACGAGGTCGTGCAGTCGGGAGGCCTGGCCCCGACCTACATTATAGACTTCTCCGCTCTGCCCTTCCGTAATCAGTAGCTGCCAGGCCCGAACCAGATCCCGAACATCCAAAAAGTCACGACCCACGTCCAGGTTGCCTACGGCCAGAACAGGTTCCTGCCGACCCACTTCCGCTCGGGCAATCTGATACGCAAATGAACTGAGTGCGTACTGAGTCGACTGCCCCGGACCAAGGACATTGAAGGTGCGGGATACCACGATGGGCAACGAACAGGTTTGTGCATACTGGCGTGCCATTAGATCCTGGGCCGCCTTACTGACCCCGTAAGGCGAAAGCGGTTGCAGGGGGTGGGTTTCATCAATGGAGTGGCCTTGCATGGCGCCATAGACGGCACTGCTGGAGGCAATCAGAACGCGACATTGACCGGCGTGAAGCTTGATGGCTTCCAGTAGATTAAGCTGGCTATGCAGATTCACGGCATAGGTGTGCCAGGGATCGGCCCAGCTATGTCTTTCATTGCTCTGGGCTGCCAGATGAAAGCAAAGATGCGGTCGGACATGGTCCATGCTGCGCATGACCCATTCCGCATTCTGCAGATCACCCTGCAGCCAATGCAAGTTCGGATCATCCGGCACCCCGTCCGTGCGCCAGCGGGTCCCGTGGACCGGACCGGTTCCGGCGGTCGTCAGGGCCTGGGCCAGATACGAGCCAATGAAACTGGACATGCCGGAGATTAGAATAGTCATGTGGGAAAGAGCGAAGGTTGTGAACAGCCTTGTACCACCCGACAGCTAGTCGTTGGCGGACTAGACAGGAGAATACGGTATATTGATTATTCGGGCAAGATCGTCTGCGACCAAACATCGGACCCTGCCCAAATTGGCCTCTGGGCCGCGAACGGGAATCATGTCATGTACACACTGATCACTGGTGGCGCCGGCTTTATCGGCACTCATTTGGCCAATCGCCTGCATCAACAGGATTGGCAGGTGCGGGTCCTGGACAATTTAAGCAGTGGTCAACCGGATCATCTGGCCCCGGGCATCTCGCTCCATCAGGGTGACGTGAACGACATCCCTTGCCTTTGGTCACTGCTGCCGGAAGTGGAAGTGGTGTTTCATCTGGCGGCCCTGGTCAGCGTGCCCGCCTCCACCCATTATCCACGGGAATATAACTGGGTCAACGTTGGTGGTACCGTGGCGTTGCTGGAAGCTTGCCGTGACATGGGGGTACAACGCGTGGTGCTGGCCAGCAGTGCGACAGTATATGGTACCCAAAACTGCCAGCCCGTGACGGAAAATGCTGCCCTAGCTCCCCGCGTGCCCTATGCCGTGTCCAAGGTGGCAGCCGAGAACTATCTGTTCGCAATGGCTAATCTCTACGGCTTTGAGGCCGTGGCTCTACGGATTTTCAATGCCTACGGCCCCTACCAGGCCATACCCCATGCCCATGCCCCCGTCATTCCCCGCGTCATGCAGGACACTCTTAGTCGCCGCTCGGTAGTGGTGTTTGGTGACGGTCATCAAACCCGGGACTTCGTGTATGTAGACGATGTGGTAGAGGCTCTGGTGGCCGCTGCCACGTCAACGGAGGCCAATGGTACCATCATTAACATCGGTAGCGGTTGCGAGGTCTCCATCAATGAACTCGTGACAGCCATCGGTACCACCATCCATATGAAGCCGAACGTACTGCACAACCGGGAGGGCCCCCCGGGAACTGCCCGCCTGGTCGCTGATATTACCCGTGCCCAGGACCTACTGGGATTCCAGCCGCGGGTGGATTTGGCCACAGGTCTGCACTATCTGTATGATCAGGATCCGGCTTTTCACCGGCCGTCCTCGTCTGTAACGTAATTCTGTTGCCGTTAGCTGCCTGCATTGAGCCCATGCCTCGCCTACCCTGGCTGCGTACATGCCTTCTGCTTCTGATCAGTCTGAGTCTTGTGGCCTGTCTTCAGGCCTCGCCCGAACGCTATCTGGCACGGCATCAAGCCGCCCTGGACCAGCCTCTACGCCCTGACGCCCCTTTGCAGGAATTCCGGATAGTGCCCGGACAGAGTGCACAAGCCATTGCGCAAGCCCTGGCTGAACACCACTTAGTGAGTGACCCGATTCTGTTTGCCGCCTACGTGCAGGTACTGGATCTAGACACCCGTCTCCAGGCCGGGGATTATCAGCTCAGCGCCGGCATGACCATTCCCGAACTAGCACGGGAACTACAGCGGAGTCGTCCCCCGGATATGAGCATGACTTTCCCGGAAGGACTGCGTCTGGAAGAAATGGCGCGGCGCCAAGAGGAACAAGGCTTGGAGTCTGCCTCACAGTTTCTGGATCTGGCGCAGGACCCCGCGATGCTTACCCGCTGGACCCAGCGCTTCCCATTCCTGGATACTACGCCCCCTCTCCAGTCGCTGGAGGGTTTCCTTTTCCCGGACACGTATTTCGTGGCCGAGGAGGGTGATAGGGCTCACAGTCTCATTCAGGCGCAACTGGAACAGTTCCAGGCTCAAGTCATCCCCCGGTACCAGGAAGCCCAGGCCCAGACCACTGTACCTTTCACCCTGTACGAGGTACTGATCTTGGCGAGCCTTGTAGAAAGAGAAACCGTCCAGCCGGACGAAATGCCCCGTGTCGCCGGGGTGCTGATCAATCGCCTGACCCAGGACATGCTCCTACAGATTGATGCCTCCATTCAGTACGCACTCGGATATGACACTGTACACCAGACCTGGTGGCGGGCACCCCTTACCACGGCCGATCTGCAGACCCCCGGGGCATACAATACCTATCTGGAGCCCGGTTTACCGCCGGGGCCCATCGCTAACCCTGGCCTGGCCGCCATTCAGGCTGTCTTGTATCCCGAAACCCACGACTACCTGTTCTTCGTGGTGAATCCGGACCGCAGAGGTACCCATCTATTCGCCACTACCTATGAACAGCATCTGGAGAACGTAGCTCAGTGGTATCAGGCCGCGGCCGAATAACGGCAAGTGTGCTCACCGCCTGTTTGACAGTGGGACTGAGCGGCTACTACAATCGCGCAATATGTGGGAAGGTGGCGGAACGGTAGACGCAGCGGACTTAAAATCCGCCGAGAGCACTCTCGTGTGGGTTCGAATCCCACCCTTCCTACCTATTCTCAGGGCAGCAGTTACAATACCGAGTGGCTCCTTGGCCATAGTGCCCATCTGATTTGTGCATGATCCGGAGTCCAGCTATAGTTTTTTGGTTATAACTCACGATTTTACGCTTTGTGCCTTGTGCACAGTGCACAAGGCAAAGTCGGTTTTCTTTAGGGATACTTAGTATGTGTCGTGATGTCCGGGACAGGATACCATTTGTCTGACTCACTGCACGTGACCTGTTCCTGGATTTTGCCAAGTTTTGCCACTAGGCACAAACAAGGAGAAGAAAACCGCCATGAACGCTGCGAATACAGCTTGGATAATGGCATCTACCGCTCTTGTCATGCTCATGATTCCGGGCCTCGGGCTTTTTTATGGGGGGCTTGTCCGCGTCAAGAATGTCCTGGCTACGGTCATGCACTGCTTCATCTGCATGGGTGTCGTCGGTTTGGTCTGGGTACTGTGGGGGTATTCCCTGGCTTTTAGTCCTAACAGTCTGGGCGGTATCGTAGGCGATCTGCAGCATTTTGGTCTGCGTGGGGTGGGACTGGATCCACTGGATGGCCTGGACATACCGGCCCTACTGTTCATGATGTTTCAGGGCATGTTCGCTGTCATTACTCCCGCGCTGCTGGCAGGTGCCTTCGCTGAACGCATCAAGTTCAAAGCCTACCTCGTGTTTATCATATTCTGGTCCACGCTGGTCTACGCGCCCATTGCGCATTGGGTATGGGGTGGTGGCTGGTTGCATACAGCCTTAAATCCCGCACCGCTGGACTTCGCCGGGGGTAACGTAGTGCACATATCATCCGGTGTAGGTGCTCTGGCCGCAGCCCTGATCATCGGACGCCGGGAAGGCTTCGGGCGTGTCCCCATGGAGCCACATAGCTTGATGTTTGTCCTGCTGGGCACGGGTCTCCTCTGGTTTGGCTGGTTCGGCTTCAACGGCGGCTCCGCCCTGGCGGCAGACAACATCGCAGTCAACGCGCTCGTCACCACCAACACCGCCGCGGCCGCCGGAGCTGTGACTTGGATGATTCTCGCGTGGCTGGTGGTCAAGAAACCCAGTGTGCTGGGAGCCGCCTCAGGTGCCGTAGCCGGTCTCGTCGCCATTACTCCAGGGGCTGGCTTCGTGGATGTGATGCCCGCGCTCCTTATCGGTATCGTGGCATCCGTCATCTCCTTTTTTGCGGCGGAACTGCGCATCCATTACAAGATCGATGAATCCCTGGATGTCTGGGCTATTCATGGCATGTCCGGTACCTGGGGCGCACTGGCTGTAGGTCTCTTCGCCTCCACTACCCTGGCGAGTGGCGGTCTGTTCACCGGCAATCCCAGTCAGTTCGTGTCCCAAGTGATCGCCACCATCGTTACCTGGATCTATGCCTTCGCCATGACCTGGATCATTTTCAAGCTCGTGGATATAGTTATCGGGGTGCGGGTGTCCGCAGAAGACGAATCTGTGGGCCTGGACAACTCGGAGCACGGTGAACGGGGTTATGCTAACTAGCATTGAAGTAGTGTGGTCCGGTATCTCTTCTGCCCCCTTCATCCCTATTATTGGGCTTAACGTAGCCTACGCGGGGATAGGAGGCAACCGGGACTTCCTGCCAGGGAACCGGTATAATTGATTTAATAAGCCGCCATCCTGGCAGGGAGGAAAATGTGAAAAAGATTGAAGCCATCATTCGTCCTGAAAAACTTGAGAATGTCAAAAATGCGTTGACGGACGTCGGTATTCGTGGGCTGACCGTATCGCAGGTAACCGGTCGTGGCCAGCAACGTACACGGGTGCTCAGTGGCCGCGCTTCCGTGGGCATGGAGACTGACATGCTACAACGCGTGAAAATTGAAGTGTTTGTGGAAGCAACCCAGGCGGATCAGGCATGCGCGGTTATTCGCACCGCGGCGGCTACCGGCAACGTGGGTGATGGCAAAATTTTTGTCCTGCCCGTGGAAGCAGCTGTCCGCATCCGCACCGGAGAAACGGACGATGATGCCATCTGACGATAACCGCGCGTAAGGCCACAAGGCAGATGATCCTATCTGCTGGGCCCCTTAGAAACCGCCTGAAGACAGCACCAACCGTCCGGTACCTACATAAGCTCTAGCCCCTATGGCCCGCCGACGGTCCGGTGATCGGAGCCTAGCGTCAGATCAGGAGCTAGCGCAGCGAGACCACGCTATATCGGTGTTCTCAGCTGACATGTGATATATGTGATATAGATAAACAGCCCATTGGATATGAACCGCTTTGTGTATAATCAAGGCAGTCAGAGTACGTCCTCCGGCAAGCATATAGTGTCATTCTGTGGTTTTCTTTGTTGCACACACTGGATTTCAGGCGGTGGATCGTACTTGCGTGTATAAGTACGAGAGTAAAGGTGTGTAATGAAGAACAACATGCTGTCTAAATTTCTGTGGTGTGCAGCCTGCTTAGCAATCCTGCTGGGCAGTGTCATGAGTCCAGCGGTCCTGGCACTGGAAAAAGTCCATGTGGTCAGACGAGGCGATTCGCTTACGAGCATTGCCCGGCAGTATGACGTAAGCATTTCCCGGCTCGCTGCGCATAATGCCATTGATCACCATAACTACATCTTTGTCGGCCAGCGCATGCTGGTTCCCAGTCCCACGGAGCAGGAAGTACAGCCCCTAGGCATCTACACAGTACGTGTCGGGGACAATCTTCATGAGATTGCCCAAGCTCACGATGTAGCCCTGGAGAAACTACTGAGCTACAACGGTCTAGCCAGTCCTACGGCCATCTGGGTAGGCCAGCCCATTCTAGTGCCGGTGCCGGTGAAGCCCACACAAGGGCCCCAGAATCACCGTGTGAGTACCGGCGAGACCCTTTACTCCATTGCCCGACGCTATGATGTGCCATTGGAAACTTTAGCATCCCACAATCAGCTGACGGTTCTGGGCATTCTGCGGGCAGGCCAGACACTCGCGATACCGCGGGCGACCAGTCCCGTCCCGGAGATCCGTACCACGGGGCGCACACCTCTACGGCTGGCCCAAACGCAACATACGGTCACCCTGGGCGAATCGTTGTCTGTTATTGCCCAGGGCTACAATGTGTCCGTGTCCGATCTGATGCAGGTCAACGGATTAGCGGATACTTCGCTGATCTGGGTGGGCCAAGCCCTCAGGCTGCCTCTACAGGCCGATGGCTCCGAACCGGTTTTTACCCGAACTCAACCTCTGGCTTCGACTGCCGTACTGCCGGCGTCGCAGACACCGGAGCTACCTCTCCTACCCCCGGTCGTGGAACCCAACACGCCCGGTTTCGTGCACATCGTAAAGCCTGGGGAAAGCTTGGCTCGGCTAGCCAAGCGGTTCGGTCTCACCGTGCATGAGATCAGCAACGCCAATCGCCTGCCTTCCCGGGATCTCATCCGCGTTGGTCAGCGCTTGCACATTCCTACACGGCGCCCCGCCGAGGCCGGTTACCAGGGGAGCCGCTGGATTGAAGTGGATCTCTCCGATCAGACGGTTACGGCATGGGATGGGGATCGTGTCTACCTGCACGCTCTGATCAGCAGTGGCCGGCCCGGATACGATACCCCCGTGGGGCACTACAACATCTGGCACATGAATCCGGAACAAACAATGTCAGGTCCAGGCTACAGCCTGCCCGGTGTCAAGCACAACATGTACTTCTACCAAGGCTATGCGCTACATGGCACCTACTGGCACAACAATTTTGGCCAGACCATGTCCCATGGCTGTGTCAATATGACGGATGAAGACGCGGCCAAACTGTACCAGTTCGCATCCCTAGGTATGGAAGTTTGGGTCCATCACTAATGACAGGCTACCAAGACGTTCCGGTCCACGGCAGTAGCCAGACCTGAGTCAACCTGAGTCAACTATATACCGCACTTTGTCACATTCTAGGTGGGCGATCCGTCTGGATCGCCCACCTAGGGTTGTGGATACGACGACACGTATGGGGCAATAACCGGACTTGCTAACGCCTCCGGGTCCATGGTTTCCGTGCAGGATCCCAGTATGCCTACGGATTTTCTGCAGCACGGTCATCCACCAGCATTCCGCATCTCTATAAGATACAATTACTTCCGGTAGTATGGGAGTTTGACCGTTTATGGCTAGCAACGTACAGGTTTCGGATAAATCGGATACCCTAGCCCGGATCCGCCTGCCTGTGGCGGGTATGCACTGTACCGGCTGTGCCCAATCCATTGAAGTGGGGCTCAAGCAGGAAGAGGGCATTGCCCAGATAGCCGTGCATTACCCGGCAGCCCGCGCCGACATCGCATACGATCCCCAAACGCTGTCCTTGTCCCGGATTGTGGAGCGGATCGGCAGGCAGGGTTTCACAGTGCCCTACGCCGAAGCACGCATGAGGGTCCAGGGTATGACCTGTACCGGTTGTGCCCAGGCGGTGGAGCAGGCTCTACACCACACGGATGGCGTCGTGACGGCCGAGGTCAGTTTCGCCCAGGCGGTAGCCCGGGTGGCCTATCTGCCCGATCAGGTCAGTCTGCCTGCCCTACAAGAACGGGTAGCGCAGGCCGGTTATACCCTGGCCCCTATGGTCAGCCCGTCAGCCGAAGAACAAGCCTCGCCAGATCGCCGGCTCCAGACCGAACTACGTCAGCGCCGTTTCAAGCTAGGTGTAGCCCTGGGGTGTAGTGCCACCATTTTTGTTCTGAACATGATTCTGCCGCGGTTTCTGGTCCTGCCTGCGGTCTGGTCGGAATGGACCGTGTTTGGCCTGGCCAGTATTGTGCAGTTCTGGATCGGACAGGAATTTCATGTTCGGGCCTGGCGCTCTCTACGCACCCTGCATCCCAATATGGACACACTGGTCTCACTGGGATCCAACGTGGCCTTTTTCACTGGCCTGACTACACTACTTCTAGATCTGGATCGGAACGTATTTCCGCTCTTTTTCGAATCGGCTTCCTTCATTCTCACCTTCATCTATCTGGGGCGATTCCTGGAACTACGGGCCCGTCATCAGACAAACGATGCCATCACTGCGCTGCTGGCCTTGCAGCCTGCCGTAGCGCATGTGGTACGGGACAATCAGGAACATGTTGTGGCTTTAGAGCAGGTGCAGCGGGCTGACACCCTGGTGGTACGTGCCGGTGACACCGTACCGGTTGACGGTGTTGTGACAGAGGGCATGAGCACAGTGGACGAGTCCATGCTGTCCGGGGAAAGTCTGCCTATCTACAAGCAGGCCAGCGATACGGTCTGGGGCGGCACTACGAATCTGGAAGGTACCTTTCGGTTTGAAGCCCAAGCCATTGGTGCCGATACCGCCGCCGCCCGGATCGCAGCCACCGTGCAGAACGCCCTGATGAGCCGGGCTCCGGTTCAGTCGCTGGCTGACCGAGTTGCTCGTGTATTCGTACCCGCGATTCTCTTACTGGCCCTGGTGACGGGGCTGATATGGACTTTCGTAGGTGCACCTCTTTACTTTCCTACCACCGCACCCCTCAGCGTGGGTCTCATGTTCGCCGCGGCCGTACTGCTGATTAGTTGCCCTTGTGCGCTGGGTTTGGCGACACCTATGGCCATGATTGCCGGCACCACCCGGGCGGCACGGGACGGGATCCTAGTCAAAAATGCTACCTCTCTGCAACAACTGGCGTATGTGAACACCGTGGCGTTTGACAAGACAGGCACCGTTACCCGCGGCGAGCCTCAGGTACAGGCGATCGTCGTATGCCCGACAGCCGCCATTCACGCCGATCCGGACCGGGATAACATCATGCTGCGCTGGGCCGCTAGTGCTCTACAGGGGAGTGCGCACCCCATGGGGCAGGCCATTCGGCACGTGGCGGCAGACCGGGGACTGGAATTCTATAGTATGGAAGGATTCCAGAGTCATACGGGGCGGGGCGTAGAAGCGCACCGGGATACCCATTGCATTCGGGTGGGTAACCGGGAATACCTAGCCGCCCAGAATCTGGCTGTGGAAGATCTTGACACCCTGACTGCTCCCTTGCAAGCACAGGGCCTCAATGTCACGTACGTGGCGGATAACGACCAGGTACTTGGTTGCTTTGGAATTGCGGATTCCCTACGTCCGGATGCCCACAGATTAGTGGAATCGCTGCGGGCTCAGGGCTTTGCCATACACATGCTCTCAGGGGACACAGCAGCGGCAGCCCAGGCTGTAGCCCGGCAATTGGGGCTGGATCCGGCCACGGAAGTGGCGTATGAGATGCAGCCGGACGCCAAGCTAGCCGTCATTGAGCGTCTGCAGACAACCGGGCATACCGTGTGTATGGTAGGGGACGGAGTCAACGATGCCCCGGCTCTCGCCCAGGCTGATGTGGGCATGGCCCTGGTGTCGGGCCAGAACCTGGCGCTGGAAACCGCTGATGTGGGAATTCTTCACCAGACTCTGTCCCGGATTCCAGCTGCTTTGCAGTTGGGGCGACGAACCCTACGCATAGTGAAGCAGAATCTTTTTTGGGCCTTTTTCTACAATGTAGCCGCCATTCCCCTAGCCGCAGGTCTTTTCGTGCCTTTTCTCGGCAGCAGTGTCAAACTGAATCCGGCCGTGGCCGCAGGTGCGATGGCCCTCAGCAGCCTCTTCGTGGTATGGAACAGTCTGCGTATTCTACGCTAGCCACCATGCCCTAAAAGCCGTCAATACAGTTGGCCCTATACATGCTCGGGGTCCCTGTAGGAGCAGGGGACGATACCTAGGTCCGTCAGGTCAGTCTAGTAGGCACCGTAGAGTACACAGGCCTTATAATGGACGGCAGCAGGACGTTGACAACTATATTGAGGAGCACTGCTATCGCTATCCCACCGCCATGACTTCTGTAGGCGCAGTGATCCGCAAGCCCGCATCCATAACCGTATATCCACTATGGCCATACCCCAAACCAGGACTAGGCAAACGTTCACAACCTTACAATAACTCCATGCATAGGCTGGTTAAAGCGTGGCCCGCTTCGATTCCGCTTGCACGGGGTCGGCTTGCCGCCGACTCTGTTGTATGTATCTACCCGGCTGGCTGGTGCTGGGGGATCCGGCTCTGTCTGGCACTGGTCCTGCTGACCCTGCCTACACGTCTATGGGCCCAGGAACCCCACGCTACACCCTCTGATGTTCCCGACCGGGCCTGGGCCATTGCAGGTGCTGCCATCTACGCAGCGCATTGCCAGCCCTGTCACGGTATGGAGGGGCAGGGGGATGGCCCGGTCATGGCGGATACGGAACATGCCATGATTGATTTCAGCGATCCAGTCCAGCTGATAGACCGCACACCGGCCCAATGGGTGGAAACAACGCGCACCGGTCGAATCGAAGCCCTGATGCCGCCCTGGGACAATCAGCTCACGTCCACCGAGATCTGGGATGCGGTGACCTTTCTCTGGCAACTGGCCACAACGGAAGACGAACTAGTCCGGGGCGCCGACCTGTGGACCGCTCTGACGGCTACCGTACAGGATCGTGGCCTCCCGGCACCTGACACAACGGCCTGGACGCATCGTGCACTCACTCTGACGCCGGTGGAATGGCGTACCATGTTCCCTGAGGATTTTGCGCTGCCGGTCGACCGGGTTCTGATAGATGCGGAACTGGATGCGCTCCAGCGTTATCTACAATCTCAGGTGCTTGTTCCGCATTGGGCGCCTTCTCTGCGTTCAGGCTCCACTGCGTTGACCGGCACCGTCATCCCACGTTCTCCAGGCCAGGAGCTGCCCCCCATGTTGCCCGTCAGGCTGACCGCAGCGACCGGTTCCACCATCCTGGCGGAACGACACACGGCTCTGGACGATCAGTATCGTTTCGTGTTTCGGGAGCTGGATCCTTCCTTCCGTCTCGCTTATCAGGTAGAGGTAGAGGTAGAGAATTTGGTTTTCACTTCCCCGGATATGTTCCTAGCCACAGATGAGGGCACACAAGATATACAACTGGAAGTCTTCAGTCCGTCAGCGGTCAGCGCTGACCTGGAGGTAGGCCAGGTACACGCTATCCTGTCCGTGGGGTCCGAACGCATTCTGGTGGGATTGTCGGCCTGGTTAGTCAACACCACTCCCTACGTATTCACAGGTACCGAGGACGTTGCCGCCCCTTATCCTGTTACGGCCCGTGTACCCCTTGCACCCAATGCCACCGAGCTGACAGTAGCCGAAAGCACAGCCAATCGCTTTACTCGATCCGGGGATGTCCTGCTAGACTCCCAGGCCATCTACCCCGCACCCACGGGCAGTTGGGTGACCATCGGTTATAGTTTGCCTCTGTCCACCACCACATGGATTCAGGCCTGGGACTATCCGCTGCGGAACGTGACGATCCGGGTGAGTGAGCGACCGGATGTGACGGTGCGCCTACCCGGTTTGGAACGCACGGGGCAGGCGATCGTGGATGACCAGCCTTTCGCGGTCTGGCAGGCCGCGGCCTTGCCTACGGGTCAACTGGCAGTTCATTTTGACAACCGGCCCGCAGCAGCAGCACCCCTCTATCAGATGCCCGTGTGGGTACCCTGGGCTGTGGCAGTCTTTTTGCTCGGTCTGATCACGGCAGCGGTGGGCGTGCCCCAGCTCACATTACGTCGGCCAGCCCATGGGAAACCACAGCCATGAAAACACAACGACGCGGCGGATGGCAGACTTGGATGCCTAGCTTGTTCTGTCTGTGGCTTCTGCTGACCAACGTAACCTTGGCTCAGGGTACCCTGGAAGATCAGATGTACACGATTGCGCGGGAACTCTGGTGTCCGCTGTGCGCAGGTATCCGCCTGGATGCCTGTGAGCTACAAGCCTGTATACAGATGCGGGAAGAAATCATGGTGCTGCTGCAGGAGGGGCATGACGCGGAGTACATCATCCGTTACTTCAAGGAACAGTATGGCCATCAGATTCTGGGTGAACCGCCCCGCACCGGGTTTTACAGCCTGGCTTGGCTCGTGCCGGTCGGCGTGATGGTAGCCCTAGGCATTGTGTTTGGTACCCGCATGCAGCGGGCAGCTCGGCACCGAACACTGAACCAGCCATCGACCACACCCTAAACGGATCCGGCCATCCCTGTCCCCATGACCGATACACCGTCTGCCGCCTCCCCTTCGCCCGTACGTCTTACGTTGTCCTCCAGCGTGCTGGTGGCAGGCGGTGTGTTGGCCTTGATCCTGTTTGTGCTGGGTTTGCTCATCTGGCAAGTCTTGCAGAATAGTGAAGCGAGCCTGTACCCCGGCACCCCGGCCCCCGACTTTACGCTGGAAACCTTTGATGGGCACACCATGACCTTACAAGATCTGCAGGGGCACGGCGTGGTGTTGAATTTCTGGGCCAGCTGGTGCCATCCATGCCGTGAGGAGGCGGAACTGCTGGAAACGGCCTGGCGTCGGGAACAGGACCAGGGCGTGGTGTTCGTGGGCGTAGCCTACCTAGATCAAGGGCCCGCGGCTCGACGCTATTTGGATGAGTTTGATATCACCTATCCCAACGGTCGGGACAAAGGCGGGCACATCGCTCAGCTTTACGCAGTTACGGGAGTACCCGCAACGTACTTCATCCATCCGGACGGACAGGTGATAGGTACGTTCACGGGACCGCTGGAGCCCTACCGACTCGCGAGTTTCCTGGAACAGATTCGGCCCTAGGTGGGACCTTAACCATGATTACCGATCTGGCCTATCTGGGATTGATTGCCGGTCTTGTCCTGTCCTGTCTAGGGACGCTGACCGGCATCTGGGGTGGCCGGCAAGACCTTGTGGCCTGGACCCGGGTCAGCCAACGTGCGACCGTGGCCACAGCCGGGCTGATTGCTCTCGCCACTCTCAGTCTCTGGTGGGCTCTCAGCCAGGATCGTTTTGAACTGCTTTATGTTTGGAATCAGTCCGAGCGGGCTCTGCCTTTGTTCTACAAACTGGCCGCACTCTGGAGCGGCCAGGAAGGCAGTTTGCTGTTCTGGGCTTTTATTCTAGCTATCTATGCCGTGGCGGTGAATGTCCGGCTACCCCAAGTCCTCGCCCCGCTTCTGCCGTGGGTCAATGTGGTGCTGTGCCTCAATCTGGCCTTCTTCCTGCTGCTGGTGACGGTACCCGCCAACCCCTTCGTCCGTCTACCCCTCCTGCCGCCTGACGGTGCCGGGCTCAACCCTTTACTGCAAAACTACTGGATGGTGATCCATCCGGTCATGCTGTACCTCGGCTACATCGGTCTGACCGTTCCCTTCGCCCTGGCCGTAGCGGCCTTGGCCCAGCGCCAGATGAACATCGTCTGGCTCCGCCAGTTGCGCCGCTGGACCCTGATCGCTTGGCTTTGCCTCTCCGTTGGCATCCTAATGGGCAGCCAGTGGGCCTATATGGAACTGGGCTGGGGGGGCTACTGGGCTTGGGATCCGGTTGAGAACGCTAGCTTATTACCCTGGCTGACGGCTACCGGTTTCCTCCACAGCCTCATCGTACAGGAACAACGGGGCACCATGAAGTTGTGGAATCTAATTCTGATCGCGGCCACGTATTTCCTGGTCCTGTTAGGCACGTTTACCACCCGCAGTGACATAGTGGCCAGTGTACACAGTTTCGCTAAGAGTGCCATTGGGCTCTATTTTGTCGGCTTACTCCTGGCCGTGCTGCTAGGCTTTTTGGTTCTGCTCTGGCTTCGTCGCGATATGCTGGGCGAACAGGTGGCCAGCGCCGCTTGGTTCAGCCGGGAATCAGCCTTTCTCGCCAACAACTGGCTGTTTGCAGGTATCACGTTCGCGACCCTGTGGGGCACCTACTTCCCGGTATTTAGTGAAGTGTTGACCGGCGACTCGATCGCGGTGGCGGCTCCTTATTTTGAGAAAGTCAATGGCCCCCTTTTTCTCATTTTGCTGCTCCTGATGGGGATTGGCCCCATGCTCAACTGGCGTGTGACCGAGCGGGCCGTGCTACAGGCCAAACTCGTCTGGCCCGGAAGCTTAGCCCTAGTCGGTGCGCTCGTCTGGAGTTTCTTCTGGCCCTTCACTCCATTTGCCATTGCCGGCTTTGGGGTCTGTGTACTGGTCTTTACGTCCCTGGTACAGGAATTCGTGCACGGGATCCGGGCGCGTCAGCATATCCAGACCGAACCGCTGCACGTTTCCCTACAGCAACTCTGCCGGCGCCAGGGACGCCGGTATGGCGGTTATCTGGTGCATCTGGGCATCGTTTGCATGGGTGTCGCCATCATTGGCAACGAGTTTTACCAAGAAGTACGTCACATTACCTTAGCTCAAGATGAAAGCTATGTGCTGGGCCCTTACCGGATCACGTATCAGGGCATGGAAGTTATGGATCAGGCCAATCTGACCCAATACCGTGCCTTGCTGACCGTGCAGCAGGACACCCGTTCAACGTCTACGGTGCTGGTACCGCGCCGGAATGTGTATTTCAAGGCCCCCGATGCTCCCACCAGTGAAGTGGGGCTGCACACGACCTGGCGGGAAGATCTGTATGTGGTTCTGAACGGATGGACTGAAGGGGCCGCAACAGCCACTTTCTCGTTTTACCTAAATCCGCTGATGGTCTGGCTCTGGGTGGGCGGCATCATTCTAGTGCTAGGCACTCTGATTGCCCTCTGGCCCCATCCGGCTACGTCGCGGTCCCACAGGACCACTACCGGATGATAGTATGGCCGAGGTAACCACTTGGTTGCTGCTGGCTGCAGCCTTGGTACTCGGCGGGAGCCTCACCCTCTGGGTGGTATGGCCCCTCCGCGCACGACAGGGCCGGGAGCGCCTGGCTGAGCCAGAGACGCCAGTATCTGATCCCGGGGATACCATAGATCCCGGGCTTCCCCCACCAGATACACCGAACCCGTCACCACAATGATTTGATCCGGTGCCACCATGCGTCGGGCCTGTGCCAGCGCATGATGCACGTCATGAAAGAGGCCACCAATACGGGCTTCGGAGCCGTTCAACAGGGCTGCCAGAGTCCCCGGTGGCTGGCTGGCCTTGCCGAAGACATGCGGCTGGCAAAAGAGAAACGTACCCGGCAGACGGGCCAGGGTATGCAGAATACCTGTCGCATCCTTGGTCTTGAGCATACCCACGACAAACAAGAATTGGCGGCCGGGATAGACCGACTGCAGGGCCTGAACCAATGCCTGGGCCTTGGGTGGGTTGTGGGCGCAATCCAGAACGATTGTGGGATTCTCCTGCATCACTTCCATACGGCCCGGCACCCCGCCTTGCCACAGCCCCTGCCGCAGGGCCGTTTCCGGGATCCGTACCCGGTCATGGGCTTGTAGTAAATCCAAGGCCGCCACCACCAACGCGGCATTGATGGCTTGGTAGGGGGCCTGATCCGTCAACACCAGACTTTCGTGTCGGGCATACCGACTGGTTACGGTGAGTGTCTGATGGCCGTTGGGGCGACATGCCGTCTCGTAGCGAAATGTGCATGGACCGGGATCCGACCGGGATCCGACCCGGTGCAGGGTCACACCTTGGTCATCCGCTTCCCGTTGTAGTATAGCCAGCAGTTCCGGTTGTTTGACGCCTGTCAACGCCAGGCTGTCGGCCTTGATGACCCCCGCTTTGTGATGGGCAATACTTGACAGGGTACCTCCCAGCGAAACCAGGTGATCCGCACCCACGTTAGTAATAATGCTTAGTACGGGACGCAGCACGTTGGTGGGATCCCATCGGCCACCTAAGCCACACTCCACGATACCCCAGTCCACGGCCGCCTGGGCCAGGAAAAGAAAGGTCAGGGCCACCCAGGCTTCCCCGTAACGCAGACGTGCATACTGGTCCTGAGCCTGTTGCCAGCGGCTATAATCCCGGATAAATGCGGCCAGCAGACGATTGAATGCCGGGACCGAAATCAGGGTGCCCCGGGCTATCAGCTTTTCCTGCGGCACTTGTAGATAGGGACTAATATGATAACCGGACACGTAGCCGGCCGTGTCCAGGATGCGGGCGAGCAGCGTAGTCACCGAGCCCTTGCCATTGGTACCGGCTACATGCAGGGAGGCAAACCGGGTCTCCGGGGATCCCACAAAATCCAGAAAGGACTGCAGACGACGACAATGCAGACCGGGATCCGCATCCGTAGACATGATACGCTCACCGATCAGGGTTGGCGCCTGGATCAGGCCCCACAACCAGGCATAGCGCTGTCGGTACTCCTGCAGATGCTGCTGTATCTGCAGGCTCGTGGCCTGTCCGCCCATCATTACGCCGGCACGGGAAAATCCTGTACCATCTCCCGCACGTCCTGCCGCACCTGCCGTTGCAGGTCCTGATTGGTCGGATCATAGGCAATGGCGCCGATCCAGGTCCCAATCTGACGAAATTCCGCCGGGCCCAGGCCCCGGGTGGTGGCAGCCGGTGTCCCCAAGCGAATGCCACTCGTTACGCGTGGCGGTCGCGGATCGAAAGGGATCATGTTCTTGTTGCAATGGAGATGCGCCTGATCGAGGGCCAATTCCACCGTTTTGCCGGTCACATCCTCCCGCCCCACGCTGTTGAGATCTACCAACACCAGATGATTATCCGTACCCCCTGACACTAGGCGCAGGCCGGCCTCTGTCAGGGCTACCCCCAGTTCACGTGCGTTGGCCAGGGTTTGTTGTTGGTACGTCCGGAATTCCGGACGTAGGGCTTCGCCCAAGCCTACGGCCTTGCCCGCGATCATGTGCATGAGAGGCCCTCCTTGCTGTCCCGGGAACACGGCCCGGTCAATTTTGCGCGCATACTGACGGCGACAGAGAATCATGCCGCCGCGTGCCGCGCGCAGGGTTTTGTGCGTGGTCGTAGTCACCACATCGCAGTAGGGTACCGGATCGGGATGCAGTCCCGTTGCCACCAGTCCCGCCACATGGGCCATATCCATCATGAGAAGGGCATCCGTGGCATCAGCGATACGACGCAGTTGTACAAAATCAAAATGCCGCGGATAGGCACTGGCGCCCGCCACAATCAGACGGGGCCGGCAGCGGAGTGCCAGTTCCATCACTTCTTCGTAATCCAGCTGTTCCGTCTCGGGATGTACGCCGTAGTGCTGGAACTCATACAGCTGACCGGAACTGTTGAGATGGAAGCCATGCGTCAGGTGCCCCCCATGATCCAGCTTCAGCGCGAGCACGCGGTCTCTAGGCTTAAGTAGGGCTTGATAGACTGCCGCGTTGGCCTGGGATCCGGCATGGGGTTGGACATTCACGTGCTCCGCCCGGAAAAGGGCCTTGGCCCGGTCAATAGCAATCTGCTCTACGACATCCACATACTGGCAGCCACCGTAGTACCGCTTGCCCGGATACCCTTCCGCGTATTTGTTGGTAAGTACGCTGCCCATGGCTTCCAGCACACCGCGGGAGACATAGTTTTCACTGGCGATCAGCTCGATTCCGTCCACCTGGCGCCCTCTCTCCAGGGCAATGGCGTCAAATACTTCCGTGTCACGATCCGTGTTTGTCCAGACAGATGTGTTTGTCGTCATGGTCTCTGTCTCCTCTTTATCCCAAGAGTGCACCCTCTTCCCTACCTGGTATTATAGACTCCGCATGCATGCGGACGACCGGATGCCGGGTCCAGCGTATACGCTTGTGAATCAGCATGGGAAGTGCCGCTGGCACACGATCGGCGCCCGCATGGGGACCATGGTGGACACTAGGGGATCTTTTGTTCGGTTCCGTCTCCGAAATCTCCTATACTAGACTGCATTACGAGCGCGTGGCTGGCAGAATCGAGGTGGCGCCCATTTCATTTCCGGAAACCTACGCCGATTGGGTCAAGTATAGTCCTACCTTTGCTCTGACTTCTACCTATTCCTTCACCACTTTCATCCGGGAAACCGGTGTACCGCGGCACCGGTGGCAAAGCCGTTATGCGGAAATACGGTTTGAACCGGAAGATCAGGATTTTTTCCTCCGGTTTCCGGCTCCACGCTATTTTTTCCTGCAGATGGTGCCTGATGATCCGGTGGCCCAGGCCTATGCCCCGGCCCTGGCAGCCATCTGTGATTTAAACCTGAATTTTGACCTCCGCATCGTGCTGCCCCACCCCCCCTGTTTGCCCGTACTGCAAGCTCTGACGGCCTCCGCCCTCCACTCCGACCAAACGCAATCCCATACGTATTTATTCAATGCGGAATGGGCGTGCGTCGCCGACTGGTCACCTGTACACAATGAACTTTCCCGCGTACCTAAACAACACCTGAATCAGTACGATACTTTGCGTCTTCAGCTCAATTCGCGGCGCAATCAGCCGCTCGTGCGGGGTGTACGGCGCCAGCTGGAAAGGAGCCTCCCGGAAGAAGCGGATTCAGGAGACGCTGCCTGAGGGGACATGCGGGTATGTTGTCCTGGTTCCTACGCCTCGCCAGTATCCTCATTCTGGGCCTGGGTCTAGTTGCCTGCGGTATCCCAGGTACCTATCAGGGCGTTCATTTGTACCCGGCCCAGGATGTACCCACCATCACCGGCCTGGATCATGAGGCACAGCCTTTCAATAGCGATGATTTGAAAGGCCAAGTGGTAATCGTATTTTTTGGCTACGTATTCTGCCCTGATTACTGTCCTCTGATCATGAACGAAATTGCCGAAGCCTATGACCGGCACCTAGTCCGACAGCAGGATGACATTGAGGTGTTATTCGTGACCCTGGATCCGGACCGTGACTCGCCGGCCCAACTAGGTCTGTACACGACCGCCTTCCATCCGGACTTCACAGGTATTTACATTGCCGATACGGACGTGCTGGCAACGCTCAGCACAGGCTATGGAGTTTTCACCGCCGTCACCGGTCCGGCAGCTGCCGACGGTGCGCCCTATCTTGTGGATCATACGACGCGCACCTACGTCCTTAACCGCACAGGTCAGCTGGAGCTAGCATTTGGAGCTGACATCAAGGCCCAGGTTCTGGCCCGCGATCTGCGTCGGTTGCTGAAACAGCGCCCTTAGCCGTATGTCGCCCTCACTCCCCGCTGTCTTTCTCGGTTGCCCCCTGGGTACCGAGGCGGCCGATGCATTGGTCCACTGGCAGACGCAGCTGCAAGACAACCTAGCCGCCGGGCCCGCCTCTCAAGCCGTACGCTGGATCGCACGCCCCTCTCTACATCTGACGCTGCATTATCTGGGCCCCTTGCGGTCGGCTCAGATCCGATCCCTGCAATCCCATCTAGGACAAATCCTGGACTACCAGGCTGCCATGCCCTTGCAGCTAGGCTCTCCGGGTATCATCCCCCCGGCCGCACGGCCCCGTGGTATCTGGATTGAGCTAGTGGATGTCCAGGATCAACTATGCCTGCTGCACGGAGCCCTGCATGATATGCTGCGGACCCTAAACCTGGAGAGCCGTTCCGCCCGCTTGCGGCCCCATATCACCATTGGCCGACTGCCCCGTTCCATCCAGCACAGCCAAAGGCATGCGATCATACAAACGGTACGGATCGCCCAATCTACACAACACGGTTCTGTCTGCTCGGGTACCCTGGACCGCATACATTTGTATGAAAGCCACCGGCAACCCGGCGGTAACACGTACCACCCGCGTTTGACATGGTCTCTCTTGCCCACCACGGCATAAATCAGCGTCAACACCACGCTCCGGCCTATCAACGCGTGGTGGTCAAACTAGGCACATCAGTCCTGACCGACGGGTCCAAAGCGCTGAACCAGGCCCTCATGCGTGATTTGACGCGTCAGATCGTCCAGCTGAAACAGGCAGGGCATGAAATGCTGGTGGTGACCTCAGGGGCCAAAGCCGCGGGCCTGGAACGCCTGCAGGCAGATGTAGCTACGCCTCGGGGCAGCACACGGCAGATGCTCAGTGCTGTTGGCCAGGCGCGGTTGGTGTGGTATTGGGACCGCTATTTCGCGTCCCAAAACGAGTGCGTAGGTCAGGTATTGCTGACCCGACATGAACTGGAGGATCCCACCAGCTATCTGAATATCCAGGATACACTGGAGGAAATGCTGGCCTGCGGGGTCGTACCTCTCATCAACGAGAATGATGTCGTGGCCACACCCAAGGTACGGGTAGGGGACAACGACAGCATTTCGGCCATGGTGGCGGTGATGATGCATGCGGACCTGCTGCTGTTGCTCACGGATCAGCGCGGGCTGTACGATCGGGATCCGCGCCTCCATGCCGAGGCCCGGCTCATTGCGGAAGTGCCCCACATTAACGAAAAAATCTTCGCGCTGGCGGGCGATACATCCTCTACTCTGGGTACAGGGGGCATGCACACCAAACTAAACGCCGCTAGGCTAGCCCAGCGGGCCGGGATTGACACCATTATCTGTGCAGGCCAGGATCGTGACGTTATGCCACGCCTAGTGCAAGCCCAGGAAACCCTGGGCACACGCTTCCCCGGTATGGGCAGCCTACTGGAGAATCGCCAGAAACGTCTTCTGACCCGTGTTCCGGTGGGCACGGTCGTTGTAGATCTAGGGGCCCGCAACGCCCTAGTAAACCAAGGCCGGAGTCTGTTGGCCCCGGGCATCATCCGGATCATAGGCCATTTTGAGCGCGGCGACACCGTACACATCAGCGTGGAGGGACACAAGGGTTTTGCCCGGGGCGTTACCCGGTATTCCAGTGTGGAACTGGACGCCATCAAGGGGCGTCAATCCTCCGAAATCAGTACCATCCTGGGCTATGATTACGGTGATGCTGCCATTCACCGCAATGATCTCCTGCTGCTGTAGTCAAACCGTTCATCTTTCCGGCACAATGCTATGGATACGATTTCCCCTTCCCTTTTGCAGATGGGCCAAGCCGCCCGCCAGGCCAGCCGTTATTTGGCCACTCTCTCCACTGCTACCAAGAACGATGCTTTACGCAGTATAGCTGCGGAAGTGGACAAGCAGCACGTCCCTATTCTGGAGGCCAACCGACTTGATATGGCCCGGGGTGAGGAAGCCGGCCTCGCCGCTAGCCTGCTGGACCGCATGCTGCTGACCCCGGAGCGTCTGACCGGTCTGGCCCAGGACATCCGCAATGTTGTGGGTCTACCCGATCCCGTAGGGGCTGATTTAGAGGGCAAGCTGCTGCCCAACGGCCTGCGTTTGACCCACCGCCGTATACCTCTTGGCGTTATTGGGGTGGTCTACGAAGCGCGTCCCAACGTCACGTTGGATATTGCCTCCCTCTGTCTCAAGACAGGCAATGCCGTCATCCTACGCGGTGGGAGTGATATCCAACACAGCAACCGCGCCCTGCTGCAGGTCATCCAGGCCGGCCTGGAACACGTGCACGTGGCACCGCAGGCTATTCAGGGCATTGAGGACCCGGATCGTGATCTGGTCCGGCAGCTCTTGCAGATGGACGCGTATGTGGACATGATCATTCCGCGGGGCGGTGGTGCCTTACATGCCCTGTGCCGGGAACAGGCCACCATGCCCGTGATCACGGGCGGTATCGGGATCTGCCACTTTTTCGTTGATGCCAGCGTAGCG
Source organism: Caldilineaceae bacterium (assembly GCA_965116185.1). Classification (GTDB taxonomy): domain Bacteria; phylum Chloroflexota; class Anaerolineae; order Caldilineales; family Caldilineaceae; genus Bin34. Next base: position 3,174,488 of record OZ220492.1, read on the forward strand.
CAGGAAAAGGCGTTGGATGTGATTGTGAACGCTAAAACCCAGCGTCCCAGTGTCTGCAATGCCCTAGACACATTGCTGATCCACCGCGCCATCGCGGCAGAATTCATTCCCAAGGTGGTAGAGCGCATGGCAGCCTGCAACGTAGAAATGCGCCTGACCCCTGACGCGCTGGCCACCCTGTCTAATCACCAACATACGGCCTGGGTCCAGGAGGCGGGTGCAGACGATTTTGCCACCGAATGGATGGACCTGATTCTGGGCATCCGGATCGTGGATACCCTGGAGGAAGCCATCACTCATATTCAGGATCATAGCTTGGACCACTCCGACGGTATCCTGACCAACAACCTAGTCAATGCACGCCGTTTTGTGGATGCCGTGAATTCATCCGCCGTATTCGTCAACGCCAGCACCCGTTTCAATGACGGCGGTCAGTTTGGCATGGGGGCGGAAGTGGCCGTCAGCACGCAGAAACTCCATGCCCGTGGCCCACTTGGCTTGGAGGCCCTCACCACGTACAAGTGGATTGTGGAAGGGGATATGCATGTCCGGGCCTGACATGACGGATAGCGGGCTCTCGATCTGACGCCGGAGCGGTTGGTTATCAAGACCATGGAGTTGCTTATATGGTCCGCTGCCACTCCATGCGGTCCATTATGGCTGCGCCTCTAAGCCTCACTCCTCACTATTCTCGGTAGAGACTGTAGCATGAAACGCACAGTGGGTATTTTAGGTGGTATGGGCCCCGCCGCCACTGTGGATCTCTTTGCCCGCATTGTGCGCACCACCCCGGCTCAGACCGACCAGGAACATCTGCGCATCCTCATTGACAACAACACCGCCATCCCGGACCGGACAGCAGCTATTCTCCACCAGGGTCCGGATCCCCGGCCTGCGCTCCAGGCCGGGATCCGGGGTCTAGTGCATCAAGGGGCCGAAGTGATCGCGATTCCCTGTAACACGGCCCATCATTACCTAGCTACCCTGCGGCAGGTGGGCGCCTGCACCATCCTGGACATGATCACAGAAACGGTCCAGGCCATCCGGGCTCAGTATAGCGATGTTAAGCGGGTGGGCATCATGGCTACCCGCGGCACCCTGGCCGTACGCCTGTACCAAGACGCGCTAGAGGCGATGGCGCTGCAACCGGTAACACCATCGGCCGCTGAGGTTGATAGCTTAATGGAAGCCATTTATGGTCCTGAGGGCATCAAGGCCGGTGCACCGGGCCACCGGGTCCGCCCTCGCCTACAGCAGGTGGGTGCATCCTTGCGGCAACGGGGAGCGGAAGTTATTATTTTGGGCTGTACGGAACTGCCCCTGGTCCTGGAGGCCGCGGATCTGCCCGTGCCGCTGGTAGCATCCAACCAGGTACTGGCCGAAGCCGTGGTACGCGAGGCTCTGCCGGAACGGATACCCACCTGAAGTCGTGGGGAACGCCTGGCTCCGGACTACAACCAGAGCCTCGCTCACGCTGCCGTCAGGGTACCCTGACACACTTTCCAACAGGCAGCCTGTCCTAGAAACTCGTCTGTGTAATGCGACCAATCGGTGGTGGTCATGATTACCTGATCCAGCGCTTCCAGTGCTTCCACCACCGTCGTTCGGCGGATTTCGTCTAGCTCGCTCATGACATCATCCAACAGCAGGAGAGGCGCTTCCCGGCACTGTTGTCGAATCCTTTCCACCTCCGCGAGGCGATACGCGATGACGGCCGTGCGCTGCTGACCGCGGCTACCAAATTTACCCAACAATAGATCGTTGCTCCGGAATAGGAAATCGTCCCGATGCGGTCCCACGGAGGTCGCACTCTGGCCCAAATCTCGACTTAGGGCATTCTGTAGGTGTTGGCCAAATGCGGTCTGCCATTCCGCCAAAGTAATACAAGCCGGATTCTGCCATTTCGCATCCTGACTACCGCGGGGCTGGATGGCAGGGCGGTAGATCAGATCAAGCTGTTCGCGGCCATCGGTCATGCGTGTGTGGTATGACCGGGCGCTCTCCACTATCTGTTGCAGCCAATGTGCACGGCGTAACGTAACCGCCGCGCCATGCTGGATCAGGGTTTCATCCCAGAAACGGAGCTCCTGCCTCACTGCGGGAGCAGCAGTCCTATGGCCGGCAACCTGCAGCCGTTTGAGCAGAGCGTTGCGATTCTTCAGTACCTTCTGATACTGCAGCAGAGCATCAAAGTAGTCCTGATCCACCTGGCACAGGGTGATGTCCAAATAACGGCGCCGCACACCCGGCCCTGCCGCTACCAGCTGGGTATCTTCCGGGATGAAGAGGACCGCACGCAAGTGTCCCATCAGGTTCCGCGCTGTCACCCGTTCGCCATCCACTTGTAGAATCTTCGTTACCTGCCCCCGTAGGGCACGGGGACCGTAGTACACACACAGCCGCTGCTGCACACCGGTGCCGGTGCATACTTGGCCCTCGATCTGGAAGTAGGGAATCGTGCCGTGACGATCCTCCGTGGCCAGGGATTGGGCATCCGTCTGCGTCTTGTGTGAGCGGCTAGTGGCCAGATAGCAGATTGAATCCAACAGATTGGTCTTGCCGGCCCCATTGGGTCCTTGCAAGACGGTAAAGGGTTGCGCAAATGCCAAATCCAGGTGCTGGAAGTTGCGGAAACGGGTCAGCTGCAGGTGGGACAGAAACATGGTAGGTGGCGAGGAGAGTCATTAGGACACAGCCGATACATCAGGCCAAGAGGCAGGAAAGATCAAGCGGCCAATCAGAATCTCCAGTACCAGTTCAGCATCGGGCTGGGATTTCATGGCGTAGTCCGCTTCCAGCAACATGTCACTAAGGGTGATGATCTGGGCCGGCGTATACCGCTGCGCGTTGCGCCGGGCCATCGTGATCGCAAAGGGTCTGACCCCCATCTGCTGGGCGATTTCCTGATCGGAGCTGCGGGTGGCCAAGCGGGCAGCCGCCAGCAGGCGCACCTGCGTACCCAGGGTCGCCAGGATCTGGATGGGATTCAATCCTTGCGCCAGGAGCTGAGTCAATATGGACAGGGCTTCACGCCGGTTCTGTTGAAACACCGCGTTCCCTAACTGAAACACGGGCTCCTCACGATAATCCGTGACCAGGGCCTTTACATCACGCACAGCCACTTCCGCGCCATCGGCATAGGCCGCCAGCTTGTCCAGTTCTAGATCCAGAAGTTGCAGATCATGACCGACACGTTCTGCCAGCATGGACAGCACTGGGGGGCCACAGGCGAGTTGCTTAGCCCGGCACCGTGTCTGTACCCAGGCTTCCAGTTCTCGGGCCCGGGGGCGGGGTAGGTTGACAACCTTAAGCCGCCCGGTAGACCGGAGCGTATCCGCATCCACGCCCTCGCCCTGGGTGGCGCGCTGAAAGCGGCGGTACCAGTCGGTGCGTGTGCCATCTGCGGGTTCCATTAAGACCAGATGGGTTTCCGCCGGTAGGCTATCAAACATGTGGAGCAAGCGCCGGGCCTCATCCTTAGTCTGTTGCGCTACGCGGGTCCCCTTTTGCTGTCGGGTCAGCCGGGCCAGTAGGCCTTGCACCGTAACAATGCGGCGATCGGACATGAGGGGCATGGCCGTGGCAGTTTGGGCTAGCTCATGGACCGATAGGTTGGGATCCGTAATCTCTTGGTAGTTGAAATCGGCCATAGCCGGATCCAGCTGCGCCTTGAGATCCTGTAGCCAGAGCCGATAGCGGAAGGGATCCGGCCGCTGACAAAGATAGATCATGGAGCATCCGTGACACAGACACGCACACCCCGGCACCTCAGTACTTCAATCCCATAGATGGCACTCACCTGCCGATCGTGTACATCCGCCAGCGTCGTGTAGACCTGCAGGCGGTTGCCCAGAGCCCGACTAAATAGACTGATAGCCATGAAGCCACCCAACGCTACCCCTAACGCAGATAACGAGAAGCCACGGCGGAAGTTCAGCGTCGTGCAGGCGAGAATTAACGACAGGACTGCTTGGGTAAGGTGATTGGTGCCGCAGGCGGGATGGATGGCCAATTGGCTCCGACCTTCCCGTAAAGCTGCCAAGGCCTGATGCACGGCCTGCTCTACCTGATGGGAGGTCAGCTTGCCCAAAAGCACAAAACCGCCGGGATCACTGTAGCCCCCCATCAGCTCCTGCGTTGTCACCTGCTCGGCCAGTATCTGCAGAGTCGCATGTTCCAGGGCATGGTGTTGGCGCGTGACACGCACTACATGCCGCACGGAGCACCAGGTTCGGCGCGCGACCGCCACGGGATCGGACATGCTCAGGTCAGAAGGGATAGGGTGCGGGCCACGACATGCGAGGCCGTAATGCCCAATTCCTGATACAAGCGTTCATACGGGGCACTAGCTCCAAAGCGATCCAGCCCAATCACGATACCCCGGGACGGATCATTGCCGACCCAGCGTTCCCACCCCAAGGGGGAGGCAGCCTCCACGGCAATACGTGGCAGGTGCGGCGGTAGCACCGTATCCCGATAGGCCGGATCTTGCTGGCTGAAGAATTCCCAGCAGGGCATACTGACCACCCGTACCGGAACATCCTGGGCCGTCAACTGCCGGGCCGCTTCCATGACCACAGCTACTTCGCTGCCACTGGCTATCAGCACGGCTTGAGGCGATGTCCCCGTATCGTGTAGGACATACGCACCGCGGTGCAGCCCCGTTGCCGCGCCGAACCGGGCATCTTCATGATCCCACTCCGGTACCGTCTGCCGGGTCAAGGTCAGAATGGTGGGCCCCGCCGTATTCTTTAGGGCTGCCCGCCAAGCCTGGGCGGTTTCCGCACCATCGGCCGGTCGGATCAGGGTCATATTGGGCATGGCACGGAGAGCCGCCAGGTGCTCCACGGGCTGATGCGTCGGTCCGTCTTCACCCAGCCCGATGCTGTCGTGAGTCAGCACATAAATGACACGGATCCCCATGAGAGCGGCCAAGCGCATACTGGCACGCATGTAGTCCGTGAAAACCAGAAACGTGCCGCCATAGGGTATGACACCACCGTGCAGTGCCATGCCGTTAAGCATAGCCGCCATGCCGTGTTCCCGGACACCAAAGCGCAGATTGCGCTGCTGGCGATCCGTCGCCGTGAAGTCGCCGGTACCGCTAATATCGGTTTTGTTACTACCGGCTAGATCGGCACTGCCGCCAAGCAGCTGGGGCACATGCTCCGCGAGCGCATTCAGAACCTGGCCTGATGTGTTACGGGTGGCATCCCCCCGACCGGGTGGGAAAACGGGTAACACTTGATCCCAGTCCAGAGTCACATCGCCGTTCAGCACCTGGTGCCATTCCGTGGCCAACCCGGGATGCACCTGCCGGTAGGCGCGCAGAAGATCGTCATGCTCAGCCTCAAGTGCTTGGCCCCGGGCCACAGCCTGCCCCATGTGGGCCGCCACGTCCTCAGGCACCCAGAAGGGTGTCGGCGGCCAATCCAAGTTGGCGCGTGTCAGTGCCACTTCCTCTGCACCGAGCGCGGCTCCATGGGCCGCGGGCGTGCCACCTTTGTTCGGACTGCCATAGCCGATGGTCGTGGTACAGCCAATGATGCTGGGGCGCTCGTCCTGTTGGGCCATCGCGATCGCCCGGTCCACGGCATCTCCGTCCATCCCATCCACCTGCTGGACGTGCCAACCATAGGCAGTGAACCGTGCTGCCCAGTCCTCCGACATGCTCAGATCGGCACTACCATCAATCGTGATGCGATTGTCGTCATACAGATAAATGATGCGGCCTAGACGCAGGTGCCCCGCCAGGCTAGCGGCTTCACTGGCCACACCTTCCATCAGATCCCCGTCGCTGACGACCCCATAGATGAAGTGGGACACTACGGGATATCCGTTCCGGTTGTAGCGGGCAGCCAACCATGCGGCCGCCAAGGCCATCCCCACACCATTGCCGAAGCCTTGGCCTAACGGTCCGGTGGTAGTTTCGACCCCGGGTGTGTCGCCATATTCCGGATGTCCCGGCGTGGGACTACCCCACTGCCGGAACTGCATCAGATCATCCCGGGAGACGGCGTAGCCCGTCAGATGCAGGAGGGCATAGAGCAGCATAGAGCCATGGCCGGCGCTCAGTACAAACCGATCCCGATCGCTCCAATGCGGATTAGTCGGATTGTGCCGCAGATAGCGTGTCCATAGCACATAGGTTGCCTGCGCCATACCCATGGGCATGCCCGGATGACCGGAATTGGCTTTTTCTACGGCATCAACCGCCAGCATGCGCATAGTGTTGACAGCCTTACGATCCAGTGCCGACAGCGGCATAGGGGACTTACTCCTGTGTTGGATGACTCCGCCTATCCATTCTACCCAGAAGAACAGATCCGTAGGAAAGAATGGGCGTATCGGCAGGCAGGACGCTAGCGGACGCCCACCGCCATGCCGTCAGTGCCCGTGTCGGCCCCGCCCGTAACCTGCCCCGTATTGGGATCAATGGCGATGGCATGCACCAAGGCCATGCCACCATGACTGTACCCTATGCGCTTGACCGGATGCCAAGCAGCAATGGCGTCACAAGTACGGCGCGGAATGCGCGCTTGTAGCCGAATCTCGTCACCCTGACAGTCAATGCGGGGCGCGTGGACCGCCGTGGCCACGTCCATCTGCCACAGCAGGACATTCAGGATTACTTGGGCCACCGAGGTGATGATACGTGTTGAACCGGGTGCACCCAGCACCAAGACAGGGCGTGCCCCAAGGGACACAATAGAAGGTGTCATACCCGTTGTGCGGCCCTTGCCCGGTGCGATCGAATTGGGATGACCGGGCAGGGGATGGAAATTGATCATGGAATTGTTGTACATAAAGCCCAAGCCGGGGGTGATGACACCACTACCGGAGCCCAGCGAATGGGTTAGGGCCACGCACAGGCCTGTACGATCGACTACGGTGACATGCGTCGTATCCGATGACCCTTCCGGTACAAAGGCAACCCGAATGGGATCCCCCGCGGCAATGACGTCATGCCAATACTGGGCCCGCTCCGCGGACGTCATCCAGGCGCTGGGCACGTCCGTGAAGTGCGGATCAGCCATATGGGGATTCCGATCCGCGAAGGCTGCCTTCATAGCCATGGCCAAGAGATACAGATAGCGGGGCGAAGAGGGCTCCAGGCCCGGCTCATTGCGGAATGTCTCCATGATATTGAGAATAGCCACCAGGGTAGCACCGCCATGTGGAGCGGGGGCTGTCGTGATGTCATAGGTGCCAAATTGGCCTTGTACAGGTGTGACGTCGGGCAGAGTGTAGTTCCGCAAATCGGCGGCCGTGACATACGCACCTTGCTGCGCTAGATCCGCGCTCATGTGCCGTCCCAGATCGCCCATATAGAAATCAGCGGCTCCGGCCTGAGCCAAACGTTCCAGGGTCCTACCATAATCCGGATTGCGGAACCAGTCGTTCACCCGGAAGGGCCCTCCGTCATCCTGCAGATAGAGGCGTGAGGCCTCAGCATTCCGGCGAATGCTATCCAGAGGCGTCACATCGTCCAGGTATTCGGGGGTACGCTGCCAGACGCTGGCCGTACGTGCCATAATGCGGTGTCCATTCACCGCCATGGCAATCGCATGGGGAAACAGATCCGACCATGCCCACGTGCCCCATTGTTCCTGCAAGGCCTGCATGCCTCGGATAGATCCCGGTGTGCAGATGGAAGTATAGCCGGCGTCGTTCACCTGGTCCCGGAGAAAGTAGCCCCAGCCCATGGGATTAGGCCGCAGGTACCGCTCAGCCCACATATCCGGCGTAGTTAGGGAGCCCGCCAGGGCCGGTGCATCCAGGACGATGGGCGTATCGTCCTCAGGACGCTTCAGCGTAACCAGCAGATAACCGCCAGGGCCGGCCATATGCGGATCGATCACACCCTGCACCAGGGCTGCAGCAAGAGCCGCGTCAACCGCGTTGCCCCCCTGGTGTAATACATCCGTCCCGGCATCTACCGCGTACGGCTGAGGGGCGCACACCATTCCTTGGTCAAAAACGTACGGGGCAGACATGGGGCGGAACACTCCCTTGAAGGTATAAGGGTATAGGTGAGCACTCAGGTGGGCAGGCGACACCTCATCCCTGGTGTCTACCTAATTCTACTTGCTTTCCGGATGTGGCGCATTCCTGGACACCGCACCGGGCAGCGCGTCCTAGGTCCGCATATATACATATACTGCGGTCGGCCCGCACAGGGCGGGCTAGGTCGGAATTGATAGATGCAAGGCAACTCCCGTCATCTCAAAACCCTAGCTTCTGGGCCACATCTTCATAGTCCGGATCTTCCGCATAAAGCTTTTCGTATTCCGCACGGGCCTGCCGGTGTCGGCCCAGATTCGCATACACCTGTGCCCGCTCGTAACGTAAGGCTTGAAGCAGTTCCGTAGGCCGATTCTTGTGTCGACGCAGAGCGTAGGTCAGCACGTCCCGGGCCGCCACCCCCAGATCCAGATCACGCAGGGCGCGTGCTTTGTATAGCAGAAGGCCCCCATGAATTTCCGTCTCGTTCTGCACATCCTGAGCCAGTCGGACCACACGCTGGCAAACTGAAGGCGCGGCGGGACGGGTGTCCAGTAGACACTCCGCCAGAGACAACTTCACCACTACATCATCAGCTTCCAACTCGTATAGATGTTCCAGACAGGCCAAGGCTTGCTGGTGCTGCCCCAGCTCTTGATACACCTCCACTTGGCCTAGCAGCACACCACGCAGATTGGGTTCCACGTACGCTACCACTTCATCCGTGATCGCAATCGTCATGAGGGCGTTGATGCCATATTTGTCAAAGTGCTGGCCTAGGGATTTGTGGTTTTCCTGGGCCATGGCCAACCAGGCGGCAGCTTTGTCCAGCTGGCGATGGCGCAGAGCGAGGAATCCGGCCAGATACGCCCCGTCCGCTAAATGGGCGGCCTCGGTCAGGTGCAACAACGCCTCCTCTTCATTGTCTAGGCTCAGGGCCCGGCAACCCTCCACCAGCTTTTTCTCATTCGTCGGAGCGGTCAGACGCTGAAAGAAATTCAGGGTTAGGCGGGCGTTGGGCGCGATCATAGGCATCTGGGCTACGGCGCCCGTTCCATAGGCAGATGGTACTTGTCGGGTGGAGCGTGCTGAGCCACCCCCCGACAGTGTGCGGGTGTAATACAAGCCCGTACCGGGCACACCTACCGTGGCCCGGGTACCCCGGCCACCTACCGTCAACTTCGTGCCCGGGGGCCCTACCGAGACCGAAGCGCCTGTCTTGCTCAGGTTCAGCGAAACTCCGGGGGCAATCCTGACCCGACGGAAAAAACGAATGGACATGCCTAGCCTCTCCTGTACAACCCTGTATACACATGTAGATTTTGTCGTAATGCCCTATTAAAGCCCAAAATGCTCCCCTTTCCTGTGCCCTGCCGCAGTCTGGGATGAGGCACCCTGTCTACTGGGCAATTCTGCGGGTATTCATATCGCCCATACCCACCTGTCTTCTATGTCCGTTACGAGTTGGGCACCGGCACCGGGCCCGAGCCGCCTATGGCATAATAAGTGCGCCTCGTGGGTGCCGGTTCATATCCGCACGGACCGTTCCGCTCAGTCATCACTTTACATTTCCCACGAGGTCTTCGGCTACCGCTGCGCTACATCCCACTCACCACTTGCAGGAAAGACTTCTGGCACGTACGACGGATTCCCCCACGATTGAGCAGACTGTGGTTGTCAAGTGGGCTATCTGGCTACTGATGCTGCTTTCAGCCTCTCTAGCCAGTGCTGTGCCTCGCATGGCTCTGGCGGTCTTGTTTCCCGAAATTGCGCGGGACCTGCAGTTGAGCCTGGTACAGATCGGTCTGATTTGGGGTACGGAAACGCTGACCGGAATTGTGGCCTCCGTGCTAGGCGGTAGTCTGAGTGATCGCTACGGTGCCCGGGCATCCCTCGTTGTGGGCTGTGTCATGGCGGGTCTTTTAGGTTTGATACGCGGTTTCGCACCCAACTTCACGGTCCTGCTCGTGACATCCGTCATGGTGGGGCCCTTTGCGGCGGTGATCCCCATCAATTTGCATAAGGCCGGGGCCCAGGTCTTTCCGCGCCACCAGCTCGCGTTGGCCAACGGGGGCGTATCCGTAGGCATGGCCTTTGGCTTCATGGCCGGGGCCTTTGCCGCGGCCACGTATCTGTCACCGGCCCTAGGCGGATGGCAGAACGTGCTACGCCTGACAGGCGGTACCGGTATCCTGATAGGACTGATCTGGGCTCTACTCCCACGCTGGACCGGCGTTGCAGCCGTCAATCCGCACACCATCCAGACCAACATACAGCAAAGTATCCTCCATGTATGGCGCATACGGGAAGTCCGTTTCATCTGTCTGGCCGTGCTGGGCTACGGTGCCTGCGTGGAGGGTGTCCTCGGTTACCTGCCCCTGTATCTGCGGGACATTGGCTGGTTTGAGAACCGGGCGGATCTGGCCTTAACCACATTCCATATGGCGAGTATGGTAGCCACCATTCCCCTTACTCTGCTGTCAGACCGCTGGCACAATCGTCAGTGGTTTCTGGTGCTCGCAGCCTCCTTGCTAGCCGGTGCTACCGTTAGCGTACCTTGGCTGCCCGGTTCCTTGCTGTTCGGCGCCATGTTGGCCGGCGGCCTGATGCGTGATGCCTTTATGAGCATTTTTATCACCCGCCTTATGGAGAGCGAAGGCGTAGGGCCTCAATACGCTGGAGGTGCTTTGGGTCTAGCCATGACCGGATTACGCCTAGGCGGTGCCTTATCGCCTCCCGCCGGGAATGCCCTGGCTACCGTGACCCCCAGCCTGCCTTTCCTGTTCTGGGCTTTGTTCTGCGTCATCCCGATTCTTGTTTTTGCCCGGCTGCGTGATCCACAGCCCGTAGCCCCGCCCGCGTAACCTGCGACATGTGACCAAAGCTATGGTGCGGATGACACGATCCTAGTGACTAGACTAAGGCACGGTCTAACAGATAAGAGGAACCGCTGGGCGTTTGGGAGCAGGGGCACAACCTGCGATAATGGTACCCGTATAGCCCGTTCCACCCGACTGACAGACTGTCACGCACTCCATTCCCGCCTGGGGACGGATGTACACGCAGTAGCCAGAAGAAGGAGATCCGCATGAATACGCAAAATCTGTCGCGCCGTAGCTTTCTGCGCAGTATAGCCGGTGCCGGTGCAATCGCCGCCTTGGTAGCCTGCGTACCCACAACACCCGCAGATGCCCCTGGGGATACCGGCGGCATGGACCGTATGGATGAAGCGGTCGTTGAAGTCCTGATGTTTGACCGCAATGTGATCCAGGACCTGGAATACCGCAAGGAACTAGCGGAGCGGTTCAACGCGTCTCAGGACGGTATTCAGGTCACGGTGGATGTCATTCCGCAGGGCTACGATCAGACCATCATGGCACGCATCGCGGGTGGCACAGCCGGTGACGCCTTCCGTCACGCGTCGCATTTTGGCATGAGCAAGTACACGACCCGCGGCTTGCTCCAGGAGCTGGATGAATTTATAGCCCTGGACGACTACGATCTGTCCGTGTTCATTGAGGGACCGCTCAGTTCCAACCGTGTCAACGGCAAATTCTATGCTTTGCCTGTCAACGGGCACGCCGGACATGCCGGCCTGTACTTCGCTCCTGAGACCTTTGCGGAGGCAGGTATAGCTCTCCCGACAGCAGACTGGACCTATGACGATTTCCGCGATGCGATAATCCAACTGACCCTGGACACTGATGACGACGGTAAGACGGACAGCTGGGGCACGTGGTTCGGTGCTTGGTATCAAGCTAACCTGACTTTGATTTCCGCCCATGACGGCTGGCCGCTGAACGAGGATGGCACCCAGGCCACCTGGGCGGAGCCCGGTGCCATCGCGGGCATGCAGTGGATTCAGGATATGTATCATGAATATCAGGTACTACCCGTGATGGCCGATTCCGCCGTCAAGCAACAGCTCTGGTCCTCCGGCAAACTGGCTTCAGTCTTGTCCGGTGTATGGGAAGGCGCCTATCTCGGCGACATCACACCTGAAAATCTAACCTTCAGCCTAGTGCCGGGTCCCAAGGGGCCCACCGGTAAGCGGGGCGGTTTCGCGGGGTGCAACAACTTCCCCATCTGGAGTTCAAGCGAACATCCCTATGAAACCTTCCAGTGGATCAAATACCTGTCCAGTAAGGAAGTAGGTGTGGAAGGCATTGGCCGTATCGGTGAACCGGGCCTGCGTTATGACGTATTCGAGGATCCGGCGGTCGCGAACGATCCTCTCATCATTCCTCACTTCCAGGTACTCCAGGATGTGAAGCCCTTCCCGGCTCCCCACAACGGGCGTGATTCGGAAGTAATCCAGGCGACAGCCCCCCTGCTGGAGGGTATTTACGTCAACGAACTGAGTGCGGAGGAAGGCTGTCAGCGCCTACAGGACGCGATTCAGGCCATCCTGGACATGCCCCCTGTGGAAGCCGCCTGACGCTATTGGACCGGTGTCAACCATACACATCCGGGTGCTGAATCACCTGTCGATTCAGCACCCGTTCTCCCTATAACGGACCGGCCATGGCCATCTCTACCACGCGCAGTCGCGTAGCCCGCGTTGAGGAATTCTGGGGCTATCTTCTGATCACGCCATGGCTGCTGGGTTTCCTGCTGTTCACGGCCGGGCCCATGCTTGTATCCTTGTATTTCAGCTTCACGGCATACGCTTTTCCGCTGTCTCCCCGCTGGGTGGGGCTCGCCAACTATGTGCGGGCTTTCACCCGGGACGAGCTCTTTGGTCTTTCCCTGTGGAACACCCTGTACTACGTAGGCCTGGCCGTACCACTCGGCATTGCCCTATCACTCATGCTTGCGCTCCTGCTGGACCGCAAAATACCGGGCCGCGCCATATGGCGCACAATCTATTACCTGCCCTCCATTGTACCCGTGGTATCCGCCACCTTTCTGTTTCTCTACATTTTCCAGCCGGACTACGGTCTGATCAACGGCTGGCTCTGGAAACTGTTTGCGGTGGAGGGTCCCGGCTGGTTCACTTCCCGGCTCTGGGTAAAACCGACCTTCATTCTGCTGGCCCTGTGGAGCGCCGGCGGCCCCACCATGATTATCTTGCTAGCCGGACTACAGAACGTTCCCACCGAAATGTACGATGCGGCGGAGGTAGATGGCGCAGGCCGCTGGCGGCGCTTCCTGCACATTACTTTACCTCTGCTGAGTCCCACCCTTTTCTTCGTGCTGATCACAGGCTTGATCGCCGCCTTCAAGATTTTCGGCGCCGTCTATGTTTCAACGCAGGGTGGACCCTTCTACGGCAGTTATTTCTATGTCTTACACCTGTTCACCCAGGCCTTCACGCACTGGCAGTTGGGCTACGCCTCAACGCTGGCCTGGATTTTGTTCATCATCGTCCTGGTCTTCACTCTGATTCAGTTCCGGTTCAGTGGTAGCTGGGTGTACTACGAAGGCGAAACGGACAACCGACCTGCCACATGACGACGCACGACCGGGCGATGCGCCAAGGAGGACGCAAGCGGCTCAGAGCCTGGGATATCTTCACAAACTCCCTGACGGTGTTGCTGGCTTTTATTTTCGGGTTTCCCCTTTTCTGGGCCGTCTCCAGTGCCCTAAAACTGCCCATTGAACTGAACGTCATTCCGCCCTTGTGGTTCCCGCCCCAGCCCCGGTGGCAGAACTTCATGGAGGTGAACGAAGTTCTGCCTTTCTTCCGCTTCATGGGCAACACGGCCATTGTGACCGTCGCCACCACGGTGGGCGGTGTCATCACGGCTTCCTTGGTCGCCTACGGGTTTTCCCATTTCCGATTCCGGGGACGTCACACCATCTTCATCCTCATGCTCTCCACCATGATGCTGCCGATGGAAGTCACCCTGATTCCCACCTATCTGATCTTCAATGATATGAAACTGGTGGATACGTTCTGGCCCCTTTTCCTACCCGCCTGGTTCGGCGGCGGGCCCTTTGCCATCTTTTTGTTCCGCCAGTTCTTCCTGAGCATTCCCCGTGATTTGAGCGATGCCGCCAAGATCGATGGCTGCCATGTTCTCCGATTCTACCGCAGCATTCTGGTTCCGCTCTCCATTCCGGTGATGATCACCCTGTCCATCCTGTTCTTCCAGCAGTCCTGGAACGAACTGATGCGGCCCCTGATTTACCTCACTAGCATGGCCAATTACACAGTGTCGGTGGGGCTATTGTCCCTACGCACCCAAATCCTGGCCAATGTGGCTCAACGGGGAGAGCCCACCGAACATCTGCTGATGGCGGGCTCCGTCATTTCCATGATGCCGTCCCTGATTCTGTTTTTCGTTCTGCAACGCTATTTCATCCGTGGGGTGATCATGTCAGGTATCAAAGGCTGAGATGCAGACGCCTATGCGACATCAGAGTCAGCCCCTGTCCAAGCCAGAGGATAGCTCTATGCCCTTTCTATGTCCTGAAGGAAAGAGAGAGGCTGTCCTTGGACAAGCATAGTAGCGGGACCGCACCCACCCCGAATAGCCTGTGGTCCCGCCTGCATCCATGGGCCTGGCGGGCCCGCCTAGTGTCTCCCCTGCGCGGCCGGATTCTGGAGATTGGCTGTGGCTACGGTCCCAACTTTGGGCAATACCACCCCTCATGCCAGGTAGCCGCCATTGAACCTGACACCGAGCGGATGGCGGAAGCGGTGTGTCGAGCGGCTCAGGTTCCAGCCACTGTCCGCGTGTATCAGGCATGTGCCGAAGAACTACCGTTTCCGGCGCAGCGTTTTGATTATGTGCTGTCGTGCCTTGTGCTCTGTAGCGTACAAGATCAGCAGACGGTCCTGGCCGAAATCCAGCGTGTCTTGCAACCGGATGGCCAACTCGTACTACTGGAGCATGTGGTGCCTACGACGCCCGCGCTGGCCTGGTGCGCACACCGGATCACACCCGCCTGGTCATCCACACTAGGTAACTGTCATCCCAACCGGGACACGACCGCCATGCTGGTAGACCTAGGCTGGGACGTTCGTACGCTGTGCCGGCGCGCCTGTCTCATCCGTGGCCGCGTGCGCCATGGCCTTATCCCGAACATGTGACACCGGGCATTGCCATGACCTCATTACACCGAGCAATCCTCAGGGGATGTTTCCTCAGGGGATGTTATATCGCGTACTAACCTCTGTGTGTCTTTAGGTGAAGCAGGGCTCGGTCATGCTTCGTGCTCCCTTGTGGGATGTAGGAAAGAAGCGATCGGTGACAGACACATTCAATGCTATACGGGATTCACGGCTGCATGGTTGTGTATAAGCAAGGTAGACTTCTGCCGTGTCTCCAATAGGCAACGGGAGGTTATGGCTGCCGTGAGCGGTAGAAAGAGCTAGACGGTACGGACATAGAGCACGGTAAGAGGGAAAACGGTTTATTGTCTGTACGGGTAGCAGAAACGGTATTGAATTCCTATTTCCCGGTAAAGGCGGAGAGTGCCTTCTGTACCCAGGCGACCTAGAGCATACCGAAAAAGCGCAGAGTGGAGCTGAGAGCAATCAGTGATGTTGGTACCTAGCTTGTATTTCGGGTATCAAGCCAGATGGCGGCCATCGCGGATATATGACCGAGCCCGTCGCTGTACTAACCGTGGAAGTTCTCGTTACGTATGACCCGGCCCTGTGGAGGCAGGTGTTACGCTGGAGCCTGCACTCGCACCGATGGCATCTTCTGATGACTATATTATTATCAGGAGACGCAGGATCATCAGGATTACGCCGACCACCAGGGGCAGACTAAAGAGAACCAGAATACCTAAGAGTATCACGCGGATAGAATTGTTTATGTTCATGGATGGCTCACACTGCACTGCACGAAGTAGTACCTATAGACTTCAATATACTCAAAAATCACATAGATGATTTCTACGTTAGCCCCCCAGCCCACTTCCGGTCATTGTTAACTTTATAATGGTAGTCGTTGTAGATATCTCCTTTAATGCTCTCTAAGCTTATCTCACCAATGCTAGGGAAGATGAGAGCCCGGAATGCAGGTTGTCCTGAATCTGTTGATTTCGGTAAGCTCCGTTGCAGGTCAGGGGTATGGATATAGAGGCCCCCTGGAGGTGGTAGATAGCAGCCTCCACACCAGGAAACCAAGATAGATATACAGCCCGGCTGAGGATGAACGAAAAGACAAACGGGTAGCCATGAGGAAAATCCTTCACTAGCCGGGAATAAGAGACACCACACTGACCCTGGAATGAACGAAAGTTCAGGATCAACGGTAAGAGGCTCCCATCAAACATAAGACCCCGCGTGATGCGGGGCCCTGGAACGAAATCAGGATGCTTATCTGCGGCGGGATTATCCGGAATACGACGACCATAATACTGCCAACAACCGCGCACCCGACGGTACAGGGAGCAAGGGAATAGGTAGCAAATGGAAAGAGAACGAGCAGGGTTCATACAGGGAGTCTATGCACTCGCCCACATTCTTATGTACGAGAGTTCACAACTCTTGTCACATTGTTTATGAGGCTAATGGAGCTTCCCGTGTCATCATTCCGGTTGTCGTTCGCCCCTATCAGGGAAACGACGATATCTGCATACGATACCCCTATGGCCATACCACGGATAGGTCCGTGCCCTACCCGGCTACCATCAATTAAGCACGAGCCGACACGTAACGAGATACGGTGTCTGTAGTCTGGTGCACCATGACAGTGCCAATCACTAGATCAACGGTTGTATGCTCCGGTTGGTGGCGGCATCACGTGGGAGTGCAGCGAAATGGCAGCAGGCATGGCACCTCTATGCCAGCTCAGGATGATCTGTTGAGGAATGGATATCCGGGGTCCACGGGTTTCTGAACGGCATGTTGAGCGACATGGCTGACAGGGACTTTGCGGTCAGCGCCCCAGAGGGCTCCATTCGCTTCTCGTCCTAGTTCTTGACTTCGCACCGTTCCACATAATCCTACACAGTGCGCAGAACCAGCACCTTGCTCCCGGTGCAGATTGTCCGGGAGCACCACCATGGGCGAATGAGCCATCAGCGATCAAGATTACAGCATCGTGGTCGCGGCTAGCTCCCTCACAGCGGGAGCGAATGACTATCAGGCCTTGCAAGCCAACGCTGGCCCTTCACACATTGCTTGAGCATGGCCCCTGTTGGCCTGCTCGCCATGCATTTTACGGGGACATCTAGGACGATGATGCACTCATCCGTATCCACCGGTAATGCCGGACTTAGACGCACCGGCAGCATGTACCCCTACGGTACGTTTTCCCTAGACCTTGCCAAAGAATGTGGAGAGACTTTCTCCGCAGTTCCACGGCCGTATTCAGACAATGAACGGGGTCAGGAACTGGTGGGCAAGCCGCAAGCCACGCACGGCCTCCGCGGCGGAACCTGCCCAGATCTCATCTTCGTGCTCAACGCTCAGGGCTTCGTCGTAGCCGGCCTGGAACAGTTCATCCAGGTAGTGGTACCAGTTCACTGCACCATAGCCCGGCAGACGGTAGCGCCACCACTGCGCGTGTGGGGTTCGGGGCAATTGGCGGCCGTAAATACCGTATGCATGTAGGCCTGCCTTTAGCATCTCGGTATCCTTGGCGTGGGCATGGTAAATCCGCTCGGCGAAGTCACGGATAGGCTGGATGTAGTCAATACCCTGCCAATAGAAATGGGACGGATCGTAGCACAGGCCCAGGGCCGGAGACGGCACCGCGTTGAACATGCCGTCCCACATTTCCGGGGTTGTGGCTAGCATGGTGCCGTTACGGGGCCAGTTTTCAAAGGCGAGTCGGACATCGTGGGCTTCCGCATGGGCGGCCACAAGCGTATAGACTTCCTGGAAAACGGCCAGATTTTCGTCGCCCGACAGAGTCATGTCTTTCCCGATCAGGTGCGTGATAACCTTGATACCGTTACGGTGGGCCCAGTCAATGGCTTGGGTGAGCTGGTGCACAATGGCGGCTTGGCGTTCCTCATCACGGCTCAGATCAGGTGGAATGACGGCCCCGGTCGCATAAAAGCGCAAGCCCAGGTGCCGGCACGTGGCCACGGCGTCGTCATTACATGCCGGTATGTCCACCGTGGCATAGCCGAGCTCAGCGACAGCCTGCGCGAAGCGATCATATTCCATCTGGTGTAGAGGACGGTTGCTTTGAAAACATCCCAGATACATAATATAGTTAATCCCGTAAATGCTCAACGGTAGCGGATAGCGAGCCGTAGCGGTGACTCACCTTTCTACTGTACTGTAGCCTGGCCTGAGCACCAAAGACGCCTGCGTCCTATCATCAAGGATACCTGCGCCATGATTGTGGATTGCCATTCCCATGTCTTCTGGTACCCGGCGCACGTGTCCCTGTCCGTGGTGCAGGACGCGAACCAAGCTTGGCAAGCCAACATGGGTTTAGCCACTAATGCCTTCGGGCACAGCATGCCCAATCCGGATCTGTTCAATGCTCGTCCCGAACATCACTGGACTGCGTCCGCGGGTGCCGACAAGGTGGTAGTGTTCGGCTTGCAGGCCCCTGCCACCGGCTTTGATGTGCCTAATGAAGTTATCGCGGATTACGTGCGGCAACATCCGGAGAAACTGGAAGGCTGGGCTTCCATTGATCCCGGGCAACCTGACTGCGTGGAGCAGCTGGAGCACTGTGTCCAGTCCCTAGGCCTGCGGGGCCTGAAGCTAGCCCCCGCCTATCAGCTGTTCGATCCCATGGATACCAGCCACTACCCCTTGTACCGCAGATGCCAGGAACTGGGCCTTCCGATTCTGTGGCATCAAGGCACAACTTTTCCGCGCCAGGCCCGCATTCGCTGGAGCCTGCCCTTGCAGTTAGAGGACATTGCCTTAGCCTTCCCGGATCTGAAGATGATCTTGGCCCATCTAGGTCATCCCTGGGAAGCCGATACGATCGTGCTTATTCGCAAGGCCCCCAATCTCTTCACCGATATTTCCGCCATCCACTTCCGTGCGTGGCGGTATTGGCAATCCCTGGTCACGGCTATGGAGTACGGGGTAGGGCACAAGATTCTGTTTGGCACGGATTTTCCCTTTGACACCGTGGCCAACACCATACAAGGTCTGCGGCGCATCAATGACTTGGTTGAGGGCACAAAGCTACCCCGTGTACCGCGCGAATTGCAGGACATGATCATCTTTGAAAACTGGCAGCGCTTCTTCACCGAATGGGCCTGACAGCCTGCACTTTTACTTCCATCCCCCTATAGTACGGGACAGCCATGACCCCAAATCCTTCACATCAGTACATCCGGGTCGGCCACGCCGACGAGATACCCAGTGGCACCTGCCTGCAGGTGGAAATAGCGGGACGCTCGCTGGGTATTTTCCGGCTTGGTGACCAGTTTCAGGCAGTACTGAATCACTGCCCTCATGAGGGAGCCCCCATCTGCCAGGGCACCGTGCGGGGCACAACTCTGCCCTCAGCGCCCGGTACTTTCCAGTGGGGCCGGGAAAACGAGATCCTAGCCTGCCCCTGGCATGGCTGGGAATTCTCATTGATCTCGGGTGAATGCCTGACCGACCGGCGGCGTCTCGCCACTTTTCCTACCAAGGTTACCGCAGACGGCACAGTGTATGTCCGGATGCGCACGCAAGCACCGCGCAACATGGCGCAGGAGCCACCAACCTGCCAGGGAGACCTCGATCCCGGTACGGGATCATAGGCTGATCCATTCGAGCTCATAACGGGATGAATACGGAACGAGGGTCCTTCCGCCAGTTGACGGGCACATTACTCCGTAACCGGGCAGCGGCAGTGAGTACGGTTTTTCTGGCGTTGCTCGTAATCTGTGCCGTGCTCGCACCCGTAATTGCACCCTACGATCCACTGGCCATCAATGCGGATCGGGTACTACAGCCCCCGGATAGGAACCATTGGTTTGGCACGGACGACACAGGCCGGGATGTCCTGAGTCGCGTGATCTGGGGCGCCCGCATATCGCTACGCGTTGGCCTAATCTCATCCGGCATCGCCACTGGGGCTGGCCTGATCTTGGGCTTGCTCAGCGGCTTCTATGGAGGTTGGATCAGTTTTGTCATCCTACGGGCTATGGATCTGCTGTTGGCATTTCCCGGCGTACTCCTAGCCATCGTCATCGTGGCCATCCTAGGCCCCAGCCTGGAGAACGTAATGATTGCCGTGGGCGTTAGTGCCATTCCGGCCTTCACCCGCATTGTCCATGGCAGTGCGCTGGCCCTGAATCGGCTGGACTTTGTCGAGGCTGCCCACCTGATCGGCAGTTCCCACGGCCGCATCGTGGTACGCCATATCCTCCCCAACATCTTGGCGCCGGTGATAGTGCTCTCCACACTACAGGTAGCCGGCGCCATCTTTGGTGCGGCCTCTCTAAGTTTCATTGGTCTCGGTGCCCAGCCCCCCACACCGGAGTGGGGCGCCATGGTAAGCCGAGGGCGCTACAATTTACGGGAAGCCATGTGGCTATCCACCTTTCCGGGGCTGGCCATCGCCCTAGTGGTGGTGGCCATCAATATCCTAGGTGATGGCCTACGTGATGCCCTGGATCCACGTATGCAGGTACGTTAGTCCCTCTTTCAACACTGATGTACAATGAAATTCCATAGACAGTGGTGTACGGGACAGGCAGTTGAACAGCTGGCGGGCACCGGATGCCGTTGTTGTATTTTTGCCTTTGCACATTGTGGGAGAAATGCCATGTGGTGTAACAGAAAACGTATAGGGGGGCTCTTCCTCCTTGTGGCGGCCATGCTTGTAGGCGCGTGTGTGGCACCCGGCGACACGGACCCCATGACGATGACCGGCACTGACATGCCCGACATGGGATCCGGCACATTGTCCATCGGCATTCGCAATGCGGATTATGACACTTTCGATCCCCACGCCAGTGCCTTCACCCAGGCTGCTTATGTATTCCGGAATATCTTTGATCGTCTCATCTACCTTGATACGGACGCCAATTACGTAGCCGGTCTCGCCACGGCTTGGGAAGCCAACGACGATGCCACCGAGTGGACTCTGACACTGCGCGACGACGTGATGTTCCATGACGGCAGCGCCCTCACCGCGGACGTGGTTAAGTTCAATTTTGACCGCATGAAGGACCCGGCCACCGAATCCAAACAGGCAGGTCCTCTGCTTGGACCCTACGTCGGGGCTGAGGTCATTGACGATATGACCCTGCAAGTAACCTTTGCGACACCGTACGCGCTCTTCCCGTTTGCTCTGTCCTCCCCTTTCATGGGCATCGTCTCCCAGCAAGCCGTAGCAGAGCATGGCGACAATTTCAGTGAGGTTTTGATTGGCTCGGGTCCATTCAAATTCGTCAGTGAAATCCCGGGCAACGAGGTAGTACTGGAACGAAACGACGACTACAACTGGGGACCCGCGATCTTCCATGCAGGCCCTGCGTACCTGGAAAGGGTGGTGTTCCGTTTCATTCTGGAAGAAGAGGCTCGTCTGGCCGCCCTGGAGACGGGTGAGCTTTTGATCATCGATGAAATACCCCCCGCGGCCGTGGAGCGCGTGCAGGGCAATCCCGCTACCATGGTGCTCGGGGCCCCTAAGGTAGGATTAGCCCGGGGCATTCACTTCAACACCACCTATGCACCCACCGACGATATCCGAATGCGTCAGGCCATCATGCACGCCATCGATCGGGAGGAAATCGACCAGATCGTATTCAAGGGTGTTTACCCGGTGGCCTATCAACTACTGACACGCGGTGTGAAGTTCTACGATGAAGACGCGGAAAACTTGTACCCGTACGATCCCGCACGGGCCATTGAACTTCTGGAAGAGATGGGCTACACCGAAGTCAACGAAGACGGATATCGCACCAAAGACGGCCAAGTGTTATCTATCTTCCATGCCACTTTCCCCGGGTACGTTGCTGAACTGCCGGCCGAAGTGATCCAAGCCCAGCTCAAGCGGGTGGGGATTGAGTTCCTGGTCAATGTCATGACCGGCACCGCCATGATGGATGGTATGGCCTCGCCGGAAAGCACCTTCAACACGGCTCTGATCGGCACCTACAGCCCTGATCCGGGGCTATTCCTGGACCGCATGTATCATTCCAGTTCGCTGGGCACCCGGAACTGGTCGCACTGGGCGACGGATGAACTGGATGCGCTGTTGCGCCGCGGCCTCGAAACAGGCGACGAAGCCGAAAGAGCTGCGATTTACCGGGACGTGCAGCGCATCATCAATGAAAATGCCCTAGGTGCCGGCATTTACGCCAACGTTTCCATCTTTGGCGTCAGTTCCCAAGTGGAGGGCTTCCAGTTCGATCCCTACGCTCATCCCGAAATTTTTGACGTTTCCCTTAAAGAATAGCGACCCATTGCATCGATCCGGCGTGTGCCTAGGTGTACGCCGGATCGGGCCTCACGCACAGAACGGGGATGTCACGACCGCCGGAGTGCAGACCATGAAATATCAAATCAGTGAGCAGGAACTAGAACGGCGCGTCAGTCGGATGCGCATCCATATGGAACAGAAGAACCTGGCCGGTCTGGTAATCTTCAACGCCACCCGCACCTTTTACCTCAGTGGTTTTCATCATCTGGCCACGGAACGGCCTGTGGTGCTGGTAGTACCACTGCAGGGCGAACTGGCACTACTGGTACCCCATCTGGAGGAAGAGAACATTCCGGTGCGCAATCCCAACATCCGGGAGATGAAAGTCTACCGTGAATATCCCGGTCTCAAGCATCCCATGGTGCATCTAGCCGAACTGCTCACCGACAAGGGACTCG
The DNA here is from genome assembly GCA_965116185.1 of Caldilineaceae bacterium. GTDB lineage: Bacteria > Chloroflexota > Anaerolineae > Caldilineales > Caldilineaceae > Bin34. The sequence goes on from OZ220492.1 coordinate 3,197,193, forward strand.
CCGCAAGCCGTCTGGGCATTGACAGTCCCGGTTGGGGCGGCGGTATGGGCTACCGGGGCCCCGACCTGGCAGAGGTACTACCCAAGGCTACGTTGGTCAACATCCGGGATGTGATCGACGATATGCGTGCTGTCAAATCCGCCGAAGAAATTGAACTGATCCGGCTGAGTGCCATGTTCGGGAACGTGACCCACGGTTTCCTGCAGGACTACATCCAACCGGGCGCGGTGGAAGTGGAGGTCGCCCAGCGGGCCAGTCGGGCCGGCACGACTTTTATGATCAAAGCCTTGCCCGAGGCTTGGGAACCCTATGGCCGGTCCGAGGGAGCTCACGCCAGTTTCACATCAGGGCCTAAGACCGCGTTCAACCACCGCCGGGCCGGGGGGCGCCGTCTCCGGGCTGGTGATGTCATTCTCACCTACGCCGGGGCCGAGGTGGGCGGGTACACCAGCGAACTGGAACGTACCCTGATGATCGAGCCCCTGACAGACGACCACCGGAGATACTTTGATCTGGAAGTACAGGCGCAGAACGTGGCCTTTGATGCCATCCGCCCCGGTGCGCGCATGAGTGATGTGGAAAAGGCCGTCAACGCCTTTTTAGAAGCCAACGGTATCTACAACTTGACGCGTACCCACATTGGCCATGCCATTGGCATTGAGGGCCATGAAGGTCCGTTTCTGGACCTCGGGGACAGCACGGAAATCAAGGTGGGCTTCTGCTTGACTGTGGAACCCTGCCTGTTTTTGCCGGGATTTGCCGGTTTCCGTCATTCCGATACCGTCGTGGTCACCGAAGATGGCATTGACATGATCACGTATTATCCCCGGGACATTGAGAGCTTGACGATTACCGGCTGACCCGGTCACCCGGATCCAAGCAGGGGCAATAGGATTGTATGGTAGATGGCCTTATTGTCCTGCAAAGACAGGTTGCACTGACAGATCCACACATCGTCAACGACAACGCGGATAGTCTCAACGTTCTCAACGCCCTGTACGAGCCCCTAGTGCGGCGGGCTTACTCACAGTTCCAGCCCTGTCTAGCTCAATCATGGCAGGTGCACGCGGATGCCCGTACCTGGGAATTCACCCTACGCGAGGGCGTTGTGTTCCATGACGGGACTCTCCTCACGGGAGAAGACGTGGTTGCGAGCATTGAACGGGCACGGGCACCGGATCGGGGCGGAATCCTAGGGACGGAAGGTCTCTTCTATGATTACCTCGGCGATGCGGTTATCACAATCGTCAATCCGCACACGGTGCGCCTGATCACGGCGGCGCCAATGGCGGATTTGCTGGATCTAATCACGAGCATTCCCATCGTACCAACCACGGTCCTGGATAATGTCACACGACAGCCTATCGGCAGCGGTCCTTACCGGCTGACGGACGATACCGGCCAGACCCTAGTAATGACGGCTCACCGGGACCACTGGCAGGCGCGGCCTCCAGCGTTTGCTACCCTGGTTTGGGGTGCTGAACCGGAGGCGGCACAGCGCCTGCGGCAGCTGCAGCTGGGCGCCGCTGACATTATTACCGGTGTGTCCCACACGATGGGAGACCGCCTTGCGACCGACACACGGACCCGGCTACGTACGGCACCCAGCAATGTTTGTACCGTCTTCATGTGCAATCTGCGGGCAGGTATCTGCACGGATGTCCGGGTACGCCAGGCCCTCAATTACGGCTTTGATCAGAATTGGTTGATCGAGTGCGCTACGCATGGTTCCGCCCTACCCCTAGCCGGTCCCCTGACTACCAAGCATATGGGCCATGATCCGAGCTTGCATCCCTATCCTTATGATCCGGACCGGGCCCGCCGCCTGCTAGCGGACGCAGGCCAGAGTCAGGACATGCCCCTGGTCCTGGACGTGCCGGTAACCCTGCCTGACGAGGCGGCACAACTCGCCTCACTACTGAGCCGGCAGTATACGGCGCTCGGCATTGCTACGGAAGTGAAGACCCATAGGGATCGGTCCGCCTACGCCCAGCAGGTCAAAGCAAAAGCCATTCATGATGCCTGCTGCTTTGACTCCTCGCCCAGCAGCACCTTTCGAGCCCTACGGGAGAAGTTCCATAGCGGTCTACAGGGCCCCTGGTGGTTAGGCTACACCAATGCCACGTTGGATCGGATTTTGGATCAGGCTCAGGCTACGGTGGACGCGGACCAACGTCAGCATCTATACCGGTCCGCGTACCGCATACTGCATGCGGACGCACCCTGGATTTATCTCTATAATCAAGTGGACCGCTGGGGGCTGTCTTCCCGCATGGCGGAGTGGCAGCCTACTGTGGATGGTCTCATAGCCTTCTCCTGAAGTACGCAAGCCTGTACACGCCTGCGGCTCCGGTAATGCGTATTTTCATCCTGCAACGAATGATTGCCCTGGTACCCCTGCTGCTGGGCGTTTCGTTGTTGGTTTTCCTGATGACTCAGCTGGTGCCGGGTGATCCGGTCATGATGATGCTGGGGGAATACAGTGTGGCCTCGGCAGAGGACATTGAGGCATTGCGGACCCAACTGGGCTTCAACGATCCCTTGTATGTGCAGTTCGGCCGTTATCTCAGCAACCTGCTGCGGGGCGATCTCGGTGATTCCATGCGGTCGCGCAAACCGGTGGCCCAGCTCATCCTGCAGCGTCTACCTTACACAATGGAGCTAACGGTCAGCGCACTGCTTTTCGCCATCCTCTTCGGCACGCTCATGGGGATCGTCGCCGCCTTACACCACAATAGCTGGATTGACTATCTCACGGTCACGATCGCATTGCTGGGGGTATCCATTCCCGGTTTCTGGTTAGCCCTATTGCTGATTCTGGTTTTTTCTGTCACCCTGGGTTGGCTGCCGGTGCTGAGCAGTCCGGGACTCAGGGGCTTGATCTTGCCGACCCTGGCACTGGGTCTGTGGGCAGGCGGCACCATTGCGCGGCTGGTACGATCAGGCATGTTGGAAGTCATACGCCAGGACTATATCCGGACTGCCCAGGCCAAGGGCCTAGCCGATCGCTCTGTGGTGTTTCAGCACGCCCTACGCAACGCACTTCTGCCTGTGGTTACAGTGGTGGGCGTGCAGTTTGGCCAAGTCCTAGCCGGCACCGTGATCATTGAGGCTGTCTTCGCGCGTCCGGGTCTGGGCCTGATGCTGGTCAACGCCATCATTGCTAAGGACTTTCCCTTGGTCCAGGGCATCATCATGTTCGTGGCTGCGGCTTACATCATTGTCAATTCGCTGGTAGAGGTTTTTTACGTCTGGCTCGATCCGCGAATCCGATATACGTGACAAGATGCGTACAGAGTTCCCTAAAACGACAGCCCCTATGGCAACATCCAGACGGATACAGACATTTCCGGCTACTTGGTGCCCATGCCGTGCTGAGTTGATGTTCTCATGCTGTGAGAGCTCCGGTGTATACCTATGTCTAGGTTGGGAGACATGGTTGGGCAATGTAGTATCTGCATGGTCTATCTTTGCTATTTTGTCTCTGGCACCTAGCAGAGGCTGTACCTTGTACCCGCCCTGACGAAACCGAGTGACCGGTCGGCCTCCGGGTACTACTAGCCGGATCATCCCACAGAGGATAGAGCATCAGGACCAGGACTACTAGGAAGCCATTCGGCACCGCGAAGACTGTCGGTTGGTAATCTTGGGGGCTTAAAGCCGTGTACTGTCCACTACGAGGCCACACCTCAACACGACACGCTGTACGCCACCATCTAGGCCTGGATGTTGCTGTGGCGACGGCTCCCGACAGCCGGAACCCTCGGGGACTCGGCTCGTTGGTGTACCCACACGGCATAGCTATAGAGATCCATGCCAGTGACAGCGGCGGATACGGTACCATTACCCCGTAAGTGCTCTTGGCATATGTACCGACTGAATCCCTTGCCGATGCTGCACAAGGAGGCCTGTGGGCGAGATTCCGGTAGGCCGTGCAAGTCGCCCTATTGGCCCCGAGCAGTCCCTATAGGCTAAGATTCACCTGCCCACACGCAAGTGGCCCTCACATGTACTCATGTCTGAGGCTTAGGGCTTTAGGGTCCACGCCAAGTGCTTCCCAACTCACAGACAGGCAGTTCACTACTATGCCAGTAGCAGGCGCCGCCAGGCGCTCGGCTCCGTCTCTAGTTGGTCCAGTGTTTCGTCACTCGGCCAGGCCGCGGGTGGCTGCACAGTCCAAGCACGCAATACGATGTCCGCAGCGCCCGGCTCCGAAGCATCCAGCAGGCGGTGTAAGATGCGTCCCCAGGTGATCAATTCCCCTTCACGTCGACCTTCACGTCGGCCTTCACGTCGGCCTTGCATAATCGGTATCTCCTCAATGACGATCCAGATCCCTAGAGGCTGAGATCGGCACTCAAGAGCCTCCGCTTGCCAACGCAGCCACATCCCCAGCACTTGGCTCTCCACACTTCCCTCCGCATCCGGGGCTATCCTGCGGTATTGGCTGAGCGCACAGGGCGTACCGTCCAGTGCGTCCAGGGTAAACCCCGTTAACGGCACTGCCGCCGCTTCATCCAATATCCAGTATTCCCGGACACCCATGCGTGCATAGGCGTAGTGCTTGTGGTGCCAGTCATTGTCCTGTACTTCCTGCGTTGAATGCGACACCACTTCCAGTACGAGCAAGGGTGCACCCCACACAGCATACGCATACGACAACCCGGGCGGTGGCGGCGGTGGACCGGCCCACACCGCAAGATCCGGGTTCAAATTCCCCGTATGGCGCGGAGCCGTGAAAAAGGTCCCCGGAATCCCAACTATGGTCACTTCACGACTGATGTGGACGTCAGAGGTCGCGGGCGGTTTGAGGATTTTGAGTGCGTTACTGCATTGATCGAGCGTGTTACCGTGTTCCCGGGACGGTGACATTATTTTTAGGTCAGGAATGACATAGTGTGGATCCGACGTATGTACTTCGGTGTATTCGTGCCGCTCCGGACAGTACGCGTACCCTGCCTGGTAATGCGTCAGTTCACGCAGCCAGGGGTAGGTGTGTATGGGCTCGCTTAGGGCTTTAGGGTCCACGCCAAGTGCTTCCTAACTCACAGACAGGCAGTTCACTACTATGCCAGTAGCAGGCGCCGCCAGGCGCTCGGCTCCGTCTCTAGTTGGTCCAGTGTTTCGTCACTCGGCCAGGCCGCGGGTGGCTGCACAGTCCAAGCACGCAATACGATGTCCGCAGCGCCCGGCTCCGAAGCATCCAGCAGGCGGTGTAAGATGCGTCCCCAGGTGATCAATTCCCCTTCACGTCGGCCTTCACGTTGACCTTCACGTCGGCCTTCACGTCGGCCTTCACGTTGACCTTCACGTCGGCCTTCACGTCGGCCTTGCATAATCGGTATCTCCTCAATAACGATCCAGATCCCTAGAGGCTGAGATCGGCACTCAAGAGCCTCCGCTTGCCAACGCAGCCACATCCCCAGCACTTGGCTCTCCACACCGCCCTCCGCATCCGGGGCTATCCTGCGGTATTGGCTGAGCGCACAGGGCGTACCGTCCAGTGCGTCCAGGGTAAACCCCGTTAACGGCACTGCCGCCGCTTCATCCAATATCCAGTATTCCCGGACACCCATGCGTGCATAGGCGTAGTGCTTGTGGTGCCAGTCATTGTCCTGTACTTCCTGCGTTGAATGCGACACCACTTCCAGTACGAGCAAGGGTGCACCCCACACAGCATACGCATACGACAACCCGGGCGGTGGCGGCGGTGGACCGGCCCACACCGCAAGATCCGGGTTCAAATTCCCCGTATGGCGCGGAGCCGTGAAAAAGGTCCCCGGAATCCCAACTATGGTCACTTCACGACTGATGTGGACGTCAGAGGTCGCGGGCGGTTTGAGGATTTTGAGTGCGTTACTGCATTGATCGAGCGTGTTACCGTGTTCCCGGGACGGTGACATTATTTTTAGGTCAGGAATGACATAGTGTGGATCCGACGTATGTACTTCGGTGTATTCGTGCCGCTCCGGACAGTACGCGTACCCTGCCTGGTAATGCGTCAGTTCACGCAGCCAGGGGTAGGTGTGTACAGGCGCAGAACCGGGCGGGACTACGCGGGAGTGCTGGGCCGGGCGGGGGGGTGTTAGGAGGGGGGCCGAGGGCTGGGACATGAGGCGGGAAGGAATAACCCGTATGCTAAGACTGCTTATTATACCACGAATATGCGCTTCTTATTAGCAGAGCCTGAGGCCGGGCCGTGTACGGCTCAGTGCGCTTGCCTGCGCTATGCATGCTGCAAGATTCAGGCATCCCGATATCGGGACCGTAGACTACAGTTGTAACAGGCGCTCTGGATTGGTCTTGATCATGGTATGGATATCATCCGCAGCAATCCCTAGGTCCAGCATGCAGGCAATGAACTGGCGCAGCCCCTCCACCGGCGTGGACAGGGCATAGCGACCGAAGTCCGTGGACATAACGCAATGTTCGGCGCCGATGGCTTCTATGTACCGTGCCACTTCCGTGATGCCGCCCGTGGGCCCCTCACGCATGCCCTCATCAATTGAGGTATATTCTTTTTCTACATAGTAGTGGGTGAGCGGAATAGGCGTAGCCGCAGTATAAGCGGCAAAAGAGAATTCGATCAGGGCACCTTGGGCCGCCATGATCTTCAAGTCGGCAAGGGTAGCGATCTTGGTGACGGAGCTGGAGACGATCACGTTCCGGTATCCGTAGCGCTCCTGCCAGTCTACTAGACGCCTGGCTTCCGCCACCGATACATGGCCCGTGTCCATGTAGATCTGTGGATTGGCCGCAATCAGGGTCAGAATTTCGTCCAGGGCCTCGTCAGGTTCTTCCGTAAGTGGAATGCGGATACAACGATCCAGTTCTTCGATTTTGAATTTAGGATAGAGCTCCGACAGCGGCCTGAACTGACCGTCAATGTAACGCCCCTCACGTGCAGCTTGGAAGTAAGTAGAATGGGCCCCGAAACTGATGTACTTAGCGCAGTCCCCATAATGGAGCGCAGTTTTCACCGCGCGTGGATTCAGGCCCCCGTACACGGTGTTCAGAATCAGGCCTCCATATGTCTGAAATTCCGGTACGATCTTGTTGACGAGCCAGGATACGCCATTCGTCATCTGGAAAACGTCAAGCAGAACGATAGCCTGCATACCGGCAGCTTTGGCTTCCTGGGCGGCTTCAAAGGGATCAACACGCCGGGGACTGGATGTCAGGTGCGGGCCAGCATGGACATGGATATCAATTGCACCCTGGAGCAATTCGTAGGTCAGGGCTAAAGAACGTCCTTCGGGTAGGGTTTGCATTATACATTTCTCCTTGTACGGAATAGGGACAGGTACTTGCTATCCGTCCCATGGAACGTGATGCTAGCGCACGCCAGGCGTTCCGAGGCTATTGCCAGGCCGCGGCGAATACCGCCCCATGTCGCATCCAGGTAGCGGCGGTACGGCTATAATAAGACCATAACACCTGTACCGATAAGAGGAGCGCAACCGACAGCCGAGCGGATAATACCGCTGCTACCCTCACTGCCCAGAGCATGAGACAGGTCGTACCCACGGGCAGTGTATTCCGGATATGATACTTGACGGTGGAGCACCAGTGGTATGGTTCAGCATGATAGACAGCCCAAAGGACGGAACACACTGATGGGCACGCACCCAGCACTGTTGATAGATGGCGACAGACTGCTACGGGATCTGGAAACCCTGGCCACCTTTGGTGCCGATACACAGGGAGGTGTAACACGCATTGCCTACAGTCCGGAAGACCAGGCGGGGCGGGCATGGGTCCGTACCGCATTTGCGGAGCTGGACCTAGCCGTCACCACCGACCACGCGGGCAATGACACCTGGATGTATCCGGGTACCGATCCAACATTGGCGCCGATTGCCCTAGGTTCCCATACCGACACAGTACCCAATGGAGGTCGCTACGACGGTGCCTTGGGTGTACTCGCCGCCCTGGCCGCTGTGCGGGCTTTGCACCGGCAAAACCGGCATCTGCGTCATCCGGTTGAGGTTATCAACTTTGCTGCGGAAGAAGCAACGATGTCCGGTGCTACCTTTGGTAGCCGCGTCATGGCGGGCACGCTGGCTCCGGATGTGCTGCACCATCGGGCTTGGGACAACCGCGTCGTCGCGGATCATATGCGCGATGCCGGGCTGGATCCGGAGCTTGTCCTCACGGCCCGGCGGACTACACCGCCCGCCGCTTTTCTGGAACTGCACATTGAACAAGGTAGACAGCTGGAAACGCAGCAGAAACCAATAGGTATTGTGGAGGGCATTGTGGGCATCCGGCGCTATGAAGTCACTGTCAACGGGTACGCCAACCATGCCGGCACCACCCTGATGCCGGATCGACAGGATGCGCTGGTCATGGCCGCACCCTACATCCTCCAAGTCAGGGACATAGCCGCGGACAACGGTATTGTAGGTACCGTAGGCAAAATGGATATTCTGCCGGGTTCACCCAACGTCATTCCCGGACAGGTCATCATCAACCTGGAAATACGTGGTCTGGATGAGACCGTGCTGGATAGAGCTGAGTGTCAGTTGCAGGACGCGGCCCGACAACTGCCCGCAACCTTAGTGCAGACATCGTACAAGCCCCCCGTAACCTCCAACAGCCTACTAGTACAAGCACTGATGGCTGCCTGTGAGGAGCACGGGCTAGCGTACATCCGCATGGCCAGTGGAGCCGGTCACGATGCTATGTGCATGGCAGACATTGCGCCACAGGCTATGCTGTTTGTGCCTAGTCGCCAGGGCGTGAGCCATTCACCTGACGAATACACCGCGCCTGCGGACTGTATAGCGGGAGCTCAGATTTTAAGTACCACCCTGATTCACCTGGATGCCATGCTGCATCCCCACCACTAACTATCCATCAACGGGAAAAGTAGGGAAATCCTTATGGCCGACGACTTTGATTTGACGATCATAGGAGGTCAGATCGTCACGCCCCAACAGGTGATCCCCGCTACGCTTACGATAGCCAAGGGCAAAATCGCTCATATCCTGGATGCCAGCGCCCGGCCGCCCGCCCGGGACTACTTGGATGCCGGGGGTCTCCATATCTTGCCAGGCCTCATTGATACCCATGTGCATATCCGAGCTCCGGCCCGACCTGATCGCGAGGATTTCGTATCCGGGACAAGCGCCGCGGCCGCCGGCGGTATCACGACACTATTGGAAATGCCCATTTCCGATCCTCCTGTCAATACCGCGGCCGTGCTACGGCACCGGATAACGCAGCTGGAACCGCAGGCCCTCATTGATTTCGGCCTATACGGTTCCATCTCGCCGGACAACATGGACCAAATTCCCCTTATGGCTGATGCGGGCGTTATTGCCTTCAAAACCTTCCTAACGCTCCCACCGCCCGGTCGTGAAGATGAATTCGTGGGGCTTTGCTGTCCCAACGTCGCTGATCTATACGATTTGATGCAGGCCGTGGCCAAGACCGACCTACTCCACTGTTTCCACTGTGAGCACGCGGGGCTTCTGGATCTGTTTCAGCGCAGGGTACAAGCCAACGACGATCGCCAAGGCCTGGCCCATGCCCGCAGCGCACCCCCCATTGTGGAAGATCTATCCGTAGCGGGCCTCCTCGTCTTTGCCGAGTTGTTCGGCAACCGGGTCCAGATCGTGCATTTGTCCAGCCATCGTGCAGCGCAACTAGTGAAGGAAGCGAAACGCCGCGGTGTCAACGTTTCGGTGGAAACCTGTCCCCAGTACCTGTTCCTAACTCTGGATGAATTAAACCGGCATGGCCCCTTCGCCAAGTGCAATCCGGTGCTGCGTACAGCCCAAGAAGTGGAAAAACTGTGGGCCTATGTCTTAGACGGAACCATTGATGTTATAGGCACGGACCATTCACCCTACATCCCGGCCGAAAAAGAAGTCGGCATGACGGATATCTTCCAGGCCACAGCCGGTATTCCAGGCTTGGAGGTAATGCTACCTCTGCTGCTGACAGCTGTGAATCAGGGGCGCCTGACCCTACCCGCGCTGACCCGTCTGACAAGTCTCCGGGCCTCCCAGCTGTTTGGTCTGCGGGACAAGGGACAAATCGCGCCCGGCTATGACGCGGATTTGACTCTGGTAGACATGAATGCGGACTGGACCTTCGATCGGCATCAGACTTTTTCTAAAGGGGGCCGCAACATGCATGTCTACCACGGACGGGCCCTGCGCGGTCAGGTCGCCACTACGCTCGTGCGCGGCCAGGTCATCTATACCAATGGCCGGATTATCATGGAACCCGGCTATGGTCGGTGTCTTAGATCCGACACCTAGTTAAAACATACGGACTCAGGGACAACACCATGCCCCCAGCCCGGACCAATCCGGGCCATTCTGCCGTGCCTCACCGATGGTACCCGGAAGCATAGCGACGATACCACTGCGTTCTCTGCCCCCATACAAACGTCCGGATTGGGCACAGCCTTGTAGTTGCCTATGTCCGTAGCAGTCCATTTCGGTTACATGGTATTTTTTATACAATGGATCCATTCTCTCCTGCAAGGTGCTCAGACCTGAGTCAATCAGATCTGGCACGCAGGTCTGTTTCCCTGCCGATACCCTGTTCCATGCACGACAATATTCTGCTACAGACTGATAGCTACAAGCAGACGCACTGGCGCATGTACCCGCCGGGCACTACCGAAATCGAGTCCTATCTGGAGGCCCGCCCCGGAGGCGCTTGCAGCCACACGGTATTCTTTGGTCTCCAGTACATGCTCAAACGGTACCTAACGGGTGTTCGGGTCACCGCCGAGCACATCCAACAGGCCCAAGTATTCTGCCAGGCTCATTTCGGACAGGACAACGTGTGGCCACAAGCGGGCTGGGAGCATATTCTGACGCAGCATGACGGTCATCTACCAGTGGAAATCTGTGCCGTTCCTGAGGGTCAGCGTGTGCCGACCGGCCATGTTCTGCTGACCATCCGCAATACGGATCCGACCTGTTTCTGGCTAACCAACCACCTGGAAACCCTACTGGTGCAGATTTGGTACCCAATGACTATTGCTTCGTTGGATCGTGTGCAGTATGACATCCTATACACCGCCGCTGAGCGTTCCGGTGATCCGGCTGGTGTACCTTTCCAATTACATGACTTTGGGTACCGTGGCGCCACCTCTGAGGAGTCGGCCGCCCTAGGCAGCGCCGCGCATCTGCTGTATTTTCGCGGTACTGATACCCTAGCGGGTTGCCGCCTGCTGCAAGAGTACTATGGTGCGGCTATGCCTGGCTTTTCCGTGCCCGCCGCTGAACATTCCACTATTACCGCCTGGGGACGGGAGGGAGAAACGGCTGCCTTCACCCATATCCTGGAGACGTATCCCACCGGTATTGTGAGTGTGGTAAGCGATTCTTGGGACATCCTCCGGGCCTGCCAGGACGTGTGGGGTTCCGCCTTACGAGACCGGGTCCAGACACGTCCTGGCACCGTGGTGGTACGTCCGGATAGCGGTGATCCCGTACCTACGGTATTGGAGTGCCTGAAGCTGTTAGGTGAGGCCTTTGGAGCTCCCCGCAATGCCAAGGGCTACCGCCTACTGCCCCCCTACATCCGTCTAATCCAGGGAGACGGCATCACACGCCAGAGTTTGCCCGTTATCGTGGATGCACTGCTAGAGGCCGGTTGGAGCACGGACAACATTGTCTTCGGTTCCGGCGGTGGCCTGCTACAGGAGTGCACACGTGACACCCTACGCGTGGCCATGAAATGCAGCCATGCTGTGGTCAACGGTGCAGGCCGCGACGTATACAAGCAGCCGGTCACCGATCCGGGTAAACACAGCCGAGGCGGCCGCCTGGCCCTGGTCCAGGATGCCACTACGGGCGCCTTTCATACGGTACGTGCCGACCGGATAGCGGATGCAGATCACAACCTCCTTACCCCTGTGTTCCGGAACGGTGTCCTACTGCGTGACCAGACCTGGGATCAGGTGCTGGCCCAGGTGGACGCGTTCTGATGCTCAGACGGCAATGGGTAGAAGCGGTCACACCGGAACCACCGAGTGCATACTCGGGACATACGTAAGGACAGCAAGGAGAACACTATGACTCTGCGTGCTATTGATACGGATATCCATGCCGTAGTGCCTGCTGACAGCATTGAGCAGCGCCTGCCTGAACCTTGGCGTCTGCGTTTCGCTATGGGCGATCGGGGTCCCGGTTCCCTAGGCTACTGGAATCCCAATGGTGTAATGCGGCGCGATGCCGTAACCGCCGATGGCCGGCGGGTAGAGAGTGATCCCCATCTACTGGCCCAGCACTTCTTTGATGTCTACGATCTGGAGTACGGTATTCTCAATTTCACGGGACCTGCACTACATCTAGGTCTGTCTCCGGATCCCCTGTACGCCGCTGCCGTGGCCACTGCCACGAACAATGCGGTCGTGGAAGAATGGTTACCGGTGGACGATCGTTTCTACGCCTCACTCACCATTACGCCTAACGATCCTGTGGCGGCGGCGGCCGAGATCCGACGTTTGGGACACGAAGACCGCATGCCCCAGGTCCTGATGGTGTCAGGTGCACGCATGCCTATGGGGCAAGCCTGGTTCCACCCCATCTACGAAGCCTGCGCCGAGGTGGGCAAACCCATCGCCATCCATCCGGGTTCCGAAGGCGTGGGGATCTCCGGGGCTCCGACTGCGGTCGGGTATCCCACCAATTATTTGGAATGGCACACGGATCTAGTGGGTAGTTATATTGGCCATCTGGTCAGCATGGTCACGGAAGGGGTATTCGTCAAGTATCCGAAACTGAAATTCGTCATGATCGAGGGAGGTGTGTCCTGGTTACCGCCTATCCTCTGGCGTCTAGACAAGAATTGGAAGGCCCTGCGCCAGACCACACCTTGGCTGGAACATCTGCCTAGCACATACGTCCACGAACATGTCTTACTAACCACGCAACCCATTGAGGAACCGGAACCTATCCGCCATCTGCATCAGATACTAGCTATGTTTCCGGCCGATAGGATGCTGATGTTTGCCACTGACTTTCCCCATTGGGACAACGACATGCCCGATTTCACCGCCCGCCTAATTCCGGACCACCTGCGTCACTGTGTGATGCGTGAAACGGCACGTCAGCTATACCGGTTGCCAGCCCTGATCCCAGAAGCTCCGGCTACCATGAATCCTATCTAGGGTACTCCTCCGACTGTCTCTGGGAGGTCGGGAAGATGCCGGAGTTGGTCATGGAGATGACCTCCTAGTCCACGAAGGACAGAGACCGGACCCACAAACCCGAACTCTATGCCGAGCTGGGAGTGGCGGAATACTGGCAGTACGATCCCCATGGGGCGTACCTGCAGCCCCGATTACAGGGTTGGCAGCTAATCAAGGGCTACTATCAGCCGATTGCGGGGCAGAGGCGGTCCGACTTAGAGGCCGAACTCTTCCCGAGTGCTGTGCTAGGCACATCCTGGGGCTACCTGTGGGAGACAGGCGACCTGCGGCTGTGGAACCCCCGGGAGCATACCTGGTATCTCCCACAAGCCGAAGCCCAAGCCCGACGCGAGGCTGAAGCTGAAGTGGCTCGACTGCAAGCCTACCTAGACACTTTGACGAAAGGCCACTGAGCTGATATTCGTCTCGTGGATACGAGCGTCCCGGCTTACTCGCATGTACCACGTATCTAGGATCTGCAGAGACTACAGCAGATAGACACGAGCCTGCTGCCAGGTTCAGACTAGGTTAGTGCACTCCGTTATCCGAATGCTATAATAGCCCATAAGCCCCATGTCTGGCTGCCTGACTTGCGCCAAACATAGGGGCACGTGCCTGTCCACTGACGCCAAGGAGTACACGTATGAAGCTACATGATGCCGTTACGACCGGCAAGGTAAGTCGACGCCTGTTTCTCAAGCTATCCACCCTTTCCACAGGGGCGGTTGCGCTAGCCGCCTGCACTACGGTTATGCCCACGACCAATGACGCCGGCAATACCATGGCACCAGTGGAAGTGAGTTTTCTGACACAGGGCGGGGGTGAAACCTCCTTTCTTCGGTATGAACCTCTGATTGAATCGTTTGAGACAGAAAATCCGGGCATCAAGATCAAGCCTATCTGGGAACCCGGCGGGGCCATTGAGCTGCAGTTCAAGCTGCTCACCTTGATCGCCGCGGGTGAAGGCCCTGACACCTACTGGGCGCATTCCTACACCAATGCAGGACAGGCTAAGCGGGACATCCAGATGGACCTAGGACCCTTCCTGCAAAACAGCGATATCTCCGAGGATACATTTCTGCGTGCGGCCTGGCTGGATTTCCAGATTGAGGGCCGACAGATCGGATTCCCCCGTGAAACTACCAGTACTATCCTGATCTATAACAAGGAACGCCTCGCCCAGGCCGGGGTGTCCGATCCCGCCGATGGCTGGACCTGGGCAGACTTTGAGGAAGCTGCGGCAGCCATGACCATGGGCGAAGGCACCGAGCGCGTTTTCGGCACCGCCGACTGGAACATCAATCGTAATACCTGGATCAAGATGTGGCAGAAGGGGGGTGATGTGCTCAGCGCAGATCGCACCCAGTACACCATGAACGAGGAAGCTTCCGTGGCCGAGGTCAACACCATCAAGCGTTGGCATGCTATGGGTGTACACGTCACCGGTGTGGAGAAGGGCGGTTTCAGTACGGGCGACTTATTCACCACGGGTCGCATCGGCATGTTTCCCCAGTTCTCCGTGTTCTCCAATGTTGCCCCCGCGGAATTTGAATGGGACATCGCACACTTGCCCCGAGACCCGGACGACATACAGACCACACGGGTGGCATCAGCAGGTCATAGCATGTGGTCCGGTACCGAACATCCGGATGAAGCCTGGACCTGGTTCCAGACGTTCGCCAGCGTGGCCGCCTTTGAACACTGGGTGAGCACGGGTCTCAACATCCCCTCGCTCAAGGCTGTCGCCAGTTCCAGCAGCTACATGACTACGGCAGTCCTACCGCCCAGCGCACAGGTGATGTTAGACGCCTTTGATTACGGCCGACCGGAACCGGTGGCGGGCGACTGGATTGGTGTGCACCGCGAAGTCCAACCGGCCCTCGACTCCATCTACGGTGTTGAGGACGCAGACGCCCAGACCGCCTTGGACAACATCGCGGACCGGGTCAACGACCTGATCGCCTTTGTGCCCAGCGTCTAGGCCTTTTGCCTAGCTCTCGGCAGTCCGCTGTGTCCTTTCCGGACATGGCGGGCCGCCATCCCTGACCACACCGCAACGCGCTTGGGCACAGGTGGGCGCTACCTGTGCATCCATCCTGATTTCCACTCCCTCCGGCATGAATCCCCTCGCCTGGTACCGCCGGCGCCGCCAGTCCCTTCTGTGGCATGAAACCCGCGATGGCTACCTTTTCATTTTGCCTTGGATCCTGGGGTTTCTGATTTTCCTGGCCGGGCCTATGGTGGCTTCACTGGCCATCTCTTTCACCCGTTGGGAAATCGTGACCCCATCCCACTTCGTAGGCATTGACCAGTACGTCCGTATCGCCCAGGATGAGCGGTTCTTTCTTTCGCTATGGAACACCGCCTATTACGTCTTCATCGGTGTGCCTCTACACCTATTCCTAGCCCTGCTAGCCGCGTTGGCGGTCAACATCAACCTGCGGGGTATGCGCTTGTACCGTACCCTGTTCTATGTCCCCTCACTGACCCCCGCCGTCGCCAATGCCATTCTATGGCTCTGGATCTTCCATCCCCAGTGGGGCTTGGCCAACGCAGTCCTGGAATGGCTCGGTTTGCCACCACTCTTTTGGCTGCAGGACCCACGACTGGCCAAGCCTGCCTTCATTATTAT
Organism: Caldilineaceae bacterium; assembly: GCA_965116185.1. Taxonomy (GTDB): domain Bacteria; phylum Chloroflexota; class Anaerolineae; order Caldilineales; family Caldilineaceae; genus Bin34. The sequence goes on from OZ220492.1 coordinate 3,212,987, forward strand.
GAGCTGGTGGACAATCGGGGGACAGATGGTCATTCTACTGGCGGGTCTCAAAGGCATTCCTATCACATTCTATGAAGCCGCCGAAATTGATGGGGCATCTGCCTGGGGCCGGCTGTGGCGTATCACCCTGCCACTGTTAACCCCTGCCCTGTTCTTCAACCTCATCATCGCTATCATCGGGGCCTTCCAAGTCTTCACAGCCGCCTACATCATGACGGAAGGGGGCCCCAGCTACGCCACCCTGTTCTATTTGCTCTATCTCTACCGCATGGCGTTTGAGAATTTTCGCATGGGCTATGCCTCAGCCATGGCTTGGATCTTGTTCTTGATTATTCTGGCCTTCACCATCCTACAGTTCCGGCTTTCGGAGCGCTGGGTATTCTATGAAGGGGATTTGCAACAATGATCTCCCAGGTACAAGCCGCCCGGCGTCACGCCCGTCACCAGACATGGTGGCAGCACCTAGTCTTTCAGGCATTCTGGTACCTACTGCTCAGTGCCCTCGCCCTAGTATTAGCTCTCCCCTTGCTCTGGCTCATCTCCACTTCCTTCAAGACGGGAGCCCAGACATTTCTGATGCCTCCACGCTGGATTCCAGATCCTATTGTAGTTTCCAACTACCCCGAAGCCTTCCGGGCCGTGAATTTCGGGCGCTACTTCTGGAACACCCTTTATATTACGCTCACGGCGACGGTTGGCACCCTGATAACGGCGTCCATCGCTGCTTACGCGTTCGCGCGGCTCCGGTTCCCCCTGCGGGGGCTGTTGTTCGGTTTAGTTCTGTCCACCATCATGTTGCCAGGGATTGTGACTCTCATTCCTACCTTCATCGTCTTCCGTAAGCTGGACTGGATCGATACCTTCAAGCCCTTGGTGGTTCCGCACTGGCTGGGAGGGGGTGCCTTCTACATCTTCCTCTTCCGACAGTTCTTCATGACGATTCCTCTGGAACTGGATGAGGCAGCCCGGGTGGACGGAGCTCCCAACTTCCGGATCTACGGGCAGATCCTCCTGCCCCTATCTACGCCCGTTCTGGCTACGGTGGCTATTTTCTCCTTCATCCATCACTGGAACGAGTTCTTCACGCCCCTGATTTACCTGCAGTCACCGCACAAGTGGACTATGGCCATTGGCCTGCAGAGTTTTAAGGATCTCTATTCAACTAGCTGGAACCTGATGATGGCCGCATCCACGGTGATGATCGCGCCACTGCTAGTCCTCTTCTTCGCCGCCCAGAAATATTTCACCCAGGGTATTCAGATGTCAGGGATTGCCGGTCGCTGAAGCCGTACGTACGGCTTCCTCACAGCTGTATGCACCGCACGATCTCGCAACTCCATACACAATGCCTCACGTCTTTTCATCCCACTATACCAAGGAATAGACTCATGGATGCCCCCGCTGCTCAGGATCGCCATTCGCGCGTTCCGCACTACCGTTTCGCCACTACGCTAGCTGAACAGGAAGCTCAGCTACGGACCAATCCCATGCTGCAGCGCTTTCGGGAATCGCGGACTGCCCTGGCCGCGGACCGCTATCGTCCTATTTACCATTACGTCAACCCTGAAGGTATGCTGAACGATCCCAATGGCCTCTGCTATTGGCAGGACCGCTGGCATCTGTTCTATCAGGGGTATCCACCGGAAGATACGCGCCAGCACTGGGGGCACACGGTTAGCGACGATCTGATCCATTGGCGCGACCTCCCCTACGCGATCTATCCGGATCCGGAAGAATGCTGTTTTTCCGGTTCTGCCCTAGTTGAGAATGATCGCGTCATCGCCATCTACCACGGGACCCAGGTAGGGAACATGATCGCCCTTAGTGATGATCCGTTGCTCCTGAACTGGCAGAAGCTGACCGGACAAGCCGTAATTCCGATGCAAAGTCCTGATGGCACCCCGTTACCCTACCGTGTATTCGATCCCTGTATCTGGCGGCAAGGCGATGCCTATTACTCTCTGTCGGGCGGGACCTTACCCCACCCCACCAACGGCCGCCGCACACGCGCCAATTTTCTGCTCCGGTCGCAGGATCTGGTGACCTGGGAATATCTGCATCCATTTGTAGAGGGTGACAATTTCACCCGGGTGGGTGACGACGGGGCCTGTCCCTATTTCTGGCCCATCGGCACGGGTGAGCATCAGCGCCACATTCTCCTGTTTTTCAGTCACATGAGTGGCGGCCAGGCCCTACTAGGCGATTACGACACGGCCCGGGATAAATTCGTGGTCACGTCCCATCACGAATTCAATTTCGGTCCCTATGGTCCGGGGGGTGTGCATGCACCATCGGCTGTGCCCGATGGCCAAGGAGGCGTCATCGTAATTTTCAACATGAATCCCGCCAAACCCACCCCGGGCTGGAATCAGATCATGACTCTGCCCCGCCGCCTGACACTCCAGGACCATGATCCGATCGGACGGGACACCTTGGCCGTGGAACCGGCCGGCGACATCCCCTCCCTGCGCCAGGACCATCAACACCTGGAAAACCTGTTACTGCCTGCTAATCAGGAGATCGTGCTTGATACTATACAGGGCAATGCGATTGAAATTGAGGCGGAGATCGCGACAGGCGGTGCTTCCCTAGTGGAATTGAACGTTCTGCGTTCCCCCAACAGAGAGGAATTCACGCGCATTGCCTTTTACCGGAGCCGGGGTTTCCGCAACTGGGACCGATACACCGGCTGGGAGCGTGCCCCGTTGGCAGCAGCCCGGGACAGCCTGATCACGTTGGATAATTCCTATTCTTCTATCCTGTCCGATGTAGAGTCACGAGCGCCTGAAACCGGTCCGGTGTATTTGGCACCTGATGAAAATCTGCGGCTCCGGGTGTTTGTGGACAAGAGTATTGTGGAAGTATATGTCAACGGCCGCCAATGCCTCGCTGGCCGTGTGTACCCGGGCCGTACAGACAGTGTGGGGGTCTCTGTCCGGGCTCAGGGCCACGATGCCTGCCTACAGTCGTTGGACGCATGGCAAATGGACAACATTTATGCCTAAGGCCCGCAAGGCTACTGAGTATGCGTGTACAACTCCCGGATGGCACCCCTTATTGCAACGGAGCCGTGAGCTTGCGTCGCAGCAGGCGAACACCTAGTCAAGTGTGTCATGAACTAGACTCTGTGGACTAGACGTAGTGTGAAGTAGACAGGGCTTAAGTAATTAGCGGGCAAGCATTACGAATCACCGGGTAGAAATCCCGCTGTGCGGGGAGGAGCGTGCAGATCGCTTCAGGGCTTAGGTGGGGATTGCTACCCGGGATGCCGCGGATGCTCACCGATCTACCTTCGTCCTATGCTGTGGTGATGCCACCCACCTCTTTCATATGCCTTGGCTTCCGGCGTGATATATCCTGTCCAGTGGCACGGCGGAACCTGGTTCTCAGGAAAATCCAGTCACTAGGCCTAGAACTAAAGTCGCCGACTTGACCCTCTGGATGCATCTATAAAACGACCGGCTCCGTGAGGTAGCATGATAGCTTTGCTTGCAATGTCAAGGGGTCAGGTCTGACTATCCGCCGTGTAGGAGTGGTCGTAAGGGGAACACACTCTGGGCTGGACAATCAGGTTCTTGTGGTAGCTATCCGGACTCCGTCTGTTTAACCCTTCCGAGGACATAGTACAAGGCCCCATTCCAAGGTGCCGCAAGACCATACTACAGTAGTGCTATATACACCTTATCTGCAGGGCTTCGTATTGAGACTTGTGGTATGGATCCCACCCGGACGGTTGAGACCTCTCTTGCGCTTACCGGAGGAATGCGATCTAGTGTCCTAGAGGCTTGTTCGGAAGAACATGTCCAGAAGTACAATACCCATACTCACCACGTGGACACCCACATATAACGCGCTTAGGAGTAGGGTGACCGCGACAGCGGTCTTGAGCCAATCAGGCCAAGACTGCCAACGTTGCCGGATCTTTTTAATGAACATGTGTTACCACCTTGACCGTACACGCCACATTTGATAGGTACTACAACTACCCAAGGCCCTATATGCGCGTTTTTCATGCAATTTCTCCGGCAAAAAATCTGTCAAATTCTATCCTTTATTATCAATTGCGAATGTAGTCTACTATACATAGATCATACTTCATCGCTAAAAATATCCGCCCCGGAGTTGCGGCCATGATGAGTCGTAATCTATCTGCTTGTAGTGCCCGCCACTTAGTAATTACAACGCAGACGCTGGCCGAGATCAGCTTATGGAAGTTGGACTTGAGCGTATTTGCTGCAAGGTCAGCAGGGAACGTACCCATAAAATGGCCTGCATCAGGGTTTGGATGGCTAGGTGAAGCGGAGCCCAATTAGGTCAGGGAGTCCGCACACCACAACGTGTCCTGGTCCAGTGTGACATCAAGACAACCGACTGGTCGGAGACTATAGCAGGACTCGGTCCAGGTATTCCCGGAGGCAGAGATGCGTAGTAGATGGCGCAATCACTGGCCACCTGACTGTCAACTTCCCGCAGATGGAGACAAGTGGCGTCCACCGCGGGTCGTGGTACAAACCTTGCTAAGCGGTAAAGAACAGACACCTTGCCAAACGCTAGGCCATCCGGCCCTGGTGGGTAGAGAGCTAGCTGTGAGTTGTTATCTCTATGCCTGAGAGACCGACTGGATAGGCTCTTGAGTAGTCAAGGCCGGTTACCTGCCCCGTGAACACACTAGGCAGGCATCATGCTATGACGCTGGTGATGGACTTAAGTGCCTTTCGTCAAGGTATCCAGGTACGCCTGTAACCGGGCTACTTCAGCCTCAGCGGTCCGGCGGGCCTGAGCTTCGGCATCAGCGCGCTGAGCTTCGGCATTAGCGCGTTGGGCTTCGGCATTAGCGCGTTGGGCTTCGGCCAGGCGCGCCTGGTGCTCCTGCAGGCTATGGAGCTGACTTTCGTCAGGCGAACGATACCAAGTCTGCTCTTCCGGATTCCACAGACGGAGATCGCCCGAGTCAAGCAGGTGGCCCCAGGATGTGTCCAGCACTGCACTAGGGAAGAGTTCTGCCCCTAGGTCAGGCCGCTGCTGCCCCGGAATAGGCTGATAGGTACTTCCCACCAACTGCCAGCCCTGCAGCCGCGAGTTCAGGTAGCCTCCGTGCGGATCGTACTGCCAGTATTCTTGTACCCCGAGCTGAGCATAGAGCTCGGGTTTGTGATCCTGGTCCATGGCCTGGGTAGACTTGGAGGTCATCTCCATGACTAGTTCCGGCATCTTGCCCACTTCCCAAAGACAGTACGAGGTGTCCCGGTCCAGCGTGACATCAAAGGCCACTAACAGGTCGGGGACTACGGAGGGTCCCGGTCCGTGGGACCCTGGCGGCACGGGATCGTAGTAGATGGCGAAATCACCCGCCACCAAACAATCCACATCTCGCAGGTGGTGACGAGTAGCAGCCACCGCATAGAGGAGAGCCTCAAAGTGTGGATAAGAGGAGGTCATGGGTTCATCATCGTCCACCGGATAGAGAGCATCACGTTCTTCCCGGGTCAGGGTTAGGGTTGGTGTGGGGTCGGGCCAGCGCAGGGCCATGATATGAACTTCTCCAAGCGGTAGGGAAGCAGACATCCGGGCCGTGAGCACCTCCACGCCAGGAGGCCACGCCACCGGACCGGACAACCCTAGCGCATAGGGGTTAGCAATTGATTTTATTATACTACCATGCCACTATTGAATGTGGTGTGAGATGGGCTGTTTGTTATACGCCAGGTCTCAGGGCATGCGACATGCCTAGCCCTGCCCTCCACCGCGGGAATCCCTGTGCTGCCCCATCACCCAATGGCACGACATCCATATCTACACGATTTAATTGCTTTCCAGGCCAAACAAGAACTGTCGCCACCGGAAACTGAGTTGTTGCGTTTGCCGAATGGGGGCAGGGCAATCTAGAATAGCGTTACAGCCTGTTACACAGTTTGCGGTCATTATTGGCCCAGTTGCCTGTTTCGCAGGCCATATGGTAATGCCATTCTCTTAGCAGGAGAGCGATCCTATGAAGACAGCACAAATTACCCGTCGCAGCTTTCTGAAAGGCACTGTTTTGGGGACTACCGGTTTAGCCCTGGCGGCCTGCACCGCGCCGCCCACAGCCACGCCTATTTCCACTGAGGACACAGATGCAGCTATGGCACCGGTGGATATTGATGTGTGGACGGGCTGGACCGAGGGAGCTGCAGACAAGATCGAACAGATTCTGGAGGGCTACAACAACTCCCAGAATGCCGTGCGCGCCCACCACGTGGTGGTAACCGGGGGCAGCACCGCTATGACGCAGAAACTCTTGGCTGGCATTGTAGCCGATGAAGGTCCCACAACGGCTGTCGTGTTTGGGGCTTCCGTGGCGTACCAGCTAGCGGCTAACGATGCCCTCCTCGCCCTGGACGAATTGGGTGATGCCGACCAAGTGCAGACATTACGGGACTGGATGCATCCCGCTATCTGGGATCTGGGCGTCTATGAAGGCAACTTCTACTACGCCAGCATGTGGAACCAGTCCATGGGCACATTCGTAAATCTGGATATGGCCGAAGCGACCGGTGTTGATGTGGACAGTCCACCCACAACCCTGGAAGAACTGCTTGATGTCTGGGAACAGATGACCACCTACGACGAGGCCGGCAACATTGATGTCCTGGGAGGCGACTTCAACTGGAACGCCATGATCATGGGCCGTTTTCAGGGTCAATTTGTAGCCGACGCAACTACCATCACGGCCAACCATCCTAATAACGTGAAGGCCCTAGAGTGGAATGCTGCTGTCTGGGAACGCTTTGGCGTGGAGAAAATGCAGACCTATCAGGCTTCACTCCAGGGTGCCGGCGGTCGTTCCCGGGGCCTAGCTCCCTTCCTCGCCGGTTTGCGGGCGACGGAAACCACGGGTCCCTGGCGTTTTAACACGATTCGGGACTACGCTAGCGAAGACCTGCGTTTCACGGTATGGCCTTTCCCCACTCCTGCCGGATACGACACACGCGGCATGTACACCTACGGAGACGGCTGGATTGTGCCGCGGACAGCACCTGAACCGGAAGCAGCTTGGGATATCATCAGCGTCATGACCGGAGCCACGGGGGATCGGGATACCTACACATCCCTCTTCATCACTTGGCTCTGCGTCAATAATCCAGTCTCTGAAGGCATGCAGGAGCATCCACTCTTCCGGGATGAGGTAATCGGCAGTTGTCCCGGTTTCACGGATATCTTCATGGACGATCTATACAACTCCGACTATTACCTGTACCCGCCTAAAGTCCCCACCAGTTCCTCGTACAATGCGCTCCTGGGCGCCGAGTGGCAGAAGGCTTATCTGGGTGAAAAGACACCGCAAGAAGCCCTTGACTTTGTACAAGAAGAAGCCCAAAAAGAACTGGACCAGTGGTTGGATCAGTCCAGTTGAGCGCCTGATTAGCCATCTGCTCCGTGTACGTCCGGGGTTGCTCTTCACATCAAGGTTATTGTCCCGAGCTGGCGTGGTTCGGGACAATCGTCTTGATTGTCTGATCTCTCTGGGCCAACCATTTTGATAGGTAGCACATATCCGCTTTTGACCGCCTCTTCCCCCCATACAGTGCGTGCACCCGCTGCAACCGCCCAAACCGGGCCCCATCCGTTGGCGCAATGGAGTCTGGAATTCAGCAAGTACCTAATCTTGGTACTATTTGCACTGTTCTTCCTAATCCCTTTGCTCTGGATGGTGTCCACCTCACTCAAGAATGCAGAGGAGCTGCCTCTTTATCCACCCGTCTGGATTCCGGATCCGATTCGCTGGGATAATTACGTCACCGCCTTCCGGGAGGGATCACTAGGGGGCTATCTGTGGAACACGGTGGTAGTGACTGTACCCTCCATGGTGGGTGCGGTGGTGTCCAACGCCCTCATTGCCTATGGCTTTGCCCGCATCCAGTGGCCGGGCCGGGATTACGTTTTTGCGGTGGTGCTGGCTACCATGATCCTGCCGGACTTCGTGACCTTCATTCCCCTGTACCTGATCTACCGGGATCTGGGTTGGCTCAACACCTACGCGCCTCTGATCTTCCCCATCTTTCTAGGCAGTCCCTTTTTCATCTTCCTACTACGCCAGTTCCTTATGGGGTTGCCCGCGGAGCTGACGGACGCCGCCTACGTTGACGGTGCCTCAGAGCTCCGCATTTTCCTGCGTATTGTCATGCCCCTCGCAACGCCCGCCCTTGCGGTGGTTGCCCTGTTTCAGTTTATCGGCAGCTGGAATGACTACTTCGGACCACTCATCTATTTGAGTGACAATAAGAAGTACACGATTTCCCTGGGTATCGCGAACATGGAAAGTGCCTACGGGTTTTCCAATTTCGCTTGGATCATGGCCGCCACTTGTATGAGTGTCCTACCCATCATCGTGCTGTTTTTCTTCGCCCAACGTACCTTCATTGAAGGCATCGCCCTCACCGGCTTGAAAGGATAGACTGCCATGACAGCAGGCAAGTGGGTGTTCCGATCATCCCTCTCCCGCCCGCAGCGGCGGTTGATCACCGGCCTGCTCTTTATCTCACCCTGGATTGTGGGCTTCGTACTATTCCGGGTATACCCGTTTCTGGCTTCCCTCTACTACAGTTTCACGTTTTATCCTGTGCTGCGCAGCCCGCGCTGGATTGGGTTTGACAACTACCTGAACCTCTTTGATGATCCGCGCTTCTTGACCTCGCTCTGGAACAGTAGCTACTACGCTCTAGGGGCCGTGCCCTTAGGTACACTCTTTGGCATTCTGCTTGCCCTGCTGTTGAACATGCGTGTGCGGGGGCTGTCCGCCTTTCGCACACTCTTCTTTCTACCTAGCATTACCCCTACCGTCGCCGCGGCCATTGTCTGGCTGTGGATGTTCAATCCACGCAGTGGTGTGGTGAACTACCTTCTGTCCTTTGTCGGCATCAATGGCCCTGCTTGGCTGGGCGATCCCCAGTGGGCCAAACCGGCCCTGATTCTGATGAGTATTTGGGGTGTGGGCAATGCCGTGGTGATTTATCTGGCCGCTTTGCAGGACGTGCCCGGTGAACTCCTGGAAGCGTCCTCCTTGGACGGTGCCAACGCCTTGCAGAAGATTTGGCATATCACGCTGCCCATGATCAGCCCGGTCATTCTCTTCAACGTGATTGTAGGCCTGATTGGGGCGTTTCAGTTCTTCACTCAGGTTCATATCATGACGGACGGTCGGGGTAGTCCCGCCGATTCCACCTTGATGATGTCAATCTATCTCTATCAGTCGGCCTTTGAGTTCTTTAAGATGGGCTACGCCTCGGCTCAGGCCTGGATTCTATTCCTCATTATTGTGATCTTCACCCTAGTCTTGTTTCGCATCTCGGGTCGCCTGGTGTATTACGGTGGGCGTTGAATACAGGTTTTGTCCCCATGACAGGTCAAGTCGTAGCATCCGTCCCGGGTGTTTTCTCACCTTGTCGGGTGACTCGATGTGCCTTGACCAGGCAATCAAGTCACGTTGATCTAGAGTACCTCTATGGGATGTCTACAGACCGTGTCCTGTGTCCACGTTACGTCCTCCACATTTTTTATTCCGGGTAACCCAACCTATAATTTTTTCATTCCACCCATTATCACATCTATGCATAAGGAGTGAACGTTATGTCGTCTTCACACCCATTGTCCCGGCGCACATTCCTGAAAGGTTCCGGCGTAGTCCTATCGGGAGCCATCCTCGCAGCATGTGTCACGCCCGGACCGACCACCGAAGACATGGCGCCGGCTGCCGCTGCGGTGGATCTGGAAATTTGGACTTTCGTCAATACGCATGCCCGTTGGTTCCGCTCCATGGGAGAGGACTATCAGGCTGAATTTGCCGGCGACTTCAATCTTACCGTGTCCGAAATCGCCTACACGGACATGCATGACAAGGTACAGATCGCCCTACAGACAGGCGGGGTGGGCGCCCCGGACATAGCGGATCTGGAACAGGGACGCTTCGGTGGCTTCCTACGTGGGGGTGATCCCGGCCTAGTAGACATCAAGGATCGCCTCAGTGAAGGGGGGTACATGGAGGATCTGGTCCAGAATCGGGAAGCCCTCTACAGCTACAAAGGCAAGATTTACGGTGTGGAGCATGCCCTGACACCGGTGGTGCAATATTACCGTGCCGATGTCTTTGCGGACGCCGGCGTGGACATGGATGCTCTGGTCACTTGGGATGATTTCATCGCCGCCGGCCAGGAAGTGTCTACCGATGACGTCAAGGCTCTCAGTTTCTCGGCGCCCGCTGAACTCTATGTGCGGCAGCGCGGCCAAGACTATTTTGATGCCGATGGCAACATCACCCTGGACTCCGATATCTGCATTGAAACGATGGAATGGCTGCTGGCTCTGCGTGACCGGCACGGTATTGCCAATCAACCTCCCACGGGGGATGCTTGGTGGGCCGCCATCAATGAAGGCAAGTACCTCACACAAACCGGTGCGGACTGGTACGCGGGTTTCTTCAAGGACAACGCCCCGGATCTGACCGGCAAGTGGAAAGCCCGCCCGCTACCGGTCTGGGAAGAGGGTGGCCTGACCACCAGTTGTTACGGGGGCACAGGCGCCTGCATCGTCAAAACCAGCGCCTACGTGGAGGAAGCCTGGGATTTCGTGGAATACACCATGCTTTCGGTTGAAGGCAATGTGCGCCGTTTTGAATTAACCAGCTTGTTCCCGCCCTACATTCCCGCCATGGACAATGAGCGTCTGCACGCTCCCGACGCGTATTTCTCAAACCAGGATCTAGGGGGCCTTTTCGCCCAAGTAGCCCAGGATGTGCCCGCTCAATACCAGAGTCCTTACCGTTCCGAGATGAATACACTCCTGGAAGCGAAGTGGCAGGCCATCTACGATCTGGAAGAGACACCGGCGGACGTGTTCACATCCGTGGCCAATCAGATTCGTGACATCATGGCGGCTGAAGCCTGATCGCGCTACCGTTATAACGTCACTGGGAGGCGGGGCCGCGCCGTACGTGCTCCGTCTCCTGGCGATCCAGGGCGTACGATGGGTTCTTGGTCACGCAAACTCGCCCCTTACCTCTTTATAAGCCCCTTTTTCCTCGGGTACGGGGTCTTCTTCCTGTTTCCGGTACTGTGGGCCGCCCGTCTTAGCCTGTTTCAGATGACGGGAATTGGCAGCACACCCGTTTTTATTGGTGCGCAGAACTACTTGGCTCTGCTGCAGGATGACCTGTTTCGCAAAGCCCTAGGCAACACCACCTATTATGCCCTGGGCAGTATTCTCCTGATTGTCCCCGCCGCGCTGGGATTGGCTCTGCTGCTGACCCGTCGTCGCTTGCGGTGGCGGGAGTTCTTCCGGCTTTTTTTCTTCTCCCCCAACATCACCTCCGGGGTGGTGGTGGCTATTATCTTCGGCCTGGTCTTTGAGCACGAGTACGGACTGATCAATAACCTGATCCTGGCCCCCTTAGGCTTCCCCAAAATTCGCTGGCTACTGGACGCCGAGTTTATTTTGCCCGCTATCATTTTGCTGGGGCTGTGGCGGTGGACGGGTATCAATGCTCTCTATTTCATGGCCGGGCTGCAGAACATCCCCAGCGAAATTAAGGAGGCTGCCATCATTGACGGTGCCAACCGCTGGGCGTCATTTCGGTACATCATCCTACCCCTCTTGCGCCCCGTAATTATCTTCGTCATGACCTTCGCCATCATCGGATCCTACAATCTGTTCGCGGAACCGGCTCTGCTCACCCGGGACGTGGCGGGTGGTCCCGACAACGGTGGCCTATTCATGACCATGCTGCTGTACATGAACGGGTTCCGTTTTCTCAAGTTCGGCTATGCGGCGGCCTTGGGTATTTCCCTAGCCTTGATCATTCTAGTTCTGACTTTCATCCAGATCCGGATTCTGGGTCTGTTTCGCGATCTCTAGATGCAGACGGAGCGTACCCGGCCGGCCCCGACAACGATACCGCCTCAGGCACGGGGCCGGGTTGATGCGGGCCTGACCTATGCCGTGTTGATTCTGGGTGTCCTGCTGACAGGTGCACCCTTTGCCTACATGATTTCCGGCTCCTTCAAGTTTGACGCCGACATCTTTGCGTTGCCCCTAACGTGGTGGCCCCGGGAACCAACCCTCCAGAACTATGTCCGGCTTCTGACCGGTGCACAGATCCCTTATCTACGCCAGTTTGGCAACAGCATCATCGTGGCTGTGTGCCAGACGCTGCTAGCGCTGTGGGTTGCTACCATGGTGGGTTGGGGCTTTGCCAAGTATGAGTTCCGGGGCAAGCGCACACTGTTTCTAGTGCTACTTGCTACGCTGACCTTTCCTTTCCAGATGACCTTAGTGCCCCTTTTCCTGTTTATGGTCAAGATACGCTGGATCGACAGCTACCTAGCGATCGTTATCCCCGGTGCTATCACCGCCTTTGGCGCATTCTTCATGCGGCAGAACATGCTGTCCGTACCTGACGAACTGTTGGACGCAGCCCGGATCGATGGCGCCTCGGAACTGGGTATCTACGCCCGCCTAGGCCTGCCTCTCAGCCGCGGTGCCCTTGCCGTACTAGCCGTGCTCACTTTCCTGGCCAGCTGGAACGATTATCTGTGGCCTCTGATTATTCTGCGTTCTACGGCGAAATTCACGTTTCCTATCGGGCTGGCCACCTTGGTAGGTCTCTACAAAATTGAGTACGGCATGATTCTGGCCGGAGCTTTCATCGCCACCTTACCGATAGTCCTCATTTTCATTGCCGGCCGGCGGTCTCTGTTGACCAACATCACACTGGGAGCCGTTAAGGGCTAACCGGCGGCCCTGTCTGCCCTCCTACACGTATGTACGAGGCCGTTGGGATGGATCAGGCGCGTGCGGCAAGTGCTTGCCGCACAATATCCTGGATCTGGCCGAAGTGTGAATATTCATGCGCATGCCCCACCACAAAGTGTTCCATGGCCTGGTCGACATGATCAGGTTCAGGCTGCCGGGGCCATACCTCCAGGGTAGCCAGCCGCATCCGACGGCTTTCCTCTAGTGCATCCCGGCATTGCCGGATCGTTTGCATGGTTGACCAATGCGGTTCATATCGTGAACGTCCGTGATTGGGGACTCCCCGGGCTAGTTCGGCCGCCAGGAATGCGTACTCTTCCGCCGAAGCACAGCAATGGACAATCACGTGGCCCAAGGTCCATGCCATACCCACCTCATCAGCGGCACTAGCATACGGATCATCAGCGGCCTCGTCAATAGGAGTAAAGGTAACATCGGCATCCACACACGAGGCGATCATGGCCAACTGGGCATCAATCATATCGTTCACTAGTTGGCGCAGATCATCTTGCGTCTGCCCTGCTGTGATGTCCGCTAGCTGTAGATTTTCGTCTTTTTGCAAACGCTTAATGTCAATCATGATTTGTGCTTTACCTCCGTCAAGTATCAGAACACATTGTTGTTCATTCCGAGTATATCAGATGCCAACAACTGCGGTACCTTCTGCGGAGCCTTGTCGAGAATATAGGCTATCAGAGCCCTGCGACGACAGTAGCACAGTGTGTTGATCATCCATCGTTCACCTCTAGGTTGATTTACTCGTCAGTACACAGCTGGCACTTCCCAGCGTTCTGACGTGACCTAGCCACTCCATACGCCTTTTGCCAATCCAATAGTAGGGACTAGGATGCTCCTTTGGGATCTGACGCATGGGTAACGGGCCTCCTGCTCATAGGGCTGGAAAGGCCCAATAGCAACGGCAAAGGCTAGTTTCTATTGGACCACTGTCTTGGCGTCCTGAATACGCGGCGTTATATTGCCCACAATGGCCCTGGGCCCCAGACAATCCTAGGCTCTCAAACCGGAGTCTTTTGACGATACCATTGAGATGCGCGATAAGTAGTCACCATTGAATCTGACTATACGTATAGCTGCGGCATGTAGGGTCGGGTTACCGGAACGTACTGTGGCGATTGATGTCTGATCTCAGACCCTACATAGCTCTGAAATGCTCCGGGCTGCCCCGTACCATCGTAGGCAGGATGGGATCCGTCCGTCACGATACGCGGAGGCTTCTTGTTCATGGACACTGCTATGCCCTATCTTTTGCTTGACGCTCCCGCAGTGTTGCGGGAGCCGTGACCTCTTCAACGACTTGACGGCTTGAGATGACTACTGTGATGCGTAGGTAGGAAGATTGGCTTCAAATTCGGCAATGGTTTCCAGAAACACGGCACCAAACTGGGCGATTTTAGCATCACCAACGCCATGGATCATCCGCAGTGCCTGCTCGTTCCCAGGTTTGTGCTGGGCCATCTCGCGCAGAGACCGGTCCGTAAAAATGACATAGGCGGGCACTTTGCATTCACGGGCTAGGTCCAGGCGCAATTTCCGCAGACGGTCAAACAGGGCTTGCTCCTGCGGAGGAAGCCGCGCAGCGGTGGATCTTGCGGATTGTTTCCAGGCGGTCTGCGTCGGATCGCGACGATAAGCGAAGCTCGTGTGCCCCTTCAGCAACTCGCGGCCCTGTGGTGTGATGCGCAGACTACCCATACCGCCAATGTCAATGGCGAGCATACCACCGGCCACCATCTGGCGAATAATCGAACGCCACGCTGTCGGAGTCTGATCCCGACCCACGCCGAACGTAGGCAGTCGGTCATGGCGGTGCAGCTGGACTTTGGCTGTGGTATTGCCGGTCAGAATATCCACTAGATGAGCAGCGCCAAATTGTTGGCCGGTACGATAGGCGGCCGACAGTACCTTCTGGCCTTCGATCCGGCCTTCTACCAGTTCCGGCGGATGCTGGCAATTATCACAGTTGCCGCAGGGAGTTGCTAAATGTTCGTCAAAGGTACTGAGCAGGCTTTGCCGTCGGCAGTTCACGCTCTCGCAGTAGCCTAGCAGCAGATCGAGCCGCTGATTTTCACGTCGGTGGTATTCTTCATCGCCCGGATCCTCTGCAATGAAGCGCCGGCGCTGGCTGATATCGTGCAGATTGTAGAGCATATACGCTATGGCCGGCTCGCCATCACGTCCGGCACGCCCGATCTCCTGGTAGTAGGCTTCCATGCCCGCCGGCAAATTAGCGTGAAACACGTAGCGGATATCCGGTTTGTCAATCCCCATACCAAAAGCAATAGTGGCCACCATGACTACACCGGGCTGTGACATAAAAATCTGCTGGTGTTCTAGGCGCACCGCCGGCTCTAATCCCGCGTGATAGGGCAAGGCCGACACGCCCTGTGCTTGGAGCAAGGCTGCGATCTTTTCGGTGCCTTTGCGAGACAGACAATAGACAATCCCACTCTCGTTCCGGTGCTGCCGGATGAAAGCGAGCAGCTGGCGCGAGACCTGGGTACGGGGCTGCACCGCGAGGTGGATGTTGGGACGATCAAAACCCGAAACATACACGTGCGCCGGGTGGCTGAAAAGCTGGTTACAGATGTCCTGGCGCGTCGCCCGATCCGCGGTGGCCGTAAAGGCCGCGATGGGCACATGGGGAAACAGATCCCGAAGCTGGGCTAGCTGTTCGTAGTCGGGACGGAACGCAGGGCCCCAACGTGAAATACAGTGGGCTTCATCAATGGCGATGAGGGTCAGAGGCAGACGTTGCAACGTCTGCTGAACCCACGGTTGCATCAGCCGTTCAGGCGACATGTAGAGCAAACGTAGCTGCCCGGCTGCGGCCCGCTGCCAGATGGCAGTATTGTCTTCCCAAGCGCGTTGGGCATGTAAAGCCTCGGCCGCCACTCCGGCTAGTTGTAGGGTGGCCACTTGATCATCCATCAGGGCTACCAAGGGGGAAACGACCAGGGTGAGGCCCGGCTGGACTAAAGCAGGGAGCTGATAGCATAGAGATTTGCCAGCTCCTGTGGGCATCACGCCCAGCACATGCCGTCCCTGCAGGATGGCGTCAATGATTTCGGCCTGACCGGGGCGCAGGTGCCGGAACCCAAATACATTCTCCAGCATGGCCTGTACGGCAGGAGGTGTCATGCCCTGGGTTTCCCGGTTGGCAGCCGTTGTTGTCAGGCAGAGTAGGAAACGGGGGCGCTTTACCGTCCCCCGAAGCCCGTCATGGTAATGCCCTGTACAAAGAAGCGCTGCGCCATCAGAAAGAGCAGCAGAATAGGGGCCAGCATAATGGTACTAACGGCGAATACGACTTCCCACTGCTGTACTTCAAAGTCGTTGAAAAGTTTGACCCCGACAGCCAGGGGCAACTTCTTCATTGACTTAAGATAGATAAGTGGGTTCATAAAGTCGTTGTAGTGTTGGAGGAGAGCAAACACCGACACCGTAGCGAGCACGGGCTTGGACAGGGGCATCAGGATCTGGATTAGCGTGCGCAGACGGCTGGCCCCATCAATGTAGGCCGCATCCTCCAATTCCATAGGAATGCCTAGGAAAAACTGACGGATCAGGAACACATACAGGGCCATGACAGCTCCCCAGTAAGGCACGATGAGGGGAGCGAAGGTGTCGTACCAACCCAGGGTGCGGAACAGGATGAAGCGGGGTACCAGCGTGACGATGTCCGGGAGCATCATGGTGCCTAGCAGCAGACCAAACCAGATTTGCTTGCCCGGCCATTCAATACGAGCGAAGGAGTAGGCCACCAAGACCGACGAGATGATGGTACCCAACACGGCAAACACTACAATATACGCGGTGTTCCACATGAACCGCGCCAGCGGCAGGGTACCACTGAAGGCCTTGAGGTAGTTTTTCCAGTAGGGATCAGAGGGCCACCACTGGATGGGGTGCTGGAATACTTCGGTGGACACCTTCAGGGAGGACGAAATCATCCAGATGGTGGGTATCAGGAACGACACGGCCAACACGGTCATTAGGATCTGCAGCAAACCCAACCAGAGATAGTCCCGCCAGGAACGACGCGTCCCCTGCCGCCGGAACAAGCTCGTACGCAGCGTCGCCGTTGCCGGTAGAGAGGAAGTAGTAGACATGGCTCAGGCTTCATCTCCTTCTTCGTAATACACCCAACGCCGGGATACGACGAACTGCATGATCGTGAAACCTACGATGATTAGGAACAGCTCCCAAGCCAGCGTGGAGGCGTAGCCCATCCGGCCATACTGGAATGCGTTGCGGTAGATGTTCAGCACTACGAACAGGGTTGCATCCTGGGGGCCGCCTTCCGTCATGATCATAGCGGGAATGAAAGACTGGAAGGAGTTAACCGTCGCGATGACCATGTTGTAGAAAATCAGGGGCGTCATGAGGGGAATTACAACGAAACGGAGTCTGTGTAGAGCATGAGCCCCATCCAGACTAGCGGCCTCCTTCAGCGAGTCAGGAATGTTACCTAGCCCTGCGATAAAGATTACCATCTGACGCCCGATGGCCCAGAAGGACATAAAAATGAAGGCGGGTTTGGCTAGCTGCGGTTCAAAGAGCCATTTCTGCGGTTCAATGCCGAACCAGCCCAGTATTTCGTTCAGAATGCCGAATTCGGGATGGAACACCCGCTGCCATACTACGGCACTGGCAACCAGCGGCACAATGATAGGCAGGTAAAAGGCAGCCCGATAAAAGTCCCGGAACAGAATGGGCTGGGATAAGGCCAGGGCTAGGGAAAAGGAGATGACCAGCTGAATCGGGACAGCCAGCACTGTGTAGAAGGCACTGTTGTAAAGACTCTTGTTTACCTTGGGGTCGCTGAACATCTTGACGATGTTGTCAAATCCCACAAAGACCGGTTCCCGCAACGGATCCCACTTGAACATGATCAAATAGGCCGAATGCAGCATGGGGTAGGCAATGAACAGACAGAACCCTATAATGAAAGGTGCGGCAAAAAGATAGCCCGCCAGCCAGTCACGCCGTCCACGCAGCGTACGGGCGTTCTGGGCTGCCGTACTCAGTATGCTCATGTCCTTCTCTCAGACCAGCCTGTGGCTACGGAAGCGTAGGTCACGCACCCGTCACGTCCGCTCCCGACGGTATCCACAGCGTTACCATCGGGAGCGGACATGAATCTTCTATCACCCGGACCAGTAGGCATCCAGTAGGGCTTGCACACCCGCGGTAACTTCAGGCAACACCTCGGCGGCCGTAGCGGAATTGTTGAGCAGGGGATCCCAACCCATTGGTTTCACCACCTCATTCCACATCTGACCCCGTGATACGCCACCGATGACATCCACTTCACTACGCTTGAAGGCTTCCACGAAGGCGGCCCCGTTTGTCACGCCGAAGCGGTCATTAATGGTGGGAATCCAGAAATCGCTGATGAGCTGCTCTGTGTTGGGCAAGCGCCCGGTGAGAGAGGAATAGATTCTCTGGCCTTCTTCACCACCCATGAAGCTAGTGTATCCCCAGGCAGCTTCCGCATTGTCAGTAGCCATCACACAGATCCCTTCAGACCAGCCGCGATGCGGTCGATCTGCGTCCGCTACCATCGGCATCAGGACCACGTCAAACTCAATTTCCTGACCTTCCTCACGCAGTTCCGGTGAGTTAAGGCTAGGGAAGAACCAGGCACCCTCATATTTCATAGCAGCGTTCCCGGTTTCAATGGTGTTGGTACCACCGGACAGATCGGCCGGTGTCGGGCTAACACCCAGCTTGTACTGGAAGTCCTGGGCCACCATCTGCACCATCTCAATGATTTCGGGCTGATCGAACATGGCTGCGGTCGGATCAACCAGCATGTCGAATTCCTGCTGACCGGTGTTGCGAATCCAGTGGATATCACGCGGCCAGATGCCATTGGGCTGATAGCCGTACATTTTGGTATCGCCTGTCGTATTGGTGAGGGCTTCCGCGAGACTCACGAAGTCGTCCCAGGTCCAGTCGTCCGTGGGATAGTCCAGTCCTGCCTCATCAAAGGGCTGTCGGGCGTAGAACATGACCATGACCCCAACCTGCAACGGCATGAGATAGCGTTTGCCCGCGCGGAGCGTGCTGTCGGCAATGCTCTGTACGCCATCAGGGTAGGGGCCCATTAAGTTGTCTTGCTGGATGTGATCATCAATTGCCGTGAGTTGACCTGCATCTGCGTAGGGCTGCCATTCCCAGCCTTGGAAGGAAGCGACATCGGGGGGTTCGCCGCCTGCTACGCTAGTCTGCAGAGCCGTGTAATAATCTGCACCGGTGCCATTGGGCGCTGTCACAATGTCAACATTGGGGTGCTGTTCCTCGTATACACGTTCCAGCTCTTCCCAGGCCGCCAGATCGCTAGCTCCCGCCCAGGCGGCAAAATCAACGGTCATGCGCTCCATAGTCGCGCCACCATTCCCCGCGGTGGGTGCGGCAGGAGTGCAGGCTGCCAACAGTAGTAAAGCGGAACTAGCTCCGCCTACCTTGAGAAACGTGCGCCGGGACAGGGCGTGTGTGAGTTGGCTCATAAGTACTCCTTGCATGTTACATGCGTGTCATAGACTGTTTGCCGTAGGGCTTCTGCATATATACCACAGATACGCTGCTTTAGCGTAGGATTCGTGGTCCTGGAACTATCACCACCCCGGAAGGAGCACAGACCGGGGAATACCGAAAGTTAGTATAGTGTCATCTTCTTCCTTCCTGCCGGTTGACTATACTATGGAGCCGGTGCTGGTTGCACTACCGTACCCGGCTGTCCCTAATAGCAACACTTTCCTGTTGGGCTCGTGATATGAGGTGACCCGGCTACGGCCATATCCATGCAGGAATCCACTGCCTGGCCTACGTCAGACACGTTACAGACCTGCAGCTCCTCCGGTGAAATGCAAGTGCTGGATTGGAAAAAGAAAGAGGTCCCTGCAGGGACCTCTTTCCTGAATCGTAACACCCTGGCTGAACGTTAGCCGGCACCGGCATGTGTGTGCTGCACACCCTTGAGGCGGTGGCCCGCGGCAATCATGGCATTGCCAATCCGGAGTCGAATATTGAGTCGGCGTGTCCGGGCAGTAGTAGGCCGCTCATCCGGCTCGGGACAATCCACCTTCAGTCTGGTGTTGTACATGGTGACCATCATCAACGCCAATGTGTTGAGTTGTGTATTGGTTTGTGTATCCATGCCTAACCTCCCTGTGATCCAGACATTCGCTGGTCGTATACCTGATGGAACTGCAGAGCGCTTCTTTGGCTTTGAGGCCTCCGTCCATCCTGCATACATTATGGTGTTCTAGGCTGACCATATAGTGGCAAAAGCGTATGAAACATATAGCAAATCTCACCTCCGTGTCTGAAATCTGTACCATCTACGGGATATGGTCCTGGTGCCCTGCCGTCTGCTTCATGCCCTAACCTGAACGTTTTGGCGACTACCTAGCAGGAGTTGGCCTTAAACCAGGCCAGGTTGCCACAGAGCCTGTGTTAGGCACAGCTAGTTCTAGCCGGAATCAGTACTGTTTGCAGGGACTACCTCCAGGTTCGGTACATTACTCATTGACAGGCCTGACAGCTGGACCGTGCTCCTTGCAACCAGCACAGGCCTCGTCCTGATTGCCGTTTTGAGAGGGTACATCGTGCGTGTGATACCCTGTCACATAGTGCGGTGTACTATCTATTCCTGCCCCTAGTCGTGTTTACATACATGGCCTGTGTTGGTATTGGGTACCGGCACATGTTTATGTCATTCTAAGAACTGCTTTGGCTATCCCCAACGATTGCAATCTGCACGTCATAAGCAGCCTAATTTAGTGGTCAAGTGGCTCACAATCCTCCCTATACCGCCATAGTCCGATTTACGCTAGTGGGCTATCATCTCCACTAGGGGACTGGGTTCCTGGGATAGTGCCCTCTCCCACAACTGAAGCTATGGGAATTACGTCGTCATCTCCAGAATGGAGCTTACATCAAGGCTCTCGTTGTTAGATATGCCTTGATTTCCCGCTTGAAAAGCACTCTACCACCGTATTGTAAAATATGCGGCAAACACAATTTACCGGACAACAGGGATTCATACCATGGCACTTACTTCCACGCAGATCGCGTCGTACAAACGGGACGGATTTCTTAACGGCATACCGGTCATCGGGCCAGAGGAGGCAGGTGCCTATGCCACCGAGTTTGACCGACTTGAAAATAGGGTGGGCAAGGAACACGCCCAGATCGAACTTGTTGACAATCACTTTGAGGAAGAGTTCATCTGGCAGTTAGCGATTAACAAGACTATCTTAGACTGCATTGAGGATCTGATTGGTCCGAACATTCTGTTGTTGGCCACCCACTTCTTCAACAAGTACGGTGACGGGAAGCTAGGTGAGGCCTATGTCGCGTGGCACCAGGACGTTACATTCTGGGGTCTAGAGCCACCCCTGGCCATTACCGCATGGTACGCGGTAGACGACAGTGACGTGAACAACGGCTGTATGCAGGTAATCCCGGGCACACATGATCTGGGACTGATGGAACATGGCAAGGCGAACCAGCAGGGCAATCTGCTGAGCATTAACCAGGAAGTTCCGGTCACACCTGCACAAGTCCAGGCAGCCGTAAATTTGGAGTTGAAAGCCGGTGAAATGTCCCTGCATGATGGGACCGTCATTCACGGTTCACTGCCCAATCAGTCGCAGCGCCGACGGTGTGGCTTGACTCTGCGTTATGTACCTACCTGGGTCAAGCAAACGATAGACAATTCACACGGCAAGCGCTGGAACGCCATCCTAGTACGTGGCGAAGACACCTACCACCACTTTGGTGAACAAGCCATACCATTTCCGGTGACCTGAGTGTCACCCCCCTAGTGGTAGCCATCCATGGGAACATTCTTACGACAGAATACTAAGAGCGGAATTTTTCCTTCTATGCGGGGGCCTATACGTAGAATGAGTACACCGCCATGGGATTTGTGCAGCCGATCAGCCGCGATCGCGGTTCATCCCCATGCAAGCCAGGTTTGACCGTAGCCGGTATGGGCTTGGCTATACTCTCTGAATAGCACGCCTGAGTCCCTTACTCCAGTGCCATACGGCTCCGCAGACGCCGAGCGGGCCTACCCGGATTTCGGTCGTATGCTCCTCATGGGCATGTTATCCTTGACAGTATTCACTAGGTACTACACAATGGCCGGGCATCCGAGGTCCGCACTTCTTCCCCTGGCCGGCCTTGGAACGCGTGCACGCACCCCGTCACACCTTATAAGGATAGGACTATGAAAGCCGGTATTTATTCAGGCATTCGCGCAATCGGGATCAGGGACGTTGAGTATCTCGCGCCGCCTCCCGGGTACGTTGTCATGGACACGCAGTGCACCGGCATCTGCGGTAGTGACCTACACGCTTACCTAGGCCACTGGCCTCAATCCCATACGCACGCAGCAGGACATGAGACGTGTGGGGTAATCGCTGAAGTCGGCACGGGGGTGGAATCGCTCAAGCCTGGCGACCGGATCGTAGTTGAAGTCACCTCCCACTGCACGACCTGTCTATATTGCCGCACGGGTCTGTACAATCACTGTACACAGCGCACAATAAGCTGGGAAGGAGGTCATGGGGGGTTTGCCGAATACACCATGGCCCACGCTTCCACCGTGTTCCGCTTGCCGGACAGCATGAGCTTCGCAGAAGGAGCTCTGGTGGAGCCGGTGGCTGTCTGCCATCGGGCCTTGGCCCAGTCCGGGGCAACGTATCAGGACCGGGTCGCGGTCATTGGGGGCGGCACCATTGGCCTCTATTCTCTGGCTGTAGCCAAAGCCATCGGAGTCCGCGAAACCCTTATCACCGTCAAATATGCGCAGCAGGCCCAAGTCGCCCAGGATTTGGGGGCGGATCATATCGTCAATATCGGTGAAACCAACGTGAGAGACTACGTCACTGAGTTGACTGCAGATTTTGGTCTGGACGTAGTGATCGAAACCGTGGGTAGCGCCCAAGGCTTTGACGATGCTCTGGCCATCATCCGCCGACAGGGTACCGTCGTACTAGTGGGAGGCTATCACCAACCCTTAGCCGTAGATCTAACCCCCGTCATGAACAAGGAACCAGTGGTAACGGGATCGTTGTGTTACGGCTACAGCGGCATGGAAACAGATTTTGATGCCGCCATTGACCTCATTGCCACGGGCAAAATTAACGCTACCCGGCTGGTGACGCATCAGTATCCCCTAACAGACATTGAAGTCGCCTTTCAGACCGCGGTGGATAAAAACTCCGGTGCGGTCAAGGTACATCTCGTACAGTAGCTCACCGTACACCCGGCGTGCCATCCCGTACAAGGTAGATGGCACGCCGGGTAGTCTCTTGCCAGCGTCCTGGACTGACGCTGGCACAGAGCGTGTGGGGTTAGTCCTGGGGAGCGCTGGCCGCTGGTAGCTGCACCACTTCCACTAGACTATCCACATCCACCGCCAATGGGATCAAATCGTTGATCCGCTCCGGTGTGATCCGGTCAATGTATTCCTGGCGCCGGTCAATACGTTCGGTTTGGGCCTCGCCCAGCACGAACTCTCTTTCCAGGACGCTACTCCAATACCAGTTGTCGGTTTGGTAGGTCTCTAGTTGAAGCTGTAGCTGGGCTTTGGCGGCATCCACCTCCGCCGTTGTTACGCCCTGGACTTGGATATCCTGCAGAATAGCGCGGGACACCGTTAGCAGTTCTTCAACCTGTTCCTCATTAGTACCGAAAAATACCGCCAGATCCACGCGCGGACGTGGGACACGTTGCGTGGCGACGGACACTTGGACCCCATAGGTTCCGCCCATCTCCTCCCTGATCTGTTGCGTATAACGAGTATCCAAGATGAGGGATAGGGCATCCAACGCTACGTCGTCCGCGGGACTCAGTTCCTCGATCTGATCATTGATCCGGGTCTGCACCACGAACACCTGAGAGGCCTGGCCGTGATAGATACGTTCCTGGACAGGTCCTATGCGCGCGTCCACCGTGCGGTCTGCCCAGGTTTCTCTAGGACCTACCGAGGGTAGAGAGCCGATATAGGTGCTGATCAGCCGCTTGCCTTCGGCGAGATCGAAATCTCCCACCAAACTCAGAACCGGATTATCAAGGGTCACCAAACGTTCGGTATAGATCCGTTGGGCGTCCGCGAAGTCAATAGCTTCCAAATCAGACATCATCATGAGGCGGGTACGTGGGGTGTCGCCATACACGAGCGTCTGCATATGGCGCATCAACTGGAAAGTGGGCGACAGTTCCTGATTCTGTAGGCTGACCCGTTGGTCATCCAAGACATTACGGAAAGCTTCTTCCTCAAAGCGCGGCTGTGTCAAGGCCAGATGGACAAGCTGCAAGAGCATTTCCAGATCATCGGTGGTGGAGTAGCCACTGTAGCCTTCCGCCACCTCATTAAGATAGGCCCCCAAACTCACCGTATGGCCTGTCAGCAACTGATCGAGGCTATCCCAATCATAAGGTCCGACACCACTCTCATCCATCACACGGGGTACGAGCTGTGCGGCGAAGAATGCTTCGTCAGTCACCCGTGAGCTGCCACCCCGGCTGGCGATGCCGAGTTGCACCTGGTTCTCCTGTAACGTCGTGGGTTTGAGCAAGGCCGTAACACCATTGTCATACGTGAGAATAGTGAGATCCAGCCTATCGTCGTATACCTCGTGTTGGATCGCAGCCGGCAAAGGCAGTTCGTCCAGCAGACGTGCCCCGGGCATCAAGCTTTCTTCCTGGTAGGGCATCAGGGGCATGGCCAGAGCCAGGTCCAACGCGCCTCGGATCGTATCTGCCTCGGGCAGGACCAGATCATCCTTTTCAGGACCTGTCAGTAAAACTAGGCTCTTGTGTACATCCAGGGTCTCTGCCATGTACGCATTGACTTCCGTCAGACTGATACCAGGCAGATAATGCTTGACCAGATCGAACTCAAAAGCAATCCCGCTCATGGGTGTACCGTAAAGCAGGTGGGCTATCAGCTCATTTTGGATTTGGGCATTGCGGCGTGTCGGCAATGCCTCAAACTCGCTGGTGAAATATTCCAGCATTTCCAGTTTGGCCCGATGCAGTTCACTGTCCGTGAAACCGTGCCTCTGTGCCCGCCGCATTTCCACTAGGGCAGCAGCGAAACCGGGCAGGATCTTGTCTTCATCCAGCTCAGTGCTGAGACTAACGATCGAAACACCGCCAATACCCAACTGATCGTGTGCCATCGTGGCAGACTGGAACGCAGATTCCGGCGAACGGGCCAGGCGGTCCAGGCGGTCATTGAACATGAGCAGAGCAAGGTCCTCGAGCAGGAGCCGCCGGGCGTCCTGCAAAGCCACCGGCGGTTCCGTGGGGATGAGTTGTAGTACCTCCAGCGACACTCGGGGCAGTTCCGGATCGCTCAGAATTTCAATACTGAGGTCTTCCTTGAGTGGAATGGGCGCACTCACAGGAGGCCGGGCATTCGGATCTGTGGTCAGTGTACCGAACTGGATTCGGATCTGCTCTTCCACCCAGGCCGGATCTACACTCCCTGTAACCACTAGGGTCATGAGGTCGGGACGATACCAGTCAGTGTAGAAGCGGCGTAGCATGTCCGATGTCAGTTCTTTGATGATCGCCATGTCGCCGATAACATTGCGTTCCGCATACCGCGAGTCAGCCAGCAGGGACTGCAAGATCCGTTCCTGAATACGGCCCCAGGCATTCTCTGTCCCTAGGCGCCATTCTTCGATCACGACACCTTTTTCCTTGTCTATTTCCACCTGTTCCAGTAGGGCGCGCCCGGCCCAGTCGCCCAGTACAAGGAAAGCCTGGGTCATCACTTCTTCATTGCCTGCATCCACATTCAGGGAATAAATGGTCTGTTCGTGTCCCGTACTTGCGTTGAGATGCCGGCCCATTGTCATGCCATTGGCTTCAAAGTAGGTCCGCAATTCCTCGGGCGAGAAATTTTCGGTGCCGTTGAACATCATATGTTCCAGAAAATGCGCGACCCCTAACTGGTCGTCATCTTCTTCCAGGGCCCCTACGGATACCACCAGATTTAGACGGGCCCGGTCGGGCGGATCGTCGTTCGGTACGATGTAATAGGTAAAACCGTTGTCCAATTGGCCCATCTGTATGTCCGGATCCAGTGGGAAAGGTGCCCGGGGATCAAAAGTAGCCATAAAGTCTGGGGAAGGCGCGGGCCAGGCAAAACCCGGCTCAGCTGCGGAGTGCATTCCCGCAGCACAAGGCTCCCATTCCCAGTAATGCATAAAATGTTTATACATTTCTGATATATGGTGAGTACAGCCTGACAATAACGTTGCCGCGAGAACAAGGCACCCTATCAAGTAACGGATCATTTGTAGCCTCCTAACAGGAAAAGACAAGGACGGAAACCAGGTTACGGACATTGAGACCAGCGTACGGCCAATAGGGTCGGAACTGGAGCCCCCCGCGGGGGCCATAACGTTATTGATCGCAAACAACTCAGAGCCAGCCGGGACCGATATCCAACGCCATGTTGAGCGCATAAGTACGTATTGCGATACGGCGTACGGCCATTCATACGGTATTGTTCTCTGGTGCGGTAAGCATTCATGCGCAGATTATCTGTCCCGCTAACCGCAGATTGTGGGCAAATCACTCATTTTGAATCTGCTGCGTACAATCGGCATGCGATTCTTCCACTATATCCGGTAGTTCTAGGCAGTGATGTTTATATACAAGAGTTCAGAATCCAGCCCCGTCAATCAGTCTTAGGTTTGAATAGCGGTATCCTTCCGGCCTAGGGCACTGCCAAGCTGCAGGGAGCAGATGCCTCTCTCCTACCAACAAGCCATCCGCCCCGGGTGCGATACACACGGCTCCCGCCTAGCGACCAGTCACGTTGTGGAGATGAACTGGCACCTCCATACAGGCTAATAAGAGGGCATCGTACGCTGTCCATGCCTTGTTGACGGTAGGCCTGCCATCAAGGCAGCATGGATTTCAGGTGCGCGGATGGTGTCCGGGTTGCCTCAATAGTTCAATACGTTGGTGGTGGGTGCTCGGAATGGCCCACAGGCTGGGGGTACCCCGTACCCCAAATTAATAAGCAAGAAACACCTGATTAGGCCAAGGCAACGACTACATAAAACGGAACCGTTCTATGTAGTCCTAGCACCAGTAGCAAACCGGCACACGGGCCGGTTTGCTGAGTAACAGTACCGTATGCCCGTGATGCATGCCGACCAGCCAATTTCCGTGCATACTGGGACCTGGCATTCGTCGGTTAGAGGTGTCAAGTGGGGCTGCTGTTCCCTGTTGGACCGAGCGGGACTTCACCGGCTTGAATCGAGTCAACGCGCACTCCAGTGATAGGCGGGAAATCGCTGCTTTGATACCGGACGCACCGGGAACGCTATGTGTATCCCGGAACTCCTCTGTAAGCGTCAGCGTCTCACCTATCAGACAGGGTATTAGGCATCACGTAATAACCATCCCGTAGCAATGCGTCCCGCTTGCTGTGGGCTCTGTCTCCGTCAGAATACCCTGGCTCTGCTCAGGCCTCTTCGGCTGGCATATGCATGTGGCCGCGAACAGACAGTCAGCTCCGCTGCTCCCGGCTAGCAAGCAACTGTTGGGCAAGTTAACCATAACAGCAATGTATTTGCGGGTACTAGGAATGCCCCCGGTCCGACTCGAACGGACATGCCCTGATGGGCACAGGCCCTCAACCTGCCGTGTATACCGATTCCACCACGGGGGCGCGCCGGTTACGCTCCAGGGCATTAGTATATGTTCGGTGGTATCCAGTGTCAACAATGTTGAGCCACGGCAGGAGGAGTGGGTAGATAGGGTTTAGATCCACGTCTCCGTCTTCCCAGCATCTATCCAAGATAGTCTGGGCAGACCATCATACTCTGTACCGGAATGCCTTACCCATAGGAGTCGTGTGGCCCGGTCTCAACCTAGATGCGGACGAAAGAATATTTTCCATAAGCCGTATATCCGTACAGGCGTCCTCACCGGTCACCCGGAATTCCGTATCGGATTGTACGCCTTGCCGCAAACCCTCATTTCCTGCCGATAGGCTCAGGATCAGCAATCCACAGGCAGTGTAGCCATGCTTGGTGGTCCGTGTACAGATGCAGATTTGGGCACCAAGGTAGGTGCCCAAATTAGGTTGTGTCTCTACCGTGGCTATCACCCAGAGGCTCATCTACCATGCGCAGGGTATAGGGCGCAGACTCCGTAACCAGTGGTGCCAGGGGCGTAATCAGCAAGTACAGTTGCTCATCGTCCGCCAGTCCCGGTATCCTAAGCGTGGCCTGGCCGGACATGTCAGCCAGCCAACGCTCCAGCATCCGCAGTTCACGGGAATTCTGAGTCAGGGCCACCGCCTGTACCAGCCAGTCCACCGGCACGGAGTTGGGTGTCTGGATCCAGCCATCCAACTCCCAGTCCGCCAGCACTCCGTCAAAGTTCTCCTGATAGCCTATGGCATCAATGGCCACGGTATCAATCACCCAGCCCATTTCCGTAATGGCACCGTCCGTGACGTAGTCAAACCGCAGCCATACTGTTGCGCCCGCATAGGCGGTCAGATCCCACTGGACGTGGCTCCAGACCTGATCCGTCGGTTCGTTCCGACCGGTCAGAGCCGGGCCCAAGCTGCGGCCATGGCGATCCCGAGGCACCGTGACCTCGCTTTCCAGCATGGTCCAGTCCCGGCCATTCCGACTCGCCATGACATAGGCGAAATCCCAGCCTTCCTCAATATCCCACCACATGCGCGTTTCCAGCACGACGGGTTGCCCCGCCTCTAGGGCGGTCAGATCAAAAGTACGGGCTAGACGCGCCCGGCCTTCATTGTGACGGTTGCTCCACATCACCATACCCTTTGTCCTATCGTCAGGGACAATGGATACGGCGGGCGCCCCGGCAAACGTGATGGTGGTGTCTACGTCCAGGACATCCGGGTCCGCTCTAATGTAGCCTATGGCATAGGGCGGTAGGGTATCCGCAATAGCCTCATCATCTCTCAGCGGTGTCTGAACCAAGCGCGTGGATCGTACCGGTTCCAGCCAGGGAGCTAGAGTGCCTAAGCCTAGTGGGCCGACACTACCTACTTGCAACGGATCCCATACCAGATTAGCCAGCGCGAAATCGGCGAATATGTCATCAAAGGTAAAAGCACAATCCTGCTGTTGGATCAGAGATTCCAGACCTGAAATCCCCCGTTTGGGTTCTGCCACCGCCGTGCGCACAAATGTGGAGCCGAACAGTTCCGTCAGATAGACGGCAAAGCCCAGCCCCGCACCGTAATATCGTTCCACCAAGCCATAGTCGTCTATAGACCAATCGTTCAGCTGCAAGGCGGGATGACTGCGATAGCGATCGTAGCTGTCCAGTCGGTTATCATTCACCTTTAGAGGTGCCCATCGGATCGTAGCCAGCTCGGCAAACCCTTCATCCAGGAAGGAACGTTCACCCGGTGCTTGGTACCAATGAATGAGATGTTCAAATTCATGGGCCAGTACCCCCAAATCTTCCTGCCGCTGCCCCATGAAATCCAGATTCAAGAACAGCATGTCCTTTTCGTTGGATAACGGATTTACCTGCCGGCTGATGCCCGCCGTGGGGGCGAAATAGCCCCGTACAGCACCTAGACCGCGGGCGAAGAGCAGGTGGGTCCGCGGATCCCGATCAAAACCGAGAGGTATCTCCGGGCCAAAATAGGTGCGGATAGGATGGTAGATCTGGGTATCAAACGTGGCTGCTAGTTGGCTAACATACTTCTCATTTGCATCCGCGTCTACTTCCACCCAGGCATAACTAGTGTCCGATTTGTGCACTAGGCGGGCGTTAATCTCCCAGCTCGTGTGGCCAGCCACATCAATGAGCCAAAAAGTCTCCTGATCGCCCACCCGGTACGTGGGCAGGGGATCCGGGAGCTGGTCCGGAATGGCGTCCAGAGTCGGATGGGTATCCCGGACCAGCGCATATCGGTCAACGGTTGGCACATGGACATGCAGCCGCTGCCGAGTGGCCTGGCGCTGCGCCCAATGCGCCGATGTATATAAAGAGTACAGCCGGGGCAGTGGGGGTTCCTGTGCCCTCATCCAGTAACAATCCTGATCCCACACGCCCTGGGGCTCCGGGGCGGCCAGGGTTGTGCAGCCACTCAGAACCAAACCCAGTACGAGCAAGAGCAGGAGCCCCAGGGTTGGCCCACTACATGCAAGGCGTGGCACGGAACACCTGCGCGTCATGGCACTGTGCTTTCACCGGCGCGCTGCACAGCCATCGCTGGATCCAGCCACCATAGGGATACACGACATAGCTCCGGATCCGTCACGGCCATCCAGATGCCCTCCGGGGTTTCCACCACGTCAATATCCACCGGGCGGCGCCACTCTTCGCCCCCCGCCTTTACCACAGCGTTTAGATCCCCACTCTCTTGCATGTGCAGAATGGTGCCTGCTTCGGAATCCGTCAACAGAAAAGTGCCATCAGCCAAGGCAGCCATATGAGGACCTGCCTGGGTTATACTGTGTGTGGTGACTTTCCGCTGCACACCGCTATAGACATCCTGCAGTATGGTCTGTTGTGGGAATATCACCCAGAGGTGGTTACCGATCGCCAGCACGTCCGTGGGCTGTTCCAGATCAGCGACCTCTGACCAATCGCCCACATCCTCCAGCCACTCACCCTCGGCGCTATAGCGCACAACGCGAGAGGACCCGGTAGCCGCGACCAGTATTTGGCCATCCGGCAATACATGGAATCCACGCGGCCGGAAGATGTTCTCTTCTGTCAGCAAGACGAAGTCCTCCGTATCCGGATCCATGCGCCAGACACGATTAAAGCCGGCGTCCAGAATGCGCAGCGAACCATCCGGCATGACGGCAACCTCAACCGGGTCCTGCAGGTCTCCCTCCCAGCGCCTACGTATCTGGCCGTGCTCCCAATCAAGGGCAACGAGCATACCTGGCTCTTGGCCCACCACATACACATGTGGGGATACCGGATCAATAGCGACCCCCATAGGCCGGGACATAACCGGCGTATCCTGATCACAGGTCCCTGCTGTATACCAAACCGGGGAAGCGAACCACATGGGTGTCGTACTATCCACGAAAATCTCGGTATCCGTCCAGTCTTGTATTACCCCAGGCACTTCAACCACGTCCTGGTCCAGTATCTGCGCCGTGAAGACCAACAGGGGATTGAACCCTAGGACACCTCCCGGTAACTGCCAGAGAAACAGACAAGTCACACCTATCGCCAGCCCGCGTTCCGTCAACCGCCAGCCCCAGGCGGCAGCCATAGCCTGACTGAGCGGCGGCCACAGCGCTGCCAGTGCCACGGTGGTCAGTAGCCAAGGTACCACTGCAGTCAGGTGAGACAGGGACAGGAAAAGATCAGGATGTTGACTGGCGTACACTAACCCTACTATCCAAGCGACTCCCCCTACGGCTGGGACAGGCATACGAAGTCCCCGGACCAGCACTACGACAAGGCCCAGTAGCACCAATAGGCCTTCAGCAAACAGGAAGTAGGTCAGATAATAGGGCAATTCTAGGGTTTCGGGCTGGAACCAGAAGGCCAGCAGGCGGAGCGGGGAAAGAGCATTGTCTGAGGTCTCGTAATTCTGCAGGAGTCCCGCTATCTCGCCTAACTCGGCTGCAGGGTACAGCAACAGTCCTGCCACCAAACCCAGGCCGGTGTAGAGACACTGAAGCCAACCAGGTCTCGGTGTTCGAGACCACAGATGGAAACCCAGGGGCAGAGCCATAACGAATACCCCGATCAGGATTAGCATCCGCATGGCGGATGCCTCCACCCACAGGAGGGCTAGACCTAGGCCGAGCCAAAACCAGCTTCCCGGCCGTGTAGTAGTCATCACCTGAGTACCCGCAACCACCACGAGGAGGAGTACGAACGGTGCCAGGATCCAGGGCGTGGCAGACAAGGGCTGCCAAATCTGCAGGGGACTAAGAATCACCAGTATCGCTGCACCCAAGGCCCAGGGCGGACGGGCAACCTGACTACAGGCCCACCAGATTGCGGCGGGCCACAAACAGGACAAGACAAACGGCACAAGCACCGCACGGGACAGCCCCAGGCCCCGATACATGTCTCCTAACACTGTCGGCAACTGGGACAAGGCCTCAGCATCGGGCACAACAGGCATGGTAAACAGCAAGCGCACTATCAGAGTGACGCCCGTCAGGCCCAGGCCAATGCCTAGAGTGCGCAGCCCCTGTCTGTTGTGACGCCATGACCATATCCTGGGCCATGCCCCTCCTGCTCCCAGGCAACAGCCCAGAGCCGACAGGCGGAGCCAAGCCGCAGCCTGTGTGTCTATCTCGGCCAGGGCGGCTACCAGGGCCAGGATAATGGCTAGGACGACCAGAAGCCCCCCCACCCAGTGCGCGAAGCCGAGCGTTTCTGTGTGTTCTCGTTTATCCGTGCCCTCATGCGTGCGGTTGTATGCTGCCCATACGCCAAGTGCTCCCAAACCGACCAGCATGACGAGAGCCGCACCCAGCAGACGGGGCTCCGTATCCAGTGTGGTGTACCGGATCCAGCGTTGTCCGCCCCATAAAGCCAACAATCCACCACCTAGCCAGGGCAAAGTCTGCCAGCGCAGTGGTGGAGCGCGCTCCGATCCGACCGTACCGTCCGGGAGCGCGGACTCTATAGATGTCAGTGTGTGAGTTTGCATAGTGCCTTATCCCAGAAGATTGGCAATGTCCAGCAGATACATCTGTCGACCCTGGCCCGTATGGGCAGAATCAATGCAGACCAGTCGCCCATCACGGCTGGAGCGGGGATGTAGGTCTACCCGAAATTCCCCTGCATAGGTCGCCGGGGACCGGAAACGACCCAAACTGACGCGTTCATCCTGATCCACATCGTAGAGGTACAATTCCTGCCAGCGATTCTCGAGAGGATAGGTGTCATTGAGAACCACGTGCCGACCGGTTAGGTAGGTACAGTGTCCATTGACCCGCATGTGCTCCAACCCTACGGCCTCCACTTGGTCTGCGCGATCGCGGAACAGATAGAAGGCATTGCCATGGGATGGCTGCCAGGTCCAGCCTAAGATGGAATCCGCATCACGCCAGATGAAATGAGACATCTGGCCCGAGTCGTCCACTAGATGCAAGTTGCTGCCATCCATGCCTACTGTGAACATGCGTGTGTGCAACGGCCCTGTGGCTGCATGACCATTCCACGCCCGCCAACGGTGCAGGAATATGAACCGAGTACCGTCCGGACTGCAAAGTAGATGGTTAAAATAATGCTTATCTTGGGCATGGAGTGCATGGGCACTAGGCACTGCCTGAACCTGGTCTATACTGATCTTCAGGCAACGGGTGCCCGTTTCCAGATCCAGTACATAGGCCCCGCTGTCGGCTGGGGCTGCGATCGCCCGATTTCGATCCACGATGCCCGGATATCCGTAACCGGGACGCATGTCCTGAATCCGCTCAAAGTCCACCCCCACGGCTTGACGACCATTGGGGCTTAGGGCATAGAAGGGGAAAGGGAGAGTTCGGCAGTCGCCCGAGGCTGTATCCAAAATGCGAGTGACGAAACGATCGTGCTCCCGATCATTCCACATGATTTCCGTGGCGGACTCGGGGCGCCACTGCAGCATACAACCCTGCTGCCAACCCCAACTGCAGCTGCTACCCAGTTCGATCCAGTGATCTTCTTCCTCTAGATCAATCATGCCAATGCGGATCCGATCATCCGCCGTAGGCTTGCGATTCTCAAAATCAACGGCCATGCCCAGCACAAACCGTCCGGTGGGATCAAACTGAAGCTTGTCATAATAGCCGAACCAGTGAAAAGACGGGCCCTGCGTGATGGCCCGTAGGGGCACTGTATGCGGCGTACGTGTCATGC
Source organism: Caldilineaceae bacterium (assembly GCA_965116185.1). Classification (GTDB taxonomy): domain Bacteria; phylum Chloroflexota; class Anaerolineae; order Caldilineales; family Caldilineaceae; genus Bin34. The sequence continues at coordinate 3,246,662 of OZ220492.1, forward strand.
AGTTCTACTCTCCAGCGGAAGTCGTTCCGATGTGCCAAGGCCACGTAGATTGCTGATGACAGAACCTGTGTCCAGCCGCCTTCAGGTGGACGTATTAGGCTCAGGCCACCTAGAAGCAATGCGGGCCAGATGATTCAGTGTATAGTAGGGCGCTGTTCCGTGCACAATAGAGAGATACGCTAGAAAACCGTCACCACCAGGGAAAAGTGCGTGGACAGACCCGTCGGGGCGCACAAATGATGCAAGCGAACACCACGCAACAGTCCAGTCCGGGTAAGGGTCGGACAACAACTGGGACAATCCTCTTGTCCCGTGGTCTACAGCACTACCTCAACCGGTTCCCTTTGCTCCTCATACACGAGAAAGCGTAAGGGCATCAGCCCAATCGTGGTGCGCTCATGGATCTGCAATGACTTAGGGATGAAAACTTTGAGGGGCTCCGGCACATCGGTCAAGGTTACCAGGGCCTTGCGGTAATGCCCCATGTCCATCGCCTGTTCAACTTCTCCCTGCCATGTCCCAGGTGCCGGCGACACCGTAACCGTGAAATCTTCAGGCCGAATGGCCACGGTAACGGCTCCTTGCCCTTGCACTCCATCCGGCCAGGGTAGGACCTGAGGCCCCATACAGAGCCAGTCCTCGCTCCTGGCCGCGGCCAGGAAATTCATGGCCCCGATAAAGTCAGCGGCAAATAAGCTGCGCGGACGAGCGTACATCGTGCTGGGCGTGTCAAGCTGCTCTATCCGGCCTGCCCGCATCAGAGCAATACGATCGGCAAGACTCAGGGCTTCCTCCTGGTCGTGGGTCACAAAGAGGGTCGTGATCCGCAGCTTGCGCTGAATGCGCAGCAACTCTTCTCGGAGACGAATACGCAAAGCTGCGTCCAGGCTACTGAAAGGTTCATCGAGCAGCAGAATTTTGGGTTCCAGTACCAGAGAGCGCGCCAGTGCCACCCGCTGCTGTTGGCCCCCGGAAAGCTGGGATGGCAGTCGTTCCTCATACCCGGCCAGACCCACAAGCTCCAAACCCGACGCCACCTGCGTGCGGATCGTTGAGCGAGACCGGCGGCGCAGACGCAAACCGTAGGCAATGTTCTGAAATACCGTCATGTGGGGCCAAAGCGTGTACTGCTGGAACACCATGGCCGTGGGACGCCGGTTGGCACCGGTACCTAACACCGAATCGTCATCAATACGTATGTCACCGGCACTAGGTATCTCAAAGCCGCCGATCATGCGCAAGGCCGTGGTTTTACCACAGCCGGAAGGCCCCAACAGGCACAGAAATTCGCCATCTCCTACGGTCAGATCAATGCCGTTTACGGCGGTCACGTCGCCGAAGCGTTTGGTAAGCGCGTGCAATTGGAGAACGGCCACGGTATCAGACTCCAAATCCGGACGCGATGGTACCGCCCCGCAGTATGCGTTGGGCGAAGACGAGTAGGATCAGAGAGGGTACCCACAGGGCTACAGACAGGATGGCCCCATACTGTACGATTACCTGATTGTTGATGAGCCGGATCATCACCACCGGTAGAGTACGCACCTCAGGCACGCCCACTAGCATAGCCCCCTGCGTCTCGTAGAATGTGCCCACGAAAGTTAAGAGCAGAGCCGCGGCGAGCGCGGGGGCCACAAGAGGCAGCGTAATCTGTATGAATACTTGCAAGGGTGATGCCCCGGCGTCCAGGGCGGCTTCTTCCAGTGCGCGCTCAACGCCTTGAAAGGCGGCGGTCGGGATCCAGATCATGAAGAGTAGCGTGTTCACTAGCTGAATTAGCACGACACCCGGCACCGTACCTATTAGGCGTAAACGAAAGAAGATCACGGCAATCGTGATGTACAGGCCAAAACGCGGGAAGGCGTTCGTAGCCAGGAAAGACAGCAGTAGCACCGTACGTCCGGGAAACCGCATGCGTGCGAAGGCATAGGCCGCAGGTAAGCAGATGACTGCGGAGAGCACGGTCACGATCAGGGAAATCCAGACACTCGTGATAAACCCTTCCGCAATATCTGCCCGGGCGAAGGTGTCCGCCCAGAATTCCACGCTCCAGCCGGTGGGCAACAAAGACGGATAGGGCCAGCGCCGCGTGAAGGCCCACAAAAACACGTTGAGCATAGGCCCCAGGATCACCAGCACCAGCAGGAGTAGCAGGCTGAGCCCCAACCAAGGCAGGCGCAGCAGGCTGCGGAAACTTCGTCTCAGCGCCCTGGGAAAGATATTCATCTAGTCATCGCGGCCTTGGAGCCCCGGTACCGTATGCTCGTTCATGCGTCTTCGGTCACCTTCTGGATGACTACAGAACGTACGTACAAGAGGCTGATAAGGCCACTGATGATAAAGGTGATCACAGCCTGCACTTGGGCCCGGCTAGGTAGATTAGCATCATAGAACGTGCGCCGCATATAGACACCCATCATTTCCGGTGAAGCCGGTCCCAGCAGGTAGGGAATGGTAAAGGAACCGAACACAGTCAGGAAATTGAGGGTTAACACAATCAGCACGGACCGTTTCATCAAGGGTAGCGTGATGCGCCCGAAAGCCTGCCAGCGATTGGCCCCGACGTCCCGCGCCGTTTCCAGCAGTGCATTGGGAATTTGGCTCAAGCCGGCGGTCAGGATCAGCACCGTAATGGAGATCCCTTCCCAGGCCAGTCCTACCACAATGCCCCCAGGGCGCAGGTACGGTGAGGTGAAGCCCGTGTAGCCGAATAGCAGATTCAGGAAACGCTCCAGCCAGCCGTTGTCGCCAATGAACCGAATGAGTGCATAGGCGGCGATGATGCCTGGTACAAAGAGCGGCAACAGGGCCAGGATTTGGATGGCGTCGCTAAGCCGACCCACCGTGAAACGCAGATATAGGGCAATGGGCAATCCCGCTCCAAAAAGCACCACGACCGTGACCAGTGTAATGCGCAGACTGAAGAGTAGATTGCGCACAGCCAGTGGGGTGGCAAAGAACTCGTTGTAATCGGCGAGCGAAAACCGCAGTCCGCCCGTACCATCCCGGACCGTCAGGGTATTCAGCACGGAGAGTAGGGCGGGATAAAGAATCAGTGTCCCCATCACCAGTAAAGGCAGAAAGGTCAGAGCGTAGCCGGCTACGCTCCGGGGCAGCCGGAACGGGCCACGTGACGCGACCCGTTCCCGTTTGGGTTCTGCAGACACCATCATGCAGAAAACTACAACCTATTCACGTTCTACATCGGGTGCCACATACGTGTACCAGCCATCAAACATCGCGGCCCGCCAGGCACTGCTGAAAGAGGGTACCGTATCGGTGATGACATCGTTGAAGTCTTCCTGCAGTTCGCTAGGCAACAAATCCCAACGAATGGCCGGGAAGCCACCGATTTCCCGGATCACGGATTCCTGCATTTCGGTTGAAAGAAGGAAGTTAGCCAGGAGCAGGGCGCCCTCCAAGTCGTTGGCGTTGGTAGGGATAGTGGATGCCGCGTAGCCGCCGACCATGGGTAGATCTTCAAGCTGGATAAACTGGGTCCGTTCCGGTAACAGGCCCAAGCTCTTGGCCTGCAGAGCTTGATCCGACCAAATCGTGATCATGGTCACCAGGTTGTCCACCAGCAAACGCGTTTCGGCCGAGGAGCCGGATGGATAGGCACCTTCATCGTACAGGCAGGGTTCAATGGCGTTAAGCACGTCCCAGGCGCCGGCAAAGTAGGTATCGTTGATGTCCGCCATCTGCTCCGTGGTCAATTCGGCGGCTCCATATTGCGCGGCATATGCCTGTGTGGAAAAGATTTCCGGCTCTAGGTTGTTCATCTGGAACACGGCACGGGTCACAAACTCGCGGCCCGCTCCCGTCGTGTCAGGGCGGGGATAGATGAATTCACCGGGAAAGGCGCAGATCCAGTCCATCAGTTCAGGCCAGGTTGAGGGCACGAATTCCGCTGGCACCGTGGTCACGTCGGCACTGACTTTACCCTGGTCCTTGAGAATCTGGAGTAGCCGCTCGGCGTTATAGGCTAGCAACACCTGCGAGCCACGGTACGGCACGTCAAAACCATTGCTGCTCTGGCGCGCCGATGGGATCACGTGGGCCAGATTAGGTACATTCTCCTCGGTGATCGCCTGCCATAGGCCGGCTTCCATGGCCCCGATGGGCTGTAGAGGATTGAAAGCCTCAAAATAGTCGGCCCCGGGATCATTCCCCGTCTGCAGAGCAGCTAGGGCACGATCAGCAATGGGACCATTGCCGCCACCGCCGGAGCCGGTGTGAATGATGTTCAGTTCGTATCCCGGATGAGTCGCTTCAAAAGCGGGTTTGATGGAATTGCTCCACCAGTCTGAGATATTGGTGTCGGATCCAATGTATACATCAAGCGTTGAAATTTCAGCTTCCATCTCCGCTCCACCCGGTGTGGGTAGGGCACAGGCGGTAATGGCCACGAGAGCCAGAAGCAGAATACCCGTTAGATTTATAGTACGCACTAGGGATTTTCTTAGCAACATGACTGTACTCCTGCATGTGGTACCAAGACACAGGTAAAAGTATAAACCAATGTCCATGCGGCCGTCTCTAAGCAATTCGCTATATACCCCCTCCTCCCCCGCGGGGCAGGGATCCCGACAACCTCTGGCTTTAGGGCTCGTTACCGTCGTCTGCCCGACGTGAGACGTTGTAGGCCCCGTGTTGGCTCAAAACTTCCAGATGCTCGCCAGCAATAGTCTGATCAGGGGACGTGACCACGGTACCGTCTGTCCTACGGACCACACTGTAGCCACGTTCCAGCACCCGGAAGGGGCTGAGGGCTTCAAGGCGGGCAAGGGCTGTCACCAATTGCGCCCGGCGCTGTTCCTGTAGGTGCGCTGCCGCCCGCCGCATCCGGCTTACGAGACTGTCTAGATCCTGGCCGCGCAGCTGTAGAAGACGCTCGGGATGATTGTTCCGTAGACGCAGCGTTAACTGTTCCAGTTCATGGAACCGTCTCTGTACCTGCAGGGCAAAGTGATTCCGTAGGTGCGCCCGCAGCTCATCCAGTGTGTCACGGATATCCTGTTGCTCCGGCACCGTATCGGCTGCTGCCATAGTAGGTGTTGAAGCCCGATGGTCCGCAACAAAATCCACTAGTGTGAAATCCGTTTCATGCCCTACACCCGTGACGACAGGAAGCACACAGGCAAACACGGCACGCACCACCCGCTCGTCGTTGAAGGCCCACAGATCTTCAACGGCTCCGCCACCCCGTACCAGGAGAAGAGCATCCAGCGGTGCCCGGTGGGTATGGTAGGTCTGTGCATCCTGCAAGGCTCGCACCAGTTGCAAGGGCGCACCTTCTCCCTGGACCAGGCTGGGAAACAGGATGACCCGGACCAGCGGCCACCGTTGCTCCAGCGTGCGTAGCACATCCCGCAGGGCGTCCGCTTCACGACTGGTGATAACGCCCAAGCGCACAGGAAAGGAAGGCAGCGGCTTTTTATGCTCGGGGCGGAACAGCCCTTCCTGCTCTAGCTTCTGCTGCAGCTGATCAAACTCTTTCTGTAGGGACCCGGCTCCTACCGGGACGAGATGGGTCATGATGAGCTGGTACTGACCCCGTGTCCGGTACACATCGATTCGGCCCAAGGCCTGAATCTCATCCCCCACCTCCGGCCACCACCGCAGGCGCACCGCCTGGCTGCGCCACATGACACAGGAGATTTGGGCCTCCACGTCCTTCAAAGTGAGGTAGATATGTCCACTGGCAGGCTGGCTGAAGCTGGACACTTCACCCTGGACCCAGGCATACTGCAGATCTTCGTCGGTACGCAGACGCGTCGCAATGTGCTGCGTAATTTGCGCTACGGAATAGAGTATGGGAGCTGCCACCTGTTTTCTTATCCTCTTTTTACAAGTCCTTGTCCAGCCTATTATCAAACAACCAGGTACCCTTTAGGCCACGCAGAGCCAGTGAGCTTGCATCATGCCAGGTGTATCTACGACTACAGGAAATCAAAGTGGAAGTTGCAGTGTTCCTAAGAAGCATCGCAGGCGCTTCTTAGGAAGGTCATAGAATTCTAAAATACCTCAACTGTCTAGTGTTAAGGGTAGGTTTATTATGACTGTAATGCGTACACCTTCGTTTTGCGCTATAGAGCACATTTGAAAACCAATGTGACAACCGCCAAGATTCAGCATTACCATGCCCTTGCACGGACATCTAACCCGCGCATCCCTGGTGTTTCCGAATAGGATATAGGTTATAGTGTGACAGTCAGCCAGGGAAGACCAGACTAACTTGGACCTACTGTCAGCTAGTCTGGACCATGTCCGAAGAAAATGTGTTTCCGGATCTCCCTTGAGCACACAGCTCCTATGTTCTGACCAGGCATAAATTGAACTGGGCACGGGCTAGGCAAACCGGAATGTATCTGCCGCTAATTACGGTACAAGGTATTCATGACCGCTACACCTGCAACTATACGCCATCTAGTCCATGATCAGTTCTCAACCGTTGCGGCCAACTACGCCAGTAGCTCTGTACATACCCAGGGCGAAGATCTCGCGGCTTTGGTTCAGATTACCCAGTTGACCGGCCAAGAATCCGTACTGGATGCCGGTTGCGGTCCCGGAGCCGTAGCCATGCAGCTGGCCCCGTACGCGGACACCGTCACAGCCGTGGACTTTTCGGATGCGATGCTACAGGTAGCACGTGCGGAAGCCGCCGCCCGTGGTTTCACCGGGATCCGCTTCAAGCGCAGTGATCTGGAAGCAATGCCCTACTCTGATGCCTCGTTTGATCGGATCATTTCCCGTTATTCGGCCCACCATTGGCAAACCCCGTCCGCTGTCCTACAGGAATTTCGCCGCCTGATGTACATGGGCGGCCATCTTATACTGTGCGATGTCATGGCCCCCGAAGAACCGGTTCTGGATACGTTCCTAAACACGCTTGAGCTCCTGCGGGATCCTTCCCATGTACGCGATCATAGCATCTCCCAGTGGCAGGCCATGCTGGACACAGCCGGCTTCGAGTCCCAGGTAGCATTCACCTGGGACCTGCGTCTGGAATTCAAGCCATGGGTGCAGCGTATCGCCACCTCTGCCGCCCGCATCAGTGCCCTCCGTCACCTGTGGGACGATACCAGCGCTGATGTACGCACCGCCTTCCGCCTAGAGACCGATTACACTTTTACGGTGCCGGGTGTAATGATCGCGGCGGAGCCACGCTAGAGGGTTATGCCAGACATTGCGATCCGCGCCCAACATGCTTGTGGCCACCGTACAATGGTACGTCCACCAGGATACGGGTAGTTGCTCCCCCCTGGCCCAAGTCTCTGTCAAGCTGTCCGGGCCAACTCCAGGGCCTGAGCCAAGGCGGCTTCGTCACGGAACAAAGGCCTGAATTCCAAGCCGACATAGCCTTCGTAGCCCAGGCGATCGATCTCGGCAAATACCGTGCGGTAGTTAATTTCGTTCCCCTCCAGTTCATGCCGGCCCGGCACGCCCGCCGTATGGATGTGACCGATGAGCGGCAGATAGGTACGCAGCAGTGAGATAAGGTTACCTTCCGTGATTTGCTGGTGGTAGATATCGTAGAGAATGGTCAGAGCCGGGGAATCCACTTCCGCGACCAGATCCGCAGCCTGGGCCATCGTGGTCAGCCAGTAGCCTTGATGATCCACCACCGGATTGAGGGGTTCCAGGAATAGCTTCAGTCCGTGATCTTCACAAACGGCGGCCATGGTCCGCAGACGGCGCCGAGCCCGGCGCATGGTCACATCCGCCGTTTCGTCCGCTAGCACGTTGCCCGTGGTCACGATCAGACCTGGGGCCCCGAGCTGCTGCGCGGCCCGGACGGAATTGCGAAGGCCTTCCAGGAGGGCCGCTTCCGTGTCCCGGGCCACCAGGCTGAAGCTCGGTTCGCTCAGATGGCCGGCACAAGCAAGGCCGGTTTCCGCCTGTACGGCCGCCAGCGCGTCCACATCCTTGTCACTCCAGGTCCAGAATTCATAGGCTTCAATGCCGGTGGCGGCTACCCGGCGTAGCTTTTCAACCGGATCCTGGCCCGGCCAGAACATTTCAATGCACACGGAGAGAGTAACCATTGCATACACCGTTCGTCTTATATAGAAAGCTAAGTTCGGCAGGGGCGTGCTCCTGTCCATGGCCGTAATATTGCCACGGGCCTTGAGCCAAACTGAAAGCGCAGTGGGGATAAGGTCTGCTTTGTCATCAATCCTTTAGGCCAGACAGAGCACAAGCACTTTGATTATGTCCGCTGTCCCATCGTCCCGTTTGTCCAGAGAACACATTGCACAAGAACTAGCCCGCCATGTGCGCCGCCAGGCCGCCGGCATCCATCCGGATCCCACGGATCCCGGTCACCGATTGTGGGTCCTGACGGCGCAGCGCTGTCATCCACAACCCGCCACCCGGATCCTGTGGCAACGTTTTTTGGCTGCGCCCGATAGCCACATCACGGCTTTGGCTGCCTGGTTAGAGCAAGAAACCCAAACTTGCCAGGGGTTTGCCCGACAATTAGACAGTACCTGGCACCAGGTGGCCGTCATGTCAGGTCATGGGTATGTGTCTGAATCCACCCACTCTGTCCCACGCAGTCGTACGGCTCCGTCCACTGAAGCGGCTCCTATCCTGCAGTCTTTACCCCACGATATTCAGGAGCTGTGGGCACTCTGCGTACCGGAAGCGCTGACTCGGTCGCTGGTAACGTTCGTGGAACGCACTCACCGCGACGTGCCCTTGGCGGAACGGGCTAGAAAGCTGGCCCTGCACATGACCACATATCTACGTCTGGCGGCACAGCCGGATCCGACTGCCCTATCTTGTCCACGTTACTTTGACGCCTTGCTGCTGTCAATACTGGAAGACTATCTGCAGATGCCCGCGATGCAGACAACGACACGCAGCGCTGTGTCAGCACCTGATCCGAACCTGTCTCCTACCCCTCGCGAGAATACGCCCTCTACCTTACCCACAGTCCCCGTATCCACCTGGCACGTTGAACTGGACTGCCCCGAGCGTATCTGGGTGGGTACCCCTCTGGTCAAGGTAATAGTCCACCTCCAGCGTCCTGCCCCCACGGACCGGACCGCGGCCATGGCCTTACCGCTACGGGAGGATTTGCCCGTACGTATCTGGCTTACCGCTCCGGGCTTTGATCTATTGAGTCCTCACGTACAGACTCTGCGGCTGGGGGCGGACACGGAACGCCGGGATGTGGAATTTGAATTGCAGCCTTTGGTAGCAGGGCGCACCTTCGTAGCCGTGCATTTCCTGCAGCAGGGAACGCCCCTAGGCGTGATAGCCGCCCAGGTGGAAATTGCCGAGCACGCACCTCATACGGTACACAACCGTCATATTCAGGCCAATCAGTTCACTGTGGATGGTGAGACCGAGTCCCCCGACTTAGTTCTGTTCGTGCACTACGATCGGTCCCAAGCCCAGCCCCGGCTGCTGTTCAACCTGTACCGCGAGGGGGAGTTGACTCAGACCTATCCCCCGCTGGTCCTGCACACGGATCCCGGAGCCTACCATGAAGAGATCTACCGGCGCTTGTCGGATCTGACCGATCTATTCGATCTAAAGAAGGATGAGCCGGCTGCCCTGGAACTCATGCACCAGGCCGTACGCAACCTGGGTCAGGGTCTCTGGAATGATCTCATTCCCCAGGGCCTGCAGGAGCTCTACGCGCTGGAACGCGCGGAATGGCAGGACAAGACGCTGCTCGTGGTCACGGATGAACCCTATATTCCCTGGGAATTGATCTGGCCTTACGGCTATCAGGAAGAGGTATGGGAAGATGAGGCACCCTGGGGTTTCACCATGCGCATGACCCGCTGGTTGCAGCGGGATGACGAGGGCAAAGGCCTCCAGGGCCCGCCTACGCGCCTACGCCTGGAACGGTTTGCCTTTGTCGGCCCCTCCGACGTAGCCCTGGCCGCCGTCAACGCGGAAGGGACACAAATCCGGGCCCTGATGCAACAAGCCGGGATTCAGGATGCCAGTCCCCCTCTCAACTCCCTGGCCCAGATTCAGAATCTATTGGAAGCCGGCTCCTATGACTGGTTCCACTTAGCTTCGCACGGTGAATTTGCGGCCGAAAGGCCCGACACATCTTCCGCTATCCTGCTGGAGGACCGGCAAGCTTTCACACCTAAATTTCTGATCGGGCCCCGCATTCAGAGCCATCTGTTTCACCAGCGGCCCGGCTTTGTCTTGAACGCATGCCATACGGGACGCCAGGGCTGGGCCCTCACCCGGCTGGGCGGCTGGGTAAACCGTCTGGTGGGCTCCGGTGCCGGTTTGTTCCTGGGCCCTCTGTGGACCGTCACGGATGAGTCTGCCAAACGGCTGGCACTGCATTTCTATACCCGCTTATTAGCGGGGGATACGGCTGCCAACGCTCTCCATTTCGCCCGTAGCCAGATCCGGGCTAGCGGAGATCCGACCTGGCTGGCCTACAGTCTATACGCCCATCCCAACGCGCGCTGGCACCGGGATAGGTCCGCGCAAACCGATGCACCTACCATCCATAGCCGGCCAGATCCGGACAGGACAGCCCCGGCCTGACCCGAGTCTCAGACATCTTGGACGCGGTGCATGAGGGTGCTCCAATTGGAGCCGGGCGCAATTTGCCCAAGTACTACTCTGTGCGCAGCCCCGGTGCAGCTAGGTAGATTGCCCGGCCTGCCGTGGATCGTTTCGTAGCCCAGTACTGCAAACGCCAGCGCCTCCTTGGCATCGCTACCCCCCATCGCGGGGATGACCGGCAGTACCGGGATATCCGCCAGTTCCACCTGTAGCCGATTCATCAGCGTCTGATTATGCCGGCCCCCACCCCCGACCCAAACCCGATCCGGACAGCGGGGGAGCTGGTTCCGGATGGATTGGGTGATGGATACAGCCGTCAGAGCCGTGACGGTAGCCAGTACATCAAGGGGCTCCAGCCGGCGCCTGGATGCTTCCTGCCAGAGACGTGCGCTCCAAGCCGGGCCATATCGTTCGCGTCCAGTGGTTTTGGGTGGCGGAGCGGCGAAGAAAGGATCCGTCAGGAGAGTGTTCAGCCAAGCCTCGTCCACCTGACCCTGGCGGGCTAGGCGGCCCTCCGGATCATAACACTGAGTGCCTGCCGTAACCCGCCGGACACAATCATCGATCAGGAGATTGCCGGGTCCCGTGTCGTACGCTAGCACATCCGTGGACTGCGCACCGGCTGGAAGATATGTCAGATTAGCGATGCCCCCGATGTTGACAATCACCCGGGTTTCCCGTGCGTCACGCCACAAGAGCCAGTCAACGTAACTGACCAGCGGTGCACCCTGGCCACCCGCTGCGACATCAGCCGTACGGAAGTTACCAATTGTGGTGACGCCAGTACACTGGGCAAGCACCGAAGGATCCCCAATCTGTAAGGTGGCCGGCCAGGTCACGGCAGGGCCGACAGCATGATGGATAGTCTGGCCATGGGAAGCAATTAGATCCAGATCTGACACCGGCATACGGGCTGTCTCCAAGGTCGCGAGCGTAGCCTCCGCACACCAGGTCGCCAGCGCAAAATTCAGTGCGTTGACGTCAGGGACACGCCCCGTGTCCGCAGCGCATAGACGAGCAAGACGGCAGCGCTGGTCCTCGTCATAGGGATACGTAGCAAAGGCCTCTAGCCGGACGGAGAGTGTAGGGGGGCGCCCCGCAATTTGGACAAGTGCACAGTCAATGCCGTCCAGCGATGTCCCCGACATGAGCCCGACGACCTGCATGGGAGAGGGCATAAGGGATAGATGCCTACGGGCAACGGAGGGTGCAGTCCAAGCCGACGTAGCTTGCTAATTACACGCGCTTCAGCCGGCACGGTATCCGGACAGCGGGACAGTCCGGGGCCCCGGCCGTCAGGCTACAGCAGACCCACGGGCCGTCTGCACACCCGTCCAGGCGGCCTCAATGGCCACCACCTGCTCCGCGGACGCTTCCGGTATAGGTGACCGGGGCACACCGCCATCTCGTTCCTGCAAGCGCATACAGGCGCGGACAGTAGCGGGCAGGTTGTCTCCGACCAGGGCATTCCAGAGCGGTAGTAGCCGGTTATGCAGAGCCAGGCCGGTAGCGTGATCCCCCACCTGCATGGCGTCCCAAAGCGCCACACAAGCCTGAGGTGCCGCGGCGAGAATAGCGGCGATGGCGCCCTGGGCTCCCAGACAGAAGGAGGGGTAGAGCAAAGCATCCACCGCAGACATGATGATGTCGTCCGGTCTTGCTAGCAGCAGCAGATCCGCCAGCAATTTCATGTCACCTGCACTCTGTTTGACTCCTACCACTCCCGGTACGTCACGCATGATGCGTGTTAGAAGTGCGGGCGATAGATAGATGTGCGGGACCACGTTATAGATCAAGATGGGTCGATCCACCGTATCGGCGATGGCAGCGAAGTGGCGGACATGCATATCGTCCGTGGGCTTGAATAGGTAATGCACGGGTGTAATCTGCAGGGCCGCCACATCCAGATCAGCCAAAGCTCGTACCCTGGCCATGGCCTGGCGGGTACTGTCCACGATCACCCCGGCAATTACAGGGACTCTTCCTGCCGCCGCGGTCACGGCCGTGCCTACCACAGTACGTAGTTCATCCGTGGTTAACGTATGGCCCTCCCCAGTACTACCGCCCACGGTGACTCCATGGACACCGGCTTCTTCAATCAGATACTGCACATCTGTATGCAGGGCTAGCTTGTCCACGTCTTCATTGCGATCGAAAGGTGTCACCATGGGCGGCAGAATGCCGCGCAGCGCCATCGTCATTGTTTCACACTCCTGTTACTAATCCGTACCCTGTCTGTCCGTATGGTAGTGCCTTACAGAGCAGTGTCAGGTTTGTCCCTGAATGAGGCTTTCTGCAATCGCATCCCATTCCGCCTGCAGGGTGACGGTGGCGGGTACCTTGCGGGCCCGTTGGTACCAATACCGGGCATTGGCGTCGTCGCCCTCTTCACGATGCAACCAAGCATGCACCCACGCTGCACCATTGCCGTCCGGCTGATCCTGAAGCAGATCGTGTGCTGTGTGCCAGGCACCCTTGCCAGCCCACCAGAGCGCCTGAAGGGGAACGTCAAGATCCGCGGGGGGTTCCGGTGCGGCTAGTGAACTTTTGTAGGTAGTCAGATCCATAGGAGGTTTCCTATCTCATACTGTATTGGAGTCAATGGTCCCCGGCGTAGTGTTGCTATGTAACGCCCCGGAGTCATACACATTGAGTATAGCCATACGCTGCTTATTATACGCACTCACCGAGGGCACACCGGCCTGTCGATATGGGCGTGTTTGCGCACGGCTTCCGCAGTCCCGGCCACCGTTATCAGATCCGCACTTGAATAGCGCTACCACTCTCGTACCGGCGCAAACCCTGGTGAAAAACCAGCACAGACAGGCCCGATAGCACACCCACCCCTAGACAGAGCCAAGCAAATGTCACTGGCTGGAACTGGCGCAGGAGCTCTGCCGGTAACGCACCGATAAAGCCTGCGGGTACCAGCGTGAACAAAAATACCCGGGCCATCCCTTCAAATAGGGTACCCGGATACAGGGCAAAGGTGATCAGAGCATTCTGAAATTGCTCGGCGAGAATCTCGGCGCGCCCTAGCCAAAAGGCCAGGCTGTTCACCAGTACGAGGGCCGAGACAAAGGTGAGCGCGGCCATCAGGACACAGAGCAGAAACACACCCACATGCCCAGGGGTGAAATCGCCGGCAAGCCCAAACCAGATCAGGCCGAAGGTGAAGTCACCCAGCGAAGGAACGGAACTGCGTGAGGCCAGGACGTGTAACAGTACGGGGCGGGGCAGGGATAGATAGGCATCTAGTTCACCGGCGGCGATGATGCGGGCGATACGATTGCAGTTCCCGAACAACACCAGCGCCAGCCCCAATCCGGTTGCGACCACTGCAAACAACCGAATCATGTCCGGCAGAGTCCAGCCGCGTACCTCCTCAAACCGATCAAAAAACAGCAACCAGAACACGAAATAGATGACGTTATTCAGAATCATGCCCAGAATAAGCGTGACGAACGACACGCGGTACTCCATGGCGGACAGAAGATTGGCCCGCCACAGTTGTCCCAGAAAACCCAGCTGACTCCCCCAAGGCATGTTCTTAACCTCCATTGATGGTCAGGCGACGGTGCGCATGCCGTGAGAGGAGCTGGAACAGGATCCCCAAAATCACCAGCCAGACCATCTGCAACATGAAGGTGGTCGCCATCGAATCCGGTTCCGGGTGGATGAACAGGCGGCCCGGTGCATACAGGATGGAGGCGAAGGGCAATAGGCGGGCTAGGCGGGCCAGCCAGGTTGGATAGAACTCAAGCGGCATGAACAGGCCGCCCAGAATGAAACTTGCTTTCTGGTAGATCCAGCGCAAGGCGAAGATATCTTCCACCCAGAAGGCCAGTAACCCCATGAGGGCTTCAAAACAGAATTCCAGCCCCCAGGCCAGCCCGAGGGCGATCAGGGCCGGCACGACGCCCATCCAGGTAGGGGGCGGTCCCACCAATAACCAGACCACAGTCCCGCCCGCCATCAGGTTCACACTAGCGCGGAACACAACGTGACCAGCGTACCGGCTCAGATGATAGAGACTGAAATGATAAGGTCGTACCAGATCATAGGCAATCGCACCATTCTGAATTGATTCAGCGATCATGACGGCCAACAACGGTTTGGAGAGCACAACCAGTTCCGCTAGTAAGAGATACCATAGCGTGTCATTCAGGGTCAGTCCGGCGATCCGATCAACACCCTGAAACGTAAAGACGGTCTGCCACAGCATGCCGAAGATCCACATGAACATGGCCATAGACAACGTGGCGGAAACCCAGTTCCCTATGTAGGCGAGATTCTCGGCGAAGGGTATGTGGAATATGGCTGCGTAACGGTTATAGACCGTGCGCACCGTCAGTGTTCTCGGCATAGATGGTTTTGATGATGTCTTCTAGATCCGGGTCCGACACCGTGAGGTCCACCAGGGCGCCCAGGGCACTCAGTTCCGCGATTACCGTGTCAATATCCACCCGGCGTGGATCAAAACGGATACCTAGACCGTAGCGGCCCGTCGTCACCGTCTCCACGCCCGGTAGGGGTAGGTGGCGCGTACCGGCGGTGGAGAAGCGGGCATCCACCTGCTTGGACGTTAGATAGCGCCGTTTGAGTTCCGCCATCGAATCATCAAATACCAGCTGGCCCTCATTGATCACAATAACCCGTTCACACAGGGCTTCAATGTCTCCGGCATCATGGGAGGTCAGGAGTACGCCGACTCCTTCCTCTTGCTGCATGTATCTTATGGTGTCCCGGAGACGCTGCTTGGCCACCACATCCAGCCCGATCGAGGGTTCGTCCAGGAGCAGCAGGCGGGGTGCGTGCAGCAGGGACACGGCCACTTCACAGCGCATGCGCTGGCCCAGCGACAGTTTACGCACCGGCGTATGCAGGAGATGCCGAATTTCAAACACCTCCACCAGGAAATCCACGCGGCGGCGCGTCCGGGCTGCGTCCAGGCCATAGATGGCGCCATACAGACGGAAGGAATCGACAGGTGGTAGGTGGTACCAAAGCTGGGGACGCTGTCCAAAGACGGAACCTATGACATGGCTCAGCGCACGCCGTTCCTGCCAGGGTGTGTAGCCGAGGACCTGTACATGCCCCGCATCAGGATGCAGAATGCCACTCAGGATCTTAATGGTGGTTGATTTGCCCGCGCCATTGGGCCCGATGAAACCCAAGGCCTCGCCTTGGGCCATAGTGAAGGACACATCTTCGATTGCCGGTAGCTGCCGCCATGTCGGTTGCCATAGGGAACGCCATGAACCCCGCAGACCGGCTTCTTTGTGCTTGACACGAAAGGATTTGCACAGGTGGCACACCTGAATGGACATAATAGACACCCTAGGAAAGCAAAGAATATGCAGCAATGCTCTTGTTTTCTGCGCCCGATGAGCACGGCAGACCATGGCCATACACACCGCAGCCTGCTCACACTCGGGTCTGCGTACCGTCCCTTGTCCGCTTCCTGATGCACAAGGGCCATACTTTTCCCCTCATGCTCTGCACAAGCGTGTGGGCATTATAGGCCTAGGCTACCGCTTGTCTATTTTGCCTGCAGGCTCCGGCCACCGTTCGTAGTGGCCTAGACTTCCGCTGCGGATCCCGGTTGCCTGCAGTCTGCTTCAGGGATGATACGACAACATCTGGCATGTTATGTCTATGTATCACTCCATTGTGGGGTAGACGGTACCCCAGAGCTGCCGTGTCTATGACATAAACCAAGGAACCGTCCCGCATACGGTACACTCTGGGATAAGGGCGCGGGGAGGCGCGAGCAGTGTGTTTCCCCATGACCATAGGGCCCTGCCGGGCCCTTATCTACATTGTGACGGAGCTAAGAAACGAACATGATGATGCGCTACCGGATTGCTAGGATGCTATGTCTCCTGGTGACGAGTTGCTTGGCCGCCTGCGTGGCTCCGTCCGTGCCGTCAGAACAGGTAACGCCCCCACCCGTGTCTCTCCTTTTCTGGGATCAGTTTGTGGACGTGTCGGATCGCATGGATGCCATCGTCGCGGATTTCAACGCCAGCCAGGATCGGATTGAGGTGGTGCGGGAATCCTATACGGTCACCGCCATGCGCGACATCATGCGCACAGCACTCACGTCGGGCACAGGCCCCGATCTCTTTTACTATGATTTGGGCCCCGGCATCTCCGGTGTACTAGCTGATGCCGGACTGTTAATGCCGTTGGAGGATATTTATGTTGAACGAGGCTGGGATCAGCGTATCTATCCCTGGACCCTGGCCCGCAGTACGTTCAACGGTCATGTTTATGGCGTGGCCAACGAGCTGGAGTTCATTGGCTTCTACTACAATCGTCGGCTCTTTGCCGAGCATGGCTGGGACATACCCACAACCTGGGACGAACTGATTGCCCTATGCCCCGCCATGCGAGCCACCGGTCTGAGCCCCATCGCGTTCACCAACGGGCCTAGCTGGCCGGCTTTTCACATGTTCAGCATCATGATGAACAACAAGGTCGGCCGCGCGCGGCTGGCCCGGATGATTTCAGGCGAGGAATCCTGGGATCATCCCGATACCATTGACGCCATCCAGAAATTCTTTGTGGACATGCCGGCGGCAGGCTGTTTTCCGCAAGACTTCAACGCTATCAGTTATGAAGATGGCCTGGCAATGCTACAGACGGGGCAGGCCGTTATGCATCCTAGTGGTACCTGGAATGTAGCTCTTTTCGCGGATCCCGCTCTGACCCCTGATCCCATTGGCTTCTTTTTCCTGCCGGCCCTGGATGGGGGACCGGTCGTAGTGCCGGGTGGCATTGGCTCCGGCTGGGTCGTGAACGCCCAGACCCCCCACCGAGACGCGGTGCTGGAATTCATTGATTACCTGATCAGTGAGGAGACGGGCAAGCGCTGGATTACGGAGATCAATGTGGTTCCTGCCTTTCCCGTTGACACCACGGAATTGGTAATTCCGGCGCTTTTAGCGCAAGCTCTTACCATCATCGAGGAACAGGCGGACACCATGGGCTACAACATTGACGTGGTCGTACCTGCCAATTTCAACCAGGTGCAGTGGGACGGGTTTGCGGCAGTCATTGAGGGGGTTAAGACCCCCGCTGAAGTGGCCGCCGAATTGGAGGCAGCTATGCAGGAAGCGGTAGCCGCCGGTGAGGTCATCGATCTCACACCCTAGGTCTCTAACCTGACTAGGCACCCGGTTGCGGATACCTGGTGTGAACCACGCCGGGCGTACAACTCCTCTCTGTACCTGATTCGAGGGCACCTAACAGTGCTTTCGTGCGCATGATATAATCAGCCCATACTACACAGTGATACGGAGGGGAATCACCTGGATGGGTGCTCTTTCCCGGAAGGCAGGGTACGCGGTGGGCCGCAATCACTCCCCCTTTATGGCGGATGCAGACGCCCGTGGTGGTCACACCATACTTGCAAGTCCTGCTACCCACAGGCTCACCTATTTTATTTATTGTGTCTTAGTCATGCAGTAAGTGAAGGAGTCGCAATATGCAACGTTCACTATGGTTGTTGACCCTGATCGGTATAAGCACCGTTCTGCTCCTAGCATCCTGTGTCACACCCCCCAGCCCGGCAGAAGGCGGGCCGGAAAAAGTTACCCTTCTATTCTGGGATCAGTTCCCCAACGTATCGGACCGGATGGACGCGTTCGTGGCCCGCTTCAACGAGAGCCAGGACCGCATTGAAGTCGTGCGGGAGAGTTACACTACGGATGCCATGCGGGATGTCATTCGCACTGCACTCAGTTCCGGGACCGGCCCTGACATCTTCTACTACGATCTAGGGCCGGGCTTTGCCGGTGTCTTGGCTAAGGCCGGTTTGCTTATGCCACTGGACGACGTATATACCACCAAGGGATGGGACCAGCGTATCTATCCTTGGACCCTGGCCCGCAGCACCTTTGACGGCCACACGTACGGGGTTGCCAACGAACTGGAGTTCATCGGGGTCTTCTACAACATGCGTCTGTTTGCGGAGCATGGCTGGCGTATTCCTAACAGCTGGGAGGAACTAGTCGCCATGTGTGGTCCGATTCAGGAAGCCGGTCTGATTCCCCTGGCCTTCACTAACGGATCCAGCTGGCCCAGTTATCACATGTTCAGTATCATGATGAACAATAAGGTGGGCCGTGAGCGGCTGACACGCATGATTTCCGGTCTTGAATCGTGGGATCATCCGGACACAGTGGACGCCATTCAGAAATTCTTCGTAGATATGCCGGCCGCGGGCTGCTTCATGGACGACTTTGACGCCATCAGTTACGATGATGGACTGGCGTTGTTCCAGACCGGCAAGGCTGCCATGCTGCCGAGCGGCACCTGGCTGGTGGAAGCGCTGTCCAACCCGGACAACACCACGGAACCCATTGGTTTTTTCTTTCTACCCGCCATTGACGGCAATCCCGTCGTAGTGCCCGGCGGCATCGGGTCCGGCTGGGTGGTAAGTTCCGCGACCGAACATCCGGACGAAGTACTGGAGTTCCTGGATTACCTGATCAGCGAAGAGATGGGGCACGATTGGGTCACTGCGATCAATGCGGTACCCGCCTATCCCGTCAACACGGCGGATCTGGACCTACCTGCGCTGCTGGTGTTGGCTCTGGAGATCATTGGAACCCAGGCCGAGAGCATGGGCTACAACATTGATGTGGTCGTGCCAGCCAACTTCAACCAGGTACAGTGGGATGGCTTCGCCGCTATTTTCCAGGGACAGAAGGACCCGGCGGACATAGCAGCGGAACTGCAGGCAGCTATGGAAGAGGCAATGGCGGCAGGGGACGTCGTTAACCTCACTGAGTAGCCGCCTTGTGCCTCTTTACGGGCCAATGGGAGGGGCGCTTGGCCTCCCATTGGCCAACCTTGTTGCCTGCTGCTCATCTCGTGCCGTCTTTGGCATAGCTATGTCTACCTTGCACCCGCGCATCCGGCGTCATTGGCGGCGGAGCACCCTGCCTCTGCTGTTCATCTTGCCTGCACTCCTGGTGTACGGGATTTTTGTCCTGTGGCCTTTCGGCAACACTATCTACTACAGTCTGACGGACTGGGACGGAGCCCAGCCCATTAAGAACTTCATTGGCGCGGCCAATTACCGGAAAATGTTTGACGATCCACTGATGTGGTTGTCTTTGCGCCACAACCTGATCTGGATTGCACTGGGCACCCTCACGCCCGTTAGCATCGGCCTGATCCTGGCCAATCTCGTCTGGAGCGGTGTGCGCGGGCGCATCCTGTTCCGTACGGTGTTCTTTATGCCCGTTGTGCTGGCCGCAGTGGTAGTGGGCATTATTTGGCATTGGATCTATCATCCGCTCTTTGGCCCCATTAACGTCCTACTGCGTGCCATCGGACTGGATCAGGTAGCGCGCGGTTGGCTGGGTGATTACGACTGGGCACTCTACGCGCTCCTCCTGGCCGGGCTCTGGGCGTATTTCGGTTTCTGTTTTGTCATCCTGCTGGCCGCGCTCCAAGGCATTGACATGGAACTCCACGACGCGGCTATGATCGACGGGGCCGGATCTTGCCGACGCTTCTGGCATGTAACGATACCGCAGCTGGCCCCGGTCCTGACCATGCTTACGACCTTCACCCTGATTGGGGGCTTCAATGTCTTTGACATTATCTTCGTCACTACTAAGGGCAGTCCCGCCAACGCCACCGACGTGCTGGCTACCTACATCTACCGTCAGGCGTTCACACTGAACGAGGCCGGCTACGGTGCAGCCTTAACCATGATGCTCACCACCCTTTCTCTGATTGCCTCCTATGTCTTCATCACGTTGCGGGAACGCAGCAACGCGACCGCGTGACCAATACCTATGTCCGACACTGTGGTCGTCCCTACTCCCTCACACCGGGGCAGTCGCTACCTGTTGACGTTCGGCAAATACGCACTCCTGATCATAGTGGCCATACTCTGCTTACTGCCCTTTATCTGGGTGTGGTCTTCCGCCTTCAAGCCGTCCCTGGAAATCGCTGAGACACCCCTGTCCCTGCCACGAAACCCTACCCTGCAGAATTTCGGCAACGCTTGGGTGCAAGGTCGTTTCGGGAAATATTTCGGGAACAGCGTAATCGTCACCGTGCCCATTGTCGGCTTCACGCTACTGCTGTCCACCCTAGCCGGCTATGCTTTTGCTCGTCATGCTTTTCAGGGCCGCCAGGTTCTCTTCTATACATTTCTCCTGGGACTGACCCTGCCTTTCCAGTCCATTATGATTCCCCTCTACTACACGCTGCGGGATGTCGGTATTCTGGGCACGTACTGGGCCATGATCATTCCTCAGACCGCCATCGGTCTCCCCTTCGGCATCTTCATCATGCGCGCCTTTTTCCAGAGCCTGCCCCGCGAACTGGAAGACGCTGGCCGCGTGGATGGCTGCAATGAGCTCGGAGTCTTCTGGCGTGTCATGCTGCCTCTAACCGCGCCGGGCATGACCACACTGGGTATCTTCAGTTTTCTCGGGGCCTGGAACTCATTCCTACTACCCCTTGTCTTCATGCAACGGGAAAGCTTACGTCCACTGGTGGTGGGTCTGATGTTTTTTCAGTCCCGTTACACAAGGGACTTCGCCTTAATTATGGCCGGGGCCACCATCATCAGTGTTCCGGTTATTGTGGTCTACATTATTTTCCAGCGCCAATTCATTCAGGGCCTGACCGCAGGTGCCGTCAAGGGCTGAATACTCTAGGCATATGCACGTGATAACAGTGGTTTAGGCTGCCCACAACTCAACAATGCGTAAGCAGGTACGCGTGGCCTGGGCCATGTCCTGTAGGCTGACCCACTCTAAGGGACCGTGAATCTCATGCATGCCGGTGAACAGGTTGGGAGTAGGCACCCCCTTCGCCGTCAGCATGGCACCGTCCGTACCACCACGAATAGGCTCATCCTGCGCCACAATGCCCAAATCAGCCATGGCCTGACAAGCGATCGTCACGGATCTCATGTCTTGCTCTAGGCTTGGACGCATATTCCGGTACTGTGCCGTTATAGTACAGGTCACCCGGGCCCGCGGCTCCGCTAGCTGCAGCGTTGCCGCCAGCTGTGTCAGCAGCTGACCGTGAGCCACTAGGCCCTCCTGGGTGAAGTCGCGCAGGATGAATTGTAGTTCCGTGACCGCGGGTGTCCCTTGTATCCGGTACAGGTGAATGAACCCGGCACGCTCGCGTGTGGTCTCCGGCGTGCGGGTATGGGCCGGTAACATTTGTACGAACTGGGTTGCCAGCGTCGCCGCATTCACCATTTCCTGAAACGCGGTGCCCGGATGCGTGGCAACGCCCTCAATCCGTACTAGGGCTTTGTCAGCGGAGAAGGTTTCACTGGAAATCTCGCCCACGGCGCCGCCATCCAGCGTATATGCCCAGGTCGCCGCCAAATCTTCGGGAGTTAGATGCTTCACACCACGACCGATTTCCTCATCCGGCGTGAAGCACAGCCGAATTGCACCATGACGCAAGTCACGGTGTGTCATCAAATATTGGGCTAGACTCATGAGGATGGCCACACCCGCCTTGTCATCAGCACCCAGGAGAGTGGTACCGCTCGCCGTGACGATGTCGTACCCCAACTGTCCAGCCAGATCCGGAGAATTCTCTGTAGTCAACACCAATGTCGCGTCATCCGGGTAAGGGATGGGTGTGCCGTCCCAGCATCTATGCACCCGCGGCTTCACCCCATGACCCGGGAACGCCTGGGTTGTATCAACATGCGCGAGAAAAGCCACGACCGGCACAGCCGGATTAGGATCGGTGGCGGGAATAGTGGCGAGTACGGTGGCGTAGTCAGTCAGGTGCACATCCGTCACCCCCATGGCCTGTAGTTCCACCACTAGCAGCTCCAACAGATCCAGCTGGCACGCGGTACTGGGCACAGCGTCCGATTCTTCCTGCGACTCGGTATCGATCTGGACATAGCGCAGGAACCGCTGTTCCAGGTCCGCACGTAATGCAGCTGACATAGTTCCAATTTTTCTCCTGTGCTGGGCATACGGACAGGAACACGGCACCACTTGGACGCCTCGCCTACTTTACAGATCCTGGATCCGGTGGCGTCCATCATAGTTGGCATTGGCAGGTTTCCCATTGGCTATCAGGATGCCCTATGAGGGCGTGCCTGACAAACCGGAGCCCTGTGAACAGGGCATTACCATGCGGCGCACCACAGCCACAGCTTGACACGCACAGGCCACTGGTAGGCAACGGCAGCAGGATACGTACACCTGCGGTAGTCCATTACCCCACCGTATAACGAACAGAGCTTCTAACGTCTATATGGAGTACGGTCCAAGACTTCCGGATATCAAACTGTATCATTACCTACATCTACCATAGGGCCGATGGCATAGCACCTTAAGTGCCTGTAGATTCCGCAACCTCCGGTAACGGGAGCCCGGACATGATCCGGCACCCGTGGGAGCCACAGAACAGGAGACTAAGACATGGATAGCCAAGCAAGAGGACAAGCCGTGGCGGTGCGCGACTGGGACCGCGACGTGATCCGTTACCCCGATATCGCGGTGGAAGTAGTAGACACCGACTTCCAGGCTTATGTCAATGGCAATGCGGCAGTGGAACGGCTCTTCACGGGAGCCCGCTGGGCTGAAGGCCCCGTCTGGTTTGGTGATCGGGACTGTCTACTCTTCAGCGACATCCCCAACAACCGGATACTGCAATGGGATGCCCGGAGCGGTACTACATCGATCTACCGCCAGCCCTCACAGAATGCCAATGGACACACCCGGGACGGGGAAGGACGTTTGGTATCCTGTGAACACCGTACGCGGCGTGTGACGCGCACCGAGCACGATGGCTCCATCACTGTGCTGGCGGATTCGTATCAGGGCAAGCGCCTGAACGCACCCAATGATGTCGTGGTACATTCGGACGGTAGCATCTGGTTCACCGATCCGGGGTACGGGATCCTCCACAACTATGAGGGTGATCGGGCCGAGCCTGAGCTTCCCCCCAACGTATACCGTCTGGATCCCCATTCCGGCCGTTTGGCGGTGGTGGCCGATGATTTTGAGAAACCCAACGGGCTCTGCTTTGCGCCCGACGAATCCCTGCTATACATCAGCGATACCGCCACTTCCCACAACCCCGACGGGCCCGCCCATATTCGTGTATTGCAGGTACACAACGGCACCCTGCGGCACGGGCGGGAATTCGTGGACATGCGCCCGGCCGTAGCCGATGGCTTCAGGGCCGATATGGACGGCAACATTTGGACGAGTTCCGGTTGGGCCGGGGCCGGAACCGATGGTGTGCAGGTGTTCAATCCGGCCGGCGATCTGATTGGGCGCATCCATCTGCCGGAAATCTGCGCCAATGTGTGCTTCGGCGGCCCCCACCGCAACCGTCTATTCATGGCGGCCAGTCAGTCGCTCTTCGCCTTGTACACGGAGGCCATTGGCGCACAGCGGATCTGAATGT
The DNA here is from genome assembly GCA_965116185.1 of Caldilineaceae bacterium. Lineage (GTDB taxonomy): Bacteria > Chloroflexota > Anaerolineae > Caldilineales > Caldilineaceae > Bin34. The sequence goes on from OZ220492.1 coordinate 3,270,650, forward strand.
CCTGCTGGATAGATCCGTAGGGTACAGGTTCCCGCATCCTGTGGGGAAGGGGAAGCACCGCAAGGAGATCCGACCACCCCATCATGCCCCGGTTCCGGCATAGGTAACCACGGCTTGTAGGGGTCACGTAACGGAACGCGTCCAGTAACTAGACATCAGATTTGTCTAGGACCAGATGGCTATACATAATACTTATTTTGTCACATACGTCTGCGCATGACGACCACACGAGGCTGTCAGCCCCTTGCCTGTCGCTTGGCATGGGGCTGGTCGCTCCTGTATGTATGCTCATAGGCTCAAGAGGCCGGATCTATTCCGAACGGTTCCGGCAGCAGCGGTTCACCCGCCGGTATATCTCAAGAAGCCAACAGATTGGGTTCCCGTGGGATCAGCGTATGCGGCATGACAATCGCGCGGCGCTGCGGTGTCAGGCGCTCCAGTAAGGCAGGAGATGGCGTATAACCGTGTCGGAACGTACCCCAGGAAGGGCCGTAGCGATACACCACAATCCGACGACGACCGGGTGTGATCCGCTTAGCTGAACCGTGGCAAATGGCATCAACGAACAGCAGCACGTCGCCTGCCTGCATATGGAGTTCAATAGCCCCCTCCACCTGATCCACTGACGCATCTTTCTGCATACGATACTGCGTGAACTGGGGATGGGGGAAATGGGATTTGTGACTGCCGGGCACCACCATCGTCGCGCCATCACCGGGTCCGATGTCCTCCAGGGCCATGAGGATGTTGATTTGGCCACAGTGGAACTGGCCATTGAAAAAGCGGAACTGGGTACGCTTGACTCCCGTATGACCACCTGAGTGTAGACCGATCGCCTCACCCGGTTCCCGGAAATTAGCGAAGTTCTCGTCAATGAACAGATCCCCATGGTTGTAGTCAAACGTGCCTGCTCCACCCACGAAGTGGCGCACCTTATCAATCCACGACGGATGGTCAATTAGACCCTCAAAGGGAGCCCCGGCTTCATAGATCTGTTGTAGGTTCAGGCCATCCGTTTCACCGTACTGATGCGCATGGATGTATCCATACCATTGTCCTACCTGCATGGGCGGAATGTCATCCAGTACTTGATTGAGATCCGCTACCTCAGCAGCAGACAGAGCCTGCGGCAGATGTAGGTAGCCACGTAAGTCAAATAGGTAGATATCCATCTCACTAGGACTATGAGCAAGTGTCGTCATTCCACTATCTCCTTTTTGTTTTCATACATTGGCTCTAAGCTCATCATTACATAAGCTGTTGGTTAGTAGCTAGCTAGCCTATCGCCTGGTATTGCCGAGTGCTCGCTCAGGGCAATCGTGTGTTGACAATGGCCCAGGAACGTAGCAGCACAGTCCGTCCCGTTAGGGTCCGCACACTCAACGCGGTAGGGCAACAGCTCCATCGGGAATAGAGTCTACAGGAGTGACACAGCAGGTAGCAGTTTGAGGCGAATACCCCCAGGCGGCGTCCACGATCCAGTGGCTCCGCAGCACCACGATCAGAGTCCTTTCGTCAATGCCATCACCTCGTCGCGCATGAGTCAGAAAACCCGTGATAGACAGAGCACACAGTGTACGGAGCCTGACTAGTCTCTATGTAGCTGTAGTCAAGGACCGCGTAGCCACCATGAGTCAATCCGGTCCAAAGCCGATGATATCCAACATCTGCCAATGTAGGGAAACCCGGATATTCTAGCAGTGTATTCGCGCAGTCCGCATACCCAAGTAAATAGGTGCTGCGTAATGGCGGAGGTCTACATACCGGGGAGGCAGGTCGTTCGTGCATCAGCCACAGCCATCTCCGGAAGGTTTAATAGTAGGTGGTCCGCATCAGTGACCATAGCTGCATCCAGCGCGGTTCGGGAAACCCAGGGCACTCACCATGATCGCAACTTCCGGTGTGATCCGGACAATCTCACTCCGGCCTACAGGCATCACCACTTCGTATCGCGTACCCCGGGCACGGCTGCGCCGGATCGTTTGCAGGTCCAGGATAACAAAGGCGTTGCCAGGCAACAGGGTAGACATATAACGGTGCCAATGGAGTGAACGGCCACCTGATTATAGCCCGCAAAGACCTGGCCTCTCCGCACCCGGTTCGAGATCACGGTTTACGTGCCACATAGACGCCTTCCTGCAGACTAAAGGTCCACTCACCATCTTCCCACCGGGGCTGCAGGTAGCCATTGGCGCCCCCCTGGGCACTCTGCAGTAATGCCAGCAGATAGTGCTGCATCGTCTTGCCATGGCGACTGGCCCACTTGGAGAAGTTCATGCGCTTGGGGAGGATTTCCTGGTGTGCCACTTGATAACCCTGGACAGTCAGGCAATCCTGCCAAGCTTCATGGCTGAGGCACTCGCCATGACTGGGATCCCGTAGCTTTTCCAGAGCATTCACGTATGCTCCGGGCAACCCCGGAGGCACAATGTTGTCAATGATGACCAACCAGCCGCCAGGCATAAGGATCTGATAGGACCGGGCAACGAAGGCCTGGATGTCCGTAAAGTGATGGGGCGCAATGCGGCACGTGACTCCATGGAAATGGGCTGCCGGATAGTCCAGTTCCTCCGCATGGGCCTCTTCCACTGTGATGTTAGTGATTTCACGCACCTGTGCCTGCTCGCGTGTGAGATCCAGCATTTCCGGCGTGATATCCGTGGCCACGACATGGGCCACATAGGGGGCTACGGCCAAGGCCGTATGGCCGGTGCCGGTCGCTACATCTAGCACCTGCCAGTTGGGTGCCCAGGGCACAACTTCCAACAGACGAGTCAGACTAGCACCCCTAGCATGCGTTTCATGCGTAACGTAGAAACGAGCGTTGGCACCAAACTGTTCCTGAACGGCCTGAATAGACATGACAGATCATCACTCCGTAAGTGGCAGAACATAAATCCACAAAGTATACGTGTCAGCCCAGGACAAGGAGTATCGTGGACACACTCCTTTCTTTGATATCCAGGTCTTGTACATGTCTCCCCTGGTACACGTATGCATGCACTCAAGGATATTCTTTAACATTGATATCTGCTAGCCACTACGCAAGCAATTCAAACGCGTATGCACCGCGGTATACACTTTCTTGGTAGTGCTGTCGGTATTCACGGGTCTGGGTCTAGCCTCAACTTGGGACAAAATTTTAAGTCTGTACACATAAGCGTCAGTTTGATTCTGCGGTTCACGGTGTCTCGTGCTAGACAGTAGTCAAGACAGTGGTGGCAAAACGGTTGGATAGTGAACGGAAGTCCCATAGCTGGGTCATACCCTGTGTGTTGCTACGGTGGATCTCGTAGATCTATTGGATGAATGTGGGAACTGTGTCTTGAACGCGGCCTTATCCTTATTCTTCAATCTGGAGTGTTTGCAAGAAGCGGGGAATAACGCGAAGGTACCTAGCCTACCGGATCTCGTGTAGGCAAATCCTGACGACCGCTAGGGTTAGATCTAGACACCGCCGACACGTGTGTGGGCCGGAAGCAATAAAGCAGCCCGCCTCGTGCTCTGACTCCGGAGAAGTGGCAGACTGCCTAGGCCCTAATGCAGGATAGCATGATTCCCCTCGCCTAAGTTGGCGACAGTATCCACATCATGGCCTGTGACATCCTCTAGATTTGGGATAGGATTTTTTCTAGACGGTCAAGACCTGCACTCTGCGTAAGATACTCTTCATAAGCTTTCAGTGCTCCCTGTATAAGCGCATCGTAATATACGATGCGGCTCCCTGGAGACACCGCAGCCATAGAGTGTTTGAGACGATCTGGATTGTCCTTCTCCTCAAGGATAGGTTGACCGAGAACGAATATGACCTCAATGTTGGGTTCCTCCTCATTTTGTTGTCTCAGGATTTTCTCAAGCTTGTCCACGTAGGTCTGGCCTTGCGCCTGAAGATCTATAAGCTTCATCTTGCGGTTTCTTCGCTTCAACTCCACGATGATGTGTTTGCCGGCATACGTCCGGTAGGTGATAGCAACGCGACTGAGTTTTTCTTTTTCCGTCATATCATCCGTCAAAACATCCGCCTCAATGAGTCGTCTCTCCATCAATTCGCTGCCGGCTGTTCTTTCCCACGCCGGATCCAGCAGCCACAAATGATCAAACCAAAACTCCTGCAGGACCTTTTCTTTGGCATCCTCATCCTCAATGCTCTGAAAATGTCTGATGACCTCCAGGCGGGAGGTGATGATGTCACGATACAGGGCCGCCTCCAGATCATCCCTGTCTCCGAGTAACTCCAGGAGTTTATCAATCTTGTCAAGGCGGTCAACCGGATCTTCCACCGATCCGTGCAGACGCAGGCGCTCAAAGGCCAGAATGCCGTGCCGATATAGGTCCTTTTTGTCTTCTTCCTTGTCAATAGGCAGGGCACTCAACTTGGCAATCAACTTCTTGGCATGCGCCTGGAAGCCCGCGGGCAGGGTATTAAGCCACTCTGTCAGAGCTGGTGAGGTTTGCACAGCTGCCTTGACTTCGTGCTTTTGGCGCCATTCGTCCCAGCGCGATTGCACCCGGTCCAGGCTTGAGCGCAGAAACGACACCAACTCTTTATAGCGGGGATCGTCCTCCTGAATCCGTTGGCGATCGCTGGTAGCAATGTCAGGCTCGTCAGGCTTGTCCGAGTCCAGAAAATCGGCTTCGATCCGGCCCGTGAGATACTTGGTGTAGAGCTTACCGTCGTTTATTGCCTCTAGGATGTTCTCGTGAATGAGTCGTCCTCTGGCAAAGACTACAATACCGTTAAGGTTTCCGGCGTCCGGATCGTCCAGCTGTTTTGGATACCGGGCCGTGCCAATCCAGCCGTGGACACACCGGTTCTCATCCCATGACTCAAGCCGGTGTGGGAGTGATTCCTGTTCCATTTTTTCGGGTGTTGATGTCCCCTCTGGCGTACATTCACCGATAGTCCACAGAAATTGCACAGCAGCCAGATCGCCGCGATCGGCCATGGTGATCGCTTCATCATTGATGGTGACAGTGAATTCATGCGTAGCACCAATAACAGAGAAGCGGCGGGCCAGTCGCTTACGTAAGGCACTGGTATCTTGATCCAACCACTGCCTTTTGAGATCCTTGAGCAGGATGCATGTACCACGCTTGATGGAAACTGCCACGTCCGGAATGGGAGCCGGGCTATAGTATGGCTCGTTCTTCCGGACCGATTCGCGGATCCCGGCTACCGTCATGCACAACCCATGTCCCTTGTTCTCTTGCACCGAGTGAACCTCGATGACCTCCGCGATAGAAAACAGGGATAGCTGGCCGAGACCTTTGCGCCCCATGACCGGTCTACCCGCGGCTGTGCGCTGACCATGTGTGTGATTCGCCTGACGCCGTTGGTAACCGACACGCAAGTATTTAGTATTCACGTCTTCAATTGACATCCCAATACCGTCGTCCTTGACCCGGAGCCATTGACCCTTTGGATCGATAGTAATGGCTACCGTCTCGGCATCCGCATCCCAGGCATTAGCCACAACCTCCGTCAGGGCAGCGGCGATATTGCTGTAAAGATTGATCCCGAGATGTTCAAGGACATTCAGGTCAATCGCCATTCGGTAGCGATGGGTCATAGCTTCCTCCTATAGGGAAACATTTTTCGCTTGCAGTTCATTGAGACTACACGGATCAAGGTCTGCGGATCGTACCGGTCGGAGTTGGGACGAAGGCACAAACAAAGGACTGTGTGGATTCCACGTGGCATGTTTTATGGAAGTGGGTGGCCATCACGACTATGTCCATCTCCTGCCGGAGCAATTCCGCATACTCCCGACATACGGGAAGATCGCACTGGGCCGCGGAACACCGGGAACCGATCCGACTGCGTGTCGCCTACGACTACCCGTAGCCCATATCCAGAACAGAGGCCCTTGTGTAGCCCCCACTCTGTGCCTATCACACCAGGCGCAGGGTATCTCCTGCTCTAGATCTTCAAGGAACATAAAGCAAAACGCGAATTCCGGGGAACTCCTTTACGCTAATCCGGGAGCGGTCAGCTGCCAGGGCTGCCGGGATCAGGCCCTCGGGATCCGTATACCAGTCATGGGAATACACCAGCCAGATCCGGGCTTCCGGTTCCAGTTGGGCCGTGAAGGATGACACCTGAGCCGGAGTCATCCGGGGTTCTGCTTCTTTACCGGTGAATACGGCCTCCGGCACCGGGACTAGCTGTAGGCTCGGCGCAGAGGCCAGCTGTTCATAGTGGTACATAAAAGGCAGTTGGACCCAGTTGGCATGAAACGCAACGATGTCATCCGTCTGGGCTGATGCAGCCACATGGTCAGCCGCATCCCCCCAACTCTCCCGTTCACCCTCCTGGTAATAGGTACCCAGACCCCATACCTGCAACAGTGCCAAGAGTAGGACAGCTAAGGTCTGTAGGCTAGGTTGCAGCCACCGGATCCGGATCCCGGGTGTGCCATGGTGTGCCTTGGGTGTATCCGAGGCTACCGTACTCCCCGCGATGCCGACTGCCACCAGTACGTACAGGAACAGACTGATCCAGTTGAGACTGCGCTCATGCCAGAGAGGTTGTACCAGGTTGGCCCCCAGGGCTAGCAGGACCGGCACCAAGAGACCGGCCAGCAGAAGGGTCAAGGGCACGGGCTGATGGCGTAGACGCAGGCAACCCACCAGAGCCAGTCCTAGCATGCAGAGTGTAGGCACTGCGTGGGCCTCCGGTGACAGGGGAAGATGCGCGAACGCCATCCGGGTCACGGTTCCCCAAACTCTGTACACGTCCGCCGGTGGGATCCAGAACTCCTGCAGCACACGACTCGTCTGCTGCCAAAACGCACCTACCCAGGGCAACCACATGAGACCTGCTACCACCTGCGTGGTTACCCAGTTAAATGCAAAGCTGCGCGTATTCAGGGCAGGGTAGTCTGTAAACACAAAGCCGCGGCGCGCCATGCCGATCCAAAGCAGCACCGGGACATTGAGACTGGCTGTGAGCAAAAGGCCTCCGACATTGTGGGTATAGGCAGCACCCACCTGGCACAGAGCCAAGCCCATCCAGAACCCACGTGCCGACGTGAGATTAGGCTCCCGCAGTAGAGCCACTAGGCAAATCAGGGCCAAAACTACCCAGAGTGTCAGCAGGGCGTACATACGTGCTTCCTGGGCTACATCTACCTGGAAAGGGGACAGGGCACAGAACAGGGCAGCTAGGAACGCTGTGCGGCGACGGGTTAGCCACAGAACCAGGAGATAGAGCGCCGGCACCGTCAGAACACTAAACAGGACCGAAGGCATACGCAGAATGTACAGGCTGTCACCCAGGAAGCGGGTCCACACCCATAGAACTTGGTAGTAAAAAGGTGGGTGGACATCCCAGAGCTGCAGAAATGGCCATAGGGTTGCCAGTGCATTACGACGGACAATTTCCAGGCTAATGGCTTCATCAAGCCAGATGGCATGCTGGTTTAAGGCAACGAAGCGGGCTAAAAATGCGGCCAGGGTCACCAGCAAGGTTTGGAATAGTATCCGGGTTGTGCGTTGGACGTACCGACGGTCGTACACTACCTGGGTCATGGCTATCAATATACGCAGGAAACGATAAGCAACTAGGGCTAGTGTACGCTAATCCAGGTGTTTCGCTGCGGAGGCTGCTTGCGCGTAATGCAGTAACGGCTTGCACGTCATGCTATTGCCATCACGAGGTCGTTGCAGGCTTGGGTGGGCACACATTTCGGCATAGCAATACCCCTGCGGCCTGTAGCTGGATATTGCAGCCCTGCCTGCACTCGGCTGAGCGCAGGCAATCGCCAATTTCCTAGCAGGCACGAATCCCAGGCGATACCCACCCGCGGTATGCATCTTGATGTGTGCTGTTGTATGCTGACCCTGTCCCGTCACAAATGCAGTGAAGCCTCTTCTGAATACGCAAGTGGTTTTCGTAGCACCCGGCCAGGTAGAGTTGGTAGCGACCGAACTACCCGTATGCCAGCCGGATCAGCTCTTGATCCGAACCCTAAAGTCTCTTGTAAGCCCCGGCACGGAACGGGCTTTCCTTATGGGCCTGGAGAACACGTCCCGGGCCTATCCCATGGGAGCAGGTTACAGTACGGTAGGGGAAATCGTGGAATGTGGCCGTGCCACAACCGGCTGGCAGGTGGGTGAGCGCGTCGCTGTACCCATTCCCCATCAGCGCATCGCCGCTGTCCGTCCTGCACAGTGCCACCGAGTCCCGGCGGTACTAGCGAGTGAAGAAGCTACTTTTTTCCATATGGCCGCCATCGCCTTGCAGGGCATTCGCAAGGCCCGTATTGAACTGGGTGAGGGCGTAGCCGTGTTAGGAGCGGGTATTATAGGGTTGCTCGCCATGCAGTGGGCCCGCCTCAATGGTGCCGTACCGGTCCTGACCTTGGACGTACATGATGCCCGTCTGCCCTTAGCCCACCGTCTAGGCGCAGATGATGCCTTACTCATGAAAGGCAACTTCTTGGACCGTATCCGGCAACACTGCAGCGATAACAAACCTCAGATCGTGGTAGATGCCACAGGCCATCCCGACGCCGTGACGACAGCCTTTGCCATCATTCGGCCCCAAGGGCGCCTGGTATTGTTAGGCAGTACCCGCGGCAACACTCCAGATGTCAATTTCTATCGGGATGTCCACAAGGCCGGTTTGACACTCATCGGGGCCCATAACTCCATACGGCCCCAGGTTGAGGACGCCCCGGGTTACTGGACGTTGGCCTCGGATCACGAGCTAGCTCTACGCTGCTTGGCAACCCAACGCCTGCAGGTGAAGCCCCTGATCACTCACCGGTACGCCTGGGAAGATGCGCCGGCCGCCTATGCAGAACTCCGGCGCACGAATCCCCATACCTTAGGGCTAGTGCTAGAATGGGACCATTGACTATCATAAAGGCAGGAGCATAGGCATGGCACAGGGAGCCTTGGAAGCCATCTGGATTAAGACAGCCAAACGGGGCGCGATGAAATCCGTTAGCTCGGCTGCGCTGGTGGCCGGTAAGGGAATCGTGGGTAACGCCGACTTTGGCGGTGCCCGGCAGGTGACACTGATTGAAAAAGAAGTCTGGGATCTGCTGCAGACCCAGCTTAAGCAGGCATTCGATCCCGCCGCACGCCGAGCCAACCTGATGATCAGCGGTGTGGATCTGCGCGACTCCACAGCCAAGGTGCTTTGTATCGGTGATGTTCGCCTACGTCTCCAAGGCGAAACACGTCCCTGTGGTCAGATGGAACAGGCTGTCTCCGGTCTGCAGGACAAGATGTCTCTCATGTGGCGAGGTGGGGCCTGGGGCGATGTCCTGGACGAGGGCGAAATCCGTGTCGGGGACGTTGTGACCTGGCAGCCATAGGCCCAGGGCTTCGGCTAGTTCTGAACGCCTGGCCCAACCGCCCTCTCCCAGCTAGCCAGACCACCGGAGTTTCCGCCTCATGGGAGGTCTACAGCGCGGCCAGCTGCACGAGGGTGGCCGCCAGGGTTTCCACTCCGGCCACAATATGTTCGGGCGCGGCGAACTCCTCGGGCCGGTGACTGTAACCTGCGCGACAGGGGATGAAAATCATCCCGGCCGGGAAGCGTTGCGCCATGAAAACCGTGTCATGGTAAGCACGGCTGACCAGAGGTAGATGGGTATAACCCAAGGCTTCGGCGCTCCGGGTGATAGCGGCCAATATCCGGGGATCGGACTGGCACGCGGGATCGTGGTTAAGCACTTGCCATGTGTACCGGATCCGGCGCGCTCGGGCCAGTGTCTTCAATCCCGCGTGTATTGTCTCCAGCATTGCGTCACGCACCCGCATCTGCCGCGCCCGTACATCAAGGGTTAGATTCACTTGACTGGGAATGCTGTTGCTAGCCCCCGGATGTACTTCCAGCATGCCCACGGTCGTCACAGCCACACCGCGGGCCCGGAAACTAGCCGTCTTTTCGGCCAATAGAATCAGTTCGGCCGCGGCCGCCAGCGCGTCGTTACGTTCCGGCATGGGAACGGTCCCCGCGTGGCCCCCATCACCATGTAGGGTCACTCGAACCGTGGTGGAGGCCACAATGTCGGTGACGATGCCTATTTCTCTGTCCGCCGCTTCCAGAAACGGTCCTTGCTCAATATGAAGTTCCACGAAATAGGCATAGGTGTCAGGCGCCAGAACTACCGATGCCAGCTCGCCCGTATAGCCGGCTTCGGTGCGGGCCTGCTCCAGCGAAATGCCGGCAGCATCTTGCAGGGTGCACATATCCTCCCAGGGCATAAGGCCCGTCATGCCGCGACTCCCCAGGCACCCCACACCAAAGCGAGTAGGTTCTTCCGCCGTGAACAGGATCAGTTCCAGGCTGCGGCGCGGTGTGACACCCGTTTCTTGTAGGGCACGCAAGACCTCAAGGCCGCCCAGCACACCCACGACGCCGTCATAGCGCCCGGCATAAGGGATCGCGTCAATATGTGAACCGGTGGCAACCGCCGGCAATGCCGGTTCCGTCCCTTCCAGACGAACAAACCAATTGCCCAAAGCGTCTTCCCGCCAGGGTAGGCCGGCTGCATCCGCTAGCTGTTTGAGATAGCGCCGCGCGGCCATGTCGGTGGGAGTGTACAGAATACGCGTCACCGCAGGCGCGGGCACGTCACTGAAGTGGCTGATGGCCTCGATCTCGCCCAGCAGGCGCTTAGGGTTGAGACTAATATCCTGCTTCACGGCTGATCCGCCAATGGATCACGTCCCACATCCTTGTAGTACAGATAACGGGCAGGCTCCTTACCTACGGCCGCAAACCATTGGGGGCAGTAAGGAGCCATCCAAATCACATCCCCCGCTTGGACGGGATGCCAGTCCTGATCCAGCCGGTAAATACCCTGACCCTGCAGCATAAGCAGGCCATGCTCCATGACATGCACCTCCACGAGAGGCAAGGCAGCCCCCGGCGCGAAGGTGAACAGATTCACAGCCATATCAAATTCCGGGGTCGTAGGCAGCAGAGTCTTGAGCATGGCATCCGGATCGCCCATGAAGGGCTCGGCTCCCACGTCCTGTTCGCACCCGATCACGGGCCGAGGCATCACAGAACCCATCACCTGGTAGCGCTTCTCAAAAACCGTCAGGCGGCACGCACTCTCTGCCGTCAGAGCATGCGGGGTATCCGCCGGCATGTAGGCGAAGCTTCCCGGCTCCAAGATGTGGTTATACCCTTCCAGCTCAAGCTGCAGCCGACCCTGTTCCGCAAAGATAAACCTTTGGGTGTTTGGTAGGGGTGGACCGGCTGTGCCGCCGGTCGTCATGAGTGCACTATATTGGGTAAAGCGGGCGCCCATACGCGGTGAAACCAGGATGATGCCACGCGTGTCCGTCCAGTGAGGTAGGGCAGCGGGTACCTGGCTTTCCGGTGTTACAAGGGCATAGTTGCGTGCCGTATGGCTACGAGTAAAACCGAAGGGATTCATACAGGACTTCCTTACATACTGTTCTAATGTTTAGGCATAGTTTGCCGCATCAACAGCCGACCAAAGCCAGGTTCCACGGTGATTGTACCCTGTTCATAAACACTCACCCCCCGTACAAAGGTATGTTCCACACAGCCTCGGAATGTGTAACCGGTAAAAGCACTGTGCCGATTACGGTAGTACAGATCGTCGTCCGCCAGGGTCCAGCAGCGATCGGGATCTACAACCACCAGATCTGCGTCGCTCCCGGGCTGAATCGTACCCTTTTGGGGATAGAGACCAAAGACACGAGCGGGATTCGCCGCGACCATACGCGTCAGCAACGGCAGTGCCAGTCCCCGTTTGTGTACGCCTGCCGTCAGTAGTCCCGGTAACATGGTTTGAATTCCGGCAATGCCGCCCCACGCCTGCCAGATGTCCGTGTATCCAATTTCCTTGGCCGGGACCGTACAGGGCGAGTGATCAGAGCCGATTGTGTCCACGAGTCCCGCTAGCACACATGTCCACAGGGCCTCTACCTGGTCACGACTGCGGATCGGCGGTGCACACTTGGCTCTGGGTCCGATGCGTTCATAGTCATCCAGATCGAGCAGTAAATAATGGGGACAGGTTTCCACGGTCACGTTGACGCCCTGTAGTTTAGCCTGGGCCGCTGCCTGCACGCCTGCGGCGATGGACACATGCACAATATGGAGTTGAGCACCTGTCACACGGGCCCAGTACAGTACACGCCGGATCGCCTCCAGTTCCTGAAACGGCGGACGTGATGCCGGCCAAGCGGCCAAGTCGCACCGTCCGGCCGCCTGCAGGATACGGGCCTGATAGGCTGTCACATATTCATTCTCGGCGTGAAGAGCAATCAGGTTACCGAGCACTTGTATCTGCTCCATACCGGCATGAATCAGATCGTCGTCCACACGGGGAAAATTCGGCGCATATGTCATGAACGCTTTGAAGCCAATCACCCCCGCAGCGTGCAACGGGGGCAGGTCCGCCAGGTTGTTGTCAACCAGACCCCCCCAATGGGCATAATCAACCACGGCTTCACTGTGCACGGTCGTACGTTTGCGTTCCAGCTCCGCCAGATTAATCGTGGGCGGTGTTGAGTTCAGGGGCATGTCCAGAATCGTCGTGACCCCGCCTGCCGCCGCCGCCCGGGTCACGGTACGGTAACGCTCCCACTCCTCAAGTCCGGGTTCATTGCAGTGCACATGCCCATCCACCAGCCCCGGTAGTACCCATTTCCCTTGCAGGTCCATGGTTTCCATCGCGTCAATAGATGGTGTACCGGCCACAACCTGGGTGATGGTGCCATTCGTTACTACTACACCTCCGTGAAAGACATCGGTTTCCGTGACCACCCTGCCATTCCGGAGATAAAGATCAGCTTTCATCTGTATGGTTCCTTGCCTGATAACCTGACCGTACCCGTAGTCGTTACTAACTCTACAATTCTACTGCCAGTATCACCGGGGGTGCAGGGTTGGGATAAAAAGAGCGTACTAGAGCATACAGTACCTGGGCACGTGCGCCCACGGCCTTCTATCCTTGTCACTTGCGATCTCAAGGTACCGGATGGTACATACGACAAGCTGTAGGCCACTTGGCGGCATGCAGAAGTACTATTACACTGATAGACAGATGGATCCTGGCCATAGGGCATAGATCGGGAGCCGATCGCACCTACAAGGGAAGAACCCCGTGGTCTATCATGCAGCGTGGGAGAAACATGGATTATGCCATTTGGATTCGGTGATTACCAGTACGAAGTCCAGGAGAATTGGTTCAACCCTCCTAACGGGTGGTCTTTCGGATGGATTCCGGCTGTCGCCTGTGATTCACAGGATCGCGTATACGTTTATTCCCGCTCTGAGCACCCCATGGTGATTTTTGACCGCGAAGGTAATTTCCTAGATTCCTGGGGTGAAGACATTCTCCAGGATGCCCACGGCATCTATATTGATGCTGCAGATTATGTCTATTGCACCGAACGCAATACGCACTGTGTCCGTAAATTCACCCCGGATGGCCAACTAGTGATGACTCTAGGCACACCGCATGTGCCCGGTACACATGACGGGGATCCATTCAACCTGCCCACGGATTTGGACATCGCCCCCAACGGGGACCTTTACATCACCGACGGCTACGGCAATGCCCGGGTACATCGGTATACGAGCACGGGCACACATATCCAGTCTTGGGGATCCTGGGGTGACGGTCCGGGGCAGTTTGCTCTATCCCATTGCGTACGTATCGATCGGTATGCTCGGGTCTGGGTCTGTGATCGGGAAAACAACCGCATTCAAATTTTCGATCTGGAAGGCAACTTCCTCAGCCAGTGGACGGATCTGGCCCAACCGGACACCATCTACTTTCATCCGACTGCGGATGTAGTGTTCATTGCTGAGCTAGACCACCAGATCAGCATCTACAATTTTGACCGTCAGCTGCTGTCCCAGTGGGGTGGTCGCACCACCAGTGACAGACCCGGAGAATTTGTGGCGTTCCCGCATGGGATCTGGGTGGATTCACACGGTGCTGTGTACGTGGGCGAAGTGCAAGCTAATGCCCGTCTACAAAAGTTCGTGCGCGTGACTTGACGCGCTCTTGTCACTAGGACCTCTCACTTCATGTCATCCCTGCCTCTAACCCTGGATGTCAACGGCCAAACGTATACCCCGGCCGCCGCTCCCGACACTCCGTTACTGCATGTCCTACGCGAGGAATTAGGACTGAAAGGCGCCAAATACGCCTGTGGACTAGAGCAATGTGGAGCCTGCAAAGTCCTAGTCAACGGTGTGGCGGTTCCTTCCTGTCAACTCCCGGTGGGGGAACTGGGCACACAGCAGGTGACTACCGTTGAGGGACTGGCACCATCGGGTTCTCTGGATCCGCTGCAGCAGGCATTCATCGCCGAAAACGCCATCCAGTGTGGGTATTGTGTGTCAGGTATGCTCATGGTAGGCAAGGACTTGCTAGCCCGTCACCCACGCCCCAGCGAAGCGACAATCAGGGAAGCTATCGCGCACAATCTCTGCCGCTGTGGTGTATACAACCGGGTCGTGCGTGCTATCTGGCGCGCCTCCGGCCAGACATCTAGCCAGCCAATCTATACGGAAGTCGTGCGGTCGGACGATCACATTGCGCTCTCGCCACTCCCTCCCGGCGACCTGCCGGTTTCACTCCAACATAGCCCGGAATTGGACGACTGGATTCAATTCCGCATAGATGGTGTGATTGATGTCTTCACAGGCAAAGTGGAACTCGGACAAGGCATCACTACGGCTCTGACACAGGTAGTAGCCGAGGAACTGGATGCCGACATGGCTCAGATCCGGATTCACACAGCGGACACGGCTCGGCCCCCGAATGAAGGCACCACCGCGGGCAGTATGTCACTGGAAATGTCGGGTGGAGCTCTGCGTCAGGCCGCGGCCGAGGTGCGCTATCATCTGCTGACGCTAGCCGCCGAAGAATGGGACGTGCCTTGGACGGAACTGCAGGTCCACGCCGGTCAGATCCGGCATGCAGCGAGTGGCCGCCAGATGTCCTACTGGCAATTGCTGGCCGGTCAGCCCTTAGAGGTTCAGGCGAGCGGTGTCGTCGCGCCCAAGTCTCATGAGCAGTACACGCTAGTGGGACAGCCGGTCACGCGCATTGACATTGAACGCAAGGTACGTGGTCAGCCGAGCTTTCTTCACGATATGGATTTGCCCGGCATGTTGCATGGTCGCATCATCCGCGGCCCCTATGCCAATGCACGTCTGGTAGCCGTGGATACCGGGAGGCTCGCTCCTTGGCATGACAGTGTGCAGATGGTGCGGGACGGCGATTTTCTGGCCGTCCTGAGTGAACGGGAAGATTGGGCTATCCGGGCCGCAGCCGCGTTACAAGCTCATTGTCAATGGACAACGGACACCCGGTTGCCAACCCAAGAGCATCTCTTCGCACTCATGCAGCAGTCCCCCAGTCAAGATTTCCTGGTACGGGATGGCTTACCGGTAGATGATCCGATTCCGCCGCTCGATCACAAGATCCCCGAACGCACCCTGCATGGCCGTTTCGGTCGTCCCTACCACATGCACGCCGCCCTCGGCCCTTCCTGTGGGATGGCACAATACACCGACGGTACCCTGACCGTCTGGTCCCACAGCCAGGGCGTGTTTCAACTGCGTGAAGCCATCGCACAGGCCCTGGATCTGCCTTGGGATCGGGTACGCGTCATCCACCGGGAAGGGCCGGGCTGCTACGGCCACAATGGAGCTGATGATGCAGCCTTTGACGCCTGCCTACTAGCCCTGAAAGTGCCGGCGCGTCCAGTCCGGGTGCAGTGGTCGCGGCGGGACGAGTTTCTCTACGAGCCTTACGGTACCGCCATGGTTATAGCAGTGACGGCCCGCCTAGACACGAACGCACAGGTAGATTACTGGCGCCAGGATATCTGGAGTCACACCCATATGGGACGCCCCGCGGCCGCGGCGGATGGGGAAGCAACTCTACTAGCGGCCTGGCAGCGGGCCGCGCCGCGCACACCCCCCCGGTCCCGGCCCAGTCAAGGCCGGCATGTGGGTTTACACCGCAATGGCACTCCCCAGTACCGGATCCGCGATGCAGTGACAGTCAAGCGTTTTCTGCCCAATGCACTCCTGCGGGTATCATCCATGCGTTCGCTGGGAGCCTACGCTAATCTCTTCGCCATTGAATCCATGATGGACGAACTAGCCCAGCAGGTAGGCCAGGATCCGGCAACTTTCCGTCTTCAACACTTGGATGATCCCCGGGGGCAGGCCGTTATACGGCAGCTCGTGACACGCATGAACTGGTATAATCGGCATCAAACCTCATCAGTGCCGCACCGGGGTTGGGGCCTAGCGTATGGTCGCTACAAGCATTTGCAGGCGTACGTTGCTGTCGGAGTGATCCTGACCGTGGATCCGGTATGCGGGCACATCCATTTGGAGCAGGCTTTCATCGCTGCCGATGCGGGTCATATCGTGAATCCGGACGGTCTCAGTGCCCAGCTGGAGGGCAGCTTTATGCAAGCCGCCAGCTGGACGCTATGGGAAGAAGTATGCTTTGACGAACGGGGAGTCACGTCCACGGACTGGGACACCTATCCCATCCTACGTGCTACCCAGGTGCCTCCCATTCACGTGGACCTGATCCGGCGAGATGGCTACCCGGTCATGGGGGCAGGGGAAGCCGCCATATGCCCCGTACCGGCCGCACTAGCCAACGCCATCCGTGATGCTATCGGTGTGCGCCTCTACGACATTCCTTTCACGCCAGACCGGGTAGTACGGGCTCTGTCCCAACCCAGGGCTTCCTGACTCGGGCCAATCCTCATGTCCCCCGGTGCAGTTTCATTTCATTCATTATCTACAGGTTACACACCATGACTTCTCTTGCTACCCCCCTGCCCCGCACCCTCTTGGGACGCACTCAGCTTGAGGTCACTCGCCTGGGCTTCGGTGCGGGGCATCGCCGCCCCCTGTCCAACGACGAGATTGGCACGCTGCTTAACACTGTGCTGGACGCCGGCATCAATTTCATTGATACGGCTAACGACTATGGCAACAGTGAAGAAATGATTGGTCGTTACATCCGGCACCGGCGCGACAGCTACGTGCTAGCTACCAAATGCGGCTGCGCATCTAAGGGTCACATATGGACACGCCAGAATCTGTTCCGCGGCCTGCATGAGAGTCTGCAACGCATGCAGTGCGATCATGTGGATATCATGCAACTGCACAACCCCTCTGTCCAAGAATGCCTAGACGGAGATCTGGTGACTGCCCTGAAAGACATGCGCCAGCAGGGTAAGGTCCGTTGGATCGGAGTATCCACCACCTTACCGCACCTGCCGACATTCCTAGAGTGGGACGTGTTTGACGTGTTTCAGATTCCCTATTCAGGCCTGGAACGGGAACATGAGAACTGGATCACCCGTGTGGCCGAGCAGAACGTGGGCACTATCATCCGGGGTGGCGTGGCCCTGGGCGAACCCAATATCGGGACGGGGGCCACCGGCCAGTGGCGTGGCTTTCGTGAAGCAAAGCTGGATGACCTACGGTCACCCGGAGAAAGCCGCACTGCCTTCCTGCTACGCCTGACCCTTTCCCATCCTCACGTACATTCCACAATAGTCGGAACCACCAACTTGGATCACGTACGAGAAAACGTACAGGCTGTCCAGTCCGGTCCGTTACCTGTTGAGGTGCGGTCGGAAGCCCTGGCCCGTCTGAGTCGCTGAAGCTCCATGCATACCACCACGCCCCTTTCCGCTACCCCTTGCGAATGGTGATATCTAGATATCACCGACTTGGACGGTAAAACGGTGGTAGCGAATCCGGGATAGCTCGCCTCCATCAATTCCATTCCGGAACACTACTATATATCCACCACGGTGGCTATTGGGGCATGATACTTAGTCCAAATATGCAGTGTGGACCGGGGTCTATTTCACTTCTGCCCTATAAGAAGACTATGTCTTGCCAGTGCAGAGAAACAGACGGATATAGGAGAGCTAGTAGAGTCATCTTGCTCGGGGCGGGTATAGCGCTCACCGTTGTCATGAGATGTAATACGTATATCCAAAGTAACCTCACCGCACCGACTATGGAAGGTGAACCTTATCCTGGATAGATGGGGTGCTTCTCTGCCCATGCGTTAGTTGCCCTGTATAGGACTATATACCCTGCCCCCAAAGCTAGACCCCCTCCTAGGAGGGGGTCTAGCTTTGCTATACAACGTGGAGTGTGTCCCAGCATCCGGGACACGGGGCGAACTACATCGCCTCCGAGCCCCCATCGTTATCGGGGCAAGGACCATTCCCACGCAAGGTCGCGGGAACCGCCACCCGGCTCAGCCGAGGCTGTTGCCATTTCTTCATCTCGTCTCCTCCTACTTGGTTACCTACTGGTCTTGTTGTCCAATCAGTCATACTGAATATTCAGGTACGCAATCAGCTTCACCCCGTTCCTCTGAAACTCTTCAGTGGGCCAGGGCTCGTATTTGTTGGTGTACGCCGTGCCATCCGGTTTCGGCCGCACATCCGTGGCATCATCCCGACCACCGATCCGATCCTGGTAATAGCGCCACGGCGAATCATCAAACCACGCTTCGTAGTCGTCCTCGTTCGTCAGACCATCCTGGATCTCACCCATGATCTCCACCCACTCCCCAAAGGACTGGTTGTACTTCAGATAGTCATCCGTCACGTCAAAACGCACCACCGCTTTCCCACTCATCGGGCGCCAGGTCGTGCCATCCAGGCGGCCCGCATGCACCGAAAAGTCATACGTCCCGTCCGCCAGGTTGAAGTACGCCCCGTAGTTATACGAATTAACATGTGCTAACTCAACATTCTGCTGATACTCCACCATACCTGTCTCTATATCCGAGATCTGGACCCGGTAGTGCGTGATCCCTCGATCTTTCGCATCCTTCGGGCAACGACCCACGCTGCCATCGTCTTCCATGCACAGTATGTCCGCCCCTTCCTTGCCTTCCTTGCTCCTCTTCCACTCATGGTCAAAGGGACCAAACCAACTCGGATTCAACCAGTTAAAAAGATGCAGATCCTGATCCTGCAGGTATACCAGGAAGTGCGTGCCCCGATGGGTCTTAACGCCATCGCGATCGGCCGTATCGGGCAAATATAACTTGCTATCCCCAGTGGCAGCTAAACTAGTGTCGCGCTGGTTCGTATATCTGCCTAGGAACGGCGGACTGAGCCACGTCACGCCCGCGTTGTTGTCCTGCGTTCCCTGCGCCTTGCTCAATACGTACTCCGTATCGCCCAAGCCGTCATTGACCGCTACGACCTCCAGGTAGTACTTCGTCCCCGGCTCCAAATTCAGCCGGACCGTATCTTGCGCAGCCGCATGACTCACATAGTGCGTCATCGCTTTCACACCCAGCTCCTTGGAGGTCCCCGGATCGTCTTCACTCGGCGTCGCCGTGATCCGATACCCGTCAAAATCCATCCGCGCCAACGGCCGGAACTTCACGTCCAACTCGCCCACCGGCGTCTTCGTGCTATCCTTGCCATCGCCGTACGATAGCAAATCCCCCGCATCCCAGACCTTGACCGGTTCAACCCCCTGGATATTCTCGATCACGATCTTGTCCCATAAATGGGGACATTTCACGTCCTTGGCGCCCGCCGGTATCGTCAATGCCGTCACCAGCATGAACACTACCACCAGCAAGGACCCTAACCGTATCAAACCTCGCATTTTGCTCATCCCTCCTGCCTTCCTTGTACACACCTTTTACTTGCTTGCACCAGCGCCATGGACCCGAAAACCGGACCAGGTACCGAATACATCACGATTAAATCACTATGGTCAATGCTCATGATTCCAATTCTATCATATTCACACCTACTTTGCTGCTCCACATGCAAACAGGCGGAGGCCCCGATGCATCTAGATGGCTAGGAACCATGCCTAGCTCCATTATATCAAAAAAGCACTCAAGGCTAGCCCTTGGAGTGCATGTTCTACGTAAGCCGCGGTCGCGCAGGCTCACAGATCGTACCCGACAGTACCTGCCCCGTCAACGGCCCCCGATGCACGGCCATACTCCGATGCGTTACGTTTTCATGGTTCCTGAGCCACCAAGAGTAAGCAATAGACAACGGAACAAGCGGTGACACTCGGCTGGTACGAAGCCATGGTGGGTGGTATCCGGATGATAGAGCTGGACCTTGTACAAGTGCCTACCAAGATGTAGCTGAGCCTAGGCGGGACCACATTCGTACGTCCAGGGTATTCCAGTGGCTTCCCACACGATGCAGACCGAAACAAGCCGGATACGCAGGGCCGCCATGAAGTAGGAATGCTGGCGTGCGATATGCATCTACAGGCATGCCCAGGCTAACTGACAACACTAGTAACGCCATACAAAACGATCCTCTAGGCCAGTAGATCGCAAGTAGTGCGGAAGCGGTATGGCGGGCAGTACCTGGTTCGAGTCCAACTAGACAACTACAGCCGGAGAGCTATATCTCTACCCAACTTGCCCGGAGAATGCGGCGATCGAGCCAGACTGCGCAGGATGCACTCTAGGGCCCTGTGACCCAACCATAGTCGTGATCATTGAGCATGTGCTGAAGGAGTACCTGCTAGCACATTGCAAATAATAAAAAATAGTATTTGGGCGATGTTTAGGCGATGGCCAAGCAGGAGATGGCCCTAATCACATACGCGGTATGCACGAGTACATCCGGCATCTCATGCGCGATCAGGTCGCGGAGAATTACATATCTCTTGTTGTCTCTTGTTGGCGGATGACTCGTACCGCCCACTACAGATTGACGGCAGTCAGTTGGCGTCAGCCTAGGGCAGACGAAGCAACCGCAAATTTCTATAGAATTTCTATCCCGGTATTTCTCGGGGGGGGGGGCAAGGCGAGGACACACTGCCGACATGCCCAGAACGGATACTCTGTGCATGTCCCGGGATCTACGTTTTGCAGCACGTGGCTACAGTTTTTCTCCATCCATCCGTATCAGAAACTGCCGTGCTGCCTGCATCGCCCGGGCTCGGTGACTGGTCTGGTCCTTCATAGTCGGTGTGAGTTCTGCATAGGTGTAGTCACTGCCAGTAGGCACGAAAACAAAATCATAGCCAAACCCATGCGTGCCCCGTAGAGCACACGCAATATGTCCCCGGCATTCGCCCCGAAAAGTATAACAGGGCCCCGCGGGCGTGGCTATGGCTACAACACACACGAAACGGGCCTGCCGCTCTGATGGGGCAACGGTCTGAAGTTTGTGTAGCAGCAGTTCACAGCGCTGTCTGTCATCAAGTCCGGGACCACCATACCGGGCACTGTACACGCCTGGTGCACCGTTCAGAATATCAACCTCTAGCCCGCTGTCGTCAGCCAACGTCAACAGATTGGATTGCTGGGCATATCCCTGGGCCTTAAGGCAAGCATTTTCCTCAAACGTAGCACCCGATTCCTCCACTTCTGTCCATGCCGGCACCGCATCCAGATCTATGAGATCATGAGGTATATTCTGCAGGAACCGACGCAATGACTCGGCTTTACCCTGATTACTTGTTGCTATCAGTAGGCGCCAGGAGGAAGACTGCTCTGCCATTATACTACCGCCTCCCTGCCTCGCCATCCAGACACCGCGAATTCATAATGCCTGCCGCTGCCACTAGCGTATCACGGATCCAAGTTTCCTGTCCTGTATTCTGTCGTCGTGGCCACTCTGATACTGGAGGACTGTGTCCTATCGATTCCCCAAAGCGGCTGCCATCACCGTCATGGTAGATTTGAACACTAGTCCCGGGTGTATCTAGTTACTCCATGGAGGTGTTCAGATAGTCAGATAGGTAGCGCCCGACGCTACCTGAAACCTACACGCTATTACCCGAAGGCTACCTTCCCTGAATATAGCTAGTGTGGGGGCTGTAGAGAGTGTAGATCAAAGGTACCGCGCTAGAGGAAGAAGTACATATTCTTCTGCTCATGCCACGTCCTACGGACACCAAGAGCAGAGCAACCTTGGGCCCTAAAGTATCATGTGGTACATTCAGCATACCCTGATAGTATCCCTTCTCTCTTCCTAACGTTGAGCACCCAGGGAGAAAGCATGGTGATAGTACAAGCCACCGGACCAGTGTAGAGGCATCCGGCCAACGTCAGGCAGCACCATAGATAGCAAACAACTATAAGAGAGTATGTAGCCACATGTACGATCGCATCACGCGTCACGGCCTTCGTATTGATGAACGTTTGTACAACCTGGTCCAGCATGAGATCGCACCGGGTACCGGGATTGATCCGGACTCTTTCTGGCACTCCCTATCCCGCCTCGTACATGATCTGGCACCCCTGAATCGGCAGCTGCTCGAAAGACGCAACGAGCTGCAATATCTTATTGACGAATGGTACCGGCAAGGGCACGTCCCGGCGGAGCAGAGAGAATTCTTGGCGGAAATCGGCTATCTGGAGTCTCCGGTGGATGATGTCACGGTTACCACCACCCGCGTGGATCCCGAGATTGCCCAGGTAGCGGGGCCCCAGCTCGTTGTGCCTGTGGACAACGCCCGTTACGCTCTCAACGCCGCCAACGCCCGCTGGGGTAGCCTGTACGACGCACTATATGGAACGGACGTCATCCCGGAGACGGAAGACCGGGCCCGGGAGGATACCTACAATCCGATCCGGGGCCAGGCAGTCGTGACCTGGGGCGAACAGTTCCTAGACAAAATTTTTCCCTGGCGGGACGGTTCCCATCGGGATATCCACATCTATCGCGTGACCCAGGACAACGGTCTGTGGTATCTGGAAGGAGTCTCTACGTCCGGGGATGTGACCGTTTTAGCCAACCCGGACCAATACCAGGGGCACGTCCTGACAGACGATCATCTGTCCACTTTGTTGCTGCGCCATCATAATCTACATGTGGAGCTGCAGTTCGATCGCGATCATCCAGTAGGTCAGCTCCACCCGGCGGGCCTCAAGGACATCATCCTGGAAGCAGCCGTAACCACCATCCAGGACATGGAGGATTCGGTGGCAGCGGTGGACATTGAGGATAAGGTGCGCGTGTACCGGAATTGGACCGGCATCATGAAAGGCGCACTGGAAGCCACGTTTGAGAAGCATGGGCGCACCATGACCCGGCGCCTCAACGTGGACCGCCACTACACGGCACCCGATGGCAGTCCGCTGACATTGCCGGGGCGCAGCCTCTTACTGGTGCGCAATGTCGGACTACATATGTACACGGATAGCGTGACGACCGCTACGGGACAGGCTATTCCGGAAGGCTTTCTGGACCTCATGATTACCTGTCTAGCCGCCCTGCATGATCTGAAACGGACCGGCACGGTACAGAATTCCCGGACTGGTAGCATTTATGTGGTCAAGCCCAAACTACACGGCAGCGTTGAAGTCGGCGCCACGGTAGACTTGTGCGCCCGGGTGGAACAGGCCCTGGGGTTGGAGACCAACACCATCAAGCTAGGGATCATGGACGAGGAGCGACGTACTACCCTGAACCTATCCAACACCATAGCGGCCACGCGGGAAAGGCTGGTCTTCATTAATACGGGATTCCTGGATCGCACGGGGGATGAAATCCACACTGCCATGTACGCAGGTGCCATGCTGCCCAAGGCCCAGATTCGGGAGCAGCCCTGGCTGTCTGCTTATGAGAACCGGAATGTGGACCTGGGCCTACAGGCAGGTCTGGCCGGACGCGCCCAAATCGGTAAGGGCATGTGGACCATGCCGGATAAAATGGCCGCCATGCTGGGAACCAAGCAAAGCCATCCCGCTGCGGGTGCTACCACTGCCTGGGTACCGTCTCCTACCGCGGCCACCCTCCATGCGCTGCACTACCACCTAGTAGATGTAGCGCAAGTCCAGCAGGAACTGGCGACCCGCGCACCTGCTGCGCTGGACAGTATTCTGACGCCTCCGCTTATGACGGAAGATCTCTCACCAACCGCAATCCGGCAGGAACTGGACAACAACGTCCAAAGTATTCTGGGTTATGTCGTGCACTGGATCAACGACGGCGTGGGCTGTTCCAAAGTACCGGATATCAACGGGATAGGCCTCATGGAAGACCGGGCCACACTGCGCATCTCCAGCCAGCACATCGCCAACTGGTTGTACCACGGTATTATCCATCCGGACCAGGTGCACACTACTTTCGCCCGGATGGCAGCTGTCGTGGACGCCCAGAACGCGGATACGCCGGGCTACACACCCATGTCCGTCAACCTGGAAGATAGCCAAGCCTATCAGGCGGCTTTGGAGCTGGTCTTTCAGGGCACCGCGCTACCAAATGGGTACACCGAGCCCATCCTGCATGCGCGGCGCCGGGCCATGAAAAATCTGCAGGCCCTGTCACAAGATCAGCGGTAGCTGACAGCAGCATTGACCGCAACTGCGAGGTCAGGGAGGGGGATGTCACGGCTGGAACGGTTTCCCAGCCGAACCCGTCTCACGTACATGGTTGCAGGACTTGTCCGGGGTGGTCGGATTTTACAAGATATAGCAGGGCTGCACGCGCAGAGACTATCATGGTGTTCAACCGGCACCGCTCAGCCTAGGTTTTTCTAATTATGTCCTCCGGGGAGACCTTGGGGCCGGGCCCCAAGAGGTTGGGATACCGGAAGCTCCCCCACCGGA
This sequence comes from Caldilineaceae bacterium, assembly GCA_965116185.1. GTDB lineage: Bacteria > Chloroflexota > Anaerolineae > Caldilineales > Caldilineaceae > Bin34. Next base: position 3,295,228 of record OZ220492.1, read on the forward strand.
TTTTGACCTGAGGTAGGCTGCCAGTCAGGCTAAGGACGCAAGCGTGTCACGCAGAAACGTCACCGAGCGCAGCAGGGAGGTGCGTGGATCCGGCCCGGACACGCTGCTCTCATAGGCCAGATAGCCCTCAAACCCGATGTCCTTAAGAGCCCTCAGTCCGGCAGGCCAGTTGATGTCACCCGTGCCCGGTTCCAGCCGCGTATTGTCAGCCACATGGACGTGCCCCACATAGTGTCCGGCCGCCCGGAGCGCAGCGGGGGTATCCGTCTCTTCAATATGCATGTGGAAGAAGTCGCTGAGTAGGGCCACACCGGGTGGATCGCCCGCCCGCCGGATGATATCAATGCCATCCTGCTGGGTACGCAGTAGATGCTGTTCATACCGATTTAGGGGCTCTAGGAAAAGCACAGTCCCATGCGCGTGGGCATGGGCTGCTAGCTCAATTACGATCTCCGTCAACAACTCGCGTTCCAGGTCTTCCGCTGTCCGGAGTGGGGACAGATCCGGCAGGCGCGGTGGTCCGAAAATAGGCGGTACAATCTGACCGGCCGCACCCACATGGCCACAGAATTCCAAGGTACGGCGCGTTTCGTTCAGACTAGCCTGCCGTTTGCCGGGATCGGGATCGAGCCAATCAAACGAACGTTGACCGCAAACGGACGCAATCACAAGGTTACGGCCTTGGAACGCCTGCTCGTATTCGGTTATCCGTTCGTACACCCCGTCCATCCCCAATTCCACACCCTCTATCCCCAATGCTTCGGCGCAGTCCAGCCGTTCCGGCAATGAAGCACCCGGTAGCATCCGTTCCTGAATCGCAATCTTCATGGTACAAGTCCTTCATGCCGGTGATGGCACAGTGTCCGTATTGGCTTACACGATATGCTTTTCAATATAGGCATGATTCAGGTGCAGGCCCAAGCCCGGGCGTGGCGATACATGAACGAAACCCTGGTCGTCCATCGGGTCCACGCTTTCCTGTAACCAGGGCGGCACCGCGTCAAAATCAATGAAGGGATGCAGAAGGCCCCGTTCATAGTATTCGCCTGGAATGCCCATGGCACACAGGACATGGAGATTCCCCGCACCACCGCCATGTACTTCCATGCGCATACCGAAGGACTCGGCTAAGTGGGCAATTTTCAGCAGGGGAGTAATGCCTCCCACATCACCAATACCGCCCCGGACCAGATCGCAGGCCCCGGCTTTGATCCATTCTGCCCGGACATGCATTTTGCCTTCGGCGGTTTCCGGACCGCAGATGGGCAGAGATGTCTGTGCACAGAGCCAGACGTAGGACGACATGCTGTTCTCGTCCATGGGTTCTTCCATCCAGTAGTAGTTCAGTTCCTCCAAGCCTCTAGCGAGAGCCAACGCTTCCAGGCGGGAGTAGTAGTGAAAGGGATCCAGCATCAGGTGGGCCTCGGGGCCATAGACCTCGCGCACCGCTGCGCAGGCCTCCAGGTCGTGCCGGACACTTGGTGCCCCCTCGTAAGGCGGTTGCCAGGTGTGCAGTTTGAATGCGGGATAGCCGCGCTCAATGCACCATTCCGCAAAACGGGCGTAGGCCGCCGGTGTGTCAAGTCCCCCTTCCAGATCATCACCACACATCGTGCTGGCGTAAGCGGGCACCTTGTCACGGGTAGCCCCAATCAGGCGGTGTACGGGCTGATTGGCATCCTTGCCCGCCAAATCCCACAAGGCTAAATCCACTGCGGCCAACACCCGATCCGAAAGCACACCAAGATGCAGGCGCTGACGTTCTTTGAGACTCTGCCAGATGCGCTCTCGATACAGAGGGTTCTCGCCTACAATATGGGGCTTTACATGCGCATTCACCACATCCGCGTTGATACCTCCCAAGTAATGACCTTCCACACCCGTATCCGTATGGAGGGTCATGAGAGTCATGACTGCCTCATGTTCCGGTCCCGGATGCCCGTGCCCTTCCGCATCGCGCACGGTCTGGGACATATAGGTAAAACGTTGGTAGGTAATGTCAGTGATATGCATAATGGCGCCTTGTGCGGTATTGGACCTATGGACAATAGCAAACCTTGTTGTCAGTCAATGATCCCGACAACCCGTTTGCGGCCTCCTTTGTATTGTACTTGCAAGCAGGTCTTCCCGGATTGTCTCCATCCGTAACTGGAAGCTATTGCCGGATTCGGCACGGTTCCCATGATCAGTGATAATGGCCATTCACCTGTGCTCACTGTACCTGCATAGGACGGGGAACAAACCCCGCCATCCTATACAGCCGGCAGACGTGCACCTCTGCTCAACACACTCCGCCATCGGAGACAGACTATGCTCAATATTGCCATGCTCAGCTTCGCCCATGTCCACGCGCGTGGATACGCGCAGCACATCCGGAACCATGCGGAAGCCCGGATCACCTGCGTATGGGACGATATGGAATCCCGGGGCCAGGAAGCGGCCCAGTGGCTGGACGTGCCCTACGATGGCAACCTGGATCGTGTCCTGGCCCGCGCTGATGTAGATGCCGTCGTGGTCAACGCTACCACCAACATCCATCGGGACGTTATCTCTGCTGCCGCCCAAAGCCGGAAGCACATCTTCACTGAAAAAGCGCTGACCGTTACTCTGGCCGAGGCCGAAGCCGTTACCCGTACCGTTAAGGACAGCGGTGTCAAGTTCATGATCTCGCTGCCTAGCCGCACACGGCCGGAAACTTTGTTCGCCCGCCGGGTGCTGGATGAGGGTTGGCTGGGCCGGATCACCATGATGCGGGCACGTATCGCACACAGTGCGGCTCTTGGCCGCTGGTTCAAGGGGGGCAGTCTCTGGTTCGGCGATGCCGCACTAGCGGGTGGCGGTTCCCTATTCGATCTCGGCTGCCATACCGTTGATGTGATGCGCTGGTTCCTAGGCCCTCCCACCAGTGTGGTAGCGAAAGTACAGAATTTCACCGGCGCGTACGATATTGATGATCAGGCGGTGGCGCTGGTGGAGTTTGCGCAGGGTGCACTGGGTATCCTGGATGTATCCTGGGTCCAAGCAGCCGGCCCTAACCGCATTGAAATCTTTGGCACGGAGGGCTTCCTGGGCTGGGACGCGCGGACGGGTCAAATTGAATTGCAAAGCCAGCAGCTGCAGGCGGATGGCATGGATGGCATTTGGCATCCCCAGTCTCTGCCTGCGCCCGCTCCTATGCCCATGGATCAGTGGATCGCAGCCATCCTGCATGACGGTGCCATGACCATCACTATTGAAGACGGGCGGAACCTCAACGAGCTACTGGAAGGCATCTACGCGTCGGCGCGCTCTGGGCAGGTACACGTCTTTTAGCCGTGGAGCACACAGCCCTAGGATTCGCGAATGACAGCATAGCCGCCTGGGTATGCCTTGGCGAGCAAGGCATACCCAGGTCCTTTGTCCCGTGGCAAAACAAATTCATGCCTGAGCCACCTGCATTCAGGATTCAGTAACGTATGGCGCAGCGCGTGTAACGATTCAGGACGACCCCGTAGAGTAGGTTCCAACCCCTGTACTGTCGCGTCCTGTCCCGGCACTATGCAAGCCGCTCTGAACTAGTCCACTGCAGGTCGGGTGGGCTAGCGCCCCTAAAGAACCATACCAATAGCTTGCAATCGCTCGGGCAGGTAGCACCGCGGGCAAGCCTTCATTGATCCCAATTCCGGCTCGGGCACAGCGCGGTTGAGCCTACTGTCCGTTTATCCGCCATTCCACCCGGACCTGCCGGGTGCCGTAATCTAGGTTGAGCTGACGGAACGTGTCGATCGGTATCTCGCCACGATAAACACACTCTCTAAAGTCACGCGATTTGTCGGGCACGCTCATGTTATGGATAGTCAGGGCAATAGCAAAACCTGCTGCGTTCAAGTCTCTTGCGGACGTTGCCGGGATCCAGCTCCGTTGTGAGTTTGTCCAGAACCTTAGTAGGTCCGCAAAAGTTGAACCGCATCTGGCCTAGCTAGGCGGTGCTTTTACCGGTTCCTCCCAGTCCCGGGAAATCCAGGTTTGCGCCTTCCCGGGACTGCAAAGGATGCCCCACGGCTGGGGTTTCAAGAGCGGTAAAAGTACGGTCTTGCACGGCCATTAAAGCGTCAGTCCGCGCCCCACGCCATCCATCCCCGGTTATCCGTCCTGCTCCCGGACTGCCAGTCAAGCAGCCTCCTATGCAAGGTTGGTTTTCAGCGGTGTCGGGCTAGCCGCGCCCCACGTACGCTTGGGTGGTCGGCAGGACGATGGTTTCCAGCACGTTTACATGCAGGGGCAGCATGACCATAACCAGCGCAGTTTCCGCTAGCTCGTCCACGCTCATCATGGGTTCCTGGTCTGTAGCTTCGGCACTGGCAGCCCTGCGCTCCGTCAATATGTTGCCCGGGTGCAACATACTACCCACGATGTTGTGGTCCCGACCTTCCAGCGCAATGGATTTGGTCAGGCCGACCAGTGCGTGCTTGGTGGCATTGTAGGGTGCTGCATTGGGCCGGCACATCTGGGCGGAAATGCTGCCTACGTTCACGATGCGCCCACCACCGTTTTTCAACATGATCCGGTAGGCAGAGCGGGCACAGAGGAAACAGCCCGTCAAATTGACGTCCACAACTTTCTGCCAGGTCGCTAGACTCAGTTCATGGAAAGACCCGTTGTCAAATACCCCGGAATTATTGATGAGGATGTCTACACGTCCGTAGCGGGCTTCCACTGCATCAAAAAGGGCTAGTACCGATGCTTCCTGGCTCACATCCACGGTCTGTACCATCGTTTCGGCCCCCAGTGTGCGCATTTCCCGCGCCGCCTCGTCCAGATTGGCCTGCGAGCGTGAAGCCAGGACCAGCGTGGCTCCGGCCTGCGCAAAACGCCGGGCAATACCTTTGCCGATACCGGTGCCGGCCCCGGTGATGACGCAGATCTTATTCTGCAATTCGTTCATGCCTTACTACTCCTTCACGGGTGTTGTAATGTGCGAGGCAACATTGTTTATATCCTAATTCTTATCATCCCCATCCTATCGGGGATACGCGTGGATCATGTCTGCCGAGGGCATGCGTACGTAGGAGAGTACGCGCACGGAGACGGACCGTCAGTGTGCATATTGGGGCTGCATGACGGGTCGGCGCATGACCAGCAACAGGATGAGACTACCCACCAGGGTGATGATACAGCTCACCAGGAACAGTATTGAGTAGCTCCACAACGTGATGATGTACCCGCCAAAGAAGCTAAGAATGCCGTAGTTGATGCCCAGGGCCATGGATAGTAGCGCAAAAGCCAGGGGGCGGCGGGACTGGGGTACCATTTCCATCTGGTATATTTGGATGACCGGCATCCAGATGGCCGCCATAGCCATCACGCCCATCCGTCCCAAACCTGCCACGAGCCAGTGTTCCAGGAAGAATAAGGGTACCAGCATTAAGGCCGAGCCCAGAGAAGCGAAGATTAAGAGCGTGCCGTTGTCCCAACGCTGGCGTAGACGGGGCACCGCGATAGGAATGATCACGGCGCAGAGTTGCCCCAGCGCTCCCAGGGTGCCAATGAACTGCGGACTCAGCTGCAGTTGCTCGTCCATGTAAGCGTTGCAGAAGGAATGACAGACGGCCACGGCACCCTGGCTGAATATGACAAACATGACAATGAGACTCATAGGCAATACCGGAAACACATCCGGGGCAGATCCGTGCGCCTGGGATGGGACATCTCTGACATCACGGAATCGGGTTACAGCCCACAAGGAAAACACGGTACAGAACGATGTACCTAGGAGAGCGATGCGATAGGGTTCCGTGGTATCCAGTGAAGCCTCCAGGTACGTAGCTAGTATGGTGGGTAATACACCCCCAATCAGCATGCCTACGAGCGTCCCACAATTGCGGGACGCGCTGTACAGACCATACGTCTTGCTGCGGTTGTCGGGTCCTGTGGTCGCCATGATGGCCGGGGAGGCGTTGACCGAAAAGATGGCAAACCCGCCCGCTGCACACAGCTGGGTGAAGAGCAAATAGGTTACCCACCAGGTGCGGGGCGTGAATTCAACGAGAGGAGCCAGGACAAAGCCCACCATGGCTACCGACACCCCGAGCAGCATGGATTTTTTGAGTCCTAGCCGGGCGCTAAGCATGCCTGCCGGCAGGGCCATGCCCATGTAACCGATGGCTCCAAATGCATTGTAGATACCGAAGAACTCGGTGCCGAGCTCCAGGCGCAGAATGAAGAGGACACGCGTCACTCCCGAAACGCCCATCATCAGGGCGGATAGGATCATGACGGCTAGCATCAGCCGCAAGGCGTTAGGACTGATATTGCTCCAGTAACGGATCGCCGTAATGCGATGCATAAGAATGGTTACCTTTCAGACCGAGGGATGGTGGGCTCAAGAAGCACAGCAGGCACGAATACTAGGCGGGTGCCCTTTGGCCAACGTACCGAACACCCAACAATCCTGGCAGAACCCTAACGGCTACAGAATAAGGAAGATATTTGGGGGTCCTGTTGGATGCAAATGACGGGTGGTAGGCAAGAAGGTTCGGGAAATTCTACGTCCCGTTATCCCATATGTCCAATGCCTTCTCAGCCTATCCACCTTGGGAGCAGGTTCACCGTCTGAGTATTTCATCCCGTCCTGACCTCAAGCCTAGGCGTACTGCCAGCTTAGCTTGCCCTAGTGCGGTGTATCATTCATGGTTATACAACCGGCACGCAGTCAATCTCCATGCGCTAGGGCCAGATAGTGCGCTTGATGCTCTACGGGCTGCCCCATCCGCCAACCACGGTAATGTTCAGAATAATTAGAATAAGATGGAGGAGATGAACATACGGGGGTGCATTTTGTAGCCATTAAGGACGAGACGGAGATTGAGCTTAAGTCCAGCCCCCTATTCTCCCTCTGCAGTTAATGAGCAAGCGGCTTACATAGCTGGCAGTGGCGACATTGACCTGCTCGGTACCCACTATGCATCAATCTCAATTGGCCGTTTTAATAAAGATCTCTTCTCCCTCAACAACTTCGGGACCTGGGACGGTATTGAAAAGAAGAAGGTATCTAATTAGTGCCTAACGCCGCATGATATGTCTGAATGCTCGCGGCATTATGGAGTAACAAACCGAAGTTGCGTGCCATCCGGGAAGGTTTCTTTCCTTCTATTAGTACCTGACTTTGACTTTACTTCAATTTTGCCGTTCTTTTCCATAGGCTTTAATGTCTTCACTTTGAGATGACCGGAGTGGAAGTCAGTCGCATCGGATTGTACGAACTCCGTTATATCTTCAATGCGGACCCATCCTTTGCTCGCGAATTCATTGCGGAGGATGTCTTGGAGTGGAGTAAGATCCGGCATTTCGCCCAATACCAATTGATTTACTTGGCTTCCTTGAAAACGAAAGTCTCCAAATGGCATAATTTTCCAAATCGCTTGCTTCATTTTGTCGCAACCTTGTAAGCTTCCCGTACCAAAGAAGATGGCATATTTCAACTTGTCGCCTTCACACAGATCGAAGTGGAGCACGTACTTTGCGCCCGCATCCTTGAGTTGACACTTGTACAAGTCATAGAAGAAAGTTTTTCTCTGTTCACTTTGTGATGTGGGGTCAGCCTCCTTCCATCGATTGCATCCAAACAGGCTGTTGAGAGAACACTCAAACTCTGGAGTGTTCCAGAATCGATTTATTGACTCGTACATGAATGTGATATAAACTTCCGATTTTTATTGCGTAGGATTCGCCCTATCGTTTCCATCGGCGTTTCGGAAACACCAAACGGGTCTATCATTACAAAACAAGGAGCAAGTCGTCTGTTCTGCTCTTCAATCTTATTCAAGACATCGGTGAGAGTTTCATCAAACGTGTCTTCAATAACATGCCAGTTACAGTTGGCTGGTAGTTTGTGCTTCAAAGGTGAAAGTACACTCTCTAGGTGCGCAGAGCGTTTTGCATTCTCCTCAATGAAAACGTATTCTATTTGGCATTTCATCTGCTCGCGTGCCTTATGATCTATTAAAGCATTCAAGGCTATGACGGGTGAGCCTGGTTCACCACCTTCGTATACACCGGGCCCTGCAAAGGCATCAATAAATAACACTTGGACGTTGCGTTGGGTCATGATAGGCAGCCATGCCTTCATGTACTCCTCAAGAACCCGATGCTTGCCGTGCGTGTGAGCACCAAGAGGCCAAGTGGTTTCCTTAGGTGGCATGATTCCTCCTTGCTGCGTAGTTTTGCGGATATTCCTGCCACAAGCGCCCGTCCAAAAGTGCTTTATCACCAGACTGCTTGCCCCGCCGCCCCCCTAACTGCTTCAAGAAGAAGGCCACACCTGCCGCGGCGCACTGATCGCGCAGTGCGCACGCCCAGTCCAGTTCCATAGGACGTGCGCGTGGGCCGCTTTCGCCTCCGGCGATGACCCATTGCAAAGTGCCGTCTTGCAACCAGCGCGTCAGATTTAGGTGCCCTAAGAGTGGTTCCGCGGATACGAACCGAATAGGCGCGGGCAAGCGCCGCAGGACCGTAAGTCTTGGTGTGTACTGTGCGCTTTCCACCGATGTCCCCATCCATATATGGGGGTGCCAGCCATCGGGAAAATGTGTTTGGTACGTATCCCACCAGCGGGCCGCGCGGCCCGGCCTTTTGGTCAGTATCTGGAATATATGGCCATGGCAAGAGGCTGCTTCGTACATAACTGCAAACATCTCGTGCACATATGCAAACGGCACGTCTGGATGGAACACATCCGACATACTGTTGACGAATACGAAGCGCGGGGTTTGCCAAGACAAGGGCACAGTAAGGCGTTCCGACATCAATTGCACCTTGTCAGGCGCGGCATCGTAGCCGGCAACACCCATTGCCTTTAAGCGTGGGTAGAGTGCGAACATATAGCAGTTGTCACAGCCGGACGATACACGTGTACATCCCGTTACTGGGTTCCAGGTCTCATCTGTCCATTCAATCGTTGAAGACATCTGATATATTCCGTACACTGCAAATTTGATAAACACGTATGTTCTATACAATTGAATCGCAGATGTCAAATCCTATCAAGATGCTTTTGCTTTACGTATTAACCAGCCTAAAACTATGGCCCGCATGCACAGTGCAAAGATATTTCTCATTATAAATGAGAAAATTATAGCATCAAGGCAATTGGGGACAAATTCATCTCTACTGCGACGTTTGTATGTTATTACCACAAATATATACCTGATACGTGATTCTTACACACCCAAGAAAATAGGCTATATCTGTCTACTCTGAGATTACTTTTTGTCCCTTTATTAGATCTGCTGCCGGGCATAAGACTTGGGGGGGGTGAATTGGGACCGGTTTCTACGTTTCGGGGTGGCCTGGACGACTGGAATATCCCTACCGTGGAATTGGACCTGCTCGTACACATTGCCCTTCCCAGCAGGAATAGCATTCTGACGGACAGTGATATCAGTTCCATCATGGGCTCTTGCCTGTAACCCACACCGGTTTTGGGATCACTTTTGACGCTAAGATCGGCAGCGTGCTGCTGTTTTCGTGATTCTAGTCGCAGCGAGGAAGTCTACCTGCCGCTAGACGAGACGTGCGGGGGAGTCTACTTCAAGATTGTCGTTGAACGTTTCGGATTACAAATAGCAGGTGAGCATGGCACACTAAACGAACAATAGGCGAGGCACACAGTGCCTGCAAGGCTTCATACCCCTGTTCCTGGACACAGAAGTGGCCCCGGCTACGTTAGCCTGATATGTGTTCTATGGGGTCGTCAAGGAATAGGCCACATCAGCCTGCGCTCAGACCACTTCTTTGTCTCCGCGTTAGTTCTCTTTCTGATCCCAGCACTCTCCGTGCGTTAGACGGAAAACTTGACTACAGCCCAGCGTTGCAGTAACTTGGAGTAGTCTGAAGAGTCGAACACAATGCCAATACATGGAGTCGTCAATGTCATTGAATCCCTACCTAGCTTTCCCAGGCAACTGCCGTGAGGCATTTGATTTCTATCGGAACGTTTTTGGGGGCGAATTTGGGCTGGTTTCTACATTTCGGGACGGTCCGGATGACTGGAATATCCCCGCAGCGGAATTGGACCTAATCATGCACATTTCCCTGCCTGTCGGCAACAGCGTCCTGATGGGCAGTGACATCAGTTCCACCATGGGCTCTCAACCAATAGCTGGCACTAATTTTGCGATCACGTTTGACGCACAAGATCGGCAGCACGCCGACACCATTTTTGCCAGTCTGACAGCAGGGGGAGAAGTTCAAGTCCCTTTGGGTGAGACATTCTGGGGAGCCTATTTCGGAGTCGTTGTCGATCGTTTCGGATTTCAGTGGCAGGTGATCACCGAACTCTGAACGAACGACCACCGGGATACATGATGCCTGGAGGACTACATCCCGCCTGATATCGTCAGTATTGCCTAGGCCATATAGAACTGCACATGCCATGGACGCTGTCGGGGAGTATGGATGACGAACAACGGTATAGCCTCGTGCGAACAGTCAATAGAGGTTACGCCCGGATAGGGGCCGCCGCCAGATTCTGCATTCCACCGTTGATGTCCCCCAATTGACGTAATTTTTACGCAGGTTAGACAGCAACCGGATGGTGGATCAGGTACCACATCCTGACGGCAGCTTAGCCGAGATCGCAAAGCGATCATACGTCTATGCATCTCCTCTGATGATTCTTCTCCGGTTAGGTAGGTTAGTGTCCTACCTATTTATTCAGGACATCCGTGGTGGTCACCCCGGGGCGTTTCATCCAGGAGGAGTCCGCCTAACATCCGCCAGGGCAGCCTGGGCTGCATGGAAGCCGCACATACCATGGACACCGCCGCCGGGCGGTGTGGACGACGAACAGAGGTACAATCCCGGTGCGGACAGACGATAGGGGTTGCGCACGGATAAGGGCCGCCGCCACATCTGAGCCAAATCCTGCACGCCACCGTTGATATCACCGCCCACATAATTGGGATTGTAGCGCGGCCAGTCAGGGGCGTTCATGACGTGTCGGGCACGGATCGTGTCCCGGAAACCGGGGGCGTACCTTTCGATCTGGGCCTCTATGCTTGCACTGGCATCTCGTTTCCAGCCCGGGGGCACATGGCAGTAGGCCCACAGGACATGCTGGTCCGCAGGAGCCCGGGAGGGATCAAAGAGCGAAGGCTGCACCACGATTACGAAGGGCTGGTCGGCCTGCCGACCCTGCCAGACCTGATCGAGATTGGCCTTCATTTGTCTAGCGGTTCCTCCCAGGTGCACGGTACCTGCCTGCCGGCAAGCGGCGGCGCGCCAGGGTACGGGCGCGCACAGGGCGTAATCAATCTTGCACACGCCTAGCCCATAGCGATAGGCGCGTAACCGAGACACCTCCCGCTTGGATAGCACCGGGGCCGCTAGGCGGGCCACCTGCCGGGGGCCTAGATCGAGCATTCTGATGGCGTAGCCTTCCAGTTCTTCCCACCGGGTCACCGGACTCGCTGTCTGATACGTCACGCCCAGTTGCCGGCCCTGGCGCACCAGGGCCCGGGTGAGCGCCTGGGCCCCGCCCTGAGCTAGGGGCCAGCCACTATGATGGGCCAGGCCGCCTAGTACCACACCAAACGCCGCGGAGCCCCAGGCATCCAGGCGTATCATGCCGTGGGCGGCCAGTCCCGTGAACAGAGCCCGGGCCCGGATGGTCCGCAGACGCATCCGACACAATTGCGTACAGGACTGCAGGGCGGTCCTAGTGAAGCGGTACATCCAGCCCCGCACCGGTGGTATCCGTAGAGGAGCCAGGATGGCGGGCGCTAACTGCTCCCAGTGTTCCACCACCGGTGCCATCAGTGTGCGCCAGGTCGCACCGTCAACGCCTAGTTCCTCTGCTGTCACCGCCAGATCACTATGCAGGCAGACCGCTGCGCCATCCGACAGAGGATGGGCCAAAGGCAGGTCCGGTTGCACCCAGCGCAACCCTGTCTCTGCCAGCTCCAGGGCCTGCAGCGCGGGTGAAGCCTGCGCCAGGGGATATACCGTGGAACAGACATCATGGTGGAATCCCGGCAAGGTCAGCTCCGCTGTCCGGGCTCCGCCCCCTAGGGTAGATGCCTGTTCCCGAACCGTAACCGCCAGGCCCGCTCGGGCTAGGCAAATGCTGGCCACCAGGGCATTGGGTCCTGAACCCACCACCAGGGCGGTGTCAGGTGCGGGTTGGGGGTCGCTCTGCCTCATGCGTTGTCGGTCGTGTGTGCTTTCCCACCGCTATGCCGGCGGCTTCCAGCAGATCGTACACCGTCCTATGGGTGGAGCGAGTACCATTCTGCCGCGTCAGGGTCCAGGCTGCATCCTGGCTGGAGTATCCAACCTGCAGGCAGCATGCATCCGGAACAGCAGTCACCTGAAATCCCGCACGCTGTAGGGCTCGGCGGGCCCATAGCATCTGCACTGTGTCGCCGCGGGCCGTGATCCGCGGCCCGGCCGTTTGCTGCAGGCGTAGCGTCCCGGACAGCATATCAATTTGCTCATCCTCCCGGGCCAAGGCCTGCTGCAAAGCACCGGACAGTAGCATGTCTTCCGGTGCCCCCATAGCTATCCGGCGTGTCGCCGGGAGGATCAGCCACATCAGATCGGCGTGGTGTAGAGCCAAATCCAGATCATGGGTTGACATGAGGATGGTCTTGCCTTCGTCCCGCGCCAGGCGTTGCAACAGGCGGGTGATCCGCATACGGTTGGAGATATCCAGAAATGCGGTCGGTTCATCCAGCAATAGAAGGGGCGTATCCTGAGCCAAGGCCCGGGCAATCAGGACTCGCTGCCGTTCCCCATCACTCAACTCGTCCACCCGACGCCCTCTAAAGGTATCGGCTTCCACCATCTCCAGGGCCATCCGCGCCTTGTGCAGGTCCCAACGGCTGTATCGTCCCAGCCAGGTAGTGTAGGGCAAGCGTCCCAGGGCCACCAGTTCTTCCACCCGTAGATGGCCTGCGAGCACACGACCGGGGAGGACGACACTGACACTGCGCGCCATGTGGTGGCGGCTCACCTGTCCTACCTCATGCCCCTGCAGGTACACCGATCCCGCCCGCGGTGCCTGCATCCCCAGGATGGTGCGCATCAACGTCGTTTTGCCCGTACCGTTGGGGCCCAGGAGACAAATCAATTCGTGGGTATGCAAATCCGCGTCCAGGTCCGTAATAAGCGGCCGGGGCTGTTGGGCATAGCCCACTGCCAGTTGACGCATGGCCACCACACTATCCACTGTCCATGCACCTTATGGCGTGAAAGATGCCTGCACCTGCTGGCGGCGTAGCAAAGCCCAGATGACCACGGGAGCCCCAAACAAGGAGGTCACGGCGTTGAGGGGTAAGACGGTCTGTACACCCGGCAACTGGGCGATCAGATCCGCGATCAGGGCCACGGTGCCACCGAGGATCAGGCAGGCGGGAAACAACCGCAAATGATTCGCGGTGCGCAGAAGAGAACGGCCCAGATGAGGCACGGCAATACCGATGAAGCCAATGGGGCCGGCATAGGCTGTGACGGCCCCCGCTAGCAGGGACGCACTCAAAAGGATAATGAGACGGACACGGCGCACAGGAATGCCTAGAGTCACAGCGTAGTCTTGACCCAACAGCAGCGCATTGAGGGAGCGTATGGTCGTCGTTGCCAAAAGCAGGCTGACCAGCACGACTGGGCCCAACACGATCAGTTCCGACCAGGTTACCCCGCCAAAGGAGCCGTATGACCAGGCGAGAAAGGCCTGCAAGCGCTCGGGGAAACTGTAATACATAAGCAAACTGACCAAGGCGGACACGGCATAGCTGACCATCAGGCCCAGCACGATCAGAGTTACCATACCGACCCGGCGTGCCAATAGCAGAACCAGCACCAGAACGGCACTGGCCCCTATGGAGGCTGCTCCAACCGTACCTATTTGGTTCAGTATCCCCAGCGTTCCTTCTAGGGTAAGAAAGGGGGTGCCGAGCCACAGCACCACGATCCCTACTCCCAAACTAGCCCCGGCATGAATGCCCAGTACAAAGGGGCCGGCGAGTGGGTTAAGAAACAGCGTCTGCATCTGCAAGCCGGCAATGGCCAGGGCGGACCCGGCCAGAACCGCCGTAAGCGCCTTGGGCAGACGCACAATATACACGATGTCACGCCAGACGGGCTGGACACCCTCCCCACCCAGCAGGATTGTGAGCAGATCTCCCAACGGAATGTGTACCGACCCTAAACCTACACTCGCCCCAAACGCCACCAGCAGCAGGCCAATCCCCCCGAGCCACGTGAGAGCCGGGCGCATCTGCGTAATGCCTACCCTGTATCCGTCGTTCATTCCAGCTGACGATAGTAGACGAATTCATGGTCGGGTAACAGATGCGGATGAAAGATGGCGATCAGATCCGCCAGCACAGTGTGCGGCCGAATCACCGCACTTTCCCATATATCATTGGCCCCTGTCGCGGCCAACCGCCGGTCACCGTTGAATACAGCACCGGCTTGGTAGGCAGCAAATTGTTCAAAACGGGTGTCAGCCGCCAATAAGGATTCGAGATCTCTGAATTGCCCCACATTCAGCCAGAAGTCCGCGTCCTGGGCTCGCGCCAACACCTGCTCGAAGTCCAAGTAGAGGGATGATGGCGAGTCATTATCAGACCACAAATACCGGCTGCCGGCATCGCGCAGCAACGTGGCCACAAAACTCTGACCGCCCGCCATGTACCAGACCCCTTCCCAAGGGGTGTTCAGGAACACGGTGGGGGGCTGGGGTTCCTGGATCGCCAATGCCCGGAAGCGCTCATACTGATCCACTACTTCCGCAAAATAGGTATTGGCTGTCGCTTCCCGGTTCACCAACGCCGCGGTGAGTTTCACCCATTCGGCCCGGCCCAGCGGATGGGGTTCCAACCATTCTCCGTTCAACAATACCGTCTGGCTTGCGGCCCGCAGCACGGGGTGGGCATCGCCATCCATTCCCAGACTGAAGGCCATGATCAGGTCAGGCTCAAGCGCCAGCACCTGTTCTACATCCACCGTGTTGCCACTACCCACCAGGCTTATGTGTCCATCCGCCACTCGCTGGCGTACCGCCTCGGAGTATACGGTCCCATCACTGTCCAGTCCTACCAGCAGGGGCACCTGGTCCAGTACTTCCAAGGCGGGCAGATGGGTTGAGGACAGGGCTACCAGCGAACGAATCGGCACCTCCACAACAGTGGCATCATCAAACCCAACAGGCACGGGTGTACCACACTGCACCAGCACATAGGTTTCGGGCGCCGCGGTGCCCGGCCAGGGACTGGTTACCTCAACCACCTTGTAGTGGGAGAAATAGGTAAGAGTAAAACCCGCGGCATGCGTTACCTGACTCTTGGCAGGAAAATAGTCCGTAGTGGGATCAAACTGAGTGACACAACCGGAGTCCGCCGTGGTCGGTGCCGGGATCGCGATTCCGGTACAGCCACTTAGCCACAAGGCACATAGGATAAGGAACCACAACCAGCGCATTTTTCTTTTCATCGTTCCGCCTCCGCGTGCAGATAGCAACGACCCAACCGGACCGGACCACCACGCAGAAGAAGCAAAGCCTGCACACGGCAGGCCTACGAATCGAAACTTAGTGACTCGTCTACCTCAATCCCCGAAGGCGGACCCATACCATAGCTGGATCAAGCCTGAGCTGCTGGTGGGTAATCGGACTTGGCATCTGAACCTTACCGTTGCGGGACAGTACCGGACTTACACCGGTTTCCCCCTTACGTCCTGGACATCCGGGCCACAGGACACCAACAACTATGGGCTATGACATGTAGCCGGGACTCTAGCGGATTATGCGCCCCGCTGTCAAAACGGGCCCCTAGCAAGCCAAGTGGAAATGATTTGTTGACAGGACAAGTACAAGAACGACGCCTGAACCTTGTGTGCCAGCCGAGCGCGACCGAGAAGATGGACGCTAAGAACAAACGCTGGGCACCGGAACAGCACGGAGGCACCGTACGACCCAGTATCCTGCCAACTGTGCTACGGGCGCTACGGGCGGCGGTACACCGGGACATCGCACGCGCTGGCAGCACAGAGCCCGACCTACTGCATCCAGCCGCACGGCAGCGGCTGGACCGGGCGGCGTAGTGTATACTGTCCCCACGGTGCAGAGCATGCTGACGTACAATCTGCTGGTGGATACTGCCTACCGGAACGGATGCCTGCGAGTGCGGCACCGTGCGCACCACCCTAGCCGGGTCTAGCCCCTACACCAAGCAACTAAGCACGCCCCACCCGGCCTGGCAAGTTAGACAGTGCTAGGTAGGCCGGAGTGCGCCTACCCCAAGTTGTTTGCATGCTGTTGCTGATAGACAATTTTATGTAATGCTTGTATCCTGTGAAATTATCCCGTTCAATTTTGAGACGACGAATGCCGACCACAAATTCCGCGCCTAATGACCAGGCCGTATTGCTTGCGTTGCACAAGCGACTTCTAGCACACGACCCGGTGGCGACGGAAAAATTATTCACCCTTATGGTGCCCGCACTTGAGCAACATCTGCACTTCCGCTTTCCTACTCTGCTCCCGGGTATTGATCCCGACATCTACCTCGCCGCGGTGTACGAAGCCCTCACGGACTACTTCAAAAACCCGCATAAGTACGACCCGGCTAAGAGTAGCCTCATGACCTATCTAAAGCTTGCCTGCTGGCGGGACATGCAGAATCTCCTCCGCAAGGAATCCCGCCACGTGTACGGCCGGATTTCACTGGATAGCAGTACATTCAGTCCCGCCGATGGGACTGATGTGGCGGATACGGTCACCGCTTATTTGGATAGCCAACGCTTAGTCACCTCTTTGATACAGGGCATGACATCCGAAGAGCGCACGGTGTTCACGCTTATGATGGAAGGTGAGCGTAGTACACGGGTGGCGGCGGCCGCCCTGAACTTCGAGCATCTGGAGTTTGCCGAACAAGCGAAACGAGTCAAGCGCTTGAAGGACAGAATCAAGAAGCGTATACAGCGGCGGGGGCTCGTGCAATCATGACGCAAGACATGCGGCGGAAGCTGGCACGCCTAACCGCCAATGACCCCTTCTATATGGGCTGGTACCTGGCACGCTACGCGGAGATGAAGAATTTGAGTATAGCGAAAATGGGCCAGGAACTCGGCTGTCTGCCGGATACGGTGCATGCTATATCTCTATGTCGGGCACCGCGGTCAGAGCCTCCTCACTTGCGCAACGATATCGAAAGAGTGGCGCACGGATTTCAGGTACAGGCATCCAAACTAATCGGAATTGTGCGGCATGTTCAGGTTACGCGGGACGAATCCATGCTGCTCGCGGCGCGGGATCGTGATCGCCCCGAAGATAGGAACACAGATTCGGATGCGTAAGTACGGCGTTGCGACAAGTTACTGGGCGGATTGGTTCTGGCAACGGGTGGGCGCAAGGCCCGATTTTCCTGTTGCTATAGGCTATGCGGCGATGTGTGCGCTTGAAGTTCACGTGGAAGAGGTAGACAACCTCACAACCATCACGGCCGCCTCTAACCTTGAAGGTATCCGTATCCATACCCCCGGGTCCATCGACGAACGCCGCATCCACGGCTGTCTAGCCGTCAATCGTCACGGTGCGACCATACTAGTGGAAAAGAGTGACGACGAGGCACAGAAACGTTTCACCATTGCCCATGAGTGTGCACACTTTATCTTGGCGGTCAGAGCGCATCAAGAGCACGCCGCATGTAGACTAGGCTATGATGTCTCCGATGTCCTCCACGGACGGCAAGAGGCAACGCCTACGGCCCGGATTGACGCGCACTTGAGCAATGTCCACTTGAAGCCCCTCGCGCATGTTATGGATCGTACGGCCACAGGCCGGTATAGCTGCGCGCGCGTCCATCAGGCCGAATGTCTTGCCGACGATCTGGCCGCTGAGATACTGGCCCCACGGGCAGAACTACGCGCGGCTATAGCATCCCTGGGACGACTGAGCTTTGCCGCATCCCTGAGTGCCGCGCAGCGGATTGCTGCACGGCAGTTCGGCCTACCCCAGGCCATGGCGACATGGCACGCCCAGCGGGTCGTATGGGAGTGGCAAGGGGGACCATCCGCTGCCGAGAAATTCGGGTTCGGTAGTGAGTCGTAGCCACAGGATGCCGTCGCTTTGGCCGCCACCACCGGGAATAGATGTTAAATGGCGGCTGCGCATTATCTCGTCGGGAACACGGATAAGGTCGCTCGCGTAGAGGGCATGGACAGTACAGTCCCCTTCACATCTCTGTTCGGCGAGAGTCTGGACAGTTTGCTGCATCCGGCGTCATGGACACCGGGTGTGAGTCTCGCCGACACCTATGCCCGCTTGGAGCAAGAGACGCGCCTGGCCGTGCATAGGGAACGCCGGGTCGCCGCTACGATTCGCGCGCAGTTGTTCCCGCGCATTGAGGCCAACGCACGGGCGGGACCCGAATCGGGCGTGTATCAAGCAACGCCTGCCCAAATAAGCCGTGTGCACAATGGGCTACTGCTCAATGGCAATGTGGAAGCATGCGCCGGGATTAGCATGAAGCATGAGTCGATAGCGATGACATTCATCCAAACGGGCGTGTGTCTTGTCGCCTATCAAGGCGATCAGCAGGCGTGGTCCCAGCGCATGTTCAGGCGTGATTACCGTGCCGACAGCAGTGACCGGATTACGGAGATGTTGGCGGTTCTGGATCAACGCAGACCCAACCGGGGCGGCACAACGACCGCGGATCGTTGCAGTCGCTTGGCACGCAGCGGAATACAAGCCTATGCGGAGAGAATGTTTCTCACCCGACACTCATCTGCCCGCTGGCGCATGTGTGAGGGAATGCCCGCGCCTTTTGAACTTATATCCGGAGCCGGCTTGCTCAGTACGCGTAAGTCCGAGATGACGTACCCGCTGATGGAAGCCGGGATGGCGCTCCTGCGCGAAATGTTGCTGCAGCATCGGCGGTTCGTTTTCGTGCCCAAGCAAGCACACGATGGCATGTTGCTCACGATCGGCCAGGCGTTGGCGCCCCTTGAATACGCGGTGATCGATACCATTAACGACCAGATTGCCGCGATTGAGCAGACGGGCCACTACGACAACTATCAGCGGCAAGTGATAGCACACTTTAGGCGGGATGTAGGCGAAGTCGTTATCAGAGGCGTGTTCCGTGCATCCGGTATGGGGCCGCCGCAGATCTTTTACGCTCACCGCGACCATGTTCATGGCGCGGCCCTTATTGCACTCGCTGACAGCGTACTGCAAGAGCTGCGCAGTTATCCCATCCTGCTGGACCTGGCCCGTATGGTGTGCGCGACAACCTTCGGTATTGACAGTTTTGCACCGCAGATGCGCGTGGCATACACGGATGCCGGTGCACCGTATATGGCTATTTGAGTTAGGTACGCATGCAATCAAATAATAAAATAATAGCAAGAAGTCCGGGAAGGAGCGGCAAGCATGGATGACGAGTGGGCAAGCTTCGATCAAGAGCGCCTCAATGGGCAATCGCCTGCCGTTGTCCGCGCAGTTCCGGACGACAAGCTGCGGCAGGAAATGGCGGGACTGGAGGCGTTCACACCTCCTCAACACGCGGAAGAAGAAGTAATCGGCTGGACGATGTTTGACACGCCGTCAGCCCGCGATGATATCGTCGTTGCGCTCCTGCCAAAGGACAAGATAGGCAAGATCCCGCACCGTGGGTTGGTGCGGATTGAGAGTGAGGAAGATGGTCGTACATATCTGGGGATAGTGCAGGCGGGGCCATTCGCGGAACCGGACGGGCTGCGCGGCGACGCACCGTTGGTTGTAACGGTACAAGTGCGCAGCGGACAGCTGCTGATGCCGCAGTTTCACGGCCGGATTCACATAGAGCTGGTGGGACAGCAATCGGGCAAGGCGGTCATGCCGCCCAGGTTCCGCCCGCTGCCTTCAAGCCCGGTCTTCTTACTCAACGCGGACGAGACGCGCGATCTGTTGCGCTGTGACGGTGATATGATGCTCGGCCTCGCATTGGGTCATGATGACCTAGAGGTGGGCATACCCGCGGGACGAAAATCGGTGCTGCCGCGGCATACCGGGATTCTGGGGACGACCGGTGCCGGCAAGTCCACCACCGTGTCAAGAATGGTACAGCAGGCACAAAAAGCACACATGGCGGTCATTCTGCTGGATGTGGAGGGCGAATATACGGAGATGGGCCGGCCCGCAGATAACCCTGAAATGGTGGAGTTGCTGGCAGAGCGCGGTCTGCCGCCCGCAGGTGTGAACGATACGACACTGTACCACTTAGCCGGAACGGAAACTACGAACGTACGCCATCCTGACCGCCGCGTATTCGCACCCCCATTCTCACGGCTGTCACCATACGTGGTATGCGAAATTCTCAACCTTACGGATGCTCAGCAGACACGGTACTGGCAAGCGTACGAGCAGTGCAAAGCATTGTTGAGAGAGTTGGGCATCTATCCACAGAGGGTGGCGGGCCGAATCAATAAGAGCCATGAACGCCGGCTGGAACGTCTAGATGAATTCGCCGAGGGTTACCCGGGCATGACCCTCACCGCTCTGTTGGACGTGGTATCCGCCTTCCTGCATGCAGTAGAGCGCCAGGAGGGCAGCCCTAAGCTGTATGCGACCGAATTCCAAAACTGTGCAGACCGCGTGATGCAGAGAGTAAAGCGGTCCAAAACGGACTCAGCCATAAGCTGGCGGGCACTGCGCACTAGGCTATTCAGGTTGATGCGGCTGAATGTATTTGATTCGCGGCAATCTGGAGTACAGCCTATTGACTATGATAAGTTAGTACATCCCGGGGCGATCTCGATCATAGACCTGTCGGATATGGAAGCTCCGGACCTGCGCAACCTAGTAATAGCGGACATCCTGCACGGTGTAGAACAAGCGCAAGCAAAAATGTTTGACATGGCGGTATCTTCCGGAGTGGCGCTGCCCCGCACGCTGGTCGTGATTGAGGAAGCTCATGAGTTCCTGTCGGCGGAGCGCATACGCCGCATGCCGAATCTGTTCCAGACGGTCAGCCGCATCGCCAAGCGAGGCCGGAAGCGGTGGCTCGGGCTGGTGTGCGTGACACAGCATCCACAGCATTTGCCGGACGAACTGCTCGGATTGCTGAACAATTATATACTGCACAGAATCAACGACTCGAACACTATCAGCCGCCTGCGGCGCTCCATCGGCGGGATAGACGCCGGGTTGTGGGAGCGGATGACTGCACTGGCCCCCGGACAGGCGGTTGTGCACTTTACACACTTCAGCCGTGCGATGTTGTTGACGGTTGATCCGACGCAGTGCCGTCTGCGCATGGCAGAGGAGTAAAAACTACTATGAGTTTCACAGATTTCTTCAAGCAAGCAACCAAGCATAGCCCTTACCCCTATCAATCTAAGCTGGCAGAAGCCGCTCATATGCCTATGTTGCTTAAAGTCCCGACGGGGGCAGGTAAGACAGAGGCCGCGATACTGAGTTGGTTATACCGAGCATTGGAACACCCTGACCTGGATGTACAACGTACTACTCCACGCAGATTGGTCTATTGTCTCCCCATGCGGACACTGGTGGAGCAGACGGTAGGACGAGTCAATGACTGGCTGGCTGCTCTTGATTTAAATTGCCTTGATAAGGCAGATGCAGTAACAGTGGTTACCCTAATGGGCGGCACACCGCGAAATCAGTGGTATCTTGAACCTGAGAGGCGTGCCATCATCGTCGGTACCCAAGATATGTTGTTGTCTCGTGCTTTGAACAGAGGGTACGGCAACAGCCCTTTCGGGTGGCCTGTGGAGTACGGATTGCTGAACAACGATTGCTTGTGGGTAATGGACGAGGTTCAACTTATGGCGAATGGGCTGCCTACTTCTACCCAGTTAGCCGGTCTTCGCCTCAAGCTTAAGACTTTCGGGCCATCCCGCAGCCTGTGGATGTCCGCGACCGCTAAACCGCAATGGCTGGAGACGATAGACCATAAGGCACCTAAGCAGTCTCACGTTTGGACACTTGGGTATGATGACCTGTCGGCCCCAAATCTAGACAAGCGTCATAACGCGCAGAAGGTAGTGACTGAAATATCAGCCATAGTCGGAAAAAACAATAATCGTGATATGGCGCAGTTCATAGCGGACAAACATAAAGCGGGGACACTGACACTAGCGATCGTCAATACGGTGGAGCGGGCGCAGGGCATCTACAAAGCACTGCAAAACCGGCGCCAGGGCAGAGTAGACGCGGACACGATGC
Source organism: Caldilineaceae bacterium (assembly GCA_965116185.1). Lineage (GTDB taxonomy): Bacteria > Chloroflexota > Anaerolineae > Caldilineales > Caldilineaceae > Bin34. The sequence goes on from OZ220492.1 coordinate 3,317,438, forward strand.
TGATTCACTCGCGCTTTCGGATGAGGGAACGGGAGCGCCAACGCCAATCCCTTGCTCAGGATGTTGAAGTATCCGGGCCAGGGAAGATAGTAGTGGCGACACAAGCTGTGGAAGCAGGGGTGGATATATCAGCGCGGACACTGATCACCGAACTCGCCCCTTGGCCTTCAATGGTTCAGCGGTTTGGACGGTGCAATCGCGCAGGCGAAGATGAAAATGGGGATATCTTCTGGGTGGATGTGGGGGAACGAAAGCAGGATACGGCGCCATACGAACCTGAAGATATGGAACACGCTCGCAAGTTGATGAAAAAGTTGGAAAAGGAGTCCGCAGGGCCATCTGATATTGATCGGCTGGGCGATGTAATAGACGATGCCGATCACCTCATAGTGATTCGCAAGCGGGACGTGGAGGGTCTGTTTGATACCACACCGGATCTATCAGGGGGCTATCTGGACGTATCGCAGTACGTCAGAGGCGGGGAAGAACGGGACGTGGCAGTTTTCTGGCGCAATATACCCAAGAACGGACCTGAAGATGACGAACCCAAACCGCAATACGATGAAATCGTAAGCGTCTCGCTGGGAGCCAAAGGTATACTTGGCTATCTGAAAAACAGCGAACGGCAAGCTTGGCGCTGGGATGTTCTTGATGCTGGCTGGGTGGAGGTGCGCAGAAACGAGATCTATCCTGGCATGACACTTATGTTGGACGCGAAGAGGGGCAGCTACTCTTCCGAATTCGGATGGGACCCATCTAGTAAGCAAGAGGTGGATGTCATTGCTGAACACGGGGGTGAACCGGAAGACAGCCAGAGTTCGGATCGTAATTCTACTTCACTGAAAAGATGGATAACGCTGTCAGACCATACACGTCGTGTGGAAAGCGAGGTAGAGAAGATTCTGTCAGCAATATCCGCTTGGATTGACGATCCAGAAATTTTGAAAGTGGTGAGAACTGCTGTGTTACACCATGATATAGGTAAAGCGCATCAGGCATTCCAGGAGATGTTACGCAAAGATGGGGAATGTCCACCAGAGGAAGGTGTTCTGCTAGCCAAGGGTAGGGGCAATGGGCGGATGGACAGGCAACGCCGCCATTTTCGACATGAACTCGGCAGCGCGTTGTCAGTTTTGCAACACACGGACGGACTTGAGGGCATATACAAGGACCTAGCGGCCTTTCTGGTGGCAGCCCATCATGGCAAGATACGACTAGCCGTACGATCGCTGCCCGGACCGCGCAAGGCGAATAGAGAGAGTAACCCGACCGCTGAGTATTTATTGGGGTACAAAATAGCCGAACCTGAAACACTCCCGTCAGTTGATCTCGGGGAAGGTCTGCACATAGGTGAAACGGTACTGGATATGTCCATGGCGCAAATTGGTCTTGATAATGAAGGGCGGCATTCGTGGTTGGAACGTAGCCTTGGTCTGTTGGAATGGTTAGGTCCGTTCAGGCTAGCATTCTTGGAAGCGATAATCCGCGCCGCTGACATGCGCGCAAGCAGGGACGAAAATCAGGAATTTTCGTCCACGACATTCTAAAGAGCAATGGGGCAGCAGCACTTGCTCTAAATGCCGCACAGCCAATTTAGACTGAGGTCATTGTTTAATGGATAACCGCGATATGTATGAGCTGGAACTACGGGGATGTGCGCCTGAGCCTTTGATGTCGTACCTGAAGGCGCTGGGTATATTCCGGTTAGTATCAAAGCAGATAGACGGTCGTGCACGGGCATATTGGAAGCATGACACCTTCTATCTGTACTCCGCGCTGGACCGCGACGGGTTGACGGACTTTTTTCTGAACGAATACAGGCCAACACCGATCGTATCTCCGTGGAACGGCGGCAGCGGCTTCTACCCCAAAGACAATGCCGACGCGATGCAAACAGTCCTGAATGCAGGATCATCAAGATTTCAAATCTGGCACGAGATAATAGCTGAGAGCAAGCGAATCTTGAAGCTCTCTGCGAATCAAGATCAGAACTTGAAGAAAAAGTGGATACTTGCTCAGTGTAGAGCCCGATTTCCGGATGACGCACTGGATTGGCTTGATGCCGCATACATTCTCACCACGGACGGGATGAAATTCCCGCCGCTGCTTGGAACGGGCGGCAATGACGGTCGACTGGAATTCAGTAACAATTTCATGCAGAATATTGTTCTCGCTTTAAATCTGGAAGAGCAACGCAGTAGCACAACTAGGGTGCACAACCAAGTTGTTTCCTCCCTATTCAACGAAGGTTCTCCGCAGTTGGTACGGAATCGGTCCAGCGGATTCTTCAACCCAAGCAGTGTAGGCGGGGCTAATGCATCCGTGGGGTTCAATGACAAGCCTCTTACCAATCCCTGGGACTATATTCTCATGTTTGAAGGAGCATTAATATTTGCGGGTGCGGCGGCGCGCAGAATGTCAACTCAGGGCTCTTCCAAGGCTGTATATCCTTTTACCGTGGACGGCTCTGCCGCCGGGTATGGTACGGCTTCCGATGCCGAGTATGGCAACTTATCCAGGGCTGAGTTCTGGGCCCCTTTATGGAGCCGCCCTGTCAGCTTGCATGAGTTGGAACATTTGATGTCCGAAGGACGCGCCCAACTCGGTCGTAGACAGGTATCCAGTGGCTCTCATTTCGCGCGGGCCATAACCGGATTAGGCACGGAACGCGGCATTGACCAATTCCAGCGATACGGGTTTTTAGTGCGCAACGGGCTGGCATACCTTGCAGCTCCTCTGGGACGCTTCTACACGGTTCCGGATAATCGGAACGCGACTGAACGGGCTAATGCTCTCTTTGATCTTGACCCGTGGTTGGATAGTCTCAGCCGTGCGGCATCCGGACGCAATGCGCCCGCCGCACTCGGTGTTGTGAGAAGGCGGGTTGACAACGCGGTCATTGAGTTCTGTCAGAGAGGTCAGCCGCGTGACTTGCAGGATGTTTTGGTAGCGGTAGGAGGCGCGGAGCAGTGGATATCCAGGTCCAACATTCGTGAGAAAGTAAGACCGCTTAGAAATCTCTCACGGGACTGGATCGAATACGCCTATGACAAGAACTATAAGCCAATCGAATTTCGGTTAGCTCGTGCTATGGCCTCAATTTTGCCTGCACCCAAAGGCAACAGGCGTATTGGGCCCATTCGTGAGAATTTGGAGCCGCTGGAAACGCAACCAAGCATCAAGTGGAAGGAAGGAAGCGTATCTTGCGTCTGGACCGTGGGTGATCCACTATGGCATATGCTGGCCGTTCTTCAACGGCGCTGCTTGGAAGGGCGTATGGCGGGACTAGGTTATCCACCGCTCGCCTCAACGTACTCAGCGCTATTGACCGACATCATAGCGTTCATGAACGGCGAGGTGGATGTACAGCACGTGGCGGATCTAGCGTTGCCACTTTCATTCGTACGTTATTGGTCGCGCCAAAGAAGTGGTGAGGACACACAGCAGAACCAACTTCATGCAACGCCCTCGTCACCATCAAGTACAAGGGATCCGGAGAGAAACGAGGACACGCAGCAGAACCAACCTCGTGGACCGGTTGACTTGCCGTCTGCCTACGCGGTCATGAAACTGACGCTTTTGCCGGGCCCGTTCGCATGCAAAGAGTTCGGAGACAGCAGGGATATACGTATTGAACCGCGGATGTTGGCGATGTTGAGAGCAGGCAGGGTCAATGATGCTTACCAAGTAGCTTGCCGCCGTCTCATAGCTTCCGGTCTGCGACCTATATCCAGTAGTCCAGACATACCTGACAGATCGGAAGCCGGACGTCTGCTTGCCGCAGCCCTGTTGTTCCCGGTGGACGAGCGCGTTCACCGGGCTCTGGCCGAACGTGCTTTGAGCAAACCGCAAACCCACAATTCGCAATCTGCACAAGAGTGAATCAACACAGGAGGATACAATGACAATTGAATTTGAGAAGTTGAGCAGTGAGCCGCGTCTCCTGATCGCAGTGAATCTGAAACCGGTACAAGGAACGCGCTTTCAGCCGACCGGGTTCCCGGACTTGGGCGCCGCTGTGTACGACGCACCCAACGCTAATGGTGGTTCTACTCAGATGATTCTGGTAGAGTCGGCTCAGTCAGTAGCTAATCGGCTTGAAGCCGTGTGTTGGGATGAGGCGGCCGATTCACCACACTCGGTGCTCGCAGGGATGCCGTATGTAAAGGTTGCGCTGTGGGATAGCGGTACTACGACAAACTCACTGCTGGAAGCACACAGACTCAATTCTCCTTACATCATGTCCGACGCTGCTTTCAAGGAGCAGCTCCGTACCGATGCCCAATTGCCTGTGAAAGACACGGGTGCAGGGGTATTCAACCGGCGGGCTCTGGCTAAGGCCATGTTCAAGTATGATCCAGGGTCCATACTGCATGGTATATTTCTGGAAAAGATAACCGGACGTGCTCGCTTACAACGTTGTATTTCCGGATTCATAGAAGCTGTAAATTCCCATACCGCAGACAGCGGTGGCGTGAAGAATGACCACGTTGCGCCCGCCCCATCAGCTCTGAAAGACATAATGGGGAAGACCGTTGACGCGGCAGGCGGGTTTGGCAATGTCCCGTTTCATCGAACCGAATACACTGCTCAGAAGATAACTGCGTATTTTAACCTTGATCTGGCGCAGATAAGAGCGTACGGACTCGGGGAGAACGCAGAGCGTTTCCTGATTACCCTAGCGTTGTGGAAGATGCGCAGATTTCTCAATACCGGCCTACGGCTGCGCACAGCGTGTGACCTGGACATGGCAGACGATCTTACAGTTACCCGGCCTGAAGGATTTGATGTTCCGTGCACGTCGGACTTGGAGATGGAGCTGCCTGGATTGATAGCCACTTGTGCCTCGGAAGGATTGTTTGCGGTCCCCTCCGTAACCGAGGTCGCTTTCAAAAAGAAATAATATGCTGGCCATCAAGTTCACGTTCACGGCAAATCGCTATCACGCTACCGTGTGGGGCAAGCATGTCAACGAGGGGGTCATGGAGTGGCCGCCTTCCCCCTGGCGACTACTCCGCGGAGTAGTCGCCACATGGCGACGGACTCTGCCTGACATCCCATTTGAGCGAATGGGTCCCCTACTGGAGGCGCTGTCATCGGAGTATCCAAAGTTCCACCTTCCCCCTGCTTCAACAGGGCATACACGGCACTTTATGCCATACATTGAGGGGACAAAGATGCGAACAACACTCGTCATAGACTCTTTCATAGCGGTCTGTCCAGAGAAGCCCCTATTTGCGATTTGGCCGAATCTGCATCTGGATGCGGAGCAGCGCCGCGATTTGGAGGCTATCCTACACAATATGCCATACCTGGGACGGGCAGAATCGTGGGTGGATGCTTCGCTGGCTTCAGAGCATCCGCAGATAAATTCTCTGCCTTTAGAGGACGGAACCCTGCCCGAAGGTGACTGGGAGATTGTGCGAACGCTAATGCCGTGTTTGCACGTCAAACTAGCAGATTTAGAAAGAGAGACCTCCGAGCTCAGGCGTTCAGATCGGCGTATAGATCCGGAGGGAGCACAGTGGTGGCCCTATATACGCAGACGGGACTGTTTCACGGCGTTCCGTTCAGGGCGCACACGGACGCCTGGACGCGGCGGCGGTGCCACCATCGTCAGGTTCGCTATGGATGGTAATCCCCTCCCTATGACATTTGATGTTCTGCGCTGGGGTGAATTGGCACGCAAATGCGTGATGGCCCAATATGGCAGGCGCCACCAAGGCGCGCGGTCTGAAAAACTGTCCGGCAAGGACGCGTTAGGAAATCCCTTGAAAGGACATAGACATGCCTTCTACCTTCCCAGTGACGAGGATGGAGACGGGCGGCTTGACCGTCTCACAATATGGATACCCGGCATCCTGAACGAAGAAGAGTTCAGAGCGATTGTCGGTGTGAATACGCTAAATCCGGGCGGTGGACGCGTCCCTGTCCACTTGTCGTATCTGGCGCATGGAAAGGCAGATGATTTCTGCCGCATATCCGGCTTGTTCCGCAAGTCACGGTGTTGGCGGTCGTTAACACCTTATATCCTGCCGCGCCATGTCAAATTCCGCGGCCCGCGGGACGAAAACGGCATGAAGCGGATGGTGCACGGTCCAGAGGAGCAGATAAGGCGAGAAATATCCCTGCGCTATCCGGAGTGGCCAAAGTTGCTCAGTGTGGACATATGCGCTCGCGGCGAGCGCATTTTGCCCATGAAAAGTGGACTATCTAACGGTTTTCGCCCGTTTGACTTCTTCAGACACAAGCGCGGAGGCGGGTCAAATGGCGGTGGTGCATTCAACTTGACCTTAGAGTTCGAGTCTCCGATTGCAGGCCCCATCGCGCTAGGCTTCGCGTGTCATTACGGATTAGGGTTGTTCATTCCAGCAGATTTCTGACCACTGCAATGCTCGTTCACAACGGAGTCCGGGGGCATGTTGATATTGTGTGATCTGCAGGATGAGTGGAGACTTGGTTGGTGAGCGAACAACGAGTAACGTCCAGCAGCCTCCGACAGCAAACCGTAAGATACCGCACTAAGCACTATGAGCAGTGTCGGATATCAACATTTCATTGGGTGCATGAAAAACCTGGGGGAACAACCCGAGCCTGAGCGTCTAGGAACTGCGCGTTTTGAGCCGTGGGAGTATGTAGCCGGTAGACCTAATTGGCACTGGAGCCCTGTTGATGAGCGCCACCATGCTCTATGCCCGGATCCCATCAAGACAGTACGAGGAGCTAACCGTCTAACCCCGGCAGCGTTGCTGCTTTTGCCAATTACGCTCACAAACGAATAACTCCACACGGCGGGATTTACGCAACGAGATGGTAAAGTATTGTTTAGTTGGTCAACCTGGAACGATCAGTTGTGGATGGAGGTAGTAGTTTCTCTGCCAAGTCTTTCCGTGCTGCAGGGAACAAACCACACCGCACGGGGCATAGTAGAAGTGTATCGTAGCCAGAGAATCTTTGAAGGCGTACCGTCACTTCACGTCTGCTGTACCCCTATAAGTATCCTTCCAGTAATTGTTCAACATCGCACCTTAACAACCGAATAACTTACGCTGATAGGATCCATGTCGCACTTGCCTCCACATCGTCGGAATAATGGCGTTATATACCCGGCGATGTGGAGGCACTATTTATGACTGCGACCGTTCCTGATTCCAATGCGCAGACTGAGCTTATTCCTGCGCGCATGTTGAATGAATTCGCGTACTGTCCCAGGCTGTGCTACCTAGAGTGGGTGCAAGGCGAGTTCGCGCATAGCGAGGATACGCTAGACGGGCGTTTTCAACATAGACGGGTGGATCGTCCATCCGGGGATCTGCCCGATGCAGATACGGCAGACGATACGGTGATTCATACAAGGTCGGTTCTACTGTCGGACGAAAGGCTGGGGGCGATAGCGCGGATTGATTTGGTGGAGATGCAGGGTACGCAGGCGACGCCTGTGGACTACAAGCGTGGAACGGTTCCGAATATACCGGAGGGCGCGTATGAACCAGAGCGAGTCCAACTGTGCGTACAAGGACTGCTGCTCAGAGCACACGGATACGAGTGCGACGAGGGAATAATCTACTTCGTGGCGTCAAAGCGCAGGGTACGAATTCAATTTGACGACGAACTAGTGGCGCGGACGCTGAACTTGATGGATGGCGCACGGGCAATGTCCGAGTTGAGCGAAATGCCACCTCCACTGGAGGACAGTCCGAAATGCCCACGCTGTTCGCTGGTTGGGATATGTCTCCCGGATGAAGTGTCATTCTTGAAGGGTAGCTCGTATGTAATCAAACCGGACGATGTTCGGCGCATGATGCCGGCGAGGGACGACGCACTGCCGATGTATGTTCAGGCTCAGGGCGCGGTCGTGGGCAAGTCCGGCGACAATCTCACAGTGAAGGTGAAAGGTACAGTCATCTCAAAGACACGCATACTGGACGTGTCCAGTATTTCAATTTTCGGGAACGCGCAGACAACGGCACAGGCGACACAGAAATTACTTGATCGGGGAATACCCATCTGCCACTTTACATACGGTGGCTGGCTGAAGGGTGTAACCTGGGGCATGGGCCACAAGAATGTGGACTTGCGGATTCATCAGTTCACCACCGCGGACGACAAGGTAGCTTCCGTAGCGATAGCTAGGGACCTTGTGATAGCGAAGCTGAGAAACAGCCGCGTGATGCTCAGGCGGAATCATCCTGCCCCGCCTGCGTCTGCACTCAAGGAGATCATGCGCTTGTCCCGCAATGCCCGAAAAGCCGAATCGCTCCAGACCTTGCTTGGAATTGAGGGGGCTGCCGCTAGCGTGTATTTCGCTAATTTCGGGGACATGCTGCGCTCTAGCAGGGCATCGTTTGATTTTAAAACCCGCAACCGCAGGCCGCCACGCGATCCAGTGAACGCAGTCCTGTCTTTTCTGTATTCAATGCTCATCAAGCAGATGTTCGTCTCCGTGATGTCCGTCGGTTTTGATCCGTACTTGGGTTTCTATCACCAACCCAAATATGGGAAGCCCGCACTTGCGTTAGACCTCGCGGAAGAGTTCCGCCCAATAATTGCCGACTCCGCTGCTCTCACTCTCTTCAACAATTCCGAACTTGATAATACGAATTTCATACAAAAGTCAGGGGCAGTCGCCCTGAACCAATCGGGGCGAAAAGCGGTTATACGCGCATTTGAACGTCGACTGGATACGTTGATAACACATCCCTTGTTTGGGTACTCGATAAGTTACCGCAGAATAATGGAAGTGCAGGCACGCCTACTAGGTCGGCATGTTCTCGGAGAGTTGCCCAAGTATCCCGCATTCACTACGAGATGATCTATGCGAAACCGATTTATAGTTGCCTACGACATCAGCGATGCCAAGAGGCTGCGGCGAATCTTCAAGAAGATGAACGGCTTCGGCGAGCCGTTGCAGTATTCGGTGTTCGCCTGTGATCTGTCAAGAAAAGAGCGCGTCCTGTTGGAAGAGGCGCTGACCGAGATAATCAACCTCAGAGAAGATAGGATTATCATCATAGATATTGGCTCTTGTGACGGTCGGGCTGGAGGCGCACTAAAGACACTGGGGCGCCAGCTGGTTCCGGAAGCTAGGAATATTACTGTTATTTGAGGATGATTGCTATCATTATTGATATTGAGGAGTTCGCTGCACATATTGATCCCCTACCTGAACTAGTAGGGCTTTATGGAAGGCGAGTGGTCCGCTGGTGAAGCAAGCTAGTAAAGAGCTCTCGCAGTTTTTGGCTATAAAAGAGGATATGAAGTCGCTATTTCGGGATGGAATTGGACATGGACACACAGAAGACAGTACAAATCCATATGAAACCCACAGATTTTGCGCCAATCTCGCTGAAAATTGTAGAATTAGGGTTTCCCTACCTGAATTGGTAGGGCCTCATTGAAGCACTGCCGATGGAACATCCTATAGGATTGTTCCGTGCTGGTTTCCCTACCTGAATTGGTAGGGCCTCATTGAAGCCGCAGCATTATCACGAGGTGGATGGTTATGAGGTGGTGTGTTTCCCTACCTGAATTGGTAGGGCCTCATTGAAGCGTCTAAGACCAGGACACACTTTACACCGCGTCCGGGTTTCCCTACCTGAATTGGTAGGGCCTCATTGAAGCAATGATGTGGCCCAAGTCCGGGATAAATCCCGGGCAGTTTCCCTACCTGAATTGGTAGGGCCTCATTGAAGCCGCAGCATTATCACGAGGTGGATGGTTATGAGGTGGTGTGTTTCCCTACCTGAATTGGTAGGGCCTCATTGAAGCGTCATGGAAGTCAAGCTTTTTCTTGACCAATTTGGGAGTTTCCCTACCTGAATTGGTAGGGCCTCATTGAAGCTCCTATGTTTTCCTGCCTATAGGATAGTGTAGGATACGTTTCCCTACCTGAATTGGTAGGGCCTCATTGAAGCCCAAATAAACTGCATCATAGCGTCTTCCTTTGTGTTTGTTTCCCTACCTGAATTGGTAGGGCCTCATTGAAGCACTGATTGTTAGATCCGCTTGGACGAGGCCGACTAGTTTCCCTACCTGAATTGGTAGGGCCTCATTGAAGCCAGGGCCTGAAAATCTTCACTCAGTCCGGTCGTCACACGTTTCCCTACCTGAATTGGTAGGGCCTCATTGAAGCCCTATAATCAGGAACGGCAGCCGTGGTTCGATTCGAGTTTCCCTACCTGAATTGGTAGGGCCTCATTGAAGCTGTTGGTGGCCGGCCCGGATGGTGAAACCCAGACCGGTTTCCCTACCTGAATTGGTAGGGCCTCATTGAAGCACGCACGCGGGTACGGACGTGCACAACGTCCGGGTCGTTTCCCTACCTGAATTGGTAGGGCCTCATTGAAGCCCGGATCCTCCTGTATGAGACCGTCCGGGTCAAAATAGAGTTTCCCTACCTGAATTGGTAGGGCCTCATTGAAGCCCGTTCAATACACCGGGTAGATGGTCGAGTAGTCCGGTTTCCCTACCTGAATTGGTAGGGCCTCATTGAAGCCTACTCCCCAAACGGTATCACTACCCCAATTGAATTGATGTTTCCCTACCTGAATTGGTAGGGCCTCATTGAAGCCGTCGTCTGCGTGACTATATGGTGCGACGGCTGGGTCGTTTCCCTACCTGAATTGGTAGGGCCTCATTGAAGCGACGGTGACGAATACCTGGAACGTTGCGTGCGGCTAGGTTTCCCTACCTGAATTGGTAGGGCCTCATTGAAGCGACGGTGACGAATACCTGGAACGTTGCGTGCGGCTAGGTTTCCCTACCTGAATTGGTAGGGCCTCATTGAAGCACGGCATTGCAGGATTTTTCGCTGCCCTCGGAAGACGTTTCCCTACCTGAATTGGTAGGGCCTCATTGAAGCGTCCAACCCTAAACATTCTGGGCAACGCGCATTTGGGCCGTTTCCCTACCTGAATTGGTAGGGCCTCATTGAAGCTCATTTATGCCCACGGCCATCCACTTGCGTGGATACGAGTTTCCCTACCTGAATTGGTAGGGCCTCATTGAAGCTCGTGGACGAACATGCGCTGGAACGTCTGCTGCTTGTTTCCCTACCTGAATTGGTAGGGCCTCATTGAAGCATGTTGGCGATGTGATCTCTCGCTCGGCTGAGATTCGCGTTTCCCTACCTGAATTGGTAGGGCCTCATTGAAGCAAAAATCTCCATATTTTAGCGATGCGGTCGGCGGGGGTTTCCCTACCTGAATTGGTAGGGCCTCATTGAAGCGTGCGCCATTGGGGCCGGGCAATCTCGGCCATCAGCTGGTTTCCCTACCTGAATTGGTAGGGCCTCATTGAAGCGCGATGGTAGCTTTAAGGATCAGAAGGTGCCTCTCTACCGGTTTCCCTACCTGAATTGGTAGGGCCTCATTGAAGCATTGATATCCCGATCGATGACATGCTGATCCGCTGGCGTTTCCCTACCTGAATTGGTAGGGCCTCATTGAAGCCGGGCCGTCTATTTTGATCCGCTGGTAGGGGAGCTCCGGTTTCCCTACCTGAATTGGTAGGGCCTCATTGAAGCTATACGCGGGTCGGGCAACGCAACATGCTGTGGGGCGTTTCCCTACCTGAATTGGTAGGGCCTCATTGAAGCGGCTAGGTGTCCAACCGCCGCCGTCAGGTGGTCCTGGGTTTCCCTACCTGAATTGGTAGGGCCTCATTGAAGCCCAATAGTTTCCCGTTGATGGCCTCCGCGGCCTGGGAGTTTCCCTACCTGAATTGGTAGGGCCTCATTGAAGCCCATCGACTTGCAGGTCAAAATCAATGCGCATTCCAGGTTTCCCTACCTGAATTGGTAGGGCCTCATTGAAGCATGTGGTCTATGGTGGCGGTTTACTCACGGCGGCTGCGCGTTTCCCTACCTGAATTGGTAGGGCCTCATTGAAGCCCGCGCCGCCGTTACTAGCCTCTAGAATTCGGCATGTTTCCCTACCTGAATTGGTAGGGCCTCATTGAAGCACGGGATTAGCTCACTCGACACGAATAGCTGGACCATGTTTCCCTACCTGAATTGGTAGGGCCTCATTGAAGCTGTCAATCTCGCTCTATCTAGACTACCCACCCACAAGTTTCCCTACCTGAATTGGTAGGGCCTCATTGAAGCATGCACTAACAGATTAGTCCAGTGCGGGCCGAAACGTTTCCCTACCTGAATTGGTAGGGCCTCATTGAAGCGCATGCAGACTCATGAGCCCGTCGAAGCGCAGCGCGTTTCCCTACCTGAATTGGTAGGGCCTCATTGAAGCTGCCTGCTGTCGCCCGTGTGTCTCCGCACCCATCGCAAGTTTCCCTACCTGAATTGGTAGGGCCTCATTGAAGCCAACAGATTCCCGTTGATGGCATCCGCGGCCTGGGAGTTTCCCTACCTGAATTGGTAGGGCCTCATTGAAGCGAATTGCGGCGGGCATAGGCTCCGGTGATCGTGCTAGTTTCCCTACCTGAATTGGTAGGGCCTCATTGAAGCCCGCTGGCGCCTATCTATTTCCGCCATCAACTCTTCGGGTTTCCCTACCTGAATTGGTAGGGCCTCATTGAAGCCATGAGCCCCTGGTGATTGTACACGTAGGTCGTGGTTTCCCTACCTGAATTGGTAGGGCCTCATTGAAGCCTCACTGTCGATCTCCGCTGTGGGTGCGGGACTCACGTTTCCCTACCTGAATTGGTAGGGCCTCATTGAAGCTGAGTAGTGCGAGTGTCAAGGTGCCGGAGTCGGGCAAGGTTTCCCTACCTGAATTGGTAGGGCCTCATTGAAGCTTCGGCCTGTACCGTGATCATCGGGACTGGCCGGATAGTTTCCCTACCTGAATTGGTAGGGCCTCATTGAAGCCACAGCGATACACGTAAGAGTCCCATGGTGAGTCCGGCAGTTTCCCTACCTGAATTGGTAGGGCCTCATTGAAGCGAGGCTATGAAGATCCGGAACAGTGGGAGGATGATGAGTTTCCCTACCTGAATTGGTAGGGCCTCATTGAAGCAGTCCTTGTTGAAGGATTGGGCTTCGGACCTTCAGTGTTTCCCTACCTGAATTGGTAGGGCCTCATTGAAGCGATCCGCTCATGCATCGGGGGCTCCTGCCTCCAGGGAGTTTCCCTACCTGAATTGGTAGGGCCTCATTGAAGCGCATCGCCATGAGAGAGATCACATTAGGTGACACGGAGTTTCCCTACCTGAATTGGTAGGGCCTCATTGAAGCCCCAGTCGTGACAGACCTGCATGATCTCCCCGTGGATCGTTTCCCTACCTGAATTGGTAGGGCCTCATTGAAGCACCGACGGGCTGGGCAAGCACTATGAGGACGTGGTCAAGTTTCCCTACCTGAATTGGTAGGGCCTCATTGAAGCAAACCGCCGATGAAATTGGCACCCCAGGGTATGAGGTTTCCCTACCTGAATTGGTAGGGCCTCATTGAAGCTTGACGCGTCGATTATCGTACCATGCGTCGGGATCGTTTCCCTACCTGAATTGGTAGGGCCTCATTGAAGCGGGGGTTTGGCTTTGCCGCGGTACCGTACGGGTCTCGGGTTTCCCTACCTGAATTGGTAGGGCCTCATTGAAGCGCCGTCCCGTCCGGCTGCTGGAGCAGGAATTCCATGGGTTTCCCTACCTGAATTGGTAGGGCCTCATTGAAGCGTCGTGGCCGGCGGGTCGGTCACCGCCGGGGGGGTCGTTTCCCTACCTGAATTGGTAGGGCCTCATTGAAGCTACGTTCCCATTCTCCATCCGTGTCGTCCGGATCGGTGGTTTCCCTACCTGAATTGGTAGGGCCTCATTGAAGCCGCAGCTATCAGGGCACATACCAGATCATAGTAGGGGTTTCCCTACCTGAATTGGTAGGGCCTCATTGAAGCCCCTGCTTTTTCTCTGTTTCTCGGTCTTTGTCCTTAGTTTCCCTACCTGAATTGGTAGGGCCTCATTGAAGCCTTGTGTCCACTTAGCCATGTCTCTGTACCTCAAAAGTTTCCCTACCTGAATTGGTAGGGCCTCATTGAAGCTACGCGCCTCACGCCATCCGGCGCAGAGCAGCGTGTGCAAGTTTCCCTACCTGAATTGGTAGGGCCTCATTGAAGCATGGAATCTAAGAGCCCATAATCAGGGAGGCAGCTAACGTTTCCCTACCTGAATTGGTAGGGCCTCATTGAAGCGGTAACGGAGACGAACGGGAACGTCCGGAACTTCTTGTTTCCCTACCTGAATTGGTAGGGCCTCATTGAAGCTACCTGCCTACTCCGCTGGTGTGTGGGCAGGATATCCGCGTTTCCCTACCTGAATTGGTAGGGCCTCATTGAAGCTGGCCGTGCCCATGGATGCCGATGCAGTGCACGAAAGTTTCCCTACCTGAATTGGTAGGGCCTCATTGAAGCAATTACGTTGATGGTTTCGGTGGTCTCAAGGGCGGTAGGTTTCCCTACCTGAATTGGTAGGGCCTCATTGAAGCTACGATTTCGCGCGTGCGCTCGCGGAGGCACGACAGGGTTTCCCTACCTGAATTGGTAGGGCCTCATTGAAGCGACTATCAGGATCTCATTCATATCACAGAGATCGTCGTTTCCCTACCTGAATTGGTAGGGCCTCATTGAAGCTGCTAGTGGTCAAGATCTGTATCTGGAGCCGACTCCTGGTTTCCCTACCTGAATTGGTAGGGCCTCATTGAAGCGTCTCGGATCTCCGGGACCGCAACCGGGAGTTCGCGGTTTCCCTACCTGAATTGGTAGGGCCTCATTGAAGCCGATCGTGAGGGAGGTCCCGGACGGGGCCACGTCGTGTTTCCCTACCTGAATTGGTAGGGCCTCATTGAAGCCCGGGTCGTGCCGGATCTCCTGCAGCGGCCACTGCAGGTTTCCCTACCTGAATTGGTAGGGCCTCATTGAAGCGCGGACCTGGTATTGGGTGGAGATTGGTTTGTGTGTGTTTCCCTACCTGAATTGGTAGGGCCTCATTGAAGCGCAGCGTTCCTGGTAGGGATACAGCTCCAGGTTACTAGTTTCCCTACCTGAATTGGTAGGGCCTCATTGAAGCCCCGTATTCATTGCGGCGGCCCGACACCTCACGCCACGTGTTTCCCTACCTGAATTGGTAGGGCCTCATTGAAGCCGGGACGGATACCTGTGCCCGGTCAAAGTCATAGCCGTTTCCCTACCTGAATTGGTAGGGCCTCATTGAAGCGTAGCGCTCACGGATGCGTTGATAGCACAGAAAGCGGTTTCCCTACCTGAATTGGTAGGGCCTCATTGAAGCTTTCGCCGGGGGCGGGGTCCCATGTATGGGCGCCCCGAGTTTCCCTACCTGAATTGGTAGGGCCTCATTGAAGCGCGCGACGTGCGCGGTCACGGCGGCCACGGTGTCGTATAGTTTCCCTACCTGAATTGGTAGGGCCTCATTGAAGCGAATTTTTGCCGGGTGACGAACGCGCCGAACGCATCCGGTTTCCCTACCTGAATTGGTAGGGCCTCATTGAAGCATAACGCAAGACGTGAGAGTGGTGGTGCCCGATACGTTTCCCTACCTGAATTGGTAGGGCCTCATTGAAGCGAGCAGTATCTGGATACCGTGCGGCACCGGTTGGCCGGTTTCCCTACCTGAATTGGTAGGGCCTCATTGAAGCGCGGGGGCCGGATTGGCGGCGTAGACCTCATCGAGCAGGGCGGTTTCCCTACCTGAATTGGTAGGGCCTCATTGAAGCTGATTTTCCTTCTCTCGTTTCTTTCGCAGTTGCCTGCTGGTTTCCCTACCTGAATTGGTAGGGCCTCATTGAAGCTTCTGGATGTTGATTGCCAATCGTCTTGGATTCTGTGTTTCCCTACCTGAATTGGTAGGGCCTCATTGAAGCGAGACGACCCTCGAAATCGGCAAAGACGGCGAAAGTTTCCCTACCTGAATTGGTAGGGCCTCATTGAAGCAAAACTGACCGTGTAGTCGTCCCCCGCCCAGGTGACGGTTTCCCTACCTGAATTGGTAGGGCCTCATTGAAGCACCAGCTCCCGAATTTCCGGCAGTGTAGGTAATGGTGTTTCCCTACCTGAATTGGTAGGGCCTCATTGAAGCCGCGTGGGCGGTGTCTATGCGTCGCTAGAGCAGGCGGGTTTCCCTACCTGAATTGGTAGGGCCTCATTGAAGCAGAGGCACGCTCACGGAATTCGAGCGTGCCGTGCAGTGTTTCCCTACCTGAATTGGTAGGGCCTCATTGAAGCGGTCGATACAATCGAGAACTAAGGGCCAACCCGTAGCACGGCTCAAGGTTTCCCTACCTGAATTGGTAGGGCCTCATTGAAGCGGCCTCACTAACGGCATTGCGAGCAATCTTATTACGTTTCCCTACCTGAATTGGTAGGGCCTCATTGAAGCCCTGCAGAATGTACGTCTTGCCATGCTGGACCCGGAGGTTTCCCTACCTGAATTGGTAGGGCCTCATTGAAGCTCTATGATCTGTGGGATATGCTGCAGCGCCTCTAGTGGTTTCCCTACCTGAATTGGTAGGGCCTCATTGAAGCGCAAAGAAGTGGTCTAACCGTACCACGGCTGCGGTTGTTTCCCTACCTGAATTGGTAGGGCCTCATTGAAGCACATACTCCGTTCCTACAGGACTCCAGATAGGAATGAAGTTTCCCTACCTGAATTGGTAGGGCCTCATTGAAGCCGCTCTCTCCGGATAGTGGCCCCCAGGGTATGACGGTTTCCCTACCTGAATTGGTAGGGCCTCATTGAAGCGCCTGTGGGTCTAAATCGATGAGTACTGTTTCTGCTAAGGTTTCCCTACCTGAATTGGTAGGGCCTCATTGAAGCCAGCAGCAGTCAAGCAGATGGGAAAAGAAGTCAGTAGTTTCCCTACCTGAATTGGTAGGGCCTCATTGAAGCCTCACGGAGGTCATCACCATGCCTGAAAAAGTGGGTGGGTTTCCCTACCTGAATTGGTAGGGCCTCATTGAAGCCTGATAGCCATGTCTACCCAACAGACATTTGCACGATGGTTTCCCTACCTGAATTGGTAGGGCCTCATTGAAGCACGCGGGGTGGGCCGCTGGCGATGATTGTTTTGTCGTTTCCCTACCTGAATTGGTAGGGCCTCATTGAAGCACATCAATAGCATGTACCCCTATGTGATGTCCAACCGTTTCCCTACCTGAATTGGTAGGGCCTCATTGAAGCAGACCAAGTCGAAATTTTACATAACGTGGGCATGGACTACTTGCAGTTTCCCTACCTGAATTGGTAGGGCCTCATTGAAGCAGACCAAGTAGCAGCACTAGCTCTGAAATACCCGGACGAGTTTCCCTACCTGAATTGGTAGGGCCTCATTGAAGCAGAAGTCAGGATTGGCAAATGCCCGGAGCAATGGGGAGTTTCCCTACCTGAATTGGTAGGGCCTCATTGAAGCTCCTTGACCAATTTCTTGACTTTGTGATTCAGTCGTGTTTCCCTACCTGAATTGGTAGGGCCTCATTGAAGCCGAATGTAATAAGGCATGTACCTGTCACTAAAGAATGGTTTCCCTACCTGAATTGGTAGGGCCTCATTGAAGCTCGGACATCGTGATCCACCACCCCGGCTAATGTAACGTTTCCCTACCTGAATTGGTAGGGCCTCATTGAAGCCGTCCATTCAATAGATGATTGATTGGCCATCGTGTGTCGTTTCCCTACCTGAATTGGTAGGGCCTCATTGAAGCGAACAAAAGGGGGTGCTTCCCGGCAGGGGTCAGGTGAGTTTCCCTACCTGAATTGGTAGGGCCTCATTGAAGCCAGTTATGTGCGTATATAATGATGGTAGTCTTTGTACCGTTTCCCTACCTGAATTGGTAGGGCCTCATTGAAGCAGACCAAGTAGCAGCACTAGCTCTGAAATACCCGGACGAGTTTCCCTACCTGAATTGGTAGGGCCTCATTGAAGCAGAAGTCAGGATTGGCAAATGCCCGGAGCAATGGGGAGTTTCCCTACCTGAATTGGTAGGGCCTCATTGAAGCACGATAATATGGGCCAGATGGTAGGTCGCTTTGCGACGTTTCCCTACCTGAATTGGTAGGGCCTCATTGAAGCGTGGTCGTAGTCGGGATATGCGGCTGGGGCTCTATGCAGTTTCCCTACCTGAATTGGTAGGGCCTCATTGAAGCTGATCATCATGGGCCGGGCAACATGCGTACATCTTGGTTTCCCTACCTGAATTGGTAGGGCCTCATTGAAGCATCCAATGCGGTACGGGACCGCTTGACTGCAGCTGCAGGTTTCCCTACCTGAATTGGTAGGGCCTCATTGAAGCTAGTTGGTATTCGTTGCAGTCTCACCAGGGGTGCCCGTTTCCCTACCTGAATTGGTAGGGCCTCATTGAAGCGCCATAGCTACGTTATGTCTTGAAACGTTGGTGTACGTTTCCCTACCTGAATTGGTAGGGCCTCATTGAAGCTCGAGTCGAGAGAAATCCTGGCAGGGCGGGCCCCCCAGTTTCCCTACCTGAATTGGTAGGGCCTCATTGAAGCGCGGCGAACTGGATCCCACGGTCGCCACGGATGAAGCGATATCCCCGTTTCCCTACCTGAATTGGTAGGGCCTCATTGAAGCGGCGCCGATGATGACGAGCTGGCCAGCCAGCAGGGCGTTTCCCTACCTGAATTGGTAGGGCCTCATTGAAGCTGTTACAAGCTAGCAATATTCACCCTGGTAGTGGTTGTTTCCCTACCTGAATTGGTAGGGCCTCATTGAAGCCGTGTTACGGTTTCACAAAAGGATAAAGTCTCATGAAGGTTTCCCTACCTGAATTGGTAGGGCCTCATTGAAGCCCATACAGCCCTACGGGTAGGGGCTCCTTATCGTAGGGTTTCCCTACCTGAATTGGTAGGGCCTCATTGAAGCAGCAGGGGAACGTCTGGGAAATAGTTGCCGTCCACTAGTTTCCCTACCTGAATTGGTAGGGAAACATTGAAGGACGACAAAATGTGGTAGAATTCATCAGCGCATTGCCACGTTTCCCTATCTGAATTGGCAGGGCCTCATTGAAGTCGGTAATTGCCCTCAGTGATCCGCTGACTACGATACACGTTTCCCTACCTGAATTGGCAGGCCTCATTGAAGTGTCTGTGACTGTACTAAGTTGAGCAGCACGCACTGACAGGTTTCCCTATCTGAACCGGTAGAGCTTCATTGAAGTGTGAAGTCGCCCAGGATGAGTTTTTCTCCTTGAATGGGTAGGACCTCATTGAAGCGGGCACCTATGCTGGCTGCCACCAACCGTGAGCATCCTGTTTCCCTACATATATCGGTAGACCTAGCAGGTCGCCAACAGTTATGTAATAAATTGTGGTAGAGTAGTGTTTCTGTACCTGAGTTGGTAGAGCCCCATTGAAGGGAAGCAAAGGCATAGGCTGTACTAGATTTAGTGGTTTGAAGTTTCCCTACCTGAACCGGTAGGGCCTCATTGAAGCAGACGATCTGATAGCAATATGATCGAGAGTTAGCAATAGTAGCTTCTAGGCATGCGAATCAAATCTGTTTTGCCGTATGGATTACATAAGAAAGGCCGAGAAGGCAAAGTTACTTAGCTGGGGTGAGTGTAGATTGAGTACAGAAGCCGGCATCAACACCACAATCAGACATAATTGACATTAGACGAGAGTGTATCGACTCGCATTGCGGCGCTTGACATCGCGTAAATAAAAATGGCTGATCAGACCCTTATCTAATTAAAATGTAGGCCACTCTCAATGTAAGGGTTGCTCATCTGTACTGTGAAGCTGACAGGTAGCCTTGGCCCGCCTGTCTGGGGGTGACAGATGTTTGGGATGACTCGACCGCAGTGTCTAAAGGCCAAAGCTTGTATCATTTTTTCTTGCAAGGAGAATGTCATGACACGACGCATATCCCGACGTGAATTTTTGGTTGTCAGTGGCGTGGTGATGGCGAGCGGCGTGACCGTGGCCTGTGGTGCTGCCGGGGAACCGGTTGATGACACCATGCCCGCACAGAGCATCGCGGCGGAAGACGCTATGCCCATGGGTATGGGTAAGTATCGTGAGGCCCCCGATCTCAACGCACAGGTCCAGGCCGGTACCCTACCACCTGTTGATGAACGTCTCCCCAAAGAGCCCTGGGTGATTCCGGCCTTTGAGGAAATCGGTCGTTACGGCGGTATGTTGTCAAGTATCGTGGCAGATCCAACGGCCAACCTATTTGAAATTTCTAACGCACGCGGTGCCTCCATGGCAGGTCGTTCCTACGATCTAGGCTCCATTATCCCTGTCGTCGTTGAGAGCTTCCAGCTCAATGACGATAGCACGATACTGACGGTCTCTCTGCGGGAGGGCATGCGCTGGTCGGATGGTACACCCTTCACGACGGAGCACGTGCAGTTCTGGTATGAGGACATTCTCCTGAACGAGGAACTAACACCCGTGGTAGACAAAGACCTGGCTCCAGGCGGAGAACCGCTCCAACTGGAGGTAACCGACGACTTCACGTTTAAGTTCATCTTTGCCGTACCTTATCCCAGTGTGATCGACATTCTGCCTTCCCTAGCCCCCTGGGCTCCTAAGCAGTATCTGTCCCAATGGCACATTAACTATAACGACCAAGCCAATGCTAAAGCCGCAGCTGAAAACTACGACACTTGGTATGAAGCCTACCAGTTCCATGCGGACGCGGATGAGAGCCAGCAGGATCCCGATTTGCCTGTGCTGGGCGCTTGGCTCTTTGACAAGCAGGACACGCAGGGCAATACAACCTATGTCCGCAATCCCTATTTCTGGGCCGTGGACGCGGACGGACAGCAGCTGCCTTACGTGAACACTTTACAGAAAATTGTGGTTGAAAACCGTGAGGTCCTCACAGCCAAGGTCCTCGCAGGTGAAGGCACCCATCACAGCTGGTTTCTCACCCTGGCTGACTTCCCGCTCTATAAGCAGAATGAGGTTGATGGCGACTTTAGTGCGCGGCTTCATCCGGATCTGCGGGCCGCGGAGATGGGTTTCGCCTTCAACTACACGCACAAGGATGAAGTGCTGCGCACACTATTCAACGACATCCGGTGGCGCCAGGCTCTCTCCCATGCCATTGACCGGAACGAGATCAACGAACTGCGCTTCGCAGGTCGTGGGGTACCCCGCAATCCCATCATGCACCCCGGTCCTGGATTCTGGGAAGAGGGTATGGATCAGTACTACACGGACTACAACGTGGAACGGGCCAACCAACTCCTGGACGAAATTGGCCTAGTCTACGACAGTGATGAGCGCTTCCGACTACGCCCGGATGGCGAACCCCTCACCCTCACCATGGAGGTAGACGCCGGCCGCGCTGATCTCTCGGAAGTGGGTAATCTGATCAAATCCTACTGGGCTGCGGTGGGTGTCAACATTAACGTCAAGGGCCAGGACCAGCAGTTCTTCATGCAGCGCATGCGCGCCAACGAGCACGATATCGGCGTGTGGGCCATTGGCGGCTCTTCCGAACCCTATTCCCGACAGAACGAACCTATTCGCTACCGTCCACCCTGGCACTGGAGCAGCACGCCCTTAGGCGGTCCCCTGTGGCGCCAGTGGCTGGATACGGACGGTGCCGAAGGCATGGAACCACCCGACATTATCAAGGAGCTCTGGGACATCACGGTGCAGTGGCAAGCCGAGCCCTACGGCACCGACCGTTATAACGAACTAGGACGCCGGATGCTACAGATCAATGCAGAAAACGTATGGACCATTGGTACGGTAGGCCTAGTACCGCGGCCCTCTATTATCCGGAACTCAGTGCGCAACCACCCCCGGTCGGCTAACATCCTGAGCATTGAGTACGATATGTGGACCCCTTACTTGATGGCGCAGTGGTGGCTTGATTCCTGATTTGTTGTGTAGGAACAGCGCAGAGAACCACGGTGGTTCTCTGCGCTGTTCCTACAAGAGTTATGTGGAAATTCCTGCTCCAGCGCCTACTCCTTTTTATTCCTACCTTCGGCGTAATTTCCGTCGTCACCTTCATCCTGATTCAGCTGCCCCCGGGTGATTACATTTCCGCCTACGCGGCACAGCTGGAAGCCTCGGGCCAGGAAGCCAGCGAGGCTCTACTAGCTGCTCTGCGTAAACGATACGGGCTGGATCAACCCGTCTGGTATCAGTACCTGAAGTGGATAGGGGGTATTATCACGCGCGGTGACTTCGGTCATTCCATGCAATGGAATCGGCCCGTGAGTGACCTGATCTGGGATCGCCTGGCATGGACGGTAGCCATTTCCCTAATCACCATCGTCTTCACCTGGATCCTGGCGTTTCCTATTGGCATTTACTCGGCCCTCCGTCAGTACTCGGTTTTTGACTATGTTTTCACGTTTCTGGGTTTCGTGGGTCAGGGTATACCGGATTTCCTGCTGGCCCTTGTGCTGATGTGGCTCGGCTTCACCATGTTTAACCACGACATGGGTGGACTATTTTCGGAAGCCTTTCGCGACGCACCCTGGAACTGGGGCAAGATCCGTAACCTGTTGGAACACCTCTGGGTACCTGTATTGGTGCTAAGTGTTTCCAGTACCGCCGGCCTAATCCGGACTATGCGCGCCAACCTGCTGGATGAACTACGCAAACCCTATGTCATTACGGCCCGGGCCAAAGGCATGAAGGAATGGCACCTGGTTTTGAAATATCCGGTGCGGGTAGCCTTGAATCCCTTCATCAGCGGTGTCGCCTATGTGCTGCCCCAGCTCATCTCAGGGGCTACCATCATTTCCATTGTGCT
This sequence comes from Caldilineaceae bacterium, assembly GCA_965116185.1. Lineage (GTDB taxonomy): Bacteria > Chloroflexota > Anaerolineae > Caldilineales > Caldilineaceae > Bin34. Next base: position 3,340,145 of record OZ220492.1, read on the forward strand.
CAGCCTACCCACCACCGGCCCTATCCAGATCCGTTCCCTGATGAGCCAGGATATGTATCTGGCCGGCAGCATTTTTCTGCTTCTGGGCACGTTGACTATCCTAGGTACACTCATCTCCGACGTACTGCTGGCACTCGTAGACCCTCGAATCCGTCTGGACTAGGTTCTCATGGCCACCGCAGTTGATACTTCCGTTGATGCTCAGCTGTTCACTGCCTCGCAGTGGCGGTTGATGTGGTGGCGCTTCACCCAGCACCGCATCGCTGTCGTGTCCGTCGGCGTTCTGATAGTGGCATATAGCGCTGCTCTCTTCGCCGATTTCGTCGCTCCCTACGATCCGAACCGCTTCAGTTCCCAGTGGGTCCTGGCCGCCCCCATGCGCCTACGCTTCGTACGACCTGACGGCACTTTTGCCTTGCGTCCCTATGTTTTTGGGTTAACCTCGGAGCGGGATGAAGAAACCTTGGCCATGATCATTGTGCCGGACAAAACCCGGATTTATCCGGTCCATTTGCTTGTAGAAGGGGATCCGTACATCCTGTGGGGCCTGTTTGAGAGCAACCTCCATCTCTTTGGCCTCACGGACGCCGGCGAACAGCCTTTTTTCTTGCTGGGCGCGGACGATCTGGGACGCGATTTATTCTCGCGCATCCTGTACGGGGCGCGGATTTCCCTGTCCATAGGCCTGTTGGGCGTTGCCTTCTCCCTCGTATTCGGCGTCGTGTTGGGTGGCATTTCCGGCTACTACGGTGGTATCGTGGATATCATTATCCAGCGTGTCATTGAGTTCCTGCGCTCCTTACCCGCCATTCCCTTGTGGCTCACCCTAGGGGCCATCCTCCCCGCACACTGGAGTGCCCTGCGGGTGTACTTTGGCATTACTTTGATCTTGTCCCTGATTGGCTGGACGGGCATGGCCCGCGTGGTGCGCGGTCGTTTTCTGGCCCTACGCGAGGAAGATTTTATCCTAGCGGCCCGTCTCGCCAATGCGCCCCGCATGCGTATCATCCTGCGCCATATGGTCCCCTCCTTCACCAGCCATCTCATCGCTCAGATCTCGCTTGCTATTCCCGCCATGATTCTGAGCGAAACCGCTCTCAGTTTTCTGGGTCTGGGCCTGCAACCTCCCATCATGAGCTGGGGTGTCCTACTTCAGGGAGCCCAGAACCTGCGTGCCGTGATCCTTGCTCCGTGGCTGCTGCTCCCGGGCCTATTCGTCGTGATTGTAGTTTTAGCTTTCAACTTTACCGGAGACGGTCTGCGGGATGCCGCCGATCCTTATGCCTACTAGCATGTCCACCCGGCACCGTGCCGGCCCTACCTCATACTGGCTACGACCCTGAGGTGGCCGCACGTGGATGATCATCCCTTGATCGAAATTCGCAATCTGCAGACCCATTTTTACCTACGGGAAGGCGTGGTCCGGGCCGTAAACGGGGCCAGCCTATCCATTCCACGCGGCAAGACCCTGGGGGTAGTGGGGGAATCTGGTTGTGGTAAGAGCGTCACGGCGCAGTCCATCCTACAAATTGTGCCCAAGCCCGGACGTGTCGTGGACGGTGAGATCCTCTTTCACATGCAGCACGCAGCGAGCGTGGAAACCGTTGATATTACAGCTCTCGCGCCCACAGATGCCCGGATGCGGGATATCCGAGGCTCCCATATCAGTATAATTTTCCAGGAACCGATGACCTCGTTCAGCCCCGTGCACACGATCGGCAACCAACTAATGGAAACGATCCGACTGCATCAGCCCCACCAACAGGATGAAGCGGATGCGCGCGTGCAGGAAATGATGCGGCGGGTGGGCATTGCGAATCCGGGACAGAATCGCCAGTCTTATCCCCATCAACTCAGTGGGGGCATGCGCCAGCGGGCTATGATTGCGATGGCGCTGATGCTGGAACCCAGCCTCCTGATCGCCGATGAACCCACCACGGCTCTGGATGTAACCACCGAAGCGCAGATCCTGGCCCTGATGCGCACCATGCAGCATGAACTGCACATGGCCATTATGTTCATTACTCACGACCTGGGCGTGATTGCGGAAATGGCGGATGAAGTAGCCGTCATGTATCTGGGTCAGGTCGTGGAGTATGCCCCCGTGCGTGCTATCTTTCATGCGCCGCACCATCCCTACCTGCGGGCCCTACTGGAATCGATTCCGCGCATTCAGCCGCGCACGGGGCAGCGCCTCCAAGCTATTGAAGGCATGGTCCCCAATCCCTTGGCCCTGCCCACGGGCTGTCCCTTCCATCCGCGCTGTCCCGATTTTATACCCGGCACATGTGATGTGCACACACCTACCACCGTGACCGTAGACACGGGCCACAGCGTGGCCTGCCATCTGTACACCTCGTAGCGTCTGCGGACATGGTCGCTTCGCCCCGCCATCCCTCAACCACCACGACACCGCCGGGAGCATCGTTACCGGAACCGGCCCCGGACCTGCTCCGCGTACGCGAGCTATGCAAGTATTTTCCGATTCAGTCGGGCTTCTGGCGGCGTGTCACCGGGCACGTCCGGGCCGTGGATGGCGTGTCTTTCACGCTGCAACAGGGAGAAACGTTCGGATTGGTCGGCGAATCGGGCTGCGGCAAGACTACAACGGGGCGCAGCATCCTACGCGCCATTGAACCCACCGCGGGCGAGGTCCTCTTCCGCGACCGTGACATGGGTTGGGTAGACGTGGTTGGTCTGGATGATGCGTATCTTACCCGGTTCCGACGTCATACCCAGATGGTGTTCCAGGATCCCTATTCCTCCCTGAATCCGCGCATGACCCTACTTGACATCATTGGCGAACCGCTTACTAACAACGGCGTACGGGATCTGCGGGCGCGCACGGCGCGCGTCGCTGAACTGCTCGCCATGGTGGGACTCCGTCCCGAATATATCCACCGCTATCCCCACGCTTTTTCAGGGGGGCAGCGGCAGCGTATCGGCATTGCCCGCGCGCTGGCCCTCAACCCGCAGTTCATAGTGTGTGACGAACCCGTTTCGGCCCTGGACGTCTCTATTCAGGCGCAAACCTTGAATCTGCTGCAGGATCTGCAGGAAACCTTCGGTTTGACCTACCTGTTCGTGGCACACCAGCTCAATGTAGTGGCTCACATCTGTGATCGGGTAGGTGTCATGTATGTGGGCAAACTAGTGGAAGTGGCCGTCACCGAGACCCTATTCCGTCAGCCCCTACATCCCTACACCGAAGCTCTACTAGGCGCCGTCCCGCACCCGGATCCCGATTACCGGGGTCACCGCACCCTGCTCGCGGGCGAAATTGCGAATCCGGCCAACCCGCCCGCGGGCTGCTACTTCCATCCGCGCTGTCCATATGCCGTGGAGATGTGTCAGGCGGAAGAACCGGCATTGCACGAAGTAGTTCCCGGTCACTTCGTCAAATGCCACCGGGCAACCGAGCTACAGCTGGAAGGCGTTGCCATGTAAAAGCGAGATCCTCCGGTCTCTCTAGAACGTATAGCGGCTAACTGGCCCCCTGCCAACACGGTGGAGCAGTACCTACCATTGGGTTGGGATTCGGTGACACGGCGACTGCCCGTAGGGCAACCGATATGATGGTACCTTCACTTCCTACGGCCCCACGGTCACCGTAAAAATTTCAAAGTTCCTTTACCGGATCGCGGAAACTATTGTATCATTGCACTCAGATTGCCATTCCTGGCAACGATAACGTTGTAATCAAGGCGGTCCTATATGAAAAAGTTGTTTGTCCCTATTTCCTTAGTCCTGCTCGCTATCTTGCTTGTCACGGGATGTGAGATGGCTCCGGCTTCCTCTGACTCCATGATGGAATGCACCGATGCCCTCGGCTGCATTGAAGTAGCGGCGGATGAGCCCGTAACCATTGCGTCCATGATCGTCATCTCCGGATCCGTGGCTTTTCTAGGTGAGGATCAGGTGGGTGCCATTGAAATCGCCGTGGCCGATTACGGTGATATTCACGGACACTCTATTGACTTGAAAACGGAAGATTCGCTGTGCAGTGCGGAAGGCGGTCAGACCGCCGCGCAGAAAGTGGCGGCCGATCCCACTGTTGTGGGCGTTCTGGGCACAGCCTGCTCCAGCGCTGCCACATCGGCCCTGCCCATCATCCACAACGCCGGCCTGAGCATGATCTCCGCGTCCAACACCTCACCTACGTTGACGGATGCGGATCAAGACGCGGGCGGTGTATGGCTGCCCGGGTACTACCGTACGGCTCACAATGATCTCTTCCAGGGCCGGCTGGCCGCGGAGTACGCCTACAATGAACTAGGCGCCCGCAAGGTTGCCACTATCCACGACGGCAGTCCCTATGCGGACAAGCTACAGGAAGTCATGGCCCAGGTTTTCACTGACCTGGGGGGCGAAGTTACCTATCAGGGCGCGGTCAATGTCGGCGATACGGACATGCGGTCGCTGTTGACGGAAATCGCGTCCGGCATGCCGGACGTTCTGTTCTATCCCATCTTCCAACCGGAAGGGAACTACATCACGGAGCAGTCCAGTGAGATCGACGGTCTCCAGGACATCATCCTGATGGGAGCGGATGGCCTGTACTCGGCAGATTTCCCGTCCAACACAGGCGAAACAGCCGTGGGTATGTATATGACGGCTCCCCTCGTCAGCAATGAACGGTACCTTGAATTGCTTGCGAAGTGGGAGGACATGCATGGAGGGGAACCGCCCTCGGCCTTTCACGCCCATGCATATGACGCCACCTTCATGCTACTGGACGCCATTTCCATGGCCGCTCAAGCCGATGATAACGGTAATTTACTGATAGGCCGGCAGGCCATCCGGGATTACCTCAGCAGTATTGAGAACTTTGAGGGTATCACGGGCTCACTGACTTGTGGTCCCACCGGGGACTGCGCTACGGGCGAAGCCTTGGGCGTCTTTCAGATCCAAGATTTGGAAGCCTGGCCGCCGGCAATAGTGTACCAGCCGTAACCCGACGGATACGTTGGCGTCTGCTAAGCAGCCTGTAACACCTTCCAAGGCCCAGGTTGTCTGCAGACAAATTCCGTAGATTCTTCTCGCCCAGGCAGAGATTTTCCCGCCTGGGCGAGGGAGTTGTTATATAAGTCAATAGCGCCTGCGATCTATCGCTCGGTGGCACAGCAATGTAGTATGAGTCACCGCCCGTGCCATCACCATGTCTATGTCCGGACTCGCATGCTGATAGAAGGCTAGAAGAGCCGGAAGCTTTAAGGACACGCGGGTATATTGAAGCTAGTCTGCCTTGGCCCTGTCCTACGGGATAATTTCCATGTATGACTATCGCTCTATCGTCATTGCCATCCTGTCTGTTGTGACACTGGGAGCGGTGGCCTGCACTATGGCCCCACCCATCACACCCCCGCAGGCATCCCCGACATGTCCGGACACGTTGGGTTGTGTGGAATTCGCGCCCGACGAGCCCGTTGTACTCGCCGCCTTGCTCGTGCTATCCGGTCCCAACAACGCCTTAGGTCAGGATCAGTTCAATGCCATTGACATCGCCGTGGCAGATTATGGTCTGCTGCATGGCCATGAGATTGTTGTGCAGCCGACTGATTCAGAGTGCAGTGCCGAAGGCGGCCAAACGGCGGCCCGCAAGACTGTAGCCGATCCCTCTATTATCGGGGTCCTAGGCACGGCCTGCTCCAGTGCGGCCACGGCGGCGTTGCCTATCATCACCGATGCGGGATTGAGCATGATTTCCGCATCCACTACTGCACCTACTTTGACCGATCCGAACCGGGATACGGGAGGCATCTGGCAGCCCGGGTTTTACCGCACGTCGCACAACGATCGGTTGCTCGGTCAACTAGTGGCATCCTTCGCCTTCAACACGCTGCACGCCCGTACCATGGCCACTATTCATGATGGTAGTGCCTACGCTGAAAAGAACCAGGCCATGACAGCCGCCGCGTTCGTGGAGCTAGGCGGCGTCGTGGTGCACCAGGGTGCCGTCAACGTAGGGGATCAGGACATGCGACCCCTTCTTATCCAAATTGCCGCCCACCGACCGGATCTCCTAGTCCTACCCGTCTTTCAGCCGGAGGGCAACTTAATCGTGGTCCAAGCACGGGAAATCGCAGGGCTGGAGAACACGGCCTTAATCGGGGGCAACGCCCTCTATACCGAGGATTTCCTGCCCAATACGGGCCAGGCAGCCTTGGGCATGTACATGACAGGTCCCCGCGTTGCCAACGCGCAATACGATGCGTTGCTCCGGCAATACCGGGATCGCCATGGTAGCGAACCCGGTTCGGGCTATCATGCCCACATGTACGACGCTACTCGCATGCTCTTGGAGGCTATCGCTGCAGTTGCACACACGGATACCGCGGGGCGTCTTGTAATCGGACGGCAGGCCATAAGGGATCATCTTGACAACGTACAGGATTTTCCCGGCATCACCGGTTCACTGCGCTGTAGTCCCACAGGAGATTGTGCGACCGGTGAAGCTCTAGCCGTGTATCAGCTCAACGATCTAAACACCTGGCCCCCCGCCGTTGTGTACCAACCGTAACAGGGTCTGCACTCTATTCAGCTCTCTAGCTCCCCATGGTCTAGACCATAGCAGGTCGCCGTAGAGGTTGCCAGCGCCGGTAAGTAAGAGAACGCCACAGCCATTCCAGGGGACCGTAGCGAAACCGGGATAGCCACCAGGGTGAGAGCCCCAGCTGGACAGTCCAGATAGCCAGGATGAGTCCGAGCTGGCCTACTCGGTTCATCTGGGCATACAGCCCTAGGCCATAACCGTAAAAAACCGACGTGCAGATCAGCGTTTGGAGAATATAGTGGGTGAATGCCATCCGACCGGCGGCGGCGAGATACCGGCGGGCGGACGGCCATTTTCCGGTCCGGGCCACCAGCATCACTAACCCTATATACCCGGCACTCACCAGGAGACTCCCCCAGTAGTTATACAAATAGCCTGGCCCCAGCAGAGCGTGTAGGAAGTGCCAGTCATGATTCATCTTGTCCCAAAGCCCTACAAGGACCACGGGCCAGCCTAGGCCCAGTCCGATGGCTACGAGCCAACCGTAAAAACGATCGGAGCGCTCCGCGGTGAGCACACCCCACTTCCAAGCGGCCATCCCTAGCAACATGAGGCCGCCCGCTCGCCAGAATCCCCAAACTGCCAGAAAGCCGACCAGTGTATAGGTACCTTCCTGCCAGCGCTGGCGAACCTGTGCACCGTACGGACCTTGATAAAGGCTAAGGTCAGATGCCAGTGTCTCGGGACCGGGTTGAAATTCTTCACCCACCCCATTCACTATGGCCTCAGGGGCCGCGGACAACAACCAGCCAAAGCTCAGCATCAAGACCATATGTACGCTGAGCAGCAACAAGCCCAGGCCGGTCAAAGTAGCTGGAGCACGGCGGCGCAAACCATAGACCACCATGCCCGTCAGCGCGTAGATGATCAGAATGTCACCGTCCCACAGCAGGAAAAAGTGCAGTAGACCAAACAACAGCAGCCAAAGTGAGCGCTGCAGGAATAAGGCCCGAACCGGCTGTCCTCTAGCCTCTAGGCGCGTAGTAAACAGCAGAATTCCGGCCCCAAACAAGGGCGAGAAAATCGTCATGAACTTCTGATCGGCGAGAATATGGGACGCCATCCAGATCAGACGCTCAATGCCCTCAAAGCGGCCATAGGCAGTCGGATTGAAATAGACTGCGTCAGGCCCGGCAAAGGACATCATATTGATGATCAGAATGCCTAGCAGAGCTACCCCACGCAAGGTATCAAGTACCTGAATACGTTGCCCGGGCGCCTGAGGTTGTGGACGCGTACCTGCGTGCAGTGGATCTTCTATAGACGCCCCGGAGTCTGCTGCCGATCTATCCATACGTTGCTCCTTACTTCTCTTGATAGTCACACACGAAACACGGTTCTTGATCGGCATACCGCACAGGGGACTCTTTCAGTCCACACACCAAGCAATCACTAAGGTATCTAGGTACCCTGGAACGTAGGCTGAGCTGTGGCGTGTGACGGCTGCGGGGAAATCTGTCATCTCCCCAGCACATGCAGCTATGGGTTTTCAACAGATATAGCCGACTTTACCCTCAGGACCATGCCGGATCGGGTGTTCCCCAACCCAGCGCTCATCCACTGGATCGGACGCCGGCTGGTAACGGGTATCCGTGGACAAGCGGAAGCGAGCGGTGTGGTTGTCCATGCTGGCGTGCATTGTGAACATGCCGAATACCAGCAAATCACCCGCTGTATAATCAGTGGTGAGCCAGCGCCCTCCTAGTTCCTGTCGCGTCGCCAAAGCATTGACATTGTAGGCTCCATTATTGACCCAATCCTGCCATACCTTGCTCCCCGCCTCAATCTCAGCCGCATCGTCGTAATTCGTGCAGTAGTGATCGACATCCAGGGTGCCGTAGGTAGACCGGACGTGTTCCAAATGGCAAGAACCTTCCAACACCATCAAGCCACCCATTTCTGTGGGAATATCACCCAGGGGTGTCCAGCTGGTGCAGAGGCGATGGGAACCACGGCCCATGAACACAATGTCACAATGGGGTTGGGCTGCGGAGTCCCGGCTGTCTGTTTTGGCCCGATGCCAGGTGAAGTCAAAAGGACGTATTTCCTCCCCGAAGAGACGACGGTAGAGCTCTATCATCGCCCCGCCATACAGCACCTTCTGCAGTGGCAGATTGTATCGGGCCGCATTCATAAGTTCCGGTTCGCCGTAAGGATTGGCCGCCTGGCCCCGGTACTGTGCGTTAATCACCCCGTCCAGCAAGGGATATTCGGGATCTAGATAGCCCAAAGCAAGGAACTGCTGTAGTTCCCGGCGGCGGGCTGCCAGCACCAGCGCGCGGTCCAGATAATTCGGCAGATACAGATAGCCATCCTCCACCAGTCGGCGCCGCAGCGCCGGACCGTCGTCAACGATATTCGTCGCTTCCCGAAGCGGCCCGAAGGTCTCGTCCGACATGTCTAGAGGGATCCCGCGGTGATATCTCGCTGCAGTCAACATCCGGTTTCTCCTTACGCGTGTCAGGGGGCTTGCCAAGTACATGCCATGCGGTCTCAAGCGGAAGAGGATACGTCACCATCCGGGTGACGGAAGATCACGGGGTTGAGGCGGGATGCTGCTTGCTCGCCGGGCTCACACCCGGGCATGAAGCGTTGCCGTTCATGATCGTCGCCGGGACGCCGGGCCTCGATCACCCGAATACCATCCTCCATCATGATAACCGTCATGACGCTCCGCATGCGGTCCGTGCAGTTGGGTCCGGCCCGGTGGAACACCCAACCTTGGTGAAAGCTGACATCCCCCAGGCGGTACGGCGACTCGTCCACGGGATAGTCCTTCAAGGTCCGACCGATGCGCTGTTCGCTCTCGTCGCTGATGGCTAGATCCCGATGCTGCCGGAGACGGTGACTGCCCCGGCAGAAAGCTAGTGGTCCCATGGCTAAGGGCACGTCCTGCAAGGGGATCCAGGCCGTGACCGTGTTATTGTTGCTCAGAGGCCAGTAGTGTTGGTCGGCATGCCAGGGCGTGAACCCGCCACTAGGCTCCTTGCATAGGGCCTGGTCATGGTACATGCGTACGCCTTGGACCTGCATCAAATCCGCTGCGATTTGGCCCAGCCGGGGGGCCAAGCACAGGGCATGGAGCCGTTCGTCACGCTCCCACAAGTTGGTGATCTGGAGGAACGCCTTGCCGTATGTCGCACGCTGCGCTAGATCGGGCTGCTGGGCCCGGTGATCCTGGACGATGGCATCGATCAGGGGACGAAAATGGTCAATGATGGCGGCGGACAAGACGGCAGACAACTTGATGTATCCATTTGCTCGGAACAGAGCCACATGTTCGGCTGTGAGTGGATAAGGGGATGCCAGTTCCTGTGCCAATGTCATATCCATGGTCGTGCTTCTTACATCACTTGTTTGCAGGGCCGACCGGCTCCCTCCGGATCACGGCAGGCTGTCCCTAAGTATCGCGTGAAAAGCCTCTTCTACACAAGACGAACTGCTGCTAGCTCTTGATCCCATACCGTACAGAATGAAATTTTGCCCGCACCACGAAGCAGAGCAGCAGCAATCGGCACATCATTACCCACAGGGAAGCCGCCATCAGGCGCTTCGCGATCTGAATGCTTGCGTGAAGGTCCGGAGCGCTGTCAGCAGGCTCAAGCCCAGATGGAATAGGATCACGGGTGAGACCATGGGCACTGTGACATGCATGCAACGGTGTACGGGATCAGCCCTATCGAATCGATAGGGTCTAGAGGCCTCCCTGGAGACCAGCGAGGCCGATACCACCCACGCTCCACAAGCTCATGCGGATCGGAACAGGCAGGGGCTCTGCCATCAGATACGAGAAGAGCACCGTGGCACAAAGGAACGTGAGAGACAACCATATTCCCAAAGTATGACCCGCTAGTTGCCCAAGCTCCTCAACCGATGGTCGAATGAGCAGATACTCCGTCAGACCATAAATACAATCACCCGGCATTAGAATTTTGTATGAACATGCGGATCCCCGGATGGGTGAACAAATAAACAACAACCCGATGTTAGAATGTAAAAACCAGCCAATGCAGACCTCCACGCTGCCATTTTCCACCCGCAATCCATGACGAGGGATTTTGCATGGACGAAAAGGTACAACAGGACAGGCGTTTTCCCCAGGGATCTCTCCCCCGTGGGGATACTACTCTGAATCATGCGTCCATGGCTGACGATAGCCATCAAGACCGTATGGGAGACCGCCAGACCTCGGACGCAAACCGCGTATCGCGGCCGGCACAGGGCAGCCCCGGAGGCCCCCCCGGCGAGCAGCGTTCCCTGGATGTCACGAGCCTGCGCAAAGCCCTGGCCTATGCCTTGAACTATCGTCGTTTTTTTCTCATGGCGACAGCCAGCATGCTGATTGGTACCGCGGCCCAGCTGGCGGTGCCTCAGTTCATTCAGAACGTGCTGGATGCGGTGACCAATACCCTGGCCGCCCGCGACATTGCCCAATTGCCGGAAGCGCAGCGCAGTGCGGCAGCCGCGGAAATCGGCTTCGATCTAGCACGTCTGCAAATGGCGCTCGATTCCCCTTTGCAAATTCTGATCAATGCGGCTGTCCTCATTCTGCTCTTCTCTATCGCCCGTGGGTTCTTTGCTTTCGGGCAGGCCTTCATGTCGGAAAAACTAGGTCAGTTCGGTGCCTACGACTTACGCAACGATCTGTTCGCGAAAATCAGCAAGCTTAGTTTCTCCTACCATGATCGACAACGCACCGGGGAACTGATGATCCGCGCCACCGATGATGTCGAAAAGGTGCGGCAATACATCTCCCAAAGCCTCCTCGTGACCGGCCAAGCCTTCATCCTGCTGGGGAGCACGCTGGTAATTCTGTTTATCACCAACTGGCGGCTCGCCCTGGTGATGGTGCCCATCATTCCCATCGTTATGGTCGTCTTCATGTTCTTCGGCTCCGTTGCGCAGCGCATGTTCATGCGGGTGCAGCAGATGCTCTCCCAGCTCAATTCCATTCTCCAGGAAAATGTGGCGGGCATCCAGGTGATCAAAACGTACGTTAAGGAAGCGGCAGAGCAGCAGCGCTTCGGCGAGGCCGCCGATCAGCACATGCACCTGTCCTTGCGGATCAGCCGCTTCATGAGCTTCATGTTCCCCTTCGTATTCTTAGTGGCCAATCTGGCCCTGGTGGCCGTGACCTATTTCGGTGGTCGCATGATCATCGCGGGTGAACTATCCCTGGGGCAATGGTCCAAGTTCTCACTATACGTTACCTATATCGTCTTTCCTCTGGGCCAGTTCGGTTTCATCCTGGCCCAACTTGCCCAGGCCAGTGCGTCGGCCAGCCGTATTTTTGAGATCCTGGATACCGACGTGGAAGTCAAGAACCGCCCTCATGCCCTACCTCTGGCCGGTATTCGCGGCCAAGTGGAATTTCAGGATGTCACCTTTCAGTATTTTGCCGATAGTGAGCCCGTCCTAAACCAGGTGTCGTTCAAGGCACAGCCCGGTGATACGATTGCCATCCTCGGGGCTACCGGTAGCGGCAAGTCCACCATTATCAATCTACTGCCCCGCTTTTATGATGTAACTCAGGGCCGGATTCTGGTGGATGATCAGGACATACGGGATGTGACACTGGATTCCCTGCGTGGCCAAATCGGTATTGTTCTACAGGAAACGGTGCTCTTCAGCGGCACCGTGCGTGAAAACATTGCCTTCGGCCGCCCGGACGCGGTGCAGGCGGACATTGAGGCGGCCGCTCAAGCGGCCGCAGCGGATGACTTTATCCGGGAGTTACCCCAAGGCTATGACACGAACGTGGCCGAACGGGGTACTTCACTCAGTGGCGGCCAAAAACAGCGTATCGCCATCGCCCGCGCCCTGTTGCTCGATCCGGCGATCCTGATTCTGGACGATTCCACCAGCAGTGTGGATCTACGGACCGAAAAGCACATTCAACAGGCGCTGGACACATTAATGGAAGGCCGCACATCCTTCGTCATCGCCCAGCGTATCAGCACGGTGCGCAACGCGTCCCGCATCCTTGTCCTGGACCGCGGACACCTCGTCGGTCAGGGTACCCATGCGGAACTGATGGCAAGCCACGAACTATACGCCGAAATCTTCTCCAGCCAGCTGGACGACGATACCGTTGAGGCCGACTCCGTGGAGTTACCCGCCCTGAATGGTGTGGTCGCCCATGCCTGACCATCTCCTATTATGTAGCAAGAGCAGGAACAGGTCCGTCAATGTTTGACTCACGTTTCATGCTGGATCGGGAAATCACCAAGGCCCGCTCCGTCCGCCAAACACTCAGCCGTCTAGGCTCCTATTTCACTTCTTATTGGCCTCTCCTACTAGTGACCCTCCTCCTGATCTTCGTGGTCGCGGGCACGCAGGTCTATACCGCCACCTTGATTGGCCAAGCAGTGGACTGTTACATTACTCCCGCGCTCGCCGCCCAGGGCAGTGAGGTACAGGCCGCATCCAACGCCAACTGCTGGTATGCGCGTACCGACACTGCTGATTGGTCCCGGGCCCAGCTCCTACAAGGTCTGGGCGGTCTGATGCTGGTCACAACCCTAGTCTTCATTGCCTCGTCCGGATCACGTTCACTGGCTTTCTACGTTCTGGCCGCAGTGGGCAACCGCATCATTCGACTCTTGCGGGTCTCGCTCTTCCAGCGCCTTCACTCGTTGTCCTTGGGTTATCACACGGAGCATGAAGCCGGGGACATAATGAGCCGTCTCACCAATGATCTGGACACAATGCAGCAGAACCTGAACTTCATGCTGGTCAGCGTCCTGCTGTCTTTCATTACGGTGTTCTGGATCATTGTGGAGATGTTGCGGCTCAACTGGCTCTTCGGCCTAATTTCCCTGGCGATCATGCCCCTCAGTTACGTCATGACCGTTTGGCTTTCCACCCAGGCCCGGCGCGAGTTCCGTAAGGCGCGGCGGGAAATCGGAAATATCAATGCCGATCTGCAGGAAAACATCGCGGGGGTCCGGGAAATGCAAGCCTTTGTGCGCGAAGGTGCTTCCTCGGAAGCCTTCCGTGAAGTGAATGCCGCCAACCGGGACGCCAACATCGCGGCAGTAGGCTATACGGCCGCTTTGAATCCCACCCTGGAGGCTCTGGGCTACCTGGGCCTGGCCATCGTCACGATCTTTGGTGGCTACGTCATCCTTAATGAGGCCAGCCTGGGCGGGTCCGCCATTACGCTGGGCTTACTCATTACGTACATCAACTTGCTCCAGCGCCTGAATCAACCCATCGCGCAGATTGCCGTCATGTGGAGCAATGTGCAAAGCGCTATTGCCGGTTCGGAACGCGTTTTTGACCTGTTGGACGAAGAACCGACGATTGTAGAAGCACACGACGCGTACGCGCTGCCCGCTATCAACGGGCAGGTGGAGTTTGAGGCCGTCTGTCACAGTTATGTGAAGGATGAACCTGTCCTACAGTCCGTGACCTTGACCGCCGCGCCCGGGGAAACGGTCGCCATTGTCGGGCCAACGGGTGCGGGTAAGACCACCATCCTCAATCTAATCCCTCGTTTCTATGATCCGGACTCCGGGGCCGTGCGCATTGACGGCCACGACGTGCGGGCAGTTACCAAGGATTCACTACGCCGCCAGATCGGTATTGTGCTCCAGGATACTTTCCTGTTCAACGATACGATCATGAATAACATCCGTTTCAGCCGGGATGAGGCTACGGACGAAGAGGTCGTCGCCGTGGCCCAATTGGCCCGGGCTCATGATTTCATCATGGCGCAAACCGAGCAGTACGACACGGTGCTGGGGGAACGGGGTAGTGGCTTGAGCCAGGGCCAGCGCCAGTTGCTATCTATCGCCCGTGCTATTCTAGCCAATCCCCGCATCCTGATTCTGGATGAGGCCACCTCCAGCGTAGACACCCGGACCGAACGCCAGATCCAGACGGCCCTGGAAGAGTTAATGCGGGACCGTACGAGTTTTGTCGTTGCGCATCGCCTGTCCACTATCCGCAACGCGGATCAGGTACTCATGCTCAATGCCGGTCGTATCATTGAGCGTGGCACCCACGATTCGCTGCTTGCGCAGAAAGGGGCTTATTACACTCTCTATATGAGTCAGTTTCAGCCTCTGGAAGCAGCCGTGGCCGCCTGATCAGGTGTCCCCAATGGGTAGCCAGTCATACCATGGATCGGCATGCAGGTCGGGGCTGCCACAGTACGGCCCACTACCAGATATCCATGGCGTCAACTACGTTCAGACGCAAATCTTGTCCCCATCCCGCTCCTTGCATGCTGCACCCCGTCCGGACGTTCCTTGCTCACTATAACGACAACGCCTGTGTCTCAAGGCTCCAGGGGAAATAGGCCGGACCGGACCGCAGTGATTGAGGGGTACCGCGAGCACGGCGGGATCAATGCGGTTCCTACATCAGGCGCTGGCTGCGTCCAGGCCAAGCCATGTCTCTTCCGTTAGGACAACCGTGTACAGAAACCCTTGCCGCCCACACTTGTGTCTCCACTGCGGCTTGTATGGGCAGATGGAAGTAGTCTGCATGTAGCCATCCCATGGGCAGCGAGTCAAGTCTAGTAGTCCCTAACAAGGATACACGGGAAAGACCCCTAGAGTCTCCACACTGACCTGCTGTCCATGCAGGAAGGGTTGCATGGCATCACGCCGCGCGCGCACCTGTTCCCCGGAGTCAAGGCGGATATTCAGTACCTGATCGTGGCCGTAATACTCAATGTCCTCCACGCGACCTGCATTGGGGCCTTCGGCCCCCAAACGAACGCGCAGGGACTCCGGCCGCAGCATGATTTGGACACGCCCCTCTGCGGCCTGCTGGATCGGCAGTGTGCCCAGCACACACACCACTTCCTGACCGGTGGCCATACCGGTCAGGAAATTGGCATCACCCAGGAAGTGAGCAATATCCTCGCCTAGAGGTGACCAGTACAGTTCACGTGGAGTGCCCACCTGGCGTACTTGACCATCCATCATGATCGCCAGCCGATCACTCATGCTGAGGGCCTCTTCCTGATCGTGCGTTACTAGAATAGTGGTCACGGCGGTTTCACGCAGAATGCGCTTGACTTCCGTGCGCAAATCCTTGCGCAGCGTGGCATCCAGACTACTGAAGGGTTCATCCAACAGCAGAATGTGTGGGTTGGGGGCCAGTGAGCGCGCCAGGGCTGTCCGCTGCTGCTCCCCGCCGGACAGTTCATGCGGATAGTGATCCTGCACCTCTTCCAGACGGGTCAGGGCCAGCAAGTCCCGTGTCCGAGCCGCACTGTCGCCCGTGAAGCGGTGTAGGCCAAACCGGATATTTTGAGCGACCGTCAGGTGGGGAAATAGAGCGTAGTCCTGAAACACCAGGCCGACCTTGCGACGGTCGGCCGGAATCAGAATGTCGTTGTCGCAATATACTTCTTCCCCCGCCACATGGATGCAACCGGCATCCGGTGTCTCCAGGCCAGCCACCATGCGCAGGGTTGTCGTCTTGCCACATCCGGAAGGCCCCAGTAGAGTCAGCACCTCACCTTCATATACCTGCAGGTTGGCGATTTCAATGGCAAAACGGGCATTGAAATGCTTGCGGACATCCCGCATGGAGAGGTAGTCCGAGCGGAGCACCAGGGAATTAGAGCCGGGGGTAACGGGAACACTCACAGGTCTTCAGCGGAAAAGATGAGGGCAATACCCAATGCCGACACAAGCACGAGAATCAGGGTGGGGGCGGCCGCCCGGGCAAAAAACGCCTCCTCGGTGGCCGACCAGATGCGCGTGGCCAGAGTAGCAAACCCCGTGGGGGCGAGAATCAGGGTCACCGGCAGTTCCTTCATCACATTCAGATATACCATCGCAGCCCCCGCCAGCATGCCCTTGCGCAGAACGGGTGCCGTGATCCGGGTGAGCACGCCCATGGTGTTCAGGCCTAACAGGTGCCCCGCCTCTTCGATACGCGGCGTAGTTTGTCCCAGCTGCATGCGCAGGGGACCAATGGCCATGGCTACATACCGCACCATATAACCCAGTGTCAGGAGAAACATGGTCTGGTAGAGCCAAGGTACATGCCGGGCTCCAAAGAATACGAGACTTAGGGCAATGGCAATACCGGGCATACCAAAACCGCTATACGCGGCGAGAGCGGCCAGACGTGAAGTCTTACCGACGTAACGTTCCGCTACATAGCTGATGGGCAGAGCCAGAATCAGGGCCGTCACGGCCGCGACGAGGGCGGCATAGAGACTATGCCCCATTGACTCTGCCACCGGTTGCAGGGATTCACCCGCCTGGATGCCTTTGACCAACCAGAGTGTAGACACGAGGATCGGATTCACCAAGCCCACGAAGACAACACCACCCAACAGCGGATAGACGAGGTAACGCCAGCGCCCCAGGGGTACCCGCGTGGGGGCCCGCCCACTACCGGCATGGCTACGCCGGGCCGGAGTCCGACCACGTAGGGCCATCTCCAGCCATAGCAGAAACAAGATCAGACAAACCAGCACCAGGGTTAACAGGGCCGCCTGGTGGCGATCGAAGCTGGATTCATAGAGGACGTAAATAGCCCGCGTAAAGGTGGAATAGCGGAGTAGGGACACAGCCCCGAAATCACTCAGTACATATAGGCTGACCAGGACTGTGCCGGCGGCCAGCGCCGGCCGGATGAGGGGCACAAGCACGTACCAGAAAGTCTTGCGTACGCCATAACCCAGAGTCCGCGCAGCATCAATCCAAGACTGATCCACCTGCAGCAGGGCTGTCCGCAGGCCAAGAAAAAGAAAGGGATAGGTATGCAGGATCAAGGCAACAAGGGTGCCGGGGAAACCGTATAGGGAAGGTAAGCGCTCCACTCCGAAAGGATCCAGCCATTGCTGCAGTAGCCCCCGGGGCCCGTACATGGCAATCAGCACGTAGGCCCCAATATAGCTAGGTACCGCCAGGGGTAAGGCCACCAGGACAGTCCAGAGACGGCGGGCCGGGATCGCAGCATACACCGAAATCCAAGCCAGGGGCAGAGCAATGAGCCAGGCACCGGCGTTGACGGCCAGGACCATGAGGAGACTCCGCCCTAGTACAAGAGCGGTACGTTGGGTCAGGAGTCCCTGGACTGCTGCGCGATCTACTTCGCTGGCGCGGAGGAATAAATAGACCAGAGGCCACAGAAGAGCCAGGGTAATGACCATGCAGATCAGCCATAAGCCCAGGGGTACTTGGGGTCGGCCACGGCGCACCCGCCTGATGCGCATCAATGTAGAACGCGACAGTATTGTCATACAGTCCGGAAAGCATACAAATTGCCTGTCACTATAACCCGGATTACATAAATTTCTTGCAAAAATCCCCGGCAGCCAGGAATGAGACCCTACGCTGGCTAAGGTACGGGACGCCCGCGTACGCGCCCCACCGACTGAAGGGCAGGGTGCGTACGCGGAATATGCTACTTACTCCAGGGCGCCCACAGTACGTAGGAGCGACAGCGTTCCCTCCAGATCATCCAGATCCCCTAGATTGAGATCGGGCATATTGATTTCCTCCAGCGGTACCGCAGCACTGGGGTAGGTGAAATCACCCTGCAAGACCGGATATTCATGGGTGGTTTCCAGAAAATAGGTTTGGGCCGCTTCCGACAGCAGATAGCGCACGAATTCCTCCGCTGCACGGCAATTGGCGCAGCTGTCCACAATGCCCACGCCCGCTACATTGACCATGGAGCCGGGCCCTCCACTCCGAAAATGGAAGTTAGCTGCCGGGAAATCCGGTTCAGCAGCCTTGAAACGCAGCAGGTAGTAGTGATTGACCAGTCCCACTTTGATCTCACCCGCGCCCACTGCGGCCACGATAGGCGTGTTCTTGGGATAAGGCTGGACATCATTGGCGATCATAGCTTCCAGCCAGGCTTGAGCTTGCTCTTCCCCTTCCATCACGCGCAATGCCGTAACGAAAGCCTGAAAACTGCCGTTGGGCGGTGCCCAGCCCACCTGACCGCGCCAGGCCTCGGTGGTGAGGGCCCAGATGTCATCGGGCAAATCCTCTGCGCTGAGCATATCGGTGTTGTAGACCAGTACCCGACCCCGTAGGCTCGTACCGACCCAGAAACCGTCCCGGCTCACAAAAGCGGGATCGACGAGCGCTTGTACATCGGTTGGCAGCATCCGGAAGCGGCCGGCCTTGGCAAGAGCACCCAGGGCTCCGGCATCTTGACCATAGTAGATGTCTGCGGGGGAATTGGTGCCTTCCTCCAGGATGGTGGCAGCCATGGCCGCCGTATTACCGTATCTCACCTTCACGTTGATGCCCGTGTCCGCTGCGAACTGATCCAGCAACGGTCCTACGAGGTTCTCATTGCGTCCCGAATACACCACTAAGGTACGGGTGTCCGTATCGTCGGTCCCCGGTGTCTCAACGGTCGTGACCGGTACTTCACAGGCTACGACTAGCCAGGCTAGGACCAGCATTAGGATTGTGCCCAGCCCGCGCCGACCAGTGTTCCGTACTGTCTCGTGTTGCCACATACGATTCTCCTTATCAAATTTATATGAATTTTTCATATAAATCTAACTGTAGCATAAGGCAGAGGTAAAATCAAGGTGGGACATCCCGATAGAGGCACACGGCACGGAGCCAGGAAAATGCGGGCAAAACCTGTCCCGCCGCAGGGATCACGGTTTACTAAGGTGAGGCCACACGCAAGCGGTGCTATCTAGCCGCAGTCTGCCCTAGCAGGATCAAGGCAGCCGGCGAGCTGTCTCCCGCGTACGGTCAAAGATTTGTTTACAGCCTGTACGCGGCCTTGGCGAGTTCATAGGCCGCGGCCCGCATCATACTTTGGGCATCTTCTTCATCAATGACATGGCGCACAAGCAGATTGGCAATCCAGTTGGCATCCACCCGGCGCGCCAGATCATGTCGGATGGGTATGGAAGGATAGGCCCGGGTGTCATCATTGAAACCGACCGTGTTATAGAGACCGCAAGTCTCATGGACCAGTTCCCGGAAACGCATCATGCCATGCCAACTGTCAAAAAACCACCAAGGTGGTCCCAACCGCAGAGCCGGGTAATGGCCGGCGAGCGGAGCCAGTTCCCGCGACAAGGTAGACTCATCCAGCATGAAGACAATCAGGCGCAGGGCCGGATCATTACCATACGTGTTAAGCAACGGCTGTAGGTTACGCGTGAACTCCGTTGCCAAGGGAATATCCGCCCCCATATCGGGACCATGGCTATGTGCCAGCCGGGCATTGTGATTGCGCAAGGAGCCGGGGTGCAACTGCATCACCAATCCATCCTCCACGCTCATGCGCGCCATCTCCATTAGCATATGGGCCGTAAAAGCCGGTGCGTTGGCCACAGATCCCCCTGTCTGCAGGGCCTGATCGAAAATCGCGGCCGCAGCCGCGTCTGACAGTCTCTCCGTTCGGGGTGTCACAGCGGCATGGTCGGTCGCTGTAGCTCCCATCGTCTTGAAACGGGCCCGCTGTATCTCCAGGGCTTCAATGTAGCGGCGATAGTCGGTCACATCAATACCGGACACTGCACTCAAATCGTTGATATGAGACTTCCAGCCCGGCGTGTCCAGGTTGACCACCTGGTCCGGACGAAATGTGGGTATGATACGTTGCGCCCAGCCGGACTCCTGTATGGACCGATGATGGGCCAGATCCGAGGTGGCCGGATCAGTGGTCGCCAGGACCTCAATGTTGAACTGCGCAAAGAGCTCTCGGGGGGTGAAGGCCGGTGTAGCCAACACAGCCTCCAGCTGATCATAAATGGCCGGGGCGGAAGCCGACGTTAGTTTTTCCTCAATACCGAAGATCTGAACCAGCTCCTGATCCAGCCACATACCTGTGGGAGTCCCCCGAAACAGGTAGTAATGGTCGGCGAAGCACTGCCAGATACGGCGTGGATCCTCTTCCACAGCCCCGCCATCCCGTCGAGGAATCCCCAGAGCTTCCATGGGTACACCCTGTGAGTACAGCATGCGGAAGACATAGTGGTCGGGAATGATCAGGAGTTCGGCCGGATTACCGAAACGGGCCTCCGGATCGGCGAACAAGGCCGGATCCACGTGTCCGTGGGGACATATCAGCGGCAGGTCCCGCACCTGTTCATACAAAGCCCATGCTTCGGCCTTCTGGGCAGGATCAAAATAACGATCAGCGGGCAACACTTTAGTACGCGTCATGCCAAAGCCTTCCTTGTTCCTACATGTGGGCTGCACCCCAAGTACCGGCACGGTGCCGGTCGGGATTTAAAAGGTTACCAGATCCGTGACCCGGATCAGGGTCCCTGTTTCCATGGATTTGTTCGCGGCAATGCCTAGCAGCACGGAGGCCGTGCCATCCACATGGGAGGCGGTACGGTGGAAAGGGTCCGCCGGTGGATCCGGCGCGAAAATCTGTTCCAGCATCACCGGATCGCCACCGCCGTGGCCGCCGGCACCTTCTACGAAATCTACCTGCCGCGGGATACCGAACATAGGATATAACCGGATCTCCTTGGTCGCGAACCGGCTACGCGCCTCCTCCATCTGGGCCAGTGTCTCCTCTTCTCCGGCTACAAAAGTGCGGCCGATGGTTTCGCTGACATCCATTTCCAGCCGCCCCCGATCGCCCGTGATCGCTACCCGATACCCTTCCCAAGGCGCAAAGGCCAGCAGAGAATAAGTTAACAAGGTTCCATTCCGATACCGAGCCGTCACGCTCATAATGTCTTCGGCCGAAATGTTGTCGCCGAATACGTTGCGATCCCGTACATAGCCCGAATCCGCCTCGGCATTCAGGTAGAGTTTCCGTAGGCGTTCATCTTGATCCAAGTGTAGGGCAAAGGGATCATCAGTGGCGGCTGTTTCCCCCGTGTAACGCTCGTAGGCGTACGTCTCACCCCGGGCTTGCGCATTCGCGCGGCCATAGAAACCCAGATTGCCCATGGCGAACACGTCCTGTGGCAAGGAGTCAATCCACCAGTTCACCAGATCGAAGTGATGTGTGGCCTTGTGCACCAACAGCCCGCCTGACTTGTCCTTTTCCCGATGCCAACGCCGAAAATAGTCGGCCCCATGACTGGTATCCAACACCCAGGAAAAGTCCACGTGGAGTGGTTTGCCGATAGCACCCGCCATGACGAGTTCCCGCACCTTAGTGGCCATGGGCGCGTATCGGTAATTGAACGTGACGCGCAGCTGACGGCCCGTGCGCCGGATGGCGTCCACGATGGCCTGGACCTTGACTTCGTCCGTGGTCATGGGCTTTTCCGTGATGGCATCGCATCCCAGTTCCATAGCCCGCACAATGTAGTGGTGATGAGTACTATCCATGCTGGTAACGATGACCGTATCCGGGCGCGTCTCCGTCAGCATCTGCTCAAAATCATCCGCCACGTACATGGGGACGGGCGGGCGGTCATAGTGCTCCATGATGGCCTCGTTATATACCCCCATACGCGTGGTACTCAGATCGCACAAGCCCACGAGCTCGGCATAGGCCCGGTAGGTATCACATATGGCATTGACATACATCATGCCGCGGCCGCCCGTACCCACCAGGGCGTATCGGGTAGGTGTGTCAGGCATTCGGAGCTTCTCCCTTGGTCATGTCATCAGGCTGCGTATCTCGGAGCATCGTGCCATGTCCGTCCTGTTGCTCTACGCCTTGCTATAGCAGCAGACAGGCAAGATTTCCGTTCACAGCCACTGCTCTCAGCAGAATCTTACAGGATGCTTGTTTACGACCAGCAATAAAGTCATGCTAGCTACAGACTAGAGTCACGGTGTTTTCAGGTCTTATCAACTCCATCAGGAGTGATCCTGCATATGTGACCAGAGTCTCTACCGTGTACTGCTGCAGACGGTAGGCGTTTAACGAAGTGGAGGCGCGGGTACTGGTGTGTCTGGTCCGCGTGCGGTGCGGTGGGGTGGGGCCATGGCAGATGTTTGGCTGAGTAGCGGAGTACGCTGCGCCCTAACTAGCAGCTCTGTGACGTATATCCCGGGCACCGCTGAGCCAGGTCATAAGTAGAACTTTTTGGGCTCTCCCCTCCACGATGTCGTATCAGCCAAACCAATCGTAGGGTTCTTGGTCGTACGGGGGTGTAATACCCTTGTAGCGTCCCCGTACCTCTTTAGTCATTGGCTTTGACTCATTCCCCGTTTGCATAAACGCGGTGGACGGGAGTCAGTTCTCCTTCGTAAATATCAGATCATACCCCGGTGTACGCCCGTGACTCTAAGTGTTCAATCAAGATCTGCCAATTCCCTATCTCCCAGCAACTTGTCCCGTAACTCAATGGCAAAGACACGGCGGACTTGGTGTTCGTCTATACCATGCTGATAAGCACTTTCGCGCATAGCTCGTAGTAACTCTGGAGTAAACACATCTTTTTTGTCCGCATATGTAAAACAGAATTCCTGAATCCCGTAGGCGTCCTTGCTCTCCACTTCCGGCTGGACGGAAGTGGCCGTATCGCGTGCCCACGCGGCCGCATCTAGTTCCTTAGAAATGGTGCTACCAAGTTCCGTGAGGCTTAAGGGACTTGTGCTCCCAACCGTAGGGGCAGGTGGTAGACGGAGCAAGATATCGTTGATTGCACGGCGAATATCCCGTAGTTCCTTGCGGATTTCTGTCATGAACTCCTTAAAGTTGGTCCTATCCGCATCAACCTGTCCCCGCCATTCTCCGTCCCGATGGACAGACTCACGAGTATTCGCGCGGTACGCGAGGCCAGCAAATATCACCCCAGCCAGACCGGTGAGAAATGCAACGATCACTCCAGCTGCTGCCCAATCAATGTTCATTGCCTACCTCTGACCACTGCCATCCCCGTGTGTGCGAGGGAACCCTCTGTACACCTATATCTATACTATATAGTACACAAGTATATATGTATATATGTATGTATGTATTGGGACTAATTGCTATCCCTGCGTGTGCGAGGGAACCTAGCATCAGAATAGCTGTCTGCCCCGCAAGGGACATTCGCAACCTAGAGCACACTCACTGCGCTTTCAGCTGCCGCCATAGTGTGCTCTACTTACGTAAAGATCGGTTTGCAAGAGACACCGTCCGTGCTAGCGAGATACCCAACCCTCTAAACTCCCCCTGCTACCCCATGCGCAGGGTCAACCATGTTGCTGGAGTGTGCTAGGCATTCCTGGGAGTGCGCAACTTGGCACTGATCACCACCCCTTTAGGGTCTAGCCGATAATATCCGCCCGTAAGTCCATACGGAGCGTGAGCTACTGCAGATCTTGGGCGTCTTGCCATCATGCACAATTCCAAGAGCAGGTTAATCACACTGTTCCGGATCACGTCCTGCTGGCACTGGATCATACGCTGGTGAGCATCCATAGTATGGCGCCTAGGAATGACCTTGCCTTCCTACCCCATCCGTGTATTCTATTTACCAGGTGTGTAGTCATATCTCGGACAGGTAGAGGGCACTATCTACGATCTCGTGGACATACACTGTTCTCAGGCCTGCTATGCTCTGCCAAGCCAGGCTGCGTGCTTGGGAGAACGTTTCCTACCAATGTCTGCTTGGACTGCCCTTCCATACTGCGTACGTATTCCCCATTGATCACCCCTGATGGCGGACCGGAGGGAGAGGCCCCGACAGCTTGTTCCCCAACCTCGAAATTCTGTTACCAGACAGCCACCGTTTTGGCCGCAAAGCGTTTCATGTCCCACACAGCTCCCCATCCAGGCTCAGTAGGCGGTGTGATGACACCTTGGGTCGGTATCGGTGGATTCAACAGCCCGATCTCATGCCCTAGTTCGTCCCGGCTACCACCCGGGAAATACTCATACCGTGACGTATTGGGCAAGGCCGTGACTAGGTGGGCATGCAATAGGCCAAACAGGCCCCCGGGGCCATTCAGTTCCACTGCCGTCCCCTGACGAGCCGCGTAGGCAGCCATACACAGCAAGGCGGTAGTGCCTCCCCGAGCATTGGCCCGAACCAGATCCGTGGCTTGCACGTGGAGCCAGGCCTGGGCCAGCTCCGCGTCATGCATCAGGGTTTCCAGAGCCAGGATGGGAATATCCAGTTCCCGGCATAGGGACTGCAGGGATTGTAGATTACGATCCGGCACGGGTTCCTCAAACCAGCGAAAGTTCGTTTCTTCCAGCACTCGGCCAATACTTAGGGCTTCGGCTTCTGTATATTGACAGCCAGCAGCGTCATGCATGAGATCAATATCCGGCCCCACATGGGCTCGCAGGGCCCGTACCCATTCGGCATTGCGTTGCCACGGCTGGGCGTAATGATCCTTGAGTGCCTTGAAACCGGCTTGGATGGCGCTATCCGCATCCGTCAGGCTGACCGCCAGATCGTGGCTACGGATGTTGTAGTAGGCCTCGGCCTGGGTCCGTTGGCGTCCGATGAGATCGCATACCGGCTGCCCCGCAACCTTGCCGGCAATGTCCCACAGACAGTTGTCCAGTGCTCCAAACCAGCCGGGGCTAACAAAAGCAAAGCGTGTAGCGTGATGCAGGCGCTCCCACAGGCCCTGCCGATCGAGAGCATCCTCGCCCACTGCGAGGAGCCGCATCTGTTCCAGTTCCTGGGGCCGCAGAGTAGAGTAACGAGCATCCCCTACCGTACAGATACCTTCAACGCCTTCCGACGTGCGTACGTGCAGTACATGGATAGTAGCTTCGGCGGGACCCTGGGCTCGCTTGTGCCAATAAAAGCGCTCACCCTCTCGTGTCCGTACCATTGAGAACAGGGAGGTTTGGCCAGGCACATCCAGTACGGATAGCCGGATCGATGCGATCTTCATAGCTCACGTAGCGATGGCGTGGGTAGCCTTCATCACCCATACTTCGGGCTCAGCCGGCAAATCAGCCGGAAGGATGTCAATCTGGGGTGACGTAAAATGACGGACCGCACGGGCATCATATCGCTGGGTGAAGGCCGTCACTTCCAGCATAGTGGGAAAGATGCAGCCAGGCAGTTCGTAATGCATGGGAATGGTGACGCGCGGCTTGAGTTCTGCCAGGGCAGCATGCAGATCCGAGAGTTCTATGGTGGGGGGACCCCCCGTCGGAACTAGCGCCACATCGCAGCCGCGCATCAAATCCAGCTGCCAGGATTCCAGCGGATTGCCCACATCGCCGAAATGGATTATATCCACTCCGTCCACCACGAACCGGTACAGGGCATTATCTTTGGGTTCCACCTTGTGTAGCATACTTTCCTGGGCCGGAATCGGGGTGAACCGGATATCCCGCCATACCGTGCCCGCGGCCGGGGCATAGGTCATGGTGAGCACGTCGGAGCCGGGAAACATGGCGGCATTCGCGTGGGCTGAATCATCGTCCGAGCTACGCACCACCAGGTTCGCCGCGTCCTCGATCGGTCGGAAGCCGGACTTGTGGGGTGTGTAAGGATCAGTCACAATACTGATGTGCGCAGTCTCGATCCGGAAACAGGCATGGGCATACCACTGCATTTTCATAGTACCGTCACTTTCCTTACTAATAGGTGAACATGCTATGGCCTGAAGGATGAGTCCGTCATCCCGGTCGGACATATACTAATGGATTGTATAAAATTATGCAGGACTATCCCACAGCACGGGGATTCCGACATCTTGTTCCGTCTGCACCTATAAATACGCATGCACCCACCGCCTGACACCATCACCGAGGCCTTTCCGCATCTGGAGAGAGTCAAGCAGTTTTTTCCTCTAGGGGTACCCAATCCCCAGACGCTTACCCGGGACCAGATAGCTCAGTTTAACAAGCACGGCTACGTGTTTCCCCTGGACGTGTTCACGCCCGCGGAGATCCGGGCACATCGTGTCTTCTTCGATCACGTGCTGGATACAGCCATGGCCAAGGGCTGGAACAATTACAGTATAAACGGCTGGCACCGGCACTTGCGCAGTATCTGGGATCTCGCTCATGAACCACGGATCTTGGATTACGTCCAGGATCTACTCGGCGCGGATCTAATTTGCTGGGGTACACATTACTTCTGCAAGCTACCGGGCGACGGCAAGGCTGTCACCTGGCATCAAGATGCCTCCTTCTGGCCGCTTTCTCCAAGCAAGACCGTGACGGTCTGGCTCGCCCTTGATGACGCGGATGCAGCCAACGGTGCCATGCGCATTTTGCCGGGTACCCACCACCAGGGTCAGGTTGCTTTCAGTCGCAGCACGGAAGCCGAGCATAACGTCCTCGGCCAGACCGTACATGATGTCAAGGGGTATGACGTGGATCCGGTATACATTGAATTGGAGGCGGGCCAGATATCCTTGCACACCGACTGGGTACTGCACGGCTCGGAACCCAACCGCTCCCAGCGCCGCCGCTGTGGTCTGACCCTGCGCTTCGTGTCGCCTGATGTCCAGGGACTCATGGGGTGGCACGAACAGGGCATCCTCTGCCGGGGCCAGGATCGCTACGGTCACTGGCCTCCCGTGCCACGTCCCCCGAGTGATGTGATCCCCGAACCACCTACTATGAAATGATCCTCCGGTGGATACCGGCTGGATACAATAGGGACCAAGCAAATGCCACAAGCCCTGATCGCGCTAGGCAGTAATCTAGGGCACCGAGCCCGCCACCTACATGAGGCGGTGCGGCGTATCGGGACCCTGGGCACGGTTACCGATACGTCATTCCTCTATGAGACGGAGCCAGTCCTGCTGGAAGACCAGCCGCGTTTCCTGAATGCCGCACTCCAGTTGGATACAGCGCTGACTCCACACGATCTGCTGCGCGGACTGCTGCGAATCGAGAAGGAAATGGGCCCCACCAAAACCGTACGGTATGGGCCCCGCATCATTGATCTGGATCTGGCATTCTACGCCAACTGTATCCGGCAGGATCCACCTTTTCTGATCCTGCCACATTACCAAGCCACCATCCGCGACTTTGTGCTGGAACCCCTGTGTGACATGGCACCTAATTTTGTGAATCCGGCTACGGGGCGGACCCTCCGTGCCCATTGGCAAGAACTAGCGCGGCCGTCCCTACACCAGGTCTTGCCGATACGGGATGACCTATGGCCGCTCCGCGGTCCACCCCGCATTATGGGTATCCTTAACGTCTCGCCTGAATCAGTGCTGGCACCCGGTACCGTTCCGGAACCGGGGAGTCCACACCGGCAGTTCCAACAGGCGGTGCAGGACACGGTAGCGGGCGGAGCTGACGTGATTGATATTGGTGCGCAGTCCACGCATCCCGGTCATCAGCTTATTGCCCGGGAAGAGGAAATCCGCCGCTTAGTCCTAGCGGTGCAGGCAGCACGGGCAGTGACGACATTGCCGATTGCCGTGGATACTTTCCGGACCGGAGCAGCTCAGGCTGCCCTGGAGGCCGGGGCTGACATGATCAACGATGTCTGGGCTGGGCGCTTCGATCCGGACCTGGTCTCCCTCACCGCCCAAGCAGGCGTGCCCCATGTCTTCATGCACAATCGGCTGCGTATCACGGACCCAACCTATCCGGCGGCGATCCGGCAACAGCCACGGCTCAGTGGCACGGCTAACGTCACCGGCTGTGTCCTCACTGATCTGGAATCCTGTATGGCGGCAGCCCGGATCGCCGGTCAATGTCGCTGGCTCCAGATTCTGGATCCGGGACTGGGGTTCGGGAAAACCGGTACCCAGAATGGGGCCCTGTTGCATCAACTAGCACAGCTGACAAGCGCCAAGTATCCGGTCATGGTGGGGCCCTCACGTAAAGGGTTTATTCAGCAATGCCTATCATCGGTGCACAGAGACAGTCTCATGGCCGGTTCCGTCACGGCCGCTATGCTTGCCCTGCAACAGGGAGCCCATATGGTACGCATGCACGATGTACGCGCAGTGCGCGGCGCCCAGGAAGTACTGCAGGCCATGACCCCCCGCGCTCCGGCATCCGGGGAACCAAGGAGATGACGGACACCGGGCCAGGTCCTATGCACGTTGAGGACCCCGGTTACACTAATGGTTGTACACATGGTGCTACCTTTGTATGGCTGCCTTAGCCGCATAGTACAATACGGGAAAGCTGTCTGAACCGGTACCACCATGCAGATAGACGCGACCAGTGTAGACGACTACCTCAACCAGGTTCCGCCCGCGCGGCAATCGGCCTTGCGCCGGATCCGGACACTGATCCAAACCATTGCACCGGACCTAGAGGAAAACCTGGCCTACGGGATGCCAACCTATTGGGTGGGGGGACAATTCTTATGTGCCTTTGCATCCCAAAAGAACTATATGAGTCTCTATCTGGATCAAGATCTGCTGGCCATCCACCGCGCAGCGCTCGGGACTCTGTCCTGCGGCAAGAGCTGTGTGCGCTTCACCCGCATAGAATGCCTACCGCTGGACACCATCACCACTATTCTGACCCAGACCTACGCCCAGCGGCAGCAGTAAGCTCCGGCGTCCTGATTGGACACCGGAGCTCTTGGCTACGCAGATGGCTCCTAGCTCGCTTTCTCACATAACGTTTGAGGAACTTCATGATTACTCAGGAACAGATTGATTTCTTTCAGGCGCATGGCTACCTGCGCTACGGACGTGTCCTGAACGAGGCCGAGGTGGCGCTCTACCGGGAACGGCTGGACCGAACGATTACCGAGGAAAACGTGGGTGGACGCGATGACCATCCGGAGTTCAAGTTTGGTCACCGCCGTCAGGGCATGGTGGCCGCCGGTCGCCCGGAACGGGTCATCACGCAGTACATCAACATGTGGAAACGAGACAGCGCGTACCGTAATCTCCTCCACCATCCCACCATCACCGGGGTTGCCAAGGCTCTGCTCGGCACGGATCGTCTCCGCCTATGGCACGATCAGATCATTTCCAAGCCGCCCCATGACAACGGCCACTTCCACTTTCACCAGGATTTCTACCTCTGGCCCCTCATGGATTCCAATATTCTGACCTGCTGGATGGCCCTGGACGATGTGGATCCGTCCAATGGCAGTATGCATGTGGTGCCCGGCAGCCATCGGGATCCGCGCTTCGGGTTGGAAGCATTTGAGGCCGAGCAGGTAGCCGTGAAGGAAGCTGCCGCGGCAGGCCGCACCCTGGCGGAATCAGAGCGGCTACAGATGCAGCACAAAGACGCCTCCTTCGGGCAGTCGGTCAATCTGTCGGCAGGAGAGTGTATGTTCCATCACTGCCTCAATTTCCATGCTACCCCGGCCAATGTCACGGAGCGCCAGCGGCGGGCGCATATCATGATTTTTATGGCCGATGGCGTCCGCGTCAATCTCAACCGAGCGGAACAACACCCACTCGTGTCCGGTTTTGAGGTCAGCCACGGCGAAGCTCTGGAGGGTACAGGCTTTCCGGTCTGTGACGCCCAGTACTATCAGCCCTCCACAACCTAACCTATAGGCAACGCGGGCTCCACCGTACACAGGATGCAAGTGGAGCCCGCGTACGGTCAACGGGCTACGTCAAACTATGTGGAAGCCCAGCTGTCCATGAGGGGCGGGGCGTTCCAGGATCAACACAATGCGACGTAGGGAACTACCCCAGATGCGGTCCATACGGGTATCTGTAATGGGGATAGTCTCAACCTCTATCTGATACGCCAAATCCAGTAGATGCATGACACCGGATGCTGATGAGCGTCCAGGCATGAAATCTTCACTGCATAGTATCAGTTGTGCCGTACTGACGACTTGGCGCGCCGAGCCACCTTCCACCTCGGGTAGCTGAAGCTCCTGACGTTCCCGTTTAATCTGCACCGTACTAGGGGTTAGCAAGCTCAGGACCATGCGGTCCGGGCTTTGGGTCAGACGATAGTTGTCAGTTATATCAATGCAATGGCCACGTACAAAGTGAATCGTGCGTTGCCATACCTCAATCCCGGCTTCCGGCCCATACGCCGCTGCGAAGTCCACGGTCATGCGCACGTCTGAGTCATCGCTACGGTACGCTACATGGGCTGCTTTATACTCCGGTCCCGGCAATTGCTGAACCCCATCCAACGTCGGTAGCAGATTGTGGTAGGCCGATTGCATAGTCCAGATATCGTAGCGATTGGGGCCAAACGTCCGGGCCGTGTATTCCTCTACGCCCGCATCCACGAATAGGGGCTGTCCATCACGGTACACCACAAAGTTCCCGATGTCGTTGTGGTTATGGCTCTCCTCGTTGTGGCCGCCTTTCAGGGCCACGTAGAAGCCGGCCGCCTGGCCTAGTCGGTCTCGGCTGGCCATGACTTCCGTCTCGGGTAGCCAAACGTCACGGGGCATAGGCGCAGTACCGGTCTGCGCTACGGCTTCCTGCAAGGCAAACAGCGCCGGCAGGGCCCGTCCCAGACTGGACTGCTTGCGCACACCTTCCCCTTCCGTTAGACCATGGGTCAGGATACGCTGCCGGGCCGTCAACCAAGCACCGTACGACTGCATGACCGGATCCTCAATGCGGCGCCCGAACAGGTACACCAGCAGCGCTTCCGGTTCTACCAGGGCCGACGCGTCCGCGAAGTTGAGATAGTAGTCGTCAGCAATGTGGGCCCGGTAAATGAATTGACCGATCGCGCGAATCAAAGGGTCGTGAAAGACGTCAATATGCCCTGCGGTCGCTTCGTACAGCAACTCCAGGTTCTCGTACAAGGAGGCACCGGCTCGCCCCCAATAATTGGGACCTTCGTCACATCCCCCGTCGGTGGGATAGTGGTCAATAAACCGATCTACGGTCTCCAGTAGCAAGTAGATATCAGCCGCACGCTGTTGGTCATCGGTCTCAATGGCTAGGATACAAGTGAGCCAGTTGGAGCAAATCCAGGGATTCCAGTTATTGACGCGCCGGGTGTGCCGCTTCCCTTGCCAGGGGAAATCACTACGGGTGCGGTTGACATCCAGAATACGTTCGCGAATTTCCCGTGCTATCCGCGGTCGTACCAAGGGTGACACAGTGTCAAGTGTGTGGTTGAGAAGATAGTAGGTCCAGGCCAGTAGGGCGGCTGTCTCCGCGGCAAAGAGATCCACCGTGGGCTCCCAACGATCGGGGAGTGTATTACCGGCCGCCTGGACAGATATATGGGCCGGCACCCCCCAGAACGTTTCCTCGCAGATGACCCAGATCCCATTGACAATATCGTCCAGATAACGCCCCTGCCCCTGCACGCATTCCGCCAGCACAAGGTCAACCAGGGCATAACGGCGCACGTAGTAGGGATTCTGATAGGTAGTGCGTGCCCCCGTACGGGCATAGTCCAGAAATAGGGTTGCCGGTAGCAGAGGCCAGGCAAACTGCAGGCGCGCGTCTCCGGCTGCCACTAGATGACTACGGATCGTAGAGGGAAGATTGCTCCATGCCTCCGTTTCCTGTACCGTAGGATAAGGGTGCCAGGCGCTCTGCGCCACAATCCTGCCTTGCAGGTCATGCAACGGATATTTTTGACTCAGCATGCAGTAGTTCTCCTTGCCTGTATGTCAGAGAATAGGTGTTGATAATACCCTGAAGTGGATACATCATTTCCAGTTTATACCGGCCGTGAACGCTAGCCTAAGGACAGAGCAGTGCCTCCCGTATGCTCCCCCTCAAGGCCAACTCGTCTATCTCCACTTTAGGGATTGGGCCCTACTCAGGTCAAATCCAGAGTCCGGTTCCATTATCTATCTCTGGCCATGACGTGTATGCAGGCACTACATCCTGTGCAGGGTCAAGGCAGTCCAACAGTGAGACCGGCGACAGCTCTGAGCCGGCTGGATATAAGCACCAACAACTAGGCGGAACAGTAGACAAAGTGGATGCTCCCGTGCCTAGCAACCGCAGAGGATACAGACAATGGACACAACAGGGCCGGATCCTCTTTGAGTTATATGCATGCTACTCACAACAGACAGGCCAATGCGACACTAACAGCCATACTACCGGCAAGATAGACGTATGCCACAGGGGCTAACCTGAGCCACATCAAGGAAAGTAACTGAGACAAGCCGGTTGTCCAGCCTGCAGACCCAGGCTATCCGGGATGGCTAGGCTTAGAATTCGGGAGTGACACTTCATTGGTCGCTCTAGGGATAGCATGACGCAGGTATACCTGGTCCTAGGCCCCGGAACCGCCCTTTCCGCATTGGCCGGTCACATCTCCACGCAGACCTCGTAGAACCCGTATGGGATCGGAGGTGGCGCGAAAACCGGATTCCGGTCCGGAGCGCCATGATATAATTCTGCCCGAATCAGACTATCCCCAGGACACGGTAGCGATGCCCCGATACCTTATCTCCTAACCCCAATCTATGGACCGTTTGCCGGATTTTGGCCCTATGTCTACCCTCGCTGACCGGATCTTGGCCTATATGACCACGCCTCGGCCCACAGAGCAAATCTTCCGGCAGCAGGAACTTGCCACTTTAGTGCCGTCGGAGGCTTTGGATCAGGTGCTGGCGGAACTGGCTAAAGAGCATAAAATCGGATCCCCGGCCCCGGGGATATGGGTGCCTCTTGTGGCGTACACCACCGCGTATGGCTGCGTGCAGTACACACCGCCTGCCTTGCTCAGGGACATGGCCGTAGCCTTGCTTAGGCGCGAAGGTGTGCCCTTGTGCCGTAGCCCTCAAGAACGCGACTATTATCTGTATCATGCTACACAGGGGCGTGAGGGGGTGGGAAGTGTCCCCACCTTTCAGGATATCGGTGTGGATCAACCGGTGTCCTTGCAACTGACATGGGGCCAAGGACATGTGCAAACCGTGTATCAGGGGAAACGTACCTTGCCTACCGAGTCACCTGCCTTTACCCCCGAAGAGATTCTAGCACCCGATGCGTTGCGCCATGTCGCCGCTCGGGCCCAGACTACTCCGGAACGGCTGGAAAAAGATATATGGGTTAACCGTGCCCTCCGGATCCTGGGCGAGGCTCCCAATCCGCCACACGGTCTCTATCTGTTCACGGGCGGTACCTGTTTGACCAAAGTCTGGCGTCTCACGCCCCGCTTCTCCGAAGACATTGATCTGCGCTTCCAAAGACCGGTGGCAGATAAAGATAAGCATACCCCTGAAGCTGTCCGGCGGGATGTACATGACTTTCTGCTGGATAAGGTTCAACAGAACTTGCTCCCCGCCCTGCCGGGCGGCCGGCTGGATCATCAGGCTTCCGTGTATCAGTCCGCCGCCTCTGTGCAGCGTGTGGCGGTTCAGTACGATTCCTACTATGTACCTGAACCCGGCCGCCTCAAACTGGACATCATGTTTACGCCGGGCCAGGTTCCTTTTGAACGGCGGTCAGTACAGGCATATCCTGTCCCTGACCCGCGCCAACGTAATTATCACTTAGCCTATTTGCCCTGTGTGCCACCATGGGTCACCATGACCGGTAAGCTGCATGCGCTGGTCCTGATGCATCCCGACGCGGATGTAGACGACATGCGGCATATTGTTGACTTGGGCGCTTGGCTGTACTCAGGAATACCCAACGCCGATTACCCTTATATGGTGCAGCAGAGCCTGAACGAATTCGTTCTGCATGACCTGCTGGATGGACTATGGGATACACTTGATGCACTAGCGGCCAAGCCGGTATATGCTCAGCTATATGACGAGTACGTGTCACGTATGTTTCCTGGTCATCGGGTACAGGATGCACCCGATTATCAGGAAACGCTCTCTGCTATCAGGCACTTGTGGTGCGGCATGTGTGATTCGGATTGGCACAATCCGGTGTATCGCATGGGCATCCCGGACATAGCTGCGTACACCCAAGCAGCTTCTGTCCCTGAGCTAACAACGCCTCCTACCCTGACCATGCCTGACGTTGGTGACCGTACGGGCTCTACACATGCGCAAGAGGAGTAGCAACGCGTCATGTCCCCGCCAACGGGATCAGTACCAGTTACCCGCACAGAAATAACCCTCTCACAGCCGGATCTGTTGTCGGTATGACAAGTCTGTCCCTTGTCGGAGCAATGTCCCCCATGGGAGAGGCTACCCCAAAACAACAGTGCGCAAACCGCATGTAGTGTGTAACTAGTCGTGGGATGCCGCACCTGGCAGGATGGACGGGGTTGCAAGCAAGCAGGGTCCGTGACATCCAGAGTACGGCATGGGCAGAAGGATACCGTCTCGTCAGCGCCTATGCCATAAAGAAAGACAAGGTATGGTGATAAACCCCACAGCCCGGTCACAGGGAGCCCTGGCGTCAACGCCCTTACTACCTAGAATCGATTTGTGCGTTCCTTTATTTATATTACTGTCGGAGTCAGTTATGGCGAGACGTTACTAAGGCAGGCTAGGCCAGCTCTTCACCACAGGGTGCGCACAAAGTACCGGACCGGCATGCGGTTGCTAAGCACAGTCTCCTGGATCAAGGCTAGCCCATGGAACTGTACGGAACTCTACCTAGGGGTCGCCTGTGTCAGTTCTGCCCCAGTAATTGCCTCGGCAGCCACCAGCGATTGTTCACGCCCTGCCGGTACAGCACCGACAATACAAAAAATCCCGTCGCCACGAGAGCCATGGTGGGGCCTGAGGCCAGATTGTAGTGAAATGATAGGTATAGTCCGATAACCGAAGATACCGCTCCTAGCAGAGCTCCCACAGCCATTGCGCCGGCAAAGTGGGGTGTGAGCTGCTGGGCGGCCGCCGCGGGCGTAACAAGCATCGCCACCACCAGCACAATGCCCACGGCCGGCAGCGCGATGACAACCACAATCGCTAGCAGGAGCAGGAGCACATAATCAAGTACTGAGGTCGGTAGTCCGCTCGCCGTAGCTCCCGCCGGATCAAAATTGGCGAACACCAGCTCCTTGTGTAAGACGCCCAGCACTACCATTACCACGAGCGCCAAGGCTGCTGTCACGCGAATGTCAGTGACTGACACACCCAGTACCTGGCCCAGCAGGATATCCTCCAAGTTAACGGGCAGGCCCTCTGCACGCGTCAGCAGGACGAGTCCCAGTGCGAACAGACCCGCGAATAGGATCCCAATGGCAGTGTCTTCGCTCAGCTCGGCGTGCCGGGACATATAGCCTATCAGTAGCGCGACCACGAGCGCAGTAGGAATCAGTCCTAGCAAAGGGCTTATACCTAGCATGAAGGCTACCACCATACCGGGTAGGGCTGAGTGCGCCAAGGCATCACCCATGAAGCTCAGACCACGCACAACGACGTAGGCACCCACCACCGGACACATAACACCGACAAGGATCGCCACGATCAGGGCCCGGGTCATGAACGCGTACTGGAAGGGCCCCAGCAGAGCATCCAGGACAGTGTCCATCTAGATGCTTTGTGTAGAGGCTAGGATTGGGCCATACATACCCCTAAGTACCTCCGGCGTTAGCACCTCGTGCGGTATCCCACAGGCACAAACCCGGCAATTGAGGCAGAGGCACCGATCACAATGGTGAGCGACGTGGTTCACGTTGTGGGATGACAGCAAAATGGTACGCGCTTGGTCACGCAACCGCTGCAGTACGGCAACAAGGGACTCCTGTGAGGCAATGTCGGTCCCACTGAAGGCCTCATCAAGGAGTAGTACATCCGCCTCCTGTGCCAAGGCGCGCGCCACAAAGATCCGCTGCCGCTGCCCACCGGACAGTTCTCTAATGAGTCTGGACCGGTATGCCGTCATCCCCACCTGTTCAAGCGCCTCGTCCACGCTATCACGGTCCACACGGCGCACACGCCGGAGCCAGCCAATGGTGCGAATGCGGCCCTGCATCACCACCTCATAGGCGGTGACGGGCAACCTCCAATTCACTTTTTCCTGCTGAGGTACGTACGCAATGCAGCCCCGGGCATGCCGCACGGATCGGCCATGAATCAGCACACGCCCCGTATCCAATGGTAACAAACCAACAATGGCATTGAACAACGTGCTCTTGCCCGCACCATTGGGACCGACCACTCCCATCAAGCAGCCGGGGCCGGCGGTGAAGGATACTTGCTCTACTACCTGCACGCCCCCCAAGCGGACGGTTAGATTTTCAACCATCAAAGGGACTGGCACCACGTCAGCTTCCCCATCCCGGAACGGTCTACCGGGATGGGGAAGCTGGGACGAAACGTCTTGAGCGGGCATGTTACTTCATCTCATGCGGTCGCAGTGCTTCAACAATCGCAACGACATTGTAGCGCATATAATCCAGATAGGTTCCGGCCTCGCCTTCAGCTGCACTCAGAGATCCCGTATACAGGGTACTGACTACGGTGGCACCGGTTTCGTCGGCTATCCGTTGGGCTAGTGTATCCGCGGCGATAGTTTCGGTGAAGAGTGCCTGTGCCCCTGTGGCATTAATGTGATCTATGAGAGCCGCGATCTCCTGGGCGGATGGCTCACGTTCCGTGCTCATTCCCGGAAAGACCGCACCAACCACCTCAAATCCATAGAGTTGGGCGAAGTACTGGAAGCTATCATGATTGGTGACCAGTAATCTCTGATCCTCTAGAATTACAGACACCTGGTCCTGGATCCAGTGATGTAGTTCGTCCAGTTCCGTACTGTAGGCCTCG
The DNA here is from genome assembly GCA_965116185.1 of Caldilineaceae bacterium. GTDB lineage: Bacteria > Chloroflexota > Anaerolineae > Caldilineales > Caldilineaceae > Bin34. The sequence continues at coordinate 3,377,056 of OZ220492.1, forward strand.
GCATTGGCATGGTACAGTGTGGCGCCATCCGGATCGAGCACCGCCAGCTGGTCAGCAAGGGCATGAACAGCCTGTTGCACGCGCTGTGGATCGAGCCAGAAGTGAGGATCGTACGGTCCATGATCATGTGCGTCATGTCCATGCATGTCTTCATGCTCGTGGTCCTTATGCATGTCTCCATGTTCGTGGTCCTCATGCATGTCTTCGTGCTCGTGGTCCTTATGCATGTCTTCATGCTCGTGGTCCTTATGCATGTCTTCGTGCTCGTGGTCCTCATGCATGTCTTCGTGCTCGTGGCCCTCATGCATGTCTTCGTGCTCGTGGCCCTCATGCATGTCTTCGTGCTCGTGGCCCTCATGCATGTCTTCGTGCTCGTGGCCCTCATGCATGTCTTCGTGCTCGTGGCCCTCATGCATGTCTTCGTGCTCGTGGCCCTCATGCATGTCTTCGTGCTCGTGGCCCTCATGCATGTCTTCATGATGGTCATCATGCCCAGTCCATGCCGCCGCTTCAATAGGTGTAATCGCTTCCCCGATAGCCACGACATGCTCTGGGGCACGGGCAGCGTTCACCAGTAGTTTGTCAAGCCAGCCAGCCTCCAGCGACAACCCGACTGTTACTACCAGGTCCGCGTCTGCTACCCGTGCGATGTCCTTGGCCCCCGGTTGAAATGTATGGGGATCGCTACCAGGTGGCAACAACGCGGTCACGGCAACACGATCATCTCCTACCTCGCGGATCCAGTCCGCCACGATGTTACTAGTAGTCACAACCTGGAGAGGTAAGGATGGCTCCTCTTGACGGACAGATGGCACCGTCGAAACCGACGGTTGTACTACACATCCCATGACTATACTCGCTATGGAGCAGCTCAGTACCGTCACAAGGAGCAGCCACCAGGTTGAACGTCCGGACGTATGTCCGGGCGTACGAGGGCGCAACGAACGTAGGGCCCTTACTACCAAACTGTTCTTTATCACTATCATCCTTCTCCGTACATTACAACTTTACAAGATGCGCTATTGTACAGAGGGTTAGATGACGAGTCAAGAAAGATCAAGGACGGGATTTTGCTTGACGTGTGCTCTTTGCGTCTGTCCAGCCCTATGCTCCGCCTATGCACACATGGCCCGAATCCTCAGATCAAAAACTCACCCTGTACCTGCCCACCGGCAAAGATTCGGCAATTACCTTGCACGAGGCCATGTCTGCGTGAAGGGATTACCCTGAGCAGTGCACCTCAATAAAGAACTATATCTATATGATGACAGATTATGTGATGGCATAATGCGGACAGTTGTTTGCATGTGGCAATCCTTGTTCTACCCACAGTCCCCCGCAGTATAAGCATGAAGCGCCATACTTATCAGTTCCTGGTGTAGAACCGATAATGAATGGCAGATACGGTGCCGCCGATATGGCCATCGCTACCGCTAGGGTCTTGCTTGAGTTCACCATCGTGAGGGCGTACCGTGGTCCGTGTTCCAGCTTCAGGGCAGTACTCCACTCCAAGCCCGCTCGTTGATCCGGCTCATACACAAACCGATCTATCGGCATCACGAGCCGGGATGTTTAGCATCCGTTCGGTACACTCAATGTCTCCCCGCTTAATGAGGCCCAATTGGAACCACAGGACTGTACCTGGATCCCGGAGAGCAGAGAGCTAATTCAGATTGTGGGCGCGCCGGGAACGCTGATAGTGCATCATGCACATGCCACGAGCCTTGTATGGCCTGTCGCATTCTTTCACTGTGCAGCTGGCCGGTGGATTATCGTTGCGTTTCCGAATGGGTCCCGGCGTACCTCCGCGGTATACTTGCATGTAATGCGCCAAGCAGAAGCCTTTGGCATAGAGAACCTGTCTGCATTGGCCAACGGTGCAGCTCATGGTCTGATATTGCTCCCACTTTCATAGTAATTACACTGACCTGTCTGGAGTACCCATAACCGCATGACTATGTACCCTCACGGCACATTGGCAACTCCCTACCGTTCTATTGTATATGCCCGATTATACACGAGGCAATAGGCACTTTCTTTGAAGTCTAAATCTTCGCACAACTTTACCCGGGCGGGCACATCAGAGCCACCGGATGTCCCGGGGTGGGACCGCATCATGGCCCAGAGGCATAAACTCTGCCCGTACACTGACTTTTGAACGTACACAGCTAAGGACATCAGAATTTATCCGACCGGGAGCACATGTGGACTCAATACACATCTGCCTACCTACGGCACCGAATTGCGGGCTCTGGCCGGATCAAGAATCCGCTCTGTCATGCCCCGTTGTACCCTTCACGGTACTAGGTCAAGCACACCACACAGCAAGCAAAGAGAGGGTTTCCGCGGCTGGTGCTCCTTGTGTAGGGACTATCCTGTAGCCTAGTATCCTAATATACTCCTAGACATTGTTCCGTACAATGTCCTACTTGTTATCAGCACTATGGGAATCTGAGCCATGAAATACAGATTTGTCTACTTACTCTTGATCACTACCCTAGCGCTTCTGGCAGCCTGTGCTGCACCGGCACCGCCCGCCACGGAAATTGAGGCCGCATCTGTGCGCCCCGCGCCAGCCGGTGAGATTCTCACCATAGCTTCCACACAGGATATTGACAATTATGATCCGCACTGGAACCAGCTCATCGCCTATAACGTTCTGGTGGGACACAACCTTTTTGAGTATTTGACCCGGCTGGATGCCAACATGAATATCGTTCCCGGGTTGGCCACTCACTGGGATATCACAGCCGGCGGCACCGAATACACCTTCTACTTGCGCCCGGGGGCACAGTTCCACAATGGCCGGGCGCTCACTGCCGAGGACGTAGTATTTTCATTCGATCGCTTGACGGAACAGGAAACCATCTACGCGAACAAGATGGATCCCATAGTGGCCATGGAAGTGGTTGACAGTACTACGGTCCGGTTCACGCTCGCGGCCCCTTGGGCCCCCTTTCTGGAGGACGTATCTTTGATCGCCATCGTGCCGCAAGAAGCCGTTGACACTATCAGTAAAGAGCCAATTGGCTCCGGGCCGTTCCGCTTTGTGGAATGGCAGCCTAACGATCGCATCGTATTGGCACGGAATCCCGACTTCCCTGCAGCCATGCAGCCCCAACTGAGTGGCATTGAGATCCGGATTCTCCCGGATTATGCCGTGGCCCTCACTAACCTGGAAGCCGGTAGCGTGGACGCCGTGTACGAAGTACCTGCCGCGGCCGCGGATCGCTTCAAGGACATGGCGGGGTTTGTGATTCAAGCGCCCGACTCTAGCAACAGTCTCTTCCTACTCGAAATGGCTGTCAACCAATACGAACCTCTGCAGGATGTACGCGTCCGCCAAGCATTAGCCATGTCCCTGGACAAAGCCGCGATTCAGCAAAACGTGTACTTCGGTCAGGGCATGCCCCAATCCAGCTCGCTGCCTCGCAGTTCCTGGGCCTATGCTGATGCTGAGCCGCTAGGCTACGATCCGGACAAGGCCCGCGCCCTGCTAGCCGAGGCCGGCTATCCGGACGGTTTTGACCTATCGATCAAGGTCATCGCCGGTGTAGGGGTTATGGAGAGTGTCGCCACCATCTGGCAAAACGGCCTGGCCGCGGCGGGCGTTAACCTCACTGTGGAGATTGAGGATCTGGGCACCTGGTTGGATAACTACGTGGACCGCACCTATCAAACCATCGCTAACTGGATGAACGTAGGCGGGGATCCCCACTCCATGTACGATATTATCCTGAAGCCACACTTGCTGGATCCTAATAGCTATCCGGATGCCGAACTGTTGGCTCTGATCGAAGAAGGGGCCACCGCGGTTGATATGGATCGACGCCGGGAAATCTACCAGGCAATCCAGCAACGGCTCCTAGTGGATATGGCCCCCGTGATTATAGTCCAATCCCAACCGCTACTAGCCCTGACCACGGATAAGGTGCAGGGTTGGACCATGAACGGCAAGGGCGATATCTTCTTTGAAGATATAACCGTCAGCGAGTAAGCCTATCGCGTGGGCCTGTACTGTCTACACCGCCTGCTGCAAATCATCCCGGTACTATTACTGATGTCCCTGGTCGTGTTTGCGGCTATGCAGTTAGCCCCCGGGGATCCAGCCGTGATGCGCATGGGGCGGGCCGCGGCCCGCCCTGAAAACCAGGAGGCCCTGGCACAGTTGCGCCGCACGATGGGCCTGGACAAACCACTGTGGGTCCAGTACGGGCGCTGGTTGGGTGCGGTGGTTCGGGGCGATTTCGGTTTGTCCAACCGCAGCGAGCGTCCGGTCATGGCCTTGATCGGGGCCCGGTTGCCCGCTTCGCTGGAACTGATCGCGGCCAGCCTGATCCTATCTCTGCTCGTGTCCCTTCCCTTGGGTGTGCTGACGGCCCTCGGGCACCGCTCCCTGTGGGATCGTCTAGTGACGACATGCGCCATGGCGGGCGTGGCCGTGCCCGGTTTCTGGATGGGCTTGCTCCTAATTCTTATCTTCGCGGTCCGGCTCAACTGGTTGCCGCCTTCCGGGTATGTACCACTCTGGGAGGATCCAGCCGAGAGTCTACGCCGTGTCCTGCTGCCGGCCATCACCCTTTCGTGCTACTTGATCGCAACTTTCACCCGTTTTCTGCGCGCCGATATGATCGAGGTACTGCAGGAGGATTACATGCGGACAGCCCGGGCCAAAGGCCTGGGCCGGCATCTCCGGATCCGGCGGCACGCCCTACCCAATGCCTTGATGCCCATGGTGACTGTGATAGGCCTGGAGATTGGAGGATTGCTGGGCGGCATGGTGATCGTGGAACAAGTGTTTGGTTGGTCCGGTGTAGGTTGGCTGACCCTGCAGGCTATCTACAATCGCGACTATCCGCTGGTGCAAGGTGCCATTGTGCTGATGGTCCTCTTCTATACCCTGGTCAATTTCTTGGTTGATGTCGCCTATGCTTTCCTCAACCCGCAGATCCGCACCCAGTATACGGCGTGACGTGCAGCGTGCGAGTCGCCGGCACCGCCGTGGGGGCGTACTCATCGGACTATGCAATGCGTGCTTTCTACTAGCGGCCCTCCTACCGGCTCTGATCGCACCCCATTCACCCTACACACAGCATCCCCAGGACGCTCTACAACCGCCCTCCCGTACCTATCCGCTCGGCACGGATCAGTTTGGCCGTGATATCTTCAGTCGCGTCATCTTCAGCAGTCGGATCGCACTTCTCGTGGGGGTGGGCTCCATTCTGCTCGCGCTACTAGTGGGCGTGCCCCTGGGGCTAACGGCAGGGTACCGGGGCGGTCACTGGGACGCATGGTTGATGCGTCTCCAGGATGCCCTGCTATCCTTTCCCCCCGTGCTGCTCGCTCTGCTGATCATCGCTAGTTTTGGTGCCTCTGTCTTGAATGTAGTACTGACGATCGCCTTCGTCTACATGCCGCGTTTCGCCCGCCTGGTGCGGGCCAGCGTCCTGCATATCAAGACTCGCGAGTTTGTGACGGCCAGCCAGGCCGTGGGCGCATCCGGCTGGAGGATCATGATGCGGGTCATCCTCCCCAATGCGATAGCTCCCATCATCGTCCAGGCTACCCTAGGCATGGCAGTGGCTATCCTTATCGAATCAGGACTGAGTTACCTAGGTCTGGGCATCCTGCCCCCCACCGCTTCCTGGGGAAACATGCTGCAGCATGCCCAATCCTACATCTACCAAGCACCTTGGTTTGTCCTGGCTCCGGGCACTGCCATTTTTCTGGCGGTGCTAAGTCTTAACCTCGCCGGTGACTGGCTCCGGGCATGGGGGGATCCCAAACTGCGCACCGTGATGTAGGCCAAGAGCAAGGACCGGTTGTCCCCGGTCTGAAGTTTCTGCGCGCTCCAGTCTCTTACAGCATCGGCTGCATGGCTATATACAAACTATATACAAATTTTAAATATGCGTAGTTCGTCCTAGCCAAGTCTGTGCAGGACAACAACGACAGCGGCTGGAAACGGTGGTGATTTACCTCAACGGATAGTCAACACGAAGAGCGGTTTATAGCCTTGCTCTTTGTCCCGCCCGATCGGAGAGGCATGCTACAAGCATGGACAACAAGAAGTCTATAGCCTGACACTGACGACTCCTCCGCCCTTACTACCAATGATACATTTTGCGTGCAATCAGCCCTGAAGAAGGCTCGCATCCAAGGCAATACCGTCACCCGCATCTACAAAGTCTCGCATTTTCATATCGTTTTCTTTACTTTCTACTGGGTATATGGTTTACAATAGCATTCCGCTCCCTACAATAGAGACTTAGGTTGTGTGCCCCTAGGTGGGTATCGGCATAAAAACGGGGAGCGTACGGCACTATACCTTTTCAACCTTGATAACAGGGACTGGAGAATTGACTATGGAACTTTCGCGCAGACATTTTCTGAAAACCACGGGTCTAGTAGGGGCGGGTCTGGCCCTGGCGGCTTGTGCCACGCCCATGCCCGCTGGCGGTGAGGGTGGAGATTCCGGCATGGCCATGGACGATGCCACGGTCGTACGCTTCATGTCGCGTGCCGGTGCGAATATCGGTGGGTATGAAGACACGCTCGGCACGGATTTTCGTGAAGAATTCCCGAACATTCAGGTGCAAGTGGAACCCGCTCCGGAAGGTTGGATCGATCTACTGCTGACCCAGATGGTAGCCGGCACGGCCCCGGATATCTTCCAGGCCTGGGGCAACATCTTCTTCAACTGGACGGAGCGTGACCTGATCTTGGACGTACAGTCCTATGTAGATGCCTTCATGTCAGCCGAGGATGTGGATGACTTTAACGAATTCCAGTGGTCAGGGCTGGAAATCCTGGGCATCCGCGCGGGTCTGCCCAAATATATCAATCTGATGACAGTCACGGTTAACAAAGACCTGTTTGCCGAACTGGAAGTTGAGTTGCCGCCCGAAGATGGCGATTGGAACCACGACGATTATGCTGCGATCGCGGATCAGCTGACCATGGCGGCACGGACGCAGGGCAACGAGAATTTCTGGGGTGCCTGGTATCCGGCGTGGAACTGGGATCGTTTCTGGTATCGGGTGGATATGTTCGGTGGCAGCGTCGTTGACGAGAAATATGGTCTCGTCTGCACTCTGGATACCCCTGAATCACAAGCGGGACTGCAGTGGTCCTGGGATCGCATGTGGGTAGATAATACGTTTGCCCAACCGGGACAGGTGGAAAACCAATGGTTCCACAACGTGATGAATCCCGGCTTTGTGGCCATGGCCGAAAGCGGCACCTATCCGGGCAATACGGACCGTGTCTTGGGTGAGAATTTCAGCTGGGACATGCGCCACGTGCCCATGGGCCCGACCGGTATGCGCAAGGTCCTAGGCACTTCCGATGCCTGGTCCATCACGCAGCAATCCAAGGTGCCGGATGAAGCCTGGGAAGTCCTGAATTATGTGGCCGGACCTCATTTCCAACGTAAGGTCGTAGTAGGGGTTGAAGGTATCATCCCGGTCCGCAAGTCCCTGATCTCCTCCTTCATTGACGACATGCGGGCCCAGCGTCCAAGTCTTGAAGAGGTGCGTCTAGAGACCATCGCCGAAATTCTTGACTGGGGCTACGCTGAGGATTCGTTCTGGTTCAAGAATTCCAACGCGGCCAGCGAACTTCTGGTGCCCGCACTGGAGAAAGTCTATATCGTGGGTGATGTGGGTCCGGACTACCTGATCGACGTTGCCGCCCAGATCACGGAAGCGCAGCAGTCCTGATCGCTTCCCCCGAGCAACACCTAAGGGCAGCGCAGATAACCTGCGTTGCCCTTGGCCTCTGGTCACCGTCGCTCCTGCCCCGCTCTTGATGGCCGGTATCCCTCAAGCCCCCGCCACACGCATGCGCATCCAGACCCGAGACAATATCGCCGGGTTCCTGTTCATCGCGCCCTGGCTACTCCATTTCGTGTTCCTAATCGCGGGTGCCATGGTCTTCTCTATGGGCATCAGCTTCTTCAAAACCGATTTGCTGACCGGTTCAGAGTTCGTGGGTTTGCGGCATTGGCGTGACATGTTTCAGGACGAGTTGTTCTGGAAAGCCCTGCGTGTCACCTCGTATTACACCTTTGTGCTAGTGCCCGCCAATGTAATACTGGCGCTCACTATTGCGGTACTCATGAACCAGAAGGTGAGGGCACTAGGTGCTTGGCGTACCGTGTATTATCTACCTTCCGTGGTACAGGGCGTCGCCGTTGCCGTCCTATGGGGCTATGTACTCAACCCGCGGTTTGGGCTGCTGAACCAGGGTCTGAAGCTCATTGGCATTGATGACGGTCCCCGGTGGCTCTATTCGGAAGAATGGGCTGTGCCCGGCTTTATTCTCATGGGTCTGTGGGGTGCAGGCGGAGCCATGTTGCTCTATTTGGCCGGTCTGCAGGGAATTCCTACCCATCTGTACGAGGCTGCGGATTTGGACGGTGCGGGTTCCGTACGCAAATTCTTTGCCGTCACGATCCCCATGCTGACACCGACCATCTACTTCAATATCCTAATTAGTATTATCGCCTCGTTCCAGGTTTTTACGCAGGCCCTAATCCTCACGGAAGGAGGACCCAACAATGCAACTTTGACCCTGGTACTGCTGCTTTACCGGAAAGGCTTTCAGCATTTCCAGTTTGGCTACGCCTCAGCTATTGCCTGGGGCCTCTTCTTCGTGACGTTCATTTTTGCAATCCTAGTCGTACGCACATCAAGTACCTGGGTACACTACGAGGGGGAAGGCAACAATTAGCGCGCCCGCTACTTCCATTCCGGCAGCCCAGACATTTCCGTCACGAACCAACCTTATGGTTCGCCGCATTGCCGGCAAGATACTCCTTTACATCGTTCTGACTCTGGGTGGTCTAATTTTCCTGGCACCGCTGTTATGGATGTTAGCTACCTCCTTCAAGCCTGAGCACCAAGTCTACAACGTACCCATTGAATGGATACCGGAAACATTTGATTACCAAAATTATATTGAGGGCTGGCGCTATCTTGATTTTCCCCAGTTCTATCTCAACACGACGTATCTGACGGTTGTCAATATCTTTGGCCTTCTGCTTTCCAGCTCGCTGGTGGCCTTTGGCTTTGCCCGCATCCGTTTCTGGGGGCGTGAGTGGATTTTCCTGATATTGCTTTCCACCATGATGCTGCCCCAACAGGTCACCATGATCCCTATTTACGTCTTTTGGAGCGATCTGAAGCTGGTGGATACATACTGGCCTCTCATCATTCCGGAATTCCTGACCAACGCCTTCAATGTATTCCTGCTGCGTCAATTCTTCATGAGTATCAATCTGGAACTAGACGATGCTGCCCGTATTGATGGAGCGGGCTGGCTGATGATCTACGCCCGGGTTCTCATGCCTCTATCCAAACCGGCTCTAGGGGTATTAGCCATCATGGCTTTCACCTGGAACTGGAACAACTTCCTGTATCCACTCATCTACATTAGCGAAACACGCAAATATACCGTGGCGATTGGTCTGCGTCTGTTTGAGACCCAGCAGTCCCAGTACATGGCCGAGACCATGGCTATGACGATGGTGGCCCTTATCCCGGTACTGCTTGTTTTCTACCTCGCCCAGGCCCGTTTCATCCAGGGTATTGTGATCACCGGTGTTAAGGGGTAGGACGGCACGGGGACGCTAATTTTGCCGTAACGCTTGAACACGGCTGTGCCGGGCGTCCGAAAATAGCGAGCTATACGTCTGCACTTGCCCCGCACAGGAGATCCGACTGTGCTTTTTTATTGACCGGATTCCGAACCTGTTACGGGATGTGATCATAACTATATCGCGGGTGGGGAAGAATCTCCCGCACCGCTCGCTCTAGTTCCCTACCTACGTGGAATAAACGAAGCCCAGGGCAGATGAGTGTATAGGGCTGCCCCTGTACGTTGCTGTCAACTAGCACGGGTAAGTCGGAGCCAATTTCCTCACAGCACACGATCCATGTGGGATCGGTGGGATGCCTGCGGTCCGCATGTTACGGTTGACGGCCACGTGACGTTTCAAATTGCGCTCGGGTCTCCTCATTGGGTGGGTAGAGACCGGCTAGGGCCCGACCTTCCTTCACACGTTCCACCACCCACGTCTCCAACTGTTCCTGCTCCCATGCCTCATCGATCACTTCACGTGCTAGATGCCTTGGGATCACCACTACCCCCTCGCCGTCCCCGACGACGAGATCGTTGGGCATGACGGCTACGTTACCGCAGCCAATGGGCACGTTCATATCCACCGGATGGTGCACCAGATGTGACGGTGTGGCCGCCGCACCCCCTAGGTAGATGGGAAAGTCCATCCGGGCTAGGGCTGGGGTATCGCGCAAAGCACCATCCGTAACGACACCGACTGCCCCACGCATTATGATGCGCGTAGCCAGGATATCACCCATGGTGCCTGTCCGTGTGTCCCGACGCGCATCGATCACGAGCACCTGATCCGGCCCCATACTCTCCATAGCCAGACGCTGCACGTTTGTGGTGTTGTCATAGCGTCGATCCACTAAATCCTGGCGGCTAGGAATATAGCGCAAAGTAAAAGCGTGGCCTGCCAGGTGCAGGTCAGGACGTAGTGGACGTACTCCCTGCATGAAGCACTGCCGAATGCCACGCTTGATCAGGGATGTAGTGAGCGTAGCAGTGGAGATCTGAGCCAACTGGACCCGATCTTCTGCAGAAATTTGATAGTCAGACATGGGCAGTTACTCCAGGATCACCGGCAACGAGACATGAGCGGATGGGGCAAGGCAAGCACAACTTTACACGTCATCAAACAGAGAAGGGAAGTGACGATACGGGTCGCCCGGTTCACGGAAAAGGATTTCCTGCCGCGGTGTCAGTGCCACCCGGGGCGGTAGCTGCACACGCCGCGAAGTCCACGCTACATGCGATACACAGTATTTGTACAGCAAGGCACGACGCTCGTGCGCGCCGTGCCAGGCCGCTGTACCATGAGTCAGAGCCTCGGTAAACAGCAGCACTGAACCAGCCGGTGCTTCCGGCATAATCACGCACGGTGCTGCCTCCGGTGCTTCCGCTATCTGGGGCGGCACCATGTAATTGCTCTTGTGGCTACCCGGAATACAGCAGAAGCCTCCCAGTCCGGGCCCGGTGTCACACAGATTCCAGGTGACGACGAGAAAGCCGTTGTATATTTGGTTATCGCGGAAGGCATAGTATTCACCGGGCTGCACCCCGGACATAGGGGCCGTAGCCCCATAGTCGGCATGCAGATGTCCCCGGCCCATCCCGGTCTGCATGGCCATGCCGTAAATCCGATCCAGGCGAAAGCAGTCACCCAGACACATCCGCAGAATAGGCAGGATAGCAGGGTGATCCAACAGATCACAGAAGGGCTGTCCCCAATCCAGAAAACCCGGACCGTGCGGGGCACTCCCGAAACGTTGAGTCTGTCCCGGTTCCGGCACTTCGTTTTCATCCAGCAAGCGGTTGAACGTAGCAATTTCGTCCGAGCTCAGTACATCTTCTATGACGAGGTAGCCCTGCACATCAAAAAGATACTGCTGTAGCTGTAAGTCATACATGCTTTGCGCTCCTGTTGTTCATGGCGGCGCCATCCAGAGTCCACTAGCCCCCGACATAGCATACGGTGCTGACAGAGCTGTGGACAACCTGGATCGGTCTAGAGATACCAAAGGGTCTTGAAGTCTGACGGATCATAAATGTTTGGGCCTAAATCCGTGATACATCGCTTAGTGGTTCACGGTCCTTGCCCTCTCCTAACGGTACCAGCAGTCCGGCAGAACCTCTCGTTCCTGTTCCAGCAGTTCCTGCAAAATAGCGTCGGCGGCACCAATTGAATTGACGATGGGATCCGTGAGCATGGCCCGGCGTAGCAGGCCATAGTCGCCCTTGGCCACGGCTTCCGCTGTGAGCTCGTGCGTATCCAGAATTACCTGCTGCCGGCCCAGCAAGCCCCGCGGCATGTCACCCACCGGACGGGGCACAGGCCCTTCAACCACATTGATATCGCACAGCAGCTCCAGAAAAGCGTCATCCTGCATGTTGGTAACGGCGCCCCGATTGGCCGTGTTGACGTAGAAGGGTTTGCCCAGGCCGCCAACCATGCTTTCAATAATGTCAGTGGCATGGTCCGGTCCCATAAGGGTTGTGTAATCGGCGATGGGTATTGCACCGGACAGGAAATCGTCGATCTGCTGCCACATCGCCTCATGGCGGTCATACCGGGTTTCGGTATCCCAGATCGCCAGTGGGGGAATACGGCCCTGGGGTGTCCCTGTACCTTGGTAATAGGGCACATACTCCTTAGTGTGTGCTACACACACCGGGACATAGCCAAAAATGGCGTACAGTTCATGGCCAATCGACATGTTGAGCCAGGCCTTAGAATCCGTGACTTGATCCGTTGCCTCACAGGCCGCACTCCGGGCTAGGGCGTTCGCTATATCCGGCATTACATCACGTTGTCGGTACTCCGCCCGCAGGAGCCAAGTAAAGTGATTCACCCCGGCAATGCGCATGTCGAATGCCTGATCTTGTTCGGGTGCTAGGCTGTCCTTATCATCAGCGAGCAGGCCCGCCATACGGGCCATACGCGTCCGGATATGGGGCATGTGCAGGCTGTCGCAGAGCGCAAAGCTCCGCACATTAGGGGCAAACCGCATCAATCCTATCCCATGCACGGCCGACGGATTGATGTAGTTGATGACCCAAGCATCCGGGCAGAGACGTGCCACGTCAGCGGCACATTCCAGGATACGTGGGAACTCACGCATGGCCCGGAAAATACCCCCGGGGCCTATCGTGTCACCGGAACACATGCGGACACCGTATTTAGCGGAAATGGCACAGTCTATGCCGCGGTACCTGACCGTGTCGCGCGCAAAGCTGAGTACGACGAAATCGGCATCAGGCAAGGCGTCCCGCCAATCCGTGGTACCTTCCACCACTAGTTCTACGCCATTGACGGCGGCTACTTGTGTCGCCAGAGTCACTAGTTTGGCCAGCCGGTCCTCATCCGTATCAACTAAAGCCAGGGTGCCCGTCTGCAGGTGGGGCGAATGTACCATCTGCCAGATGGCCTGGCGTCCAAAAAACAGACTGCCCGCTCCCACCACAACTACTTTAGGGTGCTGTACTTCACTTGGGGGCATCGTACTCTCATCCTTATCCGTTGGGGTTGATTCTGACCTGTGGTACGGACCACCGTTCCTCACGGCTGTCGGCCTCCCGCTTCCCGGCGGCACACCACGCGGTCAGCACACGATACGACCGGGATACCCTAGATCCAACTATACCTTAAGCATACCTGTGGAGAATGCAAAGCGTCCATTTCAGTCCCGCCTGGCCATAGCTTGCCGGTGAACTAGGCGGATGTATCCATCATGTATTATTTTATCCAGACCTCTTATCCGGACCAGACACCACAGGGCCTACTGCCGGGCAGGAGCGCGCTGCACCAGGAATGCCAGGGATTCTACAAGTTCTATCTTTGTGATCCTATTCGCCCCTAGCAACCGTTAAATACGTTACACTTGTAGGAAGGTTGGGAGCCCGGAGGTGTTGTCTGACTGTCTCCCGCCGGCATTGGGGACCATGCATATTCAGAATGCATCATGTGCGGACGTTTCAGCCTCGTACCGGATGAGGAAGCTTTTCAGCAGGAGTTTGACCTACCGTTGCCCCCGGGCGTTGACGCCCGGTTTAACATCGCACCTACCCAACCTGTCGGTATCGTGCGGGACGTACCCCATACCGGTGAGCGTGAATTCACTTTCGTCCACTGGGGCTTGATTCCGTCATGGTCTCCAAATCCCACCTTCGGTGCCCGCCTCATCAATGCCCGCAGCGAAACCGTAGACACCAAACCTTCCTTTCGCGCCGCCTTCCGGTATCGGCGGTGCCTCATACCCGTAAGCCATTTTTACGAATGGCAACGCGTAGGCAAAGTGCGGCAACCCTATCTCATTCGGGTGTGTTCACGCCCTATGTTCGCCTTGGCCGGCCTATGGGAACACTGGATGGATACCGACGGTTCAACTCTTGAGTCCTGCACCATCTTGACCACAGTGCCCAACAGTCTCATCAAGCCCATTCATGATCGCATGCCCGTGATTCTAGCCCCCCACCAGTATCCTCTGTGGTTGTCGGCGGCTTCATCGGACCGGGAGGCCCTACGCGCTGTTTGCCAACCCTATGCGGCAGAGGATATGGAAGCTTTGCCGGTGAGTACGCGCGTGAATAACTCCCAGTACGATAGCCCCGACATACTGGAACCACAGTAATTGTGTTTGGGCTCCGGGGCTACTCAACTTCCGGTAGATCCTCCGGGGCATCCGCGACTAAACCACCGAAAATCCAGCCGCCTGTATCCAGCTGGTACCAGATGCCCGCCGGGTTGGCCCCTTCCTGACGGCCTATCAGTACCAGGATCTCGTTTTCCTGTACACCGCCAATCCGGGGCGCATCCGTAGTCGGTCGCTCACGTACATTAGAGTCACTCAAGGCGTAGGGTGGTACCCGTACACTCAGTCCATCTTGGACCTGGCTGACTACCTCAACGGGGACCCAGTACCGATTAGCCAGCATGAACCAAGTCGCATCTCCACTCGTACCTATCAGCGTGACCTCAGTACCCGCCGCCAGTTCGCCCTTGTCCTCGAATTCCTCACCGGGCCCTGCCCGCATACGTGTGGTTGCCAAGAGATACGGTCCGATAGGCTGCACTTCTTCCACCGTGCGCTCCGGAGGAGGCTCATCTTCCCGGGCCCCGGTGGATGTCGCTGTGTCCACTGCACTGAAATTCGGCATATTCTCCAGCTCCGTCACAGCCAGCGCCGGCAGTGTTGTCGGCACGTTGGCAACCGCTTCCGCCAGTACATAGCGCCCGCCCTCAAGGCGCAGCCATCGTGTCTCGGTACCGGTTACCACCTGGACAGGTATCACGACTGTACCCTGTACTAGGGTATCCATTACCGCGGAAGCCAAGTGCGGCCATTCGTACAGAGCTAGATCAATGTTGGCCGTGACAATTGTGACTGGCGTGGTGGGTTCCGGCAGGGGCGTGGCGGTAGGTGGCTCCGGCGTCGCGGTAGGGGCAACGGCCACGGTAGCCGTAGGCAGGGATTCGACAGTGGGGGTGGATATATCCGTGGCTACCACGGGGGTAGGCTCACCTGTCAGTTCCTGGAACGTGGCCAAGGCGTCTGTCCACCAGGATGGCCGGACCACGAACAGGATCAGCAGCGCAACGGCTCCCAGGGCTAGCAGCAGCATGATGATCATGCGACCAAGCCCCGAACCGGCCTTCTGAACTAGTGGATCCGCTTCGGACACCGGTAAACTCACGACGGGAGGATCGGGCTCCGGGCTTGTTTCCGGCGCTTCAAGAGCTTCTGTTTCCCCTACCCTATCCACCATGACACTGTCGGCGGCTACCGGAGTGCCTTCAGTGTCTTCAGACGGAGCTGTGTCCTCTGCCAGTATAGCTTGACTCAAATCAATGGTGAGGCCGCTTGCGGTCTCCGGGGACAGAGGCGCACTCTCTTCCTGCTCCGGGGTAGACGATTCTTCATCCGGGGGCGATGAGGCCGGCTTAGTGGTAGGCTCAGACGTGGGAAGCGGTGAATCAAGCTGGTGCGCTGCGGGCACCCCTACAACTTCGCCCAGCTGGGCGAGCCGTAGGGCATCCGCCGTGGCCGTAACCGGTGAAGCGGCTATCTTGAGACGCTGTAACTCACGCATGATCATGACCATATGGGCCAGAATCACACACTGCTGCAGGCGGTTGCGACTCGCGTTGAGAAGAAAGCGGGACACCGTCTCCCTTTCCGCCAGCGCCGTCAACAGAGCTACGGGATCGTGGGTGCGGCCGCGTAATTCCTCTCCCCCTAGTAGGGCCATACGTTCGCTGAGAGCTTCTAATGTAACGGTGGTAACTTCTTCAATGGTGGCCAATCCACTGCTGACCGCACGAAAGGAGGCAAAGGTATAAGGCCCGTTCTCGATCTGGGCACGCAAGGCACTCAGCAGTTCGTGCTCCTCGTTCAAACTTAGCAGCCGGGCCAGAGCCTGCATGCGTTCTAGATCACCCAGGGCGATCTCCGATCGGAGATCGCCCTGGGTCTGCAGCAGCTCATGGACCTGCAGGGCCCAATGAGCCATCAGATACACCTCGGCATCAGAGCCATGGTCCTGCTCAAGCCGCGCAATAATCCTCTTCAGGATCTCTGCCTGGTTGTTGGTGTACTGATCCACAGGCAGCATGCGTGCCTTCAGACGTTCCACCAAGCTTTTCAGGCCGGTTGTGATGATCTCGTGTAAGCTGGAATGCATTGACATCAAGGGTTTCTTGGACTTGCTTGCACCGGAATGGTTCATCCTGACTGTTGGCAGATGTAAGACCACGCAACGCGCAGCGGCGGCCCCATGTGCATTGTATACTGTTTGTTATATTGTATTTATTTAGCAGGCGATAGGACAAGAGCTGTCGTATCCAGCGCAGGACCTTATCAGTCGGTACAGCGACCTAAACTCCAGATAAATATGGACACATGAACCATAAATTAATCCGTTATAGGATCCAGTACCACCCTGATCTTGTTAGGGTTTGTGATAACCTACCATACCATTGACTCTAGGTGTGTAAGGGCGCACTATCCAGGGTCTCGGCATAGAAGTTCCGCTAGATTGCCGGGCGTACCTGTCCGTAGATCCTAAGCTGAGACAGGTTGGTCTTGCTAACGCCATCCAGTATGCGTGGTGATCTTATCGGCGGCGACGAAGCCGAAATCTAATTGGTAAAAGGCGGCTAGATGGTGTTGCTACGCTATGTGGGGCAGGGCCCAATAGAATAGCCTGATCCTCATTCGTTTCAAGTATGGAGAACGCGGGTGCTGAACAGTATCTCAAGCTGACAGGTGCATATCCATGTCCGCGCACTGAGAGGCATGGCAATGGCTACCGATAGAACCCGTCGTCACGAAGTAGCGGGAGACCAGCACCGTCAGCCGGTGAAACGTTCTAGATCCAGGCAGATATGCTCAAAACCCGTTTTTGCGCCCTGGATCATCTGTGCCACAATTTGCCCCGTCACAGGACCTAGTGTCATCCCGGTCTTATTGTGGCCCGTAGCAATCAGTAAGTTGGCATACTGTTGGCTCCAGGTGATGATAGGTACACCATCCGGGGTCATAGGGCGCCAGCCCCGCCAGATCTCACGTGTGCCTACTCGTGGGTCCAGGCCCAGGAAAGCTTGCACAGCCGACACGATTCGCTCTGCCCGATCCATGTACAGCCTGTCGTCCAGACCCGTGAACTCCAGTGTTCCTGCCGCGCGTAGAGCATCGCCTAGGGGCGTCACCGAGATCCCCGGTTCATATAGGGAGAGAGGCATGTCAGGAAAATGGTCGGGTCGTGGCCAAGTATAGCTGTATCCTTTGGCTGGTTCCACGGGAATGTCCAGCCCCCCGGCTTGGCCCAGACGGCCTGACCAGGCCCCGGTGGCCATCACCACTTGGTTGCATGCTATCGGCCCCCGTGTGGTGTATACGGTCTGGATCCGATCACCCGTCGTATCCCAGTGCAGCACTTCGGTCTGTTCCCAGAACTGCACGCCCCGTGTCTGGGCCTGGAGAGCCAGTCCCTGCACAAAAGCTGCCGGAGACACACAGCTATCGCCCGGATACAGTACACCGCCCTGCACGGCGTCGGTAATGACCGGCATCAGTTCCCGCACGCCTTCCCGATCAAGGATTATGGCATCCGCACCTATACCCTTATGGCGTAGAGCATGCCGAATTTCATGATGGAAACCGGCGGTGGTTGTACTCAGATGCAGAACCCCACGTTCCTTCCAAGCACAATCCAGATCCAGGGAGGTTATCAGCTGCCGGTACAGTTCTACACTATCCGCGGATAGGCACTGCAAAGCTTCCTGCGCCCGCTGGTAACGCGGTGGCGTGGAAGCGCGCAGAAAATGGACCAGCCAGTGCCATTTGTGTTGATCGCAGGTAGGCGGCATGAAATTAGGCGCGGACCGATCCGTCATCCAGCGCCCCACATCACGTGCGACCCCCGGATACACGAGTGGTGTCCAAGAACTAGGCACGATGAGGCCTGCATTCCCATAGGAAGCACCGGCACAGATACTGCCACGGTCCACCACTAGGGGTGTGTACCCGGCTTCGGCCAGGAAATGGGCCGTACATACCCCAATGACACCCGCACCAATCACCAAGATATCACACTGTTGAGACATATGCGCTCACATTTGTGTCACGACCTATAGAGCCAAACTGGAGACAAGATCCCCTAGAATCCGGCTCATTGAACCCTTCATCATGCCCGCACTTCACACAGAGTATTCTATACTATGAGCAGATGCAGTCTGTATCAGATAGTATCTTTCCTGTACACGATGCTGGATCCGACAGATGATATTCCCCGCCGGACTAGTGCAGTGGACACGGAAGCGGAGACCGGGAGCACGGTAACAGCCATATACGTGCTTCCTCGCTCTCCCGTGGACAGACACAACCGACAGAATATATTCTGCCTTTCATGAAACCACGCTTCCACGACTGGATTCTGGCCTATACAGGGTGGATCACGCTGTTTCTGCTCAGTCTCTGGCTCGTCTTCCGGTTGCAGCAGAATATCGTGGAAGACCTGTTCTTCATGCGGGTGAATCCCTGGCAGCTGCGTGGTATCGGCCAGTGGGCCGTGTACGTGTTGGGTGCTGTCTGGCTCATCTACGTGTTCCTGTGTGAGGGGTACCTGCGGCAGGGCTTGCTACAAGGTATTCTCTATCAACGGCTTGTGAAGGTAGGAGCTCCCGTGCTTATATTGCTTGCCTTGTCCTGGATAGTGAGTGTAGTACTGTAACCCCGCCTACCGGTAGGGGTCATTGAGGAGGAATTTTGCACGTGTCAGAAAACGGCACAGTCAGGGATAGCAGTGCCCACGCGGCACCTCTGCTGGAAGTAGTTGAACTGAAGAAACATTTCCCCATCAAGCGGGGTTGGCTGGCCCAAACGGTGGGCAGCATCAAGGCCGTGGATGGCGTGAGTTTCTACATACGCCCCGGCGAGACCCTGGGCCTGGTTGGTGAATCCGGATGTGGCAAGACCACTACCGGGCGGGTCATCATGCGCGCCTATGATGTGACAGATGGCGCCATCTGGTTCCAGCGCTCCCGCACGGAACGTCTCAACATTGCCACTCTGCCCCATGCTGAGCTCAAGAGTCTGCGCCGCGATATGCAGATGGTGTTCCAGGATCCCTATTCCTCGCTCAATCCCCGCATGAATCTGCTGCAGAACGTGGGTGAGCCATTACTTGTTAACGGCGTGGCATCCGGCCAACAATTAGAGGATCAAGTTGCCGAACTCCTGCGCGTCGTGGGTCTGCGCCCAGAATACCTGAACCGCTATCCGCACGCCTTCAGCGGTGGCCAGCGGCAGCGCATCGGCATCGCCCGTGCCTTGGCTCTCAATCCCCAACTAATCGTGCTGGACGAACCGGTGTCCGCGCTTGATGTCTCAGTCCAGGCTCAGATCCTGAATTTGCTCCAGGACTTGCAGGCCCAATTTGGTCTTACCTATCTCTTCGTCGCCCACGATCTCAGCGTGGTGGAACATATCAGTGATCGGATCGCGGTCATGTACGTTGGCATGCTGGTAGAGCACGCGCGTACTGAAGATTTGTTCACCAACCCCAAGCATCCGTATACTGAAGCCCTACTGGCTTCCGTACCTAAACCGGATCCGCGGAACCGGACGGAACCCATTGTGCTGGAGGGTGACGTTGCGGACCCGTCCAATCCCCCTACCGGCTGCTATTTCCATCCCCGCTGCCGGTACAACGACAACGATCGCTGCATTCATGAAACTCCCGTCCTGGAACAGACGAGTCAGGGTCACTATGTCCGCTGCCACTACGCCGCGGAACTGTCTTTGCAGGGCGTAGAGGCCTGATTTCCCGCCATGGCACGACACCCGCTATCACCGTCCTTGGGTCCCGCACCCATCGATCTGGCCTTGTCCACCACATCACAGGTGGAGTCTCTATCACGCCCACCCCGGGTGGCGCTCCTGTTTCCCCCCAACTGGACGCCCACCATGCCCCATCTGGCCTTGCCCTCGCTGACGGCCTATCTGCGGCAAGCCGGGGTGGAAGTCATGCAGCGGGATATGAACATTGAGCTCTTTGACGAGATCCTGACCCAGGATCACATGGAGCGGATGCTTGCATTGATCCGGCAACGGTTCGGCGCACCCGGGCGCCAGCGTCGTATCCGCGGCCCCTATCCTCCTGCCGACACCGTAGCCTGGGCTCTAGACCAGGGTCCTGCTCTGGCCGCTCAAGTGGCCAAGGCCAAGGATGTGGTACGCAGTCCGGCTTTCTATGATGGCCCGATAGGCTTCGCCCACTTCCAGATTCTGGCAGACTGCCTGGATATTGCCTCCCTGCCCTACTTTCCGGCATACCTGCATTTACAGAGTTACGAAGCTGCAGGGCCGGTGGACAGTAGTGAGTTCTTGTTACAGGGTGTAGCCGACGATCGTCACAACATGTTCCTGGATCTGTACCGCAAGCTCGTACTGCCGGACCTAGTGGCGTTTGCGCCTGATCTGGTCGGCATCTCCATCCCTTCCATGCCCCAGGTCCTGGCTGCCTTTACCCTGGCGCATCTGGTGCGCGAGGCGAATCTTGATTGCCACATCACCATAGGGGGGCCCCATGCCAGCATGTTGCATGATGTCTGGCCCCAACAACCTGCGCTATTTCGCTTGATTGACAGTGTCATAGTCTATGACGGTGAGGTTTCGCTGCTGCAGCTAGCCTGTGCCCAGGTGTCAGGCACCCCTTTAGATGACATCCCCAATCTGATTCACCGCACGGGATCCGAGATCCGCACCAATCCACGCAAGGAACCGGAGAAGATCCGCGATCTGCCCCTGCCCGATTTTGACGGCTTTCCCCTATCCCGTTACCTAGCTCCCGAACTGACGTTGCCCCTGATGACAGCCCGGGGCTGCTATTTCGGGCAGTGTGCCTTCTGCAACGTGGGCTATGGCGAGCCTGAATCATTCAGCCAGCTCCGAGCCCGCCAACTGGCGGACCAGATGTACGCCCTGCGCGATCGCTATGGGGCAAAACATATCTTTTTCGCCGACGAAGCCATCACACCCCGTAACCTGCGCGACCTTTCCGCACTCTTGCGCGAGGACGAGGAACCTATGAACTGGGGAGGCTGTGTCCGCTTTGAGAAAGTAATTAATCGGACCCTGCTGGAAAATATGCAAGCGGGCGGCTGCCGTATGATTCTATTTGGCCTGGAGAGTGCCTCCCAGGCCATCATCGATCATATGATCAAGGGTACCCAGCTGGAGCATATGAGTCGTATTCTGCGCGAGAGTGCGGAAGTCGGCATCTGGAACCACACCTTTTTCTTCTTTGGCTTTCCCGGCGAGACGCTGGAAAATGCCCAGGAGACGGTGAACTTTCTCTACGCCCATCAGGACTTCATCCATTCCGCCGCCATGGGCACCTTTCTCATGGAACGTTTGTCTCCGGCCTACCGCTATCCTGAATCGTTCGGGATCACCCGCATCATCCATCCGCCGGATCGTGATCTGGCTATCTACTTTCCTTATGAGGTGGCCACGGGCCTGGACGAAGACACCGCGGAACGGTTACATGATCGGTTCCTGGCATCGCTGCCCGATAAGCCTTATCCGCATTTCTATGTTAGCGACGTGTATCGTTTCCTCTACGCCAGTTATTTGCGCCGGGAGGAACAAGTACATCCCCCCTGGCTCATACCTACGGCGTCTGCCTGAACACCCAGCGCAACCACTACTGCCCGGTGATACATGTCCAGTCCAGCCCAATTACGCCAGCAGGCCACCCAGCGGTACCGTCCCGTACACGTGAAAGTCCTGTTTGTAGCTGAGTCCCCGCCATCTGCACCGGATCGACATTTCTATTTTGAGCACGTTACCCGGGCCGATACCCTGTGGATCGAACTCATGCGGGCGCTCTACCCAGGACGCTTCGGCGAAACGCGGGTAGAGCGGCAGCGCAAGGGCGAATGGTTGCAGACATTTCAGCAGGATGGCTACTGGATGATTGAGGCTATTCCGGATCCGCTGGACAGCCGTCGCAAAGAAATTCAGATTGCCGAGCATGCCGATCGCGTCCTGGCCTTGTTGGCTGATACGCAACCGGCACATGTAGTGTTGATTGCAGCCCCGGTCTGGAAAGTTTTGCAAGATCCTGTCCGCACGGCCGGTTATTCCCTGCCCCAGACCCAGGCTATTCCCTTTCCCGGACGGGGCCAGCAGCGCAACTTCCGACATGCCCTGGGTGATACCCTGGCCACACTGGGCATCCATCCCCTCTAGCCGGGACAACGGGCAACTACTCATTTCCTGCTCGTAAGTAGGACACTGTGATCCCGCGCCTGTCTCGACTGCGTTCACTGCAGCATGCATCCATGAAGTTATTCATGCGGGTGTTATGGTAGGTCGCTTTGTCCAGCGCAGCGCTGCTGCCACCCTAGTAGTATTACATTGCGCAGGGCAAAGAACAATCTTGGCTTTGCGGTATCAACAACTAGTAGGGGTACAGCCAGACACGATGTGGGTTGTCACATTGGCCCAATCACTCTTTGCGTGACGCTTTGGATCTATATTTATTAGGATTTCCATTAATGGAAATTTTCCTGTTTTCGGAGATTTTTAAACCTATTGGGTCTTGTGTAGTCTTAGTTGTCGTGAACCTGACAACAATCGTCTAAAACCATAACGAGGTCTTGTGTAAGACTCATTAAACCTGCTAAGATACAACATTGAGGGTCGGGAGATACGTAAGTGTCCTAGCTTCTGCATCACGTCAGACTGTCCTGGCCCGGGTGGATCCAATCCTTGTTTTCTTGCCTTAAGGGCAATCTAACTTGGGTCAGTCTGCTGCATATATCCAACCCGCCTACGGATTGCATGTTTTGGTCGCCAAACGCTATCGTTTTCATGCTGTATGACGCTAGTAACCGCTCCTAAATTCTTCCGTTATAGTTAACTGAAATTCAATTCGAGCTTGCACTCTTTTCATTCCATGGCCTCCTACACCACGTCCCCTCCCACTCAAGCCACTGCTGCGCTCAATTCAAATGATGTCGTGCAGGTTCGCAAACGTGACAACACCCTAGTTGACTTTGATGCCTCCAAGATCCGGACGGCTTTGAAGCAAGCCTGGGAAGCTACCTATGCTGATCAGAATCCCCGTGCTCTTCAGGAAGAGCGCGTACGTCAAACTATAGAGGACATCACGGCTAAAGTTGAGGCCGAAATTCTGATACGCCACACTGCTGTTCGCCCAGTCCAGATTGAGGAAATCCAGGATCGGGTTGAAATTGAACTGATGAAGGCCGAAGAACACCTCGTGGCCAGCCGGTACATCGTATACCGGCATGAACGGACCAAAGTCCGGAAAGCGGCCCAAAAAGCCGCGGCGACACCCCCTGTCTTGCACGTTCTCCTACCGGACGGTTCCCAAGAACAGCTGGACCTAGAACGGGTCCAGCGCGATATCACTGCGGCCTGCCAGGATCTGGAAGGGGTGTCGCCCGCGGCCGTCATGGAGATCTTGGTACGTGATATCTACAACAACATTACCCTTGAACATTTGCGGTTGGCCCAGATCATGGCAGCCCGTTCCCTAGTGGAGCAGGAACCCGCCTATTCCTTCGTGAGTGCACGCTTGATCCTGCTCCAGCTGCGGTCCGAAGTCTTGCCTTTTGTCTGTGGTCCCGATCAGGACCTGGAGGCGGTGGCGGACACCACTCTGTACCAAATTTATTTCCCGCGCTATATCCAGAAGGGTATTGAACTTGAACTGCTTGATCCGAAACTGGCCCGTTTTGATCTGGAGCGGCTTGCCTGGACCTTACAGCCGGCACGGGATCGCAACTTCCAGTTCCTGGGGCTGCAGACTCTCTACGACCGCTATCTGCTACACAGCGACGGCACACGCATTGAAATGCCTCAGGCCTTCTTCATGCGTGTCGCCATGGGTTTAGCCCAGGAGGAGGACGATCGGGAAGACCGGGCTATTGAGTTCTACCATCTGCTGTCGTCATTTGACTTTATGTGTTCCACGCCCACACTTTTCAATGCGGGTACGTTGCGCCCTCAGCTGTCCTCCTGTTTCCTGAGCACGGTGCCGGATGATCTGGACGGTATCTTCAAGGCCATTAAGGACAACGCACTGCTGTCTAAATTCTCCGGGGGCCTAGGCAACGATTGGACACCTGTCCGTGGGCTGGGTGCACACATCAAGGGCACCAATGGCCACTCGCAGGGAGTAGTACCCTTTCTCAAGGTGGCCAACGATACGGCGGTCGCTGTCAACCAGGGCGGTAAGCGCAAAGGGGCGGTCTGTGCCTATCTGGAAACCTGGCACATTGACATTGACGAGTTCCTGGACTTACGCAAGAATACGGGAGACGAACGACGTCGCACCCACGACATGAACACCGCCTGCTGGATCCCCGATCTGTTCATGGAACGTGTAGAGGCAGATGAGGGCTGGACTCTCTTTTCGCCCGACGAGACACCTGATCTGCACGATCAGGTAGGTCTAGCGTTCAAAGAGCGCTACTTAGACTACGAAGCGCGGGCCCAAGCCGGTGAGATCAAGGTGTTCAAGCGTGTACGAGCCCTGGATCTGTGGCGGCGCATGTTAACTATGCTCTTTGAGACGGGTCATCCCTGGATCACCTTCAAGGATCCTTGCAACCTGCGTTCGCCCCAGCAGCACGTCGGGGTCGTCCATTCCTCCAACCTGTGCACGGAGATTACGCTCAATTCCAGCCGCGATGAAGTAGCCGTATGCAATCTGGGCTCGATCAATCTGGCCCAGCACGTACAGGCCGGACAGCTGGATCAGGCCAAGCTGCGGCGGACCGTGACCACGGCCATGCGCATGCTGGACAACGTAATTGACATCAACTTTTACACCATCCCTGAAACCCGTACCAGTAACATGCGCCATCGTCCGGTAGGCCTAGGCATTATGGGTTTTCAGGACGTACTGCACCAGCTGCAAATTCCCTACGCCTCCTCGGCAGCCGTTGATTTTGCGGACCGCAGCCTGGAAGCCGTGTCCTATTACGCCATCCAGGCCTCCGCCAACCTAGCCCAGGAGCGGGGGCCCTATTCCACCTTCGCCGGTTCGTTATGGAGCCAGGGCATCGTACCGATCGACTCGCTTGAACTACTGGATCGTGCCCGCAACCGTACCTTAGAGGTAGACCGCAGCCATCACATGGACTGGAGTTATTTGCGTCTCCAGGTCCGGCAGGGCATGCGTAACTCCAACGTCTTGGCCATTGCCCCCACCGCCACAATTGCCAACATCTGTGGCGTTAGTCCCTCCATTGAGCCCACGTTCCGCAATCTGTTTGTGAAGGCCAACATGTCAGGCGACTTCACAGTTGTAAACGAGTACCTGGTACGGGCCCTCAAGGCTCGTGGGTTGTGGGACGCGACTATGGTCAGCGATCTCAAGTTCTATGACGGTAACCTGAGTGCCATTGATCGCGTACCCACGGATCTCAAGCACCTATATGCTACCGCCTTTGAGATTGATCCCACTTGGCTGGTAGAGGCCGGGGCCCGGCGTCAGAAATGGATCGATCAATCGCAGTCACTGAATCTCTATGTGGCGACCACGAGTGGCCAACAGCTGCATGATCTGTACATGCTGGCCTGGAAACGGGGCTTGAAGACTACATACTATCTGCGCACCCAGTCCGCCACTAGTGTGGAAAAGAGTACCCTGCAGGGCACGGACGGTAAACTGAACGCGGTGCCCGTGGCCCCACAGCCACCTACACCCCTGTCACCTCTGCCTTTGCCGCCGGAACCCACAACACTCTACTCCAACTCGTCGATCCAGGAAGCTTTGGCTTGTAACCTGGACGATGAGGATTGCGAAGCCTGTCAGTAACCGCTGCCTGATTCGCGCAGCGCCGAAAGCGGTATAGCTTATAACCATCTCCCGGGTGCAGTGTGATGCCAGCACACGCGGAAGATGGTAGGATACGATTTCGATTTTCACTTTATGCTACCGCCCAAAGCGGTCCGACAGAAGGAAAAGAGCTTGCTCATGCCCTTGGAATGGAACGAACACACATCATCATCCATGAGGAACGGTCACATAGCTGAAGACCACCCTGTATCACAAGTAGATGGGACCGGCCTCGGTGCAATTGAGCGGGGTGCCGAGCGCGTTCAGGTCAGTGATAAGGCCATGATTAATGCCCGAGCCGACGTCAACCAGCTACTGCCACTCAAATATCATTGGGCCTGGGACAAGTACCTGGCCGGATGCAACAATCACTGGATGCCCACGGAAGTGGCCATGCAAGCGGACATCGCCCTGTGGAAATCGCCCGACGGTCTGACCCCCGATGAACGGAAGATGATTGGCCGTAATCTGGGTTTCTTTGCCACGTCCGAGTCCCTCGTGGCCAACAACATCGTGCTGGCCATCTACCGCCATCTCACCAATCCGGAATGCCGGCAGTACCTGCTGCGCCAGGCTTTTGAAGAGGCCGTGCACACGCATAGCTTCCAGTACATTTGCGAAAGCTTGGGGCTGGACGAAGGTGAGCTATTCAACATGTATCGCGAAATTCCATCTATCACGGACAAAGCGGCCTGGGCCCTGGAATATACACACAGTTTTTCGGATCCTCATTTCCAGACGGGAACCCCGGCGTATGATCAGGCCTTCCTGCGCGATCTGATTGCCTTCTATGTCATCTTTGAAGGGATGTGGTTCTATACCGGGTTTGCCCAAATTCTCACCCTAGGCCGGCGCAACAAGATGGTGGGTATCGCGGAAATGTATCAGTACATCCTGCGCGACGAGAGCCTACACTTGAATTTCGGGATTGATGTCATCAACCAAATCAAACTTGAGAATCCTCATCTGTGGACCCGCTCATTCCAGGACGAAGTGCGCCGGATGCTGCATGAAGCCTGTACCCTGGAGGTAGCCTACAGTTATGACACGATGCCCAACGGTTTCCTAGGTCTGAACGCAGCCCAGTGCGAAGCTTATATGCACTTCATTGTCAACCGGCGCTGCGAACAGTTGGGTATGGAGCCCTTGTTCACCAATACCTATAACCCCTTTCCCTGGATGTCCGAGATCATTGACCTACAGAAAGAAAAGAACTTCTTTGAGACCCGGGTCATTGATTACCAAAGCGGGAGCACTCTTTCCTGGGAATAGGCCATACCTACGCGGTGCTGCGACAGATCCACGGTGACCGTGGATCTGTCCGGTCCGGGGCGAATCGCTCAGAGACTGTGAAGGCCGTGACACCCAGATCCATAACCATGGGTGCCCTGCGTGGGCAAGATGCCTACCGCCGATCCCAGAAGTCATATGGGTCGGCTATCACGCTGCTAACGAGTCTAATCTCCTGTATCACTTAGACAACACAGTGCGTCACCCAGCAGAATCCTAGGGATGTCAGGCAGGCGTCCACCCCTATCCTGTAGTGCAGACTGCAGACCTGTCCTGGCAAATCACAGATGTGAGAGGGCATAGTTGCTGCATAGCCTGTCTCCACCGGATGGCAATGCAGAGCGCATTGTCTGTACTTCCAGGGCTGACCACCTAGTTGTTGCATTGCGCTGGTGATATAGGTCAGTCCGGCAGGTAATAGCATAGTCCGCCGTTCTTCTGCACGGATGCAGACTTTCTGTGGCTTAGCAGGCGAGAACCATACCGTACTTGACCAAGTTAGCAAGGACCTATAGGCCCTTGCTCTGTGCTCCAGCCATGAGAAAAGAGATGCGGCATCTTTTTTCTCCTAGTTCCTAAGGGGTGTATACTGCAATATGCGGATTCATATAATCCGTTACCCTGTCCCCACGGACAACTTAGTATCAATACCAAACGTCATTAGGAGTTTTCCATGACCAGAAAGCGAACACGTGCGCATGCCTTTTCGCGGCGCGAATTTATTCGGATTTCCGCTGTCACTTCAGCCGGAGCTGTCGTCGTGGCCTGTGGGGCCGGCGGTGAACCGGACGAAGAGCCAATGGCCGAAGAACCGATGGTTGAAGAGCCAATGGCGGAAGAAGCTATGCCCATGGGTAAGTATCGAGAAGCTCCCATGCTGGCCGATATGGTGGCAGCCGGCGACTTGCCGCCGGTTGATGACCGGTTGCCTGCCACGCCCGGTGTACTACCTAATGCGGGCGGCATGGCAGGTAATTATGGCGGTATCGTGCGCCGTGGGTTCAAAGGGGTATCGGATCGCTGGGGTCCCACCAAGATGCAGGACCGTGGTTTGGGTTGGTATGATCAAGATCTCAATGTGCAGCCCCGTTTGGCGGAATCGTGGGAGATCAACGACGATGCCTCCGAATGGACCTTCCACCTGCGTGCGGGGGCCAAGTGGTCCGACGGGGAACCTTTTACCGCCGCCGCGTTCCAGTGGTGGTACGATCATGATCTGCTGAACACTGACATCAATCCTTCCGTGCATCCGCGCTGGCGCTCCGGTGATCAGGTTATGGGGCTGGAAGCTATGGATGACCATACCGTCAAGTACAGCTTTGATGAGCCCAAGCCTCTCTTCATCTACGAGACCCTGCGCACAACATCCCGCATTTACCTGCCCGGCCATTACCTTGAACAATTCCACATGGACTTGGCGGAAGACAAAGAACAGTTGGAGGCGGACACCGAGGCAGCCGGCTTCAACTCTTGGAGTGAGTACTACGTGGATCGCCGCTGGTGGTACCTCAATCCCGAATTACCGTCTATGGGTCCCTGGCGTGCGATGAACGAACTCTCCAACGAGCTCTTCATCATGGAACGCAATCCATACTTCCCGTTGGTGGACGCCGATGGGCAGCAGCTGCCTTATGTGGACCAGGTGCATCACCGTTTATTTGAGACCCCGGATGTCTTTGAACTGCGCATCATCAATGGTGAAATTGATTTCCAGGGCCGCCATGTCTCTCTGGACAGCTTCACGCTATTCAAGGAAAACGAGGAAAAGGGTGACTACTCCGTCTACCTGGGCTATGCCTCCGGCCATACGGCCATCCAGCTGAATCAGACGACCAAAGAACCTCGTCTGCGTGAGTTCTTCCAGAACCGGGATGTCCGCAAGGCCCTTTCGGTCGCGGTGGACCGTGTGACCTTGAACGATCTCGTTTTTGACGGTTTGCTGACTCCGCGCCAGTACAGCCCACTCAACAGCTCTCCTCAGGCCAATGCGGATCAAGCCGGTTCCTACACTGAATACAATCCCGATGAGGCGAACCAGTGGCTGGATGATGCCGGCTATGCTGACAAGAATGCGGCTGGGCAACGCCTGTGGCCCGGCACGGACGAACCGATCAGTTTCATCATTGAAGGGACCGCCCAGCCGGGTACGCAGGGTGAGGATGCCGTGCTGCAGATCGTTAAGTATTTCGCTGAAGTGGGTATCACCACCACCTATCAGTATTTTGAACGCTCGCTCTACACCGAGCACTTCCAGGCCAACGAGATCGAGGCCGCTTTCTGGGGCGGTGACCGGACGGTACTGCCCATTGTGGCACCGTGGATCTTCACGGGTACTATGATCGACCGGCCCTGGGGTGTAGCTTGGGGCCTATACCGTAGCGCGGGTGACGCGGATCCCAATGCGGAAGAACCGCCCGCCGATCACTGGATCTGGGATATCTGGGCTCTCCATGACCAAATCGCCGTTGAACCGTCTGATGCCCGACGTAACGAACTCTTCCAACAGATTCTGGCTATCTGGGCGGAAGAGTTACCCATGATCGGTTACCTGGGCGAATCACCCAGCCTGGTGATTGTCAAGAATGGTTTCTCAGGCTATCTGCCCGGGTTCCCGCTAGACGACACCACGGGTGACGAGCATCTGCTGCATACCGAAACCTACTACTGGGACAATCCGGCCGAGCACGGAGCCTAATCACGGGCACTGTCCTGCGTTGTATCGTATTGACAAGGTGCGGAGACGGCAGTAGTCTCCGCACCTTGTATCTCTCCTTAATCTTCATTGTCTGAGTCACGACGCTCTCAGTTTCATGGCCCTTTACGTCCTGCGCCGGGTTCTCTTCATGATCCCGACTCTGATCGCCATCTCGATCTTGTCCTTTGCCATCATCCAGTTACCCCCGGGCGATTTCCTAACCTCGTACGCGGCCCAGCTGCGGCAGGAAGGGGATCTAGTGGATGAGGCGGAGCTGGATGCCTTGCGGCAGCGGTATGGCCTGGGCCAACCCGTGTACGTCCAGTACTGGAAATGGGTGTCGGGCATTCTGCAGAAAGGAGACTGGGGCCAGTCCATGGAATGGCAGAAGCCCGTCAAGGAACTGATCTGGGAACGCATGGGCTTGACCGTTGTGCTGTCTATGTCAGCCTTACTGGTCAGCTGGTTCATTGCCATTCCCATCGGCGTCTTTGCCGCCACGCACCAGTACTCCGTCCTGGACTATATCTTGACTGCCGTTAATTTCATAGGCCTGGGCATGCCCGGTTTTCTGGTAGCCCTGATCGTCCTGTATCTGGCTCACGTCTACCTGGGCCAGAACGTAGGCGGTCTTTTTTCGGACGAGTTTATCTTGGCGCCCTGGAGCTGGGCCAAGATCGTGGACATGCTGAAGCATATTTGGGTCCCTATGTTCATTGTGGCCATTTCCAGTACTGCGGGCAATATCCGCATCATGCGTGCCAACCTACTGGACGAATTGAACAAACCGTATGTGGAAACGGCACGAGCCAAGGGAGTCAAGGAAGTCCGTCTCATCTGGAAATATCCGGTGCGGTTAGCCATGAATCCTTTCTTTAGCACGGTGGGCTGGTCGTTGGCCTCCCTGGTGTCGGGTACGACGCTTGTGGCCATGGTCCTGAGTCTGCAAACCACCGGCCCCATGCTACTGCGTGCGCTGACAGCGCAGGACATGTACCTAGCCGGCACGTTCCTGCTGCTGCTCAGTGCCCTGACTATCATAGGCACACTTATCTCCGATGTCCTGTTAGCTATCGTGGATCCCCGTATTCGGTTGGAAAGTTAGCGCGCCTTGCGCCATTTCCTGCCTTCACCGCCGCCGGTATACCCGTGTCCCAAACCACCGCTACATCCTCTATACACTCCCGGTCGGAAGAGGATCCTGTCCTTGAACCGGAAATAGTTGAGGAAGAGAGCCTGTATGTGGCCTCCTACCTACAGCTCATGTGGTGGCGCTTCATCAAGCACCGTATGGCCGTCATATCCGGTATCGTATTCCTGCTCCTATATTGCGTGGCGGCCTTGTGCGAATTCGTGGCCCCTTACTTGCCTGACGTGAATTATCTGGATTACCAGCTCGCGACGCCTTCACGCATCCGGTGGGTCCATGAAGGACGCTTACAGCGGCCCTTTGTCCACGGCGTAGTCCAGACCCGCGACCCGGAAACTCTGCGCCGTATCTATACGGAAGACACCGATGTGGTCTATCCCATCCGGTTCTTTGTTAAGGGCCCCGAATACAAATTCTGGGGGATCGGGTCGGCTTCGCGCCACCTTTTCGGTCTGGATGCCGAACTGACCGAACGTTCCTTGGGTGTCTATCAGGGTCAGGGCATCTACATACTGGGTACCGATCGGGACGGGCGTGATCTCTTTTCACGTATCTGCTATGGGGCCCGCGTCTCGCTCACTATCGGGCTGGTGAGCGTGCTCATCAGTCTGATACTGGGCATCATTCTGGGGGGCATCTCCGGCTACTATGGGGGCACGCTGGACAATGCCATCCAACGTCTGATCGAATTCATCCGTTCCATTCCGGAAATTCCTCTCATCATGGCCCTAGCCGCTTCCTTGCCCGTTGACATGGACATCATCCAGCGTTACTTCATGGTCACGGTACTCCTGGCGTTTGTGGGTTGGACAGGACTGGCTCGTGTCGTGCGTGGCCGTTTCCTGAGCCTACGCGAGGAAGATTTCGTCATGGCCGCCCGTTTCTCCGGTTCTAGTGAGATGCGGATCATCCTCCGGCATATGCTACCTTCCTTCATGAGTCACATCATCGCGTCCCTCACACTGGCCGTACCGGGCATGATTCTCTCGGAGACAGGTTTGAGCTTCATCGGCTTGGGTCTGCGTGCACCCGCTATCAGCTGGGGGGTACTGCTCCAAGAAGCCCAGAACCTGCGTTCCGTAGCGCTTGCCCCGTGGCTACTCTTGCCGGGCGCGGCCGTCGTACTCTCTGTGCTCGCTTTCAATTTCCTTGGTGACGGGATCCGTGACGCCGCGGATCCCTACGCCTAAGCCCTCCACCGCCATGGACACTTCCTCTGCCCCCGATCCTCACAGCACAGACCTCTTGTTGGAGATCCGTAACCTGAAGACCCACTTCTTCATGGATCAGGGCATTGTGCACGCCCTGGAAGGTGTGGATTTCACGGTGGCTCGCGGGCAAACAATTGGCCTGGTCGGTGAATCCGGCTGTGGTAAATCCGTCACCGCACGTTCGATCCTAGCCATCGTGCCCCCTCCCGGCCGTGTGGTGGCCGGTGAAATTCTTTTTCACCGCCAGACACGCGCGAATGGTAGCCGGGAAACCGTTGATATGGCCCAGTTGAACCCTAAGGGCTCCCTGGCCCGCTCCATTCGCGGGGGGGAGATTTCCATGGTGTTCCAGGAACCCATGACGTCATTGAGTCCTGTCCACACTGTGGGGTCCCAAATCGTTGAAGCTATCCGGCTGCACCGAGACCTGTCCCAGGAAGAGGCGGAGCAGATCGCCTTGGAGATGCTGCGGCGCGTCAATCTGCCCCAGCCGGAACGTGTGCTGACACGTTATCCACACGAACTGTCGGGCGGTATGCGTCAGCGCGCTATGATCGCCATGGCGCTCTCCTGCCAACCTAGTCTGTTAATCGCGGATGAGCCCACTACCGCACTGGACGTGACAACCCAAGCGCAGATCCTGACCCTAATGCAAGAGCTGCAGCGCGACTTTGGTATGGCCATCATTTTCATCACGCACGATCTCGGTGTGATTGCCCAGATGGTGGATTTTGTCGTGGTGATGTACTTGGGTGAAGTGGTTGAGATGGCCGATGTGGAGACCATTTTTACGTCTCCTAAGCATCCTTACACACGCGCTTTGCTGCATTCCATTCCCCAGCTCGGGCGTAAATCCGTGCATAACATCACGGAACGTCTGGAAGCCATTCACGGCACAGTCCCGGATCCTTATTCCATTCCCCGCGGCTGCCCTTTTCACCCTCGCTGCAAAGAAGCTCGGAAGGGCGTCTGTGATGTAACCGCACCCGCATTCCACACGCTGGAAAGTGGACACAAAGTGCGGTGCGTTTTGTATGACGGCGGGTCTCATGTTTCCCTACCTGAATTGGTAGGGCCTCATTGAAGGAAGGGAAGGAGTAGCATCGCCGACATTCTGCCCACACCGGTGCAGGCCCGCCTGTACAGCCGCCATACCCGTCCGCAGCATCAAGGTTACCTTGACGACTGGCTGGTCGTAGGACCCCGGACGCGAGCGGTGGACGTATGCCGTTTAGCGGATACTGACTTTCCGGCCGCCGTGGTCCAGGCGTACCGGCACCAAGATCACGGCCTGCAGGATCCGCCTCTGGAATTCACGTCGCCGTTTGCCGACTTGCCCCACCTACGCTGGACGGTGATCCACTGCCAGGAGGATCATTTCGTCTACGGCTCCGCATTCCATCCCACGCCCCATTACGTTGAATACTGGGCATACACCGCGATTGAATTGGGGAGGGACTGGAGGGGCCAAGCGGCCCTCACTACCAACGGACCGGCAGATATCTGGCTGGACAATGTCCACGTACATCGGAGCCATCATTTCGCCCCGCAAAGGCCACGGACAGTGGCTTTTGCGCTGAATCTGACCGCGGGACGCCATTACGTACTGGTCCGCTTCGCTTGTGTGGGTATACGTGCTTGCCCCATGGTCATGGCCTTACAACTACAGGATTGTCCTGATCTGGAGTGGCTGCTGCCCACCGCCCCTCAATGGGAAGAGACACGACCGCAGTTGGATCATGCATTCCGGCAGGCCTTCCTTCGCCAGGACATCTTTGAGCGGCAATCCGACATCTACGTCCATTGGCCCGACGGAGATCCGCTGGACACCAACATCACGCTCCGTCTGGAACGCCAGGATGGCCGCATTTATTCGGAACAGCGCACTGAGGGCCGCCAGCTCGTGGCCGCCCGCCTGGGCACTACATACCAGTTCCCCGCCGGAGAATATTGGATCCGTCTCTTGCCGGAACTGCTGGAATTCTACCGGCATGGGCGCCGCATGGAACGCCGTTTGCCGGTTTACCTAACCGGCAACATTGCCTATTCACAGGAACGCTACGGCACTTATACCCAACGCCGGCAGGAAGCCCTGCTACATGCCGCCCAACAGGAAGGCTCTATCTTCCATGAAATCGCCAAGATGGAACTGAACTACTGGCAGGACGTGGATTGGACTCCCTTTCATACCACTGTGGACATGGTGGAAAGCCGGGCCGACTGCAGTGATTTCTACCTGATCGGACTGCTGGGTGCCCTGATGCGCTACGGTGAGCACGTAGCCTTTCCGGACGATCTGAGAGACCGTTTGCGCTCCTGCATTCTTGCTTTTCGCTACTGGATGGATGAACCGGGGCAGGACACCATGTGTTTCTGGACCGAAAACCATCAGATCCTATTTCACGGTTGCGAAATGCTGGCCGGCCAACTGTACCCGGACACCACGTTCACCAATAACGGTA
This sequence comes from Caldilineaceae bacterium, assembly GCA_965116185.1. Lineage (GTDB taxonomy): Bacteria > Chloroflexota > Anaerolineae > Caldilineales > Caldilineaceae > Bin34. The sequence goes on from OZ220492.1 coordinate 3,411,868, forward strand.
TGACAGGAGCACAGCACCAGGCGTTAGGCGAACAGCGGGTCCTGACCTGGCTGCGCCAACGCGCACGCGGCGGCTTTCGGGAATGGGACTCCAACACCTACTTTGAGGAAGACGTGTTGGCCCTATCCCATATTCTTGATCTCACCCTTAATGACGAAGTGTACGAAATGGCGGTGGTAGTGTTGGATAAGCTGTTCTTCAGCCTGGCCGTCAATTCGTTTCGTGGCGTATTCGGTTCCACGCACGGCCGCAGCTACGCGCCCATGCTCAAAGGCTCCTTGCGCGAGGCCACGTCAGGCTTGACCCGCCTGCTGTGGGGCATGGGCATCTTCAACAACCATGTTTTGGGGACCGTCAGCCTCGCCTGTGCGGCCGGATACCGGCTAGCCCCTGTCATTGAGGCCATCGCCCTGGACCCGGCTCCGGAAATCTGGTCCCGTGAACAGCATGCCGGAACGTTGGACCCGCAGTACGACCGGGAAACCGGGGACTGGTGCGTCAATAAGGTGACGTACAAGACGCCCGATTACATGCTCGCCTCAGCCCAGGATTATAACCCGGGGCAGCCGGGGCAGCAGCAACACGTGTGGCAAGCCACGCTCGGTCCGGCGGCCGTGTCTTTCGTGACTCATCCTCCCTGTCTGAGTGAGGACAGTTCCCACCGTCCCAACGCTTGGCACGGGAATGTACGCCTCCCGCGTGTCGCTCAATACCACGACGTTCTCATCGCCCTCTACGATCTGGGGCCCGATGATTGGATGGGTTTCACGCACGCCTATTTCCCTACTTACGCCTTTGATACTTATTACCTGCAGAGCGGTTGGGCTTTCGCCAAGGTCGGCGCCGGCTATCTGGCACTCACCGCTTCAACGACCTTGCATATGACGGCAGAAGGCCCAAACGCTTATCGGGAACTGCGTGCCTACGGCGCCCGGACCGCCTGGATCGTGCAGATGGGGCGTCAGGACTTGGATGGTGATTTCAAAACCTTCCGCGATCGTGTCCGCCAGCTGCCACGCACCTTCACTGACCTGCAGGTGACCTTCGAGTCCCTGCGCGGGGACACCTATATGTTTGATATGCAAGAACCTTTCCGGCGTAATGGGGAAGAAGTGCCGCTGGCGGGATTCCCACATTACGACAATCCCTATACCCAGACCTCTCTGGATGCAACGGCCATGGACATCCAGTTTCAGGATCTACTGCTCCGCTTGCATTTTGACTGACCTTAGTTAGGCTCCTGTAGGTGGGCGGGACCGCGTCTCAAGGTACGATCTCATATAACCCCACACATGCCTGCTAGCTACCCAATTGAGATCTGCAGCCTCCGTCACCGCGCACAGTTGACCGACAACCGCAGCCTAGGCCCGGACCAACCTGAGCAGGTCTATCCGCATGATCCAGGGCTGATACCTGACCGATAGGGCATGGTCTCAATAGTTGTGTTGTCCGCCGGAAGCCAGCTCTAGTGCCCCAAGCGGACCGGGGCACACTCAAGACAGAGCCGGTCCGTTTTCAGTATGAGATGATCCGGGGCAAGCTTCAGTGTACAAGCCATACCGAGGCCGCGAGTTGGGCTTAGGAGCGTAGAGGCGGGTCCGGTGGTGGTATGTCAATAGCAGACCATCATCCCGCTGTCGTAATATCCGAGCCGCTGCGCCAAATCCAGATCAGAATCCCTACGGCGATCAAGATCCAGATAGGTATGGGAACTATACCTAGAATCTGGGCGATAATGCCCATCACGCCAAACAACAAGCGCAAAGCGACCATGCCCAGAATGGCGACCGCCAACAGTCCTAGACAACCTTTCAGCATAATCCTCTTTCCCGCAGCTGTGACACGAACCCGGACATAGCGTGCCGGACTATTTCCGTTGGCCTGGAGTTAGCGGGACCAGGACAGGCAGCACGCCTTTGGATGTCTTTTGGTAGCATCAATCTGTACAAGCCGGAACCCATTCCCTTCTACTCTATACTATACTTACGGCGTAGCCCTATGCACGGTTGCACCCGCACCGTCTTCCGACCCGGCCGAGTTAGGGGCAATACCCTGCACAAATGTGAGTACATGAACGTTTATCAAACCATCGTGGAAATTCTGAACCGAGAACAGACGGAGTTCCTGAGCTGTTTTCCGGCCAATCCGCTCATCGATCACGCGGCCGCGGGCGGCATTCAACCTATACTCGCACGGACGGAGCGCACTGTTATCAATATCGCGGACGGATTTTCCCGGATCACCAATGGCCAACGCATTGGCGTATGTGCTATGCAGGCCGGGCCCGGCATTGAGAACGCTTTTGCCGGAGTAGCCCAGGCTTTTGCCGACTCCGTGCCGGTACTCTGTCTACCGGGACAGGCCGGTAGCCACCGCTTGGATGTGCCACCCGAATTTGATGCGGTCCGCAATTACCAGCACGTGACCAAATGGGTGGGTCGCCTTAATACCCCCGAACGGGTGCCGGAAATGATGCGCCGGGCCTTTACCCTGCTCCGGTCCGGTAAGCCGGGACCCGTGATGCTGGAGGTACCTGCCGACGTGGGCCAGGCCGAGTTTGGCCCCGAAGTGGACTACACACCGACCGCACGCATTCGCTTTGGACCGGACCCCGCCGACATTCGTAAGGCAGCCCAGCATCTGCTGGCGGCCGCTCACCCCTTCCTCTATGCGGGCCAGGGTGTGCTGTATGCAGAAGCTTCCGCGGAACTGGTTGAACTAGCGGAACTGCTGCAGGCACCCGTCATGACCACTCTACCGGGCAAGAGCGCTTTCCCTGAAACGCACCCTCTGTCCGTGGGGACCGGCACCTATACCGGTCCGGCCATGCTCAAGGAACTCCTGCATGAAGCCGACTGCATCTTTGGAGTGGGTACCAGCTTTACGCGCACGTTCCTGTCTACGCCCATACCCGCGGGTAAGGTCTTTATCCATGCCGCCCTGGACGCAGCCGATATCAACAAGGACTATGCCGTGGATCTGGGCCTCTTGGGTGATGCCAAACTGGTACTGCAAGCCCTGATCGCCGAAATCCGAGCACAGACCGTACCGGAAGCCGCCCACCGGGGACGCCGGACCGCCGCCCGCATTCAGGCTTCGCGGGCCGCCTGGTATAAGGCCTGGACCCCCAAGCTCACATCCTCTGAACGCCCTATTAACCCTTATCGGGTGATTCACGACATGCAACAAGCCTTGGATGTACGCAACACCATTGTCACGGCCGACTCAGGTAATCCCCGTGATCAGATCTCGCCTTTTTATGTCACAGAGGTGCCCAACAGCTACATCGGCTGGGGCAAGTCAACGCAGCTAGGCTATTCCCTAGGCTTGGCCCTAGGCGCTAAACTAGCGGCACCGGATAAACTGGTCGTGAACTTTCTGGGGGACGCGGCAGTAGGGATGTCCGGTATGGACATTGAGACATCCGTACGCTCCCGCATTCCCATTCTCAGTGTTGTGGTCAACAATTCCGCCATGGGCGGCTATGAAAAACATTTGCCCGTGGCCACCGCCAAGTATGGTCTCAAATTCTTAAGCGGTGACTACGCGAGTCTAGCCCAGGCGCTGGGCGCTTACACGGAGAAGGTGACGGATCCGGATGACATCATTCCGGCCCTCACACGGGCTGCAGCCGAGGTAACCAACGGGGCTACGGCCCTGGTGGAATGCATCACCTGTGAGGAACGGGCGTTCTCGCTGGTACGCTGATCCGCCTCGCTGGCATCATGTTTTCCCATGTGGCTCCCGTCCCGGCTACGACGCAGGTAGCCGGAGAGCAACTGAGTCGGCGTGCCTTTCTCCGGCTGGCGGGCGCTGCTGCCGGCACTTGGGCCCTGGCTGCCTGCACATCAACGCCCGCACCGCTGGAGCCCCCCGTACCCACAGAAGTACTGCCGGTACGCTTTCAGGTTCGGGATGGTGTATACGGCACGGTGGCCACAGCCCAGAGCGAGGAATTCCGACAGACGTTTTCAGATCTGGAACTACAGGTAGAACTAGTGTCCGGAGCGGACTATGTGCCCAAGCTGGAAGCGGCGTTAGCCGACGCCACTGCCGCCGACTGCTTTTGGACCCCTTTTGCCTCAGGTTTCTTCCATCGGCAGGCCAATGCCGGTAACCTGGCCCCCCTGACTTCCTGGTTAGAGCAGGAGGCTCTCTCCATACCTTGGCAGCCCGAGGCATTGGACGCCGCCACCTATCAGGGACAACAGTTTGGCCTGCCCTGGGCCTGTCATCCCGGCCGTGTTGGATGTTACGTCAATCTAGCGCTCTGTGCCGCAGCCGGCGTTGAACCACCTCCTGCCAACGGGGACTGGACTTGGGCGGATTTGCAGACGCTGGCCCAGACCTTGACCCAGCGTACGGGCGACCGGACGGACGTATATGGAGCCAACATCGGCACGTCCTGGCCGCATATCCTCATTCTGATACGCAGTGCCGGCGGCGAGTTTTACAATGACTATGGGAATCGCGTACTGCTGCAATCCACGCCGGTGCTAGATGTCCTTACCTACCTACATACCATGCTACATACGGACCAAAGTATGCCGGATCCGGATCAGCGGGGGACATTTCTGTTTGAGAAGGGCAACGTGGCCTTGTCCCAGAACGGCTACTGGGGCTCCTGGATTGCCCAAGATCTAGGTGATCATGCCTTTGACATGACCGTCGTGCCCATGCCGCACAGCCCGGCGGGTCAGCGCGGCTCCATGCTAGAGATTGAACCCATCTGTCTGTATCGCCACACGACGCAGGCCGCGGCGGCATGGACTTGGCTTACCTTCCTGTGTCAACAGACTACAGGTGTCGCCCTCGCCCAGCAGGGTGCCGTGCCCGGCGCACGGACCGATGTGTGGCAAGCATCCACTCTACAAGTCCATCCGGGGCACACCGTATTTGCGGATGCTATGCGCCAGGTGGCCCCTTACCGGGGACCGGCGAATCTGCGGGCCCAGGAGGCCAGTACCATGTTTGATCAAGGCATGGCTGCCAGCTGGTACGGCAGACAGGATCCCGCAGTCGTAGTACCGGCCCTGGAAGATAGTCTGAATGACCTGCTGGCGCTGCCGCCTGCCTGATCGGTAACCTGACTATGATTCGTCCCGTTTCGGATCCGGCATCCGTACAAGGAGCATCACGATGATAGCAAGACCGTCTGATCATCCTATCGTAAACGCCATGCGTTGGTGTGGCTGGCATCCGTATGCCATCCTGGTACTCGGACTGGTTCTGAGTCTCGTTGCTATGGCACGGCCGGCAAGCGCCCAGCGAGCGGAACCGGCCTGCCTCAGCTTTGAAACCGTGACTGCCCAATTCAACACGCGTGGCTACACCTTCGGCTGTGTGCCAGACAACTGGCAGCTGTACCACATGGCAGACGAAGTCTGGCATACGGGAGCCCAAACCCTCTCAGGTGTTCGTCCCGTACAACGGTATGTGTTTGTCTCCCAGTTCGCAGCGGGACACTATGACGATTACGTCCTGGGCCATCAGCCACCTGATTGGCAGGATGATGTCGCCCTGCAGTGGCAGCGTGATTTCGCCGGGATCGGGTACCGCAGTGTGGCAAACGGATCGGACACCGCCCAGGTGATCCCCGTGTTTCTCATCGCTATGTGGGCGGGGGGCTCACTGGACGTGGAAACTCTGACTACAACTCTCGCCTCGCGCACGGACGAGTACGCTACGATTGAACTGGCATCCCTCACCCTACATTATCTGGATGGTGACGAAACGATACCACCCCAGGTGGCCTATGTACTGGACGGGACCCAGATGCAGGAACTGTTCAATCTGGATAGTGCCTTTCTCAACAGCCAGCACGTCATCATCCAGCCGACAGAAGCCACGCAGGCCCTGGGCGGCATTCCCGTCTTTACCTTCTTCTCCAGTTCCCCTATCACCGTGTCCGATCTGGAACCTTTGCTCCAAAGCCTGCAGTTTCGTCATAGCCTGCCACCGGTCGAACCCGATCCCGCTCTAGTGACCAATCTACACACGCCTCTAGGGTTGCTGGAGCTGGTACCGGTACTCAGGGATGCCGCCGCCGCCTTAGTTGCGGCGTGGCGCGCGGAAATCCAGGCGGACGCCATCGCCTTCGCCCGTGAGATGCCCTATACCCATCTCCTACCCTTCCAACTCCTGACGAGTGATACCCGGCTGTACTGGGCCCCTGAAGGTCTACAGACCGGACGTCTGATCCTATGGCATTACACGGGCGGCGCCCATGGCAATTCGGATATCACGTCCTGGACATTCACCACCCAGGATGTACCCGTTACCCTATCGGAGATCCTGACGCTCTCCGCGGACGAGACCTTGGCTCTGATCACCGATGCGGCCATTAAACACCTCATGGCGGCCGGTATGTCGGAGACGGAAAGCCAGGACTGGGTTACGGAAGGTCTAACGGAGCTGGCTGACGTCACGGCCTGGAATCCCGCGTTGCATCAGGGCCGGGAAGGCCTCTGGATTACGCTGGAACCGTACGTGATTACCCCTTACTACATGGGCATTCAAGAATTCTTCGTCCCTATGGCCTTGCAGCTGCCCCATTAACCCACATTGACACGTCATTCTTGAGCCTGTCTAGCAGCTGGCGCCGGCGTCAATGAAAACCGCCTGGTTCGGGTTACCTGTATCTCTGCGGCGGCAGGCCCGGACTACGATCGGGCTGTATAGCCTAGGACTGATTCTCTACGGGGCGGGCCTTGTCTACGGACCCTTGCCTTTCAAGGGGCTGCGGGCGGGGTTGGCTGCCGGTAGCGCGCTATTGATTCTGGGGTATCTGATCCGGTACCTGCCGCGCAATCACGCCCCGGAAGATGCGCACAACTTCTATCCAAGACTAGGGGCCGGCAACACCGTTTCATTATTACGGGCTTTCATCCTGGCCCTGCTAGCGGGTCTTATACCGCCCATGCCCGGGCAGTGGGGACCTTGGCTCTTCGTGAGTCTGTGGGTGTGTGCTGCCCTCCTGGATTTGGTGGATGGCTATCTGGCACGCCGTACCTGCCAGGTTACGGTGCTGGGTGAGCAGTTGGATATTGAGATCGATGGCTTCGGCGTACTCGTGGCAGCGGGGGCGGGCATCGTCTGGGGCACACTGCCGTACTGGTTTCTGCCGATCGTGCTCCTGCGCCCCCTTTGGGCGGTAGCGATCGCCTGGCGCACCCGCCGGGGTAAACGGCACGCCCCATGGCCTGAGAGTTCCCGCCGTCGTCTGTCTGCCTGTCTGCAGGTTTTTCTGCTAAGTGGCGCCATTTGGCCCGACCTACCGGCACCGATGGTGCAGATGGGGGCCGCCTTCATGGCAGCTGTGATGATGCATAGCTTTGGCCGAGACTGGCTATGGACCACAGGCGTCTGGGGCCCGGATCCCAGTCCTCCCGGCACCTGGTATGCACGCAGCCGTACGTTTCTGCTTACCTGGCTGCCCCTGGGCTGGCGGCCTCTAGCCGCTATTGCCCTGCTTACCACGTTGGCCGACCGACCGGATCGCCTGTCCGATCCTTTCAGTCTGGGCCTGTCCGTGTTAGCGAGCCTGACCATCCCTTTGCTCCTGGTTGGCTTCCAGGTACGTCCTGCCAGTCTTATTCTGTTGAGCTGCATCGGACTGCTGGCCACCCAGCTAGCCTATGTACCCTCCATGGCGCTCGCCGTACTCGCAAGCATGTATCTGTTTCTCAGCGATAGTGGCCCCTTTGCTCTATCCGGTGGCAGACGCCGCGCACCATCATAGACTCTGATACGATCGAGCCTGCCCTCACCGGTCCCGTAAGCGCACGATCCGGACATTGGGTCCAGGCGGGCATGGTCTATGTGCCTGTCCCGAGAGCATATCCCTGGATGCAGAGACTTTAGACTGTCGGCAGATCGGTCCGTAACCAAACATCGCGTTGAGGGAAAGGAATGACAATCCCCTGCCGTTGCAGTTCGTGATAGATGTTCTCCAGAATTTCACTCAGCGAGGAAAGGCGTTGGGCCGGATCGTCAATCCAGTAGAGGATGCGGAAGCGCAGCGCCGAATCCGCGAACTCAACCAGGAACGTACGCGGTTTAGGATCGGCCAGCACGGCCGGATGGACAACGATCTGCGCATGCAGTACCGCATGCACGGTGGCGATGTCTGCACCGTAGGCAACGCCTATATAAGTATCCACCCGCAGAATCTGATCCGATTTGGTCCAGTTGTCCAACCGCTGGGACACCAGCAAAGAATTCGGCAGCACAACCTCCGTGTTGCCGAAGGTTTTGACCACGGTCGCGCGGAGACCGATTTCCTCCACGGTACCCTGGATACCATCAATTTCGATCACGTCACCGTCACGGATCGTTTTCTCGGTTAGCAACACGATCCCCGCCACGTAATTACTGGCCAGAGACTGGAGGCCCAGCCCCAAGCCAATGCTCAAGGCCCCCAACGGTACCAGAAAAATGGATAAGTCCACCCCCAGGGAGGACAGAGACGTATATACACCCGCCATAAATATAGACACCTGCAAGGTAGATGCAAGCAGGTGGCGATTGGTGGCGCTGATCCAGCGCCGCCGCCGAAGCCAGTACCGAAAGTAGCGTGTGGCTACTCGGGCCAGGAAATAGAATAATAAGACCAGGCCAGCGGTTAGGGTTAGATCAACCAGGGTTAAGGCAGTGCCCTGCACCGTGAGTAGGGGGGCTTGCAGAATACGCGTGATACCACTCACCGTGAGCCTCCTTCAGGTTTGCCAGTTTCGATTCAGACTGCATGCGATTGTCAACCACTCCGGGTATTTGTGTCCGACCTGCCCGCATAGGTCTTGAGAGGATGACACAGGACATCCGGAGAAGCCGAAAAGGTCTCAGTTTGTGGTCAGCGCTGCTGAGACCAGGACGTTGAGAGTACAAACCCAGGCATTATGCCAGCTATATCCGGGGCCGACCGTACGTCAGATCCGGGCTCTGTCCGACCCTTACTAATATCGCTTGGCGTGCAGAGGCCCTTAGGCAACGGGCTGTATGCCTACCGTTGAGAGGGCGAGATTGGTAGGCCGCCGGGCTTCACCTGTGTAGTAGGACCACTTCACGAACTACCGGCCCCCGAGGCAGACATAGGAAGTGCCTGTTGTACAAGCCACCACCCCAGCCTCAGGGCCAGCACTCCCAGGCCTATCTGCAATCCCAGGTAACCCAGAGCAGACAGCCAGTTTGCCGATCGGTAGAGCTCATCCGATTCCAGGATCAGGGCGGAAAACGTAGTGAAAGCGCCCATGTAACCCACCAGTAGGATCAAGCGCCAGGCGGACTGGGTCAGGTCGTAATATTCCAGGAACGCATACACGATGCCGGCTAACAGACACCCCACAACGTTCACTACCAGGGTGCCACCGGGCCAACCAAGAGGCCACATACGCTGTACCCAAGTAGTCAAAAGAAATCGAGCCACCGTACCCAAAGCGCCTGCGCCCGCCAAGAGCAACATTTGGGACCACATCCGCTTTATCTCTCACTGCTGGTTGGTGCCGGCCCGTACCCTGCTGCGACAGTCCCACGGGCCCACGTTGCTATCAGTACACACAATCACTATGCTGGTCTGTATCCGCATTATGGCACAGCCGAGCCCTTTGTGATTGCCCGCGGTCCATCTGCCATTCGTCTCCGACCCAGAGCGGCGGCCCCAGCACTTGGCACAGTGCCGGGTCGGAGCAGAGAAATACGTCAATAGTTCAAGTCCAGTGGCTCGCGACGGTCTGCTGGATGGCTCTAGTGGCTCGCAGTCGCGGCATACCACTTGGAAGCCCCAATTTGTTTTTATGTCTATCAAATGGGTGTCCAAGACGGTGTGAGACCGATACCTACAAGCCACCAGGAATGACGGGTTCTCCACCCTGAGACGTGGGAAACGATAGGCGCCGCTATGATCCGGTTACGCTGGGTGACACCTGTGAGCGCACCCCGCGTGTGGTAGATCTGTTGCACAACTTCTCGGAATGGCCCCGGGGCGGTGTGAGCCACCCCGATTCAGGGCAGGCAATGCCTAGATCCTACTTGGCGTACTAGGGCCAGTCATATTCGTTCTGGGATCCCCGATCACGCTGGGACCATGGACAACCAAGAGGGCATCAAACCAATCCTCTATATCTGCGGCCTACATTTGCCCCCCGGGCCCACCAAGATCTAAGCCTAATGGGCATAGTGCACTGTGGATGACAGTCTGGATGCTCCAGAACAGTGTACACAACACGAGGCGGGAAGAGCTCCCGGAGGTATGCTCGACTCCCAAAATCAAAACCCTAGGCTCCAGGGCATACCCTGGCGACATTCTGATGGCATTCGTACAGCCGGGCCAGTACCCTGGACTACAGTCAGGTGGCTCTTGATGTCGTTATGGGAAACATCTATGCACCTCATTATGCCAATATTTTCATATTTCTGTTCCATTTTATGATGATGGGCACTGACAGCCCACGGCACGTTCCCGGATATTTGTCACAACGTCCCGTTCCCGTCTTTGGCGTGTAGGAAACTCACATGTACCCATATACTGTAAGCAGGAGAGCGATTTTCCGCCTCGCCCAGGTTTGGGCTTATATGTTCCCAATCCGCTATGGCATGGATCCAATCCACCCGGCAATCTGTAGCCCTGCCCTAGTGCCGAGATACGCGGGGCAACCCGTCCCAGTGATCTACATTCAGCTTACCGCCGTTTCGTCCTCTACCACATCGGTTCTGTTACAACCACACGTGCAAAGGATAATACACTTGTCCACATCTTCTGTTTCTGCTCCCGATGTCCGGAAATCCGCCTCGTTTCAGACCGGTCAGATCGCCACCATCATCAGTGGTCACACCTGCCATGACGCATTCAGTGCTTTTTTCCCTCCCCTGCTGCCCAAAATCCAGGAAAAGCTGGCACTGAGCTACAGTCAACTTGGATCGCTGTCGTTCGCTATGCAGATCCCCTTCATCTCCACACTGCTGCTGGGCTATCTGGCCGATCGTCTGAGCGTGCGCTACTTTGTGATCTTGGCTCCTGCCGTCACAGCCACGATGATGAGCATCCAAGGTCTGGCCAACGGTTTCTGGCCTCTTATGATCATTGTGATCGTTACCGGTTTCAGTGTGGCCGCTTTTCACGCCCCCGCTCCGGCCATGATCAGTCGGGTATCGGGACACCGCGTCGGTCTGGGTATGAGTCTTTTTATGGCGAGCGGTGAATTAGGACGGACGCTAGGGCCCTTGCTCGTAGCGGGCGGTGTCACACTCTTTGGCCTGGAGGGCATCTGGCGCATCATGGTACTAGGCTGGATAGCGTCGGCTTTTCTCTTCTGGCACCTGCACAGGGTGTCGGGACGCCCCAGCCACGAGAGCACACCCGTACCTCTGCGTGTTTTCTGGCAAGATGGCCAACACCTACTAAGCCTAATAGGCAGCATGGTGGTCTTTCGCACGTTTCTCCATGTTGCGCTGACCACCTATCTACCCTTGTACATGAGGGATGTATTGGGTGCGGAATTCGTAGAAGGTGCTTTCTCCCTGACCCTGATGGAAGGTGCCGGCGTGCTAGGGGCAATAGCTGCCGGTACCCTCTGCGACCATTATTCACGCAAGAACATTCTGCTGGTGCTCTTTGGGTTGTCATCCTTGCTGGTGTTCCTGTTCACCCGCACACCCGCGCATCTGGTGTACTGGATCCTGCCGGCCGTGGGGTTCTTCACCCTGTCCACAACCCCTGTCATCCTTACTATTATGCAAACCCGCTTTCCCCGTAACCGAGCCCTCGCCAGCAGTACCTTCATGAGTATGGGGGTTTGCAGCCGTAGCGTTACCACCTGGCTTTTGGGTTTGATCGCCGATCAGTACGGGTTGGCTGTCGTGTTCCATGTCTGCATTCTGGTCTCCCTCTTGGGCATCCTGCCGCTCTGGCTGATGCCACGTGCCGAAGTGGAAAGACGGTAGTGCACCCAAGACCCTGGCTGGCATGTAGGGTGAGAGGATCGATCTCTTACCGGGCTGAGGCAACCAAACTGTGCTGAGACATCCTCGCACCTTGCTCTTCTGTCGGAAATGCCTTACCATGACAGAGGCACAACACTGACGAGAGCCGCCCTGGTAGGAACATTCCCATGCTGCTGGGCCAGTGCATAGTCAGTTCTCCCTGCACATTATCGGCAACCCCACGTGTTTGAAGGAATCGAGGCATTCAGGACTCGGCTGCGCCAGCATCCGGTGCAGATTGGGGCCTCCATCACCCTGAATGATCCGGCCGTCACCGACGCGCTGGGCCCCTCTGTTGACTTTTTCTGGATCGACATGGAACACAGTCCCATGTCAATGGAAACCTTGGCAGGACATGTGCGGACCGCCCGCATTCACCGCAAGGCATCCTTGGTGCGTGTCCCCATTGCCGACACGGCCTGGATCAAACGCGTGCTGGATGCCGGCTGCGAGGGGATCATCGTACCCCAGGTGCAGGGAGTGCAGGACGTGCAGATGGTGGTGGATGCAGCCCGTTATCCCCCTCTGGGACGACGCGGGTTTGGACCCAGGGTACCGTCAGCCTATGGTCGGCACGCCGATACGGCCCTGACCGTCCAGTCCAACGCTGCGGTCTTTACGGCAGTGCAGATCGAAACTCGTACGGCCCTGGAAGCAATTGAGGCCATCGCGGCTCTTGAAACTCTGGATGCCATCGCTCTGGGCCCTTGGGATTTGGCGGCCAATCTGGGTCATGTGAACGACGTGACACACCCGGATGTGGTGGCGGCCATTCAGCATGTCATTGACACCGCGCACCGGGCTGGCAAATGGGTGGGCTCCGGCATGGGGGATGATCCGGAACTGGCAATGGACTACACCCGGCGCGGAGTGGACTGGATTCAGGTCGGCAACGATGTAGACTATCTCATCCGTCGCATGGATCAGGTCTACACGGCTATCAAGTCGCCCGGCCCTAATGCTCCGGCAGCCTACCAACCTGCGTGAAGATCTGTACGGGACATCCGGGCAAGGGATCACGCCTCCATCCGATCCGGTCCGGACTCCCGCCGTGGACAGTTCCGGTCGCAATGGTACTGTGACACCCGGGACCGGAGTTGATAGAATAGAGAAATCCGCAACGCACGCCCGGACTGGATTCGGCCTTCTGCATCCTGGGCCCGGTCACGCCCATCCCGGGTGCAGCATGGGCGGTGTTGAGACCCCCGTAGCGTATGCACCTTTTCAGGACACGAGGTAGGTTTTCCATGGACAAGCTCATCATAACCATCACCACCGATGGCATGTTCTCCTACCCCCAGAATCCCTACAATACGGTATGCGACGACACCAAGGGCGTAGCGGAGGAATACATTCGAGCCATTGACGCCGGTGCCTCCATCGTACATACGCATGGCCAGTACCGGTCGGATCCGGTCATCCAGCCCGACGGTCGTCAGCTCCAGATCGCGATTTTTGAGGGCTGGCACGACATCGTGAACCGTATTCGTGATCACTCCGATCCCATCATTCAGCTGGGGCTCGCCAGCATGCGGCTGGAGGAAAAGCTGCGGCTGTGGCAAGAAATCCGTCCCGACATGAGTTCGATCAACTTCAACTCTCATGACGAGTACTTTCAGCCTGATCCGGATTATCCACCTTGCACCATCTACTCCGTCCATCCAGTGAGTGAACTGCGTGAGTACGCCCGTCTGGCCAACGAATACGGCGTTAAGCTGGAGATCGAATGCTTCAACACGGGTGCCTTCTGGGCTATCCGCAAGGTTCGCGAAGGATCGTTTTGGACCGATGACGGCGTGCGGGAACTGGAACCCGATCTGCTGCCGGATCCAATCTGGGCTACCCTGTTCTTCGGCTGGGCCGGTCAGGGTTGGACACCACCTACGGCCAAGGGACTGCAGTTCATGGTAGATCACTTGCCCGCAGCCGTGAACTGGAACGTTAGCTGCATGCAGCCGCCGGACTACTGGCAGCTGATCGCGCACGCCATCAGCCTGGGAGGGCATATCCGCATCGGCATGGAGGACTGCCCCTATGTACGACCCGGTGAATATGCGCGGACCAACGCCGAACTTATTGACAAGGCCGTACGCTTGGCCCGGGAACTGGGCCGGGAGATCGCATCGCCCGCAGAAGCACGCACTATGATCGGCATCACCCACGGGCACCATTGAGGTCACCACTTGTATACAGCGCGGTACCGGACCATCACCTCAAGGCAACTTTTGGCATGAAGGGACTCAGTTGCAACTCAGCGCTCTTTGCCCACCTGGATGTCGTGGAATGCATGAGCATCCTGGCCGATCATGGCTTCCAGGCCATTGACGTGTCTCTAGAATTGGAACCTCCCTTCCTGCCGGTGCCCACACCCCACATGCACGTGGATGCGGACACCACCGAGCGCGCCCGTGTCGCCCAGGGTGCCCGACAGGTTGGTTTAGAGTTCGGCACGTGCAACGCGCACACCAATTTAATTGACGGGGATCCGGAAGCACGGGCCCGTAATCTGGACTTCGTCTTGCATGCTCTACAGTTGGCCTCGGATCTGGGCTGCGCTTATGTCATCACGGGCGGGGGCATGAAGAATATGTATGGCCGCGAGGACACGTACTGGCAGCGGCTGCTAGATGCTCTACACGTGATTTTGCCTGTGGGGGAAGCCCTGGGCGTGACCTTGCTCTTGGAGTGCGCCAGCCTACCGGGTTGCTTGGTGCATGATCTGCGCGGTATGCAGCGACTACTGGCCGAAGATGGCCTGGACACGCTGCAGGTTCTGTTCGATCCCGCTCACTACCATGTCCGGGGAGACGATGTGCAGGAAGCCTTCCGGACACTGGTATCCCGTATCCGTCATATCCATGCTAAGGACGCCACAGGCTGGGTGGAAGACTTTGAATTTCCGCCCCTGGGCAAGGGCGACATTGATTTCCGTGGACTTCTACAAACGATACAGGACACCGGCTACCAGGGCTATGTGGCTCTGGAATACGAAGGCTTCGCTTGGGGCCATACCCCTGATCCTCTGCAAATCCTGCGGGAAGGCCGCGACTTCCTGCTATCGCACATCGCAGCCGTCACGGGTTAGCAGGTCATGCCGGTGGCCGGGAAGGAACCGGATATTTCATGTTCGCTGCCGTACTGAAGGAATTCGGCCAGCCCCTGGTCTGGCAGGAAATTGCGGTCCCGGAACCGGCCGCACACGAGGTATTGGTGGAAGTCAAGGCCTGTGGAATCGATGGCACCGATCTCAAGCTCATGGACGGCTTTGGATATGAACCGGCATTGCCCTTCGTCCCGGGACACGAGGTGGCCGGTGTAGTAGCCGCCACCGGGGCGGATGTGTGTGCACCGTCCCCCGGCACTCCCGTCATCGTCTACAACTTTGAGACTTGCGGCACCTGCGTCATGTGCCAGGCCCATCGCACCCAACTCTGTCTGAATATGGGCGGGGTCGTGGGCGTACTGGAAACTCAAGGTGGCCTGGCGGAATATATGAAAGTGCCGGCGGCGCAGACCGTGCCGGTGTCCCCCGCGCTGGCCTTTGTTGATGCGGCCACTTGCTGTGACGCAGGCCTCACCGCGCTGCATGCCGTGAACCGCGCCGGGCTGCGGACGGATGAAGCGGTTCTGGTTATCGGTGTCGGCGGCGTTGGGTCCTTTGTCGTGCAGCTGGTCCGACACCACCAAGCCCATCCCATCGCTGTTGAACTGGGGACAGCCAAGCAGACCTGGGCCCGCACCCTGGGCGCTGCTGCTGTGCTGGATGGCACCCAAGCATCCTGGGTTAAGTCTCTACGCGCTATAGGTCTGGCCCACGGTGTGGATTGCGTGCTGGACATTGTGGGTTCCCGAGAGACTCTGCGGGCCGGCCTGGAAGCCCTAAGGCCCGGTGGACGCATGGTGCTAGTCGGGTACACTCCTGCCAATCTACAGGTGCCCGCGAAGACCATGGCACAGCAAGAACTGCAGGTGCTGGGTACGCGGGCCGGCACCCGTCAGGATCTGCAGGATGTAGCCCACCTGCTCACCGGCGGGGAGCTACGTTCCATCGTAACCCGGACATTCCCCATGGCAGAGGCCAACATGGCCCTGGATCTGCTGCGTTCCGGACTGGCCAATGGCCGCATTGTCCTACAGTCACCTCGCTTCGCGGCGTGACTCACGCTCTGCCGGGCACCTGTGTCCCATCACTTGGCCCCAACGTTTACATGGCAGGCTACGATCCCGGGATCATTACTTTGACTTTGGGGGCCATAGGTGGATGCGGATGAGTATGGATACGGGGTGACAGAGATCCGGCTATTCTTTCGGCCCAGTATCTTTCTACCTTTTCAGAACCAGCCTGATCAAACAACACAGTATAAGGACAGACATGCCGAAACGCACGCCATCACGTCTTTTTCCAGCTGGTCTGCTGCAGGCGACATGGCAACGGTTCCCGGCGCACGGCTATGATGAAGCCGTGACGGGTGTCATCTACCGAGGCGAGCCCCGGCCTACCTGTGGGATGCCGCTGGGAGGACTGGACACCGGGTGTCTTGACCTGGAGCCCAACGGCATGCTGGGTTACAGCACACTCTTCAATGAGCTCATTAATCCCCGGCGCCTGCTGAACATGCCCTGCATGGGATATCACTGTGGCGGCCGGACACGCGTCCTGATCACGGACCACAGGGCCAAAGAGGATACACCCACTCCCGCAGTTTCACCACACCAGTTTCCGCCCACCGACTACACACCGCGTTACCGCTCCCTCGCCTTGGATGGAGTGGACATCTGCTCAAGCCTGGAGTATTGGGGTCACTACCCCATTGTGGATCTGGAATTTGACACCGGAGATGACCTGGAGGTAGGCGTGCGTGCCTTCAGCCCCTTCTTGCCCGGTGACACGCATACGGCCCTTATGCCAGGCATCATCTTTCGCATCCGACTGCACAATCAGGGATTTACAACCCTCACGGGCGATTTCCTCTTTTCGTTTCCCGGTTTCGCCGCCGCCCCACTACACACGGCGGACCGTATCCGGCGCACTCCGGTCACGGTCTCCTCCCAGGTTGCCGCGTACCAGGTGGCACGCACCAGCCCGGATCCGGCTCGTGTCATGTCCTACGCCCTGGCCGTGTCCGCAGACACTCCCGACTGCAATTGGGGCAACAGCCTAGATGCGAGCGGTCCGCACTGGGCCAACGCCGGTCACGCCCTGCCCACGCCCGACGCCACCGCGACCGGCCTGTCGGTCCGTATCCCCTTCGCCCTGGACGCGGGTCAGAGCACAGAGATTACCGTCGTGCTGGCCTGGCATGCTCCGGTCTGGCGCGCCGGAGGTTCACCGGCCCAGGCTGACACGAAGGCCTTCACGCACATGTATGCCCGGACATATCCGGATCTGGAGTCCGTCTTAACGCGGCTGGTGGCGCAGCATGAGAGCATCCTAGCGCGGATCATAGCCTGGCAGGAAGCCCTTTATACTGCGCCCGACTTACCCGGCTGGCTGGCGGATTCCCTGATCAACAACTTGCACCTGCTAACGGAGTGCAGCGTCTGGTCCCAGGCCGGCGGGGTGCTGGGCGACTGGGTGGATCCGGAACTAGGCCTGTTCGCACTCAATGAATGCCCCCGTGGATGTCCCCAGCTGGAATGCCTACCCTGCAGCTTCTACGGCAACGTGCCCCTACTCTACTTCTTCCCGGAAACTGCCCTCTCCACCCTGCACGGCTACCGAGCCTACCAGATGCCGGACGGGCGGCCGCCCTGGATCTTCGGCGGCATCACCGCTTCCGATCCTGACAATCGGCAACCTTACGATCTGGCTGCGCCGGACCGGGGCTACCAGACTGTCCTGAACGGCGCCTGTTATATCGTTATGGCCGACCGATATTGGCGCATCTCCGGTGACGACGGCTTCCTGAGCGATTTCTGGGACTCCCTGAAGCGCTGCAATGACTTCGCCCTTTCCTTGCGGCCCGCCTACGGTCCCTCTCAAGTCATCGCCATGCCCACCCCCGGCACGGATAGTCATGGCTTGGGCGACACGGAGTGGTTTGAAGCTCCGGAACCGGGCTGGAAAGGTTATGTGACCCACGCCGGCGGCATACGTCTAGCCCAGGTATCCATCATGCGGCGCATGGCCTTGGCCTTAGGCGACCAAGCCTATGCCCGACAATGTACTGTCTGGCTAGACGCGGGTCAGCAAGCCCTGGAAGACATTCTGTGGAACGGGCACTGCTACCGGAATTTTCGGGAACCCGAAACCGACAGTGCCTCAGACCTCGTATTCGGGTATCAGTTGGACGGTCAGTGGATTACACGTTGGCATGGTGTGGACAACGTGTTTCCGTCCAAACGCGTGGCCACTACGCTGGCGACCATCCGTCGTATCAACTGTGCGCTGTCCCAGTCCGGCGCTGTGAACTACGCTAATCCGGACGGCAGCGTGGCCCAGGTGGGGGGATACGGTCCCTATAGCTATTTCCCGCCGGAACTATTCATGCTCGCCATGACGTACATGTATGAAGGCCAGCGTGAGTTTGGCCTGGATTTGCTGCAGCGCTGTTTGGCCAACGTTGTGCGCTGGGGATACGTATGGGATTTTCCCAACACAACGCGGGGCGACTGCGACACGGGACAGCGTACATTCGGTGCCGACTATTACCAGAATCTCATGCTGTGGGCTGTGCCCGCCGCCTTGCAGCAGGCCGATCTGACCGCCCCTAACACCGAGCAAGGTCTAGTGCGGCGGATGCAGGCTGCAATGTCATCCCTCCAGGACCACTCGCATGATGCACTTTGAGCCCAATGTCCTGACCGATTATGTACAGTGCATTCTCGTCGCGGCCGGCACTCCGGTTCCGATTGCGGCGGTCGTCGCCACCACGCTGGTGGACGCGGATCGCAAGGGAGTCGAATCCCATGGCATACTACGCGTACCCCACTATCTAGCTCTAATCAAGGAAGGATATCTCAAGCCCCGGGCCCTACCCGTCGTTACCCGGGAAACCCCTGCGCTGGTTGTGCTCGACTCGCAGCAGGGGTTTGGGCACTACGGCCTCAGCGAACTCTGCGATCGGGTGGCGGCTAAGGCTGCCCGGATCGGCATTGCTTTCGGTGGTCTAATTAACACTACCCACACCGGCCGCATCGGCTGGTTCGCCGAACGAATTGCGGGACAGGGACAGGCCATTCAAATCCTCGGTGGAGGCGCCCATCGTTGTCCCATGCACACCACGGTAGCCCCTTTTGGGGGCCGGGAACGTATTCTCAGCACCAATCCCATCACCCTAGGCTGGCCCGGGGGCACGTTCGGGGCCATTGTGGCGGATTTCTCCACCAGCACGGTGGCAGAAGGTAAGGTGCGTTTCCATCACGAACGCGGGCTGTCCCTGCCCGAGGGTTGGATCCTAGATCGAGACGGCAGCCCATCCACGGATCCGCAAGATCTATATGACGGGGGAGTGATCCTGACCATGGGCGCACACAAGGGATATGGTCTAGCGCTGTTCAACGAGTTCCTAGGCGGGATTATGCTAGGTCCTCCCTATGAGGCCAACTGGTCCGTCGTGGTAATAGATGTGAACACGTTCGCGGACCCCGCCACAGTGCGGGAAGCAGCGGAAAGTCTGTTGGCACGGATCAAGGCTTCACCGCCAGCTCAGGGTTTCACCACGGTCTTGCTACCGGGTGAGCAGGAGAACACGACGGCGCAGGAACGCGCGCATACCGGCATTCCCGTGGCCCCCGTGATTTGGGATCAGATCACGGATGCCGCCACCGTTCTGGGCGTAGAGCCACCGCCCCCTATCTAACCCCCAGACTCTGTCGGGATACCAGGCATGGCCTCGGTCAGTCCAGAGACAGTATCCAAAGACCTATCCGCAGGCGACAGGGCATTCAGCCAGCCACTCAGGTATGGACCACCTCCAGTACCTGTCCAGCCTGGATTTCCACGTCCCCTTCCAGGTCAACACCATCTGCCGTGCGCGTGAACGCCGCCGGGACGCCATCCAGCGTGACGCCGGTCACAGAAGTACCCGTGAGGAACGGCAGCCGTAGAGACCGCAGGGGTAGGGCCCCATAGAGCACCTCCAAAGCACAACTAGCCGGTGATCGCCGGAACCGGCCCCAGCCAGCCTCAAGAGACCAGAAGCAGCGGAACTCTTCCTGCCCGGTGGAGACGGGATCGAAACCCAGCCTACCCTCCACCATGTCAAATTGAAACCCCGCGAAGGCATGGAGCAAGGCATAGGAGGCCATGCTGCGCGCGTAATTGTTGCCGCACTCGAATTCATTCCAGGGATTGCGCCGTTCACCGTCATACCGGTGCCGGATCGCGTCCACGCAACGCATACCCTCATCAACCAAGCCCACCATAATCATGTGGCTGGCGGCGGCGTATTCAAAGCCGTTCATGGTTTCCTGCGAATAGGGTGCCGGAATGAGGGGTTTGCGCGTGCCCTCAGGCCAAGCGCAGATGATCAGACCCCCTTCATCATTCAGGCAGTAGATGCGGCAAGGATTGTATACCCGTCCCATTGCGGGAATGAAATTGTATTGATAAATGGCTGCACAGGCTTGCTTTACCTGCTCCGGATCGAAAAGATCACCTAGCCCGTACAGCGACGCGTGCCACTGGGCCAATACCTGATCGATACTGCTGCCGGCACCAATCTGGTACTTGATCTCCCCGTGTTCGTCGTTCCAGTAGGCTTCCAGGGCTGAGCCGCCCCGAAGCGAGTCATCCTTGACACCATAGGTTTCCAGCAGGGCGCGATCCGACAAGTCAATATCCTGGATGTAATAGTCCCCGTTGAAGAGGTGGTGGTCCGCCCATCGCTTGCCGCGGGCAAAGATGGCCTGGTATTCCGCGGCGCAAGCTTCCTCACCCAGATGGTGTGCCATAGCAGCCCCCGCTTTGAGCGCCCCCAGATAGAAGCCCGTGAGCCAAGAATTGGGACCAAAAAGCTCCATGTCCAGTGTATGGTGCTGGCGTCCCGTCAGCACACCTGAACGTTCGGGATCCCAGCGATCTTCATTGTCCGGACTCCAGGCATACTCCAACGAGCGTTTTACGGCGGGCCAGAGTGCACGTAACCAGGCGTCGTCTCCGGAGATCTTCCAGTCCCGATAGGTCTTCATCACGCCTCCGAACTGGCCGTCACAACAGGGCCGGAAGGGCCAGGGCTCGGTCCCCAGGGGCAACTGCAAACGAAAAGGCATCGCGCCATTGGGCAGGAGGTTGTACCGGTAGTCCGCCACGCGCATGGAACGTTCCAGTTCCGGGAAAAGGAAGGGTAGGGCCTGCTGGTAGTTCCACACATGGGTGCAACTGCCTTCACAACAGCCTTCGTTAGGATGCAGTCCTTCCCAGCCATAGAAAGTGCCATCCTCCAGGCGCAGCACTGTGGGAGATTTCAGGACAGCGAGGTTGGCCGCGACAGCATCCAGGGCCGCCACCGGCAGGGTTGAACCAAACAGGGCATCCCGGAAACGCAGCGTTTCCGCATGCAGCCGAGGCCACTCGGCTAGGGCGTATTGGGCGGTCGCCCGTGCATCCGACCAGTATGTGGCATAGTAGTTCTTCCACGTGCCCTCTGCCGCATTTTGTTTCCAGTAATTTTCGCAATTGGGAAAATGCCAGGCAATCACAAAACGCACGCGGCGGCACGCACCGGCCGCTACCGGCACGCGAACGGCAAGCAGTCCCGTGTCCTGATCCGTGAAGCGGGCTCCGTCCGTGGGAGTAGGTCTCTCAAGGTATTGCCGGTTCGCAAAGGTCCCTGGGGTATTCAAATCATTCCAGTACACCTCCAAATTGTCGAACCAGGCACCACGGAACCAGTACTGCTGCCAACTCACTTCAACGTCATCATCTTGCGCAGCATCCGTAGCCAAGAGCAGTTCGCCCCAACGCGCGTCCGTGGTCTCTAGACCAGCGCAGCCCAGATGTAGGGCTGTACCGCCATCCACTGCTGCCACGGTGTTACGGTTGGGTGCCGGCAACGGATTGGTTAGGACCCCCACTACGGTATAGATCTGGGCGGCCGGGGTCGGGTTAGTGATGCTGATTTCAAAAAAGGCCGCGGGGAGCCCTGAATCGTCCGCATTGGTGGGAATGAAAGGATTGAAAGCCTCTAAGCTGACCTGACCGGGAAAGGTATCGTCTTGAAACGTCAGCTGGGCCATTGGGAATTCGCCGCGAAAGGCAACGTCCCGGAAATGCGGCAGCCCCGTAAGGTACTCACGGCGAGGGCCCCAGCCGAAGGAACTAAACGGGGCAGCATTGAGATCACCCTGGTAGGGTGCAGGTAGATCCCCGTGGAGAATCCGGGCGTCCAGGACTTCCGTGTCATTCTCAACGCGTACTGCAAAGTGGGAAAACCCGTTCACACTGCCCTTGTTAGGTCGGTTGAAGATTTCCCAGTCGATCAGGCGCCCATTCCCGGCCAAACCGATACAGCCTGTACCTATACCTCCCAAAGGAAAGCTGATCTGGCTGGTTTTTTCCCGGCGGTATACGAAATCTTCCATAAGATCCTCAACTCCTTTGTCCTAGCAGACTTTGCAACATGGAATTTTTAGAGTCCAATTCCGGGATTGGACCATGTCAAGAAATAGCGCCCACAACAGGGCGGAGCGGGAGTCAGGCGTGCTTCAGGCATGCTGCTCCGCTGTCTCCCTGTGCAATACCAGCAGGCAGTTAGCAGCGATGAAGAGGCCATACACGGCAGGGATAAACAGCAGCAGGCCTAGACTGATATAGGCGACACCAAAGCCCAGGAGGATTCCCAATGCCAATAGCCCCAAAGAGTGCGTAGGATAGCGGCTAGCCAGGATTAGAGCATCCCGCAGACACGCATAGAGCCACAGATCGCGATGCGCTAGATACGGAAAGGCGTAGAGCAGCAGCGTGATAATAAGAACCAGAGCCAGCAAATTGGCACCTACGCCCAACCAGATAAGAGCCGTAACGGCAGGCGCCGTGCGTAGGGTCACCCAGACCGTCCACAGACCTAACCAAGGCAGCATAGCCAGCAGGCTCAGCAGGGTACTACGGCGCCAGTAGTACCGGAAAGCCTGCAGGAAGGTGCGTGTACTAGCCTGCATACCCTGAAGCAAGCGTAAATCATAGTGCAGTAACGCGGTCCAGGCGGGGCCTATCGTAACTACGGCTACCAATAGCGCAAGGCCCGCCCGGCCCCAGAGCCAGCAGCCCAGAGTCGGCAGACACGCCAGGTTGAATAAGAGAGTCCCGCGGAGGAGCTGGGGCAGATTGTCCCATAGCGTGTGCACTACCTGGTATACATAGGTATCACGGGTAATGCCGGCGTGCATGTCAGCCCTTCAGGCCGGTAATGGCGGCTCCCTGCACGATCCACCGTTGTGCTAACAGGAAGAACACCAGAATGGGAAAGATCGAAATCATGATCCCGGCCAGGACTTCCGACTGGTTCCCCGAGCCCATATACCCTCGAATCGTGGCGATAGCGATGGGGAAGGTAAATTTGTCCCAGTCGCGCAGGAATAAGAGGGGCCCTACAAAATTATTCCATGAACCGAGAAAGGTAAAGATGCCCAGGGCTGATAGCGCGGGCCCGGTCAGGGGCAAGAGAATCTGCCAGTAGATGCGCAGATAGCTTGCACCGTCCATTTTAGCTGCGTCAACGAGTTCTTCCGGCAGTGACTTGAAATGCTGACGCAGCAGAAACACACCGAAGGCACTGGTGATGCTAGGCAGGATGAGTGCCATGTGCGTGTTCATCAATTTGAGTTCGCTGATCACGATAAACGAGGGGATCAGGGTTACGGTGGCGGGCACCATCAGGGAGGCGAGGAAGAGCCCAAAGAGGAAATCGCGGCCCCGGAAACGCAAACGACCGAAGGCATACCCGGCCATAGAACAGGTGAACAGCTGGGCGATAGTAACAATGAGGGCAATTTTCAGACTGTTCCAGAAGAACAGCAGGAATTCAATATCGGGCGAGTTGATGACGGCAACATAGTTTTGCCAGTGGAAGGCGGTAGGCCAGAAATCAGGAGGCAGATTGAAGGAGTCTTTGGGATCCCGGAGCGAAGTGGAGAACATCCAGCTGATAGGCGCGAACTCCAGTAACGCCACGACGACTAACAGCAGCCAAAGCACTGCCTCACCGAGATAGTGCCACAGATTGCGTCCCGCCGGCCGGCGGGTAAGCCGTTCCGAGGTTATACTTTCTGTGGTCATGCTATCTTGGGCAGCGACACACAGGCAAACTGCGCCAGGGCATCGGGACTAAAGCCCAACGCTGTAGGTACTGCCTTATCCCTACTCATAATGCACCCAGCGCCGGGCCCCCCAAAACTGGAGCAGCGTCAGTGTAATCAGAATGACGAATAGCGTAAACGATACAGCGGATGCATATCCCATCTCAAAGCCGCGGAAAGCTTTTTCATAGATGTACAAAGCGATCACACGCGAGGCATCACCCGGCCCACCGGAGGTTAGGACCCATACATTATCAAAGATCTGAAAGGCCCCGATGAGGGAGATGACAATGGCGAAAAAGGCCGTGGGTGAAATGAGGGGTAGGGTCACGTGGAGAAACTGCTGCCAACGACTAGCCCCGTCCATACGCGCAGCCTCGTAGTAGAGCTGGGGAATACCCTGCAGACCTGCCAGATAGAGCACCATTAAAAACCCGCAGCTTTTCCATACATCGTAAATCATTGTGGAAAATAGGGCCCAGTTGGAACTGCTAAGCCAGGGAACAGGACCCAGTCCAATCTGACCAATCAGGTAATTGACCACGCCACGATCCTGGGTCAAGAGGAACCGCCACACCACAGCCAGGGAAGCGGTTGTGGTCAGAACCGGGAAAAAAATAGACGTACGTAGCACATAGCGAATGACGGGTGGCATGGCCCGATTGAGCCCAACAGCCAGCAGCAATCCCAGGAGGTTGTTCAGCAAGGTCACCCCCAGGACCAGCCGCACGGTGTTGCCGTAGATCGTGAACATGCGGGCGTCGGTGCCCAGACGCATCAAGTTAGCGCTACCGTTCCAAACCGCGGGTGTTATCAGATCGTACTTCAGGAAGATCAGCACGAACGACGCCACGATCGGCAGGGCCGTGAAGCTCAACAAACCGATTAACGCAGGCGTAGCAAAAAGATAGCCGGCGACAGCTTCCTGCCAGGCTACGGCGGATCCGGTACGGCGCAGGCCAGACAGGGTACCAGTCGTCATAGCGTGGTTATGGGTTCCCAGCGGGTACCGAGTGAGCCGTCTGTCCTACTGCCCTTGATAGTAGGACAGACAGCTCGTGCGAGGTTAATGTTGTCAGGTAGCCTGCAGTTTCTCCATTTCGGGCTGCAGTTCGGCATGGGCGGCCGCCATTGCTTCTTCCACACTCTTTTCACCATTCCAGATCGTGGCATAGTGACGGTTCAGAATCGGTTCAATAATATTGAAATTGGTGGGTGAGGGCACCGTAGCGGCAAAGTCCAGAGATTCGTAGAACAGAGCGGTGCTGGGAGGGCCGTACTCAGTAAACAGCGGCATCTCTGCTACGGAACGCAGGGCAGGAATGTTGCCTCCTAGCTGGACCATGTCCAAGGACGCCTCCGTACCTGACAGAAGCTTAACCACTTGCCAAGCTTCCTGGGGGTTCTCGCTAGAACTTGAGATGCCCCAGCCATCCGTGCCGGCTACCGTCTTTAGAGGCCCCGCCCTGTGTGGCTGGTACTGAATGTCATAGGTCGTGAACTCAGCCTCCAGCGAGCTACCGATACACCACCGGCCGCAGGTACGCATGACGAGGTGCCCGGCATGGAACTGGGCCCATTCATCCCAGCCCTCAGGGTTGGGAGCGACTTTATGTTCCAGAATCAGATCAGCGAGAAACTGGAGTGTCTCAGCGACTTCAGGAGCCATCAGATTGGACGCCGACCAGTCATCACTCAGGGGCGAGGTGTTGTTGTTAAAGAACCACGCGGCCATACCAAACATGCCACTACCCCAGAAAGAATAGGCGAAGCGATCGTCCGCACCGCCACTGACCCGGGCTACCTTGACACAGGTTTCCAGAAAGTCCTCCCAGGTCCAATCGGCAGCCGGCGGTTCCAGACCTTCTTCCTCAAAGACGGCCGTGTTGTAGTACGTGACCATGTTGTTCCAAGAAAAGGGGTATTCCATTTGGAGCCCATTCACTTGCAACATTTCACGCAGGGTGACATGGACATCATTCTGTAGAATCTCCTGTGCCGGCGCATCCGCCTGGAGGAAATCGTCCAGTGGTACCAAAATATTCTTGTTGGCCAGTAGCCCTAGCCCTTCGATCGCGATCATGATCACATCGATCTGCTCGTCTCCCGCGATACGTGTCAGTAGGGTGTCAGAGTATCCATCCCAACCCCCTTCACCCCAACCGTTGGCGTTCACTTCCAGGGCGATGTTGGGAATTTGTTCCTTGGCCCGTTCCAGCGAATTGTCAAACGTATTGATCGGCATGGAGGTGGTTGCAATCACGTCGATCGGGGCCATAGTCGCCCCATCACCCGTAGTGGCCATAGGTGCGGCACAAGCCGCCAAGGTGAGACCGGCCATACCCATACCTGTCAGCCGCAGCATGTCGCGGCGATTCAGCCTACCGGAAAGACCCGACTGTAGTTGAGACATTTTGTTTACCTCGTTTTCTTTGCTAAAAACAAACGGACCTATAGCCTTTTTGTGTACCCGTAGGTAACAGTACTTCAACACCGCGCAGGAGCCCAGCCCGAAGCCTAATACCTTCTGCCAGCTAGCACATCCTGATTATCACATCTATGGTCCGATAGTAAGACAATGCAATTGGTCACCAGCCAGGTCACGCAGCCTATAAGACCACCAGCATCCGTGGTGCCCACGGATCCCATTATACGATGTTTTTGTCTTATCTAGTAAGTAGGTGTGTTCACTCTCCCCCTGTGCAATGCATCCGAACTACCGTAATTACCGATCTAAAGTGAGCGGAGACTAGGGCGTAGGAAGTTGGTAATAGCGATGAGGCCAAGTCCCAATTGAGTAAAAGTAATCTACAACACCCTAGAAGCCTAAGCGGTGGACTTGCTAGCAGGTCTTGGCAGCAGATATGGATAGTCCTAGTCCCATTTCATACTCCAGCCGTGGTGCGACTGCATCCCAATCAGTGGCTGATGCCCCTAGTAGCGCCCACGGTGCACTTGGGCAGTTGTGCCTATAGCTCCCGGGTCCCGGGCATACTCCCTTGCCGACAGCTTTGATAGTTTCCCTTACGCGTATACAACCCGCCGCTTTTTCGATCTTGAGCCGTCCTGCTTGAGCATTTTGTGCAGCGGACCATTCTCCCCAGTGTTGATCATCCATGAACGACCTAAGGCACAGAGAACTATAATAATTTTATTCACTGCCAGATTGCAGAGGGCTGCAGAGCCCCGAGGACAACGGATGTATGACACAGTACGTCTGGAGTATTGACGACGCGGGTATGGGTGGCCGAGATATGGTGGAAGCGCTGGTGCGGACTACCGATTTCTTGACATCGCGGGGCCTCCTATCCACTTGGTTTGTCGTGCCCAAGGCCCACCACCGACCTCTTACGGATGCATGGCGCAGAGCACTTACAGCCGCCCATGATGCGGGGCACGATCTGCAGCTTCACGGTTTAACGCATGCGAACTGCTACGAGTTTGGACCTCCTATATGGCCTGCCACTTCCATCCTATCCACACTACAGACCGAATTTGATCAGCACCGCCTAGAGATGCTGTCACGTTATACCGTGCCCCGACTCCGTGCCCGGATCGAGGAAGGCATGGCTCTGTTCACCCAGGCCTTGGATGTGGAACCCACTCTGTTTCGTGCCCCCTGTGGGGCTATTTCCAAAGCCATGTTCGCGGCCTTGCAGGAGGTGGGCATCAAGTTTCATACCTGCATGTACATCAGCGGCACGGGATACCAGCACTTACCTCACAACAGTGGCGTAGTACAGCAGGATTGGGTCACCACCATTCCTTACCACCCCTATCACTGGTATCACGGGATCATTGAAGTACCTATTCTGAATGAATACACCTGGCACGGGGCCGGCGCACGCAGTGTTGAATTTATCGATCTGGCCTGCCGCGATGTGGATCGTATTCAGACCGAAAGCCCTGTCGCGGTGATTCTGATGCATACACATGGCATCGCGGATGACTACGATCATACCTTTCGGATTCTTGATGCCGTGACAGAACATATTGGGAAACAGCCCGGTGCGTCCTTCACCACGCTGGGGGCACTAGCTGCTTCGGGAGTCCTGGAACAGGCTGCCACTGTAACAGGCCCTGATATTCTGGAGATTTGATCCTGCCGGACGCACAGAGGCTGCCCGGTAGACAACTTCTACCACCACTCAACTGCCTAGTCGGGCCATGACTAGGCATATCAGAGCCTTGGTAAGGAAACTTTTGTTTCGTTTGACAGTACCACGTTTCCTTTTCTACAATCAGAAACATCGCTAGTTTGTATAGGAGCACACAAATTTATGTCACATAAACTTAGCCAACGCCTTTTGACCCGGCGTACTTTTCTGCAAAGCACTGCCGCTGTGGGAGCATTCGCTGGTTTAACTGCCCTAGCAGGATGTGCGGCCCCCGCGGGACCACAGGGCGGGACTGCCGGGGAACCGGGTGAGGCTACCTGGGAGGTGCTTTACTGGAAACCGCCACACAGCGCCAAGGCCGCCGAGGTCTGGGAACCCCTACTGCAGCACTTCATGGACAACCATGAAGGCATCACTGTGGATCATCAGGTCATTCCCTGGGGCAATGTGGACGAACAATTCACTGCTGCTTTTGCGGGCGGATCGCCGCCAGATGTCTTCTATCTCCCTGACGAATGGTATCCCAAATACGTGAATCAGGGTCAGATCCTAGACCTGACTGATCGGATCATTGACTGGCAAGACAACTATGTGGAGTCTGCCTGGGAACTCGCCACCTACAAGGGGAGTACATGGGGGGCACCATTCTTGGGGGTGGTACAAGGTTGGCTGTGCAACTTGAACATGTTCAATGCCAAAGGCCTCAGCGTACCCACGAACTGGGAGGAATTCCGACATGCCGCCCAAGCCATGACGGATCCGGATGCCGGTACTTACGGTATCAACGTGCCCGCTAGTTCCACCAACTGGGTGGTTATGATTCCATTGCTGGCCGCGGGTGGGGCCAAATTGCTAAGTGACGACCTAACCCAGGTCACAGCCAATTCCGAAGGGGGCATCACTGCCTTCCAGGCCCTGTTGGAAGACATCACGCATGCCGATCAATCCAGCGTGCCGGTAGGTTTCACCGGCGATCAGCGCCGGGACCTGGCCCTGGGGGGCCAAATCGGCATGGTCTGGCAGGAAAATTCGGCGATTAAGGCGCAGTGGCGGGCGGAAGCACCAGACCTGGATCTCGCCATCATCCCCATGCTCCAACTGACCGAAGATGGCCAAAACGCCAGTTGGGCCAATGTAGGCTTTATGTTCATGGCCTCCAGTTCGGCCGCCAACGATGGCGCTTTCACCTTCCTGGAATACCTAGCCACCGATGAAATCCAGGTGGATTACGTGCAGAAGAGCGTGGACCTGCTGCCGCTCAAGAAAAACATACCACCGCAGGCGGATGTGGATCCCATTGTAGGTGAGATGGTTTCGTGGCTGGACAAAGGGTACGGTGTCGGTACCCAAATCAGTATCCGCTGGCGTGATGCCACCAATTCGCTAGTCCAGGAATCCCATGCGGTCATGAGTGGTCTCAAGACTGCAGAGCAGGCATTGGCTGATGTGGAGGCCACCGTCAATCCGATTCTGGATGGCGAATAGCCTTCGCTGACGACTATTCCCTAGATGAGAGGGAATGCTTCTGTCCCCCATGCAGGCCAGGAACAATATCTTGGCCTGCATGGGGAAAACGGATAGATACTCTAGTCGGGGTGGACCACAGTCTACGCAGTCGGGGGCAGGTCCAAGCCCCCAGGGCGTGATTGACAGGAGATAAGGTCTCCAGTCCCCTGGCAGCGTGGGCCCGCTGTGTGTCCAACGTGATACCGACAGGGCACATGGGACTGCCACAGTTCTACAACTACATGAAACTAGGGCACGCAGTCGCCTCTGATCACCGGACCCGCTTCCGGCCCAGGACAAATAATGGAACTTTCCCCCGCAGTGCAAACCTCACCGGATGCGACGGCTAGAACGTTTGCCCGGCGGCGTACTCTGCGCAAGATACGTCAGTCGCTGTTTTGGTACCTTCTACTTGCACCCAGCCTTCTGATCATCTTCGGCTTTTCAACGGTGCCCTTGATCTGGAGTGTCTATTACTCCCTGACCAAGGGCAGCATGCTGGGGCCCAAGACGTTCGTCGGTCTTGACAACTATATCCGGGCCGCCACGCATCCCATCTTTCTCCGTACGCTGAAAAACACCGCTTTCTATGCCGTGCTGACGGTCCCCACCGTCATTATCCTAGCCATCGTGGTTGCCATCATCATCTTTCAGATCCCTAAGGGACAGGGATTTTTTCGCGGCACCTTTTACTTTCCCCTGATTACACCCGTTGTGATTGCGGCCAATATATGGGCCTACATCGTCAATCGCGATTTTGGGCCGCTGAATCACATTCTGGGCTGGTTCGGCATCCCGGGCATTGACTGGTTGGGGACCCCCGCCTATGCTATTCCTGCCATCGTGATGATGGAGATCTGGCGAGGGTTCGGCTTCTATGTCATCGTGCTCTTCGCCGCCCTGCAGTCCATTCCACGTGAGATGTATGAGGCAGCCCGCATTGATGGCGCCCAGTTCTGGCGCATCATTGGTAGCATCACGCTGCCTCTGCTACGTCCGGCCCTAGGGTTCTGTTTCATCATGGCCACCATCTTCAATTTCCAGCTGTTTGACGCCGTGTATGTGCTGACACGGGGCGGCCCGGCCTGGTCCACCGCTACCGTCAGCTGGTACGTGTACCAACAGGCCTTCGAATCAGATAATATTGGCTTCGCCAGCACGATGGGTGTTGTGCTGCTAGTGGTGATCCTAACTCTTTCACTGATTCAACTCCGGTTTTTCCGCAGCGATATTGAGTACTAATGGCGCTGATATTACCGGATCGCAGCGGGGGCTCCGATGGGGGTCCGGCTGACACGGGGTTGCCATACACAGGAGCGATCTTGGCTAGGAGACAACGATGACGGCAAGTTTCGGGGGCATGCGCACCAAACGGACAACCCGACTCTGGCAGGGCTTGTTCTATTGCATCGTGATCGCCATGTCCGTGGTGACTGTCGTGCCCTTCCTTTTCATGGCATCAACTTCCTTCACGAAGTCTTTCACCATGATGACATATCCGCCGACCCTGATTCCGGATAATCCTTCCCTGGATAACTATTACGAAATCATTTTCGTGTTCCAAAGGGGCCTTTTCCCGCGCTGGTTCTTTAACACCCTTTTCACGACGGTCCTCATCACCGTCGGCAGCCTATTCCTGAACACACTATCCGGTTACATCTTCGCTAAGAAAGAGTTTTATGGCCGAGATCTACTCTTCACGCTGCTCTTGGCTACTATGATGGTGCCTGTAGCCGTTGTGCTGATTCCCTCCTTCCAGATTGTACGCCTACTCGGTCTTTTCAATACCTACTGGGCTCTGATCATTCCAGGCCTGGCGACCCCTTTCGGGATCTTCATGATGCGCCAGTTTATAAGTAGCCTACCCACCGCCCTCATTGAAGTAGCCAAGATCGACGGGGCCGGTGAACTGCGCATTTTCTGGACGATCATCATGCCGCTCTCCACCCCCGGCATGGCCGCACTCGGTATTTTTACCGTCATGAACGCCTGGAACGCTTTCCTGTGGCCGCTCATTGTCCTGCGGGCCAATGAGATGCGCACACTCGTGGTGGGGCTGGCCACAGTACAAAGTGAGTTCAATATCAACTACGGTCTGGTCATGGCCGGATCCGTACTGACCGTATTGCCCCTACTTGTCATCTACATCGTTTTCCAGCCTTACTTTGTTGAGGGACTGCGTATGGGCTACGGTAAATAGCCTCCAGTTCTTGACCACTACCGGATACACCTACGCCACGGTACGGTCGTCCAGGCTGTGCACATGGGCGTGCCGGTCTAAGCTATGCTCCAACATTGGGCCGTTTCCGTTCCATTTGCCTGTCCTGGAGAGAAGGCCGCATGACTCGATTTGTTGCCGCGTACGACACTGAAATGCCGGGCGCCTGTCTAGCTGCCTGTGGTCGCATCCGTGATGTTCATGCCCATTTTGACTTTCCCGCCACGTTTTTCCTCGTGGGTCAACGCTTGGAAGAGGAAGGAGCAGCCTACCGCTCCCTGCTAGGCGATGTGCCTGCCTTTGAAATGGCATCACACACCTATTCACACCGGATGCTGCGCGACCATCCCTTCTGTGGTCCCGCACCCGGCCCCGCCGCACGTCTGCGGGAACTACGACTAGGTAAAGAACGGGTGGAACAGACCTTCGCGCGCCCCTGTCGTGGCTTGCGTCCCGGCTGTGGTTTTGCTAATGGGCTACGTGGTGACTCGTGGCTCCTGGAAGCTGTGGTGGATACCGGCTTTCGCTACGTCAGTTCCGTGCTCTGGGGACCGGAAACCACCCTGCCCGCTCTGTTGGAAGAACCGTCCACCTATGCCAACGACGGCTTTCCGACTCTTTGGGAACTTCCCGGGCATGGCTGGCACGAAAACTTGCTCAAGGCGCACAACCTGACCGATCGCGTACAGCGTATTCTAGCCTGGCCACCGGCTTATCCGGAGGCCATTCCCGCTCGTCCCATCACAACCCCGGAAGAGGAATTTGCCATTCACCGAATTTTCATTGACCGGGCCGTGGCCCTTGATATGCCCTACGTTTCTCTGATCTGGCATCCGTGGTCGCTGGACCGCTTTGATCCCGAGATGAAGATGCTGGAACTACTTTTCGAATATGTGCGGGACCGGGGCCTAGAAGCCACCACCTATGAAGCGGTATGGCAGCAAGTTCGGCACCTGGACCCGGGTATGCAAGATCTCCCTGCCTATGACGACTGATCTACAAAAAGCTGGGGAAAGAAGCATGGCGAACCCGGACGACAAGCCACAGCTCGCGCTGCATGGCGGACCGCAGGCCGTAGCGTGTCTTGAAGGCAAGGCCGAACCTAAGATTGGCGTGGATGAATTCATGGCCCTTGCCGCGCGGTTTGGTTTTTCCAGTACCGTGCAGGAGGAAATCCGTGCGGTCATCGCCAATGCAGATGTAGGCTCCGGTCCCAACCTGGGCCGATATCTCACGGCCTATCCTCCAGCCCCACAAGGGGAAGCATTTGAGCAGCTAGCGCGGGATACGTTCGGCCGAGCGTACGCGTTGGGCGTCAGTTCCGGCACTGCTGCCCTGCACAGCGCCTTCGTGGCCGCGGGTGTGGGACCGAGCACCGAGGTCATCTGTCCCGCCATCGGGTTCTATGCCACGGCCGCCGCAGTGATCCTTGCCCAAGGTATACCGGTCTTCTGCGACGTTGACACGTCCCTGGGCCTTGATCCGAACCGGATCGAGGATCTCATTTCGCCGCGCACTGTGGCTATTGCTCCCACTCACGTCATGGGCAGTGTGTGTGACATGGATCCAATCATGGACAGTGCACGGCGGCACAATCTGCGCGTAGTAGAGGACTGCGCCCAGTCGCCGGGCGGTCAATACCGAGGGCGGTACGTAGGCACCTTCGGGGATCTAGGCTGCTTCAGTATCTCCTGCTACAAAATCATCGGCGGTGGTGAGGGTGGCCTGATCATCACTGATGAGAAACGTCTTTGGGAACGGGCTAACCAGCTTGCTGAGGGCGGTGGGCTCTGGCGTCCGGATCGTTTTGCACCGGACCGCTATGCAGGGGAACTGTTTGTTGGCACCAACTACCGGATGTCAGAACTGGAGGCAGCGGTAGATGTGGTCCAGCTGCGCAAGCTGAACGGCATCGTCAGGCGCTTTCATCAAGTCAAGATGCGCATCCTAGGGGCCCTTGGGACCTACACGGAGATTGTGCCCCAGAAACTCAACGATCCCGCGGGTGAAATTGGCTACCTATTGCGCTTCTTCCCGGCCACCCTCGCCCTGGGGCAGCAGATCGCCACGGCACTCAAGGCGGAGGGCATTCCGGCCCGCAGCCGTGGTGAGAATGCGGCACCGGACTGGCACGTCTACGCGGATATGTTCCCCATCATCGGCACAGCCACTAGCGATTGGCCTTGCGGCACGGAAGCGTATCGTACCGGGGGCAGCGCCATCAACTACATCCAAGGGACTTGTCCTGTAGCTGATGATCTATTCAAGCGGGAAGTGTCGGTACCACTTGACCAGTGGTATTCACCCCAGGATTGCCACAATATTGCGACCGGTATCAACAAGGTCCTATCTGCCTATTGCACGGCAGACCCGGCTGCCACACCGTGGCTCTAGGCGGGTCCCACACGGCCCACCTCATAAAGCAGGGATATCCGGGGCTTGCACACGGGTAACTTGCCGAGGACGCTCTTTGACTGTGTTGTTAGACGTGGGTAGAGTCATCGGGGTACTCTCCCGCACACGGCTCACGCTATTATCATCTCGGGGCAGCTATATCCATGCGGACAATCGGTCCCGTCCATGCTGTCGGCCGGTGTGGTGCGTTGTGCTCGGTGTCTTCACGTTGCTCTCCATGCGGTGCCGAACATGCGGGTGTACAGGTAGTCCGCGGTAGGGAGATGGCGGCACGCTGCACGGCGTTGCCGTGCAGTACTGTGATACCCCGTGAACAAGGTTCGATTTGGCAGAAATACCGTCATAGGACATTCTTAATAGGTGGACCGTACCCTACTCACGGTTGAGGAATAAGCCTGTGGACGCAGAACACATCAACGACAGTATCCGCTTTGAACCGGATGAAAACCCGCCTAGGCCCGTGACCTTGGGGGTCGGCTTCCAGTCTGCCCTAGTCGTGTTGGCCCCTATCGTCATCACCGTCGCCATTGTTGCTCAGATCGCAGAACAGCCCATGGCGTATGTGTCGTGGGCCGCCTTCGCTGCCCTGCTGATCAGTGGCATCACCACCGCCCTACAGGCCGCCCGCCTTGGACGCTTCGGGGCAGGCCATGTGTTGATCATGGGTACATCCGGTGTCTTCATTGCCGTCTGTGTCTCGGCCCTGACTCAAGGTGGCCCGACCACCATGGCCAGCCTCGTCGTCGTGTCCGCACTGTTCCAGTTCGCCATGGCCGCCCGGCTCTCGTGGCTGCGCCGTATCTTCACGCCCGTGGTCTCCGGGACGGTCATCATGCTGATCGCCGTCACGGTCATGCCGATTGTCTTTGATACCCTGTCGCAAGTCCCGGAAGGTACCCCCGCGTTCGCTCCACTTATCGCGGCTCTGGTGACCTTGGTCATCATCGTGACGCTCGTGCTGCGCGCCCCGCCCCAGTGGCGGCTGTGGGCTCCGATCCTGGGTATTGTGGCGGGTTCAGTCGTGACTCTACCCTTCGGTTTGTATGATATGCAAGACGTGAGGGCGGCCCCTTGGATTGGCC